>CAVZHN010000005.1:0-458168 GCA_963775095.1 uncultured Alphaproteobacteria bacterium
TTAGGGCACCCCCGGCTAATAGTGAACTTCGGCTGCAATAAATTGAGACTTGGTGCTGTCATGCCGGTAGATGAGGAATATTATCGAGAAGTTTCCCCTGGCAGCGTCGCAGAACGACTTCTTATTTCGGCTCGCAACCGCATTTTCCGAGACTTTAACGCGCACATACGTCCTTCGCACTCAGACCAAGTTTTGGATGTCGGTGTATCTGACATTGTAAATGACGGCGCAAATGTGTTGGAGCGAAGTTACCCGCATCAAAACAATATCACGGCGTGCGGATTAGGCGCCGGCGTTCAATTCAAGAGGGCCTTTCCCCTCGTTCGCTATATCCAAATTGAGCCGAATGTCCGATTACCATTTGACGACAATACCTTTGATATAGCGACATCGAATGCTGTCCTTGAACATGTAGGAAGCCTAGAAAATCAGTCTTTCTTTGTGCACGAACTTTGCCGCGTTGCCCGGCGAGTGTTTATTAGCGTACCAAACAAGTTTTTCCCGATTGAGCATCATACGGCGCTACCCATTGCTCACTACCAGGACAGGATCTTCCAGATAGCATGCCGGATCACTGGGAAATCCGAATGGGCGCGCGACGAGAATCTCATTTTGATGACACGAAAGCGACTTTGGCAGCTTGCGGCGCCAATCAGAAAGAGGGCGGCCGTTGGTTATACTGGTTTATTGCTCGGACCTTTTTCGTCAAATTTGTATCTCGCATTTCAGTAGACAGCGTTGCGAGAGCGATGGCCGGCGTGTTTTATGAGTACACCCTAGCTAGCCGGCACGCCGCCGCCGTACTCGGATGAAGGCCTCAGCAAGCAGAGCCGCCACCAGCACCCCGACTGCGCCGTAGAATGCAGCCATAAAATTAGGGTGCGTTGCTCGGATCCGTTTAATGCGGCCGATGATGACCCGGAAATCTGCATTCAGTGAAACGGCGGTTGTAGGCACACCGACGTCCGGTGCAGGATCTACAGCAACTCAATCAGGGACTGCGAATGTTCCTTGCGTGGGAGGCAGGCCATGAGTAGCGGCACCGACATTTCAGCACTTTACCGCGAGTTCACGAACGCATTGACGGAGGTGCTCGCTGAAAATGCCGTCGGACCGGCACGCCGTGGCCGGCTCGCTCGCGCTCGCGCCGCCGTCAAGAAGCACCCAGACTACAGCGAACACGCATATTTTTTAGCGGTGGAAACCGCCTTCACAGAGTGGGAGGCCATCCAAAATGCCGGCCGGTAGGGCGCTAAGTGGTGGCACCCAGCCTAGATTGGAACGCTCAGACCAAATCACCACTGCCCGATGCCAGTCTGTCCGGGTGATCGTATCATTGCTCGCGGCTTTGATTGCCTGGCCAGCGCAAGCGGCGACGCCGCTCGACGAGCTGATCGAACCCAAGAAGGACCATAGCGCCTGCTTTCAGCGCATCTATGATGCCGCGCATCTGCGCCGTCACGCGAAGCAGGCGACCACGGCCATGACGGTCTGGTTGCGATACGAGGCGATGCGGGGCACATCCGACCTCGCGCTCGGCTTCGGAATAGCAATCAGCCGACGTGGCGATGCGCTGCCATTCTTCGCTCAAGGTGACTGCTACTGGGACGAGAAAGCTAACCGAAACGTAGGCGGCGGCCGCTTGATCGATACGCTGAATAAAAATCAGGCCGCGATTTGTATGATCTACGCGCGGCCAGACGTGTTCGATGTCCTTAGTGCCCAGGAGGGCGGCTATCTACTGCTCGACCGCGGCAAAAACCGAGATACGCTGATGGTCTATCTCGACGACAGCATGATCATGGTGAAGCGCGCCAACCGAAGCGAGCAACTTGATGTCGAGTTCGGAACCGAGGACCGGGCGTTTCTGCTGCAGCGGACCGATCTCAAGAATTGTGCCGCGGTCGAAAATGCGGTGACCGAACCCGAGCCCGGCGTGGCGCCAAGGCAGCGTTGACCCCATTGGGATAGTCTGCTTTCCCCGACTACCACCCACTCAAGACTGAGCGAGCACGCAAGCGGCTTGACGAAATCAAATGATCGCTGCTCGCGCATTGACGTCGAAGTCCCTTGCCGCAACTGCCAGGTTGTACGCCTACGGCTTGGTGCAGTTCTCGCTGCCGCTGTCGAGATTGCTGTAGGATTTGCCGGCGGCCGGACGGATGCACACGTACCAATCCTTCGCGCCGCCCGGCACGGTTTGCGTGCAGGTCACACTTTTGATGCCGTCCGGAGTGATGAAATTGCACGTGACTGTACACGCGGTTTGCTGCGCGTAGGGATTGCTAACCTTCACGATCACCGTGCTCTTATCGGGCGAGAGCGTGCAGATGAACGCCGCCGCGCGATCCGCCACCGCCAACAGGATAAACAGTAACGTTAGAATAAAGGGACGCATGGGTGACTTGCCCAATATCCGAAATGGCGCAACCCGGGCGCACGCCCGGGCCGCCGCCATTTATTGCATACTCAATCTACTGAAGAATACTCGTCTGCTGTTCGCCAACTGACGCAGCGGGTCAGCAGACCTCAAGCACCAGCTTGCCCTGCAGATGACGCGCTTCGCTAACCCGGTGCGCCTCGGCGGCGTCAGCGAGCTTGTACCGGACGATCGTGGGCGGCCGAACCGCACCGGCGTCAAGAAGAGCCAGCATTCGCTCGAGATGAGCGCGATCGCGAATGACGTTGGGGCGCAAGGTCTGGACGTCATTGCGGCTCGGGTGAAATCCCTCCGGCGCCGGTGCGATCCACACCAGTTTGCCGCCGGGCTTTAGCACCGCGTAGCAGCCAGCCCGAACAGCGCCGCCGACGGTGTCAAACACCACGTCGCAGATGGGACCGATCGCGGTGAAATCCTCGGTATTGTAGTCGATCACTCGGTCAGCGCCGAGGCTGCGCACATAGGGGTGATTGCTGGCGCTGGCCGTCGTGATCACCGTGGCGCCGAGATGCTTGCAAAGTTGTACAGCAAATCCCGCGACGCCGCCGGCGCCGCCTTGGATCAGGATGGTCTGGCCCGCTTTGAGTTGCGCCGTATCTTCAATTGCGGTGAGCGCGGTGAGGCTGGTGAGCCCCAGGGCAGCCGCCTCGGCATGGCCGAGACGATCGGGCTTCTTGGCGATGATCGCAGCATTGATGGCGATCTTTTCCGCGTAGGCTCCTTCGATACCTTGGTCGGTCACTCCGAACACGGCGTCCCCGACGGTGAAATCGGTGACGCCCGCTCCGACCGTGCTGACGACGCCGGAGAAGTCCCGGCCAAGGATATGCGGGAACCGACCGAGGCTGTATCGCCCTCCTCCCAGTCGCACCTTGTAATCGGCTGCGTTGACGCTGGCCGCGTGAATGTCGACCACCACTTCGCCGGGGCCAGCCGTCGGGTCGGGCGCCTCGCCATAGCGCAGCATCTCCGGCCCGCCATGGTTTATCAGTAGTACTGCCTTCATGAACTTCCTCCGCACGCACGCTCAACGGGCGCTTAAAAGCAAACTGTGATAAGGTATTAGAAGATTGGGAGAGTTCCTATGCCCGAGGAGATTAAGAACCCAAAAAACAGAGTAGAGCGTTCATACGAGGGCAAGTATTACGCATTTTGGCACGGACACATCGTGTACGAGCATCAAAAGACTCTGGGTCAGGCGGTTTGAAACGGAAGGCGCCGCTTGGGAATATCTTGCCCTTTGCGACACCTTAGGCAAACTCGCCTGAGCGGCCAAAAGCAAACCAGCATCGGGCGATGGGGTCCGGGGTCCGACGCATTGATGACCTCGGTAGTGCCAAAGGCACAATGAGGAAGGTCGATGACCGCTGCCGAATTTAAAGGCCTCAAGAAGGGTAACCGCGTTTATTGGCGAGGCGATGCCACTGACGGTGGCATTATTACCGAAACGAGTTGGGATGCAGTCACGATCGCTTGGGACAATGGTCACGTGGCCACCGTACACCATGGGGACATGCGCGAGATTCAGCGAGCGCCAGCAAAGCCTACTATTGTGTCGCACTGAGTCGGTCGGTGTTTGCTCGCGACGAATTCACTAATTTTGTCCCCCGAGCCCCGCGATAACGAAATCGATCATCTGATCAAGCGTTGGGCCGGGCTTATTGGCGGATTCGGCGATCAATTGGGGATGGAAAAAGCGGACCATCGCGGCACAGGTGCACATGGCAGCGATGCCGACGTCAGGCACGTGGAATTCGCCAGAGGCAACGCCGGACGCGATCACAGCCGCGATTTCCCCGATGATGCAATTCGATATGCGCCTTGCAGACATCCCAATTCTCTTCCATCGCGACAGGCGACCATCTCATGCATCTTTGAATCGCCGACATAGCGGTCCGAATTCATCTGATGGACGGTCGTCAGCAGCTTGCGCAGCCGCGCGGCGGCGCTTCCCTGTCTCGCGGCGATCGCCTGCGCCGCCTGCTCGACCTCGCCCATCAGCCGGCGCGCCACGCCGGCATTGATCGACTTTTTTGAATCGAAAGAAGCGGTAGACATTCGCCGGACTCATTTGCAGAGCCTTGGCGATGTCGGCGACCGTCGTCTTCTGGTAGCCGATTTCGCGAAACAGCCGTTCAGCGGTGACGAGGATTCGTTCCCGCACGTCCGTTTCGATGTGGTCGGTCACGTCGGTCATTTAACGGCTCTCTAGCCTTTCTGCTGTCATTCGGCGGCGGTCGCAAGTGGGACTGCGGCGGACCGTTGCATGCGGTCCGGCGCATCCGATCAATTCATCCTCGCCCGCCACGCTCACCGAGCCGCTTACGATACCACAACGCATAGAGGCTGGGCAGGAACAGCAGGGTTAAAAACGTTGCTACGAACAGGCCGCCCATGATGGTGATGGCCATCGGCCCCCAGAAGGCCGAGCGCGACAGCGGAATCATGGCGAGGATTGCCGCCAACGCCGTCAGGATGACCGGCCGCGCCCGTCTGACGGTCGCTTCGACGATCGCTTCGCGACGGGTCAGCCCATGGTTCACATCCGATTCGATCTGGTCGACCAGGATCACCGCGTTGCGCATGATCATGCCGGCCAGCGCGATCAGCCCGAGCAGCGCGACGAAGCCGAACGGCTTGTCGGCGATGTTCAGTCCCAACGAGGCTCCGATGATGCCGAGCGGCGCCGTCAGGAAAACCAGGATGAGCCGCGAAATGCTTTGGAGCTGGATCATCAGCAGCGTCAGCATGACAGCGATCATCACGGGAAACAGCACGAAGATCGAGGCATTGCCCTTCTGCGATTCCTCGATGGCTCCGCCGATCTCGATCCGGTAGGCCGGCTCGAGACGGTCGCGGATCGATTTCAGCTTCGGCCAGATGGCGTTGGTCACGTCCGGCGGCTGAACGCCGTCGACGACGTCGGCGCGCACTGTAATCGCCATGTCGCGATTGATGCGCCACAGGATCGGCTCCTCGTGGGTGTATTCGACCTTGGCGATCTGCGACAGCGGGACGGCGACGCCGTTGCGCGAATAGAGCGACAGGTCGCCAATATGCGCCAGATCGAGCCGCTCCGCCGGCACCGCGCGCGCCACAACCTCGACCTTCTCGATGCCGTCGCGCACCGTGGTGATCGGCACGCCCGAGAGCAGCATGCTCAGCGACTTGGAGATGTCCTGCGGCGTCATTCCCAACGCCCGCACGCGGTCCTGATCGACGACGAGCTTCAGGTACGGCGATTGCTCGTTCCAGTCGAGATGCGGATCGATCACCTGGTCGTTCGCACGCATCACCTCCCGCACCTGGTAGGCGATGTCCCGCACCTTTTTCGTATCGGGACCGATGACGCGGAACTGCACCGGGAAGCCGACCGGCGGCCCGAAATTGAACCGATCAACGCGCACGCGCGCTTCCGAAAGCGCGCCGTCCGCGACCGCCTTCTCGATCCGCGCCTTGATCCGCTCGCGCGCCTCGACATCCTTCGACACGATCACGATCTCGGCAAAGGATTCATTCGGCAGTTGCGGATTGAGGCCGAGCCAGAAGCGCGGCGAGCCGCGGCCGACATAGGCGGTGTAGGTCGAAATGTCCTCGATCGCCCTTGAGCAAGGCCTCGGCCTTCTTGACCGATTCCAGCGTCGTGCCGAACGCCGTGCCGGCGGGCAGGCGAAGCTGGAAGAACAGCTCCGGCCGCTCCGACAGCGGGAAGAATTGCTGCTGCACGTGGCCGAAACCGACGATCGACAGCGCAAAGATGCCGACCGTCGCGAGCACGACGGTGACTCGCCGCTCGACGCACCATTCGATCACGCGGCGCAGCGCACGATACGATCCGCGTCTCATAGATCGCATGGGGATCGTGCCGGGACCGAGCTGCTTGAGGTTGCGGCAGGAGCTTGCACGCCGAGATACGGGGTGAACACGACGGCCACCAGCCACGAGGCCACCAGCGAGATGGCGACCACCCAGAAAATGCCGCCGGCATATTCGCCGACCGAGGAATTGGCAAAGCCGATGGGAAGAAAGCCGGCCGCCGTCACCAGCGTTCCCGTCAACATCGGGAAGGCGGTGGATTCCCAGGCAAACGACGCCGCCCGGACGCGGTCCCAGCCCTGCTCAATTTTCACGACCATCATCTCGACGGCGATGATGGCGTCATCGACCAGGAGGCCGAGCGCGATGATCAATGCACCGAGCGTGATCCGGTGAAGGTCGAGACCCATGGCATTCATGACGATGAACACGATGGCGAGCACAAGCGGCACGGACAGCGCGACGACGATGCCGGTGCGCCAGCCGAGCGCGAGGAAGCTGACGAACAGCACGATCGCCAGCGCTTCGATGAAGGAATGGACGAACTCTCCGACCGCATGCTCGACGACGGCCGGCTGATCGGCGATCTGCTCGAGATCGAATCCCTGCGGCACTGCGGCCATGAAATCGGCGGTGGCGCTGCTGACGGCCGGACCGAGCTCGAGAATATTGGCGCCCTTCGCCATCACGACGCCGATGCCGATGGCCGGCTTGCCTTTTTGCCGGACCACGAAAGTCCGGCGGATCGGCAAAACCATGGGTCACCGTGGCGATGTCGCCGAGGCGGAACACGCGGCCATTGGCTTCAACGGGCGTCTCGGCGACAGCCTTGGCACCGTCGAGCGCGCCGGTGACGCGCAGCGGCACACGCTGCGCCGTTGATCTCCACGATGCCGGCCGGCACGACCGCGTTCTGCCGGGCAAGCGATTGGAATATCTGGTCGGTCGTGATGCCAAGCGTCGCGAGCTTGGCGTTGCGAAAATTCGACGTAGATCTTCTCGTCTTGCGTGCCGTACAGATTGACTTTGGTGACGTCCTTAACCTTCAGCAGGCGCTGGCGAAGACGCCTCGGCGACTTTTTTCATCTGCGCATAGTCGGCGCCATCGGCCGTGAGCATGTAGAGGATCGAATCGACGTCGCCGTATTCGTCATTGACAGACGGGCCGATCAGGCCCGCGGGCAGATCGTCCTTGATGTCGCTGATCTTCTTGCGCAGTTGATAGAACAACTGCGGCACATCGCGCGCCGGCGTGTTGTCCTTGAAAGCAACCTGCATCGCGGTAAAGGCCGGCTTGGTGTAGGTCGTCACCTTGTCGAAATAAGGCAGCTCCTGCAGCTTCTTCTCGATCGGATCGGCGACTTGCGCCTGCATCTCGGCGGCGGTTGCTCCCGGCCACATGGCGGTGACGACCACGACCTTGATGGTGAACGACGGATCTTCGGCGCGTCCCAGGCTGCGATAGGAGAGCAAGCCTGCCACGCCGAACATGACGATCAGGAACAGAATCAAGGCGGGATGAGCGACGGCCCATGCTGAGAGATTGAAACGACGCATGGCTATTTTCCGCACCATATTCGAGCCCGCGCTCAGAACGAGAGCGACGAGACGACCTTGACTTTCTCGGCCGGGTCGAGTTTCTGCACGCCGAGCGCGACGACACTTGCGCCTTCGTCTACGCCGCCGCTGATCAGGACATCATTGCTTTCGTAAGACTTTCACGGTGACAGGCTTGAGCGTGATCGCGCCGGTCTTGCCGTCGGCGACATAAAGCGAAGGTCCGTCGCCCTGATTGAACAGCGCCGAGAGAGGAAGACGTGCGACGCGTTCGCTTGCGGGATCGGACAAGGTCAACGTGGCCGTCATGCCGAGTTGCACCTCATCGCCGGCGTCCGGGCATGGAGAACTTGGCGAGATAGGTCCGCGTCACCGGATCGGCCGAGGGCGCGAGTTCGCGCAGCTTGGCGACATAGACGCTTGTCCGGCTCGGACCAGATCGAGACTTGCGCCTCACCCGACTTGGCACGCGCCAACAGCGTCTCCGGGATCGCGACCACGACCTCCTTTTCGGCAAGCCGCGCGACGCGAATGGCGGTTTGACCGGCGGTGACGACCTGACCGGGCTCGATCAAGGTTGCGGTGACGACGCCCGGGGCGTCGGCGACAAGCGTCGCGTAGGACAGACTGTTTTTCGTAAGCTCAACCGATCGTTCGGCGCGGTTAAGTCGAGCGCGCGCTTCGTCGGCCGCCGCTTTCGCCTGATCCAATTGCGCGTCGGTCGACCAGCCCTTCTGCCGCAGTTCTTTGGCGCGCGTTTCGGCGGCGCTCGGCCTGGGCAAGCACGCCGGTCGCGGCATTGAGTTCCGCCTCGGCCTGTTCGGCTTGCAGCTTGAGATCGACCTCGTCGAGCATCGCCAGCGGTTGGCCGGCCTCAACAAGGGCGCCGACCTCGACCAGGCGTTTCGAAACCTTCCCGGCGACCCGGAAGCCCAGATCACTCTCGATCCGCGGGCGAATGGTCCCGACGAAGCTGCGGTCGCTGACCTGCGCTTCGTAATGAACGCTGGTGACCAGTACCGGCCGTGCGGGCGCGGGCTGTTGGGCCGTCGTCGGATTGCAAGCGGCCAAAACTACGGCCGCCAATGGAGCCAAGATACTGTAAAACTTAAAGAAAACGTTCTGACGAGACATTTGGCACCTCCGACAACTATGCTGTCGGATAACTAATGACGAATATTAATATTCGTCAATCAACAATTAGTTGATAATGGCCCACGGCCTCTCGCCATAGCCCGGGCACTGACCAACGCTAACGATTGGGCGGATCAAGCCGGCTACCAGGCGCCCAGCAGATCTGACGAATAGGTAACGAAGGATTTCTTTGAGCAGATTGCATGACCATGCCGAATGATCAGAACAATCGTCCTCGCTTTTTGCAGAGTGCCAAAGGACAAGTGACGCTTTTGATTGTGGCGGCAATCGCGGTGGTATTTCTCTCGATGGTGCTCCATCTTTTGTGAAATGCCTGGCGAGACCTTGCATCACGCGTGTTGGCCGGGCCCATTACACACAACAATCGCCGAATTTAGGTTTGAGCTTTTGCCCAAAGGCGACTGCTGCAAGTAGCGCGTTTCAGGGAGAGCCGATCAAAACAAAAAAGTAGGCCGCTTCGTAAGGCAGCCTACACAGATCGATCCTGTCCCGAACTATCAGCCCACGTAGGCGATGCGCTTCTGGGCATCTGCCTCGGCCGCGGTCATTGGCTGCGCAGGCAACTGAAGCACCGTTGCCTCCTGACCCTCACTTAGTCGTGTCAGGAGAACAATGCGCCCATCCGGGAATTCGAGCGCATCATGGTGCTTGAACGGCTCGTCCTTATTCACTTGTCGGAAGATTGCCGTCGCGTGAGCTAGTGTTTCCACCTTCCACCCTACGACAAAGCGGGGATCTGTAACTGTCACCGGGCTGGAAAACGCAAGCTCGGTTCCCGGAAGAACGCAAACCGCCACGCCAGCATCTTCCGCCGCAGCGAACCCGCGTGTGCAAGTACCAAAGTCACGTGTGGTGAGTTTGTCGCCAACCTTTGCAGGCCGCGACCTGACGTCTTGAAGGCTGTAGTCACACATCTCTGGAACTCCCTTGTTGGAAGCCCCCAGCCCCAGCAGGACATTAGCGCACTTACGGTCCTCGCGTCTCATAAAATTTAGCTCCTCGCCGTTGCCGATTTGACCTGAGTCAATGCTACCGCTTAGCATCACGCGAATATGATGAACGGCTCGGAACAGGGCAGCGTTCCCCACGATTGCCTATTGCATAAACACAGGAGGCCGGGCCGATGAAAGCCTTGACGGCCACCGCGTTGCTTTTGGCCTTGAGTGCGGTCGCGCTCGCAAAACCCAATCCGGTCGAACGACCACGCCTCGCGCTTGTGAACGCGGACATTAACATGGGTTCGGTCGGAGCTATGCGCGAGAACATCGGCTCGGTCGGAGCTATGCGTGAGCGGGACTATTTTGAAGCGCCGCAATCGCCGTTCAACGCTGGCTC
The DNA here is from genome assembly GCA_963775095.1 of uncultured Alphaproteobacteria bacterium. Lineage (GTDB taxonomy): Bacteria > Pseudomonadota > Alphaproteobacteria > Rhizobiales > Aestuariivirgaceae > Aestuariivirga. The sequence continues at coordinate 10,304 of CAVZHN010000005.1, forward strand.
TTTCCCTTGCCGATTGGAGCCGGACCTGTTCGCCAAGACGCGCCTTGCCCAGTCGTGCCGCTAACGAAGGCGACGTCAAGCATTAGCGCCTAGCTTCGTTTCTGTCGTTTCAAGTTCATTTCTTCCGCTTTGTTCGATTTATCGTTTGATGTTCGTTTCTATTACTTTGAACGCTGGCGCTTGCGCAGGCCGGGGCCGCCGCCGTTTTGTCAGGCCGGGCCGCTGTTAGTTTGCGTTGTTGCCGCGTTCATTATAGCGAGCATGCTCAGCATCGATGCAGAAACCGCCCCCAGATGGCGTGTAACTTTTCGCCATCGGGTATCGATGGCAGAACGTCACATATCGTTTTCGCCAGCGAAACCCGTCTTTGTAGCTAGCCTTGCCCCAAACATACAAATATCGCGGGTTGGATTTTTCCTGCGGAAACGGGTTTTCGTCGCTACCCATTGGCCATTTTGCCCCTGCTGGGAGTACGCCGACCCCCTCAAGCAATCTATTTTTTATGTTTGGAGGCGTGAATTGCTCGTTGCCGCTGGAAATTTTAACAAACCACGAGAACTTGCCAGCGGGCAAGTGACCAGCGTTTCTAAATATCACGTGGCCGACCAAATTTCCCTTGGTGATGTCCCTAACCCCGTCCATATCGACGACCACGTAAGCGCGCCGAACGATTTGGGAATCTTTGTTCTGCCGGCGACCAACGCAAGCAAGAATTATCGTGTAGAGCGCAATAATGGCCGTCGCAACGGCGAGGATTTCCTCTCGATGCGTTCGGATGATGTTATCAAGCCAGGTCGCAAAACTGATGACGATTTCGGGCATGATGAACCGCTGTCCGCCTAATTACCCACTCGCTCGACAATCGTCGATCTTATCAGCCGCCTCCTCACAAGCGGCTGCTAATTCCAAAAACTCCTGTTTGGCGGCGCCGTCTGTCGCACCTTCAGCGAGTTCTCGATATTTGGCCGCTTGCTCTCGATAGTAATCAGAGTTGTGCATGCGCCGCTTACCTCTCGCGAGAAATTGTACAACAGGCTCGTAGCGAGACAACGCTTTGAATTTTTTGCGGCTGTTTCAAGGCTACACGTGTGCGCGATTGGTAGCGCTCTACCGGTTTATACCAACCGGTCCGCGAAATTCACCCGACGTGTGATCTGCGCGCTACAGCCCTTCCCGCCGGCAGTCGCTATGTTGTGCGGCACGAGACGGTCCAACAGCGAGTATCTGCGATGATGGCGTACGTGGTGAGCGAAGGCAGGTTGTTTGCGTTGAAACCTTCAGAATGGTCAATGCTGCTCGCCGGCGTTGCGATCTGCGGGGTTGCTACGTTGCTTTTTTGATCACCAGTTGTGCGCGGGCCCATTGCAAGCCCACGCTTTTTTCGCAAACAGGCCGGCGGCCGACTACCCTTTGCCGGTGTTGGCGTGCCGCTGTGCCGCTCGCCGGAAACAGCATGCGCTGATAGAGCCAGCCAATTCCAACTAGCACCGCGCCAAGCCCGATGAACGAAAGCGCGCGGAAAATGCCGGTCAGCCCCGCCATATCGACGAGGAAGACTTTGGCAATCGTGAGCGCCACCACCGCGGCGGATGCCAGGCGTGCTGGCTGCGAGCGCAGCAGGAATCCCGCGACCAGAAGTAGCACGCCAAAAATGAGCCACACCGCGGAATAAGTGTATTGCTCCGCATCGCTGGTCACGCCACGTGTGAGAACTGCCCCGTGAAACAGCGTTCGAACTTCCAGCCCGAGATAGATCAACGCCAGACCGACGGCGGCCGCCGCGGCGATCGCGCGATACGCGAGCGACCGGCTGTCGCGCGCGATTAGGGCGAGAATAGCCGCGAGCACTGCGGGAATTCCGTAGCCAAGCAGGATCAAATTGAAGAACGTGCCGCCGACCGGGCGGCCAGTGAGCAGTGGATTGAACCGCAGCATCAAGCCAAGCACGATTGCCGCCAATGTCAGCGCGCCGATTATCCGTGCGCCAATGTCATGGACGATGCTGTGGGTCCGTAATCGTAGCCGCTCGAGCCCGATCGTCATGGCGAGTCCGACCGAAACCTGCATGGCAATTTCCGCCAGCGAGGACGAATGACGGTAGATATTGCCATTGTTCATGTAGTGGCGGATTTCCAGCTGCACGAGCAGGACGGTGAACAGGATGGCTGCTGCATCGGCCATGCGCGCCGGCCCGTCGTCCACGCGCCGCCGCAGCAGGTAGCCGGCATACCAGAACGAGGCAGCCGGCACGCCGTAACCGTAAAGCAGCCAGTTGAATATCGGCGTGGTACCGACGTCATCGCCGACAATGCGGGGTTCGTAGCCAACCCGCAGCAGCACCAGCACGATCACGGCCGCCGCGAGATAGCGCAGGGCTGGTAGCGGCCGCTGCTCTGAAATCCAAGCTATGCCGGGCACCATCAGCGCGAGGGCGACGGTGAGCCAACCCTTGTCGAGCGCGAACGTCAGCGCCAGCGCTAGCGCGGCCACAGCACCAGCGGCGAAAATGGCGGCCGCGGTGGCGAGACCGGGACGCGGTTGGCGTTTGCTCAGAAGTTCGGTCGCGTAGCCGTAAAGCGCGGCGAGCAAGAGCGCGAGCCCGGCGAACGGAATGGAGCGATCCAATTCGGCGATGCGTAGGTAAAGCGCGATCAGAATCGCAATCGGTGTGGCCACCGCCGTCATGCTCCACAGGAGCGCGATCAACGGATTTTCGGAACGGCCCTGCGCGGCATAGCCCGTCACGCCAAACAAGGCGGCCATCGCCAACCCTAGCGTCAGATGCAATCCCGTTCCGGTCGAAGGGCCGGGAATGGCGCCGCGTGTCACGCCCGGGGCGAGCACTAGCTGGTCGAATATCGTCGGCACAGCCCAGTGCAGCATCACGAGGAAAGTCATCAATCCGGCTGCCGGTAGCGCCCACAGCGCAGCGTCGGCGCGCCATGCGATGGCGACCGTCGCCGCGGTAAGGATCGTGAAGATTGCGAGGGCCGCAGGATCATGAACACTGGCGATAACCAGTACCGCCGCCGCCAATAAATACGCGCCGATCGCGCCGGAGGATACTTCGTCGATTTTCCCAGGCTCTGCGGTTGGGCCAAACAACAGTCCGGACACAATCAGCGCTGCCGACAGTACGAAGCCGCTGACGACGTGAAACAAATGTGCCGTCAGTGCGTCGACATGCGGATATGCGACGCCGGGGAATGTCCAGATCGCGCCGAGCAGGACGGCTGTGATCGCAAGCCAGCGCCACAACCGCATGCGCGCCAGCGCGAAGGCAGCGGCCGTAACGATGGCAAGATAGATGTAGAGCGCCCAGTAGTTTGGGGCCTCTGACGGCACGAGCACTGGTGTGATGAAAGCGCCAGCAACGCCGAGACCGGCAAGTGCTGGCCCGTGCAGCAGCGCCGCCGCCAACGTCGCCAGCGCCACGATGCCGAGCAAGACGAAGGCAGCCGCCGGCGACAAAAAACCGTACAGCGCGAAGGCGGCATAGACCGTCGCATAGGCGGCGACGGTGCCAGCGGCAGTAAGTATGCTTGGAATGTGCCGGGTCGGAATGGCGGTGATGCCGGAGGCGATCTCATTGCGCCGCGCCCATTCGCCGGCCGCGATCAATAGACCCGCAAAGATCGCTGCGAGAAAGATGCGCACGCCCGGCCCGAGCAGGCCCTGTTCGACCGTGTAGCGCACCAGGAAGATGCCGCCGAGCGCCAGTGCAAGGCCGCCGATCCACACCACCCACTGGGTGCCAAATCTTTCTTCCAGCGTGGGCGGCGGTGCCGCGACAGCAGGTGGCGGCGTGACCGGACCAGGCGGTGCTGCGGGAGGCGTAATCGGCGCCGCTGGTTCTGGGGGCAGCGTTTCCATAGCCGGGCTGGGCTCTTTGGCGGTCGGCTCGGCAAGTGGGGGACGGCCGTACCGCAACAGCCGGCGTCGGCGGGCGGCTGGCTTCCAGTGCCGCCACGCGCATTTGCAGCTGGCGCACGCCGCCGCGCAATTTTAGCGTCATGACGAGAGCGAGGATGGAAATGATCGGCAATGCCAGTACAAACAAGATCACTAGCGCGAACCATGTATCCATCGCTTCCTCCGAGAAAAGCCATCTTACCGGATTAAAGGTCTGATTGTGTGTCGACAGCACAGTGATAATGTCGTCGACACCGCGTGTAATTCCGCCGCTAAAATCGCCGGCCCTGAAGCGCGGCGTCATGGCATCGCTAATTTCTTTCGCCCGCGCGTCGGTAAGTGTACCCACAAGTCCATGGCCGACTACAATGCGAACAAACCGCTCGTTCGGCGCAACAAGCAACAGCACGGCATTGTTTTTCGTCTTCTCACCAAGCTTCCAGCTTCGGAATAATTCCTTAGCGTAAGGTTCGATGCCCTGGCCTTCGAGCGAGGTGACAGTGGCGACGACAAGTTGGATACCAGATTTTCTTTCGAGATCAGCGAGCTTCTGCTCAATGGAAGTAAGCGTCGTGGCTTGAATGATATTTGCCTGATCGACGACGCGGCCTGATAGCGAAGGAAAAGTCAAGGGCAAAGACCGTTGCGAGCGTGCAAAGCAACGCTGCAAAAACAACGGCCAGATGCAATCCTCTTTGACCAAGGGCTGAAGGGATGCGGGCCGGAATCATTTTGGTACCTTAAGGTCGCTGCGACGCCTCGGGGAGCCCTGGCGGCCCCTATCCCCGCTTTTCAGACTATTTGGGCCTTTCGGCCGCTGGCGCTTGCGGAGTTGTGCGTTTATGTTTTTCTTTTCGGAGAGAGAAAATTAGTCCAAAGCATGTAGCCGCCAAACAGAACTAAAAAGCAGCCTACCATTAGTACCGAGAAGCGAGCGCCAGTCTGAGTCTGATAAAGCCACAGGTTCAAATAAAGACCTGCAACAATCAAAGCTAAAAACAAAATCAGGAAGATTGCCCGACGCATACTGGAAGAATACGCCGCGACAACATGAGCCGCAATTGACCACCACCCCTAACTTGACACGCTCATGTCTGCTCAGATGTTTTGATCAGGCGGCTGCGATAGCAGCAGTCCCGGGGCCCCGATGTTCCACCTCAGGGGCCGGGGCAGAGATCCAAAGCGGTGCAGAAATAAAGCGTGTAATTCCCAGCTCTTGCGTTCCCCGCTCCTGTCGCACATTCCAGCGCCTCGTCCGAGACTTCGTAAGTGAGCATCTCTTCTTCGGTCTGCTCGAGTCCGATGGTCATGTCATTCATGGCTTGATCCCCTATTCATGGGCGCATTCGGTCCTTGAATTCCCATGCTTGCAAGGTAGGGCAGCTCTCGGGTCTCCCGAATGTGAGGTAGGTCACAGACCTTTCGATTTATTATTGCGCCTTAAGCGGGCACATGGCGTCCCAAGGACTGATCCACAAAGTGAAGATCGCTGACACCGGCCTGACTTCCGGCGCCCTGTCCCCAGGCCTTTTCGATCGCTGGCGCTTGCAGAACCGTACAGCGGGGCCGCCGCCGTTCTCGTCGATGAATTCGACGCCGGCGCGCGACTTACTCTGAAATGATTGGAGAAATTTGGGTTCGTTTTGCCAAAATAGTGCCGCGCATGCCGAAAAATGCGAAGGCGCAATGGCGCGCTAAGTCATTGATAAGCTGTGACGACCCCGGCTGAAATGCTAAAGGACAGATAGCACAAGCAATTACACTGGCTAACTTGCCTAAAGGTCGCCTTAGGACCTAAATGGCTTTCTCGCGCGTTGGCTAACCTCTAGGTTGGCTCCGATGCAAAAAGATATCTCGTTTTATTCTTTAGGCTTGGCGCGGCAGATTACCGGCACCTGGTCACTGTTCGGCGGGATGCTTACCGTTACCGCATGGGACGGGCGGCAAAAAACCACGCAATTGGGCGGCAGCTCGCCGGAAAGTTTGGCGCACCTGATGCTCGTTGAGTTGGAGATGCAGACGACTGGCAAACAGCCCCAACCGAAAACGGGGCCTGTATGATAACATTGCGTAGGAACCAAGTTTGAGCGGAGCCGGCGCAATGCCTTTAAGGCAGGAGGAGTCCGAAGCCAGGCGCGCGATCATTCGGGAATGGGACGGCTGGGCGCGCAATAATCTCGCAGATTTTAAGAGCGCTGCTGGCTGCGTGTTGTTTTTCAACTACCTACAAAACGACAAATCAGAGCTACTCGATTTCCATTCGAGTGGCGATAAGTGGCAAATGGTACATGGCTGGTTGCGGCGCGAGGGCCGCGTAAAAGACTAAGTGTGCCGAAATCGCCTTGCTAGATTTTGAAGCCGCGCCTTGTGCGCGGTTTTTTATTGAAACCAACAATCAAAAAATGCCCGGCGCTTCCATTGGGCATGGGGGTGGCGCCGGGCTTTGAGGTTCAACGATGACGGAATTAGTCGAACAGATTTCCAATTTCAACGCAGATCATCCGCTTTCACTTTTATTTGACCGCTGCCGCACACTTGCGGATCGCGCTGGGGACGGCAGCCTGCCGTTTGTCGAAGCGGTAGATATGGCCTACAGCGCTGCCAGTTGGGCGGGGCTGGTCGAACGGTATGGTGATGACGTTGTGCAACCACCAAGTCGCCTTCCAGTTTATCTCCGGCAGAAGATCTGCATAGATTTTGATGATGTCACCGTCAGGATCGCGGCAGAAAGCGTGCGGTGGCCCCATTGGTCAAAACATCGGAACTGGCTGTTTCACCGCTCGCGCAATGTCTCCTGCCGGTAGCGGAGCAGCGGCGACAAGAGATAGCTCAGGATCGTGCGTGATCCGGTCTTGATTTCCACCGTCGTCGCCATGCCGGGCGATAGATTGACCATCCGGTCGTCGATCTGCATCTGGGTGCGGTCGAGCGAAATGCGCGCGGTGTAGTTCAACTCCTGGCCCTTGCGGCTCGCTGGTGTCGTTCTGCGTCCCCAGCCCGCGGTCGTCGGAGCGGTCCTGTTTGCGGTCACGAATGACGGCGTCCTGCGAGACGCTGAGCACCTGGCCGTGCAGGAGGCCGTAGCGGGTGAAATTGAAGGTGTCGATCTTGATCTCGGCTTCTTGTCCTGCGTGGACAAAGCCGATGTCGCGGTTCGACACCATGGCCTCGATTTCGAGCCGGCTATCGCTCGGCACGACCACCAGCAGTGACTGCGCCGGCGTGACAACGCCGCCGACCGTGTGGATCGCGAGTTGCTGCACGACGCCGTCCACGGGAGCGGTCAGCAGCTGAAGCTTGGTCTTCTGCTCGGCCTTGATCAGGTCCTGGGCTAGGCCGCTTGCTTTTTGCTCGGCCTTGGCGAGTTCGTCGGAGAGCGCGTGGCGATATTCGGCTTCGGCCTGGCCGCGCGTCTCGCGAATCGCGGCGGCGGCCGCTTCCGCCTCCTGCAAATGGCTTTTCTGAACGCTGAGGTCTTCTTGTTGCTCGACCAGCGCTGGAGGATCTCGAAATAAGTGAGCTTCGAGCCCAGCTCTTTGTCCATGAGCGTCTTGCGGATGTCGACGCGCTGCTGGATGACCGGAATCATCGTCTCGAGCTTATGGATGGTGGCCGCGATCGTGCCTTGCTCGGCTTCCTTCTGCGCCTGCTGGCGGGCAAGTGCCGCGATCTTGGCGCGGTGCTCGGTCACCTGGTTGAGCAAAAGCTGACGCTGCGCGCTGATCAGTGCTGGGTCTGCATCGGCGGGCGGCGTGAAGTCGGCCACAGGATCGTCCCCGCCGGCAAGTGCCGCGCGCAGCCGCGCGATGTTGAGCTGCTCGGCAAGAAGGTCGTTGTGCAGGTGATCGCGTTCGGCCGCGTTTACGGTCGGATCGAGCTCGATCAGCACATCGCCGGCCTTGACCGCCTGCCCGTCCTGCACCCGAATGGAGCGCACCACGCCGGTCTCGAACGGCTGGATGACCTTGGTGCGACCGCTCGGCACGATTTTTCCGGTCGCCGACGCAACGATGTCGATCGTGCCCGCACCAGGCCCAGACCAGCGCCGCGCAGAACAGCAGGATGATGGTGGCCCCGATCGCACGGCCGATCGGCGACGGCGGCGTTTCCACGATTTCAAGCGCGGCCGGCAGGAACGCCAGCTCTTCGCCGCGCCTCTCGTGCGCACGCCGAAACGGGATGACGCGTCGCATCGGCTGCTGGCGGGCGTGGCGGGTTTAGCGGACTTCATGAATTCCTGCCTGCAACCGATGCAACGATGCATAGCGGCCGCCGGTCTTGATCAGCGCGTCATGGGTGCCGTCTTCGACCAGGCGGCCGCGCTCGAGCGTGACGATGCGATCGGTCGCCCGCACGGTCGAGAGCCGGTGCGCGATGATCAGAACCGTCCGCCCCTTGGCGATCTCTTTCATGTTGTGCTGAATGATGCGCTCGCTCTCATAGTCGAGGGCGCTCGTCGCCTCATCGAAGATCAGAATGCGCGGGTCGGTGACGAGCGCGCGGGCAATGGCGATGCGCTGGCGCTGGCCACCCGAGAGGGTGGAGCCGCGCTCGCCGACGATCGTGTCGTAGCCTTCGGTCAGCTCGAGGATGAATTCGTGCGCTCCCGCAAGACTTGCCGCCGCGATGACGCGCTCCATCGGCATGGCCGGGTCGGCGAGCGCGATATTCTCGCGCACCGAGCGGTTGAACAGCACGTTCTCCTGCAGGACGACGCCGATCTGGCGGCGCAGCCAGGCCGGGTCGGCCATGGCGAGATCCATGCCGTCGATCAGGACGCGCCCGCTCTCCGGGACGTAGAGGCGCTGGACGAGCTTGGCGAACGTGCTCTTGCCCGACCCCGAAGGCCCGACGATGCCGACCATCTGCCCGGCCGGCACATCGAAGGTGACATCGTGCAGGATTTCCTGTCCGTCAATGCGATAGCGGAACGTGACATGGTCGAACTTGATGTTGCCGCGGATCGCGGGCAGCCGCGCGCGTGCCGTCATGTAGGTCGGCTCGGCAGTCGTGTTGAGGATGTCGCCCAGCCGCGAGACCGATAGGCGCGCCTGGTGAAAGTCCTGCCAAATCTGCGCGAGACGCAGCACCGGCGTGCTCACCCGGCCAGCCAGAATGTTGAAGGCGACGAGCTCGCCGACCGACAGGCTGCCTTCGATGACCAGCTTGGCGCCGAAATAAAGGATGCCGGCGGTGACGATCTTGCTGACGAGCTGCACCACCTGGCTCGCGGTGTTGCCGAGGCTCAGGACCCGGAAGCTCGCGGCCACGTAACCGGCGAGCTGTTCTTCCCATCGGCGCTGCATCTGCGGCTCGACCGCCATGGCCTTGAGCGTCTCGATCCCGGTGACGCTCTCGACCAGGAAGGCCTGGTTCTCGGCGCCGCGCTGGAATTTCTCAGCCAGCCGCTGCCGGAACAGCGGCGTCACCCCCATCGAGATCGCGATGTAGAACGGAAAGGAGCCGAGCACGATCCAGGTCAGCAGCGGCGAGTAGAAGAACATCACCGCCAGGAACACAAAGGTGAAGAACAGGTCGATGACGAGGGTCAGTGCCGAACTGGTGAGAAAATTGCGGATATTCTCCAATTCACGCACGCGCGCCACCGAATCGCCGACGCGCCGCGCCTGGAAGTAGGCCATCGGCAAAGCCAGCAGGTGGTGAAACAGGCGCGCGCCGAGCTCGACGTCGATGCGGTTGGTCGTGTGCGCGAACAGATAGGTCCGCAGGATTCCGAGAACGGTCTCGAAAATCGAGATCGCCAGCAGACCAATGACCAGCACGTCGAGCGTGCTCAAGGCCACGGTGGACCAGCACCTTGTCGATGACCACCTGGAAGAACAGCGGCGAGACCAGGGCGAACAGCTGCAGGAAGAACGACGCGACCAGCACCTCGCTCAGGAGATGCCGATATTTGTGGATCGCTCCCATGAAACCAGGTGATGTCGAAGCGGCGCGTGATCTCCGACAATCCGGCCCGGCGGGTCATCAGGATCAGTCCGCCGTCCCAGACCGCGAGAAGCTCGGCCCGCGTCATCAAGGCGGGCCGGGGCGCCAGCGGCGACTGGACCAAAACCTTGTCTTCGGCAGCCTTGGCGACCACCAGAAACCCGCCATCGCGCAGGGCCGCGATGGCGGGCAAGGGCGTCTTGGCAAGCCGCGACCAGTCGGTCCGGTAGGCTCGCGCCTTGAGCCCGAGATCCTTGGCGCACCGGAGCATCTCCGGTGCGCCAATCTTGTCTGTTCCCAGCCGATGCCTGATCTGTCCGCGATCAGCCGCAACACCCTGGAAATGCAGCAGCGTCACGAGGGCTTCGAGCCCCGGATCGGCTGGTGCTCGCGCTGTCGGTTGCGGTGCTCACTTGCGTTCTCCGGGGCTCGATGTCGCCTCAAGCGTGCGGCTGCGTCAGCAACGGCTGCTGGCTTGACGGTTGATCGGCAATCGGCGTTGCACCGTGGCCATCGCCCGCCGCGACGAAGCTCGATGCCATGTGCTGGCCCAGCAGGGCGAGACTCGCGGCGTGCGAGCCATCGCTTGCCGTCGAGGTGCCGCCGGTGTTGTTGCTGTTCGCCGCGGCGACTGTGACGGTTTGGCCATCGGTGACTGTGACGGTTTGGCCATTGATGACGAGATGATCGGTGCCTGCCTCGAAGTTGGAGATCGTCACGGTGCTGGCCAGACCCGACACCGTGACCACGCCGTTGTTGTCGGTGACCGTGATCGCGTTGGCCGTTGGTCGCGTTGATGGAAACCGTGTCCGCCTGACCATCGCCGTCGCCGTCGGCCCCGCCCCCAGGTCGATGGCGACCTGCTTCACGTCGGTTCCGGTCAGATCGTTGATCGTGATGTTGTCGGCGTCTGGCCCTGAGCCTCGAACTGGATGCGCTCGACACTGGTGAGATCCATGGTGACGTTGCCTTGGTACGGGTGAACGTCGCCCGGGAGCCGTTGGCCGATCGATGCTGAATGTCTCGCCCGCTAGTTGTCGTTGCCGTTGAAGACGAGCGTGTCGAAGCCGGCTTGCCGCCCTCGACCACGTCATTGCCGTCGCCCGGATTCCAGATGAACGTGTCGTTGCCGGCGCCGAGGAACGCCGTGTCGGTGCCTTTACCGCCGACGACCGTGTCGTTGCCGTTGCCGCCGTTGAGGGTGTCGTTGCCGTCGCCGCCGTTGAGGGTGTCGTTGCCGTTGCCGCCGAACAGCTGATTGCGGGCGGCAGCGCTTGCCTGCGGGCAGCGCTACGTTGTCGAGCGAGATCGTGTCGTCGCCGTTCCCGCCGAACGCACGATTTCGGTGGTGTTGGCGACCGGTTGGCCCCTGACGGTACGTCGCCGTTGACGAGAATTTGTCCAGCCGCGTTGCGGTCGTGATGGTGTTGCCGCGGTTGTCTCCGGTCACTGAGAGCACGCCGGTGCGGGTAAAGTTGCATGATAGCCATGGTCGTAGTCCTTTCAAGGGTTTGGCCGCGGCGCAATGCGCGTTGGCTGTGAACAGGGTCTGGCTTGTATGCCGGGCAGGAAATTGACCGCGCTCCGCTACGGAAGTGTTTCAGCGATCGGTAATCGTGTTACGGACGTAACGTGTGAACGGAGTGCAGGGACGCGCCAGCGCCAACAAGGCGAAAAAGTGCAGCAAAAATCTCAGCAGATGTCGTAGCCGTGATATTGAGAATGGTTTCGATCGCGAAGATGTGTTCATGGCGCGCAGCATCGCTGCCGGCAGCCCGTCGACGTCGACAGTCGTGGAAGGCGAGCAGAATGGGCTGCCGTCGGCGCGACCTGATGGACGTTCAAACCCGCTCGACCGGAACGGCGAACACATATCCCACACCGCGCTCGGTCTGGATGACGCGCGGCGTGCTCGGGTCGCGTTCGAGCTTGCGCCGCAGGCGAAGAATCTGCACGTCGATGCTGCGATCGAAAACATCCTCATGCACGCGCGTGGCCTGCAGCAGGTGCTCCCGGCTGAGCGGGCGCTGCGGCGCATCGAGAAAGGCGATCAACAGGGCGTACTCGCCTTTGGTCAATGTTACCGGAGCGCCGGCCGGGTCGGTGAGCCGCCGAGTCTTGCAGTCGAGCTGCCAGCCGCAAAATCGAAAGCGGCCCCGCTCGGGATCGCGAGCCGGCGCGGCACGTCCGATATCGAACCGTCGTAATACCGCGCGGACACGCGCGAGCAATTCGCGCAGATTGAACGGCTTGGTCAGATAATCGTCGGCACCGAGTTCAAGTCCGACGACACGATCGATATCGTCGCGGCGGTGACCAGTAATGATGATGACCGGCACGTCGGAGCTCGACCGGATCTCCCGCAGCAAATCGAGACCGTCCTCCTGACCGAGCCGAAGATCGAGGATCACCAGGTTGACCTCGGTGCTGCCGAGTTGACCGACCATGTCTTGGCGACCGCATGCCAGCAGGGTACGGATGTTATTCTCACCAAAATAGTTTAAAATCATGCGCTGCAAGGCAGGATCGTCCTCCACAACGAGGACGCACACTTGGCGATCACCACTCTTACGAAGATCCAGGTCGCTTAACGATGTCGCGCCCATGCCACCCAGCTCCCACATTGATGCCGCCCGCGGCAACCGCGCCCGTGTCGGGTTGCATGATAGCCTGCTTTCTGCTGGCGCTTGTCTGCCTCAATGCCGGCTCGCCGGCAACTGCTCAATCGCCAACCCCGCAGGCCCGCGCCGGCCTGGAACCCATCACGCCAATCCCTGCCATGCCGCCCCAGGACCCACGGCGTCTGGTCCTCGGGGAACGATTATTCAGCGACCCGCGCCTGTCTCACGATGACACACACAGTTGCTCATCGTGCCACGATATACGAACGAACGGTGCCAGCGCCAACGCCCACGACTTGACGCCCGAGGGGCGGTCGTTCGCGCTCAACACGCCGACGGTTTTCAATGCAAGCCTGAATTTTCGCCTGAACTGGGAAGGGAATTTCCGCTCACTCGAAGACCATGCCAAGCAGACGCTTAGCAATCCCGCGATTATGGCATCGAGTGCGGACGAAGTTGTGAGCAAGCTGCGCGCCGACCCGGAATCGGTGAGGCAATTCCGCGACGCATACGGGAGGGAGCCCGACGTCGCCGCCCTCCTGGATGCGATTGCGACCTACGAGCGCTCCCTGGTCACGCCGGGCAGCCGGTTCGACCGCTGGCTTGCGGGCGAAGCCGCCGCGATCACGCCGGAGGAGCTGTCCGGCTATCAGCTGTTCAAGTCGCTTGGCTGCATCTCTTGCCACCAAGGCGTCAATGTGGGCGGCAACCTCTTCCAACGGCACGGCATTTTCCATCCATTGGGCTCTGCGGAGCCCGTATTGGTTCGCGTCCCCAGCTTGCGTAACGTGGCGACCACGCCGCCGTATTTCCACGACGGCAGCGCGCCTACGCTGTCGGAGGCGGTCAGGGCGATGGGTATTGCCCAGCTCGACCGTGTGCTAACCGATCAGCAAATCGCCGCCATCGTCGCCTTTCTCGACACGCTGACAGGCACCTACCGGAGTGAGGTGGTCAGGCCAGCGACCGACACACCGCGCGCGGCTAAGGCGCTCCCATGAGGCTCTTGTCGGGTGCCCTCGGGGTGCTTCTGCTGCTCGCGTTGCTGACCTGGCTGCTGCTGCGCGGAATCGACACGAACGCACCAGCCTATGCGGTGACGCTCCGGGCCTTTGACGATTTCGCGCTTGCCGAGGCTTCTCTCCATCGCGACGTCCTGCAGGCGCGCGCCGGCCTGCTTCGCGACTACGACACCCTCGTCAAGGCTGTGGAGGCGATGCAAGACGCGGTCAGCCGGCTGCGTTCCCACGCGCAGACCGAGGGCCTCGATGTCGGGCCGGCCGACCGCCTGGCCGCGACGGTCTCCCAGCAGGAGGAATTGACGGAGCGCTTCAAGAGCAGCAACGCGCTCTTGCAGAATTCGCTGTCTTACGTTGGCCTGCTGAGCACAAGTCCCGCGTTCGGCGCTCAGGACGCGCAACTCGCACCCGCAACCGGCGCATTGGCGGCGGCGCTCCTCTATCTAAGGCGCGACACATCGCCGGACGCCGTCAAGGCGCTCCAGGAACGGATCGACCAATTTGCGGCGCAAGCGCCCACTGCCGGGCCGGACGCGGAAGCAGCGCGGGCGCTGCTCGCGCATTCCCGTCTACTTCAAGAGCTCCTACCTGCGGTCGACGAGACGCTGAAGGCCCTCGTCGCCGCGCCAAGCAGGCAGCCTCTCGAAGAGCTCCGTGCACTGTTCTCCGACCGCCGGTCCGCTGTCGAGGCGACGGCGCAGCGCTTTCGGCTGTTGCTATACCTGGTCTCGCTGCTGTTGCTCGTCATGCTCGTGCATCTCGGCCTGCGGCTGCGTGCGCGCGCCCTTGCGCTGCGACGGCGAGCAGCATTCGAGCATGTCATAGCCGAGAATTCGACGCGCCTGATCAATTGCCCGCCGGCGGAGACCGACGCGCGGCTGAAGCAAGTGCTGGGCGAACTCTGCCGGGCGATCGGCGTGGAACGCGCCTATGTGGTGCTGGATGAGAACCCCACTCGAGTAAATGCGTGGTCCGCGGACGGAACGGCGTATCCGCCGGCCTGGCCCAAACAGGCGCTGACACTGTCCGCGCGGCTCGCCACGGCCGGACCCGATATCGTCACCGTGCCGGATGTTGCCGCTTTGCCGCCCGGGACACTGAAGGACATGCTCGCAGCCGCTGGCGTCCGCAGCTGGGCCTGCGTGCCGCTGATTCGACCAGGCCGGGTGCGAGGCATCATGGGGTTCGACGCCTGCCGGCCGGAACGGGACAGGGTTTTCCCCTTGCCCGTGTTGCGGCTTGCCGGCGACGCAGTGGCCAATGCCCTCGAGCGCGAGTTTCTCGAGCGCGACCGAGCGAGACTCACGACGCGCCTGGAACGGGCGCGCCGCATGCAAATGATCGGATCGCTGGCAAGCGGGATTGCGCATAACTTCAACAACATCATCAGCGCCATTCTCGGCTATTCGGAGATAGTCGAACCACAGCTCACGCGCGGAACCAAGCTGGCACAGCATATCGACGAGATAAGGCGGGCTGCCGAGCGTGGGCGCGATCTAATTGACAGCATCCTCACGTTCGGGCGGCAGCGTGACGCGCGTGTCCGGCCGGTGCAGGTGCGCACTTTATTCGAGGAGGCAGCCTCATTGCTGCGTGCCTCGCTCCCCTCCGGCGTCGAGCTCATCATCGATGACGTCCCGATTGACGTCGCGGTATCCGGCGAGCCGGCGCAGCTGCAGCAGGTCATCCTCAATCTATGCACGAACGCGGCGCAAGCGATGCCGCGCGGCGGATCGATCCGCATCACTGCGGAGCAGAAAGAAGTGGCCGCTTTCCTCCCGATGAGCCACGGCGAGCTCGTGCCGGGCCGCTACGTGTGCCTAGCCGTCATCGACAGCGGGCGCGGCTTCGACGAAAGTGTGGCGCGACGATTGTTCGAGCCGTTCTTCACGACCCGCTCGGCGGGGACCGGATTAGGACTTGCAACCGTGCACGAGATCGTTCGTGACCACGACGGAGCGATGAACGTGCAGAGCAAACCGGAGCACGGAAGTCGCTTCGAGGTGTGGCTTCCCGCGGTGGCGGCAGACAGCACCGCAGTGGTCGGCCCAGCGGTGCTGCCGCTCGGGCGCGGCGAGACGGTGCTCGTCGTCGAGAGCGAACGGGAAAGGCTGCTGTATAATGAGGAGATGCTGGCCGCGCTGGGATACGAACCGGTGGGGTTCGAGCGCCCGGCCGATGCAATCGCGGCGTGCCGTTCGGCACCCGACCGATTTGACATCATCCTGGTCAGCCACGCCTCGCAAACTTCGGTTGGGCTTGATTTGACTCGCGCGCTGCACAAGGTCGCGCCGCGGCAGCCCATTCTGCTCGCCACTTCCTCCACGATCGATCTCGGCGTGGAGGCGTTGGCGGACGCCGGAATTTCCGACGTGCTGCGCCGGCCCCTGGCCAGCACCGAGCTGGCGGCGGCGCTGGCGCGCTGCCTGCGTTCCCCCGGCGCATTACAGACGTAACGCGATTACCGATAGCTGAAATACTTCTGTAGCGCGGCGCCGTCATTTTCCTCGCTGCGCCTTCGTGGGCCGAAACAGGAGTGACCGATGACCATATTTACGACCTTCGTCAGTTTGACCCGTCTCACCGCGATGCTCGCGGCCGGAACCTTTCTGCTGGCCGTCGCGGACGGTGCCAGCGCTAAGGATGGCGTGGTCGAGGTGCCCGCCGCGCTCAATCCGGACAAGCTGTCGATCTTTCGCGTGGTGTCGGCGACGGGCGTGCAAGTCTATGCCTGCACCCGCAATCCGGCGGGCGCCACCGGCTGGGTCCTCAGGGGACCGGACGCACAGCTGTTCGATCCGCAAAACAAGCCCGTCGGCAAGCACTATGCCGGACCGACCTGGGAAGGTCTCGACGGCGGCAAGGTGGTCGGCGTGGTAAAGACGAGCATGCCGGCGCCAGTCGATAAGGCCGTTCCTTGGCTTCTGCTCGACGCCAAATCGCACGAGGGATCGGGCGCGTTCACCCAGGCGCAGGCGATCGTCCGCATGGGAACGACCGGCGGCACCGCGCCCAGCGACGGCTGCGACGAGGCCCGTGCCGGTCAGGAACTGCGCGTTCCCTACACGGCGATCTACGTATTTCTGAAATAGGCCCGTAATGACTTGTCCTTCCGAAAATCATATCCGAGCGTAGCGGTGATGCAGCCCGGACCTGAACGGTGTTTAAGTGTTTGATTTGGTGGGCGCACAAGGGCTCGAACCTTGGACCCGCTGATTAAGAGTCAGCTGCTCTACCAACTGAGCTATGCGCCCGGATTGCCGCGGCGGGGATCCGCCGAGCGCGCGTGGCTTAGCAAAGGCGGCCGGCAGTGTCCAGCCGCGCGTTTCATCCAAGCACCTCGGAGAGTCAAGAAAAAGCCGCCGGTTTGTCCGGCGGCTTCTTGGACGGCGGCACGCGTCGGGGAGATCGCGTTGGCCGCCGTCCGCTACTCGTTTGACGCGCTTATTGCGGCTGCGCGTCGCCGCCTTGCATGCCGCGCGGGCCGCGATGGTGCCAGCCACCGAAGCCGTGGTGACCGCGGAAGCCGCCGGCTTCCCGGGCGCCGAGCCGCGCGAGCAGCGACGAAGCGATGCTTCTGGCCGTCATCGAGGCTCTTGTAGAGCGGGCCGGCCGCGTCGGCGAGTTTCTTGAGCCCGGCCGCGCGCTGGCCCATCACCTCGGCGCGCAGATTGAGGCGCTCGATCGGATCCTTCGGGCGATCGGCGCTGGCGCGCGCGGCGAAACGCTCGGAGCGCTGCTTGGCGAGATCGCGCAGCGCGCTCTCCACCGCCGGCCAGTTCTTTTCCTGTTCGGCAGTGAGCTTGAGTCCGGCATGGAGCGCGGCGATGCGCGCCTCACCGAAGGCCGCTGATATCTTCGGCGTTCGGGCGCCAGCGCTGCACGCGCTGGAACTCGTCCGAGCCCTGTCTGTGCATAGGCAAGCGTAGCGCCGGCGATCGCAAGCGCGGTCGTGCCGGCAAGAAAGGTCTTCAACATGGCAACCTCCAATGGCATTTCCTGATGCCACCAAATAGACGAGCGACGCGTTGCCTTATCAAGTTAAAGTTTGGACAGAGATTACGGCCACGCAATGTTGATTTACAAATGTTCACCTTGCGCAGGCGCGTTCACATCATTCCGAGCACCCGCGGCAGCCAGAGCGACATTTCCGGAATGTAGGTCACCATGGCGAGGAAGATCAGCATGGTGACGAGCCACGGCCAGGTCGCGATGGTGAGCTCGGTGATGCCCATGCGCGCGATGCCGGACGCGACATAGAGGTTGAGGCCGACCGGCGGATGGCAGAGCCCGACTTCCATGTTCACCGTCATCAGGATGCCGAGATGAACCGGGTTGATGCCGAGGCCGACCGCGATCGGAAACAGGATCGGCGCGGTGATCAGCACGATCGAAGACGGCTCCATCACGTTGCCGGCGAGCAGCAGCAGCACGTTGACGACCAGCAGGAACTCGACCCAGCCGATGCCGCTGCCCTTGATCCAGGCCGTCATCGCCTGCGGGATCTGCTCGCTGGTCATCAGGAACGAGAACAGCACCGCGTTGGTGATGATGTAGAGGATCATCGCGCTCATATTGGCGGAGGCGAGCAGCACCTTCGGCACGTCGCGTCAGCTTCATGTCGCGATAGACGAACACCGCGACGACGAAGGCATAGACCGCGCTCACCGCGGCGGCTTCGGTCGGCGTGAAGGCGCCGGTATAGATGCCGCCGAGCACGATCACGATCAGCAGCAGGCCCCAGACCGAATCGCGGAACGCGACGCAGCGCCTCCGGCCAGCTCGCCTTCGGCATGCGCGGATAGTCGTTCTTCCAGGCGCGGTAGAACGTGGTCATGCCGAGCATGGTCGCCAGGATCAGGCCGGGGACGACGCCGGCCATGAACAGCTGCGCCACCGAGGCCGACAGCACGCGCTTGCCCTCGGGATCGAAGGCCACGCTGCCGCCGGTCGCCACCGCGACCAGCACCATCACGATCGAGGGCGGAATCAGGATGCCGAGCGCGCCCGAGGTCGCGATCACGCCGGCGCCGAAGCGTTTCGGATAACCCTGCTGCACCATCGCCGGCAGCATGATCGAGCCGATTGCGACGACGGTCGCCGGCGAGGAGCCGGAAATGGCGGCAAACAGCGCGCAGGCCATCACGCCAGCCAGGCCCAGGCCGCCATACCAGTGGCCGACCATCGAGGTGGCGAACGCGATCATGCGGCGGGCGACGCCGCCATGGGTGAGGAAATTGCCGGCGAGAATGAAGAACGGGATCGCCATGATCTCGAAGCTCTCGATGCCGGTGAAGAGCTTGAGCGCCACCGCCTCGATCGGCACCGTGGTCATCACGAACAGGAAGCTGAGCACGGTGAGGCCGAGCGCGATCGAGATCGGCATGCCGGTGAGCATCAGCGCGATCAGCAGGCCGAAGATGAGGGCGCTGTTCATCGGGCCAGATCCCTGGCTGCGGCCGGGCTCTCGACCACGCCCTCGACATGGCCCGGATCATGGTGCGGCAGCTCGCCGGTGCGCCAGAAGGCCCAGGCGACCTGCAGGAAGCGGAAGCACATCAGATAGGAGCCGAGCGGCACGCAGAGGAAGATGATCCAGCGCGGCATCTCCATGTCGGGCGAGACCTGGTCGGTGGGGTAAAGCTCGATGACGAACTTGGCGCCCATGGTGCCGACCACGAAGGTGAACAGCGCGCCGCACAACAGGCCGAACATGACGACCTTTTTGCGCGGCCTCGGGCTCCAGCATGTTGACGACGACGTCGACGCCGACATGGATGCCGGTGCGCACGCCATAGGCGGCGCCGAACTTCGCCATCCACACGAACATGTAGATGCACAGTTCCTGCGCCCAGGTCAGGTTGATATGGTAGACGAGCGGATAGAGAAACGGGACGCCGACCACGTAGCGCTGCACGACGGCGACGAAAATCAGCAGCGTCGCCGCCGCGATCAGGCTCGCGATGAGAATTTCCTCAAGACGGTCGAGAATGCGAAGAAACACTTACGCCTCGTGCGCTTGGGCGACTATGCGAGCCCCAGCAGGCGGCAATTCCCGGATTAACGACGAGCCGCCGCCCCCACGGCCGCCGCCGGACGTCGATCAACACGCGGAATCCCCCACCCCTGGAAGCGAACGAGCCCCGGCGCTAGAGGCCGGGGCTCGCCGTTTCTTTAGTTGGTTACGCCCTGCGCCGTCTTGCGCACGTCGTCGATCAGCTGCTTGCCGACGCGGCTGGCCATGTCCTGATAGAGCGGCTCCATGGCCTTCTGCATGGCGGCCATTTCGGCACCGGTCGGGATGATGATCTGGGTCTTGCCCGACTTCTTGATCTCGTCCAGCGCTTCCGCGTTCTCCGACTCGGAGATCTTGTTGGCGTAGACGGTCGCTTCGTTCATCGCCTTCTCGAGCTGGCCGCGAACATCGGCCGGCAGGCCGTCCCAGAACTTCTTGTTCACGACGACGACGTAGCCGATGTAGCCGTGGTTGGTCAGCGTCGTGTACTTCTGCACCTCGTGGAATTTCTGGGTGTACATGTTCGACGGCGTGTTTTCCTGGCCGTCGACCACGCCGGTCTGCAGCGCCTGATAGACTTCCGAGAACGCCATCACCTGCGGCGTCGCGCCGAGCAGGCGGAACTGCGCTTCCAGCACCTTCGATGACTGGATGCGGAATTTCAGTCCCTTGTAATCCTCGGGCATGTGCAGCGGCTTGTTGGCGCTCATCTGCTTGAAGCCGTTGTCCCAGTACGCAAGACCGATCATGCCCTTCGGCTCCAGAAGCTTGAGCATCTTCTGGCCGATCGGGCCTTCGGTGACCTTGCGCAGCGCCGCCAGGTTCGGCAGCAGGAACGGCAGGTCGAACACCTCGAAGTCCTTGATGCCCATCGGGCCGAACTTGGAGTTCGACGGCGCCAGCATCTGCACGGCGCCGAGCTGCAGCGCCTCGAGCTCTTCCTTGTCCTTGTAGAGGGTCGAGTTCGGATAGACCTCAACCTTGACCTTGCCGTTGGTGTATTTCTCGGCAAGTTCCTTGAACTTGTCGGCGCCCTTGCCCTTCGGCGTATTCGGCGCCACGACGTGACTGAACTTGATCACGATCGGCGCCTGCGCCATGGCGGCGCCGGGCGCCACGAAAATGGCGGCCGCAGCCGCCGCGAGAAGCCATTTGCGCATCAGACGTATTCCTCCAGTTGAATCGGTCGAAACCGGCTTTTACCTTGTTTTTCTGCCGTTTAGGGTGCGCACTAAACCGGTTTCGCGGCAAGTGGACCTTGGCCGCAGTGGTTAAGTCAGCATCATCGACTTAGGCATGGATGCGACGAACGGTCGCCACACGCGTTATCTCAGCGCGGCGACCACCGGCCCCAAACCCATTTCCTGGGCGAGCCCATGCGCTGTCCGCATCTGCTCGGCGTCGAGAACGCCGATCAGCGGCCGCGCGGCAACCGCGAGCCGTGGACGGCCGCGCTGTTGAGCACGATCGAAACCACCCGGTGGCTGATGCGGCGCACGAGGCCGTCGCCCTCACTTTGCGCCTGGCGGCGGCTGAGATCGCGCAACGCAGCTTCGACCGGCGCCCAATAGGGTTCCTGCGCGGGCGTCAGCTTGAGCAGCGCTCTTGATGCGCGCGATATCGATCGAAGCCGACGATTGAGCCATTTCGGCATTCGCCGTGATTTCCCGCGCGTGGCCGGGCGCAACATTCGACAACAAGCCGGGCGTCGCGAGCGCGAAGCGCCCGCGCATACAGTCATTTTCATTTCGAAAATCCCCAAAGCTTTAAGGGTTATGTGCGCGCGAGTACCCGGGAATTTGGCCCCCAAAGCGAACGAAATGCGGGCAAAATGTGATTTATGGGAGTTCAGGCGGATATAAATACCAGAAATGACAATGCCGCGCCTCTTTCGAGCGCGGCATTGTCGTCTTAATCTTAATAAAAACGGCTTTAGCCGACGTCGGTCGAATGAATGCGGCCCTCGACCGAGGCTGTCTTGTTGCGCTTGCTGGTCAGCTTGTTGAGCGCGCCGAGATAGGCCTTGGCGGACGCCACCAGCGTATCAGGATCAGCGCCCTTGGCGGTGAACGAGCGGCCGCTTTCCGAGAGCCGCACCGACACTTCCGCCTGCGCGTCGGTGCCGCCGGTCACCGCATGCACCTGGTAAAGCTCGAGCGTCGCCTCGTGCGGCACCAGCGCGCGGATCGCCTTGAAGATCGCATCCACCGGACCGTTGCCGGTCGATTGCGTGGTGACGTGCTCGCCATCGATGTCGAGCGTGAGCGTCGCCGTCTGCGGGCCCATGGTGCCGGCGATCACCGTCAACGACAGCACCTTGATGCGGTCGTGGGCGTGCGCGATCTCCTCGTCCACCAGCGCCTCGATGTCCTCGTCGTAGATCTGCTTCTTGCGGTCGGCCAAGCGCCTTGAAGCGCACGAAGGCATCTTCGAGCTGGTTGCCGGCAAGCTCGTAGCCGAGCTCCTCCAGCTTGTGGACGAAAGCATGGCGGCCGGAATGCTTGCCCATGACCAGTGAGGTCTGCTTCACGCCGACCGATTCCGGCGTCATGATCTCGTAGGTCTGCGCGTTCTTGAGCATGCCGTCCTGATGGATGCCGCTCTCATGCGCAAACGCATTCCGTCCGACGATCGCCTTGTTGTACTGCACCGGGAACGAGGTCGCCGCCGAGACCAGCTTGGACGCGCGCGTGAGCATGGTGGCATCGATGCCGGTCCAGAACGGCAGCACGTCGTTGCGCACCTTCATCGCCATCACGACTTCTTCGAGCGCGGCGTTGCCCGCGCGCTCGCCGATGCCGTTGATGGTGCATTCGATCTGCCGCGCGCCCGCCTTCACGCCGGCGAGCGAATTGGCCACCGCCATGCCGAGATCGTTGTGGCAATGGGTGGAGAAGCGCGCCTTGTCGGAATTCGGGACACGCGTGCGCAACATCTTGAATGAGCGCGAAATATTCCTCCGGCACCGTGTAGCCGACGGTGTCGGGGATGTTGATCGTCGTGGCGCCGGCATTGATCGCGGCCTCCACGCAGCGGCAGAGGAAATCGTGCTCGGTGCGGGTGGCATCCTCCGCCGACCATTCGACGTCGTCGGTATGGCCGCGCGCGCGCGTGACCTGCGCGATCACCATCTCGTAGACCTCGTGCGGCTCCTTCTGGAGCTTGTATTTCATGTGCACCGGCGAGGTGGAGATGAACGTGTGGATGCGCTTGCGCTTGGCCGGCTTGATCGCCTCGGCGCAGCGGTCGATGTCCTTGAAGGCAGCGCGCGAGAGGCCGCAGATGACGGCGTTCTTCGAGCGCTTGGCGATCTCGTGCACGGCGGCGAAATCGCCTTCCGAGGCGATCGGGAAGCCGGCCTCGATGATGTCCACGCCCATGGCGTCGAGCAGCTCGGCGACCTCGAGCTTTTCTTCGTGGGTCATGGTCGCGCCGGGGCATTGCTCGCCGTCGCGCAAGGTCGTGTCGAAGATGACGACGCGGTCCTTGTCGGACTGGGTCTGTGAAGTCATCGGAATTATTCCTTCTCGTCGAATGCGCCGCTCATGGGCGCTCTATGGGGTTCTCTTGCTCATTCCGTCGATCCCCCGAGTGCCCAGGCGCAAATGGCCCAGCCGGCCCTCAGGGGCGGATAAGGAGAAGGAGCGTGCCCAGAATGAGGGAGGCCGCGGAGCCGGCGTGTCCCGCCGTCCGCTCGATCGCGCAGATATTCGTGGCGCGTCGACATGGCCTTCGAATAACCCTCGTCTTCAACCAGCAGGGTCGCGGAAACTCGTTAAGTCCGCGTTAACCCCGTCCGTACGGCCTAGTGTTTAGCGGATCGGCACACAGGGAAGCAAGACCTCAGCGGCTCGTCTTCGCTTTTTCAGCGCTTTACCCACATCTTGCAGCTCCTTGAGCGCCTTGCCCTCGACTTTCGGAAAATCGAGACCAAGCGCCTGGAGTTCCTGCACCAAGCGCGCCGGCCACCACCATGCGCGTGAACCATTTGTGGTCGGCCGGCACCACAAACCAGGGCGCCTCCGGCCGGCTGGTCTGCCGGATCATGTCCTCATAGGCGGCCATGTATTTGTCCCAGAGTTTGCGCTCGGCGACGTCGCCCATGGAGAACTTCCAGCGCTTGGCCGGCTCGTCGATGCGGTCGAGGAAGCGCTTGCGCTGCTCCTCTTTCGACACATTGCAGGAAGAATTTCAGAATCAGCGTGCCGTTGCGTGCGAGATGGCGCTCGAACGCGCGGATGTCGTCGAAGCGCTGTTGCCAGATATCCTTGCCGACCAAGGCGCCGGGCAGCTGCTGGCGCTCGAGCAATTCCGGGTGCACGCGCACGACCAGCACTTCCTCGTAATACGAGCGGTTGAAAATGCCGATGCGCCCGCGCTCCGGCAGGCGCTGCGCGGCGCGCCAGAGAAAATCATGGTCGCAGCTCCTCTGCGCTCGGCTGCTTGAAGGAATGCACTTCGCACGCCCTGCGGATTGATGCCCCGACATCACGTGCTTGATGACGCTGTCCTTGCCGGCGGCATCCATCGCCTGCAAGCACGATCAGCACCGACCAGCGGTCGTCGGCGTAAAGCCGCTCCTGTAGATCGGTCAGCTGCTCGATGCCCTCGGCGAGCATGGCCTTGGCTTCGCTTTTGTCGACGGTAAGCCCGTAGCATTCGGCCGGATCGTAAGTCGGACAGGCGGAATTTGTCCGGACTTGTCGATGCGAAAGCGCTTTGCGATGCTGTTGAGCGTCATGCTGCGTCCCCGGCCTGCCGACAATGCGCCTCTACTCTATCCGCCGGCAAACCGCGACGCCAGGAAGGCGGTGACGAAGCGCGGCATCGCCGGGTCGAAATCTGTGGCCTCGCGGACGATGCGAATATCGGCAAGCTCCGGCTGCCGTTCGCGACGCGAGATGCGCGAGTATGCGCCCGCGCAGGACATCGGCACTCTCTGCTCGAACGCAACACCTTGATCTGCGCGATCAGCGGACCATCGACGACCATGGTCCAGCCCGGCTCGGCGCTCAAACTCGGCGACATCGAGGCCGGTCTCCTCCTTGAGCTCGCGCCGCACGCTCAGATCGAGATCGACTTTGCCGTCGACGATGTCGTCCGGATCGGGCGTGCCGCACGGGAAAATAGATCTGCCCGGCATTGAACGTATGCGGGCCCATGACGCCGAGCAGAAACGCGCCATCGGCCGCGAGGATTGCCGCCGCGCCGAAACAATCGCGCACTCCGCCGGCGGCCGGCCCCAATGGCGCCAGGCGGCAAAGCTCGCATAGTCGGTTTCCAGATATTCGCCGCGGAGAACGCCATGCTCGACGAGCTGATGGTGCAGCAGCAGCACGCGCCCGTTCCAAAGCGCCGGCTTCTCCCGCCGCAGCGCTTCGAAATATGCATCGATCTCGGCGCGCCGTTCGACTGCGAAGGCCCAGGGCTTCGGCGCGAAGGAAAGCTCCAGCCGGTCGATGTGGAATATCGATGGCGTTTCGATCATGGCGTCGAGCGCTTCCGCTTCAAACAGCTGGCTCGGCTTTACGATCTCGTCCTGCGCGGCCACCAGCTGGATTTCTCGCGCGCCCGCCTCTGCCGTCTTCACCAGCACGCCGAACACACCGGAGGCCGCACGCGACAGCGCCTCGTCGATTTTTCCGCTGCGCAGATAATGCGCAAAAAACAGCGCCGCGATGGCATCGCCCGCGCCATTGATCGCCAGCGGCAGTTTCGGCGTGCGCAACGAGAAGCAGCCGCTCTCATCCGACGCCAGCAGGTCGATCGAATCCTCCGGCGTCTCCTCGGTGTGCAGCGACGTCACCAGGATCGCGCGCGGCCCGAGATCATGCACCGCCTTCACTGCCTCGCGCGCCTGCTGCAGGGTTTTGCTCGCGCGACCGCTGAGATAGTCCAGCTCGAAATGGTTGGGCGTAATGATGTCGGCCGCCGGCACCGCCTTGTTTTTCATGAATTCCGGGATGCCTTCGCGCACGAAAATGCCGCGGCCGACATCGCCGATCACCGGATCGCAGCAATATTTGGCCTGCCGGATTGGCGCGCTTGACGGTCGCTACCGCGTCCAGAATGGCCCCGCCGATATCGGCAGAGCCCATATAGCCTGACAGAACGCCGTCGCATTCACCGAGCACGCCGCGCTGCTCGATGCCGGCCACGACTTCGCCGATCATGCCGGCATCGAACACGCGGCCCTTCCAGCTGCCATAGCCGGTGTGATTGGAAAACTGAACCGTATGGATCGGCCATACCTCCACGCCCATGCGTCTGCAGCGGAAACACCGCGGCGGCATTGCCGACATGGCCATAGGCGACGTGCGACTGGATGGAGAGAATATTCATGGCTTCGACAATAACAGACACGGCGGGGAAATCCCCGCCGTCGCGACGTCACTGGAAATCAGGCGCTTCGGGTCGAACCTACTTCATTCCCATCTTCTTGTTGGCCGCGTCGACGTATTTGTTGGTGTAGGTCTTCGACAGGTCGATATTGGCCTTGGCCACGTCGGGCGACGACTGGCTGAACACCGCCAGCACCGCCGCCGCGCCCTTCGGATCCATGCGGCCGGTCTCCGAATACATCGGCAGCGTGTTCTTGAGCGCCGCGACGTAGAGCGCCTTGTCCTTGCCGACCAGGTTCGGCGGCATCTTGTCGGCGATCTCTTCCGGCGTGTGCGAATGGATCCACTTCAGCGTGGCAACGATGGCATTGGTCATGCGCCTGCACTTCCTTCTCGTGCGAGGCGATCCATTCCGCCTTGGTATAGAGCGCGCCGCCCGGATATTCGCCGCCGAACACCGCCAGCGTGTCCTTCTGGCTGCGGGTATCGGTGAGGATCTTCAGGTCCTTGTCCTTGCCCTAGCAGAATGGTGACCGCCGGATCGAGCATGATGGCGGCATCGATCGTTCCCTGCTCCATCGCTGCAACCGCGGTGGCGCCGAGGCCGACGCCGATCACGCCGACTGAATTCGGATCGACGCCATTCTTGCTCAGCATATATTTGAGGAAGAAATCGGTGGAGGAGCCGGGCGCACTGACGCCGACTTTCTTGTTGGCGAGATCCTTGATCGAGTTGATTTCGTCGATTTGTGCTTGGGCGACACCACCAGCGCGAAGCCCGGGAAGCGGTCATAGACCACGAAGGACTGCAAATGCTGGCCCTTGGCGGCGAGATTGACGCAGTGGTCGAAATAGCCGGACACCACGTCGGCGCTGCCGCCGATCACAGCCTTGAGCGACTCCGAGCCGCCCTTGAAATCGACGACCTCGACATTGACGCCGGCCTTCTCGTATTCGCCGAGCGCCTGGCCAGCATGGTCGGCAGATAGCACAGGCACGAGCCGCCGCCGACCGCGAGGGTGACCTTGGATTGCGCGAGCGCAAGGCCGCTCGACAGCACAAGCGCGGCGAGCGTCGCGGCGAGCCGCCGGAACATTACGGGCATGATTTCCTCCCTTGTTTTCGAAGGCCTTGTGCCAGGCCATTTCGGCCGAAACGATAGGCCAGCACGGGCGTGGATGCCTAGGGCCGGCTGTCGGCCGCCACCGGCCGCCAGACCAGCAGACGCTTTTCGACCACGCGTGACGATGGCATCGATCACGATCACGAAGGCGGCGAGCACGAACATGCCGGCAAAAACGCCGGCGACGTCGAACACGCCCTCCGCCTGCTGGATCAGGTAGCCGAGGCCGGCGGCGGCGCCCAGATATTCGCCCACGACCGCGCCCACCACCGCGAAGCCCACTGAGGTGTGCAGCGAGGAGAACATCCAGGACAGCGCCGAAGGCCAATAGACGTGGCGCATCAACTGGCGCTCGTTCATGCCAAGCATGCGCGCATTCGCCAGCACCGTGGGGCTCACTTCCTTGACGCCCTGATAGACGTTGAAGAACACAATGAAGAACACCAGCGTGACGCCGAGCGCGACCTTCGACCAGATGCCGAGGCCGAGCCAGAGCGTGAAGATCGGCGCCAGCACGACGCGCGGCAGCGCGTTGACCATCTTCACGTAAGGATCGAACACCGCCGCGGTCCGCGGCTGGCGCGCAAACCAGAAGCCGACGAGCACGCCGCCGATCGAGCCGATCACAAAGGCGAGGATCGCCTCGATCAACGTGACCCAGAGATGCTTCCAGATCACGCCCCGAGGCGAACCAGGCGACAATCTGCTCCGCCACATCCACCGGATTGGAAAAGAAGAACGGCGGCAGCAGGAGTTTGCCGAAGATCGGGTAAGTGGTGAGCACGTACCAGAGCGCGACGCCCACGACCGCGACCAGCACCTGCAACAGGAGAAGATTGAGCGCGACATGACGATCAAACTCCCGAACGTATTCCAAACATTGTATTCCTTCGTTTTAAGTTTCTTGGCAGCGTTATCATCAACAAGCTAGCTCAACAAAATTCCGCTCTATCAGGCTCCTTCGCTCTGCGCGTAGCCCTTGATCACCTCGGCCTTCAGCGTCTGCCAGATTTCGCGATGGAGTTCGTGAAACGTGGGGTCGAGCTTGACCTCGCGATATATCGCGCGGGCGCGCCAGCGGAACTCGCCAGTCGCCGATGATACGCGCCGCCGGCCCCGCCGACATGATCACGACCCGATCGGACAGCGCGATCGCTTCTTCCAGATCGTGGGTGACGAACAGCACCGCCTTGCGATCGGCGCTCCACAGATCGAGCAGCAGGTTGCCCATGATCTGACGCGTCTGCGCGTCGAGCGGACCGAACGGCTCGTCCATCAGCAGGATCTTCGGATCGCGGATCAGCACCTGCGCAAGACCGACGCGCTTGCGCTGCCCGCCGGACAGCATGTGCGGATAGCGGTCGCCGAACGCGCCGAGGCCCACGCGCGTGAGCCATGCCTGCGCGCGCGTGCGCGCTTCGCTCACGGGCGTACCCGCCGTCTCCAGGCCGATCGCGACGTTTTCAATTGCGGTCTTCCAGGGGAACAGCGCATCGGCCTGGAACAGATAGCCGGCCTGGCGGTTGAGCGCGGCAAGCGGGCTGCCGAAAATATTGACACCGCCGGCGGCCGGCGCGAGCAGCCCGGCGGTGACATTCAGCAGCGTGGATTTGCCGCAGCCGGTCGGCCCGACGATGGCGACGAATTCGCCGTCGGCGACATGGAGCGTCGCGCGCTCAACCGCCGTATAGACGCCGCCGCGCGCAAGGCGGAACGCGACCACCACGTCGTCGAGCGCGACTGCCGCGCTTGACGCGCGCGCCTTCCGAACGTCGGTCGCAGCCACGGCGGTATTGTCCGCCATGCGTCCCTCCCCGCTTGCATTTCTTGGACGGCAAACTATCCGGCCGGCCGCTGGCTTGCAAAGCCCGCCACCTCAAAGGCCCTTGATCAGACCGGCCTCGATCAGCAGGCGATTGAACCGCCGCGCCTCGGCGCCGCCGGCGCACCGGTAAAACAGACCATGACAACGTTTCAGGATCTTCTTCTGTTCGGCAAAGGACGGATCGAGCGGCACGCCGGCCGCCTCCTGCACCAGCAGAGGCAGATACGGCGCGTCGAGCGTATTGAGCGCCGAGGACAAATCGGCCGGCTTGAAATTCACGGCATCGATCGCATAGTAGGTGGTGAAATAGCGCGGATCGAAGGTCTCAAGCTGTCGCGCAAGCGCGGCCTCGCTGAGCGACGGATCGATAATGCGATAGGCGAATTCCGGCTGATGATCGCCAAAGCGCACGATCAGGAACGATTCGGTCGGGAAGTCCGCGCTTGAGCCGATCGAGCAGCGCGGAATAGTCGTGCGCGCTTAATGTTTGCCGCCGGATATATTCATCGATGTTGGGAGCATTGCCGAGATCGATGCCAGTCCGGCGTCAGATCGGGACGGAAGCTGAAATCCCACGGGAAATGATTGGCGGCGGTATAAACAAACAAGAACAGCGGGCCTCTGGCGCTGCTCGCGCGCGATGATGTTCGTCGCCTGATCGAAATAGAAGCTGTCCGGCTCGAGTCCGCGAGCCCCCAGGTCCTTCATGTCGAGATAGTGCTCGATGCCCGCCGTCGTCTGAAAGCCACGCGAGCCAAGAAACGCGCCGTAGAATGGATAAAGGCTGAAGGTCTTGTAGCCGCAGCGGCTGAGTGCATTCGGCAGCCCGCGCGCGACGCGGCCGGCGGCGATACGCGTCACCGATGTCGCAAAGCGTCCGTAGGAACGCGCCGACAGGCCGGTCAGCACATTGTATTCGGTGAACCAGCTGGGACCGCCAGCGCCTTCCACCACCATCTTGCGCGCCACGCCGTCGAACGATCGGAAATGCCGCTGGTAGCCGGGCGGAACTTTCATGCCGGGCGCGGCGGTGATGTCGAAGCTCGACTCATCGTGCAGCAGGATAATGTGCGGAAGCTTTCCGCCCGGGCTGCAGGCCGCCGCAGGCGCCTTCAGCCGGTCCGTGACGGTCGCATCCGATTCCAGCAATCCGTGAGTGGCAAATTCGTAGATCGCCTCGACGCCGGAACGCGCGAACTTGGAGACATAGTCCCGGCTGAAAAACTCCCCATAAAGATCGGCCGGATAGGCCGCCGACAAAGCCACGAGGCCGCCCAGGCACAAGGTGCTGCCGAGCGCGGTCGTGCGCATGCGCACGCGAAACGGATCGATCCGCCAAAGGAGCATCAACACCGGAGCCGCGACCACCGCACCGACCAGAACCGGCTCGCGCAGGCGCGGCATGATCGTAAACAGAAAGGCTGATGTGTCCGGATCGATGATCATCAGGTCGACGAAGTTCACCGTCATCATCAGCTTGTCGTACTTGAACTGCGACAAGAGAATGAGTGCGACGACCATCGCAAGCGACAGCAACCCGGCGATGGCGGGCCGGCGCAACAACGCCAGCCAGAAGAAATTCAGCAGCGCCCAGGCGAGCAGGAACGTTGCCTTGGTCGCAAGGTCAAGCTCGGTCGCCGCCATCACGACAAGCGCGGCGAGATGCAGGACGGTGATGACGGCAAGCGCAAACGCGTCGCGGCGAGAGATCGCCTCGGCGGGCGCAAGACGGCTGAGCAGGGCGGACGCTGCGGACAACATGGCCTACGGACGGCCCTGCCCGGCTGCGATCCTCAAAGCTCCCCAGCGCACGGCCCGCTGTCATAAGACTGTAATCAAACTGTCATTGCAAGCTGTTGCGCCGCCGCCGTCGGATTTTTGTATCTTAACCAAGGGATGGGCCCAGATCAGGCCGAAATCATTGGTTTCCGCGCCCATCCTCCGCATGCCATCATCGCCGCGATGATCGTCGACGCCCGTCTCGCCGACGCGTGGGCGCGGCTGCCCGACTATCTCGGCAGCCACGTGCTGGTGAGCCTGACCGCGCTTGCCATCGGGCTTGGCATCAGCCTGCCGGTCGCTATCGCCTCGAGGCGCCGGCCGGTTCTGCGCGGCGCTTTGCTGGCAGTCGCCAGCGTGGTGCAGACCATTCCCGGCCTCGCTCTGCTGGCGCTGTTCTATCCCTTGCTGCTGGCACTCGCCGCCTTGTCCGAACGCGTGTTCGGCAAAGGCTTCTCCGCACTCGGATTTCTGCCGTCGGTGCTGGCGCTCGCGCTCTATTCGATGCTGCCGGTGCTGCGCAACACGGTCACAGGCCTCAACGGCGTCGATGCGCGCCTGAGCGAAGCCGCGCGCGTTATCGGCGTACGGCCGTGGCGGTTATTGCGCGACATCGAACTGCCGCTGGCGCTGCCGGTCATCATGGCCGGCATCCGAACGTCGGCTGTCTGGGTGATCGGCACCGCAACGCTCGCGACGCCGATCGGGCAAACGAGCCTCGGCAATTACATCTTCACCGGCTTGCAGACCCAGAACTGGGTATTCGTTATGTTCGGCTGCGTCGCGGCCGCGGTGCTGGCGCTCGCGGTCGATCAATTGCTGGCGCTGATGCAGGCAGGCGTGAGCCGCCGCAGCGGTGCGCGCACGGCGCTGGGCGCACTTGGTCTGGTCGCTCTGACATTGGCTGCTTTGCTGCCCGGCCTGGCACGGCCGCAGGCGAGTTATCTGATCGGCGCCAAGACTTTCACCGAGCAATACGTGCTGGCCGCGCTGATCGAGCAGCGCCTCGAAGCCGCCGGACTCACGGCGGCGCGCCGGCCTGGACTTGGCTCCAACGTGCTGTTCGATGCGCTCGCGTCGGGCGAGATCGACGTCGCCGTCGACTATTCCGGAACGCTCTGGGCGAACCGCATGCAGCGCCACGACGTGCCGCCGCGCGAGCAAGTGCTCGCCGAGCTGTCGCAATGGCTGCGAAAGTACGCCGGCATTCGAATGCTCGGCTCACTCGGCTTCGAGAACGCCTACGCATTGGCGATGGCGCGCAAAAAGGCGGAGGCGCTCGAATATCCGCTCTGATTTCCGATCTCGCCGGCCATGCCGGCGGCCTCACCATCGCCGGCGACTATGAAATCTTCGCGCGACCGGAATGGACAGGCGCTGCGCAACGCCTATGGTCTGAAATTTCGCGCCCAGCGGCAGATGCAACCGGAATTCATGTACAAGGCCGTCGCCGCCGGCGACGTCGATGTGATCTCGGCCTATACGAGCGACGGCCAGATCGCGACCTACGATCTCGCCGTGCTCGCCGACGACAAGCACGCCATCCCGCCTTACGACGCAATCTTGCTGGTTTCGCGAAAACGGGCAGACGATGGGAAGCTGATCGCCGCGCTCAAGCCGCTGATCGATGCAATCGATGTCGCAACGATGCGTGAGGCCAATGCGCGCGCCTCCAATGGCTCCGCCACGCCGGATGAGGTCGCGTTGTGGCTGAATAACGAGACCGCCAGGAAACGTTAAATACGCCGCAGTTAGTTGCGATCTTCCTTACCTTCCAGCTCGATCGCGCGGCTCTGCGTCATCCGAAGCATGCAATCGCCGGCTTCGACGCGGGCGATGGTGCCTTCGCCGAGGCCGTAATAGAGACAGTTCGCATCGCGGTACTGGATCCACAGGCGCTGCGCCACGCGCAACTGCTCCCGCTGCTTGGGCTCACCGGCATTCAACATGCGTTGGTAGGCGATGGTCATGCGCTTGTCCCACTGCGCCGTTTTCGCCTTCAGGCACTCGACCGATCTCATAGGTGCTGCCGTCGCAAGACTGCATCCGGATCGCCCTGATCGCCTGCATAAGCAAACGCGGCCGCCCCGATGAGGGCGGCCGCGGCGATGGAGACAATCCGCAGCATGCGCGTTAGTTCTTGCTCTTGTCCACCAGCGCGCGCTGCTTGATCCACGGCATCATGTCGCGCAGCTTGGCGCCGACCTGCTCGATCGGATGCTCGGCAAGCTTGGCGCGGGTCGCCTTGAACGAGGTCTGGTTGACCTTGTTCTCCAGCATCCAGTCGCTGGTGAAGCGGCCGGACTGGATGTCGGCGAGCACGCGCTTCATCTCGGCTTTCGCCTCCGGCGTGATCACGCGCGGGCCGGAAACGTATTCGCCGTATTCGGCGGTGTTCGACACCGAGTAGTTCATGTTGGCGATGCCGCCCTCGTAGATCAGGTCGACGATCAGCTTCACCTCGTGCACGCATTCGAAATAGGCCATCTCGGGCGCGTAGCCGGCTTCGCACCAGCGTCTCGTAGCCGGCCTTCATCAGTTCGACCAGGCCGCCGCACAGCACGGTCTGCTCGCCGAACAGGTCGGTCTCGCACTCTTCCTTGAACGTCGTCTCGATGATGCCGGCGCGGCCGCCGCCGATCGCCGAGGCGTAGGACAGGCCGAGATCGTGGGCGTTGCCCGAGGCATCCTTGTGGATCGCGACGCAGGCACGGCACGCCGGCGCCGCGCTGGTATTCCGAGCGCACGGTGTGGCCGGGGCCCTTCGGCGCGATCATCAGCACGTCGAGATCGGCGCGCGGCTCGATCAGGTTGAAATGCACGTTGAGCCCGTGCGCGAACATCAGCGCCGCGCCGTCCTTCATGTTCTTGGCGAGGTGGTCGCGATAGATGTCGCCCTGCAATTCGTCGGGCGTGAGCATCATCATCACGTCGGCCCATTTGGCGGCCTCGCGCGACCTCCATGACCTTGAACTTCTCGCCCTCGGCCTTCTTCACGCCGGCTGAGCGTCTTGCGCAAGCGCAACCGCGACGTCCTTCACGCCGCTGTCGCGCAGATTGAGCGCGTGGGCGTGGCCCTGGCTGCCATAGCCGATGATGGCGACCTTCTTGCCCTTGATCAGGTTCAGGTCGGCGTCGCGATCGTAATAAACACGCATGGTACTTGGTCCTTCGTTCGGCCAATGGTCGTTTGTTGCTGTCGGAAATAGTCCCGCCCGCGGTGCTTCTAGGTCGCTCCAGCGGTCCGGGGCAAGTCCCTCCGGCGGTCCTCGTTATTTCCCGTCACGCTGCCGCTTGATCTGCAGCCTGCCGGCATAGAGCAGCGCAAAACCGGCCAGCACGCTGCCGTATTTGATCACCTCCGGCAGATTGGAGCCCTGCTCGAAGCAATAGGGCGAGCGCTGGCGAACTAACGCTGAAACAGCGTGAATTCTCCAGCCGAATAAGGCTTGATGAATACGCCCAGCACGATGAGCGGGATCGCCAGGATCGTCAGCCCCATCGCTTACATCCCCTCCGGCCCGCGCATGATGGCGGCGATGCCGGTGCGCGCGACCTCGACCAGGCCGAGCGGCAGCATCAGGCTGATGAACTGCTCGATCTTGTCGCTGGCGCCGGTGATCTCGAACACGAAGCTTTCGGTGGTGGCGTCGATCACGCGCGCGCGGAAGGCATCGGCCAGCCGCAGCGCCTCGACCCGGTTGTCGCCCTTGCCCTTGACCTTGACCATGGCGAGCTCGCGCTCGATGGCGTGGCCGGCGAGCGTCATGTCGACCACGCGATGCACCGGCACCAGGCGATCGAGCTGGTTCTTGATCTGCTCGATCACCATCGGCGTGCCGGTGGTGACGATGGTGATCAGCGAGAGATGCTGCCGGTGCTCGGTCTCCGACACCGTCAGCGACTCGATATTGTAGCCGCGGCCGGAGAACAGGCCGATGACGCGCGCCAGCACGCCCGGCTCGTTGTCGACCAGCACCGAGAGCGTGTGGGTTTCCGACTTCTGCGCGGTCGGCGCGGCCGGATAGTGGCTCGTCGAGGGAGCGTTCATCACACCATCACCTTGCCTTCTTCGGTGATCGCGTCTTCCACGCTGACGCCGGCGTCACCGAGGAGCATCTCATTGTGCGCGCGTCCCGACGGGATCATCGGGAAGCAGTTCTCCTTCGGATCGACCACGCAGTCGAACAGCACCGGCTTGTCGACCTCGATCATCTCCTTGATGGCGCGGTCGAGATCGCCCGGCTTCTCGCAGCGGATGCCGATGCGCGTGATAGGCCTCGGCCAGCTTGACGAAATCCGGCAGCGCCTCGCGAATAGCTCTCCGCATAGCGGCCGCCGTGCAGCAATTCCTGCCACTGCCGCACCATGCCCATGTAATGGTTGTTCAGGATGAAGATCTTGATCGGCAGCCGGTACTGCACCGCGGTCGACATTTCCTGCATGGTCATCAGCACCGAGGCCTCGCCGGCGATGTCGATCACCAGCGACTTCGGATGCGCAAGCTGCACGCCGACCGAGGCCGGCAGGCCGTAGCCCATGGTGCCGAGGCCGCCGGAGGTCATCCAGCGGTTCGGCTCCTGGAAGCCGTAGAACTGCGCCGCCCACATCTGGTGCTGGCCGACTTCGGTGGTGATGTAGGCTGTCGCTTGTCCTTGGTCAGCTCGTAAAGCCGCTGGATGGCGTATTGCGGCTTGATGACGTCGTTCGACTGCCGGTAGGCGAGCGACTTGCGCGCGCGCCATTTGTCGATCTGCTTCCACCACGTCTGCAGCGCCTTCTTGTCGGGATGGATGGCGCCGGTGCGCCACAGCCGCACCATGTCCTCAAGCACATGCGCGCAATCGCCGACGATCGGCACGTCGACCTTGACGTTCTTGTTGATCGAGGACGGATCGATGTCGACGTGGATCTTCTTCGAGCCGGGCGAGAAGGCATCGAGCCGGCCGGTGATGCGGTCGTCGAAGCGCGCGCCGATGCAGATCATCACGTCGCAATCGTGCATCGCCATGTTGGCTTCCAGCGTGCCGTGCATGCCGAGCATGCCCATCCATTGCGGATCGGCGGCCGGAAAGGCGCCGAGCCCCATCAGCGTCGAGGTGATCGGATAGCCGGTGAGCTTGACCAGCTCGCGCAGCAGATCGCAGGCGGCCTTGCCGGAATTGACCACGCCGCCGCCGGTGTAGAACAGCGGCCGCTTGGCGTGCGCCATCAGCTCGATCGCCTGCTTGATCTTGTCCATGTCGCCCTTGAGCTTGGGCTTGTAGCCGGTGTGCGGGAAATCCTTCGGCTTGGAATAGATGCCCTTGGCGAACTGGATGTCCTTCGGCATGTCGACCACCACCGGTCCCGGCCGGCCGCTCGAGGCGATGTGGAACGCCTCGTGCAGCACGCGCGGCAGGTCCTCGATGCGCTTGACCAGGTAATTGTACTTGGTGCACGGCCGGGTGATGCCGACGGTGTCGCATTCCTGGAACGCGTCGTTGCCGATCAGGTGCGTCGGCACCTGGCCGGTGATGCAGACGATCGGGATCGAATCGCACAGCGCGTCGGTCAGGCCGGTGACCGCGTTGGTGGCGCCGGGGCCGGACGTCACCAGCACGCAGCCGACCTTGCCGGTCGAGCGCGCATAGCCTTCCGCCGCATGCACCGCGCCCTGCTCGTGGCGCACCAGGATGTGCTGCACCTGGTTCTGCGAGAAGATGGCGTCGTAGATCGGCAGCACCGCGCCGCCCGGATAGCCGAACAGATGCTTCGACACCCTGATCGGCGAGCGCCTGGATCACCATTTCGGCGCCGGTCATTTCGCGTGTCATGTCATTCCCTTTCGTCAGTCCTCGTGTCTCGCCGTCGCATGGCAATAAAAAAGGCCCGCAACGGGCCATGTCCGGACGCTTGCCTGCGGCCCTATGTCAGGGCCGCGCGCGCGTCCGAACCTCTACTACGAAGTAATAATATTGCGTAACATTGTGTCCTGCCCGAACTTTCATTGCGCGGCGTTATAATGGGGCATAGACCCGGTCAAGCGCAAATCAGGCGTTGCATTTAGGCCCGAAAGCTGGCTTTTCGAGCGCCGCTGCGCGCATTTTCCGCGGTCTGCCCACGGCCAATCCTTCATCTGATTGCGAAACCAGGTGAGCTGGCGCTTGGCGTAGCGGCGCGTATCCATGACGGCGCCTGCTGCGGCCTCCTCGAGCGAGATCTCGCCGTTGAGATGCCGGATCAGCCAGGGCACGCCGTGCGCCTTCATCGCCGGCAGCAGCGGATCGAGCTCGCGCGCGGCAAGCCGCCTCACCTCCTCCAGCGCGCCTGGCTTTCAGCATCGCGGCAAAGCGCGTCTCGATGCGCGCACCAGCTCCTTGCGCTCACAGGTGATGAAATACTTTCGCGGCGCGCTCGGGATCGATCAGCGGCGGCAGGCCTTCGCGGTGCCAGTCGGAGAGCGGGCGCCCGGTCGCCAGCACAACTTCGAGCGCGCGTGAGATGCGCGAACGGTCGTTGACCGTCACGCCGTTGCGCGGTCGCGGGATCGAGCCGGGCAAGTTCGGCATGCAGCGCCGGCGCGCCTTCGCGCTGCAAGCGGCTGCGGACCTCGGCGCGAATATCGGCCGGGATCGGCGGCACAGCGGCGAGGCCCGTCGTCAGCGCCTTGAAATAAAGCCCGGTGCCGCCGACCAGGATCGGCATGCGGCCCTGCGCGACGACCTCCTTGAGCGCCGCCTCGACGTCGCGGCACCAGCGCCCGACCGAGTAATTCTCCGCCGCATCGACATGGCCATAGAGCCGGTGCGGCACGCGCGCTTCCTCCTCCGGCGTCGGCCGTGCGGTGATGATGCGCAGATCGCGATAGACCTGCATGGAATCGGCATTGACGATGACGCCGCCGAGCTGTTCGGCCAGCTCAAGCGCCAGCGCCGACTTGCCGCTGGCGGTCGGCCCTGCAATAAGCACCGCCCTGACCGTTGTCATAGTGCCGCCTTGGTTGCGACCGTGATAGCACCTGCGGGACGAAAACTCATTCGGCGCTACGGAGACAGACTTGACGCTCATTAAACCCTTCCGCGCCTTGCGACCTGCGCCCGGCCGCGCTGCCGAGGTGCTGGCGCCGCCCTACGACGTAGCTCTCCAGCGCGGAGGCGCGCGAACGCGCCAAGGGC
Source organism: uncultured Alphaproteobacteria bacterium (assembly GCA_963775095.1). GTDB lineage: Bacteria > Pseudomonadota > Alphaproteobacteria > Rhizobiales > Aestuariivirgaceae > Aestuariivirga. Next base: position 48,046 of record CAVZHN010000005.1, read on the forward strand.
AAGCCGTGGAGCTTTTTGCATATCTCGAAGCCGGAGATCGACCTCGACCCGGGCACCGATCCTTACGACAAGGCCGTCTACGCCAAGGCGGCCGAGAACCTCAAGCGCATGGTCGCGGAAGGCGTTCTGATGCGCGATGTCAAGCCTTGCTACTACGTCTACCGGCTGACTTGGCGGGGCCACACCCAGACCGGCCTCGCCGCCGCCGCCTCGCTTCAAGCCTATGCGACCAACCGCATCCGCAAGCACGAACTGACGACGCCGACAAAAGAGGACGACCGCGTCCGCCAGATCGAGGCCATCAATGCCCAGACCGGTCCGGTGATGAGCGGCTATCCGAACGCGCCGGAGATCGACGCCATGCTGGCGCAAGCGGCGGCCGGCAAACCGGAGGTTGACGTCACCGCCGACGATGGCGTGCGCCACCAGCTCTGGATGATCGCCGACGACGCGACGATCGAGAAGCTCACTCGCGCCTTCGAGGCTTTGCCCGCAATCTACATCGCCGACGGCCATCACCGTTCAGCCGCAGCCGCGCGCGTCGCCGCCGCCCGTAAAGGCGAGGGTTCGCACAACTATTTCCTGTCGGTGATCTTTCCCGAACATGAGATGACCATCCTCGACTACAATCGTGTGGTTAAGGACCTGAACGGCCGCAGCGCCGAGCAATTTCTCGCCGAATTGCGCAAGAGTTTCACGGTAACCGCATTCGATCAGCCGGTGCGGCCGGCGTCGTCACACGAGTATGGAATGTATCTTGGCGGCCACTGGTACAGGCTTTCGATCCGACCCGAGCTCGTTCCGAACGATCCGATCGGTCGGCTGCCGATCACCGTGCTCACCCGCAATGTGATCGAGCCGCTGCTCGGCATCAAGGACCCGCGCACCGATAAGCGCATCGATTTCATCGGCGGCGCGCGCGGGCTGGAAGGGCTTGAGAAACGGGTGAAGTCGGGCGAGATGGCGGTCGCCTTCGCGCTCTATCCGACGCAGATGCGCGACCTGATGGCGGTGGCTGACGCCGGCGGCATCATGCCGCCGAAGTCCACCTGGTTCGAGCCCAAGCTCGCCGACGGCATGGTCAATCACGTGCTCGACTAACGAAACGGCCGGCGCAAGCGGGCGCCAGCCGCGGCATCACGAGCGCAAGTCCTACTGCAAGCTCAGCGCCACGAAGCTCGGGTCGCCGTCCGGCGATACCACCAGCAGCACTGCCGCCTTCTTGCCGTCCTTCTTGAGCTTTTCGATGCGCTGCTGAAGTTCGGTGGCGTTTGCCACCGGCTGCTGCTGGACCTCGGCGATCACCATGCCAGGCGCAAGCCGCTTTTCGGCAGCCGGCGAATTCGCATCGACGCCGGTGATCAGCACGCCCTTCACCTTGTCCTTGATGTTGTGCTTCTTGCGCAGCTCGTCGGTGAGGTTGGCAAGATCGAGCCCGAGCGCCTTCTTCACCACCGGCTTTTCTTCCGGCGCCGCTCCTTCTTCGTATCTGAGCGCGGCTTGCTTTCTCGTCCTCCAGCCGGCCGAGCTTGACCGTCTTCTTTTCTTCCTTGCCCTTGCGGATGACAACCACCTCGACGTCCTTGCCGACCGGCGTATCGGCGACGATCTTGGGCAGATCGCGCATTTCCTTGACGTCCTTGCCGTCGAACTTGACGATGACGTCGCCCGGCTCGATGCCGGCGGGCTTGGCCGGGCCCTTGTCGTCGATGCCGGCGACCAGCGCGCCGCGCGCCGGTTTGATGCTGAGGCTTTCGGCGATCTCGTCGCTCACCTGCTGGATGCGCACGCCGAGCCAGCCGCGGCGCACTTCCTTGAATTCGCGCAGCTGATCGATCACCGGCACTACCGTCTTCGACGGCACCGCGAAGCCGATGCCGATCGAGCCGCCGGACGGCGAGATGATCGCGGTGTTCACACCGATCACCTCGCCATTGAGATTGAACAGCGGCCCGCCCGAATTGCCGCGATTGATGGCGGCGTCGGTCTGGATGTAGTTGTCGTAGGGCCCGGACTGGATGTCGCGGTTGCGCGCCGACACGATGCCGGCGGTTACCGTGCCGCCAAGGCTGAACGGATTGCCGATCGCGATCACCCATTCGCCCAGCCGCAGCTTGTCGCTATCACCGAATTTCACTGCCTTGAGCGGCTTGGTCGGCTTGACCTTGAGCAGCGCGAGATCGGTCTTCTGGTCGCGACCGATGACCTCGGCTTTCAGCGTGCTGCCATCGTTGAGGATGACGTTGACTTCGTCGGCTTCGGCGATGACGTGGTTATTCGTCACCACCAGGCCGGCGGCATCGATGATGAAGCCGGAGCCAAGCGAATTGACGCGGCGCGGCGTTGGCGGCTGGCTATTGTCGCCGTCCTGACCGGGCTTGCCGGGCTGGCCGTCTGGTCCGCGCCGGTTCTTGAAGAATTCCTCGAAGAATTCCTCAAACGGCGAGCCCGGCGGCAGTTGCGGCATGGCGCCGTTGCGCATGTCGACAGACTGCTTGGTCGAGACGTTGACGACCGCGTCGATGACCTGCTCCGCCACATCGGCTATGCCGTCCGGCCCGCGCGCCGCGGCTGGACGAGGTCAAAGCCGGCCAAGCGATGGCGGCGGCGGTGAAAATGGCCAAGCCGGCGCGGCCGACAGGCGCTCGTCAAACGGAAGAAGGATGCGCCCATGGGCGTCGAATCTCCTGGGGGTAAGCTGTTCAATCGAGAGTGGCCCCGACTTCGAGGCGATTCAAGGGCACCGCACATCAATACCATACGAGGCCTGATTTCCCACGTCATCCCCGCACCAGCCAGACCACAAGCAGGCCGATGATGGCCGAACCGATCCCGATCAGGCGCAAGGAGACATCGGCGGTTTCCAGCACGCTGGCCATCGCCCGCTTGGCGGCCTCCGGAAAGGCCGCAAAGATCAGGCCTTCGATGACAAAGACCAGTCCGAGCGCGGCCAGAAAGTCCGACATGCCAGTCCTGCGCGTTGCTAGCGGGACGGCGGCTGGGCTGGTCGGCGGCGTTGCCGAATGTCCCCGCAGCTTGCCGGACGGATCGTCGAAATAGCGGAAGAAGCTGGAGTCGGGCTTGAGCACCATCCGGGTGTCGTTGTGACTTAAGGCCATGCTCGTAGGCCTGCATCGAGCGGTAGAAGGCGAAGAAGTCCGGATCCTTGTTGAACGCGTCGGCGAAGATCTGGTTGCGGGTGGCGTCGCCTTCGCCGCGAACCTGCTCGGACTTCGAGGTCGCCTCGGCGACCAGCACGGTCACCTCGCGATCGGCGCGCGAGCGGATTTCCTGCGCGCGCTGCGCGCCCTGGGCGCGGAATTCCGCTGCCTCGCGCTGGCGCTCGGTCTGCATGCGCTGATAGACCGCCTGGCTGTTTTGCTCGGGCAAGTCGGCGCGCCGAATGCGCACGTCGACCACCTGAATGCCATAGGCGTGTCGCTTCGCGGTCGACCAGCTCGCGAATTCGCGCCATCAGCTCGGCGCGCTGGTCGCGCACGACGTGGGTGAATGTCACCTCGCCCAGCACGCGACGCAGCGCCGAATTGAGCAGAATGGAGAGCTGGGAATTGGCGCCGGCGATCGAGCCCAGCGTCTGATAGAAGCGCAGCGGATCCTGGATGCGGTAGCGCGCGAAGGCGTCGACCACCAGCCGCTTCTGGTCGGAGGCGATCACTTCCTGCGCCGGCGCTTCCAGATCGAGAATGCGCTTATCGATGTACACGATCACGCTGTCGATGAACGGCGCCTTGACGTTGCAGGCCCGGCTCAGTGACCACGCGCACCGGCTGTCCGAGCCGAACCACCAGCGCCTGCTGGGTCTGATAGACGGTGAACAGCGACGAATAGCCGACGATCAGCGCGGCGACGAAAAGAACGGCAATGATGCCGCCCACGAAATTGAGTCTCATGGCCGGCCTCCCGGCTGTGACTGGTTGCGCGGCTGCGGCGGACGAGAGAGCTCGTTGAGCGGCAGATAAGGCACCACGCCGCTGCCGCCTGGCTCCGGAATCCAGAATGATCTTGTCGGTGCCGCCGAGCACGCGTTCCATGGTTTCGAGATACATGCGCTCGCGCGTCACGTCGGGCGCCTTCTTGTATTGCTCGTAGAATCTTCAGGAAGCGCGACGTCTGACCGGTGGCTTCCGCCACGGTCTGCTGACGATAGGCTTCGGCGGCCTGCGTGATCTGCGCCACGCGGCCGCGCGCTTCCGGCACCACGCGGTTGGCATAGGTCTGCGCCTCGTTCTGACCGCGCGCTCGAGATCGGCGCGCGCCGCCTGCACGTCACGGAAAGCATCGATCACCTGCGCCGGCGGATCGACCTTCTGCAACTGCACCTGCTGCACGATGATGCCGGCGCCGTAATGGTCGAGCGTCTTCTGCATCAGGTCCTGCACCGCGGTCTCGATGGTCTGCCGCGCGCCGGTCAGGATCGGCTGGATTTCGGAGCGGCCGATCACCTCGCGCATGGCGCTTTCGGCCACCGCCTTCACCGTGCCTTCCGGATTCTGGATGTTGAACAGGTATTCGCCGACGCCGGTCGGCTTGACCTTCCACAGCACCGAGAAGTCGACGTCGACGATGTTCTCGTCGCCGGTGAGCATCAGGCTTTCCTCCGGCACGTCGCGCACGGTGGTGCCGCCGCGGCGGACGTCGTCGACCACGCGCATGCCGATATCGATCTTGTTGACGCGCAGCGCCTTGGGCGTGAGCACGGTCTCGACCGGATACGGCAGGTGGTAATTCAGGCCGGGCTGCACCTCGCGCACTTCCTTGCCGAAGCGCAGCACAACGCCGAGTTCGTCCGGCTCGACCCGGAAGAAGCCGGAAAAGCCCCAGAGCGCAAGCGCGCCAAGCGACGAGGAGAGCGAACCCGCGCCCGCCGAGATTGCCGCCCGGGCAGCACGCGCCGCAATTTGTCCTGGCCGCGGCGGAGGATTTCCTCCAGATCCGGCGGCGTCGGTCCCGACGATTGCGGCCCGGAGCCCCAGGGCCCCTTGCCGCCCGAGCCCCACGGCCCACCGCCGCCCTGATTGCTCCATGGCATTGAATAATGTCTCCCGCGCCGGCTGTCTTGCCCGGCTGACCTTTAGTTGGGAGGGGTTATAGGGGACGCCAAGCCCGGTTACAACGCGCCGTCATGCCGCGTTTTGTTGGCTGTTCAGCACCTTATACGGTTCAGCGCTTTACATATGTCGCCAGCGCGAAGTCGGCGTCGTCGTCCGGCCCGGCGGAGTGTTCCTCGCGCGATACCTCCTGCCAGACCTCCGGATCGATCGGCGGAAACAGCGCATCGCCCTCGGGCGAGGCATGCACATGGGTGATTTCCAGCCGGTCGGCCAGTGGCATGGTCTGCCGCGAAAATATCGCTGCCGCCGATCACCATGATTTCATCGGCCCCGCGCTTGACCGCATCGGTGCGGGCATAGCTGAGCGCGGCATCGAGACTCGTGGCCAACACCGCCCCGGGCGCGATCAAACTCGGGATCGCGCGTCAGCACGATATTGGTGCGGCCTGGCAGCAACTTGCCGATCGACTCATAGGTCTTGCGTCCCATGACCACCGGCCGGTTCAGCGTCACCTTACGGAAGTGCTGCAAGATCGGACTTCAGCCGCCACGGCAGCTGGCCATCACGGCCGATGACCGCATTGTCGCCGATCGCCGCAACCAGAACGATTTTCATAACGCCGTCTCGTCGCATGTCGAACACTTTCGATGCGAGGATATCGAAAGCAACGCAGGTCGAAAAAGCACTGCATAGTTTGAGGATCTCAAGTTCCCTGCATAGGACGATTGTTCTGATAATTCACTAACGTTCGATCACCCTGCACACGAAAATGCACTACTAAAATTCGATCTGGCGGTGCTGAGATTCCCACTTAAAATCATCTTAGCCCGATGGATACAAACAGCGACAACAAAAGCATCGCTTCTTGGCAAACAGGCTACACCGCCACCTCGGCCTTGATGTGCGGATGCGGATCGTAGTCTTCGACCGTGAAATCCTCGTAGCGAAATGCGAAGATGTCCTTCACCGCCGGATTGAGCCGCATCGTCGGCAGGCGCCGCGGCGCGCGCGACAATTGCAGCCGCGCCTGCTCAAGGTGATTGAGATAAAGATGCGCGTCGCCGAAGGTGTGGACGAAGTCGCCGGGCTTGAAGCCGGTCACCTGCGCCACCATCATCGTGAGCAGCGCATAGGACGCGATGTTGAACGGCACGCCGAGAAACACATCGGCCGAGCGCTGGTAGAGCTGGCACGACAGCTTGCCGTCGGCGACATAGAACTGAAACAGGCAGTGGCACGGCGGCAGCGCCATCTTGTCGACATCGGCCGGGTTCCAGGCGGTGACGATCAGGCGGCGCGAATCCGGATTGCGCTTGATCATCGCGATCGACATTGCCGATCTGATCGATGGTCTTGCCGTCCTGCGCCGGCCACGAGCGCCATTGCTGGCCGTAGACCGGCCCGAGATCGCCGCGCTCGTCGGCCCATTCGTCCCAGATGCGCACGCCGTGCTCGTTGAGATATTTGATGTTGGTGTCGCCGGCCAGGAACCAGAGCAGCTCATGCACGATCGATTTCAGATGCAGCTTCTTGGTCGTGAGCAGCGGGAAGCCGTCGTCGAGCGCAAAGCGCATCTGATGGCCGAACACCGACAGCGTGCCGGTGCCGGTGCGGTCGCGCTTTTCCGCGCCGCGGCTGAGGATAAGTTCCATCAGATCGAGATATTGGCGCATCGGTCGTCACATATCTTTCGCGACTCGAAGATGGGGAAGTTTAACGCCCGACGGCAACCGCTGGCAGGCCCTTATCAACGGCCGCAATGCCCGCCAATTTCCGTCTGCCCGGCGCCGGGGCCTGATACCATCGCTTTGCCGCAGTTGGGGATCGCCATGCGCTTCGACCACATTCTCGTCGCCCGTATCTCTGTTCACCCTGATGACCGCCGGCTGGGCCGTCCTCACCGTCGTCGCCGACTTCAACAAGACCCATGCCACCAATCCGGAATGGACGCCGCATGCGCGCTTCCACGTGGTCTGGCAGATCTCGAGCTATGTCGGCTTCGGCCTGCTTGCGTTCGCGCTGATCTGGTGGCCAGGCCCGCTCGCGGTCGAGCGGCTCTATCTGGTCGCGCTCATGAGCGCGATCGTCTATGCCGCCTTCTTCGCGCGCGCTGATCGCCATGCCGATCTATGGCGGTGCCGCCTACGACAACAACGGCTACCAGCCGTTCAAGGCGCCGATCCCGATCATTGCGAAAAAATGGGACGCCAATATCACCGTTTTCTCGATCCAGCTGGTGATTCCTGGCGGCCGGATTGTTCGCGGTGACCGGCGCATTCACCCGCTAGTTGAAATGAAAGCCGGGCGGCGGGCAAAGCCCGCGCACCCGGCGCTATTTACAGGCTACTCGACGAACACTTCCTCGCGCCGCTTGCGGATCATCGGCAGCACCGCAAGCACCAGCAGCCCGGCGCGACCGCGATCAGCCCGGCCGAGATCGGCCGGGTCAGGAACACGGTGGCGTCGCCGCGCGCGATCAGCATGGCGCGGCGCAGGTTTTCCTCCATCAGCGGGCCGAGCACGAAGCCGAGCACCAGCGGCGCCGGCTCGAAGTCGTGCTTGACCAGCCAATAGCCGAACAGGCCGAAGATCGCGGCGATCGACCACGTCGGTCGGCGAGTTGTTGATCGAGTAGATGCCGATGCAGCAGAACACGATGATCGACGGGATAAAGCAGCCGGTACGGCACGCGCAGCAGGGTCACCCACACGCCGACCAGCGGCAGGTTGATGACGACCAGCATCAGGTTGCCGAGCCACATCGAGGCGATCATGCCCCAGAACAGCTCGGGCTGCTTGGTCATCACCTGCGGGCCCGGCACGATGCCGTGGATGGTCATGGCGCCGACCATCAGCGCCATCACCGCGTTGGGCGGAATGCCGAGCGTGAGCAGCGGAATGAACGAGGTCTGCGCCGCGGCGTTGTTGGCGCTTTCCGGCGCCGCCACGCCTTCGATGGCGCCGCGGCCGAAGCGCTCCGGATGCTTGGAGATGCGCTTCTCGAAGGTATAGGCGGCGAACGAGGCCATCACCGCGCCGCCGCCCGGCAGGATGCCGAGCAGCGAACCGAGGATGGTGCCGCGCGCGATCGCGCCGGAGGAATCGATCAGGTCCTGCCGCGTCGGCATCAGGCCGGTGATCTTGGCCTTCACGATGTCGCGGCTCTCCTGCGACATTTCCAGATTGCGGATGATCTCGGCGAAGCCGAACACGCCCATGGCGACGTTGGCGAAGCCGATGCCGTCGGACAGTTCGGCGATGTCGAAGGTCATGCGGCCGGCGCCGGTTTCCAGGTCGGAGCCGACCATCGACAGCAGCAGGCCGGTCAGGATCATGGCGATCGCCTTGAGCACCGAGCCTTTCGCCAGCACCACCGCGAAGATCAGGCCGAGCACCATCAGCGAGAAATATTCCGCCGGGCCGAACAGCAGCGCGAGGCCGGTCAGCGGCGCGCCGAGCGCGGCCACCAGCACGGTCGCGACGCAGCCGGCGAAGAACGAGCCGATCGCGGCGATCGAGAGCGCGGCGCCGGCGCGGCCCTGCCGCGCCATCTGGTGGCCGTCGAGACAGGTCACCACCGAGGTGGCCTCGCCCGGGATATTGACCAGGATCGAGGTGGTCGAGCCGCCATATTGCGCGCCGTAATAAATGCCGGCGAGCATGATCAGCGCGCCGACCGGCGGCAGGCCGAAGGTGATCGGCAGCAGCATGGCGATGGTCGCCACCGTGCCGATGCCGGGCAGCACGCCGACCAGCGTGCCGACCAGCGCGCCGAGCAGGCAGAAGCCGATATTGTAGGGATGCGCGGCGACCGAGAAGCCGAGCGCGAGATTGGCGAGAAGTTCAGACATGACTGCGCTTCCTGCTCAGAACCAGGCCAGAGCTGGAACGGCAGCTGCAGCAGATAGACGAACAGGCCGACGCAGAACGCCGTCATCGCCACGGCCGCGATCAGGCTTTCCACCCACCGCATCTCGGTCGAACCGAAGATCGAGACCATGAAGGCGGCAAAGGTCGACGGCACCAGCCCGAGCGGCGGGATGGTCACTGGCCCAAGATTGACGCCGCGGATCATGCCGGCGAAGGCGAGGATCGCCAGGATCACCTAGGCGGGCCCGCGGACTGCGTAGCTCTCGATCGGCGGGCCGTCGACAAAAGCCCGATGAGCGCCACCAGCGCGCCGACGACAGCGAGCAGGCCTGCGAACAGGCGCGGCGCGGTGCCCGGCCCGAAGGCAAAGCCATGCGTGACCCGGAAGATCGCCCGAGGCCACAGATCGCGACAATCGCAAGCGCGATCAGCGCCAGCCCGCCATAGAAATCGCGCGGACCGCGCACTTTGAACCGAAACCCGCCCCTGTCGGCGGAGGATCTGACGCCCCTCGGCCATCACTCCCCTCCCTACGCTTATTCTTATTGTGTCTAACTGTCCCAAGGCTTGATTGAAGCCGTCCACGATCCCTAGCACTCAAGCCGCAGTCGGAAGCATGCCGCTAAGGGGCACGTACGAACGCCCGAAGGCTTGGTCCGTTAGTCTTAAGCCCCGAGACTGTGCATAAACAGGTGCCGTCCGAGCCAGCCTTTTGACGTAGCCAGCCGAAATCTAAAAATGCCAATCAATCCGAACAGCCACCGGCCGCGAAAATCCAGAGCGGATTTATCCGCGTGGCGAAGCCGACCGCCGCGGTCGCCGCTGTCAAAAATGCCTGCATAGATATTATGGTCGGCGCTGCGCGCCAGCACGAAAGCGCTGGCCCCGATCAGCCCGAGCGAGACCGGCACCAGGCCGGCCTGGATCGCGATCCGCCAGCGGCGCGTCCTTGAAGCGGTCCCAGGTGCGCGCGACGAAAAAGGCCAGCACGCAGGTCGGCCCGCACATCGCCGCCGTTGCCACGCGGCGCCGGCAAGACCTGCGACGTGGTAGCCGATCAGAGTGACGATGATGACGTTCGGCCCCGGCGAGACCTGCGCGATGGCGAAAATGTCGGCGAACTGCCGATCGCTCATCCAATGCATCACTTCGACCGCGATGCGATGCATTTCCGGGATCGCCGCATTGGCGCCGCCGACCGCGAACAGCGAGAGCAGCGCGAAATAACCGAACAGTGGGATCAGCGGGCTGTCGTTCATCGCTTCACCCACGCGAGAGCGATGCTGACGGGCGCAAGCGCCGCGAATACCCATGGCAGCGGCCATTGCATGATCGCAACCCGATGAAGGCGGCAATCGCGATGAGCGGCGCCGAATCCCACCGTTTGAGGAACAAGGGCGCTGCCATCTTGGCGACCACCGCGATCAGCAGACCGATAGCCGCGGCGGTGATGCCGGCAAGTATGCGACTGAGCATCTCAATATCGCCGAAACGCGCATAGAGAAATGCCAGCACGGTGACGATGACCAATGGCGGCCCCATCAGGCCAGCGAGCGCAACGGCGGCGCCCGGCCGCACCGCCGAAGCGCGAGCCGAACACCACCGAGAAGTTCACCACGTTCGGGCCCGGGCAGAAACTGCGAAAGCGCGAAGGCCTCGTTGAATTCCTCCGCGGTCATCCAGCGGCGCTGTTCGACAATCATCCGCCGCGCCCAGGGTAGCGCGCCGCCGAAGCCAGAGAGCGAGACGATGGCGAAGGCGCGAAACAGTTCGGACAGCGAAGGACGGTTGATGAGAGGCGCGGCTGCGCCGGGGGAAACGGACATGGCGCCAAAACTTATCCTTACCCCGCAGATGCGACTAGACCGCCGATAGCGTAGCGCCGATGCCGGCTGCGAATAGCGCGGCGCCCACTAAACATCGAATGTTTACTATGCCGTGGCATAACGGCGGCCTACCGGAGATAGTTGCCTGCGCGCGCCGTTCTTATCGCTCAGATCTCCGACCTGCATCACGTCGCCGGGCACGCTCGCCTACGGCCGCGTTGATACGCGGCCGTGCTGGCGCGCTCGATCGACACGCCTAAATCGCTTGTCGCCGCGTCCGGATCTGGTGCTGATTTCCGGTGACATCGCCAATCCGGCGCTGCCGGAAGAATATGAGCATGCAAAGAATTGCTCGGCCCGGCCGGCGAACAAGCGGTCACTCTTGAGTTCGAACCCCGCTGGCCGGAAGTCTTCAAGATCGAGCCCCAAGCCTCCACCTGCACGCGTGGCTCCCCGGCGAGGGATTGGAGGCGTGGTCACCATAGTGTGCCAATCGGCGAATTTCCTGGTCCTTATTCTTATGGCTATGCCGATACAGCGCCGCCGCGCTTATAACGGCCTGTTTTAACCACCAACCCGCTCACTCTTTCTTCGGTAACCTTCAACGCCTATATTCCTTCTGCCGGGGCAACCCGGCTATGGCGATAAATGGCCGTCGTAATAAACCTTTCGGACCCGGGGGCAGTACCCGGCGCCTCCACCCAAGCCCGGCGAGCACAGGCTTCGGCGGGGGCGAAATAGGATCGACGAGGGCGTAAAGGACGGACTTTTGCTCGGCATGGTTCCGCCGTTATCGGGCCATTTCATAGTTGCAAACGACAACTATGCTCCGGTTGCTCAGGCCGCGTAAGCGGTTTGAAAAACCGAACTAAAGCCCTGGCGGGTTAAGCTCCGTCAGGCGGGGTCCGGAGGCACCTGGCAACAGAAGCCTCCACTTCTTCATTGCGTTCCAGCGCGATCCAATTGTGACAGCGGGCTGTGCATGGCGCGCTCGGGGATAGCGCGGAGCGCGTGCGCCGCGGTAGCATTGCGCAATTCACTCAGACGATCCGACCCGTCATGGCCGACCATATCCGCTACGATCTCCTGACCCAGCAGGCGCTGCGCGGCGTGGTGCGCAGCGTGCTCGCGACGCCGCCAAGAAGGGCCTGCCGGGCGACCATCATTTCTACATTTCCTTCGACACACGCGCCGACGGCGTGCGCATGTCGGACCGCGCTGCGCGCGCAATATCCCGACGAGATGACCATCATCCTGCAGCACCAGTTCTGGGATCTGAAGGTGAGCGACGACGGATTCGAGGTCGGCCTGTCGTTCGGCGGCGTTCCGGAACGGCTCGCCATGCCGTTCGAGGCGATCAACGGTTTCTTCGACCCGTCGGTGCAGTTCGGCCTGCAATTCGAGGAGGTCGCCGAGGGCGAGGAGCGACCGGCGCCGGCCAATGTGCAGGAGCCTCTGGCGACGAACAAGAAAAAGCGATCGCCGAGCGACGCGCCAGCCAGCCGCCACGGCCGCAACTGCGCCTGCGCCGCCCAATCGGCCGCCCGCACGGCGGCCAAGCGCGAGAAGCCGGAGAAGCCAGCCGCCGGCGGCGGCGAAGTGGTTCGACTCGACCGCTTCCGCAAGAAATAGCGTTACCCGTCTGCGCGTCGACGACCAGACTTGTTCCTGACGTCAGTCAGCGTAGCTTCGAGCTGAAGCCATCGGGCTATGGCGGCATCGGACGAATTCCATGGCCAAAGCGCGCAAGAAATCTGCCAAGACCCGCATCGAAAGCGACGCCTTCGGGCCGCTGGAGATCCCTGCCGACAGGCTCTGGGGCGCGCAGACCGAGCGCTCGCTGCACAATTTCCGCATCGGCAACCGAGCGCATGCCGATCGAGATCGTGCGCGCGCTCGGCCTGATCAAGCGCGCGGCGGCCGAGGTCAATCGCGATCGCTCGGCTCGCTCGACCGCCGGCGCGCGCAACGGCCATCGCGCGCGGTGGCGCAGGATATCGCCGACGGCAAGCTCGACGAGCATTTTCCGCTGCTGGTCTGGCAGACCGGCTCCGGCACCCAGACCAACATGAACGTCAACGAAGTGATCGCCAACGCCGCCAATCTGGAGCTCGGCGGCGAAGCTCGGCGCGAAGAAGCCGGTGCATCCGAACGATCACGTCAATATGAGCCAGTCGTCGAACGACTCGATCCCGACCGCCATGCATATTGCCGCGGCGATCGAGATCGAGCGCCATCTGCAAGCCTGCGCTGACGCAGCTGCACAAGGCGCTCGACAGCAAGGCCAAGGCAGTTCGCCAAGATCATCAAGATCGGCCGCACCCACACCATGGACGCAACCCCGATCACTCTGGGCCAGGAATTCTCCGGCTATGCCGCGCAGGTGAAATCTGCGCTCGCGCGGCTCGCGTTGGCGCAGCGCGAGCTTTATCCGCTCGCGCAAGGCGGCACCGCGGTCGGCACCGGCCTCAATTCCAAGCCGCAATTTGCCAAGGCCTGTCGCTCGCCGCATCGCGCGACTGACCAAGCTGCCGTTCGTGAGCGCGCCCAACAAATTCGAAGCACATGGCCGGCCACGACGCCTATGTGTTCGTGCACGGCGCGCTCAACGCCGCCGCCACCGCGCTGTTCAAGATCGCCAACGATATCCGCCTGCTCGGCTCCGGCCCGCGCTCGGGCCTCGGCGAATTGATCCTGCCGAGCAACGAGCTCGGCTCCTCGATCATGCCCGGCAAGACCAATCCGACCCAGAGCGAGGCGCTGACCATGGTCTGCTGCCAGGTGTTCGGCAACAACACCACCATCACGGTCGCCGGCAGCCAGGGCCATTTCGAGCTCAACGTCTACAAGCCGGTGCTCGCCTATTGCATGCTGCAATCGATCCGGCTGCTCGGCGACGCCGCGAACTCGTTCACCGACAATTGCGTCAGTCGGCATCCGCGCCAACGAGCCGCGCATCCGCGAGCTGATGCAGCGCTCGCTGATGCTGGTGACCGCGCTCGCCCCGAAAATCGGCTACGACAAGGCCGCGCAGGTCGCGAAGGCGGCGCACGCCAACGGCACGACGCTGCGCGAAGAAGCCATGCGTCTGGGTTTTGTCAGCGGGGCCGAATTTGATCGTCTGGTGCGACCCGAAAAAATGATCCGCCCCCGATAAATCGCAGCCGCAGGCGTGGAGTCCGCGAAATGCGATAGGTACATCTGAGCCAATCCGGTCGGCATTCGAGCGTCCGCAATGAAGTTGGGACTAGCCAAGGCTGTATTCTGGCATGCGCAATGTACTGCCGAGATGATTGTTATGCATTCCGCTACTATTCTACGGCTTGCTGCACGTCAAATGACTCGACATGAAAAACTTGCCATAGAGTTTCGTGAGAGGTCGTTTCATGTCTTCGATAGTATAACTCTTTCAAATGTTTAAATATACATTTGGAAGTTCCATGGCACGTCTCTAATTACATTCCCCGTATTCTACTCATATTCGATAGCGATCATTTATTCGACTTTTGTAATCAACCAACCGTGTATTGAATTACAGCACAAATCAGCCGCACAGTAGCAGGCGCAATCTTGTGGAGTTCGCCGTAAAGGCACCTTTCCGCCAACGTGTCGGCGCATTTGGCAGCGATGTTTCGTAATTCACGGGAGCGCCGAGCTGAAACGTAACCCGTTACCATCGAGGGCGACGGAATGGCTGAAGTGGTCAATCTTCGAACCGTTCGCAAGCGGGCCAAACGGCAGCAGCACGATCACGTGCCCACGCCAATCGTCTTGCCTATGGCCAGCCCAAACATCCTCGCAAGCTCGAAGCCGCGCACCAAGCCAAAGCCAGCCGCGACCTCGATCGGCACCGGATCGAAATAGGGGACGGTCAATGAAATCTCCGGTTGTCAAACGTTCGATCGTAATTGCGGGTCATAAGACAAGCGTCAGTCTCGAAGACGCGTTCTGGAAGAGGATTGAAGGAAATCGCGAACGGTAGGGAAATGACGCTGTCAGATCTGGTGGCGTCGATCGACACCGATCGCCGTCACGGCAATCTGTCATCCGCGATCCGTCTTTTCGTTCTCGACCATTACCGCGTGCACAATCGGCGAGGACCGCATCCCGCAAAGTGACCCTCGCGAAATGCAAACGCCCGCACGTCGATCCATTCAGTTCTGCGAGCGGACTGAGGCGGCAGGCTGACCCGCGCTGCGGGGCGCGGGCGCCGGCCTGATATCGATCGGTGCCGGCAAGGCAGGCGCTTGCTTGGTCTTCGGCGCTGCCCCGCCCGCGCGGTTGCGACGGCACACTCTCGATCGCGCGCAATCGCTTCGTCTGGTTTTCGACCGCCCGCAACGTTAGCCATCCGGTGAGCGCCGACACATCGATGCTGCGCGACGGCGCCGTCAATGGCCCTTTCAGCGCCACGAAGATTTTCGGGCGCGCGCCGGCCGCCTCGGCTGAACCCGACAGCACGAGCCGTGCATCGATCGAGCCGTCGGTGAGGTCGAGAGTGCCGGCAACCGACAGCGCGGCGTCCTTGCTTTCGGCTGAGACGTTGCTGAAGCGGAGCTGGCCGGCGCTGATCTGCATGGCCGACTCTGCCCGCTTTATCGAAAGTTGGCCGCTTTCCAGGGATTTGCTCACCAGGTCGGAGATGCGGCCGGCCTCGATCGGCAAGCCCTGATCGACCGCACGGGTAACGGCATCGAAGGTGCGCGGATCGAGGCCGGCGATTTGCGCGTTGCCGAGCGCGATCTTGCCGGAGCCTTTCAGCGAGCCGACGAGGGCAACCGGGCTCAAGCCGGTGCCCTCTACCTCAGCCGTCAAACCGAGCGATCCGATGAACGGCGGTCGCGCTGCCGAGAGCAATAACGCCGCAGCGTCGGCGCCAGTGAGCGAAATCTTTGCATGCGCGCTCAAGCCATCTTCGTTGCGACGAAACGTAATTCCTGCCGGAAAAACGTCCGCCCGCAAGATCGCCGGTAGCATTTTCCAAGGCGAGTTCATCCTTGCCGAAGCGCAATGTGGCGTTGAATTCGCGTGCAGTCAGCTGTGGCAGCACGTTCGCGCGTCGCGACCTTGAGCGCGACTTTCGCCAGTAAATTTGCCGAACACGCCGGCGCCGAATGGCTCGCTCGACCAGGTCCAGACAGCACCCATAGCGGAAGTTTGAGGCTGCAGGCCGATCCCACGAGCAATCAATGCCGAGACGTCGAGCCGCATCGGCTTCGAGCTGCCATCGATGCGATGCGGGCGAAGCACTATCGACTGCAAGTCGGCCCCGAATGCTGGACCCGGCGAGCTTCGCGTCAATGTCATCGAAGCGTCATGGCGCCGCTCACAATTGCGACGTGCGACGTCATCCGCAGTGGCAAGGAACCAGTCCCGCCTATTCAGCCGCCGTCCGCAACGGTCGCAGATCAGCTTCTGTCACCCGCAAAGCCGCCGTGACCTTGGCGCCTTGCTCTTCAAAAGATCGTCCGCTCCCGCTCGCCTGCGCCGACAGGCCATCTGCGGACAGCCGTGTCTCGAACGTCATGTCGCTATTCGCCGGCCCCGCCAATTGCATCTTCAGCTGGCCCGGGCCGCTTCCAGCCGCCACAAGCCGGTCGAGACTCATGCGCTTGATCAGCGCCACGCCCTGCGGCGCATCGATCGTTCCATCGATGTGGACATCGGCCGCGGAGGGTTTGGTCCAGTCGCCGCGCACGCGAGCACGCGCATCAATGCGCATATCATCGAGATCGCCCACCACTGCGACGT
This sequence comes from uncultured Alphaproteobacteria bacterium, assembly GCA_963775095.1. Taxonomy (GTDB): domain Bacteria; phylum Pseudomonadota; class Alphaproteobacteria; order Rhizobiales; family Aestuariivirgaceae; genus Aestuariivirga. The sequence continues at coordinate 64,565 of CAVZHN010000005.1, forward strand.
TGGCAACGGTTTCGCCAGCCAGCGCCAATTGCGGACACTGCTAGGCGACTTCGCCGGTGACGTCAAGCGTGGCGTGCAGCTTTGCGTGCCCGACATGGTCGAGCAAGTTCATGACCGGCTCCGCGCTTTTCGGCGCAAATTTCCCGCCAAGTCGGCGATAGCGGCGGCATGTTTCGCCTCGAAATCGAGGGAAAGTGTGCCGCGCGGCGCATGGCCGCCGGTTTCGACGCGCCCGCTCGCGGTGAAGCTCCCGCCAGCAAAATCACCGACCGACAAGCGGTCGAGCTGCAAGCCATTGGCGTCAACTTTAATGCGCGCACGCGCATCGCGTGCTTCGATGCCGGCGAACGTGGCGCGGCCGATATCGGCTGCGAGGGTCATCTCGCGCGGCCGCTCAACTGCGGAGCCGGCGAGCAGCGCCTTGCCAAAACCGAGCGCGGCGTCGATGTCGAACTGAGGCGCCTTGAGTTCGGCATCGAGCTTGGCCGGCCGCTTGCCGGACGGGAAGAAATAGGCCAGGCGGCCGGTCACGGGCTTGCGATCGAATTCGGCCTTGAGGCGCTCGACCGCAATTTTGTCGCTGGCGAGCGTCACGTCGCCGCGCAGGCTCAAGGGCCGCAGCTCGCCTTGCGAGGTCTCGCTGCGTCCCTCCAGCCAGGCGGCCAGCACCTTCGGATCGGACGGCATCGATCTCGGCCGGCCCGGTGAAGGCGACGCCGTCGGCCCCGACCGCAAGATGGCCGCTCAGGCGCACTTGCGTCATACCGGGCGCGCGAAACTCGAAACCGATCGAGATTCCAGCCATCGGCAGTGCTGCTGATGTCGCCGCGCAAATTCTGGACGCTGTTTCCGCCGAGCGTGACCTGATCGATGCCGACGCCGATCTGGATCGGAAGGGCGGTACGAAACGCTGCCGCGCCCAATTCGGCAAGCTTGCGAATGGCGGCGGCCGGCGGTTGCCGCGCTGCCCGTCGCCGGCCAGCGCGCGATCGAGATCAATCTGACGGCCGGACAGCACGCCGTCGAAGCGCGGACGTGCGCCGAACTTGAAATCGGCGACGCCGGTAAGCTTGAAGCCCTGCTCTTCCGAACCGTACTGGAACTCGACCTGCTCCATCAGCGCCGATTGCCGCTCGCTTTGACCTTTCCGCTCACCCGCCAGGGCTGGGTCAAAGTCTGCGCCGGCTGTGCCGCGCCGCGCGCGTCGATTCCGACCGGCCGCGACAAACTCAAGCTGCCGTCGAAGCGCGGCTGCGCCGGCGGCGAGCGCCAGCGTGCCGTCGGCTTCGATGCTGAGCGGATGATTGACCGGATCGACATTGACGTGAAGCTTGAGCGCGCCCTCCTCGCTCAGACGGCCGACAGCGATACGATATGGATAAAGCTCGCCGGCGATGGTGACGGCGCCCTCGCCCTTCACAGGGCCGACAAGCGAGCGCGCTTCGCCGTTGAACCACACCCGTTCGAGCGTGACGCTTGCGCCATTGGCCGCGTCGGTGAGCGTGACCGTGCCATCCTCGATGCTCAGCCGGTCGACCGACAATTCATCCGGGCTTGAAGGCGACCGCGAAGTTCGGCGCGCGCACATGGCCGGACGCATCCAGACCGAGGCTGATCTGCGGGCCGGCAAGATGCATCTCGGCGGCGCGCCATTCGCCGCGCATCAATGGACCGAGCGCGAATTCGACGCCGAGCGAGCGGGCGCGGATCGTGTCGCTGCCGTCGCCGATTGCGATGTCATGCAGCGTGAGCCGCGGCGATGGCAGCAGGCGCGCGTCGATGGCGCCGGTCACGCGCACATTGACGCCGATGAGGCGGCTCGCCTCTGCCTCGAACAGCGAGCGATGGTTGCCCCAGTCGATCAGCAGCGGACCGACCAGCGCCGCCACCAGCGCCAGAATGATCGCGATCGCCAATCCAAGCAGGGTGGTTTGCAACGCCAACTCCAGCGCCGAACCCGCGTCCGGCGCGCGCTCACGCCAATCATCGTGAAATCTACGCTATTTTGGCCGATTTATGGCGGCAAATCTATGTCGCAGACACTATGACAGCGCGACGATCTTGCCCGGATTCATGATGTTTTGCGGGTCGAGCGCGCGCTTGATCGAGGCCATGGCGGCAAGCGCCGCCGCGCCATGCTCGGCCACCAGGTATTTCATCTTGCCCTGCCCCACGCCGTGCTCGCCGGTGCAGGTGCCGTCCATCGCAAGCGCCCGTTCCACCAGCCGTTCGGATCAGGGCCTTCGCGCGCTTGACTTCGTCGGCATCGTCCATGTCGATCAGCAGCGTCAGATGGAAATTACCGTCGCCGACATGGCCGACGATCGGCGCCAGGATGCGGCTTTCTTCGATGTCGCGCTGCGTTTCGGTGACGCATTCGGCCAGCCGCGAGATCGGCACGCAAACGTCGGTGGCGACCATGGCCGCGCCCGGCCGCAGACGCGAAATTCGACAGTCGCGCGTGGTGGCGCGCCTCCCACAGCCGCGTGCGCTCTTCCGGCCGCGTCGTCCAGTCGAACGGGCCGCCGCCGAATTCGGCGGCGATCTCGCCGAACCGCTTGCGATTGCTCGGCGACCGAGGCTTCGCGTGCCGTGAAATTCAAGGAACAGCATCGGCGTCTCCGGCAGACCCGAGCTTGGAATGCAGGTTGCACGCCCGCACCTGCAGCGCGTCGAGCAATTCGATGCGCGCCACCGGAATGCCGGACTGGATCGTGTGGATGGCGGTATTGCAGCGCGGCCTCGACCGAGGGAAACGGGCAGATGCCGCCGGAAATCGCTTCCGGAATGCCCGACAGCTTCAGCGTCAATTCGGTGATGATGCCGAGCGTGCCTTCCGAACCGACCATCAGCCGCGTGAGGTCGTAGCCGGCTGCCGTCTTCTTGGCCCGCCGCGCGGTGTCGATCACCTCGCCGTTCGCCAGCACCACCTTCAGCGCCAGCACATTGTCCTTCATGGTGCCGTAGCGCACCGCATTGGTGCCGGAGCAGCGCGTCGCCGCCATGCCGCCGAGCGAAGCGTCGGCGCCGGGATCGATGGGAAAGAACAGGCCGCTGTCGCGCAGCTGCTCGTTGAGCGCCTTGCGCGTGATGCCGGGCTCGACGACGCAATCGAGATCCTCGGCGTGCACCGCCAGCACCTTGTTCATGTCGCGGAAATCGATCGACACGCCGCCGATCGGCGCGTTGACGTGGCCCTCGAGCGAGGTGCCGACTCCGAACGGAATGACGGCACGCCGTTCGCCGCGCAAATGCGGACGATCTGCTGCACGTCTTCGGTGCTTTGCGGAAAGACGACAGCGTCCGGCGGCTGGTTGGCGATCCAGGTGACGGTATTGCCGTGCTGCTCGCGCACCGCCTGCGAGGTCACGACGCGGTTGCCGAAGGCCGCGGTCAGCTCGGCGATTGCCTTCCTGATCGCCGCCGGATTTCGGGTGTTTTTGCTCGGCAGCGATTTGCGCCACGGCCATACGACTGTCCTCTGCTTGCTCGTCGGGCGGACGTTAGCAGAGGACAGGCAGGGGGTGAAACGAGGCCGGCGGTGACGGTCGTTGCGGGGACAACCGCCGTGATTGGCTACACCGCCACGCGCCGGCCGCGCTCTCAGACTTACGACTTGCCGAAGAAGGGGACGATCATCGCCACCCGCTGCCGGTAGCGGCGATATTCGTCACCGAACACCGCCATCAGGTCATGCTCCTCGAGCGCGATGCCGACAAAGATGTAGGCCGTCGTCACCGCGGCAAACAGCAGATGCCCGGCCGTCATCACCGGCGTTGCCCAGAAGAAGATGATGAAGCCGAGATAGATCGGGTGACGCACCAGGTTGTAGAGCAGTGGCGTCCTGAAATGCATCGCCGGCATCGGCTTGCCCGCGAGATTGTTGGCAACCTGATGCAGGCCGAACAGTTCGAAGTGGTTGATCAGGAACGTGCTGATAAAAACCAGCAGCCAGCCGAACAACCCAAGGCCCAAAAGCGACGTGGCGGCTTGCGGATTGCTCACCTGCCACACCACTGCCGGGATTGGCCGCCATTGCCAGAACAACAGAAGCAGCGCGAGGCTTGAAAACAACACAAAGGTGCTGCGCTCGACGGCGACTGCGGAACGAATTGAGTCCACCATTTCTTGAATTGCGGCCGCGCCATTACGCTGTGCTGAACCGCGAACAGCGACATCAGCAGAAGGTTGACGACAATGGCTTCCGTCAGCGGCACCACGGCGCCGGAATCGATCGTCTTCGGCACCACCAATCCGGTGACGAAGCCAATCGCGTAGACAATGGTGACGGCGAACGCGAGATAGGCCACAAGGCCATACAGAAATGCCATGAATTTTCCCATGATGTATCTCCTGTCTGTGATCGGTTTACAAGTTCGGTCTGGCTGGAAGCAGCGGAACATTGGCTGACACGAATATGGAGCCAGCGCCCGGCAGCAGCGGATTCCGCGGCAGCAGCAAGGCGTAAGTGGCAATCATCACGATCGACCTGATCAGCAGCCGGCCGACCTGCCCGAGGCCCAGGAAGAATTGATTCATCGCCTCTCTCCACAGGAGGCGGTGATAGACATCGATGGCGCTCGTTGCTATTTGTTGATGTGCATGAGATCCTCCATTCCGGACGTTCAATGTGTTTGATGCGAAAGCGGATCAGGCGTTTTTCTGTAGAACGCGTAGTCCGCCGTGTACGGCACACTCAGGAATGTGCCGGCCGAGTCGCACGGCGCTTCGGCGCGGCCGCCTCGGGTGTTGAGCCTTTGAATCGTTGTGATGTGGCTGAGCAGTCCGGTGCCGCGCCATGGCGTCGGCTTCGAGCTTCAGAAGCGGAATGTCGTTTGGCGCATCGCCTGGCGATTGGGCGGCAACCTTTCCGCTCACCGCGCTGCCATCGGTCATCTCCCAGTTCGGGCCCGCGTAGTGCCGGCCCACCGTTTTCCCGGCGATGAACAATGTCGCGATCGGTTCGCGGAATTGCCAAGCCAGCTTGCCGTCTGAGTCGAACTTGCACTCATAGACCTGTGCGCCGACCGCATGCGCGGTCGTGATCAGGACTTCGCCGCGTGCAGCGATCGCTACAGGTACTTCGGCGACGGCCGGAACCTGCAACATCAGGTGCAAAGCGAAAAAGTAAGCGACGATAATCGCGGCACGTCCCGATCAACGGCCGGGCGGCGCGCGCCATGCTTCTGAAAAATTGTGTCCTGGTCTGCTCACGCTGGATGAGCGCGTCCTGGCGGTAGCAATCAATGTCGATGGTGCCGTTGCTTCGCCGGCGGATCAGTGTCGGTTTGCATGGCATGCTCCATTCTCAACCGCATGCATGCGCCTTGCGTGCATCAAAGACTTTGAGCCACGCTTGATTTGTCCTTGAGGAAGTCTTGATTTCGCTTTAGAGGGCCCTGCCGGTATGATTGGGCGGCCGTAGTTGCGGGGGCGCAACGTGTTGGTTTTATTCGATAATTTCGCGCTCGACTGCGAGCGCCGTGAATTGCGCGTGGGCGGCACCACGGTCCCAATCGAGCCGCAGGTTTTCGACGTTCTGGTCTATCTCATCGAGAACCGCGACCGCGTCGTCAGCAAGGATGATCTATTGCATCGGTGTGGGGCGGCCGCATCGTCTCGGAATTCCACATTGGACAGCCGTATTAATGCGGTGCGTAAGGCCGTCGGCGACAGCGGCGAAAGAGCAATGCTTGATACGGACATCTGCCCGTAAGGGCATCCGGTTCGTCGGGGAGGTGCAGGAGGAAACGCGCCCCCCACCGGCCGACGTCCGGGCGACGACCGACGCGCAGGGTGCCGATTTTCTTCCACCGCTCGTCGCCGACCGGCCTTCGATCGCGGTTCTGCGATTCGGAAAATCTGTCGGAGGACCGCGCGCTCGACCTCATCGCCACCGGCCTCGCGGAAGACATTATCGCGCTGCTGGCGCGTGTGCCGGGATTTTTCGTCATCGCTCGGGCGTCCTCATTCGTCTATTCGCAACGGCCGAACCGAAATCCGACGGGTCGGCGCCGAACTCGGAGTTCGTTACGTGGTTACAGGCAGTGCTCGCAGTTCGGCGGACCGCGTGCGTGTCACCGTGCAGCTTATCGAAGCCGAAAGCGGCAACCAGCTGTGGGCAGGCCGCTATGACGTCGAGCGTGGCGACACGCTTGACCTTCAGGACGAGATCGCGCGCCAAATCATGACGGAACTCGAACCGGCGCTGACCAAGGCCGATCTCTCGGTCATTGACCGGCGAAGAATCGACAACGTTGACGCCTGGTCGCATTTTCGTCAGGCATCGGGCTACATCGCCGTGCACGGCTGGAGCGAAGATTCGGTCGCCGAGGCCTTGAACCGGCTACGTCAGGCGATTGCGGTTGAACTCAAACTTCGCACTGGCGCGTGCGCTGCTGGCGTTGCTCAGCGCCTTCGGCGCCAACCTTTCGCTGGTGCCTGACATTGCTGCGGCCAGGAATGACGCGCTCGACGAAGCCGAGCGCGCCGTCGCGCTGGACCCGAACGCTTCTGACGTCCTCGGATTCGCCGGCTGTGCCTTCGCCGACCTTGGCGAGCATCGAACGCGGCGTGGAGCTGCTGCGCCGCGCCCTCGCGCTCGACTCCGAGCAACGCACAGGCACACGTGGCTCTCGGCGCATCGCTCGTCCGCTTCGGCCGCTTCGATGAAGGCATTCAGAGTATGCAGATTCGGAATGCGATCGAGCCCCAAGGATTTTCGGTTGACCTTCTGGAGCATGATTCTGGCTTACGCGCTCGGACGCGCAGGACGCCTCGAGGAAGCGCTGGCTGAGGCTTCCGCGGCGGCACGGCGAGACGGCCGTCTCTACACGGCGCGCGTCGTAGTTGCCTGGGTCCTCGCTAAGGCTCGACCGCAAGGTAGAAGCACGCGCGGCCTTGGCCGAAGCGCGGCGTATCCGGCCCGCCCTCAGTCTCGAAGAAATCCAGCGCTTTCTTTCGGCCGAGAGTACTGCGGCGGACCTGAAACCGATTTGGAAATAACCCGACGGAGGAGAGCGACATTTGCAGATAGGTTTCGAGGATTGTGTGCTCGACACGGACCGGCGTGAACTGCGGCGGGGCAACCAGCTTGTTGCGATCGAGCCGCAGGTACTCGATGTTCTGATCTACCTGATCGAAAACCGCGATCGCGTCGTCAGCAAGGACGATCTTATTGCGTCGGTATGGCGCGGCCGCGATCGTCTCGGATTCGACCCTCGACAGCCGCATCAATGCGGTGCGCAAGGCCATTGGCGACAGCGGCGAGCAGCAGGAGCTCGTGCGCACAATCCCGCGCAAAGGCGTCCGTTTTATCGGCAGCATAGAGGAACGGAAAGAACAGGCGGAGATGCCCGCCGGTCATCCATTTCGCGCACAAACAGGAAATTTCATTCTGCCAATCCGCCGACAAGATCAACATCGCATACGCCGAGGTCGGGAATGGCCCTACGCTCATCAAGGCCGCCAACTGGCTCACGCATCTTGAATACGACTGGGAAAGTCCAATCTGGTCGCCGCTGCTTCAGCGTCTGGCCGAGAAAAATCGTCTCATCCGTTACGACACGCGCGGCACCGGCCTGTCGGATCGGGAGGCGGAAATTTCGTTCGATGGATTCGTGCGCGATTTTGAATAGCGTTGTCGAAGCCGTCGACGCTGATCGGTTTGCACATTCTCGGTATCTCGCAAGGCGCCGCCGTCGCGATCGACTACGCTGCGGCCCACCCGAAAGGGTCAGCCAAATCTCGTTCTCTACGGCGGATTACGCAAGGCCGTAACAAGCGTGGCTCCGCCGATGAGGTCGACAAAGGGCGCCTTTTCCTGTCGCTGATGCAGCACGGATGGGCCGACGAGCACTCGGCATTCATGCGCGCCTTCAGCTCTCTGTTCATTCCCAATGGAACACCGGAACAGCATAAATGGTTCGCGGACCTGCAACACTGGACCACGACACGCCGAAAATGGCGCACGAATTCGACGCGCATGCAATGATATCGACGTCGCCGAGTTACTGCCCAGAATTCAAGTTCCAACCTTGTTGCTGCACACCCGGCACGACGACGTCGTTCCGCTGGAACAGGGACGACTGATCGCCGCCTCAATCCCGAACGCGCGTTTGGTGACGTTGGAAAGCAACAATCACCTCTTGCTGGCAGGCGAGCCGGCTTGGGAAAAATTTATCGGCGAGATAGAGGCTTTTCTTGCATCCTGATTTTGCAATTCCTGCCTAGCTCTCTTCGACCTCTCCCATAGGGAGAGGTCAAGCAGCGCGACGCGTCGCCGGATAGTGCGTCAGGAATAAATGTACCAGATCTGCTGGTCGGGCTGCGCCTCGGCCGGGGCTTCCTTGCCGAGCGAAACGGCCCAGGCGACAATCATCGCCGTGAGAACGAGCACGTACGTGCCTCGAGCCACTGTGCCAAGCATTGCCACGCCTCCGTATTTTTTTGTGAGGATAGTCCAAGGCAGCCGTCGCGCGTGGGCGTCGTTAATTTTTGGTTAATCCGCCTAACCCCTTGAAATCGCGGGTAGCCGGCGGCTCGCCCGGTGGACGTGTAAGCGCCGCTGTCGTAGTTTTCGCCGCGTTCCAATCATCTTCGCATTCGGAGTTTGCGATGGCCGGCCCTGTGATTGCTGTGACCGACAGTGTTTTCCCCTCACTCGATCCGGCCAAGGCAGCGCTGGCGCGGCTCGATCCGACCTATCGCATGTCGAAGAGCGTCAATGCCGACGACATCGTCGCGGTGGCCAAGGACGCGGACGCCGTCCTTGTGACCTACGCAAAGCTCACGCGCGAGGTGCTCATGCAGTTCACCCGCTGCAAGGCCATCGGCCGCTTCGGCCTCGGCGTCGACAACATCGATCTCGTCACGGCCAAGGAAAAAGGCATCGCCGTCAATTACGTCCCGGACTACTGCATCCGCGAAGTCTCCGACCATGCCATGGCGCTGCTGCTGGCGCTGATCCGGAAAATTCCGCTGTCCAACAAGCTGGTGCAGAGCGGCCGCTGGGAAATGCCGGCGGTGGTGCCGATCCGCCGCATCGAAGGCACGGTGCTCGGCCTCGTTGGCTTCGGCCACATTCCGCGCCTGGTCGCGCCCAAGGCGCAGGCTTTCGGCATCAAGGTGATCGCCTACGATCCTTATGCCAAGCCGGAGGTGTTCAAGGCCGCCGGGGTCGAGAGCGTGGACTTCGATACGCTTCTCAAGACGTCCGACTACGTATCCGTTCATGCGCCATTGCTGCCGGCGACGCGCGGCATGATGAACGCCGCGGCTTTCGCGAAAATGAAGAAGGGCGCCTATATCGTGAACACGGCACGCGGGCCGCTTGATCGATGAGCCGGCGCTCGTGGCGGCGCTCGATTCTGGTCAGGTCGGCGGCGCCGGGCTCGACGTCGTTGCAGCCGAGCCGCTTGCCAAGGATTTACCGCTGCTCGGCCGCGACAATGTCATCATCTCTCCGCACACAGCATTCTATTCGATCGAAGCGCTCAACGAGTTGCAGACAAAATGCGCGACTGACGTGGCGCGTGTGTTGAGCGGCGAAAAGGCCGATTTACCCGATCAGCGCATGAAGAGATTTGCGATGTGACTAGCTTCCGTCACCCTGAGGCGCCGGGCTCGAAGGCCGGAGCTTCGCTCAGCACCTCAGGATGACGGTACATTCCTGTCGGTAGAACAAGTTATGCTCGACCGCACCGACCTCGAACCGGTCTTCTTTGCGCCCTTCGTCTCGTCCCTGATGCGGGTCGAGCCGCAATGGATCGACTACAACGGCCATCTCAACATGGCCTATTACAACGTGCTGTTCGACCGTGCGGTCGATGAGGTCTACGAACTCATCGGCATTGGCGCCGACTATCTGAAAAATCACAAGCATTCGACCTTCACCGCCGAAGTCCATGTGCGCTATGTGCGCGAGCTGCATGAAAACGATCCGGTGCGGGTGACGTTCCAGCTCCTCGACTACGATTCAAAACGCATCCACTATTTCGAGCAATTGTTTCACGCGACCGAAGGCTGGGTGTCGGCGACGTCGGAAAACATGACGCTGCACGTCGATATGACGGCGAAGAAAGTCGCGCCGTTTCCCGCCGCAATCATGCGTACGCTTGCACGCATGAAAGCCGCGCACGCGCAATTGCCGCGGCCGGAAGCCGCCGGGCGGCACATCGCGATGCCGCAGAAAGACTAATAACGCCTATTTTCCCGCCAGCTTGGCCGCGTCGTCGCGTACGCTGGTATCGATCAGCGAAGCCGTGGGCACGGTCTTCGGAATGACACCGGCCTTGACGAAGAGTTCCTGCATCCAATCGATGCGGTCGACCGGTATCGCCAAGGTCGGATCGATCTGTTTGTCGCGGACTGCCTGATCGGTGATGAATTCAGCCCGCTTGTCGTCCGGCTTGGCATTCGTCATGTCATGGGCGACCTTGACCGTCTCGTCGCGATGCGTGGCGGCATATTTGTAGGCGTCCATTTCCGCCGCAACGAATTTGACAAGGTCGTCGCGGCGCTCGGCCAGGACCTTGCTGCTGGTCGCCACGCACAATCGGATGAATTTCGGCACCGCGCTGCCGCCTTTTGCAAGCACCTTGATGTTGGCCGGCATGACCGCCTCGAACTCATTCGACACCACCGCGGCATCGGTGATGCCTGCGACCAGCGACTTGTAACGGTCGAGATCGGCGCCTTGCGTCGCCAGTTTCACGTCTGCAAACGGAACGTTGGCGGCGTCCAGCATGCCGCGGAACAGCAGGTCGGGCAGCGATCCGGGCGAGGAAATGGCGACAGTCTTTCCCTTGAGATCCGCCAGAGTTTTTATCTCCGCCTTGGCCAGAACGACCTGCGGCACGCCTGGCCAGGTGCAGCCGACAATCTTGACGCCTGTGCCGCGCACGCCTGCCACGATCGATTCCGCCGCGCCCATGTCGACGCTGTCGATCTCGCCCGAAATCAGCGCTTTCATCAGGGTTGCGCCGGCCTTGATCTGAAGGATCTCTACCTTCAAACCGCGCTTGGCGGCGAAGCCGCCTTTGTCGACCATCGCAATGAAGCCCGCATCGCTCTTGGCTTCGAGGATGCCGTGCTTCCAGACTTTCTCTTGCGCGTTGGCGGCAGAGAGGCTGCAGGCGAGAAGAACGGCCGCCGCGAGCGCGAATGATTTCTTTTGCACGGATGAATCCTCCGACTGTGGCTTTGTTCGTTGCGGAAGCTATGTCCTTCGGTGTTCGCAGGCAATGCAACGAACTTTCCGGCGCTCGCCCGCGGATCGTAGACAGGAAAATGTCGTGCCCGAGTGACAAGCCCGAGAGACACTATCAGCTTCTTAAATCCGAAACTCGCCGCCGCGCTTGCGGCCCGTGTCGACGCTGAGAAAGAGCTGCTCCAGCGTCGGCCGCTTCTTGATCAGGCCCTGCTCGTGCGAATAGCCGACCAGAGTTCGAGTATTTGCGGTTCTTCTCCGTGAGCCCGTATTCCCAGGGGTCGGGGCCAAGCACGCGCTCCTGCTCCTCCCAGGCGTCACGATACCAGGCGAGCGGAACGATGCGCGGGTTCGCCATGCGCTTCATGGCGATGGCCTTGGCCTCATTGAAGGCCCTGAACAGGTTCACGGCGAGCCATGGATGCTCGTCCACGAGGGCCTGCCGGATGCCGAGGACATGCATGATCGGGAAAATGCCGGTGCGCTTGATAGTAGGCCATTTCTTCCGCCTTGTGGTCGGGGAACAGGCGCGCCACGCGCGGATCGCCGGCGACAAACGGCTTGATCAAATCGGAATGGAAAACCGCGTCGAGCTCGCCCTCCGCCAGCATGGTCTCGACCGATTTGTCGTTCGGCAGGCAGTGAATATCTGATGTCGGACGGCAAGGTGACCTTGACGTCGTCCTCGATCTCGGCAACCCACTCGATGCTGTTCAGCGGCACGCCATATTCGTGCTGCAAGGATGCCGCGCATCCACAAGCACGGCGCGTGGTCATCAGCGTCTTCACGCCGATCCTGCGGCCTTTCAGATCGGCCGGCTTGCTGATGCCCTTCGACGTATTGATGAACATGAAGCCATGCCGGAAGCGGCGATGCAGGAACACCGGGATGGCGCGGAATGGCAGGTCGTTGTCGCGCGCGGCCAGATAGGACGAACTCGACACTTCTGCGACGTCGAATTCGCCGCCGTTCAGAAATCGCCAGTGCCGCGTCGCTGAATCCATGTCGGTCGAGGATTGTGAGATCGACACCGTCGACCTCGACTTTTCCCTTCAGCAGAGGGCGCACGATCTCGTAGTCGCCGCAGGCAAGCGTCAGGCTCAGTTTTTTCGGCATCTGAACTCTCCCTTCCATCTGTTCAATGGCGCTTTTCGTCCGGCCCGCCTTCAGCGCGCCCAGATCGCGGGTCGACGGCATCCGCATATCGGCGGCCTGCTCGTCCCGCGCCAGATTTTCGATGATGGCGAGCAGTACGTGCGCGTGCGGCGCGATGTCGGTCCGGGCGCACGCCGCGCACGGCGATGCGATTGACCTCTTCGGCGAGCGGCACCAGTTTTTCTCGCAGCCGACGGCCCTTCGGCGTGAGGAAGACATAGACCTTCTTGCGGTCGCCGCCGCGCCTGCGGCGGACGACGTAGCCGAGCCGTTCCATCGCCTTGAGCGCCGAGAAGGTCGTCGGCTCCATGACACCGGCCTGCTCGCTCAATTCGCGCTGGGTCAGCCCGTCGGCTTCCCACAGGATGCGCAGGAATGTCCAATGCCCGAACGAGACGCGCATGCTCCGCGAGCCGCATCTGCAATGCGCGCACGAGCGCACGCGTCGCGTCCTTCACCAGATGCGCGAGGCGGTCGTCCGGCACCGCTTCCCGCCAATGGCGCAGGATCGATCTGCGTGCTGGGCGGCGGGCGCGTCATGGCACGCGACCTGATGACTGAGCTGCACGTCGGAGCCTTCGCGCGCGGATCGCAGGATCGCCAGCAGAACTTCCAGCGTCGCCATCGCCCAGGCGCCGTCATGCAGCGGCGCTTTGCCGTGGACGACCGCCTGATAAAGCTCGTCGATAACTTCGGCGCGCGGCACCGTCAGGCGGCGGCAGCGCGTCGAGCCGCGCCGATCCGTCTCTGATAGATCATGACGCCATTCGGGAGCGCGCGCAGATCGGCCCGCTCGCAGCTCACCAGCAAGGTGCCGAAATGCTGGTGCGCAGCAGCCTGCGCTGCGGGCGGGCGGAATTCGGCGCCGCCGTAGTTGCGGGCGTTCTTGAATGCGACTTCATCCTGCGCGCGTGCCGAAACGATGCCGGGCGCGCCGGCGTAAGGCGTCTTCTGTCTGCGCCCATCTCCCCGATCCAGCCTTGAAATTCATCGGAATCGAAATGGCCGTAGCCGCTGTAGGTGAGCGAGGCGAAGGCGCCGTTCTGCGAACGTGAGCAGCGCCGCATAGGCGCCTTCGGTCGGGCGCGCTGCATCCCACGACGCCGGCTGCCGCGCGCACGCTCGCGACCCGGCCGCCGCCGATCAGCCGCACAATGTCGACCTGATGCGCTGCCTGGTTGAACACCGCGCCGCCGCCCTTCGCTGTGTCGAGCTCTTCCGGACGGCGCGGGCGATAAAGATAATCCGTGTAGTTGATGGCGTTGATCATGCGCACACGGCCGAAATCGCCGCTCTCGATCAGAGCGCGCAGGCGCCGAACCGGCGCATCGAAGGAATGGCTGTGGCCGACGACGAGCGTGCACGCCGGCGCGTTCGCGCCGCATCGATGATGGCTGGCGCATTCGTCGAGCGTCAGCGCCATCGGTTTTTCGATCGAGCAGATGTTTGCCGTGCTGCGCCGCAAGCGTCGGCGTGCTGCGCGTGGAATTGATGCGGCGTCGCGACATAAACCGCCTCGACGGCCGGATCGGCGCAAAGCTCCTCGACCGTTGCGTAAGCTTCTGGCGGAGAAGTCCTCGGCAAAACGCTGCCGCGCCTCGGCGCGCGTGTCCGCCGCCGCCACCAGCTGTGACGCGCGGATCGCCGGTAAAGGTCGGCAGCATCACGGTAAATGCGCGGCCGAGACCGGCCACGCCGAGACGGAGCTTGCGTTCGCTCGGCTTGCTCAACGGACGCCACCTCGACAAGATCGCGGGCATTCACTAGTCTTATCTTAGATATCTAAGAAAGAGCGCGCGACAGAATTCTGCAACGCCGCGCCTGCCGAGGGAAACGCCGCCATGATGACCGCCGAGGAAAACGACCTGCTTGTGCCGCGTCGAGGGCGATGCGCCGATGGGCCAGATCATGCGCCGCCACTGGATCGCGGCCTGCCTGTCGGAGGAAGTGGCCGAGCCCGACGGCGCGCCGGTCAAGGTGCGGCTGCTCGGCGAGGATCTCGTCGTGTTCCGCGACAGCAAGGGCCGCGTCGGCGTGCTCGACGAATATTGCTCGCACCGGCGCGCGTCGCTGGCTGTTCGCGCGCAACGAGGAATGCGGCCTGCGTTGCCTCTATCACGGCTGGAAATTCGACGTGGACGGCAACGTGGTCGAGATGGCGTCCGAGCCGCGCCAACAGCCTCATTCCGGAACGCGTCAAGCACAAAGCCTATCCGGCGCGCGAGGCCGGCGGCTTTGTCTGGGCCTATATGGGCCCGCCGGACGAGATGCGCGAATTCGAGGCGCCGGCCTTTGCGCCGACGCCGGATGCGCGCGTCAGCGCCACCAAAGTGCGGGTCGCGCTGCAACTGGGCGCAGATCCTCGAAGGGCAGATCGATTCCGCGCATTCCTCGAGCCTGCATTCGTCCGACATGGTGCCGGCGCAAGGTCGACAGCGCCAAGGCGACCGAAGCGAACTGGCTGCGCCCCTCGACCGACAAGGCGCCGCGCTTCCAGATCGAGCGCACCAGCTACGGATTTCGCTACGCGGCGATCCGGCGCCCGATCATGAACGAGGCGACGCACGACTACATCCGCACCACCGTCTATATCGCGCCGTTCACCGCGCTGATCCCGCCCGAACAACGTGCACAATGTGGCGACGCTGCTGACGCCGGAAGACGATCACAACACCATCTTCTATTTCATCGCCTGGAACGGCGCCGACAAGCCCGGCATCGACGCCGAGGCGTGGCGCAAATTCAACGTGCTGCAATGGGGCGTCGACGTCGACCACAATTTCGACGGCGTGCGCACGCGCGACAACTCTACCGCCAGGACCGCGCTGCGATGAAGCACGGCAATTTCACCGGCATCAGCGGCATCCCGAACCAGGACATCGCGATGTGGGAGATCGATGGGCCCGATCAGCGACCGCTCGAAGGAGCGGGTCGGCGCCAGCGACGTGGCGGTGGTTGCGTTCCGGCGCCTGATGGTCGAGGCCGCCCGCACGATGCGCAGCAAGGGGCCGGCGATCGGCACGACCGAGCCGCACATCGCGCATGCGACCATCAGCTCATACGAAGGCGTGGTTCCGAAAACGACGAACTGGCGGAGCCTCGGCGGCGGCAGCGAAGCGCCGCTCGAGCGCGTCGCCAGACAACCACAAGCCGCAAAATAAGCGGCAAAGAAACTCAGGGAGGATACGATGAGGAAAACGTTCGCTCGCGTGCGCACTTGCGGCGCTGACGTTGCTTGGCGTGTCCGACCGCCTCGGCGCAGGACAAGGTGAAACTGGCGATCGGCCAGCGCGGCAACTGGGATACCTCGGTGTCGGAAGTCGGCCAGCTCGCCGGCATCTTCAAGAAGCACGGCCTGGAGCTTGAGATCGTCTACACCAATGGCGCGGGCGAAACCCAGCAGGCGGTGATTTCCGGCAGCGTCGATATCGGCATCGCCGCCGGCGTGATGGGCGTGCTCAGCGCCTATTCCAAGGGCGCGCCGGTGCGCGTGATCGGCGCGGAAACGACGGGCGCCAACGACCTTTACTGGTACGTGAAGGCGGATTCGCCGATCAAGTCGCTGAAGGACACCGACGGCAAGACGCTCGCCTACTCGACCAACGGCTCCTCGACCCACGGCATCGTCACCGCCTTCATGAAGCAGTACCAGCTCAAGGCCAAGCCGACCGCGATGGGCGGCCCGGCCGCGAACCTGACGGCGGTGATGTCGGGGCAGATCGACGTCGGCTGGGCGGCGCCGCCGTTCGGGCTCGATCAGCTCGATCAGAAACAGATCCGCATCATTGCGACCGGCAACGATGCCGAGGCTTTCAAGGGCCAGACGGTGCGGCTCAACATCGTCAATGCCAATTATCTGCAAGGCGCACAAGGACGTGGTCGACCGCTACATGAAAGCCTACCGCGAGACGGTCAACTACATGTACACCGATCCGAACGCGCTGAAGGTCTATTCGGACTGGCTCAAGATCAGCGAGGCCAAGGCCAAGCGCACGCGCGATGATTTTTTCCCGCGCGCGTCGGTCGAGCCGGACAAGATCGTCGGGCTCGACACGATCGTGAAGGATGCGGTCGCCCTGAAGTTCACCGCCACGGAACTGACCAAGGCGCAGCTTGACGACCTGATCCAGATTCCGCCGCGGTAGACGTTCAGGCCGGGCTTTCCCGGCCATCCACGTCTTTGATGTTGCAAGGCCGCAAGACGTGGATGCCCGCGACAAGCGCGGGCATGACGGCGGAGAGACTGGGCATGACGGCGTGCGAACCCTAATGCCCCGTCGCCAGTGCGGCCAATCTCGCCGGATCATCCGGCAGCCGGTTGCCGCGCCACACGACATGCAGGTCCGGACGCAGCAGCAGAAGTCGCGGCCATAGACATCGCGCGGCCGGTCCTCATCGATGTCGAGAACGGTAAAGGGCGCACCGCAGGCGGCAAAAGCACGCGCCAGCGCCGTGCTGTCTGCCTGCGCACCGGCCAGACGCAAAAGCGTGTAGCCGTCGCCGATGCGGTCATGCAGCGCACGCCGTCGGAAAGCCAGACGTGCGGCAGCCGCGCGCCCGGCCAGCTGGTCGGCACGTATCTCATGAAATTGGGCGCGGGCCCGTCGCCCGCTTCCGGCCAGATGATCGGCGAGTCGTCATAGCGATAGCCAAGCTCGGCGCCGATCATCTCGTTGCTCTTGCGCTGCTCGACATCGGCAATGCGCGCGAGATTGGCCCGGGTTTCGGCGCCTTCCGGCGTCTTGTCGCGAATATTGGGTTGCCAGGCCGCGCGCCAGGCTCCGCCGGCCGCGTGAGGCATGACGCGAGGCTTCCACATTGCGCGCGCCGATCTGCCGGCGCTCGATCTCGTAGGATGCGAGCAGACCCGGCCCGCCCCATCCCTGCAGCGTCGCAGCGAGCTTCCACGACAGATCGACAGCGTCACCGACGCCGCTGTTCATGCCGAGCCCGCCGGTCGGGATGACGAGATGCACCGCATCGCCCGCAAGGAACACGCGGCCCTGCCGTAACTGTCGGCCAGCAGCAGGTTCTGCCGCCACGGCGCGCAGGACAGCATCTCGTATTTCACCGGCATGCGCGACGGCCTGCTCGAACATGGTCTTCATGTCGTCGTCGCTGTCTCGACCACCGAATGCAGCGTGAAGTGGCGCGTGGAATCCTGCACGATCAGGAACGGTCGTGCGCGTCGGCGACGTGATAGTGCCGCCCTTTGCCGATCGGGATGCGGTCGAACAGCTCGTCGCAGCGATACAGCGCCTGCCGCAACTGCAGCAGATTGGCGTCGCCCTGCAGCTTGATGTCGAGCTGGCGGCGCACAGGGCTCGACCCGCCATCGCAGCCGACGAGATAGTGAGCGCTCAATTCCGAGGATACGTTGCCGCGTTTGACGCGGGCGCGCACGCCACCGCTATCCTGCTCGAATGACATAAATTCGCAGCCGTAGCGCACATCGACGCCCGGCAAGGTTTCCGCAACCGACTTGAGCAGCGGCTCCAGCGTATATTGCGAGATGAGCTGATAGGGCTCGAGCGGCATCGAGCCGTCGGTGCAGGCGGCGATGTCAGCCTGCGCCTGCGCGACCGACGGATAAGGAAGATGCAGCAGCGGCGGCTCGACCAGCGACGTGACGATGAACACGTCCATGGGCGCGTCGCGCGGAAAACCGGCGTCGCGGATTTTCTGCGCCATGCCCATGCGGCGGTAGATTTCCATGGTGCGGGCATTGCACCGCTCCATCTTGGGCAGGAATTGCGGCGCGTCCTTCTGCTCAAGCAGGATGCAGCGCACACCGCGGCGGCCAAGGTCGATCGCGAGCGTCAGTCCGACGGGCCCGGCGCCGACAATAATGACTTGGGTGTCCATCGCCAGGCTTAGTCAATCCTTCCGCCGGAGAAGCGTCGTCCGGGCACGGTGAGGAAATAGCCGACCGCCTGTCCGCCGTCGGCGCCAACAACGCTGCCAGTCGTGTAACGTAACTCGTCGCACGCGAGAAACACGGCCGGCCCGGCGATGTCCTCGCCCGAACCGACACGACCCATCGGCACGCCCTTGCGGCGGCCCTCGTAGATTTCCGGATCGGCATACATCGACTCGGTGCCAGGCGTGCGGATATAGCCCGGCGTGATCGCGTTGGCGCGAATGCCGTAGGGCGCCCACTCCATCGCCTGCAATTTCGTCAGCATAATCAGGCCCGCCTTCACCACGCTGTAGGCGCCGGCCCAGTTGTAGGGAAACAGGCCGGCGATTGATGCGATGTTGACGATGACGCCGGACTTCTGCGCGATCATGTGTTTCGCAGCCGCTTGGCTCACGAGGAACGCGCCCTTCAGGCCGATATTCATCGTGGTGTCCCACGCCGCTTCCGGCAGCGCCTCGAGTTTTCCCGGCACGATCTTCATGGCGTTGTTGACGACGATGTCGATGCGTCCGCGTTCCTTGACGATCATCTCGACGAGCCGGGTGATGTCGGCGGATTTGGCGACATCGGCGGCAACGGGAAGGCTCTTGCTGCCGAGGGCGGCGGCATCTTTCGCAGTGGCCTCGGCGGTCGCCGGGTCGACGTCATTGACGACGACATGGGCGCCCTCGCGGGCATAAGCGAGAACGATGTCGCGGCCGATGCCGCGTCCGCCGCCGGTGACCAGCGCTACCTTGTCCTTCAGTCGCACAGGAACTCCCCCTTAAGTTGTTCGAGATAACTGGAAAAAAGACGCTAAAGCGGTGGGAAATGGTGCCGACAAGACCGGCCCTCGCCTCTCCCAATTCGCACTCACGAATGCCATCTTTGGGCAGAACAAACAGTTAACAAATGGCCGAACCCAAGCGTAACGACCCTGCTCCTTTGAGCCCGCAGCTTGTTGCGGGCGGCATTGCCGCGCGCGCGCTTGGCGCCCGCGGCGCGGCCTACCTCGCCGATCTCAATCCGGAACAGCGCGAGGCGGTGGAAACGCTGGACGGGCCGGTGCTGGTGCTCGCCGGCGCGGGCACCGGGAAAACCCGCGTGCTGACCACGCGCATCGCGCACATCTTGAATCTTGGCCGCGCACACCCGAGCCAGATCCTCGCCGTCACTTTCACCAACAAGGCCGCGCGCGAGATGAAAGATCGCGTTGGCCAGATGGTCGGGCAGATCGTCGAGGGCATGCCGTGGCTCGGCACCTTTCACTCGATCGGAGTGAAGATATTGCGGCGGCACGCCGAGCTGGTCGGGCTGAAGAACAACTTCACGATTTTGGATGTCGACGACCAGATCCGGCTGATCAAGATGATCCTCGAAGCCGAAAAGCTCGACGAGAAGCGATGGCCCGCACGCGTGCTCGCCATGTTGATCGACGGCTGGAAGAACCGCGGGCTCACGCCCGAACAGGTGCCGTCCGGCGAAGCCGCGAGCTTTGCCAATGGCAAGGGCAAGAAGCTCTACATCGCGTATCAGGAGCGCCTGAAGACACTCAACGCCGCCGACTTCGGCGACCTGCTGCTGGAGAACATCCGGCTGTTCCGCCACAACGCGGATGTCCTGCGGAATTTCCAGGAGCGGTTCAAATTCATTCTGGTGGACGAGTATCAGGATACGAACGTCGCGCAGTATCTGTGGCTGAAGCTGTTGGCACAGACGACGCCAGCTGCGCCATCCAGTGGCGTCATCCTTCGAGACGCCGCGCTCCGCGCGGCTCCTCAGGATGACGGTCAAGGAAGTGCGCCGCTAGACGAGGAAGAGAGTGGCAAGCCGATGCGCCGGATTCTTGAATGAGACACTGCCGAGAGCGAAAACCTTGGCCGTCATCCTGAGGAGCGAGGGCAAAGCCCGAGCGTCTCGGAGGGTGAAGTCCAAGGCGCAGCACCGCCCCCCCAAAAACATCTGCTGCGTCGGCGATGACGACCAATCGATCTACGGCTGGCGCGGGGCGGAGGTCGATAACATTCTGAGGTTTGATCACGACTTTCCCGGAGCCAAAGTCATAAGGCTTGAGAGGAATTACAGAAGCACCGGGCATATTCTTGCAGCGGCGAGCCACCTCATCGCCCACAACGAAGGCCGCCTCGGCAAGACGCTGCGTACCGAGGACGAGCTGGGCGAGAAGGTGCAGGTCACCGGCGCCTGGGACTCCGAGGAAGAAGCGCGCGCGATCGGCGAGGAAATCGAGCAGCTCCAGCGCGAGGCGCGCGAGCGGGGCGAGGATCATCCGCTCGACGAGATTGCCATTCTGGTGCGCGCCTCGTTCCAGATGCGCGAATTCGAAGATCGCTTCATCCAGCTCGGCCTGCCCTACCGCGTGATCGGCGGCCCGCGCTTCTACGAGCGCGCCGAAATCCGCGACGCCCTCGCCTATCTGCGCGTGATCGCGCAACCGGCCGACGATCTCGCCTTCGAGCGAATCGTCAACGTGCCCAAGCGCGGGCTCGGCGACGCCACGCTGCAAATGCTGCACGACTATGCCCGCAAGAAACGCATCCCGCTCACCGAGGCCGCCGCCGCACTCAGCGCTACCGACGAGATGAAGCCAAAACCGCGCTTTGCGCTGCGCGACCTGATGGCCGCCTTCGAGCGCTGGCGCGCGAAAAAGAATTCAATGCCGCACACTGAACTGGCCGAGATCGTGCTCGATGAATCCGGCTACACCGAGATGTGGCAGAAGGACCGTTCCGCCGACGCCGCCGGCCGCCTGGAAAACCTCAAGGAGCTGGTGCGCTCCATGGAGGAGTTCGAGAACCTGCAAGGCTTCCTCGAGCACATCTCGCTGGTGATGGACCGCGAAGGCGCGGAGGCCGAGCAGGCCGTCAACATTATGACCCTGCATTCCGCCAAGGGGCTGGAATTCGATTGCGTGTTCCTGCCCGGCTGGGAGGAAGGCCTGTTCCCGCACCAACGCTCGCTGGACGAGAGCGGCCGCGCGGGCCTCGAGGAAGAGCGCCGCCTCGCCCATGTCGGCCTCACGCGCGCGCGCGAGCTCGCCAAAATTTATTTCGCCACCAACCGCCGCATTCACGGAATGTGGACCTCGACCGTGCCCTCACGCTTCCTCGACGAGCTGCCGGAGACGCATGTGGAGGTGAAAGAGGCCGCGGGCGGCGCCGGCGGCTTCGGCATGTCGGGCTATGGCGCCTCGCGTTTCGACGAGATGAACGCCTTCGGCTCCAGTTACACCACGCCCGGCTGGCAGCGCGCGCAGGCGCGCAAGGGGCGCGGCGGCTTCTATGACAACGGCCAGCCGCGTTATGTGCCGGACGGCGTGTATGATGACGATGCTGATGCGGAGAACATCCCTCCCCTTAAGGGGAGGGTAGCCGGCAAAGCCGGCCGGGCGGGAGGATTAAGCGGCAAATCCCCCCTCACCATCGAAGGCGAGTTGGTGGCCAAATCCACCGGCACGGTTTCATCCTTTACCGTGGGCGAGCGCGTGTTTCACCAGAAATTCGGCAACGGCAACGTGGTGGCCGTGGACGGCAACAAGCTCACAATCGCCTTCGATAAGGCGGGGGAGAAACGCGTGGTGGATAGTTTTGTGGAGAGGCTGTGAGACATTTCAGACTGTCGAGCCAATGACAGTCAGTGAAAATATGGAACGAAAAGTTATTGTCGGCAAATGCCCCGCCCCCACAAACAACTGATAGACCAGGCCGTTGATTTCTGGCTGGCGCGCGGCGCTGTCCTTATCATCGTCGGGCTTCAGATCGCCATCGTGAATGACCTGATGATCGGGCCGCGCTGGCTCGCGCCCTCCCTGGAGCTCGCGCTGCTCATTCCGCTGTCGATCGCGACCGCATGGACGCAAAGGCGCGCGCGCAAGGCATCGACAAAAGAGCAAGTAAGCCTGGTCGGCCGCGACAGATTGCGGGTCCGCCGGCTGGCAATCTTTCTGACGGCTATCATTACGCTGATGAACTTCGGCGCGCTTGCTCGCCTGATTGAGGCCATATTGGCCGGACACGCCGGCAGCGGCCGAACGCTGCTCCTGGATGCGCTCAACATTTGGGCCACCAACGTCATCATCTTTGCATTGTGGTTCTGGGCGCTGGATCGCGGCGGGCCCGCAGGAGCTTTCGGACCAACCCGGGGGAAGGATTTCCTGTTCACCCAGCAACAGACGGGTGAACCGGCCCGTTTTCCAAACTGGTCGCCGGGATTTATCGATTACCTGTTTCTGGCATTTACCAACGCAACGGCATTTTCGCCCGCCGACACGTTTCCCCTCACCGTCCGGGCCAAGCTTCTGATGATGGCCGAATCCGGCATATCGCTTGTGACCATTGCGCTTGTGGCATCGCGCGCCGTTGGCATCCTGAACTGACTGATTTGCCGGCGCCCGGGCCGCCGCTCGCGCTGGATCAAATGGCAGGGGTGGCGCGTTGCAGATCCTGGAGAGGGACCGTGCTCAATTTTTGGCAAGCTTATATTCGACTCGCCCAAACCGCATGGGATGCAAATGCCGTTATCGCCATGCGCATGATGCGGCTGGCGTCCGGCGGCGCACTGGCGCAACGTGAAATGCAAAGGATGTTTGCAGAGAAGGGCATCGCAATTGCGCAAGCCCAGGCAGCGGCAGCAACAAAGATGGTCACGGGCGGCGGAATAGCTGCCATGCAGAAATCCGCATCCGATGTCTATCGGCGGAAAGTCCGCGCAAATCGACGTCGACTCGTGCGCTAACTACAATCATACCTCAGTGATCTCCCTCCTCGGCTTAATCTTCGCATTCATCGCAATTTCCGTTGCCATCCTTCTGCCATCTTATCCAGCGCTAAGGTGACCGCAGTCGCGTCACGCGAGTCGCCTTTTTGGTGCTGCGTTACCGGCTTTCAGCAACAACGAACGAGGGACCGCTTTTGAAGAAACATATCAGCATTGGAATTTTGATCAGTGTCGTGAGCTTCACGTCAGCAAACGCAGCAGGATGGAGCTCCGTTCACAAGTACGTAAAGAGATCGGGCAATTGCGCCGGACAAGAAATTCTCGCGAGCTCATATTCGTCGGGCAAACGGACTGCGAGCGGTGAAAGATTTGATGCGAGCGGCAACACAGCAGCGGCGCGAACCTGGCCCCTTGGGACAAGCCTGACTGTGACGAATCCCCAAAATGGCCGTTCGGTTACCGTCAGGATCAACGATACCGGCCCGTGGGGAATTGCCTATCGCATGGGCGCCCGGCTCGACCTCGCGAGAGGGGCGGCGCAACGCATCGGAATGCGCGGTTCTCAGTACGTCTGTGTTGCATGAAGCTGGCGTAGTCCGCTGAGAATTTATTCGTTGGTGGTGATCCGGGCATCGTTTGGGATGTTTCGGGACACGATTCTTATGGCGTCAAACATTGAACACTGGGACATCATCGCGATGCAGATCTCCGTATTGAATGTGCCGGATCGCTGCCGGTGATTTCCAGCGCCCCTTCACAAATTCGGATTTTTTTGTGCGGCACCGTCGCGTACCGGGCCTTCCCGAACGAATCAGTGCATGCCCAAGAAGGCGGCGTTTCCGCAATGCGTCTTCACTGCAAAAGAGGGACACCATGAATCGCTTGACCAACATGGGAGCGGCAATCGCATTGCTCCTCGCCACACTTGTGGCACAACCGGCCGAAGCCTATCACTCGAAACGTCACCACTCTTATTCTCGTCAGGCGGGCGGTTGCTCTTACACGAATGACGGACGGCAGGTTTGCGGTGGAGCGATCGCAAATCGCACCGCAGTCTTGACGCTACCGGCAATGATGTCGCGCTCGCAAGCCGCGCGGCGGTTGTGGATGCCGCCGGCAACCGCGCCGTGCTCGCAGCGGATGCGGGCACGATCATCGGCTCGCGTCCGAGCGGCTGTCCTCATTCCTATTGCGGCTGCGGATTGCGCATGTATCTCGGGCTTTCGGATCTGAGACTTAACCTGGCATCCAACTGGGCGCGGCTGTTTCCCCACGAAAGCGCTCCGCGCGCCGGGCTCGCCGCCGTTCGCAGTGGCCACGTGATGTATATCGAGGCGGCAGCCGGGAACGGGCAATGGCTGATCCGCGATTATAATTCCGGCGGCGGCTTATCCCGCGTGCACGTGCGCGA
Organism: uncultured Alphaproteobacteria bacterium; assembly: GCA_963775095.1. GTDB lineage: Bacteria > Pseudomonadota > Alphaproteobacteria > Rhizobiales > Aestuariivirgaceae > Aestuariivirga. The sequence goes on from CAVZHN010000005.1 coordinate 88,974, forward strand.
CGTGCGCGGCTATGCGTTCGTCAATCCACATGCGCAGCTGGCGACGCGCTAGCGCGCGTGGCACAGGCACATCAAACGTCATCTACGTTTAAATCGTAGGTGCCTCTTTTGCCCCGGGCATAGACTTTCGCGGCGATGGTATAGATGCGGTCGCGGTTGGTATCGAACGCCCGCAGCAGATCAACCGCGTCGGTATTTATATTTGGCTGAATTTGCCTGAGGGCATCCGCGGTCACAAAGAATGAACTCTCCATGGAGCGGTCATATCCCCAAAAGCGAACCGCCCGCCGCGTCGCATCGTAACTGCGGCTGCGGTTCGGAAAATTGATCGTCATGTTCGTTACCCGGAAAACAGATTAAGGCAGACGACGAGGCCGCCAACCGGCGGCCCCGAAATATTGCGTCCAGATCAAATCTGGCGGCCCTTCATGACGGCATCGACATCGCGCTGCGCTTGCGCCTTGTCGATGCTGTACTTGGCGACGACCTGAGTGATGAGATCGTCCTTGTTCTTGAGTGCGCCGAGCTCCTGCTCGGAGAACTTGCCCCACTTGGAGCTGATATCCTTGAGAAGAATTTGCTTCGCGTCAGCAGGAGTGCCGGTGCTCGCCGAAGCGGTATTCGGGGTTACTGGGTTCATGAGCGTTATCTCCAAAATATTGATGAAACATCATCTGAATGTGCATCATTCAAACAATGCTTTTATGTGGAGATGAATTTGCGATAACCACAGGGGCAGACGACCGTTTGTTTGAAATAAAGGTCGGCTGCATCGACCTGTTGAGGCAACAAATGAGCCTTTGACCCGCCAATCCTTCGAATTGCGCCATAGCCGTCGCAATTCGGCCCGATCATCCCTATATACAGTAGCCAGCATCCGACAAACAGAAACAACAAGGCCCGTCGAGCGGACATCCGCCCGGCGCGTGCCAGGCAGGGAGCGTCCCATGTTCAAGGCAAAACAATATCGCGCAAAAGCGGCAGAAAGCGCCGAATTGCTCAAACATACCGATGTTCCGAGCGAAATCCGCGAATTTCAGCGATCGAAGGAAAGCTTCACTGCGCTGGCGCAAAACGAGGATTGGCTGGCGAATAATTTCGACAAGATCATCCATTCGCAGGACATCCCACCTCAGGATGACGACGCTGGAACGCCTGTCGCGCGCGCGACTGTCGCCGAAACCGAGGAGCGTATTCTTCGCTGCCTCGGCGCGGCCGTCATCATGCAATGGAACACGATCCCAACGAAGCTCCAGCGCGAGCTCTTCGATACCGCAGGCTCAATGGGGGACGTGCTGAAATCGGCCGCGCTGAGAGCACAGATTGCCCGCTTCCTGCATAGCCACAAGGATGAAGAGGGCCCCGCCGGTTTCGCTTCCAAACCAAACGTGACGAAAGGAACACCTCATGGCACATAAGTTCAATATCGGTCAGATCGTCGAGCTTGAGCCAAGGCTTCTTCGATCATCCGCCCCCGGCCCCTACGAAATTCGTCATCTCATCCCTGCCTCGGACCGGGATCCAGGCGACCCGTGCTATCGCATCAAGAACGTCGCCGAAAAGCACGAACGGGTCGCACTTGAAAGCGACCTCACGCTATCGGTCAGCGTTTTCACCTGAAGCGCACTTTTCTGCATATCGGCTCGGCTCAAGTCAGCGCTATAGGCGCGACAAAAAAAGCGCGGTTAAGCATTCATTACCCATCGCATTTGAAACGACGGAAGTCGTCGCAAGAATTTGAATTTAGCTGGCTTTCGCCGGCGCTTGCGCGCTTGCCGACTCGAGCATGCTTGCAAACACGGCCGGGTCCGCCACGGTGCGCACGATCATCGGTTCTTCGCGGCCGCGAACCGCAACCTCCGTGCGGGCAAGCTGACCGGCCGCGACGCCGGCGGTTGCAAAAACCTCATCCGACACGATGGCCTTGCAATCGAGCGTCTTTGTCATGTCCTGCAGCCGCGCTGCCACATTGACCGGATCGCCGAGCGCCGTGAACACGGTGTGATCCCGAAAGCCAATGTCTCCGATAATCACCTCGCCGCCATGAATGCCGATGCCGTACTGGATCGGTTCGGGCAGATCGGACGCAAGCTGGTGATTCATGTAGTCCACATTGGTGGCAACGTTCGCGGCCGCGCGCATCGCCTGGCGGCACGCGGTTTCCGGATCGACATCAATGCCGAACAGCGCCAGCACGCCGTCGCCGAGAAACTGGTTCGGCTGGCCGCCGGCATCGATCGCCGCCTGCGAGGCCGCGCCGAGGAAGCGATTGATGAGAAACACGACGTCGAATGGCAATCGCGCTTCCGCGAGCCTGGTCGAGCCGCGCATGTCGACGAACATGCTGACGATGTAACGCTCCTTGCCGATATTCATGCGGCGGCCTTTGCGCAGGAGATCGGCGTTCATGTTCGGCGGCAGAATTGGGATGACGGACACGTCCGTCTGCGGCCGCAGCTGGCAAGCAAGGCGGATCGCCGGGTTCGCGGCAACGCCGACACGGTCCAGCACAAAAGCCTCGCGTCCTGATGGCGGCGGCAGGCCGCTGCGATCGCTGACAACGCGGACGCGACATGTCGAACAGCGCGCGCGGCCGCCACAGACGCTGGCGTGCGGAATTTTGAAGCGCAGGCTGGCTTCGAGGATGCTCAAGCCCTTCGGCACGCGCACCTGCCGATCTGGATATGAAATCGTGACCATGCCGCGCCGGCGTTCGCGCAATGTGCGCACGCCGCGCGCTGCGAACACCAGCACGAACGCAGCGCCATAGGCGATCGGGAAATAAAAGAGCGTGATGCTGTCGATAACCTGCGCTGCGCGGGAGGGATCCCCCGCAGATTTTGCTTGCGCCAGTCAGGATCCTGGCGAGCTGCGCGACCTCGCGCCCGCCATGATGCGCGCCGATCATCGCGAGCGGCGGCATCAGCACCGCAATGGCGAGCAGAATGGGCGCCGCCCAGCTGAAGAACGATTTCAGCCGCAGCCAGAAATAAAGTCCGATGCAGGCGTGCGTCCATGCGACCGTCAACAATATGAACTGCACCGCGATCATATACGGTCTCAGCGACCCAATAGGCGAATAGCGGCGTTGCGTAATTGGGCGGCGGCAAGTCCGAACAGTGCGCCGCTGAGCCGCACGGCGCCGAAATGACTGGCGAGCCAAAGCGGAATGCTCAGGCCGAGCACGAGCTGCGTGATTTCAATTGCCGTGTAGCGAAAATGCCGCCGTTGATAGAGCGCCCACAGGCCGAGCGAGAAATGTATGACGGCGGCCGTGTAGAGCGTGTAATTGACGACCGGGATTCGCCACCACCAGACGTGGAACCGCAACCACGCTTCCATCGTCTCGTAGGAAATGTTGCCGAGCGCGTGATTGAAGAAATGCGAAAAGATGTAGGTGAACATGACAAGGCCGGTAGCAAGCCGCACCTGCCGCACGCCAATGCCGCGCAGCAATACCGAAAGCTTTGAATTGCGATCTACGCGCGGCGCGCGAACGTCAACGAACGCGGGTGCCTGTGCTGTCACGGTGGACCATCATTTGAATGGCAGATCGGCGGCAACAATCGTACGAAAATCAACCTGGGCACTCATTTTACAAACGAGGGCCGCAACGCTAATAATACGGACCGAAGTCGCGCCGATTGCAATGACACAATCTCAGGATGCCGGCTTGGGTCGCGGCTTGTCACTTGCGATCAGGCGATGCATCCGGCTGCTTCCCAAAGGCGCATACTTGCAATTGCCGGCCGCGCGTGCATTCAGCGAGGGGCAAACGGGGAACGATGTCGCCCATGTATTCGATGCCCTGTTGCGATCGCGCCGCTTCGCAGGCGTGCGGCTCCGGGCGAAATGCGGACGCTGCGCAACAAGCCCAGCCTGTGTGCGTTCCGGAACGCTCGCAGCGAGCGAGCAATCTGCGCCGGAGCCTTGTGCATCGGTCCCGCTCTGGTGCGGGACCAATATCAGTTCGCGCGAAGAGTTGCGGTAAAAGCTGCATAAAGCTGGAATGCAAGGCTAATCGTTAGCGCTAAGACGTGACGCTCAACTTAGCCGCGCGCGGAAATTCGCGGCGCCTCGTAATTACTTCCAGTCAACACTCGTGCTGAGCGGGGCCAGCGGATTCAGGTCAGTTGCCGGATGGTAGCTGACCAGATTGACGGTCCACGCGCCAAAGAGAACGAACGACGCCGTGACAGAGATAATCGCGGTGCGGATCATGACGGTGCTCCCTTTATTCTTGCCCAGGGTTTTCCCCGGTGCTGCCGGGGCATTTCGGTCCCGACGCAGGTAAACTAGGCGGGAGTCCGCACGGTTCGATGTGACCCGGGTCACAAAAGGGCGCATTTTCCGGGCGACCTCAAACCAAGAAAAAGCGGCCCGTTCGGGCCGCTTGGAGTTTGGAGGTTAGTTCAGAAATTCGGGGCCTGCCCCCGGGGACAGGGGCAGGCCAAAAGACGGTCAGGTAGCGGGGACAACGCTGGCCGTCAGGCTGCCGGTGGCAAGGGGGTGAACCACCGGGCTAGCCGAAATCGGGTTGCTGGGGATATGGACGGTCCGGGCCACGCCGGTGACCACCGAGGCGCATGCAAGGATCGTGGTGGCGACTGCGAAAATGATGGTCTTGCGCATGTCCGTCTGCCCTGAATGACGCGGGAGCAACCTGCTCCCTACAGCCACACACTAGGGCGACGGGTTTCCGGCCGATGTGACCGGCATCACAAAAAGGCGCTTTTTGCGGGTGGCTCGCAGACCGGCAAAAACTGGGTCATATTGCCTTGTTGGCGGCCCGCAGCCGGCGGGCCATCATGCTCATGATATCGAGCGCGAAGGTCGGCGCACGGCCCACAAGGGTCAGAAAATCCTTCTTCGAAATCGGGACCAGCGCCACATCGGTTTTGGCAATGGCGGTGGCACTGCGCGGCGCCGAATCGAGCAGCGCCATTTCGCCGAAAATGTCATTGGCCTCGAGCGTGGCGAGCAGACGGTTGCCGAGCTGAATTTCGACCTGCCCGCTCTGAATGACATACAGCTCTTTCGCCGTTTCCCCTTCCTTGAAGATCGTTTCGCCCGGCTTGAGGTACCAAACCGGGATTTTCGAATTCGGCGAGAAAACTGAAGCCAACGACGTCATCCGACATGGGCTTGGCCCCTGCCCCGCGCGCTACGCCGCGCGAACGCGGCCAATTGCACCGTATCCTCGGCCCAAAATGCAATGAGGCCGTCGGGGAGTGGGCCCAAAACTTAGAGTTTCAGCTCCTTTTCCAGCTTTGCCTTGCTCTCGATGCAATAGTAGCCCGACAGCCGGGTGACCAATTTCAGGCGCATCCATTCGTTGAGAATCCGGCTGACATTTTCCCGCGCAATCCCGGCCATGGCAGCAACGTCGCTCTGGCTCAATTTCTGCCGGATGACGATGCGGCCGCCGCCGACTTCGTTGCCGAAGGCCTTGGCCAGATCGAGCAGCGCCCGCGCCACGCGGCCTTTGACCGGCAAAAACGTTCCGGCCGCGACGACCTGGTCGGTATCGCGCAAGCGCGCGGCAAGCAGGCTGAGAAGATGTTTGTAGATCTCGGGATTCTTCGCGGCGACCGCTTCGAATGCGGTGCGGCTGATGAAACTCAGCTTGCAATCGCGCAGCGCCGAGACTGAAGCCGACCGTGGACGTCCATCGATCATCGCCATGTCGCCGACGATCGAACCCGGACCCAGGATGGCGAGGATGCGCTCGGCCCCGGCAGGCGAGGCCATGCTTACCTTGAGCAGGCCCTCCTCCAGGCGATAGCAACCATCACCCGGATCGCCGGCAAGAAACAGGATTGCGTCGGCCGCCAGTTTGACTGGTTTGGCATTCGCGAGGAGAGCGGCCGACAGCCGATCCGGCAGGTCTGACAGCAAATCTGTAGGACGCAACGAGGAAGCCATCGGATACCCGGCGCGGAAAGCCCCATGACCGCGCTGGGCGCTTTTTAGCAGAAATCCTCAGGAAATGCTCAGTGGCCGGCCGGGGCGGCCAGGCGAGGGCTGGCGGCATTGGCTGCGGCTGGCGAGGCTGGTAGCGGCAAGCGGCCGGCCGCTTGGGTAACACGCCGCGATTTGCCGGCCTTCGCGGGCGCGCGTTCGGCGAGTGGCTGCAATAGGCCGCGGAATGGCCGAAATAATTCGTGCCTTGGGCGGCCACATCGTGGCAAACTTTTCCCATTCAGTGGAATCGGCGGGCTGACGGGACAGGGCTGGAGGGGGATTATGAGAAGGCAGGCAGTGCTGTTGGCGGTGCTGGGCTTGATGCTCGCCTCATGCGTCGGCGTTTATGGCCCAAAGGGCAATGACATCGGCGGCATCATTCCGTGGTCGCCGGAAGCCGAGCAAAGCGCCCTCGACATCGCGCAGGCCAATTGCGGCCTCTTCAACAAATATGCGGTGATCACGAGCATTCATCGTGTCTACGGCGATTACATCTCCTATGAGTGCTGGTGGAAACCGCCGCCGCGATCGCGCCGGCACATAAACTGAACGCACTTCCCCGGCCTGATTGATCGCCGGCGGACATTCAGCCGCCTGAGTGCTATTCTTTATGCGATGATGAGACGCGCTTTCATCGCGGTTGCCTTTGCGGGCATTTGCATCCTTCTCACAACGCCTGCGCTCACTCTCGATCTCAATTCCTTCCGTGCCCAGCATGGCCTGCCGCCGCTGGCGGCGAGCGGAGCGCTCGCCGGCGCCGCCTATAGTCACGCGCACAGTCTCGCCGCGCGCCAGCGGCTCGACCATGCCGGCTTCCGGCAGCGTGTGCCGCTGACCTCCGGCACGGCGGCTGAAAACGTCGCATTCGGCTGCGCGACGGAAGATTGCGTCATTCGCATGTGGGCGAAGATCAGGCCGGCATCGCGCCAATATGCTCAGGCGGGATGTGACGAGCTATGGCATCGCCTCGGCCGAAGGCGGTAACGGCCGCCGCTACTGGGTACTCGAATTGGGAAATTGAGAGCGGCGTCTAAAAAAATCGAACCGGCGCACCAGCCAGCATCGGGATCACCACCATCAAAACGATCCCGATCACGAAGCCGGCGAGCCGCGCATTCATCGTCAGCATTGCTCCGGGGGACGTGCGTCCAAGCAGGTAAATGCCCCCGTCAAACAAGCCGACCGCAATCAGGATCCAGAAATACGGCTTGATGGCAAAATTCTGGACATGCGGGGCGACAACCAGGGTCACGCCAACAGCAGCGCCGACCAGTGCAATGTATGCAAAAAAGATCCGATCTACAGTCATGCACGCGCCCGATCGCTTGCCATCTCAGAGCGCGATATTAGCAAGGATTCAGCAGCGCGGCGCGTCATACGGGCCCGAACGTGTCGCTCATTTCTTTTCCAGCATCAGCTGGCCTTTTTGCCCGATCACGCGTTGAGCCGCATGGGCAAAGCGTGCGAGCAGCCATGGCAGCGTGACTTCGAGCCGCACGCCTGCCTCATAGACGTCGATGATTCCGGAGGCGTGTTGGCCCAGCGCTGCGACACGGAAGGTCAGGCGGTCGCCGCTCCACACCTCTTCTTCCAGCGACAACAGCCAGCCGAACTCGGCCCTGGCACGGCCTAGCCCGTCCTTGATGCGACGGAGAGCCTCGTCCTTGCCGAGGCGGTGAGGAATGACGACGACGAGCGGTTCCGACATTGCGGCGGTATCTCCCTGATGCTGACAGGCATGTGGGGATGATGGCCGCTCGGAAAAAGGTCTCCCGGATCTTGGAATTGTACGTGACAGGCGGATAAGCGCCTCAAAACATGCTACGCTTCACAGCACCATGATGAAACGCGAGACCTTCGCGGTCGAGAATATCTACGTGCCGGTCAAGCGGCGGGCCACGCTCGATCCAAAGCGCGTAGAGGAAATCGCGCAAAGCATGCTCGCAGATGGCCAGAAGACGCCAATTCTGGTGCGGCCGGACGGCGCGCGCTTCGTGCTCGTCGAGGGCCTGCATCGGCTGGAGGCCGCCAAGTCATTGGGCGAGCAGACCATCGTCGGCTTCCGCGTCGACGCGCGGAAGCACTGATTTGTTCGGTCCGTCTAGATGCTCAGGGATGCTTCTCGTTCTTTGCGGCGCGCATTCCCTGGCCTGTCGCATCCCGCTCGCACATATACGCGCCGGATTTCGTATTGCCGTAATCCTTGTTGCCCGTGAAGTGATAGATCTTTGAATCCAGATTGGCCCAAACGATTGTGCCTGAGCCGCATCGCAACTTGGCCTGCACTTCAGTCGCGTACTGGTTCGCGCCAGCCGGAGCTGTTGTAGCCGGCCGAGCCGCTGTACTGGCCGGTGGGGCAGAAGGAGCCGGGGCCGGCGCAGGCGCAGTTGTCGTTTTCGTCTGCGCAGGGGCGGGAGCAGGTGCAGGCGCCGCGGCTGTGCCACCCGCACGACACTGCGTCACGTACGCCTTCTGCGTTATGCCCTTGGCCTGATTGGCATCCTTATTGGCTCGCCATTCTTCCTGGCATGCCTTGACCGTCTTTTGCTGCGTAGCAGCCGGCGCGGGTGCCGTTGCTGTCTTTTTCTGCGAAGACGATGAAGCAGCAGGAGCGGCAGGAGCGGGTGCCGGCTTTGCGGCACTCCCTCCTGCCCGACACTGCGTCACGTAGGCCTTTTCCGTTATTCCCTTGGCTTGATTGGCGTCTTTGTTGGCACGCCACTCTTCCTGGCAGGCCTTGACTGTCTTTTGCTGAGCGACAGCAGGAAAAGACAGAAGCGATACGCCGACAATCGCCGACCCAATGACTACAATGGTACGCATCTTCAACTCCTGGCGTTACGCCGTTGAAGCAGAGAGTTACGCGTCCTTCTCGCACTTCGTCATGAAGCTGTTCTTCGCGGCGCCGGCGAGTGGTTTGCCATCTTTGCCGACAGCCTTAGTTTCACAGGCATCCTGCTTGCATTTCTTGACGAAGCTTGACTTGGCCGCGCCGGAAAGCGCCTTGCCGTCCTTGCCTACTGCCTTGGTTTCGCAGGATTGGGCCAACGCGGACCCGACAGCAAAAGTGGTAATTAACGCCGCAAGAATAATACGCTTCATCGTTTCCCCCATGTGGCGATGGTGCCGCCGGTAACTTGGACTAGAACGTCAACCAATAGCAAATTTTTGTCTTTACCCGCCACATGGTCAATTCAATTTATCCAGCACAAGGTCGAGGCAATTCAATTGAAGGTGCATGCATCAAGCCCGACCGAGATCAGCAAGGGCATTTTTGAAAGCCATTGATTCCGCACGCGTTAATGCACTTGTCCCGAGGCGGGCGGTGCCGGGGCACCTCCACCCAGGCGAAGGGCTGCGCGCGCTCTTTTGACTTTGCGTACGTGACGCAAGCAGCAGCATCACCAACGCGCTCGCTTTATCTGTCACCGTATCGCGGGCAGCACCGCGGTGACCGGAACTGGAATTCATTGGCGGCGTTGGATTTTTGGTCGTGGCAGTGCGGGCATCCGAGACTGTCCGACGTTGGAGGTCCGCGCTGGGCATCTTTTGGCGCCCATCGCCTTCATGAATATTGCGTGATCCGCCCTATTCGGCGGCTTTGGGCGTGCTACGCTGTAAAAAGGTCGGACTGGAGTATTTGTATGCGTCTCCACCGTCTTGCACTCCCCTTCGCCGCGGCGCTCGTCGCGCTCATGTTCGCGCAGCCGGCGCGCGCGAATATCATGATCATCATCGACAAGTCCGCGCAGAAGATGACCGTCACGGTCAACGGCGAGGAGCGTTATACTTGGCCGGTGTCGACCGGCCGCTCGGGCTACGACACGCCGTCGGGCGAATTCCAGCCGTTCCGCATGGAGCGCGACCACTACTCGCGAGAGTGGGACGATGCGCCGATGCCGAACTCGATCTTCTTCACCAAGATCGGCCACGCCATCCACGGCACGTTCGAGGCCCGCAATCTCGGCCGGCCGGCCTCACACGGCTGCGTGCGGCTGTCGACGCAGAACGCCGCCACGCTGTTCGCGCTGGTCAAGGAGGAAGGCGTGTTCAATACACGCGTCAGGCTTACCGGCGAGGCCCCGAAAGGCGACGACGCGGTCGCGCGGCGCGGCAACGATCGCGATGGAGCGCGCAATCGCGACTATGTGCGCAACTACACGACCGATGACGATGACGACGCGGCCGACGCGCACGCAGCAGCGCGGCTACAGACACGCGGACGCGAAACCCAGTATAGCTCGCGCTCGTACTATTACCGCGAGCGGCCATACTACGCCGCCGCCCTACTACGGCCGCGGTCTCTTCTTCCCGTTTGGGCGTTGAGCGCGCTTTGCGCTAGATCAATGTCCATCACCGTAACTCTTGCTTCGCTGCCGCTGCGGTAGGCAAGAGGAAGCAAATCCGTGCGTAAGCCAAAAAAAGCTGTAGCCCGCGCGAAAATTCGACGCGCCAAGCCGGGCGCCAAGGGCGGCGGCCGCTTTTTCCATATTCAGCTGCGGCCGAGCCGGGACTTCGTCGCTTTCCGGGTGCAGGATGTTGGCGGGCCCGGCGGGGTCGAGCGCGTTGCAGGCCTGCGCGCCAATGGCTCCTGGGATACGCCAAATGGCTCGTCGGAAAAAACTCACGCCCATGTCGAGGGCAACCGCCTGGTCGCCGACACTGCGGAAGCACGCAAAGTGTTGGCGACAGCTCGGCTCCGCGCCGGTGCATGTTTCGGGGCGATCGCTTTCGCGCCAAGCCGCGGCGCGACATCCCGGAAAGCGAAAAGCCGACGCCGGCCATGCGGCGGGCGCAACTCGCCAACATCAAGAAGGCGCAGGCGGCGGTGCGCAAACGGCGCGGAACCAAAGCTGCTGCCAAGGTTTGACCGCAAGGAAAAGCGGAGGACACCGATGATCCGCAAACTCGCCGGCGGCAAATACCGACTCTATTCGCGCAAGAAAAATCCGCGCACCGGCAAGCGCCGCAATCTCGGCACCTTCTCCACCAAAAAGGCCGCACAGCAGCACGAGCGCGACATCCAGTATTTCAAGCGGCATTGAGCAAGCGGATAATCGACGACTAGCGCCGTGATGCGCAACGCCGAGCGCTGCTTCGCCGCGATCGAGGATCAGCGGCACGATCAGATCCTCCTCGTCGTCGAGATGCCGGATCAGCCCCTTGAGCAGCGCGCCGCTCGCATCCGCGTAGTCGTCGCCGCAGCGGCGCAGCGTGTCGCGCGTCGCCTTGCAGCGCCTGCAACAGCGCATTCGCGGTTTCTGCGGTGCGCGCCATGTCGGCATGGATGTGGTGATGGTCGCCTTCCAGCACGTCAAAGCCGCGCGCCAGCCGCGCATCGGCGGCGCGGAAGATCGGGAAATAATGCAGATCCTCGATCTGATGATGAACGTTGAGCTGGTCCAGCATGAACTGCAGCCGCGGCACGAACTGGCGCGCGAATTCCGCGGGCGGAAGTTGCCCGGCGCGAAATTGCGCCGTGATCTCCTCAATCATCGCCGACAGCTCGCGAAACATGGCGTGGCGCGACAGCCAGAAGCGCGCCATTTCGCCAAGATTGGCATGGGCGTCCCATTGCTCGCGCGGATAACGCGCGAGCAGCACGCGCAAATCCTCCGGCCAGCCGCTTCGGCGGGCCAGAGCAAGCGCTTCAATCTCGGTGGAATGGGGCCTTTCGATCGTCACAAGCGCCTAGATAGCCATTGCGCGCGCGAATGCGAAGGGCAAACTTGTGCCGCATGAATGCGCCCACCACCGTCGCCCGCCTCGCCTGCGACGAGCCGACCGCCCGCCGGCTCGCGGCCTATCTCGGCGAAAGCCTCGATGCCGAGGACACCGCCTGCTGCCGCCTTCGAGGACGATGACGGGCGCTGGCAGGTGGCGATCCATTTCCGCACCGCTCCGGACGAAGCCGGCTCTGCGCGGGCTGGTCAAGCTCGCGGCCGGCGAGGCGGCGGCGGATGCGCTCAGCATCGAACCGGTTGCGGCCGCCGACTGGGTTGCGCAGAGCCTTGCCGGCCTGAAGCCGGTGCGCGCGGGCCGCTTTCGTCGATTCATGGCGCGCACGACCGCGCGCACGTGAGGCCGAACGACATCGGCATCGAGATCGAAGCGGCCCTCGCCTTCGGCACCGGTCATCATGGCACGACCCGCGGCTGCCTGCTGGCGCTCGCCGATCTGGCGAAACGGCGGCGCGTACGGCGCGTGCTCGATATCGGCACCGGCACCGGCGTGCTGGCAATCGCAGCGGCGCGACTGCTGCGGACGCGCGTCATCGCTGGCGACATCGACCCGGTCGCGGTGCGCGCCGCGCGAGGCAATGCGAGGCTCAATCGCGTCGCATCGATGATCACGTTTGTCGCGCGCTGCCGGCACCTGCGCACAAGCCATCGTCGCGCATGCGCCCTACCGATCTGATCTTCGCCAATATCCTGCTGGGGCCGCTGACGCGGCTGGCGGTGCCGCTGCGCAAGCTCGCCGCGCCGGGCGCGCGCATCGTGCTCTCCGGCCTGCTGCCGAGCCACGCCAATGCTGTCGCTCGCGATCTATCGCGCGCAGGGTCTCATGCTCGAACGGCGCATCCCGCTCGACGGCTGGGTCACGTTGGTCGATGCGCCGCAAAACAAAACCGCCCCGGGCGGGGATGACCGGGGCGGCTTCGCTGGTGAAGCGGCTGCTTACCAGCCGCCGAACGGCGTCTCGTCGATATTCGGCTTGACCAGCCGCTTGCCCTGTTCATCGAACTTGTGCGGCAGCAAATGTGCGTGCCTCGCAATCTCGCGATGAACATGCTGGAGGCGCGACTCCACCAGGGCATCCATGAAGCGGGCAAAAAAGCTCTTGCGCGGCGCGGTGGCTTGCGCGCGCTCAGCGGATCTTGGTGGCGGGAACGCGGGCAACGCCATAAGTAACAGCAACCATTGTATGTCTCCTTCTCAAAATCGAAGCATCGGCAAACGTCATGACTTTTGCTTCTGACTATTGCAATGCAATATAGACTTTAATAGCCACCGCGACCATTCGTGACAATGCATAGATGCCCTGTAAATCCAGACATGAATCGATTAATCACTTGTAGAGATCAGTGGCATCATTGCGGCGAATTGATGCATTGCACAAATTTGAATCAAACGACCGATTTGTTGCCGAATTTGTCGCCAATCGCAGCAAAAATCTTTCACAAAGTTCAGGCAACGATTGCACACGCCGCGTGCTGTCCTTTGCGCATGCCTGCATTGCTACGATCTGCGTGGCGCGTTAGAGTGCCGCCTCATGTTCGAGGCCCGCTTTCAGTCATTCGACGATTCGAGCGAGCGCGCGCAAAGCGGCGCGCGCGTCGCCGAATTGCGAGCCGAGCTCAAGCGGCGCGGGCTCGACGGCTTTATGGTGCCGCGCGCCGACCGCCAGCAGAACGAATACCTGCCCGCGAGCGAAGAGCGGCTGGCCTGGCTCACCGGCTTCACCGGTTCGGCCGGCGCGGCGGTGGTGCTGGCCGATCGCGCGGCGCTGTTTCGTCGACGGCCGCTACACAGTGCAGGCGAACACCCAGGTCGACGGCAATATTTTTTCGATCGAGCATCTGGTGGAGCATCCGCCCGAGCAATGGCTCGAGCAGAATCTGAAAAACGGCGCGAAGCTCGGCTACGATCCCTGGCTGCACACCAGCGACCAGGCCGAAAAACTGAGGAAAGCTTGCGCCACGGCCGGCGCCGAATTGGTGGCGGTCGACAGCAATCCGATCGACGCGCTGTGGCGCGACCGCCCCGCACCGCCCGCCGGCGCAGTGACCCTGCGCGAGCTCAAGCTCGCCGGCGAAGCCGCGCCCGACAAGCTCAAGCGCATCCGCGCAGAGCTGACGAAACTGCGCGCCGATGCGCTGCTGGTCTCCGATCCGCAAAATGTCGCCTGGGCGTTCAACATCCGCGGCGCGGACGTCGCGCATACGCCGCTGGCGCTTGCCTTCGCATTGGTTCCGCGCGAAGGCCGGCCGGCGCTCTATATCGACGCCGCGCAAGCTCAACAACAATGTGCGCCACGCGCTGGAAGAATTCGCCGACGTGCGCGCGCCGGACGACCTCGCCCGCGACCTCGACAAGCTCAGGGACAAAACCGTCCGCCTCGATCAGGCGAGCGCGGCCGACGCGTTCACCCGCCTGCTTGCCGACCACGGCGGCAAGCCGCAGCGCGGCGCCGACCCGATCGCACTGTTGAAGGCGACGAAGAACCACGCCGAGATCGTCGGCAGCCGCGCCGCCCACAAGCGCGATGGCGTGGCGGTCGCGCGGTTTCTGGCCTGGCTCGACAAGGAAGCGCCGTCCGGCAAGCTCACCGAAATCGACGCCGTGGAGGCGCTGGAAAGCTTCCGCCGCGACACCGGGGCGCTCAAGGACATCTCGTTCCCGACCATCGCCGGCGCGGGACCGAATGGCGCGATCGTGCATTACCGCGTCACGCGCGCGTCCAACCGGCGCATCGGCAAGAATGAATTGTTTCTGATCGATTCCGGCGCGCAATACGAGGACGGCACCACCGATATCACCCGCACCATCGTCGTCGGCGAGCCGAGCGAGGAGATGCGCGACCGCTTCACCCGCGTGCTCAAGGGCCATATCGCGATCGCCACCGCCGTCTTTCCCGAGAACACCAGCGGCGCCCAGCTCGACCCGCTGGCGCGCACGGCGCTTGTGGCAGGCCGGCCTCGATTTCGACCACGGCACCGGCCACGGCGTCGGCAGCTATCTGTCGGTGCACGAGGGCCCGGCGCGCATCTCCAAGCTCGGCACCGTCGCGCTGCGGCGCGGCATGATCCTGTCGAACGAGCCCGGCTACTACAAAACCGCCGCCTACGGCATCCGCATCGAGAACCTGGTGCTGGTGATCGCGGCGCCTGAGCCGGTCGGCGCCGAAAAGCCGCTCAATGCGTTCGAGACGCTGACGCTGGCGCCGATCGACCGGCGGCTGATCGACGCCCGCATGCTGACGCCCAAGGAGCGCGCCTGGCTCGACAGCTATCACGCGCGCGTGCACGAGGTGCTTGGCCCGCTGGTCGACGCGCCGACGCGGCGCTGGCTCGCCGCCGCGACACGGCCGCTTTAGGCTGAGACGTGCACGACGTCCGAATCAAGACGGAAGTCAGCGCCACGCCTTGGCGTCTGCTGGCGCTGCTGATGGCGATGACCGCCATCGGCCCGGCCACGCTCAACATCCTGGTGCCGGCGCTGCCCGGCCTGGTCACGTGCTCGCCACCGACGCCGGCACGGTGCAGCTCACGCTGTCGCTCTATCTGCTGAGCCTGGCCACCGCCCAACTGCTGCTCGGGCCATTGTCCGACCGGTTCGGCCGCCGGCCGGTGGTGCTGGCCGGGCTGACGCTGACTGTGGTCGCCTCGCTCGCGGCCATCGCCGCCTCCTCGATCGGCGCGCTGATCGCGCGCGCATCGTGCAGGCGATCGGCGCCTCGACCGGCATCGTGATCGGCCGCGCCATCATCCGCGATCTCTACGAGCGCGACCGCGCCGCCGCCATGATCGGCCTGGTCACCACCGCCATGGTGATCGCGCCGATGATCGCGCCGCTGATCGGCGGCATTCTCGACACCGCCTTCGGCTGGGAAGCGATCTTCATGTTCATCGCCTTGTTCACCGGCGCCGTGCTGCTGTGGGCGGTGTTCGTGCTGCCGGAGACGCGGCCGGCGAGCGTGGCGCAGACGCCGGCGATGCTGTTGCAGGATTGCGCGCGCGCTGCTCGGCAAGCGCGAAATTCCACGGCTACGTGCTGGCCGGCGCGCTCGGCTCGGCGCCGTTCTTCACCTTCCTCGGCGGCGGCCCGCATGTGGTGGTGACGCTGATGGGCCGCACCTCGGCCGAATACGGCATGCTGGTTCGCCGTCACCTCGCTCGGCTACATGAGCGGCAATTTCACCGCCTCGCGGCTGTCGCAGCGCTTCGGCATCGACGCCATGATCATGGCCGGCATCGTGTTCGAACTGATCGGCGCCAGCCTTACTGTCGCGCTGGTCGCCGGCCATGCCGGAGGCGGGACCGGCGATCATCTTCCTGCCGCAGCTCGTCATCTCCTACGGCAACGGCCTGCTGCTGCCGAATGCCATTGCCGGCGCGGTCAGCGTGCGCCCGCAGGCCGCCGGCACCGCCTCCGGCATGACCGGCTTCACGCAGATGGCGATCGGCGCGGCATCGACGCAAATGGTCTCGATCTTGCTCGCCGCGGCGACCACGGCCATGCCGATGGCTTGGATGATGCTGATTGCAGCCGTGGCAACAGGGGTGTCGTATTTCGCGCTGGTGCGCCGACTGTCAGCCGCCAATGAGCTTTAGCCACTCGTCTTCGGTCAGCACCTTCACGCCGAGCTTCTTGGCCTCGGCAAGCTTGGAGCCGGCGCCGGGGCCGGCGACCACATAATCGGTCTTCTTCGAAACCGAGCCGGCGGCCTTGGCGCCCAGCCGCTCGGCCTGCGCCTTGGCCTCCTCGCGCGTCATCTTCTCCAGCGCGCCGGTGAACACCACGGTCTTGCCGGCGATGGCTGTGTCTTTCTTCGGCTTCTCGGCGTCGAGGATTGTCACTTCTTTGGTCAGCCGCTCGACGATGCCGCGGTTGTGGCTTTCGCCGAAATAGGCAGCGACAGCCTGCGATCACCGTATCGCCGATCTGATCGAGCGCATCCATCTCGGCGATCGTCTCTTCGTCGCCCTTGGCGACTTTCAAGGCCGCGTCGTGGAACGCCTTCCATGAGCCGTAGCCGCGCGCCAGCGCCAGCGCCGTGGTCTCGCCGACATGGCGGATGCCGAGCGCGTAGATGAAGCGGTCGAGCGAAATCTCGCGCCGCTGCTCGATGGCTTCGAACAGGTTGCGCACCGAGGTTTCGCCGTAGCCCTCTTCGTCCTCCAGCTTGATCTTCTTGTTGCGCGCCTGGAGCGTGAAGATGTCGGCCGGCTCCTTGACCCATTCCTTCTCGAAGAACAGTTCGATCTGCTTCTCGCCCAGGCCTTCGATGTCGAAGGCGCGGCGCGAGCACGAACAGCTTCAGATGCTCGATCTTCTGGAACGGGCAGGCAAACTCGCCGGTGCAGCGGGCGCGCGCGCCCTCCTCGCCGGTCGCGGTTTCCTCGCGCACGATGTCGGTGTGCAGATAGCACGGGCATTTCTTCGGGAAATGATAAGGCTTGGCGTCCTTCGGCCGCTTGTCGATGACCACGTCGACCACCTGCGGGATGACGTCGCCGGCGCGCTGGATGATGACGGTATCGCCGATGCGGATATCGCGGCCTTCGCGCAAGCTGCTCGCCGTTGCCGCCGATGCCCTTGATGTAGTCCTCGTTGTGCAGCGTGACGTTCTGCACGATCACGCCGCCGACGCCGACCGGCTCGAGCTTGCCGACCGGCGTGAGCGCGCCGGTGCGGCCGACCTGGATCTCGATGTCCTTGAGCACGGTCATGGCGCGCTCGGCCGGGAATTTATGCGCGATCGCCCAGCGCGGCGTGCGCGAGACGAAGCCAAGCCGCTCCTGCCAGTCGATGCGGTCGACTTTGTAGACGACGCCGTCGATGTCGTAGTCGAGCTTGGCCCGCTTCTCCTCGATCTCGCGGTGGAAGGCGATGAGCTCTTCGGTCGAGCGGCAGAGTTTGGTGAGCGGATTGGTCTTGAAGCCGCAGGATTCGAACCACTTGATCATGCCGGACTGGGTGTCGGCCGGCATTTCGCTCATTTCGCCCCAGGCATAGGCGAAGAAGCCGAGCGGGCGCGAGGCGGTGATCGCCGGGATCCTTCTGCCGCAACGAGCCGGCGGCCGAATTGCGCGGATTGGCGAAGATCGTATCGCCCGCCGCCTTCTGCCGCTCGTTGAGCTTCGAGGAAGGCTGCTTTGGTCATATAGACCTCGCCGCGCACCTCGCAGACTGGCGGCACGTTCCTGCCCTTCAGCTTCTGCGGCACATCCTTGAGCGTGCGGATATTGGCGGTGACGTCCTCGCCCTCGGCGCCGTCGCCGCGGGTGGCGGCGGTGACGAGTTCGCCGTCCTCATAGCGCAGCGACATCGAGAGGCCGTCGATCTTCGGCTCGGCGCTGAAGGCGAGCTTCTCATCGTCGTCCAGTTTCAGAAAGCGGCGGATGCGGGCGACGAAATCGATGACGTCCTGTTCGGCAAACGCGTTGTCGAGAGAAAGCATCGGCACCGCGTGCCGGACCTTCTTGAATTTTCCGGTCGGTGCCGCTCCCACACGTTGCGACGGTGAATCCGGGCGGATGAGTTCGGGGAAGCGCGCCTCGATCGCGGCATTGCGCTGGCGCAAGGCGTCGTATTCGGCGTCCGTGACGGTCGGCGCGTCCTGCTGATAGTAGCGCTTGTCGTGCGCCGCGATTTCAGCCGCTAGCCGTTTCAGCTCGGCCTTGGCCTGCGCCTCGGTGAGGTTCGCTGGTTTGATCTTCGACGCGTCGTGGCTCGCCATGCACGGACTTTATCAACTCGCCGCCTTGATCAGCCGTTCGGCGGCGGCGCGGGCTTCGTTGGTGATCTCGGCGCCGGCCAGCATGCGGGCGATCTCCTCGCGCCGGCGTTCTGCTGCCAGCTCGGTGACGCGGGTGGCCACCCGCTTGCCCTTCTCCAGCGCATCCTTGGTGATGAGATAATGGCGGTCGGCGCGCGCCGCCACCTGCGGCGCATGCGTCACCGCCAGCACCTGCACGCCGCGCGCCAGCTTCGCCAGCCGCATGCCGATGGCGTCGGCGACGGCACCGCCCACGCCGGTGTCGATCTCGTCGAACACCAGCGTCGGCGCCGAGCCGCGGTCGGCCAGCACCACCTTCAAGCGCCAGCAGGAAGCGCGCCAGCTCGCCGCCGGAAGCGACCTTCATCAGCGGTCCCGGCCGCGTGCCCGGATTGGTCTGCACCCAGAATTCGACCCGGTCGATGCCGTTCGGCCCGGCGGCGGCCGCATCGCTGTCGATTTGGGTCGAGAATTTCGCGCGCTCCAGCTTGAGCGGCTTGAGTTCGCCGTTGACCGCCTTGTCGAGCGCGGCCGCCGCCTTGCCGCGCGCCTTGCGAAAGCGCCTGCGCCGCAGCTGCGATACGCCGGCCTCGGCCTGCACGGCCGCTGCCTCCAGCGCCTTGAGCTTGTCCTCGCCGGCGTCGATCAGCGCGATGTCGGCATTGTACTTGCGCGCCAGCGCCGCAAGTTCATCGACCGGCACGTTGTATTTGCGGCCCGCCGCGCGCAGCGCGAACAGCCGCTCCTCGATGCGCTCCAGTTCGGCCGGGTCGAAATCGGCGGTGCGCAAGGCTGCTTCAAGATGGCCGCGGGTCTCCTCCAGCGCGGTCAGCGCGGCGTCGAGCGCCTTCACCGTCGGCTCGACCAGGCTCGGCGCCTGCGCCGCTCGCCGCTCCAGCCGGCGGATGACGCCCGACAGCGCCGGCACGCTGGAATTGGCGCCGGCGATCACCTCGTGGGCGTCGCGCAAGTCCTCCGCCACCTTCTCCGCCTGCATCATGGCGGTGCGCCGCTCGGCGAGCGCGGTCTCCTCGCCGGCTTGCGGCGAAAGCTTGTTGAGCTCTTCGACGGCGTGGCGCAGCCAGTCGCCCTCGCGCTTGGCGCGCTCGACCTCGGCGCGATGGGCATCGGCCGCAGCCTGCGCCTCGCGCCGCGCCTCCCAGAACGTCTCGACCTTTGCCGTCTGCTCTTCGAGCCCGCCGAAGGCGTCGAGCAGCCGGCGGTGAGTGGCGGCATCGACCAGAGCGCGCTCGTCGTGCTGGCCGTGGATCTCGACCAGCGCACTGCCGAGCTGCTTGAGCACCTGCACGCTCACCGGCTGATCGTTGACGAAAGCGCGCGTGCGTCCGTCGGCGAACTGCACGCGGCGCAGGATCAGTTCGTCCTCGGCGGGAATATCATCGGCCGCGAGCAGCGCGCGCGCCGGATGGTCGCGCGCGACATCGAACACAGCGGTCACCTGGCCCTGCTCGACGCCCTGCCGCACCAGCGTCTGGTCGCCGCGGCCGCCCAAAGCCAGCGCGAAAGCATCGAGCAGGATCGACTTGCCGGCGCCGGTCTCGCCGGTGAGCACGGCAAGGCCGTCGGCAAAATCGATGTCGAGCCGGTCGATCAGGACGATGTCGCGGATCGAAAGTCGGGAGAGCATTGGCCAGGCTGCGTCCAGGGCCTCGTGCCGGGATTCGCCATCATTAAAGACGCGGATGGCCGGCACAAGGCTGTCCGGGCCGACCGTTACACTGTGAATCAGTCTGACCGAGGCGCTCAGCCCAGGCCGATGCCCTTGAACGCCTTGCTGATCCAGGAGCCCTGGTTCTCCTTCGGCTCGACGCCGCCGGTCTTCACCAGCGCATAAGCGTGCTTGTACCAGGTGCTGTCGGGGAAATTGTGCCCGAGCACGGCGGCCGCGGTCTGCGCCTCCTCGACGATGCCGAGCGCCATATAGGATTCGGTCAGCCGCATCAGCGCTTCTTCGACGTGACGCGTGGTCTGGTACTTGGTGACGACCACTTTGAAGCGGTTGATGGCGCCGGTGTAGTCCTTCTTTTTCAGATAGTAGCGGCCGATCTCCATTTCCTTGCCGGCGAGCTGGTCGCGCGCGACTTCGATCTTCTGCTTGGCGCTGACGGCGTATTCGCTGGTCGGATATTTCCGGATGACTTCATCAAGCGCGGCAAGCGCCTTTTCGGTGCGCGCCTGGTCGCGGGTGATGTCGGGAATTTCTTCGAAATAGGACGAGCCGATCAGAAATTGCGCGTAGGCGGCGTCCGCGCTGCCGGGGTGCAGCGTGATGTAGCGCTTGGCCGCATTGACGCAGTCGTCGTATTCGCCGGCCTGATAGTAGGCATAGGACGTCATGATCAGCGATTTGCGCGCCCACTCCGAGTACGGGTGCTGGCGGTCGACTTCCTCGAATTTCTTGACCGCCTCCTTCGGGTCCTTCTTGGCGTTGAGGAGATAGAGGCCCTCGTTGTAGAGCCGGTCGGCGGGCTCGTCGGGCGGCGTGTCATCTTTCTTGGCGAAAAAATCGAAGCTGCTGCAGGCGCCGAGGCTCGCCGCCAGCAGCCCGATGGCCAGCGCGCGCGCAATGCGCGTCCGGCGCCGCCAGTTCTGACGGCGCAGTCATGTCTGCGACGCCCTGGGCACAATATTCTTGGCCAATAGAGTCTTGAACACAAACTCATCCACGCGAAGTTGCTTCCCCGAAGGCGGCTTCGCAAAGGCCTTTAAACTGCACGACTATCCGCGCTGGTCTATCCGAAAACTGCCGATTTCGCCATGCGACTAAGCCGACATTCGGCCCGGATTAAGGCGAAGGTTAAGGCAAAATCCCGAGGTTTTCAGGACA
Organism: uncultured Alphaproteobacteria bacterium; assembly: GCA_963775095.1. GTDB lineage: Bacteria > Pseudomonadota > Alphaproteobacteria > Rhizobiales > Aestuariivirgaceae > Aestuariivirga. Next base: position 110,287 of record CAVZHN010000005.1, read on the forward strand.
CTTCCGGCCCATAGGCCGGAGCCACCAAGCCGGTAACGACGTCGGCGTGGCCGCGCGTGCGGCGCGCCGGCTCGGCCGCCTCGACCACCCGCCAGGCGCTTCGGATCGGCCATCAGCGCGGACAGCACCGCATGATTGAGCTTGTGGCCGCCGCGGACGGTTTTGTAGGCGGCGAGCAGCGGCTGACCGGCGAGCGCCAGATCGCCGATGGCGTCGAGCACCTTGTGGCGCACGAACTCGTCGGCAAAGCGCAAGCCTTCCGGATTGAGCACGCGGTCTTCGCTGACCACCAGCGTGTTCTCGAACGAGGCGCCGAGCGCATAGCCGGCGCTCCACAACTTGGCGACGTCGCGCATGAAGCCGAAAGTGCGGGCGCGCGCGATCTCGCGGCGGAACGTGTCGGGCTCGATGTCGAGCGAAAGCGCCTGCTGGCCGATCAGCGGATGATCGAATTCGATTTCGGCCTCGACCCGGAAGCCGTGCTGATAGGGCCGCAGTTCGCCGTAGGCGCCGTCCTTGGCCACCGATACCGGCTTGATCACTTCGATATAGCGGCGCGGCAGCGCGCGCGCGGTGAGGCCGGCCTGATCGATCGCATCGACGAAGGCGGCGGCGCTGCCGTCCATGATCGGCACTTCCGGGCCGTCGATCTCGACGACGACGTTGTCGACGTAAAGCCCGCGCAGCGCCGCCAGCAGATGCTCGGCGGTCGAGCAAAGCGGACCCTTGGCGTCGCCAAGCACGGTGGCGAATTCGGTGGCGGTGACCGCGCGCACGTCGGCGCGGATCTCGCGCTCGATCGAGCCGTCGGCTGCAATGCGCTGGAAGACGATGCCGGTGTCGTCGTCGGCCGGATGAAGCGTGAGCGTGACCGGGAGGCCGGAATGAACGCCGATGCCGGAGACGGCAACCTGGTGGCGTAGCGTTGTCTGCTTAGCGCCCTTCATCTACCCAACTTCCGCCGGCCCGTACGAGCCGCGCGGCCCCATCCCCAAGGCCCCTGCGGGGCCACATTTTTGCCTTCAGTCCAAGCCGCCCTTGAAGCTTGAGCGGCGATCCCCCAGAGACCCGAAAAGTCCCTTTCGCTGCTGAAACTTAGGCCATTAGCGCGGGTCGCCTCCAACTCACGCTTTCTTACCGACTGTTACTCTTTTTTGCCGCAATTGCCGGCCGGCCGGGCGCCGCCATGCCACGAATTTACGCTTGCCGCGAAGCTTGCCGGCCGCGAGTGCAACTGCTTCGTAGCCCAGCTGCCGACTCAGAGCTGTCGAAAATCATATATTTATTTCAATTGGTTAGCATGACACGCGGCCAGTCGAGCAAACGGCCCCGCTCCTGGTGCCGGAAGCGGGGCCGCTGGCTTAGGATCTTGGCCGTCAGTTGGCCTGGCGGCGGAGGAAGGCCGGGATATCGAGCTGGTCCTCCTCGGCCGAATTATGCACAGGCGCGCGCGGCCATGCGGGTCGAGGCCCTGCGGAGCCGCGCGCCGGGCATATTCCGACACCGGATCGGCGCGGGCCGGCCTTCCGGATGGCGGGCGGTCGGGCGCTGCGGCGGACGCTCGAATTGCGGCACTGGCCGTGCGGCGCGCGGCATCGGCGGCGCCGGCGGCGCTTCGCTCTCCGCTCGCCGGCCGAGGCCGACCGAGGCCAGCCGCTGCATCAGCGACATGCGGCGCTTCTCGGGATGATCGTCGGCGAGCTCGCCGCGCTGCGCCCGGATTTCGTTTTGCGCCGGCAGCGGCAGTTCGTCGATGCGCGGCATGCGCGGCGTGCGCGCGTAGCGTTCCGGCGCCGGCGGGATGAACGCCGCCGGCATCTGCGGCTCGGCGCGCCGGCGCTTCGGCCTGGCCGGCTCGAACAGTGACGGCTTCATCGGCATCGGCCGGATCGAAACGTCCTCGATCGCGGTCGGCGGCAGGATGGCGGCGGCGACCGCGGCATGGGCGGCGGATTCAACGCGACGGCGCGGCGTGCGCCGTCGCCGGCGGTGCGCTCGATGCGGTCGGCGATGCGGCGGCTGTCGTTGCGCATCTTGCCGGCGAGCTCCTTGAGCGCGCTTTCGGCGGGCTGCGCGTGGCGCGCCGTGACCGGTATTGTCGATGCCGGTCGCCACCACCGAGACGCGGATGATGCCTTCGAGGCTTTCGTCGAAGGTGGCGCCGACGATGATGTTGGCGTCCTGGTCGACCTCCTCGCGGATGCGGGTGGCGGCTTCGTCGACTTCGTAAAGCGTGAGGTCCTTGCCGCCCGTGATCGAGATCAGCAGGCCCCTGGCGCCCTTCATCGAGGCGTCGTCGATCAGCGGATTGGAGATCGCGGCTTCGGCGGCGGTGAGCGCCCGCTTCTCGCCGGAGGCTTCGCCGGTGCCCATCATCGCCTTGCCCATCTCGCGCATGACGGCGCGCACGTCGGCAAAGTCGAGATTGATCAGGCCTTCCTTGACCATCAGGTCGGTGATGCAGGCCACGCCCGAATAGAGCACCTGGTCGGCCATGGCGAAGGCATCGGCAAAGGTGGTCTTCTCGTTGGCGACCCGGAACAGGTTCTGGTTCGGGATGATCAGCAGCGTGTCGACCACCTTCTGCAGTTCGACGATGCCGGCTTCGGCAAAGCGCATGCGGCGCTGGCCTTCGAAGTGGAACGGCTTGGTGACCACGCCGACCGTGAGGATGCCGAGCTCGCGCGCGGTCTTGGCGATGATCGGCGCCGCGCCGGTGCCGGTGCCGCCGCCCATGCCGGCGGTGACGAACACCATGTGTGCGCCGGTGAGATGATCGCGGATTTCGTCGATCACCTCTTCCGCCGCGGCGCGTCCGACCTCGGGCTGCGAACCGGCGCCGAGACCTTCGGTCACCTGGGTGCCCATCTGGATGATGCGCTCGGCCTTGGACATGGTGAGCGCCTGCGCGTCGGTATTGGCGACGACGAAGTCGACGCCCTGCAGGCCCGCCGTGATCATGTTGTTGACCGCATTGCCGCCGGCGCCGCCGACGCCGAATACGGTAATGCGCGGTTTCATCTCGCGAATGTCGGGGATCGTCAGGTTGATGGTCATGTTTGCCTCATGATTGCACGGGCAGCAGGCCTGCGTCGCGCCGAAGGCGCCAACGCAATTGCACGCCGCCGAACTGGGCCGGTCCGCCACCGGCCGATTCGTGGTTCCGTTGATGAAGGGTCAGAAGCTTTCGCGCAGCCATCGTCCGACCCGTGCCATGTAACCGCCCGTTCCTGTCATCAATTGCCGCGTTCGCCGCGGTTCGAAGTGTTCGAGATGGGCCGCCTGCGGATAGACAAGCAGGCCCGCCGCAACCGCGAAGGCCGGCCCCTTCGCCGCCTCCGGCAAGCCGGCAAAGCCAAGCGGGCGGCCAATTCGTACGGGGCGCCGCAAGATGCGCGCGGCGAGATCGGCGAGGCCCGGCGAGTTGGCTCGCGCCGCCGGTCAGCACCACGCGCCCGCGCGGCTCTGCCGCGAACGGCGAAGCTGCCAGGCGGTCGCGCACCATTTCCAGGATCTCCTCGACCCGCGGCTTGATGATCCGCACGAGCGAAGCGCGCGAGACGAACTGCGGCGGCTCTCGCTCGTCATCTTCGACCGGAGGTACCGTGATCATGTCGCGTTCATCCGATCCACCGGCCAAAACACTGCCATAAATCGCTTTGATTCGCTCAGCGTCGGCAACGCGGGTGTTGAGACCGCGGGCGAGATCCATGGTCACGTGGTTGCCGCCGAGGGCGAAACCGTCGGCATGGACGAATTTGCCGCCGGAAAACACCGCCAAAGTCGTGGTTCCGGCGCCCATATCGACGGTGGCCGCCCCCAGATCGGCCTCGTCGTCGGCGAGGGCCGCCAGCCCGGCCACATAGGGGGACGACACCATGGCCTCGACCGACAAGTGGCTGCGCTCGACCGTCAGCATCAGGTTCCGCACGGTCGCCACGTCGGCGGTGACCATGTGCATATCGACGCCCAGACGGTGGCCGAGCATGCCGCGCGGCTCGCGGATGCCGGTGGCGGCATCGACGCGCATAGCCGATCGGCAGGGAATGCAGGACGGCGCGCCCGTCGCGCACCGAATGGCGGCTGGCCGCCGCCAGCACGCGGCCGATATCGGCTTCGGTCACCGCGCGACCGGCGAGATCGATATTCGCGACGAAGCGTTCGCTGCCGAGGCGGCCGCCGGACATCGACACCACGACGGATTCGAGCTGCACGCCGGCCATGCTTTCGGCGATGTCGATCGCCTGGCGCACCATCTCCTCGGCCTCGACCAGATCGACCACGGAGCCGGCCTTCATGCCGCTCGCCGCGGTATGGGCAAAGGCCAGGAGGCGCACGCCGTGGCTGCGCCGGCGCAGAACGTCTTGCGGCGCCTGCGGCTCGAGCCGCGCGATCAGGCAGACGATCTTGCTGGTGCCGATGTCGAGGCCGGCGACGACGGCTGCGCGCTTGGGCGAAACCGGCTTCATCTTCGGAGTAAGGCCGAAGCGCAGCACGGTCATGCTTCGCCTCCTTTGCCCGTCTTGCCCTTCTTTGCTTTCTCGGCATCCTTGAGCGCCTGCTCGCGCGCGGCAGCAGCGCTGTCAGACTGGCGCACGGTGACGCGGTCGGACAGCCGCAGATCGACCGCGACGATGTCGCGCGACAGCAGCTTGTTGCTGCGGTCGAGATCGACGAGCGTTCGTAGCGCCTGCTCGGGTTCGCGTTCCGGCAGCAGAACTTCGACGCCGCCTTTCAGGTGCAGATTCCAGCGCCGCTCGGCCACCAGCACCGAGGCTTCGGTCACATGCGCGATCGCCGGATAGCGCGCGACAAGTGCGAGAAAATCCTGCGCGCTTTGTTCGGCGCCCTTGCCGACGACCAGCGGCAGCTGCGCGAAGCGCGGCGGCACGGCGGTTTCGAGCACGGTGCCGTCGGCGGCGATCAGCGCGACGCGGCCGTCCTTTTGCCAGAGCGCAAACGGTTTGCGTTCCTTGATCTCGATGCGCAGCCGATCGGGATATAGTTTGAGCACGGTGGCTTCCGCGATCCACGGATTGGTCAGCAGGCGCGCGCGGGTGCGCGCGGCATCGAGAAACAGCAGCGACGAGCGGTCGGTGATGCCGGCAAGCGTCAGAATTTCGTCGCGGGCAACTTCGTGTTCGCCGGCGAGCGCGACCTCGGAAATGCGGAAGCCGAGCCTGTTGGCGGCCGCGTCGCAGAGATCCTGCACGTTCTCGATGATCTGCGGGACGTGGCCGCCCTTGACCGCGCCGTAGCTGGCGCTGGCGAGCAGCAGCATGGCGGCGGCCGATGAGCCGGCGCCGCGCGGCACTTTCAAGTTGACGAGCACATCCACCCCAGCGGCGCGCAGTCCTCAGCCAGCGCCATCCGTACGACCGCGGCCACGAAGCGAACGATGGGCGTCGTTTCAGTCTTCAGCGATTGAGCGAGGCGTACCTCGACCTTCCATCGCGACCTACTTTACCTGTTGTGCCCAACATGGGCCGCAAGCTGGGCCGCGCACGCGCGACATCGCGGCAGCCAAGCGCGCGGCACGCCGCCAACGCCTAGTCTTCGGCTTATTGGTAAATGATTAGTAAAATTTGAATGATTTCAGCGATTTGTCGTTGATGCCGGCTGAGCTTCAGCGGTCCAGCGAGGCGTCCTCGACCATCCAGCGCACCAGTTCCTCGAAAGTGATGCCGGCGTGCTGCGGCCATCTCCGGCACCAGCGAGGTTTCGGTCATGCCCGGCTGGGTGTTTACCTCCAGGCAGACAGTCCTTCGATTCCGGCCAGGCTGTCGTCGTAGCGGAAGTCGGAGCGGGTGACGCCACGGCAGCCAAGCGCGCGATGGGCGGCGAGCGACAGGCGCTGGACTTCACCGTAGACGGCGGCGGCGATCGGCGCCGGCAACAGATGCTTGGAGCCGCCGGGCGCGTATTTGGCTTCGTAGTCGTAGAATTTCACGGTGGGCACGATCTCGATGACGCCGAGCGCCTTGCTCGCCCATCACCGCGCAGGTGAGCTCCTTGCCGGGAATATAGGGCTCGACCAGCACCCGGTCGCCGAATGCCCAGTCGGCGACGCGTCAGTTCCTGCGGCGGATGCTTGTGGTCCTCGCGCACGATGAAAACGCCGACGCTGGAGCCCTCCGCCACCGGCTTGATCACATAAGGCGGCGGCAGCAGATGGCGCTTGGCCGCCTCCTGGCGCGTCGCGACCATGCCGCCCGGCACCGGCACGCTGCGCCGCCTTGAGCACGGTCTTGGCGATGTCCTTCTGCATGGCCAGCGCGGAGGCAAGCACGCCCGAATGACTGTAGGGAATGCCGAGAACCTCCAGCATGCCCTGCAGCGTGCCGTCCTCGCCCGGACGGCCGTGCAACACATTGAGCGCGGCATCGGGCTTGAGCGCGCGCAGCGTCGCGGCGACGTCGCGATCGACGTCGACGCGGCTGACGCGATAGCCGGTCCGCTCCAGCGCATCGGCGCACGCTTTGCCCGAGCGCAAGCGAAACTTCGCGCTCGGCCGACCAGCCGCCCATCAGGACCGCGACGTGCTTCATGATCTCAGCGTTCCAGCTCCGACCCGCTTGATTTCCCATTCCAGCTCGACGCCGGAATGGGCCTTCACCCGTTGCCGCACGGTTTCGCCCAGCGTCTCGATGTCGGCCGCGCTGGCGCCGCCAAGGTTGATCAGGAAATTGCTGTGCAGCTCGGACACCTGCGCCCGCCGATGGTGAGCCCGCGGCAGCCGGCTTCGTCCACCAGCTTCCAGGCGCTATGGCCCGGCGGATTTTTGAAGGTGGAGCCGCCGGTGCGATTGCGCGGCTGGCTCGCCTCGCGCTTCTTCTTGATCGTCGGCCATTTCGGCGGCGATTTCGTCCGGCTCGCCGGCGCGGCCCTGCAAAGTCGCGCTCGTGAAAATCACATCGTCGGGTACGCCGCAGTGGCGATAGGAAAAGCCCATCTCGCCATTGCTGAAGGTGCGCATGTTGCCCTGCCGGTCGACGCCGCGCGCCTCGACCAGAACATCCTTGGTCTCGCCGCCATAGGCGCCGCCATTCATGCGCAGCGCGCCGCCGATCGTTCCGGGAATGCCGCTGAGAAACGCCAACCCGGCTATGCCGGCCGTCTGCGCCGCGCGCGCCACCATGACGTCAAGCATCGCCGTGCCGGCGGTGACGCGATGGTCTTCGATCTTAACGTCGTTGAAGCCGCGGCCGAGCCGGATCACCACGCCCGGCACGCCGCCGTCGCGCACGATCAGATTCGAGCCGGCGCCGATGACCGTGACGGGAATTTCCGCCGGCAGGTTGCGCAGGAAATAAGCAAGATCGTTTTCGTCCTCCGGCATGAAGAAGGCTTGCGCCGGACCGCCGACCCGAAACCAGGTGAATTCGCCGAGCGGACTGATTGGCCAGCAGCCGCCCGCGCAATTCGGGCATCTTGGCTTTCAGCTCGGGAACGATGTCGGGGAAGCTCATAGCGCTTTCAATTCCGCCGGCAGCGCGTAGGCCCATTGCGTGATCGAGCCGGCGCCAAGGCAGACCACATAGTCGCCGGGCTTGGCCAGACCTTTTGATGAGCGGCGCGAGCTTCTCGGGCGCTTCCAGCGGCATCGCCTGCTTGTGGCCGTGCGCGCGCAAGCCGGTCACCAGCGCATCGCGGTCGGCGCCGGGGATCGGCTGCTCGCCGGCCGGATAGACCGGCGCAACGATCACCGCATCGGCATCGTTGAAGCAGGTGCAGAACTGCTCGAACAGGTCATGCAGCCGCGTATAGCGATGCGGCTGCATCACCGCGATCACCTGGCCTTTGGCGCTCTCGCGCGCGGCGCGCAGCACGGCGGCGATCTCGACCGGATGATGGCGCGTAGTCGTCGATGATGATCGCGCCGTTCCATTCGCCGACGCGCGTAAAGCGCCGCTTGACGCCGCCGAAGCCGGCAAGCGCCTTGCGGATGACGTCGTCCTTGAGCCCGAGCGCGTGCGCGACCGCGATCGCCGCGGTGGCGTTGAGCGCGTTGTGGCGGCCCGGCATCGGCAAGGTGAGCTTGTCGATCGTATGCGCGGTCTTGCCCTCGCGGTCGCGGAACAGCACGGAGAAGCGCGACTCGCCGTTCAGATGATCGAGATCGATGAGCCGCACGTCGGCTTGCGGATTTTCGCCGTAAGTGATGATGCGGCGGTCTTCCAGTTTGCCGACCAGCGTCTGCACCACCGGATGATCCGTGCACATCACCGCGAAGCCGTAGAACGGGACGTTCTCGACGAAGGCGCGGAATGCGTCCTGCACGGCCTCGAAGGTCTGGAAATGGTCGAGATGCTCGGGATCGATATTGGTGACGATGGCGATGTCGGCCGGCAGCTTCAGGAACGTGCCGTCCGATTCATCGGCCTCGACCACCATCCAGTCGCCCGCCCCGAGCCGCGCATTGGTGCCGTAGGCGTTGATGATGCCGCCGTTGATCACGGTCGGGTCGAGGCCGCCGGCGTCGAGCAGCGAGGCAACCAGCGAGGTCGTGGTGGTCTTGCCGTGCGTGCCCGCGATGGCGACGCAGCTTTTCAGCCGCATCAGTTCGGCCAGCATCTCGGCGCGTCGCACGACCGGCAGGCGCTTGGCGCGCGCGGCGACGAGCTCCGGATTGTCGCGCTTGATCGCGGAGGAGACGACCACCACGTCGGCGCCGTCGATATTTTCGGCCTTGTGCCCGATGGCGACCTTGACGCCCTTGTCGCGCAGGCGCTTGACGTTGGCGCTGTCGGCGACGTCCGAGCCGGTCACGCTGTAGCCGAGATTGGCCAGCACCTCGGCAATGCCGCTCATGCCGATGCCGCCGATGCCGACGAAATGCACCGGACCGATGTCGCGCGGCAGTTTCATGGAAGTCGCCCTCAGCCTCTAGCCGTCATGCGCGGCTCGTAACCCGCGCTCCACGCTTTGCGGCTGATGTAATGCAGGACGTGGATGGCCGAAACAAGACCGGCCACGAGCCAATACTTAAATTCCCGCCACCTTTAATGACCAGGTCGGCCAGCCGTTCGGCGGCGTCGATGGTGCCGGCGGATTTGGCCGCCTGCGCCATCTGCGCCAGCCGCGCCGGATCGCCGGCGAGCGCCGCGATCTCCGTGGCCAGCCGTCGGGCGTGAAGTCGCGCTGCTCGATGCGGATCGCCCCGCCGGCGGCCTCCAGAACGCCGGCATTGGCGAACTGGTCCTGATCCAGCGCATGCGGCAGCGGCACCAAGATGGCCGGCCGGCCGATGGCCGAAAGCTCGGCCACGGTCGAGGCGCCGGAGCGCGAAATCACCAGATGCGCCGCCGCCATGCGCGCCGGCAGGTCGGGAAAGAACGGCGCGATCTCGGCGGCAACGCCGAGCCGGGCATAGGTGGCGCGCACGGCGTCGAGGTCCTCGGCCCGCGCCTGCTGCACGATCGCTGAGCGCGCGCGTACCGATGCGCGCGTCGAGGCGCTCGATCGCCGCCGGCACGATCTCGGCCATCACACGCGCGCCCTGGCTGCCGCCGAACACAAGCAGGCGAAGTTTGCCGTCAGCCGGCGCGGCATAGGGCACGTCGGCGGCGGCGATCACCGGCGGGCGCAACGGGTTGCCGGTGAACGTTATTTTGCTCTGCCAGTGGCGATTGAAGTTCTTGAGCGTGCGAAAGCCGGTGGCGATGGCGGTCACGCGAGGCGCCAGAAACCTGTTGGCGCGCCCCATGACGCCGTTCTGCTCGTGCAGCACCGTCGGCAACGCTCGCGCCAGCTCGCCGCCAGCAGCGGCGGCACGGTCGGATAGCCGCCAAAGCCGACCACCGCGTTCGGCCTGATGCGGCCGAGCAGTGCCCAGGCTTTGGCGGTGCCGAGCGTCAGCAGCGTTGCGGTGCGCGCCAGCGATATCGGATCGCGTCCGCGCAAAGTCGCGCTCGGGATGAGATGCACGGCGCGCGCAGGAAATTTGAAATGCGCGGCGCGATGGTCGGTGGCGAGATCAACGGTGATGCCGCGCTTGTCGAGCACGATGGCCAGCGCTTCTGCCGGAAACAAATGACCGCCGGTGCCGCCGGCCGCGAGCAGGACGAGCGGCGCGCCGCTCGCAGCCATCAGATCGCTGCTCCCGGCCGCCGCAAGATCGGGCGCGATCATGGCCGCGCGCGGCTGCTCGCGCGTCAGCGCCAGCAGCATGCCCATCGCGTAAGCGAGCGAGATCATCGAGGAGCCGCCGTAGGAAATGAACGGCAACGTCATGCCCTTGGCCGGAATAAGATGCAGGTTCACCGCCATGTTGATCGCCGACTGGGTGGCGAACAGAATGGTAAGGCCGGCCGCGGCAAAGCGCGTGAAAGGGTCGTCGTTGCGCATGGCGCGGATCAGCATGCGGATGACAATGAAGGCGAACAACGCCACCAGCGCAAGGCAGAGCGCGACGCCGAATTCCTCCGCCGCCACCGCGAACACGAAGTCGGTGTGGCTCTCCGGGAGAAGGCGCTTCACCGTGCCCTCGCCCGGGCCCTTGCCGAACCAGCCGCCGCGCATGAAGCTTTCGGTCGCGATGTCGATGTTGAAGGTGTCGCCCGAGGCCGGATCGAGGAAGCGCTGAATGCGGCGCGCCACATGCGGCACCGTGTAATATGCGCTCAAGCAGGCCGACGCCGGCGAGGCCGGCGATGCCCGAACACCCAGACCACCCGCATGCCGGCCATGAAGAACAGCGCGCTCCACACCAGCGCGATCAGCATGGTCTGGCCGAAGTCGGGCTGCACCACCAGCAGCGCGATCACCATCAGCAGCAACATAAGCGAGAACGTGTTCGCCGGCATGTCCGGGCGCTTTGCCGATTCGCCGAACAGCCAGGCGACAATGATGACGAAGGCGGGCTTGAGGAATTCCGACGGCTGGATGTTGATGCCGAGCAGCACCAGCCAGCGCCGCGCGCCCTTGATCTCGGGGCCGAAATAGGGCGTCGCCGCCACCATGATCAGGCTCACCGCAAAGACGATCAGCGACAGCCGGCGGATCTGGCGCGGATTGAGGAACGACACGCCGAGCATCACGGCGATGGCGGGCAACAGATAGAGAATGTGCCGGTTGACGAAAAAGAACGGGTCGAGGCCGAGGCGGCCGCGACCGGCGGGACTGGCGGCGAGCGAAAGCACGACGCCGGCCAGCATCAACGCGCCGATGGCGGCGAGCGTCAGCCGGTCGACCGTCCACCACCATTCGCCGAAGGGCGTGCGTTGCGCGCGCGAAAGCATCTCCAAGTCCCCGTCTGGCCCAAGCTGACGCTTCGCGGTTTAGGAAGCATTAACGGTCGCGGTCACGCCGGGAATCGCCAGCACGATGTCGGTGAAGGCTTTGCCGCGCACTTCGAAGTTCGGGTACTGGTCGAACGAGGCGCAGGCCGGCGACAGCAGCACCACCGGTTCCTTCAAGCCCGACGCGGCGGCATCGCGGGCTGCCGCGTCGATTGCCGCCGACAGCACGCCGTTGATCTCGTAGGGCACCTTGCCGTCCAGCGTCTCGGCGAAATCCTTGGCGGCTTCGCCGATCAGATAGGCCTTGCGGATGCGCGGAAAGAATTCGGCCAGGCTGGCGATGCCGCCGGTTTTCGGCTTGCCGCCGGCAATCCAGAAAATGTCGCTGAAAACTCGCCAGCGCCTTGGCCGCTGAATCGGCATTGGTCGCTTTCGAGTCGTTGACGAACAGCACGTTGCCCTTGCGGCCGACCTGCTGCATGCGGTGCGCGAGGCCGGGAAACTGGCGAGACCTTTTTGAATCGCCGGCAGATCGATGCCGAGCGCGACACAGGCGGCGACGGCGCAAGCGGCGTTCTGCGCGTTGTGCGATGCCGCGCAACGAGCCGATGCCGGCCAGCTCCGCCACAGCATGCGCCTTGCCGCCGACGGCGCGCAGGATGCGGCTGCCTTCGCGCGTAATAGCCGTCGCGCAAGGGCGACACGACCGAAACGCGCACGACATTCTTGCCCGGCGCGCTCGATGCGCTCAGCCGCCGCGCGCGTGTAGCGCGTCGTCGACATCAATCACCGCCGTGCCGCCTTGCTCGACGTTTGCGGCAAGCCGCTCTTTGATGGCGGCATAGTTCTCCATGCTGCCGTGCCGATCGAGATGATCTTCCGAGACATTCAGCAGGATGCCGACCGTCGGCTTCAGCGAAGGCGCGAGATCGATCTGATACGACGAAACTTCGAGCACATAGGCACGGCCAGGCTTGAACGGCTCGAGCGCCAGCACCGGCACGCCGATATTGCCGCCCATCTGCGCGTCGCGGCCGGCGCTCTTGAGCAGGTGCGCGGTGAGCGCCGTGGTGGTCGATTTGCCGTTGGTGCCGGTGATGGCGACCAGCGGGCAGCCGGCGCCCGATTTGGCGCGCTCGCGGCAGAACAATTCGATGTCGCCGATCACCTCGACATTGGCCTTGCGTGCAAGCTCGGCCGTCCAGTGCGGCTTCGGGATGCGTCAGCGGCACGCCGGGCGCCAGCACCAGCGCGGCGATCTTCGACCAGTCGAGCTCGCGCAGATCTTGCGTCTTCAGGCCGGCCGCTTGCGCTTCGGCGATTTTCTTGTCGTCATCGTCGAAGGCGACGACCTCGGCGCCGCCGTCCTTCAGCGCGCGCGCCGCCAGCAGGCCGGAACTGCCGAGGCCGAAGACCGCGACCTGTTTTCCGGCGAACGTGGTGACCGGGATCAAGGCTCATCTCAACTTCAGCGTCGCCAGCCCGGCGAGCGCCAGCACCACGGCGACGATCCAGAAGCGGATCACGATCTGCGGCTCGGTCCAGCCGAGCTGCTCGTAGTGATGGTGGATCGGCGCCATCTTGAATACGCGTTTGCCGGTCAGCTTGAACGACACCACCTGCACGATCACCGACACCGCTTCCAGCACAAACAGCCCGCCGACGATGGCGAGCACGATCTCGTGTTTGATGGCGACCGCGACCGCGCCGAGCATGCCGCCGAGCGACAGCGAGCCGGTGTCGCCCATGAAGATCGAGGCCGGCGGCGCGTTGAACCAGAGAAAGCCGAGACTGGCGCCGATCACCGCGCCGCAAAGCACCGCCAGCTCGCCGGTGCCGGCGACATAATGGATCTGCAGATATTCGGCGAACACTGCGTTGCCGGCGAGATAGGAGATCAGGCCGAAGGTCGCCGCCGCGATCATGACCGGCACGATCGCCAGACCGTCGAGGCCGTCGGTGAGATTGACCGCATTGCCGGCGCCGACGATCACGAACGCGCCGAGCAGCACGAAAGCCCAGCCGAGATTGATCACCAGCTCCTTGAAGAACGGGAACACCAGCGAAGTCGCAATCGGTCCGCGGCCGAGATTGCGCGAGCGCCGTGCAGGCCACCACCGCGATCACCGCCTCGACGATCAGCCGCGTGCGGCCGGAAAAGCCGGCATGGGTTTGTTTGGTGATTTTGAGGTAGTCGTCATAGAAGCCGATCAGCCCGAAGGAGAGCGTCACTCCGAGCACGACCCAGACATAGGGGCTCTTCGGGTTCGCCCACAGCAAGGTCGACACCAGCAGGCCGGACAAGATCATCAGCCCGCCCATGGTCGGCGTGCCCTTCTTGGTGACCAGATGCGACTGCGGGCCGTCGCTGCGGATCGGCTGGCCCTTGCCCTGCTTGAGGCGCAGCAGGTCGATGATCGGGCCGCCGAACAGGAAGACGAACACCAGCGCGGTGACGATCGCGCCGCCGGTGCGAAACGTGATGTAGCGGAAGACGTTGAAAAACGAGACTTTGTCGGACAGTTCGGTCAGCCAATAGAACATTGGGTCGAACCCTGAGTACTCACCCCTGCGCAGGCGCCTGATCGAGCGCGGCCTGCCTGGGGAATTGCCGTTCCAGCGCCTTGACGATCGGACCCATTTTCGAGCCGAGCGAGCCCTTCACCATCACCGCGTCGCCCGCTCGAATGGCGTCGAGCACGGCCGGCTCCAGCGCCGCCGCCGTCTCGGCATAGCCGCCCCGGGCGCGCGAGGGAAGAGCCTCCCACAGCGCGCGCATCAGCGGCCCAGAGCAATAAACGAGGTCGATGCCGGCAGCCTCGATCGCGCTCGGCGAGTGCGCGGTGCAGTTCGGCGCCTGCGGGCCCAGTTCCAGCATGTCGCCCAGCACTGCAATGCGGCGGCCGTGCTTGCCGATCGGGGCCTGGCCGAGCAGCGCGATCGCCGCGCGCATGGAGGCAGGATTGGCATTGTAGCTTTCGTCGATCAGCAGCGCGCTGCCGCCGGGAACTGTCAGCACGGCACGCGTGCCGCGGCCGCTGGCGGGTTTGAGATTGTCGAGTGCGAGCGCGGCCAGCGCGAGATCGGCGCCGGCGAGCGAAACTGCGGCCAGGACGGCGAGCGAATTGAGCACGAGATGTCGGCCCGGCGTGCCCGAGCTTGTAGGTGACCGTCTGCCCCAGGATGCGCGCTTCGACGGTCGAGCAGTCGGCCTGCAGCGAAAGGCGCACCAACCGCGCATCGGCGTCGTCGTGCTCGCCGAAGGAAACGATGCGCTCGATGCCGGCCGCCTTGGCGGCGGCGGCAAGCCGCGCATATTGCGCATTGTCGCGATTGAGCACGGCGGCGCCGCCCGGCTCGACGCCGGCAAAAATTTCCGCCTTGGCGTCGGCGATCTTCTCCAGCGAGCCGAAATATTCCAGATGCACCGGCTCAATCGCCGGTGACGATCGCCACATGCGGCCGTACGAGCTTCGTCAGCGGCGTGATTTCGCCGGCATGGTTCATGCCGATCTCGAACACGGCGTATTTCGCGCTTGCCGGACAGCGCGCGAGCGATAGCGGCACGCCCCAGTGATTGTTGTAGGAGGCGACGGAAGCATGGGTTTCGCCGTCGGCCGACAGCGCCAGCCGCAACGCTTCCTTGGTGCCGGTCTTGCCGACCGAGCCGGTGACGGCGATGACCTTGCGCATGCAAGCGCGCGCGCGCGGCGCGCGCCAGATCGCGCAAGGCTTCGAGCACATCGGGAACGACCAGCAGCGGCGCATCGGCGAAACGCTCGCGCTGACCGCTCGCCACCACCGCGAGGCCGGCGCCGGCTTTCAGCGCGGCGTCGACGAAGTCGTGGCCGTCGCGGTTTTCGCCCTGGATGGCGAAGAACGCCTCGCCCTTGCTCAATGTGCGGCTGTCGATGGAAATGCCGGACACATCCGCCGGCAAAGGACCGGCGCGTTCGGCATGCATCGCCGCGGCCATGGCATCGAGGGTCCAGAGCGCGCTCATGCCACTTTGCCCTGCAAGGCCGCCGCCACCGCCTCGTGGTCCGAAAACGGCACAATGCGGTCGCCGACGATCTGCCCGGTCTCGTGGCCCTTGCCCGCGATCAGCAGCACGTCGCCGGCCTTAAGATCCGCGATCGCCTTCCGGATCGCCTCGGCGCGGTCGCCGATTTCGGCGGCACCCGGCGCATCGGCGAGAATGGCGGCGCGGATCGCGGCCGGATTTTCGCTGCGCGGATTGTCGTCGGTGACGATGACGCGGTCGGCATTCTCTGCTGCGATCCGGCCCATGATCGGACGTTTGCCAGTGTCGCGGTCGCCGCCGGCGCCGAACACCACGATCAGCTTCCCGCTCGCATAAGGGCGCAGGCTTCTCAAGCGCCTTCTTGAGCGCGTCCGGCTTGTGCGCGTAGTCGATGAAGATCGGCGCGCCGTTGCGGGTGCCGGCAAGTTCCAGCCGGCCTTTGGCGCCGGTGAGCTTTTCCAGCGCTGCGAACACGCGCGCCGGCTCGGCGCCGGTTGCGATCGCGAGCCCCGCGGCAATGCCGGCGTTCTGCACCTGAAAGGCGCCGACCAGCGGCAACCTGACTTTATACGTGCGGCCGCCATGGGCAACTGTGATGATTTGCGCGAAGCCGTCGATGGCTCCGCCGACGAGCTTGATGTCGTCGCCGTGCTCGCCGACGGTCATGATCTTCAGACCGCGCTTCTTCGCCGCCTCGACCACCTGTCCGGCATAGCAATCGTCAACGCCGATCACCGCCGTCCCGCCCGGCACGATCAAATCCTCGAACAGGCGCAGCTTGGCGGCGAGATAGGCCTCGATGGTCGGATGATAGTCGAGATGGTCGCGCGAGAGATTGGTGAAGGCGCCGGCTGCGATGCGCACGCCGTCGAGCCGGTGCTGATCGAGGCCGTGCGAGGAGGCTTCGAGCGCGAGATGCGTGACGCCCTCGCCTGCCAATTGGTCGAGCGTGCGGTGCAGCTCGACCGGATCGGGCGTCGTCAGCGAGCCGTAGTGCTCGCCCTTGGGCGAGACCACGCCGATGGTGCCGATGCTCGCCGCCTGATAGCCGAGCGTGCTCCAGATCTGCCGCGTGAATGCGGCGACCGAGGTTTTGCCGCTGGTGCCGGTGACGGCGGCGATGGTCTTCGGCTGGCGCGGAAAGAATTTCGCCGCCGCCAGCGCAAGCGCGCGGCGCGCGTTGTCACATGGATGAATGCGACCGCGTCGGGCAATGCCTCGGGCCGCTGCTCGGCAGCGACCGCCACCGCGCCGGCGGCTAGCGGCTTGCTTGGCGAAATGCGCGCCGTCGGCCTTGGCGCCTGCAATGGCGACGAACAGGAAACCCGGCTTTGACCTTGCGGCTGTCGGCGGTAATGCCCGCGATCTCGATCGCGCCTGACGCGCATGTCGATCGCCGCCTCCGGCAGAAGATCGCGCAGCTTCACCGCGTCTTCCTTCGCGCTCACCAGCAGCATTTGATCGGCCTTGGGCAGATCGAAGCGCGGCGGAATGTCGAGCAGCGGCGCGACGCGCTCGATCACCTTGGCGCCGACCGGCACCGCATTCCAGCCCGAGGTGCGTGAAGCCATGGGTCTCGGGCAGACCCTGCGGTTCGTCGAGCATGATCAGCAACAGATAGCGCGGCTTGTCGGCCGGCAATATGGCGGTGAAACTGGTCAAGACTTTGGTCTTGGAATAGCGCCCGCCGACCACTTTGTCCGAGGTGCCGGTTTTGCCGCCGACATAATAGCCCGGAACATTGGCCCGCGTCGCGGTGCCTTTTTCCACGTTCAGGCGCATCAGATAGCGCATTTTCTCGGCGGTTTCCGGCTTGATCACGCGTTTGGCGAGCCGGTCGGCTTCCGCCTGGTCGCGCTTGAGGAAGGTCGGCGGAATCAGCTTGCCGCCATTGACCAGCGCGGAAATGCCCATCACCGCCTGCAACGGCGCCACCGAAAGGCCGTGGCCGAAGGCGATGGTGACGGTGTTGAGCTCGCCCCAATGCTTGGGAACCAGCGGCTCGGCGCTTTCCGGCAGTTCGGTGCGCAGCCGGTCGAGCTGGCCGAGCTTTTTCAGGAACGCCTTGTGGTACTCGACGCCGAGCGAGAGCGCCATGCGCGCGGTGCCGATGTTGGACGAATAGGTGAAGATTTCCGGCACCGTAAGCACGCGCTTCTGCGCGTGGATAGTCGTTGATCTCGAATTTGCCGTAGCGCAGCGGCAGCCGCGCGTCGAAGGATGACGATAGCGAGATCCGGCCGCTGTCGAGCGCCATCGCCAGCGTCAGCGCCTTGAAGGTCGAGCCCATCTCGTAGACGCCGGTGGTCAGCCGGTTGAGGCGGTTCGGGTCGTTGGCCTCGCGCGGATTGTTTGGGTCGAAGTCGGGCTCCGACACCATCGCGACGATCTCGCCGGTGTTGACGTCGGCGATGACGCCGGCCGAGGCCTTGGCCTTGATATTTTTCGCGCGCGGCGATGAGCTCGTCGCGCAGCGCGAATTGCACGCGCAGATCGAGCGCGAGATTGACCGGCCGCTGCAGCTGGTCGGTGGCAAGCCCCGCCATGTGCAGCGCGGCGAGCCCCTGCCCATCGAGCCACTTCTCGATGCCGGCGATGCCCTGGTTGTCGATGTTCACGTGGCCGATCTCGTGCGAGACCACCGGCCCGTTGGGATAGACGCGCTTGTTCTCGGTCAGGAAGCCGACGCCGGGAATGCCGAGCCGATGGATCTCCTGCTGCTGGCTCGGCGTGATCTCGCGCTTGAGCCAGACGAAGCCCCGCTTCGACGACAGGCGCTCGCGCACTTCGTTGGCGTCGAGATCGGGCAGCACCGCGGTGAGCAATTCAACCGCTTCGTCCACGTCGATGATCTTGCGCGGCTCGGCGAACAGCGACGGCGTCTTCACGTCGGTGGCGAGGATTTGCCCGTTGCGGTCGAGGATGTCGGGACGCGCGGTAGCGACGGCGTCTGCGCGACGCTGCGGCGGCCGCCGTGGCCTTCGCTTACCGTCGCGAACATCACCAGCCGCAGCGCGATGACCGAAAAGATGCCGACGAAGGCGACGATGGCGAGGCCGAGCCGCGCCTTCGCCTTCACGTTGCGGTCGACGTCGCGGCCGTAGAGCAGCGAGCGCAGAGCGCGCTGCCAGCGGCTTTCGGGTTGATTCGCTCGGTCGCGTGCATCGCGGTCACCGCGGCCGCCGGCGGCGCACGCTGCCGGTCGTTTCGGGCGGCCGGCGCGAGCATGGCGCCGATCGGATCGTTGCCAGGCTGCGGCACAATCGCGGGCGGGCGCTCGGGCAGCCGGTCGAGGTTGTCGAATTGCGTCGGTACGATCGGCCGCAGCGCCAGATGGCGGTCGGCCAGGCCCTGGATGCGGCCGGGCGTGTCGAGCTTCGCCCATTCGGCGCGCAGGATGGCGATGGCGTTGCGCTCGCGGCGCAATTCGCCGCGCAGCTTGGCGACTCGCTCGGCCTGCAGAGTGGAATCGAACTTGATCTTGTAGACGAAGGACGCCGCCAGGATCAGCGCGCCGATGACGAGGATGTTGAGCAGGCGCATGCTTATCGCCCCTTCAGGACGTCGGCGAGCGACGGCAGACGCGGCAGCAGATCGGATGGCACGCCAGCGCCGCGCCGGCGCATCGGTGCGCTCGGCGGCGCGCAGCTTGGCCGAGCGGGCGCGCGGGTTGCGCATGACTTCATCGTCGTCGGCGACCACCGGCCGTTTGGTGAGCACTGCGAAAGGTCGGCGTCGGACGTTTGACCTCGGGCGCGTGACGCGAGCCGCCGCGGGTTTCGCCGCGATCGGCGAAGAACGATTTGACGATGCGATCCTCGAGCGAATGGAATGACACCACCACCAGCCGGCCGCCGGGCTTGAGAATGCGTTCGGCGGCTTGCAGTGCGCGCAACCAGTTCGCCGAGCTCGTCATTGACGAAAATGCGCAGCGCCTGGAACGTGCGCGTCGCCGGATGGATATCGCCGGGGCGCGAACGCACGACCGATGCGACGATTTCGGCAAGCGCGCGCGGTGTTGCGATCGGCGCGCTGGAGCGCGCCTTGACGATGGCGCGCGCGACAGCGCGCGAATGCCGCTCCTCGCCGAGGGTGAAAATAATATTGGCGAGATCGCGCTCGCTTGCAGCCGTCGACAACATCGGCCGCGCTCGGGCCTTCGCTGCCCATGCGCATGTCGAGCGGGCCCGTCGAGGCGGAAAGAGAATCCGCGCTCGGCCCTGTCGAGCTGCATGGAGGAGACGCCGAGATCGAGCACCACGCCGTCGACCGTGTCGTAGCCGGCATCGCGCGCGATCGCGTCGAGGTTGGAAAACCGATCCTCGATCAGCGTCAGCCGGCCGTTCGGCCTGCTCGACCAGGTCCGCCCCCAAGCGCGATGGCGGTCTGGTCGCGGTCGATGCCGATCACTTTGCAGTCGGCGGCCGCCAGGATGGCGCGCGTATAGCCGCCGGCGCCGAAGGTGCCGTCGATATAGACGCCGCCGTCACGAGGCTTGAGGAAACTCGACCGCGGGGCGGCCGAGCACGGGAATGTGGAGGGCTGGTCCGCCAGCGACAGCCGAGCCGCCGCCGCCCGCCATCATTCCCGTGCTCCGAGCGCGTTGCGCGCCGCCACCTGGGAACTCAGCTCGCCCTTTGAGCGCGCGCACCTTTTGGGTGGCCTCCGCGAGCTCGTTCTGGAAACGGCCGGGCTCCCAGATCTGAAACTTGTGGCCGAGACCGACGAACGCCACCGTCTCGGTAATGCCCGCATGACGCTTCAGGTTCTCGCTCAACACCACCCGCCCCTCGCCGTCGATCTTCAGCGTCTCGCTGGTGCCATAGAGCGCCAGGGCGAGCTGCTCGCGCTGGTCGGAAAACGGGGCATAGCGCCCGATCAACGCCTCGATCTCCGCCATCAGCGCACTTCCGCCGGCGTCGATCGCGGGACGATCCAGCGCCGGATAACAATAAAGGCCCTCGAAGCCGTCGCGGCCGAGCACCGCGCGAAAGGAACCAGGGATCGAGACGCGTCCCTTGGAGTCGAGCCGCAGCGTGAAATTCGCCACGAAGCGGTCCATACCCCGCACCCCACACCGACTGGACGCAACCAAGGGCGCTCTTGAGACACCTCAGCGAACTGACGCTTAGCCGGGTCAGCCTCGCGCCTGATAACGTCATGTCCCATTTTGGGAAATCGTGGGATATCATGGGATTATATGGCCGTCAAGAAATCGGCCCAAATGCTCCCGAAGCGCGCCGTTGCGGCAGATCAACGCCATTAACGGCGGTTAAACTTAAAGAAACGTTGCCGAATTCCGGCCTGCAGCGGGCCCTGGTGAAGTCATGTGGATTGGACTGTTCAGCGACATTCACGCCAACCGCGAGGCGCTCGAGGCAAGCCTCGACCACGCGCGCCGCGGCGGCATCGATCGCTTTCATTTTTCTCGGCGACTACGTCGGCTACGGCGCCGACCCCGGCTTTGCGGTCGACACCGTGATGCGCGAGGTCGAAAGCGGCGCGGTGGCCCTGCTGGGCAACCATGACGCAGCCATCGCCAGCGGCACCGGTGGCATGAACTCGATTGCGGCTGAGGCGATCGACTGGACGCGGCCGAAGCTCGACTGCCACCCAGCGCGAATTTCTCACGCAATTGCCGCTGACCTTCGAAGACGGTGGCCGGCTGTTCGTGCATGCCAGCGCGCACGCACCGGAGCATTGGGAGTACATCACCGATGTCTCGGCGGCGTCGCGCAGCTTCATGGCGACGCGTGCGCAAGCCACATTCTGCGGTCACGTGCACGTCCCGGAACTTTTTCATCTGTCGCCGACCGGAAAGCTCGCCGGCTTCCAGCCGGTGCAGGCCGTGGAAATTCCGCTACTCGCGCAACGGCGCTGGATCGCGGTGATCGGTTCGGTCGGGCAACCGCGCGATTACAATCCGGCCGCCTGCTACGGTGCGCTCGATACCGAACGCAATGTCCTGGTCTATGTGCGCGTGCCGTATGACAACGAAACCGCCGCGCGCAAGGTGCGCGACGCAGGGTTGCCACTGATCTTGAGCTCCCGCTTGATCGAGGGAGCTTGAAATGTGGATCGGCGCGAACTCAAAGCCGGCCAGGTAATCGACGGCTTTCGTCTCATTGAGCCGCTCGAGTCCGGCGGAATGGCGAGCTTCTGGCGCGTCGCGCGCGATGGCAATGATTTGCCAATGCTGATGAAGATCCCGCTGCTGCGGCCCGGTGAAGATCCCCTCACCATCGTCGGCTACGAAGTCGAGCAAATGATTTTGCCACGACTCACTGGGCCGCATGCGCCTCGCTTTATCGCCGCCGGCGATTTCGACCGGCCTTATATCGTGATGGAATTTGTCGCCGGCCCGTCGGTGAAATCCCTGCTCGACAAAATGCCATTGCCGCCTGACGAGGTTGCGGCGATCGGTGCCAAGATCGCTTTTGCCCTGCATGACATCCACCGCCAGCACGTGATCCATCTGGATTTAAAGCCGAGCAATGTGATCCTGCGCGGCAGACGACGCGGTGCTTATCGATTTTGGGCTGTCACGGCATGACCAACTGCCTGACCTGGTGCAAGAGGAAGCGGAAGGGCCGGTCGGCACCGGCGCCTATATCTCGCCCGAGCAGGTCCTCGGCGACCGCGGCGATCCGCGCAGCGACCTATTTGCGCTCGGGGTGATCCTCTATTTTTTGGCGACTGGCGAGCGTCCGTTCGGCGAGCCACAGCGCGCGGACAATTGGCGTTGGCGACTGTGGCGAGATCCCGTGCCTCCGCGTGAGCGCAATCCTGCCGTGCCGCCATGGCTACAAGAGATCATCCTGCGCTGTCTGGAGGTTGATCCGGAGGCGCGTTACGCGACTGCCGCGCAGCTCGCTTTCGATCTGCAGCATCCCGAGCAGGTCCCCCTCACACAGCGGGCCGCCCGCATGCGGCGGGACAGTGCTTTTACTGTCGTCTGGCGATGGTTGCGCACAACCCGAAATCCGCCGTTGCGCTTCCGCCGCGCAGTGGCAAGCCACCTCGCCGATGCACCAATCGTACTGGCAGCGATCGATCTTGAACCCGGCCATGAGGCGCTTAGCCAGGCGCTCGCACTCGCAGTGCGGCGCGTGCTCGCTACTGAACCAAATGCGCGGCTTGCTTGCGTCAATGTCCTGAAAATCGCCCGCCTTACGCTCGATAAGCTCGAGGACGCGCGAAGGGCGTAATCCGCATCTGGGTCGTTTGATCGAACTAAAGCATTGGGCGCGCGCCATTCCGGTGGCCCCCGAGCGCATCACCTATCACGTACTCGAATGAACTGACGCTGCGAGCCAGCTGGTCGACTATGCCCGCCATAACCGCGTCGATCACATCGTGATTGGCGCACGCGCAAGCTCAAGGTTGCGCCGTTATCTCGGCAGTGTTTCGGCGCATGTTGTCGCTGAAGCGCCATGCACGGTGACGGTGGTGCGCGTACACGAGAATGAGACGGGCACATCCGCACGCACCGCTGGCGCGTAAAGCACGCAGGCGGTTCCATTTTCGAATTCAAGTCGTCTCCGCCCGGCGACCACATGCCGCGCGTTGTGGTCAAGGAACTCATCCGTGATCGAGCGGAGGCGCTTAGGATGCTGAAGAAATTGATGTTGTCCACCGCAGTCAGCGCCGCCGTGGCAACGGGCGCGTTTGGCGCAATCACCGAGTACACCAAGCTCAATCCACTCCAGCGCGCAGCCGCGCAATCGCAAGGCTACGGCAAAGCGAACTTTGTATCGCCGCAGAAACCTGATCAATGGTTGGCCTCGAAGTTCAAGGGCACCGATGTGATAGGCTCCGACAATCGAAGATCGGCGATGTCGGCGACATCTTGTTCGACAAGAGCGGGCAAGATCGAAGCATTCGTGATCAGCGTTGGCGGTTTCCTCGGCATCGGCTCAAAAGAGGTAGCGCTTGCGCCGAATTCCTTTGATGTGGTGCCCGACCAAAACGGCTCGGCTGACAAGCTCAAGCTTGCCGTGACGAAGGGTGAGCTCAAAAAGGCGCAGGCTTTCGCGCGCTATGAGCCGCCGCGCCCCACAGCACGACCGGCTCCGGCGACAGCTCGGCGGTGGTGCTCAAGCCGTCTGGCAGCACGCGACCGAGCAAGCCGCTGATCGTCAATAGAGGCACGACAAACAGGGCTCGCAGCCCGGGCAGAATCCCGGGCTGCAGCCGCATGTTTTTCAAGCTTGCTTTTTTGCTCGGGCGCGGTGAATGATGCCCGCCCCCGCGTTCACCACCGGTTTTGTCCGGCCCATGTCCGCTTTTCCGCCGGATTCTTTTATTGTCGCCGACGTCGCGCCCTCGCCCAATTTTGACGAGCGCAAGGACGCCCGCACGCCCGACATGATCCTGCTGCACTACACCGGCATGCAGACCGGCGAGGCCGCGCTGCAACGGCTGACACGCGCCGCAAGCAAGGTCTCGTCCCATTATGTGGTGTTCGAGGACGGCCGCATCGTGCAATGCGTGCCGGAGGAGCTGACGCGCCTGGCACGCTGGCGAAGTCGTCCTGGGCTGGCGAAACCGACATCAATTCGTGCTCGATCGGCATCGAGATCGTCAATCCGGGCCATGAATTCGGCTATCCCGATTTTCCGCTGCGTCAGATCGCGGCGGTGATCTCGCTCTGCAAGTCGATCATCACACGACGCGGGCCGATCAGCGCCGACCGCATTCTCGGCTCATTCCGACGTGGCGCCTGCGCGCAAGCAGGATCCGGGCGAGAAATTTCCCTGGGGGCTGCTGAGCGAATCCGGCGTCGGCCACTGGGTGCGCGCTGCCCCGCTCAATCTCGAAGGCACCGGACTCAAGCCCGGCGACCGCGGCGACTCGGTGACGCGACTGCAGCGCGCGCTGCGCTCCTACGGCTACGGCATCGAGGAGACCGGCAACTATGACGATGCCACGCGCGAGGTGGTTATGGCATTCCAGCGCCATTTCCGGCCGGCGCGCGTCGACGGCATCGCCGATCCGTCCACGCTGCTGACATTGCGCGCGCTGATCGAGACGCGGCCTCGGCCGCCCGGCTGGCATAAGTTGCACAGAGCTCTTTAAGGCTGTTGCGCGACGGCCTTGACGCGACGGCCACGTATCCCCATTCCTATCCCGTCAGTCGGCCGGACGGCCGCTCCGCGCCAATGCCGAAAGGCGGCCGGGGAGGAAAGTCCGGGCTCCATGGACGAACGGTGCCGGATAACGTCCGGCGGGGATAAAACCCCAGGGATAGTGCCACAGAGAACAGACCGCCTCGGCGCGTTGCGTTTAGCCGCGGCAAGGGTGAAACGGTGCGGTAAGAGCGCACCGCGTTTCCGGCAACGGAAGCGGCACGGCAAACCCCACCGGGAGCAAGACCGAATAGGAACGGCGCGGGAGCAATCCCAGATCAGTCCGGATCAGCCGTTCGGGTAGGTTGCTTGATGCGCCGGGCAACCGGCGTGCGAGAGGAATGGCCGTCACGTCTGCGGCTCGCGCCGCAGGCCATACAGAACCCGGCTTACAGGCCGGCTGATACGTTGTAAGGGGGCTCGGCGGCAAAACCGCCGGGCCCCCGCCAATTTTTGAGCGTACTAGCGCAGTGTAGGGCAGCAGGCTAGCGTTCGCCGCCCGCATGACGACTTCCCGCGAAAAGAATTGGTCTCGCACTCGGCGTCGCTGGCGTACTCTTGTTCGGCGGCACACTGCCGGCGACAAGACTCGCAGTCGCCGCGCTCGACCCGCTGTTTCTGTCGGCCGCACGTGCGGCGATCGCCGGTTGCGCCGGTCTGCTGCTGCTGCTGCGGTCCTTCGCCGCAGCTGCGGGCGTAGTGCGAAGGCGAATAGTATCTTCATGGTTCACCGATTTTTTCGCGGAGTTGAGCCTAGCAGGCTTGTTTTGCTCCCGACAGGCCGGACATAGTGCTGCCTCGTTTGCAAGTTCAGCGCCATGCCGAGAAAAACATCACAGCAGCCACTTGGGACTTCTGGATTGACCGCGGCGGCACCTTCACCGACGTCATCGGGCGACGACCAAACGGAACGTTGGTCGCGCACAAGCTCCTGTCAGAAAACCCCGAAGCCTACTCCGATGCCGCCGTGCAGGGCATTCGCGAATTGCTTGGTCTGAAAGCAGGCGAAGGAATTCCGGCTGGCCGCGTCGGCGCGGTGAAAATGGGCACAACAGTGGCGACCAATGCGCTGCTCGAGCGCAAGGGCGAGCGCACGCTCCTGCTGATCACCAAAGGCTTCCGCGATGCGCTCAAGATCGGCTATCAGGCGCGGCCGAAGATATTTGCTCGCCACATCATCAAACCCGACATGCTCTATGAGCGTGTGGCGGAAGTTGACGAGCGGGTGCGTGCCGACGGCACAGTGGAGCAAGAACCCGATCTCGCGGCGGTTCGTGGCGATCTGGAAGCGGCTAAGGCCGATGGCATCAAAGCGGTCGCGATCGTGTTCATGCACGCGTACCGCTTTCCAGAGCATGAGAAGCGCGTTGCTGCGCTCGCGCGCGAAATGGACTTCGCGCAGGTATCCGTAAGCCATGAAGTCTCGCCGCTGATCAAACTGGTCGGCCGGGGCGACACCACAGTAGTGGACGCCTATCTGTCGCCGATCCTCCGCCGCTACGTGGCGCAGGTAGATAAGGATCTCGACGCGAAGCGGTCAGCCGCGCGACTGATGTTCATGATGTCCTCGGGCGGGCTGACCGCCGCCGAACTTTTCCAAGGCAAGGACGCAATACTGTCCGGCCCTGCCGGCGGCGTAGTCGGCATGGCGGAAACGGGACGGCAGGCGGGTCTGGATCGCCTCATCGGCTTCGACATGGGTGGTACATCGACCGATGTGTCCCATTTCGACGGCGAATACGAGCGTGCATTCGAAACGGAAGTCGCCGGCGTGCGTATGCGTGCGCCAATGATGCTCATCCATACGGTTGCTGCCGGCGGCGGCTCGATCCTGCATTTCGATGGCGCGCGTTTCCGCGTCGGACCCGACTCGGCGGGGGCAAACCCGGGACCGAAATGCTACCGGCGAGACGGGCCACTGGCCGTCACCGATGCCAATGTGATGGTCGGCAAGCTCATTCCCGACTTTTTCCCAAAGATTTTCGGCCCCTCGCAGAATCTGCCGCTCGATGCGCATGCCGTGCGCAATGCCTTCACCGACATGGCGCAACAGGTCGGTGGCCGCACAGCCGAAGAGGTCGCTGACGGCTTCATCAAGATCGCGGTCGAGAACATGGCGAATGCGATCAAGAAAATATCTGTGCAGCGCGGCTATGACGTTACCCGCTATGCGCTCAATTGCTTCGGCGGCGCCGGCGGCCAGCACGCTTGTTTGGTCGCCGACGCCCTCGGAATGACTCGCGTGCTCATGCACCCGTTCTCTTCGCTGCTTTCCGCCTATGGTATGGGGCTGGCCGATATCCGCGCCACGCGCGAGCAGGCCATCGAGCTGCCGTTCGGCGACAAAGCACTCAAGGCGATCGCACGCGTCGGCGCATCGCTTGGAAAAGCGACGAAGCTGGAAGTCGCCGGTCAGGGCGTGCCGGCGAGTAAGATCAAGGTATTCGTGCGCGCGCATATCCGCTACGCGGGCACCGACACCGCGCTGGTTGTGGCAGCCGGTAATGCTGCGGCAATGAAACGTGCGTTTGAAAAAGCTCACAAAGCGCGTTTCGGTTTCATCGATCGCACAAAGCAGATGGTGGTCGAAGCCGTGTCAGTTGAGGCGGTCGGCGGCGGCGCCAAATTCAACGAAAAGGCGGTGAAGCGGTCGCGCGCTACCCTGCCAAAGCCGGCGCTGCGCACGCAGTTCTTCTCCGCTGGAGCGTGGCACAAGGCGAATGTCTACACCCGCGACCAGCTCAAGCCCGGATCGCGCGTCAAAGGCGCCGCCATCATCATCGAACCGCACCAGACCATCGTGATTGAGCCTGGTTGGCAGGCCGAATTGACGGCGAAAAATCATCTCTTGCTGACGCGCGCCAGAAAGCTCAAGCGCACGCATGCCATCGGCACCCATGCCGATCCGGTCATGCTGGAGGTGTTCAACAATCTGTTCATGTCGATCGCCGAGCAGATGGGCGTATCGCTGCAGAACACCGCCTATTCGGTGAACATCAAGGAGCGGCTGGATTTCTCCTGCGCGGTATTCGCGCATGACGGAACTTTAGTGGCCAACGCGCCGCACATGCCGGTGCATCTCGGCTCCATGGATCGCGCGGTCGAGACAATCATCCGCGAAAATAAGGGCCGCATCCGTCCTGGCGACGTTTACGCAATCAACGCGCCCTATAACGGCGGCACCCATTTGCCGGACATTACCGTTTGCACGCCAGTGTTCGACGATAGGAAGAGATCGATCCTGTTCTGGGTTGCCTCGCGCGGGCATCATGCCGATGTGGGCGGCATTTCGCCCGGCTCGATGTCGCCAAACGCCACCACCATCGAACAAGAAGGCGTGCTGTTCGACAATTTCAAGCTGATCGACCGCGGCCGTTTCCGTGAGAAAGAGTTGAGGGCGGCACTCACTGGCGCCAAATATCCGGCACGCAACCCGGTGCAGAATATCAACGACATCAAGGCGCAGATTGCCGCCAACGAAAAGGGCGTCGCCGAGCTACGCAAGATGGTCACACACTTCACGCTGCCGGTGGTGAGGGCCTACATGCAGCACGTGCAGGACAATGCCGCGGAAAGCGTGCGGCGCGTGATCGATCGGCTGCACGATTCAGAATTCAGCTACGAGATGGATCAGGGCACCGTGATCAAGGTGAAGATCACGGTCGACAAGGAAAAACGCGAGGCGACAGTAGACTTCACCGGCACGAGCGAGCAGCAGCCGACCAATTTTAATGCGCCAGAGCCGGTGACGCGCGCGGCGGTACTCTATGTGTTTCGCGTGATGGTCGACGACGACATCCCAATGAATGCTGGATGCCTGCGGCCGATCAACATCGTGATCCCCGAACGCTCGATGCTGTCGCCGGAATTTCCCGCCGCCGTGGTCGCTGGCAACGTGGAAACATCGCAAGCGGTGACCAATTGCCTTTTCGGCGCGCTCGGCGCGCTTGCTGCTGCGCAGGGCACCATGAACAATCTCAACTTCGGCAACGCTCGTTATCAGTATTACGAAACGATCTGCTCCGGTTCCCCGGCGGGTCCCGGCTTCAACGGCACGGATGCAGTCCACACCCACATGACCAACACACGCCTCACCGATCCCGAAGTGCTTGGAATTCCGCTACCCCGTCGTGCTCGAGGACTTCCACATCCGCACCGGCTCCGGCGGGCGCGGCCAGTGGCATGCCGGCGATGGCATTCGTCGCACCATTCGTTTCCTGGAAAAGATGGAATGCACGATCTTGTCCGGCCACCGGCGGGTGCGCCCGTTCGGCCTTGCGGGCGGCCAAGCCGGCCAGGTCGGAGAAAACTGGGCGCGGCGAAGAGACGGAGGCATGGAAAAACTACAGGGTTGCGATGCCACTGTTATTGACGCAAGCGAGGCAATTATCATTCAAACGCCAACCGCGGGCGGATATGGGACCCCGGAAAACGCCAATTGAAGTAACTTGTGGCGCTGACTGTTAATCATCGTCCCGGCCATCTCGTTTTGTAGGGCATGCTCTTCCGTCACAAGCATGCAAACAGCAAAAAACCTAGGCGAGCTAATTCCGCGCGATGATCTCGCGCTCGCCACGATGGACCGGCGTCGCCTTGGTGATTTTGCCGTGTCCACGCCGCAAGAGAATTGAAGGCCGACGCTTTTTAAGCGCACTCCGACGGCGGCGGCGGGGACGAGGACGTTCGATGTGCAAGTCGCCCAGCTGCGCATTCGGCGCCCGCGCACCTGCGTTCTGTTCCGCGAGCAAGAGGCGGTACGCCGAGCACTTGGCTCCAGGCTCGCCATTCGGCCAGTGCCTCGTCAGGCTGAGATGTCACAAATAGCGGCAATGTCAGCGCGGGATCACGGTGTTGAGCACGACCGCGAGCGCGTCTTCCGCGCCGCCCTCGCCTGGCACCAACCGCAGCGAGACGCCGTCAAAGGCCGCGACCGGCATATTGAGCGCCATGCGCATGCCGTGCAGCGAACGCCGCAGGACCACGCGCTCGCGATGGAGTTCGACATCGCGAACCTGCCCGTCGGCGACGGCATCGCTTGCGTAAAACCGCACAGGCAAGCCAAAGGGGTCGAGCCGCAAGGCGCGGCCCGACCCGGCGCATCCGCCACTTCGCATTTGACGCCTCGAAACTCTCCCGCGCCCGGCTTTTGCGCCGGGTCGCGTGCCAGATCATGGCAGAAACGCGTCCGAATCCGCTTAATGTTCTGGGTTAACCGGACGTAGCGGCGAGGCCTTCGCGATGAATGATTGACGCCCCGTTGCAAACCATGATTGACGAGGTGTTGCCACCGCTGACCAAATTGTCCTGTTTCGGTGGTTGAACCGCGTCGCACCCGCGCCCATGTGAAAGCCAATCAATGCTCGCTTCTGCCTCTTCGCTGCTCGACCTGACTCCGCTGACCGACCGCGCCGAACGGCTGGTCAAAGCCGCGCGCGCTGCCGGCGCGGACGCCGCCGATGCCGTGGCGTTGCGCACGATGTCGCTGGCGATCGAAGTGCGCGACGGACGCGGTCGAGGAATCCGAGCGTGCAGAGGGTGACGATCTCGGCCTGCGCGTGCTGGTCGGGCGCAGGCAGGCCGTGGTTTCCACCAACGATTTAGCGGACAACGGCGCAGCCGCGCTTGGCCGAACGGGCCGTCGCTATGGCGCGGGCAACGCCTGAGGACAAGTTCGCCGGCCTCGCCGACGCAAATCTGCTGGCCCGCAACTTTCCCGATCTCGATCTGATCGATCCCGACTTGCCAACGGTCGGCGAGCTCGAGGCACATGGCACGAGCCGCCGAGCAGGCGGCGCTTGCGGTAAAAGGGATCAGCAAGTCGGGCGGCGCTTCCGCCTCGGCCGGCATCGGCGGCATGGTGCTGGTCACCAGTCACGGCTTCCGTGGCGCCTATCTCGGCTCGAACCACGGCCTATCGATGACCGCGATTGCCGGTGAAGGCACCGGCATGGAGCGCGACTATGATTACTCCTCCGTCCGGCACGCGGCCGATCTGGAGAGCCCGGAAATAATCGGCCGCAGCGCTGGCGAGCGTGCGGTCGCGAGGCTCAATCCGCGTAAGGTTTCCACTCGCAAGGTGCCGGTGGTGTTCGACGCACGCTCGGCCGGTTCACTGGTTTCGCATCTTGGCCAGCGCCGTCAATGGCGCTTCGGTCGCGCGCAAGACCAGCTTTCTGCGGGACAAGATGGGCGCCAAGCTGTTCGCCGATGGCATTCACATTATCGACGATCCGCTGCGCAAGCGCGGGCTGCGTTCGCATCCGTTCGACGGCGAGGGTGTCGGCTGGCAAGAAGCTCGCGCTGGTCGAGGACGGCGTGCTTCGCTCCTGGCTACTCGATAGCGCG
Organism: uncultured Alphaproteobacteria bacterium; assembly: GCA_963775095.1. Classification (GTDB taxonomy): domain Bacteria; phylum Pseudomonadota; class Alphaproteobacteria; order Rhizobiales; family Aestuariivirgaceae; genus Aestuariivirga. The sequence continues at coordinate 141,024 of CAVZHN010000005.1, forward strand.
ACCGCGCGCGAGCTTGGTCTCGTCACCACCGGTCACGCCAACCGCGCCGGCTCGTCGGTGCCTTCACCCGGGCCTAGCAATCTGCATTTGGAGCCTGGCCGGTTGAGCCCCGACGCGCTTATCGCGGACATCGCCGACGGATTCTACGTCACCGACCTGATCGGCATGGGCGCCAACATGGTGACCGGCGACTACAGCCGCGGCGCCTCCGGCTTCTGGATCGAGAACGGCAAGCGCACCTATCCGGTGAGCGAGGTCACCATCGCCGGGCATTTGCTTGACATGTTCCGAACACTTACGCCGGCCAACGATCTTGAATTCCGCTACGGCACCAATGCGCCGACATTGCGCGTGGAGGGATTGACCGTTGCCGGGCAATGATGTCGTCGCGTTGCGCGACCCACTCGAAGCCGTGATGCGCGAGGCCGGCGAGCTCGCGCGCGCGACCGCACGGCGGCCGTTCAAGCGGTGGACCAAGGGCAACGACAACTCGCCGGTGACCGAAGGCGACATCGCGGTCAACGAATTTCTGCACGAGCGGCTCGACCGCGCTCATTGGCCGGCGCCGGCTGGCTGTCGGAGGAATCACAAGACCGCCTGCCCAACCGCGCCTTGCCGCTTACCTGGATCGTCGATCCGATCGACGGCACCCGCGCCTATATCTCCGGCCGCGCTGACTGGACGATTTCGGTGGCGCTCGTCGAACACGGCCGCCCACTGATCGCGGCGCTCTATGCGCCGGTGACCGACGAGATGTTCCTTGTCGTCGCGCGGCGGTGGTGCCACACTCAATGGCACGCCGATCAAGGGTGACTGCCGGCGAAGCGCTCGACCGGCGCCAAGCTCGCCGGCCCCAAGCGCTATCTCGACCGGCTCTGCGGGCTTAACGCCGGACATCATTGGCGCAGCCCAAGGTGCACTCGCTCGCGTTGCGGATTGCGCGCGTCGCGCACGGGGCACTCGATGCCGCGTTCGCCTCCGGCGGCAGCCATGACTGGGACCTTGCAGCGGCCGACCTTTTGGTGCACGAAGCCGGCGGCGCGCTGACCGATCTTGCCGGCCGGCCGCTGAAATACGATGGTTCACAGATTGCGCATGGCGCGCTGATAGCCGCCGGCTATGCCCGCCATGGCGCGTTGATCGACCTGGTGCGCGACCGTGAAACCGAATTCGCTTAGAATTCGGCCTGACCCCAGTATGTAGCCCGCCGCGGGGCATCGACCAGGGATCGACTCATGTCCGCAGAACTACCCACAACAAAAAAACAACTGCTGCATCTCGTTCTTGGCGGCGAACTCACCGAACTCGGCGGCAGCGAATTCAAGGATCTCAACAAGATCGACATCGTCGGCGTCTACCCGAATTATGCCAGCGCTTATGTCGCCTGGAAGGCCAAGGCGCAGCAGACCGTCGACAACGCCCACATGCGCTATTTCATCGTTCACCTGCACCGCCTGCTCGATCCCGAAGCTGCTGGTCGACCGGCGCGCTGAGCATGACGATGCCGTCATTCAAGCGGATCGTCACCTCGTCCGCCTTCCAGGAGGCCGTCGGCGCGGCGGCCGCCTGCATATCTGCGACTTGTCTGGCGCACGAGCCAGGTCGTCCTCGAGCCGCACGACGATCTACGACACGGTGGAGATGCCGGCGATCATCGCGATGTGGCACGGCCAGCATTTCCTGGCGCCGTTCATCAAGCGCAACGACCGCGCCATCGCGCCAAGGTGCTGATCTCGCGCCACCGCGACGGCGAGATCAATGCGCGCGCCGCGGAACGGCTGGGCATCGGCACGATCCGCGGCTCCGGCGCCCACAACGGCGAATTCCACCGCAAGGGCGGCGCTGTCGCCTTCACCGAGATGCTGGAGGCGCTTGAAGGAAGGCTACAATGTCGCGATGACCGCCGACGTGCCAAAAGTTGCGCGCGTCGCCGGCCTTGGCGTCGTGAAGCTTGCGCAGCATTCCGGCCGGCCGATCTACCCGGTGGCGATAGCCTCGAGCCGACGCATCGAGCTCGACAATTGGGATCGCACCGCCATCAACCTGCCGTTCAGCCGGATCGGCGATCGTGGCGAGCGAACCGATCTATGTGCCGCGCGATGCCGACGATGCGGCGCTGGAGGCGGCGCGACAACGCGGTCGAAGAACGAGCTCAACCGAGTGACGGCGCGCGCCTACGAGATCGCCGACAGAACCAGGAGCGCGCAGTCGTGAGCGGCAAAATGCCGGTCGGCTTGCGCGATCTATCGGCTGTTGTCGCGCGGCGGCAGCACCGTTCGCGCCGATGCTGCTGGCGCGGCGGCTCAAGCGCGGCAAGGAGCATCGCCAGCGTCTGCGCCGAACGGCGCGGCGAAAGCCGCATCGCGCGGCCGGAAGGACCGCTGGTCTGGCTGCACGGCGCCAGCGTCGGCGAACTGGCGAGCGTGCTGCCGCTGATCGAGCGCATTCGCGCGCGCGGCATCAGCATGCTGGTGACGACCGGCACCGTCACTTCGGGCGGGCTCGCCGAACAGCGCCTGCCGCGCGGCGTGATCCATCAATTCATGCCGCTCGATGTTCCGCGCTTCGTGCGCCGCTTTCTCGATCATTGGCAGCCCGATCTCGCGTTGTTCGTGGAATCCGATCTGTGGCCGAACATGATGATCGAGACGTCGGCGCGCGGCGTGCCGATGGTCCTGGTCAACGGCCGGCTGTCGGAAAATTCGTTCCGAGCGCTGGCGGCGCCTGCCGAACTCGATCGCCGACCTGCTGCGGCGGCTCGATCTCTGCCTTGCGCGGCACCGCCGGCCGACGCCGCGCGCCTGAGCGAACTGGGCGCGCCACATGTCGTCACCACCGGCAATCTCAAGCTCGACGTGCCGGCGCCGCCCGCCGACCCGGCAGCGCTTGCATCGCTTGCAGGATGCGATCGCCGGCCGGCCGGTGATCGCGGCCGCTTCCACCCATGCCGGCGAAGAGGGCGTGGTGATCGACGCGCATCATCGGCTGCGCACGAATTTTCCGGGCCTGCTGACGCTGATCGCGCCGCGCCATCCCGAGCGCGGCGCCGGCGTCGCCGAGATCGCGCGCTGCCGCGGGCTTGAGCGCGGCGCTGCGCTCGCGCGGCGAATTGCCCAAACGCACAACCGACATCTATGTCGCCGACACGGTCGGCGAGCTCGGCCTGATCTATCGGCTGGCGCCGCTCGTGTTCATCGGCGGCTCGCTGGTCAAGCACGGCGGGCAAAATCCGATCGAGGCCGCCAAGCTCGGCGCCGCCATCCTGCACGGCCCGCATGTCTGGAATTTCGCCGAGATCTATGCCGCGCTCGACGACGCGCATGGCGCCGAGCCGGTTGACCGACGCCGACCGCCTCACCGCGCATTTCGCCGCCTGGCTGGCTGACCCCGATGCGCTGCGCCCGTGTCGCCGACGCCGGCGCACAATGTGGTCGAGACGCTTGGGCGGCGCGCTCGACCGCACCCTGGCGTCGCTCGACCCTTATCTGATGCAGCTCCAGCTGCGCCAACGGGCCCGCCATGCGTGAGCCGGCCTTCTGGTGGCGCAGGGCGGGCCTCAGCCGCAGGCTTGCTGGCGCCGCTGGGGCTCGTCTATGGCGCGGTCGCGGCGCGGCGCATGGCATGACAAGGCGCGCGCGCCGGAGTGCCGGTGCTGTGCGTGGGAAATTTCACGCTTGGCGGCGCCGGCAAGACGCCGACCGTCATGATGCTCGCAAAAATGCTCGCGGACGCCGGCGAGCGTCCGTTTTGTCTCAGCCGCGGCTATGGCGGCAGCGTCGCCGGTCCGAAACTGGTGGATGCTCATGCCGACCGTCGCCGCGCAAGTCGGCGACGAGGCGCTGTTGCTGGCGCGCGTGGCGCCGACCATCGTCGCGCGCGACCGCGTCGCCGGCGCCGCAGCTTGCGCGCGCGCAGGCGCCAGCGTCATCATCATGGACGATGGCTTGCAGAATGCTTCGCTGGTCAAGGATTTCACGCTGGCCGTCATCGACGGACGGCGCGGCATCGGCAATGGCTGCGTGTTTCCCGGCCGGACCTTTGCGCGCGCCGCTGGACGCGCAGCTCGCGCGAACCGATGCGCTGCTGGTGGTCGGCGAAGGCGACGGCGCCGACGACGTCATCGCTCAGCTGCGCGCGCAGACCTGCCGGTATTTCATGGCCGGCTCGTGCCCGATCAAGCTGCGGTCTCGCGCTCTGAAGGCGACGCAAAGTGCTGGCCTTCGCCGGCATCGGCGATCCGGACAAATTTTTCGCCACCGCTGCCGCGGCCGGCATCGCGTTCGCAGAGCGCCGGGCCTTTCCCGATCATCACCGCTACACCGCCGAGGAAGCCGGCGAACTGATCATGCGAGGCCGAGCACGACGGGCTTGCGCTGCTCACCACCGAAAAGGACCGCGCGCGCATGGCGGGCGAGCCGCTGCTGGCGGCGCTCGCCGACGCGCGCGCACACGCTGCCGGTGACGATGGTGGTTGAGGAAGCCGATGAGTTGCGACAGCTGGTGCTGGCGAAGCTGCGGCGCTAGCGCCTATTCTTCGGCGCGTGCGGCTCCTGGTAGCGCTGCAGCACCGCCTCCGGCGTGGCATAGGCTTCCTGCAGATCGACGCTCCAGTATTTGAGCTCCTCGAGCGGGATCGGCACGCCGGTCACCGCGCAGCGCACGAAGGCGCCCGGCCGCACCACGCGGAAATCGCCGTCGAGGTATTTCACCTCGGCCTCGCCGTTCATCGGCGAGGAGCGATCATAGCGATTGAGCAAAAGCGGCCTCCATTGTCCGGCTTGCGGTATCGACCAAACATAGTCGTTCGGCCGCGCCAGCGAAACCCTCGCCTGAAGCTTACGCAGCCGAACAGGCTGCCCTGCCCGCCAGGGCCTTCGCCGCCGCGCGTGCGCGGCTTTGACTTTCGCGGGCGGCTGCGCCGGCGCGTTCGCCGTCGGCGGTTGCGCCGACGCGGCCGTCGGAAAATTCGATATCCAGCCGCATGCCGGCGCCGACCGCGGCGGCCGAGCGCAGCGGGTGGCCCTCGCCGTCGCGCACCAGCGCAAAGCCGCGCGCGAGCACGCCGCGATAGGAAAAGGCGTTCAGCAATTGCCCGGCGCTGCGCAGGCGCTGCGTGCGCTGCTCGAGATAATTCTCGCGCGCGCGTTTGCCGCGCTCGCCGAGCGCGACGACGATTTCACTTGCCGCGCGTCGAGCCGCTGCCGCAGCAGCCGCGGCGACAGCGCGCGGCAGCGCGCGTCAGATGGGTGTGATGGATTGCGCATTGGCGCGCAAGCGCGCGCGGCAAGCCGCTCGGCACAGGCATCGAGCCGCTGGCGCGGATCGCCAGCAGTTCGTCGAGCGCCGGCAGCGCGCGCGTGAGCAGGCAGCAGTTCCTTGCGGCGCCGCTCGATGCCGCGCTGCCAGCAGGCGAGCTTGCGCGCGCCGAGTGCGGCGAGCGTCGCCAGCAGCTCGGCGCGCACCGGCACCGCCATTTCGGCGGCGGCGGTCGGCGTCGGCGCGCGCCGGTCGGCGGCGAAATCGATCAGCGTGATGTCGGTCTCGTGGCCGACCGCGGAAATCAGCGGGATCATGCTCGTCCGCCGCCGCCCGCACCACGATCTCCTCGTTGAACGACCACAGGTCCTCGAGCGAGCCGCCGCCGCGCGCGACGATGATCAGGTCGGGCCGCGGCAGCGGGCCGCGCTCGGGCAGCGCATTGAAGCCGTCGATGGCGTTGGCGACCTCGGCGGCCGAGGCCTCGCCCTGCACCCGCACCGGCCAGACCAGCACGCGGCGCGGAAAGCGGTCGGCGAGCCGGTGCAGAATGTCGCGGATCACCGCGCCGGTCGGCGAGGTCACCACGCCGATCACGTCCGGCAGGAACGGCAGCAGCTGCTTGCGCGCCTCGTCGAACAGGCCTTCGGCGGCGAGCTTCTTCTTGCGCTCCTCCAGCAGCTTCATCAGCGCGCCGATGCCGGCGGGCTCCAGCGTGTCGATCACGATCTGGTATTTCGACGAGCCGGCGAAGGTCGTGAGCTTGCCGGAGACGATGACGTCGAGGCCCTCCTCGGGCTTGACCCGCATGCGGCCCGAAGACGCCCTTCCAGATCACCGCCTCGAGCACCGCCTTGTCGTCCTTGAGGCGGAAATAGACATGGCCGGAGGGCGACGGCGCCCTTGAAGCCGGACACCTCGCCGCGCACCCGCACATAGCCATAGGCGTCCTCGACCGTGCGCTTGAGCGCCGCCGACAGCTCGGAGACGGTCCATTCCACAACGTTATTGAGGGCGGGCTCTGTCATTCAGGCCGAATCTCTTGCGAGGGCAAGACGACCATGCTACACCAAATGGCGACCGTCACACTAAAGGCCCGCCTCGCGCGTCCCATGAACATCCTCATTCTCGGTTCCGGCGGACGCGAGCATGCGCTGGCCTGGAAGATGGCGGCGAGCCCGCTCACCGACAAGCTCTATTGCGCGCCCGGCAATGCCGGCATCGCGCAGGAGGCCGAATGCGTGGCGCTCGACCTCGCCGACCACGCGGCGGTGATCGCGTTCTGCCAAAGACAAACAAAATCGATCTCGTCGTGGTCGGACCCGGAGGTGCCGCTCTGCGCCGGCATCGTCGACGATCTGGAAGCCGCCGGCATCAAGGCGTTCGGCCCGACGCAAATGGGCGGCGCGGCTGGAAGGCTCGAAGGGCTTCACCAAGGACCTGTGCAAGGCCAACAACATCCCGACCGCCGCCTATGAGCGCTTCAAGGGCGCGGGCGCGGCGAAGGATTATGTGCGCAAGAAGGGCGCGCCGATCGTGGTGAAGGCCGACGGGCTCGCCGCCGGCAAGGGCGTGGTGGTGGCGGAGACGGTCGCAAGAGGCGGAAGCCGCCATCGACATGATGTTCGGCGGCGGCCTCGGCACGCCGGCCTGGGAAATCGTGATCGAGGAATGCCTCGTCGGCGAGGAGGCATCGTTCTTCGCGCTGTGCGACGGCGAGACCGCGATCCCGCTCGCTTCGGCGCAGGACCACAAGCGCGTCTGCGACGGCGACAAGGGCCCGAATACCGGCGGCATGGGCGCCTATTCGCCGGCGCCGGTCATGACCGACGGACGATGAACCAGCGCGTGATGGACGAGATCATCCAGCCGACCGTGCGCGCCATGAAGCGCGATGGGCGCGCCCTACAAGGGCGTGCTGTTCGCCGGCCTGATGATCACCAAGGATGGCCCGCAGCTGATCGAATACAATGTCCGCTTCGGCGATCCGGAATGCCAGGTGCTGATGCTGCGCCTGATGTCGGACCTGGTGCCGGCGCTGCTCGCCGCGCGCGACGGGCAGCTGAAGAATTTCGATCTGCGCTGGTATCCGGACGCGGCGCTCACCGTGGTGATGGCGGCGAAGGGCTATCCCGGAAATTACGAGAAGGGCTCGGTGATCGAAGGCCTCGATGCGGCCGCGCAGGTCGAGGGCGTGGAGATCTTCCACGCCGGCACGAAGGCCGACGGCGGCAAAATCCTCGCCAATGGCGGGCGCGTGCTGAATGTCTGCGCGCGCGGCAAGACCGTGCGCGAGGCGCAGAGCGCGCGCCTATGCCGCGGTCGACCGGATCAAATGGCCGGACGGCTTCTGCCGCCGCGATATCGGCTGGCGGGCGATCGAGCGGGAGAAGTAGGCTGCATAGTCCCCTATCGTTGTATCAGAGTAGCCCATGCCCGATCTCGCCGACCTCTTTCCCGGTTTTGCCTCGCACTGGATCGACACCGTCGGTCGGGAAAATCTTCGCGCGCGCCGGCGGCAATGGGCCGCCGCTGTTGCTGCTGCACGGCTACACGCAGACCAACGTGATGTGGCACGCGTGGCGCCCGCGCTCGCGCAGCGCTTCTCGCTGGTCATCCCCGACCTGCCGGCTACGGCTGGTCGGCGGTGCCGCAGCGCCGACGAGGATCACGCGCCTTACGACAAGCGCTCGATGGCGAAGGTCATGATCGAGGTGATGGAGAAGCTCGGCCATGTGCGCTTCCGGCTGGCCGGCCACGACCGCGGCGGCCGCGTCGCCTATCGCCTCGCGCTCGATCATCCGGGCCGCGTCGAGCGCATGGCGACGCTCGACATCGTGCCGACCTACGACATGTGGCACGGCATGGATCGCAACATGGCCATGAAGGTGTGGCACTGGCCGTTCCTGGCGCAGCCGGAGCCGCTGCCGGAAATGCTGATCTCGAAAGCGCCGGTCGAATATCTGGAATGGAAGATGGCGAGCTGGACCAAGGCGAAGAACCTGTCCGCCTTCGATCCGCGCGCGCTCGATCATTACCGCGCGGCCTTTTCCGATCCGCTGCGCATCCACGCACATTGCGAGGATTACCGCGCCGGCCGCTACGCCGATCTCGCCAATGACGAGGCCGACCGCGCCGCCGGCAAGACGATCGCCTGCCCGCTGCTGGCGCTGTGGGGCGGCGTCGGCATTGCCAATGAAACCGGCGGCCCGCTCGAGATCTGGCAACAATGGGCGCCGCAGGCCACCGGCAAGCCGATTGACTCCGGCCATTTCCTCACCGAGGAAAATCCGGACGCCACCGCGGCGGCACTGCTCGAATTCTTTACGCCGGCGATGACTTCGTCAGGAGATCTGATGAATGCATCCCGTGCTTCGGCTTTACGAAGATGTCCTGTCCAGCGCCGAGAATGTCGAGTTCCGGCTGCCGCCGCTGCCGCGCTTCATCTTCGTGGTGCACGGCTCCGCCACGATCGACGGCAAGACGCTGAACGAAGGCGAGGCCTGGCAGGGCGAGGCGGCATCGCGGTGAAGCCGGGCGCCGGCGGCGTCACCTGCTGGCGCTGGGAGCTGGCGCGCGGCGACCAGGGCAGCACGATCGCCAACGCGCCCGGCATGATCACGCACGAGAAGCTGATCGGCCTTTCTCGAGACGCTGCCGAAGGGCGAGCTGCTGATGCGCGGCGACAGCGTCGCCTTTCCGCCCGGCGGCTGCGCCTATCTGCACCGCCATCAGGGGCCGGGCATCCGCTGCCTGATCGAGGGCGGCATCCGCATCGACACGCATGGCCGCTCGACGTCGTACGGGCCGGGCGGCGCCTGGTACGAATCCGGCCCCGACGCGGTGTTCGCGCAAGCGGCATCCGACAAGCCCAGCCGCTTCATCCGCGTGATGATCCTGCCGCGCGAGCTGCATCGGCAAAAGCTCGATCCAGTACGTCAACGAGGAGGACAAGGCCAAGCCGAAGACGCAGAGCTACAAGATCTACGCCGACGCGCCGATCTCGTTCGGAGCGCAAGAAGTGACGGTGACGGCGATGACATCGATCGACCGCCAGCAGGCTTTTTCCGGCACCAAGGAGGCGGCGCCCGCGCTGCGGCTCGATGTCGCGCGGCTCGAACGCTATCTCGCCGCGCAGGTCGCAGGCTTCGCCGGCCCGCTGACGGTCAAGCAATTCAAGGGCGGCCAGTCGAACCCGACCTATCTGCTGGAGACGCCGGCGCGGCGTTACGTGCTTGCGCCGCAAGCCGCCCGGCAAACTGCTGCCGTCGGCGCATGCGGTCGACCGCGAATATCGCGTGATCCGCGCGCTGCACGCGCAAGGCTTTCCGGTCGCCGAGCCGCTGCGTCTATTGCGCCGACGAGAGCGTCGCCGGCACGCCGTTCTACGTCATGGACTTCGTCGACGGCCGCGTGTTCTGGGAGCCGCAGATGCCGGGCTCCAACCCGGCCGAGCGCGCCGCGGTCTACGACGCCATGAACGAGACCATCGCGCGGCTGCACGCGTTCGATCCGGCGAAGATCGGCCTTGGCGATTTCGGCAAAGGCGAAAACTATGTCGCGCGCCAGGTCGAGCGCTGGTCGAAGCAATATCGCGCCTCGGAAACCGAAAAGATCGACGCCATGGAGCGGCTGATCGAATGGCTGCCCAAGCACATTCCGCCGCAGGCGGCCCGGTGCGGCTGGTGCATGGCGACTACCGGCTCGACAATCTGATCGTCGCGCGCGACGCAGCCGAAAGTCGTCGCCGTGCTCGACTGGGAATTGTCGACGCTCGGCGATCCGCTCGCCGATTTCAGCTATCACCTGATGGCCTGGCACATGCCGCATTCGGAAAGCGCGGCCGGCACCGGCCTCGCTGGTCGGCCACGATCTGCGCGCGCTCGGCATTCCGTCGATGGCGGATTACGTCGACGCTTACGTCGCGCGCACCGGGCTCGATCCGCGCCCGCATCTGCCGGTCTATCTCGCCTATAATTTCTTCCGCATCGCCGCCATTCTGCAGGGCATCATCGGCCGCGTGCGCGACGGCACCGCGACATCGCGAATTCGCGCCGGCCAAGGCCGAGATGATCCGGCCGCTCGCCGACAAGGCCTGGGAATTCGCGCGCAGGCCTGACGTCGCGCGTTCGACTACGGTCAACAAATCCTTTCGCTGCAAGGCCGGATTTCGCGCGTCGCGGGCGCAAATTGACGCTGCGCGCTACGCTGCCGCAATTGGAAGACGATCATGAGCGCGGCAGCATAGGCGTCCAGTCATCATGCCGAAGACCGGAACATCGCCGAAGTCGCGCCGCAGCAGCAGGCCAACGACCGCGAGGCCGCCACGAGCCGGTCGTGCAAGGCGCCGCCGCCGCCCGGCATGGGCAAGCTGGTCGACAAGACGGCCTGAGCCGCAATCTCCTTCGGAAAGTCTAGCGCCGCGCCTGGAAAAAATCCTTCAGCAGCACCGCGCATTCGCTTTCATTGATGCCGCCATAGACCTCCGGCCGGTGATGGCAGTGGGCGCGGCGAAAAAACGCACGCCGTTCTCCACCGCGCCGCCTTTCGGATCGGCGGCGCCGAAATAAAGCCGGCGGATGCGCGCAAACGACATCGCCGCCGCGCACATGGCGCAGGGCTCCAGCGTGACATAGAGATCGCAATCGGTGAGCCGCTCGGTGCCGAGCGCCGCCGCCGCCGCGCGGATCGCGAGCAGTTCGGCATGCGCGGTCGGATCGCGGTCGGCAAGCGTGCGGTTGCCGGCGCGCGCGACCACCTCGCCGTCGCGCACGATCGACGCAGCCGACCGGCACCTCGCCGCGCGCGCCGGCGGCGCGGGCTTCCTCGAGGGCAATCTCCATGAATGAGGGCGATGCCATGCTCCGTCATGGCCGGCCTTATCCCGGCCATCCACGTCTTTATGCACGATCCGTGCATAAAGACGTGGATGCCCGGCACAAGCCCAGCGCATGACGAAGAGTCCAAATGGCCGACAAAGCAGCAAAGACATGCCCGGCGAGCGCATCGCCAAGGTGATGGCGCGCGCCGGGCTGGCCTCGCGGCGCGAGGCCGAAGCCTGGATCGCGGCCGGGCCGCGTGTCGGTCAACGGCGCGGTGATTTCCTCGCCCGCGCTCAACGTCACGCCAGCCGACCGCATCGCGGTCGACGGCACGCCGCTGCCGGGCGCGCGAGCGCACGCGGCTGTTCCTCTATCACAAGCCGCGCGGGCTGGTGACCACCCATTCCGACCCGGAAGGGCGGCCGACACGATTTTCCGCGCGCTGCCGAAGAACCTGCCGCGGCTGATCAGCGTCGGCCGGCTCGACATCAACACCGAAGGCCTGCTGCTGCTCACCAATGACGGCGGGCTCGCGCGCGTGCTCGAATTGCCGGCGACCGGCTGGCTGCGCCGCTACCGCGTGCGCGCGCTCGGCCGCGTGCAGCAGGAGGCGCTCGACCGGCTGCGCGGCGGCATCACCGTCGACGGCGTGCGCTACGGGCCGATCGAGGCGACGCTCGACCGCGAACAGGGCGCCAATGTCTGGCTCACCTTCGCCATCCGCGAGGGCAAGAACCGCGAGGTGCGCAAGGTGCTGGAGACGCTCGGCCTGAAGGTGAACCGGCTGATCCGCGTCTCGTTCGGGCCGTTCGAGCTGGGCGACCTCGCCGACGGCGCGGTGCGAGGAAATCGAGACGGCGGAGCTGCGCGCAAAGCTCGGCGAGCAGATCGTCGCCGAGGCCGGCGCCGATTTCGATGCGCCGCTGATCGATCGAGGAACCGAAGCAGCCCTCGCCGCGTCGATTCCGGGCGCCGGGCGAAAGCGCGCGAGCCAGGACCTCCGAGACGCCGACAAGAGCGCCCTGGACGACAGACCGCACGAGCTGGCGCGCGCGACCGAAATATCAGGAAGCGACGCCGCCGCGACCGTTCCGGCGGACCGCGTCCGATCGAGACCAAGCGCAAAATAATGCGCGTCGTCGGCGGACAAACTGCGCTCGCGCCCGCTCGCCGGGCCGAAGTCGAACGCGATGCGGCCGACCGCCGACCGGCTGCGCGAAGCCTGTTCAACATCCTCACGCATGCCTATGGCGATCCGGTCACCGGCGCGCGCGTGCTCGACCTGTTCGCCGGCACCGGCGCGCTCGGCATCGAGGCGATCTCGCGCGGCGCGGCCTTCGCGCTGTTCGTCGACGACGGCGTCGAGGCGCGCGCGCTGCTGCGCGACAATGTCGAGACGCTCGGGCTCGGCGGCGTCACCCGCATTTTCCGGCGCGACGCCACCAAGCTCGGGCCGGCGCATCCGCTCGAGCCGTTCTCGCTGGTGTTCCTCGATCCGCCCTATGGCAAGGGCCTGGCCGAGAAGGCGCTGGTCTCGGCGCGCGAGGGCGGCTGGCTCAAGCCCGAAGCGCTGGTCGTGGTGGAGGAAGCGGCCGATGCCGCGTTCAAGGCGCCGGAGGGTTTCGAGGAAATGGAGCGGCGCAAATACGACGACACGGAATTTGTGTTTTTGCGGACGGTCTGAGCTCGCTCACCGTCGCCCGAACAGCCGCTCGATATCGGTCAGCTTCAACTCCACATAAGTCGGCCGGCCGTGATTGCACTGGCCGGAATTGGGCACCGACTTCCATCTCGCGCAGCAGCGCGTTCATTTCCTCCGGCTTGAGCCGGCGCCCGGCGCGCACCGAGCCGTGGCAGGCCATGGTCGCCGAGACATGCATGAGGCGGCGCTCCAGCGGCAGTGCATCGTCCCATTCCGCCATGTGCTCGGCGAGATCGCCGACCAGTCCCCTGACGTCGATCTCGCCCAGCATCGACGGCGTCTCGCGCACCGCCACCGCGCCCGGGCCGAACGTCTCGATCACCAGGCCGAAACGGGCAAGCTCGTCGGCGCGCGCGGCAAGCCGCGCGGCGTCGGCTCTCGTCGAGCTCGACGATTTCCGGGATGAGCAGGATCTGCCGCGCCACGCCGGACTTCTCGATCGCCGCCTTCATGCGCTCATAGACGATGCGCTCATGCGCGGCGTGCTGGTCGACGATCACCAGCCCGTCGCGCGTCTGCGCCACGATGTAGGTCTCGTGCACCTGCGCGCGCGCCGCGCCGAGCGGCCGGTCGATCTGATCGGCCGCCGGCTCGAAGCTCGCGACCGCGCGCATCCGCGGCCGGCTCGCCGACATCGAAGGCGGCCTGCGCGGCTTCCGCAAAGCCGACCGCAGCGCCGCCGCGCATCGGCGCAAAACCGGATCGGCCGCGCCGGCGAGCGCCGCCAGTCATAGGCGCCGCGCCGCGGCGCCGTCGGCCGGGACGGAACGCCGCGATGGTCGCGCTGCCGCCGGTCGTCGCCGCGCGCTGGCCTTCGCGCGCCAGCGCCTCCTTCAGCGCGCGCACGATCAGCCCGCGCACCAGCGCCGCCGTCGCGGAAGCGCACCTCGGTCTTGGCCGGATGCACGTTGACGTCGACCTCGCGCGCATCGAGCGTGACGAACAGCGCCAGCAGCGGATGGCGGTCGCGCGGCAGATAGTCGGCATAGGCCGCGCGCACCGCGCCGACCAGCAGCTTGTCGCGCACCGGCCGGCCGTTGACGAACAGATATTGCCCGAGCGAATTGGCGCGCGACAGCGTCGGCAGGCCGGCAAAGCCGGTCACGCGCACGCCTTCGCGCTCGGCGTCGATGGCGACGGCATTGGCGCGGAAATCGGGCCCGAGCACGTCGCCGAGCCGCGCGAGCTGGTCGCCTTCGGCCGCAGCCCCAGGTCACCGGCGCGCGCTCCTCGCCGGCCAGCGTGAAGGCGACATCCGGCCGGCTCATGGCCAGCCGCCGCACCACCTCGCGCACGGCTTCGGCTTCGCTGCGGTCGGTCTTCAGGAATTTCAGCCGCGCCGGCGTGGCGTAGAACAGGTCGCGCACCTCGACCGTGGTGCCCTGCCCGAGCGCGGCCGGCTTCACCGCCGATTTCTCGCCGGCATCGACCGTGATGCTCCAGGCATGCGGCTCGTCGGCGTGCCGCGTCGTGATGGTCAGCCGCGCCACCGCGCCGATCGACGGCAGCGCCTCGCCGCGAAAGCCGAGCGTGCGGATCGCCAGCAGATCGTCGCCGTCGAGCTTCGAGGTGGCGTGGCGCTCGACCGCGAGCGCGAGATCGGCGCGCGTCATGCCTTCGCCGTCGTCGGTGACGCGGATCAGCCGGCGGCCGCCGCCGTCGGTGAGCACGTCGATGCGGCGCGCGCCGGCATCGAGCGCATTTTCGACCAGTTCCTTGACCACGCTCGCCGGCCGCTCGACCACCTCGCCGGCGGCGATGCGGTTGACGATGGCCTCGGACAGTTGGCGGACGGGCATCTTTGCGGGGCGCCTGATCCGAATTCGGGCCGACTTTACCGGCGCGCTACGGCGGCCTGCGAGGCAACGGCGCGAACTGCCCCCGCTATCCCAAGGCCTAATCCCAGCCTGGCTTGCCGCGGCGCAGGCTTTTGATGCCGGAGCGGTGCTTTTTGCCCTCGAGCCGCTCCCGCCTCTGGGCCTTCGGCACTTTGGTCGGCCGGCGCGGCATCGGCCTGCACCGCAGCCTGCCGGATCAGGTCGAACAGCCGCTCGCGCGCATCGGCGCGGTTGCGCTCCTGCGTCCGGTGCTGCTGCGCGATGATGACGATGACGCCTTCTTTGGTCAGCCGCTTGCCGGCAAGCCGCATCAGCCGCACCGCCACATCATTGGGCAGCGACGGCGAATGGCGCGCGTCGAAGCGAAGCTGCACCGCCGACGACACCTTGTTGACGTTCTGCCCGCCCGGCCCGGACGCGCGCACGAAGGATTCCGACAGTTCGGACTTCGTCGATGGAGATGGTGTCGGTGATGCGGATCATGACCGGCAGCCACGTCAGGACGTCAGATACTTCTTCGCCAGCACCTTGCCTTCTTCCACCGCCGGCTGGTCGAAAGCATCGACGCCCGAGGAGATGCGCGGCGATGATCGTCTCCAGCATGAAATGCATCATCAGTTCGCCGAGGCTTTCCTCGTCGAGCCTGCTGATGTGAATTGTGCGCACCGGGCAGCCGTTCTTCGCCAGCGTCTCGGCGGTGGCGCGGCCTTCGGCCGCCACCAGATCGCCGATGGTTTTGCCGGCGAAGCCCGGTTCGCCGGCAAGCTTGGCAAGCTCGCCGTCGATGCGCGGCCCAATCCCTGCGCCATCGACCGTGACGACGGTGAAGAGTTTGTCGCGCGGCCCGCCGATGAACAGCTGCAGCTGGCTGTGCTGGTCGACCGGCCCGAGCGCCGCCAGCGGCGTGGTGCCCTTGCCGTTCTTGCCGAGGCTTTCGGCCCAGAGCTGCACGTACCAATGCGTGAAGCGCTGCAGCCGGTCGCAATAGGCCATCAGCACGCTGATCGATTTGCCTTTGCTCTCGGCGAGCGCGACCGACAGCGCGGCGCCGACCGCGGCCGGCACCTGCGCCGCCGGCTTCTTTGCCAGCACCGGCGCCAGTGCGACAGACCGGCGCCTTCGCGCACCGCTGCGATGTCGAGACCGAGACATCGCCGCCGGCAGCAGGCCGACATTGGTGAGCGCCGAATAGCGGCCGCCGACGCCGGTATCGTGATCGAGCATCGGCACGCGGATATTTGCCGAGCAGATCGCGCAGGCCGTTGCGTTTTGCCGGACTTGGCCGGCTCGCTGATCCCGAGAAAGATATCGGGAATGCGGGTCTGCAGTCCCGTCGTCCTTAACCGCCGACAAGGCGGCGATGGTCTGCATCAACGTTTCGGCGGTGCCGCCGGATTTGGAGATCGCGACGAAACGCGTGGTCGCGTGCGGCAGCTTGGCAAGCAGCGTCCCGAAGCTGTCCGGATCGAGATTGTCGATGAAATGCAGTTGCGGCGGCGCGCGCAACGCGCCGACGCCCGGCACGGCGAAGCCCGCAAGTTGCGCCAAGGTCTGCCCGCCCAGGCTGGAGCCGCCGGTGCCGAGAATAACGATGTCGGTCGCCCTGTCCGCCAGCTGGCGCGCGGTATCCCGGATCGCCTCCAGATCGCTGCGAGCTTCCGGCAAGCGCAGCAGCGGCAGACTGCCGTCGGCATGGCGGGCGCGCAGCCGGTCAAGCGCGCCTTCTGCGCGCGCCAGAGCGGCATTCAGCGCATCCGCGCCAACGCCGTGCGGCCCGATGTTCTCTTCGCGCGCGCTGTCGATGGATTGGACGATGCTCATGCTCGGTATTTGCCTAGAGTCGCGCGGAAGGCGCAACGGCGGAAACCAACGCGGCTGCTATTCCGTAGTTCCGCTCGAGGTCAGCCCCTTCGGCCGGCCGGCGACCGTCACCAGCATGCCGCCGCCATAAAGACGATGCGCCACCCGCTTGGCATCCTCGATGGTCACCGCATCGATCAGGGCGCCGCGGCGCTGAATATAGTCGATGCCGAGATCGTCGATCTGGATCTGGGTGAGCTGCGCCGCGATCTTGGCCGAGGTGTCGAGCGTGAGCGCATAGGAGCCCTTGAGGAACGACTTGGCGGCCGCGAGCTCGTCCGGCGTCGGGCCTTCTCGGCCATGCGCTTGATCTCGTGCTCGATCACGGCCAGCGCATCGGCGGTGCGGTCGGCCCGGGTGGCGGTGCCGCCGAGCACGACCGCGGCGCGCCGGAACCAGACCAGGCTGTCGGATACGCCGTAAGCCAAGCCCGCGCTTTTCGCGCACCTCTCTGTAGAGGCGCGAGGAGAAGCTGCCGCCGCCCAGAATATGATTGACGATATAGGCGGCCATGAATTCGGGATCGTGGCGCGCGATGCCCTGCCCGCCGAAAGTGACCACCGCCTGCGGCACGTCGACATTGATCACGATGCGGCGGCCGAGGCCCGCTCGGCGTCGCATCCGCGACCGGCTTGAGATCGTTTTTCGCCGGCAGGCCAGCGAATGCGCGATCGATCAGCTCGCCGGCCGTTTTGGCATCGACATCGCCGACGATCGAGATCTTCAGCTCGTTGCGCGCGAACACGCGACGCACATAGTCGCGCAGATCGTCGGCGGTGATGCGCGGCATCGTTTCCAGCGTGCCCTTGCTTTCGCGCCCGTAGGGGTGGTCGGGGAAAGCGGTCTGCCACCAGCGGCGGCTGGCGAGATCGTTGGGATTGGTGGTATCGCGCTGAAGCGACGCCAGCTCCTGCCCGCGCACTCGCTCGACCGCGTCGGCATCGAAGCGCGGGTTCGTCAGCGCCAGCCGCAGCAGCTCGAAAGCCTCGTCGCGGTGCTCGTTCAGCGCGCGCAGCGAGCCGTGGAAATAGTCGCGGCCGACCTGGAAGCCGAGTTCGATCGCGTGATTTTCCAGGCGCTCATGGAAGGTCTTGCCGTCGAGATCGCCGGCGCCCTCGTCGAGCAGATCGGCGGCAAGATGGGCGGTGCCGGCCTTGTCCGGCTCGTCCTGGGTGGCGCCGCCATGGAATGCGTAGTTGAGCGTGACCAGCGGTACTGCCTTTTCGCGCACCAGCCAGGCCTCGATACCGGCCGGGCTGACGATCTTTTCGATCGTCATCGCCGAGGCGACGCCCGCGCCCGCCACCAGCGCGGCTGCAGCAGCAAAGAAACGATGCGACGAACCGGTTCATGACCGCTTCTCCGCCTGCGGGCTTACATCCTTGATCAGATAGCCGGTGACCGAGCGCCGCTTGTCGAGCCATTGCCGTGCGGCATCCTGCACCTGCTCGGCGGTCACGGCGCGGATGCGGTCCGGCCAGCGCCGCACGTCATTGACGGTTGCGCCTGTGGTCAGCGCGGTGCCGTACCAGCGCGCCATGCTGGCCTGGTTGTCCTGCGCATAGACCGCGTCCGCGATCAGCCGGGTCTTGGCGCGCTCCAGTTCTTCGGCTGTGACGCCCTTGTCGATGACCTCGGCGATGACCGCGTCGGTTTCCGCCTCGAGCTGCGGCAGCGTAACGCCGGGTCGCGGCGAACCGTGAACGCCGAACTTCGACATGTCCAGCGCGCTCGCGTCGTACCAGGCGCTGGCCACGACTGCGACCTGCTTGTCGACGACCAGCGCGCGATAGAGCCGGCTGTTGGAGCCGCTGCCGAGAATATGCGCGAGCACTTCCAGCGCTTCCGACTCGCCGCGCTTGGCCGTGCGAAGGACGGCACCAGATAGGCGCGCTGCAGAGTCGGCATCTCGACGCGCGGATCGGCGAGCGTGAGCGAGCGCACCGCCACCGGCGGCGGCTCTTGCGGCCGCATGCGCGGCGCCATAGTGCCGTGGCGGGCTATCTTGCCGTAGGTCTCTTCGGCAAGCGCCCGCGCCTGCGCTGGGTCGACGTCGCCGGCGATCACCACCACCGCATTGTTCGGGCGCATAGAAGCGGCGGTAGAAGCCGATGGCGTCGTCGCGGGAGAGCTGCTCCATTTCGTGCCGCCAGCCGATCACCGGCTTGCCATAGGGATGGTTGAGATAAAGCGCAGCGTCGATCTGCTCGCCGAGGCGCGCGCGCGGATTGTTTCCGACGCGCTGGTTCTGCTCCTCGAGAATGACGTTGCGCTCGGGCAACACGACTTCATCGGTGAGCTGCAGGCCGGTCATGCGGTCGGCTTCGAATTCCATCACGGTCTTGAGCTGCTCGCTCGGCACGCGCTGGAAATAGCCGGTGTAGTCCTGCGAGGTGAAGGCGTTCTCCTGGCCGCCGATGCGCGCGACCACCTGCGAGAATTTTCCGGCCGGATTTTTCGCCGTGCCCTTGAACATCAGATGCTCGAGGAAATGCGCCAGCCCCGATTTGCCCGGCGTCTCGTCGGCGGCGCCGACCTTGTACCAGATCATATGCGTGACGACCGGCGCGCGGTGGTCGGGGATGACCACCAGCTCCAAGTCCGTTGGCGAGCGTGAAGTCGGCGACTTCGGGGCCAGCCTGCTCGGCGGCAAGCGAAGAAGCATGGCGAGCGCGGCAACGAGCGCAATGAGCGTCAAGTTTGTCTTGGCAAGCACGATGTTGGACCTGGATATGTTGCGATCGTGCCGCAGCACGAAATCGGATGACGCCGCCGAGCCACGACAACAGAGCTACGAATCTGACGAGCCGTCAACGCTACTATCGACTCGGCTCGGACTGCGTTGGTGTAGTAGTCGGTCGGCCTTCGGCAGCCGTCGCCTTGCCGACGCCGTAGGGCTGATCCGGCGACGGCGTCTGATAGCCGGGCGGCGGATCGGTCAGCGAGGTGCGCGGCGGCTCGCCGGTGAATTTCGCCGTTTCTTCCTTTCTTGCTGCCGAACATGTTGCCGAACATGCTGCTTCTTGTAGCCGAGCTCCGACGGCAGTAATTGGCTGCCGAAGCCGGAGGCCGGCGCCTCGTAGCCATCGTCGGTGCGCGCCTGCTTTTGCTTCTTGGCTCGGCCGCCGGGCGTCAGCTGATCGGGACGCAGCGGATTCTGCTCGCGCTCGCGCTCGTCGCTGATGTTGCGATCCCTTCTCCATGGCCGCTTCCGCCTTGCGGCGTGCAACGTCGGGATCTTTCGGCCACGCCGGATTGTTGGCAGTCGCCGCATCGCTTCGCTCCGGCGGCGGCAGATCGCGGCTGGGCGGAATCACCAGCGGCGCACGTTCCCGGTAGTTGATGTCGCCTCGCCGTCGCGCTTAGGCCGAGCCCTTCCATGATGCTGCGCATAAATTTTCTGATCGACCGGGACGTCATCGTCGGCCGCGCGCGCGGGGGCGGAACGCAGCAGCGCGGCCGCGCCGAGCGCCAGCCCGAAGGCAGCGCAGCCTGTGAAGACCTTGCGTCAGACGCATCATGTTCATCCGGAACCGGACCTTGAAACCATTGAATTGTCGCGACTCTTGCGGTGGATCAGGGCGCTTTTGCGGCGCGGTCCATTACAAGAGATTCATACAACAGGCCAATAACCCCGGCAACGATGGCTACATCGGCTAGGTTAAAAACATACCAGTTGAACCGCCAATTCGGCCGTGGAAATGTGGAAAAACACGAAATCGGCGACCCAGCCATAGGCCAGACGGTCGATGGCATTGCCGACCGCCCCGCCGATGATCAGGCCGAGCGAGAGCGCGGTGAGCCGGTCCTTCGCGTGCGCAAGCCAGAGCCAGAGCAGCAGGACGGCGACCGCCTTGAACGCCAGCAGCACCCATTGGCCGAGCGGCCCTTGGGTCTGGAACAGGCCGTAGCTGATGCCGGTATTGCGGGTGAGAACGAAATCGAAGAACGGGCCAAGGCGGACCGGCCATTGGCGGCGAGATCGAACACGAACAGCAGGTAAAGCTTGCTGGCCTGGTCGAGCAGCGCAGGCGATCGCCGCGACGGCAAGTCCGAAGCGCGTTAGCGGGCCGGTGAGATAGGACGGACGCGCATTCTACTCCGCCGCCTTGCGCATGGCTTCCCATTCGCGCAGCGCCTGCGCGTCACGCGGCGAGACATCCGGGATATTCGGGATCGGCGCCGATGGTGGTGAGAATTTTCCACGAGCGCGCGCATTTCGTGCCTTCGGCGAGATTGGGCACGACCGCGACGCCGGCGACATCCGGCAGACGGAATGCGCTGCCGGGCCCCTCGTCCTGGACGAGCGTCGCCGCCGAGGTGATGCACACCTCGGCGAGATCGCAATCGACCACGGCCTCGTACAGTTCTGCGTTCGACACATGCACGATCGGATGCGCCTCGAGCGAGGAGCCGATGCGCTTTTGCGCGCGCTCGATCTCCAGCGCGCCGGTGACGACGCGGCGCACGGTGCGAATCTTGCGCCACTTCTCCGCGAGCTTGTCGTCGCGCCAGGCGGCCGGCACCTCGGGGAAAGTTTCGAGGTGCACCGATTTTGCGGCCTCGCCATAGCGCGAGAGCCATGCCTCCTCGGCCGTGAAGCAGAGCATCGGCGCAAGCCAGGTGACCGTGCAGCGGAACAGATGATCGAGCACGGTGAGGCAGGCCTTGCGCTTCACCGACGAGATACGGATCGCAATAGAGCGTGTCCTTGCGGATGTCGAAATAGAACGCCGACAGATCCGAGGTCATGAAGCTCGATAGCGCGGCAAAGATGCGCTTGTAGTCGAAATCGGCGTAGGCCTTGCGCACCAGCGCATCGAGCTCGGCCAGCCGGTGCAGCATCAGCCGCTCCAGCTCCGGCATCTTGTCGAACTTGACGCGATCCTCCTCGTGGAAATGCGCGAGGCTGCCGAGCATCCAGCGAACGGTGTTGCGCAGCTTGCGATAGGTCTCGACCGTGGTCTTGAGAATTTCCGGGCCGATGCGCAGGTCGTCGGCATAGTCCGACGCGCAGACCCACATGCGCAGGATGTCGGCGCCGGACTGCTTGATCACGTCCTGCGGCGCGGTGACGTTGCCGAGCGACTTCGACATCTTGCGGCCCTGCTCGTCGAGCACGAAGCCGTGGGTGAGCACCACGTCAAAGGGCGCGCGCCCGCGCGTGCCGCAGCTTTCCAAGCAGCGAGGAATGGAACCAGCCGCGGTGCTGGTCGCTGCCTTCCAGATACATCACGGTATCTTTGCCGCCGTCCATCTTGCGCTTGATGCCGGCAAGCGTCGGGAAATGCCGCGGGTCCTCCAGCACGAAGGCGTGCGTCGAGCCGGAATCGAACCAGACGTCGAGAATGTCGTCGACCTTTTTCCAGCTATCGTTGGCGAGCTTGCCGAGGAAGCGCTCGCGCGCGCCCGGCTTGTACCAGGCGTCGGCGCCCTCTTTCTCGAAGGCCTCGACGATGCGCAATTCGACCTCCGGGTCTTGCAGGATATCGACCGAGCCGTCCGGCTTTTCCTTGACGAACACCGCGATCGGCACGCCCCAGGCGCGCTGGCGCGAGATCACCCAGTCGGGCCGGCTCTCGATCATGCCGGTGATGCGGTTCTCGCCCTGCTCCGGCACCCAGCGCGTGACCTTGATCGCCGACAACGCGCGATGGCGCAGCGTGTCGCCTTTCTTCGCGATGTCCTTATCCATCGCGATGAACCACTGCGGCGTGTTGCGGAAGATGATCGGCTTCTTCGAGCGCCAGCAATGCGGATACTGATGCTTGAGACGGCCGCGCGCGATCAGCATGCCGGCCTCGATCAGCGCCTTGATCACCGCCTCGTTGGCGTCGCCCTTCTCGCCCTTGTCGTTGATGACGCGTTTGCCGGTGAAGCCCGGCGCGGCCTCGGTGAACGCGCCGTTTTCATCGACGGTGTAGGGAATGGCCGGATTGATGCCGCGCTTCATCAATGCAGATGCTATTCGCGATCCAGATCTCGAAGTCCTCGCGGCCGTGTCCCGGCGCGGTATGCACGAAACCAGTGCCGATCCTCGTCGGTGACATGATCGCCGGCAAGCAACGGCACCGAAGAAATCATAGCCGCCCTTAGCCCTGCAACGGATGCGCGCAAGCCATGCCAGCAAGCACGCTGAGCTTCGACGGCTCTCACCTTTTCAAAAGCTGTGACTACGGGCTTGCTTGAAAACACTCTCGGCCAAGCTTGTCGGCGAGGATGAGGATGATCGCCCATTTTCGCCCAGTTGTCGGCAGGCGCTTCAGTGACTTCGTAAAGACCGTAGGAAATTTTCGGCGAAAAGCTGATCGCGCGGTTTCCCGGAAGCGTCCAAGGCGTCGTGGTCCAGATCACGACCGATGCGTTTCCAACAAGGTCGAAAGCCGCCGCGACGTCGTTCTTATTGCCGCCTTCGAGCGACACATCCGCAACCGGAAACTTCACCCACACCTATCGCTGGTGTAGTCCTCGTACTCGACCTCGGCTTCGGCCAGCGCGGTCTTCTCCACCACGCTCCACATCACCGGCTTCGAGCCGCGATACAGAGTGCCGTTGGCGGCGAACTTCATCAGCTCGCGCGCGATCTGCGCCTCGGCGAAGAAATCCATCGTCGTGTAGGGATGCGCCCAGTCGCCCTCGACGCCGAGGCGCTTGAATTCCTCGCGCTGCACGTTGAGCCAGTGCTCGGCATAGGCGCGGCACTCCTGGCGGAAGGCCACCATCGCCGCCGGATCGGACAGGTTCGGCTTCGTCTTGTTCTTGGAGCGGTAGTTCTCTTCCTCGATCTTCCATTCGATCGGCAGGCCGTGACAGTCCCAGCCCGGCACGTAGTTGGAATCGAAGCCGAGCATCTGCTGGCTGCGCGTCACCACGTCCTTGAGGATCTTGTTGAGCGCGTGGCCGATATGGATGTTGCCGTTGGCGTAAGGCGGGCCGTCGTGCAGGATGAATTTCTCGCGGCCCTTGGCGGCGCCGCGCAAGCTGCGGTAGAGGTCCGCCTTCTCCCAGCGCGCCAGGATTTCCGGCTCCCTCTGCGGCAGGCCGGCGCGCATCGGAAATTCCGTCTGCGGCAGGAACAGCGTCTCGGAATAGTCGCGCTCGGGCTTCGACATGGCGGGCTATGTAGCAGGCCAATCGGCTAAATGTCACCCAGCACCGGAAACGCGTTGCCGGCGCGCTTGAGCGCATCGCGGGCCTGGGCGACGTCCGCCGCCATGTGGCGCTTGAGCGCCTCGATCGATTCGAATTTCTGCTCGTGGCGGATCCAGCCGATGAAGGCGACATCGATCATCTGCCCGTAGAGGTCGCCGTCGAAATCGAACAGGAACACCTCGAGCAGCGGCGCGCCGTCGTCGAACATCGGGCGCCGGCCGAAGCTCGCCACGCCGTCATGGCGCTTGCCGCGCGATGTCGACGCGCACCGCATAGATGCCGTGCTTGAGGCCGCAGGACGGATCGAGCTTCAGATTGGCGGTGGGAAAGCCGAGTTCGCGCCCGCGCTTGTCGCCGTGGATGACTTCGCCCGACACAAACCAGGGCGCGCCCAGCAGCTCGGTCGCCTCCACGACCCTGCCTGCGGCGAGCGCCGCGCGCACCGCGCCGGAGGACACCGGCCGGCCCTCGTCCTCCAGCGGCGGCACGACGTCGACGGCAAAGCCGAGCCGCGCGCCCTGCTCGGCCAGAAAGCCGGCGAGCCGGCGCGGTTCTTGCCCGAAATGAAAATCGAAGCCGATCGCCGCGCCGCCGATGCCGAGCGCGCCACGAGGATCTTGCCGATGAAATCCTCCGCCGAGGTCGCGGCCAGCGCCGCGTCGAAGGTCATGATGATGGCGCCGTCGAGCCCGGTCGCCGCCAGCAGGCGCAGCTTGTCGCGCTCGCTGGAGAGCTGGAACAGCGATGTCCTGCGGCCGCAGGAACAGCCGCGGATGCGGCGCGAAGGTCAGCGCCGCCGCCTTGCGCCCGAGCGCGCGGGCGCGCTTGAGCGCGGCACCGATCACCGCGCGATGGCCGCGATGCACGCCGTCGAAATTGCCGATCGCCACCACGGCGCCGGCAAGCGGCCCGCTATCGATGCCCTGCACGCCGTCGCGCGCGACATGGAAGTGCTTTCGCCGGGACGGCGGGCTTGCTCATCGGCGTCCGGGACGGTTGCAGGAGGTGGCGGTCAGAAACGTGTACATGATTTTCATCGGCAAACTTTTAGTGCGCCAGCTACGGTTAGCGCGCCGTTAACAAACTTTCAAATTAACCGGTTATTCAAGGCCCGCTGCTAGTTTATCGCCACCTTTTGGGGAGAGCCCAGTGCGGGCGCATGCGCCATGGCTGTCGATCTGATCAAGCCGGTTCTGGTCGTGGACGACTACAACACGATGATCCGCATCATCGCAAACTTGCTCAAGCAGCTTGGCTTCGAGCAGATCGACGACGCCAATGACGGCATCGACGGCGCTCGCCAAGATGCGCAAGCGCGAATACGGCCTGGTCATCTCCGACTGGAACATGGAGCCGATGACCGGCTACGACCTGTTGCAGGAAGTGCGCTCCGATCCCTCGCTGGCCGAGACCCCGTTCATCATGGTCACGGCGGAATCCAAGACCGAGAACGTGATCGCGGCCAAGAAGGCCGGCGTGTCGAACTACATCGTCAAGCCGTTCAACGCGCAGACGCTCAAGAACAAGATCGACGCGGTGTTCTCAGAAGTCCCCGCTCCCGCGGCCTGAGGGCTTACCACCTCAATTCGCCGCATCACCGCCTTCGGCATGCCGCCGGCGGCGGCAAATGTCGCTGTCAGCGCGGCGCTGTCGGGCCGCTCGCGGCCGCCCAGCTCCTCGGCGTGGATGCCCGAGGTCACGAACAGGAAATCGACGCCGAATCGTACGTGCGCCTTTGAGATCGGTGCGCACAGAATCGCCGATCGCCAGCACGCGGCTGAGCGGCGATCTTGCCGGCCGGCAGCCGCGTTCCGCCTTTGCCAGCGCCATGTCGTAGATCGGCCGGTACGGCTTGCCGGCATAGAGCACCTCGCCGCCCATGGTGGCGTAGAGATCGGCGATCGCGCCGGCGCAATAGACCAGCTTGTCGCCGCGCTCGACCACCACGTCGGGATTGCCGCAGACCATGAACAGCTTGCGCGCCAGCATGGATTCGAGCCGCGCGCGGTAGTCATCCGGCGTCTCGACTGTCGTCGTCGTCCAGGCCGGAGCAGACCACGTAGTCGGCGCTCTCAAGCGGCGCAAAGCGCACGTCGAGCCCGCTGAAGATCGAGCGGTCGCGCTCCGGCCCGAGATGGAAAAGCGTCTGGCCCGGCCGCTCCTCGATCACGCTGCGGGTGACGTCGCCGGAGGAGACGATGGCGTCATAGGCCTCGCGCGGCACATGCAACCGCTCGAGCTGACGCGCCACCACCTCGCTCGGCCGCGGCGCATTGGTGATCAGGATCACCGTGCCGCCGCGGGCGCGCGCGCGCATCAGCGCGTCGCAGGCACGCGGATAGGCGGCAATGCCGTTGTGCATCACGCCCCAGACGTCGCACAGCAGCACGTCGTAGCCGGGCGCAAGCGTCGAGAACTTCGGGATCAAGGGCGGCAAAGTGGCGGTCATGCAAAATCTTCTCCGTCATTACGCCGAACGAGCAAACCCGCAATGACGTGGCCAAGGTATCGCATCAATGACCGAAGGGACGATGTCAGCCAGCCGCCAATAATGCGCTCGGTGTCTCGTCCGCACCCGGCTTTCGAGGTTCGTCGGCCGTGCCTTGCAGCGCCTCGGCCCGCACCGGCCGCGGCGGCGAGAACAGGAAGCCCTGGCCGAAGCGCACATCGTAGTCGAGCAGATCGACCACCGTGCGTCTCGGTTTCGATCCGCTCGGCGATCAGGTCGATGCCGGAGCGCGCCAGCAGGTCGGCGAGGTCGTCGGGATGGATGTCGGTCTGCGCTGCGGCGGCCTTGTTGAGCAGCAGCTTGGCCGGCACCTTCAGAAAGCGGAACGCCGCGGTCGGCCAGATCGTTCGGCTCCATGCGCAGGTCGGTGACGTGATCCATGGAGAAGCGGAAGCCGCGCTCGGCGCAGCGCCGCCAGGCTTTCGTGCTCGATCGGGCCGAAGGCGCGATAGGCCTCTTGCGTGAATTCGAACATCAGCGAGGACGCGAGCGCGCGGTTGGCGTCCATGAAATCGAGGAACTGCCGGAAGATCGACGGATCGGTCAGCGTCGACGCGCTGATATTGCAGAACAGGCCGACGTCGCGGTTCTTCAGCTGCAGCCGGCGCATCACCTGCACGCAGCGGAACAGCAGCAGATTGTCGATCTTCGGCATCAGGCCGACGCTTTCGGCGATGTCGATGAAATCGCCGGCCGGGATGATGTCGCCTTCCTCGGTGCGCAGCCGCGACAACGCCTCGTAGTAGCGCACCTTGCGCTGCGGCAGCGTGACGATCGGCTGCAGATAAAGGTCGATGCGGTTGGCGTCGACCGCCTTGCGCGATCAAGTCGACGATGCTTTCGCGCGTCAGCCCGCGGAAGCGGCGCCGCGCCAGTGACCGCGTCGTTCTCGCTTAGCGCGAGCGCGCCTTCGACCACGCGGCGCGATCGTCGGGTTCGGCGCGGCCAGCAGCGGCGCCGGCCGATAGAGCGCCTTGGCTTCTGCAATGCGGTCGGCATGGGCCGCGACGGTCTCGGCGATCTGCTTCACCAGGCCGCCAAGCTCGCCGATTTCGGCGGCGATCGGATCGGTCGCGGCGCGCGCGCGATTTCGACGGCGATGTCGACCCTGGTTTCCACGGCGTTGAGCCGGCGGCGAGATCTCCGCCACCTGGCGGGCGAGGTCGGCGGTGCCGCGCGACAGGTCGGCGATCTGGTCGCCGAGATCGCCGCGGTCGCGCAGGCGGTTGCTGACGGCATTGTACAGCGCCATGCCGGTGAGCGCGGCCAGCGCCACGATCGCCGAGGTGCCGGCATCGACGTTGAAGCCCGAGATAGAGCACGGCGCCGATCGAGGCGGCGATGAGCACCATGCAGACCGCGATGAAGATGGCGCTGATACGACGCATGCGGTTCATCCTGGGCCGGCCGCCGCGGCCGGCGCAATCTGCCAAGCGCGAGCTGATTCGCGCTGGCCGGGCACCAATGTTCATGACGCCACGGGTCCGCGCAACCCGAAGTCCTGCTATGGTAGCGCGAATTCGCCCGTTATTCGCAGGAACTTGGAGCGATTGTGGACCGCTAAAGCCGATGCCGGCATCCCGCATGCATTCTCATCCTGACGCCGGATCGCAGCGCGCTCCGGCGCGGGCCTTGGCCGCCTTTCTGGCGCTGCATGCCGCGGTCTGGACCGCGCTGCCGGCGCTGCTTTACCCCAATCTGCCGCTCGATCTGATCGAGGCGCTGACCTACGGCCGCGAATGGCAGCTCGGCTACGACAAGCTGCCGCCGTTGCCCTGGTGGCTGGTCGAGATCGTCTACCGGCTGGTCGGCCACGACTTTGCCTATTACCTGCTGGCGCAGATCGCCGTGGTGGCCGCCTTTGCGCTGGTCTGGCTGACGGCGCGGCCGCTGGTCGGCCCGCTCGGCGCGCTGGTCGCCGTGCTGATCGTCGACGGCCTGCACTACTTCAACTACACCGCCGCCAAGTTCAACCACGACGTCATCCAGCTGCCGTTCTGGGCGCTGGCCGGCTTTGCCTTCCATCGCGCGCTGCGCGGCGGACGGATCGCGGCACTGGCTGCTGCTCGGGTCTGGCGATCGGGATGTCGCTGTGGGCGAAATATTTCGTCGTGGTGCTGGCGGTGCCGCTGGCGCTGTTCGTGCTGTTCGACCGCGACGCGCGCAAGACGCTGGCGACGCCCGGGCCCTATATCGCGCTGGCCGCCGCGCTCGATCGCGATGGCGCCGCATCTCGTCTGGCTGGTGCAGAACGATTTCCTGCCCTTCGCCTATGCCGAGCATCGCGCGCTGCCGTCGCGCGGGCTGATCGACCACGTCTGGCACCCGCTGCAATTCGCGCGTCAGCCAAGTTGTTCTTCCTGGTGCCGTCGCTGCTGATCGCGCTGCCGCTGTTCTGTCCCGCGCGCGGACAGCGAACGATGCCGCCGATCGCGACTGCGCGCCGACGCCTTCGACCGCCGCATCGTCACGCTGCTCGCGTTCGGACCGATGGCGACGGTGCTGGCGCTGTCGGCGCTCAGCGGCCGCGGCACCGTCGCGATGTGGGGCTATCCGCTCTGGCTGTTCCTCGGCCTCTGGATCGTGCTGACCGCGCGCCGCGTGCTCGACGAGTCGCGGCTTGCGCGCGTGCGTGCTCATCTGGGCGGCGTGTTCGCCGGCCTGGCGCTCGCCTTCATCGCCAATTACGCGGTGCTGCCGCAATTACGATCATCGCTACCGCGCGGTGTTCTTTCCCGGCGGCGAGCTCGGCCGCGAACTGTCGCAACGCTATCGCGCCGTCGACCGGCACAGCCGATCGTCTATGTGATCGGCAGCATGTGGGACGGCGGCAATGTCGCCCACTATGCGCCCGACCATCCGCGCGTGCTGATCGACGGCAAGCCCGAGCGCGCGCCGTGGATCGATCTCGCCGATCTGCGGCGAACGGCGCGGTGGTGGTCTGGACCGACAGGCGATCTGAACGCGATGCCGCCGGGATCTGCGCGCCATCGCCGGCCGATGCCGCAGGTGCAGCCGCCGTTCTGCTGCTGCGCGTTACCGGCTGCGGGCGATCCGCAAGTCGCTCGAATGGTCGGCTGGGCGATTCGTTGCGCGCCGCGGCCGTCGCTGTGCGGCGCGGCAACGACTCTAAGCCAGCGCCTTGATGATGCGTGCCGACCTTGTCGAAGATCTCGCCGATCTGGCTTTCGCTCACGATCAGCGGCGGCGTCACCGCGAGCGTATCGCCGACGGCGCGGAACATGATGTCCTGCTCGTGGAAGCCGCGCTCCAGCGCTTCCATAGCCGCGCTTGCCGACGGCGTCGGGCTTGCTGGCGAGATCGATGCCGGCGGTCAGGCCGACGCGGCGGATGTCGAGCACGTTCGGCAGGCCTTTGAGCCTCATCGCCGCCTTCGCCCAGGGCGGCTCGAGTCTTGCGCGCGCGCTCGAACAGGTCCTCGTCGCGGTAGAGATCGAGCGTGGCGAGGCCGGCCGCGCAGGCGAGCGGATGCGCCGAATAGGTGTAGCCGTGGAACAACTCGATGACGTGCTCGGGCCCGTGCATGAAGGCGTCGTAGATGCCCTTGCGCACGATCACGCCGCCCATCGGCACCGCGCCCGAGGTGACGCCCTTGGCGAAGGTGATCATGTCGGGGACGACGCCATAGCGTTCGGCGGCAAAGGCATGGCCGAGGCGGCCGAAGCCGGTGATGACCTCGTCGAAGATCAACAGAATGCCGTGCTTGTCGCAGATCGCGCGCAGGCGCTCGAGATAGCCCTTGGGCGGCGGCAGCACGCCGGTCGAGCGCCGCCATCGGCTCGACGATCACCGCCGCGATGGTTGAAGCATCGTGCAGCGCGACGAGGCGATCGAGCTCGTCGGCCAGATGCGCGCCCCATTCCGGCTCGCCGATGGTGAAGGCCTGCTTCTCGCGATTGTAAGTCGTCGGCAGATGATCGACGCCGGCGAGCAGCGCGCCGAACTGCTTGCGGTTGTTGACGATGCCGCCGACCGCGATGCCGCCGAAGCCGACGCCGTGATAGCCGCGCTCGCGGCCGATCAGCCGCACGCGCGAGGCGTTGCCGCGCACGTTGTGATAGGCGAGCGCGATCTTGAGCGCGGTGTCGACCGCTTCCGAACCGGAATTGCAGAAGAACACATGGTCGAGATCGCCGGGCGCGAGCGCCGCGATCCGGCTCGCCAGCTCGAACGCCTTGGGATGGCCGAACTGGAAGGCCGGCGCGTAGTCGAGCGTCGCTGCTTCGCGCTGGATCGCCGCGACGATCGGGCTCGCGGTTGTGGCCGGCATTGGTGCACCACAGGCCCGGCGGCGCCGTCGATCAGCTTGCGCCCGTCGCTGGTGAAGTAGTGCATGTCCTTGGCGCCGACGATCAGCCGCGGCCGCTTCTTGAAGGCGCGGTTGGCCGTGAACGGCATCCAATAGGGTTCGAGGTCGTTGGGGACCGACGACGCTGCCAGAGCCATTTGATGCCTCACTTGCCTGCCGCTGCCGTCGGAGGATATGTCAGTGCACTGGATTATCCGCTTTCGCCGATAATGACAAAGCAGGAAACGGCTGCTACCACGCGGCAACTGTCAATTGCAGCGAACTCGCCGATGGCCAAGCCAACAAGCTCAAAGCCCGCCTGCCGCGCGGCCTCGCCGACCGCGGGCCGGCCGAGATCGCCGCCACCCGGCATATGGTGGAGGCGATCCGTGTGGTGTTCGAGCGCTACGGCTTCGAGCCGGTGGAGACGCCGGCGATCGAATACACCGACGCGCTCGGCAAGTTCCTGCCCGACCAGGACCGGCCGAACGAAGGCGTGTTCTCGTTCCAGGACGACGACGAGCAGTGGCTCTCGCTGCGCTACGACCTGACCGCGCCGCTCGCGCGCTACGTGGCGGAGAATTTCCAGAATCTCGCGCTGCCCTACCGCTCCTATCGCTACGGCTGGGTGTTCCGCAACGAGAAGCCGGGGCCGGGCCGCTTTCGCCAGTTCATGCAGTTCGACGCCGACACCGTTGGCGCGCCGTCCATGGCGGCCGATGCCGAGATGTGCATGCTCGCGGCCGACACGATGGAAGCGCTCGGCATTCCGCGCGGCAGTTACGTCGTGAAGGTGAACAACCGGAAGGTTCTCGACGGTGCGATGGATGCGCTTCAAATTCCAGCGGAGAAACACCTCACCACGATGCGCGCGATCGACAAGCTCGATCGCCTCGGTATCGATGGCGTGCAAAATGCTGCTCGGCAAGGGGCGCAAGGACGAAAGCGGCGACTTCACAAAAGGCGCCGAGCTTGCGGATTCGCAAATAGCTGGCATCGTCGCCGTGATCACAGGGAAAGGTGATGTGACGAGTAGCGTGGCACGCAACGAGCGCAGGCGAACAAGAGCTTTCGGAAATTGCCGCTTTGGTGCAGGCAGCCGGATATGATGATCGCGTTCGTATCGACAAGACCGTCGTCCGCGGCCTCGAGTACTACACCGGCCCGGTCTACGAAGTTGAGCTGACCTTCGAGATCAAGGACGAGAAAGGCCGGCCGGTGCGCTTCGGCTCGGTCGGCGGCGGCGGGCGTTATGACGGGCTGGTGTCGCGCTTCCGCGGCGAGCCGGTGCCGGCGACCGGCTTTTCCATCGGCGTCTCGCGCCTGCAGGCGGCGCTGACCGCATCTCGGCAAGATCGGCGAGAAGACCCGCGCCCGGCCCGGTCGTGGTCACCGTGTTCGACCGCGACCGCGTCGCCGACTACCAGCGCATGGTCGTCGGCGCTGCGCGCGGCGAACATCCGCGCCGAGCTTTATCTCGGCAATCCGAAGAACAATATCGGCACGCAGCTCAAATATGCCGACAAGCGCGGCTCGCCTTGCGCCATCATCCAGGGCGGCGACGAGAAGGCGCGCGGCGAGGTCCAGATCAAGGATCTGATCCTCGGCGCGGCGCTCACCGAAACCAAGGACCGCGACGAATATCTGAAGAAGCAGGCCGAGGCGCAGTTCGCGGTGAAGCAAGATGGTCTGGTCGACGCTGTGCGCAAGCTGCTCGCCCGGCACAAGTTGATCTAAGGCAGACCGCCCCGCCGTTATACGGTGACTAAATTGCCATCAACTTTATAGCCGTCATATGCGTCGAGGCTATAGCCGAGCATCTGCTCGACTGCATCGAAACTGTCGCCTCCGCATGCAAGTCAACTCTGGTTGTATTGAGATTCCCTTACCCGTACAGGGACATATGGTAAGCGCGCTGTAACCTGGGCCGTAACGGATGCCGGCGACGGTTGGCGCTGCAAAATTTATTAACGACGACAACCATTTGACCGTCCGCGACCGTTAAGGCCAGCGACCAAACGTCGTCGAATCCTTAAGGCCGCCATGCTAAAGGCCGGCCCGCGAACCCCGGATTTGCAACTGTTTCCGGAACAGTCCATGGACGCGAGCGTAACAACACAGAGCAAGGGCCCGACGCGCGGGCGGAGGCGCTGGTCGCCTCCTATGAGCGCGCCGGCTACGCCCGCGTTGCGCCCGCGATCCTGCAGCCGGCGGAGCCGTTCCTCGACCTCTCCGGCGAGGACATCCGCCGGCGCATGTATCTGACCACTGCGCCGGACGGCGGTGAATTCTGCCTGCGTCCCGATCTCACCATTCCCGTTTCGCGCGACTATCTCGCCTCAGCCGTCGCCGGAAAGCCGGCAGGCTATTGCTATCTCGGTCCGGTCTTCCGTCACCGCAGCGATGCGCCCGCCGAATTCCTGCAAGCCGGCATCGAATCCTTCGGGCGCCCCGACAAGGCGGCGGCCGACGCCGAAATGCTCTCGCTCGGGCTGGAAGCGACCGCGCATTACGGCCTGCCGCGCCCGACATCCACATCGGCGACGTCGCGCTGTTCGCCGGCCTGATCGCCGGGCTCGATCTGCCGCCGGCCTGGAAGCGGCGGCTGATCAAGGATTTCAACCGCAAGACCAATCTGGCGCAGGACCTCGACCGACTGGTGCTCGGCGGCAACAATGCGCGCCCGGAATATCAGGGCGTGCTGGCGGCGCTCGCCGGCTCCGATCCGAAGGGCGCGCATGCGCTGGTCACCGATCTGTTGTCGATCGCCGGCATCAACGCGGTCGGCGGCCGCTCGGTCGGCGAAATCGCCGACCGCTTCCTCGAACAATCCGCGCTCGGCGTCAGCGCCAAGTTGCCGCGCGACGTGCGCGCGCTGATCGAGCGCTTTCTCGCGATTGAGGGCAATCCCGACGAGGCCGCCGCCGCACTGCGCGCGCTGGCGACGCGAGGCCAAAATGACGCCCGCGCTCGCGCCCGCGCTCGACCAGTTCGAAAGCCGCACCGGATTTCTGGCAGCGCGCGGCATCGATGTGAAGCGCGTGCGCTTCTCGACCGCCTTCGGCCGCGGCTTCGACTACTACACCGGCTTCGTCTTCGAACTGACCGATCCGAAGCGCACCGGCGACCCGCTTGTCGCCGGCGGCCGCTATGACGGACTTGCTCACGCGGCTCGGCGCGACCGACCCGATTCCCGCGGTCGGATTCGCGGTCTGGATCGAGCGGCTGGCAGTTTACGGAGACGCGCCATGAGCGCGCCTCTGGTCCTCGCCGTTCCCGCCAAGGGCCGCCTGCAGGAAAATGCGGAAGCTTTCTTCGCGCGCGCGGGGCTTGCGTTGATCAAGCCGCGCGGCGCGCGCGACTATCGCGGCGCCATCGCCGGTCTCGACGGCGTCGAGGTCGCTTATCTGTCGGCCTCCGAAATCACCAGCCAGCTCGCGGCCGGCGCCGTCCATCTCGGCGTCACCGGCGAGGATCTGGTGCGCGAGATGATCCCGGACGCCGACAGGCGCGTGGTGCTGATCGAAGGGCTCGGCTTCGGTTTCGCCAATGTCGTGGTCGCGGTGCCGCAGGCCTGGATCGACGTTCGCACCATGGCCGATCTCGACGACGTCGCCACCGCCTTCCGTCAACACCACGACCGCAAGATGCGGGTGGCGACCAAGTATATCAATCTGACGCGCGACTTCTTCTCCTCGCACGGCATCATCGACTATCGCATCGTCGAGAGCTCGGGCGCGACCGAAGGCGCGCCGGCCGCCGGCACCGCCGAGATGATCGTCGACATCACCACCACCGGCGCGACGCTCGCCGCCAACGGGCTGAAAGTCGTCGAGGACGGCATCATCCTGCGCTCGCAGGCGAATCTGGTGGCGGCGCGCAGCGCCGCCTGGGGGCAAGGACGAGCGCGATCTCGCCCGCGTGATCCTCGACCGGGTCGCGGCGCAGGCGCGCGCCCGCGCCTTCCGCGAGGTGCGCGCGCGCTTTGCCGCCTGCACCGACATGCTGGTCGAAAACGCCAAGCGGAAATTCGGCATCGAAACGCCGTTCGGCGGGCCGACCTCGTCGGGCATGCTGACGCTGCATTGCCCGCCCGATCAGGTCTACGCGCTGACCAGTTTCCTGCGCGAGAACGGCGCGGAGGCGGTGGCGGTGGCCGAACTCGACTACGTGTTTTCGCGCGACAATCCGCTTTACGCCAAGCTCGAAGCGGGGCTCTAGAGCGCCGCGAAATCGATCGGCTTGTGCCGGTCGAGCGTGCGGTGCACGGGCGGCAGCGGATATTTCAGCCCGCTGGCGCAGTTGAACAGCACCACCTGATCGGTGCGTTTCACCCGGCCATCCGCAAGGCTCTGCTTGTAGGCGGCATAGGTCGCCGCCCCCTCCGGGCACAGCAGGAAGCCCTCCTCGCGCGCCATCTCGTCGAGCGCGGCGCTGATCGCCGTCGTCCGGCACCGCGATGGCGAAGCCTCCGCTCTCGCGCACGGCGCGCAGAATCAGAAAATCGCCGATCGCCTGCGGCACGCGGATGCCAGAGGCGATCGTGTGCGCGTTCTCCCAGCGCGGCGCGTGCTCCTCGCCGGCCTCGAAGGCTTTCACCATCGGCGCGCAGCCGGCGGCCTGCACCGCAATCATGCGCGGGCGCTTCTTGCCGATGAAGCCGATGGCCTCCAGCTCAGCGAAGGCCTTCCACATGCCGATCAGACCGGTGCCGCCGCCGGTCGGATAGAAGATCGCGTCCGGCACCTGCCATCCGAGCTGCTCGGCGAGCTCGAGGCCCATCGTCTTCTTGCCTTCGATCCGGTACGGCTCCTTCAAGGTCGAGGTATCGAACCAGCCGACCTTGGCTTTTCCTTCGCCGACGATCTTGCCGCAGTCGTCGATCAGACCGTTGACGCGATAGACAGTCGCGCCCTGCAGACGCGATCTCGCTCACATTCACTTCCGGCGTGTCCTCCGGGCAGAAGATCGTCGTCTTGATACCGGCGCGCGAGGCATAGGCCGCAAGCGCGGCACCGGCGTTGCCGTTGGTCGGCATCGCCATGTGCTTGATGCCGAGCGCTTTGGCCATCGACACCGCCATCACCAGGCCGCGCGCCTTGAACGAGCCGGTCGGCAGCCGGCCTTCGTCCTTGACCAGGATTTCGCCGCCGCCGAGTTTTGCCGAGAGGCGCGGCATCGCGCACGATCGGCGTCATCGCTTCGCCCAGGCTGACGATGTTGTCAGCTCTGCGAACCGGCAGCAACTCGCGATAGCGCCACAGGTCGGGCGGTCGCGCTGCGAGCGTTTCCTTGCTCAGCGCCTTGCGAACGCCTTCAAGATCGTAGCGCACCAGCAGCGGTTTGCCGGCGCGCGACAGATTATGGACTTGGTCGGCTTCGTGGCGTTCGCCGGTCATCGCGCATTCGAGATGCGTGACGAAGCTCGGAAGCTTGGCCGTCAGATTGTCATCGTGCTGCATGTCTGAACTCGTTCTGCGTCGGTACTATCAACCGGCGTTCCGCGCGGCCGGCGCTCGCGGAACACCACGAAATGCGAAAGCGAGAAATTGACGACGAAGCTGACCAGGATCGACAGCCAGCTTCGCCAACCAGCACCGGAACGACATAGGACAGCGCGACCAGAGTCGCCGTGCTCGTCACCATGCCGGCAACACCCGAAGCGGCGAAGCTCGCGTAGTCGCGCCAGCGCAAGATGCGACCCGGATTCCGGGCCGAAGGTGATGAAGGAATTCATCACATAGGAGAAAGTCACGGCCACCAGCCAGGCCAGCACATTGGCCGGACCAGCGGCCAATGCAGATAGTGTGGCGGTCGTCCAGAAAACGCTGAAATCGATGGCCGTGTTGACGACGCCGACCAACGCGAAACTGGCCGCCTTGAGCGCGATGGCGCGCTCATGCCAGGCCACCGCGAGACGGTCGAGGATGTTTTGGAGGGCGCCGGGATCATCGTCCGCTTCCGATTAGCACGGCAAATCATGTCCCGGTAGGCCGGGACGCGACAGCGCCACTCCGGTGCGGTATAGATCGCCGGAAAACGGGAGCGACAGGTTAACCACAGATGGCGGCGAAACCGACCAAATCAGGCTCACGCGCGCGGGCGTCATCGTCCACGCCGACGTTGTCGGTCGTCGTGCCTCTGTTCAACGAGGCCAAGGGCTTGCCCGCGTCTGCATGAACGCATCGCCGAGGTCGCGCGCTACCTGCAGATCAAGCGCGGGCTGGACCTTGAAGTCGTATATGTCGACGACGGCAGCAGCGACGACACCAGCGATATCGCCAAATCGCTTGCCCGCCATGCCGCTCGACATTCAGGTCGTCACACTGTCGCGAAATTTCGGCAAGGAAGCCGCGCTGCTCGCCGGCCTGGACCATGCTCGACTCGGCGCCGTGATGTTCATGGACGGCGACGGCCAGCATCCGCCGGATCTGATCGACACGCTGGTCGCGCGCTGGCTCGATGACGGCTACGACGTGGTCTATACCGCGAAGGCGCACCGCGAGAACGAATCCTGGCTGCGGCGGACCGGCGTTCGCTCGTTCTATACGCTTGCTCAATTGGGGCGCGCGCCACAAAATTCCGGAGGACGCCGGCGACTTCCGCCTGCTGTCGCCGCGCGCCGCGGCAGCGCTGCGGCAGATGCCGGAGCGCAATCGTTTCTTCAAGGGGCTGTCGAGCTGGATCGGATTTCGCCAGGTGCGAGTCGACTACGAGCCGGCAGTGCGCGAGCACGGCGCGACGACCTGGAACGTGTGGACGCTGATCGGCTTGTCGATCGAGGGGCTGACGTCGTTCTCGGTGGCGCCGCTGCGCGTCGCCAGCCTCCTTGGCCTGCTGCTCGCCGTGACCGCGCTGTTTTTCGGCAGCTGGATCGTGCTGGAAACGCTCCTCTACGGCAAGGACGTGCCCGGCTATCCCTCGCTGGTGGTCAGCGTGATGGTGATCGGCGGCGTGCAGCTTATCCTGATCGGCGTGCTGGGCGAATACATCGGCAAGATGCTGTCCGAGATCAAGGGCCGGCCGGTCTATTTCGTCGCCGAACACAGCGTGAAGCGCGCGAGTGAATCGGCCAAGGCGCGGCCGATGGCCTCTCGCGCGGCCGAGTAAGACAAGGCGCCATGCGCTCTGGCCCCCGCCACATCTGGCTGTGCGCAGACGACTATGGAATTTCTCCCGGCGTCAACGCGGGCATCCGCGAGCTGATCTTGCGCGGACGGATCAACGCCACCTCGATCATGGTGGCGGCGCCGCATTTCAACGGCGACGAAGCGGCCGCGCTCGACACGCTCAATTCCGGCGAAAAGCGCGCGGCCCTCGGCTTGCACGTGACGCTGACCGCGCCATTCAAGCCAATGAGCGACGGATTTGCGCCGCTTGCGCGACGGCCGATTCCTGTCGCTCAACGACATGTTGCGGATGGCAACTGCGCGCCGCTTGCAGCCGGAGCTGTTGGTGATCGAAATCGCCACGCAGCTGCGCGCATTTCATCGACGCATTCGGCCGGCCGCCCGATTTCCTCGACGGCCACCAGCACGTGCATCTGTTTCCGCAGGTGCGCGATGCCTTTCTCAAAGTTGTCGCGCAAGGTGCGCCTGACGGCCTGGGTGCAGGCAATGCGGCCGCGCGCGTCCGGGGCGACGGCTGCATGACCGCAAGGCGCTGACGCTCGACATTTTGAGCGTCGGCTTTCGCCGCAAAGCCAAGACGCTGGGCATTGCGGCTCAATCCGGCCTTCGCCGGAACCTATGCTTTCAACGCCAGGGCGAATTTCGCGAAGATTTTCCCGCGTTTTCTGTCCGGCCTGCCCGATGGCGGCCTGATCATGTGTCATCCGGGCTTCGTCGATGCCGAGCTGAAAAGCCTCGATTCGCTCACAACTCTGCGCGAGCACGAATTTGCCTTCTTTAATTCCGATGCTTTCCCGAAAGTGCTGGCCGAGCATGGCGTCGCGCTTGCCCGCCCCACTGGCGAAAACAGCGGCGCTGCCTAGATAACACCGCCGATGGTTACGGGAGGACGCCATGACCCCACAGGAACGCCAACTGGTTGACGATCTGTTTGACCGGCTTGCCCGGCTTGAGAATGCGCCACGCGATGCGCGAAGCCGAGCGTGCAATCGCAGACGGGCTTCGCGCGCGCGCCGCACGCAATCTATCCGCTGGTGCAGACGGTGCTGGTGCAGGATGAGGCGCTCAAGCGCGCCGATGCCCGCATCCGCGAACTCACCGGCGAGGATGCCGAGCCGACCCCGCGGCGGCGGCTTTCTCGACAGCATGCGTCAGGCGCTGACCGGCCGCTCCGCGGCGACCTCGGTGCCGAGCGTGCGCCCGGCGTCTCAGCCGAACCCGATCCGCGCTGGAACAGCGGCGGCACTCTTGCCGCGACTGCGCCAGCGCCAGTCGCCGGGCGGCTCGTTCCTTGGCACCGCTGCGGCATCCGCGGCCGGCGTGATCGGCGGCGCGTTGCTGCTGAACTCGATAAGTTCGATGTTCGGCCACCATGGCGGCAGCGCGTTCGCGGCTGTGCCGCCACCCGGCTCGCCATGGGATAACAGCGCCGCCGGCAGCGATCTCGCTCGCGACGCGGGCTTCAATGATATCGGACGCGATGCGCGCGGTGCACGCAGCCCGCCGGGCTTTTCGACAGCGACGATGCTGCAGACGTGACCGATCTCGACGACGATTTCGGCAGCGATAGTCGGCGGCGACTTCGGCGGCGGCGACAGCGCCTGAGCTCGCCTACAGCACCACGACTTTGGTGCCGACCTTCACGCGTTCATAGAGGTCGATGACGTCCGCATTGCGCATGCGGATGCAGCCGGACGACACGTTTTGGCCGATCGTCCAAGGCTCGTTCGAGCCGTGGATGCGGTAGAGCGTCGAGCCGAGATAGAGCGCGCGCGCGCCCTAGCGGATTGTTCGGGCCGCCGGCCACGAAATGCGGCAGGTAGGGCTGGCGCTTGAGCATTTCCTCCGGCGGCACCCAGTCCGGCCATTCTTTCTTGCCGAGACCGCGTGCATGCCTGACCAGGTGAAGCCGGGGCGGCCGACGCCGATGCCGTAGCGTATCGCCTTGCCGTCACCCTCGACCAGATAGAGAAAATGGTTCGGCGTATCGATAACGACCGTGCCGGGCGCTTCCTTTCCGTTGTATGCAACCTCCTGGCGTAGGAAGCGAGGATCCATGCGCCCGTCCGATCTCTGCTGCTCCTGCATGGGATCGACGGCTGACGAATTGGCATAAGTGTCGTTCCTCGCGGCGGCGCACCATACCATTGCTGCGGCCCGCGCTGAGGCTGCTGCGCCGAATCGCCGAACAGAAATTCGATAAAGCCACCGCCGAAATTAGGCTGCACTTGCGGCTGCGCCGCTGCCACGACCATGCGTGGTGTTTGCGGCAAAGATCGGGGGGCGCGAGAGACATCGGCTGTGCCGATGCGACATTGGATACTGAAGCCACCACCACTCCCAGAGAAAACCCGAACGCCACATTGATGCACCTTACAATTTTCACCGAGCGCGATGAGTAAAAAGCCAAACGCACACCGATTGGTAAATCGCCGTAAACCATGATCCGACATGGTAAACGAGCGGTTTCCATGCCCTTTGGCTTGCCTTCGTATCGAGCAGATGGTCGGACGCGCCTGCAACTCGAGGAACGGCTTGTAGCCATGATCAACGCTATAGCAGCGCCGGCGAGCAACCCGCCGAATCAACCAAGCCATCACTCGGCACCAATCTTATCAATGGTCCCCGCCTCGATGGTGCCACCGGCCACGCCAGCCAGCACGACATCGACGCGATGTTTGCCTAGCCCGGGCGACGGATCACAAAAAAACAAATCAGCGCAATCGATGCAAAGCCGGCAGCGAGAGCCAGCGCCGCGGGATCAGAAGTGTGTTCGATCACGATACGCCATCACCAAGGGCGCAGCCGATTGCACCAAGAGAAATGGCCCCGCGAGCCGGCCCATCAGGCGCCCGTAGCCGGATGCACCGAACAACGCCAGCGGAACCGCGCCACGGGTAATCGTGACGAGGCCGTTGGCGCCGCCGAACATCAGGGCGAAGGCCGCTGCTGTGCCGGTCGACACACCTAACAGCGCAAGCATGACGAAGGCGCACAGCAGTGTGCTGAGCGCGAAACGTACGACCCACAGCGGATGCAGATTGCGGCCAAAGGAGAATTCGATGAGCCGTGCTCCGACCTGCGCCGGTCCAAACAGGGCGCCAATCCAGACCACAGTTCCAGCATCAATACCGGTACGCGCAAAAATCGCCAGCAGGTGAGCCGAGAGGCCGGAAGGGACGAAAGCGTAAGAGGCGAATGCTGAGGCCACCAATATGAATGTCAAGCCGTGTGGCGGCAGTATCTTGACCGGCTTCGTGCTGGCCGTTTTGCGCCGGCACATCGGCTTCGAAGCGGCTGCGTGGCAGCGCCAGGGCGTGAAGGGGCGCTGCGATGCAGGCAAGCAGCGCTGCATAGACGAGATAGGTGCCGCTCCAACCAACACGCTCGATCAGGAGATGTGTGACCGGCCAACTCACGGTCGAGGCAAAGCCGCCGGCAAGTGTAAGAGCGGTAATCGGCCGCCGCGCGCCGAGCCCGAATATCCGGCCAAGTGTAGCGAACGCGGAATCATACAGGTTCGCTGCCATGGCGACGCCAAGCACCATCCAGACCGCATAGTAGGCGACCGGAGTGGCGGCACGCACGATCAGAAAAAGGCCAAGCGCCCCGATCAATGAGCCGATGGTCATGACGACATGCCCACCGAAGCGATCGATCGAACGGCCCACATAAGGCGCGACCAGCCCGGCGACTAAAAGGCCGACAGAGAACCCGCCCATAGCGAAGGAAATCGACCAGCCGCGCTCGGCCGCGATCAGGGGCACGATTAAAACCGGCGTGTAAAAGATTGTGCCCCACGAGAGAATTTGGGTAACGCCGAGCACCGGCACCGCGCGCCAGGGGCCCTCGATGAAGTCACGCGGAGAGATCATGGAGCAGCCGTTGCGGACGACGATGGCTTTTGTCTAGCACGCGACGCCTATCGGCGCCGATGGCGATGCCGAATGGGCGGCGCCACAGCGATCGGTGTCAGCCGCGATGTGAGAGTCATTGGGTTCGTTTTGCCAAACTGCGTCTACAAGATGTAGATACTGTTTTCCACAACCTAAAAGTCAGCAACTTTTAGTCTCGGCCGAAGTCCGGCGCTATCGTGGGCTTGCGCTGTCGCACGCCTGGGCCGCGGTCGATGCAACCGCCGTCGTGCTCGCGCGACCTGGGCCACGGGATCTCGGAAGCCAATCGGATTTTTAGATTTGATGGTTGGAGCCGGCAAACTAGAAAATCCCGCTGCGTGCTGGCGCAGCGCGATATGGTCCGAGGCGCAAAGGCGCCGAGAGTGCAGAAGCTGGTGCCCACGACCCCGCGACCGGCGGCGCGGGCACTCATGGCGCTGGCTTCAGCCGGCGTCGGCGTCACGCTCGCATTGGCGAGCATCGGGCAGAGATTTCCCGGGCGGTCATTTTGCAAAATATGCAACCAGTGCGTGTTGCTCCTAGTTTTGGTGGCGTCTATGGCGATCCCAAAGCCCTGCGCAACATGCTCGATGCCCACGGCCTCACCATGCCCACCGGCCATTTTGGCATTGGCGAATTGGAGAAGCAGCGCGGCAAAGTGCTGTCGATCGCCAATACACTGGGCGTGCGCCATATCATCGCCCCTTACATTCCGGCGGAGGATCGCCCGAAAAATGCCGCCGGCTGGACCAAGCTCGGCAAGCGCTTGGGCGAGATCGGCCAGTGGGCGCGTTCCGAAGGCTTTGGCTTCGCCTGGCACAACCACGATTTCGAATACAAGAAGATCGCCGGCGGCAAGACGCCCCATGAACTGATCTTTGCGGCAGCACCCTTGCTCGATTGGGAGATCGATGTCGCCTGGGTGGTGCGTGGCGGCGCCAATCCGCTGCCGTGGATCAGGAAATACGCCGACCGCATCACCGCCGTGCACGTGAAAGACATTGCCGCCAAGGGCAAGAACCTCGACGAAGACGGCTGGGCCGATGTCGGCAAGGGCACCATGAACTGGAAGGCAATATTTGCCGCCCTCAAGGCAACGAAGGCGATGCATTTCGTTGTCGAGCATGACAAGCCAAACAATCTCGAGCGCTTCGCCAAACGCTCGTTCGACTATGTGAAGAAAATCTGAGGAGAACAAGATGAGCAAGGTTCTGGGCGTCGGAGTGATCGGTTGCGGCAATATTTCGGCCGCCTACATGAAGCTGGCGCCGCTGTTCAAGAATATCGAAATGCGGGCGTGCGCCGACATCAACAT
The DNA here is from genome assembly GCA_963775095.1 of uncultured Alphaproteobacteria bacterium. Classification (GTDB taxonomy): domain Bacteria; phylum Pseudomonadota; class Alphaproteobacteria; order Rhizobiales; family Aestuariivirgaceae; genus Aestuariivirga. The sequence goes on from CAVZHN010000005.1 coordinate 183,813, forward strand.
GGATGCGGCCAGAGTCAGGGCGAAGGAGTTCGGCCTCAAGGCTCAAACGGTGAAGGAGCTGCTGGCCAATCCGCAGATCGACATTGTCGTCAATCTCACGGTGCCGGCCACCCATTTCAAGGTCTCGAAGATGATCCTCGAGGCGGGCAAGCATGTCTACTCCGAAAAGCCGCTGACCCTTTCGATGGCCGAGGCCAAGGAGTTGCAGAAGCTTGCGAAGAAGAAGAAGCTGCAGGTGGCGGCCGCCCCCGACACCTTCCTCGGCGGTTCGCACCAGCAGGCGCGGAAGCTCATTGATGACGGCGCCATCGGCAAGATCGCCTCGGGCACCGCCCACATCATGGGCTATGGCATGGAACACTGGCATCCCAATCCGGACTTCTTTTACAAGCCGGGTGGCGGGCCGATCCTCGACATGGGCCCCTATTACATCTCCAACCTGGTGAACCTGGTGGGTCCGGTGAAACGTGTGGCGGCCTTGTCATCAACGCCGCGTAAGCAGCGGGTGATCTCCAGCCAGCCGCGCAAGGGCCAGAAGGTCGCGGTGAAAACGCCGACCACCTATCACGCGCTCCTTGAATTCGCCAACGGCGCCATGGTGACGCTGTCGGCAAGCTGGGACGTCTACGCCCACCGCCATCCCAACATGGAACTCTATGGTACCGAGGGCGCTATCTATGTGCCTGATCCGAACTTCTTCGGTGGTGAACTGCTGATGGCGGGAAAGAACGCCAAGGCCGAAACCGTAAAGCCCTGGGATCACCCCTTTGGCGTCGACAACTGGGACGGCAACGGCGGCACCCGCTGGGCCAACTACCGTACGGCGGGCCTTGCCGACATGGCGGCCGGCATCATCGGCAAGCGCGACGTGCGCTGCTCAATCGAGCGCATGGCCCATGTCGTCGATGTCATGACCTCGATCATGAAGTCGGGTCAGACCGGCAAATTCGTTGCTGTGAAGTCAACCTGCGCCAGGCCAAAGCCCCTGGGCCCCGCCGAAGCGCGGGCCCTGATGAAGTGACGGCGATGAAATACAACCGGTGTGGCAGGAGCGGCTTGCTCCTGCCCGCCATTTCGCTGGGCCTCTGGCACAGCTTCGGTGAGGATGGCCGCCATGACGTGAAGCGCGCCATTTGCCGCCGCGCCTTCGACCTCGGCATCATCCATTTCGATCTCGCCAACAATTATGGTCCGCCACCCGGCAGCGCCGAAGAGGCGTTTGGACTGATCCTCAAGCAGGACTTCGCCAGCCACCGCGATCACCTGGTGATCTCCACCAAGGCCGGTTACCACATGTGGGATGGCCCCTATGGCGAATGGGGCAGCCGCAAATACATGGTCGCCAGCCTCGACCAGAGCCTGAAGCGCTTGGGCCTCGCCTATGTCGACATCTTTTATTCTCATCGCTTCGATCCCGAAACGCCGCTTGAAGAGACCATGGGGGCGCTCGACTTCGCGGTTCGCTCGGGCCGTGCGCTCTATGCCGGTATTTCCAACTATCCGGCGGAGGCGACCCGCGAAGCCTGCCGCATTCTGCGTGGGCTTGGCACGCCCTGCCTCATCCACCAGCCGCGCTTCAACATCTTGCAGCGCGAGCCGCAAGAACAGGGCGTGTTCGACGCGGCCTCCGGTGAAGGGCTGGGGGTCATTGTGTTTTCGCCGCTGGCCCAGGGGCTGCTGACCGGCAAGTATCTGAAGGGCATTCCCGAAGGCAGCCGCGCCACCCATGGCCGCTGGCTGAACCACGCCAACATCACGCCGGAGTACCTGAAGAAGGCCGAAGCGCTCAACGCCATCGCCATGGCGCGCGGACAGACTCTCGCGCAGATGGCGCTCGCCTGGGTGTTGAGCGACAAGCGTGTCACCTCGGCGCTGATGGGCGTGAGCCGCGTCGAGCAGCTCGAGGAAGCCGTGGCAGCACTGGAGAAGGCGGCGTTCAGCACGGACGAACTGGCGAAGATCGGAAAGGTGGTCGGATAATCGAACGGCTGCAAGAGCCCTCATCCGCCTTCGGCACCTTCTCCCATCCTGCGGACGGGAGAAGGCAGACAAAATTCAAGTGCCTTCTCCCGTGGCGATAGCCATGGGAGAAGGTGCCCGACAGGGCGGATGAGGGCTCTTTCAACCTACGCCGCTGTTGCAAACCTTTCTTCGCAGACTTTCAGCGTTTCGGCGATCGGCCGCTTCCACCAGTTGGCGGCGGAGAAGATTTCGGCTTCGACGAGGCCTTCATAGCCTGCGGCTTCGACCGCCTGGCGCAGGGCCGCGAATGTCGATGACGCCGTCGCCCATCATGCCGCGGTCATTCAACACGTCGGTGGTCGGCACCAGCCAGTCGCAGACGTGGAAACCGAAGATGCGCTTGGCCTTGCCGGCCCGCGAAATGTCACGCTGAGATGTTGGGATCCCACCACACGTGATAGACGTCGATCAACACGCCAAGCCACGGATCGGCGGCATCGCCTTCAACGCCGGCACACACATCGAGAGCTTCCGAAAGCAGCGTCAAGCACGAGCGCTCAGCGGCATAGACCGGGTGCAACGGCTCCAGCGCGATTTTCACGCCCACCTTGCGGCCATGATCGAGCAGTAGGCCCGTCGCCTCCGCCACCTGGGCGCGGGCCGTGGCCAGGTCCTTCGAGCCTTTCGGGAGGCTTCCCACCACCATGACGAAGCTTTCGGCACCAAGCGTTGCGGCATCGCTGATCGCCTGGCGATTGGCTTCAACATTGGCGAGGAATACCTCGCGCGTTGAAGCCGGAATGTAGGTCGAGCGGCAATAGCCCAGAACCTTGAGGCCCGAAGCGCGCAACTGCTTGCCGATGGCCTTGACGTCCTGACCTTCAATCTCCCGCCGCCATGGGGCGATGCCGCCGAAACCCGCCTTCGCCACCGCCTCGATCACCTCGCCGATTGGCGCCTGGAAACCCAGCGTCGCGGTGTTGATGGCGCACAGCGACAGGTCGCGGAGGTCACGCGCCATAGACGGCCAACAGCTGCTTCATGCGCTTGACCGCCAGTTCGGGATCGCGCAGCAACCGCGCCTGGTCGGCGAGCTTGAACACCTCGGTGAAATAGGGAAGGGGCCGCATCGACTGGGCGCCATTCACCATCACGAAATGATCCTGATGGCCGTTGAGCCAGGCGAGGAACACGATGCCGGTCTTGTAGTACTGCGTCGGCGCCCGGAAGATGAGGCGCGACAGGGGAACAGTCGGCGCCAAGAGCTTGGCGTAGGTCTTCATGTCACCCTTGGCGAGGGCCGACAGAGCGGCCGAAGCGGCGGGCGCGATGGCATCGAAGATGCCGAGGAGCGCATGCGAGAAGCCCTTGTCGTCGCCCTTGATGAGGTCGGGGTAATTGAAATCGTCGCCCGTATACATCTTGACGGAGGCTGGAAGCCTGCGCCGGGCCACCACTTCCTTTTGATCATCGAGCAGCGAGATCTTGATGCCGTCAACTTTCGCCACACTGGCGGTGATCGCCGCGAGGCAGGTGTCGAGCGTTGCCGTGAAATCGTCGCCACCCCAATAGCCCTTGAGGGCGGGGTCGAACATCTCGCCCAGCCAATGCAGGATCACCGGCCGGTCAGCCTCGGCGAGGACGCGGCGATAGACCTTCACATAATCGTCCGGCGACTTCGCCACTTTCACCAGCGCCCGGCTGGCCATCATGATGACGCGGCCATCAAGTTTCTGGATGGCGTGGAGCTGTTCGAGATAGGCGCGCACCACGTCGTCGAGCGAGCGAGCATCGGCGGGCGGCAAGCTGCTCGGTGCCGCATCCCGAATAGATCATGCTGGCGCGTTTTCCCGCATCCTTGAGCGAACGCCCGATGAGTTCATGGGCCCTCGGCCAGTCGAGCCCCATGCCGCGCTGCGAGGTATCCATCGCCTCGGCGATGCCAAAGCCGAGATCGAGAAGATAGCGGCGATAGGCGAGCGTCTTGTCCCAATCGATGGTGGGTGAGCCCGAGGGATCGCTCGCCGCAAAGGCATCGGCCACCACATGGGCGGCGGCGAAGGCGATGCGGTTGAACGCCGCCTTGGGTTTGCGTGCCGCCAGCGGCGTGCCTTCGAGGGTGTAGGCCGAGAGGCGGCCGTGAGCATCCGGAAGCTTGATCTTCATGGGCGTCTCATTGTAACCAATTGGTTATTTAATAGCGCAGGAGGGAGCACGGCGCAAGCCTCGCCAATTCAGTCCGGCACGATGCGGAAATCCTTGCCTTCGGGTAGCGTCTGGCCGCCGTCGACGATGATGGTGGTGCCGGTGATGTAGGCGGCATCGTCGGAAGCCAGGAACAATGCGGCATTAGCAATGTCGCGCGGCGTGCCGAGGCGGCCCAGCGGCACGGCGTCTTCCATCGACCGAATGAACTCCGCCGAACGGTGCATCTTCATGCCTTCGGTGAGGATGTTGCCAGGCTCAATGCCATTGACGGTGATGCCGTAACCCGAGAACTCCAGCGCCGCCGATTTGATGAAGCCGTTGATCCCCGCCTTGCTGGCCGAATAGTGGCCGTGGCCGGGGCTTGTCACCCTGGGACCGGTGATCGACGAAGTGAAGATCATGCGGCCGGCCTTTCTCGCCCTCATGTGCGGCAGCGCGGCGCGCGCGGCGAGAAACGTGCCGCGCAAGTTTACGCCAAGCACCCTGTCCCATTCCTCGGGCGTGGTGTTCTCGATCAGCGTCCACGGATAGATGCCGGCGTTCTGAACGAGGATGTCGAGGACGCCATGCTGCTCAAGCGCCGTCGCCACGGCGCGCTCAGCCTCTTCCTGCCGCGAAATGTCGGTGGCGACGAAGTGGCCGCCAAGCCGCCTGGCCGTCGCTTTGCCCGCTTCGACTTCGGTATCGGCGATCACCAGCTTGGCGCCTTCCTCGACGAAGCGCTGGGCGATGCCCTCGCCGATGCCGCGCGCCGCGCCGATGACCAGCGCCACGCGATTGTGCAACCGTCCGGTCATACGAACCTCTGTTTGATTTGCAGTTTCACGGCGTCGAGCAGCACGGCGGCAAGCACCAGAAGGCCGAGGATCACCTGGGTGTAGTGGGCGGGAAGCCCCATCAGGTTGATCGCCGTGTGAATGGAGGACAATAGCAACACGCCGGCGTAGACGCCGGGCAGCTTGCCGACGCCGCCCTTGAGGCTGACGCCGCCGATCACCACGGCGGCAAAGGCATTGAACAGCATGCCGGTGCCGAGATTGGCGGTCGCTCCCGAGGTGCGGATGGCGAGGAGCCATCCGGCCAGCCCGGCGATGGCCCCCGCCAGAATGAAGGAGATGAACATCAGCCTGTCGACCTTGATACCGGCGCGAAAGGCCGCAACCGCGTTGCCACCGATCATCGTGATGTGGCGCCCGAACGGCGTTTTCTGCATGATGAACGAGAAGATGACGAAGCCGGCGATGGCGATCCAGGCGATGAGCGGCACATAGAGAATGGTTTCAATACCGATGAAACGGATCGATGGCGACAGGTCCTGCGCCGAACGGCCGCCGGAAATGGCGACGACAAGGCCCCGCACCCAGATGTAGGAGGCGAGTGTCACGATGAATGCATTCATCTTCAGCTTGACGGTGAAGAACCCGTTGACGAGGCCGATGAGGCCGCCCACGAAAATCGCCAGAAAGATCGAGATGGGTAACACCAGCCATTGCGGCGTGAAGGTAATGTCAAGCCCGATACCTCCTGCGCAGAACAGGATACCGGTGATCATCGCCGAGAGCGCCGCCGTCGATTCGACCGACAGGTCCATATGCCCGGCGATGATGACGATGGCGAGGCCGATGGCCATCACGCCGACGAACGTCGATTGCTCGATGATGTTGGCGAAGATGCCGACCTGGAAGTAATTGGGAATGAAGATCGAGAACACGATCAGCACCGCCGCCAGCATGAACCAGACGAGGTGATCGAGAACGAATTCCGCGATGGCCCGCTGCCGGGGTGAGGTCATTCGATGATTCCCTGTGGTGGTGAAGGGCCCTCATCCCCCTGTCGGGACCTTCTCCCATGCTTCGCACGGGAGAAGGCATAAGACCTTTAATCGCCTTCTCCCGTCCCGCACTGCGCGGGATGGGAGAAGGTGCCCGACAGGGCGGATGAGGGCTGGTTCAGCGTGTTGTTCACGAGCAGAAGTAATCTCCTACTCCACCGGCATGATCTTGTCGGTGGGAGCCTTCATGTTGCCCCAGAAGCGAGAGTCATCGACATTCTCCTTGGTGATGGCGGCACCCGGGATCTTGATGTTGGGGCCCCAGGCTTCGATGGTGACAACCGAATCGAGTCCCAGCACCTTGTAGTTTCCGGCCTTGATTTCCTGCTTATTCACGACCTTGTCGGCGAACATGGCAAGAGCCGCCGCCTGGGCATAGAGCGGCTGCTCCACCTCGGCGTTGAGCCAGCCCTTGCGGATGAGTTCGAGGCCGACGGGCGCACCATTCGACGAAATCATCATCACATCTCCCGGCTTTTTGCCCTTGGACTCGAGCGCCGCAACAGCGGCCACCGAAAGATGTGCGGCATGCAGGAAGATCAGGTCGATGTCCGGGTTGGCGACGATCTGGTCCGACACGATGGTGCCGGCATTCGAAGCTTCCCAGGCCATGGCCGGCAGCGAAATGATTTGCGCGTCCGGATAGGCCTTCATCTTCTCCTCGAAGCCCTTCTGGATGTCGAGGGTGTAGGGGTCTGCCGGATCGCCCAGCACCTGCAGGATCTTGCCTTTGACGCCGCCCTTTTTGGCGGTGAGCATCTTCTGGATTTCACCAGCAGCCACGTAACCGATTTCCACCGTTCCAGCGACAGAAGTGAAGTCCGACAGCGTGGCGGTGATCTGGCGGTCGAATTCCATCACCGGAATGCCGGCGGCGCGGGCCTTCTCGATCGACGGTTTCAAGGCGTTGAAATCGACGGCGGCGAGAACAATCGCCATTGGCTTCTGCAGGATGGTATCATTCATCTGGCTCTGCTGCAGGTCGGTCTTGTTGTCGGCATTGAGGGTGATAACTTCGTAGCCGACATCGGCCATGAACTTGGTGATCGCCGAGACCGACTCGGTCTGGAACTCATCGATCAATGTCGGCACCATGTAGAATATCTTGCCTTTGCTCTGGGCGAAAGCAGGGCTCGCCACGCCCAGTGCGGCGATGGCGATGGAAGCGGTTAACAGTCGGCGCAGGCGGTTCATTGACGTCTCCTTTGCTGGGTTGAATTCAAGGACCATTCGGTCTCGTTTCTTGGGCGGATCCTGCAAAGGACTCGCCGGTGATCATGCGGACAACCTCGTCCGGACTGGTCTTGCTGCGTTCAACGTCGCCCGCCACCACGCCCTGGCGGATGACTACGATGCGGTCGGCCACTTGGAAGGCCTGGGCCATGATGTGGGTGATGACGATGACGCCGATGCCCTGGGCGGCGATGTTCTTGATCATCGCCAGGCCCCGCCGCGTCTGTTCGACGCCAAGGGCCGCGAATGGTTCGTCCAGCAACACCAGTTTGCCGCCCCAGTGCACGAAACGATTGAGTTCGATCGCCTGGCGCTGGCCGCCCGAGAGATGTTCGACATTGACGCGGAGCGACGGGATGTTGGTTCCGGCATTGGCCATGGCCGTGGCCACTACCTGCTCCATCTTCCTTTCCTGGATCACCGGAATACCGAAATATGTCTTCACAATCTCGCGGCCCATGAAAAAATTGGCGACGACATCGACATTGGTGCACAGCGACAGGTCCTGATAGACCGTTTCGATGCCGGCTGCCTTGGCTTCCGCCGGCGAAGCGAACTTCCGTTCAACGCCTTCGAAGACCACCGTGCCGGAAGTTGGAGCAAGGCCGCCAGCAATGATCTTCACCAGCGTCGATTTGCCGGCGCCATTGTCGCCGAGCAGCGCCACCACCTCGCCGCGCTTCACCTCGAAGCTGATGCCGCGCAGTGCTTCGATGGCGCCGAAATTGCGGGTGACATTTTCAAGCCGCAGGAGAACGTTCGCTCATGCCACCCGCCTGCCGCTGGAGATGGCATCCGCTTCGAACAGCAACCCTTGCCGTGGTGACAGCATGCCGGAAAGTGCCAGTGCCGCTGCCCCGCGCAACACCGCGTCATGGCCGTTGGCCGAGCGGATGATGCGCGGCACGGCGCGTGCCTTGCGGTTTGAAACCGAATTGGCCAGAGGCTCCGTCGCCGCCACGAGATCGGATAGCAGCGCATCTTCGCCAATGCCGCTGACGATGATGGTCTGCGGGTCGAACAGATTTTCGATGGTGCCAATTGCCCTCCGCAACACCGGAGCCGCTTCGGCAATCCATCCGGCGCGGCCAATCACCGGCTCCCGCCGGTAGAAAGCTTCGAGCGAAACATAGCGTTCCACACAGCCATCATTGCCGCAGGCGCAAGGCTCGCCGCCCGGCACCAGTGGTACGTGGCCGATTTCACCGGCATTGCGGAAAGCGCCGCGCACCGCCACGCCATCATGCACCATGCAGCCGCCAAGGCCGAGGCCAAAGTAGAGAAAAAAGAAATCGCTGAACGTCCGCCCCACCCCGTGCAACCGCTCGCCAAGTGCGGCGGCGGCACTGTCGGTCTCAATGAAAGCCGGAACTGGCGACGCTTCAGCCAGCCGCTGTTCCACCGGAAACCCTCTCCATCCTTCGAGCGTGGTCGGGCCGACGAAACTCATGGTGTCGACATCGAAGGGCCCCGGCATGGCGAGGCCGACGGCAAGCAATCGGTTGACGTTCTTGCTGGTGAGTTCGCCGATCAGGGCGTTGATGGCACTGAACGCCGCTTCGGGGTTGTTGGCGTCAAGGCGCCGTTCGCATTCGGTGATGATCGTGCCGCCAAGATCGACGAGAGCCGCCTCAATCTTGGATTGCGCCACGTGAATGCCGATGGTGTGGCCGCCGGCGGCATTGATTGCCAGGCTTGTCGACGGTGACCCGCGGCCCTTGGGCTCATTTCGCGAGCCAGAGACAAACTCCTGTTCTTCCAGTTCTCGCGTGATGTTGGCCACGGTTTGCACCGTGAGGCCGACGCGGCGGGCAATGTCGGCGCGCTCAATCGGACCATGCAGCCGAATGGTTTCCAGCACGATGCGCCGGTTATAGGGCCTTCCAAACTCCTGGTTCGCTCCCCTGAGGACCACCATGGACTGCCTCCATCCCGCCCCAAATGTGACCGGGATCATTTAATAATGCAAATGGTTTTATGAATTCAAGATCGATCTCGCATCAACAAGCACCTTGATTGTTTCGCTTCGCTGACCCACAAAGAGACCTCCAAAGCGCTTTGAGAGGCCACCGATGCCGTCCTCCGCCAGCATGCGTCAACTCGCAGCCTTGTTGCTGGCTCCGCGCAACGAATTGCCGGCCCACCAGCGCGAACTCTTCTTGATGCGCTTTGAGCGCAGCGCAGCCGATCTCTTCTCGCCACTTGCAGCACTCTACGGCGGTCGCCCGGACTATCCCGGTTTTTGCAACGCATTGATCGCTGCCCTGGCCGATGCCCAGTGCCAACGCTCCTCCGCCTTGTGCGCCCTCGATCTCAAGCGCGATCTCGAACCCGATTGGTTCATGCGCCAGGACCGGGTGGGTTACGTTTTCTACGTCGACCGCTTCAATGGCACCCTGAAGGGCGTGCTCGACAAGCTCGACTATCTTGAGGGGCTTGGCGTCAACTACGTGCACCTCATGCCATGCCTCAAGCCGCGTCCAGGCGACAGCGACGGCGGCTATTCGGTGGCGGACTATCGCGAGATTAACCCGCAACTCGGATCGATGGCCGATTTGCAAGCGCTAGCTGCGGCACTTCGCCAGCGCGGCATGAGCCTGTGTATCGATTTGGTTCTCAACCACACCGCCAAGGAACATGAATGGGCCAGGAAGGCCCGGGCCGGTGATCGTGATTTCCAGAATTTCTTCTGGATGTTCGACAGCCGCGACCTTCCCGATCAATACGACACCACCCTGGTGGAAGTATTCCCCGCCCACGCGCCCGGCAACTTCACCTTTTATCCCGACATGAAGAAGTGGGTGTGGACCACTTTCAACGAGCACCAGTGGGACCTGAACTGGTCAAACCCCTGGGTGTTCCTCGAGATCGTCAAGATCATGTTGTTCCTTGCCAACCATGGTGTTGAGGTCCTGCGCCTCGATGCCGTGGCCTTCATGTGGAAGCGCATGGGCACCAGGTGCCAGAGCGAACCCGAAGTACACGAGTTGTTGCAGGCGCTCCGCGCCGCCACCCGCATCGTGGCGCCGTCGCTCATCCACAAGGAAGAGGCGATCGTCGCCCCCAAGGAACTGATCCCCTATCTTGGTCAGGGCAAACATGCGGGCAAGGAGGGAAACCTCGCCTATCACAATTCCCTGATGGCCCAGTTCTGGTCGGCTCTGGCGACTCGTGAAACGCGGCTTATGACTCACGTTCTCAAGAGTCATTTTCCACGTAGTTTTGTCAACGCCACCTGGGGCACCTACCTGCGCTGCCACGACGATATCGGCTGGGCGGTGACCGATGAAGATGCGGCGGCAACCGGAATCGACGGCTTCCTGCATCGCAGTTTCCTTGCTGATTTTTATGCCGGTCGTTTCCCCGGTGGCTTCGCCCGTGGCGGCGACTTCCAGTCAAACCCCGGCACCGGCGACAAGCGCACCAATGGGACATGCGCCTCGCTTTGCGGCTTGGAGGCCGCGATGGAAGCAAAGGATCCGGTGGCCGTCGATACCGCCATCCATCGCATTCTCATGGGTCATGCCCTGATCGCCAGTTTCGGCGGCATTCCGCTTCTCTACATGGGCGATGAAATCGGCCTGCTCAACGATCATAGCTATGAGGCGGACCCACATCTCAGTCACGACGGCCGCTGGATGCATCGCCCGAAAATGGATTGGGCCAAGGCCGAAAGGCGCCATGATCCTCATGCCGTCGAAGGCCGTATCTTCAAGGGCATCACCCACATTCTGAAACGCCGCAAGGCAACGCCGCACATCCATGCCACCAATCCGGTGGTGGTGCTCGAACTGGGCATCAACGGCATCTTCGCATGCGCCCGCCACAGCCCGCTGGGGCCGCTGGTCTGCATCTTCAACTTTTCGGGCAAGTGGCAGGCCCTGCCGGAGGCCACGCTGCGGACCTGCGGCGTCGTTCAATTCTTCGATACACTTGGCGAGAGCAAGGTAGCGCTGCAGGACAGCACCTTGCCCTTCCCGCCCGAAGGCCGCATCTGGCTGATCTAGCGTAAAATGGGTCCTGATTGATTCACACTATTTATCGTCATCCCGGCGAAAGCCGGGACCCAGACTTTCCACTGCCCTGCCGTTTGCAAGCCTGGGTCCCGGCTTCCGCCGGGATGACGGCAAAAAAGGTGGTTCGACCAAAATTTATGGCGCTCTAGGCAGCACTCCCCGCCCCGCTGAATGACAGGCTGAGGAAGTCGTGAAAGGTCTTGGTCGCGGGGGACTGTGGTTTTGCCTTGTTCCACGCCATGCCGACATCCATCGACGGAATGTCGCCGACTAGATTGCGCACTTCGATACGTTGACCTTCCAGCGACCATGGGCGGTAGACCATGTCCGACAGGATGGTAATGCCCATGCCATCCGCCACCATCGAGCGCACCGCTTCAACCGACGAGGTTTTCAGCACGATGTTGGGGCGAAGGCCGGTGGGCTTCCAGTACTTGTTGGCCGTCTGATTGGCTTCGTCGACGGTCAGCATGACATAGGGCTGGCCAGCCACGTCTTCGAGCGTGATGGTTTCCGCCGTGAGCAGCGGGTGTTCGACGGGAAGCCATAGCCGGCGCTTCGAGCGCAACAGTGTTTCCGATGCCAGCCGCTTCTTGTCCTGAAGATTGGACACCAGCATGACGGCGAGGTCGAGCGAATTGTCATTCAACCCGGATTCGACGGCATTGCGCGGCAGTTCGTGGAGTTCGACACGGATGCGCGGATAGCTTCTGGCAAATCGCGTGTAATGGCGCGGCAGGAAATAACCCATGACCGTATAGGACACGCCGACCCGCACCGTGCCGGCGAGTGCCGTGTCCTCAGTGAGCGGTGCCCGTTCGGCGGCATTGACGGCCGCCATGATGCTGCGGGCGTGGTGCAGAAAACGCGCTCCCTCCGCCGTCAGCGAGACCCCCGAAGGCTTGCGCCGGAACAGGGCGACGCCCAGCGATTCCTCCATTTGCTGGATCGCCGCGGTGATTGCCGACTGCGACACATTGAGTGTGATGCCCGCCTGGCTCACCTGTCCGGTGTCGGCCGTCGCAATGAAGTAACGCACTTGTTTGAGGGAAAGCGTCATTATCGATTTTCCAGATACTGCGTAGCAACATTTCCAATTTTACAATATCTGGCTGCTGCCGCAAGTTTCCAAAAAACAATGAGAACAGGGAGTGTCCGGTGACCATCATCAACTGCGACATGGGCGAGGCCTTTGGCCTCTACAAGATGGGCGACGACAAGGGCCTGATGCCGCTGATCGACGTTGCCAATGTCGCCTGCGGTTTCCACGCCTCCGATTTCAATCACATGCGCAAGACCGTGAAGCTCGCCAAAGCCTGCGGCGTCAAGGTCGGCGCCCATCCCTCGCTGCCCGACCTCCAGGGGTTCGGCCGCCGCGAAATGAAGATCGGCCGCGACGACCTCGCCAACTGCATCATCTATCAGGTTGGCGCGCTGAAAGGTTTTCTCGAGGCCGAGGGCATGACCCTCAATCACATCAAGCCGCACGGCTCGCTCTATGGCATGGCGGCGCGCATGGAAGAGATCGCCCACGCCGTGTGCGATGCAGCCGATGTGTTCAAGGTGCCGCTCATGGGCATGATCAACACCTTTCATGACAAGGTCTACACCGCGCGCGGCCACAAATTTATTGCCGAGTTTTACGCCGATCTCGATTACCGTGACGACGGCAGCCTGATCATCACCATGGAACATGATGCGGTGGATGAAGCCAAGGCGGCCGCGGTTTGCCTGCGGGCTATCAAGGAAGGTAAAGTCAGGGGCGTGGGCGGCGGTGATGTCGCGGTGCGTGCCGACGCCATCTGTGTACACTCCGACACGCCCAACGCCGTCGCCATCGCCAAAGCGGTGCGCGAGGCCGTGAAACCCTATCTCGACGCCGCCTGATCAAAGACGAGGACCACAATGGCAAAGCAACTTCTCTCGCCCCTCCCCGGCACCTTCTACAGAAGGCCCGCTCCCGATAAACCCCTGTACAAGAACGACGGCGACACCGTGGCGGTGGGCGATGTCATTGGGCTCATCGAAGTGATGAAGTCCTTCACCGAGGTGAAAGCCGAGGTGGCCGGCAGGATCATCAAGTTCCTGGCCGACAATGAAGAACCGGTGATGGCCGGCCAGGTGCTGGCGGAGATTGGGTAGCGTGCAAGCTGGACCAGCCCTCATCCGGCCTGTCGGCCACCTTCTCCCATGGCTCCGCCACGGGAGAAGGCGCATGACTGTTGTATGCCTTCTCCCGTCCGAAGGATGGGAGAAGGTGGCCGAAGGCCGGATGAGGGCTCGCTCCACCGTTGAGGTGTTGAAGCCATGACCATCACCAAGCTCCTCATCGCCAATCGTGGCGAGATTGCCGTGCGCATCATTCGCGCCGCGCGTGAGCTTGGCATCAGGACCGTGCAGGTGCATTCGACGGCGGACACCGACTCGTTGGCCGTCAAGATGGCCGACGAAGCCGTAAACATCGGCCCGCCGCACGCCACCAAATCCTATCTCAACGTTCCGAACATCATCGCTGCCGCGAAATCAACCGGCGCCGACGCCGTGCATCCGGGCTATGGCTTCCTCGCCGAGAACGCCGGCTTCGCCGATGCCGTCGAGCAGGCGGGTCTGATTTTCGTGGGCCCCAAGGGCGATGCCATCCGCATCATGGGCGACAAGGTGGCGGCCCGCGTTGCCGCTGAAGCGGCTGGCGTTCCCGTCGTTCCCGGTTCCGATGGCAGGATCGACGATCCCGAACAGGCAAAACTCGTGGCCAAGGCCATAGGCTTTCCGGTGATGATCAAGGCCGCGGCCGGCGGCGGCGGCCGCGGCATCCGCATTGCCCACGACATGGGCGAGTTCGAAACGCTGATGCCGCAGGCCAGCGCTGAAGCCAAGGCTGCCTTCGGCGATGGCGGACTCTATATTGAGAAGGTGATCGAACGCGCCCGCCACATTGAGGTGCAGATTTTGGGCGACGGCAAGCGGGCGATCCACTGCTTCGAGCGCGAATGTTCATTGCAGCGCCGCCGCCAGAAGGTGTGGGAGGAAGCGCCCTCCGCCGTGCTGCCGCAGGCGGTGCGTGACAAGCTGTGCGAGAGTGCGGTCGCCTTGGCTGAAGCCGTGAACTATCGCGGCGCCGGAACTCTTGAATATCTCTACGACGACCAGACCCACCACTTCTATTTCATCGAGATGAACACCCGCATTCAGGTCGAGCATCCGGTGACCGAGATGATCACCGGCATTGATCTGGTACGCGAGATGATCCGCGTGTGCGGCGGCGAGCCATTGCGCTTCGCCCAGAAGGATGTGGTGATGAAGGGCCACGCCATCGAAGTGCGTATCAATGCCGAGGATCCGGCGAAGAATTTCCAGCCGGCACCCGGCACCGTCACCTCGCTCCGCACCCCCGGCGGTCCCGGCACGCGTTTCGATACCATGCTCTACCAAGGTTATCAGGTGCCGCCCTTCTATGATTCGCTTCTCGGCAAGCTCATCGTCTGGGATGAATCCCGCGACGCCGCCATCAGCCGCATGGCCCGCGCCCTGGCCGAGCTTGAAGTGGGTGGCCTCAACACCACGAAACCCTTGCATCTATTGCTGGCGGCGGACCCTGAAGTCCGCGCCGCCCAGTTCCACACCCGCTGGCTCGAGCCCTGGCTTGAGTTGAACGGGCACAGGCTGAGTTCATGAGGGAGGTGAGCCGCACATGAAAACCCGATACTCATTTGGAGGTGACGAACACATCTTCGTCGAATGCGACGAGGAAATGTCGCTCGATGCCTTTTTCAAATCACTGTTCATGGCAACTGCCGTGAAGAAGGCGAAGATCAAGGGCGTCACCGAAATCTGCCCGGCCAACGCCTCGATGCAGGTGAAGTTCAATCCCGACGTGATCAAGCCCGCCGACATGCTGAAAGAGCTTAAGGCCATTGAGAAGGCGGCGGCCAAAGCCAAGCCAGTGATCAAGTCGCGCATCATCGAAATTCCGGTACTCTATAACGACCCGTGGACCCACGAAACCCTGATGCGTTTCCGCGAGCGTCACCAGGACCCGAAATCAACCGACATCGAATACACCGCCCGCATCAACAACCTCGATGGCGTCGACGGCTTCATCAAGGCCCATTCCGGCGCGCCATGGTTCGTCTCCATGGTGGGCTTCGTGGCCGGATTGCCGTTCCTTTACCAGATGGTCGACAGGCCGCGGCAAATACAATCGCCGAAGTATCTGAGGCCACGCACCGACACGCCGAAGCTCACGGTGGGCCACGGCGGCTGCTTCGGCTGCATTTACTCCGTACGCGGAGCAGGTGGCTATCAGATGTTCGGCATCACCCCGGTGCCGATCTACGACCCCGCCCAGAAAATCAAGCACCTCAAGGATTTCATGTGCCTGTTCAATCCCGGCGATATTGTGAAGTGGAAGCCGATCGACCGCGTCGAATATGACGACACCGTTGCCGCCGTCGAGAAGGGCAGGTTCAAGCTGAAGATGAAGGATGTGACCTTCGATCTCGCGGCGTTCAAGAAGGACATGGATGGCACCAACGCCAAGCTGATGGGGGCGCTCAATGGCCATTAAAGTCGTGAAGCCCGGCCTTTCGACCACAGTGCAAGACCTGGGTCGGCCCGGCTATTATCACATCGGCATCCCGCTGTCGGGCGGCATGGACCGTCTGGCGCTGAAGGCCGCCAATCTCCTCGTCGGCAACAAGGAAGGCGCCGCCGTTCTCGAAGCCGTATTCATGGGTCCGGAACTCGCATTCACCGAAGACGCAACGGTGGCGGTGACCGGCGCCGAACTTCCGCCCAAGGTGAATGGCGAGCCTCGCGCCACCTGGACGTCCTTCAAGGTGAAAAAGGGCCAGGTGCTGTCCTTCGATTTTCTCAAGAAAGGGGCGCGCGCCTATATCGCCGTCTCCGGCGGCGTCGACGTGCCGGTGGTTCTGGGTTCGCGCTCGACCTACACACTCGGTGCCCTGGGCGGCTTTAAGGGCAGGAAGCTCGAAGCCGGCGATAAACTCCCCGTCGGCAAGGGGCGCGGCGCGAAGGAAGGCCGTGTGATCCCCGAAAATCTGCGCCGTGCACCGGGCATGCCGGCCGAACTCCGCATGCTGCCGGGCCTTTACTGGCACCGCATTACTGAGGAGGCGGGTAAACACTTCCTCGAGGACACCTGGAAAGTGGCGCCCGAGGCCGACCGCATCGGCTATCGCTTCAAGGGCGGCAAGCCCCTGGACTTCGTGCCGCGTGAGCCGCCGTTCGGCGCCGGCTCCGACCCCTCCAATATTGTCGATGCCTGTTACCCCTACGGCTCCATCCAGGTGCCGGGCGGCACCGAACCCATCGTGCTCCATCGCGATGCCGTGTCGGGTGGTGGTTACTTCATGGTGGGAACGGTGATCTCCGCTGACATGGACCTGATCGGCCAGCTGCAGCCGCACACGCCGGCGAAGTTCGTCGCCGTGACCATGGCGCAGGCGTTGAAGGCGCGGAAGGACCGGGCGAAGCTGATCGACAGGATCAGGGCGGCGTTGTAGGGGCCCGCCACGTGGAAAGAGGCCCTCATCCGCCCTTCGGGCACCTTCTCCCATCCTTCGGACGGGAGAAGGCGATAAAGGTCATGCGCCTTCTCCCGTGGCGAAGCCATGGGAGAAGGTCCCGACAGGGGGATGAGGGCTCTTTAGCTCCGCGCCCGCGCCCGCTCTCGGTAGTCCTTCGGCGGCAAGCCGAACTGCGCCTTGAAGGCGCGGCTGAACTGCGCCTGGTCGCCGAAGCCGAAGCGGTAGGCGATTTCGGCGACGGTCTTGCGGTTCGAGGCATCGCGCAGCGCCTCGCGGCAGGCTTCAAGGCGCTGGTCGCGGATCCAGCTGCCGAGCGTCTGGTTGGTGTCGCGGAACAGTTCATGCAGATAGCGGGTGGAGATGCCGCAACCCCGGGCAATCGCTTCCGGGTCGAGATCGCTGTTGGCGAGGTTTTTGCGCACGAAGGCTTCGATGCGCGTCAAATGCGCCTCGCGCACCGTGGAGGTGCCGGTGGTCAGCGTGCGCTCGTCGGCTTTGAGGGCGAGCACCAGGAGATCGACGAGCTGCTGGCCGACCGTCGAGCGCACCTCAGGGGTCATGGCGTCGAAGCGGCCGGGGATCAGGTGCAGCATGTCGGCGAACAACCCGCCGGCCCCTTCGGCGGCATTGAACTGCATGGAGCAGAACCGGTCGGGCTGGCGGATGCGCCCGCCCAGTGCTTTGGACTCGACTTTCACAACCCACAGGTCCGCCGCCTCGTCGTGGCTGAACTCATAGGGCTCGTGGCTCCTCTCCAGAATGAAGCCGCCGGCATTGCAACGCACGTCCTTGCCGCATTGCGAGAAGAACACCTCCGAGCGGGCCGGAACCGTCACCAGGAAATGCTCGTCGCGCTCGGCTTTGAAATGATGCGGCAGGCGGCGGTATTGCAGCGCGTCGGATGTGAGGCGGGAGAGCGACACGTCACCAAGCTGCCACAGGGAAAGATCGCCGGAAAAGCTGTCGGGATTGCGAAAGGTGAGGTCGAGCGGGAAGTAGGTCTTGGCGATCGTGTCGTGCCAATGACGGCTGCGGTCGTGAACGGCAGTGTTGGCGGTGGTGATCGTCGTCTTCATGGCCGTCTCCGGGCGGGAGATGGGAGCCTATGCCGGTACTGCTGCGCTGGCAACGCTTTCCGGCCCCGGTGCGCCCCACGACAAATGAGGATTCACGGGTTGCAAAGACCGTTGGCTGGATTGGGGCCTACGCTCACCTCCAAACTCCGGAGGTACCCATGAAAGCCAAGAGCAAATCCAAGGTTGACCCCATCACCCTCTCCGTGGTGCGCGGCGTTCTCGAAACCACCCAGCGCGAGATGACCCTGTCGCTGGAAAAGACCGCGCGCTCCTCGGTATTCAATCTGGCGCATGACTATTCGACGGCCCTGTTCAACGCCAAGCCGGAGATGATCCTGCAGGGCCAGGACATTCCGATCCATCTGGGCTCGCTCATTCCGGCCATGAAGTCGGTCGCCAAGTTCTTCGAGGGCGACATTCACGAAGGCGACCTGATCCTCCACAACGATCCGGTGTTCGGCGGCAGCCACGCCATCGACACCTGCATGTACAAGCCGGTGTTCTACAAAGGCAAGCTTGTCTACTGGACGGTGTGCAAGGGCCATCTGACCGATATCGGCGGGCCGGTGCCCGCCGGCTACAATCCCAACGCCAAGGAAATCTACGCCGAGTGCCTGCGCATTCCGCCGGTAAAGATCTGGGACAAAGGCAAGCCGCGCAACGACGTGCTCAACATGATCTTCACCAACATGCGGGCGAGGCGCGACCAGGAGGGCGACTTCAACGCTTTGATCGGCGCCTGTCAGGTGGGCGAGCGCAACCTGCTGGCCATGCTCGACAAGTACGGCAAGCCGATTGTCGATCAATGCATCAACGAACTCCTCGACATGGCCGACCGCCACATGCGCGACTTGATCCGCACGGTACCCGATGGCACCTATGAGGGCATCGCCATTCTCGAGGACGCCGGTCACGGCTTCGGCGATTTCGAAATCAAGGCCAAGGTGACGATTAAGAAAGACACCTGCCACATCGCCATCACCAGCCCGCCGCAGATACCCTATTTCATCAACTCCTATGAGGGCAACTCGCACTCCGGTGTCTATTTGGGCCTGATGATGTTCGCGGCCCTGCCGCCACCCTACAACGAAGGCCTCTATCGCTGCGTGAGCCTGGATTTCGGGCCCAAGGGCACCATCTGCAATGCAGCCGAACCGGCCCCCCACATGAACTGCACGACAACGCCGATGGAAACATTGACGGATGCAGTAAGGTTGGCCTTCGAGAAGGCCATGCCGTCCAAGGTCGCCGCAAGCTGGGGCCACGCCAACGGCTTGAACATCGCCGGGCGTGATTCTCGAACCAACGAGGAATTCGTGACCATGGTACTGGCGACCATCATTTCCGGTGGCGGTGCCACGCCACAGCAGGACGGCTGGCATGCGGTCGGGCCCGAGTGCTGCTTCGGCGCGCTCACCTCGGGCGATGTCGAGCTGCTTGAATATTCCTATCCGATCATCATTCACCGCTATTCGCTTATGACCGACAGCGGGGGAGCCGGAAGGTTCCGGGGAGGTTCCGGCACCGCCTGGGAGGTCGAACCGCTCAACAAGGAAATGCTGTGTATTGGCTTCGGCGAAGGCCGCCGCATTCCCGCCATGGGAGCGGCGGGCGCTTCGTCGCGCGATGTCAACTCCAAGGTCGGCCGCGTCGAACTGAAGCGCGGCGGCAAGGTCGAAACCGTGCGCACCAACATCATGGAAACCATTCAGCCCGGCCAGACCGTCACCAACAA
This sequence comes from uncultured Alphaproteobacteria bacterium, assembly GCA_963775095.1. Taxonomy (GTDB): domain Bacteria; phylum Pseudomonadota; class Alphaproteobacteria; order Rhizobiales; family Aestuariivirgaceae; genus Aestuariivirga. The sequence continues at coordinate 203,423 of CAVZHN010000005.1, forward strand.
GAACCCCGGTGGCGGCGGCTATGGCAATCCCTATGAGCGCCCCATCGAAAAGGTCGTATGGGACGTGAAGAACGGTCTCGTCTCCATCGACGGCGCCAAGCGCGACTATGGCGTGGTGATCACCGATCCCGAATCCCTGGATGTCGATGTCGGCGCTTCGCAAGCGCTGCGGTCGGCAGCGTAAGGGGAGGGCGGTATCATGAAAACCAAGTATCGTCTCGGCATCGACGCTGGCGGCACCTTCACTGATTTCGTAGTCGCCATACGCGACACCGGCGAAGTCAAACTGTTCAAGGCCCTGTCGACACCGTCTGATCCCACCAAGGCCATCGAGAACGGCCTGAAGCTCATTGCCGATGATCTCGGCATTCCGGCCTCCGAGGTCGTCTCGAACTGCGATCTCTGCATCAACGGCACCACCGTGGGTCTCAATGCCCTCATCACCCACCGCGGCGGCAAGACCGGGTTGATTTGCACGGCGGGCCACGAGGATTCAATTGAGATCCGCAACGGCCACAAGGAAGACGGTTTCCGTTACGATCCGGAATATCCCGCCGCCACCATGCTGGTGCCGCGTTATCTGCGCAAAGGCGTTCGCGAGCGCGTCATTTCCGATGGTTCGGTCAGGACGCCGATGGAAGAGGAAGACGTGCGCGCCGCTTGCGAGCTTTTCAAGAAGGAGGGTGTCGAGACTGTCGCCATCTCCTTCGTGTGGTCGGTGCTTAATCCGGCGCACGAGTTGCGTGCCGCCGAGATCGTGCGCCAAATGTTGCCCAAGGCCATTCTCACCGTGGGCAGCGAACTCTATCCGCAGATCCGCGAATATACCCGCACCTCGACAGCCGTGGTGAATGCCTACCTGGCCCCGGTCATGCGCAAATACGTGAAGGCCGTGGACGCCTATTTCAAATCGCTCGGCGCTAAACAGCCGGTGCGCTACTTCCAGTCGAACGGCGGCCTGGCCATCGGTCAGGCGATGACTGACCGCTCGGTCTATGCCATCAACTCGGGCCCAGCTTCGGCGCCACAGGCCGGGCTCTTTGTGAGTGCGCCTTTCAAAAAGAAGAATGTCATAACCGTCGACATGGGCGGTACTTCCTTCGACATCACACTCACCAAGGACGGCTATACCAATCTCAACAAGAACATCGACTTCCTGCGTTACAGGATCGGCGTGCCGATGATCCAGGTGGAAACGCTGGGCGCCGGTGGCGGCTCGATAGGTTGGATCGACTCGCTTGGTATTTTGCAGGTCGGCCCGCAATCGGCGGGATCGGAGCCCGGCCCGGCCTGCTATGGTCAAGGCGGCACCGAGCCAGCGACATCCGACGCCAATCTGGTTCTCGGCTACCTGAACCCCGATGGCCTTTTGGGCGGCAAGCTGCCGCTCGATCTCGACAAGGCGAAGAAAGCCGTGAAGAAAGTGGCCGATCCGCTTGGCATGAGTGTCGAGCGCGCCGCCTACGGCATGTTCACCATCGTCAACAACAACATGGTGAACGGCATCCGCCGCGTGTCAGTGGAGCGCGGCTACGACCCGCGCGATTTTGTGCTGGTGGGAGCAGGTGGCGCCACCGCTGCCCACATTACGGCTCTCGCCCGCGAAATGGGCATCGACACCATCATCCTGCCGAAGCTTGCCTCGGGCCTGTGCGCTTTCGGTCAGATTATCTCGGATGTGAAATACAACTACATGGCCACCGCACCATTGCGTCTCGACAATGCAGCGGCCTTCAGGAAAATCGATGGCCTCTACAAGCAAATCGAAAAGCAGGGCGTGGCGCACCTGGAGAACGATGGCTTTTCCAGGAAGTCTATCGATGTGCGGCGCTCGATCGACATGCGCTATGTCGGCCAGGTTCATGAATGCACCGTCGACATCGGCACTTTCGAAATCAACGGCAAGACAATTGATAAAGTGAAGGACGCTTTCCATAAGCGCCATGAGGAACTCTACACCTATTCCGAGCGCCACAACGCCGTGGAAGTGGTGAACATCGAATCGACCCTCTATGGCCGCATCGACAAGCCCAAGGCGCCGAAACTCGCCACCGGCGGCACTGCGGCGAAAGCCCTCAAAGGTTATCGCAAGGCGATCTTCGCGGCATCCGGCAAGGCAACGAAAACGCCAATCTATGATGGCGGCAAGCTCGGAGCCGGTGCTTCGCTCACCGGGCCCGCCATTATCGAGGAAGTGACGACAACCATCGTCATCGAGCCCGGCTGGAAAGCGAAGCTCGATGCCAGCGGGTCCTATGTCATTACCCGGATGAAGAAGTAGGAGGCCAATGGTCCCGTCGCTCACCGCGGATAATGTTTCGGTTGCTTTCGAAGGCCTGAGAGCGCTTTCGAACGTGAGCCTTGACGTGCCGCGCGAAAAAGTGACGGGGCTGATCGGACCCAATGGCGCGGGCAAGACCACCCTTGTCAATGTCCTGACCGGCTTCCAGAAGCCGACCGATGGACGCGTGGTGCTGGATGGCGAAGACATCACCGGCACCGCACCTCACCGGATCCGCCACCGCGGCATTGCCCGCACCTTCCAGTCGGGGCGCCTGTTCGGCGATCTCGCTGTCATCGACAACCTTGAAGTCACGGCCGTTGGCCTCGGCCTCACCCGCCGCGCCGCCATCGCCAAGGCCGAGGCGATGCTGGAGTGGGTTGGCATTTCGCATTTGACCGACCGGCTGGCCGGCGGACTTCCGTATACGGATGAACGCCGCGTTGCCATTGGCCGGGCGCTGATGCTCGAGCCATCCTATGTACTGCTTGATGAACCGGCAGCCGGCATGTCGGCGGAAGAAGCTGACGATCTGACCAAACTCATCCGCCGCATCGTCACCGAGATGAAATGCGGTGTCCTGCTGATCGAGCACAACATCGGCCTCGTCCTCAACATCTGTGACCACATCCACGTGCTCGACTCAGGGGAGGTGATCGAGGTCGGCCCGCCCGCCGCCATCAAGGCCAGCGAAAAGGTGCGCCACGCCTACATGGGCACGCAAGCCGAAGCCATAGGAGCAGTGCTATGACGCTGCTCCACGTCGAAGGCATCACTGTGCGCTACAAGCAGCTCGTAGCGCTGCGCAAGCTCACCATGAAAGTGGAAGAAGGCGAAACCGTCTTCGTCACCGGCCCCAATGGCGCTGGCAAATCGACGCTGCTCAAGGCGATCGCTGGTGTCGTCACGCCGCGTGAGGGTTTGATCGCTTTTCAGGGGCAGCAGATCGGCGGCAAGTCGCCGGAAGACATCGCCCGCATGGGTTTTTCCATGGTGCCCGAGGGCCGCGAGGTGTTCGGCGGTCTCACCATCGAGGAGAATCTCAGGCTCGGCACCGGCATGCGCAGCGATCGCGACCAGGTGGCCCGCGACCTCGAGCAGGTCTATGCCGTGTTCTCCATGCTCAAGGACCGCAAGGATCAGCCGGCCGGCGTGCTGTCGGGCGGCCAGCAGCAGATGCTGGTGATCGGCCGGGCCCTGATGGCTTCGCCCAAGCTCATCGCCATCGACGAACCATCGCTGGGCCTGGCGCCCAAGGTGACCGACGACGTCTATGCCACGCTCTTGAAGCTCCGCGATACCCGCGGCCTCACGCTGCTTATCGTCGAGCAGAGCGCCACCCGCGCCATGCTGACCGGCGGCCGCATGATCCTGCTGCGCTCGGGCGAGGTGGCCCTCGAAGGCGACGCCCGCGATCTCGTCAAGGGCGATGCCTTGAAGAAGGCCTATTTCGGATACGGGGATCACTGACCATGACCGAGTATCTCCAGATTCTCATCGATGCCCTGAACCTCGGTTCGATCTATGCCCTGTGTGCCCTCGGCATTGCTCTGATCTTCGGTGTCATGCGGCTGGTGAACTTCGCCCACGGTGATTTCATCGCCTTCTGCGTGTTCGCCATGCTGTGGCCGTCGATCGACGCCGCCGCCATCGTGTTTGCCGGAAACCTGCCGGCCTGGCTGCTGGTGCCGCTCTTGCTGGCGGTCGGTGCGGCCGTCGCCGTGCTCTCGGAGTTTGTGGTGTTCCGGCAGTTCCGCAATGCCAACCCGGCCACCATGATGATCGCCTCCTTCGCGTTGGGGTTCGTCATCAAGTATTTCATGCTCATGTTGTTTTCGAGCCGGCCCAAGTCCATTGGGCTGTGGCCCGGTCTCGGCCAGCAGTTCGAGTTCGCTGGGCTTCGCATCCAGTATCTGCCCATCGTCAACATCGCCATCACCATTGTCGTGCTGGTGGCCCTGTCGCTGTTCCTGAAGCGCACCCGCTTCGGCCTCGAAATGCGCGCCGCCGCCGAAAACTTCACCATGGCCCGTATGCTGGGGGTGCGCGCCAACCGGGTGATCATGCTGGCATTTGCCCTTTCCGGCATGCTGGCCGCCACCGTCGGCATGATCCTCGCCGCGCAATCGGGCACCGCCGATATTCAGATGGGCGCCAACGTCATGCTGGTCGCCTTCATTGCGACCGTCATCGGTGGCCTCGGCTCGTTGCCGGGTGCGGTCATTGCCGGCTTCCTCATCGGCCTCATTTCGACCTTCATGCAGGCCAAGTTGCCCGTCGATGCCAGGCCCTTCCGTGATGCTTTTGTTTATGCGGCTGTCATCGTCAGCCTGATCTGGCGGCCCAACGGCATATTCGCGCCGAAGGCGAAGCAGCGGGTATGATGATGCAACAGCGCGCCTCGGTTTTCGCCCGCACCATTTCGACACCGGCTCTCTTGATCGCCATTCTAGCTGCCGTGGCGCTGGCCGCCGTGGCGGTCGGCACCGGACCCTTCAACCAGACGGTCATTGAAATTTTCATTCGTATCGTACTGGTGGTCGGGCTCTACGTGTTCATCGGCAATTCCGGGGTGATCAGCTTCGGCCACATCGGCTTTGCCTGCCTTGGTGCTTACATGACGGCGTGGCTGACCGCACTTCCCGCCATCAAGAAGAAGTATGTGGGATTGCCCGACATCGTCATCAGTTCCAAGCTCCACTATGGCCTGGGTTTGACTGCCGCCATGATTTTCGCCGGCATCTGTGCCTATGTGGTGGGCAAGGTGCTGATGCGGCTCTCAGGCATTGCCGCCTCGATTGCCACGTTTGCCGTTCTCGCCTTCATCATCCAGGTCTATTCCAACTGGAAGAGCGTCACTGGCGCGCAAATGTCGTTTGTCGGCATTCCCATTGTCCGCACCATCTGGCCCTATTTCATTTGCGCGGTGTTGACGGTGATCATCGCCTATGTCCATTCGATCTCGCGCTCCGGCCTGGCGCTTCGCGCCGCCCGCGATGAAGCGACCGCCGCTTCGGCATCCGGCATCAACATACCGCGCGAGAGGCTGGTGGCTTTCACGCTGTCCGGCGCCATGATGGGGCTGGGCGGCGCCATGTTCGCCCACTCCGTCGGTGTCGTGACGCCCGACACATTCTATCTCGCCCTCACGTTTACAACTCTTTCCATGCTGGTTGTCGGCGGCATGAATTCGTTGTCGGGGGCCGTTCTGGGCGTTGTCATTCTGTCGATTATCATCCAGGTCCTGCGCTGGCTGGAAAAGGGCATCGGCGTCGGCAGCACCACCCTGTCCATTCCGCTGGGCTTGCAGGAAATCGCCCTGGGCGTGATTATGATTGTCATACTGATGTACCGGCCCACCGGCCTCACCAGAAATCAGGAACTGGTGTGGAGGGGTTGGCCGTTCAAGAAGCTTTCCGGCGGCAGTTAAGCCGCCGGATTGAAGTCCGTGCTTAAACTCAAGAGGAGGACGTTATGAAGAGTTGGACGAAACTGGCCCTGGGCACCGCCCTCGGCGCACTGATGCTCGCCGCACCGACGGCCAATGCTGCCGACGACAAGATCGTCGTAGGCTTTGCCACCGCTGCTTCGGGCTTCATGCAAGCCTATGACAAGCCGGCCCAGGACGCCGCCATGATCCGCATCGACGAGATCAACAAGGCCGGTGGCCTTCTCGGCAAGCAGATCGAAGTGGTAACCGCCGACACCAAGACCGACCGCGCCGAAGGCGCCAAGGCCGGCCTCGAAGTGATCGACAAGGGCGCCGACCTCGTCGTCGTATCCTGCGACTATGACTTCGGTTCGCCGGCGGCACTCGCTGCCGAAGGTGCCGGACTCGTGTCGTTCTTCCTGTGCGCCGAGTTCGATCAAGGCCGGCATCCAGGGCGTCGGACCGCATTCCTTCTCGGCATCGGTGCTCGCCGCCGTGCAGGGTGCGACCATGGCCGAATGGGCCTACAACAAGCGCAAAGCCCGTAATTTCTACCGGTTGCTTGACACCTGGACCGAATACAACAAGGGCATTTGCGACGGCTTCGACTGGATGCTGCCGCGACTGGCCGACGCCAAGCTGGTGGGCGAAGACACCTTCAAGAACGACGACGCCTCGATCGCCGCCCAGATCACCCGTATCAAGAGCCTGCCGGCTGAGCCCGACGCCATCATGCTCTGCACCATGATGCCCGGTGCGGTGTCCGCCGTGAAGCAGCTGCGCGATGCCGGCATCAAGGCACCGATCCTCAACGGCTCTGGCGTGTCGGGTAGCTATTGGCTTTCGGCCATTCCCGATCTATCGAACTTCATCGTGCCCGAGCAGGGCTCGGTATATGGCGACGATCCAAACCCGGACGTCAACACCTTCAACGCCAAGTACAAGGCAGTGACCGGCGGCGATCCGTCAAGCCAGTACGTCTACCCCGGCTACGTGCTGATTGATGTGTGGGCCAAGGCGGTCGAGCGCGCCGGTACGACTGACGCCGACGCCGTGGTGGCCGAGCTTGAAAAGATGAAGGACGAGCCCACTCTGTTCGGCCCGCGCACCTTCACCAGCGAGATCCACCACCAGAATCGTGGCCGCTATCTCATCACCGAAGTCACCGGCGGCAAGCCGAAGGTGACCGACGAGTGGACGATCTCGGAAGCCATTCCGGTCGATTACCTCGCCAACAAGTAAACGCCTGACCGATGAGAGCGGCCGGCCCGTGAGGGCCGGCCGTTTCTTGTTTGACGGTGAAGGCCGCGCTAGGCTCTGGCCATGACCCACGACCGTTTCGACATCACCAGCCAGACCCGTACCATGAAGGCGGTAGTGACCACCGGCAATGGCGGCTACGAAAAGCTCCATTACCGCGACGTACCCGTGCCGGCGCCAGGCCCCGGCGAAGTGCTGATCAAGGTGGCGGCGGCCGGCGTCAACAACACCGAGATCAACACCAGGCTGGGCTGGTATTCATCGAGTGTCACCGCCGATACGGCGGGCTTCGCGCATGTGCAGGACCAGGCGGCCGAACAGAAGCCCGATGGCGGCTGGAACAAAGCGACACCCTTCCCCTTCATTCAGGGAACGGATTGTTGTGGCTCCGTCGTCGAGGCCGGCGCCAGCGAAGGGCAGGGTCTCATCGGCAAGCGCGTGCTGGTCCGGCCCTGCATGCGGGTTCATGGATTTGGCAGTCTCGAAAACATCTGGATGGCGTCCGACTTCGACGGCGCTTTTGCACAATATGTGAAGGTGCCGGCCGGCGAAGCCTTCGCCATCGACAGCGATTGGAGCGACATCGAACTCGCCACCATTCCTTGCGCCTATGGCACGGCTGAAAACATGATCCACCGGGCCGGCCTCAAGGCGGGCGAGCATGTACTGGTGACCGGCGCTTCGGGTGGCGTCGGCTCGGCCGCCGTACAACTCGCCAGGCGGCGCGGTGCCCGTGTGACGGCGGTTGCGGGTCGCGACAAGATGGAAGCCATGAGGGAATTGGGCTGCGAGCGGGTGATCGCCCGTGGCGAAAACCTGGTTGCGGCGCTCGGCGAGAAGGCCGTCGACCTTGCCATCGACAATGTGGCGGGCCCTGATTTCCCGCAGGTGCTGAAGGTGCTGAAGCGTGGCGGGCGCTACACCTCGTCGGGCGCCATCGGCGGGCCGATCGTCTCCCTCGACATGCGCGACCTCTATCTGAAGGACGTGACACTGATTGGCTGCACCGCCTGGGACGAGCCAGTGTTTGCGAATCTCCTGGGCTACATCGAGCGAAATGAAATCCGCCCGCTGGTTGCCAGGGTCTTCTCGCTCTCTGAAATCGCCGAGGCCCAGCGCCAGTTCCTGGAAAAGCGCCACATCGGCAAGTTCGTGCTGGTGCCGCCGCCCTGACGGCACTTGACCCTCTGGCAGTCCGCAAGGAATCTGCGAGCCTTTCGCAGCCGCAATACCGCTGTGCAATTCGCAGGGCTGCGCTGCCGAGTCCGGCGTTGACCGCCGTTCCTGAGTCCCATTAACTTGGTGGTATAACAGGTATACCACCCATGGTCGCACTCAGGCGAACAAGGCTGTTCGAACAGATTTCCGAGGTTCTCGAACGCCGGATCCGTGGCCGCGAGCTGGCCGAGGGGGCGGAGCTTCCTTCCGAGCGCGACCTGATGAAAAGCTTTGGCGTCGGCCGCCCGGCGGTGCGCGAGGCGCTGTTCCATCTGCAACGCATGGGGCTGGTGGAACTGAAATCCGGGGCGCGGGCTCGTGTCGCCGCACCCACCGTCGCTGCCGTCATGTCGTCACTCGCCGGCAGTGCCCGCTATATGCTTTCGGAGCCCGGGGGCATGCGCCACTTCCAGGAGGCCCGCGTGTTGTTCGAAACCGGGCTTGCCCGCGATGCCGCGCGGCTGGCAACCGGCGGCGACATCGCCGCCTTGGACCTCGCCCTCGCCGACAACCGCCAGGCAATCGGCGACATCCGCCGCTTCGAGGAAACCGACGTCGCCTTCCATTTCGCCATCGCCCGCATTCCGGGAAATCCGATCTATACCTCGCTGCATGCGGCGATCATCGACTGGCTGGTCGATCAGCGTCGCGTGTCGCTCAGCTTTCCCGGCCAGAACCGCGTTGCCTACGAGGCTCATGCGGCAATCTGCGCGGCAATCGCCACCCGTGACGAGGCTGGCGCCGCCGCAGCCATGCGTGCCCATCTCGAGCAGGTGATGGACCTCTACTGGAAAGTGCGCGAGGCCGCGCCATGAGCGCCTATGCCATCACCGTCGACTTCCTCTTGAAGCCCGGCGCCATGGAAGACTTCCGGGCTCTTGTCGACCGCAACGCCGTCGAGTCACGCCGCAACGAACCAGGCTGCCGGAGGTTTGACGTGCTGGTGCCCGATCGCCAGACTGACCGCGTCTTCCTTTATGAGATCTACGACGATCGCGCCGCATTCGACGCGCATCTGAACTCTTCTCACTTCAACCGCTTCAACCGCGACAGTGAAATTCTCGTCGTCAGCAAGGCGGTCGTGGCCTTTGAACTCGTTTGCGACGGACTGACAGGATAATCACATGGCACGCACCACACTCCGCGAACTCGCCAAGAAAAACGATGTCAAGGTCGGGCACTTTATCGTCGAATTCGCCACGCCCGGCATTGGTCATATCCTGAAAGCGGCGGGTTGCGACTTCGTGTTGTTCGACCTCGAACACTCGGGTTTCGGCATGGAAACCGTGAAAAGCGCCATACGCTACTTCGAAGCCGCCGAAGTGCCGGTCATTGTGCGCGTGCCGTCCAAGGAGTACCACCACATTGCCCGCGCCTGCGACATGGGGGCCGAAGGCATCATGATCCCCATGGTGAACAATGCCGCCGAAGCCAAGGCCGTCATCGATTGCATGAAATACCACCCCGCGGGAAAACGCGGCGTGGCGCTGGGCGTCGCCCATGACAACTATTCCGGCGGTCTGGTACCGGAGAAGCTGGCGGGCGCCAACTCCCGCACCACGCTGTTCTGCCAGATCGAAACCGCCGAAGGCGCCCGCAACGCCGATAAAATCGCTGCTGTCGATGGCGTCGACTGCCTGTGGGTGGGGCACTTCGACCTCTCTGTGTCGCTGGGCATTCCCGGGCAATTCGAACATCAGTCATTTCTCGACGCCATCGCGGCTACCGCGACGGCAGCCAAGAAGCACAACAAGGCCCTGGGCCGCCTGGTGCCGACCACCGATCTCGGAATCTCGCTGTACCGGCAGGGTTTCGATTTCTGCTGCTATTCCGGCGACGTGTGGGTGCTGCGCGATGCGCTTTCCGCCGCCGTCAAGACCATTCGTGACGGGTGCAAGTGATGACCGGCCCATTCCGCGTGGCATTGTCCGGTGATTTCAGGAAGGCCGATGGCTCGCCGACCTATCCCGACTTCGATCTCGCGCCTTTGCAATCCGCCGCCAATGTCGAGATGGCCTTTCTCGAATCAAGCAATCCGCTCAAGGCCAGTCAGCTTGAGGACTTCGACGCGCTGATCCTCCTCGGACATCGCTTCGCGGCTGAAAGCGTGCCGCCGTCCGGGAGGCTTGCGGTTATCGCCCGTTTCGGCGTCGGCTACGACACCGTGGATGTTCCAGCCTGCACCGCCAATGACGTCGCCCTGGTCATCACCCCTGATGGCGTCAGGCGCCCGGTGGCGGTGTCAATCGTCACATTCCTCTTGGCGCTGACCGGAAAAATGATGGTGAAGGATCGGCTCGCCCGCCTGGGCGCTCCCGGCTTTGCGGCGCGCGGTGAACACATGGGCGTCGGCCTTGTCGGCAAGACATTCGCATCGCTGGGCGTCGGCAACATTGGCGCCGAGGCCTTCCGCTTGCTCAAGCCCTTCGACATGAAGTTCATCGCCCATGACCCCTACGCAGACAAGACGGTGTGCAAGGAATTGGGTATCGAACTCGTGGGTATTGAAGACCTGTTCGCCCGCGCCGATGTTCTGTCTGTAAGCTGCCCTCTGACCCCCGGCACCCATCACATCGTCAACGCTGAGCGCCTGGCGATGATGAAACCCTCCGCCTTTCTCATCAACACCGCGCGCGGTCCCATCGTCGACCAGAAGGCGTTGACGAAAGTCTTGCAGGAGCGCCGCATCGCCGGTGCAGGGCTCGATGTCTTCGAGGTGGAGCCGACCGACCCCGATGATCCGCTGCTGAAACTCGACAACCTCATTGCCGCGCCCCATGCCCTGTGCTGGACCGATCAATGTTTTGCCGGAAATGGCGCAGCTGATGTGCGCGCCGTGCTTGCCGTGCAAAAGGGCAAGGTGCCGGTGGGCGTGGTGAACCGCGATGTGCTTGGCAATCAGGGCTTCCAGCGAAAGCTTGAAGCCTTTGCCAGGACCTTCGGATGAACAGATTCCCCGCGGCGAAAACGCGGGGGGTGAAACGGATGACGGCGGACGCCGCCATTCAAAACCTGGGAGGAAGACATGTTTACAAGACGTGACGTGGGAAAGATCGGCGTTGCTGCCGGTCTCGCCGGAGCGCTTCCGGTCAACAGTGCCTATGCGGCCTCGGCCGCCCAAACGGCGGTTGACGCCGCCAAGCAGTTCTCGGGCCAGACCATCACCATCGTGTGGGAAGCGGGTCTCCAATCTCTCGACCCCTTGAATTTCTCCGGCCCGAAGTGGAAGGAACTGACCGGCATCGACGTCAAGGTGATCGAGGTTTCGACCGCCGAGATGTTCACCAAGATCATGCAGGACTACCGGTCGGGTACCGGCGCCTACGACGCGCTGAACGTCATTCCCGCCTGGATGCCCGATCTCGCCAATGCCGGGGCGCTCGAACCGCTCGACGCCTATGTTGATAAATATGGCTTCCGCGAAGAGTTGCAGAAGATTGCCCCCACCTATCGCGACAACCAGATGATGGTGGACGGCAAGATCTACGGCTTCCCCGACGATGGCGACGTATTCCTGATGTATATCCGGAATGACATCTTTGGGGATGCCACCGTGAAGGACGCCTTCAAGGCCAAGACTGGCAAGGATCTGGTGGTGCCCACCACCTGGCCGCAGTTCGACGAGACCGGTGCAGCCTTGACCGAAATCCTGAAGGACAGAGGCATCTATGGCGCCGGCTTCTTCCGCCAGCCGCCCTACACCATGTACATGTTCCAGGAGCGCTTCCGCAATGAAGGCGGCAAGTTCTTCGATGGCGACAGCATGAAGGCCACCATCAACTCCGACATCGGCGTTCGAGTGATCACCGAAATGCGCGCCGAAAACGCCTGGATGCCACCGGGTGTGGAGCAGTGGGGCTTCCCGGAGTGTCTCGCGGCTTTCCAGCAGGGCCAGACGGCGATGACCATCTCCTGGCCGCCCTTTGGCCGCTGGGCGGCGGGCTACGGTACAGATGAGGAGGTCCTGAGCTGGGTGCCGAAGTCGACGATCGCTGGCAAGGTGAGCTATGCCCTGCCACCCGGTGGCCACCCGCAGCTGGCGGCCGGCTTCGCCTGTCGGTCGCTTCAACATCGAAGAACAAGGAAGCCGCCTACCTGTTCATCCAGTGGCTGAACAGCGAAGAAGTGAGCCTGCAACGCGTGCAACTGCCCTATGCGCTGCGCGATCCGTTCCGCACCTCGCACTTCTCCAGCCCCGAGTATATCGCCAAATGGCCCGAAGCGAAGGACTATCTGGCGGCCCTGCAGGCGAGCGCCAACTCCGGCCTCCTCGACCTGTCGCTGCTCCAGACTGACAAATACGAGGAAGCGCTGCGCCAGATGATCTCCAAGCTGTGGGCCGGTGAGGACCCGAAAGCCATCGCCGACGCGGCGGCGGCCGAATGGGATGCCATCACCGAAAAGATCGGCGTCGATAAGCAGAAGGCGGTCTACGCCGGCTGGGCGGCGAAGTCCGGCGCCTACCCGAAGATGTAGTGAAGCGTTGCACCATTACCCTGTCATCCCCGGGCTTGTCCCGGGGATCCATTCGTGCAAATTGTGCCCAAGGTGGATATGTTGCGCCATGGGTTGCCGGGACAAGCCCGGCAATGACAGAGTAGTGGGAATCTGGTTCGCCCTATGACCGCCACCCACCACCCCGACCGCCACTTCAAGTACTGGCTCATCACGCCGGCGGTCTTTCTGTTGCTGCTCGTCGGACTGTTTCCGCTGTTTTACTCGCTGGCCGTGAGCTTCATGCGGATCGACATGATGGATGTCGATACCTCGTTCCACGGACTCTACAACTACGCCAACCTGTTCAAGGACGCACGGCTTTGGCAGTCGCTCGCCCACACCCTGCTGATCACCGCCATCGCTCTTCCCGTTGAACTCGTTCTCGGCCTTGCCATGGCCTATCTGTTTCTCGAAAGGATGCCAGGCCGCCAGATCTTCGTGTCGCTTCTGGTCCTGCCGACGATTATTTCGCCGATCGTTGCCGGTGCCACCTGGCGGCTCTTGTTCGACAATCAATATGGGCCGATCAACCAGATGCTCGGCTGGTTCTGGGGCGAGCGCGTTAACGCGCTGTGGACCATCAGCCCCAATCTCGTTTACCCGGCGATCATCTTCTGCGAGATCTGGCAGTGGACGCCGTTCATGTTCCTGATCCTGTTGGCCGCCCTGTCCAATGTCGACCGCTCGCAGCTCGAAGCCGCCGAGATTGATGGCGCCAGATTTTGGCGGAGCTTCCGCTTCATCGTGCTGCCCGCCATCTGGCCGGTGATGGCCATCGCCATCTTGATTCGCGGCCTCGACCTGTTCCGCATCTTCGACATCATCTGGGCACTGACGTCCGGCGGGCCTGGCACCATGACCGAGACGATTTCGATCTACACCTACAATCAGGGCTTCAGGCAGTTCGAAACCAGCTACACTTCGGCCATGGCATTTCTGGTGATTGCCATCCTGACGGTGATCGTCACCTGGGCCATCCGCCGCATGGGACTTGCCAAATGAGCGCGCTACCGTTCCATCGCCGCAAGGATGTGCGGCTTGGGTTCCGCTACGCCATCGCCGTGGCGCTGGTGATGGTTTTCGTCTTCCCGGTCTATTGGCTGTTCATCATCTCGTTCAAGACGCCGGATGAAATCTTCGCCTTTCCGCCCGTGTGGTATCCCAAGAGCCTGCAGCTTGCCAACTACAAGGTGCTGTTCAAGGACGGCGACGCAGTGACCGTATGGAACAGCCTGGTACTGGCCACGGTTTCAACCTTCTTCGCCATGATCCTCGGCACCATCGCCGCCTACAGCCTGGTGCGCTTCAAGACCGGCGGCGAGAACCTTGCCGTGTGGATCATCTCGCAGCGCATGATGCCGCCCATCGCCATCGTCTTCCCGATCTTCCTGCTCTATGTCTGGCTCGGCTGGGTCGACACCTATCACGGCCTCATCATCCTCTACACGGCGTTCTCGCTGCCCTATGTCATCTGGATGATGCGCGGCTACATCGAGGATATTCCGCTGGAACTCGAGGAAAGTGCGCTTGTCGACGGTTGCACCCGCTGGGAAATCCTGTGGAAAGTGGTGTTCCCCATGGCCCGTTCCGGCCTGTTTGCCACCGCCGTGTTTACCTTCGTGTTCGCGTGGAATGATTTTCTCTTCGCCCTCGTCCTCACCCGCACCGAGGTCACCACTTACACCGTGCAGGTCACCCATTATTTCGGCGGGCAATCGAATTTCTGGGCCAAGATCGCCGCCATGTCGGTCTTGGGCACCATTCCGGTCTTCATCGCCGTCGCCACCATGCAGCGTTATCTTGTGCGCGGCATCTCCATGGGCGCTGTCAAGGGTTGAACATGTCGGACCTCAGGATCACCGGCCTCCACAAGCATTATGGCAACTTCCACGCCGTCAAAGGCGTATCGCTCGACGTGCCTTCAGGCGAATTCACCGTGCTCGTCGGCCCCTCGGGATGCGGCAAGTCCACGCTGTTGCGCTGCATCGCGGGCCTTGAGGAGACAAGCGATGGTTCAATCGAGATCGGCGGCCGGGACGTGACCTACGCCAGACCCCGCGACCGCGATATCGCCATGGTGTTCCAGAACTACGCGCTCTACCCCTATCTCAACGTGAAGGACAACATCGCCTTCGGCCTCCGCGCCCGGAAGTTCGCCGAGGCCGAAGTCGACAAGCGTGTAAAACGCGCCGCCGAAATGCTGGCAATTGGCCACCTGATGGCGCGTTTCCCGCGCGAACTCTCCGGAGGCCAGCGCCAGCGTGTCGCCATCGGCCGCGCCATCGTCCGCGACGCCATTCTCTATCTCTTCGACGAGCCGCTCTCCAACCTCGACGCGCAACTCCGCGATGACATGCGGGTCGAGATCAAGCGCCTGCATAAGGAACTTGGCCGCACCATGGTCTATGTGACCCATGACCAGATCGAGGCCATGACCTTGGCCGACCGTATTGTGCTGCTGCGGGATGGCGTCATCGAACAGCAGGGAGCACCACTCGCACTTTTCGAGCGCCCAGCCACGCGGTTCGTCGCGGGCTTCCTTGGCAGCCCCAAGATGAACCTCCTCAAGGCAACACTCGGCAAGGACTACGTCGTGTTGGCAGACGGCACCAAACTGTCGTTGCCTGGCCGCGTTGGATTGCAGCCGGGCAATGCTGTGCTGCTTGGAATCCGCCCGCAACATATCGCCATAGCCGGCAAGACCGTGGCCAAAGGCCACGAACGTGTGGCCGTTGTCATCGAACTGGTGCAACCCACCGGCTCGCGCCTGCAGGTGACCATGCCGCTCGGTGGCGCCAGCATCGTCGCCGAACTCGATGCCCATGACATTTCAAGGCCCGGCGAGAGAACTCACATCGACATCGACATGACCCGCGCCGTCATCATCGATCCCGGCACCGAGAAAGTGATTTAGGAGAGACCCATGGCGAAACTGAAGCTCACCCGCGCCATCAAGCTCTTTGGAACCGGTGTGCCGGACGGCAAAAAGCGCATACTCGCCGCAGGCCCCGTCACCGCCGTGCTCGACAATGGCGCACTGCGCTATATCCGCTATCGCGGCACGGAAGTGCTGCGCGGCATTTCGTTTCTGGTGCGCGACAAGAACTGGGGCACCTACAGCCCGGCGATCGAAGGCTTGAAGGTGAAAGAGGGCAAGGACGGCTTCACCGTCAGCTACTCGGCAACCTGCAGGGATGCCGCGCAGGCGATCCGCTACGAGGCGAAGATTGAGGCCTCGGCCAAGGGCGTCGTCAAATTCGCGGCCAGAAGCCTGCCGCTCACCGATGTCGTCACCAACCGCACCGGCTTCGTGGTGCTGCATCCGCTTGTTGGCGTCGTCGGCGAACCCGTTGAGGTCGTCCATACCAACGGCAAGGTGGAGAAGACACGTTTTCCGAAGTTCATCAGCCCCGGCCAGCCGGTGTTCGAAATCCGTTCACTGAAACATCAGGTGATGCCCGGTGTCACGGCGACAGTGCTGATGGAGGGCAACAAGTTCGAGATGGAGGACCACCGCAACTGGATGGATGCCTCCTACAAGACCTATGTGTGCTCGTTGCTCGATCCCTGGCCCTATACGCTGAAGAAAGGCGAGGCCTTCGACCAGGCGATCACCGTCACCATAGCAGGAAAGCCCGCCGGCAAGACAGTGAAGGCGTCACCGGGAGTGACGGTGGAGGTCGGCGGCGCCAAAGGCCGCATCCCGGCAATTGGCGCCGGTGTTCCGATGCTGCAGGCCGCCGCTGCCCTCGACAAATCCGATCTCATTGCCGCTGCGAAACCTGCCCATCTCGTCTGCCAGATCGACGGGCGGCTGAGCGGCGCGGCCCGCGCCGCCGCAGCCTTTCGCACCCTCAAGGAACGCACCGGCAAGCCGGTGACGCTCGAAATCATCCTGCCCGCCCGGAAACCCGCCGATGAGGAAATGGCGGCAATCGCCAAAGACGTGCGCAGCGGCGGACTGCAGCCTGATGCCATCGTCGTCACCCAGATGCATGATCTCAAGTCTTTCCAGCCAAATACCGTAAGACCGTGGGGGCCGACCTACGAAGAGATGGCGAAAGCGGTGCGTACGCATTTCCCGGGCGTGCCCGTGGGCGGCGGCATGCTATCGTTCTTCACTGAACTCAATCGTCAGCCCGTGCCCAGGGGCCTCTTCGATTTTGTGACGCACAGCGTATGCCCGATTGTCCATGCTGCCGATGATGTGTCGGTGATGGAAACGCTTGAATCGATTCCGTCAATCATTGCGTCAACCCGCAACATGACTGGCAAGACGCCCTATCACCTCGGACCATCGAGCATTCCTTGCCGCGACAACCCCTATGGCGCGGCGGTTGCGCTCAACCCCGACAATGGCCGGGTCTGCCTCTCCGACATCGACCCGCGCCAGCGCGGCCTGTTCGCCGCCGCCTGGTATGTGGGTCTCGTGGCGGCCGCGGCGCGCGGCGGCATCGATGTCATGGCGCTCGGTTCCTTCACGGGCAATCAGGGGGTAATCGCCGCTGATGGCGTCTTTCCGGCCTATCACGTGATTGCCGGCCTCGCCCCCGCCAGCCGCGCCAGACGCCTTGAAGCCGTATCAAGTGCCGCGTCAAAAGTTGAATCGCTTGCCTATGAATCCAAAGGAAGGCCAATTCTGTGGTTGGCCAATCTCACCGCGGAACATCAGCTGGTGAAGATCGCCGGCATCGCCGGGAGCGCCACACTGCACATGCTGGACGAAGCAAGTTTCGCGGCAGCTTTCAGGAAACCCGGCTTTCTGGAGAAGGCAGGCACGGCACTGCGCAAGGTTGGCAAACTCACGCTCGGTCCCCACGCCGTGGCCTGCATCGTATTTTCATAACTTAGGGTGAACGCTGCTCCAGAGTTCCGAGTTCGCCGCCAGCCTCGTCGAACAGCCGCAAAACGCCATTCTCGACTTTTGCGCCACGTGCCTTGCCGAGCATAACGAGAAATTCCGTTTCCCGTGCCATCACCTCTGGTGCGCAAGCCATGCGAGTAGCGCCAATAGGGCTGATGGACAGTAGCCCGTTCTCGACTGCGTAGCGGCCCATGATGCGATTGCAGCCGGCAAAACCGGAGAACCGCCCTTCAGCCCCAAAATTGATGAACCGCCCGCCATTTTCTGGTTCGCCCGACATCTGCCAAGAGGTTCCTGCCAGCAATGGCAGTTGAGCATTCGCCGCAATCGGTGTGGTCACCATGATCGCCACCAGAAGCCACCAAGCAAAGCGCCGCATCTCCAACCTCTCACTCGCATCTGGTGTTCCTTGTCACCGGCTACCGGACCTGACCAAGAAATTGCGGCAACCTTGCGTCGCACCAAGGCGGAAGAGATTCCTGCAATTGGCCAAAAGTGTAACCTATGTCTCCGGTATGAAGTGGAACCAACGTGTCCAGAATGGACCAACTACGGAAACATCTCTACTCGAAACCGTCGAGAGTTTTTCAGCAGCCTGCTAGTGCAGCTTCATCCGGGGGCGGACGCTGCGCGTCAGGACATCACAGAAGATAAGGACCAGTCCGCGGAACAGGCCGTATAGAACAATCTGGTGCCGGCGATAGAGCATCCGGTAGGCGAGCCGGGCAAGCCAGCCGTCGATTGTGATCGTTCCGAACAGGTTTCCCATCAGCCGGCCAACGGCGGAATGCGAACTCATCGCCACCAAGGACCCGCGGTCGACATAGTGGAATTCCGGCAATGGCTGGTTCCGGGCGATGCAATCCACAGTTCCCGCCAGAAATTCCGCCTGCTGCGCAGCTGTCTGCGCGCGAGGAGGGAAGCGACTTCGCCCGGCCTCGTCCGGAACAGCCGCGCAATCGCCAAAGGCGAAGATACGCTCATCGCGCGTCGTCTGCAGCGTGGCGCGAACCACCAATTGGCCCTTGGCATTGGTTTCCAAATCCGTCCGCTCAGCCAGATCGGAGGAGGCCTTGATGCCCGCCGTCCAAACCTTGATATCCGCCGGAATGATCCGGCCGGACTTGGTGACGATCGCTTCGGCGGTGACCTGGGCCGCGCTTTCGGATGTAACGACCCCAATTGACACTGCATTGAGCTGCTTTTGGACAGCGGCGGATAACTGTTCGGGAAGTTGCGGCAACAGGCGTTTTGCTGCCTCTATCACAGTCACTGTTATGTCACGGTCTGGAATTATCCGGTCGAAACCGAAATGGACGATCTGTGAAATCGTATGGCGCAACTCGGCGGCCAGTTCGACGCCAGTCGCTCCGCCTCCAACAATTGCAATGTTCAGTTTTTGGGACTCGCTTCGCCGCCCCGTATCGAGGCGCAGGCAGGCATTGAAGAATTCTTCATGAATGCCGCGCGCTTCGCTCTGCGAATCGATGAAGAAACAATGCTCCGCCACGCCAGGTATGCCAAATGTGTCGGGCACGCTGCCAATCGCCACGAACAGGGTATCAAAGCCGAGGAAGCGTTTGGGTACGACTTCACGGCCGAGTTGGTCCTGGCGCCCGGCAATCGATAACAAGCGCTTCGTCCGGTCGATCCCGACCAGCGCGCCCACATGGAAGCGGAAATTGTTGAGGCGCGCCAACTCAAGATAGTGGACTTCATCGCCGTCGAAGCCGCGTGTTCCCGCCGCGAGTTCATGATAGAGTGGCTTCCAGACATGAGTCAGCGACCGGTCGACCAGCGTGACTTCGAGCTTTGTGCCGTAGCGTTCGCGGCGAAAGCGGCGGCCCAGCCGAATTGCAAGTTCCAGGCCGCCCGCGCCGCCGCCCAGGATGACAACACGGTGCGCCTGCGACTTCATTTTGGGTGAAGATCGAAAGATACGCTCTGGTGCGCGCAAACACCAGTGATCGCCAGCGAGGCCTTTGCACACGCCAAATTCTTGCCAGCAACATTGAGTACCGCATGCAGGAGAACATTACCGCCCTCGGCAACATGCCTGGGGTCGGCAAACTCCGCCTCGTTGTGGCTTATGCCATTGCGGCACGGAATGAAGATCATGGCGGTGGGCACGACCCGGGCCACGTTGACGGCATCGTGTCCGGCTCCGGATACAATGTCCATGTGGGCTGCCCCACACCGCTCGGCGGCGCTGCGAATAGCCGTGACCAGTCCGTCATCAAACCGCACCGGCGGGCTGTACCAGACGTCGGTGAGCGTGATCGTTTGTCCGGGAAACTGACATCTTATGTCGTCGATCATCGAGCTTAGCCCGGCATGCATCTCGTCGAGTATCTTGTCGTTGTGGTGGCGGAGATCGACAGTCAGCCGCACCCGGCCGGGCACGACATTCCGGGACGCCGGCTCAACCACGAACTCTCCAATTGTGCCGCGCCCATCTCGATGGGACAGCGCAAGGCGGTTTACGCCTTGTATGATGAGTGCCGCGGGCAGCAGCGGATCGTCGCGCCGGTCCATCGGGAAGGGGCCGGCATGGCAGGCCACGCCGTCGATTGAAACGTCATACCAGCGAATCCCCTGCGCCCCGGTGACAACGCCAATGGACTTGCCCACATCGTCCAGGATCGGCCCTTGTTCAATGTGAAGCTCGAGGTACGCCGCGAATTCATCCGGCTTCACCTCAATGGCACCGCACTCACCGATTCGAACCAGTTCATCGCCGAATGCGTGGCCGTTGGAATCCCTCGCCGCCAGGGCGTCCGGCAGGGTGATCGCACCCGAAAACACCCCCGAGCCCAGCATGGCCGGCGAAAACCGGCAGCCTTCCTCATTGGTCCAGACCGCGATGTCGATGGGATGATCGGTTTCGAGACCCTGCTCGTTGAGTGTCCGCACAACTTCGAGACCGGCAAGGACTCCAAGCACGCCGTCAAACCGTCCGCCGTTTGGCTGGGTATCGAGATGACTGCCGATACACACGGAAGGCAGTTCCGGCCTCGTACCCGCGCGCCGGGCAAAAATGTTGCCCACCCTGTCCATTCGTATTGACAGGCCCTCCTGCTCGCACCAGGCCTTGAACAGGCGGCGGGCTTCACCATCTTCGTCGGACAGCGCCAGCCGCCGGCATCCATCCTTGGCGATCGCGCCGACTTCGGCCATGGCCATGAGCGATGCCCAGAGGCGCTGGCCGTCGATGTTGAAATCTGTCATGACACTCCATGCTCCGAATACCGTGGAGGGGAGGAGTAGGCCTGGCTTGCACCGGCGCGACATACCCCGCAGGGGTTACGGCGGAGTGGTGCCCTGGGTCAGGGCAGCCTTGGTCATATAGAG
Source organism: uncultured Alphaproteobacteria bacterium (assembly GCA_963775095.1). Taxonomy (GTDB): domain Bacteria; phylum Pseudomonadota; class Alphaproteobacteria; order Rhizobiales; family Aestuariivirgaceae; genus Aestuariivirga. The sequence goes on from CAVZHN010000005.1 coordinate 224,324, forward strand.
CCGGAACAACTCGGTCGCCGACGAGATGCGCAGCTTGGCATAGACATTGCGCCGGTGCACTTTGACCGTCTGGCGACTGATCCCGAAATTCAAGGCAATCGCCTCGCTCGAGTAACCTCTCAACACCATCAGGGCGATTTCGCGCTCCCGCTCGGTAAGTTGCACAAACAGATCGGGTGGCAGTTCCGGCACAATTGGAACCTGGATCGACAGCGAGCGCCAGTTGCGCGCCGCCGAGCTGCGCACCACCGGCTCGACCTCCCGCAAGTCATCGATCGCTCGCTTGCTAAACTCGCCTTCGCCCCTATACCTGCCAAGCGAGATGACCGCGTAGTTGCCTGCTTCCAGCCGGACAAAAAATCCAAGCTCGTCGATAATGCCGATCTTCTTGTAATAGGTGCGGTAATATTCCGAGCGGCTGAAGTGGTCGGGGGCAAGCGATTTCAGGCGGTAGAGTCCCGCCTCCGCCTGTGAAACGCAGTTCAAGTAGAACGGATCAAGCTTGTAAGCCCCGGAAATATAGGAATTGACGATTCGCAAACGCCGGTCAGGCGGGCAATCGTCATAGAGCGAAACCGGCGGCTGGTTTTGCCCGTATGCCAACATGACGATCGTATCGATTTCGGCCGTGTTCCTGAGAAACGTGGCCAATGCTTCCGGAAATGCATTGCTCCCGACTGTCGAAATGATTCTTGCAATGTCAGCGGCGGTCAAGTTCGGAGCAGTTCATGTTCAAATGTGACAGCCAGATCATACATTGAATCCGGCGGCGCTCCAGAATGATCGCTGGAATGTTCATCCCGTTTCTCTGAATTCATTGCAAATCCAATCGTAGAATCGCCTGGTCGCCGGGAACTTTTCGCTGTGGTGATGGATGAGCGATGCCCATACCGGCCCTTTTATCCTCTGCCCGGACAGTGGCTGCAACAGGCCATCGGCGACCGCCCGCTGGCTTAGCAACTCGCTCGCCAGCGCAATTCCAAGTCCCGCGCAGGCTGCGTCAAGCAGCAAGCCGGGATCGAAGAAATTGGTGCCGTTGGTCGTTTGGCCAATGTCGGCCCCTCCTGCTGCCTCCCAATGACTCCAGTCCATGTGGCGCTCGCCGTGAAGAGTTGCCCGCTGCTCTGGCGGCCTGGCCAACACGGAGGGGTGGCAGACCGGAATCAACCGGTCATGGCGGCATACCTCGAAGCTGCATTCGCTTTGCCCGGAGATATCGTCACGTATGGCGATGTCGACTTCCTCGGTTGCCATGTCAGGCGGAGAAAAAGCGGTGGTCAGCCAAATATCGACTTCCGGGTGTCGTTGCTGGAAACCCGCCAGCCGCGACAGCAACCAGTGACGGGCAAACGCCGGCGTGGTGTTCACAATCAGCTGGTTCGGTTTGGCGTACTGATCCAGCCGGCGGATTCCGGCGGCCAGTTGCTGCATCAAGGATTGCGTGGTGTTGAGCAAGTCATGACCGGCATCGGTAAGGCTGATGCTGCGGCCATTGCGAAAGAACAGGGCTTGCCCGAGATAGCTTTCCAGGCCGCGAATTTGCTGGCTGATTGCCGACTGCGTCAGATTAAGTTCCGCGGCGGCCTTGTGGAAGCTGCCAAGCCGCGCGGCAGCCTCGAATCCCCGCAAATTGTTCAGGGCAGGCAGGCGTTTCAACATGATTGATTAGATAATCTTATCATAATTCAAGCAAATACATCGCTTGTGCTCGTTCCGCAATAGCAATATACCGCTATATATTAGCGAGTTACGGCAGTTTCGCAAGTTTGATATGACATAAGCATAACTTATTAACTGTTCGTTTTGCTCCAAACCCATGCCAGTCCCGCGCAGGCGCGCCATTGAAGGAAAGTTGATGCCAATGACCACCCGCCGTCAGTTTCTCAAGCAAATGGCAGCCGCATCTGGCCTCGGCCTGATAGCCGGCCCGGGGCTGGGCGGATTTATCGGGACAGCCAACGCCGCTGGCTCATGGTACATGCCCGATGAGAACGCCCCCCATGCCCGAGCTTATGTGGCGTTCGGTGCTAAATCGGCGATCTGGTGGGACTGGACCGCTGACGCGCAGAACGCGATAGGGCGCATTGCCAGGACAATTGCCGCCCATGAACCGGTGACGGTCCTGTGCCGCAATAGCGAACTCGGTCTTGCAAAGCAAAAATGCGGCACAACCAACACCAGGTTCATCGAGATGGCGCTTGACGACATCTGGGTTCGCGACACCGGCGCCAACTTCGTTACCGACGGCCAGGGCCGCCTTGCTGCCGTCGGCTTCAACTTCAACGGCTGGGGCGGCAAACAGACTCATGTTCATGATGCCAAGGTGGCGGGCAAAATGGCCGCCAAAGCCGGGGCGGCATTCATTCGCAGCAAATTGACCGGCGAAGGCGGCGCCATCGAAGTCGATGGCCACGGCACCGGCATCATGACGGAGAGCAGTTGGGTCAACAGCAATCGCAATCCGGGCTGGACAAAGAGTCAGGTCGAAGCCGAACTGAAGGCCAACCTCGGCCTGCGCAAGATCATCTGGCTGCCAGGCATCAGAGGCATGGACATCACCGACGGCCATGTCGATTTCTACGCGCGCTTTGTGAAGCCCGGCGTGGTGATCGCCAACCTCGACAACGACTCCGCCTCCTACGATTACGCCGTGACCCGCCGGCACCTCGAGATCCTGCGGAGCGCAACCGACGCCGATGGCAGAAAATTGCAGGTTCATACCCTTCCGCCACCGCGCACATGGCGCAAGACCAAGTTCAGCCAGGGCAACAAGGATTGGGCGCCGGGCTACATCAACTACTTCGCGGTGAGAGGCGCGGTCATTGCGCCGCAGTTCGGCGATACCGCAGCCGACAGCTATTGCCGAAACCTCCTCGCTGGCCTGTATCCGCGTCGAAAAATCATCCAGCTGAACATCGACGTGATCGCCGGAGGCGGCGGCGGCATTCACTGCGTGACCGGAAACCGGGCAAGGCTTTGAAGCAGAGCGCCGGGCGGCGGCACATCCCTACGCCGCCAGCTTGATTCCCTCGCGGCCCAGATCGGCCGTGGCCGCCTCAACCGAGTCCCTGAGAATCGCGACGATCTGGTCGATTTCCTTCTTGGTCAGTATCAGAGCCGGCGACAGAACACACAGATTGCCGATGGGACGCACAATCAGCCCGCGAGCCTGGGCATGGCGGGCGATGCGTTTGCCGATGTTCACGTCATTGGCAAACAGCTCTTTGGTCTTCTTGTTCTTCACAGCTTCAAAACAGAGCATGAAGTGACTGCCGCGCACGTCGCCGACAATCGGCAGTTCACCCAAGGTTTTCAGGCGCTCTTCGAAATACGGCCCGAGTTTCCGGACGTGTCCGCAAATATCCTCGCGCTCCATCAGGTCGATGTTGGCCAGCGCCACGGCGCAGGACACGGCATGGCCGGAGTACGTGAAACCATTGGAGAAGATGGCGCCGTCGGAACGTGGCCTGCTTAGTCCTTCGAATACCTTGTCTGAAATGATCGTGGCGCCGAGCGGCATGTATCCGGAAGTGATTCCCTTGGCGGTGACCAGCATATCCGGCACCACATCGAAGCGGTCCTTGCTGGCGAACATATGGCCGAGCCGGCCGAAGGCGGTTACCACTTCATCGGACACATAGAGGATGTCATTCTTCTCGCAAACGTCCTTCATGCGCTTGTGATAACCCGCGGGTGCCACCAGAACGCCGCCAGCACCCATGATCGGCTCGGCGAAGAAGCAGGCAATGTTGTCGGCGCCAAGCTCGGCGATCTTCTGCTCAAACTCCCGGGCCAGGAAGTCGCAGTGGGCAGCCTCGGTTTTTATGCCGGCGGGAGGCCGATAGCAATTGGCTTCCGAGATGTGATGAACCAGGCCATCGGGAAACTGGAACCCGGGCTTGTCCCCCATTTTGCCGGAAAGCGCCGCGGCCACAAATGTGCTGCCGTGATAGGCGCTCTTGCGCGAGATCAACAGGCGCTTCGAGGGTTTGCCCAAATTGTCGAAGTAGTAGTGTGCCATGCGCACGGCTGAGTCATTGGCGACCGAGCCGCCCGTCGTAAAGAAGATATGGTTCAGATCGCCGGGCGCCAGCTTCGCAAGCTTCGCCGCCAGTTCCGTGGCCGGCGGATTGCCGAGATTGGTGAAGTAGGAATACTGCGGAAGGATGCCAAGCTGCTCGGTGGCGGCGTCGATCAATTCCTTCCGGCCAAACCCGACGTTGGCGAACCACAACCCGCCAATGCCATCAATGAACTTGTTGCCGTCCGCGTCCCAGACATGGGCTCCTTCGCCGCGGGTCATGATTGTGGAGCCGGTGCGGGTCCAGTCGGCAAAATCCGTCCATGGATGAATGCAGTGATCGAGATCGGCTTGCTTGAGCGCTGCCGCGTTGTAGTTCTTGAGCGATGCCATTGTGTCCTCCATGGCGTTGCAGCACGTCGATTGGTGGTTGGCTCAAACATAGTGCGGATGTGGGCTGTGGCGGATACCCCTTGGGGGTTAGGTGGCAGGGCGCGCCGGCCTGCTCAGCTATCTCTACTCCCCCGGGGGTATCCGCATCCTGCGGAAAATAGCGGATCATGGTCTCCAACGAGTGGGGTTGTGAGGAGCGTCATCCGGCAGTTGCTGGCGTGGACCGCGCCTTGCCGCCGGGTGTCGTGAGTCCCCACCGCAAAACGCGAAATTCTGGAGCTTGATCCATGCAGCCATTCTCACTGCGTTACATGCCCTCCACCCTGTGTGAACTCGGCGGAAGCGGCAAGATCGGCTCAATCATGCGCGATATGGGCTGCAAACGGGTTGCGTTTGTAACCGATGTTGGCGTCCTGAAGCTTGGATTGGCGGATGCGGCGCTTGCAAGCCTGAAAGCAGCGGGAGTCGGTGTCTGGGTATTCTCGGGCGTCGTCGCCGATCCACCGCAGGACATGATCGAGCAGGCGGCGAACGCCGCCAGGCATGAGGGAGTCGATGGCGTCGTGTCGCTTGGAGGCGGCAGTTCGCTCGACACCGCGAAATTGATTGCCGTCCTGGCGCGGTCCGATCAGCGCCTCGACGAAATGTTCGGCATCGATCAGGTGAGGGGCAGCCGGTTGCCGCTGGCCCTCGCTCCCACCACGGCCGGCACGGGATCGGAGGTCACGCCGATCTCGATCATCACAACCGGCGCTGCCGAAAAGAAGGGTGTGGTGGCGCGCCAGCTGTTGCCGGATTGGGCCATCCTCGATGCCGAACTCACCGTCGGCCTTCCCGCCAACGTGACGGCCGCCACGGGTATTGATGCCATGGTGCATGCCATCGAGGCCTACACCAGCAAGATCAAGAAGAACCCGGTGTCCGACTGTCTGGCCAGGGAAGCGCTGGCCCTGCTGGGCGCCAACATCCGGATCGTGTGTAGCAACGGCGCGGACCGCGATGCCCGGACCAAGATGCTTCTCGGATCGATGCTGGCGGGTCTTGCATTCACCAATGCGCCGGTCGCGGCGGTGCATGCGCTGGCCTATCCATTGGGCGGGCATTTTCACATTCCGCACGGTCATTCCAATGCCATCGTGCTGCCGTATGTTCTTGAATTCAACACTCCGGAAGCCCAGGCGCTCTATGCCGATCTCGCACCCCTGGTCTTCCCCGAGTTGGCCGGTAAGACAATTTCGCAGCGTGCATCCGGATTGGTCACTGGATTCGCAAGGCTTGGCCGCGAACTCGGCATGGAAGACCGCCTCGGAAATCTTGGCGTGCGCGCCAGTGACCTGCCTCTGCTGGCCGGCGATGCCATGAAGCAGACGCGCCTGCTGGTGAACAATCCCAGGGAAATGACCTACGACGCGGCCCTCAATATCTATCAGAGCGCAATGTAGCCAGGGTTGCGTCATGCCTGCATCCACAAAGATCACCACGGCCGATGAAGCGATCGCGGCAATTCGCGATGGTGACACCATCTGCGTGTCGGGCTTTGTCGGCGTCGGGACGCCGGAGGAACTGATCCGCGCCCTCGAACGCCGGTTCGAGGCGACCGGCCACCCGAGAGACCTGACGCTGGTCTTCGCCGCAGCACCCGGCGATGGCGCCAGCCGCGGCCTCAACCGGCTGGCAAAGCCCGGGCTTGTGAAGTGCGCCATCGGCGGCCACTGGGCTCTTGTTCCAAAGCTGGCCAACATGGCGGTCGCCAATGAGATCGAAGCCTACAATCTGCCGCTTGGCTGCATGTCGCAGTTGTTCCGGGAAATCGCCGGGCGCAAGCCCGGCATGCTGACGCGCGTTGGCTTGCACACTTTCGTCGATCCACGCCAGACCGGCGGCCGCATCAACGAACGATCCACCCGTGACCTTGTCGCGCTGCACACCATCGAAGGCCGGGAATGGCTGTTCTACAAGTCCTTCCCCATCGACGTCGCGTTCCTGCGGGCAACGACAGCCGACCCGAGCGGCAACGCAACAATGGAGCGCGAGGCGCTGACGCTCGATGGGCTGTCAATGGCAATGGCGGCGAAGGCTTCAAAGGGCAAGGTTATCCTGCAGGTCGAGCGCATTGCAGCCCGTGGCTCGCTCAAGCCCCGGCAGGTGGCGCTGCCGGGTGTGCTGATCGACAGCATTGTTGAATCGAATCCGGAAAACCATCATCAAACCTTTGCGACAAACTATGCCCATGCTTTCTCCGGCGAGCTGCGGGTGCCGCAGGACCGCATCGATCCCATGCCACTGGACGAACGAAAGATCATCGCAAGGCGAGCGGCGTGCGAATTGCCGCTGAACGGCGTCGCCAATCTTGGCATTGGCATGCCGGAAGGCGTTGCCAGGATCGCGCAGGAGGAGGGTCTGCTTGATCGCGTTACGCTGACCGCGGAGCCCGGCGTCATCGGCGGCATTCCGCAAAGCGGCCTCGATTTTGGCGCCGTTCTCAACGCCGATGCGATCATCCAGCAGAACCAGCAGTTCGATTTCTACGATGGCGGCGGCCTCGACATGGCGTGCCTTGGCATGGCGCAGGCTGACACCGGCGGCAATGTCAACGTTTCGCGCTTTGGGTCGCGCCTGGCGGGCGCTGGCGGTTTCATCAATATCAGCCAGAATGCCAAGGCAGTCGTCTTCGTCGGTACGTTCACGGCGCAAGGTCTCGAAGTGTCGGTCGACGACGGCCGGCTGCGTATTGTAACAGAGGGCAGGATGCCCAAGTTTATCAAGGCCGTCGAGCAGATCACGTTCAACGGCAAGTACGCCACCGAATGCGGTCAGCGCATTCTGTATGTTACCGAACGCTGTGTTTTCAAGCTGACAGGCAGTGGGCTTGAGCTGATCGAAGTTGCGCCCGGCATCGATATCGGCCGCGATATTCTGGCCCAGATGCAGTTCGAGCCGGTGATCAACACACCCTCGATGATGGATTCACGCCTGTTCGCGGCGGAAGGCCGCGGCATCCGGCTGGCTTCCATTGAGCCCCCAGCGTCCCACACTCGAATTCCACTTTCAAGGAGAGTAATCGCATGACCAGCAAGGTTTTCACCCCGAATAGCGATCCGGCTCTGTGGGGCACGTTTGAAACAATCCGCACCGCCGATGACTACGTCAAGAGCCTCCGGGGCCGCAATCTGCGGGTGTTTCTCATGGGCGAGCTGATCGGCGAGCCGGCCGACCACCCGATCATCAGGCCGTCGGTGAATGCCATGGCCGAGACCTATGCGCTGGCGGTCGACAACGCGGCACTGGCAACCGTTGACTCGCCCCTGGCCGAAACCCGGATCAACCGGTTTCTGCACATCGCGGGTTCAGCCAGCGACCTGGTTGGCAAGGCGCGCATGCAGCACGCCCTGGGCCGCAGGACCGGCACCTGCTTCCAGCGTTGCGTCGGACTCGATGCACTCAACACGCTGCACTCGGTGACCTACGAAATCGACGAAGCGCACGGCACGTCCTACCACGGCCGGTTCCTTGCGTTTCTGAAATGCCTTCAGAAACGCAATCAGGTCGTCGGCGGCGCCATGACCGATGCCAAGGGTGACCGGTCGAAGGCACCGCACGAGCAGGCCGATCCGGATCTCTATGTTCACGTTTCCCGGACCAACAATGACGGAGTTTTCATCACCGGCGCAAAACTGCATCAGACCGGATGTATCAATTCGCATTGGCTGATGGTGATGCCGACGCTCCGGTTGAGCGACAAGGACAAAGCCTATGCCATCGTCGGCGCCGTTCCGGCCCATGCCAAGGGCATCACCTATATCTACGGGCGTCAGTCGAACGACACCAGATGCCTGGAGCCCGGCACAATTGACAAGGGTAACGCCGAGTTCGCCGGCCAGGAGGCGATGATCGTCTTCCAGGATGTGTTCATCCCGTGGGACCATGTGTTCATGAATGGCGAACACGACTTCGCCGCCATGCTGGTCGAACGCTTCACCACCTATCACCGCTGCAGCTACATCTGTAAGTCGGGCGTCGGCGACGTGCTGATCGGCGCCGCCGCCGAGATTGCCGAGTTGAACGGTGTCGAACAGGCTTCGCACATCAAGGACAAGATCGTCGAGATGGTGCATCTGAACGAGACGATCCGCTCGGGAGCACTGGCCTCGGCGCACGAAGCCAAGCCAATGAAGTCGGGCGTCTATCTCAACGACGAGTTGCTCGCCAATGTCTGCAAGCAGAATGTGACGCGGTTTCCCTACGAAATTGGACGGCTCGCCCAGGACATCGCCGGCGGACTGATGGTCACCATGCCGTCCGAGCAGGACCTCAACCACAAAGAGATCGGGCCGCTGGTGCGCAAGTATCTGGTCGGGCGCACCAACGCAAAGCTTGAGGACCGCATGCGCATTCTGCGGCTGATCGAGAACATGACCCTTGGCCGAAATGCTGTGGGATACTTGACGGAGTCCCTGCACGGCGCCGGTTCGCCGCAAGCCCAGAGGATTCAGATCGCCCGCGGCGCCAAGCTGGCGGAAAAGAAGTCAGCCGCGCGGCGGCTGGCGGGGATAGCAGATCGAGCATAGACGCAGCATTGCGCTGGACCGGACACGGGTCTCTGGACATCGCCAGCGCGATTGCTAGTCTGGAGCCAGCCGATACAGCTGGACTTCGCTGGTTGAAGTGGGAGGTAGTCAGATGAGAACGATCTCGATTGCGGTGACGCAGATGGCATGTTCATGGGATCGCGGGAAGAACATCCAGCGGGCCGGCGAAATGGTCGAGGAGGCAGCGTCGCGGGGCGCCCAGGTCGTTCTCCTGCAGGAACTGTTCGAGACTCCGTATTTCTGCCTCGACAAGGACAAGGCTTTCTTCAAGGAAGCGACGCCGGCCGGGAGCAATCCGGCCATCAAAGCCATGCGGAAGCTTGCCGAGAAACACGGTGTGGTGATCCCCGTATCGTTCTATGAGCGCGACGGCGATCGCTATTTCAATTCGCTGGCGATGATCGACGCCGGCGGCGATGTGCTGGGTGTCTACCGCAAGAGCCACATCCCGGATTTTCCGGCCTATGAGGAAGCTTTCTACTTTTCACCCGGCGATACCGGCTTCATGGTTTGGGAGACCAAATACGCAAAAATTGGCGCCGGCGTATGCTGGGACCAATGGTTCCCCGAGGCGGCGCGCATCATGGTGCTGCAGGGTGCCGAGGTTCTGCTCTACCCGACGGCGATCGGCAGGCCGACGGAGGACTCGGCCGAAATGTTCAAGGATTCGAAACCGCATTGGCAACAGACGATGCAGGGCCATGCCGCCGCCAACATGACGGTGCTGGCCTCATCCAACCGGATCGGCGTCGAGTCTGGCAAGGAATTCCACACGCAATTCTATGGCGGCTCATTCCTCGCCAACCATTTTGGAACCAAAGTGGCCGAGGCGGGCGAAGTCAGCTCCGATGTCCTCGTCCAGCCTTTCGATCTCGACGAAATGGCGGAGTATCGCAAGATGTGGGGCATTTTCCGCACGCGGCGGACGGATATTTACGGTCCCCTCTGCGATAGCGTTGTTCCTCAGCACCTTTCGGACATCCCCAAACAATAGTGTCGATGTCAAACGGAGTTTCGAGATGAATTGGTTGGCGCGTCACAGCCCGGCCTTGCAGGCCTTGGGCAATCTGGTTACCGCCCTGGTGGCCGTCGCAGCCTTAATCGGCGTCAAGCTGCAGGTCGATACCGCGTATTCGGTACAACGCGAACAATCCGCCAAAGAAATCTATCGGGAGTTTCTGAACATCTCGATCACCAACCCTGACCTGGCCCAACCCAACTATTGCAGTTTGAGCAAGTCGCCGCGGGCGCCGGCCTACGATGCCTATGTCGAGTATCTGCTCTATACGGCTGAGCAGGTGATGCAGACCAATGCCGATTGGGGGCCAGTCTTTGAGACGCAGATGGAATTGCATCAGAGATGTCATCTGCTCGCCAGCCGACTGGAATGGTTACTCGGATGAAGTCCGGGAATTGGTGCTGAAGTTCAAGGCCGAGAACTGCCAACAGCCGACAACCTGCCAATAGTTGGCGCCGAGAATAATCGGGCGCCGGGTGGCGGCACGTGGAACGTGACGTCTCCGGCCGAAGCTGCTGCAGCTTCGGCCGGGGAGCGGGGTGGTGATTTGAGCGGTTACTTCCGCAGATTGGTCCAGATCTTGTTGTTGATCTCGACCACTTCAGGCGGGCAGGGCAGCACGTATTCGGGCACCGGCGAATCGGCCGGCGGATTAATTTCCGGCGCATTGGCAAATTCCGCATCGAGGAACTTGTGGCTGCCCATGATGCCGTTGTCGTAGCGATTGAAATTCGAGATCATCGCGGCGTTCTCGGGGTCCATGATGAAGTCCTGGAACAGTTTGGCGTTCTCGACGTTGGCCGCACCCTTGAGCACCGCCACATTGTCCATGAAGCCTTCGATTCCCTCCTTGGGGTAGGCGAAGCTGATGCCAGGAACCTTCTGGCGGGCGCGCCAGGTGTAGCCGTTCCAGTTCTGCGAAACGATGACGTCGCCTTCGGTCATCTTGGACAGCGTATCGTAGCTGAAGGTCTTCCAGAACGGCTTGGCGGCCTGCAACAAATCGTTGACCTTCTTCAGATCCGCCTTGTCGCTGGTGCAGCGCGGCACGCCGAGATAGCGTTCCGCCGAGGAGATAACGGAGTTGATGTCGTCCAGCATGTTGATCTGGCCTTTCAACTCGTCCGGCGGGTTGAACAAAATGCCAGCGTATTGATGTCACCCTTGTACTTGTCGGTATTGACCGAAATGCCCGTCACGCCGAACACCCACGGCACCGTGTAGTGGCGGCCGTCATCCCAGTAAACACTCACGTGGCGGGGATCGACGTTCTTGAAATTGGCCATGGCGCTCGGCTCGGTCTTTTCCAGCAGCCCTTCTTCGATCATGATCTTCACGGTGAAGTCGGAAGGAACGACGATGTCGTAGCCGGAATTGCCGGCGCGCACTTTCGACAGCATTGTTTCGTTGGAATCGTAGGTATCGAGCGTGACCTTGACGTTATGGGCCTTCTCGAACTTGGCGATCAGTTCGGGGCTGGTGTAGTCGCCCCAGTTGTAGATGTGCAGGTCACCGTCGGCCATGGCTTGCCCGGAGGCAAACAGCAGGGCGGACACGGAAACGGCAAGGCTCAGGAACTTTCTCACGACACTTCTCCTCTTTGTTGGCGGCGCGATTTCATTTGCGCCTGTTTGCGATCAGGAAAGACACGGCAACGAAGACGATCGACACCATCAGCAGAATGGTCGAGATCGCATTGATCTCCGGCGTCATGGGGCGGCGGATGTGGTTCCAGATATAGAGCGGCAACGTCGTCTGCCCCGGTCCGGCAACCAGCTGGGTGATGGTGAAGTCGTCGAAGGACACGATGAAGGCGAGCGCCATGCCCGACATGATGCCCGGCATCAGCAGTGGCAGAGTGATCCGCCGGAAGGCCCGCCACGGCGTCGCATAGAGATCGGCTGCGGCGTTTTCGAGCGTCAAATCCATATCCTCGAGCCGCGCCCGGATCGGCATGTAAGCGAAGGGAATGCAGAACACGGTATGGGCCAGGATCAGGTTGCCGATGCCAAAGTTGAGATTGAACGCGCCGGCCAGCAGGGCGAAGAACGAGAGCGTGGCCACCGCCGTGATGATTTCGGGCACCATCAGCGGCAGATTGATCACCATGAACGCGGCGGGCATGCCGGGCCAGGGCCTGACCCGTGTCATGCCGAGGGCCGCAAGCGTCGCGACCGACGTCGCGACGACGGTCGCAGTGAACGAAATGATCAGCGTGTTCTTGGCGGCGCTGTGGAAATCCTCGTTGAGAATTGCACTGCCATACCAGTGAAAGCTCAGGCCCTCCCAGTGGGTGACGACCGAGCCGCTGTTGACCGAGAAAATCATCAGAATGACGATCGGCGCATAGAGAAGGGCGAGGCAAAAAAAGGCCACTGAGCGGAAGCCTGTTTGCTCCTTGATGTCGGCTGGGGCGGCGGGCTTCAGCCATGTTTCACGCCCCCCGACGTGTTGCGCACATAGAAGTAGAGGGCGGTCAGAACTCCGGCCATCAGGATCAGCGCCTGCGCCGATCCGAGCGGCCAATTGCGGCCGGTGCCAAACTGCTGAGCGATGAGATCGCCGATCATCAGGTGGCGGCCGCCACCAAGAATCAACGGCGTCACATAAGCGCCAAGCGCTGGAATGAACACCAGCAGGCAGCCGGCGATAATGCCCGGCATGGATATGGGAATGATGATGCGCCACAGAATCCGGCGCCGTGTCGCATAGAGATCGGAACCCGCCTCGACCAGCCGGAAGTCGAACTTCTCGAGGCTGGCATAGAGCGGCAAGATCATGAAAGGCAGGAACGAATACAAGAGCCCGAGCACGATGGCGAAATTGGTGTAGAGGATGGTGATCGGCTTATCGATGAGTCCGAGCGTCATCAGCGCGTTGTTGAGAAGCCCTTCGTCGCGGATGATGAACATGATCGCCAGCGTGCGCACCAGCAGGTTCGACCAGAATGGAATGGTGATCAGAAGGACCCACAGGTTGCGGCGGGCAATTGGCCGCGTTGCCATGTAATAGGCCGTCGGGAAACCGATCAGCAGACACACCACGGTCGTCAGCGCGGCAAAGAATATAGAGCGAAGATAAATGATCAGGAAATCCGGAGTGAACTGCAACGTGTCGTCGAAAATATCGCGCTGGAACAGGAAACTCAGATAGGCATCGGTGGAGAACTGCCACTCCACCCCACCGAAGGCTGCGGCCTTGAGGAACGAGTAGACCACGATGATAAGCAGCGGCAACACGCCGAATATCGTGACGATCGCCAGCGCCGGCAGCGACAGCAGGCGGTTTTTCCGGCTTGCGGCCTTCACGGCCTCGGCCTCGACGCGCAATGTCTGCGAAACCGCCCCCGCCATCAGTCCCTCAACACCCGGGCTGCATTCGCTTCCAGCAAAATGCCGACCTTTGCTCCGGATTCGTATGCGGCGGCGGCACGGCTGTTCTGGCGGCGTATGACGAAGTCTCCGCCGCCGTCGAGTTTGACGTGATAGTTCGTGTCGGTGCCGAAATAGACGACGTTTTCCAACTTGCCGCTGAGCGTTGCTTTCTTGGCGCCGGCTACGACTTCGGCATGTTCCGGCCGCACTACCACGGTGACCTTGCTGCTTGGCTTGAAGCCTTCCGGCAATCCGGCGGAAATCGTGCTGCCGGACGCCAGCCTGATTTTCGCCTTGCCGCCCGCCAGGCTTTCGACGTGGCCTTCGAGGAAATTCGTTTCGCCGATGAAGTTGGCAACGAAGCGCTCCGCCGGACGGTCATAGATGTCGCGTGGAGCGCCGACCTGCAGGATCTTGCCCTTCGACATCACCGCGATGCGATCCGACATGGTCAGCGCTTCTTCCTGATCATGGGTGACGAAGATGAAGGTGATGCCGGTTTCATGTTGCAGGCGCTTCAATTCGATCTGCATGTCTTTCCTGAGCTTGGCATCGAGCGCCGACAGCGGTTCGTCGAGCAGCAGAACCTTCGGCGCCGGCGCCAGCGCCCGGGCAAGCGCCACGCGCTGTTGCTGGCCGCCGGAAATCTGGCTGGTCTTGCGGTCGCGCAGTTGCTCCATTTGCACGAGCTTCAGCATCTCGCTCACGCGGTTGGCGATTTCGGCCTTTGGCTTGCCCAGCATCTCGAGACCAAAGCCGATATTCTGGCCAACCGTCATGTGCGGAAACAGGGCGTAGCTTTGGAATACGGTGTTGACCGGCCGCTCGTGGGGCGGCAACGGCGCTATGTCCTGGCCGTAAAGCAGGATTTCGCCCTCGGTCGGGAAATCAAACCCGGCAATCAACCGGAGCAGCGTGGTCTTGCCGCAGCCCGAAGGGCCAAGCAGCGTGAAGAACTCGTTTTCCCGAATGGTGACCGACACACCATCCAGTGCCTTGAAGGGTGTTTGCCCGGAACTTTGAAAAGTCTTGGTTACGCCCTTCACCTCGATGGCCGACCGGCCTGCTGCCTGGCTCAATGCCGGTGATTTTGCGGCAGGCGCGTGGGCAGTCGAATGACGCCGCATTGCCGCCTTGGCTTCATGCCGAGAATTGAGATCTAGTTTATTGGCATTCATCGTTGTGCCTTGGAGATCGAATTTCACTTTTCGTTTCTTGGACAGCCACGACTTGCCTCCGAGACGGCCATGTCTGAATGCTGGGTGGATTCACACCGCGGAATGATCGGCAAACAAGGGTATGTTGACGAAACCAAGTTCCCGCCGTTCATCGTTCCATCGCGTTTTGCCATCCAGATGAGGTTGGCACAAATTAGAAGCGTTACCTCTATTGATGAATGAGCTTCATGTTATGACTGGGTTAGGAGGTCCGCTTCGCAGGCGCCTGTGGTCTTCTTACGCGACATCCGCTGCAGTCCACTCCTCCAGCCTGACATACGAGAAAATCCCCTCAGACCGTTTCCCTTCGCCGCGCATGGCAAATCATTCCGTAAGCCTCAAACACAAGGAATCATCGGCACCCAAAACAGCCGAGAGTTTTCAGCAGCCTGCCAGCGTCAAAATGGCTGTCACCGCCACGTCGACTGATGACCCAACGACGGCAATGACTACGCCGTTTCCTTTGCAAGCCACGTCCAAACATCTGCGGCGATGGGGTCGGAAATCTTCTTGGCAGTCGTTGTGGCAAACCATGACCAGTTTGTTTCCATGACCTGGTCAAGCGGTTGAACGAGCTGGCTTCGGGCAATGGAGTCTGCGGCAAGCGGAAGGCTGGCCAAGGCCACCCCGAGGCCAAGCTCCGCGGCATTGAGTGCAAAGTCGCTGTCGCTGAAGTCTATGCCGGCCGATGTGTCGCTCGTTTCGACACCGGCTTGCTCGAACCAGTCGCTCCATCTTTCCGGCCGCTCGTCATGCAGCAGCGGAAGCGCAAGGAGATCGCGGGCACTGTTGATGGACCCGGTTAGCAGCCGTGGCGCCATCACCGGCGTCAGGGAGTCCCGCATCAGCAATTTGCTCAGCAGTTCTTCATCCGGCATCCTGGTGCGCGAGAACGCAATATCGACTTCCATGCTCTCGAAATCGACCGGCGTGCCCGACGTGTCGATCCATGGATCGCATTTTGGCACCGCCTTGCGCAGGCGATGCAATCGCGGCAAGAGCCAGCGCGCGGCAAAGTCGCGTGGTGAATACATGATGATGCTGCCCGGTTTGCGGAAGGGAGCGAGGCGGTGATATCCATGTTCCAAATGGTCGAGCGAATTCGCCACAATTCGCTGGTACTCGCGGCCCGCGTCCGTCAGCTGCACTTTTCGCCCACGGCGGATGAACAGGGGTTGACCGAGCCTTTCCTCAAGCAAGCGCAACTCGTGACTGACGGCTGATTGGGTAAGACCCAACTCCTCGGCCGCGCCACGAAAGCTGCCAAGCCGGGCGGCGGCCTCAAAACCCAGAAGATACTGCAGCGGGGGTACGTTTCTAAAACGTCTCATATGAACGCCATTCACGAAAAAGAGGAGTCCTTCTAATTTGATGCTACGCCCGCAAACTGGCAATGTCCATTCTCAACCTCATCACCTACGCAATCGCAATGCTAGTTCTGCCAGGGAAGATCATGTCGCAAAAAAGCATCAAGTCGAAAGCCAACGAACTCGAAGGAATGAAGGGAGTTCATTTGAATGGGCTCTTTCGCCGCCCGGCGGAGTTTGAGAGGCATGACTGCACATGGATGATCTGGCCACACCGGAGCGACCTCTATGGAGACCGGTTGACTCCCGTGCAGCGGGAATATGCGGAGATCGTCGGCGCCATCGCCCAGTTCGAACCGGTGAAGGTCGTTGCCCATCCCGACCACGTGGAAACAGCCCGCCGTGCGCTCGGCAATAAGGCGACCGTCATCGGTCTGCCGGTCGACGATTTCTGGATGCGTGACTGCGGCCCCACGTTTCTCACTAACGCCGATGGCAAGCTGGCTGGCATCAACTGGCATTTCAATGCTTGGGGCAAAAAACATTCGCCATGGAACAACGATAACGCGCTTGCCGGTCGCGTCATGGAGATGGAAGGAGCCGAACTGCGCCAGTCCTGGCTCTTTTGCGAAGGCGGTTCCCTGACTTCGGACGGCGAAGGCACACTCATCGTCACCGAAACCAGTATCCTCAATCCCAATCGCAATCCGGGCGTTAATAAGCAGCTTGCCGAGGCGGAACTCAAGGCCATGCTCGGGGTCGAGAAAGTCGTATGGCTGCCGGGTGATCCGATGGACAAGGAGACTGACGGGCATATCGACGGCATGTGCACCTACGTGCGTCCTGGCGCCGTGTTGTTCGAGGTCAATCCCGATCCATCCGATCCGCACAGCCGGATTCTGGCGGAAAACTTGAAGTGCCTGCGCTGCCAGACCGACGCGCGCGGCCGTTCTTTCGAGGTGCTGCCACTGGTCGAAGCCATCGACGCCACGGTGACAAGCGACGTTTTCTGCCGGTCATACATCAATTTTTACGTCGCCAATGGCGGCGTCGTCGTGCCGGGCTACGGCACCGCAAGCGATGCCGTTGCTTGCGAGACCATTGCGGCCGCATTCCCGGATCGCAAAATTGTGCAAGTGCAGGTGAACGCAATCGCGGCCGGGGGCGGCGCCATTCATTGTATCACCCAGGAACAGCCGGTGTCGCGGAAGGGTCCGTGACATGCTGACGAGACGCAACGCGCTTCGGGCCACCACGGCAGGTTTTGCCGCTACGCTGTTCCGCCGGGGCGCGCATGCCGACGAAACCATGATATCGGCGAGGGCGGCCGGCTATCACATGCCGCTCGAATCCGATCCGCATCTGCGCACCTTCATGCAATGGCCGGCCGTTGCGGCCATCTACGGCAGTCAGGAAGATCTTGAAGATGTGCGAGAGAAAATCGCGCTCATCGCCAACAACATCGCCAGGTTCGAGCCTGTCGTGATGTTGGCGCGGCCGGAGCAGATGGCGGATGCGCAAGAATACCTTGGGTCCGGCGTCGAACTCTGGCCCATGGAGGTGCAGGACCTCTGGTGCCGCGACACCGGGCCCACCTTCGTGGTGAACTCAGAAGGAGAACTTGCGGCGAGCGAACTCAACTTCAATGGTTGGGGCGGCAAACAGGAACACGAGGACGACGCCCGCGTCGCACGCCGCGTCGCCGAAAAACTGGGCCTGCGCATTTTCGACAATGGCGTTGTCGGCGAAGGCGGCGGCGTCGAAGTGGATGGCGCCGGTACGGTGCTGGCCCATGCCAGCTGCTGGGTCAATCCGGACCGCAATGCGGGAAGTCAGGAAGAGGTTGAGAGGCTTCTGCTCGATGCCTTGGGTGCCGAGAAAATGATCTGGGCCCCCGGGGTAATTGGTGCCGACATCACCGACTATCACATCGATGCACTGGCCCGCTTCGTGAAACCGGGCCAGGTACTCATTCAGCTGCCGGAGACGATCATCGCTGACGATCCCTGGTCCACGTCCGCCTTCGAGACCTATGAGATTCTGAAGAAGGCAACCGATGCGCAGGGCAACAAGCTCGACATCGTGGTGATTCCCGAACCCGTGAACATCCGCTCGCGCCACAAGGATTTCGTCTCGAGCTATGTGAACTTCTATGTTTGCAACGGCGCGGTGATCAGCGCCGAGTTCGGCGATGATGAGGCCGATGCGGCGGCGGCCCGCATGCTGGGCGAGCTCTATCAGGGCCGCGAGATTGTGAGCATTAATGTCGATGCGATTGGCGAAGCCGGCGGCGGCATTCATTGCTCGACGCAGCAGCAGCCATTGGGTGGAATTTGAAGAAGTAAGCGCGCCCTCGGCCCGGAACCTCCTAACGGCAACCGCCGGAACATGACAAGAACTGGAAATCGCTAGCCATTTCGACAAGTCGCGGCTCGCCAACACCGATCTGATCAATGTCCATGCCGTGCCAAGGACGTGGGTGACGACTGGCGTCGGCCACAACGAGAACAAGATCAATGGCATCATGCCCGCTGCGCCGGTCGACCCGCTGCGCATGGCCTTCAATCCACAGATCGCAGCGAAGTTCAAGGATTGCGTGGTCTCGCCGCTCGATTGTCAAACGGCAATGAACACTGACCCGCTATCCGCGTCCAAAACTGACCCGCCATATGCCGTGGCCGGAAAATGAATGGTGCCCAGGGGCGGAATTGAACCACCGACACGCGGATTTTCAGTCCGCTGCTCTACCAACTGAGCTACCTGGGCATCTGCCTTGGCGGCCCCCGAGCGGGCCGGGCAGGCGGCTGTATAGGTGAAACTCTTAGCCGTTGCAACATGCTGATTGTTGTCGCGCTGCAACATGCTCCGGACCGCCGAAAGTCTAAATGACCGGCCCATGCCTTTGCCGTTATGGAATGGCTTACAATTAAAAAGGCAAGGAGGGATCTATGTCGAGTTCAGAAACCATCGGCCGGGCGGGCGCCCGATCTCGGCCCATGACGGCCGAAGAAAAGAAAGTCATTCTGGCATCATCTGCCGGCACAATTTTCGAATGGTATGACTTCTATCTCTACGGATCGCTGGCGGCCATCATTGGCGCCCAGTTCTTTACGGCTTTTCCGGAAGCCACCCGCAACGTGTTCGCCCTGCTGGCCTTCGCCGCGGGCTTCCTGGTCCGGCCGTTCGGCGCCCTGGTGTTCGGCGCCCTGGGCGACCTCGTCGGCCGCAAATACACCTTCCTCATGACCATCATGATCATGGGTCTTTCGACGTTTCTCGTCGGTTGCCTTCCGAGTTACAGCACATGGGGTGCGGCTGCTCCCATCATCCTGATCGCGCTTCGCATGTTGCAGGGCCTGGCGCTCGGTGGTGAATATGGCGGTGCGGCGATTTATGTCGCCGAACACGCCCCGGCCAACCGGCGCGGCTACTACACATCATTCATCCAGACGACGGCGACTCTCGGTCTGCTCCTGTCGCTGATTGTGATCCTGATTGTTCAGGGTTACGTGAACGGCAGCTATCCCGATGTGCCGGTGCTTGATGCCGCTGGTGCTGCCGTCATGGGCGCCGATGGCAAGCCGCAGATGTTGAAGGCCTTCAATGACTGGGGCTGGCGCATTCCGTTCCTCGGTTCAATCTTCCTGCTGGCGATCTCTCTTTACATCCGCCTGCAGATGAGCGAATCGCCTGCCTTTAGGCGCATGAAAGAAGAGGGCACTGCCTCCAAGGCGCCGCTCAGCGAAGCCTTCGGTTCGCCGCGCAATGCACTCGTACTGCTGATCGCGCCCATTGCCTTCATTGCGGCCTACTTCTCTGGCGCATTGAGCGGGACCGTCGCAGCCGGCATCGGCATTCTCTTTGCCATCGTTGCAGTTGGCTGGGGCTTGAAGAACGCCAAACTGGCCCTGATCGCCCTTCTCGGCCTGACCGCCGGGCAGGCCGTGGTCTGGTATTCGGGTCAGTTCTACGCGCTGTTCTTCCTGCAGAATGTGATCAAGCTCGACAGCTTCACGGCGAACGTCATGGTCGCCTGGTCGCTCATCATCGGCACCGGCGGCTTCCTGTTCTTCGGGGCGCTGTCGGACCGTATCGGCCGCAAGCCGATCATCCTCGCGGGCTGCCTCATCGCTGCCATCACCTTCATTCCGGTGTTCAAGATGCTCACGCAAGTGGCGAACCCGGCGCTGTTTGCAGCTCAACAGACGAAAGTGACTGTAACGGCGGATCCGGCGGACTGCTCGTTCCAGTTCAACCCGACTGGCACGCTGAAGTTCACCAAGTCTTGCGACGTGGCCAAGGCCCAGCTCGCACGCACATCGGTGAATTATGAGACCGCGGATGCACCCGCAGGAAGTATCGCCGAGATCAAGATCGGCGAAACAGTGGTGAAATCCTTCGACGCCGCCACGAATGCGGTTGCCATCAAGGCTGCAACGGAAGCGCTCGACAAGGCCAAGGCCGGAACCGACCAGGCTGTGACCGATGCCGCCCAGAAGGCGCTGGATGCCGAGAAAGGGATCAAGGGTGCCTTCGAGAAGGGTCTTAACGAAGCCCTGAAGGCCGCTGGCTACCCGCTCGTCGCAGCTGACAACACGACTGTTGCGAAGGCGTCCAACTTCTTCGACATCTTCACGAGCCAGAAGTTGGCGATCATTGCCATTCTCACCTACCTCATTATCCTTGTGACAATGGTGTACGGCCCGATCGCGGCGATGCTGGTCGAACTCTACCCGACGCGCATCCGCTACTCGGGCCTGTCGCTGCCCTACCATATCGGCAACGGCTGGTTCGGTGGCCTGATGCCGGCGACAGCCTTCGCCATCTCGGCCCAGACCGGCAACACCTACGCTGGCCTCTGGTACGCGATCGTTGTTGCCCTGATGACGGTGGTGATTGGCGCGATCTTCGTGCCGGGCGGCACCCACAAGAAGGACATCTTCGCCGACGACTTGCGGCGCTAGGTCCCGTCACCAACAAGAAAGTTTACGGGCCGGGATTTCCCGGCCCGTTTCCGTTTGTCCTCAGGACCGCTTCTTTACTGCTGACCAGATCAGCCAAAGCACCGCCGTGATGACCGTGTTCGCAACCAGGCCAGACACAATTGATCGCCAGGCGGGAACACCCGTCACCGGCAGGGTGGTGGCCAGGATGACGGCAACGAACACAATGCCGGCGAGCAGCGGAACGACGGCGCCGGTTTGCTGCCGGGTGCGCTCAATGGTGTAGATCAGTCCAACAAGAAGGCCGATGCGGAAAACATCCATCAATTGCGCAACCAGCAGGGCGGTATGATCCATCGGGAGCTTTTCCGTGTTGATAGAGCCTCTCATATCAAGCTAAAGACCGAACACAAGGGTGGCGTGTGGTCACCACCACACGCCGCCTGGAACTAAGGTTGGCCTTCCCCGCATGGCGGGAGAGTGCTGAAATCCGGACATGCGCATTGCCTTGCTGTCAGACATACACGCCAACCTGCTGGCCCTTGAGGCCTGCCTCGAGGCGGCCGGCAAACTCGGCGTGGACCGCTTGGCTTTTCTGGGGGATTTTGTCGGATACGGGCCCGATCCCGAAGCCGTGCTGAAACGGATCATGCCGCTGGTCGGTGATGGCGCCATCGCCGTTCTCGGCAACCACGACCAGGCAGCACTTGGCCCCACCCGGAACATGAATTCCACCGCCGCCCAGGCCATCGCCTGGACGCGGGGCCAATTGAGCGATGCGTCGAAAGCATTTCTCGCCAGCCTGCCGCTGGAGGTTCGTTCTGGTGACATTCTGTTCGTCCATGCTGATGCGTCCGATCCTGCCGCCTGGCACTATGTCACCGATGCCGAAATGGCCCGCGCCAGCCTCTCCGGCTGCCACGCCCAGGTGACGTTCTGCGGGCATGTTCATGTTCCCGCCCTCTACGGCTTGTCGGCGGCGGCGAAGATGACCGTCCACGCCCCCGTTACTGGCATCGCAATCCCGTTGCTTTCGCACCGCAAGTGGCTCTCCGTCATTGGGTCGGCCGGTCAGCCGCGCGATGGCAATCCGGCAGCGGCTTTCGCCACCTATGACACGGAGCTCCGTGAGATCACTTACCGGCGTGCCCCCTATGATGTCGAAGCCGTCGCTGCAAAATTGCGTGCTGCAAGCCTTCCGGAAGTGCTCGCCGCACGGCTTCTTCTGGGACTGTGACTGCCATGGCCAAGCCAAAGCTCGAAACCGGTTCTTTGCTCGACGACTTCCGCATCGGCGAACTCATTCACAAGGGTGGTATGGCATTGCTTTGGGAGGTAACCCGCGACAGCGATGCGACACCGCAGCTCATGAAGATTCCGGTGCTGCATGAAGGCGAAGACCCGGCGGCAATCGTCGGCTTCGAAATGGAACAGATGATCATGCCGCGCCTCAAGGGCCCGCATGTGCCGCGCTGGATCGCCAACGGCGATTTCGCCAGGCAACCCTACATCGTCATGGAGAAGATTGACGGTGAAACGCTGTTTCCCAAACTCGAACAATTGCCCCGGCCGGTCGAAGAAATAGTGGGTCAAGCGGCGAAGATTGCCGACGCGCTGGAGAGCCTGCACCGCCAGGCCGTGGTGCACCTTGATCTCAAACCCTCGAATGTCATGTTCCGGCCGTCCGGCGAAGCGGTATTGATCGACTTTGGCCTCGCCCGCCACCGCGAGTTACCGGACCTCATGGCGGAAGAATTTCGCCTGCCCTATGGCACCGCCCCCTATATGGCGCCAGAACAGGTGCTTGGCGTTCGCAATGATCCACGCAGCGACCTCTTTGCGCTTGGCTGCATGATGTATTTCTTCGCCACGGGAGAGCGCCCCTTTGGCGACCCGCAACGCCTCAGGGGCCTGAAGCAGCGCCTGTGGCAGGACCCGCAGCCGCCGCTGAAGCTGAAGCCCGACTTGCCGCCGTGGTTTCAGGAAATCGTCCTGCGCTGCCTGGAAGTGAATGCCAGCCGCCGCCACCCCAATGCCGCGCAACTGGCCATGGACCTGCGCAACCCCGAACAGGTAACGCTTACCGCCCGCGCCGAAAAACGCGAGCGCGACGGGTTTTTCGCGAGGCTCCGGCGCAAGTCGGAACCGGAGCGTTCGCTGGTCGATATTCCGGCAGACAATTCGGCTGTTACGGACGCCCCGATCGTTGCCGTGGCAATTGATCTCGACGGCGCGCCGGAAGAGCTTTCGCACGCCTTGCGCGCCACCGTGTCACGCATCCTTGAGCGTTCGCCCCAGGCCCGCCTGGCCTGCTTGAACGTCTTGAAACTCGCCCGTATCACCTTGGACCGCACCCTCGATGATGAGGGAAACAACAAGCACGTGCAGCGCCTGGTGCGCTTGAAGGATTGGGCCCGTGACCTGCGCATGCCCGCCGGGCGCGTGACATTTCATGTCCTCGAAGCCGTCGACCCGGCCGAGGCCATCCTCGACCATGCCCGGACCAACACTGTCGACCATATTGTCATGGGTGCCCGTGAGAATTCGACGATGCGCAAGCTGCTTGGCAGCGTATCCGCCAAGGTTGCCGCCGAAGCGCCGTGCACCGTTACCGTGGTGCGCAATCGTCAGTTCGAGTCCTGATCGTCTTCGCCGCCGTCCTGTTCTTCCGCCGGGACCGCATAGTTGCCGCCGAGCCAACGGTTCAAATCCACTTGCGCGCAGCGGTTGGAGCAAAACGGATGGAATTTTTGCACCGAAGCCTTGCCGCAGATCGGGCAAGGCCTTTTGGGCCTCAGGCGGACCGGTTCGCCACTCACGTTTCGGCGGAGGCCCGCGTCATCCAGCTGTGATAGACCGGATAGCCGGCTCCTTCGAGCAGGTGAACGGTTTCATAGAGCGGCAAGCCCACGACGCCCGAGTGCGATCCCGTGAGATAGCGCACGAAAGCCTCGGCCCGGCCCTGGATGGCGTAGCCACCCGCCTTGCCGCGCCATTCATCGCACTTGATGTAGCTTTCGATATCCTCGCGCGACAGGCGCTTGAACCGCACTTTGGTTTCCGAACACCGCGACGACGAACGGCCGGTGGGACCGATCACGCAAACGGTCGAGTAAACCCAATGGGCCCGGCCCGACAACAGGTCGAGGCAGGCACGGGCATCTTCAATCGTTTCGGCCTTCGGCAGAATGCGGCGTCCGAGCCCCACGACAGTATCGGCGGCGATCACGAAGGCATTGCTGCCCAAAGCCTTCACCTGCGGCATGTCCTTTGCCGCTTTGGCCTTTTCCTCGGCGAGCCGGATCGACAGCCGGCGCGGCGTTTCGCGCTTGTGCGGCGTCTCGTCGACATCGGCGGGGTTGAGCAGGTCGGGCGCCAGCCCCACGCGTTCGAGAAGTTGCAGCCTGCGGGGCGATGCGCTGGCCAGCACCAGCTTGACGAGCGTCTCGCTCATCGGCGTCTACTTGAACCGGTAATTGATGCGGCCCTTCGTCAGGTCATAGGGCGTCATCTCGACCATGACCCGGTCTCCGGCCAGAACCCGGATGCGGTTCTTGCGCATCTTGCCGGCCGTGTGGGCGATGATTTCGTGATTGTTGTTGTCGAGCTTCACGCGGAACGTCGCATTGGGCAGAAGTTCGGTAACGGTGCCTTCGAATTCGAGCAGTTCTTCCTTGGCCATGAATTTCCTTGAAGGGGTTGAAAGTGGCGCGGAAAATGGACCCATTGCAGCCCAAAATCAAGCGCGGCTTGGCTTGATGGGATAGGCCGTTCCGGTGGCCCGGTGATAGGTCGCAGCAATGATCACCAGGGCCGCCGCTCCGCTCATGACCGGAAAGGCGAGATATGTCCAGCTCGCGCCTGTGAAATACGAGACCAGTGCCGTAGCGCCAGCCGGCGGATGGGTTAGCCGCAGCATGCCCATAGCAGCTATTGCACCGCCCACGGCGATGGCGGCCATCCAAACATGCCCAGGAGCGGCAAATTGGGCAGCAAGTCCCAGCACTGCGGATAACCCATGTCCCAGAATCACATTCATCGGTTGCGACAATGGACTGGCCGGAAGGCTGAACAGCAGCACGCAGGAAGCTCCGAGTGGTGCAAACAGCATCGCCATTCCGGTGGCATCGCTGGCGAAGCCCAGCGCAAGGATTCCAAGCAACGCGCCGAGCCCCGCCATGATAGCGGAATGCGGTGGCATGTGCGGTTGGTGGAAGTGAAAGAAGTGGCGCATGGGCGAAGGTGCTTAGCGGATCGCCAGGCAACCGGCAATGGACGGAAATTTGCACCCCCACTGTCGGGGTGCTAGAACTGACCTGCCGTTCGAGAGGGGCCTTTTGGCGGCAGACCGGGGATGTGCAATGCGTTTGTTCGGAAAAATCATGCTGTGCGGTGTGGCCGTGGCGGCGGGCCTCCTTGTAGCCGCGTCTGTGGCCAATGCGGCGCGCATCAATCCTTGCACCGAGTTGTCGGCAGCGGTTGCTGGCTCCCCGAACGGCTCGTCCCACGGCGGCAAGTCGGCGGCCCAACTTTTCGCTGATCAGGGCAAGCTCACAGTCTTCGCCAAGCTCGGCGTGGCGGCGGCCCATATCGAGGCCCATGAACCCATTGGACCGGCTATCAACGAAGTCTCGGTCAATGCCGATACAGCCTATGCCGAGTTGAGCCGCCGCATCCGCTGGCTCAATGATACCGATCTCGAAGGCCCTTCGGGGATCGAGCTGTCGCCGGCCAACACCGCCGATCCGGCCTTTTGTACCCGCGGGCTGCTCAACGGCATCTATGCGCGTGGCAATTCCGCCGCACTGGTGGGGCGCGTATCGGATGCGCTCTTCATTGCCTTTCGCGCCACCAATGATGGCTGGAACCTCACCGATACCCCGGTAACGCCCGACGCCCTCGACTGGACCGAGCAGGGCCGCCACTTCAAGCGCTACGAATTTCTGCTGCAGGCCATCTCCGCCTACGTGGCCGCCGACCCTATCGATCGAACACATCTATGTTGCCGGCGACAGCCTGGGCGCCGCCATGGCCCAGAAATACATGCTTAAACACCCCAATGATGACCGCCTGCAGGCGATTGTCTTCGGCAGCCCCGGCAACCCGTCGATCCCCCGCCAGGACAAGCGCATCTGGACGTTCCTGAATGATGTCGACCCATTGATCCTCGTGCCCACACTTAAGTTCAAGATTTCCGGCAAGCGCTTCATCATACACACCGGCAAGAATCCGGCGGCTGTGACCAACGCCACGTTCCATTCGCCGCAAGCCTATTTGCGTGAAATGCAGCACCTGGATGAAGGCGGCCTGGGTGCGGCCTACTTGCGCCGCAAGTTCGCCGGCGGCGAATTGACCCGCTGGAACGCCATCTTCCTGCGCATCAACAAGATTGCCAATGATCCCGTCGACTTCGAAGTGGGCGTTCCTGGCACCATTACAACCCTGCCCGGCTCCTATCCGCGCCTGATGATCGGCGGCAATGGGTCTGACAATATCGTCGGCGGCATCGGCGCCGGTGATTTCTTCGGGTTGGGCGGCAACGATTGCCTCGAACCACTGGCAAGACCTGAGCGTCTGTTCGGCGGCGCCGGCAAGGACTGGTTCGTACTGCGCGGCAATTACCAGGCCTATGGCGCGTCGGTGATGGATTTCAACTCGGGCACCGACCGCATCGTGTCGCTCGGAACCTTGCCGGCTTTTCAGCAGGTCGTTGATGGCAGAAACTTCATTCGTGGCGACGAGGCCACCAAGGCACGCCCGACTCTGGTCTATCAGCGCAGCCTCGGCAAGCTGTGGTTCGATATCGATGGCAACGGCGCCATACCCAAATTTATGGTCGGCAGATTTCCCTCGAAGCCAGCAATTCTGGCCTCCGACATCGACTTGATCGTGCCGAACGCTTGCAAATAGCCTGTCGGAGCTGCGTCGGGCGCCGCCTGTCACATAGGGCCATCCTTGGCTTGCAAAGTGGAGGGGAGGCGCAGGCAGCGCTTCACCGCAGATCGGGTAGACGAAAGGCGGTACGTCGCACCGCCCGCGCCGCGGATTATTGACCATCCGGCCACTTCGGTACGGAAATCTGGGGATCTGAATTCGGTTTTCACTGGCTTCATCTCCTTTCCATCTCCTTCACCCACTTAAGGGAGGCCCACCAGACACGGGTGGCCCTGCTGTCCGCCGCCGGCCCCTGGTCTCGGGTGGGTCCGGTCCCACCCTATTCAGGCTCCGCATCCTCACCCCGGCTTTCGACGGCTCTAGAACCGCCCCTCCGTGGGAGAAGGATGAGCGAGCGCTACCATAATAGGAAATTAATGTCAAGGACTATATTCACGCATCCGCCGCGTGGAAAGTGCCCTCATCCGCCCTTCGGGCACCTTCTCCCACGCAAGCGCGCGGGAGAAGGCGGACGTTGAGGGAACTCTTTCAACCTCCGCCTTCTCCCGTCCGTAGGATGGGAGAAGGTCCCGAAGGGCGGATGAGGGCCCTTTCAGCTTGCGGACTCTCACACCCCTCCTGCTGCGACGCTGCCGAATCTCTGGCGGATCTTGCGCACCAGGAGGTCGCGCACGTCGCGGTAGCCGTCGAGAATCTGCTCGCGGCTGCCGGCTGTCGCCGACGGGTCCATGGTCGGCCAATACTCGGCCTCGATGGCCATGGTGCGGGTCATTTCCAGCGCCCTGTGGTGAGCTTCTGGCGATAGCGAGATCACCAGATCGAAACTTGAATCCTCGAGATCGTCAAAGCCTTGCGGCCGGTGTTTGCCGAGATCGATACCCATTTCATCCATCACCACGGCGACGAAGGGATCAACCTGCCCGGGCCGCACGCCGCACGACGCCACATAGACCTTGTGGCCATAGAAATGTTTGAAGATGGCGGCGGCCATCACCGAACGGATGACGTTCTGGGTGCAGGCAAAAAGGACGGCGCTGGGAAGGTCTCCCGCCATGAATTGGGCTCATCCCCGCCAGTGCAGCACGCACACCAGCGTGAACAGCCGCCGCGCCGTGTCGAAATCCACATCCACCTTTCCGTTAAGGCGCTCGCGCAGAATGTCGCTGCCTTCGTTATGAAGCCCCCGCCTCGCCATGTCGATGGTTTCAATCTGCGACGGTGTCGCCGTCTTGATTGCCTCGTAATAGTTTTCGCAGATCATGAAATAGTCTTTGACGATCCGCCGGAACGGCGTCATCGAAAGCCCGATCAGCGACAGCCGGTCCTCCGCCTCGTTGCGGATATCGAACATCAGGCGGCCGTCGGCCGTCGAAAGGCTGAGCCGGTAGGGGCCTTCGGGAAAGGCGCTGAGGGTGAAACTGTTGTCTTCTACGAGGTCATAGATCGCCACCCGGCGCTCGTGGTCCGATTCCGGATTGGGGCCGGGGCCGATGGAGGCATCTAGCTCAACGGCCACCAGACGATTCTTGGGTTTCTCACTCATGCTGCAAGCCTAGCAACAGGCAAGCCGCTGCCGCTAGCCCTCTTCCCCGTGGCTTGGCCGGTGCGCCGTTTCCCAGGCGGGGCCAAGATCCTTGAGGCTGGCCTCGATGCATTCGACCGCCAGGCGGACAGTGGCGCCACCCGAAAATGTCAGAACGATTTCGCCCGATGGCGCATCGCTTGCCACAAATCCGATGGCCAGCAGCGAAAGAACGACATCCGGATCAGAGCGGTTGATTTTCAGCGTCTGCACCGCCGTGACCCGCCCGAAATGCAGACCCGTGCGGCGGCGCTGTTGCACCTTGTCCTCGTCCCAGGCAAAGCGGTTGGCAACCAGCGCGAACTGCCGGGTTTTTGGCGAGTAGCTGAAATCGCCGGCCCGGGCGACCGCGTCCTGCATGTGGGCGGAAATGACACCGAGGTCTTCCGCGTCGAGCGCCGCCAGCTTGAGCAAGTTAGTGTCCGGAAATGCGCGTGACGTCAGCACCGCACGCCTGAAGTTTTTCTTCCAGCGTCTCGAAGCCGCGGTCGAGATGGTAAACCCGGTTGAGCATCGTTTCGCCTTCCGCCGCCAGTGCGGCGATGACCAGCGACACCGAAGCGCGCAGGTCGGTTGCCATCACCGGAGCGCCGGTGAGCTTGGCAACGCCGCGCACCTCGGCCTTGTCGCCATGCAAATGAATGTCGGCTCCGAGGCGGGCGAGCTCTTGCACATGCATGAAGCGGTTTTCGAAGATCGTTTCGCGGATCATCGAGGTGCCTTTGGCCTTGGTCATCAGCGCCATGAACTGCGCCTGGCAGTCGGTCGGGAAACCGGGATAGACCTGGGTTTCGACATTGACGGCCGCGAGGCCCGAGCCATTGCGGCGGATGCGCAGGCCCTCATTGGTTTCATCGACGCTGACGCCGGCGGCCCGCATGTGTTCGATGACCGAACCCAGCGTATCGGCGCGCGCGCCCTTGAGGGTCACATCGCCGCCAGCCATCCCCGCGCACATCGCATAAGTGCCGGTTTCGATGCGGTCGGGGATGACCGTATGCTCTGCACCCTTCAGGCTGGTAACGCCCTTGACCTTCAAGGTCGTGGTGTGAATGCCTTCAATTCTGGCGCCCATCTTGACCAGGCACTCGGCCACATCGCCGATTTCAGGTTCGCAAGCGGCATTCTCGATAATCGTGTCGCCCTGGGCCAGTACCGCTGCCATCAGCGCCGCGTGCGTGGCGCCAACCGACACCTTGTCGAACGTGATGTGAGCGCCCCTGAGGCCCTGTTTGGCGCGGGCAATCACATAACCCGCCTCGATCACGATCTCGGCTCCGAGTTTTTCCATGGCCAGCAAATGCATGTCGACCGGCCGTGTGCCGATGGCGCAACCACCGGGCAGCGACACCTTGGCCTCGCCGCAGCGCGCCAAGAGCGGCCCCAGCACCCAGAAGCTTGCCCGCATCTTCGACACGAGATCATAAGGTGCGGTGGTGTCGGCAATGGTCTTGGCCTGCAACACCTTGGTGTCGCCTTGCACGCCATTCTGGCCGGCACGCTTGCCGGCAATCATGATGTCGACGCCGTGGTTCTGCAGGATGCGCTGCAACAGCCTGACGTCGGCCAGGCGTGGAACGTTGGAGAGTGTCACCTGTTCGGGCGTCAGCAGCGACAGGATCATCAGCGGCAGCGCGGCGTTTTTGGCGCCGGAAATCGGTATGGTTCCGGCGAGCTTGTTACCGCCGCGAATCTGGATACGGTCCATGAATTGGCTTCCCCTCAATGGTCCAGCGCTTTGGAACGTCCTGCCGGCACCCCTCGGATTTGCGGGCTAACAAGCACACATGGCCCAATTGGGGCAAGCTATTTGGCGGGTTTCGCCTGGCGTGGTGCTTCAGCCCGGGCCTTCGCCTTGCGCTTCGCCAAATTGGCCTTGAGCGCCCGCGCCAGCCGTTCCTTGCGTTGTTCCGATTGGCTTTTTTTGGCGTCCATGGCGGAAATTTAGGCCCCCCTTAAGACTTGTCAATCAAACGGTTGCGTGGGCCCCTCGTATTTTGTAAGGGCAACCCGGCGAAGCTGCCGTAGCTCAGTGGTAGAGCACTCCCTTGGTAAGGGAGAGGTCGTGGGTTCGATTCCCCCTGGCAGCACCAGCCCCTCCCAGTCATGAAAGATCAATCCGCGATCTTGCGCGCTGCATTAGCGTCTACGGCCGACAACATTGCGAGTAGGCAATAGAGAGCGACGGCAACCAGCACTGTCGCGGCGATCGGCATGTAAAGCATTGTTGCAAACCTTTCAGGTGTTGCCGAAGCTACATCGGCAGCGGACGGCTGTCTCGTGCCAGCGCTTCGGCGAGATCGTCGGGATTGATGGTGACGTGCTGCTCGAACCCGGCATTGATTTCGATAGCCGGAATCTGGATCGTGGTTTTCACCCTGAGCCAGCCTGTGAAGGTCATGCCCGGGATCTGTTCTTCATCGGTGGTGATCGCGTAGCTGCCGGGTGGCAGCCCGCCATCCAGGCCCTTCAAAGTGAAGCGCCGGAGGAACGTCACGGTGTGGCGGGTGCTGCGCATGGCAAGGGGCGGGAAACCGGCACGAGGATGCGCCGGCTTCCGGAAGCAGTCAGCCGCGAAGGGGGTAAATCGGGCTGACCGCCTCGGCGCCTAGGTTGCGGGCTTTTCGGCCGGCATGGCCTTCGGATCGGCGACCGTGGGCTTTACGTCCGGCGTGCCGGTAACCGCCGGCTTCACATCGGGCTTCGGGGTTTCGGCGGCCATGTTAAGTTGTGTCATTTGAAAATGCTCCAATTATCCTGTTGCCGCGGGCCTGATGGCCAGCGGGCCGCGACGCCCTCGAAATAGAACGAGCGCCATTCGCGCCAGCGTTAGCCGGCGCGCATTCCTGATGGATCAATATGGAAGAGTATGAATGAAATAGATGGGAATGCTGTTGCCGAAATGCAATGACTAATTCGTCAGAGGACTGAAGAAAACGGCACTTGTCAGCTTATCCAGGCCTTCCCAGCACCTTCACCATCGCGGCAATGTGCTCGTCGCCATACCCCTCGGCCTCGGCGCGATCGAGAATGCTGGCCACGAAATCCGGA
Organism: uncultured Alphaproteobacteria bacterium; assembly: GCA_963775095.1. Taxonomy (GTDB): domain Bacteria; phylum Pseudomonadota; class Alphaproteobacteria; order Rhizobiales; family Aestuariivirgaceae; genus Aestuariivirga. The sequence goes on from CAVZHN010000005.1 coordinate 255,714, forward strand.
ACTTCGCTACTGATGGCGCTATCGGTGGCTTGTTCTCTGATCCGCGTCAGCGCCGCGTTCCACACCGATAACCGCGCACCGGGGTCACCGTAGTTGTCGCTTCTGACCACATCGATGAGATAGCGCCCCGAATTGTCTTCCGGGAACACCGCCGAATAATGCGCAAGATCAACGCCCTCAGCCCGGCAAATGGTCACGCCATGGGCGGCACCGGCGAAAGTGCCATAAACTTCCGAGAGCCAGGCGAGATCAAGGGCGCTCGCCGATCCTACCTTTTCACCGACAAAGCGCGTATCTCCGCCAAGCGACAGCAACAGCTTCTGGCAACGTTCAAAAACCGTCCGCTGACCCGCATAGAGCAATTTTGTCGTAGCCAGTCCGATTGCCGAAGGACCGGCGAGAATGGCGCCGTCGAGGTAATCAGCACCTTGCGCGCGGAACCGCACTTCCGCCTCACGCGCTTCCTTTGGCGTGCCGGTGCTCAACTGCACGACTGTCTTGCCGCGCAGCAGCTTGGAATGGTCTGCTCCGAACAGATTTCGTGTCGTTTCGTAGTTGTCGATGCAAACCAGCAAAATGGCGCTGGCCGCAATGCCGTCCGAAACGGTCTTGGCGTGAATGGCGCCCAAATCCACCAGCGGCTGAACCTTGGCCGCAGAGCGGTTCCAGACAGCAACATCATGACCGCCCCTGAGCAGTGCGCCCGCCAGTGCTGACCCCATGAGGCCCAACCCGAAGCACGTGATATCGGCCATGATACGCCCTTCCCCGGAACATCAAGGCAAAATGTTACACGCAACTTGCGCGGTGTTGCCAGCAAAACCGGTTTGCGCAATACTCGGCGCAATCGGACGGGTCTTCCGGCGGGATGCCGGAGTAAGTCAGGGAGGCGGCTATGATTGTCAATCATCGTGCCTGCATTCGATTTTTCGCATTGTTTTTCATGCTTGGGTGTCTCGGCACCGGCGCCGCCACGGCATCCGAACTGCTCGATGCCGTGAAGGCCGACGACGCCGGGCGCGTGCAGGCGGCGATTGCCGCCGGCGCGGACATCAACGAAAGCGATGTCTATATGGGGTCGCCCCTGCATATCGCGGTGGCTCGGGGAAAGGTAGAAATTGCCAAGCTGTTGATGGATGCCGGTGCCGATATCGAAGCGGCAGCCACAGGCAGCCTGAACAAGGCCCATCCCCTGCACATCGCCGCGAGGGCCAATCGCGTGGCGGCTGCCGGCTTGTTGATCGAACGCGGCGCCAAAGTCGATAGCCGCGATTCGCAAGGCCGTACGCCGCTATTCGTTGCGGCATCATCAGGCAATGCCGAAGTCGCCGAATTTCTGCTGAAGGCCGGCGCCGATCCACTCGCCGAGGAATCGAATTATCATGACACCGCCATCTACGTTGCGGCGATGAACGGCAACCTCGACGTCGTAAAACTGTTCGTGTCAAAGGGCGTGAGCGTCAACATTCGGAACACCCATACCGGTGAAACGCCGCTGTGGGTGGCGGCCATGGACAACCGTCTGAATGTCATGGAGTTCCTGCTCACGAACGGCGCCGATCCAAACAACGCAAACCTCAAGGGAGAGACTCCCTTCAAGGTGAGCGTAAGTACCGAGGCCAAGGACCTGCTGCGCAAATTTGGCGCCAAGGAGTGACGGGGCAGGTGGCGTCAGTCGCCAAGGCCGGCTCCCGTAAGACTACCACGATTGGCCTCGCGCCATTGGGCCGGGTCTTCGAAATTGCCTTGCCAGATGCCACGCGCCGCCTTGCGGGCTTCGGCCTCTTCACCGGTATAAGCTGAAGAGTGATAACGATAGGCAATGGCCCATCCCTGCCGCACCATCTCGGCATTAATCTCGAGCTCTCCGGCGTTGCAGGTTGCAACCCCACGGCCGATAACGGTCGGTCTCATGGATGAAACATTTGAGTTCCGCTTGGCCGATCAGCCGCGCCAGCGCCCGCTGCGCTTCGCGTCCGCACGGGTAGTCGCCGCCCATGCGGTTCGAGCAGTTTTGATTGTATTCCGGCGCATCGATGCCGAAGAGCCGCAACTCGCTGCCGTCCTTGCGCAAGGAGTCACCATCGATGGCTGCATAACGACCAGTTTCCGGAACCAGCAATCCGCCGCGCTGCAGCGCCACCACAACCATCGCCAGAAACACCATAAACACCAGGCCGTCGATCAGCCCCTTGTAGAACGGCCGCTGCGGCCGCCGCCGCCATCGGGCGCTCACCTGGGTTTCCGCTCCCAGCGCGCCGTGGCGGCGTCATCGCTGTCCTTGGCGTCCACCCAGCGCGCCGAAGTGCCATCGTCTTCGATCTTCCAGAACGGCGCCTTGGTTTTGAGCCAGTCGATCAGGAAATGACAGGCCTCGAAGGCCGCCAGCCGGTGGGCCGAGGCGGTGATCACCAGCACAATATCGTCTCCGGGCCCAAGCTTGCCGTAGCGATGAATGATGAGCGAAGCATCAAGTGGCCAGCGCCGCTGGGCCTCGGCATCGATCTCTTGCAGCGCCACCTCGGTCATGCCGGGATAGTGCTCGAGGGTCATGGCGGCAACCTTCGTGCCGTCCGAGATGTCGCGCACGCTGCCGACGAACACCACCGTGCCACCGATGTTGTGATTGCCGGCCTTGAGGTTGGCGAGTTCGGTGCCAACCTCGAAGGCCTGTTCCTGAACCCTGATCATGGTGTCGATGATGCCAAGCCTTGCGCTAAAACTCAATTGCCGGGTAACCCCAACTGCTTCAGCCGCGCGAAGCCTTCCTCCGGTTTGAGCAAAATATCGGCAATGTCGGGATAGATGCGGGGTGTGCCCCACGCGCCCTTGACCACCAACGGCACCGGCAGGCCCACCATCTCACCGGATTGGCCGGAGGATACCGACGGCAACACCGAAAGATCGATAGCCCGCCGCAGCAAATCCACCTGGCCGCTCACCCCGGCCGCGAAATTGGCACCTTCAAGTTTCAGATCCTTGGTCTCGGCAATGCCATCGCTGATCGTCAATGATCCACCGAAGCTGTCGAACGGCGTCGAGCTTTCGGGTGCTCCCCAGCCATCGGCAATGCGCTGTGTGACACTGGCCACCAGCGCCGGACCGTCAAGTCCCGCCAGAGCGCCATCAGCCACCTTGAATGTCGCGGCACCTTTCAGCGTCGATACGATGGCGGCAACTGAACCGCCATATCCGGAAATCGCGATGTCGGCATCGGCAAGTCCTTTCAGCCACGATTGCCCAGTAAACTGCTTGAGCAGCGTCTGGGCCTCGGCTTGCTGGGCCACCAGCCGCGCCGAAAACAGTGGCGACTGCGAGCTGCCGTCGAGTTCGAGGTCGATGCGCCCGCGCCCTCCCGCCAAATCATCGCTGGTGATCACCGCCGACAGCCGCCCATCGCCAAGCGAAGCCTCGACTGTGGCAGCACCTGCTGTCATGGCGCCGAGGCTCAGTTGTTCGGCGGTCAAAGTCATGCGCGCGTTGAGGCCGCGCAGACCATCATAAGAAAGTGCCTCTTCGCTCCAGCCGCCGGCCGCCAGGTCCGGCCCAGGCATGAATTGTTCGAGCTTGAGCGCCGGAATTGCCAGCTTCGCAAACACCACGGGCGCAAGCCGCGCCGCGGTAATGCCCACGTCTCCCGAAGCCGAGAGGCCTTCGAGCCCGATGGCCGCGGTCTTCAGCGTAAAATCGATGCCCTGGCTGTCAAGCGTACCCGAAATCGAAAACGGCCCAAGCCCTCGCGTGCCCGGTATCGGCAAGCCGATCCACCGCGCCGTCTCGCGCAGTGACGGCCCGTCGAGCGCCAGCGGCCCCGCGAGATTGAGGGCGCCCTTGGTTGACAGCCTGCCATTGAACGCTGCCTTGAGCTGCGGAGCGGCGATGCTGAGGTCGAACGGCGATCCAGTCTCCGTTACCCGGCCAACGTCTTTGATGTAGGCGGTAATGCCCGCCAGCCGGCCGCCGAGCATCGCATTGCCATCCACCGTGAGTTCGCCTGCGGGTGAAAGCGTCATCACCAAACCGGCACCGGGCAAGATGATGCTTTGCTGATGGCGTTGGTCATAAAACCGCACTGTGCCGTCTTGAATGAGGAAGCTCTCGCTCTTGGGCACCGCCGGTCCCTTGCCCGGCCCCGCCCACGATACTTCGCCCTTGAGATTGATTTCGAGGCTGATCTCCGGCGCTTCGAGTTCAAATCGCCCGGCGATCCGCCGTTGCAGGATGTCCGACAGGCTAACCGGTACCCGCAAGGCCGGTGCCCTGACGAACGCCCCTTCGAAACCCTCCGGATTTCCAAGCTCCACGCCTTCGAACCGCAACGCCAGCCGCGGCGAGAATTCCAAGCTCACACCGTCCTTGATGGTCAGCGTGCGGCCGAGCCGCGTCAATGCTTCGTCCTGAAGCGCCTTCACCGCCCAGCCCGTCGACAACCCGAAACCTGCCGCCAGTGCCGCTACCACCAGCACGACGGTGGCTCCAACCATTAGGTAAATTCTTCGCATGGGGTCCTTTCCCCGGCACTTGCGGCTGTTTCGTGGCGTGGGCTAAGGAACCCATGAAAGCGAGCCAATACATGACCTCGAAGCCCTTGTGGACCCCCAACGTGGAGCGGATTGCCGCTTCGAACCTCCGCCGCTTTGGCGATTCACTTTCAGCGGAGTTTGGCCTCACGCTCGAGACATACGCCGATATCCATGCTTTTTCGTTATCCCGGCCTGAAGACTTCTGGCGCAGCCTGTGGGACTTTTGCGCCGTCAAGGCCGAAACCCGCGGGAACCGGATCCTGGTTGACGCCGACAAGATGCCAGGTGCCCGCTTCTTCCCCGATGCCCGGCTCAACTATGCCGAGAATCTGCTGCGCCGCAATGATGATGGCGAAGCGCTGATATTTCGCGGCGAGGACAAGGTTGAACGCCGGATGAGCTGGCGCCAGCTCAATGAAGCCGTGGCCCGCATGCACCGCGCCCTTGCGGCCTCCGGCGTGACAGCGGGCGACCGGGTCTGCGCCATTGTGCCCAACATGGGCGAAACCATCGTGGCCTTCCTCGCCACTGCATCGCTAGGCGCCATCTGGTCGTCGTGTTCGCCGGACTTCGGCGAGCGCGGCATTGTCGATCGCTTTGGCCAGATTTCCCCCAAGATATTGATCACCTGCGATGGCTATTACTACGCCGGCAAGACCATTCGCATGCAGGACAAGATCGCCAGTGTTTTGCAACAGCTGAAGTCCGTCGAGCGCACCATCGTCATCGACTATGTGGGCACCGCCCGTGAAGCGGCTGAAACGCTCGGTGGCGTCACCTATGATGACTTCATCGGAACCCACAGCGCCGGGCCTATTTCCTTTGCCCAGATGCCGTTCGATCACCCGCTCTACATTCTCTATTCCTCCGGCACCACCGGCATTCCCAAATGCATCGTGCATCGCGCCGGCGGCATCCTGTTGAAGCACCTCTGCGAGCATGTTCTGAACACCGATACCAAGGCGGCCGACCGGCTGTTCTATTTCTCCACTTGCGGCTGGATGATGTGGAACTGGCTGGTGTCGGGGCTCGCCACCGGCGCCACGCTGCTGCTTTATGACGGCTCGCCGTTTTTCCCCAGCGAGCGCGTGCTGTTCGACTACGCCGAACAGGAACGCATGACGATATTTGGAACTTCGGCGAAGTATATCGATGCGGTGAAAAAGTCGGGCCTCATTCCCAAGGATCTGTTCGATCTTTCCAGCCTCCGCACCATGCTCTCGACCGGATCGCCGCTATCAGCCGAAAGCTTCGACTTCGTCTATGGCGGCATCAAGAGCGACATTCATCTGGCATCGATTTCCGGCGGCACCGACATTTGCGGCTGTTTCGTCGGCGGCAACCCCTTCGGTTCCGTGTGGCGCGGCGAGATACAAGGGCCCATGCTTGGCATGGCCGTTGACGTCTATGACGATCAGGCAAAGCCGGTGCGCGGCGAGAAGGGCGAACTGGTTTGCACCAAGCCCTTTCCCTCCATGCCCGCCATGTTTTGGAACGACGCCGATGGCGCCAAATATCACAACGCCTATTTCGCGCGTTTTCCTGGCATCTGGTGCCACGGCGATTTTGCCGAGATCACCACCCATGGCGGCATGGTAATTCACGGCCGGTCCGACGCCACACTCAACCCCGGCGGCGTGCGCATTGGTACGGCGGAAATCTATGCTCAGGTCGAACAAATTCCCGAGGTCATCGAGGCCTTGGCCATCGGCCAGGATTGGGACAATGACGTGCGTGTTGTCCTCTTCGTGAGGTTGCGCGAAAGTGCTGGTCTCGACGAAAAACTGGTTGCCGTGATCAAGAAGAAGATCCGCGACGGCGCCTCGCCCCGCCATGTCCCCGCCAAGATCGTCGCCGTGGCCGATATCCCTCGCACCAAATCCGGCAAGATCACCGAGCTTGCGGTCCGCGACGTGGTCCATGGCCGCGAGGTGAAGAACAAGGAAGCACTCGCCAACCCCGAGGCGCTGGAGCTCTATCGCGACATTCCCGAACTCAAGTCCTGATCTTCGGGTCACGTAGCGTCCGCGCCAGCAGGATCACCGGCAACAATCCTGCCAACACGATGGTAAGAGCCGGAAGCGCGCTCTCCTCGAGTTGGTCGAGGGAGGCCAGCGTGAACACCGTCGTCGCCAGTGTCTCGAAATCGAAGGGCCTGAGAATGAGAGTGGCCGGAAGCTCCTTCATGCAATCGACAAACACCAGCAGCGCCGCCGAGACGAGAGCCGGGCGCAGCAGCGGCAGATGCACTTCGATGAATGCCGCGAGCGGCCCGCGCCCCAGCGTGCGCGCCGCCGCCGCCACGTTTGGCGTCACTTTTTCCAGCCCACTTTCAATTGATCCGAACGACACCGCCAGGAACCGCACTACATAGGCAAACACCACGGCGGCAATCGAACCCGACAGCAGCAGCCCGGTGGATATGCCGAACATGTTGCGCATCATCGTGTCGAGGGCGTTGTCGAATCCGGCCAGCGGAATGAGAACGCCAATTCCCAAAACCGTGCCGGGAATGGCATAGCCAACCGACGACAACCGGGTGACCCGGCCTGAAATGCCGCTGCCGGCAATGCGGTTGGCGTAGGCCAGCACCGTTGCCAGCACCACGGCAATAAGCGCCGCCGAGAGAGCCAGCACCAGCGAATGCCACACGGCGTTGAGATAGGTGAGTGACAGCAGCGCTTCCAGCCGCCGTGCTGCAAACCCCAACAGCACCAGCCCCGGCACCACGAAACCGAGAATGATCGGCGTCAGGCAGGCGGCGAATGCCAGCCAGCCCTTGAATCCCCTGAGCTTGATGCGGGCCGCCGCCCGCGTCCGCTGCGACGGCATCACAAACGCCTGGCGCTTGCGTGCCGCGCGTTCCACCCACACCAGCGCGAATACGAACAGCAACATGACACCTGCGATCTGCGCCGCCCCGCCGAGATTTCCCTGGGCGAGCCACGTGGTGTAGATGCCAAGTGTCAGGGTGCGCACCCCGAAGAAGCCCGCGGCCCCGATATCGTTCAGGCATTCCATCAGTGCAAAGGAAACGCCCACCGCAATTGCCGGCCGCGCCAGCGGCAGCGCCACGGTGCGGAAGGCGCCCCACTCGGTCTGACCCAATGTGCGCGCCACTTCCAGCTGCGTTGCCGGTTGCCGGATGAAGCTCGCCCGGGCGGTGAGGAACACATAAGGATAGAGCACCATCGACATGACGAAAATCGCCCCCGGCAGCGATCTTATGTCCGGAAACCAGTAGTCGCCGGGACTGGTCCATCCCACCATCGCCCGCAGGTTCGTTTGCAATGGTCCGGCATAGCTCAGGAAATCGACATAGGTATAGGCCACGATGTAGCCGGGTGTAGCCAGCGGCACCATCGACGCCCACTGGAACATCCGCCGCAGCGGAAAACTGTACATGGTGACCAGCCAGGCAACCCCGGTTCCGGTCACGAAGGTGATGGCCCCGACCCCCGCCATCAGCACCAGCGTTTGCCAGATGTAGCGCGGCAGCACCGTGGAGATGAGATGCGGCCAGATGTTTTCGCTGGGCGTTGCCGCGAGGTAGATGATGGTGAGGATGGGCAGCAGCAGCACCAGCGCCAGAACCAGCGCAAAGGCGCTGAGCCCGCGCTCGGTCGCCGTCGGCCGGATGTCGGGGCCGTTGTTGTCGATGTCGGATGTGGCCAAATCCCGGTCCATTCTAGCCCACCACACCAGCGCATGCTGCAATCGTGTTCACACGTCTTGGTGTGACACTGCGTTGCGCAAGTTTCGTACTTTGACCACACAATTGGACCGTCATCCCGGCGAAAGCCGGGACCCAGGCTTTCAAACTCAATGATCTCCCGGTCGTTGCGCGGCAAGTCTGGGTCCCGGCTTTCGCCGGGATGACGGGTAAAGGGTATGTATGTTGCTTGTCAAATGTCGCGAGGCAGAACTGAAAAGCATTTGGCACACGATAGCGGCCTTCGCCACATGACTGCATCGTGTTGCACTCTATTCAGCAAGAACCCGTGGCGTTGGGAAGGTGATTTCGACGAGCGTTCCCTTGCGCGGTTCGCTGGAGATCGCGAAGTTCGTCCGGTTCGCTTCCGCCAGGGCTTTGGTGAGCGGCAGGCCAAGGCCGGTTCCCGGTGCCTCGCGGCCGTGGGTTTCGACGCGCTGGAACGGCTCCATGGCGCCCTTCAGCTGATCGGCGGTCATGCCGATGCCGGTGTCCTTCACCCGCAGCACCAGTTCGCCCCCCGCCAGCATCTGCGCCGAGATAATGACCTGACCACCAGGATCGGTGAACTTCACCGCATTGGATAAGAGGTTCAAAAGGATTTGACGCATCGAGCGCAGATCCGCCACCACATTGGGAAGGTTGGCCGGAAACGCCTTGCGCAGGACAACGCGCGCCGCCGTTGCCGGTTCCTGGATCATGCGGATGGCGTGATCGCTGGCGTCGCCGAGGTTGACCGAGGTGAAGTTGAGTTCAAGCTTCCCGGCTTCGACCTTGGAAAGGTCGAGCAGGTCGTTGATCAGCGACAGGAGATGCCCGCCCGAGGCATGAATGTCGTTGACGTAGCCCTTGTATTTTTCGTTGTCTATTTCGCCGAAACGTTCCAGCCGCATGACATCCGAAAATCCCATGATGGCATTGAGCGGGGTGCGCAGTTCATGGCTGATGCGCGCCAGGAATTCCGACTTCTGGCGGCTGGTTTCTTCCGCCGCTTCCTTGGCCTGGCGAAGGTCGGCTTCGGTTTTCTTCCACTGCGTGATGTCGCGCACGACAGCGCAGAAGGCGGCCTGCGATTTTGGCGCCTGCAGTTTTCCGAGTGTCAGGAACAGTGGCACCGTGCCGCCCTGTTTGACCACGGCGGTAACCTCGCGGCCATCGTTGAACACGCTGGCCAGCCCCGGCCCCTGCAGCGCCGCGAGATAGTCCTTCAACACCCTCCGGCTTTCCGGGGCCAGGAGGCCGGCCAGCGGCTTGCCCGCCACTTCGGCAATGCGATAACCGAAGATCGCTTCCGCCCCGGCGCTGAAAGTGTGAACATTGGCCTCGGCATCCAGCGTAATGATGCCATCGGCGGCGGTATCGAGAATGGCGCGAAGCTCTTCGTCAGCTTCCGGCGCATCTCGCCGCAGCGGGATGACCTCCGCTGACCTCGGCACTTCGGCGGGCTTTGCCGGTTCGGTCCTGGCCACCACCGGCTCTTCGGTTTTCGCGGCAACAGGCACGACTTTAAGCGCCACGGCATCGGCCGTTTCGGCGCTGACCGGCTTGAAGACGAACTGCCGCGCCGGCCCGCCCTGCCACGGGATCAGCGACATCTGCACCGCAGCCGTAATCGACTTGCCATTGCCAAATGCGATGTCGGTGGCCGGCAGCGATTGCCCCAGGGGACCGAAGCGCTCCCACAGCAGCGGGTCGTTCACCAGCTCGTCGGCGGTCTCGTAGCCAAACAGCTTCAGCGCTGCCGTGTTGGCCAGCAGCAACTTGCCGTCCTGGGCGACGATCACCCCATCGCTCAGCCGCTCGATGGGCGCCTTGATGATGTCGGGCACTTGCGCCGCCTTGCGTGGCGGCGGCCCTCTTGCTTCCGGAAGTGCTTCAACCTGCTTGGCGGGCTTCGCCGGTGCTGCCTCTTCCTTCAGGACCTTGCCGAGTTGATCGAAGGCCTCGGCCGTCGACAGCGCCGGCGTCACAATCGATGGCGCAACCTGTTCGCCCGCCATTGCAGGCCGCAACACCTGGTGCTCCAGCGCCCGCCGCTCGGTCACGTCGTCCAGCAGCACGAAGGCATAGGCCGAACCGGCCGTCGCGGTGTTGAGCCGCCGCGCCGTGACCCTGAGGTCGCGCTGCCCGATGCGCACGCTGAACGCCTTGACCATGGAAACCATTCCAGCCGCTGCCACCCGGGTGAGAACGTCATCGGCCAGGACATCGTCCGACAGCGCCGTCGCCAGGCTCACCCGCTGACCAGCACCGAGAAGCACCAGCGCCGCCGCGTTGAGATGCTGGATGCCTCCGTCGCGCGCGACCAGCAGTGCCGCCTGCGGCAGAAGGTCGAAGGCCAGCAGAATGTCGGCGGCCGCCGCACCGGGGGCCGCCACGGCGTTGCGGGCGACTACCAAAACCCCGGGTCTGCCATCCGGCAGCGCATGCACCATGCAGCGCGCCGCAAGTGGCGCCGTGCTTCCCGCCGACGGGAAATGCAGCAGCACGTCGCTGACTTGCCCGCGCTGCAGACTGCGCGACAGCTGGGCAATGCGTTCGACGCCCGGTTCCGTGAAGTCGAACGGCCGGTCCAAGAGATCGAACAGGGTCGCGGCGCCGAAATAACTTAGTCCCGCCGCATTGGACCAGACAATCCGGGCCCGGGTGCCGTCCCACAACCATGCCGCCTCCGGAACGGTCCGAAGGTCTTCCAGCGTCGGCGTCATCGCCTCGGTCACGTCACGATCCCCGAACCCCACAAACCCTTGAAACCAAAGGGCTAGAGCGCCCTTGAGTTTGTCAATTCAGACAAAGTTAGAACAATTGTCGGGATCGCGTCCACTTTTCCTTAACCATGGCTAATGAGCGCGAATATTTGGTGCAGTGCAAGATTCATGTTGCAATGCACAATAGGGTTTGTTATCTAAGGTCATGACGGCGATGGGCGCACCCCAGCGCCCTAGGAGAGAGAAAAAATGTCGAGCAAGAAGGCGAAAGTTGAAATGACCAACGAAATCCCTGCCAACGTGACTGCATTTGCCCAGAAGACCGTCGATCAGGCCCAGGCCGCGTTCGAGAAGGCCAATGATATGGCCCACTCCAACGTCCAGGTCTTCGATGCCGCTTTCGGCGCCTACAAATCCCGCTTCGCCGACCTTCAGCTGAAGGCCATGGAGCTGACCCAGACCAACATGAACGCCGCTTTTTCCTTCGCCCGCAAGGCGCTGTCGGTGAAGGAACCCACCGAATTCTTCGCCATCCAGCAGGATTACGTGAAGGACCAGTTCCAGATGGCCCAGAAGCAGGTAACCGAACTCAACGAGCTCGCCGTTGCCCTTGCCAAGGAAACCGTCAAGCCGGTTCAGGAAGGCCTCACCAAGTCCTTCGGCGATGTGACCAAGTCCTACGCCGCCTAAGAACCTTCGCGCCCCGGGATTTCCTCCTCCCTTCCCATGTGGCGTGAAACAAGAAGCCCGCGATCTTCGCGGGCTTTTTTGTTGTCTTGAATTTTGGGGCGCAGCATTCTAGTAAGCGCCTCGTGTGCAGCTGTAGCTCAGTTGGTTAGAGCACTAGATTGTGGATCTAGGGGTCCCCCGTTCGAGCCGGGGCAGCTGTACCATTTCTTCATTCCCGCCTAAGAACTCCGATCCTCGCGTTAGCACCGCTTTGCCCGGCAACTGCGGCTTGATCCTCTTGGTTGCGGTGGAGGGCAAGCTGCGCACAGTTTTGCGTGCTTGATCACACCACCAACTTGTTTCAAAATGATGCGCGGGGGCAGCAGGTGTTGGGAATATCAGGTGACCTGATATTCACCAAGCGGGGATGTATTTGGAATGAAAATGAATTGGTCCGGAATGGCGCTGCTGAAGGCGCTGTTGATGGCGGCGTGCGTCTTCACGGGTTCACTCGCCCATGCGCAGCAAAACGAGAATGCCGATATGGGCCTTGCCTTGCGGCTCGCGGTCCTGCTGCAATCGGCGCGCTCGGTGATCGGAGCCGAACAGGCGCGGATCAATGATCCAGCCATCGGCGACAAGGGCCTTTCCGGTAAGGAGGTTCTCGCTCGCGCCACCAAGGCCTTTGTGGCCAAGACCGGCGCCGCGCCCCTGAGCACCGAATCCAGTGTGCGCGAGACAAAAATCGTCGAGGCGATGATGGCCTCGATCTCCGAGGTGATGGATGCCAACGCCGGTACGATCAACCGGCAAGGTGTGGCCTTCAAGGGGTTCGTGCCAGCCGTCTTCGGAAGACTGGTGACGGAGTCATTCAAAGACAAAGTTGGCGACCTTGCCCAGATCAAGGTAACAGCACCCATGAATCTGGTGCGCAACCGCAAGTCCCGTCCGGATGAATGGGAGACCAAGGTCATCACCGAAAACTTACTTGCGCCGGATTGGAAGAAGGGTGCGGTTTATTCGAGCCTCGTTGAAACCACTGGCCGCCAAGCATTCCGCGTGATGGTGCCCGAATATTATGGCGAGGGCTGCCTGTCCTGCCACGGCGGCCCCGCGGGCGAAGTCGATATCACCGGCTATCCCAAAGAAGGCGGCGCCCTGGGCGATCTGGGCGGCGTCATCAGCATCCAGTTGTTCCAATAGCACCAAATACGATGCCAATTGGTTTTGGATAGCAACGGTGCTGGGGCGAGTATCAATTCTTGCGCGTCTGGCGATTCTTGCCACTGTCTTGCTGGCCATTCTCGTCGCGTCGAATGCCTATCTCGCGCAGCGGCTCTCACGAAACGCCGATGCCATAGCACTAGGCGCGGCGAAAGTCAGCGAACTGCGCATGGCCAATTCCGCCGTTGCCCATTTTGGCGAGTTCAAATACTGGCTCTCCGATCTGGCGGTCAGCCTGCTGATGCGATCGGAGAACAATGCCGACGCCGCGCATAAGGCGTTGATCGCCGATCTCGTTGCGCTGGAACCCCATGCCCCCGAAAGCGTGGTGTTGATCCGAGGCGAAGCGGCGGCCCTGCGGGAAAAGGCCTTCGCAGCGGTGGATGCCTATAGTCAGGACCAGCGGGTGCTGGGAAATTCTCTTGTGGCGCAGGGCCAGATCCATATCCTGAAGGTCGATGCCGAACTGACCAAGCTGGTCGACCGCTTCGAAGTGCAGGCCGTCGCAACGGGGCAAGAGGCGCTGGACTCAGCGAAATCGGCGGTTGGGCGCGCGACGCAGATTTCGGTCCTGGCGGCTATCGCCGGACTGTTTCTGACATTGTACATCGTAGGAACAATCACCAAGCCACTGCGCCGTGTGATGAAGGCGATGACGGCGATCACCGGTGGTGACCTCAGCACAGCCATTCCGGAAGCCGGGCATGATGAAATCGGTGCCATGGGCCGGACCCTTGGCCTGTTCCGCGATAGCTTGCAGGAACGCGAAGCGCTTGCCGAAAGGCAGAGGGAATTGGTGAAGCATCTCGCCGAAGCGCGCGATGAGGCCATGCAAGCCACCACGGCCAAGAGCCAGTTTCTGGCCAGCATGAGCCATGAGATCCGCACGCCGATGAACGGCATCATCGGCATGAGCAACCTTCTCCTTGATACCGACCTGCCCCCCGAACAGGCTGACTACGCCCGCACCATCAACGACAGCGCCGAAAGCCTGTTGACGATTCTCAACGATATTCTGGACTTCTCAAAGGTCGAGGCTGGCAAGCTCGATCTCGAACGCGTTGCATTCGATGTGCGCGAATGCATCGAAGCGGCCCTTGATCTGGTGGCGATGGCGGCCGGCAAAAAAGGGCTCGATCTGGCCTATGTTATCGAAACCGATGTGCCGCAACGCATTGTTTCGGATCCGACACGGTTGCGGCAGATCCTGCTCAATCTTCTGAACAACGCGATCAAATTCACCGAAAAGGGTGAAGTCATCCTGACCGTGATGGGCGATGGCGATAAGGCCAGCGGCGCTGACAATTGTACTTTGCGCTTCAAAGTGCGCGATACCGGCATTGGCATACCGCCCGACCGGATTGGCCGGCTTTTCCAGTCGTTTTCACAGGCCGATGCTTCAACCACGCGGCGCTTTGGCGGCACCGGACTGGGCCTCGCAATAAGTCAGCGCCTGGTGGCCCTGATGGGCGGCGAGATTGGACTGACAAGCGAGCTTGGCAAAGGTTCGGAATTCTCCTTCACAGTGAACGCACCGGTGGCCGAAGCCATTCGCACCGTAGCGATCGATGAAGCCCGCCCTGATCTTGAGGGTCTGCGGGTGTTGATTGTCGATGACAATGCCACCAACCGCCAGATTCTGGCGCGGCAATGTGCGATCTGGTCGATCACGCCGACTTCGGCTCCGGGTCCCGCGGAAGCGCTGGCGCTGCTGCGTGAAGGGCAGAAATTCGACATCGCCATTCTGGACATGCATATGCCTGAAATGGATGGCATTGGCCTTGCGGGCGCCATCCGCGATATGGCCGATGCCAAACCCATGCCGATGATCCTGCTCAGCTCTCTGGGGCAGTCACGCGATCATGACGGAAAGGCACTGAGGGCCGCTGGATTTGCCGATGTTCTCGCCAAGCCGATCAAACCTTCGGCCCTGCTCAACGCGCTCTTGACCATCGCCGTGGGCGAACCCACGCGTGTCTTGCCGCACCGCCGGCTGGAAAAGCCGCGTCTCGACACCAGCCTTGCCACGCAAATGCCGGCGCGCATTCTTCTGGCCGATGACCACCCCACGAACCAGAAGCTTGGCCGCATGATCCTCAATCGCCTTGGATACCGCGCCGATGTCGCCGCCAACGGGTTTGAAGTGCTGGAGGCGCTGGAGCGCCAGTCCTATGACCTCATCCTCATGGATATCGAAATGCCGGAAATGGACGGTGTCGAGGCCACGCGCCGGATCATCTCGGCATATGCCGAAAGCAAGCGGCCGAAGATCATCGCCGTAACCGCCAATGCGATGGAGGGCGACCGCGAACGCTTTTTGGCAGCTGGCATGAGCGATTATGTCAGCAAACCGATCAGGGTTGATGCACTGGTGCGCGCTATGCAAGCATGTCTGGTTGGCACGCCCGAAATAGCGGAGGGAGCAATGTCCGAGACTGCAAGCGAGTTGGACCCCAAGGCCCTGGACCAACTTCTGGAGGTGATTGGCGGTGACCGCGAGGCGCTCAAGGATCTTGTCCGGAGCTTCCTCGACGAGGGGCCGGAACTCACCAGCCGGATGCAGCGCGCTGCGGCAGCGAATGATGCCGATGTCCTGCGCCGCGCCGCCCATACTTTGAAGGGGAGTGCCGCTGATTTCGGCGCTGTCACTCTGGCCCGTCTGTGCCGCGAAATCGAAGCCCATGGCCGTGCGGGCGAGACCGGACCGGCAGGAACCAAGATCGAAGCTGCAGTGCGCGCCTACCAGCAGGCCGAAATCAGCCTTAAAGACCTATTGAACAAGTAATCGGGCCGTGCAGGCAGGGGGCGTTATGACGAAGTTTCGTGGCAAGGTGCTGGTGGTCGATGACCATGGCCCCACCCGCATGAAGATGACCATTGCGGTCAAGAACCTTGGCCATGATGTCGAGGAAGCCCCTGATGGCGAGACGGCACTCGCCCGGCTGGCGGAGGGCGGTATCGACATGGTGCTGCTCGATGTCGTCATGCCCAGCATGGATGGCTTTGCGGTGCTCGAGGCGATCAAGGCTGATCCGGGCTTGCGTGACATACCAACGATCGTGATCTCCTCGCTCGAGGAAACGGACGATGCCGTGAGGGCCATTGAACTTGGCGCCGAGGACTTCCTGACCAAACCCTTCAACGTCGTTTTGTTGCGCGCCCGCCTGAATGCCGGCCTTGAACGCAAGCGCCTGCGCGATCAGGAGCTGGAATATCTGCGGCAGGTTGATCGGCTAACGGCGGCCTCGAGCATTGTGGGCACACGGGATTTTGACCCTTCGCGCCTTGGCCTAGATGATGTTTCGCACCGCAGCGATGCCTTGGGCAACCTCAGCCGGGTGTTCGTCGGCATGGCTTCCGAAGTCTACCGGCGGGAACAACGCCTGCGCAAAACCATCAGTCTGATGAAGGGCGGATTCCTGCTGCTGCTGATCGGCGCGCTGTGGGGGGTCATCCCGTCATTGTCGCGCATGGTGATGCTGGATGGCTTGGACCCGTTCGGCACCGTATTCTGGACACTCGGCTTCAGCGCCATCATTATGATCGCGATTTCGGTGGTGACCGGGCGCTATCCGCGCCGTGGCCGTTCCGACCTCATGCGCTATGGCGCAATTGGCCTGGTCGGCGGCACCCTGTCGCAGCTCACGCTTTTTTGGATCGCCGAGAGCGTTCCGGCAATGGTCATTTCGATCGTCTTGGCTCTGGAGAGTTTCATTGTCTTCGTCATCGCCGCAGCGATTGGACTGGAGGCACCGAACCTTAAGCGGTTCATCGGGCTCAGTTTGGGCCTGGCCAGCGTTCTTCTGATGATGCTGCCGAGCGCCGAGGCCATTGGCGGCGGCAACCGGTTGTGGATTCTGGCGGCCTTCTTGGTCCCTTTGTTCTATGCGGGGGAAGGCCTGATGATCGCCGCCATGCCGTCTTCTGGCGATGACGCGATTGGCACCACAACCGGCGTTATAGTCGCCTCGGCACTGATCGTCGCGCCCTTCACTTTTTTCACCGGCACTTTTATTCCGGTCAGCGAGATCATCAACGGCCATGGCTTGGCCCTCTTTCTGGTGGCGGCGGTGAGTTGCTCAAGCACAATCCTCTTGATCTACGCGATCCGCACCACGGGCGCCGTCTTTTCCAGCCAGGTCGGCTACTCCACCACCGCCGCAGGCATTATCTGGAGCATCATCTTGTTGAACGAACAGATGACGGGCTGGATGTTGGCAGCCGTCGCCTGCCTGATTTCCGGCGTGGCATTGGTGATGCCAAAGACGCACCACGATGATGAAGAAAGCTCTGCTGCCGCGAACTCCAAGGAAGCTCTGCAGGCCCCGGGCCCGGCGGAGTAGGCTTGGACGATTGGAGCGGGTATTGGCGTCTGGCCAGGTGGTTGGTGGCTGCCGTGCGCGTTACCGCTTTCCCAATGATGGTTATTCCAGATTGGCGTGGCGCTCGAACATGCTGGCCGCGTCGATACCTTTCCTCGCCATCAGCCGCAGCACCATGAGATCGAGGAAGATCATCAGGCTCTGCTCGAAGAGGGTGCCCATCGGCTGAACCGATGCGAACCGCACCGTGCCCATGGCCTTTGGCGTCGGCGCCGGAATGCGCACCGTGACATCGGCCAGTTGCCCGATGCCTGAGTCCGGGAGAATGGTGATGAGCGCCACCACACCACCCAACGCTTTGGTTTTTTCGGCCATCGCCAAGAGGCTGGCGGTTGCCCCTGAGCCCGAACCGATGAGCAACAGATCGCCCACCTGCAACGGCGGCGTGGTCATTTCGCCCGGCACATGGGCGCTGAAGCCTAAGTGCATGAGGCGCATGGCGAAGCCCTTCATGGCAAGGCCTGACCGCCCGGCTCCGGCCACGAAGATGGTGCGCGTTTCCAATATCAGGCAACAGAGCCGCTCGGCTTCCTCCGGCGCGATGGCCGCGAGGGTTCGCTCAAGTTCGGCAATGACGGTTTTTGTCATGTCGGTAGTGGTCATGCCTGATCTGCTTTTGCGAGTGCGTTGATCATGTCGCGAAAGGCCTTTGCTTCCTGAACCGGATCGGCGGCCTGGCAGATGCCGGAGCCGATGATCGCCACATCGGCGCCAGATTCAAAATACTGCGACAGCGTATCGCGTTTGATGCCGCCCGCCACGAAAATCTGCGACTGCTGGCTGTGTTCCTTCATCAGCCTGAGATCGTCAAGTGGCGTGCGCCCCGCCGCCTGCTGATCGACCCCGGTGTGAACGGCAAGTGCGGAGATGCCCACCGCCTCGAGTTCGGCAATGCGCCGGACCATGTCGCTGACGCAAATCATGTCGGCCACCACCGTCTTGCCGAAGCCCGCCGCCGTATCGAGGCAGCCCTTGATGGTGGCGATGTCGGTGACTGCCAGCACCGTCACATAGTCCGCCCCCGCCGCAAAGGCGAGGCGGGCTTCGAAGGCTCCGGCATCCATGATCTTCAGATCGGCGAGAACTTCGAGATCCGGAAACCGCGCCTTGATCGCCCTGACCGGCGCCAGCCCTTCGGAGATGATGAACGGCGTTCCAATCTCGACGATATCGATATGCACCCGCACCGCATCAACGAGGGCCAGTGCCTCGGCCAGCGAAATATCATCAAGCGCCAGTTGCAGCTTCATGGGCGGGTTTCCGGAGAATTCCTCCACCACTTCCTGTACAGCCACCCCAGGAAAAGAAGAAGCAACAGGACCAGTGCTATCGTTGTGCACACGGATTTGATCACCGTCGCCAGGCTTGCGGCCTCCACCCGATCGGCCGGAAGCGCCCCGTCGTGCCGCAACAGGCGCGCCACTAGCATGTTTTCGGTCCAGTCGCTCACCGTGCCGGGAATTGCCGCCAATCCCAGAACCCACCGCCACCGCAACGGCGCGAGCAGCGCGATGCCGCTGAACAGCATGAGGCCAAGCAACCCGGGATAGAATGTGTCGAGCCAGTGCTGCGGGCCGAGATAGAGGGCGCGCGCTTCCGCCGTCAACGCATCAACGAATGCCTGAGCCTCGTCAGTGTTGTAGCCTGCCGGGCGCAGATCGAATGGCACCAGTCCCGCCGCTCCGGACTGAATGGCGGGCAGGCTCCACCCCACCATTGCGGCATAGACTGTACCGCCTGCTACGAGGCTGACCCAGAAAACGATTGCGAGGAAGCGATTCACATGATCTTCTTGTAGGCTGGCAGGGTCAGGAAGGTTTCGAACTTCTTCGAAGTCGACATCGACTTGAAAATGGCGATGGCTTCCTTGAAGCGGCCTTGCGTGAAGGCGGCGGTGCCGACCTCTTCCTTGACCCGCTTCATTTCTTCGGCAAGGCACTTGTCGAAAAAGGCTCTCGTGACTTTTGTGCCATTCTCCAGCTTCACGCCGAAATTCAGCCACTGCCAGATCTGCGCGCGCGAGATTTCCGCCGTCGCCGCGTCTTCCATGAGATTGTAGATGGGAACCGCACCCCGGCCCCTGAGCCAGGATTCGAGATACTGCACACAGACCCGGATGTTCTCGCGAAACCCTTCCTCGGTCCGGCTGCCATCGTGGATGTGTAGAAGCTCTTTCTGGCCTAAATTGACATCGTCCCGCGCCACATAGAGTTGGTTGGGCGTCGGCATCATGTCGTTGAACACTTTCATGGCCACCGGCACCAGGTCAGGGTGCGCCACCCAGGTTCCATCGTGACCATTGCGGGCCTCGCGTTCCTTGTCGGCCTTGACCTTGGCAAGTGCGACCTCATTGGCTTCAGGGTTCTTCCGGTTGGGAATCTGCGCCGCCATGCCACCCATGGCGAAACAACCGCGGCGGTGGCACGTCTTGACGAGCAGCGCCGAGTAAGCCGCCAGGAAGGCCTTGGACATCACCAGCTGCGAGCGGTCGGGCAGCACGTAGTTCTTGTTAGTGGCAAATGTCTTGATGAACGAGAAGATGTAGTCCCAGCGGCCGCAGTTCAGCCCCGTCATGTGCTCGCGCAGTTCATAGATGATCTCATCCATCTCGAAGGCGGCGGGCAGAGTTTCGATCAGCACCGTGGCTTTGATGGTGCCGAGCGGCAGTCCCAACCGGCTCTGCGCCAGCACAAACACGCTGTTCCACAGCCGGGCTTCGAGGTGGCTCTCCAGCTTCGGCAGATAGAAGTAGGGGCCTGAACCCTTGGCCAGCGCCGTTTTGGCGTTGTGGAAGAAATACAATCCGAAATCGAAGAGCCCGCCGGAAACCGGCTTGCCGTCGACTTTCATATGCGCTTCATCGAGATGCCAGCCCCGCGGCCGCACCATCATCACCGCCGGCTTCTGGCCCAGCGCATAACGCTTGCCGGATGTCGGGTCGACATGTTCCATGGCGCTTGTCCAGCGGTCCATGAGGTTGATCTGACCCTGCAGCATGTTGTCCCAAGTCGGCGAATTCGAATCCTCGAAATCCGCCATGAACACCTTGGCGCCGGAATTGAGGGCGCCGATGACCATCTTTCGGTCGGTTGGCCCGGTGATTTCGACGCGCCGGTCCTGGAGGTCGGCGGGGATCGGAGCAATCTTCCAGGTGCCGGCCCGTATCGCCGCCGTCTCGGCCAGAAAATCGGGAAGCTCGCCATGATCAAAGGCCGCTTGCCGCTCGGCCCGCCGGGCCAGAAGCCGCTGCCGCTCGCCTTCAAAGGCCCGATGCAGGGCCGCGATGAAAACAATGGCCTCCGCCGTCAATATCCGCCGGTAAGCGGGTTTAATCGCGGCCGCAATCGCAACACTGGTGGGCAACTTGGCCATGAACTCCGATTCCCCCGGAAATGTCTGGTGGAAATGCAATAGAACCGTCGCATTTTCAGTCAAGCGCTTCCCGAGCTGGGCAGCACTCGGAAAGCGGCGGTGATCTCTTGCCGTTTCAGCCGCCCCAGGACCCGGGCGTGATTCGCCTTGCGGGGCCTAGTGGACGCTGGCAAAAGGCCGTCACCGAGAGATCCAGAGGCCTTATGTCTGTTTCAAACCCGCGCGTTGCCTTGTTTGTCACCTGTCTGGTGGACGTGATGCGGCCATCCATCGGATTTGCGGCAGTCAAGCTGCTCGAGGATGCGGGTTGCAAGGTGGAAGTTCCCGACACCCAGACATGCTGTGGCCAACCGGCCTACAACGCGGGGGACAAATCGAACGCTGCAGCCCTCGCCCGCAATGCCATCGCCGCCCTCAAAGGTTACGACTATGTCGTGGTCCCATCAGGTTCGTGCGGCGGCATGATTGCCAAACACTATCCCGAACTCTTTGCTGAAGGCAGCGCCGACCATGCCGCGGCACTCGAACTTTCTGGCCGCACCCATGAGCTGGTGTCGTTCCTGGTCAATGTCCTCAAGGTCGAAAAGGTCAATGCGGCATTCCCGGCTCGCGCCACCTATCACGACTCCTGTTCCGGACTTCGCGAACTTGGCATCAAGCGCGAGCCGCGCCAGCTGCTGGCCGGCGTGGAAGGCGTAACCCTGCGCGAGATGGCCGACAGCGAAGTGTGCTGCGGCTTCGGCGGCACCTTTTGCGTGAAGTACCCGGACATTTCCAACAAGATGCTCGAAAAGAAGTTGAAGAACATCTTGGCCTCCGGCGCCGACACGCTGATCGCTGGTGACTTGGGCTGTCTGATGAACATGGCAGGAAAGTTGAAGCGCGAGGGTTCCCCCATCAAGGTACGTCACATCGCCGAAGTGCTGGCGGGCGACCACCACACTTCGGCAATCGCCGAGGCCAAGCCGTGAACGAACTGTCGGCCAGTTTTCCACTGAACGTCGCCAAAGCCCTTGTCGACGATCAGCTGCAATACGCCCTCACTGAAACCGGCCCGCGCTTTATCGCCAAACGTGCCAAGGCCCGCGCTGCGTTGCCTGAATTCGACGCGCTCCGCGATCAGGCTCGCGACATCAAGGACCATGTGCTGGCCCATCTCGATATTTATCTCGAGCGTTATGAAACGAAAGTGGCAGAGAGCGGTGGCCGGGTCCATTGGGCCGAAACTGCCGACGAAGCCCGCTCTGCCATCCTCGAAATCTGCAAGCGGGTCGGCGCCAAGTCAGTGACCAAGGGCAAGTCGATGATCTCGGAAGAGATCGAACTCAACCAGGCCCTCGAAGCCGCCGGCCACACGCCCGTCGAAACCGATCTCGGTGAATATCTGATCCAGATCCGCGGCGAACGTCCGAGCCACATCATCGCCCCGGCCGTGCACTTGACTCGCGACCAGATCGAGGCCGACTTCCGCCGTGTTCACACCCACCTCGATCCCAACCGCGACCTGTCGGAAATTCCCGCCATGGTGGAAGAGGCCCGCCTGGTGCTGCGCCAGAAGTACTTCGATGCCGAGGTCGGCATCACCGGCGCCAATTTTTTGATTGCCGAAACCGGATCGTCAATCATCGTCACCAACGAAGGCAATGGCGACCTCACGCAGATATTGCCCAGGGTTCATATCGTCATAGCCTCGATCGAGAAGATCGTGCCGACCCTGGAAGATGCCTCCACCCTCCTGCGTGTCCTCGCCCGCTCGGCCACCGGCCAGGACATTTCGAACTACACAACCCTGTCGACTGGCCCAAAGCGCGCCGGTGATTTGGACGGTCCCGAAGAATACCATGTCGTCATTCTCGATAATGGTCGCTCCAATGTCCTTGGCACCGAGTTCCAGGACATGCTGCGCTGCATCCGCTGCGGTGCCTGCCTCAATCATTGCCCCGTCTATCAGGCGGTCGGCGGCCACGCCTATGGCTGGGTCTATCCAGGTCCCATCGGTGCGGTGGTGACGCCGGCCCTGACCGGTCTTGCCAATTCACGCCACCTCCCCAACGCCTCCACCTTTTGCGGGCGCTGCGAGGAAGTCTGCCCGATGCGCATTCCGCTGCCCAAGCTCCTGCGCCACTGGCGCGTCAAGGAGTTTGAGCAGCACCTGACCCCCGGCGCCATGCGCTGGGGCATCGCGGCCTGGGCCTGGCTTGCCAAGCGCCCCAGGCTCTATCGCCATGCCACCAGCCTTGCGGCACGGGTGTTGACCAATCTTGGCCACGGTTCGGGCCGCCTGTCTTCGCTGCCACTGGCTTCTGGCTGGACGAAGTTCCGCGATCTTCCCGCTCCCCAGGGCAAAACCTTCCAGCAGCAATGGAAGGCGCGGCGGAAACCATGAGCGCCCGCGACAACATTCTCGCCCGCATCCGGTCGAAAGTGGGAGCTGGTTCCGATGCGCTGCGCGTCACTGCCGTCGATGCCCGCCTGAAGGCCCGCGCCCGCAACCTTATCCCGGCTCGGGGCCAGGGCGATGAAGATCACCGCATCCGCGTGTTCACCGAAATGATGGAAGCCGTTGGTGGCACGGTCGCGGTGCTCGATGATATCAACGACGTGCCCGGGCACGCTGCCGCCTATCTCCGCCAACTCAACCTTGCAGCCCGCATCCGCCGGGGCAGCGATCCTCAGCTGTCAAACCTGCCGTGGCATCGCGGTGGCGCCCTCGAGGTTGTCGAAGGCCGCGCCATCGACAGCGACAAGGCGTCCCTGACCCGGGCCTTCGCCGGCATTGCCGAGTCGGGGACCATCATCCAGTATTCGAGTCCCGAAAGTCCGACCACGCTGAACTTCCTACCCGAGGCTCATATCGTGGTGCTGGAAGTGGCCAACCTTCACGCTAGCTATGAAGAAGCCTGGTCGCGCTTGCGCGAAAAATTCGGCGAGGCCGCGCTGCCGCGCACCGTCAACATGATTTCCGGCCCATCGCGCACCGGCGACATCGAGCAAACCATTGTGAGGCCCGCCCATGGCCCGAAGAACATGCATGTGCTCATCATTCGCTAGGTTGGCGGCACTGGCGCTGATGTTCGCCGCGTCTCCCGCCTTCGCCTGCGAGGAAGACGAGGGCTTCATGTTTTCATGTGCGGCCGGTGCCCCCGAGCGCACCATCGCCATATGCGGCAAGTCCGAAGATACCGGCGAAGGCCTGAGATGGACGACCGCCCGCATTGTGTTCACCCCGCAAGGTGGAGAACCGCAGTCCTATCCCACCGATCCCGCCATGGGCGCCTCAGCGCTTTATTTCTCGCACGTCTTTAGAAACGGCCTCTACGAAGCCAATGTCCGCTTCGAGAAAGATGGCGGGAGTTATCGCTTGGCCTTCCGTGATGGGCCCGAAGGCAGCACGCCCGCTGCGTGGCTTGAAATGACCAAGGATGGCACCACCACCGAAATCGCCCGCTGCAGCGAAGAGCCCATCGCCTATTTCGACCAGATGCGCCTGAACTTCACCTGTGACCAGCAAAACCCCCATGGCGCGGCGGGCTGTTCCAACACCCCGCCCAACATCAAGTGACCCTGCAGAACCGCGTCGACCCCTGGGGCGCACTGCACGCCACGCCCGAGCGCGGCACCATGATGGGCAATCGCGGCGGCAGGTTTCATCGCGATGACCGCACACTCGGCAAGCGCCGCTGGGCCAGCCACCACTGGATCTGCTGCGACCTCCACTACAAGAATATGCATCACGAGGCCATGGGGCCAGGCTACACCAGCCTGTTCTTCCTCGATGAGGTAACGGCATTGGCCGCCGGCCACCGCCCCTGCTTCTACTGCCGCCGGGCCGAGGCCAAGGCCTTTCTCGGCGATACCCGTGTTGAGCCCTTCGACCGGCAATTGCATGGCGAACGCCCCGCTTCTTCCATCCCTCTTCGCGAAGCGGGGAGGGCAGCGCGAAGCGCAGGGTGGGGGCGGGCCACGTGGCAAGACCCCACCCGGCCGCCTACGGCGTCCACCCTCCCCGCTGACGCGAGGAGGGACGAATTTCCGGACGGCGCTATGTTCGATTTCGGCGCCGCCGCCTACGCCCTCAAATCCGGCCAGCTCCTGCGCTGGTCATTCTCCGGCTACACGCCATCGTCACAGCGCATCGAGCCCATGCATGCGAAACTTTTGACTCCGCCGTCGATCCTCTCCATTTTGCGGGCCGGATACAAACCACGCTGGCACGAGTCGGCATTCAACAGGGGCACCACATGAAACTTCTGCGCTACGGACCGAAGGGCAAGGAAAAGCCGGGCCTTCTCGACAAGGACGGCAAGATCCGCGATCTCAGCCGCGTCGTCGCCGATATCACCGGTGACGCGATCTCTCCCAAGGGCCTCGCCCGCCTCAAGAAGATCAAGCCGGAATCGCTGCCGCTGGTCAAAGGCAATCCTCGCATCGGCGCCTGCATCGCCAACCCGCAGAAATTCATTGCCATCGGCCTCAACTATTCCGATCACGCCGCCGAATCCGGCCTGCAAGTGCCGCCCGAGCCCGTGGTCTTCACCAAGGCGGTGAGCTGCCTGTCGGGCCCCAACGACGATGTGACCATCCCGCCCAAGTCGAAGAAGTCCGATTGGGAAGTGGAATTGGGCGTCATCATCGGCACCCGGGCCAAGAACATTCCGCGCAAGGGTGCACTCGCTTACGTGGCGGGCTATTGCACCATCAACGACCTGTCGGAGCGCGAATTCCAGGTGGAACGCTCCGGCCAATGGGTGAAGGGCAAAGGCTACGACACGTTTGGCCCGGTGGGCCCCTGGCTGGTTACCGCCGACGAGGTCAAGGACCCGCAGAAACTTTCCATGTGGCTGGAGTTGAACGGCAAGCGCGTCCAGAACGGTACGACATCAACCATGGTCTATGGCGTCGAGTTCATCGTCGAGTTATCTCTCGCAATTCTTCACCCTGATGCCCGGCGACATCATCACCACCGGAACGCCCCCCGGCGTCGGCATGGGCATGAAACCGCCGCGCTATTTGAAACCCGGCGACAAGATGCGCATTTGCGTCGAAGGCCTGGGCGAACAGAACCAGGTGGTGGTGCGGGATAAGTGAGGTTGCCGAAGGGCGGGGGCTCGGATAGAAGCCTCGCGAAATAGCGAGACTTCTATGACCAAGGACCACCGCCCCAAGGCCCGCGCCGCCAAGGGTTTCCGCGATATTGGCCCCGATGAAATCCGGGGTGTGAGGGCCATGCTGGCCAAGATCCAGCAGGTCTACGAATCCTATGGCTTCGAGCCTTTGGAGCAACCGTTCATCGAATACACCGACGCGCTCGGCAAATTCCTGCCCGACCAGGACCGCCCCAACGCCGGGGTATTTTCCTTCCAGGACGACGACGACCAGTGGCTGAGCCTGCGCTACGACCTGACCGCCCCCATGGCGCGATACGTCGCCGAAAACCAGCAGCAGCTTTCGACACCCTACCGCAGCTACCGCCAGGGCTGGGTGTTCCGCAATGAAAAGCCCGGCCCCGGCCGCTACCGCCAGTTCATGCAATTCGACGCCGACACGGTCGGCAGCGCCAGCCCCGCCGCCGACGCCGAAGTCTGCATGATGGCCGCGGATACGATGGAAGCGCTGGGGCTGGAGCGCGGGCAGTACGTGATGAAGGTGAGCAACCGAAAGGTCCTCGAAGGTGTCATGGAGGGCGCATTGGACTTGCGAGTTGAGACAACGCCTCAAGCGGTGTCGTGTTGCGGGCAATAGATAAATTCGACCGACTTGGTATTGATGGCGTTGCAAGCGCTTCTTGGGAGCGGGCCGCAAAGACGAGAGCGGAGACTTTACTAAAGGAGCTGAACTCGATCCAAACCAAATTGGGAGAGTGCTTACTCTAGTTCGAAGCTGCATCCTCCATATCAAAACAACTGAGCAGTGAGGGACTACATTTCGCCTGATTTCGTTACCTCTCAAGACGAGATTGGCATCTGCTCGATGAAATGGAATCGTCATTCTACGATCTTCCGACTAACCCAAGAGGGACTGCAGGAGCTCGAAGAAATTCACGATCTAATCAAGGCGAGCTGGTTATGAAAGCGGCCAAATTCTGATCGATCCGACAGTCGTCCGCGGCCTCGAATACTACACCGGCCCCGTCTTCGAATGCGAACTGCTCATGGAGACCAAGGACGAGGATGGCCGTCCGGTGCGTTTTGGCTCGGTCGGCGGTGGCGGGCGTTATGATGATCTTGTTGCCCGCTTCACTGGCCAGAAGGTTCCGGCCACGGGATTTTCCATCGGTGTATCGCGGCTCTATTCGGCATTGAAGCTTGTCGGCAAGGCGGAGGAAACCGCAAACACTCGCCCCGGTCGTCGTGCTTGTCTTGGACAAGGATCGCCAGGGCGATTACTGGCGCATGGTGCAGCAATTGCGCGCCGCCAATATCCGCGCCGAAATGTATGTCGGCACCGCCGGCATGAAGGCCCAGATGAAATATGCCGACAAGCGCGGGAGCCCACTGGTCATCATTCAGGGCGGCGATGAGAAGGCCAAGGGCGAAGTGCAGATCAAGGATTTGCGTTTGGGTTCGCAACTCGCCTCCAACATCGAGTCACGCGAGGAATACGCGTCGCAAAGACTGGCGCAGTTCTCGGTGCCCGAGAGCGAACTGGTCTCCGCCGTGCAAAAGGCGCTGGAAAAGTGATCTCCCCCTTGCCGTCATCCCGGCGAAAGCCGGGACCCAGTGAGCCGCTTCAATGGGTCCCGGCTTTCGCCGGGATGACGGCTTGAAGATGGCCGGGCAGCTCCTCCACCGAACGCTCAGCCCTCGAGCGCCAGAATGCCGCCATCATGGCGGTGTTCGAGCGCGCGGGCTTCGACCACATCGCCCCCGACATCATCCAGCCCGCCGACATCTTCCTCGAGCGCTCCGGCGAAGACATCCGCGCCCGGACGTTTGTGTTCACCGATCCAGCCGGTGCCGAAATGTGCTTGAGGCCCGACCTCACCGTGCCTGCCTGCCGTTATCACCTGAGCCACGAGAAAAACCCGGCCAGTCGAACGCCGCTACTGCTATCTCGGCCCCGCTTTCCGTTTCCCCGACGAGAAACTGAGCCCCCAGGAATTCTCGCAAGCCGGGCTCGAGTGGTTTGCGGCGAAGGACCCGATCACCGCCGAAGCCCGCATCCTCAAACTCGCGATCAGCGCCCTGGAAGCCGCGGGCCTCGCAAAACTCACCGTCACCCTTGGAGACCTCGGCCTGTTTTCGGCATTGCTGAATGACACTGACATGCCGACCCGCTGGCGCAGCCGGTTGCGCCATCATTTCTGGCGGCCCCAGGCGTTTCGCGAACTGCTCGAAAGCTTTACTGCCGAACGTGGCCGCCAGCGCTCGTCGATTTCACCGCTGGTCGACAAGGTGACGGGCGATGCCGAAGCCCTCGTTTCATCCGAACTCGACGCCCGCAAACTGCCCTTGGTGGGAGACCGTGAAGTCTCCGAAATCGCCACGCGCCTTGCCGAAAAAGCCGCCGACCGCAAAGAGCAGCCGCTACCCCGCGCCCTCGCCGATCAGCTCATCGCCTATCTCGCCATCGATTCCGAAGCCACCAGTGCCGACGCCAAATTCACCGCAATCACCGGCGGCAAGCGCTTTGCTGGTGCTCGCGACTATTACCGCAAGCGCCTCGACGAAATGGAAGAGTTGGGCCTCAATCCGCGCCGCTTCAAATTCGCCGCCGATTTCGGCCGCGAGATCGAATACTACACCGGCTTCACCTTCCAGATTGATGCCGAAACTCGTGATGGACCCGTGACCGTGGCGGGCGGCGGGCGATATGACAATCTCTTGTCCGACATGGGAGCGCCAGCACCCATTCCCGCCGTGGGCTGCGCCATTCACACCGACCGTCTGAAAGCGGTGCTGGCATGAGCGTGCTCACCCTCGGCATTCCCTCCAAGGGCCGCCTGATGGAAGCGGCCAACGAGCGCTTGGTGAAAGCCGGCCTCGAAATCACCCGTTTGGGTTCGGATCGTGGCTATCGCGGCCTGTTGAAGGGCTCGAAGGATGTCGAGGTCGCCTTTCTCTCGGCCTCCGAAATCGCTCAGAACCTGAAAGACCAAAAACTCGATTTCGGCATCACCGGCGAGGATCTGCTGCGCGAGAAGATCGCCCCCGATGATCCGTCTACGGAGGTTCTGGTGCGCCTCGGCTTTGGCCCCGCCACCGTCGTCGTTGCCGTGCCCGCATGCTGGCTCGATGTCGCCGCCATGGCCGATCTCGACGAGGTGTCGGAAAGCTTTTACGAGCGCCACGGCAGGCGCCTGCGGGTCGCCACCAAGTACCACAATCTGACCCGCCGTTTCTTTGCCGCCAAGGGTGTGACCGGCTATCGCATCGTCGAAAGCCTGGGCGCAACCGAAGGTGCCCCTGCCGCAGGAATTGCCGAAGTGATCGTCGATATCACCACCACGGGCGCGACTCTCGCTGCTAATCATCTGAAAATACTGGACGATGGCCGTATCCTCGAATCCGAGGCGGTGCTCGCCGCCGGCCCCCAGGCAGTTGCCGACCCCCGTGTACGGGCCATAGCGGCGGCTCTGAGACCCCACTGAAAATTGATTGTGTTCCAAAATGAAACAGCGTTAAGATCGCCGTAACCATCCGTGAAGGAGCACATTCATGAATGCCCGTACCATCATCCTGCTTGCGGCCCTGGCGTTGATACCCGCCCCCGCCCTGGCCGGCGATGCCAACGAGAGCTCGGAAAACATGATCTTCCCGGTGCCGGGCGCGATCGAAGTGGCTTTGCCGCAATCGACTATAACCGAAACCGAGGCGCTGGCCCTTCCCGAACCCGAAATGGAAGCCGCCGCGCCAGCCTACGGCTGCCGCAAACAGCATGACGAGACGGTTTATTTGACGAACTGAGCAGCAGGAAGGGGAAGGCGCTAACGCCCACAACCCCGCAATGGTTTCACGGCCGCCTCACAAGTTAACGTGATCACGCGTTCTGCGTCCCGGACTGATCCACTTCCGTAATGCCTCGTGAAGGACCCGAGACAATCGACGGTCCCACCACAGCACCAACGGGAGAAAACCATGAAGAGCCTGAAATTGACCTTTGCATCCGCCATGCTTGCCACCGCCGTCGCCTTTGGTGGCGTGACCGGCCTTGAGCCGACCGGCGCGTTCTCAACCGTTTCAGCCGAAGCCCATGGCATGGGACCCCAGGCCGACCTGCGCCTGGCTCTGAACCAGCTCCTTGCCGAACACGCAACGCTTGCCGCTGCCGCAACCGGCGCGGCGTTGGGTGGCCGCAACAAGGAATTCGAAGCCGCCGCTGGCGCCCTTGACATGAACTCCCAGGATATCGCCAAGGCCATTGGCTCGGTCTATGGCGAAGCCGCCGGCGAAGCCTTCCTGCCCCTGTGGCGCAAGCACATCGGCTTCTTCGTCGATTACACCATGGCAACCGCCAAGGGCTCGGGCAAAGGCCAGAAGAAGGCCGTTGACGATCTCCTCGGCTATGCCGGCGACTTTGCCGCATTCCTCAACTCGGCAACCCCCGCACTGCCCAAGGAGGCGGTGGCCGATCTCGTGAAGATGCATATCCTCAGCCTCAAGGACGTTGTTGACGCCCAGGCCAACCGCGACCAGAAGCTTGCCTACCAGAAGATTCGTGAAGCCTCCCACCACATGCAGATGATCGCCGATCCGCTTGCGGAAGCGATTGCCAAACAGTTCCCGGAGAAATTCCCCGCAATGTAACCGGGAACGGACGGCGCGGGGCGGAGGTGCAATACCCTCCGCCCCTCACTCAGCGGAGGATCATATGAACAAGATTGCAGTTTCGGCTTTTGTAATGGTGCTTTTGGCGGCCCCTGCGCTCGCTGGCGATGTTGCCGAGAACCAAATCAAGCTGTTTCAATTTCAGCCTAAGGACTTGTCGGTAAAGGCCGGCACCACGGTGAAATGGACCAACGGCGACGACATCGAACACTCCGTGACATCGAAGCAGGAGGGACAGTTCGATTCCGGTTTCTTCAAAAAGGAAGGAACTTACGAATTCACCTTCGCCGCCCCAGGAACCTACGAATATTTCTGCAAGCGCCACCCCAGCATGAAAGCCAAGGTCGTCGTGACCGAGTAGGGCAGCCCTCCGAGGCTCGCTGCGCTCGCGCCTCAGGGTGAGGGATAAACTCTCATGCTGAGGTGCCCTGCGCAGCAGGGCCTCGAAGCATCACACCGGCCCCAGCGCCTGCGAAATAATGCAGATGCATCCACCCTTGCTGCGGTGCGTGGGGTGGTGTTTTCCGGCCCGCGCCACATGGAAGTCACCAGCCTTGAGAACGAGGTCACCGATGATCAGGTCGCCTTCGATCATGTAAATCTCTTCGTCCTGGTCATGATCGTGATCGGCGTATTCGGCGCCGGGTTCAAGCCAGGCCATGAACGTCTGTCGGTTCACGGCTTCGATCTGGTTGAGGACTTTGATCTTCAACCCCGGCGCGGCCTGTGTCCACGTGCCCGCATCGGCCCGTGTCGTCACCGTTCCCGGCAGTTCCACGCCTGAAGCCGCAACGCCCGCCTCGATCTTTTCGAACAATCCCGCCGGTAGTGCCGCTTCGCCGCAATACGCCAGTGGTGCCAGCCGGGTTTCCCAGGCCTGAACCTCGGCCGCAAAGGACTTGTCCTCAACCAGCCTGATACGCGCCCGGGCCATTGAGTCCGCGTCAAGCGTTCCCATCGCCAGGCCGGAGGCCAGATCCATATCGTCAGAGGCGCTCATGCGTCCATGCAACCTTTCAACTGCTCGAGCCCGCGGCGCACCCAACTCTTGACCGTGCCAACCGGTTTGCCCAGCTGCTCGCGCCAATTCCTCATGCGTCAAGCCATTGATATAGGCGAGAACGACCGCCTTTCGATAGTCCTCGCGCAAATTTGAAAGGCAGCGGCGAAGATCAGCCGCTTCGCCCATTGCTGAGGTTAATATGCCGAGCTGGGCATCGATTTCGTCAACAACCGCTTCGTCGAACGCCACGGCCGACCGCGGCTGCTTGCGCAGGCGGTCAAGTGCCGTATGGCGGGTGACAGTTGCCAGCCAGGCCACAGCCTCGCCCTTCGCGGGATCGTACTGCCAGCTTCTTTCCCAAATCTTTACAAAGGTTTCCTGCAAGACATCCTCGGCAAGGTCCCGGCTCCTCATCATCCGGATCGAAATGGCGAATAGTCGCGGCCCGGCCGCTTGATAGAGGGTCTTGAACGCCTGCCGGTCTCCGCCAGCCGTACGGCCCAATAACTCTTCATATGATACGGGCGGGGTACCGCTCATGGATGCAGTGACCGCGAAACTTGTTGCAACTGGCACTTGGCTAGCAAGGGTGCCAAGCTGTGACAAGCCGGATGTTGCGCCTGAGGGCGCCCCCGACCTAGGATTTGCTCCGAATCGAGCTCCCCCTTGCAGCCTCAACGCCAGCCGCCGACGATCATCGACCTGTTTACGCCAAAGCTGGTGACGGTCTGGCGCGAGGGATACTCGGCCGCGCTCTTCAGGTCCGATTTGATCGCCGGACTGACCGTTGCCATCGTCGCTCTGCCGCTGTCCATGGCGATTGCCATTGCCTCGCATGTTTCCCCCGAGCGCGGGTTGTATGCCGCCATCGTCGGAGGCCTCGTTATTTCAATGCTGGGCGGCAGCCGCTTCCAGATCGGTGGACCGGCTGGCGCCTTCATCGTTCTGGTGGCCGGCGTCGTTGACAAAGCCGGCCTTGATGGCCTCCTGCTGACAACGCTGATGGCCGGCGTCATGATCTTTCTGATCGGCGCCCTGCGGCTCGGCACCTACATCAAATATGTTCCCCATCCCGTCACCGTCGGCTTCACGGCGGGAATTGCGGTGATCATCTTCGCCAGCCAGATCAAGGACCTTCTTGGGCTTTCTCTGCAAGGTTTGGAACCCGGCGAGTTGACTGCCAAGATTCAGACGTTGTGGGCGGCGGGTTCGACACTCAACCCTTCGGCCTTGGCAATTTCCGCTGGGCGCCATCGCACTCATCGTTGTTCTGCGCAAACTCCGGCCCCATTGGCCGGGATTTCTGTTCGCCGTCGCCGCCGCTTCCGTCGTGGCCTTTGTCTTCAAGTTTCCGGTTGAAACCATCAACTCGCGTTTTGGCGAGCTGCCGCACACGCTACCGGCCCCCGCCTTGCCGCCATTCAGCTTCGCCATGGCCCGCGAGCTTTTCCCCGATGCCCTGGCCTTCGCGCTCTTGGGAAGCATTGAGTCGCTGCTGTCGGCCGTCGTCGCCGACTCGATGACCGGCCGCCGCCATCGCTCCAACATGGAACTGGTGGCGCAAGGCATCGCCAATGTCGCCTGCGCATTGTTTGGCGCCATCATCGCCACCGGAACCATTGCCCGCACCGCCACCAATGTGAGGGCAGGCGGCAGAACACCGGTGGCCGGCATACTGCATGCGCTGTTCATTCTGCTGTTCATGTTGGTAGCGGCTCCCTTGGCGGGCTTCATACCGCTCGCCGCACTGGCCGCCATTCTGGCTGTCGTCGCGTGGAACATGGCGGAGCGCGAAGAGTTCCGTAACCTGCTGACCGCCTCGCGCGGCGATGCCGCCGTGCTCCTTCTCACCTTCCTGTTGACGGTGTTTGTTGGTCTCACCGAAGGCATTGTCGTTGGCGTGACGCTCGGCAGCTTGCTGTTCATGCACCGCATGGCCGAGGCCGTCGACGTCAAGACCGACACCCACGGAACGTTGATTGAGGAAGACCAGGCCGACGCGCCGAACGGCGCCTACGACCAGTCGATTGCCACGGCGCGCGATATTGTCGTCCATCGCATTACCGGCGCCTTCTTCTTCGGCGCTTCCGGCGCCGTCGCCTCGGTCATCGAACGCATCAGCGAGCCGCCCAAGGCCTTCATCCTTGATATGGAGCAGGTGCCGTTCGTCGACTATTCGGCGGCTCACACGCTGAAGGGGTTCATCCGCAAGGCCCAGCGCCATGAATCGAGGGTCTTCCTCACCGGCGCCTCCGCCGCCGTGCGCCGCGACTTGATCCGCTTCGGCATCAAGAAACCCCTGGTTTCTTATGGCCATACGGTTGAGGACTGCATCAAGGCGGTTCGTGGTGGCCTTGAAATTGCCCAGCATGACGCCTAGCCCAAGCGCTATTGGACGATCGCGAATCGGGAGCAACGAATGCGAACTGGATTGATGGTGGCCGCTGGCCTTCTGGCGATGACCGGCGTTGCGGCTGCACAGGAATGCGGCAATTCCGCCAAGGGCTTTGACCAGTTCATCAGGGGCTTTCAGGCCGAGGCGCAAGCCGCTGGTGTGGGATCGGACGGACTCTCCGCCCTCGACGGCGTGTCCTACAATCCCGCCATCATCAAGAAAGACCGGGCGCAATCGGTCTTCTCGCAGAGTTTCCTGGAATTCCAGGCCCGCATGGTCACCGGCTACCGCATCAAGCAGGGTGCGGCGTTGCTCAAGAAACACAAGAAAGTCTTCGATGCCGTGCAGAAGCAATATGGCGTGCCGGGTGCTGTGATCATTGCCTTCTGGGCTCTCGAAACCGATTTTGGCGCCAACATGGGCGACTTCGAGACATTGCCGTCCCTCGCCACGCTGGCCTGGGATTGCCGCAGGCCGGAGAAGTTCCGCGAGCAGCTGATGGGTGCGCTCCGCCTGATCGACAAGGGCGATATTCCAATGTCCGACATGCGCGGCGCCTGGGCCGGTGAAATTGGCCACACCCAGTTTCTGCCTAAGGAGTATGATGAGATTGCCGTCGACTTCGATGGCAACGGACATCGCAACCTGCGCCAATCGATCCCCGATGCCATGGCCTCTTCCGGTGCGCTCCTCGTCAAACATGGCTGGCAGGCCAATCAGCCCTGGCTGCAGGAAGTGAGCGTTCCCGATGACCTCCCCTGGGAAGAGGCCGACATCGCCATAACCCACTCGCGCGCCCAATGGGCCAAATGGGGCGTCACCGGCAAATTCAAGGCCGACAAGTTCCCGGCCTCACTGCACCTGCCGATGGGCCGCAGGGGGCCAGCTTTTCTGGCCTACGGAAACTTCACCGAAGCCTATCTGCTGTGGAACGAGTCACTGGTTTATTCGACCACCGCCGCCTATCTCGCCACCCGCATTGCCGGAGCACCGGCACTATCGCCGGGCAATGGCACGGTTGAGCCCCTAAGCTACAAGCAGATCATCGAGCTGCAGAAAATTCTCGCCAAGCGCGGCTACGACGTCGGCGAAGTCGATGGCAAGCTCGGCAAAGCGACCCGCGCCGCGGTGAAAGACGTGCAGATCAAGATGGGACTTCCCGCCGACAGCTATCCCGACCAGGAATTCCTCGCGGCGTTGAAGCGGGGATAGGGTACCCACTACAATTTGCAGTACGGCGCGTTGATCGCGATTCCAATCCCGTCATCCCGGCGAAAGCCGGGACCCAGACTTTCAAACTCGCACTGCCAGCATTATTCGCGCTGACAACCTGGGTCCCGGCTTTCGCCGGGATGACGGCATATCAAGTTGATGCAGTAACATCGTATGATCGGCAAACCCCTTACTCGTGCCGTAACGCCGCAATCGGATCGAGCCTTGCGGCGCGGCGTGCCGGGAAGAATCCGAACACAATGCCGATGGCCCCCGAAAATACAAAGGCCAGCACCACGATGTTGGCGCTGGCCGTGAATGGGATCGCCATCGCATAGGCCGCAATTCCGGCCAGCGACAGGCCAAGCACGATGCCGATGATGCCGCCGAGCAACGCCAGCACGACAGCTTCGACCAGGAACTGGCTCAACACCTGCCGCTCCAATGCGCCGATGGCCAGCCGGATGCCGATTTCGCGAGTTCGTTCGGTGACTGAAACCAGCATGATGTTCATGATGCCGATGCCGCCAACCAGCAGCGACACCGCGGCAATCGAGCCGAGAAGGCCAGTCATGATTGTCGATGTCGAGGCCAGCGTCGAAGCCAGCTGCGTCATGTCGCGGACCGTGAAATTGTCGGTCTCGCCTGGGCTAACGCGGCGAATCTCGCGCAGGATTTCCTCGGCATCGGCCTGGACGCGCGGAATGTCGGCGCGCTCGGCAACTGAAATGTTGATGCTGGAGATGCGCGTGTTGCCGGCAATGCGCCGGTGGAAGGTGCGCAGCGGGATGAGTACCGTCGCATCCTGGTCATTGCCGAAGGCGCTGAGCCCCTTGGCTTCCAGCAGTCCGATGATACTGCAGGCGAAGTTGTTGATCCGCAGGTGCTGGCCGATGGGATCGGCCGGGCCGAACAGCGTCGCCGCCACCGTTTGCCCGATGATGCACACCGAGGCACCGGAGCGTGTTTCACCATCGGCGAAAGCCCGCCCGCTAGCCAGCGTCCACTCCAGGGCATCGAGATAGGCCGCGTCGGTGCCGGTGACCGGCGTCTCCATGTTGAGTGCTCCGGCAACAGCCGTCATGGTGCGCTGGGAAGACGGCGCCAGGGCCCGCACGCCGGTGAGGTTGCTACGAAGCAGCGCCACGGTGCGTTCGTCGAAATTGCGGATGTCGGCACCCGCTTGTGGCCCGAACGTGTTGCCGCCCGGCCTGGCGATCAGCATGTTGCTGCCAAGCTTTGCGAGGTCGGCCTGCACCTTGCTGCTGGTGCCGGAGCCAATGGTGACCATGGCGATGACCGCCGCCACGCCAATGACGATGCCGAGCAGCGTGAGAAACGACCTGAGCTTGTTGCGTAGCACCGACTGCAAGGCGAGCTTGAAACTTTCGAACAGCATCAGGCCGCCCTCATCTCGCCATCGCCGGCAATGCTGCCGTCAACGAATCGAATGGCCCTCTGGGCATAGGCCGCCATGTCGGCTTCATGGGTGACCATCGCAACGGTGATGCCGCGGTCGATGTTGAGATGCGTCAGGAGTTCCATGATCTCGTGACTGCGTGCCGTGTCGAGATTGCCGGTCGGCTCGTCGGCGAGCAGCAACAGCGGGTCGGTGACGATGGCCCGGGCAATCGCCACACGCTGCTGCTGGCCGCCCGAAAGCTGGGCTGGCGTATGGTGCTCGCGCCCAGCCAGCCCGACACGATTGAGCGCGTCCTGCGCGAGGTCGCGGCGTTCGGACTTGGGCGTGCCGCGGTAGATGAGCGGCAACTCGACATTCTCGATGGCCGTGGTGCGGGCCAGCAGGTTGAAGCCCTGGAACACGAAGCCGATGTAACTCCGCCGCAGAATGGCCCGCTGGTCCTGCGTCAGCCCGGTCACCTCGACGCCGCAGAACTGATAACTGCCGGCGTCGGGTTGATCGAGGCAACCGATCACGTTCATCGCCGTGGACTTGCCGGATCCGGAAGGCCCCATGATCGCCACGAACTCGCCGCGCACGATATCGAGATCAACACCGGCCAGGGCCCGCACAATGGCGCCGCCCGTGCCATAGTGGCGCGCGATGCCGCGAAAGCGGATGAGCGGCAATGCGCTGTTCACGCCCCACCTTGTGTGATGGCAAGAATAACTTCAGCGCCTTCTTTCAGGTCGCCGGAAACAATCTCGGTATTCTGGCCGTCGCTGGACCCGGTCCGCACTTTTGTTTCCCTGGCTTCGCCGTTTTCCAGCACCCACAGAATACGTTCGCCGTTGCTTGGGCGATTGTTGGTCGAGCGCTCAAAACGCGGAAAACGCGGCATGAACAGGTTGGTGAGGCTGAAACCTTTTGCCTCCTCGTCTTTCGGCGGCGTGTAGCGGAAAGCGCTGTTGGGAACCGTCAGCGCCTGCTTGATATCTTTCACCACAATGCGGGCCGTCGCCGTCATGCCGGGGCGGAGCATCAGATCGGAGTTATCGACCTGCAGCACGGCGTTATAGGTCACCACATTGTCGGTGTCCTTCGGCGAATATTCGATGGTGGCGATGACCGCCGGAAACGTCCGGTCGGGATAGGCTTCGACCGTGAAGGTCGCCGGCTGGCCTTCCCTTACAGCGCCAATATCGGCCTCATCCACATCGGCCTCGACCTGCATGCGGGTCAGATCCTCGGCCAGTGTGAACAGGACCGGCGCCGACAGGGAAGAAGCAACTGTCTGTCCCGGCTCCACCTTGCGCGCCAGGACAACGCCATTGATCGGCGAAACGATGCGCGCCTTCGCCAGATCGGTTTCGCGGATTTCGAGATCGGCTCTGGCCACCAGTGCCTGGGCCTCGGCAACGGCGAGCGCCGCCGCCGCACGGTCGTTGGCGGCGCGTGCCTGGTCAAGCTCCTGGCCCGAAGACAGGCCCTTCTTGCGTAGGGTCTCGGCCCGGGCCAGCACCAGTTCGCTTTCCCGGAGCGTCGCCTTGGCACTCTCGATCTGGGCCTGGGCGGAGGCCAGCGTGGCTTTTGCCCGGTCGCGCTGGGCGGTGAAACTGGCGGTGTCCAGCTCGGCCAGCGTATCTCCCGACTTGACGATGGAATTGTTGATGACCGCCACGGAGCGAACCACGCCCGACATTTCGCTGGAGATATCAACCTGGGTTGTCGGCACGATCTTGCCGGTGGCGGTAACCGTGACAACCATGTCGGCGCGGCCCACCTGCACGGTATCATAGGAGATGACGGCGCTAGCGGCGGTGCGTTCCCGGTACCACCAGGCGGCCGCCACAATAAGCCCCAGGAGGATCGCCAGCCACAGGCCGCGCCTGACCCAGCGGCGTGCCCTGCCGCGCCGGTTAAGCCCCAGTACGGCCTCGATATCTTTCGGGTTTGGCGCCGTTTGAATGTTCATGCCGGTTGCTTGGCCGAGGATTACGGTGAATATGGGACAGACGATTCCATATCATCTTATCCGGCGCCGCCATAATGTCCGTTAACTTTGAAACGCTGCCTGACCGCACCCGCCTGGCTTACCTCCAGGATGGCCCGTCCGGCCGCACCGGCCGTTGCGGTTTCTATTGGCTTGGCGGCTACAAATCCGACATGACCGGCACCAAGGCCGAAGCCATCGCCGCCCTGGCCCGCGAGACCCGGCGCCCGGCCTTGCGCTTCGACTATTCCGGCCACGGACAGTCGTCGGGACTGTTCATCGACGGCACGATCTCGCAATGGCTCGACCAGTCGATCCACATGTTGGCCAAGCACACCCATGACAAATGCGTGGTGATCGGCTCCAGCATGGGCGGCTGGCTTGCCATGCTGCTGTTGGCGAGGCTCCAGGACATCAATTTTTCCGTCGCCCAACGCATCGCCGGCCTGGTGCTGATTGCCCCGGCCGCTGACATGACGACTGAACTGATGTGGAAGGAGATGACCCCGGAACAGCGGCGCGAAATCGACGAGCGCGGCGTGATCTACCGTCCCTCGCCATATGGCGCGGCGCTGCCCATCACCGCCAAATTTCTGGAGGATGGTGTAGCCCACCTGATTCTGAAGCAAGGCCTGGATGCCATTTGCCCGGTGCGCATTCTGCAAGGCGATGCCGATGCCGAAGTCCCGCCCCAGCACGGCTGGAAAGTCTATGAAGCGATCAAGTCGGATGACGTGACATTCACCGTGATCAAGGGCGGCGATCACCGCTTGTCGACCCCCAACAATCTGGCGCTGATCCGCGAAACCGCCTTGAGGCTCGCCGAACGCGCCGATGGCATCA
The DNA here is from genome assembly GCA_963775095.1 of uncultured Alphaproteobacteria bacterium. Classification (GTDB taxonomy): domain Bacteria; phylum Pseudomonadota; class Alphaproteobacteria; order Rhizobiales; family Aestuariivirgaceae; genus Aestuariivirga. The sequence continues at coordinate 294,919 of CAVZHN010000005.1, forward strand.
ACGTCTGATACCGGCGGCCAGCGCCCTCAGTCCTTCGCGGTAGGAAGGATAGGCGAGCTTGACCCCCAGCTCTTCTTTGATGCGCCGGTTCGAGACGCGTTTGGAATCGGCGTAGAAACTGCGGGCCATCGGCGAAAGCACGGCCTCCTCGAAGGCGACGTCCGGCGGCGCCGGCATGCGAAGGAGCTCTGCCGCATAGGCAACGACATCCTGCGGCGGGCAGGGCTCGTCATCACACACATTGTAGGCCCGGCCTGGACAAGGGCCGGCAATTGAAGCCTCAAGCGTTGCGGCAATGTCGTCCACATGGATGCGGCTGAAGATTTGTCCGGGCTTGACGATGCGTTTTGCAGTCCCATCAAGAACCGTCAGAAGCTGATTGCGCCCCGGGCCATAGATGCCGGCCAAACGGAAGAGGTGGGCGGGCAAGGGCAACTCAAGCCATTGCCGCTCGGCGGCCAGCCGCCGCGCTCCGCGCTCGGTGTTGGGCGTGAGCGGCGACTCCTCGGTTACCCACCCTCCGCCATGGTCGCCATAGACGCCGGTTGTTGAGAGATAGCCGATCCATGAAATGTTTGCAGTCCGGCACAAGGTCTCCCCGCACAGCCGCAGCACCGGGTCTCCCTCGGCATCCGGCGGCGCCGATGCCACGATGTGGGTGACATCATCGGGGATGCGCAGAGTGCTATCAAACCGCACGGCGCGATATCCGTTTGCCGCAATGGCGGAAAGTCCTCCGTCCGAGCGGCTGGTGGCGCTGACCGCCAGCCACGCCGCGAAAGCCGCTCCGCAAGGGCGCGCGCCGAAAACCCAAGGCCGAAACAAAAGAGATGAGTCACCGCCCGCCCTCCAGTTCGGTAACGGCCCACGATGCCGCCTCGCTGACCACCGGATCAGCGTCGTCAACATGCGGCCGCGCATGCTCTGCCAGTCGAACATCGCCGCTGTTGCCCATGGCGATGAGAACATTGCGCAGGAACCGGTTGCGTCCGATGCGCTTGACCGGCGAGCCAGCGAAAAGCTTGCGAAAGCCCGCGTCGTCCAGCGCCGCCAATTCACTGAGTGGCGGCGCCACAAGTTCATGCCGCGCCGCAAGCTTTGCCTCGCGCCCGAGTGCTGCAAATTTGTTCCATGGGCAAACGGCCAGGCAATCGTCGCAACCATAGATGCGGTTGCCCATCGCCTTGCGGAACTCTACGGGGATCGGCCCCTTGTGCTCGATCGTCAGGTACGAGATGCAACGCCGCGCATCGAGTTGATAGGGAGCCGGAAAAGCGCCAGTCGGGCAGACATCAAGGCAGGCCCTGCAACTGCCGCAATGATCGCTTTCCGCCTCATCGGCGGGCAATTCGGCTGCGGTGAGAATGGCTCCGAGAAAGAACCACGAACCGAGGCTTCGCGACACCAGGTTGGTATGCTTGCCCTGCCAGCCGAGACCCGCCGCTTCCGCCAGCGGTTTCTCCATGAGTGGTGCCGTATCGACGAAAACCTTCACCTCCGCCTGAGAATAGTGCGCCAGAAACTGGGCGATGCGCTTGAGCTTGCCTTTGATGACATCGTGATAGTCGCGGCCCAGCGCATAGACTGAAATGACCCCCGTTTCCTGCACTGCAAGCCTGGCCAGCGGATCGAGGCCGGTGCCATAGTTCAGCGCCAGCATGATGGCCGACCTGGCGTCTGGCCACAGCGCCATGGGACTGCCGCGCCGCTCGGCGGTCTCCTCCAGCCAGCCCATGGTGCCATGGTGGCCGGCGGCGATGAATTGCCCCAGCCGCCCGGCGGCCAGCGGTATGGCGTCGGCACGAACGATGCGGCAATCATCGAAACCCTCGTCATGCGCCAGGGATCTGAGGCGCTTGACCTGTTCAGAAATCGAGATTGGCATACGAGGCTGGCGGCGTCACGCCACGCACCGTGTCGGCCAGCAGTGGCCGGAACGACGGCCGCGACTTGAGGCGCTGGTACCACGACTTGGCGGAAGGATAATCCGCCCACGGAATTTCGCTGAGATAATCGGCGCAGGAAATATGCGCCGCCGCCGCGAGATCGGCGAGCGACAGTTTGCTGCCGGCCAGCCACGCCCGCCGGTCAACAAGATGACTGACATAGTCGAGATGGCCGTGGATACGAGACACCGCGTTCCGCACCCGGCCCATGTCGATGCCGCCGCCGCCTTGATCCGCCGCCATGAACCGCCGCACCACCTTCTCGGTGACCAGAGGTTCCGAGACTTCGGCATAAAACTTGGTGTCAAACCAGCCAACGAGGCGCCGGACTTCGGCCCGTTCCACCGCCTTTCCGGCAATGAGCGCCATCTTGCTGCCCCGGGTTTCCTCGAGATATTCGCCCATTGCTTCGATGCCGCAGATCGCTATTGCCCCGGTATCCATGAACACCGGCAAGGTGCCGGCCGGGTTGAGCTGAATGAGCTCGGGGCTCGGATCCCAGGGCTCTTCCTCGATCAGTTCCACCGCCTCGCCATATTCGGCAAGCGCCAGCCGCATGCGCCGGCTGAACGGGTCAAGGGCGAAATGAATGAGTGACGGCATGGCAGGAACGAACTATCCAAAATTATGTTGACGTTGTGGGTCTTATGTGGCCCACAGCGTATGCCTCATCCGGTCTGGCCGTATAAGACCCGGAAACTATAGCGGCAAGCGATTCGAAAAGCTTCTTCCGGAGTCGGTTTTCATGACGTTTTTGCAGATTATCGTGATTGCCCTGATCCAGGGCATTACCGAATTCCTGCCGATTTCGTCGTCCGGGCACTTGATCCTCGTTCCAGCGCTCACCGGCTGGCCCGACCAGGGCGTGGTCACCGACATGGTGACCAACCTTGGCACCCTGGCGGCGGTGATCGTGTATTTCTGGCGCGACGTGATTTCAATGCTGCGTGGCGCCGTGGATGTGCTGCGGCGTGAAACCACCCGCGAGTCGCGCCTCGTGCTTAACGTGTTGATCGGCACCATCCCGATCATCGTGGTGGGTGTGTTGATGAAAGTCACCGGTGTGGACCAGCACATCCGCATCGCCACGCTGGTGGCGGTCAATGCCATCGTGTTCGGCATCTTGCTCTATGCCGCCGATGCCTTTGGCCTGATGACCCGCACCGCGGCCGACATGAACTGGAAGACCTCGCTGATCATCGGCGCCGCCCAGGCCCTGTCGCTGAGCCCCGGGACCAGCCGCTCCGGCATCACCATGACGGCGGCCCGCGCCTTGGGGTTCGTGCGCCCGGAAGCCGCGAGGTTTTCGTTTCTGTTGTCGATCCCGGCCAATGGCGCAGCTTCGGTGTTTGTGATTGGCGACGCGCTGGGATCCGGCCAATCGATTTCGCTGGCAGTGATGCTCACCGGAGTTCTCACGTTTTTCATCGCCCTCGGCACCATTACGCTGCTGATGCGCATGGTGCGCACCGTCAGCTTCCTGCCCTTCGCGATCTACCGCGTGGCGCTGGGCGTCATACTGCTGGCGCTGATCTATTCCGGCATGCCCTTGGGCGCCGTGAACTGACCGGCCCTGCGGTAGCGATAGAGGTAAGTTGGCACCACCGCCTGGATTGACCGCGCCGTAATTCCCAGCCCCTCAAGGGTGCGCCGGTCGCGCCGGGCAACTTCACTCACCACATTGTCGGTTTTCAGAAGCTCCACCTGATCCGCCGTCAACAATGGTTTCGGCAATGCACCCAGCACCAGACCCTGAATTCGCGCCACCGCCCACGGCACCGGAACCAGTAGCCGCTTGCGGCTAACGGTGTTCAGTATGAATTCCATCAGTTCCTTGAAGCTCAGGGTTTCCGGTCCGCCGAGCTCGTAGGTCTTGGCATCGGCCTGGCCCTTGTCGATGATACGCGCCACCGCTTCCGCCACATCGCCCACATAAACCGGCGCGAACTTGGTCTCGCCACCGCCGATCAATGGCAGAACCGGCGTAAAGCGTGACAGCGAAGCAAACTTGTTGAAGAAACCGTCTTCGGGCCCGAAGATGATCGATGGCCGCAGGATGGTGGCGCCGGGAAAATTGGCCCGCGCCCGGGCTTCGCCTTCGGCCTTGGACTTGCCGTAGGCGCTGGTGGAATTGGCATCAGCCCCAATCGCCGACATCTGAATGAGGATGCGGGCCCCGGCCGCTTTTGCGGCCTTGGCGCAGGCCTCGGCTCCGAAGATATGCACCGCATCGAAGCTCTGGGTGCCGGACGAGTACAGCACCCCGGTCAGATTGATCACCGCGAAAGCCCCATCGCAGGCTGCTGCCACCGATGCCGGATAGCGGACATTGGCCTGCACCGGCATGATTTGCCCCGGCGTGCCCAGTGGCTGCACGTGTCCGGCAAGATCAGGGCGCCGGCAGGCCACCCGGATGCGATAGCCGCGCCGGGCAAGTGCCCGGACGATATGGCGGCCCACGAAACCCGATCCGCCGACGATGGTGATGAGTTTATCGGTTGCTTGCTCGGTCACGCGATCCATCCGCTTGATTCATTTCAGACGTCTTAGCGGGGCCGGGGGATCATTGCAAAGCCCCGTCCCGCCCCACAAATGCCGCATCGGGCGGTCAAGGCCAAGGTTGACAATATTGGTGAACCCCCTCTATGAGACGCCCGACGAAAGCCCTGATGGCGGAATTGGTAGACGCACTAGTTTCAGGTACTAGCGCTGAAAGGCGTGGAGGTTCGAGTCCTCTTCAGGGCACCATCATTCAACGGCGGGACGCTTAATGGCCAACAAGCTGTATAAGGGCGACCTGCCCGACGGTATCGATTTTGGCACGTCGGTTGCCGTCGATACTGAAACTCTGGGGCTGATCCCGCGCCGCGACAAGCTGTGCGTCGTGCAGCTGTCGTCCGGTGACGGCAATGGCCATCTCGTGCAGCTTGACCGCTCGACCTACGACGCGCCGCGCCTGAAGGCCCTGATGGCCGATCCCAACGTCACCAAGATCTTCCATTTCGCCCGTTTCGATGTGGCCGTGCTGAAGCATTATCTCGGTGTCGATGTTGCTCCGGTCTACTGCACCAAGATCGCCTCCAAGCTGACGCGGACCTATACCGACAAGCACGGCCTCAAGGATCTGATCAAAGAACTGCTCGGTGTCGAACTCAATAAACAGCAGCAGAGTTCCGATTGGGGCGCCCACACCCTGTCTGACGCGCAGAAACAATATGCCGCGCAGGACGTGATCTATCTCCATGAGCTGAGGGCCAGGCTCGACCAGATGCTGGAGCGCGAGGGGCGCTTGGGCCTTGCCCGGTCTTGTTTTGATTTTGTGGGCGTCAGGGCCGCCCTGGACCTCGGGGGCTGGACCGAGGAAGATGTCTTCGCACACTGAGCCGTCCAACCGCTTTAACCCGCGCCGCGTTCACCGGGCTGTCGCCTGGTCCAGGCTGTCACCGTGGCTTGCCTGGGCGGCGGCACTGGCAGCCATGGCCATCGCCATCGTCTTCATGCTTCAGGCCGGGCTTCTTGGAATTTTGATGCCGCCCGAACCGGTCTCCCCGCCGGACATTGAAAGCCCGACCGACACCACCACCTATGAGTTGAAGCTGACCGGCTACGACAAGGAAAACAAGCCTTACTCCATTCTCGCCAAAAAAGGCCGCCAGGATCCCGTCAACAAGGACATCATGTATCTCGATGACATGATCGTCGAATTTTCCAACGCCGCCGGCAGCAAATACAACATCGTTGCCAAATCCACGGTTTACAACAAGAAAGACGAGACCATGGACATGAAGGGCGACGTCGTAGTGCGCCAGGGCAACCGCTTCACCGCCCGCATGCCCCAGGCCCTGGCCCACATCAAGACCAAGGCCCTCTCAACGCATGACGACGTTGCGGTGACATTTGCCGACGGCACAATTACCGCCCGGGGCATGGAAATCCTTGACGATGGCAACCGCACCCGGTTTCTTGACAACGTCAAGTCGCGCTTCGGCTATCCCACCCAGGACGGAGGAAAGACCCAATGATCCGTAACACTTTCGCAGTCTCCGTGGCAGTCATGCTGATGCTATCCGGAGCGCTTGCCCAGGAAGAGAAAAAGACCACGCCTCCCGCCGCCGCAACAACAACTGGCGAAAACAAGGACGGCGACAAGAAGCCCACCGACATCGTCTCCGACAGCATGGAGATTCTGGACCAGGAAAAACGCGCCGTTTTCACCGGCAACGTCAATCTGAAACAGCCCGATCTCGACTGGACGGCCGACAAGATGATTATCGACTATGAGGAAACCACCAACACCGATGGCACCACATCAACCGATGCCAAGTTCATCGATTCCACCGGTAATGTGAAAATCATCACCGACAAGGAAACCATCACCGGCAAATGGGCCAAGATGGATGTGAAGGAAAACAAGCTGAAGGTCGGCGGCGATGTCAAGGTTGTGCAGGATGATACCATCCTCTACGGTGAGCTCATGGACACCGACCTTGATACCGACAAAACGGTCATGTCCGGCGGCCGCGTGAAAGGTGAATTCCGGCCGAAATAGGGTTCTTTCACGCAATCTTAATCGTATTGGGTCGAAATGGGCGTTACGCAGGACGGTGGTGTGAACGATGCTCCGGCGCCCGGAAGGGCGAAAGCGGCACCCCGGCAGAAGGTGAAGGTTTCTGGTGAAGCCGCATCCCAAGCCAGGGCTCTGACCGCGGGACTTGTGGTGGCGGGGCTTGAGAAGAGCTATCGCCGCCGGCCCGTGGTCAACGGGGTGTCTCTGACCGTCAGGCGTGGTGAAGCCGTGGGCCTTTTGGGTCCCAACGGGGCGGGCAAGACCACGGTGTTCTATATGATCACCGGATTGATAGCCGCCGACCGGGGAACCATCAGCCTCGACGGAGCCGATATCACCAGGCTGCCCATGTACCGGCGGTCGCGTTTGGGGATCGGTTATCTGCCGCAGGAGAGTTCGATCTTCCGTGGCCTCACCGTCGAACAGAATATTCGTGCCGTGCTGGAACTCGTGGAGCCTCAGCGTGATCGGCGCGAAAGTGTGTTGCGTGAGTTGCTTGATGAGTTCTCGATCACCCATATCCGGCATGCGCCGGCTGTTTCACTCTCTGGTGGCGAGCGCCGCCGCGTTGAAATTGCCCGCGCCCTTGCGACCAAGCCCCAGTTCATGCTTCTCGATGAGCCATTCGCCGGAATTGACCCGATTGCGATCGGTGATATTCGCCAGCTGGTGCGACAGCTCACCTCTCGGGGAATCGGGGTGCTTGTTACGGATCACAACGTCCGCGAAACCCTTGAACTCATCGACAAGGCACTCATCATCCATGAGGGCAAGGTCCTGACCGAAGGCACCCCCGATGAGATTGTCGCCAACCAGGAGGTCCGCCGTCACTATCTCGGCGCCGACTTCAGTCTTTAGAACGCGCTGAGGGCCGGACATGGCGCTTTCACAGCGGCTCGAACTTCGCCAGGGCCAGTCCCTGGTCATGACGCCGCAATTGCAGCAGGCCATCAAGCTGCTGCAAATGTCGAACATCGAACTGCAGGCCTTCGTTGACGCCGAGTTGGAGCGCAATCCGCTGCTCGAGCGCGACGAGCGCAGCGAAGCGCCGCGTGTCGAGCCGGAAGCAGCGAGCCAGCCCGACATCGTGCGCGAGCTGCAATCCGCTTCGGCCACCGAAGACCGGCTCAAGACGCTCGATACCGACCTCGAGAATGTCTACACCCATGAAGCCCGCGCCGACGCGGCCAACCGCGAAGCCGCGGGCACCTCCGATTCCGGTTGGTCTTCGCTGCGCACCGGCAGTGGTTCGCTGTCTCTCGACAATGACGACCACGATTTTGCCGCCACGCTTTCCAGGGCCGCAACCTTGGCCGAACACTTGTCGGACCAGCTGTCGCTCGCCCCCTTGGTGCCCGCCGACCGGCTGATCGGCCAGCACCTTATAGGCATGGTCAATGAGGCAGGCTATCTCACCGGCGAACTGTCGTCGGTGGCCGAAACGCTCGGAACCGATTTCGCCCATGTCGAAACCGTGCTGAAAGTTTTGCAGGGCTTCGATCCCGCCGGGGTCTTCTGCCGCGGCCTCAAGGAATGCCTGGCGCTGCAGCTCCGCGAAAATGGCCGCTATGATCCGGCTATGGCCGTTCTCGTCGACCATCTCGATCTGGTGGCCAAGCGCGATTTCCATGGATTGAAACAGGTCTGCAAAGTCGACCTCGACGATATCCACGACATGATCGCCGAACTCCGCCACTTGAACCCCAAGCCCGGCCACGCCTTCGGTTCCGAGCCGGTTCAGCCGGTCATTCCCGATGTCTCGGTCCGCACCGCCCCCGATGGTTCGTGGCTGGTCGAACTCAATAGCGAAACCCTGCCGCGTGTCCTCATCAACAACCAGTATCTGGCGCACGTATCCAAGAGTGCGGCCCGGACCGAGGATAAGGTCTATATTTCCGAATGCCAGGCGAATGCCACCTGGCTGGTCAAGAGCCTCGACCAGCGCGCCAAGACCATCCTCAAGGTCGCCCGCGAGATCGTCCGCCAGCAGGATGCCTTCCTGGTGCTCGGCGTGCAGCACCTGCGCCCGATCAACCTCAAGACCGTGGCCGAAGCCATCGAAATGCATGAATCGACAGTGAGCCGCGTCACCTCCAACAAGTACATGGCAACACCCCGCGGCATTTTTGAGCTGAAATACTTCTTCACAACCGCCATCGCGTCGGCCGAGGATGGCGGCGATGCTCACTCGTCGGAATCGGTGCGCCACCGCATCAAGGAGATGATCGCCGCCGAGGGCGGCAATGTGCTCTCCGATGACCAGATCGTCGACCAGTTGAAAGCCGCGGGCATCGAGATCGCCCGGCGCACAGTCGCCAAATACAGGGAATCGCTTGGTATTTTGTCGTCGATCCAGCGCCGGCGGGAAATCCGCGCGAAACCCCGGCAAGCCGGTTGACTTGCCCGCACGGGGCTCCTAGAGGTTGCCCCGCTTCGCCGCGAGGGTAGGGTCGGCCCACCCATCCAGGAGGATCCCGGCAGAAGCGAAAGATGGGCCGGACCGCACCAGCGGGCAGCCAGTTGACGTTTGCGAAGAACGCGCCCATCTCTAAGCAGTGGGCGAATGAAGGTTGTGCCATACGCCATGCAGATCAAGATCACCGGCAAAAACCTCGACATCGGTGAAGCCCTCCGGGTTCGTATCAATGACCGCCTCACCGCCCTGCAGCAGAAGTATTTTGAGGGCGCGGTCGACAGTACGGTGACCATCGAAAAACAGCGCTCGTCGTTCCATTCCGATTGCACCCTGCATTTGGCGACGGGGCTGCGTCTGCAGGCCCATGGCGCCGACGGTGAAGCCCCGGCCAGTTTCGAGGCCGCGGCCCTGCATCTCGAAAAACAGCTGAAACGCTACAAGCAGCGCCTCAAGGACCATCACAAGAACCGCAAGGAGCCGGTGCGCCAACTCGAAGCCCAAAGCTACGTGATCTCGGCAGCCCCCGAGGAAGAGGCCCCCGAGGCCGGCCTCAATCCGGTCGTGATTGCTGAACAGGCTACGACCGTTCCCGAACTGACGGTTGGCGAGGCCGTGATGCAACTCGATATCTCAAGCGTTCCGTTTGTTCTCTTCCGCAACTCCGGCCATGGCGCCCTGAATGTCGTTTACCGGCGTTCCGACGGCAACATCGGCTGGGTCGACCCCCGGCAAGCTTCGTGATCCAACCCATTCCCCGCGCCTGAGGTTTTCTCGATGACTCTCGAAGACATCATTGCCGTGCAGTCGGTACTGCCGAACGTCAAAGCCAAGAACAAGAAGCAGCTCTTGCAGGAGCTGTCGCAGGCTTTGGCCAAATCCGTGGCCATTGACCATCGCATCATATTTGAAACCCTGCTCACCCGCGAGAAGCTGGGCTCGACCGGCTTGGGCTCCGGCATCGCCATACCCCATGGCAAGCTCGCCACCATCAATCGCGTCTACGGCCTGTTTGCCAGGTTGTCCCAGCCCGTCGAGTTCGATGCCGTGGATGGCCAGCCCGTCGATCTGGTGTTTGTACTGCTGGCGCCCGATCAGGCAGGCGCCGACCACCTGAAAGCCTTGGCCCGTATCTCGCGCCTGCTGCGCGACCCGGCCACCGTCGCCAAGCTGCGCGGCACCGAAACCGCCGAAGGCCTCTACGCCATCCTCACCGAACCGATGGCCGGAACCTCAACCGCTTCGGCGGCGTGAAACCAGCGCAATCGCCGTCAGTGCACGCTCATCGGCAAGAGTTCGTGTTCGAATGCCGAGCCCATGGCCGCCTCGCGGGTGCCGGAGATCGACACCGGCGTGCCATCAGCGTGATAGAGCGCGAAAAGCCTGGTGTTGGGGGCAAGGCGCGCCTCTTCGCCCATCAACCGCAAGGCTTCCTTGCCTTCGATCTCGCGGATGTAAGCCAAGGTCGCCGCCACCCAGCCGCGCCAGGTCTTCGGGTGAAAGCTCGAGAGTTTTCTTTACTGCCGCCGTATTCATGTTCTTACCCTTTCACGTCGATGCGCCGGATGAGCTTTTGCGGCTCGGGGCGGATCAGGCCGATTTCAAGAAGGCCATTGGCAAGCCTTGCTTCCGTCACCTGCATGCCGTCAGCCAGGACGAATGCGCGGTTAAACTGCCTGGCGGCGATGCCGCGATGCAGGAAGGCTTTTGCTTCGTCATCCTTCTGGCGGCCGCGGATGACCAGCTGGTTCTCCTCAACCGTCACTTCGATCTGCTCCCGCGTGAAGCCGGCAACCGCCACGGTGATTTTCCACTGCTGCGGCCCGCCTTCGGGCGCTGGCAAGTGCTCGATGTTATAGGGCGGGTAGGCGTCGCCCGAGGTTTTGCTGGCCCGGTCGACCATGCGCTCAAGCTCGTCGAAGCCGAGAAGCAATGGCGAAGAAAACAGCGAAACGCGCGACATGATCTGAGCCCTTCAAAAGCAGCTCCGATTCTCTGGCCCCGAAGGCGCCACATCACCGGTTGTCGCTAATATGAAAAGCCGCCCACAGCTTTTCAAGATACAGGCCTTGACGTTCCGCTATCTATTTGATCAAGTGGTAAAAAAATAACGGCTGCACAGAGGCGCGGCCTATGATGAACTGAGCGCAATTACAACACAGGGAGAAGACCATGCTCAAACGTACATTCCTCGCCTCGGCGGCGGCATTGGCCATGCTGGCAACCGCAGCCTACGCCGCCGACGACAAGCCGGCGATTGTTTTTGATATCGGCGGCAAGTTCGACAAATCCTTCAACGAGTCGATGTACAACGGCTCCGAGAAGTTCAAGGCGGAATCGGGCATCGCCTATGGCGAATTCGAAATCGCCAACGAAGCCCAACGCGAACAGGCAATCCGCAACTTCGCTGATCAGGGCTATTCGCCGATCATCGCTGCGGGTTTTGCCCAGGCGGCGGCGGTCGAGAAGGTCGCCAAGGAATATCCCGACCTTAAGTTCGCCATCGTCGACATGGTGGTCGATCTGCCGAACGTGCAGTCGATCGTGTTCAACGAGCATGAAGGTTCGTATCTGGTCGGCGTGCTCGCCGCCATGGCGTCGAAGTCCGGCAAAGTCGGCTTCGTCGGCGGCATGGACATCCCGCTCATCCGCAAATTTGCTTGCGGTTATGCGCAAGGGGTGAAGGCCGTGAAGGCCGATGCGACGATCTTCCAGAACATGACCGGCGACACCGGTGCCGCATGGAACGATCCGGTGAAGGGTGGTGAAATCACCAAGGGCCAGATGGCCCAGGGTGCGGATGTGATCTACGCCGCAGCCGGCGCCACCGGCCTCGGCGTGCTGCAGGCCGCTGCCGATGGCGGCGCGCTGTCGATCGGCGTTGACGCCAACCAGAACCATCTCCATCCCGGCAAGGTGTTGACCTCGATGCTGAAGCGCGTTGACGTCGCCGTGTACAATGTCATGAACGACGGCAAGGCCGGCACCTTCAAGGGCGGCATTCTGGCCCTGGGCCTCAAGGAAGATGGCGTCGGCTACGCCATGGACGACAACAACAAGGCACTGGTAACCCCCGAAATGACCGCCGCCGCCGAAAAGGCCAAGGCCGACATCATCGCCGGCACCATCAAGGTGCACGACTACACCGCCGACAACACCTGCCCGGTGCAGTGATGATTGGTGTCATCCCTCCTCGCCTCTGGCGGGGAGGGTGGCGAGCGTAGCGAGACGGGTGGGGGCTATGCCTGTGTGGTTCTGCCCCCACCCCCGCCCTTCGGGCGGACCCTCCCCGCAAGCGAGGAGGGATGATTGGGGCAGAGGCCGGCAATGACATCACCCGCGATCGAACTGATCGGCATCGACAAGCGCTTTGGCGCGGTGCACGCCAACAAGGACGTGACGCTGACCATCAATCAGGGGTCGATCCACGGCATCATCGGCGAGAATGGCGCCGGGAAGTCGACGTTGATGTCGATCCTCTTCGGCTTTTATTCCGCCGACAAGGGCGAGATCCGCATCAAGGGCCAGGCCGTCAAAATCAAGTCATCGCAGGACGCGATCTCCCACGGCATTGGCATGGTGCACCAGCATTTCATGCTGGTCGATCCGTTCACGGTTCTGGAAAATGTGGTGCTCGGCGCCGAAGGCGGCGCCCTGATCGGCCCGGCCCTCGACAAGGCGCGCACCGAACTTGCCCGCCTCGCGCACGAGTATGAAATGGATGTCGACCCCGACGCCATCGTCGGCGAGCTTCCCGTCGGCCTGCAGCAGCGCGTCGAAATTCTCAAAGCCCTGTTCAAGGGCGCCGAAACCCTGATCCTCGACGAACCGACGGGCGTGCTGACGCCCGACGAAGCCGATCACCTGTTCCGCATTCTCGGAACCCTGCGCGACCAGGGCAAGACCGTCATCCTCATCACCCACAAACTGCGCGAGATCATGGCGATCACCGACCGCGTATCGGTGATGCGGCGCGGTGAGATGGTTGCCGACTTCCAGACCAAGAATACCAGCGTTGAGCAATTGGCGGAGGCCATGGTCGGCCGCCATGTGCTGTTGAGCGTCGACAAGACAAAGGCCCAGCCGGGTGAAGTGGTTCTCGAAGTGAAGAACCTCACCTGGAAAGACAAGAAGGGCATCGCCCGCGTCGACAACGTGTCATTCAACGTGAGAAAGGGTGAGATCGTCGGTATTGCCGGTGTTTCCGGCAATGGCCAGTCGGAACTGCTCGACGTGATAGCCGGCATCACCAGGCCAACCGCGGGCCAGGTGATCTTCGAAGGCAAGGACATCGGCATTCTCGGCGACCCGGCGCATGTGCGCGACGAGGGCTTGGCGCATGTGCCGGAAGACCGCCAGCATCGCGGTCTGATCAAGGAGTTCGATGCCAGCGAAACCATGATCCTCGGCTGGCACCGGCAAGAGGAACTGGGCCGAGGTTTCCGCCTCGACCGCGCCAAAGTGATTGCCCGGGCCAGGAGCGAGATGGAAGCTTTCGATGTGCGCCCACCCGACCCGTTCCTGAAGAGCGCCAAGTTCTCCGGCGGCAACCAGCAGAAGATCATTCTCGCCCGCGAGATGCTCGCCAATCCCGACCTGCTGATCGTCGGCCAGCCGACGCGCGGCGTCGATATTGGCGCCATCGAATTCATTCACAAGCGCATTATTGCATTGCGCGATGCCGGCAAGGCCATCCTGCTGGTGTCCGTCGAGCTTGACGAAATTCGTTCGCTCTCCGATCGCATTCTCGTGATGTTTGCCGGCCGGGTTATGGGCGAACGCGAGGCCGGCGCCGATGAGCGCGAGCTTGGCCTGCTGATGGCCGGTGTTTCGAAGGATGCGGCATAATGGGTGGTCGTGGTGAACTTCCGGCCTGGGTCGATGTTGGCCTGATCCCGCTGCTCAATCTGGCCGTGGCATTGGTGGTTGCCGGCCTCGTCGTCATCATCATCGGCGAGAATCCGCTGGAAGCCATGTGGATCATGCTGCAGGGGGCCGTGGGATCGCTCAAAGGCTGGGGCTATCTCCTCTACTACGCCACCAACTTCACCTTTACCGGCCTGGCCGTGGCCGTCGCCTTCCATGCCGGCCTGTTCAACATCGGCGGCGAGGGTCAGGCCTACATTGCCGGTGTTGGTGCTGCGGCGGTCGGGCTTGGCCTCGAATTTCTGCCGTGGCCCATTGTCATTCCGCTGGCCATCCTGGCATCGGTCGCAGTGGGCGCCTTCTGGGGCTGGGTGCCAGGGCTGTTACAGGCCAAGCGCGGCAGCCACATCGTCATCACCACCATCATGTTCAACTTCATCGCAGCGAGTTTGATCGGTTATCTCATCAACTACTGGTTCCGGCCGGTCGGCAAGATGGCGGTCGAAAGCCGCGAGATCACCGGCGCCTACATCATGAGTTTCCGCGAGGTGGCGCGCGAATTCTTCGACGTGCGCCTGCCGTCGACGCCGCTGAACTTCACGGTGTTCCTGGCAATCGTCGTTGCCTTCGCCGTGTGGTATCTCCTGTGGCGAACGAAGCTCGGCTATGAAATCCGTGCCTTCGGCGCCAATCCCGAGGCCGCCGTCTATGCCGGCATCAAGCCCGACCGCATCATCATGATCACCATGGCGATCTCCGGGGGCTTAGCTGGCCTGCTGGCGGTCAACGAGATTCTCGGCGTGCAGCATCGCCTGGTGCTGGAGTTTGCCGGCGGTGCGGGCTTCGTCGGCATCGCCGTTGCATTGATGGGCCGCTCGCACCCCGTTGGGGTAATTCTTTCCGCCATGCTGTTCGGGCTGCTCTATCAGGGCGGCTCGGAACTGTCCTTCGCCAAGCCGGAGATCAACCGCGACATGATCGTGGTGATCCAGGGCCTCGTCATCCTGTTCATGGGCGCGCTGGAATACGCTTTCCGGCCTTATCTCGCCGCCATCTTCTTCAAGCCGGAGGATTGAGCCATGGACTGGACCGTTCTCATTGCCGAAGTGCTCTCCTCCACCATCCGCATGTCGGTGCCGCTGATTCTGGCTTGCCTTGCCGGTCTGTGGTCGGAGCGCTCCGGCATCGTCGACATCGGCCTTGAGGGCAAGATGCTGGCGGCGGCGTTCGCGGCGGCATCCGCCGCCGCCTATTTCGGTTCGGCATGGATTGCGCTGGTGATTGCCATTGCCGTGTCAGTCTCATTCGCGCTGGTGCACGGCTATGCCTCGATCAATCAGCGCGGCAACCAGGTGGTGTCGGGCGTTGCCATCAACATGCTGGCGGCGGGGCTAGCCGTTGTCCTCGGCAATGAATGGTTCAGGGAAGGCGGCCGCACCCCGGCCTTGCCGCCGGCTGGCCGTTTCATGCCGATCGACCTGCCCGGCATATCGGCGCTCTACGACGTGCCGGTGCTTGGCATCCTCGCCAAGATGGTATCTGGCCATTCGGCCATCACCTACATAACAGTGGCACTGGTGCCGCTGACCGCCTGGGCCCTGGCCCGCACCCGCTTTGGTTTGCGGCTAAGGGCCGTCGGCGAAAACCCGCACGCCGTCGATACCGCGGGTATTTCGGTCGCATTGCTGCGCTACAAGGCAGTGATCATCGCCGGCATTCTCTGCGGATTGGCGGGCGCCTATATCTCGACATCGCTGTCGGCAAGTTTCGTGCGCGACATGACGGCGGGCCGTGGCTTCATGGCGCTGGCGGCGCTGATCTTCGCCAACTGGCGCGCCTGGCCGGCACTCTTCGCCTGCCTCCTCTTCGGCTTCCTGCAGGCCACCGGGAACTACATGCAGGGAACGGCGATCGGTGGCGTCACCATCCCCGTGCAGTTCATCAACATGCTGCCCTATGTGCTGACGGTGGTGTTGCTGGCGGGCTTCATTGGCAAATCGATCCCGCCACGCG
The DNA here is from genome assembly GCA_963775095.1 of uncultured Alphaproteobacteria bacterium. Lineage (GTDB taxonomy): Bacteria > Pseudomonadota > Alphaproteobacteria > Rhizobiales > Aestuariivirgaceae > Aestuariivirga. The sequence continues at coordinate 310,724 of CAVZHN010000005.1, forward strand.
CTTCCGGCATTCCCTATACCAAGGATAGGTGATGCGCGATCTGGCCGAAGCAGCGAAGGCGGCGCGGCGCCTGGCCCATGCGCCCTATTCGAAGTTCTTCGTGGGCGCCGCGGTACGCGACGAGCACGGCCGCGTATTTGCCGGTTGCAACATCGAGAACGCCGCCTATCCGCAGGGCTGGTGTGCCGAGCCTTCGGCAATCTCCGCCCTTATCATGGCCGGCGCCAAGCGCGTGACCGAAGTGGCGGTGATGGGCAATGGCGACATCCTCTGCACGCCGTGCGGCGGCTGCCGCCAGAAACTCCGCGAGTTCGCCGATAACGATGTAAAGATCCATTGCTGCACGGAAGAGGGGGTCCTCATTCGCACCTTCACCCTGGGCGAACTGCTGCCGTATTCCTTTGGACCGGAACACCTGAAATGACCAACCTTGAAAACTTGCTCGGAACCCGCAAACCCAGGACCGCCATCATCCTCGGCTCCAGCTTGGGGCCGGTCGCTGATGCCGCGTCTGATCCGCTGGTCATTCCCTATGGCGACATACCCGGGTTCCCGGTGTCGCGGGTTTCGGGCCATGCGGGAAAGCTCGTCGTAGGCAAACTCGGTGGCGTGGAGGTGGCGGTGCTGCAGGGCCGTTCCCATCCCTATGAAAGCGGCAATCCCGCGGTGATGCGGCCGGCGATCGAAATTCTCAAGGCAGCGGGGATCGAGACACTCATTCTCACCAATGCCGCGGGCTCTCTCGATGTGAATATGCGGCCCGGTTCGATCATGTTGATCACCGACCACATCAACTATGCCGGCATGAACCCGCTGGTCGGTCAGCAGGGCGACGAAAATTTCGTGCCCATGACCGACGCCTATGACCCGGCACTTCGCAGGAAAATGTTGGCCGCGGCGGAACAGAAGAACCTCACGCTGCATCAGGGCGTCTATGTCTGGTTCTCTGGCCCATCCTTCGAAACCCCCGCCGAAATCCGCATGGCGCAAATTATCGGCGGCTACGGCGGTCGGCATGTCGACCGTGCCCGAAACCATTCTCGCCCGCCGTTTCGGCCTGAAGGTGGCGGGATTGTCGGTGATCACCAACCTCGGAGCAGGCCTTGAAGGCGCTAGCCCCAGCCACGAGGAGACAAAATCCGAAGGCGCCAAGGCCGCCGACAACATGAAGACGCTGTCTGACCGCCTTCTTCGCAAGGGGCTGACATGCTGCCCCAGGAAATCATTCGCGCCAAGCGTGACGGCAGGCCGTTGACTGCGGATCAAGTTGCGGATTTCATTCGCGGGCTGACGGCGGGAACGATTTCCGAGGGCCAGGTCGCGGCCTTCGCCATGGCCGTGTTCTTCAAGGGCATGAGCCGCGACGAAGCGGTGGGCCTGACGCTTGCCATGCGCGACTCAGGCACGGTGCTCAAATGGGACCTGCCGGGTCCCGTCGCCGACAAGCACTCCTCGGGCGGCATCGGCGACAACATCTCGCTGATGCTGGCGCCTATGCTTGCGGCCTGCGGGCTCTACGTCCCGATGATTTCCGGCCGTGGCCTTGGCCACACCGGCGGCACCCTCGACAAGCTCGACGCCATTCCGGGCTATGCTACGCAACCGGACCTCAGTCTTTTTCGCAAGGTAGTGAAGGACGTGGGCTGCGCGGTGATCGGCCAGACTGCCGACCTCGCACCCGCCGACAAGCGCCTCTACGGCATCCGCGACGTGACGGCGACGGTTGAAAGCGTACCGCTGATCACCGCCTCGATCCTCTCGAAGAAGCTGGCATCCGGGCTTGAACATCTGGTGATGGACACCAAGGTGGGTTCCGGCGCCTTCATGGCAACGATCGCCGAGGCCCGCGAACTGGCTGCACAGCATCGTCGCGGTCGCCAACGGAGCGGGAGTCAAGACCACCGCCCTCATCACCGATATGGATGAGCCACTGGCTCCTTTCGCGGGCAATGCACTTGAGGTGCTGCATGCCTGCGAATACCTCGCGGGGTCGCGGAAAGAGCCGCGCGTTCACGAAGTGACATTAGCGCTTGGTGCAGAACTTCTGGCGAGTGCGGGTCTGGCAAAGAACCATGATGACGCCCGGGTAAAGCTCAATGCTGTGCTTTCATCCGGTGCTGCCGCCGAACGTTTCGACCACATGGTGAAGGCGCTGGGCGGTCCGGCGGATTTCGTGCGCAACCATCTCAAACATCTGAAAGTAGCGCCGGTCGTGAAGCCGGTATTCGCCGATGGCGCCGGATTCGTGTCGTCGATCAAAACCCGCGATCTGGGACTAGCGGTAATTGAGCTAGGTGGCGGACGCCGCGTGGCGTCCGACAAGATCGATCATCGCGTTGGCCTTGCCGGATTGCTCGGAAAGCGGGACCAGGTAAATGGCAAAACCCCGCTATGTATCATTCACGCCGCCGATGAAGCGGGCTTCGCGAAGGCGGCCGCAATCGTCAAAGCGGCCTATGTGATCGGCGGCAAACCGGCGGCAACGCCGGTGGTGATCGAGCGGATCGGCGTCTGACATGGCTCGCGCCTTTCTGTTCATTCTCGACTCCTTTGGCATTGGCGGGGCCAGCGATGCCGCGGCCTTTGGTGACGAGGGTGCCAATACGCTCTGCCACATTGCCGATCATATGACGCTCGCCTTGCCGCACATGGCGGCGCTTGGACTGGGGCTGGCGTCGAACGGCGCCACCGGCCGCAACCCCTTGCCCGAGGTGCCGATCATTGGCCGCTGGGGCCATGCTTCGGAAGTCTCAAAGGGCAAGGACACCATCACCGGCCACTGGGAAATCGCCGGCGTGCCGGTGCCTTTTGACTGGGGCTACTTCCCGCGCACCGTTCCGGCCTTTCCCAACGAGCTTATCGGCGGCATTGTCAGCCGCTGCCAATTGCCCGGGCTGCTTTCCATGGCCCACGCCTCGGGCACCGAGGTGATCGACGAATTTGGCGAGGAGCATATCCGCACCGGCAAGCCCATCGCCTACACCAGTGCTGACAGCGTCATCCAGATCGCCGCCCATGAGGAGCATTTCGGACTGCAGCGGCTCTATGAAGTGTGCCAGGTGGCCCGCGAACTGACTTATCCCCTGAACATCGGACGGGTGATTGCCAGGCCTTTCGTCGGCGAAACCGCGGAGAACCTTCACCCGCACCGGCCATCGCAAGGACTATGCCGTGGTGCCGCCACAACCGACCCTCTTGCAGCGCTTGAGCGATCAGGGCCGTGACGTCGTGTCGGTCGGCAAGATCGGCGACATCTATGCCCATGTCGGCACCGGCCGCGAGGTGAAGGTTTCGGGCAATGCGGCGATGATGGCGAAAGTCCTGGAACTCATGCCGGAGGTGAATGACAGCGGATTTCTCATGACCAACTTCGTCGACTTCGACACCAACTTCGGCCACCGCCGCGATCCGATTGGATATGGCAAGCTGCTGGAGGAGTTCGACGCCAGCCTGCCGCAAGTCTTCGCGCAAATGCGTGAAGGAGACTTGTTGGTTCTAACCGCCGACCACGGCAACGACCCGACATGGAAGGGCACCGACCATACCCGCGAACAAATCCCGGTAATGACCTACCAGATAGGCAACACGCCGGGATCATTTGGCCACCGCAAGACCTTCAGCGACATCGGCCAGTCGATCGCCAGGCATCTCGGTATTGCGCCGCTCGCCGCTGGCGAGGCGTGGTAATATTACTCCGGCCGCTTCAACACCGCCCGCAGGATATCGCGCACGCCGATAGCGCCCATGAAGCGGTCGTTCTCATCGAACAGCGCCACCGGCGCGGTATCGGCCTTGTGCATGGCCAGCATGACCGTCTTGAGCGAAGTGCCGGCCCTCGCCCAATAGACCGGCCGGGTCCCCTCCGGCACCGGCTTCTCAACGTCATCGCAGGTGACCCAGCTCGCTTTCTTCTTATCGCGTTCGGCCTGGGTCACTTTGCCGTCCTTGTCGAGCTTGAATCGGGTGGTCTTGCGCCGGTCGAGCCACACCCATCCGTCAGCCGTTTTCTCGAGGTCGGCCACATGGCGCGTCACGTTCCACGCCGTCAGCACCGATAGCGGATTCACATTGGCGATGAATTCGCGCACATAGTCATTGGCCGGGCGGAGCACGATATCCTCCGGCCTGCCCGACTGAACAATGCGGCCCGACTCCATGATGGTGATGGTGTTGCCGATTTTCAGAGCCTCTTCGAGGTCATGGGACACGAAGACAATCGTCTTCTTCAGCGTCTTCTGCAGCTGCAGGAGCTCGTCCTGCAATTTTGTGCGGATCAGCGGGTCGAGCGCCGAGAACGGCTCGTCCATCAGCAGGATCGGCGCTTCCGTTGCAAACGCCCGGGCCAAACCGACCCGCTGCTGCATGCCACCGGAAAGCTCATGGGCATGTTTCTTCGACCATTGGTCAAGGCCCACGAGCTGCAGCTGCCTGTCGACGCGGGAATTGCGTTCGGCATCGGGCACCCCGGCAAGCTCCAACCCGAAGCCGACATTCTCGGCCACCGTGCGCCACGGCAGCAGCGCGAACTGCTGAAACACCATGGCCACCGCATGCTGGCGCACCTGGCGCAGCGTTTCTTCATTGCAGGACACGACATCGACCATGCGGTTGCCGTGCTTGACCTCGATTGCCCCGCGCGACACCTTGTTAAGGCCGTTCACACCGCGCAGCAGGGTCGACTTTCCGGAACCCGACAAGCCCATCAGCACGCTGATTTCGCCTTCATTCACCGTGAGGTTGGCGCCAGCGCAACCCAGCACATTGCCGGTCTTGGCCAGTATCTCGGCGCGAGTCGAACCGGCATCGAGCATGCGCAGCGCTTCGCTGGTGTCTTCGCCAAACATGATGTCGACATTCTTGAAATCGACAGCGGCGCTCATTTGCGGCCTCCCTGCTTCACGGCCAGAACGCGGTCAAGGATGATGGCGATAATGACGATTGCCAGACCCGCTTCGATGCCCAGCGGAATGTTGCGATTGTTGAGGGCCCGGTTCACCGGGTTGCCGAGCGAGGGTGCGCCGATCAGCGTGGCGATAACCACCATGGAAAGCGACAGCATGATGCACTGGGTGAGCCCGGCCATGATCGACGGCAGGGCGGCCGGCAATTCCACCTTCCACAACAATTGCCGCTTGGTTGCGCCGAAGGCTTCACCGGCCTCGATCATCGGTTTGGGGATAGAGGTGATGCCAAGATAGGTCATGCGCACCGGCGCCGGCATGGCGAAGATGATGGTGACGATGAGAGCCGGGCGCAGCACCAAGCCCGAACAGGATGAGAATGGGAATGAGATAAACGAAGGTCGGCATGGTCTGCATCAGGTCGAGAATCGGTTGCAGGGTGCGCCAGACCTTGGGATTGTGAGCCGACCAGATTCCCAGCGGAACACCCAGCGCCATCGAAAGCGCCGTGGCATAAACCACCAGAACCAGCGTCTGCACGGTTTCTTCCCACAGGCCCTGGTTGATAATGAACAGAAAGCCGGCCAGAACGCCCAGCGCCATCCATTTCGACTTCTGCAGGTAGTAGGCGGCGGCGGCCAGGGCAATGGCAAGAATGACCGCGGGACATTGCAGCAACAGCCATGTCGACCATTCGACGATGGCATTGAGGCCATCCTTCAAGCCATCGAAGAACCATTCGAAGTAAGTGATGATGAAGTCGATGACCGACTTTCCCCACTTGCCGACGGGAATCTTCCACGACGAAATGAATTCCGAAAGCGGATCGTTCATGTCCCCACCCCTGACTGCGGCGGCCAATCTGCGTGGCCGTCCTTATGCCGGCCTCCCTCTTGCGGGGAGTTTTCGCCAATTACCTTCTCCCGCCTGGCTTGCAGACGGGAGAAGGTCTAGGTCTTGATACTTACAACAGGCTCTTGGCGGCTTCCATGGCATCGCCACCGTCGACGGTGGTAACGCCATCAAGCCAGGCCTTGATTGCATCCGGATTGGCCTTGATCCAGTCCTTGGCGACGTCTTTCGGGTCGGCGCCATCTTTCAAAACCGGATCCATCATCTTGCCTTCCATCTCGAGATTGAACTTGAGATTGGCGACCAACTTGCCGGCGTTCGGGCATTCGGCGAGATAGCCCGCCCGCACGTTGGTGTAGACCTTGGCCGGTCCGAAGCCATAAGCGTCCACGCCGTCGAGATAATGGATCTTCATTTCGCCCATGACCGGATGCGGCGTCCAGCCGAGGAACAGGATCCACTCATTGTTCTTCATGGCCTTTTCGGCCTCGGTCAGCATGCCGGCTTCCGAGCTTTCGACCAGTGCGAAGCCCGTCAGGTTGTTCTTCGGATCGTCGATCATCGTCTGGATGATGCGATTGCCGTCATTGCCGGACTCGATGCCGTAGAATTTGCCGTTGAACTTGTCCTTGTTGGCGGCGAGGTCGGCAACGCTCTTCACCCCGGCGTCAGCCACATATTGCGGCACGACAACGCCGTAGCCCGCGCCTTCGAGATTGGGCGGCTGCAGTTGTTCGACTGACTTGTCGTCGAAATAGGGCGCGACGTCGGCGGTCATCGACGGCATCCAGTTGCCGAGAAACACGTCGATATCCTTGTTCTTGAGCGAGGCATAGGTCACCGGCACCGACAGCGTCTTTACTTCCGACTGGTAACCCAGAGCGTCAAAGAGATTTGCGGCTATGCCGGTGATCACCTGAATGTCGGTCCAGCCGACATCGGCAAAGCGCACGGCCTTGCAGCTTTCGGCATCGGCGGCAAGCGCGGTGCTGGACATCAGGCCCAGTCCGAGGGCCGCTGTTACAATGAGTTTGTTCAGTTTCGACGCCATGTTTCCCTCCCTGTTTGGCCCGGCAGCACTAGCGTCAGCGCTCCCGGCGAGTGATGTCGGACTCTGCATATCAAGTCTCATATCGTCAAGTTTTTTGTTGGACAGCCATCCAATAAAAAGCATAAGCTGAGCTGGGAGAATGCAATGCCAAAAGTTGGAATGGGGCCGATCCGCCGCAAGCAGTTGGTGGAAGCGGCTGTCGCCACCATCCACGAAGACGGCTTCGCGGCCGCCACGGTAGCGAAAATTGCCCGGCGTGCCGGCGTTTCCAATGGCATTGTCCATCATTACTTTGCCAGCAAGGATGAGTTACTATTTGAAACCATGCGCAGCCTGCTCGCTGAACTGCGCCGCGACGCCGTTCAGCGCCTGGGGCTGGCGGTCTCGCCGCGCGAGCGGTTGTATGCGGTGATTGATGCGTCATACGGTGACAGCCAGTTCTCTGGCGAGGTCTTTTCGGCCTGGCTGGCGCTTTATGGCAATGCCCGCCATTCGCCGAAGCTGCAACGCATAATCGAACTCTACCACCGGCGCCTGCATGCCAATCTGATGTGGGATTTGGTGAAGCTCACGCCTGAGCCCGAGGCTGAAAGGGTCGCCAATGTCATCGGCGCCATGATCGACGGCCTGTGGTTGCGCTATGCCCTGCTCGGCAGCCCGGGCGACCCCGAAATTCCGCGAAAATTGACCCGCGACTGCCTTGACGCGCAGCTCGCTTGAGCGTTTTGTCCCGCCTGCAATCTGCAGGGAGCGGAACATGAAATCGGTAAAGTGGGGCATCATTTCAACAGCCAACATCGGCGTGGCGAAAGTCATTCCGGGAATGCTGAAAAGCAGCGAGTTGGAAATCGTTGCGATCTCCTCACGCACTCTCCGCCGCGCCCGCCAGGCCGCCATGGAACTGGGCATCGCCAAATCCTACGGCTCCTACGAAGAGATGTTGGCCGATCCCGAGATCGAAGCCGTCTACAATCCGCTGCCAAATCATCTCCACGTGCCGCTGACCTTGGCAGCTGCCCGCGCCGGCAAGCATGTATTGTGCGAGAAGCCCATAGCCATCACCGCCAAGGAAGCGGCACAGCTGAGGAAAGCGCCAAAGGGCATCCATATCGCCGAGGCCTTCATGGTACGCCATGCCGCCCAGTGGCTGGCCGTCCGCGAGCGGGTGAAGAACGGCGAAATCGGCGACGTGCGCATGATCAATGTGGCGTTCGCCTATTTCAACCGCGACCCGAAGAACGTGCGCAACATGGCCGGCATTGGCGGCGGCGGACTGCTGGATATCGGCTGCTACCCGATTACCGTGTCGCGCTTCATCTTTGGCGCCGAGCCCCTGGCGGTTACCGCCACCATAGATCGCGACCCAAAATTCAAGATTGACCGGACCGCTGGAGGGCTGGCCGATTTCGGCAAGGGCCGCCACCTTTCATTTTCGATCTCCACCCAGACTGCACCCCATCAACGCGTGCAAATTCTCGGCAACAAGGGCCGCATTGAAGTGGAAATCCCATTCAATGCCCCACCTGACCGGCCCAACCGCTATTTCGTGCAAGGCATGGAGATGAACAAGGGCACCTGGCACGAAGTGCCGGTGAGTGATCAATACATGCTCCAGGCAGAGGCTTTCGGCCGGGTCATCCGCAACAAGGAAAAGCCGAAGTGGGGTGTGGAAGATGCCATTCAGAGCATGAAGATCATCGACGCCTTTTTCCGCTCCGAAAACAGCCGCAAGTGGGAAAAGCCGTAGCCCAAATGCTTGGGTTAACGGCGACCCGATGCCAACGGCCCGTGCCCAACAAGGCAATTGACGGCGCTCCGGCGGCCCCCTATAAGCCCGCCAACCCGATGGATCGGAGATACAAAGCCGCCTGCGCGAAGCTGGCGGCATTTGGTATTTGAAGGCCCATCACCGGAATTCAGAGAAGCAGGAACCACGCAATGGCCAATACCAAATCGGCAAAGAAGGCGACGCGCGTTGCCAGCCGCCGCACCACCATCAACAAGAATCGCGTGAGCCGCTTGCGCACCTCGGTGCGAAAGGTCGAAGAGGCGATTTCATCTGGCGACCAGAAAGCCGCCGCCGCCGCCCTGCAAGCTGCTCAACCCGAGCTGATGCGCAGCGCCCAGAAGGGCGTAATCCACAAGAACGCCGCCTCGCGCAAAGTTTCGCGATTGACCAGCCGCGTCAAGGCCATGAAAGCCTGACGGTTTTCAACATTTTCGTCTGGCAACGCGCCGCGGAACCTTCCCGGCGCGTTTTTCTTTGTCCGGATACTGACCAAGTTGCACATCAAATCGTCATGCAATTCAAAGCGTTGTGATTTCATGCCGCCAGCAGGGCCCGGCGGACCATGCAAGCCCGTAGTACGCGCCAGAATACTTGGCGATAATCAGTTTTGCCCCGGTCCGCGCCAGGTTTTCAGCCGGCAACAGAAATCGTTTTCGAGTCAGGAGCTTAAGGCCGGCGTACAGCCGCGCCGGGCCGGGCCAGAATCGCCACCGGCCTGCTCCGTGTACGGACCGAAGCGGGATTCAGGTTGCAGCCGGGAGGGCGCGCTTTGTAAGTTCGCCCCCGTGGATAGGCCTCGGCGCTTATCGCGGGGGCAACAGTTCGCCATTCCAGTGTGGCGGGCTTAACGGAAAAGGGGCTGGGCGTCAGCCAGGTGTGTGGTGTGCTGAAACATGAAAAAGCGTCAGTTGTTCATGGGTCGGTTTAGAATTGCCAACACGAAAGAGAAGTCAAGGCGATCATGAAATTTGAATGAAGCGTACGCCTGCTGATCACCTAGCGTGGCAGCGGGGGAACGAATGTCGGATGGCGCGGTAAGGGCGGCGCCATGAATGCGGTTTTGTGCCCCACGCATGGGGCTGAAAGATGTAGTGGGCAAATGAGCGGTGTGGCAATCGATCTCAAGGAAAAATGGGGACGCGTCTCGACGCGCTTGCGCGCCGAATTGGGCGAAGACCTCTTCACCAGTTGGTTTGCGCGCATGGAACCCGAGGAACTGAATGACGGCCGGTTCGCGGTGTCGGTTCCCACCCGGTTCTTGAAGTCGTGGATTGAAACCCACTACATTGCCAAACTGCACAAGACCAGCGAAGCCGAACTGGGCCAGCTTGATGCCGTACAAGTGCGAGTCCGCACCCGCGGCATACCGGTGCGGCCTGCGGAACCCGCCGGCCGCCGCTCTGACGTGCCAAGTCTGACCCAGGCGATAGTGGCCACCCCGCCAGCGGTCACCGTTGTTGGCAATGATCGCGTTCTCAACCTTGACCCGGCACAGACCTTTGACAGCTTCGTTGTCGGCATTTCAAACCAGCTTGCCCACGCCGCCGCCTGCCGGGTGGCCGATGCCCAGGCCGGAACGATGGTCAGTTTCAACCCGCTGTTCATTCATTCCGGTGCCGGCCTCGGCAAAACTCACTTGCTCAATGCCATCGGCAATCGTATCCGCGAGAAGGGCCCGGACCGCCGCGTGCTGTTCTTGACCGCCGAGCGCTTCATGTATTCCTTTGTGGTCGCCCTCAAGCAGCGCGACACGATTTCCTTCAAGGAACAGTTCCAGGGCGCCGATGTCCTGCTGATCGATGACTTCCAGTTCTTGCAGGGCAAGCACATGCAGGCCGAATTCTGCCATGCCTTCAACTCGCTGGTCGATTCCCGCCGTCAGGTGATCATTGCCGCCGACGTGCCACCTGCCCAGCTTGATGCCATTGACCAGCGCATGCGGTCGCGGCTGATGGGCGGGCTGGTGATCGACATCGAGATGCCCGACCTCGACTTGCGCCGCCGCATTGTGATGAGCCGTTACATGGGGCTGCAACTGCGCAATCCCGGCCTGGTCATTCCCGATGATGTGCTGGAATACATCGCCAACAAGATTACCGGCGGAGGCCGCGAGCTTGAAGGCGCCATGAACCGGGTGATTGCCTACCAGCAGTTCAACCATCAGCCGATCACCCTCGATCTGGCTTCGATGGTGTTGCGCGATCTTTCCGCCAATCCCGATCAATGCCGGGTGAAGATCGACGACATCCTGAAGATCGTTGGCCGCCACTATAATGTCGCCCGCACCGACCTTCTCAGTCCGCGCCGGGCGAGAACCGTTGTGGTGCCGCGCCAGGTCGGCATGTATCTCGCAAAAAAGATGACCTCGCGCTCGCTGCCGGAAATCGGCCGCAGGTTCGGCGGCCGCGATCACTCGACGGTACTGCACGCCGTGCGCAAGATCGAGGAGCAGATCAAGACCGATGATCGCCTCGCCCGCGAAGTGGCGCTGCTGATCCGGCTGGTCGAGCAGGGCTAAGACAGCCTGAACCTTGTATGCTCCGCGTTAACTCATGACGAGCCGCCTCCCTTGCGGCATGCAGGAAAAATGGAGGGGATGTCCCCGCCAAGGCTTCAAGCCGGCACGTGCGGTAGTTTGGAAGATGGTGGGTAGTGAGGCTCGAAGCCTGGCGCCCGATCGACTGGGCTGTTTTCACGGGAGGACGCAGCGATTTCCGCCGGAGACAAGATCTTAGGTGCGGGAACTGTGCCCGCCCCGAGCCATTTAAGGCGCTTGGGTCCTAATGTCCGAGGGCCTTGTCCGAGACTCCCGGGAAGTGGAGGCAATGTCTCTCCCTCACTCCGCAGGCGCTGCCAACTTACCCGGTCATCATGGAACATCATGCACAACGTCCCCTCCTTTCCGGGTCAGTCACCGACCATATAGTCCTATCGCTAGGAACGAGTCAAGGATTATTTTCAGGAGCCGTGCAAGCGGAACGAGGCCCTCATCCCCCTTCGGGACCTTCTCCCATGGCTATCGCCACGGGAGAAGGCGCATGACCTTTATCCGCCTTCTCCCGCGCCCTTGCGTGGGAGAAGGTCCCGAAGGGGGATGAGGGCTGGTTCAGCCTGCACCAAGGATCCCCGCAACACGTGTGAGACTGACAGCTGTGAAGAGGTCAAATCGCATCAAACTCCGGCGTTCGCCGCGATGAAGGTAGGAAGCGTGGCAACACCCAATCTTACTGCGCCCTAAAACGGCATCAGCGCCGTGCCCAGCGCCCGGTCGGAAAACCACGCAAGGCCAAGGGCGATGATCAATGCATTGGCCACCGGCAGCGATTTCCAGCCGAGCTTTGGTGCGGCGAGCAGGTGGATCAGCGGCAGGGCCACTGCCACGATGACGAGTTGGCCCAATTCAACGCCGATATTGAAAGCCAGCAGCGAGACCAGCAGGCTTTCCCGTGGCAGGCCGAGGTCGGCCAGCACATTGGCGAAGCCTAGGCCGTGAACGAGACCGAACACCAGCGCCATCGCCCACACACGGGTGTTGATGACCGGCCAGATATTGTTGGCGGCGGCCAGCGCAATGGTCAGCGCGATCAGGCTTTCGGTTGCAGCCGATGGAACATTTACCAGCCCGGTGGCGGCAAGTCCGAGGGTAACCGAGTGCGACACGGTGAAGGCCGTGACCACCTTGGTGGCCTCGACCAGCGAACGCCGGAGGCCGAGGCCCCGCGTTCCCAGAACCGTTGCCAGCAACAGGGTGACTAGAAACAGGATGTGATCGTAGCCGATCCAGATATGGTGCGCGCCATGGGCAACGAAGGTGGCGAAGCGCGACACCAGGCCGCCTTCGGCTGAAATGACAGTCGATTGCAAGTCCGGTGACATGATGACGGTTTGCGTCGCACCCCCTTCGCTCACCGCCACGATACCGCGATGCTGGGCGTCGCGCGTGAACAGCAAGGTGTAGCCGATCGCCAGGTCACCGGTTCCCGTGCAAGCGCCGGTGAATGGCACGGCAAGGTAGGTTTCGCCGCCATGGTTATCGACCATCATAGGTGCTGGCGACAGGGCGCAGGCACTACCGCCGCGCTTCATCGATATTCCCGCCAGCATGGCGGTAGCGATCTCCGGTTCGCGGGCCATAACCTCGCCCCAGGTGATGCTGCCATCGCCATTTTCGTCGAGAGCATAGAGAAGGTCGGCATCGCGCACCGCGAGCTGCAGCTGTCCGCCTGAGGTCTCGGCGTTCACATTCAAATAGCCATAACTCTGCGAATGAGCAAAAGCCCCGGTCGATAGCAGGGCGGCAAAAACTGCAGTGAGCAGGGCGCGGATCACGATGCGCTCTCCAGCACCGAAAGCTTGGCGATCAGCGCTTCAAGCCGCTGATCCTTGAGACCGGTGGCCCTGATGTGATCAACAACCGGCTGCGCCGCCTGCGCATTCTTCAATGCGATGGCGATACGCAGCAGCAGTTCGGCATCGGCCGGCTCTTTCTGCACAACAAAGTTTTCGAGCGCCAGCGGCAGCGCGGCACCCGCCTCATCCCTGACGTCGAGCAGGTAGCGTGCTTCCTCGCGCAGATGAACGCGGTTGCCGCTCGACTGGTTGGCGGCGAAACGCTCGGCGAGGACAGCCTGCCACTGGGCAAGCCTTGGATCGCCCAGGCGCTTGGCGGCAATCGCCTGGCGCAGCACGATAATGTCGGCGCTGCCCTGGTCTTCGAGCAGCTCCAGCACATCTTTCGGCTTGTTGAGAGCCAGCAGAATATCGCCATAGGCGGCAACCGTTGCCACGTCGGCGTTTCCTGCGGCGATGACCTGCTGATAGTAACGCGTGGTGGCCGCCCAATCGCCAAGGCCTGTCTTGATATCGGCAAGCACGGTCAACGCGAATTTCTTCATCGCCACATTGGCGCGGCGTTCTTCGGCCAGCACCAGAATGAGCGTCTTGGCGGCCTCCTCGCCCTTGCCGGTCAAGGCATCGGCGCGCGCCTGGCAAATGGCGGCGACAAGTTTCAGTCGTGGGTCATCAAGAGCCGCGCAATCTGCTGCGGCTGCTGCGGGTGCACCCCGTGTCATGTGGATGAAGGCCCGCGACAGCCGGGCCTGGGCGTTTCCAGGCTCGCGGGCAATGACCGCGTCGAGATCAACGAGGGCTGGGTCGAATTGATGAAAGGCCTGACGGATAGTGGCGCGCAGCAGTTTTGCTTCGCTTGGCGCCTCGGCGTCATTCCACCATGGGGTCAGGGCCGCTTCCGCCTGGCCATAGTAGCGCGGGTCGGCGGTGTTGCGGCCCAGATCGATAGCGGCCCGCGCCAGCGCTGAGGCGAGTTCGAGATTCTTCGGATCGCGGTCGAGTTCAGCCTGCAGGGCCTTGAACGGGCTGTCGCCGGTGGCTGGAACCGTGGCCAGCACGAGGCTCGGATCAGCGGGTCGCGTGGGTTCAGCCAAGGCCGCACTGCAGCCCAAGGCCAGCACCACAGCCAAAGTTCTGGAAATTGTCTTCATCACCTTCTCCCGCAAGAAGAGTGGCGGGCGCCGTGACGGCGCCCGCCGGACCGTGTCAGTGGTGATCGTGGTTACGGCCGTTGAGCGGTGTTGCCGCATACGGGAAGACCGTGTTGTAGGTGATGTCATTGGACGTCACCTTGTCGGCATCCGTCCCCGCCGCCGGTGGTGCGGCCCCAAGAGCGATCAGGCCGATGTCGACCACGTCGTCACCAAAGCGCCGGCCATTCGGCCAGCCGCCAGGAATGTTGCCGCCATTGTTGAACGGGTCCTGGAAGGTCGACAGCAGGGTGTCGCCGCCAAACACGCTCAAGCGATGGAAGCCCATCTGTCCCGCCAGCCTGGCCGGCGGCGTGGTGAGATCGACCTTGATGAGGTCGGGGATATAGATCGCCTCAATCAGGCCGGCGATCGGCGGAGTCAGGTTGAGTACACTAACAAGTTCCGGATTGGCCGCATAGGACTTGAACTCCGCCTTGTCTTCGGTCGGCTTGGTGCGGTTGTACTTGTTCTTGTCCTTGATGGCGATAAAGGCTTCGGCGAACAGCGGGTTGCCCTGACGGGCCACCTGCCTGCGGCCATTGCCATCCGGACGATGGGTGGTGGCATAGACACCGGCGATCTTGGCGCCATCAAGTTCTTCGAGCGGAATGTTCAGCACGATGGTGTGAACATTGAAGCCGCCCTGGCTGTCGTGGGGATTGGGCTTGTTGAACCCAAAGTCGAGATCGAAGATCGAGTGGATGTCGGCATAGAAACCGTCATCGCGTTGGCCAGCGAATGACATGTGGCCACGCTTCAGGTTCTTGATGCCGCTCGCCGTGTAAGGGTCAAGCGCCGGGGCAGTTGAAACGCCGGGTTTGGCGGGATTGTCGCCATCGTCACCCTGGTTGTAGAGTGGCGTGACAAGGCCCTGGTTGTTGGGGGGAACCAGAATGTCTTCGCCAAGCATCCGCACCTTGCCGGTGCGATGGTCGATCATCTTGACGGTATAGGTCTGGCGCAAGTTTTGGTTGTTGGGGAAGCCACCATCGATGGCCAGAACGCCGAGGTATGATTGCAGAATGGTGTTCTTGTTGGCGTAGCTGGTATCGAACTCAAAGCGGTAGGTGATGTCGGCCTTGCCTTTGCCGATCTTGTTCAGGCCAAGCGCCACGTGGATTTCGTAATCCACCCGGTCATCGAAGCGATAGTTGTTGGGACCAATGCCCGGCTCTTCGAAGGGGTTCACGGCCAGCGCCGCGGTGAGGTAATCATTGGAGCCGATCTTGCTCTTGAAGGCATAGACATCGGTCGTATTGGCCGTGTCGTCGAGGGTGATTAGCGGCGCATCCATATGGCTCGAGGCCATCACGGCTGGCATGGAAACAAATCCAGTCAGCATCACGGCGGCGAGAGCCAGGCCGGTCTTCTTCAGTGTCAACATGACGTTGCCCTTTTCTGTGGTGTATCCTGAGTTGAGGTCACCGCTCCCTCGCGGTGATATGGAGGAAACGGGGCCTCGATGCCGAAAGTTGCACTGCACACGGAGTTGTGAAGGATCGTGAATGACGCGCGGCAACTTTTGCGCGATGGGGCGGATGCATCGGCCCATAGGCAATGTTACAAAAAAAAACGGGCACTGACGGGGCCACTGGCCCGGTCAACGCCCGGCAGTCTTCATCTGGAACTAGCGGCGCGCCATTTCAAGGATCAGGAAACTGCTGCCAGACTGGGCCACGGCCACCAAGGTGTTCGGTTTGAGGTCGGAGGTTGGCGAGATCCGTTCCGCTGTCAGCTTGAACGGGACTGGAAAACCGGTGACGATCATCGTGCCCTTGCAGTTTTTGCCGAGGGACATTGTAGTCGCAGCCCCCTCTATCGTGGTGCTGCCATTCAGGACCGTGGCGACCGCCGCCGTTGAGGAACTGGAGAAAACCGTCCAGCTGCCATTCAGTGATTTAGTGGAACATTTGGCTTCGGCAGCAACCACGCTGGTGGCGAGGATAGCGGCGGCGATGAGATACTTCTTCATGCATTTCTCCAGAGTTTGCCCCCTCCGGAGTTTCAGCTCCGGCGCTTGTTTGCGGCATCCGGCCAATTGTGTCAACACTTTGCGAGTTTATGGTAATTTTTCATAGTTGCCTGTGGCGCGGTGGCGGCCGACTTATCCACAGGGCTTGATCGCCAGCCTTTCCCGCGCCAATGTCTCCGGCCCGGGTTACCCGGGCGGAAGCACAGGGGTGGTTAATGCGCGTCACGATTGAGCGGTCGGCCTTTTTGCGGGCTCTGAACCATGTGCAGAGCGTGGTCGAACGGCGCAATACCATTCCGATCCTGTCCAACGTGCTGGTCGAGGCCAAGGGTGCTGAACTGAAGCTGACGGCAACCGACCTTGATATCGAGATCGTCGAAAGCGTTGCTGCCGAGGTGGGGTCTGGCGGCTCGACCACCGTTCCCGCCCACATGCTCTATGACATTGTGAGAAAGCTTCCCGATGGTGCCCAGCTGCAACTTGACCAGGGCGGCGACGGCGGCCGGGTGGCGATCCTCGCCGGGCGCTCGCGCTTTTCCTTGCAGGCCCTGCCGCCCGAGGATTTTCCGAGCCTCGCCTCGGGCGAATTCTCCAACACGTTTTCGCTCGCGGCCTCGGAACTCAAGGGCCTGATCGACAAGACCCGCTTTGCCATCTCGACCGAGGAGACGCGCTACTACCTTAACGGCATCTACTTGCATGAAGTGCCGGCCGCCGGTGTGCTGCGCGCCGTGGCGACCGATGGCCACCGCCTGGCCCAAGCCCAGGTGTCGCGCCCCGAAGGCGCCAAGGCCATGCCGGGGGTGATTGTACCGCGCAAGACCGTGCTGGAAGTCGTCAAACTCATCGAAGGCATCGACGACGAAGTGGAAGTGGCGCTGTCCTCTTCGAAAATCCGCTTCACCGCCGGCGGACTTGGTGCTGACCTCGAAGCTGATCGACGGCACCTTCCCGGACTACGAGCGGGTGATTCCGCGTCACAACGACAAGACGATGGAAGTCGACACCGCCACCTTCGCCGCCGCCGTTGACCGCGTGTCGACCATTTCCATGGAAAAGGGCCGGGCGGTGAAGTTGAACATTTCCAGCGGCAAACTGGTGCTGACCGTCAACAACCCCGATTCCGGCTCCGCCGAAGACGAGATTGCCGCCGCCTACGAAGCCGACCCCATCGATATCGGCTTCAACTCGCGCTACCTGATGGACGTGGCCGGGCAGATAAAATCCGACAGCATGGTGTTCAGCCTGGCCGATGCCGGTTCCCCCACCATCGTCAAGGATCCCAAGGACGAGCACGCCCTCTATGTGTTGATGCCCATGCGGGTGTAGACACTCCGTCTTCTCCCCGCTGTCGCGGGGCGAGGACGAGTACGCTGACTTGGCCGCAAGCATTAACCCATGATTCCCTCGCTTTCCCTCACCCGGCTGACCTTGACCGACTTCCGCAACTACGCGGGCCTGCGCCTCGACGTCGATGCTGGGCTGGTGGCGCTGACCGGGGCCAATGGCGCTGGGAAGACCAATCTGCTGGAGGCGATTTCGCTGCTGGCGCCAGGGCGCGGGCTTCGTGGTGCGGGTTTTGAGGATCTGGCCCGCCTCGGGGGCGCAGGGGCCTGGGCCATTTCGGCCGAGATCGTCAAGGACGGCGAGCTGGTGTCGCTTGGCACCGGCTGGAGCGGTGGCGAGGGCGGCCAGACCAGGCTGGTGGTTATCGATGGCCATGTTGAGCGGAGTTCGGGTGCACTCGGCCAGCATATGCGGCTCCTGTGGCTCACCCCCGCCATGGACCGGCTGTTTGCCGGCCCTGCCTCTGACCGCAGGCGCTTCCTTGACCGTTTGGTGCAGGCCTTTGACCCCGAACACGGTTCGCGCGTTGCGGTGTTTGAGAAGGTGATGCGCGAGAGGAACCTGCTGCTTGAGGAATCTCGCGCTGACCGCGCCTGGCTCTCAAGCCTCGAGGCCCATATGGCGGAAGCCGCCACGGCCATCGCGGCAGCCCGGCTGCAAGCCGTGGTGGCGCTGCAGAAGCACATTGATGAAGGCCGCCAGCAAAGTGCTTTCCCCTGGGGGATTGTCGCGGTGGAGGGCGAAATCGAGACGTTTCTCGCCACCATGCCAGCGGTGCGCGCTGAGGACGAATATCGCAAGCGCCTGCATGATTCGCGGCGGCTTGATTCTGCCGCCGGAAGGACCCTTTCGGGCCCCCATCGCAGCGATTTTTCAGTGCACCACGGACCCAAGGACATGGCGGCGGCCCTCTGCTCCACAGGCGAGCAAAAAGCCCTGCTGATTGGCCTGATTTTGGCCCAGGCGCGTGCAGTAAAAGCTGAAAGTAACTGCTCACCTGTGCTATTGTTGGATGAGATTGCGGCCCACCTTGACCGCGACCGGCGGACGGCACTTTTCGGCGCTTTGGGCGCCCTCGGATGCCAGGCCTGGATGACCGGAACCGACGCCGAAACCTTCGGCGGATTGGGCCTGTCGGGTGCGGTTTTCCATGTGGAAGCCGGAACGGTTTTGCAAGTGGCGGGAAGTGAATGACCGAAGACGACAAGAACAAGGGCCAGGCCGATTACGGCGCCGATTCGATCAAGGTTCTGAAGGGCCTCGACGCCGTCAGAAAACGCCCCGGCATGTATATCGGCGACACCGATGACGGCTCGGGCCTGCATCACATGGTCTACGAAGTCGTCGACAACGCCATCGACGAAGCGCTCGCTGGTTATGCCGACCGGGTGACGGTGACGCTTAACGCCGATGGCTCGTGCACCGTCACCGACAACGGCCGAGGCATCCCGACGGCGATCAAGGACGATGACGACCAGGAGCCCAAGCGCTCGGCCGCCGAAATCGTCATGACCGAGCTTCATGCCGGCGGCAAATTCGACCAGAATTCCTACAAGGTGTCGGGCGGCCTCCATGGCGTCGGCGTGTCGGTTGTGAACGCCCTGTCGATCTGGCTGAAACTGACGATTTTCCGCAATGGCCAGGAACATGTCATATCCTTCACCCATGGCGTGGCCGATGCCGGCTTGAAGGTGATCGGCGATGCCCCGGGCCGCCGCGGCACCGAAGTCACATTTCTGCCAAGCCCCGAAACCTTCACCAAGACCGAATTCGATTTTGGCACGCTGGAACACCGCCTGCGCGAATTGGCCTTTTTGAATTCCGGCGCGCGCATTCTGCTGGCCGACCGGCGTGGCGTCGAGCCCAAGGAAGTGGAACTGTTCTACGAGGGTGGCATTGCGGCGTTCGTGCGCTATCTCGACCGCACCAAGCAGGCGGTGTTGAAAGAGCCGATCATGATCCACGGCGAAAAGGATGGCATCACCATCGACTGCGCCCTGTGGTGGAACGACAGCTACCACGAGAATGTGCTGTGCTTCACCAACAACATTCCCCAGCGCGACGGCGGCACCCATCTGGCGGGCTTCCGTGGCGCCTTGACCCGCGTCGTCAACAACTACGCGACCACCAGCGGCATCGCCAAGAAGGAAAAGATCGCCTTGACCGGCGATGACGCCCGCGAGGCCTTGACCTGCGTACTCTCGGTGAAAGTGCCGGACCCCAAATTCTCGTCGCAGACCAAGGACAAGCTGGTGTCGTCGGAAGTGCGTCCCGTTGTCGAAAATCTGGTGAACGAGCAGTTGGGCGCCTGGTTCGAGGAGCATCCTGCCGAAGCCAAATCGATCGTCGGCAAGGTGGTTGAAGCCGCCGCCGCCCGCGAGGCTGCACGCAAGGCCCGCGAACTGACGCGCCGCAAGGGTGCGCTCGACATTTCGTCACTGCCCGGCAAGCTTGCAGACTGCCAGGAGCGCGATCCCGCCAAATCCGAAATCTTCATCGTCGAAGGCGACTCGGCCGGCGGCTCCGCCAAGCAGGCGCGCAATCGCGAAAACCAGGCGGTGCTGCCGTTGCGCGGCAAGATCCTCAACGTCGAGCGGGCGCGTTTCGACAAGATGCTGTCGTCGGCGGAAATCGGCACGCTGATCACCGCCCTCGGCACCGGTATTGGCCGCGAGGAGTTCAACGTCGAAAAGTTGCGCTACCACAAGATCATCATCATGACCGACGCCGACGTCGACGGCGCCCATATCCGCACGCTGCTCCTGACCTTCTTTTATCGCCAGATGCCGGAAGTGATCGAGCGCGGCCACCTGTTCATCGCCCAGCCGCCACTCTACAAGGTGAAGCGCGGATCTTCTGAACAGTATCTGAAGGACGGCAAGGCGCTGGAGAACTATCTCATCGATACCGGCCTCGAAGGTTCGACACTGGTTCTCGCCAACGGCAGCGAGCGCGCCGGCGCCGACTTGCGCCAGATCGTCGAGGAGGCGTTGGCGATCCGCGCCGCCCTCGATGCCCTGCATTCGCGCTACCCGCGCCGGGTGATCGAGCAGGCGGCGATTGCCGGGGTGCTAAACCCCGAGGTTCTCTCCAACGCCGACAACGCCGCCAAGGCTGCAGCCTATATTTGCAAACGCCTCGACGTGATCTCCGAAGAAACTGAACGCGGCTGGACCGGCGCTCCGACCGAAGATGGCGGGCTGGCCTTTGGCCGCGAGGTGCGCGGCGTCAAGGAAAGCTGGACGCTCGATGGCAAGTTGATCGCCTCGTCCGACGCCATGCGTCTCGACAAGAAGGCCGAGCATTTGCAGGAAATCTACGCCAAGCCGGCGAAGCTCCGGAGGAAGGACTCCGACACGGTGATCTATGGCCCGACCGACCTGCTCGAAGCGGTGTTCTCGGCCGGCCGCAAGGGCATCACCATGCAGCGCTACAAGGGCCTGGGTGAAATGAATCCCGAGCAGTTGTGGGAGACCACCCTCGACGCCAACGTGCGCTCGCTCTTGCGCGTCAAGGTCGCCGAACTCGACCAGGCCGACGACATCTTCACCAAACTGATGGGCGACGTCGTCGAGCCCCGCCGCGACTTCATCCGCGAGAATGCGCTGAGTGTGGCGAATTTGGACGTGTAGGAAGGGCCCTTTGCCTCACAAAACAACTGTCATTGCCGGGCTTGTCCCGGCAACCCATGATGCAACTGATCGATGGGTCGCCGGAACAAGTCCGGCGATGACAGACTTTCGAAATGCTTACTTCGTGATCCGTCGCAACGCCTCGACATACTTGCCGATGGCCACCGCTGTCGGCGATGACAGCTGGCGATAGTAGAGGACGGCGGTGATCAGCAGCGTGGCGATCATGCACACATAGGGGCCGCCGAACAGGAACAGCGAGGAAATGGCGTAGTAGAATCCGCGAATGCCGTTGTTGATCGAGCGCACGGCGTCGGTCAAAACCGTGGCCGCCTGTTCCGACATGATATTGGCTTCCGGCGTTTCAGCCGGAATCTCTTCGAGCCCGCCGAGGAGCGCGAAAGTGTAGGCCATCTTGCGCAGCGCATAGGTGAAGGCGAAAAAACTGAGCGCCAGGATGAGCGTCAGAATGGCGAAGTTGAGCGCGAAAAGGTCGGCGGTCATCGTTGCCAGGAACTTCACGTCCTGGGCGGCAATATAGATGCGGTTGACGTTCACCAGCGTGCCGACCAGCCCGGCCAGGACGATGAGTGTTGCCGAACCGAAATACGAAACCGAAGTTGAGATGTGGCCCAGAAGGATGGCGTCAAACACCCGGTCCTGACGGTGCACGCCGTGGTGCACACGAAACCATTGCAGGCGCACGTAATGGAGTTGCGAATTGAGCGAACCCTTGCCAGCCAGCGACAAAATGGGGCCGTAGCACGTCCACAAGAAGAAGATCAGCCCGATGGCAAAGGCGTGGGGCCAGCCGAAATCGACGGGGAGATAGTTCATGGCGTGTCCTCGCTACGAGCGGCCAAGTGCGCGAATTCCGCAAGCTCCCGGTTGAAGCGTGGTGCATCTTCCGCGAATGGCGCATGGCCTGCCCCATCAAAAATTGACAGAACGGCTCCCGGAACCGTCCGGGCCGTAAATTCACCCAATCCGCGCAACACAATTGGATCGTCACTTCCCTGAGTCACCAGCACCGGGACGTCGAGCCTGGAGAGAATGGCGCCATCGCTCGGCGGCCGTGCCAAATGTGCAGCCCTTACTTCCGGGGGTACCATCATATTGTAGGCCAAAGCCGCCTCAAACTCGGCGCGCGGCGGCGGCATGGCAAAACACGCGCTGAGAAAGGCGTGGCTCGCGGCGATATTGCGGGCGAGGTTCTTGTCCTGCATGCCAGCCAGATGCGCGGTGCCGGGACCGTTGAACTGTGGATCTGTCTTGGTCCGGGCGCACACGTAGTTGATGCCGGAGATATCACCGGTCCCAAAGGCCGACACGTAATCGCCAACGATCCGGCCGCCGTAGGACCAGCCCACCAGCACCGGCTTCCTGAGGTCGAGTGCAGTCATCACGGCGTGCACATCTTCCGCGAAAGTGCGGTCTTCGGCGTATTTTGCGCGATCCATGGGTTTGTCCGACGCGCCATGCCCCCTGATGTCAAAGGCCGTCAGCCGGAAATCATTTGCCAGAACGGGATCGTCGAATTGCTTCTGCCAGCACAGAGAACACTGTGACGTTCCGTGAATGAACAGGATTGCAGGGCCATGGCGATTTCCCGTTTCGTAGATGGCGAGCTTCACGCCATCCGTCGCTGCCACTTCGGAAATCCGCAGGGATGTCTTGGTCATTTCGCCCGGTGCATTTCCTTGATCTCGGCCGCCGTAATCTCCGGCGCCCGCTCCAGTATGTAGTTCAGCGAGAACGCCGATTGTGCCATCAGAACCGGGTCGCCGTCGAGATCATTGGCGATCGAAAAGCGATTGGCGGCGACGAAATCCTCGAGTTTCTTGGCGTCATCACTGGAAATCCACCGCAACACTTCGTTGCGCGACGGCTCGAAGGAAGCGGGAACGCCATACTCATTGGCCAGCCTATCGGCCAGCACGTCAAGCTGCAAGGCACCGACCACGCCGACGATTGCCGCCGAACCATCAATTGGCAGGAACAACTGCACAACGCCCTCTTCGGCCAGTTGCTCCAGCGCCTCGCGCAGCTTCTTGGCCTTCATCGGATCGCCGAGTTTGACCCGCCTCAAGATTTCCGGTGCGAAGGACGGAACACCGGTGAACACGATATCCTCGCCTTCGGTGAGCGTATCGCCAATGCGCAATACACCATGGTTGGGAATGCCGACCACATCGCCGGCATAGGCCTCCTCGGCGAGAGAACGATCCTGGGCGAAAAAGAACTGCGGGGCATTGAGCGCCATGGTCTTCCCCGTGCGCACGATCTTCACCTTCATGCCACGGTTGAGCTTGCCGGACGCCAGCCGCATGAAGGCGATGCGGTCGCGATGGTTGGGATCCATGTTGGCCTGGATCTTGAACACGATGCCGGTCATCTTTGGCTCGATGGCATGAACAACGCGCTGCGAAGCTGCCTGATCGCGCGGTGGCGGCGCATGGGCGATGAGCGCCTCCAGAAGATCGCGAACGCCAAAGTTCCGGAGCGCCGAGCCGAAAATCACCGGCGACAAATGGCCTTCGAGAAACGCCTGCCTGTCGAAGCTGTGACAGAGATCGCGCACCAGTTCGATTTCTTCTTTCCAATGGGCCAGCGTGTTCCCTGAAATGAGTGTTCCAATCATCGGGTCATCGGGTCCGGAAACCGGTGTACCCTCCGGGTCCTGGTCGATGCGCCGCACCCGTGGCGTCATCAGGTCATAGGTGCCGGCGAACTCTTTGCCCTGGCCGATCGGCCACACCAGAGGCGCAACTGTCAGCGCCAGGCCCTTCTCGATCTCGTCGAGAAGATCGAGAGGCTCGCGCGATTCCCGGTCCATCTTGTTGACGAAGGTGATGATTGGAATATCGCGCAGGCGGCAGATTTCAAAGAGCTTGCGGGTACGAGCTTCGATGCCCTTGGCGGCATCGATCACCATCACGGCAGCATCGACGGCCGTGAGCGTGCGGTAAGTGTCTTCCGAGAAGTCCTCGTGGCCCGGCGTATCGAGCAGGTTGAAAACGCAACCGCCATATTCGAAGGTCATGACTGACGTCACAACCGAAATGCCGCGTGCCCGCTCGATCGACATCCAGTCCGAGCGCGTGCGCCGCCGGTCGCCCTTGGCGCGCACCTGCCCCGCCAGCTGAATGGCGCCGCCGAACAGCAAGAGCTTTTCGGTGAGCGTGGTCTTGCCGGCGTCCGGGTGCGAGATGATGGCGAAAGTCCGCCGCCGCGAGACTTCCTGTTGCAATGGGCTGGTCACGTGATATCCGGGTGAAGAGTTGTGGCTGATCTAGACGGCTTTGGCATTTCCGTCCAGTATTGGCTTGAGACGAGGAAAACATGACGAATCTTGCACTTGTGGGCGATATCGGCGGCACCAATTCGCGTTTCGGTCTGGTGCACAAAGGCCAAGTATCGGTGCACGATGTCGAAGCCCTGAAGAACAACGATTTCGGCTCCCTGGAACAGGCGGTTTCGCACTACGTCGAAAAGCGCGGGGTGAAGGAATTGGCCGCCGCGGCAATCGCCGTGGCTGGCCCCACCGAGGGCGAAGTGGTAGCGCTCACCAACCGCGACTGGAAGTTTACCCGCGACAGCTTGCGCAACGCCGCCCGCGCCCGGAGCTTTCGCCTGCTCAACGACTTCGAGGCGTTGGCCCTGTCTCTCCCCCATCTCGAAGGCGACGACATCGTGCAGCTGGGCGGCGAAACGCCGGCAAAGCCCGCCGTGAAAATCGTGCTCGGGCCCGGCACCGGCCTTGGCATGGCAACGCTGGCACCTTTGCCGCACGGCGGCTGGATGGCGCTGCCCGGCGAAGTGGGCCACATCACGCTGCCCATCGAGACCCAGGAGGAATTCGATTGGCGCGCTAAAATGTCGAAGCCAGGGGTTATATTCGAATCCGAAGATGCCATCACCGGGGGCGGTCTGCTCCGCATGTATCAGGCCCTTGGCGGCACGCTGGCAACGCCCGAGGCCGTGCTGCAGGCGGCCCTCGCCGGCACCGACAAGGCGGCGGTGAAGACGCTGGACCAGTTCATCACCTGGCTTGCCCGCATCGCCGGTGACGCGGCGATGACCATGCAGGCGCGGGGCGGCGTCTATCTGGCGGGCGGCATTGCGCCGTCGATTGTCGAGAAGCTCAAGACCGGGAATTTTCGCACCGTGTTTCAGGAGAAGGGCAGGCTCGCCCATGTCATGCGGCCAATCCCGGTTTATGTGATCGTTGAAAGATTTCCGGCCTTCAAAGGCTGTGCCGCAGCCATTGCAACCATGTGAGGCTCCCATGCGCAAGGAAACCGATGTTCTCATTGTCATCGATGTGCAGAATGATTTTTGCCCTGGTGGCAAACTCGCGGTTCCAGGCGGCGATGAAGTCGTTCACATCATCAACCGCCTCGCCCACGGTTTCAAGCACGTGGTGCTGACCCAGGACTGGCACCCGGCGGGCCATTCCTCTTTCGCCTCGAGCCATCCGGGCAAACAGCCCTTCACGATGATCGACATGCCCTATGGCCCGCAAACCCTGTGGCCGGACCATTGCATCCAGAACACCGAGGGTGCCGCGTTTCGCAGCGACGTCGATATTCCGCATGCGGAGCTTATCATTCGCAAGGGTTTCCGCAAAGGCATCGACAGCTATTCCGCCTTCTTCGAAAACGACCACAAGACACCGACCGGCCTTGGCGGTTATCTGAAGGAGCGCGGATTCGAGAAAGTGGTCTGCGTCGGCCTCGCCTTCGATTTCTGCGTACGCTACTCGGCGGAGGATGCCCGTGCGCTGAGCCTTGAAACCGAAGTGATCGAAGCCGCCTGCCGGTCCATCGACTTGCATGGCTCGGTGGATGCCACCCGCAAGTCCCTGTCCGATCGCGGCGTGGTGTTGGCATGAAGCTCCAATTCGATGCCGCGCCTTTGGTGACGGTGCCGGTTGTTGGCAGCGATGCTCGATTTCCGGTGCATCGCATCTATTGCGTGGGCCGCAACTACCACGAACACGTCAAGGAGATGGGTGGTGTCGTCGGCCGCGATCCGCCGTTCTTCTTCATGAAACCCGCCGATGCCATCGTCCTCGATGGCCGCTTTCCCTATCCTGCGATGAGCCAAGACGTGCACCATGAGATCGAACTGGTGGTGGCGCTGGGCGATGGCGGCAAAATCTTCGGCTACGCGGTAGGCCTCGACATGACCAGGCGCGACCTGCAGGCCGCCGCCAAGAAGCTTGGCCGCCCCTGGGACACCGCCAAGGGCTTCGACCATTCCGCACCCATCTCGGCAATCGTGCCGGGATCTGTACCTTTGAAGACGGGCGCCATCACCCTTGATGTCAACGGTACCCGCCGCCAGTCCGGAGATATCTCCGAGATGATTTGGAGCATCGCCGAAATCATCCAGGAACTGGGCAAGCTCTATGCACTGAAAGCAGGGGACCTCATCTACACCGGCACACCTGCGGGCGTCGGCCCCGTGCAAAAAGGCGACAAACTGCGAGCGGCGATTGCCGGTGTTGGCAGGCTGGATGTCGAGGTGACCTAGACCAAACGCCTCCGTGGCCGGGCCTTCCCCGGCCTTGGAAGGTGTTTGTGCATGACCGGCAACCACAAGCTCACGGGCATCCTGTTGATGGCAGGCTCCATGGCGGTGTTCACGCTGCTCGATGCCATCGGCAAGCAGGTGATGCTGCATCTGCCGATGTTTGTTGCCGTGTTCTTCCGCTACTTCGTGGCCTTTCTGCTGTCAGTTGCAATCGTGCTGCGCGCCGGTGGCCCAGCGCTGTTCACCACACGCCATCCGCTGTTGCAGGTCATGCGCGGGCTTCTGTTGCTCGCCTCCACCTGGCTCAATTTCGTGGCCATCTCGAAACTTCAACTGGCCCAGACGGCGGCCATCGCCTTCACCATACCGCTGTGGGTCTGCGCGCTGTCCGTGCCGCTGCTGGGCGAGAAGGTTGGTCTATGGCGGTGGAGCGCCGTCATTGCCGGTTTTCTCGGCGTGCTGGTCATCATGCGGCCGGGCACCATGAGTTTCCATTGGGCCATGCTGTTTTCACTGGGCGCGACTTTCTGCGGCGCGCTGTACAACATCGTCACCCGCAAGGTCGGTGGCCACGACCGCGCCGAAACCTCTCTGTTCTATGTGGGCCTCGCCGGAGGCTTGGGGGCAGCCGTGCCGCTCGGCTGGCATTGGCAAACGCCGGAGGGACTTGAATGGTTCCTGCTCATTGTCATGGGCCTGTGCGGCGGGATCGGCCACTACATGCTGATCCAGGCCCACCGCCTGGCGCCCGCTGCACTGCTGGCCCCCTTCGTCTACACCCAGATCATCTGGATGATTATCGCCGGCTTCCTCGTGTTCGGCGACCTGCCGGACGCCTGGACCCTGGTGGGAGCGGCCATTGTGATCGCCGCCGGACTTGTCGTCTTCACGCGAGAACGCATACTTGGCCGCGAGCGGGAAGTGCCAGTCACAGGAGATTAACAGTATCATCCCTCCTCGCGAAGCGGGGAGGGTGGCGCGGAGCGCCGGGTGGGGACTTGCCACGCGGAACTACCCCATCCGTCGCTTCGCGACACCTTCCCCAGCCTCTGGCTGGAGAAGGACGATAGCCTACGCCAGCGCATAGCCCGTCTTGATCGACGTGTAGAAATCGACCGCATGCCGCCCCTGTTCGCGGGCCCCGTAGCTGGAGCCTTTGCGGCCGCCGAACGGTACGTGATAGTCGACGCCGGCCGTCGGCAGATTGATCATCACCATGCCAGCGGCGGATTTCTTGCGGAAATCCGTGGCGTGTTTTAGCGAGGTGGTGAAGATGCCAGACGACAGGCCGAACGCCGTGTCATTGGCAACGGCCAAACCTTCATCATACGAATCGACCTTGATCACTGAAGCCACCGGGCCAAATACCTCCTCGCGGTTGATGCGCATGGTGTTCTTGGTGCCGACAAAGAGCGCGGGCGACAGGAAGTGGCCCTTGGTGTCGCGGTTGAGGCGTTCGCCACCCCACGCCAGTTCGCCGCCTTCATCGCGGGCGATCTGAATGTACTTCTCATCCTGCGCCATCTGGCTTTCATCGACCACCGGTCCGATCACCGTGCCGTCCTTCAGCGCATGATCGACTTTCAGCGTTTTCATGGCGGCAACCATCTTGTTTACGAACTGGTCGTGAATGCCCTTCTGCACGATGAGGCGAGAGGACGCCGTGCAGCGCTGGCCTGTCTGATAGAATGCGCCATCGACAGACGCCGCCACGGCGGCATCGAGATTGGCGTCGTCAAGCACCACCAGCGGATTCTTGCCGCCCATTTCCAACTGGAACTTAGCGCCGCGCGCCGCACAGGCCATCGCCACCTTGGCACCTGTTTCAACCGATCCGGTGAACGAGATGGCGTTGACATCCTTGGACTCGAGCATCGTCTGGCCGACCATTGAACCCCGGCCCATGACCAGATTGAACACGCCTTTCGGCAAGCCCGAGCGCGAGATGATTTCAGCGAGCATCCACGCCGTGCCCGGAACCAGATCGGCCGGTTTCAGCACCACGGCGTTGCCGAACGCCAGTGCTGGAGCCATTTTCCACGCTGGAATGGCAATTGGGAAATTCCACGGGCAGATCAATCCGACAACACCCAGCGCCTCGCGGGTAATCAACACGTCCACGCCGGGCCGAACGGAGGACACGGCAACACCTTCGGTGCGCAGCGCTTCCTGTGCAAAGAACTTGAAAATCTGCGCGGCGCGCGTGGTTTCGGCGATACCGTTGGCAAGCGGCTTTCCTTCTTCGCGCGACAGCATGCGCCCGACCTCATCCTTGCGGGCCAGGAGTTCGACACCAATGGTCTCGAGAATGTCAGCCTTCTGCTGCGGCGTGGTGGCGGCCCACGCCGGTTGCGCTGCCTTGGCGGCGGCGATGGCCGCTTCGGTCTGTGCATTGTCGGCCTGCGTATAGGTGCCGATGATATCGGTGAGGTCCGAAGGGTTGACGTTTTCGCGCGTCCCCTTGCCCTCGACCCATTCGCCATTGATGAAATTCTTGTGGACCGCCATGATACGGAAACTCCCGGTTTTCGGGCGCGGACCATAAGCAGGAGAAAGCTCAGTGGCAAGCAGGCGGGTGGGATTGATCGGGGCTGGATTGATGGGCCATGGCATGGCCGCCAATCTTCTCAAGCATGGCTACGAGGTGACGGTGTTGGCCCACCGCAATCGCGCGCCGGTGGATGATCTCATTGCCCGTGGCGCGAGGGAAGCCAGTCAACACGCCGATTTGTCGCGGCAATCCGATTTCATCATCCTGTGTGTTTCAACCGCCGAGGTGGTGGCCGCGACCATTGCCGCGCTCAAACCCGGCCTGCGCCCCGGCCATATCATCCTCGATGCCGGAACCACCGATCCCGCAACAACAAGAAATCATGCGGCGAGCCTCAAGCCGCTGGGTGTTGCCTATGCCGACATTCCGCTGACCGGTGGTCCGGAACAATCCGAAACAGCAGAACTTGGCGTGTTGTGCGGAGCCGAGCCCGAGACCTTCGCGGCAATCGAGCCGCTGCTGCGTTGTTTCGCCACGACGGTCCGCCACTTCGGCCCGCCGGGGGCAGGGCACACGGCAAAGCTCATATCCAACTACCTGGTCACCGGCATGGCGGCGCTCGTCGCCGAAAGCTTTCAGGCCGCCCGCGCCGCCAATATCGATTGGCGGAACCTCTATGACGTCATGCTCAATGGCTCCGGCAATTCCGGCGTGCTGCGCAAGATGGTGGCGCCGGCACTGGAGGGCGACCTCGAAGGCTATCGCTTCGCCATTGCCAACGCTGCCAAGGACATCACCTACTATGCACGCCTTGCAGACCAGCTCGGCAGAAGGACTGGCCTGACCGATGCGGTTGTAGAAACCTACGCGCAGGCCTTGGCAAAAGGTGCCGGAAACCGCAATGTGAGCCACCTCCTCGATCTCTCAATGGACCCCGCCACATAATGCTGAAGCTCAATCCCAACATCACCGCCATCGAAGAAGAAACGGCGTTCACCGTCCTGGATCGCGCCAATGCCCTTAAAGCCCAGGGTGCGCCGGTCATAAATCTCGGAATTGGCCAACCGGATTTCACCCCGCCTCGGCATATTCTCGAAGCTGCCGAAAAGGCGGTGCGCGATGGCCCGCACGGCTATTCTTCGCCCGCCGGCCTGCCGAGCTTGCGCGAGGCCGTGGCGGCCTACACCGCCAAGCGCTTCAGCGTGCCGGTTTCGGGCGACGAGATCGTGATCGTTCCCGGCGGCAAGGTGACGTTCTTTTTCGCTTGTCAGATCTTCGGTGGCCCCGGCGCCGAAATCCTCTATCCCGATCCAGGTTTCCCGCCCTATCGCGATGCCGTGCGCTCCTCCGGCGCCATGCCCGTGCCTTATCCTATACGCGAAGACAGGAATTTTGGCTTCGACGCCGAAGAAGTGCTGTCGCTGATTACTCCCGCCACCCGGCTCATCATGATCAATTCGCCAGCCAACCCCACCGGCGGCGTGGTCGATCGCCGCGAGATGCAGAAGCTGGCGGAAGGATTGTTGAAGCATCCGGACGTTGCCATTCTCTCCGACGAAATCTACAGCCACCTGATATTCAAGGGTGCAGAGTTCACCAGCTTCCTGTCTTTCCCGGAGCTGCGCGACCGCACCATCATTCTCGATGGCTGGTCCAAGACTTTCGCAATGACCGGCTGGCGCCTGGGCTTTGGTATATGGCCGAAGCCGTTGGTGGAAATCGTCAAGAAACTGATCACCGTCGATCATTCCTGTACATCGGTGGCGACCCAGGTGGCCGGACTGGCGGCGATCACTGGCCCGATGGACGAGATCGAACACTTCCGCCAGAGCTTCGAACAGCGCCGCGACATCGTGGTTGCCGGCCTCAACGCCATCAAGGGCGTAACCTGCAAACTGCCGGGCGGCGCCTTCTATGCCTTTCCCAATGTGAAAGCGACGGGCCGCAAGTCCGGCGATCTCGCCCGCGAGTTGCTCGACAAGTCCCACGTGGCGGTGCTGCCCGGCGAAAGCTTCGGCGAGAACGGCCATGGCTATCTCCGCCTTTCCTATGCCGCCAGCGAGCCAGACCTCCGCGAGGCACTGAAACGCATGGCAGCCTTCCTGAGCTGAGTCATGCCCGGCAATCTCTATGAGCACTTTGCAGCCGTCTTCGCGCGCGACCCCGGCAAGGTGGCGATCCGCGATGCCGTCTCCGGTGCCACGCTGACCTTCGGCGATCTCATGGACGGCGCGGCGCGATACGCCAACGCCCTCTCCGTTCTGGGGGTTGAACCCGGCGACCGGGTGACCGTGCAGGTCGAGAAATCGATCGCCAATGTGTTGCTCTATCTCGGCACGTTGAAGGTGGGCGCCGTCTACCAACCGCTCAACAGCGCTTACACCGAAGCCGAAGTTGACTACTTCGTGGGCGATGCCGAACCGCGGGTAATCGTGTGCGACCCGCCGCGCCAGCAGGCGATGCGCAACCTCGCTGACCGGCGTGGCGTCAATGCCGTGGTGAATTTGGGGCGCGATGGCGCCGGCAGCCTCGCCAGCCTGGCGGCGGCAATGGACACCCGCCACGACACCGCCGAGCGCGGCGTCGATGATCTCGCAGGCCTGCTCTACACATCTGGCACCACCGGCCGTTCCAAGGGCGCGATGATCACCCATGGCAATCTCGCCTCGAACGCCGAAACGCTGGTGAAGCTATGGCGATTTGTGCCCGATGACGTTCTGCTCCATGCCCTGCCGGTGTTCCACGTGCACGGGCTCTATGTGGCGCTCAACACCTCGTTCCTGAATGGCAATGAGATTCTGTGGTTCGACCGCTTCGATGCCGCAGCGGCCCTTGACGGCGTTTTCGCGGGCAACACTGATGATGGGCGTTCCAACCTTCTATACGCGCCTGCTCGATCTGCCCAGCCTCACCGCTGAGGCCTGCGCCCGCATGCGGCTGTTCATTTCCGGCTCGGCGCCCTTGCTGGCTGAAACTCACAAAGTCTTTCATCAGCGAACCGGTCACGCCATCCTCGAACGCTACGGCATGACCGAAACCGGCATGATAACCTCGAACCCCTATGATGAGCCACGTGTGCCAGGCACTGTGGGGTATGCGTTGCCGGGTATAGATGTTCGTATCAAATTGCCCCAACCCGGCGTGATCGAAGTGAAGGGCCCCAACGTTTTCAAGGGCTATTGGCGCATGCCCAAGAAGACGACGGAGGAGTTCACCGCCGATGGCTTTTTCATCACGGGCGATATCGGCACGATCGACAAAGAGGGGCGCGTGACGATTTCCGGCCGTGCCAAGGATCTGATCATTTCCGGCGGCTTCAACGTCTATCCCAAGGAAATCGAGGATGTCATCGATTGCCTCCCCGGCGTTATCGAAAGTGCCGTCATCGGCGTGCCGCATCCGGATTTCGGCGAGGCCGTCGTGGCGGTGATCGCCGCCAAGGAGACGCTTCCGGATGAAGCGGCAATGATCGCCGCAATGGCCAGAAAGCTTGCGAAATTCAAGGTGCCGAAACGCATCTTCGTGGTGCCGGACCTGCCGCGCAACGCCATGGGCAAAGTGCAAAAAGCCGAACTTCGCAATCGCCATGCCGGGCTGTTTGGGCGTTAGGCAATTCTGAGAACGATCGCGCCGGCGACGATCAATGCCGCTCCACCGATGCGCGTCACTGTCACCGTCTCTTTCAGCACCCGCGCCGACATCACAATGACGAACAGAATGCTGGTCTCGCGCAATGCCGCCACCGCTGAAATCGGCGCGTGCGTCATGGCCCAGATGACGATCCAATAGGCCGAAACCGAAAACGCGGCGCCAACCATCCCGCTCTTCCAGTGAGGCGCAACGTCAGCCAGAATGCGGGGTCCCCGCATGCCGATACCGACCAGCAGCAGCAGCACCGCATCGAGCGCGAACACCAGCCCGGCATAACCCGAAGGCGAGCCCGAGGCGCGCCCGCCCAATCCGTCGACGATCGTGTAAGCGGCGATGAACACGCTGGTGCCCAGCGCGAAGAACAGCGTCATGCCATCAAGACGCACATTGCGCCTGCCCGCCAGGCTGACCATCCAGATGCCGGCAACCAGCACCGCAACGCCGATGACACCGGCCATTCCCACCTGTTCGGTAGCCGTGGCCCAAGTGACAATGAGGGTGAGCAGGGGGGCGGCACCACGGGCAATGGGATAGACCTGGCTGAGGTCGCCGGTCCGATAGCTCCGCGCCAGGAACAGGTTATAGCCGGTATGCAGGATGCCCGAGGTGATGGCATGGGGAATGCTGGCCGCCGCCGGAAACGCGAACACCAGCAACATGGCGCAACCTATGACGCCCATCAGGCTTTGAATCAGGAACAGCGACAGGAACCGGTCGAGCTTGAGCTTGACCATGACGTTCCACGCCCCATGCATGATGGCGGCGGCAAGGACGGCGAGAAAGACGGTGAAATCCAAAATCAAGCTCCGGCGGGGCCCAATGAATAGCCCCGCCAATGGCGGGGCGCCAGAGTGTGATCGGCTGTGCCTTTAGGACGTCGGGCAGGTGGCGCAGGCCAGCTGCGCCGACATGCGCGGCCGGAGCGCGATCTGCTCGCTCATCGCGAACGACGTGGCGCCAAGAACCTTGTTGCCAAGGAATGTCGCGATATAAGGGGCATAAGTATAGCAGACCCTCGAAACCACCAGATCGTTGTTGTCGGTCATCAGCGTATCCATACCGCCGGTCGCCGGATCGCCTGCGCCACAAACCGAGCCGCCTGTCGACTTGTACACCCAGATCTTGTTGATTGATGCGCCGACCTTGCGGAACAGGAACACCTCCACGCGCACCGAGCCGATTGGCGTCGGTTTCATGATCAGTTCCGCCGCGTTCACGTAGTCCGCGATGTTGGTGGCGGTCACCGTGGCATTGTTCTGGGTAACCAGGTCGGCAACCACGCTCGCTGAATAGGTCAGCTTGCGATTGATCGAAATCATCGATGTGAGGTCGACCAGTCCGAAATACAGGAACAGCAGAAATGGCATGATGAACGCCATTTCGATCGCGGCGATGCCGCGCGTGTTGGCGATGTAGCGGCGGAATGATAGCATTGCAGTCTGCCCCAATCAGAACGGTTCATTGCGGAATATGGCGATGCCGTAGATGCGGCGCTTTTCGCCATCCGCGACATTTCCGAGGAAGCTCATGAACGGGAACGCGAAGTCCCAATCGTACGTGGCGATGACTGTTGCCGCCCTCAACCTGGCGCCCGGTTCGAACTTCACCGTGGTCCACGTGCCATCCGACTGCTGACCGATATTGAGCGGATCATCGATCGACGTCTTGAGAATAGAAAAATCTGAGGCATTGTTGACGTAGACCCAGACTTTGCCGTCGCAGTCGATCAGCGTCAGGATTTTGTTACAGATGTCATCTTTGAATTCGTCGGCCGTCTTGGTCGGCACGCCCGCCGAGGTGCTCACTTGCCCGGTGCGTACATCACGCGCCGCATCCTGCACGGTGTTCTGAATCACGTATTCGGTGAACAGCATGAGGCCGGTTTCGCAGATGGTTCCGAGCACATAGAAGAATGGGAAGGCCACCAAGGCAAATTCGACTGCCGTGGCGCCACTCGCAGACGAGCGGTAGCGCCGGCCCATGGCTCCTAGTCCTCGAACGATTCTCCTCAGCATTCTTCCACTCCGTCCCGTCAGCGCCCCACTGCCTTCAAACAAGCATGGGGCTTCTCAGATTCTACAAACTATCAAGTCAGTGTTGCGGGGTATTGAAAACATTCTGTCTATTTTTACCGATTCGAGCTCTGCCGGCGCGGTTAACAAAACAAAACCCCGGCAGGATGCCGGGGTCTTTGCCTTGCTGGAAGCATTTGGCCTACTGCGCCGGCGGCGGTGTAGGGGCGTTTTCCGTACCATCGGAGGACTGTTGCCCGCTCGCAAGTGCGCTGATCAGCTTGAATTGTTTGGCGATGTCGTTGGTGAAGGTCGGCATGTCGCCCGGCCGCAGTGTCGGCTGGCAGTCGTCAATGCAGGCATAGGTAACGCTGGCCCCGGCCTTGTAGATAGTTACATTGCTCTGCGCGCCTTCCTGCACCACGACTTCGAAGTCGTGAGCCACGTCTCCCTTGGCATCGAAGATCATGATGTTTGTGGCGCCGTAGTTTCGGCCATGCAGGAATATATGATTTCCATTGACCGTAACGTCGGCGATGCTGGGATTGCCGATGACAATGGTGCCCGGCGGCTCGGCGAGTTTCATGAGCTTGGTGCGGCTGGCATAGAGTACCAGTGGTTCGGTCGCGGCGGCTTGGTTCGCGGCACCAGTGGCGATTAGCAAGGCGAGAGCTGAGACGATGGCTTTCGTGGTCATTTGATTTCCTCGGCGCGGCAGTGGAACCAGCATATGGAGAGCGCACTTTGTATCGGTATTGGTGAATGTTTGGTTACGATGGCGAATTCCACCGCCTGTTGTTCGTCGCGGCGGGCGAATTCGTTACAATTTGATTGAATTGCTTCAGTGCCAGTTCTCTACATCCCGAACATTGGCTGTGAAATGCCGCCAGACCCGCTGGATTTTACGTCTCATTAAACCGTGCTGCTTACCTTGGCATCATGGTTCAGTGGTGACGGCGCATAAGGCACCGAACAAGTTGAGCCAGGTGCTGTAACCCTTTGGAGTATGTAAGATGACCAAGTTTGTGCGTTTCGTGAAAGATGAGTCCGGTGCAACCGCTATCGAATACGGCCTGATCGCCGCCGCCATGGGCCTCGCGCTCGTGACCGCCATGCCGATCCTGGCGTCCTCGATCACCGGCAAGTTTACCTCGCTCGCCGGCCACATTACCTCCGGTTCGTAATTTCGCGACCGCTGAGGTCATTGAATCTGAATCCACTGGCCCCCGGGCCAGTGGATTTCTTTTGTCGGTTGGCGCGTCACAGTTAACCCCCCCTTAACGGCGCTCATGGGAGGTTGCCGGCAGTAGTTTCAAGCCGGCGGCCCCTGATGATTGAGTTTCTGTCCCTTTCGATATTCCCTGTCCTGATGATCGTGGCTGGCGCCGGAGACGCGCTCTCGCTGCGCATTCCCAACTGGTTGACCGGGCTCATCGCAGCGTCGTTTTTCCCGCTGGCGTTGGCTTCAGGCATGCCGTGGGACGTGATGCTGATGCACCTGGCCACCGGCACAGGGTTGTTTTTCGCCGGATTTGCGCTTTTTGCCCTCGGCCTCTTCGGTGGCGGCGACGCCAAGCTCATTGCCGCCGCTGGCCTGTGGTTTGGCTGGCCCAACGCAGTGCCGTTCCTGGTGCTCGCGGTTTTTGCCGGCGGGCTGCTGGCGCTGGCGGTCGGCCTCTGGGCCGTGCTCAACATGAATGCTGAGATCAAGGGACAATCCTGGCCCAAGCGGCTTTCGTCCCTCAAGCCGAACGTGCCCTACGGCTATGCACTGGCGATCGGCGCGATCCTTGCCCTCCCGCAGTCCGGGTGGATGTCTGCGGTATGATGAGCAAAAGCCAAATGAGGACGGTTAACGCAAATTTGACCATTCGGCCCGAATGTGGGCGCAACAGCCAACCTGTGCTTCGGACAAGGTGTGATCAATGAGTAAGACACGGATTATCGTTTTGGGTGTCGCCATCGGTGCGGCGGGTCTCGCGGCCCTCATGGCGAAGGGACTCATCGGCAAGAAACCGTCAAAGGAAGTTGTCGAAATCAACAAAGTGCCCATGGTCGAGGTTCTGGTCGCCGCCAAGGACATGTCAATGGGTGAACGGATGATCGACGCGTCGATCGTCTGGCGGGAGTGGCCCAAGTCCAACGTATTGGACGCAATGGTGACCAAAGACGAGAAGCCCGACGCTCTGACCACCTTTCAGAATGCCCGCGCCCGGCTGCCGATTTACAAGGACGAACCGATTTTCGACCGCAAGGTCGTCGAGCCCGGAGAGCGCGGCTTCATGAGCGCTATCCTTCCCAAGGGCTATCGCGCCGTTTCAGTGGGCGTATCGGAGCGTTCGACGGCTGGCGGTTTCATCCTGCCAAATGACCGGGTCGACGTCATTCTCACCCGCAAGCTGGACGACGCCAAGGGCGGCAAGAAGGTTTTCACCGAGACAGTGTTTACGAATGTACGTGTTCTCGCCATCAACCAGACCTTCAAGCAGGAAACCAACAACGAAAACGTCACGGTGACCGAAGGCAAGACCGCAACGCTTGAACTCGACCCCCGGCAGATTGAAGTCCTGTCCATGGTCGAATCGGCGGGCGAACTCTCCCTCGCGCTCCGCTCGATTGCCGAAGGCACCGACGCCGGAATGGGCGACGGCATCCCCATCGTTGCCGATAAATACAAGAACGGCGGCGGCGAAGGCAAATCCGGCACTGGCCGGATCATCATTCGCTACGGCTCTGAATCAAACACCGCCAGCAACTGAGGTTGTTTCAAATGTCCTGTATCACCCACGAAATGCCTCATCGGAACCACAAGTGGTTTGCCCGGAAAGCCGCACAGCTATCGGTGGCGGCGTCGCTTGCCGCGGCCAGCCTTTTCTTTCATGGGCTCTACGCCGCGCCGGTCATGGCCAGCGATCTTGACTTGTCAACGTCCGGTACCAGTGACGATGGCCAGTTCGTCCGCATCGGCCTCAACAAGTCGGTGGTCATCCGGCTTCCCGCCGAAGCCAAGGATGTGATTGTCGGCAATCCCGAGATTGTTGATGCCGTGGTGCGCACCCGCAACACCGCCTATCTGTTCGCCCGCAAGGTCGGTCAGACCAACATCTTCTTCTTTGATGGCAACGGCCAGCAGATCATGAACATCGATCTGGAAGTGGCCCTCGACATGAAGGCCCTGCAGAAGCTCATCGATCGCACCCTTCCGGGCACCGAGATCACCGTTGATACCGTCAACGAAAGCGTCATCCTCGGCGGCACGGCGGAGAGTGCGGCGGAAGCCAAGACCGCCGAAGACCTTGCTATGAAATTCGCCAAGGCGACCTGCGAATGCGACATCGTAAACACCATTAACGTTACCGGTGGTGACCAGGTAATGTTGAAGGTCAAGGTTGTGGAAGTGAAGCGCTCCGTGGTGAAGAACCTCGGCATTGACATCCGTGCCGCCTTCGACTTCGGCAAATTTGTGCTCGCCGCAGCAAGTGTCACACCGGCCGTAGCTGCTGCCGGTCAAATCGGCGCCGGCTTCAATGGTACCGACGTCGACGTGAGCGCGGTTATCGATGCGCTGGAATTGGAAGGCATCGTGCGCACCCTGGCCGAGCCCAACCTCACGGCGGTATCTGGTCAGAACGCTCGGTTCCACGCCGGCGGCGAACTGCCGATAGCCAACTGCAACATCGCCAACAACTCCAACATCTGCACGGTCGAATACAAACCCTATGGTGTGTCGCTCGATTTCACGCCGACGGTGCTGTCGGAAGGCCGCATCAGTCTGAACATTTCAACCGCCGTCAGCGAAATCGGCCAGGTGTCGGTGGGCATCAATCCGGGCATCGACACCCGCAACATGCGGACCACCATCGAACTGCCGAGCGGTGGTTCGATGATGCTTGCCGGGCTCATCAAGTCCGATGACCGCCACCAGATCGAAGGAACGCCGGGTTTGAAGAACCTCCCAGTGCTCGGTTCCCTGTTCCGGTCGCGGTCATTCCAGAACAACCAGACCGAACTGGCGATTATCGTGACGCCATACATCGTCAATCCCACTGCCGAAAAGAACCTCGTGTCGCCGGACGAGCGCATGAATATCTCCACCGACCGCCAGTCGATCCTGTGGGGGCGCCTGAACAAGGTCTACGGGCCGGTGGGCGACAAGGAAGTCTTCCACGGCAACGTTGGCTACATCATCGAATAGTGAGTGACAGTCAAATGATCAGTGATCTCTTCAAACTGCGGTCTGCCTGCGCTCAGGGCGCCATGCTCATTGTATGCGGAACAATTCTTGCCGGCTGCAATGCCGAGGACTTGGCCCTGGACGACAGGTACTCGCCACCCTACCACGAGCGCTACGCCATTGCCGTCGAGAAGCGGCCCGTTAACATGGGCGTTGTCGCCCATGACGGAGCCCTGTCTGCCGAGCAGATCAACGCCGTTTCGGGATTTGCAACCGAAGCAAAGACCAACGCGCAATCCGTGGTCACCATCAAGTATCCCTCCGGAAACCCCGGCTCGCGCGAAGCCGCCCGGGACATTGCCGAGCTGATGGTTCAGCGCGGCATTCCGCCCTCCAAGATTCGCGCCGCTTCCTACTCCGGTGGCCGCGGCGCTCCCGTTGAGGTGACATTCCTCCGCAAGGTTGCTGTCACCAAGGCCTGCGGGGACTGGTCGTCGAACCTCGGAGTTGAAACCGGCAACGACGGTTACGAGAACTTTGGCTGCTCGATCCGCCACAACATGGCGGCGATGGTTGCCAATCCTGAGGATTTCGAAGGCCCGCGCGCCATGGAACCAACTTTGGCGGGTAATCGCATGGCCGCCTTGAAGATCTACATCAAGAATCCGCGGGCCGGTGCTGTTTCGGCGACCGAAATCACCGCTGATTCGTCCGGGGATAGCGGCGGCGGCGGCGGTGGCGATTCCGGCGGCGGCGATAATGGCGGCGGCGGCAGCGGCGGCGGCAGCCAATAACGGTTTGACGGCATTTTGGCAGGAAAGAAAAAATGATGAATACCGCAACACAGGCCAGCGTGGCACCGGCTTCGGGTGACCAGGGTCTGGTGGCACTCGTGCCGCGCATCAACATTCACTGCTTTTGCGACAATCAGCAGACGGCTGAAACCATGCAGTCTGCCGCCGGTGACCGGCGAATGTCCCGGTCCCATGTGACCATCCAGCTCGGCGGCATCATGGCCGCGGTCCAGGTTTATCAGGCCCAGGCGACCCCGAACCTCTTGATGGTCGAGTCCCATGGCTCGCGCGATGTTGTGCTTTCTGAATTGGCGCAGCTTGCCCAGGTATGTCAGCCGGACACCAAAGTCGTGGTTATCGGCCACCTCAATGACGTCATTCTCTATCGCGAGCTGATGCGTCAGGGCGTGAGCGAGTACATGGTTGCGCCCCTGCACCAGTTGCAAGTGATTGAGGCGATCTCCGCCATTTACAACGATCCCAAGGCATCGCCCGTCGGCAAGGTCTTTGCCTTCGTCGGCGCCAAGGGTGGTGTGGGCTCTTCGACCATGGCCCACAACATCGCCTGGCAGATGTCGAAGAAGTATTCGACCGACACGGTCATCACCGATCTCGATCTGGCCTTTGGCACAGCCGGACTGAATTTCAATCAGGATTCATCCAGCGGCATGCTGGAAGCCCTTGGTCAGCCCGACCGCGTCAACTCGACCCTGATTGACCGGCTTCTGACCAAGCTTGGTGACAAGCTCAGCCTGCTGTCCGGGCCTGGCGGCGTCGACCGCGAGGTCAACATCGAGGCCCATGCCATCGAGACCATCCTGAACGCCGTGCGCGGCAATGTGCCCTGCGTTGTTGTCGACGTGCCCAACATGTGGAGCCCGTGGATCAAATACACCCTGGTCAGCGCCGACGAGGTGATTATCACCGCAACTCCCGAACTCGCCAGCCTGCGCAACACCAAGAACCTCGTGGACTTGCTGAAGCAGGCGCGCCCCAACGACCGGCCGCCACGCCTCATCATCAATCAGGTGGGTGTTCCCAAGCGCCCGGAAATCCCGGCTGCTGAATTCGGCAAGGCGGTCGGCATCGATCCCAGTTGCATTATCCCGTTCGACGCCCACGCCTTTGGCACGGCCCAGAGCAACGGCCAGATGCTGTTCGAAGTGGCGCCCAAGTCCAAGGCCTCGGAAGCCCTGTCCGGCCTCGCGCAGATTCTGGCCGGCACAGAAAAGCCGGCCGCGGCAGCCAAGCGCGGCATGCCGTCGATCTTCACCAAGTTGCCGCTCTTGAGGAAGAAGTAATGTTTGGTAAGCGTTCAGGCGAACAGCCGCCGAGACCCGCCCTTCCGCAGCCCGGACAGCCAGCCGGGGCGCCTTCGGGCCTATCGGCACCGTCAGTGAACATCCCCGATTTGCCGATGCCCGGCTCCGCCGGCTTTGGCGGGCAAGCCGCCAAGACCAATGCGCCGCCGCCGCCGGCAGCTGCTGCCGCGAAAAAGGCCGAGCCTTCGTATGCCCGCAGCAAATCGGAGAACTACTACGACATCAAGGGCACGATCTTCAACGCTCTGATCGACGCCATCGATTTGACCCAGCTCGGTCAGCTCGACCGCGACGCGGCGCGCGACGAAATTCGCGACATCGTCAACGAGATCATCACCCTCAAGGATGTGGTGATGTCGATCGCCGAGCAGGAAGAACTGCTCGAAGATATCTGCAACGACGTGCTGGGTTACGGCCCGCTCGAACCCCTGCTCGCCCGCGACGATATCGCCGACATCATGGTCAACGGCGCCAATTCGACCTTTATCGAAGTCGGCGGCAAGATGCAGAAGACCGGCGTGCGCTTTCGCGACAATGGCCAGCTGTTGAACATCTGCCAGCGCATCGTCAGCCAGGTAGGCCGCCGCGTCGACGAAGCCAGCCCCATTTGCGACGCCCGCCTCATGGATGGCTCGCGCGTCAACGTCATTGTGCCGCCGCTGGCCATCGATGGCCCCACACTCACCATCCGTAAGTTCAAGAAGGACCGGATGAAACTTCCGGACCTCGTGAAGTTCGGTTCAATCACCCCGGAAGGCGCCACCATTCTCGAAATCATCGGCCGGGTGCGCTGCAACGTGTTGATTTCCGGTGGTACCGGCTCGGGCAAGACTACTTTGCTGAACTGTCTCACCGGTTACGTCGATCACGACGAGCGCGTCATCACCTGCGAAGACGCCGCCGAACTCCAGCTTCAGCAGCCGCACGTGGTGCGCCTCGAAACCCGTCCGCCGAACCTTGAAGGCGAAGGCGAAATCACCATGCGCGATCTCGTCAAGAACTGCCTGCGTATGCGCCCCGAACGCATTATCGTCGGCGAAGTCCGCGGACCCGAGGCCTTCGACCTCTTGCAGGCCATGAACACCGGTCACGACGGTTCAATGGGCACGCTCCACGCCAACAGCCCGCGCGAAGGCCTGTCGCGTCTCGAGTCGATGATCACCATGGGTGGCTTTTCGCTGCCCTCCAAGACCATCAAGGAAATGGTGTGCGGCTCGATCGACGTCATCGTCCAGGCGGCCCGCCTGCGCGACGGCACGCGCCGCATCACTCACATCACCGAAGTGGTCGGCATGGAGGGTGACGTCATCATCACCCAGGACCTTTTCATCTACGAAATCGTTGGTGAAGATGCCAATGGCAAGATCATTGGCCGCCATCGTTCGACCGGCATCGCCCGCCCCCACTTCTGGGACCGCGCCCGCTACTACAACGAGGAACGCCGCCTGGCCGATGCTCTCGAAAAAGCTGAATCGCGCAACGAGGAAACATAAGCCCAAGGGAGGCCGGCAAGTTCCATGGAGTTTTTTGGTACCGATGTGACGCAGTTGGCGTTCATGGCGATGGTTGGGATCGCCATAGGTGGAGTGGTCTTTGCGCTGCTTGGCCCGCTGCTGGCGGGAAGCGCCGCGTCGCGCCGCGTCAAGATGATTGCCGAGTCCAAAAAGGGGGCATCGAGCCCTGCCAAGCAATCCGCATTCTCACGGCTGATAGACAGCCAGAAAGATAGCCGCCGCAAGCAGGTCCAGGAGACCTTGAAGCAGATTGAGGAGCGCGAAAAGCAGCGCAAGAAAAAGCTGACACTTCGCATGCTCATCATGCAATCGGGCCTCGACATGACCGTGAGAGGCTTCTGGATGATGTCGTTCATCACCGCGGCGGTTTTTGCGATTGTGCCCATCGTCCTCGGCATTCCGTGGTATGTCGGCATCGGCTCGGGCATCGTCGGATTGTTCGGATTTCCGCGCTGGTTCCTGGGGTTCCTTCGCAAGCGCCGCCAGAACAAGTTTCTCCACGACTTCGCCGATGCGATCGACGTCATGGTCCGCGGCCTCAAGGCCGGCTTGCCCGTCTCCGATGCCATGAAGGTTATCGCCGCCGAGTCCGGGCCGCCGGTTGGCCCGGAATTCTCCGAAGTCGTCGAAGGGCAACGGGTCGGCATCACCATCGATCAAGGCATCGAGCGCATGTTTGAGCGCATGCCGCTGTCGGAAGTGAACTTCCTCGGTATCGTCATGGCCATCCAGTCGAAGACCGGCGGCAATCTTTCCGAAGCCCTCGGCAACCTCTCCAAGGTGCTCCGCGACCGCAAGAAGATGAAGCAGAAGATCCGCTCGGTTTCGCAGGAAGCGAAGTCATCGGCGGCGATCATCGGCTCGCTGCCGTTTATC
Source organism: uncultured Alphaproteobacteria bacterium (assembly GCA_963775095.1). Lineage (GTDB taxonomy): Bacteria > Pseudomonadota > Alphaproteobacteria > Rhizobiales > Aestuariivirgaceae > Aestuariivirga. Next base: position 354,183 of record CAVZHN010000005.1, read on the forward strand.
ATCATGGGCGCCCTGACCGTGCTGAACCCGAGTTACATGGATCCGCTCTTCAACACCACCGCCGGCAATATCATGCTGGTGGGTTGCGGGACATGGATGATGACTGGCGTTCTGGTCATGCGCAAGATGATCAACTTCGACATTTAGGCGGAAGGCCCCCATGTTTGAAATCGTTGCGAGCCTCCTGCAAGTCGAGACCATGGTGACGCTGCTCGTTGGTGTTGCGGCCTTCGCCACCGTTCTGACCGTTGCCTCGCCCTATTTCGAAGGCGACAAACTGCGCACCCGCATGAAGCAGGTCAGCGAGGAGCGCGACAAGATGCGGGCTGTTCAGCGCGCCGCTCTGGTTGGCAGCGAAAGCCGGCTGCGTGAAAAGCAGGGTGGTAGCCTTGCCTCCCAACTTGTCGAAGTTCTGAATCTTCGCAAGCTCTTTGAGGCTGAATCCTCGCGCGATCTTCTGCGCCAGGCGGGGTATCGCAACGAAAGCCACCTGATGACCTATCTGGCGGCGCGCTTCGCCGTGCCGATCGTGCTGGCGGTTATCGTGTTCGTCTATTCCTCGACCCTCTATGCCGACAAGGTTTCGCCGACTATGCGCATCGCCGCGGCCGGCATCGGTTTGGTCTTTGGCTATTACCTTCCGATGATCTTTGTGAAGAACCTCGCGTCGCGCCGCGGCGATTCGATCCGGCGCGCCTGGTCCGATGCCCTCGATCTGCTGCTGATCTGCGTCGAATCGGGCATGGCCATCGAGCCCGCCTTGCAGCGCGTCGCCCGTGAAATCGGCTCGGCTTCCGTGCCGCTGGCCGAAGAGTTGACCCTGACGACAGCCGAACTCTCCTACCTCCAGGACCGCCGCAAGGCCTACGAAAACCTCGGCAAGCGCACCGGTCTGGCAACCGTCAAGTCGGTGGTCACCAGTCTCATCCAGTCGGAACGTTATGGCACGCCACTTGGCACCGCGCTCCGCGTTCTGGCCCAGGAAAACCGCGACACCCGCATGGCCGAAGCCGAGAAGAAGGCTGCCGCCCTGCCGCCAAAGCTCACTGTGCCAATGATCCTGTTCTTCCTGCCGGTGATCTTCGTCATCATTCTCGGGCCTTCCATCATTCTGGTCATGAAGCTCGAGTGACGGCAAGGCCGCTGGCTTGCAAACGCCATGGGCGCGGTAACTTCCGCGCCCTTATTGTTTGATCAGGTCCCCGGCCTGCTGAGATGACAGCCGGTCGCCCGGTGTCCGGCCAGGTATTCGTCAATGAGCTGGCGATAGCGCGTCGGGCCAAAGCTCGGAAAATGCCCGCCATGGACCACCGCTACCGGCAAGCTGCGCAGCCGCTCAAAAGTTGCGACATAGTCGCCGATATCGGAATGGTAGGCGTCGTCGATCAGCGGCCCATCGTAAACGATGTCGCCGGACAGGAAAATTCCGGTCTTGCGCTCGAAAAGCCCGATACCGCCCGGTGAATGGCCCGGCGTGTGCACGACTTCGAACGCCCGGTCGCCAAGATCAACTGTTTCGCCGCCGGAGAGGATGCGCGCCGCTTTCGCTGGCTTCACCCGGTATCGCGCCTGGTCCCATCCATCCGGCATGGCGATAAACATGTCATCCGTGGCATAGCGGTCGGCACACGTCCATTCGCTCCGCGGGTCTTCGAGTATAGCGGCCTCTGCCCCATGTACCAGACAGCCAGAAAACTCGTGGTGGCAACCGATATGGTCAAAGTGGGTATGGCTGGCAACACAAGTGACCGCGCGTTCGCTGACCAGCGGCACGTGGGCGCGAAGGCTGAAATGCCCGAGACCTGTATCGAACAGCAGGTCGCGGTCGCGCCCCCGCACGTGCCAGATATTGCAGCGGTAGAAAGGCTTGATCCACGGCTCGTGGATCAGTGTCACATCATCGCCCAGGCGCAGCGTCTCATACCAATGTTCAGCGCCGATCCGCATCATCTCTCAGTCCTCGAGAATGCTGGCGCGCGCCGCGTCAATACCAAAATCTATGCGGTCACCGGCGCGAACCGTCTGACGGGAATCAAAGCGCGCCAGCAGTGGCGTTTCCGGCGCCGCATCGGCAACCACTATGCAACGCAAGAAACTTCCCTGGTAGACCGCATCGCTGACCGTGGCCGTTAGACCGCCGCCCAGCTTCACGTGTTCCGGCCTGACCGCCACAAAACGCGCCGTGGACCGCGCCGGAAAATCGCCAAATGCCGTGCGCAGCACACCGCCGGAGAAAGCCCCGGGAATGATGGTACTCTCGCCCATGAAAGTTGCGGTGAAGCGTGTGGCGGGCTGCCCATAGACCCGCTCCGGCGGCCCTTGATCCTCGATGCGCCCATGATTCATCACCACCACATGATCAGCCAGCGCCATGGCTTCTTCCTGGTCATGTGTGACATGCACAAACGCCGTGCCCACCCGTTTCTGGATGGCCTTGAGTTCATCCTGCATCTGGCGGCGAAGTTTGAGATCGAGCGCGCCCAATGGCTCGTCAAGCAGCAGCACCGCAGGTTCGACGATCAACGCCCGGGCGAGCGCCACGCGCTGGCGTTGGCCGCCGGAAAGCTGATGCGGACGCTTGTCGAACGCCTGGTCAAGGCCCACGAGCGCCAGCATGTCCTGCGCTCTGGCGTCGCGTTCGGCCCGCGCCACACCCTTCATGCGCAAGCCAAAGCCGACATTGCCGCCGATAGTCATATGCGGAAACAACGCATAGTCCTGGAACACCGTCGCCGTCGGCCGTTTCGCCGGCGCCGTCAGCGTGCAATCCTCGCCCTTGATCAGCACCCGTCCATGGCCGGGATGCAAAAACCCGCCGAGGATCGACAGCAGCGTCGTCTTGCCCGATCCTGAAGGCCCCAGCAGCACCGTGTAACTGCCGGCGGCGATGGCCAGTGACACGGCGTCAAGCACTTTCACCGTGCCAAAGCGATGGCTGACGTTCTCGACTGACACAAGCGCGCTCATGCCGGGCGCTTCCGGAACATGACCAACTCAAAAACAATGGCCAGAACAATGGAAACGCCGAACACCAGCGCACCCACCGCATTGGTCTTGGGGTTGAGGCCTGCCCGCAGCAGATTCCAGATTTCGACCGGCAGCGTTGTGTCAAAGCGTGTCAGCAGAAAGGCGATCACGAACTCGTCCCACGAAAACGTCATGGATAGAAAAAAGCTGGCAAACAGGGCGGGCCACAGCATCGGCGCGGTTACCAGCGCCAGTACCTGCAATTCGCCGGCGCCGAGATCGCGCGCGGCGCGTTCGATATTGGCCTGATGATCGCCCATCTGGCTGTAGATGATGGCAAAGCACAGCGGCAGATTGATCACCACATGGCCGATGCCCGCCGCTATCAGGGACTTGGGGACGCCAACCCAGTTGAAGAAAATCAACAGCCCCATGCCGATGATCAGGTAACTCACCATCAGCGGCATGGTGATGATGCCGCGCAGCAGTGCTGAGCCGGGGAGATGAAACCGCGCAATACCCCAGGCCGACAGAAAGCCAAGAAGCGTCGCAAAGGCCGAGGTGACGGCTGCCACGACAACCGAATTGACCAGCCCATCGGTCAGCCGGGAATCGCCGAGCACCGCTTGATACCAGCGCAGCGACGGCCCGGTGAACGGCGGAATGGGAAACAGTGTGGCTTGAAATGAAAACAGCACCAGCACTGCCACCGGCAGGAAGATAAAGCCGTACACCAGCGCCGCATAGAAGGTGGCGAGGGCGCGGGTCATTACGCGCGCTCGATCTTCAGCCAGCGGGCGCAGGCGAAATAGGCCGCGGTAACAACCACCATGAGGATGAGGGACAGCGCCGAGGCCGAAGCAAAGTCGCCGCGCCGCCCGATCTGCATCATGATCAGTTGCGGCATGAGGAGTTCGTTGCCCCCGCCCAGAATTTGCGGCGTGATGTAGTCGCCGATCGCCAGCACGAATGTGAGGAAAGCGCCGACCATGATACCAGGCAGCGTCAGCGGCAGGATGACATGGATGAAGGTCTGGAATCCCGACGCGCCGAGATCCGTGGCCGCCTTGCGGTAGTTGGGCGAAAGCTGTTTCAGATTGGCGTAAATCGTCAGCGTCAGCAGCATGACGAAGAAGTGCACGAAACCGATCACCGTGGCGGATCGCGTATTGGCGATTTGTATTGGTTCCGCAAGAAGGCCGGAGCTGGTCAGCGCGCCATTGATCACCCCTTTTTCGGCCAGCACCAGAAGCCAGGAGTAGGATCGCACCACATAGGACGTCCAGAACGGCAACACCGCCACCATCAGCGCCAGCCGCTGCCAACGCTCAGGCACGATGAACGCCAGAATCCATGCGAAAGGGTAGGCAAGAATGACCGACAGGATGGTGACAGCAGCCGTCACTTCCAGCGAGTTGGTCAGCGCCCGCCAATAGCTGGGGTTGGTGAAGAACTGGGTGTAATTCGCAAGGCTAAAGCCGTTGCTGCCCTTGGGGTACAGGCTGGAGATCGCCATGGCCACGAAGGGTATGGCAAAAAACGCCAGTGTCCACACCACAGCGGGTGCAACACTGGTCCAGCCGGTGCGATTGCTGCGTCGAGCGCTCACTGCGCCTGCAACATTTCGGTCCACAGGTCCTGCATCTTCTTGTCGAGATCCTCGGAAGGTGCTGGATACCCCTGGGCCCGCTTCAGGAACTCGCCCTGTTCGGCAAATCGCAGGATCTGCTTTTGGCCGTCATCGAGCGCCGCCTTGGAATTGGCCGGCATGCCCCAATAGCACGGTGATGTGGCCAGCCTTGCCTGGCCTTCCGGGCTCATCACATACTGGATGAACTTCAGCGCCATGTCCTGGTTCTTCGAATCCTTGAACATCGCAAGCGACTGCGACCACAGCACAGCACCTTCTTTCGGGATCGAGAAATCGAGGTCCGGGTTTTCCTTGGCGATGCCCGCCGTAACCCACTCACCGCCGCCAACCAGGATGTCGGCTTCACCGGTGGCCAATGCCGTCTGGCTCGCCACCACATCGGTAACCGCCTTGGCATTGGCCTTCATCTTGAGGAGAACGTCCTTGATCGCCGGAAGATCAGCCTCGGTGAGTTCCGCTGTCTTCTTGCCGATCGACATCGCCGCCATGCCAATCACCGGCAGATAATAGTCATAGATGGCGATGCGGCCCTTGTATTTTGGATCGGTGAGTACCGCAAGCGACTGCATGTCGCCGGCATCGACCTTTGCCTTGTTGAAACCGATGGTATTGTAGCCGAACTTCTCGGTGACGCCGTAGCGCACGCCATCGATCTTGGTCGAGCCATCCATCACCACTTCCGGGAAGAGATCGCCAAACGGCAGCTTGTCTTCCGGCAGCGCGCCAAACAGCCCGCGCTCGACGCCGCGGCGCACGTCGATGGAATCGATCACCATGATATCCCAGTCGCCCGGCTGGCTCTGCTCAACAATGGCGAGGCCAGCACCCGTGCCCTCGAATTCTTTCACATTCACTTTGATGCCGTTGGCGTCCTCAAAGGGCTTCAGCAGGCCGGGATCGGAATGATCGCACCATACCAGCGCGTTGAGGTCGGCGGCTTCGGCGCTTCCAGCAATCAGCGCGGCAATAGCGGCGCCTGCAAGCAATCGGTACATTGGCTCTCTCCCCTTGTGAACTATTCACAAGTGTTGAACCAATTCCCGTGTGCCGTCAAATTCGGGAAGTTCAGCCCGGTTCTTCTTCCGACAGCTGCTTCCAGGTGTTGGATTTGGACATCATGGATTGCAGATATGCCATGTTGGCCTCGATCTGATCGGCCGGCAAATCTTTGCTGGCAATTTCCCGGGCCTCGTCGTAGCGGCCTTGAAGCCCGACGGACAAGGCCAGGTTCTGCCGGATGCGCGGCTCGTTCTTTGCCTTGGGCGACAGCGAGGCCTTGCGCAGCACCGCTTCGGCATTCTTCGGGTCCCCTTGCAGGATGTAGCTCATGCCCATGTTGTTCAGCACGCTGGTCTCGCCCGGGCTCTTGGCCAGAGCATTTTCATATTCGCCGCGGGCCTGTTCGAATTGCCCAGCCTGGTCATAGGCCGACCCCAATGCCGAGTAGATGCGCCAATCCGCCTTGGGATCGGCCGCCGCCGCTTGTAGCACCGGGATAGCCGTCGTGCCCTGGCCGGCGCCCACCAGCTTCTTGCCGTAGATGGCTGCGATCTTCGCGTCGCCGGGGTTGGAACTGTGGAGCTGCTTGATGATTTGCAGTTGCTTTTCCACCTGCCCGATGCCGCCGAGTGCATTCGCATAGGCCAGGGCCTTGGCCGGATTGCTCGGGTCCTTCTGATAAGCTTCACCCAGCTTGGCGGTTTCACTCATCGAAGTTGGGCCAGTTGAAGCCGTGTTCAGGCTATCGAGATCGCCAAGACCCGCTGACTTTTTCTCGCAGGCGGCGAGCGCCATCGCCGAAACCACGACCAGCATGACGGCCGTCATGCGGCGGCGAAACATTGAACCAGCTTGCACCATGAACCCAACTCCTGGGGCAAACGAGCCCCTGTATCAAAGCCGGATGATGGCCGGGATATGGTCAATAAACCATTAACCATAACCCGCTTCGCGCTATAACCCGTCAACCCTGGAGCGATTCATGCTGGACCCCGCCAAGATACTTCTGCCTGCCGCCGATACCGCGAAATCCTTTGCCATCACGGTCACGTCGAAGACCGCCTGGCCGGCGCTTCGCAATGGCCTTTCTCCCGCCGCCAGAACCTGGGCCGATGCCCAGAACTTCAATGCGGAAGCCGGGCGCATTCTGTTGCTTCCCGATGCCCGTGGCGCCCTGCATCGCGTTATCGCTGGAGAAGATGACAGTGATGCCTTCGCCTTGGGTCGATTAGGCCGCCAGCTTCCACCGGGAATCTATTCTCTGCATGGTGCCGCCAATTCTCGCATGGCAGCACTCGGTTGGTGCCTCGAAGCCTACGGGTTTGGTGCCTATGGCAAGGCAAGCCCACCCGCCGCCAGCCTGGTGTGCCCACGTGCGGTTGATCGCGACGAAGTGCTGCGCGCCGCGCGTGCCGCCTATTTGGTGCGCGATCTCGTCAACACGCCGGCCTCCGATTTGGGACCCGACGAACTGGAGAAGGCAGCCCGTGCCATCGCCAGGGCAGGCAAGGCGAATTTCTCGGTGGTGAAAGGCAGAGCCCTGGAGCGCCAGTTCCCGATGATCCACGCCGTCGGCAAGGCCAGCCCCCGGGCTCCGCGCCTGATCGATTTCACCTGGGGCCCGGCCCGGGCCCCCAAGGTGACGCTCGTCGGCAAGGGCGTGTGTTTCGATACCGGCGGTCTCGACATCAAAACAGCCTCCGGCATGGCAACCATGAAGAAGGACATGGGCGGTGCCGCAACTGTCCTGGGACTTGCCCAGATGATCATGTCGGCGAAACTCAATGTGCGGCTGCGCGTGCTCATCCCAGCTGTCGAGAATTCCATTTCCGGCAACGCCTTCCGCCCCGGCGACGTTTTGAAGAGCCGCAAAGGCATCACCATCGAGATTGGCAACACCGATGCCGAGGGCCGTCTGGTGCTTGCCGACGCGTTGGCCCTTGCCGATGAAGAAGCACCCGATCTTCTGGTCGACATGGCAACTCTCACCGGAGCCGCCCGCGTCGCCTTGGGCCCCGACCTGCCACCCTACTTCACTGACGATGAGAAGCTTGCCGGCGCTCTTGCCAAGGCTGGCCAGGCCGAGAATGATCCCCTGTGGCGCCTGCCCTTCTGGACGCCCTATTACCGCCTGTTCGAGTCACCGGTTGCCGCCATGAATAATTCCTCCGACTCCGGTTTTGCCGGTTCAATCACCGCCGCCCTGTTCCTCAAGCGTTTTGTCGACAAGGCCCATGCCCATGTGCATTTCGACATCTTTGCCTGGACTCCGGTCGCCCGGCCGGCCCGGCCGCGCGGTGGCGAAGCCCAGGGCCTCCGGGCGCTGTTCGCGGTCATTCGCGACAGCTACGCAAAATGATTGCGCCCGCCGGGCAATTGCGCAAGAATGATACGGTACCGTAACGAACACAGGCATTCCGCCCCCGAATCCAATGACCGAGGCGCTCACCACCGCCAAGGCCCTCAAGCTCTGGCATGACGTTTCGCTCGCCATGGTGCGCGACGATGAGCCTGATTTGTCGGTGCGCCAGATGAGCATCATCCTCACCATCTACCTCGAGGCTCCCCCGCACACCGTGCGCGATCTGGCGAAGAAGCTCGGCGTGTCGAAACCGGTGATCACCAGGGCGCTTGACTCCATGGGCAAGCTCGAACTCGTGTCGCGCCGCCGCGACGACAAGGACCGGCGCAATGTTCTCGTGCAGCGCACCGTCAAGGGCGCCCTCTATCTCGAACGCCTCGCCGACGTGATCGGCGCGATTTCCGGAAGGCTGTAAATGCATAACGACGACAAGCGCCTCAACGCCTTTCGCAGCGAAGCCGAGGGAACCTTGCGGCAGTGCCGTCTTCCGGTGGCCAGTATCCGCAAACTGCCGCGCTTCGATGCGCCGCAGCTCAGCGAGGCCCTGATGGGCGAAGTGTTTCGCGTCTTCGATGACAACGAAGGCTGGAGCTTCGCCCAATCCGAGCGCGACCGCTATGTGGGCTTCATCTCAAGCGAAGCGCTGGGCGATGTGTTGGCCACCACCCACAAGGTCATTGTGCCGTCGACATTCAGCTACCCTGCCGCCAGCATAAAGACTCAACCCGCCGAATGGCTGCCGATGCTCGCCGAAGTGACGGCGACAGGTGAGGAAGGAAAATTCCTGAGACTCGCCGATAGCCGTTTCATTTGGGCCGATCATCTCGCTCCACTGGCAAAACACGCCGGCGACTATGTGTCGATCGCCGAATGCTTCCTCAACGTCCCCTACTACTGGGGCGGCAAGACCGCCCGCGGGTTGGACTGCTCCGGCCTCGTGCAAGTGGCGTTGCAAGCCTCGGGCGTCGAAGCATTGCGCGACAGCGACATGCAGGAAGAAACCCTCGGCAAGAACGTGATGATCAACGACCTCGACAGCCTGGCGCGCGGTGATTTGGTGTTCTGGGATGGCCATGTCGGCATCATCACTGATAGCCAAACCCTACTGCACGCCAATGGCCATCACATGCAGGTGGTGAAGGAACCATTGAAAGAGGCCGTGGCGAGGATCAAGGCGGCGGGTAGTGAAATAACCCACATCAAGCGGTTTTAGCCCAACAGTCTGTCATCGCCGGACTTGTTCCGGCGACCCATTGTGCAACAATCTCGATGGCTCAGACGCTGAAAGATGGGTCCCCGCAACAAGTGCGGGGATGACAGGTGTTGGACCGGCGGTTCAATACCCAAGCACCTTATCCACCAGATTCTCGAACCCCAGCCCCGAACGATGCCTAGCAATTTGTTGGGCGACATAGGCGCAGATCACTTCCGGATCGGAGTCGGCCGCGCAATGCGGCGTCACTGTTACCTTCGGGTGCGTCCAGAAACGGCTGTCCGCTGGCAGTGGTTCCGCTGCGAAAACATCCAGTGTTGCGGCATGAAGTTCTTCGGCGTCGAGTGCTGCCAGAATATGCTCCGCCACCTGCTGACGCCCCCGCCCGGCATTGATGATGATGGGCGCGCCAAACGGCCCCTTGCGCGACAGCTTGAGGATGGTTTCGCGATTGATGATACCGTCGGTCACGGGCGTGGCCGGCAACAGCGACACCAGAATATCGGTACGCGCCAGAAAGGTGTCGAACTCTGAGACCCCGGCATAGCAGTCTATGCCCGGCAGTTCCTTCCTGGTCCGGCTCCAGCCCGCCACGCGGAAGCCCAGCAGGCGAAGCTTCTGTGCCGAATCCTGTCCCATAACACCCATGCCCATGATGCCAACCGACATCGCGGAAGCCGCATGGGTCGCGAATGAATCCCAATTCTTCTGGCGCTGGTTGTTGTCCAGCCGCCGCTGCTGGCGATGATGCATCAGCACGTGCAACACGATGTACTCGGTCATGCGGCCCGTGAGATCGGGATCGTTCACCCGCACAATCGGTATGCCATCAGGCAATGTCGGATCGGCAAGAATGGCGTCTACCCCGGCGCCAAACGAAAAGATCGCCTTCAGGTTCGGCAACGACTTGAGGAAGTTTGCCGGCGGCAGCCAAGCGGCGGCATAGTCGATGGAGGCGAGGTCACCCAGATTGCCCGGCCAATGGCGCACATCGAGATGCGGCGCCACCTTGCGCATGGCCGTCGCCCACGCTTCGGTGGGCCAGGTGGGAGTGACAATCACAATCGCCGGCATCTATTGTTTCACCACGCTCTCGGGAGCCGCCTTGAGGTTGAGCGCCGCCGCCATCAGGGCTTTGGTGTAGTCGGTTTTGGGCGCATTGAAAATCTCCGCCGAAGGCCCGCGTTCCACCGCAACGCCGTTGCGCATGACGATCACCTCATTGGCCAGCGCCCGCACCACTTTCAAATCATGACTGATGAACAGATAGGCGATATCATGCCTCTTCTGAATGTCGCGCAGCAGCTCGACGATCTGCGCCTGCACCGACATGTCCAGCGCCGAAGTGGGCTCGTCGAGCATCATGAACTTGGGCTCAAGCGCCAAGGCCCGGGCGATGGCGATGCGCTGGCGCTGGCCACCGGAAAACTCGTGCGGGTAACGGTCCATGGTTTGGGGATCGAGCCCGACTTCATCGAGCGCCTTGGCAACAATGTCGCGGCGCTGGCTGGAGGTGAGCGACTTTCCCTGCACCATCAGCCCTTCCTCGACAATCTGCTGGATGGAAAGCCGGGGGCTCAGCGACCCAAACGGATCCTGAAAGACAATCTGCATGTCCTTGCGCAACGGCCGCATCATCTTGTTGGTGTAGCCATCGATGCGCTTGCCCATGTAGACAATAGGCCCTTGCGAGGAAATGAGCCGCAGCAACGCCAACCCCAGCGTGGTCTTGCCTGAGCCCGACTCGCCAACCACACCGAGCGTTTGCCCGGCCCGCACCGTGGCGTCGATCCCGTCTACCGCCTTGATGTGGCCGATGGTCTTGCGGAAAAACCCGCGGCGGATCGGGAACCACACCTTGAGGCCCGTGGTTTCGACCACTGCGGAAGCAGCTGGATTGAACGCCGGCGGCGCCCCCTTCGGCTCCGCTGACAGCAGCATGCGGGTGTACTCATGTTGCGGCTTGGCGAACACCGCCTTGGCATCGCCCTGTTCCACGATCCTGCCGCGCTGCATCACGCACACTTTGTCGGCCATCAGCCGCACGATGCCAAGATCATGGGTGATGAGCAAAAGCGCCATGCCGAACTCGGACTGCAGCTCTTTCAGCAATTTCAGAATCTGCGCCTGCACGGTCACATCAAGCGCCGTGGTCGGTTCGTCGGCAATCAGCAGGTCGGGATTGTTGGCCAGCGCCATGGCGATCATCACCCGCTGGCGCTGCCCGCCCGAAAGCTGATGCGGATAATCCTGCAGCCGTGTTTCCGGATCGCGAATGCCCACCTTGCCGAGGAGTTCGATAATACGCGCCCGCTGCGCTTCGCCCTTCATGCCCTTGTGCAGTTCGAGAATCTCGCCGATCTGTTTTTCCACCGTGTGCAGCGGATTGAGCGATGTCATCGGCTCCTGGAAGATCATGGTGATGTCGTTGCCGCGCACCTTCAGGAGATCGCGCTCATCGGCATCGAGCAATTCTTCGCCGCGGAACTTGACCGAGCCCGAGGGATGGAACGCCGCCGGATAGGGAAGCAGTTTGAGGATCGACAGTGCGGTCACCGACTTACCGGATCCGGACTCGCCCACCAGCGCCAGCGTTTCGCCCTTGTTGATCGTGAACGAAACACCATCAACGGCCAGCGTCGTCTGCGCTCCGCTGCGGAAGCCCACTGACAGGTTTTTGATGTCGAGCAGAGCTTCGCTCATCTGAAGGTCTTCCGGGGATCAAGCGCATCGCGCACCGCTTCGCCGATGAAAACCAGCAGCGTCAGCATGATCGAAACCACGAAGAATCCGGTGAGCCCCAGCCACGGCGCCTGCAGATTATTCTTGCCCTGGGCAATGAGTTCGCCGAGCGATGGCGAACCGGGCGGCAGCCCGAAACCGAGAAAGTCCAGCGCCGTCAGTGTCGTCACTGAACCGGAGAGAATGAACGGCATCATGGTGAGGGTGGAGACAACCGCATTGGGCATCAGATGCTTGAACATGATTTTGGCATCCGAAAGCCCCAGCGCCCGCGCCGCCCGCACATATTCGAAATTCCGTGCCCGGAGAAATTCGGCGCGCACCAGGCCCACCAGCCCTGTCCACGAGAACAGCACAAGCACGAACAGCAGGATCCAAAACGTCGGCGTGATCAGCGCCGCAAGGATGATGAGCAGGTAAAGCGTCGGCAGCGATGACCAGATGTCGATGAAACGCTGGAACAACAGATCGGTCCAGCCACCGAAATAACCTTGCACCGCTCCCGCCGCCATGCCGATAACCGACGAGAAAGCAGTGAGGATGAGGCCGAAGGCCACCGAGATTCGAAAACCGTAGATGAGGCGGGTGATCACGTCGCGGCCCTGATCGTCGGTACCCATCCAGTTCAGATTGCCAAAGCGGCAGTTGACGTCATCCACACCCTTCTCGTACTTGCCGCAAGCTGTCTCCCGTTCCATGCGAAACACCGGGCGCGAAGGCGCTGGCGCCGGCAGTTCGGCATTGACGGTATTGTAGGAATAGCGGATGGGCGGCCAGATCATCCAGCCATTGGCTTCGATCTCTTCCTGGTTGAAGGGATCGCGATAATTGGTGCGCGCCAGAAAGCCACCAAACTTCGATTCCGGATAGTCGATGAAGGTCGGATACAGCAACTCGCCTTTGTAGGAGGCGAGAATCGGCCGGTCATTGGCGATGAACGGCGCAAACACCGACATCAAAAACAACACCGCGAAAATCCAGAACGACCAAAAGCCGCGCCGGTTGGATTTGAAGATATCCCAGCGCCGCTGGTTGAGGCGGGAGAGTTTCACTGCCTAGACTTCCCGCGTTTCAAAATCGATGCGGGGATCGATCCAGGTGAGCATGAGGTCCGACAGCAGCCCGATCATCAGGCCGACCAGCGTGAAGATGTAAAGATTGGCAAACATGATGGGATAATCGCGGTCGAGTGCCGCCTTGTAGAACAGATACCCCAGGCCATCGAGCGAGAAGATGGTTTCGATCAGCAACGCGCCCGCGAAGAACGCGCCGATAAAGGCTCCGGGAAAACCGGCGATCACCAGCAGCATGGCATTGCGGAACACATGCCCGTAAAGCACTTGGCTTTCGGTGAGGCCCTTGGCCCGCGCCGTCACCACATACTGCTTGCGGATCTCATCGAGAAAGAAATTCTTGGTGAGCAGCGTCATGGTGGCGAAGCTCGAGATGCCCATGGCGATCAGCGGCAGCGCCATATGCCAGGCGTAGTCGGCGATCTTGCCGAAGAATCCCAGTTGTTCGAAATTGTCCGAGGTGATGCCGCGCAGCGGGAACCATGAGAAATAGCTGCCGCCGGCGAACAACACGATCAGCATGATGGCGAAGATGAAACTCGGAATGGCGTAGCCGATGATGATGACCACCGAAGTCCACAGGTCGAAGCGCGAGCCATCCTTCACCGCCTTGCGGATGCCCAACGGAATCGAAACGAGGTACTGCACGATGGTCAGCCACAGGCCGAGCGAGATCGACACCGCCATCTTGTCGGCCATCAGGCTGACCACCGGCTGGTCGCGGAAATAGCTCTCTCCGAAATTGAACGTGGCGTAGTTGCCGAGCATCGTCAGAAACCGGATGTGCACCGGCTTGTCGAAACCGAACTCGCGCTCCAGCTGTTTGATGAACTCCGGGTCCAGCCCCTCGGCGCCGCGATACTTGAAGCCGCCGCCACCGCCGCCGATCAACCCAGGTTCTTGGGTGTTGCCACCCGCCTCATTGCCGGAATTGCCGGTGATGCGCGAGGTTGAATCCGTGTCGGTGCCTTGGATTTGGGCGATCACCCGCTCGATGGGACCGCCCGGCAGGAACTGCACGATGGTGAATGTAATGAGCATCACCCCCAGCAGTGTGGGGACCATCAGCAACAGGCGTTTCAGGATGTATGAGCCCATGAAGGCCTATCAGGCCCCGCCCGTCTTCTTGGCTTTTTCGTCGTCCCACCACCAGATGGTGGGGAAGCCGTTGGAATAGGCCGGCAGCTTCTCAGGGCGCCCAAACCGGTTCCAATAGGCAACACGGTCGTAGGACAGGAACCACATCGGCACCATGTAGCGGTTCCACATCAACACCCGATCTAGAGCCTTGCAGGCGGTGATCAAGCTTGGGCGGTCCTTGGCGAAGATCAGGGTTTCGATGATCGAGTCGACTGCAGCATCCTTGATACCGGCGAGATTCCGGCTGCCGTTACGATCCGCTGCGGCAGTGCCCCAGAATTCCCGTTGCTCGTTGCCCGGCGAAAGCGACTGGCCCCAGACGTTGGAGATGATGTCGTAGTCGAATGTCTGGGTCTGGCGTTCGTACTGGGCGCTGTCGATCGACTTGATGGTGACGGTGATGCCCAGAAGTTCAAGCTGCTCCTTGTAGGGCAAGTGCGATGCGCTCGAACAGCGGCGAGTCGAGCACGAACTCGACGGCAGAGCGTTTCGCCTTTGGCATTCTTGAGAACGGAATTGCTTGCCATCCTGCGTCACCTTCCATCCGGCATCATCAAGCAGCTTGGCGGCGGCCCGCAGGTTCTTGCGCCGGTTCTGCGGCGTGTCGTTCTTTGGGCTTTGATATTCGGTTGTGAATACTTCGGCAGGGACTTTGTCGCGCAGCGGTTCGAGAATGGCCAGCTCTTCGGGCGAGGGCAGGCCCGTGGCTTCCATTTCCGAATTGTTGAAGTGGCTGCGCGACCGCGAGTACTGGCCGTAGAACAAGTTAGCGTTCGACCAGTCAAAATCGAAGGCCAGATCGAAGGCCTGGCGCACCCGCACGTCCTGGAATTTTTCACGCCTGCAGATTGAGCACCCAGGCCTGCATGCCATTGACGCGCTTTGTCGGGATTTCTTCCTTAGTGACGCGGCCCTGCTCGCGCGCCGGAAATTCATATCCCGTGGCCCACATCTTAGAGGAATTCTCGGCCCGGAAATCGAATTGATCTCCTTTGAAGGCCTCAAGCACCACGCTGGCGTCGCGGAAGAAAATGTATTCGTACTCGTCGAAATTGTCCTGGCCGATGTTGACGGCAAGGTCCCTTGCCCAATAATCCGCAACCCGCTTCATCTTGTACGAAGCGCCAGGCTTGATCTCGCTCGCCACATAGGAGCCGGAACCAAGCGGAACTTCGAGTGTCGTCTCCGCGATGTTGCGGTCCTTGCCCTTGGCATCCTTGCCTGTCCACCAGTGTTTTGGAAGTACCCACAGTTCTCCGGTAATCAACGGCAGTTCGCGGTTGCCCTTCTCATCAAATATGAACGTGACTTCATGGTCGCCAGTCTGCTCGGCCTTCACGACGTTTTTGTAGTAGGCACTGTATTGCGGGTGGATTTCGCGAAGCGTCATCATCGACCAGATGGCATCTTCCGGCGTCATCGCCTTGCCGTCATGGAATTTGGCCTCGGGCCGGATGCGGTAGATGACCTGCGAGCGGTCTTCCGGATGCCACACCGCCGAGGCGACCATACAATATTGGGTTGACGCTTCATCGAGAGACCTGACCAACAGTGACTCATTGATGACCGCAATCGCCGCCTCGCCTTTGTACGTATAGGGATTGAGGCTGTCGAACGACCCGACGACACCCAGCCGCACCCGCCCGCCCTTTGGTGCATTGGGGTTCACGTAATCGAAATTCTTGAAATCAGCGGGATACTTGATGTCGTCGAACAGTGTCAGCGCGTGTTTGAAGTCGCGGTCCCCGGCATGGGCGATCTGAATGCCCACAATCTTGGCAAGCGGCGAAAGCCCGGCAAGCTTCAAGAGCGAACGGCGGTTGAATGTCATCGTGTCGGTCCCGTCGGTGATTCGTAACCATACATACGCACTTGGACGCCCAAAAGAAAACACCGGCGGAAGGCCCGCCAGCGTTAAAAATCCGCAAGCTTTGTGGCCGTTACGGGGCCGGAAAGTCCTTCGGCGCATCCGACAGGGTGCGCAGATAGGCCAGGACATTGGCGCGATCGCCCGCCTTGGCCACCTTGAACGTCATCTTGGTGCCGGGAACCGCCACTGCCGGATTGGTCAGGAAGGCATTCGATCGCCTCAAAGCTCCACGGCTCGCCCTTCTTGGCCGCCATCTGGTCCGTATACTTGTAGTCGGGATGTGAAGCCCGCGGCCGCATGACGACGTCCCACAGGTTGGGGCCCACCTTGTTGGGTCCGCCCTTGGTCAAGTCGTGGCACGACAGGCAACCCTTGGCGACCTTCAGGCCCTTCTCGGCATCGGCCTTGGCCAGCATCGCGCCCAGCGATTCGGCCGCCGGTTGTTCGGTGCCACCGCCATTTTCGCCGCCCGTGCCGGCTTCCGCCACTTCGATGACGAAACCCTGCTTTTCCGGCTTTTCAGCGTGATAAATCATCCCCGAAAGCTGCGACAGGCCCAAAACTGCCAGCGCGCTGCCCAACACGGCACCGGCCATCTTGTTGAATTCAAAGCTGTCCATAAGTTATTCCCGCCCGAATGAGCCAAATTTCGGCGCGGAAACTAGTTGTTTCTCGTAACCACTGCAATACGTATAAGACGGCCCAGAACAATTTGCCGCGCCCTTGCCCAAGCCCATGATCGAACATCAGAATACCATCGTCGTGATCCCCGTGCGCATGGCGTCGGCAAGGCTCCCCGGAAAGCCCATGGCCGATATCCATGGAATTCCCATGATCGTCCACGTCTGGCGCCGGGCGGTCGAAGCCAATGTCGGCCGGGTTCTGGTGGCCGCCGCCGAGATCGAGGTAGCAGACGCCGTACGGGCCCATGGCGGCGACGCCATCGTCACCACCGCCAGCCTGCCCTCGGGCACCGACCGGGCGGCCGAGGCCCTGACCTTGCGCGATCCTGAAGGCAGTATCCGCTTTGTGGTGATCCTCCGCGGCGACCTTCCGGCAATCGACCCCCTGTCGGTCCAGCGCTGCCTGGCGGGACTGGTGAACCAGACAGCCGATGTCTCGACCATTGCCGCCGAACTTCTCGACACGTCCGAAATCGCCAATCCGGATGCCGTCAAGGTTCTGGCACCCCTCTCCGCCGACCGCGAGGTAGCCTTTGCCCGCGACTTTGTTCGTCAGTTGCCCTCCGGGGCGGAGCCGCCCTTCTGGCGGCACATCGGTGTCTACGCCTACAAGCGCGCCGCCCTTGAGCGTTTCGCCTCCCTGCCTGTCAGCGCCCGCGAGGCTGAGCTTGGCCTGGAACAGTTGCGTGCCATGGACGATGGCCTGCGCATCGCCGTGGTCCGCGTTGACAGGCTGGCCCTGGAGGTCGATACCCCCGCCAATCTCGACATCGCCCGCCAGATGCTAAGGACCAGACCATGAGTTTGAAGATCGCCTACCAGGGCGAGCCCGGCGCCAACTCCCACATCGCCTGCCTCGAAGCCTATCCCGGTTGTGAAGCCGTGGCCTGTGGCACTTTCGAAGACGCATTCCAGGCGGTGAAGGATGGTCAAGTGGCGCTGGCCATGATCCCCATCGACAATTCGGTGGCCGGCCGAGTTGCCGACATCCACCATCTCATGCCGCAAGCAAATCTCTACATCATCGGCGAGCACTTCCTGCCCGTCCACCACCAGCTGATGATCGTGCCCGGTGCCGATCCTGCAAAGATAGAAACTGTACGCAGCCATGTTCACGCGTTGGGCCAATGCCGCAAGGTAATCCGTGAACTGAAGATCAAGCCGGTGGTGGCCGCCGATACGGCCGGTGCGGCGCGTGAACTCTCGCAGTCGCGCGACTTGAAAACCGCCGCCATCGCCTCGTCGCTGGCCGCCGAGATCTACGGCCTCGAGGTGATCCGCCGCGACATCGAGGATGAAAGCCACAACACCACGCGCTTCGTTGTGCTGTCGGCAACCCCCCATGACGCCGAACCGGAAGACGCGCCGGTGGTAACGAGCTTTGTGTTCCGTGTACGCAACGTCCCCGCCGCCCTGTTCAAGGCCATGGGTGGCTTTGCGACCAACGGCGTCAACATGACCAAGCTTGAGAGCTATCAGCTCGAAGGCCAGTTCTCAGCCACCCAATTCTACGCCGACATCGAAGGCCACCCGTCGGAAAGAAACGTCCGCCTGGCGCTGGAAGAGTTGGCCTTCTTCACCAGCTACCACCGCGTCCTCGGCGTCTACAAAGCCAGCCCCTACCGCGCCGAGCTCGCCAAACGCCTGATGCCCGGCGGGGAGTGATGTACTTCCCCTCGCCCCTGTGGGGCGAGGGAGGGGCCCACGCAACGCGTGGGAGGGTGCGGGGGACTCGCTATCACACCGGGATGTAAGATTGCGGTTCAAGCACCGCGTGAATGGCCAGCAGTACGCCGCCCAGATTCTCGAACACTTCATGATTCCAGAATCTGATGACGAAATAACCTGCGGCTTCGAGTTCGCGGGTGCGCTTGCCATCTTCTTCGGCCCGCTCCGCATGCTGACCACCATCAACCTCAATGATCAACTTGGCTTCAAGGCTTGCGAAGTCGGCAATGTAGCCGAGGAATGGGACCTGCCTACGGAACTTGCGTCCGGCCATTTGCCGGTTGCGAAGATGCGACCACAGAATTGCCTCAGCATCGGTCTGTTGTTTGCGTAAGGACCGGGCTTGCCGGTGGGTTGTCGCCATACTCTCAGGAAACTCTTGCTCCTGACTTGAGTCAAGCTGTTGGCAAGTAGGCCCCCTCACCCTCCCGCGCGTGGCGCGGGCCCCTCCCTCGCCCCAAAGGGGCGAGGGGACAGTTATCTCAACGCTTCCGTCACCAGCAAGTGGGCAATGGCTTGCGGCCGTGTCGCCCACAGGCCTTGCGGGTGTGTGCGGTCGACCATCATGCGCGCTTCATCGAGGCTGAACCAGCGGGCCTCTTCGAGTTCCTTGTCGTCGATGGTGATTGCCTCGCTCAGCGCTTCGCCGTGGAGGCCGATCATCAGGCTGGCCGGGAACGGCCAGGGCTGGCTCGCCACATAGCTGACGGCGCCGAGCCTTATGCCCGACTCCTCGAACACCTCGCGCCGCGCCGCGTCTTCGATGGTTTCGCCGGGCTCCATGAAACCGGCGAGTGCTGAATACATGCCTGCTGTCCAACTCGCCTGGCGTCCCAGCAGGATGTAGCCCGGCCTTCGCACCACGATAATGATCACCGGGTCGGTACGCGGAAAATGATCGGCCTTGCAGGCCTCGCAATGGCGGCGGTACCCGCCATCCAGCATTTGCGTTTTAGCGCCGCAATTGGCGCAGAAGCCATGGCGTTCGTGCCAGTGCAGCAGCGATCGCGCCTGAGCGAGAATGCCGAGTTGATCGGCGGGCAGGGCGTCTTCAAGCGCCAGGCCGCGCAGGTCGCGCAACCCATCTTCCACGGCCACACGGTTCGCCGCCCAAAGATGCCCGGATGCGTCGCGGCCCAGGAACACGGTTTCGGCAGTGATCGCGCCAACCCTGACATCGATCGCCGCGCCATCCATCGCCACCTTGTCACCATTGAGCTTGATATGGCGCAGCTCCGGCGATGCGAATTGCTCCGTTCAGCCAAACGGCGTCGCCACGCCGGTTCGCTTCGCGGTCCAATGGATTGTGGTTGAAGGCCAGGCGAGACGAGTCGGTCATGCAAGTCCAAAAGAAAACCCCGGGCCAGTTGACCCGGGGCTTCCCGAAACTTCAAGCGGAAACTCAGTTGCCGTTGGCGGCCTTGGGAGTCTGCGTTTCGCGTTCCTTCAGCATGCCATCGACGACGACAACGGTGCGTTCCAGATCGGCGATCGCGTCTTCGAGCTCAACACGTTGGTTACGCAGCGCCTCAAGGCGCTCGCGCATCTTGGTCGAAGCAATACGCAGTTGCGTCAGCTGGCCATCGCGCAGATTGTAGAGATCGAGCATCTCCTTGATCTCTTCGAGCGCGAAACCCACCTTCTTGCCGCGCAGGATAAGCTGCAGGCGGGCCCGGTCACGATAGCTGAACAGCCGCGTCCAGCCGCGGCGCGCCGGATGTAAGAGGCCCTTTTGTTCGTAGAAGCGCAGAGTGCGCGGGGTCACGTCGAATTCGCGGCAAAGTTCGGTAATCGAATAGGTGCGGTCGCGATTCGAACGGTCTTTGGTGTCGGTCGAAGCCATCTATGTCTCCAGCGGGTCTGTTCTCGGGCTGATTGTTGACGCAAGGTAGATACAACTTGAATGGCTTACCTTACAAGACGCTCAGCCGAACTACTCCGGTTAATGGTTATTGGGTCACGCCAGCGGTTGAAATTGCCCCCTCCGGAACGCCGATTCGGCCGCAAGGATCAACCGCTTAACTGAATCTTTACCAAACCCGTTAACTTTTGCACAGGAAATCCCGCGAACGGCCGCTGATCAGTATAAAATGATGGGTGGCGCCGGACCGGGGCGAGTGTGAGATAAAGTCAATGAAACCGGGCATTCCATGGAGTGTAAAGGGCATCGAGCCCGAAGTGCGCGAGGCGGCAAAACATGCCGCGCGCCGCTCCGGCATGACCCTCGGCGAATGGCTCAACACTGTGATTCTCGACCAAGCCGACGATTCCGCCGCGCCACAATCGGCCGAAACAGGCCCTCACCAGAAAGTTTTTTCAGCCATGACGCCTGACGCGCCTGCCCGCGCCCGCAGCGAGACGACGATCCGCCTCGAGGACATTGCCCAGCAGCTTTCGGCACTGGCCAAACGCGAGCAGGAATCGTCCCCGATCCGCGGGTTTGAGCCGCCCGCCGCCCGCCACCCCGACCAGGATGTGGTGAATCGCATAGTCGACCGGATCGAGCAGAACGAGCGCCAATCGGTTGAGGCATTCACCGCCGTCAACGAGCGGCTGACGTCGTTGAACCGCCAGTTGTCGCAGGCGCCGCCCGCCAAGGGCTTTGAAAAACCCGAGGATGTTCCAGGGTTCCAGGCACTGGAGGGTGCCCTTCGCAATATCGTCGACCACATTGAAATCAGCGAGCGCCGCACCCGTGACAGCCTGAAAACCATGCAGGAACGCATGGGCGAGATGGCGCTGAAAGCCAGCCACGCGTCCGGCGATGACATTCTGCGCGCCGCCCCCGCTTTCACCGGCCTGGAACAGCGCCTCGCCGAATTGGCGGTGCGCGTGCAGCGTCATGAGGCAAGTTCCGAAGCCGGCTTCAATGAAGCTATCAAGCGCGAAGTAGGTCAGCTCGCGGCACGGATCGACAACACTCACCGCCATGCCGAACAACTTGCCGCTTCGGCTCAAGCGGCCGCCGCCCAGAGTGCCCAGAAGGAACTGCGTGAAATCGAAGGCCGCATCCAGGCCCTGTTGAATGAGACTCAAGACACCATGGCCAACCAACAGGTGGGCCAGGCCGACGTCCAAAAACTCAAGGCCGAAATCGGCCAGTTGAATCAGCGCGTCGATGACGTGCGCGGCGGTGCCGCTTCTGCCCGCGACTTGCACACCTTGCAGGTGGCCGTCGAACAGCTATCGACCCGCATGGCGCAAGGCCCCGATCTTCGCCCCATTGCCGATATGGACCGGCGTCTGGCCGACATTTCCCAGCGCCTTGAACAGGACATGAAGAACCCGCTTCATCTCTCGCAATTGGGCGAGCTTGAAACGCGAATTGTCGAGCTTGATCATCGCCTCGCCGACGTCATTCGCATGCAGGGTGACGGTCAGGCCATGGGCGCCCTCGAGCACCACCTGACCGACGTCAACGGCCGGCTCGCCAGCGCCGAGCAGCAACTTGGTCATCTCGATACCATTGAGCGCGCCATAACCCAGCTGTTCGACGGCTTTGAACGCCACCGCGCCGAGACCGGCAGCGCCATCGAACGCGCCGCCCAGCTGACAGGCCAGCAACTGCCTGCGCTCGACGCCTTGCCGGAGATTGCCGCACTGGAGCAGGGCCTCCGTGCGGTGCGTGAAAGTGCCGAACAGTCCGACCGCCGCAGCCAGGAAACCCTGGAAGCCGTGCATGAAACCCTCGAGCAAATTGTCGCCAAGCTGGCCGAACTCGAAACCTCCGCGGCGGGGCACCAGTTAGCCGCCAGCCTTGCCCAACAGCACAAGGCGGCGCCAGCCCCGGCCGACCCCATGCCGCCAATGGAACAGCCTTGGCAGCAGACACAAGCCGAGGATTTTCCGGCCCCGGTGTTCGAACCTGCAAGCACATCACCCGCGCCGCAGTTCCAAGTACCGCCGTCCCAGGACAACCCCTTTGTTGTGCCGGCTGGAGAGGCCCAGCAGCCCCGCTTGGACATGCCGCTCAGCCAGCCGCAAGCCAATGATTTCGGTCAGCCCGGATTGGCCGAAGATCTGCCTGGTGACGATTTCATCGCCGCCGCCCGCCGCGCCGCCCAGGCCGCCGCCGGCAAATCAAGCTTCACCAACACAGCCGAGCGGCCGCCGATCAAGCGTGGAGCGAACAGCCGCTTCAGCCTGCCGTCGCCGTTCAAGCGCCGATCGAAGAAGCGGGCGGGCTCCGTAGCGCCCGCAATGTCTGGCGCACCGCAGCCGGTGCCGATCCTTGAAGCTCCCGCCAGCGCCAGCAGCAAGCGCCGCAAATTGATCCTCGCCGGTATCGTGCTGCTTGCCGCCGTATCGGCCGTAACCTTCAACATGTTGTCGCGCAACAAGCCGGCGGTGAAGCCCGCCACGTCAGCAATCGAACAGCCCTTGCAGCAAGAAAAGAAGACCGCCTTGCAATCGGGCAGTCTGCCATCGGCAACAGACCGCAAAGTGGCGAACACCAACACTGGCATGCCATCGCCTGATGTCAGTTTCGCCAGTGTCGCCAGTCAACCAGGTGATGTAACCAGCAGCATCTCGGCAACCGGCAAGACCGACGCGACAATTGCCTCGCTGGTCGCCGAGCCCGGCACCCTGTCCTCCAAAGCTGAAATGCCACCTCCCGAAGTTGGCTCCTTGGGGTTGCGTGAAGCTGCCGCCGGTGGTGATGCCAAGGCGCAGTTTGTCGTGGCCAGCCGTTATCTCGACGGCGAAGGCATGGAGCGCGATGCCGCCAAGGCTGCGTACTGGTATCAGCAAGCCGCGACCCAGGGCCTGGCCCCGGCGCAATACCGCGTAGCGACCCTCTATGAGCACGGCAAGGGCGTTCCCAAGGATGTAGCAACCGCGCTGATCTGGTATGAGCGCGCCGCCGCCGGTGGCAACGTCAAGGCCATGCACAACGCCGCAGTGATTGCCGCCAGCACCGATGCCGGCAGCCCCGACTACGGCAAGGCATTCAAGTGGTTCAAACAGGCTGCCGATCGCGGCCTCCAGGACAGCCAGTTCAATCTCGCAGTCCTGTATCAGCGTGGCCTTGGCACAAAGCCCAACACGCAGGAAGCATACTTCTGGTTCGCAATGGCCGGGGCCAACGATGATGCCGACGCTCAATCCCGCGCCGACAAGTTGGCCGCTTCGCTGAAGCCCGAGGAAGTGAAAGGCCTCAAACAACGCATCGCCGCATTTGCCGCCGTACCGGACGACCACAATGCCAACTTCGTGTCGGTGTCCGAGGAAGACTGGAAGAACTCAGGCAAGGCCAATTTAACACTCGTACCAAAACCCGAACTCCCGGCAACCGACAATCTGATCCATCGCATCCAGAACATGCTGATGAAACTCGGCTACAATATCGGCGAGCCAGATGGCAGGCTTGGTGGCCGCACCTCCAATGCCATTCGCCTGTTCCAGCTGCAAACCGGCATGAAGGTGACAGGCGAGATTTCTCCGGAACTGGAAGCTGTTCTCAAGGATCAGGCCGCTCGCCTCGGAGGCGCCTGACGCCGGCAAGTCGATGAACAGCAGCGGGAAATTTCCAGTGGAAATTTTGGCGCCCGGAGCCACGGTACTCGTGGTGTTCGCCGCTGGCATTGCTGTTACCCACTGGTTGAACCGGACTGCCGGCGGGCATGATGTTCAGTGGCTTGGGGTGGCGATTGCTGGCTTGACCCTGGCTTGCCTCGGCGGCATCCGTTTTGGGTTGGTTTGCGGCTTCACGCGAGGTGGCAACCGGGCCGCTGAACTCGCCCTTTGCATCGCCGCTGTGCTGGTTGCCATTGCTGCCCTGGAGTTGCCGCCACTGGCATCGATCTGCGTTTTGATTGCAA
The DNA here is from genome assembly GCA_963775095.1 of uncultured Alphaproteobacteria bacterium. Classification (GTDB taxonomy): domain Bacteria; phylum Pseudomonadota; class Alphaproteobacteria; order Rhizobiales; family Aestuariivirgaceae; genus Aestuariivirga. Next base: position 378,433 of record CAVZHN010000005.1, read on the forward strand.
GCTATCTGATATTCGCCCTGCGGGACGTTTTGTCGGTTGAGCGGCGCCTCCTGCCGCAGTGGTTCGGCCTGCTGCGCGTGTGGTTTACCACCGGCGTAGTGCTATCATTGCTGGCGATGTTGGCCACCAGCCTCATCTGACCTTTCGAGCCGGAAATCTGTGGATGGCCGAGGCGCCGATCATCCACACGTTGAAATCTCCAAACAGCCCCTCGAAGGCCTCCGAGGAAACGCCGAGTGCTCCCGTATAGCTTCCGAACGCCGGCATGATGAGTCGGCGTTGGTCGCCAATGAAGCAGCGGCAACGGATACGATGACCGCGCGACACCACCGAGGCCGCCGGGTGCAGGTGGCCCGATATCTCGATTTCGTCACCCGCCAGTGGCTTCGGTTCATGGCGCAGCGTGAGCGGGCCGAGCGCCACCTGGCTTGTTATCGTGCCGCCAACATCATCGGGTGGCATGGGATCGTGATTGCCGGTTATCCAAACGGTTTCGATCTGCGAGGTGATCGACCGGAGCTGCGCGAGATCGTGCCCGTCAATGCGCTCGCGCGCCGCTCTGTCATGGAAACTGTCGCCGAGGAAAATCACGCGCTGCGGCAGCGTGGCGGCAATGACGGCGCCAAGCTGGCGCAGCGACTCGCGGGTGTCGTAGGGTGGCAGATGCACGCCGCGCTTAGCGAGGCTCGTACCCTTTTCGAGATGCAGGTCGGCAACCAGCAGCGTTGCATAGTCCGGCACGTAGAGCGCGCCCGACAGGTCGGGAATGAGCGCCAGGCCGCCAAGCGCAATGGTGTGCGCCCTAGACAAGCCGTGAGGCCTCGGCGATGAGTTGTTCTGCGGCTTCAGCGAGTAAGGCATCCCGACCTTCGCCGTAAATTGATTCGCGACCGATCTCCAGCATCACCGGCACGGCGAGCGGCGACACCTGATCGAGCGCCCGGTGAACGATCTGCCCGCGAATGCGCTTCAGCATGGCCGCCAGGCGATGGGCGTCGATCAGCCCATCGGCGGCATCATCCCAAGCGGCGCGCAGCAGAATGTGATCGGGCTGATGCGAGCGCAGTACGTCGTAGATTAGATCGGTATTCACCGTCATCTGCCGCCCGGATTTTTCCTTGCCCGGCATCCGCCGCTCGATGAGGAGCGCGATAATCGCTGCATTCCTGAATGTGCGCTTCATCAAGTTCGACGCCGCCAGCCAGGCATCGAGATCATCGCCCAGCATGTCTTCCTCGAACAACCGGCCGAGATTGAGGCGGCCACGCTCGATCAGCAGCGACAGGTCGCGCACGCACCACACGACAAGGGCATACTCCGAAGCGACAAAACCCAGTGGTTGGCATCCCGCCCGCTCAAGCCTGCGGGTCAACAACATGCCAAGCGTCTGGTGCGCCAGCCGTCCCTCGAAGGGATAAAGCACCATGTAGTGCTTGTCGGCCCGCGGAAAAGTCTCGACCAGCATCTGCCGTGCCGTCGGAACGGTTGACTTGAACCGCTGCATGGACAGCCAGTCGCGCACTTGCGGCGGAAGCGACACCCACGCCTTCGGGATTGGCCAGCATCTCGCGAACCCGTTCCGCGAGGTAGGTGGAAAGCGGAAACTTGCCACCCTGATAGGAAGGGATCGCCGGTTCGCCACCGCCGCCGCGCGAAGCGAGCGCACCAAACTCGTCAAGGCCTTCAAACCGCAGCACCTCGCCGGCAAACAGGAAGGTGTCACCGATCACCAGTTGCGACAGGAACCATTCTTCCAGTTCCCCCAAAACCCGCCCGCCGGTCACCAGCCGCTTGCCCAGCCGCTTTCTCACCGTGGCCCGCCTGACCTTCAGCATCTCCTCTTCAACGATGGTGCCGGCATTCATCTTGTACATCTGGATGAAACGCGGATGCGACAGGCGCAATGTGCCATCGCTTTGGGCCTTCAGCTTGGCATAGCGTTCATAGGCTTTTAGCGCATAGCCGCCGGTTGCCACGTAGTCGACAGTCTTGTCGAAATCTTCGCGGCTGAGATTGCGATAGGTCCAGGCGGCGGTAACTTCAGCGAAAAGCTGGTCGGGGTGAAACGGCCCGGCACAGGCCCGGCCCATGATGTGCTGTGCCAGCACATCGAATTTCAGCACACTGGGATACTGCGTGTCCTGGGCGTTCGCCTTGGCGGCTTGCAGGGCCGCCTCGCATTCCAGCACCTCGAAGCGGTTGGAAGGAACCAGCAGTGCCTCGCTCGGCACATCAAGGCGATGATTGGAGCGGCCGATGCGCTGCAACAGCCGGCTTGATCCCTTGGGCGCTCCGACGTTCACGACGAGATCGACATCACCCCAGTCAATGCCAAGATCGAGCGTTGACGTGCACACCACGGCGCGGAGTTTCCCGGCCGCCATCGCCGCCTCCACCTTGCGCCGCTGGGCCACATCGAGCGATCCGTGATGAAGCGCGATAGGCAGATTGTCGTCGTTGGCCTCCCACAGCGACTGGAACACCATCTCGGCCTGCGACCGCGTGTTGACGAACACCAGCGTCATCTTGGCTTTCCGGATCTCGTCATAGATTTCCGGGATGGCATAGAGCGACGAATGCCCGGACCACGGCACCCGCTCCACCGATTTCAGAATGCGGATACGAGGTGGTGCCCCGGGATTTCCCATGACAAGCGGCGCGGGCGCCGCCCCGCTGGGCACCAGCCAGGCCCGCAGCGCATCAGGGTCCGCCACCGTGGCCGAAAGTCCGATGCGGATGGCCTTCGGTGCCAGGGTTGCGATCCGGCTCAGCGCCAGTGACAGCAGCACGCCGCGCTTCGATGTGACGATGGAATGCAGCTCATCGAGGATCACACAGCGCAGATTGCGTAGAAGATGCGCCGCATGGGGATCGGCGACGATCAGCGACATCTGCTCCGGTGTGGTGATCAAAATGGCCGGTGGCTTCTCGCGCTGGCGTTTCCGCTTCGACTGCGGCGTATCGCCGGTGCGGGTTTCGATCGAGATCGGCAACCCCATCTCGGCCACCGGCGCTTCGAGATTACGTGCGATGTCGACGGCCAGCGCCTTCAGCGGCGAAATGTAAAGCGTGTGAATGCCCGCGACTTTCGGCTGGGCATCAAGCTCCACAAGGCTCGGCAGAAACCCCGCCAGTGTCTTGCCGCCGCCGGTGGGCGAAATCAGCAGGACACTCTCACCGCGTTGGGCATGTTCGACAACCGCCAGCTGATGCGGCCGCGGGCTCCAGCCGCGGGCGGAGAACCAGTTCAAAAAGCGGTCTGGCAGAGGACTCATGCCGTGCAGCTTGACTTGGGACACGCGCCAAAGCAACTGAGGCCATGTCTCTTCCTGCCGCTGTCCCCATCACCCACCGTTCGGTGCTGACCATTGCCGTTCCGATCATGCTGTCCAACGTCTCGGAGCCGCTGATCGGCGTCGTCAACACGGCGGTGATCGGGCAATTGCCGGACCCCTACTACATCGGCGCCATCGCCGTCGGCGCTCTCATTGTGTCGTTCATCTTCTGGGGATTCGGCTTTCTGCGGCTGTCGACCGGTGGCCTTTCGGCCCAGGCCGTGGGCGCCGGCGACACAGCAGAACTCATAGCTGTTCTGATTCGCGCCCTGATCATTGCGGGAATTGCCGGCCTTCTGCTGATTGTCGTGTCACCCACAATCCGTGACGTCGGTTTCAGCCTGGTCGGCGGCTCCGCCGAAATACGCCGGCACGGCGAGATTTACTTCGACTATCGCATCTGGTCGGCACCCTTTGCCCTTGCCAATTACTGCGTCATGGGCTGGTTCATCGGCCAGGCCAAGGCCCGGCTGACATTTCTCGTGCAGCTTTTCCTCAATGTCACCAACATGGCCCTGTCGTCGCTGTTCGTGTTGCATTATGGCATGGCTTCCGATGGCGTGGGGCTGGCGGCGTTGCTCGCCGAAGCTGCCGCTGCCTCCCTCGCTCTTGGACTTGCCTTCTTCCACGTGCGCCGCATGGCCGGGCACTTGAACCGCGCGCTGATCTTCAATGGCGTCATGTTCCGTCGCACCATCGCCATGAACGGCAATGTGATGATCAGGACCCTATGCCTGATCTTCGCCTTCGCGTGGTTTACATCGCGCGGTGCCAGGGCCGGCGATGTGACCATCGCCGCCAATGCCGTGCTGATGAACTTCTTCGAGGTCGCGGCCTTCCTGATCGACGGCTTCGCCTATGCCTCCGAGGCCCTCGTCGGGCAAGCGGTGGGCGCCAGGAACCGCCAGCGCTTCCGGCTGGCCGTCAGGCTTACCAGCATCTGGGCCGTGGTGGTCGGATTGATCATCTCCATCCTGATCTTCGTCTTCGGCCCGGTGTTCATCGATCTCCTGACGGTGAACCCCGAAGTCCGCGAAACCGCCCGCGCTTATCTGCCATGGGCAGCACTGGCACCGTTCCTTGGAACAATCTGCTTCCAGTTCGACGGCATCTTCACCGGCGCCATGGCGACGCGCGACATGCGGAACATGATGATCGTGTCACTGGCGATTTTCATGGCCGCCTGGTGGTTTCTGGAAGCCCGTTACGGCAATCACGGACTATGGGCGGCGCTGAACATTTTCTTCGTGGCCAGAGGCGTAACCTTCGCCAGTCGCATGCCGGGGATCGAGCGGCGAGCCTTCGGGTAGTCTGATTCAGTTGTCAAACAGCGGACGTGCGTCATTCTTTGTGGAAACGGTCATTCCGCTCCCGGGGTCTTCTTCCCCTTCCCGCCATGGGGAAGGGTGCGCGGGCGCTGCCCGGCGCGAGGTGCCGGCCCTATATGGACCGGCGGAGAGCGCTGGGTTCAGCGCCCGCGCGGCGGGGCTTCTTCGCTGTCCAACCTCCGCTTCGGCTCTGTCCAACCTGTGGGACTGCCTAACTGCCAACCTGTGGCGCGAGGGTCGTAGTGCCCCCGGAAGAGACTGGAAGCCCCCGGGGGCGGTGACAACGTCTGCCACCGAGCGCGGGCCCGCCACCCCCTCCATCCTGAACCACCGTCGCGATACGGGACCCCTTCAGGAGCGGGTATGAGGAATATATGCCATAGGAAAAGACATGTCAATACCCGTCACGCTGAATCAGCCCTCATCCGCCCTTCGGGCACCTTCTCCCATGCTTCGCACGGGAGAAGGCGAAAGTTGTGAGAGCTCCCTCAGCTTCGCCCTCTCCCGTGCGTCTTCGCATGGGAGAAGGTGGCCGACAGGCCGGATGAGGGCTCGTTCAAATTGGGACTACTGGCCCGCCGCCCCACCTAAGCCGTCTGATATCTCGCAATCGCCGAACGTTCGAGCGCGGCAGTCACCAGCTTGTCGAGATCAAGCGCATCGCGCAGCATGGCGAGGAAGCGCAACTCCTCCTTGCCGACAGCGAGATCGGACGCCGCCACTTCGACCGCCAGCGCATAGGCCGTCTCGCGCAGCTTCTTGGGCAGCGCCTCTGCCACCAGCGCCAGGATGGTCGTCAGTCCTTCCGGCTCCTGCAGGATTTCACCGGCCTCCTGGGCCACGGTGGTCAGCCGGTGGCCATCGAAATGCTTGAAGATCGGCAGATGCTTGACGATGTGGCCGATCTCGGCGAGTTCAACGGTATTGATCCGCCCCTCGACGCCCGACATGGTGACCATCGTATAGATAAGCGCCTGCTCGACGCTGAGTGTGGCTGACATGAGAAACTCCGTTGTTGGTAAAGGGGTAGATGATAGGCATTCGCTTGTCCAGCCGGACAGGTGACCACCGTCCAAGAAAGGGCTTGAATTCCCATAGCCAATTGGCTATATTCATTTTACATAGGATAATGGCAGGTACTTCGGCGAAGGGCATGGAGTGACGTGGCGCGTTGAAATTCTGGATGCGGCCGTGGCTGCGGAGATCGAGGCGCTGCCGGAGGACATTCAGGCCGCATTCTTGCGGCTTGCCGAACGCATACAAGCAGCCGGGCTGGAGCGCATCCGCGAGCCGCATGTGCGCCATTTGCGCGGCAAGATCTGGGAAATGCGGCTCACCGGGCGCGACGGGATTGGCCGCGCGATCTATGTGACGGCAACCGGGCGGTGCGTCGTTGTGCTGCATGCCTTCGCGAAGAAAACCCAGAAGACGCCGGCGCGGGCTCTTGAACTGGCCGAACAGCGCGCCAAGGAGGTGACATGACCATTCCGTTTGATGTCTTCCGCGAGAAGATTTCAGAAATCCCAAAGTGCGGGCGGAATATGACCGGCTTGGGCCAGTTTACGAAATGGTTGGCGCGCTGATCGAAGCCCGCCACGAGGCTGGCCTCACCCAGTCCGAACTTGCGAGCCTCATGGGCACGAAACAGTCGGTGATAGCCAGGTTGGAAAACGCCCACCGGCTGCCAAGCCTGGAAATGGTAATGCGTTACGCCGCCGCTGTTGGCCGAAGGGTGGCGTTGGAGTAAAGGGGGTTCCGGAAACTGATAGCGTAAATAGGAAGGTCAGATGCGGCGAGAATCCCGATTTGAAGCTTTTGTCGACGCCCCCAGACCCGCCGTCGATGACATCACGACACACAGATGTGAGGAGTGTGATGGAATTCGAAAGTCACTCGCAAGCTACGAGAGCCACAACGTTCCTGAAAACATCCTGGAGAAGTGTTTTGATTCATTGCCGCTTCTCAGCAAGATGGCTTGGAGGTACTTCTTGCCGTCATATTTGGATTACGCGCAGGACAACCCAGAATCGGAACTTGCGGACATGTTGATCATTAACCTCGACTTTTGTTCTGACCCAGCCAAGAGCATGGGCGATCTATGGGCAATTGCACTTGCTCCTGCCGAGTGTGCGGCCGCAGCGGGTTTTCTCTCAACATTCCATTCCGTCTGGGACGATGACCCTGAAGAAGTCTCGCACAGAATGTCTATTGCAGATCGCTATCGGGCCCTCAGTGTCATCTAAACAATGGGAATTTGAACCCGATTGGCCCACGGCATTGGCTGTCGATCGGATTGGTTCGGAATTCATGATGGGTGAAGGCCACAAGATACTCAAACTGAGGTAGACTATTTTTTGTCTCACGTTATTCTTCACCGCCTCAATCGCCTCCACCAGCCCCAACCGCTGGATCTGCACCCCCGGCGGAAACGCCGTCGTGAACCGGCTGGCCAATCGCGAGTCCAGAATGACAAACGTTCCCTTGTCGCCATCGCGCCGGATCAATCGTCCGAACGCCTGCCGCAGCCGCAACCTCACGACCATGTCGGTGTAGGCGTTGCCGCCGAAGGCTTCCTTGCGGGCGCGTTCCAGAATTGTCGGCGTCGCCCAAGGGACGCGGTCCAGCACGATGAGCCTGAGCGAATCACCCGGCACATCGACGCCATCGCGTACCGCGTCGGTGCCCAAGAGACAGGCATCGCGTTCGGCGCGGAACATGTCGACGAGCGTGCCGGTGTCCATGGGATCGACGTGCTGGGCATAGAGCGGCAGGCCGGCCTGGGCCAGGGGCCGCAGCAATCGTTTGTGCACGGCGCGCAGGCGGGAGATCGCCGTGAACAATCCCAACGCGCCGCCGCCCGAGGCGACAAACAATTCGCGATAGGCGGCGGCGATCTGGTCCATGTCGTCGCGGCTCACATCGTTGACGACGATCACCTTGCTGATCGCCTTGTAGTCGAAGGGCGAGTCATAGGAGGCGCGTTTGACAGGGTAGGGCAGGTGCACCGCACCGGTGCGCATTTCGGCATTGGCCCAATCGTCGGGCACATCGGGCGGCCGGTCCTTCAGCGTGGCCGAGGTGATGATGATGCCATCGGCATCCTTGAGCACCGCAAGCGCCAAAGGCTCGGTGGGATCGACCCAATGCGAGTGCATCCCCACATCGGTTTCGCGCCCGAAGGCCTGATCGACCGAGAACCACTCGATGAACAGCGGGTTCTTCGTTCTCCAGAAGTCGCGACAGCATGTCGATCCACGACCCCACCATCAATTCGCCGCGCCGCTTCAGGGATCGCGACACGGCTTCGATGCGGCCGCGATCGTTGGTCGAAAGGTCTTCGGCTTCGGTATCAAGCTTCTTGGCCAGCGCATTGGCAAGTGCTGCCATCGGTTTCTTGAGATCGATCAGTGCCGCCGCAAGTTCGCCCGCCGCCGCCGCAAGCCCATCGACCAGCGGCGTGCAATCGGTTTCCTGCGAATTGCCGTTGTTCTCGGCCGACCGGGCCAGAACCTGCTGGCGCACCAGCGCGAGGAAATGTTCGGCGGGCCCATCGGGCTGGCCCGCCTGCACCCGCCTGGTCCACCCCGGCCCGGGAAGGGCATGGGCGGCGCGCAGCACCTGTTGCAGAAGCTTCTCGGCGTTTTCATCATCGGCAACCATGTCGCCGATGCGATCGGCCAAGACCACGCCCGCGGCGGCGCTCGGTTTCCGGCCCGCGCAGCCAGCGCCGCAACTCGACGGTTTCAAACGCCGTAAGATGGCCGGAGAAAGCGCTGTCGGCGGCATCGAAAAGGTGATGTCCCTCATCGAACACGATGCGCCGCAGGCCGCCGGGGGCTGCTTCCTCTTCCTCTGTCGAAGCCACCCCAAGCGCATGATCAACCGCTGCCTGATGCAGCACCAGCGCGTGGTTGGCGATGACGATATCGGCCCGCCTCCCGGCGCGCGCCGATTTCTCGATGAAGCACTTGCGATAATGCGGGCAGGCGGCATAGATGCATTCGCCGCGCCGGTCGGTGAGGCCAAGGGCGCCGGGAGAAACGCCGCGCCCCTCGCCATCGAGCCCCACATCGCTGAACAGCGAAAACAGCCACGACGGAAAATCACCACCCACCATGTCGCCATCGCGCGATACTCGCGCCCACCTCGCGATCAGCGCCGCCAGCAATGCCGAGCGCGGGTTCTGGCCGGTGAGACGGCCAAACGCCTCCTGCAGGTTCAGCAGGCACACATAATTCTCGCGGCCCTTGCGGATGACGATGCGGCCGCGCCGTTCTTCCGGGTCGGCGACCAGGCGCGCGGTTTCCTGATCGAGCTGGCGCTGCAGGTTCTTCGTGTAGGTCGAAACCCACACCGGCGAATTGTTCTTCCTGCGCAAAGGCCCAGGCGGGGGCGAGATAACCCAGTGTCTTGCCCAGACCAGTTCCGGCTTCGGCGAGGAAGATGTTGTTGGCAAGTGGGCGTCTGGCGCGGCGCGAAGGCGAAGGTCGCCGCCGCCGCATAGTCGCGCTGCGCCGTGCGCTGCTCGGCATCGCTGCCCAGCGCTTCGCTGAGAATGCGTTGGGCCTCCTCGGGCGTTACCGCCTCCTGACGGCCCGGCGGCCGGCCGCCGTCATCCTCCCATTCCTCCACCCGGTCCCACACGTTGAGGCCGGTGGCGAAGGTGCCAACGTCGAGCTTGGGATTGGCGGTCATCAGTGCTGCGATCACCGCCTTCGCCCACGGCCAGTTGGCGCGGGCGAGGAAGGTGGCATTCTCCGCCGTCTCGCGTATCAGCGGATAATGGCGGTTGGCCAGCCGCGCCAGCAGGTCATCGGCAATCAGCTGCAATGTCACGAGATCATCGTCATCGGGTTCCAGCGCCAGCGACCGGGCAAGCCCTGCCGGTGTCGGCGTCGCAAAGCGCGCCGGGCACACGAAGGCGAAAAGCTCGGCCACATCGAAGTGGCGCTGCTCGCGCGCCGCGCGAATGTCGCTGCGATTGGCGGAAACCACTTGCCCCAGCCGTTCGCGCAATGAACGTCGCATGGCACAACAGATGCGGCACGGCAGCCAGCGCCTTCAGCGCTTCCCCTGCCGCCAAAACCTCGCCACCGCCGCGCAACAGCGTGACACCCTTCAGGGCGGCAACCGGCGGCGAATCTCGCAATCGTGATGACATTGTCATTCTATAGCCGCAAACTGCCGCTGCTGTAGAGCCTTGGCAATGCGGGAGGAACGATCATGGACCAGAAGATCATCAATCTCTTCGATACCTTCACCCATGGCGGCATGAACCGCCGCGAGTTCCTCGACAAGCTGAAGCACCTGGCAGGCTCCACCACGGCCGCCATGGCGCTTCTGCCAGTGCTCGAAAACAACTATGCCAGGGCCGATATGGTGCCCGAGCCCGATGCCCGCCTTGTCACCTCCATGGAAAAGCTGGGCGATACCATGAGCGGCTATCTGGCGCGGCCCAAGGACATGGCGGCCAAGTTTCCTGCGGTGGTGGTGATCCACGAGAACCGTGGCCTCAACCCGCATATCAAGGACGTCGCCCGCCGCCTGGCGCTTGAGGGCTTCATCGCCTTCGCCGCCGACTACCTGACCCCGCTCGGTGGCACGCCGGAGGATGCCGACAAGGCCCGCGACATGATCGGCACCCTGAAGCCGGAAGACATTCTCGCCAATTCCATCGTTGCCGCAAAGGCTGCAGCGGGCTTCGAAGGCAGCAACGGCAAGGTCGGTGCCATTGGCTTCTGCTGGGGCGGCGGCCAGGTGAACGCGCTTGCCGCCTCCGGCGATCCGTCGCTTTCCGCTGGCGTCGCCTACTACGGCCGCCAGGCCGATGCCGCCGAGGTGCCGATGATCAAGGCCCCGCTGCTGCTGCACTACGCCGAGCCTCGATGAACGGATCAACGCCGGCATCGCCGCCTATGAAGAGGCGCTGAAAGCCAACGGCAAGACCTATGAGCTCCACATCTACGAAGGCGCCAACCACGCCTTCAACAACGACACCAACGCCGCGCGCTACAACAAGGAAGCAGCCGACCTCGCCTGGGGACGGACGGTGGGGTTCTTCAAGAAGCACCTCGCTTAGTTGACCGGCGGCGTTCGCGTCCCTAAACAGGCCCGCGTTCATCAACCGGAAGCCTGTTCACATGACCGTCGACCCCGCCCTGCGCGCCGCTGCCCACGAAAGCAAGGCCTGGCCTTTCGAGGAGGCCCGCAAGCTGCTGGCCCGCGCCAAAAAGCTGGGAAAGACCGAGGTGCTGTTCGAGACCGGCTACGGCCCCTCGGGCCTTCCGCATATCGGCACCTTCGGCGAAGTGGCGCGCACCACCATGGTGCGCCGCGCCTTCGAGGCCCTGTGCGATATCCCGACGCAGGCTCCTGTGTTTTTCCGACGACATGGACGGCATGCGCAAGATTCCCGAGAACGTGCCGGACCGCAAGTTCCTCGAGCCCCATCTGCACAAGCCGCTGACCGTGGTGCCCGATCCCTTCGGCGGCGATTACGAAAGCTTCGGCCACCACAACAACGCCATGCTGCGGCGCTTCCTCGATCACCTTCGGCTTCCAGTACGAATTCGCCAGCGCCACCGACTATTACAAGTCCGGCCGCTTCGACGACATGCTGATCCGGGCGCTGGAGAAGTTCGACGACATCATGGCGGTGATGCTGCCGACGCTCGGCGAGGAGCGCCAGGCGACCTACAGCCCGTTCCTGCCGATCTCGCCGATCTCCGGCCGCGTGCTCTATGTGCCGATGAAGGACGTGAACCCCAAGCAGGGCACCATCACCTTCGCCGACGAGGACGGCACCGACGTCACCCTCGACGTGCGCGGCGGCCGCACCAAGCTGCAATGGAAGCCCGATTTCGGCATGCGCTGGGCGGCGCTCGGCGTCGACTTCGAAATGTTCGGCAAGGACCACCAGACCAACGCGCCGATCTATGACCGCATCAGCGAAATCCTCGGCGCCGTGGCGCCCGAGCACTATGTCTACGAGCTGTTCCTCGACGACAAGGGCCAGAAGATTTCCAAGTCCAAGGGCAACGGCCTGACCATCGACGAGTGGCTGACCTATGCCGATCCGGATTCGCTGTCGCTGTTCATGTATGCCAAGCCGCGCGAGGCCAAGCGGCTCTACTTCGACGTGATCCCGCGCGACGTCGATGACTACGCCGCTTACATCTCCGCCTATCAGCGCCAGCCCGAGTGGAAGGACCGGCTGATGAATCCGGCCTGGCACATTCACCAGGGCCATCCGCCGAAGCCGGAAGAGGGCAGCGTATCGTTCTCGCTGCTCCTCAATCTCGCAGCCGTGGCCAACGCCCACGACAAGGCCGGCCTGTGGGCGTTCATCAAGCGCTATTCGCCGCAGCTGTCGCCCGAAACCCATCCGCGCCTCGATGCCCTGACCGGCTATGCGGTGCGCTATTTCCACGACTTCGTGAAGCCCAAGAAGCAATATCGTCTGCCCACGGACGATGAGAAGCAGGCGCTCGCCGCATCTCGCCGATGCGCTGGGCGCGCTTGCCCGATCACGCCACGCCCGACGAAATCCAGACCAAGGTCTACGACATCGGCCGCCGCGATCCCTACAAGACCACCCAGAAGGATGGCTCCGTGGGCGTCGGCCAGGCGCTGGTTCAACATGCTCTACCAGGTGCTGCTGGGCGAGGAACGCGGCCCCCGCTTCGGCTCCTTCGCGGCACTGTTTGGCATTGCCAACACGCGCGCCCTTATCGCCAAGGCGGTCAAAGGAGAGCTTGTCCAATAGAACTTCTCCATCGGCGGGCTTGACCCGCCGATCCAGTGGTTCAGCCTGTTTGCCTGTTGAAAGTCTGCGGTTGCCGGGCCAAGTCCGGCCATGGAGGGGAGTGGGACTTGACCCGGAAGTGTAGTGGTTCATTTTGGATGCATGCCGCAGGGCCATGTCTATATTCTCGCCAGCAAACGCAATGGAACCCTCTACATTGGCGTGACCAACAACCTCGCGGCACGTATCTTCGCCCATCGGGAAGGGCGCGGCTCGCAGTTCACCAAGAAATACTGGTGTGAAGATGCTTGTGTGGGTACGAGACCTATGACATGGTGACGGATTGCCATTCAGCGCGAGACATCAATCAAACGTTGGCCGCGAAAATGGAAACTGGAACTGATCGAGAAGTTCAACCCCAATTGGGATGATCTCTACGAGACATTTGGCGTGAATTCCCCCACTCCTCCATCGGCGGCTTGACCCGCCGATCCACGTGGTACAGCCAGTGGGATGCCTGAAAGTCTGGGTGGCCGGGTCAAGCCCGGCCATGGAGAGTTTGGGATTACTGGCTCGCCCACATGATCCGCGCCACCCAGTCGACCTCCTTCATCTCGAAAGTCTTGTTGGCGTGGTCCGGGTTGAACGACGCAAGTTCGATGCTCCGCGCCGACTGGCGCTGCAGGATCTTGGCCATCACCTGGCCGTCGGCGGTGCGCACCACCACCCGGTCGCCCTTGCGGATCGTTGCCGATGGCGAGATGATGATGGTGTCGCCCTCGCGATAGACCGGCATCATCGAGTCGCCGGTGATTTCCAGCGCATAGGCATTCTGGTCGGTGATGCCCGGCACGTCGATCTCGTCCCAGCCATTGCCGGCCGGAAATCCCGAATCGTCGAAGAAGCCGCCCTTGCCCGCCTTGGCGAATCCGATCAGCGGAATTTGCTTGCGCTTCGGCGGCTGGCCCTTGCGGCCCGACAGCAGATCGGTGAATTCCTCGACCGAGGCGCCCGAGGCATCAAGCACCCGGTTGATGCTTTCCATGGTCGGCCAGCGCGGGCGATTGTCGGGCCCCAGCCGTTTCGACGGATTGAACGATGTCGGATCGAGCCCGGCGCGCTTGGCAAGACCCGATGCCGAAAACCCGTACCTGCCGGCAATCGTGTCGATTGCCGCCCAAACCTGCTTGTGCGTGAACATGGCTGGCCTCCCTGCCGCAGAATTTTCACATCAACTAGGAAGTAATACCTTAGTGCAAATGGTTTGTCCAGCCCTGCTTGTGCGATTAGTGTGCCGGAATGAATCATCGTCTACAAAATTTGTGCAAAGCGCGGCTGGCAGGCAGGCCTGCGCGGCCGGCGCCTACACCGGTTCCGCCGATGATCTGCCGCGACGGTTTCATCCATCTGTCGGCGGCCCATCAGGTCGAGGCAACTCTGGAGCGCCACTTTGCCGGGCAATCGGATCTCGGTGCTGGTTGCCTTCGCGGAAAATGATCTCGCCGGGCTGCAAATGGGAAACCTCGCGTGGCGGGCAATTGTTTCCCCATGTCTACGGCACCTTGCCCACCAGCCAAGGCCCAGTGGGTGAAAGACTTGCCGTTGTCCGGGGCGCTGGTCTGATGGGCCTTGCCGCCCTCGGCTTTGCACTGGCCAGGCCGTTGCTCCATGCCATCGATGCCGAACGCGCCCATGGCCTGACCATTGCCGTGTTGAAGGCCATGCCGCTGGCCGCGGCCGCCAGCCTGTTCCGGCAGGCTTGCGGTCAAGGCTTTCGGCCTGACGTTTCCCAATCCGCTGGGATTGGCGGCGGGCTTCGACAAGAACGCCGATGTGCCCGATGCCATGCTGTCCCTGGGTTTCGGCTTTGTCGAAGTCGGCACCGTGACCCCGAAGCCCCAGCAGGGAAACCCCTGACCGCGCTTGTTCCGCCTCGCTGAAGACCGCGCCGTCATCAATCGCATGGGCTTCAACAATGCTGGCCACACCGAGGCCTACCTGAAATTGCGGGCCCGGGCCGGAAGGCCGGGCATCGTTGCCGTGAACATCGGCGCCAACAAGGACTCGAGCGACCGCATCGGCGACTATGTGCAGGGCATCCGGGTGTTCTCGGATGTCGCGTCCTACTTCACCGTGAACATCTCTTCGCCCAACACGCCGGGCCTGCGCGGCCTGCAATCACGTGATGAACTGCGGCAGCTGCTGGACCGTCTGCATGACGCCCGCGCTTTGCAGGAGCGCAAACCACCCATGCTCTTGAAGATCGCGCCCGATCTCGGCGACGGCGAGTTGCAGGATATTGCCGCCGTCTGCGCGGGAGGCGCGGTTGATGGCATCATCGTGTCGAACACCACCCTGTCGCGCGAGGGCCTGCGCAGCCCGCATGGCGTCCGAAGCGGGCGGGCTTGTCGGGCGAGCCGTTGTTCGCGCTCTCGACCCGCATGCTCGCCCGCCTCTATGTGCTGACCGGTGGCACCATTCCGCTTGTCGGTGTTGGCGGCATCGCCAGCGCCGAACAGGCCTGGGCCAAGATCGAAGCCGGCGCCAGCCTCGATCCAACTCTATTCGGCGCTCGTCTATCGCGGGCCAGCACTGGTGACTGAAATTCTGCGCGGCCTCGAAAGCCGTCTCATGGCGGAAAACCTCACCTCACTCGTCGGGCGTCGTTGGCCGCAAGGCTCACCACGGCGGCAGCGGCACATAGCGATTGAACATCGCGTCGGTGGTGCCTTTGATCTGCAATTGGTCGAGGCCGTAGTCGAGGGCCGCCCGCAGATCCGGCCTGTCGTTGCGCACGAAGTAGGCGATGTTGCGGCTGAAGAAATCCGCATCCGTGAATGCGCCGTCGAGAAGCCTGCAGCAATTTCGCGAGGCTTCGCCCGAAACCCAGTAGATGATCTGCAGATTGTCGCCGAAAATCGCATCGACCCCGCCGGTGCGCAGCGCTTCCTGGGCGGCGGCCGGCGTATCGAACGGCACAATTTCCGAACCGGTGAAATAGGCCTTGAGCCAGGCTTCATGCGACGTTGCCTTGACCGCGCGCAATGCGCTTGCCGCTCATATCGGCGGCATTGGCCTTGCCGAGCGTGCTGCCGGATTGCACCGCAAATCGCCCGAGGGTGCGGAAATAGGGCCGCGTGGCATCCGCTGTCTTGAGGGCCGCCTCGTCGATGCGCGGTCCTGAGATCACCACGTCGCCGCGCCGTTCGGCGAGCGCCGGCAACAGTTCCTTGAAGGGCAGGAGCGTGACCTGGCAGGTGATCTTGGCTTCAGCGCAGGCCGCCAACGCCAATTCCACCGCCAGGCCCGGTGGGCCCGGTCTGCGATGCGAAGCTGAACGGCGCGAAATCCTGGTCTCCCAGCAATTGGAACACCTGCTGGCCGGTCATCGCCGGAGCGGCTCGATCCTTCGTCAGCGTCCCGGAAGTGCGGCAGCCGAATAAGGGGCATCCGCCCCGGTGGCGGTGTTCCTGAGCAATAACCGGGGGTTGCTACAACCGTCAAGAAACAACCCTGCGAGCTGTTGTCCAAGTTTACGTAACGGCGGTTCTTCTCATGACCTAACGGCATATAATCCACGGCGAAAACAATTTGTCTCTTTCCGAGCCCTCGGGGCCCGCGGGCTTCTTTGAACACTCCAATTGGGGCGGCAACTTAACGCCCGATGCCCCGGAAGTCTTGCCCCGATTGCAGCGCGCCGCCATTGCCGACGCCTTGCGCCGCCTGCCGGAAGACGAGCTGGCAACCGCACTTCGCAGCAAGATCGTGCCGATGGTGACTTTGCCGGGTCTCCGCCTCTACGCCGCTTTCGGCGCGGCAGCGAAACAAAGCGCTGCCGATGGCGGCCTGCGCCTGATCGCCGAGGGCACGTCAGCCGATTTTCTGGCGGCCAGCCGCGAGGCCCTGGGGGCCAGTCTGCTACGCCACGCGACCTTCGATCTCTCCCACCGCTTTCCATTGCATTCCGCCATCACCCGCTTCTCCGATGCCCAGGCAGCCATCCTGCTGGTCTTTCTCGATGTGTGCGATACTTGCAACTGCAGTTGGCGCCTGCCGGGGCATTGCTCTTGGCCCTGGGATTGGTGGGCGGCCTGGTGTTCCTGGCGATCATCGCGCTGCGGGTTTTGAGCCTCATGCCAAGGCCGCGCCGCGCCAAGCCTGCGCCTGCCGCACCGCCTCAATGACGAAGATCTGCCCATTTACACCGTGCTGGTGCCGCTGTTCCGCGAAACCTCGGTGCTCGGGCAGTTGCTGACCGGCCTCACCGCCCTGCAACTACCCGGCCGCACAAACTTGATATCAAACTGATCCTCGAAGAGAACGACATCCTCATGCAGCGCGCCGTTTTCGGCCTGCGCCTGCCGGAACATTTCGACATCATCGTCGTGCCCTCCGGGCCTCCCCCAAACCAAGCCACGCGCCCTCAATTACGCCCTGCAGTTTGCCCGCGGCGAACTTCTCACGATCTTCGATGCCGAAGACATTCCCGAACCCAACCAGCTGCGCGCCGCCGCTGCGGCCTTCGCCAGCTATTCCGAAGAGACCGCCTGCCTGCAGGCCGGGCTCGCCTTCTACAATCCCAATGAAAACTGGCTGACCCGGCAATTCACCGTGGAATACGCCAGCCTGTTCGGCGTGTTGCTGCCGGCCCTCTCGGCCCACAACCTGCCGTTTCCGCTTGGCGGCACCTCCAACCACTTCCGCTGCGCCATCCTCAAACGCGTCGGCGCCTGGGATCCGTTCAATGTGACCGAGGACGCCGACCTGGGGCTCAGGCTGGCCCGCGCCGGTTACGAAACTGCTGTCTTGCCGTCGATCACCTACGAGGAGGCCAACACCAGGCTGTGGAACTGGATGCGCCAAAGGTCGCGCTGGCTGAAGGGCTTCCTGCAAACCTGGCTGGTGCACATGCGCCAGCCCGCGCAATATTTCGCCGAAGTAGGACCTGCCGGATTCTGGGTGTCCCAGACCATGACGCTTGGCGTGTTTCTATCAACGCTGCTGCATCCGTTCGGCCTCGCTGTCGTCGCCTGGCCAATGCTGAATGGCATCGGCATCACCGATACGGGCCTCGTTGCGGTAGCCCTTGCCGGATTGAACCTGCTGGTGCTGTTGGCGGGATACGGCGTTTCCATGTGGGTTGGCGTGATTGGCCTGCGCCGCCTGCGGATTTCCGGCTGGTGGTTCACGATCATGACCATGCCGGTCTATTGGCTGCTGATGTCGGCCGCTGCCTGGATGGCCCTGTGGCAGTTCATTGTGGCGCCCTCCTATTGGAACAAAACCCACCACGGCCTGTCGGTTCACCAGCGGCGGCGCAAAGCCGCCCCGCGCTGACGGCATTTGCGGCCCATCGCCCACCTGCTATGGCAGGCCGATGACCGATGAACTTTCGCAACTTCGCGCCCTTTCATCGCAAGTCGGCAGCGACCCGCTGCTGGTGCAGGCGGCGGGCGGCAACACCTCGATCAAGATCGATGGCATCATGTGGATCAAGGCCTCCGGCACCTGGCTAAAGGACGCGGCAGAGCGCGACATCTTCGTGCCCGTCGACCATGGTGCCCTCATCACGGCGCTGGCCAGCAACGATCCGGCTTGCGAGACATGCACCGCCTTCGTGCGCGGCGATCTCAACGCCAATGGCCTGCGCCCGTCGATTGAAACCACCGTGCATGCCCTGATGCCGCAGCCCGTGGTGGTCCACGTTCACTGCGTGAACACCATCGCCTGGGCCATTCAGAGCCGCGCCGAAGCGATGCTGACGGACGTCCTCAAAGGCTTCAACTGGGCCTTCATTCCCTATGCCAGGCCCGGCCTGCCGCTGGCCGCCGCCATCACCCAGCGCCTGCGCGCCGGCGTCGATGTGCTGGTGCTTGGCAATCATGGGCTTGTGGTGGCCGCCGAAACCGTGGCTGCCGCTGATGAACTGCTGCGCAAGGTTGTCGCCGCTATCCGCCGTCCGGCGCGGGCCATCGTGGCGCCAGATCATGCCGCACTTCTCAAAGCCAGTGCCGGCACCCGCTATCGCCTTGCCGGGAGCGATGAGACCCATGCGCTCGCCACCGATGCACACGCCCTGAAGCGCGGCGCCCACGCCGTGTTCTATCCCGACCACGTGGTGTTCCTGGGCGCCGGCGTTGCCACAAGTTTTGAGGGTGCGCCACCCCTGGTGGCCATGCCGGGTGCTGGCGTGCTGATCCACGAAGATGCCAAGCCGGCGATCGAACCGATGGGCCGTTGCCTCGCCGACGTCATGCGCCGCGTGGGCGAGGACGATACGCTCACCGCCCTGACAGCGGACGATATCGATCGCCTCATCAACTGGGATGCCGAAAAATACCGCCAGACGCTGGATGCGGGCACATCGGCATAGCTTGCAATGAATTTAAACCTGCACAAGCTCTAACCGTCATCCCGGCGAAAGCCGGGACCCAGACTTGCCGCGCGAAAACTGCCAAAACACCTAGTTTGAAAGCCTGGGTCCCGGCTTTCGCCGGGATGACGGAGCAAGCACGGATCAATACGAACTCGTGTTTTATCAATCCGGGCTGTAAACCCGCGCGGCCTCCGGATCGTTTGTCTCGAATGGCAGCGCCAGAAGCTCGTCCCACGCCGCCTGCGGAATAGCTTGCGTCGCCCAGGAAATCGTCTGGGCAATGCGCTCCGGCTTGCTCATGCCGATGATCGTCGACAGCACGCGCTTGTCGCGCATCGAAAACTGCAGTGCGGCCGCACCCGGCGCGATGCTGTATTTGGCGCACACCTCTTCGATGCGCCGCACCGGCTCCAGCACTTCATCCGTCGCTTTCTGATAGGCATAGGGCGCATTCGACGCCGAACCCTTGGCCAGCACGCCGCTGGCATAGGGCGCCCCATTGAGAACCGCGATGCCGCGCTTGATGCACAGATCCATCATCTCCTCGGCATTGCGGTTGACCAGCGTGAAGCGGTTGTGGGTGATGATGGCGTCGAAATCCCACTTGCTGAGCAGCGGCATCATGATGTCGGCACGCCCTGCGGCCAGCCCCACGGCATCGCACAGGCCCTCGTCCTTCATCTTGAACAGTTCGGCAATCGCCCCCTTCGGCCCGTCGATTTCGCCGAGTGTCGCGCGCATGTTCGGGATCGTGCAGATGCAGAAGTTCGATCTTGCTGACGTTCAGCGCCTTGAGGCTCTCTTCAATCGATTTCCGCGCCTGGCGCGGCATCGAAGCGCAGCGTATCCATGTCGCGGTCGAGCTTCGAGGAAATGACGAAACCCTTCGGCGTGCCGCCCCGCGCCTTGATCACTTCGCCGATACGCGCCTCGCTGCGCCCCAAGCCATAGTTGCGCGACGTATCGATGAAGTTGATGCCGCTGTCGAAGATGGCGTTGACCATCCGATGAGCCTCATCGACGCTGACCCCATAGCCATAGGTGCCCGGCATGTCGGCAATCGGCGCCATGCCGACGCACAGCCGGCTGACCGACAGGCCGGTCTTGCCCAGCGCGACTTTTTCCATGGGATTGATGGTCATCGTAAGCTCCGCTGAGGTCAGGAATCTGGAGCGGGCGATGGGAATCGAACCCACGACATGCAGCTTGGGAAGCTACCGTTCTACCACTGAACTACGCCCGCGATCGGAGAGGCAATCTAGGCGAGGCATTGCGGCCCGTAAAGCCCTCAGCGCCTTGCCGGCTCAAACGGCTTGAAATGCTTCGACAGCTTCAGCCCCTGGCGCTGGTAGCTCGAGCCGGTCTGGCCATAGACCTTGTCGGGCTTCTCGGTGAGCGGTTCATAGACCAGCCGGCCGATGATCTGCCCGTCCTCGAGAATGAACGGCACCTCATGTGAGCGCACTTCCAATACGCCGCGCGAGCCCTGGCCCTGGCCCGAGGAATCGCCGAAACCCGGATCGAAGAAGCCCGCATAGTGCACGCGGAATTCGCCGACCAGCGGATTGAACGGCACCATTTCAGCGGCATGGGTGGCCGGCACCCGCACCGCTTCCTTCGACACCAGGATGTAGAACTGGTCGGGATCGAGGATGAGGGATCCCCGCTGCCAGATCGGCTCCCAGTAATCGAGAACCTCCAGCGCTCCCTTGCGGTCGACATCGACAAGGCCCGAGTGGCGCTTGGCGCGGAAACCCACCGGCATGTTGCTGGCGGCCCCCGTGAGGTCAACCGTCAGGGCGAGGCCATTGTCGATGTTGGCAACCCCTTCCGAGATCAGGCTTTCGCGTTCATGCAGTGCGCGAATGATGTCGTCGGAAGCCAGCGGCGCTCCGGCCCGGAAGCGGATTTGCGACAGCCGCGATCCGCTGCGGGCGAGAATCGGAAAGGTGCGGGGGCTGACTTCGGCGTAAAGCGGGCCCTCATAGCCGTCGGGAACCTTGTCAAATTCCTGGGCATGATCGGCGATGACCCGGGTGAAAATGTCGAGCCGCCCGGTCGAACTCTTGGGGTTGGCTGCCGCGGAAATCCCTGCGGGCAGCGCCAGACTTTCAAGCAGCGGCACGATATAGACGCAACCCACTTCGAGAACGGCACCATCGGCGAGCGAAATTTGATGCAGGGAAAGGTCCTTGAGGCGCTCGGCCAATGTCAGCCTCGGTCCCGGCAGGAACGAGGCGCGCACCCGGTAAGCGACTTCGCCCAACCGCAGATCGAGACTGGCCGGTTGAATCTGGTCGGCATCGAGCGGCCGTTCGATACGGATCTTCCGTTCATCAACGAACCGCGCAATGGCCCTGGCCGGTAGAATGCCTTGAAGCTGTGACATGGGGCTTCTCTTGGCGGATTTTCCGGTGCCAAGGCAAGCCCCGGTTTGAGCGGTGGAAAACTGCCGCGGATTGGCTACAGTGGCGCCATGTACGAACGCATCACCCGCGGCATCAAAGTGATCGTCCGCCCGCACTATCTCGAGGGACAGTCGAAGCCCGACGAAGGCCAGTTCATGTGGGCCTATACCATCGTGGTCGAAAATCATGGCCGCGAAACCGTGACGCTCCGCACCCGCTATTGGAAGATCACCGACGCCAACGGCAAGGTGCAGGAGGTGCGCGGTGCCGGCGTGGTCGGCGAACAGCCAACATTGAAGCCCGGCGATACCTTTCAGTATTCCAGCGGCTGCCCGCTGCCCACCTCTTCCGGTTTCATGGTCGGTGCCTACCACATGCAAACCGCCGATGGCGAAATGTTCAACGTCGACATTCCCGCCTTCTCTCTCGATTCACCCCACGACAAACGGTCGATCAATTGAGCATGACCCTGACAACCGAGGAGATGCTGGCCCATCTCATATCCTTCGATACCACCAGCCGCGACGGCAATATTCCGCTGATCGAGTTCGTCGAGGATTATCTTGACCGCTGGGGTGTGCCGCATTTTCGCGTTGATTACGAGGCGGGCAAGAAAACCAACCTCTTCGCCACCATCGGCCCGGACATTGCCGGTGGCATTGTCCTCTCAGGCCACACCGATGTGGTGCCCGTCGATGGCCAGCCGTGGACGTCGAACCCCTTTGAACTGACCGGCAAGGGCGATGGCAAGCTCTATGGCCGTGGCACCTGCGACATGAAGGGCTTCATCGCCTGCTGCCTTGCCATGGTGCCGCAATTCCTGGCGGCAAAGTTGAAAACCCCGATCCATCTGGCGCTGTCTTGTGATGAGGAAGTGGGCTGCAAGGGTGTCCGGCCGCTCGTCGCTCACATCCGCGACCACCTGCCCAAACCCCGCGCCGTGATCGTCGGCGAGCCGACATCGATGAAAGTCGTGAACGGCCACAAGAGTGCGGTGACTTTCAACACCGAGGTGCTGGGCCACGAAGCCCATTCAAGCCTCACCCACCACGGCGTCAACGCCATCATGGTGGCCGGCGAACTGATCGCCGAGATCAACCGCATGCGAAAGGAAATCGAGGCGCGCGGCGACAAATCCCGGCGCTTCGATCCGCCCTATTCGACCGTGCACATCGGAACGATCGAAGGCGGCACCGCCAAGAACATCATCCCGCGCCTTTGCAAGTTCGCCTGGGAAACCCGTCTCCTGCCCGACGCCGATCCGCAGGAAGTGCCCACCCGCTTCGCCGAATTCTCCCGGACCCTGGAGCCAGCCATGAAATCCGTGGCCCCCGATACCGGCATCGCCACGGTCACCGCCAACACCGTCCCGGCCCTGGCACCCGAAGAACAGTCCCCCGCCGAACTCCTCGCCCTCCACCTCACCAAATCCAACGACACCTACGCCGTCAGCTATTGCACCGAAGCCGGCCTGTTCCAGCAGGCTGGCATCCCGGCGGTGGTGTGCGGTCCGGGAAGCATCGAACAGGCGCATAAGCCCGATGAGTGGATCGAAATTACGGAAATGAGGAAGTGCGAGGTGTTTCTGCAGGGGCTGGTAGGGCATTGCAGTTAAACCTCAATCCTGTCATCGCCGGACTTGTTCCGGCGACCCATGGTGCCATTGTTCCAAACGCCTGAGCAATTGAGCGATGGGTCCCCGCATCAAGTGCGGGGATGACAGTTCAGTGGTTGCTCACAGCAATCCTGGATACAGGTCGGCCCAACTTGGATTCTCGCGCTCAATCAAGTTTATTTTCCACTGCCGCGGCCATTTCTTCATGGTCTTCTCGCGCTGGATGGCGGCGTCTATTTCTCCGAACCAATCGTACCAAACCAACAGTTTAACTCCGTATTTCCGAGTGAAACCGGCAACTGCACTTTCCTTGTGCTGCGCGATGCGTGTGACGAGATCGCCGGTCACGCCGATGTACAACGTACCGTTCTTCTTGCTGGCAAGAATGTATACGGCATAGACGCGTTCCCGATACGGCATAACAAGATACTATCAAACAATAGGAAGGTTGAAAGATGGATCCCCGCAACAAGTGCGGGGATGACAAAAAACTACTGTCATCGCCGGGCCTCTCCCGGCGACCCATAGTGCAACTTGCGCCCCCTACTGCATCTTCCGTTCGATCTTCTCGTCGAACACCTTCTCGAACACTTTCTTCTTGCCCTCGAAGGCCTCGATCTTGCCCCACACGATCCAGTGGGTCTTCGTCGCGGTCAATTTGCCATAGGTTTCGGTGCGGGTGTTCCAGGTTCCCCTCCGGCGATCTTCGGTCCAGTGGGTTTCCATCACCGCCGACAGCGGGTCGTCTGGCTTGATAACAAATGTCTCACGCCCCGCGCCATGAATGATCATGCCGTGGGGTTTCAGTTCCTGTTCGCCGAAATCGTCGACAATCTCGATCCGCACGTCGCCGGTCTTGGGATCGACTGATCGTCTCACGCTTGTTGAAGGGCTTCTTCAATTCCTTCCACTTGATTGGCTCCGCTGCTTCCGCTGGCTTGAAGGTGACGGGCGCGTCGCTGGCCATCTCCTTCCTGACGGGAATATGGACATAGGACTTGCCGGTATAGACGGTGAGCGTCACCGGCTCCGGCGCTGGCCACATCATCGGGAAGTAAGTCGTAGAGATCGACACCCGCAGCTTGTGGCCCTTGGGCACCCGCCAGGCGATGTCGTCGAGCTTGATCTTCATGCGGTAGCGTTTGCCGGGCAACAGCAGCGTCGGCTTTTCGCGGCTCTCGCGCATGCACAGGTTCTGCAGGTGATAGGTGATGCGGCTCACTTCGCCCGACGGCCACACGTCATTCAGGCGGATGGCGACCGAAGCCACCGGCTTGTCGACGCTGAAATCAAGCTCCACCGCCGGCTGGCCGACAATGTCCATGGCGGTGACCAGGGCCGGGGTCTCGAAGATGATCGACTGCTCGTCGTCGCGCCGCTGGTCGCCGGGAAACTCCGGGCCAAGCCAGATGATGCAATACTCGCCGCCATCCACCCCGCAGGTTTGCTTTGAGTTGATGGTGATGGCTTTTTCTTCGCCTTCGCGCGGGCCAATGCCGTTGGCGTTCAGGCTCCACTTGTGGGTCGTGACATTGCCGAAACCCCAGAACGAGTCGCCGACCCAGCGGCCCTCGATCTTCTTGGGGAACGAACCCGGCTTGTAGGGCTCCATGACGTAGTAGCGGAAATCCGGTTCCTTGGTGACCTTGGTTTCAACGCCCTTCAGCCACTGGTCCCACCAGCGCAAACACTCCTGCAGGAAGCCGATGCGCGGTTCGGGCACCGCGAAGTGCGGATATTTGTGCGCCCACGGCCCGATGATTGCCTTCCTTGTGGTGCGCAGGCCCTTCATCAGGCGCGGCACGGCGTTGGAATAGGCATCGTTCCAGCCGCCCACCACGAGTGTCGGCGCCTCGATGGCCGCCCAGTCCTCGCACACGCTGCCGTGTTTCCAGTAGCCGTCGCGGTGCGGGTGCGACAGCCACGGAATGACCAGGAAAGGCTCGTTCTTCAGCCGCTCCATCCACATCTTGCGCCACTTTGTTCCGACAAGCTTGGGGTCCGGCGGTCGTGACGAATAGGCCAGCATGGTGGCCGCCCACCCCAGCATCTCGTTGATAACAGCACCACCCTTGTAGTGGACGTCATCTTCATAGCGGTCATCGGTCGAACAGATGGTGACGATGGCCTTGAGGGCCGGCGGTTTGCGCGCCGCCACTTGCAGGGCGTTGAAGCCGCCCCACGAAATGCCGAACATTCCAACCTTACCCGTGCACCATTTCTGCCGGGCAATCCAGGCGATCACCTCCAGCGCGTCGTCCTGCTCTTGTTTCGCATATTCATCATGCATCAGGCCTTCCGAGTCACCACTTCCGCGCATGTCGACGCGGATCGACGCATAGCCATGGCCGGCGAAATAGGGGTGCGTCAGGGCATCGCGCACCACCGTGCCGTCGCGCTTGCGGTAGGGCAGATACTCGAGCAGCGCCGGCACCGGCTTCTTTTCGGCATCGGTGGGAATCCACATGCGCGCCGCCAGCTTCACGCCGTCCGACATCGGGATCCAGAAATTCTCGACCTCCTTCACCTTGCGGGGGAAGTCCTTCTTGGTGGCAATCGTCATGGAAACCTCAAATCGCTGGCAGGCGCCCGTCATAGGCGAGTGAGCGCACCGCTTCAATGATGGCCGCGAATGACGCGCGGGCCGGTTCGCTCATGTATCTGGCGCGCAGGAAGGCGTGGACGAGATACGGCTCGTCGCGCACCTGTGCCGGAACCCCGGCGGCTTTCAGGTGGCTGGCGTATTCTGCGCAATCGTCGTGCTGGGGATCGAGCCCGGCGGCCACCAGATATGCCGGAGGAAGGCCGGCGAAATTCGTTTCGCGCAGCGGCCCGGCATATTTTGAGTCACCGCCCCCGTAGACATCGCGATAGTATAGCAGGTCGGCGGTGGAAAGCCCGGGCGCGTTGGCCTGGGAGATATAGGAGCCCTTGGTCATATCACCGCGGAGGCCAGGATAAATCAGCACCTGGCCCGCCGGCATTGCCCCGCCCCCATCGCGAAGCATCAGGCAGGCCGCCGCCGCCAGATTGCCTCCTGCACTGTCGCCACCAATCACCACCGCCCGATAGCGGCCGGTGAGGTGGCGGTAAACCGCGAGCGTGTCCTCGAAGGCCGCCGGAAAGGGGTGTTCAGGCGCCAGCCGGTAGTGAACGCTGACCACATCGACCGCGGCACCATCGCAAATCTCGGCGCAGATATCGTCGTGGCTCTCAAGCCCGCCCAGCATGTAGCCGCCGCCGTGGAGGTAGAGCAGCACCGGCGCAGTGGCGATTCCGGCCTTCTGGTAGTGGCGGCAGGGGATATGGGCCACGGCGAAGTCGGTGGCGGCAACCGTATCCGGCCTCGGTTTGCGGAAATGGGCACAGTAGCGGTCATAGAAGGCCCGATGCTCGGCAAGGGTGAAATTCACCGCATCCGGCGGATAGAACCGCTCTCCGGCGATCATGAACGCCCGCATTCCAGGCTCCAGATCAGGATATTTTTCTTGCAGGGGCATGCTCATGTGATGGCAGGCACATTATTCGGCTGAGGCGCCGTTACAAGCCCCGAACATGAACGGCGGATAAACTCCGCCCTCAGAATTGGTTCAGCCCCCAACCCCTAGAAAGGCTCCCAACAACGAAATCGATGGGAGAGAAACAATGACCCGCACCGCAAAATTCCTCGTATCAGCCGCTTTCGCCGCCTTGACCCTCTCGGCCACTGCCAAGGCCGACACCCTGAGCCAGGGCGTGGTCATCGTCCCCGCCGCCGTCACCCTTTATGATGCCCCGTCAGCCGAGCAGAAGCCGGTTCTCGACCATGGCTTTAAGCGCGCCAAGATCGTCAGCTTCGCCACCAAAATGGCGCCGGGCTCGATCATCATCAGCACCAAGGAAAAGGCCCTCTATTACGTGCTGAAGAATGGCCTGGCCGCCAAGTACCGCGTCGCCACCGCCAAGCCCGGTTTCGAATGGAAGGGCACCCACAAGGTGTCGATGATGACCAAGTGGCCGGACTGGCGCCCGCCGACCGAAATGCGCAAGCGCCGCCCCGACCTGCCGGCCTTCATGGAAGGCGGCCCCAAGAACCCGCTCGGCGCCCGCGCCATCTATCTCGGTTCGTCGATCTATCGCATCCACGGCACCAATGAGCCGGCCTCGATCGGCAAAGCCGCCTCGTCAGGCTGCATCCGCATGCTCAACGAGGATGTAAGCGAACTCTACAAATTCGTGAAAAAGGGAGCGACGGTGACGGTGCTTTAGACCGGACGTTCCCTCTGGAAACGGGCTCCTTGGCCGGGGGCCCGTTTTCTTTTTGGGTGTCAGGGCAGGCACCCCTCATGCGCCAGCGTCCTGACCGCCGCCGCAATTGCCTTGAACGCCGCCATCGCCGGCGGGCTGTGATGCCGCGCCCGCATGAACGAATGGGCGAGCTCCGGTTCGCTGCGCAAGTAGACGGGAATGCCGGCGGCCCTGAGTTTTTCCGCGAAGATCAACCCGTCGTCGCACAAGGGATCGTGTTCGGCCACCGCGATATAGGTGGGCGGCAGGCCCTTGAGATTGCTGGCGAGATTGGGCACGGCGCGCGGGTCTTTCCACGCCATGCCGCTGCGCGGACCCAGAAACGCTTCGAGATAGAAGACCATCTCCTGGCGGGTCAGGCACGGCGCATCGGCGTTGCGGATGTACGATGAGGTTTCGGTATCGGCCCCCAGCACCGGATAGATCAGCACCTGGCCGCGCAACTGCTTCTGGCCGCTGTTGCGGAGTTCGAGCGCCAGGCCAACCGTCATCTGCCCGCCGGCACTGTCTCCCGCCCCGATGATGTGCGTGGGGTCGATGTCGAGCGCCCGGCCGGAACTTCGCATCCAGTCGAGAACCGCCAGGCTGTCTTCAAGCTGGGCGGGAAATGGGTTTTCGGGCGCCAGGCGATAATCGACCAGCACCACCACCACATCGGCAAGGTCGGCGAGCTCGGCGCACATGTCATCGTGGGTTTCACAACTGCCCAGAACCCAGCCGCCACCATGGCCATAGATCACCCCGGGCTTCGGGTCTTCCCCCGGCGGCCGGAATACCCGCACATGCACGCCATTGGCATCGAGGTCTTCAACGAAGATGCGGGCTGGCCTGGGCGCCTGGAACTTCGCGCACACTTCGTCCCAGGCCTTGCGCTGCCGGTCGAGCGGCCAAGTGGCGGATTCGGGCGGAGTGAGTTTCGACAGCTCCTTGTAGAACTTGAGCATGCCGGGGTCGATGGAGGTGGTGGACATGGGCGAAATCTATCCGGCGACGGCAGGGGCTGTCCAGATCGTCGAAATTTTTCGCAAACAGCCCGGAGTTTTCGGGAGATGCGTTGGCGGCAAATATAGGAAATGTTTCACGTGAAACATCTCCTATTTCAATCGCTTGGGCGGGGTGAAATATCGAATGTCATGGTGCGGGTCTATGTGAAATCGGATCGATTCCGAATGCGAAAGTGATGCTTTTGAAGCGGTTCCGGAAGCAAAACATTGGAGAATCCGGCGTAATTGGTGCACTGTCACCGAAATTAACGGGCCCCGGCTTCGATCAGCATGCTCTGCAGCAGGCCGGCGTTGGGGACGTAGCGCCTGGCAAAGTCCAGAGGTGTCAGGCCGTGGGAATCGGTGGCGTTCACATCGGCGCCGCTGTCAATGAGAACGCGGACGACGTCGGCGTGGGTCTTGGAGGCTTCCGGGAAGTAGGAGATTGCGTAGTGCAGCGGCGTCCCGCCATAGAGACTGTCCTTGGCATTCAAGTCGGCACCGAAGGCGATGAGCAGTTCGGCAATCTCCGGCCGGCCATGAATGGCCGCATGGTCGAGAGCGTGCAGCCCCGCCGTGCCATCAAGGAGATTGGCGTCGGCGCCCGAGGTCAGCAGTTCCTTCAGTGTTGCAAGGTCGGTCGCGTCGCTGGCCAAGAACGATAGGAGCGCCGTGCGGCCGGTGTTGTCGAGGGCATCGACACTGGCGCCCCGGCTTAGCAGCAGGGCAACAACCTTGCCTTGCTCCGCAACGGTGGCGGCATGCAGGGGGTGAACGCCACCAAATCCCGGCAACTCGATATCCGCACCTGCCTCGATCAAGCTGATGGCGATTTCAGCCAGACCCAGCCGTGCGGCGACATGCAGCGGCCCATCATAGGGCGAGCGCTTGTTGGGATCAGCACTGGCATCGAGCAGCAACATGACCCGTTCTGCATCCCGCGCCCCCACGGCATCATAAAGCTCCGTGGCAAAAGCTTGCCCAGCCATGAGGATTGTGAGCACCGCCACAACACAGCGCGCGGAGAACCCCTGCCAAATTAACGCCATCGCGGTGCTTTCCCTGGGTTGGACTGCTCGGTTACTGCAGCTCCGCCAGCTTGGCGCCGTGGGCTTCGAGGTAGTTGGCGATGTCGGCGTAGCCGTAACGCTTGGCGATATCGAAGGCTGTCCGTTCGCCGCTACAATCCTTGGTGGGGCCGAAATTCCGGGCATTGACGTCGGCACCGGCCCGCACCAGCAATTCGACACAGTCAAGACAGCCCAGCCACGTGGCAATGTGCAGCGCCGTCTCGCCATTGTGGGTGGTATCCGGATGGGCCCTGTGGGCCAGCAGCAGCGCCATCAAATCAAGCCTCCGGCCATGGACCGCCATGATCAGCGGCTCGCCCCAGTAGCGGGTCGGAACGCTGACCTTGGCGCCGCGCGCAATCAGCAGTTCGGCCGCGGCGAAGTGACCGCGCTTGACCGCGTAACTAAGCGGCGTTCCCATCCCTTCATAGGCGTTGACATCGGCGCCTGCGTCGAGCGCCGCGGTGATCGCAACGGCGTCACCGGCCTTAGCGGCGTCATGGAGTGGGGTGGCTCCCGCCGCTACCGGTGCGAGGCCGAGCAGAAAAAAGCCCAAAAACATAAGCTTGCGCATCCTGAATTCTCCTGTGTCAACCAACGGGACAAGGCACTCTCGGATGGGATGAGCATAACACAGTATCGTGCGGCGCGCCATCGGCGCGGCGGCGAAGGCAAGAGTGACATCCACCTCAGTTCAAATGTATGCTTGACGTATAGCGTCCATTGTGTTATGTGATTCCATGATCCTGAGCTACCGCGGCAAAAATACGGAGAAATTTGCCTCTGGCGTTTTTGTTCGTGACTTTCAGGGGTTTGCCGAGCAGGCCTACAAGCGGCTGGAAATTCTCGAAGCGGCCACCGGCCTTGATGATCTCAGGGCATTGCCTAGCAATCGCCTGGAGGTTCTTCGCGGCGGCAGGGCTGGTGAGTTCAGCATAAGGATCAACCAGCAATGGCGTATCTGCTTTAACTGGAAGCAGGGCGCCAGTGGTCCCTCGGATGTCGAAATCACCGATTACCATTAGGAGAGTGCCGATGCTTCGCCCGCCCATTCACCCCGGCGTCATTCTCGCCGGCGAACTCGAAAGCCTTGGTGTGACCGCCACGGCGCTGGCCCGCGCAATCGACGTGCCGCCCAATCGCATCAGCCAGATTGTGCAGGGCAAGCGCGCGGTGACCGGCGACACGGCGCTGAGGCTTGGCCACTGGTTCGGCATGAGCCCCCAGTTCTGGCTGAATCTACAGAGCCAATTCGACCTGCGGGTGGCCGCAGCCCAGTCCGGCAAGGCCGTCGCAAAACTGCCAACCCGAACAGCATAGGGGCGACCGCCGGGCTCGCCAGCCGCAATTCGGAGATTTTGATTTCAAAATCGATTGTTGTCCTCGCGCTTTTCGATCTGGCCTTGAGGACTGCGTTTTCGCGTTGGGACTTTGACAGGGCAATTGTAACCGCGCTCCCAATCAACTTCGTATGCCGGCAAAAGGGGTAGTCTTGCGAAATCGCATGAATTTATCCTCCCCGCCGCGAAAAGCGCGGGGGAGGTGGCGCCGCGAAGCGGTGACGAAGGGGGGTGTTTCCAGTCGTAGGGAGGCGGCAACAGCGAATGACCATGCCGATGGGCCCCGCCACCGCCTCGCCATGCGCTCGGCATCTGCCGGCATGCGATGAAAGGTAGGGCGCGGGCTCAGGCGCGATAGGCCGTTCCTCACCCAAACACCATCCGCCGTTCCCGCCGCCGGTCGGGCGGCGGCTGGTAGGCCTGCCTGGCGTGGTATTCGCAGTACGGCGAACCGTCCCGGGGGCCATGGCCGCAGAAGCAGAAGTCTTCCGAGCCGGGATCGCCGATCGGCCATTTGCAGGTTTTGTCCGAGAGGTGGAGGATGGTGATGCGGCCGTCCTTCGGCAGATCGACGAGGCGCAGGGGCTTGGGCTCGGGGATCGCCAGCTGCCGGGGCTGAACCTCGGCCCGCGTCATCGGTTTGAGCACCGTGTTGCCGGCGTGCGGCATCGATGGCATGCCCGTGGTGCGGCCGGGATGGCTTGGCTCGCGCGGTTTGCGCGGTGCCCGGGGTGCGGAATTGCGCGGCTGCGTGGCCCGGCCCGCCAAATTGAGGCGGTGCACCTTGCCAATGACCGCATTGCGGGTGACCCCCTGGCCAAGTCGGGCGGCGATCTGCGAGGCCGAAAGCCCCTCCGACCACAGCCGTTTGAGCTGCTCCACCCGCTCGTCCGTCCAGGGCAGCTTGGCGCCGCCGTGGTTATCTTCGAAATCTGTGCCCACTTCAGAATCCTTCCTGTGCCGCCCAAGCCTTGGCCCGGCGTCCGGTTCGGTTTTTTACCCTTTGAAACGCTACCTGTCGTAGCCTCTATGGCCAGACCCTACTATACGCGGTGACGCAACTGCAAGAATACGACATCCGCGTTCGGGCGTTTTCCCCAACTATCGCCATCGCCGTATGGTTAACGAAACCTTATCAACACTGCGAATCGGGGGTCCATGTGCTGTTTTGACTCACCCATCGGCTTTGGCCCGTCAATCGCCAATTGACCCTTGGCGAACATGGACTTATAAGTTTTCCACAATTTTCGGCGCCGTGCTTCTTTCGCGGCGCCTTTTGATTTTGGGGATGGAAATTCCGATGATGCAGCCGCTTCTGCCGGTTTTTGCCCGCGCCAAGGTGACCTTCGAGCGCGGGCAGGGTGTGCGTGTTTATACCCCCGAAGGTGAGGAATTCCTCGATTTTGGAGCGGGCGTCGCCGTCACGAGCTGTGGCCATGCTCACCCGCATCTGGTGGAGGCCTTGACCGAGCAGGCCCAGAAAATCTGGCACACCTCTAATCTCTACCAAGCGCCGGGCCAGCAGAAGCTGGCCGAACGCCTGATCGCCGCAAGCTTCTCCGACACGGTGTTTTTCGCCAATTCCGGCGCCGAAGCGCTCGAGTGCTCGATCAAGATGGCGCGGAAATACCACGCCGCCCACGGCCACCCGGAAAAGTATCGCCTCATTACCTTTGACGGCGCCTTCCATGGCCGCACCCTGGCAACGATCGCCGCCGGCGGCCAGATGAAATACATCGAAGGCTTCGGGCCAAAGGTCGACGGTTTCGACCAGGTGCCGTTTGGCGACATGGAAGCGGTGAAAGCGGCCATCGGCCCGGCAACGGCGGGAATGCTCATCGAACCGGTGCAGGGCGAGGGCGGCATCCGCCCGGTGCCGGCCGCGTTCCTGAAAGAACTGCGCGGCTTGTGCGACGACCATGGGCTGCTGCTGGTGTTTGACGAAGTGCAATGTGGCGTTGGCCGCACCGGCAAATTCTTTGCCCATGAATGGGCAGGTGTAACGCCCGATATCATGGCCGTTGCCAAGGGGATCGGCGGCGGCTTTCCGCTGGGCGCCTGCCTCGCCACCGAAAAGGCGGCGGTGGGCATGACGGCGGGAAGCCATGGTTCGACCTTCGGCGGCAACCCCTTGGCGACAGCCGTGGGCAATGCCGTGCTCGATGTCGTGCTAGAGAAAGGTTTTCTTGAGGGTGTGCAGCAGCGGGCATTGCGCCTGAAGCAGAAGCTCGCCCGCCTCAAGGACGAGCACCCGCAGGTGATTGAGGATATCAGGGGCGTTGGCCTGATGATCGGCATCAAATGCCTTGTGCCCAACACCGAACTGCAGGCCGCCGCCATGGATAAGAAACTCCTGACCATCGGCGCCGGCGATAATGTGCTCCGCCTGTTGCCGCCCCTGGTGGTGACCGATGCCGACATCGACGATGCCGTGAACCGCTTGGATCGCGCCTGCCGGGCGCTCGAAGCCCAGGCGGCTTGAGGGTTAGAGAATGATGATATCTGATCGAACCGCCTCGTACCGTCATCCCGGCGAAAGCCGGGACCCAGGCTTGCAAACGGCAGGGCAGCGGACAGTCTGGGTCCCGGCTTTCGCCGGGATGACGGCAACAGGAGTGGGTCAATCAAGACTCATGTTGCGCTAGCACATGACTGCGGCACCCCATCATTTTCTCGATCTGTCGGATTTTTCCGGCGAGCGGCTCAACACCATCATCGCCTCGGCCCGGCGCATGAAAGATGCGCGCCTTGGCCAGCCGAAAGGCCTGCGCGAGGTGGGCGAGCCCCTGAAGGGCCGGGTTCTGGCGATGATTTTCGAGCGGCCCTCGACCCGCACCCGCATTTCCTTTGAAGTCGGCATGAAGCAGCTGGGCGGCGACACGCTGATGCTGTCGGCAACTGAAATGCAATTGGGGCGTGGCGAGACGCTCGCTGATACGGCCCGCGTGCTGTCGCGCTTCGTCGATGTCATCATGATCCGCGCCGCCAAGCATGCAGACACTCATGGAAATGGCGGCGGGCGCCACCGTGCCGGTGATCAATGGCCTGACCGATCTGTCTCATCCCTGCCAGGTGATGGCCGATGTCATGACACTTGAAGAGCACGTGGGGCCGGTCAAGGACCTGACGGTCGCCTGGGTGGGCGATGGCAACAACGTTGCCGCCTCGTGGATCCACGCCGTCGGCCAGATGGGTGGCAAACTGCGGATCGGTTGTCCCGAACCTCTGAAACCCGCCAAGGACCTGTTGACCTGGGCCCGCACCACCGGCGCTGACGTGACGGTGACCGAGGATCCGGAAGAAGCCGTTGCCGGTGCGGATTGCGTGATCACCGACTGCTGGGTGTCCATGCACAATGCCGACACGGCGAGCCGGCATAATCTGCTGCAGCCCTATCAGGTGAATGCCAGGCTGATGGCCAAGGCCGGCAAAAACGCCAAGTTCATGCACTGTCTGCCCGCCCACCGCGGCGAAGAGGTGACGGACGAAGTCATGGATGGCCCCCATTCGCTGGTGTTCGACGAGGCCGAAAACCGGCTGCATGTGCAGAAAGCCATTCTGCTGCACGCCCTGGGCCGCGATGGCTGAAGCCATAACCGACGATTTCGTTCTGCCGTTCGAAGTGCGCCCGCTTGGCGTCCGGGGCCGCATCGTGCGCCTGGGGGCTGTCGTCAACGACATATTGCACCGCCACGACTATCCCCCGCCGGTCTCGGCCCTGCTCGGCGAGGCCGTGGCGCTCACCGCCATGCTCGGCTCATCGATGAAATTCGACGGCAAGTTCATCCTCCAGACCAAGACCGATGGCCCCGTCGACATGCTGGTCGCCGACTATGTGTCGCCCAGCGGCATCCGCGGCTATGCCCGCTTCAATGCCGAAAAGGTTCAGACGTTGCAGCATCCCACGGCCGCAGCACTGCTCGGCAAGGGCCATCTGGCAATGACCGTTGACCAGGGGCCGGACATGGAGCGCTATCAGGGCATCGTGGCTCTTGATGGCAATGATCTCACCGCCGCGGCCCATACTTATTTCGCCCAGTCGGAACAGATCCCGACGAGACTCCGGCTATCGGCCGGCCCCCTGCTGGAGCGCGGCGCCAAAGGTGAAAGCTGGCGGGCTTCGGCCATTATGATCCAGCACCTGCCGCGTGATGGCGGCTTGAGCCCCCTGCCGTTTTCGTCGGGCGATGCCCCCGAAGGCCTGGGCGATCAGCCCGCCGAGCACGACGACTGGGTGAAGGCAAGGCTGCTGCTCGACACCGTCGAGGACCACGAGCTTCTCGACCCCAATCTGCCGCCCGGACAACTGCTTTACCGCCTCTACCACGAAGACGGCGTCACGGTTTTCCCGCAAAAGCCGCTGGCCCGCCACTGCACCTGCTCAGAAGCTGCGATCCGCGAAATGTTAGGGCGTTTCCCCGACCAGGACCGCGCCGATATGGTGAAAGACGGCGCCATCACCGTAACCTGTGAGTTTTGCTCATCCCAGTACCGTCTGAAACCCGACCTCGCGGCGATTTAGCGGCAGCTTCGGCTGGTTCGTGTCGCATTTGAGCGAAAAACCGTCCACCGGGGAATTCAATTCACCGTGCCGCACGTAGACTTGCATTGACGGGGGCTTCGTGTCGTGACAATTTTTCACCCAGGAACGGCATATCGCCATCCGCAACGATAAGAACAAGGAACTGGGGAGTCGGAACGATACCGATGGGCTTCAAGGCCCGTCACATTGGCGTCGCAACGCACAACTTCAATCACGACTAGCGCCTATTGGTCACCAAGGAGAAAACGCATGACCGAATTCGAAATGAAAATGAAGGCAGCCCAGAAGGCGGTTGGCCTTGGCAAGCTGTCGCGACGCGACTTCATGTCGTTCGCCATCGCTTCCGGCCTCACCATTCCGGCCGCCAGCGCCCTGTTTTCGACCGCCGCCCGCGCCGAAGCCAAGAAGGGCGGTGCCTTCAAGGTTGCCGTCGGCCACGGCCAGACAACCGACTCGCTCGATCCGGCCACCTGGACAAACGGCTTCACCTTCCACTTCGGCAAGTCGCTGTTTGCGGCCCCGCTGGTGCAGGTCGACAACAAGAACACCGCCATGCCGCATCTTGCCGAAAGCTTCGAGCCTTCGGACGGCGCCCAGAAGTGGGTGTTCAAGATTTCGCAAAGGCACGACCTTCCACAATGGCAAGACGATCACCGCCGACGACGTGGTAGCCACCATCAACTATCACATTGGCGCCGACTCCAAATCGCCCGCGAAGGCGGTTCTCTCGTCGGTCACCGGCATCAAGGCCGACGGCCCGGACACCGTGGTGTTCGAGTTGAAAGGCGGCAACGCCGACTTCCCGTTCCTGCTGACCGACTATCACCTCGGCATCTATCCGTCGGAAGGCGGCAAGCCCATGTGGGAGCAGGGCATGGGCGCCGGCCCCTACGTGCTGAAGTCGTTCGAGCCCGGCGTGCGCCTGTTCGCCGAGCGCAACCCCAACTACTTCAAGGACACCTGGTTCGACTCGGTTGAAATGCTGTCGATCGTCGACGTGGCGGCGCGTACCAACGCCTTCCTGTCGGGCGAAGTGCACTACATCAACCGCGCCGATCTCAAGACTATCGACATGTTGAAGGCTGCGCCGGAAACTGAACTCTATAACGTTTCGGGTTTCGCGCATTATACCGCACCGATGCATGTCGATGCCAAGCCGTTCGACGATGTCAACGTGCGCCAGGCGCTGAAGTGGGCCATCAACCGCCAGGAACTGGTCGACAAGATCCTGTTCGGCTACGGCTCGCCCGGCAACGACAACCCGATCTCGCCGTCAATGAAGTTCGCCGTCAACCCCGAGCCGGTTTACACCTATGATCCGGACAAGGCGAAGAGCCTGTTGAAGAAGGCCGGCATGGAAAACCTCAAGGTTGACCTGTCGGCGTCCGACGCAGCCTTTGCTGGCGGCGTCGATGCGGCACTGCTGATGGCCGAACATGCCAAGGCGGCGGGCATCGAGATCAACGTGGTGCGCGAGCCCAACGACAGCTACTGGGACAACGTCTGGCTCAAGAAGCCGTGGTCCCTGTGTTATTGGGGCGGGCGCCCGGTTGCCGACATGTTCATGTCGATCTCGCTGGCGGCGGACGCCGCCTGGAACGATACCAACTGGAAGAACCCGCGGTTCAACGAAGTGTTGCTCGCGGCCCGTGCTGAAACCGACGAGGCCAAGCGCGCCGCCATGTATGCCGAAGCCCAGCAGCTCGTCCATGATGACGGCGGCCAGACGGTGTTGATGTTCAACAACTTCGTGGGTGCACTCTCCACCAAGATCGGCCACAACGCCTTCAACTCGGACTTCGATGACGACGGCGGTTACATGTGGGAGCGGTGGTGGATGGCCTAAGGGCCATTCGACCCGGACTCAACGAAAACTTAGACACCGGGCCCCGCCAAGCAATTGGCGGGGCCCTTGCATTGCCGCGCGCTGGTGGTTCGCCTGAACTGACGCTTTTTAGCGTCCAGAAAGTCGGGGCCGGAATGCCGTAAGGAATTTCCGGCCCTATTGATTTCTTTTCACTAGCGGTGGTGCACCGATCTGTTAGTGTCTAGAGATAACAAGGCCCGCAAAGAGGCCATGGGGAGTGGGCATGCATCCGATTCTGCGTACGGTCCTGCAGCGCTTGGCATTAGGTTTGCTGACGCTCTTTGTCGTGTCGATTGTCATATTTTCCTCGCTGGAAATGTTGCCCGGCGGCTATGCCGAAAACATTCTGGGCCAGGGCGCCACACCCGAATTGGTTGCCAATTTCAAAAAGGAACTCGGTCTCGACCGGCCAGCACCGGTTCGCTACGTCGAGTGGATCGGCAATGCTCTGGCCGGCGATTTCGGCACCTCCTATTCGGGAGCCGCCGGCGCCATCAAGCGCGAAGTCACCGGCGTCATTGCACCGCGTCTCTACAACACCTTCTTCCTGGCGATCATGACGGCGATCTTCGCCGTACCGATTTCGCTTGGCCTCGGCGTGCTGGCGGCACTTTATCGCAACAGCTGGTTCGATCGCATCGTCAACTCGGCGACGCTGACCACGATTGCCATGCCCGAGTTCTTCATCGCCTATATTCTGATGTTCGTCTTCGCCATCAAGAACCGCTGGTTCTATTCGCTGTCGACGGTGAGCGAGGCGACGCCGTTCATGGAACACGTGTTCCGCGGCGCCCTTCCGGCCATTACGCTCACTCTCGTCATCATCGCCCACATGATGCGCATGACCAGAGCCGCCATTATCAACCTTCTGGCCAGCCCCTACATCGAAATGGCCCAGCTCAAGGGCCTGACGCCGCGCGACGTGATCGTCAAGCATGCGCTGCCCAACGCCTGGGCGCCGATCGCCACGGTTATCGCCTTCAACCTCGCCTATCTGGTGGTCGGCGTCGTGGTGGTTGAGGTGGTGTTTGTCTATCCCGGCATTGGCCAGCTGATGGTCGATTCGGTCTCGACCCGCGACATGCCGGTGGTGCAGGCTTGCGCCCTGATATTCGCGGCGACTTACATTCTGCTCAATCTCCTCGCCGACATCGTGTCGATCATCACCAACCCACGGCTGCTGCACCCCAAATGAACACCGCAACCCCCGCCGACGTTCGCACCGTCAAGGCCCGCCGCACTTTCCTAGAGGACGTCTGGCGCACCCTCAAAACGGCACCCATCAGTGCCTGGTTTGGCATGATCGTCATCGCCATCTATGCCTTCGCCGCGGTGTTTGCACCTTGGCTGGCAAACTATGGCGAGGCGGATATTGTCGGCAAGTCCTACCAGCCTTCGAGCGGCGAGTTCTGGCTTGGCACCGACCAGATCGGCCGCGATCTTTATTCGCGCCTCATCTATGGGGCCCGCAACACCATCGGCATTGCCCTCATCACCACACTGGTTTCGTTTTTCGTCGGCGGCTCGCTGGGCGTGGCGACGGCTTTGAAGCGTGGCTGGTTCGACCAGGGTGTATCGCGCCTTGTCGACTGTTTCCTTGCCATTCCGGTTTTGATCTTCGCCCTCATGTTGCTGGCGGTGGCGGGCAAGAGCATCACCAACCTGATCATCATTCTGGCCCTGCTCGACGCCACCCGGGTGTTCCGTCTGGCTCGCGCCGTCGCTCTTAACGTGGTTGTCATGGATTTCGTTGAAGCCGCCAAGCTGCGCGGCGAGAAGATGGGGTGGATCGTCTTCAAGGAAATCGTGCCCAACATCCTGCCGCCGCTGATCACCGAATTCGGCCTCAGGTTCTGCTTTGTGTTCCTGACCATTTCGGCGCTGTCGTTCCTCGGTGTCGGCATTCAGCCGCCGACCGCCGACTGGGGCTCCATGGTGGCCGAAAACAAGACCCTCATCACCTATGGAAACCCAACGCCACTCTACCCCGCCGCGGCCATCGCACTGCTGACCGTGGCGGTCAATTTCGTGGTCGACTGGTTCCTGCACAAAACAAGCGGGCTTCGCGAATGAACACCGAGAAAAAACGCGTCAAGGGCGAGGTCCTGGTCGAGATCAAGGGCCTCAAGATCGAAGGCAGCTCCGATGGCGTGTGGCACCCCATCGTCAAGGGCGTCGACCTTACGCTGCGCCGCGGCGAAGTTCTGGGGCTTATCGGCGAGTCGGGTGCGGGCAAATCGACGCTTGGTCTTGCTGCCATGGGTTATGCCCGGCCCGGCTGCCGCATCGTCGCGGGCTCGATCATGTTCGACGGCATTGACCTGCTCAAAGCGTCCGACGCCGAGAAGCGGGCGCTCTGGGGCTCGCGCATTTCCTATGTGGCACAAAGTGCGTCGGCCGCCTTCAACCCGGCCCACCGGTTGATCGAACAGACGACGGAAACCGCCGTAAGCCACAACATCATGAGCCGCGAAAAGGCCGAGGCCGACGCCAAGGACCTGTTCAAGCGCCTGCAGCTTCCAAAGCCCGAAACTATTGGCGACCGCTTCCCGCACCAGGTGTCGGGCGGGCAATTGCAACGCGCCATGACGGCGATGGCCATGTCTTGCCGTCCCGACCTTATCATCTTCGACGAGCCGACAACCGCGCTCGACGTGACCACCCAGGTGGAAGTTCTGGCGGCGATGCGCGACATCGTGGAGTCCTTTAACACCGCGGCGATCTACATCACCCACGATCTCGCCGTTGTTGCCCAGATGGCCCATCGCATCATGGTGCTGCGCTATGGCAATGAAGTGGAGCAGGCGCCGACCCGCGAGATGCTGAAGGAGCCGAAGGAAGATTATACCAAGACGCTGTGGGCGG
Source organism: uncultured Alphaproteobacteria bacterium (assembly GCA_963775095.1). GTDB lineage: Bacteria > Pseudomonadota > Alphaproteobacteria > Rhizobiales > Aestuariivirgaceae > Aestuariivirga. The sequence goes on from CAVZHN010000005.1 coordinate 418,194, forward strand.
TGCGCAAACTCGCCAAGCCCGAAATCGATCAGCGATGACATCGTGTTGCGCGTCCATGAGGTCGACGCCACCTATGGCGGGCCCAACAAGGTTCTCGACAATGTCACGGTGCAGGTGCCGCGCGGCCGCACCGTGGCGGTGGTGGGTGAATCGGGTTCCGGCAAGTCAACGCTGGCCCGCGCCATCACCGGCCTGCTGCCGCCGATCAAGGGCGAGATCTACTTCAATGGCAAACCGCTGCCGCACGCCCTCAAGGACCGCGACAAGGATACGCTGCGCCGCATTCAGATGATCTATCAGTCGGCCGATACATCGCTTAATCCGCGCCAGACCCTTCGCGACCTCATCGGCAGGCCGCTGGAATTCTATCATGGCGTGTCTGGCGGTGAACGTGATCGCCAGGTTGGCAAGCTTCTGGAGCAGATCGAACTTGACAGCTCCTACATCGACCGCCTGCCGGGCGAACTCTCGGGCGGCCAGAAGCAGCGCGTCTCGATTGCCAGGGCGCTGGCGGCAAAGCCCGAATTCATCATCTGCGATGAAGTGACCTCGGCGCTCGATCAAATCGTGCAGGAAGAAATCCTGTCGCTCTTGATGCGCCTGCAGAAGGACACCAACGTCTCCTACCTGTTCATCACCCACGACATCGCCACCGTCAGGGCGATCTCCGACGAGATCGTGGTGATGCACCAGGGCCGCGTGGTGCAGCAGGGGCCGAAATCGAAAGTGCTGAACCCGCCATTCCCCGCCTATACGGAATTGCTGCTGTCGTCGGTGCCGGAAATGGATCCGGACTGGCTGACCAGGCTTCTCGCCAAGCGGGCGGAGAAAGCCAAGGCCAAGGCCTAACGGGCCTGTCCGAGAGCGTTCGGACAATGCCGCCCGTGATCATGTGGTTCCGCCACGACCTGCGGCTGGCCGGCAATGCGGCATTGGCGGCCGCAGCAGCGGCTGGAGACGTGCTGCCGCTGTTCATTCTCGACGCCGAAACGCCGGGCCGCTGGCGCCCGGGTGGCGCCAGCCAGTGGTGGCTGCACAACAGCCTGGCGCAGCTCGGCAAGCGCCTGCCGCTGATCTTGCGGCGCGGGCAAGCTGATATCGTGGTGCAGGACGTGCTGCGTGAAACCGGCGCTGCCTCGATCCACTTCTCACGCGGCTATGAACCCTGGTCCGGCGCTCTTGAGCGCCGGGTCAAGCAGGCCGCCGAAGCCGCCGGCGCCAGCTGTCATCGCTATGGCGGCTATCTGCTGCATGAACCGGAAGCGATCCGCAACGGCCAGGGCGAACCATACAAAGTCTACACGCCGTTCGCCCGCGCCTGTTTCGCGGCGGGCGAGCCGAAACCCGCGATGCCCGCACCGGCGATCACCTGGTGGAGCGGCAAGGCCACAAGCGAGGCGTTGAGTGATTGGAACCTTCTGCCCGCCAATCCCAATTGGGCGGCGCGTTTCGAAAGCCAATGGCAACCGGGTGAGGAAGGTGCGCGCCAGAGGCTCGTGGACTTCATCGAAAGTGGTTTGCAGGACTATGCCGCGGGCCGGGATTTCCCGGCCAGCGATGTGACCTCAAAGCTGTCGCCGCACCTCCATTTCGGTGAGATCAGCCCGGCGCAATGCTGGCTTGCCGTGCGCGCCGCGGCGGCCGGCAGCAATGATGCCGCTGCCGAGAAATTTCTCAAGGAAGTTCTGTGGCGTGAGTTTTCCTATCACCTGCTGCATCACTTTCCGCACCTGCCGGAAAGAGCGTTCAAACCGGAGTATGACTGATTTCCCCTGGCGTGATGACCCCGAAAACCTGCTGTGATGGCAAAAGGGCGAGACCGGTTACCCGATCGTCGACGCCGGCATGCGCGAACTGTGGGCCACTGGCTCCATGCACAACCGCGTGCGCATGATCGCCGCGTCGTTCCTGATCAAGCATCTGCTGATCGACTGGCGCCATGGTGCCCGCTGGTTCTGGGATACATTGGTTGACGCCGACATCGCCAGCAATTCGGCGAGTTGGCAGTGGGTGGCGGGCTCGGGTGCCGATGCCGCCCCCTACTTCCGTATCTTCAATCCGGTCTTGCAGGGCGAGAAGTTTGATGGCAACGGCGCTTACGTGCGTCAGTGGGTGCCGGAACTGTCGCGCCTGCCGGATGCGTTCGTCCACAGCCCATGGGAGGCGCCGGACGCGGTCCTGCGCGATGCGGGCATTGAATTGGGCCGCGACTATCCCCATCCTGTGGTGGATCACGGCGTGGCGCGGCAGCGGGCATTGGTGGCGCTGAAGTCATGAAGGGGGATAGCCTGATGAAACTACTCGGCATCAGTGGCGCCTTGCGCAAGGCATCGACCAACACCGGCCTGCTGCGCGCGCTGCGCGCCATGGCGCCGGCCGGGGTCGAAGTTGAAGTGGCAACGCTGCACGGCATTCCGCTGTTCGACGAAGACCTCGAAGCCGAGATCGGCAAGCCCGAGGCCGTGCGGGCGCTCGACGCCAAGATCCGCGCCGCCGACGGCATTGTCTTTGCCTGCCCGGAATACAATTTCTCGATGACCGGCGTGCTGAAGAATGCCAGCGATTGGCTGTCGCGCGGCGGGCCCTTCAAGTGGAAGCGGGTGGGGGTGATCGGCGCTGGCGGCGGGCAATTCGTCGGCACGGCCCGCGCCCAGTATCACTTGCGGCAGAATCTGCAGGCCCTGCAGGCGATCACCATGCCGCGGCCGGAAGTGTTCATCAATCACAACGAGGACAAGTTTGACGCCAACGGCGATTTGACCGACGACAGCGAGCGCAAGCACCTTGCCAAGTGGTTGGCAGCGTTTATCCAATGGGTGGAGAACAAGCCTTAGGCGGTGCACCCTTCGAGGCCCACTGCGTGGGCACCTCAGGGTGAGGATTCCACAATTTCCCTCATGCTGAGGTGCCCTGCGGAGCAGGGCCTCGAAGCATCACGCCGCCACACTCGTCGCCGCCGTGCGGATGGCCTTGATGGTGGCGCCGTAGTCCTTGCCCTTGAACACCGCCGAACCCGCCACCAGCACATTGGCTCCGGCCCGCGCCACGTCGCCAGCATTGTCAGCTGTAATGCCGCCGTCAACTTCAATATCAATGTTCCGCCCACGGACCATGTCGCGAACTTCCGAAATCTTCGGCAGCATGGCCTTGATGAAGCTCTGGCCGCCGAAACCGGGATTGACGGTCATCACCAGGATGAGATCGAGCCGGTCGAGCACATGCTGCAGCACGCTGGCCGGTGTTGCCGGATTGAGCGCCACGCCGGCGCGTCTGCCAAGGCCACGGATCGCCTGCAGTGACCGGTCGAGATGCGGCCCCGCCTCGGCATGGATAGTGATGATGTCGGCCCCGGCCTTGGCGAAGCTTTCGAGATAGCGGTCGGCGGGGGCGATCATCAGATGCACGTCGAAAGGCTTTTTGCTCACCGGCCGGATCGACTGCATGACCGGCGCGCCGAATGTAGATGTTGGGCACGAAGTGCCCGTCCATCACGTCGATATGGATGAAGTCAGCGCCTCCAGCGTCAATGGCCTTGACCTCGTCGCCAAGCTTCGAAAAGTCGGCGGCGAGGATCGATGGCGCGATCAGCAGCGGGCGGGACACGCGCGTCAGATTAGCTTGCCCATATGCGCGGCGGTATCGCCCATGCGGTTCGAGAAGCCCCATTCATTGTCGTACCAGGAAACCACCTGCACGAAATTGCCATCCATGACCTTTGTCTGGTCGAGATGGAAGATCGACGAGCGCGGATCGTGGTTGAAGTCGATCGACACATTCGGCTGGTCGGTATAGCCGAGGATGCCCTTGAGCGGCCCGTTGGCGGCGGCGATAATCGCCGCGTTGACTTCTTCCTTGCTCGTCGCCTTTTTGGCGATGAACTTGAGATCGACAACCGAAACGTTCGGTGTCGGCACGCGCATTGCATAGCCGTCGAGCTTGCCCTTGAGTTCTGGAAGCACCAGGCCGACCGCCTTGGCGGCACCCGTCGAAGTCGGGATCATCGAAAGCGCCGCGGCCCGGCCGCGATACAGGTCCTTGTGCATGGTATCGAGCGTCGGCTGGTCGCCGGTGTAGGCATGGATCGTCGTCATCATGCCCTTTTCGATGCCGATGGATTCATGCAGCACCTTGGCCATCGGCGCCAGACAGTTGGTGGTGCACGAGGCGTTGGAAACCACCATGTGGTCCTTGGTCAGGCCCATGTGGTTGACACCGTAGACCAGCGTGTAGTCAGCCCCGTCTGATGGTGCTGAAACGATGACCCGCTTGGCGCCGGCTGTGAGGTGGGCGGCGGCCTTGTCGCGCGCCGTGAAGATGCCGGTGCATTCCAGCGCGATATCGACACCCATATCCTTCCACGGCAGTTGCGCCGGATCCTTGATGGCGGTCACTTTGAAACTGTCGCTGCCGATCGAGATCGAGTCGCCCTTCACCGTCACGTCGCGTGGGAATTTGCCGTGCACCGAGTCGAAGCGCATGAGATGGGCATTGGTTTCAACCGGGCCAAGATCGTTGACCGCCACCACGTCGATGTCCTTGCGGCCCGACTCGTAAATGGCCCGCACGATATTGCGGCCGATGCGGCCGAAGCCATTGATTGCGACGCGAACTTTCGCCATGAGAACCTCCGATTGGCTGATCCTGAATTCGGGCGCTCTTATAGACGTTTTGATGCGCCGCGAAAGAGGTAAATGAGGTACGCCCCTCAGGAAATTGTCGCAGCCCTGGCCGCCCTCACGCGAAGCGGAAGCTCCACCATTTGAAATTCCGGCCGATGCGATAGAGGGTGAGAAGCGCCAGCGGCAGGAAGTGGACGATGATGCCGCCGAGCCCGCGGGACACCAGAACCCAGTGGACGAGCGTCAGGAGTGCTGCCGGATAGACGAAGCGTTGCACGTTCTTCCAGGCGATGCCCAGCCAGCGCAGCGACCATTCATTGCTGGTGACCGCCAGCGGCACGAAGATCAGCATGGCAAGCCAGCCCGTCCAGATTCCGGCCTGCGGCAGCTCCGCCAGGATTCTGGCGAGCGTTCCCTCGTGCAGCACATAGGCGAGCGTATGAAGTGCGGCATATGCAAACGCCGCGACGCCGATCGATCGGCGCCGCTTCATCAGCCAGTGCATGATGCGGGATTTTGGCAACAGCATGAGCAGTGGCGTGATCATCATCGAGATAATCATGAACCGCGCCGCGAACTCGCCGCTGGGATCGAGCAGGCGGCGGAATTCACCGCCCACCAGTTCAGCGATCATCGGAATGCCGGGCAGCGCCAGCAGCAGCCAGAACGTGACCGGCGCGTTCCAGATTCGCGACAGGGTGGAAGGGTGACGAATGGCAATGGATTGGGTGGGCATGAACAACACTCTGTTGGCGTCAACCCGGAGACGATGAAAGGCAGCCCATTCCGTCGGACTGCCTCCCATGAATTTTTAGCAATGCTCGGGCGTTAGACCTTCGTCCATCTCCCGTTCCGCGCCGAGGATTTCACGCAGGCCTCGATGAACGCCATGCCGGCCACGCCGTCGGCGATGCCGGGGAAGGAAACCTCTTTCTCCAACCTGTTGCGCGACCGCCTGGCTTTGATGGCGCGGGCCACTTCCGTGTAGATATTGGCGAAGCCTTCGAGATATCCCTCAGGGTGTCCCGGCGGCACGCGCGTGACGCGGCCCGCGGCAGCACCCGATCCCGCACCTCCCCGGGTGATCAGCCGCCGCGGCTCGCCGAATGGCGTGTACCAGAGGTAGTTGGGGTCGGCCTGTGTCCACTCGAGCCCGCCCTTGGTGCCGTAGACGCGGAGTTTCAGGCCGTTCTCGTTACCGGGCGCAACTTGGCTGGCCCACAGCATGCCCTTGGCCCCGCGATTGAAGCGCAGCATCACATGGGCATTGTCGTCAAGTTTGCGGCCTTTCACGAAGCTGGTGAGATCGGCCGACAGTTCGCGGGCCGCAAGTCCGGAGACATCGCACATCAATTGATAGGTGTGCGTGCCGATATCGCCGACGCAACCGCCGGCCCCCGAACGCTTGGGATCGGTGCGCCAGTCCGCTTGCTTCTGGCCGGTTTGTTCCAGCGCCGTGGTCAGCCAGTCCTGCGGGTATTCGCCCTGCACCAGGCGAATGTCGCCAAGCTCGCCCGCCGCCACCATCTCCTTCGCCTGGCGGATCATCGGATATCCGGAATAATTGTGGGTGAGCGCGAAGATGACGTTGCGGTTTTTGGCCAGAAGCTTTTGCAGCGCCACCGCTTCCTTGAGCGAGAGCGTCACCGGCTTGTCGCAGATCACATGGATGCCCGCCTCGATGAATGCCTTGGCGGCCGGGAAGTGCACATGGTTCGGCGTGACGATCGCCACCGCCTCGATGCCATCTTCGCGCTTGGCTTCTGCGGCAGCCATCTCGGCGAAGCTGCCATAGTTGCGCTCACGCGCCAGGCCGAGTTCCCTGCCCGAAGCCCTGGCCTTCCTGGGATCGGCGGAAAGGGCGCCCGCCACGAATTCATACTGATCGTCCATGCGCGCGGCGAGGCGATGTACGGCGCCGATGAACGCGCCCTGTCCGCCACCCACCATGCCCAGCCGGATGCGCCCGGTATTTGCGTCACTGCGTCCTGATACCATGTTGTCCTCCTAGAGCCCCAAGAGCTTCTTGATTTGCGCCTTGTCCGTCTGGCCGGCGACATAGTCGTCGAAGGTCTTCTCGGTCACCCGGATGATGTGGTCCTTGATAAATGGTGCGCCTTCCGCGGCACCTTGTTCCGGATGCTTGATGCAGCATTCCCATTCCAGCACCGCCCAGGAATCGTAATCATACTGGGCCAGCTTTGAGAAAATGGCGGCGAAGTCCACCTGCCCGTCTCCGAGAGAACGGAAACGGCCGGCGCGGTTGACCCAGCTCTGATAGCCGGAATAGACGCCTTGACGGCCCGACGGATTGAGTTCGGCATCCTTCACGTGGAAGGCGCAGATTCGCTCGTGGTAGATGTCGATGAATTGCAGGTAGTCGAGATGCTGGAGCACGAAGTGCGAGGGATCATAGTTGATCTTGCAGCGCTTGTGATTGCCCACGGCTTCGAGGAACATTTCAAAACTCGCGCCATCGAACAGGTCTTCGCCAGGATGGATTTCATAACCGAGATCGACGCCACACTCGTCGTAGATATCGAGAATGGGTTTCCAGCGCCTGGCCAGTTCCTCGAAGGCCATTTCGACAAGGCCGGCCGGCCGTTGCGGATAGGGATAGACATAGGGCCACGCGAGAGCGCCGGAAAAGCTGGCGCTGGCCCTGAGGCCAAGATTGCGCGACGCCTTGGCAACCAGCTTCAGTTGCTCGGCAGCCCATGCCGCCCGCTCTTTCGGTTTGCCCTTGAGCTGCGGCGGCCCAAAGCCGTCGAACGCTTCGTCGTAGACCGGATTGACCGCCACCATGTGGCCCTGTCAAGTGGCTGGCAAGCTCGGTAATCTCGACGCCATTGGCTTTCGCGACGCCCTTCAGTTCATCACAGTAGGTCTTGGACGAGGCCGCCTTGTTGAGATCGATGAAACGTCCATCCCATGTCTGGACCTGCACACCCTTGTAGCCGAGCGACGCTGCCCACTTGGTGATTGAGTCCCAGGAATTGAACGGTGCCGCATCGCCCGCGAACTGGGCGAGGAAGATCGCCGGTCCCTTGATATTGGTTGCCATTTCGGTTGCTCCCTAGAGATACGAATTGATCAGGCTTTCAAGCCGTTCCTGACGGCCTGACCTTGGTTGCGGGTCCAGTCCCGATGAAAGCACGCGCGCCGCAATCGAGTCGAGGCTCTCCTTGCCCTTGAGCATCGCCTGGTTCCGCGGTTCTTTCCATTTGCCGTAACGCTCCTCGACGATACCGCCGAGCTTGCCGTCCTCGATGATCCGGGCGGCCATCAGAAGCCCGCGCGCGCAGGCATCCATCGAGCCCACATGGGCATGCAGAATGTCATCGGGGTCGATCGACTGGCGCCTGATCTTGGCGTCGAAGTTGAGGCCGCCCGTCGTGAAGCCGCCGGCTTTGAGGATTTCCAGGAAAGCCAGCGCCATTTCCGGAATGTTCATGGCGAACTGGTCGGTGTCCCAGCCCGATTGGTAATCACCGCGGTTGATGTCGATGCCGCCGAACACGCCGAGTGCGGCGGCGAGTGCTATTTCGTGTTCGAATGTGTGGCCGGCGAGGATCGCGTGGTTCTGTTCGATGTTGAGCTTCACGTCTTTCTGCAGGCCAAGCGAGGCGATGGTGGCGTAGCAGGTCGCCACATCGTAATCATATTGATGCTTGGTCGGCTCCTGCGGCTTGGGCTCGAGCAGGATCGGCCCCTTGAAGCCGATCTTGTGTTTGTATTCGACGACCATGGCGAGGAAACGCTTGGCCTGTTCGAGCTCGTGGCCGATGTTGGTGTTGACGAGCGTCTCGTAGCCCTCGCGCCCGCCCCACATCACATAGTTTTCACCGCCCAGGCCATGGGTCACGTCCATGCAGTGCTTCACCTGCGCCGCGCAATAGGCAAAGACATCCGGATCGGGATTGGTGGCCGCCCCCGCCATGAAGCGGCGGTTGGTGAACATGTTGGCCGTGCCCCACAGCAATTTCTTGCCCGAGGCCGCCATCTTCTTCTCGAAGATCTTGGCGATGGCCGAGACGTTGGCGTTGAACTCCTTGAGCGAGTTGCCTTCGGGAGCGATGTCGAGATCGTGGAAACAGAAGAAGTCGACGCCGAGAAGATCGAGCGTCTCGAACATCAGCTCGGCCTTGGTGCGGGCGGCCCGCATCGCGTCGCCGTCATGGTGCCAGGGGCGCATGAAAGTGTCGCCGCCGAACGGGTCGCCGCCCGGCCAGCACAGCGTGTGCCAATAGCAGACCGCAAAGCGCATATGCTCGCGCATCGTCTTGCCGAGCACCTTCTGGTCCGGATTGTACCAGCGGAAGGCAAGTTCGTTGGAGGTTTTTGGACCTTCGTACTTGATCGGGTCCTTGCGTGCGTAGAACTGAGACATCAGCGGTAGATCTCCTTGATGGCGGGATAGATTTGCGTGTAGCGCCGGTAGTGCTTGTCATAGGCGGCGCGCGCCTTGTCTTCGGGTTTGATGGTGCGGGCCGTTTTGGGCGCCGTCAGGATGGTGCGGAAATCTTCGCCGGTGGCGGCGATGAGGCCGAGCCGTGCGGCACCGAAGGCGCCGCCGACATCGCCCGCCGCCGGCAGATCGACGGGAACGCCAAGCACCGTTGCAATGATCTTGAGCCACAGCTCCGACTTGGAGCCACCGCCCACGGCGGTGACGCGCTTCACTTCGGTTCCGGCACCGCGCAGCGCTTCCAGGCTGTCGCGGAAGGCGAAGGCCACGGCATCAAGTGCGGCGTGGGTGAGAATCTTGCGATCGCTCTCATGGCCAAGCCCGATGATCGCGCCGCGCATCTGGGCATCGCCGACCGGTGTTCGCTCGCCCGAGAGATAGGGAAGGAACAGGGCAGGCGACGGGCCGGTGAGCGATTTGCCCAGCGCCGCCGTGAGCTTCGGCGCCGGCGAACCGAGAAGCCCGGCCAGCCATTCGAGGCTCGCCGCCGCCGACAGGATGACGCCCATCTGGTGCCAGGTGCCGGGCACCGCATGACAGAAGGCGTGAACCATGCGCGAGGCATTGGGCCGGAACTCGTCGTTCGACACGAACATGACGCCAGACGTGCCGATCGAGACGAGGGCCGCATTGTCGGTGACGGCACCAATGCCGCAGGCCGCCGCCGCGTTATCGCCACCGCCACCGGCCACCACCGGCCGTTTCGCCATGCCCCAGGCCTTGGCGACGCTGGCCGTCAAGCGGCCCGTGGCCTCGGTGCCTTCAAAAAGCTCCGGCATCTGGTCGCGCCGCATGTCGGTCGCATCGAGCAGCACGTCGGACCATGTGCGCTTGGCGATGTCGAGCCAGAAGGTGCCGGAAGAATCCGACATGTCGGAAGCATAGTCGCCGGTCATGCGATAGCGGATGTAGTCCTTGGGCAGCAGAACCTTGGCGACCTTCTCGAAGATCCGCGGTTCATGCTTCTTCACCCACACGAGCTTCGGCGCCGTGTAGCCCGCCAACGGAATATTGCCGGCGACCGACACCGCCCTGGGCTCGCGCGCCATGATCTCCTCGCATTCGGCGAAGGATCGCGCATCGTTCCACAGGATGCACGGCCTCAGCACCTTGCCGTCCTTGTCGAGCAGTGTGGCGCCATGTTGCTGGCCGGAGAGCCCGATGCCTTCAACCGCGGCAATGGCCTTGGGCCTGGCCTTGCCGAGTGTTTTGACGACGACGTTGCAGGCCTTCCACCAGTGCTCCGGATTTTGCTCCGACCAGCCGGACTGCGGCCGCGAAACGCTGAGCGCAGCGCTCGCCGTGGCGATGATCTTCTGCTTGCCGTCGATCAGGACGCCCTTCACCGATGATGTGCCGAAATCGAGACCGAGATACATGGCGTTGCCTCACGGAATGTTGTCGCGAACGAAGATGTCGATACGAATGCGCTCCATCGATTCGACGATCGGCGCCCGGTCGGCGCTGGCCATCAACACCCGCGTTGCGCTGCGGATTTCATGGCCCGCATCCTGGTTGATGAGAACGTCGATGGTGCCGCTAACCAGGGCTCGCCGCGTATCCTCGGTAAGCTCGTGGGCAATGAACACCACCTGATGCTGGCGGCCTGCCTGTTCCAGCGCCGCGATGATGCCGCGCGCCCCCGCGCCGACATTGTACAGGCCGATCAGCTCCGGATTCTCGGCGAGAAGTTGCGCTGCCGCCTCCTGAACCCGCTGCCAGTCGTCCTGGGCTTCGCGCACCGGCAACACCTTGAGGAGGGGAAAATCGTGCAGCATCACCTGCTCGAAGCCAAACTGACGTTCGATGTGATCGCGCAATGACAATGATCCGGCGATGAGCCCCACCTTGCCTGTCCGGCCAGCCAGATAGCGGCCCATGAGTGTTGCCGCCGTGCGGCCCGCCGCCGAATTGTCGATGCCGACGTAATGGGCGCGTTTCGAGCCCGGCACATCCGAAACCAGCGTGACGACAGTCACTCCGCGGTCGGCCAGGCCATTGATGGCTTCCTTGACCAGCGGATGATCGAGCGCCACCACCGCCACGCCGTCATAGAAGCCGCCGATCTGATCGAGCGTGGCGGCCAGCTCCACCGGTTCGAAGACGTCGGTGAGCCGCAGATCGATGGCGATCTTTTCCGCCGCCAGCCGCTCTTCCTCGGCGCGGACCTGCTCGCCAAGCTGCGCCATGAAGGCATTGCTGCCGACCGGCAGAACGAAACAGAACCGGTATTCCTTGCCACGCGCCAGCCGGGCGGCCAACCGGTCCGGCCGGTAATTGAGGTTGCGGACCGCCGTCTCCACCCGTTTCAATGTTGCCGGCCGCACCGTGGCCCGGCTGTTCAGCACCCGGTCAACAGTGGCGACACTGACCCCGGCAGTCCGCGCCACATCCTCGATGGTTGCTCTGGCCATGGCAAATGACTAGGCAACGGCAGCAGAATGTCAATTCCTGAGAGGCGTCTATCAGGAGAATTATGTTAGTAGCTGCGATGTTGGCTAGTCGTTTTCGTGGAACACGAAAATCAGGCAGGCAAGCGCGCCTACCAGCAGGATGGCACCCATTGGTATCCATTCCACAAGTGCCGGAAGCGGTGAATTGAAGCGGAATGCCCCGCGGATCGTATCAGCCAGCGACAGCGATGGCCAAAATCCACTGCCGAACCAGGCAAACGACTGATACCCTAGGAGCCCGGCACCGGCGATGGCCGCCAGGATTGCAAGATAGCCAACCGCAACCCGGCCCATGAACCCCGCCGACACCGTGAATGGCTGCTCGGCCCTGGCCCGGCCCTCCGGCCGGTTGATCGTCTGCCGCCGGTCAAGGCGGCGCACTCGGCTGAACGCCCACACCGCAAGAACCGCGATAGCTGCAATACCAACCAGCAGCCACGCCATCATGAACCAGTTCAATTCGGCCTCCTGACCGGCGAATCCACCCTTAGGTAATTCTAGCCGGTTTCGCGCCCATGTCACGTGGGCGTTGCATGAACGCCTTAGCGCTCGTCAAGCTTGTTAATGGCCTCGACATTATCTGCCGAAGCGCCCTTGGGATCAAATGCCGAGGCGAGCCAGGTGTCGGCGATGGCCTTGGCAAGCTCGGGGCCGATGACCCGCGCCCCCATGGTGATGATCTGGGCGTTGTTCGACTTCGCTGCCCGCTCGGCTGAATAGGTGTCGTGCGTCAGGGCGGCGCGAATGCCCGGCACCTTGTTGGCGGAAATGCACACGCCAATGCCGGTCCCGCAGCACAGGATGGCGCGATCATATTCGCCGTCCTTCACCCTGTGAGCAACCGCGGCCGAAAGGTCGGCATAATAGCCCGGCTGGCTGAGATTGCTGACCGTATGTTCGCCCTTGGCCTTGAGATGGGTTTCGATCACGTCGATCAGGGGCTTTCCGGCGCTGTCGGCGGCGAGGGCGATCTTCATGACTGTGGACTCCAGTGACGTAGTGACGGCTTCGATGATGCCGATGTAGCCCGTAGCATCCCACGCCGAACGGCCGATGAACAGCCCATCGATATGCTCGCGGCTGGCCAGCGCCACGCAGTTCTGCGGATTGACGCTGCCGCCATAGAGAATGGGCAGCGCTGCGCCGGCGATATCGGCGGTGAGGTCTTTCAGTTTTCCGTGTTGTTCGTTGGCGAAATCCGGATCCGCCGGAATGCCGCCTTCGCCGATCGACCATACCGGCTCATAGGCGATGATCGACCTTGCCGGCTGCGGCTTTGCCCACGTGTTGCAGAGCGTGCCGGACTTGCCGGGCCAGCACATCCGCCGTGGCTCCGGCTTCATATTCGCTGCGCGTATCGCCGACGCACACCAGTGCGATGAGGCCATGGGCGACGGCGGCCTTGACCTTCAGGGCTACGGTTTCGTCGGTCTCGTTGAAAAACCTGCGGCGCTCGCTATGGCCAAGCTCGACCAGCGAAGCCCCGCAATCCTTGACCATCAGCGGCGAGACCTCGCCGGTCCATGCCCCATTGTCGTCCCAATGCATGTTCTGCGCGCCGATCTTCACGCCCGTTCCTTTCAGAATACCGGCGACCTCGGAAATGTACGGGAACGGCGGAATGACAAAGAGGTGCGCCGCCCGTGTGCTGGCGAAGGCCGAGGCCCTGAGCATTTCGGCGAATGCCCGTGCCTCGGCCCCCACCTTGTTCATCTTCCAGCTGGTGCCGATCCACGGGACTTTTCGAGTCATGAAGTTTCTCCGGCACCCGGCTTCTTAAACGCAACATCATATTCGGTTGGCGGAACAGCAGAGAAGAAATATATTTCGCCTCGAGAAAAAATTGCGGCTACGGTTGCCATGCATTGAACCTGCACCTGTCCGCCATGCGAATGAATGTGGAGGCTGCCAAGCTGCCGAAGACACCCCGCCATGCATGAGGCCTTGCTCATCGGCATCGATGCCGGCACGTCGGTCATCAAGTCGGTGGCATTCACCATCGAAGGCCGGCAGATTGCCTCCGCCGCCATTGCCAACAGCTACATCTCGACACCCGGCGGCGGCGCCGAACAGGACATGGCCCGCACCTGGAGAGACACTGCCGAAACCCTGCGCCTGCTTGGCGAAAAAGTGCCAAAGCTTGCCGAACGCACCATCGCAATTGCAGTGACCGGACAGGGCGATGGCATGTGGCTGATCGACAAGGCCGGCGAACCCGTGGCCCCCGCCTGGCTGTGGCTCGACGCCCGCGCGGCTGCAATCGCCGAGGATTTCGTGCGCTCCCCTGCCCATGGCGAACACTACCGGCGCACCGGCACCGGCGTGAACGCCTGCCAGATGAGCACCCAACTCGCCTGGATGCAGCGCCACCGTCCCGAAGTTCTGGCCCGCGCCGCCACGGCGTTTCACTGCAAGGACTGGCTCTACTTCAAGCTGACCGGCGACCGCGCCACTGATCCGTCGGAAGCCAATTTCACCTTCGGCGAATTCCGCTCGAGGAGTTATGCCCCTGGCATTCTCGATGAACTGGGCGCTGGCGATGCCAAGCGCCTGCTGCCCGAAATCGTCGAAGGCACGGTGAGTGCGGGAAAGCTTTCTCCGGAAGCCGCCGGGCTTTCCGGCCTCAAGGCCGGAACGCCGGTGTGTCTCGGCTATGTCGATGTCGTGTGCACCGGCCTGGGCGGCGGGCTGTTTGATCCCGAAGGCAAGATCGGCTGCACCATCGCCGGCTCCACGGGCATGCACATGCGCATTGCTCCTGACGCTGCATCAGTGCGCCTCAATACCGAGATGTCGGGCTACACCATGGCCTTTCCGGTTCCCGGCATGTACGCCCAGATGCAGTCGAACATGGCCTCGACGCTGAACATTGATTGGCTGCTCGATTTGGCCCGTGGCATTCTCGCCCGTGAAGGCGTGGAGACGAGCCGCGGCGACCTGTTGAAGGACCTCGATGAACGCATTCTTGCCGTGCCACCAGCCCAACTTCTCTATCACCCCTATATTTCGCAGGCCGGCGAACGTGGCCCCTTCATGGAACCTGCGGCCCGTGCCATGTTTACGGGCCTTGATGTCACCATGGGTTTCGACCACCTGATGCGCGCCGTGTTCGAGGGATTGTGCTTCGCCGCCCGCGATTGCTACGCGGCGATGGGCGATATCCCGCGCGAGGTGCGGGTGACCGGCGGCGCAGCACGTTCGCAGGCGCTTCGCCTCATGCTGGCCAGCACCCTGAATGCGCCGGTGCGCACCGTCTTGCGCGAGGAAGCCGGCGCCGCCGGAACCGCCATGATGGCCGCCATGCAGCAGAAGCTGTTCCCCGACATGAAATCCTGCGCCGGTACTTGGGTGGAGCCATTGCTGGGTGCGGCCACCGTGCCCGATAGGGCACTTGCCGAAACCTACAACGCCGCCTTTGCAACCTACAAACAGACCCGCGAAGTCATGCGCCCAGTTTGGAAGGCCATGGCCGCGGCGCGCTTGGACGGTAACAATGCCACGTAAGCTCGCCATCATCGGTGACCTTTTCATGCTCTCGTCGATCTTCGAGGAGGCGATCCGCGACCGTTGCCGCCTGTTCGAGATCGACATCCGCCGTCACGATTTCCAATGGCCCGACGTTCCGATGGAACATGGCTACGCCGTTCAAGGCATGGACGGCCTGAAGGAGTACATGGGGAGTGCCGACGAAGTGGTTGCGATGACCGGTGACGCCGAAATGCTGGTCACCCAACTCGCGCCGCTCTCGGCCGGCATCATGGACCGCCTGCCCAATCTCAAATTCGCCGCCGTATCGCGCGGTGGACCGGTCAACGTCGATATGAAGGCCGCGCGCGAACGCGGCATCACCGTGGTCAACACCCCAGGGCGCAACGCCAGTGCCGTCGCCGAGTTCACCATCGGGGCCATTCTTGCCGAAACTCGCAACATTACCAGAGGTCACGACGCGCTGCGCAAGGGTGATTATCGCGGCGATCTCTACCGCGCCGATGTGGCCGGCCGCGAACTTTCGGAAATGACCGTGGGCCTCATCGGCTATGGCGAGGTGGGCCGCCGTGTCGTGAAGTTTCTGAAGGTATTCGGCTGCAAGATCCTCGTTTCCGACCCCTACGTTCAGCTTTCAGCCGAAGATCTGAAAGATGGCGTTATCCAATGCGCGCTCGGCCGGCTGCTGGAAGAGTTGGATGTCGTTTCGCTGCATCCCCGCGTAACGGCGGAAACCACCAGGATGATCAATGCCGAAACGCTGCGGCGCATGAAGAAGGACGCAACCCTGGTGAACACCGCGCGTGGGCCGCTTCTCGACTATGATGCGCTCTATGAGGTGATGAAGAGTGGCCACCTGCGCGGCGCCATGCTTGAAACCTTTTCCATCGAACCCGTGCCCCCCGATTGGCCGCTGCTGCAGCTGCCCAATGTCACGCTGACCCCGCATATCGCCGGGGCTTCGGTGAAAACCGTGCGCTATGCGGCCGGTCTCGCGGCGGAAGAGGTGCGGCGCTACCTGGCGGGCGAAGGCCCGCTGAACCGCTGCTGACTGCGGCAACGCCGGGCGTAAACTCTCCACGATTAACGGGCCGCGTGCAGCTTGTCGCTCCTCGGTGCGTATGACATTCATGCATGCGAGGTCTCCGGCCCAAGCGGGTCTGGCTGATGCCTATTGCGAAGGCTGGGCTTTTGTAACATCATTTCGTGCGTGGATACGCCGCGTGGCATTTCAACTCTCCTTGAGGTGGCAAGGTGCCGATGACTGCAAGTGTTGCATCGCCGAAGGTATCGACTGCCAGGCCAGCAGCCATCAAAATGGCGATCCGCGATGCCAGCAAGTTCTACAAGACCCAGACCGGATCGGTCCATGCCCTCGACAATGTGTCCCTCGATGTCCGTGAAGGCGAGTTCCTGTGCATTCTCGGTCCTTCGGGCTGTGGCAAGACCACGCTGTTGTGGTCCATGGCGGGCCTCCATGACCTGAGCAGCGGCACCATCACGCTCGGCAATGAGGAAATCACCAAGCCCAATCCCGCCATCGCCATGATCTTCCAGGACGCCAATCTGCTGCCGTGGCGCAATCTCCAGAAGAACATCGAGTTGCCGTTCGAGCTGAAACGGCAGCCGCCCGATACGCCACGCATCAGGAAGCTTCTGGAGCGCGTCGGCCTTGCCGGCTTCGAGAGCAAGATGCCGCGCGAACTCTCGGGCGGCATGCAGCAGCGCGCCTCGATCGTCAGGAGTTTGTCCGTCGACCCCTCGGTGCTGCTGATGGATGAGCCCTTTGGCGCGCTTGACGCTTTCACCCGTGATGAAATGAACCTGCTCATCCAGGAAATCTGGATGGAAACCCGCAAGACCATTGCCTTCGTGACCCATTCGATCACTGAAGCGATCTTCCTGGCCGACCGTGTGGCGGTGATGTCGGCAAGGCCAGGCCGCATCGCCGAAATTTACGATGTCGACATTCCGCGGCCGCGCCGTGTCGATATTCAGACCCGCCCGATTTCATCGAACGGGTGTTGCATGTGAAGTCGCGCATCGAGCATGGCCACGGCGCCGTGGTGATCACTTAGGAGGCAGGAGGGGAAATGTGGACAAGGCGCTCGGCGACAAAATCCCTGAATTCAACAAGAAGGCCACGGGCGGCGGCAACGTCGGGCTGTCCGGCGCATCGTTCAGCCTCGGCGAGCACCGCACCAAGCTTGAAGTCCTGGTGATCGCCCTCGTCGCTGTCGTCATCATCGGCGGCACCGAACTGCTGCTCTATGTTTTCAAGGTGCCCCAATATGTCTTGCCGCGTCCCAGTCTGATCGCCGCCGCACTGGTGACCGAGTTTCCGAATTTCTGGCCGCACCTGCTGGTGACCATCAAGGAATTGCTGATCGGCTTCGCCATCGGCGGCTCGATCGGATTCGTTTTGGCCGCCGTCATCACCCAGTTTCCGTTTGTCGAAAAGGTGGTGACACCCTACATCCTGCTGCTGGTCACCACACCGATGTTGGCATTGGTGCCGCTACTCATCTTGCGTTTCGGCTTCGGCAGCGAACCGCGCATCATTGCCGTGGCGCTCGCCTCGGGCCCCATGGTGATGATCAATTCCGCCACCGGTTTCCGCCGTGTCGATCTCGCCAAGATTGCACTTGCCCGGTCGTTCGGCGCCAGCACCTTCCAGATCTTCACCAAGATCCGCATTCCGATGGCCATGCCGATGATCATCGTCGGCCTGATGGTCGGCTCGATTTTTGGCTTGCTCACCACCATCGGCGCCGAAATGGTGGGTGGCGCCGAGGGCCTCGGCAATCGCCTGACTTATTATTCTGCGCTGATCCGCATGCCGCAGTTTTTCGCGATCATCCTGATCCTCGCGATGCTCGGCATCTCCATCTACATCTTTTTCTTCTGGCTTGGAAAAAAGTGGGCCAGTTGGGAAGCCTGACCGGGAATACATGAAGTGAAAACCCGGACAACGACAAACGCAACGGAGGAGGACGTATCTATGATTGGCTCTGCAATGATTGGACGCCGCCGGTTCTTGACGCTCACGGCCGCTGGCGTATCGGCTACGACACTTGGAAGCTTCACCGGAATTCGTGCCGCCCAGGCGGCTGAAACCGTGCGCTGGGTCAGCCCGCGCGGCACCGTCGAAGTGCTCGACGACTATCCCTATTGGGTCGGCAAGAAATTTGGCTACTTCGGCGACATCGAAACCACCCTGGAGCCCGGACCCTCGGATGCCACCGCAACCGTGAAGCTCGTCGACCAGAACCAGGCCGATGTCGGATTTCCGTCGCCGGGCGTGTTTTCGCTGGGCCTCGCGCAAGGCATTCCCATCGTCTCGGTGTTCCACATGGGTGGCGCCGATGTCTTCTCCTTCGCCTTCCGCAAGGGCCAGAAGCCTGGAAGCCTCAAGGACCTCGAAGGCAAGACCGTGGTGCTTGGTTCCGCCGGCTGGCAGTCGATCTGCGATCCGATGCTGAAAGCCGCGGGCGTCGATATCACCAAGGTGAAATATGTCGATGCCGGCTGGCCAACCTGGGGCACGGCGTTGATGTCGGGGCAGGGCGATGCCGCGCTATCCTGGGAGGGCTTGCGCGCCCAATGGAAAGGCCAGGGTCTCGACTTCGACTATTTCCTCGGCCGCGACTTCTCGAAACTTCCCGCCAACAGCTTCATCATCCGCAAGGCGGATTTCGAGGATGCCAGCAAGAAGGACATGTACGAACGCTACTTCCGTGGCTGGGCCGCCGGTCTTGAATACGGCAAGATCAATCCCCGCGCCGCCACGCAGATCGTCATGGAGCAGTTCCCCGGGCTTTCCTCGCAGATGACGCCGGACGTTGCCGTCGAATCCATGATGCAGCTGGCCGCCGTGTTCGCCGGCCGCATGGATGAACGCAAGAAGTGGGGTTATCACCTGCCGGAAAGCTGGCAGATGTTCTTCGACGTTGGCCGCGAGATCGGCCAGATCACCGGCGACTTCAAGGTCGAAGACGTGGTGAAGAACGACTACATCGACGCCGCCAACGCCTTCGACGCCGCCAAGATCAAGGCCGACTCCGATGGCTTTGCGCTTTCCGATGCCTACAAGGCCGTGAACGTCGACGAAATCGCCAAGCGCATCTGACCCCCGTGGGAGGCGGCATTCGCCGCCTCCCATATTCTCAAATTGCAGGAGGCCACCATGCTGGTGTTCGATCACGTCGGCATTACAACGACGGTGAAACAGCCCAACGAAGACTGGATCGAGACAAGCCGGGTGTGGGTGACCAACCCGCGCAACCATCCAGAACACATCGAATTCCTGCGCTATGAACCCGACAGCAAAGTGCCGGACCCCATCAAGAACAACCCGCATGTGGCGTTCCGGGTCGAAATGCTCGAGCCGCACATCGAGGGTCAGGAGATCATCATACCGCCCTTTGAAGTCGGCGGCTTCGTGCGCGTTGCCTTCATCCGTAAGTACAATACGATCTTCGAGTATATGCAGTACCTGAAGGAAGACTGGTTCGGAAAGAAAGCATGAGTTCCTATCGCGCCATCTATACCTATGCCTGGGATCTCGCCGAGGCTGGCGTGCCGGAAGCCGTTGCCGAGTTCAAATCGCTTGGCCTCAATACAGTCACGCTGGCTGGCAGTTATCACGCGGGAAAATTTCTCCGGCCCCATGGCAAGACCGGGAAGGTCTATTTCCCGGAGGATGGCACAGTCTATTTCAAAACCACTGCGGCGCGTTATGGAACCATCAAGCCGGTGGCCAATTCGCTGCTGGCCGATTGCGATGTACTGCGCGAATTGTGTGACACAAAGGACATTGATGCCAACGTGTGGCTGGTGCTGCTGCATAATACGCTGCTCGGCACCAGGCATCCGGAAGCAACCGTCGCCAATGCTTTTGGCGATCGCTACATCTACAGTCTGTGCCCGTCCAACCCCGATGCCCGCGCCTATGCGGTGGGGCTTGCCCGCGATGTCACCCAAAGCTATCAGGTCTCCGGCATTTCCATGGAGTCACCGGGCTTCGCACCCTATGCCCATGGCTTCCACCACGAATTTGCATTGAACCAGCCGAACCGCTGGCTCGACAATCTGCTCGGCCTGTGTTTCTGCGATCATTGTGTTGAAGGCGCAGTCTCGGCCGGTATTGACGCCAAGTCCTTGAAGGCGCGCGTGGCGAAAGACGTCTCGGACTATCTCGCCAGCGATATCGACTTTCCCGCCGACATGGCGGAAGCCTTCTGGCTCGCCGACACGCGCCTTGATGGTGACCTCAAGGCTTTCCTCGACTGGCGCTGCACGGTGGTCACTTCGCTTGTTGCCGAGATACGCGCGGAAGTCCGCAAGGATGCCACCGTGGCGGTGATCCCTTCCGTGGCGCGGCCGACGGGCGGCTCCTGGTACGAGGGCAGTGACCTTGCAGCGCTTGCCGGCGCGGCGGGCTGTATTGAAGCCTGTTTCTACGAACCCAGTGCGGCGCGAGTGAAGGCTGATCTCTTCGACGTGAAGCGCCGGCTCGGCGGCAAGGGCGCGCTGCGCGGCATCATGCGGCCCGCCTGGCCCGATCTTTCGAGCAAATGTGAGTTCCTTGCCGCCGCGGCGGCACTTGTGGAAGGTGGCGTGAGTGGTCTTGCCTTCTACAATTGGGGTCATCTGCGCAAGGCCAACCTCGCGTGGATTGCCGATGCCATGAAGCTTCTGGAGAAAAGGTGATGATGTTCAAGGGCAAGGTCGTGGCCATCACCGGTGCGGCGGGCGGCATTGGCCAGAGCCTGTGCCGCCACTTTGCATCTGAAGGTGCTGCCATTGCGGCCATCGACAAGAGCCCGGCGGTGGTGGATTTCGCCAAGGAGATCGGAGCTGCCCATGCCATCGCCGACATTGGTGACATCACACAGGTGAAAGCCGCTTTTGAAAAGCTCGGCCCCATCGACGTGCTGATCAACAACGCCGGCTTTTCCGAACACCCCACTTTCGCCAAGACCGATCCCGAGGCCTGGGCCTACGACCTCAACGGCAATCTCAATGGCGCCTACTACTGCGCCCACGCGGTGATCCCGGCGATGAAAGCCAAGGGTGGGGGTTCGATTGTTGCGATTGGCTCGGTGAATGGCATCTCGGGCTTCGGCGATCCCGCCTACAGCGCCGCCAAGGCCGGGCTCATTTCACTGACACGCTCGCTCGCCATGGAGATGGGACGCTACAACATCCGCGCCAACATCGTGTTGCCGGGAACCGTGCGAACGCCCCTGTGGGAACGCAAGGCCGGCGCCGATGCAACGACCCTTGAGCGCCTGCGCAAGTGGTATCCGCTGGGCCGCATTGTCGAGCCGATCGATGTGGCCCGTGCCGTGGCCTTCCTCGCCTCCGATGCCGCCAGCGCCATCACCGGCACGTCGCTCATCGTCGATTGCGGATTGACGGCGGGCAACATCGTCATGACCCGCGAACTCACCATTCAGGACATTTGAAGTATGATGCTTTTCAATAGAGCCACCCCGCAACCGTCATTCCGGCGAAAGCCGGAACCCAGGCTTTCAAACTACGGAATAGCGGAAAGCCTGGGTCCCGGCTTTCGCCGGGATGACGGGAAGGAAGTGGGTCACCTTAATTTCATCAAGCAGTAGGAGCGCGTCATGGACAGGCTTCGCATCGGTGTCATCGGCCTCGGGTGGTTCGGCGAAATCCATTGCGAAACCATTGTTGGCATTCCCAACATGGAATTGGCGGCACTGTGCACCAGGCGCCCCGACCGCCTCGCCGAACAGGCGAAGAAGTTCGGCGTCAAGAAGTCTTACACCAACTACCGCGACATGCTGGCCGACAAGGACATCGATGCCGTGTCGATCGTCACCATGTGGGACCAGCACACGGCCCCGGCGGTAGACGCGCTGCAGGCGGGCAAGCACGTGTTCCTCGAAAAGCCCATGGCCTCCACCGTCGCCGATTGCAACACCATCATCGCCGCCGCGAAGAAGGCCAAGGGCATCCTGCAGATCGGCCACATCTGCCGTTTCAACCCACGCTACCGCATGGCCAAGCAGGCGATTGACGAAGGCCGCATCGGCAAGATCGTCGCCCTGCAATCGCGCCGCAATATTCCCGCCGCCTGGACTCCGACCATTCTCGAGAAGATCGGTCCCATCGTCGGCGATGCCATTCACGATACCGACCTCATGCTGTGGTTCACCGGCGACCGGGTGGTGAGCGCCTATGCGCAAACCGTGAGCGTGCGCGGTCTCAAGCACCCGGACATCGGCCAGACCATGTATCGCTTCAAGGGCGGCGCCACGGCGACGCTTGAAACCGTGTGGTGCATGCCGGAGAAAACGCCCTTCGACATCGACGAGCGCATGTCGATCATCGGCACCGAAGGCATCATCCACGTGCAAGACACCTTCCCCAATCTCGGCATTGTCGATGGCATGCGCCTGCACAGCCCGGACACCACCTATTGGCCGATGTTCGACGGCGTGCGCGGCGGGGCATTGCGTGCCGAGTTTGATTATTTCGCTAACTGCGTACTGAGGGGCAAGACCCCCGAAATCGGCAAGCCCGAAGATGCGGCGGCGGCCCTTGAAGCCACCATCGCGGCAGAAGAGTCAGCAAGGACCGGCAAGGTCGTTCACATCGGATAGGAGAAAGACATGGCAGCAAAACTCAAGGTTCTGGTGGTCGGCCTCGGCAACATGGGCATGAGCCATGCGCTGGCCTACACCCGTATTCCCGATTTCCAAGTGGTGGCCGTGTGCGAACGCCACATCGCCAAGCGCGAATTGCCGGAGGCCCTGAAGGGCGCGAAGAAGTTCGACAACTTCGACAAGGCACTGGCCGAAACCAAGCCCGACGTCGTGTCGATTAACACGCTGCCCGATACCCATGCGCAATTCGCCATCAAGGCCATGGAAGCAGGGGCCCATGTGTTCGTCGAGAAGCCGCTGGCCGATACCATCGAGAATGCCGAGAAAGCAGTAGCGACCGCCCATCGGACCGGCAAGAAGCTGGTGGTTGGCTACATTCTCCGCCAGCATCCGTCGTGGATCAAATTCATCGAGATCGCCCAGCAGCTTGGAACTCCGCTGGTGTTTCGCATGAACCTCAATCAGCAATCCAACGGCGAGACCTGGGAGTGGCACAAGCGCCTGCTCAATTCCTTCCCGCCGATTGTCGATTGCGGCGTCCACTACGTCGACGTCATGTGCCAGATGACCAAGGCCAAACCCATCAAGGTCCACGCCATTGGCGCGCGCCTCAGCAGCGAAGTGAAACAGCAGAACTACGGCATGTTGCAGGTGATGTTCGACGATGGCTCGGTCGGCTGGTATGAGGCCGGCTGGGGTCCGATGATGAGCGAGACGGCGTTCTTCGTGAAGGACGTGGTCGGCCCCAAGGGCTCGGTGTCGATCGTCATGGCCGAGACAGCGGGTGATGTGAAATCCGACGACATCAACGCCCACACCAAGACCAACCAGATTCTCTGGCACCACGCCGACATGAAGACGCCTGACCAGCGCATCGACGTCAGCGACGAGCCGGGCCACGACGACCTCTGCGAGCGCGAGCAGCGCTACTTGCTGAAGGCCATTCGAGACAATCTCGACCTGACCGATCACATGGATGATGCCGTGAAGAGCCTCAAGATCGTCATGGCGGCGGACCGTTCAATTCACGAAGGCCAGGTCATCAGTCTCGTCTGACTGAAAGCATGAGAATGGATGGCGGCGATTTCATCACGCTGAACAACGGCCACCGGCTTTGGTACAAGATCGCCGGCAAGGGCAAAGGCGTGCCGCTTCTAACCCTGCATGGCGGACCGGGGGCAGGCCACGACTACCTCGAGCCACTCGAAGCCCTGGGCAGCGAGCGGCCCGTGATTTTTTATGACCAACTCGGCTGTGGCAGATCAGACAAGCCCAAGTCGCGCGCCTTGTGGACCATCGAACGTTTCGCCGATGAAATCGACGAGGTGCGCGCCGCCCTGAGCCTCAATCGTCTGCATGTGCTTGGGCAATCTTGGGGCGGTTGGCTTGGCGTCGAGTATTTGTTACGCCATCCGCCGGGGCTTGTGAGCTTCGTGTTGGCCTCAACCTCCGCCAGCATTCCGCAGTTCACCGCCGAATGTAACCGCTTGATCGGCGAAATGCCCGAAGCCATGCGGCATGCCCTCGACTACTACGGCCAGCGCAGCGATTACCAGCACCCGGATTATCAAGCCGCGGCGATGGAGTTCTACAAGCGCCACGTCTGCCGCCTTCCAGAATGGCCGGACTGCATCATGCGTACCGTCGCCAATCTCGACGGCAACGACGTTTACGATACCATCAACGGCCCCAACGAATTCACCACCATCGGCAACCTCCGCTATTGGGATCGCACCGCCGATTTGCACACCATCAAGACGCCGGTGCTTTTGACTTGCGGCCGCTATGACGAGCTGGGGCCGGTCTGCTCGCAAACCATGCTGGACCGCATTCCCGATGCGCGCATTCAAGTCTTCGAGAAATCCGCTCACACCGCCCACATTGAAGAGCCCGAGGCCTACTTGACTTGTGTTTCGGCATTCTTGCGGGAAATCGAAAATCGATTCTGATCGCCGCCGCCCTTACTCCAGAACGATGCGCGGAAAGTAGAACGACACCACCCAGTTCGGCATGTCGACGATTTCGCTGATGCGGAGATCGCCGCATACCGAGCACAGCATGTAGGCATCGACTGGCTGCATGTTGTAGCGCTTGGCGAGGAGCTCAATCATCCCCGACACCGCGGCGCGCGCGCCTTCAAAGAGATCGGCACCGATGCCGGTGGTGACCTCATAGCCCTTGGCATCAAGGTGGCGGGTGACCGGGCCAGGCGTGGTGAACCGCGGGAAAGCCAGATTGGCGCCTTTGACCAGATCGAATTTGGCCGCAACCGTGCACGGACTCTCGATTGCCGTGCCGCAGACTTCGCCATCACCCTGGGCCGCATGTGTATCGCCGACGCTGAACAGGCCGCCTGCCACTTCAACCGGGAGATAGAGTTCGGCTCCTGCGGCAAGGTCACGAATGTCCATGTTGCCGCCCATCCGCCGTGGTGGCACCACCGAGTGCAAACCCGGCTCGGCCGGCGCCAGGCCGATCGTGCCGCAAAAGGGCTTTAGCGGAACCCTGCCGCCTGGACCGTAAAGCGCCGGCGCCAGCGTCTTCGCATCATATTTCCAGATGTGGAGATGCGGCTCCTTGAACTCATCAGCCAGCAGACCGAAGCCCGGAATATTCGCCGTCCAGCCCCAGCCCGAGGGGCCAAACTCAAGCAGCGAAACTTTGATCGCATCGCCGGGTTCAGCGCCGTCAATATACACGGGGCCGGTGACCGGATTTACCTTGGCAAAATCCAGCTTGCCGAGATCAGCAAGCGTCGACGCTGCGGAAAGCTGGCCACCGGAAGAATCGACGGTGTGAAACTCGATCGATTGGCCGGGCGCGATGTGCTGCACCGGCGTGTTGGCATTGTTCCAGCCATGATGGCAGTGGCGGCCGTGAATGGTATGACTGCATTGCATGGCCCCAAGGTGAACTGTGCCCCTGCCGCATGTCAATGGCTTGAAGACAGTTGCAGAAGCTTTCAAGCCGCGATAGCGTTCCGCCTTCCCGGCAATGGGGCGGGGCCAATGACACAGCAGGTTACCAGTCGCGAAGGCCGCGCCAGATTTGGCGCTTACGAAACCTGGTATCGCGTATCCGGCGATCTGGCGTCAAAAAAAAATCCGGTGTTCATTCTTCATGGCGGCCCGGGTGCAGCGCACAACTATGCCGACAGCTACAAGCTGCTGAGCCTGCGCGGCCGCGCCGTCATCCACTATGATCAGATCGGCTGCGGCAACTCTACCCACTTGCCGGACAAGGACCCCGGTTTCTGGACGCCGCAGCTGTTCGTTGATGAACTCAACAACCTCGTGGACCATCTTGGCCAGCGCCAGGCCTTTCATGTCCTTGGGCAGAGCTGGGGCGGCATGCTGGCCGCCGAGTATGGCGTGCGCCGCCCGGCGGGACTGAAATCACTGACCATCGCCAATTCACCTGCTTCCATGGCGCTTGTGGAGTTCCGAGGCCATGCGCCAGCGCCGTGAAATGCCGCAAGACATTCAGGACACGTTGAACCGCCATGAGAAGGCCGGAACCTACAGCGACCCCGAATACCAGAAGGCCACCATGTGGGTTTACGAGCGCCACGTCTGCCGTGTCGTGCCATTCCCGCCGGAGGTGACCGCAAGCTTCGAGCAGATCGGCCGCGATCCGACGGTTTATCACACCATGAACGGCCCCAATGAGTTCTTCGTCGTCGGCACGCTCAAGGACTGGAACATCATCCCCGAGCTGCACAAGATCAATGTGCCAACACTGGTGATCTCCGGCCACTACGACGAGGCGACGCCGCGCCTGCGTGCAGCCCTACAAGGACAACATCAAGGGCGCGCGCTGGGAGATTTTCCAAAATTCCAGCCACATGCCCCATGTCGAGGAAAGGAGCTTTGCATGAAGACCGTCGGGGATTTCCTCGACGCCAACGACTGACTTGACTTACAAAACCAGGGAGAACGTCATGAGAAAATGGTTACTGGCCGGAGCCGCCGTGGCGGTGATGGCATTCACTTCGGTAGCACCGGCCTATGCCGAATACATGGCCGAGCATCGCGGCGGCACCATGCGCCTCGTGGCGCGCTCCGCCGCCGGCACGCTTGATCCGCATATCAACTACACGCTGCAATATTGGCAGCTCTACCAGTCCGTCTATTCCGGCCTCACCGCCTTCAAGAAGGGCGCTGGCGAGGAGGGCTTCAAGGTCGTGCCGAATCTTGCCGAGGAAATTCCGGCCGCCACCAATGACGGCAAGACCTATGTGTTCAAGATCCGCAAGGGCATCAAGTTCTCCGATGGCCGCGATGTGACGGTGAAGGATGTCGTTGCCTCCTTCCAGCGCATCTTCAAGGTCTCAAGCCCGACATCCGGCGGCTTCTATTCGGTGATCGTCGGCGCCGACAAATGCATTGCCGAGCCGGCAACCTGCACCCTCGAAGGCGGCGTGTCAGGCGACGAGGCGGCCGGCACCGTCACCATCAATCTGACCCGCGTCGATCCCGAGTTCATTTACAAGCTCGCCGTGCCGCATGCCTCGATCCTGCCCGCCGATGCGCCAGCCAGCGACGCCGGCTCGGTTCCTATGGCCGGCACCGGGCCCTATTACTTCTCGGCCTATGATCCCAACAAAGGGCTGACCATGTCGCGCAATCCGCACTTCAAGGTGTGGAGCGAGGACGCCATGCCCGACGGCTATCCCGACGTCGGTGCAGTATGACTTCGGCCTGACCGACGAAGCCGAGGTGACCGCCGTGATGAACGGCGAGGCCGACTGGATGTTCGACCAGCCGCCGACTGACCGTCTCGGTGAAATCGGCACCAAGTTCAAGGATCAGGTCTATATCAACAATCTGACCGCCTGGTGGTATGCGCCGATGAACACCCGCCTCGCGCCATTCGACAACGTCAAGGCACGCCAGGCCGTGAACTTCGCCATCGACCGCAAGGCCCTGGTCAATCTGTTCGGCGGCCCGGTGCTGGCAGCGCCCGTCTGCCAGGTCCTGCCGCCTGGCTTCCCCGGGCATGAGCCGTTCTGCCTCTACACCAAGGACCCGGGCGAGGCCTGGTCGGCACCCGACATCGAAAAGGCCAAGCAGCTTGTCGAGGAGTCCGGCACCAAGGGCCAGAAGGTGACGATCATTGCCGAAGACAACGCCGTGTCGAAGTCGATCGGCGTCTATATGCAGAGCGTGCTGACTGAGATTGGATACCAGGCCGAGGTGAAGCCGATCTCGCCGAACATCCAGTTCACCTATATCCAGAACACCAACAACAAGGTGCAGATCTCGCTCACCCAATGGTACCAGGACTATCCCGCCGCTTCGAACTTCCTCAACGTGCTGTTCGGTTGCGGCAGCTTCACGGAGGGCTCGGACTCCTCGATCAACATCGCCGGCTTACTGCGATGAAGCCGGTCGAGGCCAAGATGAAGGAAGCCTTCGCGCTGTCGGCGACCGATCAGGACGCCGCCAACAAGATTGTGGTCGGAAGTCGACACGCATGGTGATGCGAGCAATGCGGCGGCAGCACCCGCTGTTCACGCCAAAGCACATCGACTTCGTGTCGAAGCGGCTTGGTAACTTCCAGTTCAACGCGCAGTTCTACTGGATGGTCACGCAGTCCTGGGTGCAGTGAAGCGCCGGTGACCGTGTCACGCGGAGAGTGCTGAAACAGCAGCAAAGAGCCGTGGCCCCTGGGCCACGGCTCTCCGCCGTCTGGCGCGCGATCGTGCCGCCGATGGCGGCACTCCTGTGCTTTCCTGGTGATTGTTGCCTGCTGCATTTCCGCGCCGCTCTATGCCGCCTGGGCCGGCGTCGACCCCTTCAGGTCGACGCTTGATGCCGTCATCAAGGTCGACGGCGAAGACGTGCCGGTCATGGAGCAATCGACCGAAGGCCTGGGCCTGGGCTACACGCCAATCGGCCCCACCTGGGAACTCGGCAACTACTTCCTGGGCGCCGACAACCAGGGCCGGGACGTCATGGCGCGCCTCCTCTATGGCGGGCTCAATTCGCTGCTCATCGCCGGTGCCGCAACCATCATGACACTGCTGATCGGCACTGCCCTCGGCCTCACCGCCGGCTTCTTCGGCGGCATCATCGACACGGTGCTGTCGCGCATCCTCGACATTCTCTGGGCATTCCCGGTCTATCTTCTCGCCATTTCGTTGTCGATCGTGCTTGATCGCCGAAGGTATCGACATCGGGCCGATCACCATCGAATCGGGCTCGCTTTGGCTTCCCATTTTCATCATCGGCATCGTCTACATTCCCTATGTTGCCCGGCCGGTCCGCGGCCAGGTGATGGCCCTGCGCGAAAGCGAATTTGTGCTCGCCGCCATAGGCCTTGGCGTTCCGGAGCCATCGCATCCTCATCCGCGACATTCTGCCCAATGTCTCGACCACGCTCATCGTCTTCGTGCCGATCATGATGGCGCTCAACATGCTCACCGAGTCGGCGCTGTCGTTCCTCTCCATCGGCGTTCAGCCGCCCGATGCCAGTTGGGGCACCATCATCCAGGACGGCCAGACCCTGCTTTACACGCGCCCGCTGGTGGCCCTTGCCGCCGGCTTGGCCATCGTCGCCACCGTGCTGTCGCTCAACGTGCTGGGCGACGGATTGCGCGATGCGCTTGATCCCCGGTCGAAGATCAGGATCGGGCGCGGCTGATGGTGTTTGCGCTGATCCGCCGGCTTGGCCAGATGGTCTTCGTGATGTTCGGCATCAGCGTCCTGGTGTTCCTGATTTTCTTTGCAACCCCCGGCGCCGATCCCGCCGCCCGCATCGCCGGGCGCAATGCCACCCCCGAAGTGCTCGAAGCGGTGCGCAAGAGCTTCGGCTTCGACCAGCCGGTCTACGTCCAATACTACACCATGATGAAGAAGATCTTCGTCACCGGCGATCTCACGTCCTTCGTCAACCGTGGCTGGAAGGTGGTGCCGGCGGTGCTCGATACCATTCCGGTCACCCTATCGCTGGTCATCGGTGCTGCCGTGCTGTGGGTCGTGTTCGGGCTTATGATCGGCATCGTGGCGGCGGCAACCCGCGGCGTCGTGGATCGACAAGTTGCTCATGGCGCTTGGACTTATCGGCATTTCCATGCCGGTTTACTGGCTTGGCGAAATGATGAACTTGATCACCCAGAGCCGCTATCACGATACCTGGCTGTTTTCCTGGGTGCCGCCACTTGGTTACAAAAACTTCGGCGATGATCCCAAGGGCTGGTTTCTGACCCTCGTCATTCCATGGATCACCCTGGCCATCCTCTACATCGGCCTCTATGGCCGCGTGCTGCGCGCCTCGATCATCGAGTCGCTGCAGGAAGACTACATCCGCACCGCCCGCGCCAAGGGCCTTTCGGAAACCCGCGTATCTGCTCCGCCACGCGCTGCGCACCTCGCTCATCGCCTTCGTCACGCTCTTTGGCCTCGACTTCGGCGCCCTCGTCGGCGGTTCGGCGCTTCTCACCGAAGTGGTGTTC
Source organism: uncultured Alphaproteobacteria bacterium (assembly GCA_963775095.1). Classification (GTDB taxonomy): domain Bacteria; phylum Pseudomonadota; class Alphaproteobacteria; order Rhizobiales; family Aestuariivirgaceae; genus Aestuariivirga. Next base: position 448,316 of record CAVZHN010000005.1, read on the forward strand.
GGCCTTCAGGGTGTCGGCAAGCTCACCTATGACGCACTGCAGAATCTCGATCTTCCCATCATCATGACGACCGTGATGTACGCCTCGTTCTTTGTCGTCATGGCCAATGCCCTGGTCGACATCGTCTATATGCTGCTCGATCCCCGGGTGCGGAGCGTGTGATGCTCAAGGTCCGCGATCTCACTGTCACTTTTCGCACCGAGCATCGGCCTCGTCCGTGCCGTCGATGGCGTGTCCTTCGACGTCGCCGAAGGGGAACTGCTCGGCGTCGTCGGCGAGTCGGGTTCCGGCAAGACCGTTTCGCTGCTCGCCGTCTTGGGGCTCATCAACGATCCCAACGCCACGATAACCGGATCAATAGAGTTCCGCGGCCGCGAGCTCGTCGGCCTTGCCGCCCCGAGAAATGCGCAAGCTTCGCGGCAGGGAGATCGCCATGATCTTCCAGGACCCGATGACGGCGCTCACCCCCGTCTACACCGTGGGCTGGCAGATTGCCGAGCAGATTTTGGCCCATGAGAAGATCGGCAAGCACGCAGGCCTGGAAACGCGCCGTCGAGCTTCTCGCCGAGGTTAACATCCCCAATCCGGCCGAAGCCGTCCACCGTTACCCGCATCAGCTCTCCGGCGGCATGCGCCAGCGCGTGGTGATCGCCATGGCGCTTGTCGTGCAATCCCGTGCTGTTGGTCGCCGACGAGCCGACGACGGCGCTTGACGTAACGGTTCAGGCGCAGATTCTTGATCTCCTGGCAAAACTCCAGCGCCTGCATGGATCGGCCATCGTGTTCATCACCCATGACATGGGAGTGATGGCGGAGATTGCCCAGCATATGGTCGTGATGTACGCCGGCCGCATCGTCGAGCGCGGCGACAAGCGCGAGCTATTTCTCCACCCCCGCCATCCCTATACCCGCGCCCTTCTCGATTCCATTCCGCCCTTGAGCGGCGCGCGGCCCAAGCGCCTGCGCACCATTCCCGGATCGCCACCCAATCTCCTGAACCGGCCCCCGGGATGCGCCTTTGCACCGCGCTGTCCGAAGCGTTTTGAGAAATGCGCCGCCGTTCCTGAACTGACCGGCGGCACCCGTGCAGCCGCCTGCTTTGCCGTGTCGCCCACATGAGCGCCCCACTGCTTGAAGTGATCGACGTCAGCAAGCGATTTTCGGTTGGTTCGCGCTTTTCGAAACAGGGCCTGCGCACCGTCCATGCCCTTGATGGCGTTTCGCTCTCGGTTATGCCCGGCGAAACGGTCGGGCTGGTCGGCGAGTCCGGCTGTGGAAAATCCACTTTGGGCCGCTGCATCACCCGGCTTTACCGATTGACGTCGGGCACCATTCGATTTGCCGGAACCGACATATCAACAGTATCCGAACGCCAGATGCGGCCGTTGCGCCGCCGCATCCAGATGGTCTTTCAGGACCCCTATGCGTCGTTGAACCCGCGCCGCCGGGTGCGCGATCTGATCGCCGAACCCCTGCGGGTCCATACGTCCATGTCTCCGGCTGATGTCGGCAAGCGGGTGTCGGAACTCCTCGACATCGTCGGCCTGCGGCCCGATCATGCCATGCGGTTTCCCCACGAATTCTCCGGTGGCCAGCGCCAGCGCATCGGCATTGCCCGGGCCATCGCTCTCAATCCCGAACTGATCGTGCTCGATGAGCCGGTATCGGCCCTCGACGTGTCGGTGCAGGCGCAGATCGTCAACCTGTTGGCTGACCTGCAGGAGCGCTTCCGGCTCACCTACATTTTCATTGCCCACGATCTCAGTGTGGTGCGGCAGGTTTCGACGCGCATCGCTGTCATGTATCTGGGTTCGATCGTCGAAATGGGCTCGGCCGAAGATATCTTCAGCCGTCCGTCGCATCCCTACACCCAGGCCCTGATTTCCGCCGTGCCAGTGCCGGATATCGCCGGGCAGGGGGCCCGCAAGCGGATCGTGCTGACGGGGGAGGTTCCAAGCCCGATCAACCCGCCATCCGGCTGCCGCTTTCACACCCGCTGTCCCCTTGCCCAGGACCGCTGCCGCACCGAACGTCCCGCACTGGCGCCGAGGAACAGCCAGCGAGACGTGGCATGCCATTTTCCGATCAGCTGAACTGCCTCTGCAACATGGCAGGCAGGCTTTACGAACTTGCGCGGCGCGGCGAACTGTAGTGAGTTTGGTCGTGCCGGAATTCGCGGGATGACTTGATGATCTGTGAAATCTGTGTCGACTCGGTGGAAGGTGTGCGCGCGGCCAGGTCCGCGGGTGCTGCTCGCGTCGAACTGTGCGCCAGCCTGATCGAAGGCGGCATCACCCCCAGCCGCGGCATGATCCGTGCGGCGCGGCGTATTGACGGCATCAAGCTCCATGTGATCATCCGGGCGCGCGGTGGCGACTTCCTGTTCAGTGATGACGAATGCGCGGTAATGGCCGCCGACATCGAGACAGCCAAAGCCGAAGGTGCCGATGGCGTGGTGATTGGTCAGCTCACTGCCGATGGCTCCATTGACGTGGCACACACCAAGATGCTGATGGCGCTGGCCAGGCCGATGTCCGTGACCTTCCACCGCGCCTTCGACATGACGCCCGATCCTTACGCCGCACTCGCAACGCTGATCGATCTGGGTGTTGAGCGCGTACTCACGTCGGGCCAGGAAGCCACCGTGCTCGAAGGCCTGCCGCTGATCACCGGACTCGTGAAGCGGGCCGGAAACCGCATCATCGTCATGCCCGGCGGCGGCATCACGGCGCGCAATGTGGATCGCATCGTATCCGCGGCGAAACCCAGGGAGATTCACTTCGCCGCCCTCGAACTCCAAACCGGCGGCATGCGCTTCCGCCGCGAGCATGTGTTCATGGGCGGCGAATTGCGCCCGCCGGAGTATGACCGGCTCGTAACATCGGAAGCGGCGATCCGCGCCGTGGTGACCAAGGCAAACTGAAACCGGGAGAAACCCATGGCAGCCCTGGAAGACCTGACGAAAACCGAATCGGCGGTCGCCATTGCCGGCCGAATCCGGCGCCGTGAGGTGTCGCCTGTAGAGATCATGGATGCCGCCATTGCCAGGATCGAGGCCCACAATCACAAGATCAACGGCCTGATCATCCTGCATCTCGATCAGGCCCGCGACGCCGCCAAGAAGGCCGAGAAGGCTGTCATGCGCGGCGAGGAACTGGGCGCTTTGCACGGCGTGCCGGTGGCCATGAAGGATTGCTTCGATTTCAAGCCCGGCTGGGTTTGCACCTTCGGCGGTGTGCGGGCGCTCAAGAACTGGACGGCGGATTTCCACTGCATGTGGGCCGAGCGCATGGAGCGCGCAGGCGCCATCATCGTTGGCAAGACCAACAGTCCGATCTTCGGCTTCCGCGGCACCTGCGACAACTACATGTTCGGGCCGTCGAAAAACCCCTTCAACTTGAAAAAGAATACCGGTGGCTCTTCTGGCGGCAGTGCCGGCACGGTTGCCGCCGGCATTCTGCCGCTCTGTGAAGGCACCGATGGCGGCGGCTCAACCCGCATTCCTTCGGCGTGGAGCGGCACCTATGGTTACAAGGCGTCCTTTGGCCGCGTGCCTCTGCCGTCACGTCCCGACGCCTTCGGCGGCATTACGCCATTCATATTCGAGGGTCCGATCACCCGCACCGTCGAGGATTCCGCCCTCGCCATGTCGGTGCTGCAGGGCTACGACGCCCGCGACCCATTCGCGCTTGAGGGCACCGTTGATTTCATGGGCGCCCTTCGCGCCTCGATCAAGGGCAAGCGCATCGCCTACACCCGCGACTTCGGCATCTTCCCCGTCGACAAGCGGGTGACGGCGGTGACCGACAAGGCCGTCGAGGCGCTGCGCGAAGCAGGCGCCATCGTCGATGAGGTCGACATAGGCATCAAGCGCTCGCACATGGAATTGAGCGACGTGTGGTGCCGCTTCTGCGCGCCGAAACAGGTGGCCGTACTCGAGGATTTCAAGCGCCAGGGCATCGACATTCTCCGCGACCACCACGACGACATGCCGCCGGAATTCTGGCATTGGGACGAGATCGGCCGCAAGATGTCGGCGGTGGACTGGATCAACGACCAGATGATCCGCAGCGAGGTCTACGATGCCCTGCGGCTGGTGTTCGACAAGTACGACCTGCTCGTGGCGCCCACACTCTCCTGCCTCGCCGTCGACAATGGCACCGATGGCAACACCTTGGGCCCGCCGAAGTGAATGGCGAGAAGATCAACCGGCTCATTGGCTGGTGCATGACCTTCCTGATCAACTTCAACGGCCATCCGGCAGCTTCCTGCCCGGCCGGGCTTGCCGACAATGGCCTGCCCGTCGGCCTGCAGATCGCCGGCAGGCGCTACGACGACTACAGCGTCATCGCCGCCAGCGCCGCTTTGGAGCGGGTGAGGCCGTGGATGGGGACGTATAAGGAGATCAAGGTTTAGAGTGGGATAAGTTTTGGCCTATAGTTCCCTGGTCCGTCATCCCGGCGAAAGCCGGGACCCAGCCTTTCAAACTAAATGATCTCAAAGTCTTTGCGTTGCTAGCCTGGGTCCCGGCTTTCGCCGGGATGACGGTCGTTGAGCGGAAACTCCAAGCACCATTCTGCGCTCACCTTCACCACAGCGTATACCCGCCGTCGATCACAAAACTCGCCCCCGTCACATAACTTGAGGCTGGCGACGCCAGATAAATGGCGAGTGGCCCGATTTCCTCGGGCTCGCCGGTGCGGCCCATGGGTACCGACTTGACGAAGGTTTCGATCACCTCCGGATGGAGCTTGTTCCAGCGCTGGTTGGGTTCGGTCATGAACAGGCCGGGGCAGATGGCATTGACGGTGACGCCGCGCGGCGCCCAGTCGGCGGCGGTGGCCCGGGTGAAGTGGATGACAGCGGCCTTCGAGGTTTCATAGTGGCGCCCGGCGATGCCGCGGTTGGCGATGAGACCGCTGATCGAGGCGATGTTGATGACCCGGCCTGCACTGCGCTGCAACATGGCGCCGCCGATCATCTTGGTGCACAGGAAAACGTGGGTGAGGTTCAGGTCCATGAACTTCTGCCATGTCGCGAGATCGGTGTCTTCCACCTTCACGTCGAGATTGCGCCCGCCGACATTGTTGACCAGGATATCGGTGTGGCCAGGAAGCTCGAGCACCCGGCGGCAGGTATCCTCGCAGGCCGCCGGGTCGGCGACGTCGGCGGCGAACGTCCAGGCCTTGCGCCCGCTCGCCCGCACCTCTTCGGCCGTCTTTTCCAGCGCCTCGGCATCGCGGGCATTGAGCACCACGTCGGCGCCCGCCTCTGCCGCCGCAAGCGCGATCACCCGGCCGAAGCCGCGGCTGCCACCGGTAATGAACATGCGCTTGCCGTCAAGCCGGAAGCGGTCAAGGACTGTCATCTGGACCTCCTGGGAAGCAGGCAGCCTATTGCGCTGCAAGGCGATTCATACCACCTGCTCCGGCGCATGAGAGTTGCGCAATTTGCATTGCCCGGCAAGGGCAATGCGCGTGGGACATATTGTGAGCTGCGCGAATTTGTGGGAGGGTTATGGGGTGAGCGTCCGGACGACCAGAACCGGCCACATCAGGGAGAATACCATGAGCATTCGCAAGGAACGGGAACTTCTGTTGCAGGAAGCCTCGCGGCTGGAACTGCTGCGCGGCGAGATTGATCGCCGCGAGTTTCTCACCCGCAGCTTGATGGCGGGTCTCGGCATGGCCGGCGTTGGCGCCGTGGCCAAGGGCAGCATCATGCCGGCCTTCGCCCAGGACCGCCCGCTGACCCCGACGTTTTACCAGTGGATCCAGGATCTCCATCCCAGCATTCCGAAGGTCAACGAAAAATTCCCGGGCGTGAATTATCAGATTGCTCCGGTCGAGGGTTTCGGCATCGAGCGCTTCGTCGCCGAAGCGAAGAACAAGGAAATCGACCTGGGACGTTTATGTCGGTCAGACGCCGTTCGTCGAAATGTCGGCGATGATCAAGGCCGACGTCATCGAACCTTGGGACAATTACATTCCGAAGGACGTGCTCGACGACATGATCCCGTCGATCCGCGCCGAAGGCACCGTCGACGGCAAGCTTTACGGCTGGCCGTTCCTGCTCGACGTCATCGGCAACTCCTGGCACTCCGGCATCACCGGCAAGGCTGGCCTTGCCGACAAGGCGCCGGAAACCTGGGATGAGCAGCTGGCCAACGCCAAGGCCATCGTCGATTCAAAGGCCGCCCCCTATGGCGCCACCTATGACGATCGCGGCTGGCGTTCGCTGGCCCCGATGACCCACTCGATGAACCCGGATGTCTATACCGCCGAGGGCCTGTTCAACTTCGAAAGCGATGCCGCCATCGAGGCGCTGAAGCTGATGAAGAAGATCTTTGCGCTGTCCACGCCCGACCTGCTGCTCGAGGGTTCCTCCGACGGCGGCGTCAATGGCACGCCCGACGAAGTGGCCTTCGCCGCCCAGCGCGTCGGCTACTACACCAAATACTTCAACGCGCCATTGCGCATGGCCCAGTATTGGGATGACCCCAAGGCCCTGCGCCTGGGACCACTGCCGAAATTCGCCAATGGTGCGGGTTCAACGGTGTTCTGGACCACCGGCTGTGCGCTCTTCAAGCACGGCAAGAACAAGGAGAAGGCCGCCGAATACATCAAAGCCCTCACCTACGACATGCAGATCTGGCAGGATTCGATCGCCGGCACCGCCAGCGGCCACCCCGGCCAGTTGCCGCCCTACGCCTCGATCTATGCCGGCTGGGATGCCAACAAGCCGGAATGGATGCCGGATTTCGTCGGCCTGGTGCGCGGCCAGCTTGACCGCGCCAAGGCCATCACCAACCATCTCTTCGGCTTGCAGCAGTTCGTGATCGGCAAGCCGTTCTGGGACGCCTACCTCAAGGGCGAGGAAATGGACGAAAAGGCGGTGATGAAGAAGATCGCCGAAGCCGTAAAGGCCGAAATGGCCCGCGGCTAGGACGTCTCGAAGCACACAGGCCGGAGCGCGGGCAATCGCGCCCCGGCCCTTTCCAGTGGAGGCTTGCGCCGCATGCCGGACGGGACCCAACGGCCCTGCAAAATTATTTTAGCGCCGCATCATGACTGATGTGGCCGCTGGCACTCTTGGTGCGCGCCGCAGCGCTGGGCCCGGTGTTTTCGCGATGTTGCGGGAAGATTTCCGCACCTGGTTGTTTCTGGTTCCGGCACTGGTGTTCTTTGTCGGCTATCAGGCCTATCCCATCTTCCGCGTCGTCTGGATCAGCTTCACCGACTACCAGTATTTGACCAACGAACCCGCCAATTGGGTTGGCTTTAACAACTACGTCTCCGCATTGTCCGATCCGCTGATGTGGGCCAGCCTGTGGCGGGCCGTGCTGTTCACCATCATATTCCTGCCTGGCTGCATCATCCTGCCGCTCATTCTGGCCATTCTCATCGACCGCATCCGCAATCCGGTTCTCGCCACCATCTATCGCGTGGTCCTCCTCGTGCCCGCCGTCATCCCCAGCACCCTGGTCTTTGTATTGTGGAAGTGGATGTACAATTTCCAGTCGGGCCCCATAAACCACTTCCTCGTCAACACCACCGGCTGGTTCGACTTGCAGAACGCGCCGCAATGGCTGGGCGGAACAGCCCTGACGTTGCCGGCCATCGCCGCCATGGAAGTGTGGTGGGGCCTTGGCTATCACACCATCTTTTTCCTGGCGGGCCTTGCCGCAATTCCCAAGGATTTGCCCGAGGCCGCCCGCATCGATGGCGCCAACGAATGGAACCTCTTCTGGCATGTGACCTTGCCGCGCCTCATGCCGATCATGATGATACTGGTGGTGTTGCGCTTCGGCAGCGCCATGGCGGTGATCGACGAGTATCTCATCTTCGGCGGCTTCAACCGCGATTCGCCAACCTACACCTGGACCATCTTCATGTATGACCAGGCCTTCAAGCTCGGCCTGTGGCGCCAGGGTTTTGCCGCGGCCATCGGCATGATCGGCGCCGTCGCCATGATGATCGTGATGATCATTCTGTTGCGCGTCTTCCGGGCGAAGGGGTAGGGCGGATGTCGGAATTCACCTCAGCCCAACCCGGCGGCGCTCCTCCACAAAGCTGGATTGCCCGCAATCTCGGGGCCATCATCCGTCACGGCATCATCAACTTCTTCATGATCGTCATCCTGCTGCCGCTCGCCTGGGTGCTGATCATGTCGGTCAAGTCAAAACCCGACGCCATGCGCGGCGATTTCTGGCCAAGGAAGTTTGACTTCACCACCTATGGCTATGTCTTCAACAAGATCGAGACGCTGCCCGTCAACATGTGGAACAGCATCTATGTGACGGCGGGAACCGTGCTACTGACCACCATCTGCGCCGTCCTCGCTGGCTACGCGCTCGTGCACATGCGGCCAAGAGGCGGTGGCATCGTTGTGGCGGCACTGCTGGCCTCGCTGTATTTCCCGACGCGCGTCGTTTCGATCATCAGCGTCTATGAAATCCAGAACAGCCTCGGCCTGATCAACAGCACCATGGGTCTGATCCTGCCCTACATCACGCTCAATCTGGCGATCAGCATTCTGATCATGCGCAGCGTGTTTCAGCTCGTGCCCCATGAGGTGATCGAGGCGGCGAAGGTCGATGGCGCCGGGCCGTGGCGCACGCTCTTGACCATCGCCCTTCCCATGGCGCGCAATGGCTTGGTGGTCATCTTCATCGTCAACTTCGTGACCGCCTGGGGCGAATTCCTGCTGTGCTCGACGCTGACCAACGATCAGGAAGCCCGCACCATGCCGGTGGTGCTGGCCGGCGCCCAAGGTGGCCTCGGCCAATGGACCTGGCCCAATCTCGCCGCCGTCTACATGATCGTCGTGACCCCCGGCATCCTCGCCTTCACCTTCGCCCAGAAACTGTTTTTCAAGGGCCTGGCTGAAGGTGTCGTGAAGGGCTGAGCGTCGCGATCTTTCTCTACCCCGCCGCTGCCCTGAGCGCCGCAATGTCGAACTTGGTCATCTGCATCATGGCGGTAAAGACGCGGGCTTTGCGTTCCGCGTCGGGGTCTTCCATGAGGTCGAAGAAAAGTTGCGGCACAATTTGCCAGGAAAAGCCCCAGCGATCCTTGAGCCAGCCGCACATCGACGTCGAGCCGCCTTCGGACATGCGGGTCCAAAGGTGATCCACCTCGGCCTGGTCCTTGCACCTGATGAGAAACGACACGCTCTCATTGGGCGTGAACAGCGGCCCGCCGTTCAAACCGGCGAAACGTTGTCCCGCCAATTCAAACTCGACGATCATCACGCTGCCTTCGGGGCCTGGGCCGGCTTTTCCGTAGTGCTCGATGTGCGTGATGCGGCCATCGGCGAAAGCCGCGCAATAGTGCTTGGCCGCCGTCTCCGCTTCGCTGTCAAACCACAAGACGGGCGAGATTTTCTGAACCGTGGCCATTGTTTCGCTCCTCAGGGTGACGCGGTTTCCACCAATGCGGCCAGCTGGCGGAGCGAATCCTGCCAGCCGAGGTAACACATCTCCAGCGGTATCAACTCGGGCACGTTCTCCTGGGTGATCGAAATTTCGGTGCCGCAGGAGACCGCCTTCAGCAGCACCGTGACGGTGATGATGCCCGGCAGGTTCGGGTCCTCGAACTGGTCGGTGTAGCGCAGCTTCTCGTAGGGTTCCATTTCGAGGAACTCTCCACCGAAGGCATGTGAGTGCCCGGTGGCGAAGTTGGTGAACGACATGCGGAACCTGCCGCCCACCTTGGCATCCATGCTGTGGACCGTGCCCGTGTGTCCGCGGGCGGCAGCCACTTGCACATGGCCGCAGGATCGATGAACGCCTTGTACACCCGCTCCGGCGGCGCCGTGAGTACCCGATGCAGTTTGACCGTGTTTCCCATGG
>CAVZHN010000006.1:0-7392 GCA_963775095.1 uncultured Alphaproteobacteria bacterium
TGGTGTTGGGCGCATGCTTGTGCAGGCCCGTGAGGCCCGCCAGGCCCGCCGTGGGATAGGCCATGTTGGTCGTTCCGCGCACAGGCCGGAGTTTCGGGTCATGTTGCCGGCGAGGTCATAGGCGAAGGTGCGGTCTTCGGCCGTGCCGTTGCCATTGTCGGCTGATATCAGCTGGCCATAGGGGTCGTAGGTGTAGGTCCAGCTCCGCGACGTATCGCCCGCCATGGTGACCGTCCAGATCTGGCCGTTGGTCTTGCGCGTGTAGGTCTGGTTCATCAGCGATGTGGCGCCGTTCCTGGCCTCCACACCCATCAGCCAGCCGCGATTGTCCTGGTAGCTGTAAATGGCCTACGGCCCGAGCCGTAGGTGATGCTGTGGTCTGCCCCACGGCGTTATAGAGCGTCGCGGCAATGAAGCTCGAGGGTTCGCTGGCGCCGTTGGCGCCGGTGAACAGGCTGTTGCCCACCCCATAAAGCCTGCCAGCGAGATCGTAGCCATAAGGCCCCGTCCACACCCCGTTGGCCATCTGCTTCGAATGCAGTTCGCCCGTCGGGTAATAGGCATATTGCAAGGGTCCGCTCGGCGCCCGCCACATTGACATGGCGCTCGCGCTTCAGCCGGCCGGCGAGATCGTAGTCAAAGCGCTGGGTAACATTCACCGGCTCGAACACGATGCCGGAGATCGTCGGCTGGCCGATTTGCCGCGTGGCGTCGGTCAGCTTGCCGGTGTTGAAGTAGCCGGCGTGGCCGTTGGCAGTGTTATCGTCGTAGGTATTGGTGGTGGTTTCCGTGGCGAGTCCCGCTGCGGCGCCATTCACCGTCTTCACCTTCACCCGGTTCAGGTCGTCATAGGTCAGCGTGGTGACAACGCCGCGCGCATCGGTCTGCGCCGTCAGGCGCGAGGCGGTATCATAGCCATAGATCCAGGTGCCGAGGTCCGGGTCTTCGACCTTCTTGCGCCGGCCGCCGAGGTCGAAGGTGTATTTCCAGCCATTGCCCAGGGGATCGGTGACGCCGGTGATGCGGCCCAGGCCATCGCGGGCATAACGCGTGGTGGCGAGTGTCTCGCCGTTGATCTTGGTGCGGCCGACCAGCTTGCCATCGGCGTCCATGATGTATTTGTTGACGATGCCGGCTTCATCGGTGGTCTGCACCGTGGTGGAATTGGTCGATGCCGCGGTGCCGAGGCCGTAGGCGAAGGTCTGAAGGTGCCATCGCCATTGGTGATCTTGGTGAGGCGGTTCAGCCGGTCATAGCCGTAGGAAGTTTTGGCCACCGGTTGAAAGGTAGGTATAGTTGGAGCCAAGTGCGCGGCGTAATAGGGGACAGTTTCGGACTTGAGCAGGCCGCGGCCGTTGTAGGTGCGCTCGGTGCGGATTGTTGCGTTCTGGGTGGCAGTGGCGGGCCCCTCCTTGGCGGAGAAGTAATTGCGGCCCAGGCCATCGAGATAGTCCCGTGACCAGATGGTTCCGGTCATGGCGGATGCACGGGCTTCCACATAACGCTCGCTGGCTGCGTGGCTGTCGAAACCGGAATAGGTGAATTCCGAGAAGCCGCCACCCGGCCGGTCCTGCCGCGTCATGCGGCACAAATTGTCGTAGGTATTGGTTGTGGTCTGGCCGTTGAGGTCGATTTCTGACGCAGGCGCAGAACAGGCCTGATTCCAGTTGGTGGTGGTCTTGAAGCGCGTGTCGGGCGCGGTTGTACGCGTATAGGATGGGAGCCGCGTTTCGGCGACGAGCAGCTTGGTTGCAGTGTCGTAGATGAACTCGGTCTTGTTGCCGGCCGGGTCGGCGGTTGAGGCGAGATTGCCAAAGGAATCGAAAGTGTTAGTGGTGGTCGCCATGGCGCCGCCAGCGCCGGCGGTCAGAACGTCTTGCACGGTGGTTGCATGGCAATTCGAGACCAGGCCGGCGACAAGAGGGATGATCGCGTGCGCTGCGAAATCAGGCTTTCAGCGGGCGGAGTGAGGCTCAAGGGAATGAAGCTGGGTGCCCACTGATAAATCTTCTCTTCGGTCCTGCAGCCCGTGACGAACTGGTCCGCATTGAGCGCGAATGTGTTGGCTGTGTAGGTCTCGTCGCCCGTTGCACCCATGTCGCCAAAGTCGGTGACAGTGGCCACATTGCCGTAGCCATCGAAGGTGCGGTCTACCTGGCGAGACTTGTTGACGCCATTGATCTTCACCCAGTTGTTTGTCTGAAACTTCGAGACAGCGATGGGGCAAAACGTCATCAGTCGCATACACGTGGTCGAGAAGGGTCTGGGAGGGCGTGGCGGCGCGCGCCGGGTCGTTTTCGCGGTGATAGACGGAATCAACGCGCCCGTAGCAGTTCACCGCTTGTTTGAAGTTGGTCTCCACCAAGGGACAACTTGTTGACATTTCTCCTGCGATGCAGGGCAGTGTCGCAGTCACCGTGTGAAATCCGAGGAACTGCCGTTCCTCCGGACTCCACTTGGCGTCTTGGTAGCTGAAGTTCGTGGTATAGCCGATGCCCCGGCCGTCGTCCGTCGTGATTGACTTCACGACGTGCATGACGAAGGGGATTTTCGGGTTCTCGGTCTGCGGCGAAGCCATGTAGGTCACCGTCTCGGTGCCGCCGAGCGGTGTCTTGAAAGTCGACAACAGGTCAGCAATCTTGCCGTCACTCTTGCGCATGTTGTCGCCCGACGAACCGTCGTAGAAATCAGGCAAGCCATCGCCGGTGAAGTCGGCAACGCGGTCAGGCTCGTAGTAGTCTTCAGTGCTGATATAGGGTCGCGGCCTGGCGCCATTCGCCAGGTCGAATTTCTGTCCTTTCGACAGTGCGATGCGATAGGCTGGATCATTGCTGCCATTTGAGGATCCGTAGAGCAGCAGGTCCGAGCGGCCATCGCCATTGAAATCGCGGGCCATGACCTTCTTCGAGTCGCAAGTGCCATCGCCCATATGGGCCCAGACGCCGGTAAACCTGAAGGTTTTCGAGAACCCGCTGGTGTCCAAGCGATAGCCCTTGGACATCATGATCTGAATCTCGAATTCCTTTGGTTCCGCCGAATGCTGCGGATCGGCACTGACGACATCCGACAGCCCGTCACCGTTGACATCGGCCACCAGCCAACAAGCCCACTTGAACGCTTGATTCCAGTCGACAGATTGCCGATCCTGAATGACGAACTTCTTGCCCGTCGAAATGAATATCCTGGAGTTCCACTTGTCGATCGGGCCACTCGGTGGAAGAAATATTGCTCAACCACATGACCATCAGGTCAGTGCGGCCGTCGCCATTGAAATCACCGGGCAGCACACGCCTGCTGTTCAGTGATGGCGCACCCCCGGCGACCAGTGCGGTGTTGACAGCATCGTCCTCGGCGTTCGGGCTCGGACTTTCTGTTACTACAGTGCCCCAATTCGTCGGGATGTTGTCCCAGCCCGTGGCAGGGTCGAATCCGCTTCCATTGGACAAATACACATTTGTGACGCCTGGCACCGCGCCGGGCATATGTGCTGGGTAGCACCACGGTAGCAATCAAGTCCATCTTGCCGTCGCCGTTGAAATCTCCGAGTGTCTTGATGTCGATGAGGCCGCTCACCGACTGGTTCTCGCTTCCGCCCCAAAAAGTTCTCGCGTTGCTCGAGATTAATGGCGTACTACTTGTGCCTTGATATAGGCCGTAACTGTAGACATTGGTGCCTCCTACTCCGCCTTGCGTCGACCGCTTCAAAACGTAAATGTCGTCGTCGGCTGTCCCATCGATGTCCATGGCAAAGGAGCTGATGACGGGCGGACTATTGGGCATGATGCTTGTCGTCGCGGCGGCAAAACCCGTCCCCAGGGACAGGCGTTTTTTGATCGCTGCACTCCCTACGACTACCCCGTTGGAGTAGTTGGCATTCGTTACCTGGTACTGGTCCATCTTGCCGTCACCGTTCAGATCAGCGCTTTGCCAGGTGGAGTTGAGTTCGGCCCAACTTGCCGAAGTGTATGTCGGGCCGCCATCCGGCTCTGTGGTCGTGGTGTAGGTCATCACGTAGGGCGCGCGTGGTGTGCCACCGGTGATGGTTCCACTGATGTCGACGGAAGCGTCCTTGCCGAATTCCTGAACTGCCACAAGGCGCTGGAGTTTGGTGAACGGGCTTAGATCGTAAGTCAGCTTGTAGGCGCGGACCAGCGCGTTCGCCCGGTAAACGGCAATGGCCTTAAGCCGCTGCGTGACCTGAAGAATGGTCTTGCCAGTCGAAAACGAGACATTGTCTTTGCGCGGTTCCGAATACAACCGGACCTCTGCGACGGGCGTCGTGGTGTTGCCGCTGTTGAAGTACTTGATGAATCCAACGCTGCATTGCCAGGTCGATTTCAAGGGCAGCCTGAATGGCTTCGAGATCTGTCAAGTCTGCGATGGTTGGAACCGGACACTGCCAGTCAAACCGGACGATGTTTCCATCCCTGTCCTTGATTTCCGAAATCGTCCAGCGGAACGTCCGTTCGAAGTCTGCCGATCCCCCGGCGCTGACAATGAAATTCTCGCCGCTGTAGGTGTAGGTAGTTCCGTTTTTGGTGGTCAGTTCCCACATGTTGTCGTTTACGAACCGCCGGATGCGCGCGTAGGATTCAACGCGGGTTGAGAACTTGGAGTTGGCAGTCGCCGCAGGAGCGATGCAGGACGGGCTGTCAGAAGGCACCAGCAGTCTGTCGCAACGGACCAGTTGATTGCCGTCCAACACATACATATCATCCGGCATATCATCGAGGTCGCCCGTGTCCGGATTGTAGACAGGGACGCCGCGGCCACTCGGCGCCTTGTCTTCCGTGTATGCACCGCTGTTATTGGTTGCCTGTTTCCGGCTCCCCGAAATTCGCTCGATGGCTGAAAGACCATCAATGCTCCAGCCGATTCCGAGAATGCCGCCAGCCGCCGAGATGTTGCGCACGCCGCGCGCCGAGTCGTAGCTGAGCGAGAGATTCGGTTCGATGCCGCGGAACTCCGGGATTTCAATCGGAATGGTTTGGGTGTAGCTGCCGTTCCACGCAGATGTCGGTGGAACCGGACCCTTCTGTTCGGGGGCTGGCTGTGGCCCTACCTCTTGAGCCATGGCGCTCGTAGCAAGAACGCCGCTTGCCAAGACAATACCAACCACCAGCCGCCGCCAAGTGCCCATGAGTGCCTCCCCAGATACTGACGTGATGAGAGACTATCCTTACGGTCATTTGCAATAACGTTACGGTCACTTATCCACAGCCTCATTGCTGACGTTGCCGAAAGTTGCGCGAACATGTATCGATAGAAGTGCAACAACTGAGGAGACGTGCCATGGCACGGGCCGTATTACTCGCGATTCTGTTACTCTTTACGTTTGGCTCGAGTGCCCTTGCGGTACAGCTAACAGCGAAAATCCAGAATGAGTCCGGCAAGGCAATTTCCGCCATTCGCCTAACCGCGATGAACACCGAAACCCCTACTGAATTGAGTGTGCTCACTGCTCCGGTTCCGGCAGCGCAGACAGCAGACATCGCGCTCGAAGCCGAAGGTGGCTTCTGCGTGTTCGCAATGTCGGTCGACTTTGCCGACGGCACCAACCAGGCACGCACTGATGTCGACCTCTGCGAACCATCGTACATCATCGTTGAGTAGAGGCACCGTCTTTTCGCAATGGACGGCCTGTCGCCTCGCTTTGGCTCGTTGACCTGGGCCGTAGTTATGAACCAGGCTTGATCCCATCCGCATACATCCGTCTCTGTCTTTCGCTCGTGAGGTCCTGAGTAGTCGTCAAGCTGTGCGCGTAGCGTGCTTCGTTTGTGCGATCGTCGCGGCAGCCGGGCAGTGTCAGCTTGCGGCTGTAACTGAAGGCATTGATGCAGGCATAGAGGCCGCATAATCCGTCGAGGCGGCCTTGCTTGTAGGGCCTGGGCAATGAATGGGTTGAATGTTGCACGATGCAGATCCTTGTGATGGTGTTGCAATGGATTGGAAGTGCCGTGGGTGCGGGCCACACGGCGGCCCGCGCCATTGGGTAGGCCAGCGGGTGCGTCAGTATTCGTGCGACAGCATCACCGTGAGGACCCGGCGGGTGATGGCGGCATCAGCCGGATCGGGCGAATGGCAGGTCATGGTCCGGTCGTAACAGTCGACCTTCCACAACACGGCTTGGCCATCGATTTCGAACTTGCCAAAGTCATGTTCGGCCCACGGGTCGTTGCCGCCATCGAACTGGTTGAAGGCGCGCAAGGAAGCGAGCACCGCCCCGGCGAACGTTAGACCTTGGTCAATGATGCCCCGGGTGAACAGCACCTGGCCACCCCGGCCTTCGGTCCGCAGGCGGTCATTCAAGGCCCTGATCTTGGCGGCGGACTCCGTTTCCGATTGTGGTTGGGCATTGGCCCGGTTGGCATTCAGGCATGGGGTATCGATCCTTGCGGTCATGGCAAAGGTTCCTTTGATGATGATGGTTTGGGAGATTGCGCCGCTGTGCCGGGTGGCAAGCGGGCGGGTGGTAGTGCTGTCTAGATCAGCGACACCAGCTTGCGCTGGGCGCTGGTGCTGCCTTCGATATAGCCCTGTGTGGTCTTGATCGACCGGTGGCCGGCCAAGACCTGCACGTCGCGTAGTGAGCCCCCGGCTCGATGGACGGCGCGGGCGGCGTTGGTCACAAAGGTCCGGCGGCCGGAATGGGACGAACAGCCGTCGAGGCCCAGCATGCGATAGCGGAGCTTGAACCAGTTCACGACGACCTTCGCCGACATGGCGGTGCCGCGTTCCGACCGGATGACCGGCCCATCACGCGGTCCGCTTGCGCCATAGAGCTGGGCTAGGGCCACCTTCAGCAGCGGGTGGATCGGAATGCGCCTGCCGCTGCCCATCTTGGCGGCTTTGGGCGGCAGTTCGATGACGTCGCCGATTTTGCCGTCAGCGCCTAACATCATGCGCCAGTCAAGGCGGGCGATTTCGCAGGCCCGAAGTCCTGCCTTGATGCTGAGCAGAACCATGACGCGGTTACGTTTGGGGTAGCGGCACCGGCGGGCGGCTGCCAGCAGGCGCAGCACATCCCGGCGGGCCAGCACCTTTGCAGGCTGGCTTTCCATGAGTGATTCCTAACATTGATGGGGTGATCGGCGTGCGTGGGAATAGGTCGCCGATGTGGTCAGAATAGCCTAAAAGTCATCAATCTGTCAATATATGCATATAATTGCCAAGAATGGGCTTTTTATCATCGCACTAGCTTGGCGTAGGATGATGAGCCTGCAAACTCACGCAAAAATTAGGATCAAAAGTGTATTTTTAGGACTATAACGACGATGCATTTCGAGCCGTCACAGTAACCCGACGCAGCACCAATCCGACCAATCAGTCCTCCACTAGTTACCGTCTAATTCTATCTGCGGTGGTTGCTGGGTGGTTGCTGGAGTCGGGTTA
>CAVZHN010000007.1:0-7033 GCA_963775095.1 uncultured Alphaproteobacteria bacterium
CCGCGAGGATCGGGTCCCATGTGTCGGGGCTGAGGAACTGGCCGCGCTCGGGGTCGTAGTAGCGGGCGTGGAGATATTGCAGCCCGGTCTCGGCGTCGTAGCGCTCGTTGATGTAGGCTTTGCCGTTGAGGGCCACACCGACCGGCTGGCCGAAGGGGCCGCTGTCGGCGCGGGTCAGCGTTGAGGGCGCATGGCGGAGGATCAGGCGGTTCGACGCCAGGTGGTCCTTGACCAGGAAGTCGGTGGCTGTCCCCTCGCGTTTGACGTCCGGGTGCGGATAGGAGGTCAGAAGCCCCGCGGGGTTGGCGGCATCGACCAGCAGCTCCGTGTCATTGCCCATGTACCAGATGGCGGTGGGGGAACCTGCGGCGAGGTAGCTGCGCTTCGTCCGCTCGCCATCCGGGCCATACTGGAACACCGTGGTGAGGCCATTCCTGTTTACGGCAATCGGCCGGTTCTCGCCGTCATAGACGAGGATGCGGGAAGGTTTCGGGCCGGTGCCATCGCTGTCATAGGCCAGCGTATTGCCATTGCCGTCATAGGTGACGGCCCCGCCGCAGATCGTATTGGGCGCATGTTTGTGCAGGCTGGTGGGGCCCGCCAGCCCCGCCGCCGGATACACCATGC
Source organism: uncultured Alphaproteobacteria bacterium (assembly GCA_963775095.1). Classification (GTDB taxonomy): domain Bacteria; phylum Pseudomonadota; class Alphaproteobacteria; order Rhizobiales; family Aestuariivirgaceae; genus Aestuariivirga. Next base: position 628 of record CAVZHN010000007.1, read on the forward strand.
TGGGTATGGTGGCGCACAGGCCGGAAGATAAGATTATTATCCTTGACAGCGCACGCTGAACAGGCTATGTATGACTACTCTCGCGCATTGGGCCTCTCCTCCACAACAGCCTTGCAAGCTCACGAAGGCGACGTGGTGGGGAAAAAGGTCAAGCTGTATGAACATCGGGGCGCAGATCACCGTCTTCAAGACTGGCCTGTACAAATCAACGCCATAGGAGATGGGGAGCTCACCGACGCTGAAAACCGGCAACAAACTCGCAGCCTATGTATCAAGGAGCGGCGACTATCATGCGATTACTGTTCTTGTAACACTTACTACTGCCACATTCAAAATGCACTACGTTGTGTGTGATAGCACGAGTTCTAGGAATTTTATTTCGCCGGGGCTGCCAGTGATCAACCAGTCCATCGCGTTCGTTGAAAATATTTCCTTCGCTTTCGAAGACCCCACAAAGCTAGTAATGAAGTCGCTCTCGGTTGCGCAACTGACAAAACACGCCGGCGCATCTTCTTCAAATATGAAGAGCATATCTGGCGCTGCAGAAGCCACCAAGAAGACCCCGGCATATGTTGCCTTGTGCAACACTTCCAACTGTTCGTAAGAGAATCTGCGGGTTTTAAAGCTGTAGTTGGTGTTAGTGGAGTTGAACGCGAGCACGCATTTATGTCCCGGCGAGCTGTTTATCTTGGCCTCAATCGCTTCTCGCAGGTTACTTTTCACATCATAATTCTTGATACGGTTGTGAACACCATACGAGCCCAACAGGGCTACATTCACGCGATCGTTGCGCGGAAGGATAAACTTGAAGGGGCTGTCGTTTTCAAAAGTTGCCCGCTCCATGATGAAGTTAGCCCATGCATCGGACTCTTCAGGACCGCACTCGACGAGACCGCAGTTCTCAAGTGAACCAATCAGTACTCTCTCCTTTGGTGAGAGGTCATCGGCTAATCTCTTAGCTCTAGGCAACCAAATCATCGTGACTTACCCGTGCTTCAAATCAATATCGACTTCTCATGCCGCAATTCTAGCTTATGGAACTCTGCAAGCAAAGTTCTGGTCGCACCTCAGTTGGTGTCCAAATATGGGTCGTAACCGGGATTCCCGGGCCGGTTTGAACCCGAATTTCCGCCGCCTCCTGGTGAATCGGCATCTGGTTCCGTGCCACCTGCCACTGTGCCAGTCTCCGTTGGAGTGACGTTGCTTACATTGGGATGTCTGTTCTTTTCAGTCGTTCCGTCTGGACTAGTGACCTCGATTGTCGGATCACCAGAATTTGCACCTGGCCTGACAGAAACTTTTGTTCCATCCGGAAATTCTATTACTGCTCCTTTACCCCATGGAGTTTCGAATTCGCGTACTACCTGTGCACCAGGAAGGTTTTTTATGTCTTCCACTGCTTTGTCGTAGGGTTTTTCTCGCGTAGTATTCTTTTCGTTTGCACCCGGTAATTACGGTGACAGTGCATGAAATAGAATTGCGAACTACAAAATCGTGATGCCAGTGCTGAACTGCACCCCATAAGTGAGACACGTCAATTGGCGCGCCACGGGACCCCCAAATGTCTTGCCCGGTTTTCCCAACGTTTCACCAGACTCCCAATCGCGCTATGCTCCATTCGTGAGCGACGCACCCCCCACCCCCGGTTTCTGCCGCGACTGTCTGTCGCCGACCTCGGCCGATGAGCGCCGCTGCCTCGCCTGCGGCAGCCCCCGCCTTCTCCGCCATGCCGAGCTCCATGACCTGTCCACCGCCCACATTGATTGTGATGCCTTCTATGCCGCCGTCGAAAAGCGCGACAACCCCGCCCTTGCCGACAAGCCGGTGATCATCGGCGGCGGCACCCGCGGCGTTGTGTCAACCGCTTGCTATGTCGCCCGCATCAAGGGGGTGAAGTCGGCGATGCCGATGTTCAAGGCCCTGAAGCTCTGCCCCGAAGCGGTGGTCATCAAGCCCAACATGAAGAAATACGCCGAGGCCGGCAGACAGGTGCGCGCCCTCATGGAAACGGTGACACCACTGGTCGAGCCCATTTCCATTGACGAAGCTTTCCTCGACCTGGCCGGAACGGCCAGGCTCCACGGTCACAGCCCGGCACTGACGCTCGCCCAATTGATCAAGGACATCACTGCCAAGGTCGGCATCACCGCCTCGGTCGGCCTGTCCTACAACAAATACCTCGCCAAGGTTGCCTCCGACCTCGAAAAGCCGCGCGGCTTTTCGGTGCTGGGCAAGGCCGAAGCCAAGGCCTTTCTGGCGGCCCGTTCGGTCAGCCTCATCTGGGGTGTCGGCCGCGCCATGCAGGAACAATTGGCCAAGGACGGTATCACCCTCATCGGCCAGCTGCAGGCCATGGACAAAGCCGATCTCATGCGCCGCTATGGCGTGATGGGCGCGAGGCTCTACCACCTGTCGCGCGGCGAGGATGCTCGAAGCGTGCACCGCGATGAAAGCTCTAAAAGCATCTCGGCCGAAACCACCTTCAACACCGACATTTCCGACTACGAGGAACTCCGCCCCATTCTCTGGCGCCTCGCCGAACGCGTGTCGCACCGTGCCAAATCCGAAGGCCAGGCCGGCCTCACTGTTACCCTTAAGTTGAAAACCGCTGATTTCAAGAGCCGCACCCGCAACGTCACCTTGGCCGAACCCACGGTTCTCGCCGCCCGCATCTATGAGGCCGCCGAGCCCTTGCTCCACCGCGAAGCCACTGGCACCGGTTTCGCCTGATCGGCGTCGGCATCTCAAACCTCAGTTCAGCCGATTCAACGCACGAGCAGGACACGCTCGACGCCAAGGTCGCAACCCGCGCCAAAGCCGAGCTCGCCATGGACAAGCTCCGCGAGAAATTCGGCAAGAGAGCCGTGGAACGCGGATTTGCGCTGAAGGGCGATGACTAGCCTTACGCCGCCAGCCGCCGCGATTCGACCAATGGCCTGACCCGCTGATGCACTACATGGGCGAGCGCCTTGATCGGTTCAAGCAGCGCATCGCGCCGCCACGGCCAATCGGCCTCGGCACTGTCGACATTGACTGAAAACATCACGAACAGTCCGCTGTCGTCGGTAAACCGGTATGAAAACCCGTTGCGCGCAATGCCATAGCGCGATGCCTGGTCCTGCATCGCTTGTGCCGCCGGGTCGGCGGCATTGACCTTGGCCCAATCGACGATCTCGGCCTTGAGTTCAAACACCGGGTCGCCCAGCGGCGTATAGGTCGACATGTAATGGTTCATATAGGCCGGATCATAGGTGGCGATCCACGAAACCTGGTCCGGCGAACCGTCCGTATAGCCCATGCACCAATAGGACAGGTGGCGCACCGTGAGCTTCCTGCAAAGCCGCTCTAGCCAGTCTGTCGCTTCCGCGAAAGAGCCAAAGGGCCGGGTGGGAACGATCGAGGCATCAAACATGTCCCACACTTACGCCATGACAGTCTAATTCCCAATTTCGCCGCTCCATAAAGTTTTAGCGAATTCACCTCGCCGCAATCAAAACGAAAAGGCGAAAATTTCGTCAGGTTTTTAACCCTATATCAACTTTCGCCGCCAGGTGTGATGACAGCCGCAGACAACCCGCGGTGTAAGTCATATGGTCAGTGTGCGGACGGCAAACCCTCTCTACTCTTAGCCCCCATGGAGAATCTCATGTCTGCGATTAGTGTGCTTTCGCGTTCTGCGCTGATCTCTGCCGCAGTTTTCGCGGCATCGATAACGGCAATAGGCACCGCCCAGGCGGCGGTGACCAAGGCTCAACTCGCCGGCAACTGGACGGCCGCGCTCGGCGGCAATACCGGTTGCGGCAGCACCTCGATGTACGTGCAGTTCAATCTCAACACCGGCGGCAACGGCACCGCCACGATCATCTCGCACTCGACCGGCTGTGCGGATCGACCACCGCCGGCAATCCCATCAAGGTGACGGTACTACAGCCCAATGGCTTTGGGCTCCTCAATCTGTCATGCGGCGTTAGCTGCGGTTGGAATTTCCGCATCCAGGTTTCGAACGATGCCAATTCCATGATCCTCGTCGATGTCGACCCAGCCAACCCTCTCAACACGCCGTTCGGCACCGCACTGCGCCGGGCGCCAGTGCCATAATACCAAGAATTCCGGCGGGCAGGCTTCGGCCTGCCCACGGCATTCGTTCAGCCTTCCATCGACATCAAAGCCGCATTGCCGCCCGACGCCGTGGTATCGATCGATGCCACCCGTTGTGTAGCAAAACGGTGCAGATAGTGGGGCCCGCCGGCCTTCGGTCCGGTGCCGGAAAGTCCCTCGCCGCCAAACGGTTGCGCACCGACCACCGCACCGATCTGATTGCGGTTGACATACAAGTTGCCGACGCGCGCATGCCTGCGAACCTCTGCCACCGTGGTTTCGATGCGGGTATGAAGGCCAAGCGTCAGGCCGAAGCCCGTCGAGTTCAACGCCTCGCAAACCGAAGCAATGCGGTCGCCCGCGAACCGCACCACATGCAGGACAGGGCCAAACACCTCGCGCTTCAGGCCGCTGATCGACGCCAGTTCATAGGCCGCCGGCGACACGAACGTGCCTTCGGCGCAGTTGGCCCCAAGCGGCAGGTCGGAGATGGTTTTCCCTTCCGCCCTCATGCGCGCCTTGTGCCCTTCCAGCGTAGCCTTGGCCTCGTCGTCGATCACCGGTCCGACGTCGGTGGCATAGTCCTCCGGATCGCCGGTGCGGAGTTCCGCCATGGCCCCGGCCAGCATCTTGATCACCCGGTCAGCCACATCATCCTGCACGAACAACAGCCGCGCCGCCGAGCATCGCTGGCCGGCACTGTCAAATGCCGATGCCAGCACATCGCGCACCGCCTGCTCGGGCAGTGCCGATGAATCAACGATCATCGCATTCATGCCGCCGGTCTCGGCAATCAGTGCCGGGATCGCACCGTCGCGCGCCGCCAGCGCCCGGTTGATGATACCAGCCGTTTCGTTGGACCCGGTGAAGGCCACGCCCGACAATGCCGGGTGCGCCAGCAACACCTTGCCGATCCGCGCCCCATCACCCGGAAGGAAATGCAGCACGTTGGCCGGAACCCCCGCCTGGTGCAGAAGTCTCACTGCTTCAAAGGCCACCAGCGGCGTCTGCTCCGCCGGCTTGGCAATAACCGCGTTGCCGGAAGCCAGCGCCGCCGCCACTTGCCCGGTGAAAATCGCCAGCGGGAAGTTCCATGGCGCAATCGCCGCAAATACCCCACGGCCATGCAAGCTCATTTCATTGCGCTCCCCCGTGGGTCCAGGAAGCAACACAGCGCCATCGAATTCGGCGCGCGCCCTAAGCGCGTAATAGCGCAGGAAATCCACGGCCTCGCGCAAATCCGCCACCGCATTGTCAAGAGACTTCCCCGCCTCGCGCACCAGAAGGCCGAGGAGCAGGTGCTGGCTAGCCTCGTAGAGGTCGGCTGACTTCTCCAGAATGCCAGCCCTGGCGCCACCACCCATCGCGTCCCAGTCAAATTGTGCCGCCCGGGCGCTCGTCACCGCATTGACGACTGCGATTTCACGGGCCTCGCGCACCTGCCCGAGAACACGGCGGCGGTCCTGCGGGCTGGTGATCGCTCGCGGAGGCCCCTGCCCATCAGGCTGCCCATCGACGATTGCCGATGCCTGCCGAGGCAGACGCAGAGCTTCATTGATGCCCCGCAGCATAGTCTCGCGCGTTGTATCGTCCCAGATTGCATGTCCTTGAGAATTGCGGCGCCCGGCAAAAATCGCCGCCGGCAGTGGAATGCGTGGATGCGGCAAGCTCGCCAATTTTCGACCTCAACCACCGGGTCGGCGATGATGTCGCCGATCGGCGCTTCATCATCGGCCAGGCGGTTGACGAACGAGGTGTTGGCGCCATTTTCCAGCAGCCGCCGCACCAGATAGGCCAGCAGATCTTCATGGCTGCCAACCGGTGCATAAATGCGGCACGGCTGGTTCATCTTGCTGGCGCCCACCACCTGTTCATAGAGCGATTGCCCCATGCCATGCAGCCGCTGGAATTCGAATTCGCGGTCGCTACCCGCCATCACCGAAATCGCTGCCAGCGTATGGGCATTGTGCGTGGCGAATTGCGAGTAGAACACATCGCGCCGATCCAGCATGAGTTTGGCGCAGGCGAGATAGCTCACATCGGTCGAAACCTTGCGCGTGAGCAACGGATAGGCCGGCAGGCCCGCCTCCTGCGCCCGCTTGATTTCCGTATCCCAATAGGCGCCCTTCACCAGCCGCACCGGCAAGCGGCAGCCTGTGGCCGTTGCAAGATCGGCCAGCCATGCGAGAACCGGCATCGCCCGCTTGCTGTAGGCCTGGACCGCCAGGCCCAGCCCGTTCCAGCCCTTGAGGCGGGCATCCTGCGCCAGATGTTTGAACAATTCGAGCGACAGATCGAGGCGGTTCAC
>CAVZHN010000008.1:0-4766 GCA_963775095.1 uncultured Alphaproteobacteria bacterium
GCAATCCCGTGCACTGTCACCGTAACCTCCATTTCGTGCACTGTCACCGCAACTCCAATCCTATTTTCGCAATTCAAAATTTATGTGCCCAAGTTCTAAAATTACCTTTCTCTCGTGGAATGACTTGTCACCTCCGATTTGGATCGTCCGGCAAAGTACTTGGTTCATGGAAAGGAAGTCGTACTTGTTCCATTGAAAGAAGTCGATGAACTCAAACTCGGAGTGAGACGCGGAGAACATCCTTGCTTCATCCCAATATCCATTGAGTGCCTTGTCATCGCGGTTGAGAATGAGGGTGATGCCGGCTTGGTTTGGCAGCGGCGTAAGTACAATGCCTGGTACCGGGTGACTGCCAAACTTGAAGCCCCGCGGCAGCGTGATATTCAGCGGATGACAAACCATCACGGCAAACAACAACGCGTCAATCGCTTCGAAACTGTCAAGTGGTTCGCATATCCGAAGATCAGTGACTTCGTCCCTGAAAACAGAGTTCCACAAATGCTGCTTTGTATCAAGATATCGAAGTAGTCGTACTCTAACTGTCATTCATGCCACTCCATCTCATCGAATTACGGTGCCAGTGCACGAAAATCGCCGGTTACAGCGGTTACGGTGACAGTGCATGAAATAGCAGATCGATGATTTCCAACACCATCAGACACCCGCGTTTCACACACCATCACCGCAATTGCGTAATTCCCACTTGACTTAACACGGACAAAAGAGCTTGGCCGGCCCGCTTGGCCAGTGTTCCCAGACGGCGCAGCAGGTTTGACCGTGGATGTCGTCAAGGATTTCGATGTGCATGCCACTGAAATTTGCCACCGGCTTCTCGGGAACGAATTTTCCCTGCAAGCCTTTCTTAGGCACGCCCATGGCCTTGGCGGCAATCGCCACCATCTCATCGAGGCGCGACTGGATTTCTTCGGTTAGAGCTGCAAGGCGCTTGGAATCTTCTGGAGGGAACGTGATGTCGGTCTTCATGTTGAGTTCCTCTTGCTTGATATCTGCCAAACTGGCTCTCGCCGTCCGCAACGTCATATCAGGCACTGTTTTCACTGGCCGTCGGTGAAGACGGGAGTAGCGCCTGTGTATCGGCGGAAGAGGGCGGAAGGCATTGCAACGCCCCCTACCCCATCCCGTTCCTCTCCCACACCGGCGCAATCGCCGGCTCGCGGCAACCCTGTCATGCAGCGCCTTGAGGTTGGGATGCCGGGCGGCGAGAGCCGCCATATCGGGCGCCCAGTTGAACAGCATGGCCGCGTAGATGTCGGCGGCGCTGAATCTGGTCGCCGGTGAGATAAGGTTTGGCCCGAGCCCATCCGACAGGATGCCGAACTCGTGTCATCATGTCGGCGGCGGCCTTGGCCTTGATGCCTTCGGGCGCGGGCTTCGGTGGTGTAATGCGCTGCGGATAGTAGAGGCGGAGGTCGCTCATGTAGAGGGTCGTCGCCAGGAACACCATCCAGCGCAGATAGTCGGGCCGCGCTGCGGCGATTGAAGCCCGGCGCCAGCCCGGCTTCTGCGGAGAAGATCGGCGAGATGGATCAGGATGGCGGCACTCTCGGTCATCACCTGCGCCATCGGGCAGCACCAGGGCCGGCACCTGCTTCATCGGATTTATGGCCCGGAAGCTCTCCGGCAGCTGGCGCTGGGCGTCGCGGTCGAGCGTGATGACCTCGTATTCACGCCGCAGTTCGGCCAGCATGCGCCTCAACGCCACATTTCCCGCCCCCGGCCTCGCATAGAGCTTGTACATTTTAGGTCTCCCTTCATCGCCACGTTACATCCCCGTGCCATGTTTTGAGAAGGCCCTTGCAACATCAGCGCAAAAGTGGAAAGCCACGATGATCGCCGCCTCCAAGCTGGCCCTTGATGCCAAAACGCCGAGACCCTGTTGCACCAGCGGGCAAGAACCAAGCCCGTGCGCTTCAGCTATTCGACCGCCGACCAGCCGAAACTGCAGCAAGTGGTGATCCAGGCGATCGAGAAGATCGGCGGCCAGCGCAAGCTGAAGAAACTCTACGTCCAGCACCAGAAGAGCGTGGCGGCAGGCGAGAATTTCTTTGCAGCCGCCCTTCGCCTGTTGCGCATCACCGTCGAGTTCGATCAAGTGGCCCTTGCCCAGACGCCGGCCACGGGGCCAGTGCTGTTCATTTCCAACCACCCCTATGGCGTGCTCGACGGCGTGACCCTCACCTGGCTTGCCACCAAGGTGCGCCCCGACACCAAGGTACTGGCCAATGACGTGTTGTGCCAGGCGCCGGAGGCCCGCGACAACCTGCTGCCCGTGGCTTTCGCGCCAACCCGCGAAGCCCGCGAAACCAATGTGCGGTCGAGGCTTGAAGCGCAGAGCTGGCTGCGCGACGGCCACGCCATCGGCATTTTTCCGGGGGGCGGCGTTTCGACCTCCGAACGGCCGATGAAGGGCCCGGCTGTCGACCTGCCATGGGCGCCATTCACGGCGAAGCTCCTGCGCATGTCGCGCGCTACTGTTGTTCCCGTTTATTTCGTCGGCCAGAACAGCCGCCTGTTCCAACTCGCCAGCCATTTGAGCCTGACGCTGCGCCTGTCGCTGGTGTTCCGCGAAACCGCCCGGCGCATCGGCAGCAAACTGCAAGGTGCGGGTCGGCGCTCCGATTCCCTTCGCCGACATCGCCCACATCGAAGACCGCAGCGAACTGGTGATGGAATTGCGCAAGCGCACCTTCGATCTGGCGCGCCTCGAAGATGTCAAGGACCACCCCGGCAACCTCCACATGCGCGAAGCCCGCATCAAGGGCGTGAAGCACAGGGATGAGGGGTGAGTCTGCTACGTCCCCTACTCCCGCACCGCCACCATGAACAGCCTCGGAAAGCGCAACAGCACCGTGCCATCGCCTCTTGCGGATAGGCCGTGAAAGCCTGGTCCCATAGTCGGCCAGGAACACCGTGCGCTGGGCATCATCGAGCGGATCGAGATAGGGCCGAAGCCCGGTCGACGACAGCATGTCGATGATGGCCCCAACTCCTGAGCGGATGATTGTAAATCGTGTGCCAGATATCGATGCGGCAGCGCGATTTCAGCGCGGCGTAATAGAGCCACGCTTATCAAGCGGCGCGCGCGCCGCAGCGGCAAGTTTCTCTGCCCACGGGCCTGTTCGGCCACCTCCTGCATCAGGCGATGGCTGGGCTCATCGAGATTATCCGGCATTTGCACGGCGAGAACGCCGCCGGCAATGAGCGCCGTCATACAACCGCCGCAGCGCCGGCAGATGATCGGGAACCCACTGCAACGTGGCGTTGGAGAACAGCAGGTCCGGCGCCGTGCTCGGCGACCAAGTGCCAAGATCGGCCATGCTCGAAGCGAATCGGGCAACGCCTTTTGCGCCGCTGCCAGCATCGCCGAGAATTGTCGATGCCGGTGATCTCGGCCTTCGGGTAGGCCGCGGCCAGCAGCGCCGTTGAATTGCCCGGACCGCAGCCGAGATCGTAGATCCGCCGCGGACTGTCGAGCAGCACGTGCGCCAACAGGTCTTGCTGAGGACGCGAACGCTCGCCGGCGAAGGCCAGATAATCCTGCGGCGACCAGTCTTTCAATTGCCAGCGGCCATCGCCAAACGGCCGCCCGCGCACCCGGTAAAGCCGGGCGCGGACCTCCGCTGGCAGGTTGAGATCGTCCAGATCACGCTCGCTTAACGCGCTGAATTCAATACGTGGTACCAGCTTGGTCGCCGGAGAAGCCCACGGAAGAGCAAATGCACGCCACAAGGACATCACCATGATAACACCTGTCTGATTGATGGGTTTGAAAGTGTGGATGCAATCTAGCGCAGCGGTTTGTTTGCTTTCCAACGCAATCCGGCGTACGAGGCATCAATGAAATTGATGGCTGACCATGGCTGAACTGCCACCCCTCGCGGCCGTCCGTATCTTCGAAGCCGTCGCCCGCCATGGCAATTTCACCAGGGCGGCGGCCGAACTGAACATGACCCAGTCGGCGGTGAGCTATCAGATCAAGCTGATCGAGGCTTTCGTCGGCGCGCCCCTGTTCGTGCGCGAGGCGCGTGGTGTCAGGCTGTCGGATAAAGGCCAGTCGCTGGCGCCACTGGTGGCGCGCACCCTGGCCGATCTTGCCCACGGCTTCCGTTCGGTGAGTGACGTGGCTGACCGGGTGTTGGCGATTTCAACAATGCAAACCATCGCCGGCAATTGGCTGGCGCCGCGCATCGGCTCATTCCAGATGGCCCATCCGGAACTGGCCGTGCGCCTCGACATCAGCAATGACCTCGCCAATTTCGCCGATGACGGCATCGACGCGGCGATCCGTTCCGGCAAGGGCAAATGGCCGGAGCTCACGGCGCACCGCCTGTTCGGCCAGGATTTCGCCGCCGTGGCGAGCCCTGCATATCTGGCGCGCGAAGGCAGGCCCGCAACGCCTCACGACATGTTGCGGCACGTATTGATCGCCCCCAGCGATGACTGGTGGAACATCTGGTTCGCCAAGGCCGCGGTGCCAACGCCGATCAAGATTGCACGGCCCGGCATTGACGTCGGCACCCAGCAGATGGCCGGAAGCCTCGCCACGTCGGGCCACGGTATTGCGCTGGTGACACCGCGCTTCGAGGCGGGCGGCCTGGCGGCGGGACAATTGGTGAAGCTGTTCGACATTGCAGCCGGCACCGGCAATGCCTATTTTCTTGCCTACCCCACCGAGACACCGCAACAAGCCGAAGATCCGCCAGTTCCGCGACTGGGTGCTGGCCGAGGCTCAGGACAGGTGATCA
>CAVZHN010000009.1:0-55000 GCA_963775095.1 uncultured Alphaproteobacteria bacterium
CGGGGCACTACAGGGCATTTGTACAGCGGCAGGAACTCGTGTGAGTTATGTCAAACCACATGGTGCGCTTTACAACACTATCGCGAGTGATGCCCATCAGGGCGCAGCAGTGATCGAAGGCATTAAGTCAATCGACCCGAATTTGGTTCTGATGGGCTTAGCCGGAGCATCGATATTGGGGCAGGCCTCTGCGGCAGGCCTTGCCACCGTGGCTGAAGTTTTTGCCGACCGCGCTTATACCGCTACGGGCCAACTCGTCTCACGGCGCAAATCCGGTGCTGTACTGCACGACCACACTAAAATCGCCGCACGTATGCTGCGCCTAGCGAGCGAAGGCGTGATTGAAGCAGTTGACGGTTCGCTACTCACTCTTCATGCGGATAGCATTTGTGTCCATGGGGACACTCCTGGATCAGTCGACATCGCCGCGCAGATCCGTTCTCTGCTTAACAAAAACGGAATTATTATCCATCCCTTCACAGAGATTCCGCATGACTTTGCTGCCCAAACCCGATGCGGCTATTGATGCCCGTCTTTCCTATCGTCGCGGCCTCGTTGCTCCCACCTCTGGCGTGGCACCGGGCTTCACCCAATGCAACATGATCTCATTGCCGAAGGATTGGGCTTGGGATTTTCTGTTGTTCGCACAACGTAATTCCAAGCCCTGTCCTGTGCTGGATGTGACGGACCCTGGCAGCTACCGGAGTGTGTTTGCGCACAAACGCCGATCTGCGCACAGACATTCCGCTCTACCGGATCTGGCGCGATGGCGTTCTTGCTGCGGAAGTTCCAGATGTCCAGGACACTTGGTCGAGCATCCTGACCTAGTGACTTTCCTGATCGGTTGTTCATTCACATTTGAAACACCGTTACAACATGCCGGAAATCCAGGTGCGTCACATCACGCAAGGCTGCAATGTGCCGATGTATCTGACCAACCAAGCTTGCCGTCCCGCAGGTCGCTTACATGGACAGATTGTCGTTTCGATGCGTCCCATTCCTGCCAATCGAATTGCTGAAGCAACGATAATTTCGAGCCGTACGCCTGCTGTACATTGCGCCCCGCATATTGGCCAGCCTGAGTTGCTGGGCATTACCGATTTGTCGCGCCCCGATTTTGGCGATCCGGTTGAGGTTCGTGCGGTGAAGTACCCGTGTTCTGGGCTTGCGACGTCACTCCCCAAGCAGCGGTTATGGCATCGAAACCACCTCGCCATCACCCATGCACCCGGTCACATGTCAGTCACCGATATTCCTGACACTCATTGGCAGGTCTGAGCATGCGCTTCTTCCGATCGGTCCTCGCACGTTGCTGGTCGAGTTGGACAATCTAGACCAAACGTTGGCGCTGTCGATGCCCTAGCTTTTTCTGCTCGAAGGTGTTACCGAAATTGTGCCGGCCGCCCGGACTTCTGATGATCCGTACCGCCATTGATGTAGCGGCGGACGATCGCCTTGCCACTCACATTGCGGCACGCCAGCCTGCGTCTGGCACTTACCGTGTAAAGTCACCCGCAGAAACTATAGAAATCCCCGTTACTTATGATGGCCAAGATTGAAAGATGTGGCGCGCCACATGGGGTTGTCTGTTGCGGAAGTGATTACCGCACATCAGGCGACCACTTGGCAGGTGGCCTCTGTCGATTTGCCCCAGGTTTCGCCTACATGATCGGTGACGATCCCATTTTCAATGTGCCTCGTCGATGACGTCACGGACGCGATTCCAGCTGGATCGGTTGCTCTGGCGTCAAAGTATTGCGGCGTCTACCCGCAACACACACCCCGGGGGCTGCAATTGATTGGCTCAACTCAAATGCCGATGTGGGATATTTTGCGCGACCCGCCTGCGCTTGGACTGGTGTACCTATTCGTTTCATAGAGGGTCGAACCACTGTCTATACTTCCACGGCATCGCCAAAGCCATCATCCGCGCCCGTTTTGACGTTACTTGCATCCGCATTCCCGATACTCTTTCAGGACGAAGGCCGCGTTGGCTACGTAGCGCAAGGGATTTCAACTTCAGGTGCACTCGACATTGGCGCATTACGTCGGGCAAACCGCGCTGTGGGTAATCCGGCGAATTCCGCTGCATTGGAAGTAACACTCGGTCTTACGCAGCTGCGGGCCGAAAAGTCCATCACATTGGCCCTTGCTGGTGCGAGCAAGGCTACTGTTAACGGAAGAAAAATTGACTCCGGATCGGCTTTCGCATCGATGTAGGGGACGCTGAACATCGAACCGCCTGACGCAGGAATGCGTAACGATGTGGCATTGCGCGGCGAATTCGACGTGGCCCCTGTGCTTGGTCATACTCCATGACACATTGGCTGCTGTAGGCCCGGATATTTTGAAGGCCGGCGCCGTTCTTGGGTGCGCAAATCGGCCTGCGACAGCTGTGATCGAACCGGGACAGCAACCTTTTCTGCCGAAATCCGGAGATCTGGTGGATTTGCCCGTCACACTGGGACCGCGTACTGATTGGTTCACACCAGAGATGGTGACGCATTTTCTCACTCAAGAGTGGCTAGTTACTCCACAAAGCTCACGCGTGGGCATTCGCCTTCGCGGCCCTTTGCCCTGTCCGCCCGGATCAACAGAATTACCTTCCGAGGGTACTGATGCAGGTGCAATCCAGGTGCCGCATGCCGGTCAACCCGTGCTGTTCCTGGCTGACCACCCATTAACTGGTGGCTATCCAGTCATTGCGACATTGTTACCCGCAGCTCTGGATACAGCCTGCCAAATACCGCCGGGCGCTCGCATCCGATTTGTTGCCACCGCTCCCTTTGCTCCGATAGATTCTACGAGGTCCGCATGACACTGTTTGCCACCGGCCCGATCCGACCCATTCACCGCTTGCTGATCGCCAATCGCGGTGAAATAGCGGTCCGCGTGATCCGTGCTTGCCAGGACGAAGGCATAGCCAGTATTGCCGTCTACGCTGACTGTGATCGCGACGCATTGTTTGTGCACATGGCGAACGAGGCCTACGCCTTGGATGGTGACCTACCTGCCGATACATACTTGGACGCTGCCAAGATAATTGCTGTCGCAAAGGCCGCTCGTGCCGATGCCGTTCATCCTGGCTATGGCTTCTTGTCCGAACGCGCCGAATTCGCCAAGGCCGTGCTCGATGCCAACTTGATCTGGATCGGCCCCGACCCCAAAGTAATCGAAGTTCTGGGCGATAAAATCGAAGCTCGCCGTGTTGCCGAAAAAGTAGGCGCACCACTGGTTGCCGGCACGCCAGGCCCTGTGGCAACGGCAATTGAGGCACTACACTTTGCCAAAAAACATGGTCTCCCAATTGCCATTAAGGCGGCCTTCGGTGGAGGCGGACGAGGCATGAAAGTTGCCTGGCGTCTGGAAGAGGTGGAAGAGCTATTCGAAAGTGCCAACCGTGAAGCGCTATCCGCATTCGGCCGTGGAGAATGCTACATCGAGCAATTCCTTGATCGCCCCCGGCATGTCGAAGCGCAAGTACTGGGCAATCATCATGGCACAGTCAAAGTTATCGGAACGCGCGATTGTTCACTGCAACGCCGGAACCAGAAGTTGGTTGAGGAGGCGCCTGCGCCCTTTCTAACAGCTGAGCAACGTTCATGCATCCACGATTCTGCCCGACGAATCTGCGCCCATGTAGGCTATTCCAGCGCGGGCACAGTCGAGTATTTGATTTCAGCCAATGGGACGATCTCCTTTTTGGAAGTGAACACCAGGCTTCAGGTCGAACATCCCGTGACTGAGGAGACCACCGGCATCGATCTTGTGCGCGCCATGATTCGGGTTGCACAGGGTGCGCGACTTACCAATGAAGACGTACCTGTGCCGCGCGGACATGCAATTGAGTTCCGCATCAATGCCGAGGACCCTGCTCGCGGCTTCCTGCCTACCCCCGGCCCAATCGACGCTTTTGATACCCCTTCCGGCCCAGGTATCCGTTTGGACAGTGGCGTTGTCACCGGATCAACAGTGTCAGGCAATTTCGATTCACTCATGGCCAAACTGATCGTCGTGGGCGCTACGCGTGACGAAGCGTTGCAACGCGCCGCGCGCGCATTGCGTGAATTCCGCATCAAGGGAGTGGCCTCGGTGTTGCCCTTTGCCCGCAGCGTGTTGGATCAACCTGAATTTCGCGCAGCAGACGGAAATTACAGCGTTCACACCCGATGGATCGAGACCGACTTCGCTGAAAGACTAAAACAGGCCGTAATTCCTCATGCCCGTGTTGTACCCACCGACACTTCAACCATGGTTCGACTCGCGGTAGAGATCGACGGCAAGCGCCATGAGTTGGGTTTGCCTGCCAATCTGTTGGCAGCATTGCCAAGTGGCAAAATCGCCCAACAAACTACACTGCCGCCCATTGCCAATGAAGCTGCTGTCGTCTCTCCTGTCACCGGCACATTGACACTTTGGCAAGTCAAAGATGGCAACGTGGTCCAAGTCGGCCAGGTCATTTGCATCATTGAAGCTATGAAAATGGAAACGCCTATCGTCGCTCACAGCGCAGGTCGGTTATCGCAAACTACAGCAGCAGGCACGTCCATTGCCTTTGGCGAAACCATCGCGAACATCGTGCCATGACAGCTTGGTGGAGTTAATTCCCGGCACACTATGTTCCACGTCTAGACAAGAACTGTTTCACAATTCAACAAGACCGCGCTCTTGCCTGATCTTCGGCGTGACGTACAAGACATCCAATCGGATCTGCACAGTTGCACTTCTGAAACACGGGCGTAGCAAACTACGCCAATTCAACGCGTTCAATGGTTGGTAGCAACAACTTCCGACCGATCTGACTGCGCTTTGCAATGTGGACACGTACGAAATCTTAGCTGCCTCCGCAAGCGTCAACGCTGCGGGAATATGCACAGCCGCCAAATCTGATGACCTGCCGCAATGACCACAAATGAAGATCGCGCCAGTTGAATCACGGTTCAACAATCCGATTGACAGTCGTCCAAACATTCCCTGCAACCCTCATGTCTATTGTTTGCCATCACAACTTGAGGCAAAGGCGTACGACTGCGCAATATCTAAGTTATTGCCATACAGACAGAGATTTCACTCTGCAACTAATAGAAGGTCTCCGTCTATGTCATTTGGCCTGCGCTTGCCGCAACACCACCGCGTCTTTGCAGCTTTTGGCTTGCACGCATTTGCCATGGGGCACATTTTCCCGCGCATGCCTGACATCAAGGTAGCGATGAACGTGGCTGAAGGCACACTGGGGCTCAGTCTTCTTGGTTTACCACTTGGAACACTCCTTACGCTGACATTTGCAGCACCCATCCTGGAACGCATTGGCTTCCGCCAATCACTTTTGGTGATTATGCCTCTTGTATCGATCATCTATGCAATTGCCGCGCACGCAACAAATCCTGCTGTTTTTTTTCTGCTCCTGATACCCATTGGCATGTCCATTGGTTGCATTGAGATCGTGATCAATGTTGAAGCGGACAGGACGGAAGCCGTGATTGGCCGCCGTATCATGAACCGTGCACACGCTTTCTGGAGTTTTGGCTTTTTTGGCGCTGGCATTTTTGGCGCCGTTATGGGCCAGTTGGGAGTTTTGCCCCAAATCCATCTGGCGCTGATTGCGCCAATTTCGTTGGCGGCAATTTTGCTTCTGCTTGGAGATTTTCAACCTGCACCCACACGCGTCGATGAATCCGACGGCAAAAAGCCTAAGTTTGCGAGACCAACCGGTGCCATCATGGTGCTTGTTGGTGTGTCACTTTCTGCCATGCTTCTCGAAGGCGCCGGCATTGACTGGTCGGCAATATACATGCGGAACATATTTTCATCTGGACCATTTGTCGCCGGTTTTGCTGTTGCTATTGTAGCCCTCGCTCAGGCGTTGACCCGTTTAGTTGTTGACAGCTACATCGACAAATATTCGCCAGCGCGAATTGCGCGAGTACTATTGTGGATTTTGGCCGCAGGAGTTGTCTGTGTAGTCATTAAGGTTTCCCCATCGTCTCGCTTATCGGCTTTGCACTCATCGGCATTGGTTGCAGCGCCATTTTTCCAATGGCGGTGTCCGCCGCAGCACAGCGGACTGACCGATCGTCAGCTGTTAATGTGGCTGCCCTCGTTCAAATTGTCTTCACAGCATTTCTGATTGGTCCGCCTTTGTTGGGCTTAGTGGCCGAGCAATGGGGCGCTCAGTGGGCCTATGGCATTCTCCTTCCGTTTGTGTTTTTCAGCATCATAACTGCTAGCGCATTGGGTGAAAAAGAAGACCCTGAGAAGGGCAGATGATAGGCAACTACACTTTGACAGTTCATGATTGCGATCGCTGAGTGATAACATCGTCTGGTCGCTGGCAAACCAAGATAGGCAATTCATTTGGCGAGTTTCTTTGTTTGAGAGTTGTCCCTCGTCGGGTTCAATTACCTGAGCCCCAAAGAATTTGGACAACTGGGCCACGATTGAACGGTTTCAAGCGAATGACGTCCCCGTCGCGATTGCAGTCGAGCAAGGACGGCCGAATGTCTCACATCCGGAAATTCCTGGGCGATCTGTCTGCACCAAAATCCACTCAACGCACTCTGCCCAACTGCACAGAATTTGCACCAAATGGCCCATAATCTATTGATTTTTAGAGATTTTAGGCCCCAATCATGATGGGGCAGATGTTGAGAATTCCAATGAATAGCCGGGCAGATGGTTGGAAACTGGCGTAGGCATATTCAATCAAAGTTACTCCTGCTTGCACTTGAGTCCACGCAATTGTCTGCTGCCTACTTCACACAAAGTGCACACGCTGTCAGCTCGCTCTCTTCCATTCGATAAGGTCAGCAAGGTTCTCTGAGATCTTATCTGCAACTTCAAGTGCCGGGGTTGCCGCGAGATGGGCATATCGTGCCGTGGTCTGCGGCTGGGTGTGACCGAGCAGGCGGCCAATGATTGGGAGACCTTGGCCTAGAGCGACGCCGCTTGAGGCAAAGGTGTGGCGGAGGTCGTGAATGCGAACATCGGGGAGAGCGGCAAGCTTGCGGATACGCCGCCACGGCTTCTGCATGTCGGTCAAGTGCTGGCCCTCGACGTCTCCCGTGATGACGTAAGGATTGGTCTTCCGGCGTGGGATGGAGTGGAGCAACTTCACAGCCACTGATCCCAGATAGAGTGTCTTCCGCCCAGTCTTGGAGTCCGGCAGGAAGGCGAGACAGGTATCGAGTCCAGATAAGACCATTTGAGCGTTTGGATTTCTCCGAGACGACAGCCTGTGAGCAGCAGCAGTCGAATGCAGGCCACGGCGGAAGGCGCAAACTCTTCTTCAATCCGCAGCGCCTCGCCCAATCTCCTGAGTTCCTCTCTGTTAAGGAAGCGCTCCCGTTTTTTCTCCTTGAACTTCTTCACGCCGCGGCAAGGGTTGCTGAATGGGTCGGAGACCCCAGCTCTCAGCCAAATTGAACATGATCGAGAGCACACCAAGCACCCTGTTGGCCTGATAGGGGATATGTCGCAGCTGGTGGTGGATTTTGGCGATGTCGGTACGTTCAACCGAAACGAGCTTCATGGTGCCAATCTCGGGATTAATGAAGATGTCGACGCAGCGCTTGAACTCACCCTGGGGTGCTGGGCTTCAGATGGCAGGGCACATACTCATCGATGAACCGATCTCCCAACGACCTAACAGTCACAGAGTTGCGAACAGCATCCTCCACCTCGGTTGGATTCTTGTCGATGGCGAGGTCAGAGATGATTTGCTTGGCCTTCAGCCGGCGAGTTCAGCAGTTACTGTCCCATGCGACCCAATCGTAAACCGCCGCATGACGCATTTGTGTCGCATCATGACGAAGTAGGTTTTGCGGCCAGATGGCCTCACCCTGACACCGAAGCCTTTGAGGTCTTCATCATAGTGATCGACGTCTCGATCTTGTGGTTCGATGGCGTCTACGGTACGTTTGGATATCTTGATCATGTGACGCAACGCTCCAGAAAGTTTGGATATAGGGAGCGTCGTTCCACATCCCGTTCTGGGTTACATATGGGTTACACTTGAGCGAGTAAAGTGGTGCATCGGCGGGAAGACGCAAGCACTGAAAAGTCGAAAAATGTGAAAGAACACAGCATTTTATGTGAAATGTGTGAAAACGGATTCAAGCTCCAGTACGCCCTTTGATGCTCTCATAACCTGAAGGTCGTCAGTTCAAATCTGGCTCCCGCAACCAAAAAAAGGTCCGTGATCTCAAGTGGATCGCGGGCCTTTCCTTTTGGTGCAGTGGTGCGGTTTGCACTGGCTTTGGAGTACTTGTCCGAGCCCGCCCGAGCAACACCGCCATCTGCCGCTGTTGCGTGTTTGCTTCGGCGTAAATGCGGTCCGTAGCCTCGAATTCAAGACTCTGGCTAGTCGGTGCATCTAATGGATAGCGCGTGAGGGTGGTCAAAACGACCTTATCGAAGTCGTCGTACCAGACGCCCTCAATCATCCCACCACCAGAGTCAGCGCGACTTGTCACAGTAATGCGACCGCGAGCGCCCACTCTTCTCTCCGCAATACCTGCGGCAAAATAAACAAATTGATGAGTTTGCTCCGCCTGCCAAATGCTTGGTGGCAACCAATTATTCAACCCGGCTATTGCAATAACTTCCACAGCATGTCTAGGCCAGGTCAACTTAAAATCTCGGCTTCATCTATTGCATCTCGCGCAGCCACAATGATTCTGCGAAGGCCTTATCCGAATAGAGGATTTTGAGTGTTCTCACTGGAATCTGCGTTAGTTTAGATTGCGCAATCTTGTTCACCTTGTCACCGCCACCTTCCGTCCATGCAGACTGCCAAATCAAGGCGAGCGTATGTGCGCCATCCGCTAACCGCTGAATTGTCGCATCACCGAGCCCTTCCCACATCTCATCGAGTTGGCCTCTGCCGACGCTTGCGTTGAAGGCTTCAAGTACCTTCTCTGGTGGCAACTTCTTCACCGTCCGCTGCATGAGGCCAATGACCACATCGGCAGCGGCCTCACCGCCCTCGAAAAGTTCGTCGGCTGTGACGCGTTTGGCGCTACTTGTCACTTCAACGACCACATCTGGAGCATACTTTGTTAGCATTTTGTCTTCGTAGGCGGCATGAACTGCATCGTCGGTCGAGTCGCCCGGTTCTCCATGATGGAGATATGAGACATGTAGAGGCTGGCAAGCGTCGCCCGCGTAATGGGCCAATAAGCCAGCCACGCAGACATATTCAGAGATCTTACCTGCTTGGACGTAAGTCACCATCAGCTCATAGAGTTGTTTGATGCGGAAAGGCAGCGCTCCCCTGTGCTTGTCTGGGCGGTTTGGTTCGAACGAGTCATAGAACGTCGTCCATGCAGCTGGCGTTCTTGAGCTCGGGGTGCTCTTCCAGAGTTGAAGCAGAGTTTTGCCTTTGTACGGTCCACTTGGGGCAGCCTCGTCCATGTCGGCGAAGTGATTCGCTTCATCCTTCTTCCTCTTGGCTCTGAAGTATAGGTCGGCCACATCGGCGAGGGGGATGAAGTCGTTAGACTTCATAGGCAAGTCGCCATTGGTGAGACTGGTATCACTGACGCCGATTTGAGACAGATTTGCTTCAAACAGCTTCTTGGCTTTTGCAGATTGGAGTAGTGTGCAGGCAGTTGCTGCGACCTTGTAATGGCCAACCTTTCCCCAATAGCGCGATTCGAATGCATCCCAGTCTCGAATGATTTGAACTCCGAGCTGTCTGCACACTGTGCTCAGGCCGCAGGCAAGCGCAAACTCCATAGTTGTCTGATCCGGCAGCTGGAATCCGTGACCTCCCCATTGCATTGCAATAGGGGAGAATTCCCCGTCCCTTGGTACCTCGCTTGCTGAATCGTCCCTGTCGACAAAGGAATCGGATGGGTGATCCCAGAACCACAAGACACCGGAGTTGCCGGGACGGGTTTGAACCCTCCCTCCGTCTCGTGGACCGATTAGAAGCTCTGTCACTAGGCTGACACCGGATATTGATGTGTGGCGGTAAAACAGACCATGGACTTCGCCTTCGACCCGGATGCCCCCAGGAAGAAGAGTAAAGAGTGGACAACCGATTAAGTCTAGGTTCAACGTGTCGGCGGCAAGGTCTATGGGGGGACCCATCGCCCGAATCCCGGCGAATTCGGATGTCCACTCATGAAGATTGTCGAGCTCTACTAGCCCAGCGTCGAGTGTGAGGTTTGTTCGTCTGCCCGCAAAGCCAGGGTAGCTGTCGCCCAAAGGCGTCGTATCGACAATCTTCCTGCTTGTTCCAACTGTTTTGACCCGCCCTCTCAACTGAGCGCGGAGTTGCATGCCGCTGGGCCGTAGTACGTGACCGCTGGTAAGCGCATAAGTGAGACCACCGTCACTAACCAGGCAAGTGACGACACCCAGGCGTACTCGTTCCTGAGCGCTCGCGTAGAGCTGACTTCCTGCCCCGAGCGCGACTGAGGGGCTTGAAATGATTTTCTCTGCTGGGAGATTCCGCTCCCGAACTTCGACCAAGACGACGCAAGTCTTAACCGCACGCCCATCGGGCAGATAGAGGACGGGCGGCACAGCCTTTTCTGGGAACTTGGCAAAGACCTCGGGTTTGACCCAGTCGTTTACAAACACGAGAACACATGGCCACGACCATTTGTGCATGCGGCTATTTGCTAACGTCTTCGGCCCTAGATTAACTGTTCCGCCTCTTGCAATTTGCTCGGGGCTGCGTTTGTCCTTGATGCGGCCTCTGTAGCGGCCGACGGCGGTCCCAACAACGTTCGGAAGGTTTGCAAGGTGAACAGAGTAATGCTCACGAGCATCGAGTACATCTTCCAACGACACAGCGGAAAAGTTTTGCGATCGAACAAACCGGCGCATTCCAGTCTCCTCGCGGATAGATCGGCTCTCCGGCAAAAAGGACTAGATGTAATGCAAATTCAAAATGCCGGTAAATCGAATTAATATGCCTGGTTTCCCAAAGGTCAATGGGTGATTTCCGGAAGGGCAGGATACGCGGACTCTGTGATATTGAAGCCGAGATCTTTCAGTTGACGCAACTGGATGCAGATAGTCAATTTCGGAGGGTGACAATCTCTTCGTATTGAGACACCCCCAGCCGCTTCAACAGCTCCTCGACGACCATCGCCATGGCCGACCGCAAGAAATCCAATTTCGGCTTCACATAGCGCTGCCCGGTGATGGTCTTGGAAGCATGGTTCAGCAGGCGCCCTATGACCTCCTCGGGCACGCCCGCCTCGACACCGACGGTGGCGAAGGTATGCCGGAGGGAATGCAGGGTGCCCGGCACGCTGGCGTGGTTCCAGCACTCGATGTGGCCGCTCTGGCTGAAGGACGGGAACACCCAGCGCTCGTCGAGGCCACGCATGGCCAGGAGAATGCGGTGATGGGCATCGACGAGGGGCAGCCAGAACTCCCGGCCGGATTTCGTCTGCGGGAAGTGCAGATCGTCGCCCGACCCTGCCCCATTCGAGATTTCTGGAGCTCCGAGCGGCGCAGGCCTGTCACGAGGCCGAAGATGTAGGCGGCGCGGTGCACCGGGTTCTCGAGCGCGTCGACTGCCTTCTTCCAGGCGGCGAGGTCGCGGATCGGGGCATTGAGTGCCTTCTTCTCGGGATACCACTCCAGGCCAAGGCCAGGGCATTCCGGCAGGTTGCGGTCGAGCCTGCGGGCGAAGTTCCAGACCGTGTTGAAATACTGGAGCGTCATGTTGGCCAGGGTCGGCCCGCGCTTTGCCAGCTTCAGGTGCATGTCCCGGCACATTTCAGGCGTGATATCGAGGGCGCGCTTGGTCGCCCAGCGCAGGTCCCGCTCGATCGCCTGCTTCACCTGCTCCTTGTAGCGCTCGGAGCGCAAGTTGGGGCGGGCGATGTATCGCTGCAGCATTTCCCCGATCATTGGGTTGGACTGGGTGACGTGACGAGCGTAGCCCCGCCGCAACCGGTAGTCCAAGTCACGGGCCGCTTCCCGGGCCTTGTCCATCTTCACCGTCGGAAACTTGCCGATCAGGTGACGGCGGTTGTCCCGGTCGTAGTAGAGGGTGGTTGTCGTTTTTTGCACATGTGCGACAAAACCCTTGATCTCGGTATCCCAGTAGCGCGCGGTGCCAGAGCTGGGCCGCTCGACGGTCTTTAGGAAGGTTTCTGTGAGCTTCTGGCTAGGCATGATCTTGCACCGGAATTGCAGCGTGGACGATACAAAAACATAACATTTGCTGCAGAAATCTACAACCGGAGCGCGGACTAAAAACAAGACAAAACAATATCTTACAGGAATTAATAGGAGAATATTCCACCCTCATAACCTGAAGGTCGTCAGTTCAAATCTGGCTCCCGCAACCAAAATCCCAAAGCTGGATCAACAGCTTATAGAAACCCCGCAAACTCTTCGTTTGCGGGGTTTTGTTTTGTGTCAGCACTGTGTTTGGCTCTCAGGCTATGTTGCTGCAACCGCCTCGCCGATGATTGCAGAGCAAATGGACCAACCGCGGGCAAAGCCAAGCCAACGCGTCTTGCCGGCAGCAGAATTGACGCAAGCCTGCCGAAACATGGCAAGCAATTGCGCCCTGTTGCCCGGTGCCTCGCCTAGCCGATTCTCACGCCATCTGATCCAAAGACGTGCAATTGACTGGGGTCCAGCGTGAGTGTGGTGGCGTCGTTGCTGGAGAATTTCGGATCGCCGCGCACTTCGACAATGACCGTCTGGCCACTAGCCAGGCGCAGATGGGCAAGACCGGCTTCACCCAGGCGCTCGATGATGTCAACGGTGGCCTTTAAGCTGAGGGGGCCGGCGCCGCCGAGTGTCATGTGTTCGGGGCGGCAGCCGAGCGTTACCTTGTCACCGGGCTTGCACATGGCCGGGAGTTTGATCTTCAGCTCCTGGCCGTCGGAGAGGGTAATGGCATTCGATGCCTTGACGGTTGCAGCCAGGAAATTCATGGCGGGCGAACCGATGAAACCGGCGACGAAAAGATTGACAGGCTTGTAGTAGAGTTCAAGTGGCCTGCCGACCTGCTCAATGCGGCCCTTGTTCATCACCACGATCTTGTCGGCCAGCGTCATGGCCTCCACCTGGTCGTGGGTCACGTAGATGATGGTCGCCGTCAGCATTTTGTGAAGCTTGGCGATTTCGACGCGGGTGTTGATGCGCAGTGCCGCATCGAGATTGGATAACGGCTCGTCGAACAGGAAGACCTGGGGCTTTCTGACAATGGCGCGGCCGATGGCCACGCGCTGGCGCTGGCCGCCGGAGAGCTCGCGTGGCTTGCGCTTGAGCAGCGGCTCAAGCTGCAGAATGCGGGCGGCTTCGGTGACCCGCTGGTCGATCTCGGCCTTGGGCGTCCCGGCGAATTTCAGGCCGAACGCCATGTTGCCATACACATCCATGTGTGGGTAGAGGGCGTAGGATTGGAACACCATGGCGATCTCGCGCTTGGCAGGCGGCAGGTCATTGACCTTCCTGCCACCGATGGTCATGGCTCCTGAATTCACCGGCTCAAGACCGGCAATCGAGCGCAGCAGAGTGGACTTGCCGCAGCCGGAGGGGCCGACCAGGACCACGAAGGACCCATCCTCGACGGTGAGGTCTATGTCCTTCAACACATCGACGGAGCCGTAGGACTTGTTGAGCTTTTCAGTTCTTACTTCGGACATGGCGGCCTCACTTGACGGCGCCCGAGGTGAGACCCCGGATCAGTTGGCGGGAGAAGATGACATAAAGGATCAGAACCGGGATGATGGCGGTCGACAGCGCAGCCAGCACCGCATTCCAGTCGGTAATGTATTGGCCGAGGAATTGCTGGATGCCGAGCGTGATGGTCTGTTTGCCGCCGGTGGGCGCGAGCAGCAGCGGAAACCACAGATCGTTCCACACCGGGATCATGGTGAACACCGCAACAGTGGCCATCGCCGGACGGATCAGCGGCAACACGATGTAGAAGAAGATGCTGTACTCCGACAGGCCGTCGCAGCGCGCGGCTTCGCGCAGGTCCTTGGGGATCTGGGCGATGAATTCCGACAGGATGAAGATTGCCAGAGGAAGATTCTGGGCGACATAGACGAGGATCAGGGCGGTGAGCGTGTTGATGAGGTTCATGTTGACGATCAACTGCACAATGGCCACCGAGCCGAGGCGGATCGGCACCATGATGCCGATCGACAGGTAGAGAGCAAGCAGGGTGTTCCAGCGGAACTTGTATTCGGTGAGCGCCCAGGCGGCCATGGCGCCGAACAACAGGGTGAAAAAGATTGTTCCACCCGTGACGGTGATCGAATTCACATAATAGCTGAGCACCGCCGAGTCGCCGAACACCTTGCTGTAGCCGATGGTGTCGAAGGTCGATGGTGTGGGCAACGACAGCGGCGAGCCGAAGATCGCCTTTCGCGCCTTGAACGAGTTCATGATCACCAGGAGGATGGGGAACAGGGCAAGGCAGGTGTAGAGGGCAAGAATGCCGTGAACTGCTATGGCGCTGGCTGGTTTGCGCATGGGTGACCTCAGAAGCTATAGCGCTGCATGCGGCGCTGGATGACGAAGAGATAAGTCATCACGCCGATCAGGATGATGATAAACATCATGGTGGCGACGGTGGAGCCCATGGAGAGATCGCCCAGCTGCAGCTGATTGCCGAAGAAGGTGCGGTAGAACAGGGTCCCCATGATGTCGGCGGAGAAATTCGGTCCGGCGAGCGCACCTTTCATCGCGTAGATCAAATCAAAGGCGTTGAAGTTGTTGACGAAGGTAAGGATCGACACAAGCCCGATGGTGGGCAGAATCAGCGGCAGCTTGACCCATACAAAAGCCTGGAACTGATTGAGGCCATCGACGGTCGCGGCATCGATCAGCTCCTCGGGAATGGCGAGCAGTGCCGTGTAGATCAATATCATGGGAATGCCGACGAACTGCCAGACCGAGATGAGCGACACGGTGATAAGGGCGGTGGATTCCTGGCCGAGCCAGGGGGCAAAAAGAAATCCCAGGCCGAAGGTGTTGAGGAACAGCTTCGAGATGCCCCACAGCGGCGACAGGATAAGCTGCCAGATGAAGCCGATGATGACAACCGACAGCATGGTCGGCATGAAGATCAGTGTTCGATAGGTGGAGCGCAACTTCAGGCGCGGCAGGCTGAGAATGGCGGCGAGCACCAGGCCAATGGGATTCTGCACGCACATGTGGATGAGAAAAAAAATCAAGTTGTTGTAGAGCGCATTCCAGAACGGGGCGGACCACGTGGGGTCGGTCAGCAATGTCGTGAAGTTGCCGATGCCGTTGTAGACATAGGCGCCGTCAGCCTGGCGCAGATACAGCGAATTAAAGATCGTCGCGGCCAGCGGATAGATCGAGAACAAAGTGTAGATGAACGCGGCGGGAGCGAGAAAGAAGATCAGCAGGCGGAGATATGTTCCCCGGCCCATGCCGACAATGCCGGTATGTATTGATGATGCCATGTCCTTGTTCTCCCCGCTCCCGGCCGCCACCCCCGGGGCAAGCCCCGGGGATGGCATTTGAGGTCTGTTGCAAGCCTACTTCTGATGCGGCGCGTACCATTTCTTCAGCCCGTCTTCGAGCTGGGCGGCGGCGGCTTCCGGCGTCATGGCGCCGTTGAGCACCTGGGACGAGACGTTCCACATTTCGTTTTCAAGGTTCGGCGTTCCGCGCGACAGGATTTGGTAGGAATTGCGGATCGTCGACTTGCACTCGCCGCGCCAACTGACAAAAGCCTGGGCGACATCGTCGGAGATCGTCACCTTCGCGTTGGACAGCGGGAAAAAGCCGGGCAGCGCATTGGCGAATATGTTGGCGAACTCTTCCGAACCGATCCAGTCAAGGAACACCTTGGCGTCGGCGGCGTTCGCCGTCTTGGCGTTCATGCCAATGCCAATATCAGTGTGATCCGAGATGTAGCAGTCGCTTCCGGCCGGCGGCGGAGCCTTGAAGGCACCCATCGGTACGTCTTGGCCGCGGAAGGTCGAAATATCCCATGACCCTGCCGCATAGATGGCACCCTTGCCGAGGCCAAAAAGGTTCTGGCTGTCGGGATAGGTCTGGGCCTTGTAGCCATCGCCCATGTAGGGAGCCCACTTAGCCAGTGCGGCGAAGGTGTTGACATATTCGGCGTCGGTCAACTTGCCCGTGCCGTCAATGAGCTTCTTGCGGCCTTCCTCGCCTTTCCAGTAGTTGGGGCCAATGTTCTGAAAGCCCATGGTGGCGGCTTCCCATTGGTCGTTGGTGCCGAGGACCAGCGGCGTGTAGGAACCGTTGGCCTTGATCTTCTCAAGCACGGCGAGGAATTCTTCCTCGGTCTTTGGCGGCTCAAGGCCGAGTTCCTTGAAGATGTCGGTGTTGTAAAGAAAGCCGTGGATCACCGACGCCATCGGTACGCAGAACGTCGACTTGCCGTCGTCGGTTGTCCAGGCGCTTTTGGCGACGTCCGAGAAATTCGCCATGCTCGCGAGATCGGCGAGGTCGGCGAGGTGGCCCTTGTTGAAGAGCTCGAGGGAAGCGTCAAAGGGGCGGCAGGTAATGATGTCGCCAGCCGTGCCGCCTTCCAGGCGGGCATTGAGGGCAGCGTTGTATTCCTTGGGCGCCGTGGGGTTGAATTCGACAGTGATGTCGGGGTGCTTGGCCTGGAAGGCGGGGATGATTTTTTCCTTCCAGATGGTGGCGTCGTCGTTGCGCCAGCTCTCGATCGTCAGTTTGCCGGCGGATGCGGCGCCGGTCAGGGCGACCGTCGCAACAGCGGCAAGCAGAAGAGATTTCAATCCAGTCTTCAGCATGGGGTTCTCCTTTGTTCTCCCGTTGACTTTTGTTCGACACCTATGGCCCGGCCAGGCGGGCCATGGCGAGCCGTAGATTTCCATTGGACGCGGCCAAGAGATGATGTGCCGCGGCATTGTTCGCCGCACCCGCGCATATGAGCGCCGCCGGCTTGATCATTCCGCCAGTGGCCTCGAGGGCGGCCTCGGCGCTGGCCTGTTCGGCACCGGTGATGCGCATGACGATTTCGCGGGCCCGCTGTTTCAGTTTCAGATTGCCGGCCTGGACATTCACCATCATCCCGTCATGAACGGCGCCGAGCTTGATGTGCGTGAGGGTCGACAGAATATTGAGGGCCGCCTTTTGGGCGGTGCCGGCGCCCATGCGCGTCGAACCGGCGATCACTTCGGGACCGGAATCGAGGACGATTTCGATATCGCCGGCGGCGCCAAGCGGCGTGGCGGCATTGTTGATGATGGCGATGACCGGACAGCCGCGTGACTTGGCCGCATGGGCGGCGGCAAGGGTGTAGGGCGTAGAACCGGATGCCGACACGGCAATGAGCGTGTCCATTCCGCCGCATACCGAAGCGTCTCGCTGGCCTGCGGCGGTATCATCTTCGGCATCGGCGAGGGTGTCGAAAATGGCGGCCCGGCCGCCGGCAATCAGATAGACGAGCTTGTCTTCCGCCATGCCGAACGTCGCGGGAAGTTCGCTGCCATCCTGAACAGCAATGCGGATCGAGGTTCCAGCGCCAGCGTAGACCACCCTCCCGCCGGCGGCGAGACGGCGCGCCAGCAGTCCGGCTGCTTTGGCAATTTGCGGCTTGGCGGACCGGACCGCGGCGATCGCCCGGTCCTGGCCGGAGATCAGGACGGACAGGATGCGGGCGTCGTCCCAAGTGTCGATCCCGGTGGTTTCGGCCAGGCGCTGTTCGGTTTGTCGCATTTGCGTTCCCATGGGATTGACAATACCAAATTAGTACCACTTGTCCAGAAGAATCTGTTTACCATGGAAATACTGTTGTTATTGTTTGATTTTTTACAAACTTAACAAACCTCTTCCAATTTGGTATTGTTTTGGTATTATAAACGGCATGAGCCAGGACATGCCCTATTTTCTCGGAATCGATGGCGGCGGCAGCCGCTGCCGCGCCCGCATCCGCGATGCAACCAGCCGTCTGGCCAGCGAAGCGATTGGCGGATCTTCCAACATCTACCAGGATTTCGATGGCGCCCTCAGCATGATCGTCGCCACGGCGGCAGAGGCTGCGGCAAAAGCCGGGCTGAGCACCCGTGACCTTCATGCCGGTCTTGGCCTTGCTGGGCTCATCACGTCAGTCGGGGCGGAACGCATCGCCTCGGCCAATCTGCCCTTCGCTTCGGTTACCTCCGACAACGATGCCTATGCGGCCTGTATCGGCGCATTCGGCGGCGGCACGGGCGGCATTGTCATTGCCGGCACCGGCTCCATCGGTTTTGCGCTGATCGGCGGCGAGCGGCACATGGTGGGCGGCTGGGGCTTCGCGCTTGGCGATCATGGCTCTGGCGCGTGGCTCGGCCATCATGCCGTGCGCCGCGCAGCACTCGCCATCGATGGCTTGCTTCAGCCTACGGGCCTGATCGAGCAGGTTCTGGCGCGGGTGGGGCGTACGCGGTTCGACCTGTCGCGCTGGTCGGAACAGGCCGCGCCTAAGGATTATGCTGAAATGGCGCCGGCGGTTTTCGCATGCGCCGCCCAGGGAGATGTCGTCGGCATGACGATCGTCATCGAGGGAGCCGCGGCCATTTCCAATTTGGCACGGGCGCTGCTGGCGCGCGGCGCCGGACACATCAGCCTCTTGGGCGGGCTTCGCGACGTTTACCCGCCCTATCTCGATGCCGATGTGAAACAGGCGCTGACATCACCTGAAGCCGACGCAATGGATGGTGCCATCATGATGGCGAGGCGTGCCTACGGCCTGGCGGAGCGTTGGACATGATGCAGCCGCAGCGCATATTCGCGGCGAACCGCTTCAACACCGGAAGCGCCGCACCGCTTTATGCCCGGCTCAAGAAACTGGTGCAGGAAGCGATTGCCGCGGGCGATCTCAAAGAGGGCGATGCGGTTCCCGGCGAGCGCGATGTGGCGCAGTTGCTGGAAGTCTCGAGAGTCACGGTGCGCAAGGCCTTCAGCGAACTGGTGGCCGAGGGCGTGCTGGTGCAGCGGCGGGGCTCCGGCACCTATGTGAGTGGCCCGGCGCGCCGCATCGAACAGCCGCTGTCGCGGCTCACCAGTTTCACCCAGGACATGGAGCTGCGCGGCCTCAAGACCGATGCCGACTGGCTGGAGCGGTCGAGCGGCTTGCCAACACCGGAAGAGGCGTTGAAGCTCTCGATCTCGCCCAGCGAACGGGTTTCGCGTTTTCATCGCCTGCGCCGGGCCGATGGCGTGCCGATGGCCATCGAGCTGGCGGTCATTCCGGAAAAGTACTTGCCGAATCCGGCTGCCGTCAGCGGATCGCTTTATGCCGCCCTCGACGCCCGCGGCGTCAAGCCAGTGCGGGCCTTGCAGCGACTGCACGCCACCGCACTAACGGCCAGGGAAGCCAAGCTTCTCGACCTGCCGGACGGCAGTCCGGCACTGTTTATCGAGCGCATTTCCTATCTCGCCGATGGCCGCATCGTCGAATTCACGCGCTCACACTATCGCGGCGACAGCTACGATTTTGTCGCCGAACTCACCATAGCTCAGGGAACCAACGCATGAGTCACATGGCACGAGAAGCTGCCGAAGCACCGGAAGCGGTCGCGCGGTTTCTGCAATCGAACGCCGCCGCCCTTCGAGAAATCGGGGCGCGGTTGAAGCGCCGGCCACCACCGGTGATTATCACCTCGGCCCGCGGCAGCTCGGACAATGCGGCAGGATACTTCAAGTATCTGACGGAGATCACATTGGGCATTCCCTGCTGTTCGATGGGAGCTTCGGTGGTTTCGACCTATGGCGGCGAGTTGAAGATGAAGGACGGACTGTGTGTGACGATTTCGCAGTCGGGCAAGAGCCCTGATATCGTGGCGCTGCAAGAGGCAGCGCGGCGGGCGGGCGCCTTCACGGTTGCCTTGGTCAATGTCGCCGATTCGCCCGCCGCCCACGCCGCCGACATCTGCCTGCCGCTCCATGCCGGCCCGGAACTCAGCGTGGCGGCAACCAAATCATTCATCGTCTCGTTGGCGGCGGGGGCGGCGATTGTCGCGCAGTGGCTGCAGCGTCCAGGCCTGATAGCCGCCGTCGATGCCCTTCCTGAGCATCTCGCGGCAGCGTCGAAGATCGAGTGGCCGGAGGCGATCGCCTTGGCGAGCGCCGCCGATTCGCTTTACGTGTTGGGGCGCGGGCCAGCACTTCCCATTGCCGCCGAGACGGCGCTCAAACTCAAGGAGACCTGCGCCGTTCATGCCGAAGCCTATTCGATGGCCGAAGTGATGCATGGGCCGCTTGAGTTGCTGGGCGACGGATTTCCGGTACTGGCCTATTCACCAAATGATCCATCGCGGTCATCGTCGCGTGAGGCATTGGCAAGACTGCGCAAGACCGGCGCCAATGTGGTGGTGGTCGAGGAAGGCGGCCTCGCCTATGCGCCGACCGGAGATTTTCTGCTCGATCCCATTTCGATAATCCAGACGGCTTATCGCTTTATCGAGGCGACAGCACAGCAGTTGGGCCGCGACCCCGACCGGCCGCGGCTGCTCAAGAAAGTCACGGAGACAATGTAATGGCCGTTGCACTCAGCGGCGCCAGGGTGTTTGACGGCGACACGATCCGTAGTGGACTGTCAGTGGTAATCGATGGCCCGCGAATAGTCGCCGTGGTTGCCGATAGCCAACTGGCCGGGACCGTCGAGCACTGTCGCCTCGATGGCGGACTGCTGGCGCCGGGTTTCATCGACGTGCAGGTCAATGGCGGCGGCGGCGCCCTGCTCAATGCCGAACCGGCGGCCGCAACCGTTCGCCGCATCGCCGAGGCCCATCGCAAGTTCGGCACAACCGGGCTTCTGCCAACGGTCATCACCGACACGCCGGATGTCCTCACAAAAGCGATTTCGGCCGTCAAGGAAGCCATCGCGAATGAAACACCCGGCGTGCTTGGCATTCACATCGAAGGGCCGTTCCTCGATGTGCAGCGCAAGGGCGCCCATGATGCCCGGTTCATTCGCGGCATAGGGCCGGCCGACCTGACGGCGATCGCCAATCTCGACTGCGGCAGCGTGATGCTGACCCTGGCGCCAAACCGTGTGGCTCCCGCCGACATCAAGTATCTGGCCGGGCGCGGTGTCCTCGTCAGTCTGGGCCACTCCGAGGCGAGCTTCGACGAGGCCGAAGCGGCCGTGAAGGCCGGGGCTCGGGCCTTTACCCATCTCTTCAATGCCATGAGTCAGATGAATGGCCGCGATCCCGGCATGGTTGGGGCCGCTTTGGCTTGCAGCGATTGTTATTGCGGCCTGATCGCTGATGGTTTTCATGTTCACGATGTGGCGATGAAAATAGCATTGGCGGCCAAGCCTGGGCACCGCATGATGTTGATTTCCGATGCCATGCCGGCGGCAGCGGGTGGGCCGGACACCTTCGAATTGCAGGGCCGCACGGTACGCCGGGTGAATGGGCGGCTGCAGCTCGATGACGGTACGCTTGCCGGCTGCAACCTGACGATGGATGAGGCGGTACGTTACTGTGTGCAAAAGCTCGGTGTCGCGGTTGAGGAAGCACTGCGAATGGCCTCGTTCAATCCCGCCTGCTTCCTGCGCCGCGATCACCAGCTTGGCCGTATTCGGCCCGGCTATCTTGCGAGCATGGTCCATTTGGACGATGATCTTCATGTTGCCAAAACCTGGATCAATGGCAAGTAAAGACTGTTATTGACCGCCAGCTGCTCTGAGCGGAAACGCTTTCAGAAACCTGTTAGCTGCATTCTGCCAGTCTCTCATAGAATGGCCGGTGATGATCGAGCATCGCTTGGAAACGCGGCTGGCGGGAAACCAAGCTTTCAAAGTCCGCATCTATTTGCTTGGCCTTGTCGGAAGTAAGCGGCGTTACCGTCTTGCTTGACAAGACACCCTGATGCCAGCCCGCCACCTGTTGCCAGTCGGCCGGTGCGTCATCGCCCCATTGCAGGGCGTCCGGCCTGTTTTCAAGGCCCACCGCCGCCCAGTATCGCTGCATCTCACCATGGGGATCGGCCTGAACCCGCTCGCTTTGCATGATGATCGGCGCTCTTTCCGTCTTGCCGGTTAACCCCGCAAAGTGCTGCCATTGCGCTTCAATGCCAAGCTCTTCCACCGTGAACTCCGGATCAAGCTTGGCATAGGATATGATTGCAGCCCTGGGGTTGCGCACCAGGAAACTGTGCGTCAGCCGCCGGACGAATGGCTCATCCTCCAGAATATGCGGCATGACATAATAGCTCATGTCCTTGAAGAACACCGGTCCGGTTTCGGCCCTGGCGAGGATCGAGTCGCGAATGGCCTCATAGCTGCGGGGATGGCCGGGGATGGCTTCGAAGTGCGGCATCCGCCGTTTGGCCCGGTTGATGTAGTAGTCATACATGAAGGGTTCATGCAGGCATTCAACATCGCCGCGGGCCCGCATGATGCGCTCGAATGCCGTCGACATCGAGCGGGGATGCGACCACAGCGCAATGATCGCATGGCTCATGCCGAAGCTGCCGTGAAAGCCTGGTCAAGGCCATCCGCCACCTTGTCCACGTCTTCGAGCGACAGGCACATCGGCGGCACCATCCGCAGGACCGAGCGGTCCGGGCCGGACTTCGAAAGAATGAGTCCCTGCTCCCGGCAGCGCTCGAACACTTCGGCGGTAATTGCGCTGTCCGGTTCCTTGGTCTTGCGATCCCTGACCATTTCGATGGCCAGCATCAGGCCGCGGCCGCGCACATCGCCGATGGATTTGTGCCGCTGCTGCAGATCTTTCAATCTCGCCAGAAATGCCGCCCCCACATCTTTCGAGTTTGCCTGCGTCTTCTCTTCGCGGATCACCTGCAGCACCGCCCGGCCGGCAGCACAGCTCGTGGGATTTGCGCCATAGGTGTGGAACATGAACTTCTCCGCCATCGCATCGCCTATCGGCTTCCGGGCAACCACCGCGCCCAGCGGAAATCCATTGCCGATGCCCTTTGCCAGCACCACGATATCCGGCACCACGCCGTCTGCCTCGAAGCCCCACATGTTGTCGCCGGTGCGGCCAAAGCCCGCTTGCACTTCGTCCGCAATGTAGAGGCCGCCCGCCGCCCGCACCCGTTCTGCCGCACCCGACATGTAGCCTGGGGCATCTCAATAATGCCGCCATAGCCCTGCACGCTTTCAATGACGATACCCGCGACCTTGCCGGTGGTCGAGCTGGCGATGACCCGGTCGATCTCGTCGAGATAGGCTTCCGTGCCGGCGCCAAAAATCCCGCGATATTGGTTGGGCTCGGCAACGAAGGCAACATTGCCCGGCATGCCGGGATGGCGGAATGCCGCAATCCCGGTCAGCGATTGCGCCGCCGAAGTGGGCCCGTGATAGGCCGTCCTCAAAGCCAGCAGGTCCATGTGCCCGGTGATATGTGCGGGCCATCACCATGGCGAGGTCGATGGCCTCTGCCCCCGAATTGGTGAAGTGCACCACCCAATCGTGACCCTTTGGCATGGTTGCCGCCAGTTCCTCCGCGAAATGCGCCGGCGTCGGATGATAGAACATCGTCGTACAGTGCGTAAGTTCCTGGGCCTGCGCCATCGCAGCACCGACGACGGTTGGGTGCGAATGACCTACAGAGATGCAGACATTCATCGCCAATAGGTCGATATATTTCTTGCCGTCAGTATCCCATAGATACTGCATCGAGCCTTTCTTGAACACCACGGGGTCCTTGAACGGCACGAACTTCCGCTGCGAAGCGGCGTAGTAACGGTCCCGCCGGGCGGCGGTGGCCGCCAGGGACCAGTCGGTCTCAAGTTCTTCGTGCATCGAGAACTCCTTTCAGGTCATCGGCCCTTGAGCCGCAAGTTCTGCGGATCATAGGGTGGGTTGGGCAGAATGCGGGCGGGCCGTTCGCGGCCCAGAAGCTTGACGCTAAGATGATCGCCGATGCCGGGTTCACGCAGGAAAGCCAGCGCCAGTGACTTCCGCACCCGGTGCCCATAGGCGCCGGACGTGACAATCCCGATGGGCCGGCCACCGGCGAAAACCGTATGTGAGTAAAACGGCTCCACCTCGCCATCGCTGTCGACTTCAAGCAGCACCATGTCCCAGCCCGGCCGCCGCTCCAGCATTCTGTCCCGGCCTATGAAAACTCGGCCCTCGGTTTTCACCAGATTGCCGAGGCCGGTCTCCAGCGGCGTCCTCTCGGTCGTCAGATCCATCCCCCAGCCCCTGTAACCTTTCTCAAGACGCATGCTGTTGGCGGCATAGGCGCCATAGTGTCCAATGCCGAAAGTCCGTCCTTCCCTTTCCAGCGCCAGGAACAGCTCGGCGGCGCGTGAACGCTCCACATGCAACTCCCATCCGGGTTCGCCAACATAGGAAACCCGCAAGGCCCGCACGGCGATGCCTGCAACCGTGGTTTCACGAACCGTGAGCCAAGGAAAGCTCTTCGCGAACTCCTGTTCCATCAGCTTGCCAAGCACATCAGCGGACCGTGGCCCCATGAGGCCAATCACCGCCAGCTCATCCGTGCGATTTCGAACGGTCACGTTGAAACCTCGGGACCGTTCGCAGAGCAGGTCGAAATCCATTTCCTCTGCCGCCGCCGCGGAATTGAGGTAGGCGCATTCGGCATCAAGCACCGACACGGTGAATTCACTGGCAACACCGCCTTCCGGCGTCAGGGCATGGGTCAGCCCAATGCGCCCGGGCTTCGGTGGCGCGTTGGCCCCAAGTGAATCCAGAAAACGAAATGTATCAGGCCCGGAAATCTCAAACTTCGAGAACACCGAAAGATCCGCCAGCGCAACGCGGTTTGCAACCGCATCAACCTCGCGCCCCACGGCGGAAAACCAGTTGGTGCGCCGGAAGCTGTCCACTGCCGTTTTGCCTGGTGTCGCCGAGAACCAATTGGGCCGCTCGGCGCCATGGGCGGCACCCATGACGGCGCCGCGCTCAACCATGAGATCGTGCAGCGGCGAGAGCCGCAGATTGCGCCCGGCGGCGCGTTCCTCAAATGGGTAATGGACACCGAACTGCAGGCCGAAACACTCGATGGCTTTGGCGACACGGTAACTCCGATCGGCCCACCGGCCAAACCGCCGGCTGTCGATCGCTAGCCCATCCATGGGTGGCCCGCCATGGGTCATCCAGTGGGCGAGGAACTTTCCGGCACCGCCACCCTCCATGACCCCCATCGACGATCCGGTCAGCAGCCATGCATTGGCAACGCCGAATGCCGGTCCGATCAGCGGGTTGGCATCGGGCGTGAAAGTGATCGGCCCGTTGATCACCGTCTTGACCCCAGCCGTGCCGAGTGCCGGAATCCTCGCCATGGCGGCTTCGATAATGTGTTCGACCCGCTCGAGATCGGGCGCCAGGAGCTCGGCCCCGAATTCCGGTGGCACACCATCAACCGACCACACCTCAGCGTGCTTCTCATAGGGTCCCAGAATGAACCCGTCGCGTTCCTGGCGGCAATACCAGCTCTCCTCAGGATCGCGGATCATGGGAAGCTCGGCGGCGCCGGCCTTCTGCCGTGCCGCAATCGCCGGCACCGTGTCTGTCACCAGATACTGGTGCAGCACCGGAACCGACGGCACGTTGACGCCCATCATGCGCCCGACCTCGAAGCCCCAAGTTCCCGCCGCATTGACAATATGATGGGCCTTGATCGTTGCCTTTGCCGTCTCCACCACCCACACCCCATCCTCCTGGCGGATCGACTGCACCGGATTGTAGCGCTGGATGGCTGCGCCATGTTTCACCGCCATCTTGGCCATGGCATTGGTCGCCAGCGACGGATCGACATGCCCGTCGTCGGGCTCGTATATTCCACCGATCAGCCCATCAAGTGTCGCCAGCGGATGCAATTCCGCGATGCGTTCCGGCGTTACCATCTCCAACCTGTAGCCGGTAAATTCCGAGAGCCCGGCAACATGCCGGAATTCGTCCATCCGCTCCGCGCTGCGCGTCACCCGCAGTGCGCCACTGCGGTGAAACCCGCAAGTTTCACCGGTCTCCTCCGGCAGGATGTCGCGGTACAGCCTGACCGAGGTTGCGCGCAGTTCCTGGATCGTCGGATTGTGGGCGAAGTGCGTGCAAAGCCCGGCCGCATGCCACGTGGAGCCGTGGGTCAGATCGTTTTTCTCGATGAGAACAAGGTCGCGCCATCCGAGCTTCGC
The DNA here is from genome assembly GCA_963775095.1 of uncultured Alphaproteobacteria bacterium. GTDB lineage: Bacteria > Pseudomonadota > Alphaproteobacteria > Rhizobiales > Aestuariivirgaceae > Aestuariivirga. Next base: position 26,083 of record CAVZHN010000009.1, read on the forward strand.
GAGGTGATAGAGGAGCGATGTGCCCATTACCCCGCCACCGATGATCGCCACCTGGAACACCGTCATGCCCGCATCCTTTCGCCGGTGGGATCAAACGGTATCTTGCGCAGGACTGTTGCAGGGTACTTCTGTCCCGCGACATCGACCAGGAACTGCCGTTCGGCGGTCTCCTGCAATGTCTCGTGGGGATTAACGCCGATCAGCGCCAGGGCCAGCGTGAGGCCCGTCCGCGCCCCTTTTGCGCCAGACGTGGTAAGCCCCACCACAACGCCATTTTCGATAACCGGCTCATCATGGACAATCAGCGGATGGCCCTCAAGGCGCAGCAGAACCAACCGCTGCGGCACGCCGTCCTGCTTCTGTTGCAGCAGCCGCTCTTTGCCCCGGAAGCCCTTGCTCCAGTCGACGGCAAAGCCAAGGCCCGCTTCAAGTGGTGTAATGTCCGGGCCAAGATCGTGACCCCAGTGGCGATATCCCTTCTCGATGCGGCAGCCGTTGAGCGCGTAGTGCCCCATCGGCCTTGCACCGGTGGATATGAGTGCTGCGAACACGGCTTCCGCCCGTTCATTCGCCACGCTGATCTCCCAGCCAAGTTCCCCCACATAGGAAAGCCGCGTCGCCGTGCAATCCACGCCGGAAATGACCACGCTGCGCGAAGTGCTGAACGGGAAATCATCCCAATCATCCCCGGAGATTGAAGCAAGCGTCCGGCGCGCCATGGCCCCCATCACCCCGATGGTGCAGAACGCTTCAGTGCGATCCTCGACGGTGACTTGCAAACCCCTGGCAGCCCGGCTCAGCAGCGCCATGTCCCGCCGCCGCGTGGCAGCACCCGAGACAATGTGAAACCGGTCTTCAGCAATGCGGGTGATTGTAACGTCAGCCTCGATGCCACCCCTGGCGTTGAGCATGACGGTGTAGACCGAACGCCCAACGCTCACATCCAGTTGCGCCGTCGCAAGCTGATTGAGACATGCCAGCGCGCCAGGCCCGCTGACATCAATCTTCGTGAACGGTGACAGATCGAGAAGTGCGGTGCCATTCTTCATCTGCGCCGCTTCGCGTTCGGCGATCGCCTGCCATGGTTGATCACCAACCGAATATGCGAGCTGCCGTTCCGCGCTATTCTCGGCATACCACAACCCGCGCTCCCAGCCCGCCGTAAGGCCAAAGACCGCACCCTCCCTGGCCCAGGCGTCGTGAAGCGCCGACTTCCGCAATCCACGTCCAGCAGCAGGCTGCTTGAATGGCCAATGCATGGCAAACTGATCCGCAACGGCTTCCCGCATGCGGTCTTTCATGTGCTGCGGCGAAGCCGTGACAGGATCAACCCGCGCAATATCAACGCCCCACAGATCGCGCGGCTCGCCGCCATCGGCAATCCACTCCGCCACAACGTCTCCGATCCCCGCCGAACTCATGATACCAACCGAATTCATGCCGGCCGCCACGAACAGGCCGTCGACTTCCGGCGTCTCGCCAACCAGCGGCCGGGTGTCGAACGTGAAGCTCTCGGGCCCATTCATGAACCGCTGTATTCCAACATGGGCAAGTTGCGGCACCAGCGCCAGGGCCGCTTCCATGAACGGGCCGAACTGTTCCCAATCCTCCGGCAATTCCAGGAAACGCCCGATTGCCTTCGGGGCCGTGCGGATCCCACACCTTGGCATTCGCTTCAAATCCGCCGATCACCAGCCGGCCCGCGTCACCCTTCACATAGATCCCCGCATCAAGATCGCGCACCACCGGAAAAGGGTTGGGCAATCCCGCCATCGGTTCGGTCACGATGTACATATGCTCGACCGCCTGCAGCGGCAGAGCCACGCCCGCTTCTTCCGCCAGCTTCCTGGACCATGCCCCGGCGCACAAAACCACCCGGTCGGCGGCGATCTCGCTGCCGTCGACAAGGGCGACACCCACGACATGGCCAGCTTTCGTGACGATGCGCCGGACCTCCACGCCTTCGAGGAGTCTGGCGCCATGGTTTTTCGCCGCCCGCGCATAGGCCATGCACAGGTCGACGGAATTGACACCAGCATCTTCGGGAACCATCAGGGCGCCGGCATGCGAAGACACATCGAGCTGCGGCACCCTCACCTGCTCCGGCCCGATGACCTCCGGTGTGAGGCCCATATGCCGCCCAACCGCGCAAATGCGGCGCAGTTCATCCATGCGTTCGGGTCTTCGCGCCAGCCAGTAGCCACCAGTGCGGCGATAGCCGGTGCTCATGCCGGTTTCAGCCTCGAGTTGTGGAAAAAGCTTCAGCCCATGGGCAGCGATCCGGGTCATGCTGGCGGTGGCCCGCAGTGGCCCCACAATCCCCGCCGCATGCCAGCTGGTACCGGACGTGAGTTGGTTGCGCTCCACAAGCGTCACACCTCCTTCGCCACGTTTTGCCAGATGATAGGCAACGCTCAAGCCGATGGCGCCGCCGCCGATGACCACAATCTTCTTCATTAGAAATAATTCATGTCTGGCTGCGAGGACTTCACGCGAGCGATGTAGTCGCCCAACGCCTCATCGATGGCGGGATCGAGCCCCGGGTCCTCATAGCGCTCCAGCTGCTTCTTCCACAGGCCATTCGCCCGTTGCGATGCATCCTTGCCACCCTCTGCCTGCCATTGCTCGAAGGAGTTATTGTCGGGCGTCAGCGGGCGGAACAGCGCACTCATGAAGTTCAGCCGGGTATGGCCGCTTCCGAGGAAGTGTTGGCCAGGCCCAGTCTCGGCAATGGCGCCCATCGCCTGGGCATTCTCGCTGAGATCAATGCCTTCGAAAAACCGCCCGACCTTGCCGCACAGATCGGCATCGATGATGGTCTTTTCAAACGACGTGACAAGGCCGCCCTCCAGCCAGCCGGTTGCGTGATTGATCAGGTTGGCGCCCGCGAACATTGACATGAGAAGCCCCCATGTTGCCTCTTGCTGGCTCTGCGCGTCTGGAAGTTTCGAGGCCGAAAGTGTTCCCACCGTGTGTAGCGGCACGCCCAGCCGCCGCGCCAGCTGCCCGGCGGCCAGCACCATCAGTCCCGCTTCCGGCGTGCCAAAAGTCGGAGCGCCTGACTGCATCGACATCGTCGAGGCAAAACTCCCCATCAGGCATGGCGCGCCGGGATTGATGATCTGCACCAAAGCCAGGCAGGCCATGGCCTCGGCGAGAATCTGCGCCAGGGTGCCGGCAACCGTTGTAGGACTCATGGCGCCGGTCAATACCCATGGCGTGCAGGCCACCGGCTGGTTGGCCCGCGCATAGGTCTTGAGCGAGCCCGACATATTGGCATCGAGCACCAGCGGCGCGTTGGTATTGGAAACGCAATAGAGCACCGGATTATCGGCAACATAGTCGGCGCCGAACACAATCCTTGCCATATCGACGGCATGCCCGGCGCGCTCGGCCCCGATGAATGCGCCCATGAATGGCCGGTCCGACCAGCGGATATGGGCATAGAGCATGTCGAGGTGCCGTTTGTTGGCCGGCAGATCGACCGGTTCGCACACCACGCCGCCCGAATGGTGAAGCCACGGAATTGTCTGGTGCAGTTTTACCAGCGAGGTGAAATCGCCATAGGTCGCGTAGCGGCGGCCCCGGTCGAGGTCATGCACGAAAGGTGGCCCCCAGGATGGGCACAACACCGTGGCATTTCCGCCCAGCACAACGCTGTTCCCCGGATTGCGCGCATGCTGCATGAATTCCCGGGGAGCGGTAGCCTGGATGCGTTTCCGGCAGAACCCTCGCTCGAAGCGCACGCGGGTGCCCTCCGTCTCGCATCCCGCTCCCTTGAACAACGCAATCACTTCCGGATCGCCGGTGAATTCCATTCCTGTTTCGTGGAGAATGGTTTCGGCATTGGCCTCGATAAGCTCGAGGCCCTCTTCGCTCAGGACGCCGAAGGTCGAAAGCTTCCGGCTGATGTAGGGCGCGCGCGGCATTTCCACCCTTTCCGTGCTGCCGCCACGCCTCCGCCGCGTGTTTTGAGTGGGCTCCATGGAACTGGCCGCGCCTTTCAATGCGATGGACCTGTGGGCAATCCATCATTTCTGTTTGGCCGAACATAGCACGGGGATTGGCGCCGGGAACCGCGGCGGCGGCCTGAGCAATAGCAAAATCTTGCCCAGGGGGCTTGAACCCCGCAATTGCCATCCTATGTCCCCCCCTGCGGCGCCGGGCCCCTCTGGCGGAACTTCACGTTTCGCGATGTCGGAGCCGCCAATCAGGTTTGAACGATGGGAATTGGGTGGTCCGGCGATGGAAATGCTTCAGGCGGCGTTGTTTTCAGATATTATGGGCACTCCAGCCTATTTCTGGATGGTTTTCGGCGCCCTCGTGGTTGGCCTTCTGGCATTCGACCTTGGCATCCTGCACAAGGAACAGAAGGAAATCTCGGCCCGCGAAAGCTTCATTCTCTACGGCGGCTATGTCGCCATCGCCATGGCCTTTGGCGCCTGGGTGTGGTGGACCCGCGGCGCTCAATCTGGGCTTGAATTCTACACGGGCTATGTCATCGAACAGTCCCTGTCGATGGACAACATCTTTGTCATCGCCACGATCTTCGGATTCCTGCACATCCCGCGGGTCTATCAACACCGGGTTCTGTTCTGGGGCATCATCGGTGCCATCGTCTTCCGCGCCATTCTGATTTCCGTTGGCGCCGCCCTTGTCTCGTCGTTCTCGTGGATACTCTTCGTGTTCGGCGCCTTCCTGGTGTTCACCGGTTTCAAGATGCTGAAACCCAGCGGCCACGCGCCCGACATCGCCAACAATCCCATCCTGCGCTTTCTCAAGAGAAACTTCCGGGTGACTGAGCGGATGGACGGCCAGAATTTCTTCGTGAAGCTGCCCGACCCGAAAACCGGCAAGCTCGCAAGCTTCATGACGCCCCTGTTCGTGGCGCTGATCATGGTCGAATTCGTCGACCTGATCTTCGCCGTTGACTCGGTGCCCGCCATTTTCGCGGTAACCCAGGACCCATTCATCGTCTACACCTCGAACATCTTCGCCATTCTCGGCCTGCGCTCGCTCTATTTCGCGCTGGCTGCCGCCGTGCATCGCTTCAAATACCTTCAGTATTCGCTGGCCACCGTTCTGGTGCTGGTCGGCATCAAAATCTTCCTCGTGCCGCTCGGCATCAAGGTTGACACCGCCTTGTCGCTCGCCGTCACCGTGCTTGTCCTTGCCTCCGGCATCCTTTATTCACTGTGGAGAACCCGCAGCGATCATCCCGAGCCCACCCATGAAGAAACTTGAACATTTTATCGAATCCATCATCCTCGCTTCGCGCTGGCTGCTGGTCGTATTCTACCTTGGCCTTACAGCTGCGCTTGGCATCTATGCCTTAACCTTCGTGGGCAAGTTGTGGGAGTTCGCAAACAAGATGACTCTGCTCGACGATACCGGCAACATCCTCAAAATGCTTGGCCTGATCGATGCAGCCCTGGTGGCCAGCCTGATTGTGATGGTCATAATTTCCGGTTACGAAAACTTTGTCAGCCGCTTTGACAATTCCGAGGGTGAGCTGTCATGGCTTGGCAAAATCGACGCTGGTTCGCTCAAAATCAAGGTGGCCTCGACCATTGTCGCGATCTCGTCGATCCATTTGCTACAGGTATTCCTGAATGCCGCTCAGTATACTGACCGGCAACTCATGTGGCTTACCATCATGCACATGGCCTTCGTGTTTTCCGCCCTGTTCCTGGCCTACATCGACAAGGTCATGGCTGCGACGAAGAAATCAAAGAGCGAAGACAGCTAGAACCCATTGCCCTCTCCCGCAACTCAAGCCTGTCATCCCCGGGCTTGTCGGCGGACCCATGGTGCAGGAGGAAAGAGCCCTCATCCCCCTTCGGGACCTTCTCCCATGCTACGCACGGGAGAAGGCGAACGTGGAGAGAGCTCCCTCAGCTTCGCCTTCTCCCGTCCTCGGGCTTGACCCGAGGATGGGAGAAGGTGCCCGAAGGGCGGATGAGGGCTCTGTCCACCAGCGCGCTGTCTGAAAATAATCCTTGACTTGTTCCTAGTGATAGGACTATATAGTCGGTGACTGACCCGGAAAGGAGGGGAACATTGCGCAATGCTTCTCACAATGGCCGGGAAAGTTGGCAGCGCCTGCGGAGCGGGGGAATGAAAGCGCCTCCACTTCCCGGGAGTCTCGGGCAAGGCCCTCGGACATTAGGACCCAAGCGCCTTAAATGGCTCGGGGCGGGCAAAGTTCCCGCACCTAAGATCTTGCCTCCGGCGGAAATCGCTGCGTCCCTTGTGAAAACAGCCCAGACCATCGGGCGCCGGGCTTCGAGCCTGAATACCCTACACCACTCTCACGACCGCACGTGCCGGCTTGAAGCTCTGGCGGGGACATCCCCTCCATTTTTCTTGCGCGCCGAAAAGGGGGCGGCTCTCATGCGTTAGCGCTGAACATTTCAAGATCGCATCAGAACAAATGCGCATTCACCACCAGGTGGGCGGCGATGCTGGCCACATATCCTGCGGCCACCGCCCAGGCCCATTTGAGATGGCTTGAAAAAGTGTAAGCGCCCTTGGCCTGTCCCATCAGCGCCACGCCCGCCGCCGAACCGATCGACAGCATGGAGCCGCCGACCCCGCAGGTCAGGGTGATCAGCAGCCACTGCCCGTGAGACATGGTGGGGTCCATGGTCAGGACCGCGAACATCAGCGGAATATTATCGACAATCGCCGACAGCGCGCCAATGATGATGTTGGCTGGCGTTGGGCCAAGACCCACATAAAGGAATTCGGAAGCCTGCGCCAAATAGCCCAGCACGCCGAGGCCACCCACTGCGAAAATGATGCCGAAGAAAAATAGCAGCGTGTCCCACTCCACCCGCTGCACCTGCGCGAAACTGTCGAGAACCATATCCTGATCGTTTCGGCGCTTGCCCTTCCTTTGCAGGAAATAGGACCACATCTGCAGGTAACCAAGTCCCATCATCATGCCCAGCGCCGGTGGCAGATGCAGAAAATTCTTGAACGATACGGCCGTGACGATGGTAGCCGCGAACAGCACGATGACACCCACGGCACCCGGCTTGAATGTCGCACGGTCGGTACGGGGCGCCGGCTTCGACGCGGGGACGCCGAAGTGCATGATCGCCGCCGGCACCAGCCAGTTCACCAGTGATGGCACGAACAGCGCGAAGAACTCCCAGAAGGCGAGCTTGCCCTTCTGCCACACCATCAAGGTCGTGATGTCTCCGAACGGCGAGAATGCACCTCCCGCATTGGCGGCGACGACGATGCTGATGCAGCCAATGGCCACGAAGCGCGGAGAATGCGTGCCAAGTGCCATCACCACCGCACCCATGATCAGCGCCGTCGTCAGATTGTCGAGCACGCTTGACAGGAAGAATGCCAGAGTGCCTGTAAGCCAGAACAGCGTGCGGTAGCTCAGTCCCATGTTGACCAGCTTTGCCCGCAGCACCTCGAACACCCGGCGCTCTTCCAGCGTGTTCACATAGGTGATGGCGACGAGCAGGAACAGGAACAGTTCGCCATATTCCTCGATAATCTCAACTGCTTTTTCGTGGGCGAGATCGCTTTGCCCTGCCTGCATATAGGCAATGCCGATCAGCGCCCAGATAATGCCAGCCGCCAGCATGACGGGTTTCGACTTCCGCATGTGGGTGGTCTCTTCGAAAATGACGAGACCATAGGCCGCGACAAATACGATGAGCGACACGATGCCTGCCCAATGGGCCGTGAGATTGAGTGTTTCGGTCATGGATCTGCCCGCCTCATGGCGAAAGCCCTGCCGCTTGCAGGATGGGCTCCGGAGACAGAGCCAGCTTTCCCTGGAAAGGCCTGTCATAGGCCAATATGACAAACAGCGACAAGGTGATGGCGACCGATACGAGCCCAAGCGCCACGGCCCTCGCCGCTGGCGTATCCACATGGCACACGCCGATCACCACCAGAAGCAGCGCGGCCAGAGACAGAACCACCGACCACCGTCTGGCGCCCACGGTTTCGCCTGCGATGTTCAGCCGCCCTTGCCGTGCCTGACTCAGCGACTGGAGTGCCGCATTCAGATGATCCCGCGCGGCTGGCGACAAGGCTTTCATGTGATGCCCGGCCATACAACTGCGTGAGAAGTCTTTCGGCCTCGGCCGAACCGCCGTTGGTGGCCATCGCCGGCCACTCTTTCGCGACGGCCCTGGCATAGTCCGCCGCTGCCGCCGAAACGGCATCGCGCTGCTCCTGCGGCAGGCCGGAAGCAATCGTCATCACCAAGCGCAGCCCTCTGGCCTCGGTGCCGGCAAGTTCGCGCGCGCGGCTCTCGGTCTGCCATACATTGCTTGCCAAAAAGGTGACCGACAGCACGAAGATCGTTCCGCACAGGGTTTGCAGCACCGGCGAAACGTCCTTGAGATCTGGCAACACCCTGTGGATGAACGCCAGCTTCAGGACTTGGTGAATGATGATCGCCACCAGAGCGCATAGGCCCAGCAGGAACAGGAACATGCTGCTTTCCTGCCACTCAAAGACAAAGTTTGGTGGCATGGGTGCCTCCTATTCCGTCCGTGGATTACAACCGAATTCGCCCGCCGTCACGCTGAGAACAACGGCTGCAGTCATGGTACCTCCACCGTCTGGCCGGCCTCGGGCGCGAGGAATCGGTCCGGTCCGATCATACGGTCTGCCAGCGCCGCCGCCAGCAATTCTCGCGGCTCGTCGATAGGCTCGTCGGTCAATTGAATGGTGCCGTGGTGAATGGCCAGGCTGGTGCCGCTTTGCATCAGCACATGCGCCTCCACCGCTTCTTCCGGATTCATGTGTTGCGCCTGCATGAACCAGCGCGGCGCATAGGCGCCGATTGGCAGCAGCGAAAGCCGCGGGCGGCCAAACTTCTCGCGCACCGCCTTGAACGTGGCGCCATCGCCAAACCCCGTGTCACCCGCGAAGTAGACGAGGCCTGCTGGAGTTTCGACAGCGAAAGCTCCCCACAGCGCCCGGTTGGCATCGGAAAACCGCCGCTTCGACCAATGAAGCGCCGGCAACACGGTGATCCGCAAATCGCCCGCCGCAATGCTTTCCATCCAGTTCAACTCGTCAATCTGCATCCCTCCAGCCGCCGCCTTCACATAGCGTCCGTTGCCGAGCGGCGTCACGATGCGCGCCCGGTGATGCCTTGCCAATTGCCGCAAGGCTGGCAGATCCATGTGGTCATAGTGATTGTGGCTGAGGAGAATGATGTCGAGAGGTGGCAGTTCATGGGCCTGCAACGCCGCCGCCCGCACCCGCCGCGGCCCAGCGAAGGCAACCGGGCTCGCCCGTTCCGACAGAAACGGATCGGTGAGAATGTTGGCGCCCGCCACTTGCACCAGCATCGTCGAATGGCCGATCCATGTCGCGCACAGGTCTTTGCCATTCACACGTTGTGGCGGCGGCGGCTGCGGCTTGTTGGCAACGCGAGCCGGCCACTTCGCCCGCCGGTTTCCAAACTGCCACCTCATGAAATCGCCGAACGAGGCTTCCCCCCGGCGATCGGGAACGAAGAAGCGCTTGCCGTCGAAGTCCGCCTGGCTCACACCGTCCTCAAATACCATTCGAAGTCGCGCGCCGTCGGCTCCGAGAAGAACCGGTCGGCCTCGACTTCCTTCAGCGTACAGTAGGTGTCGATGAATTCCTTGCCGAAGTATTCCTTGAGGATCGACGCCCGCCAGAAGGCGTCAATGGCATCGAACCAGTTTCCGGGGATGTACTTCGCGCGCTTTTCATAGCCGTTGCCGGTAACGGGATTTCCCGGATCGGCCTTTTCGGTAATGCCGTAGTGCATCCCCGCCAAAATGGCCGCCATCACCAGATAGGGGTTGGCGTCGGCACCCGCCGGACGGTGTTCGATGTGGCAGGCATTCGCCGCCCCCGCCGGCACCCGCAAACTGACCGTGCGATTGTTGATGCCCCAACTCGCCGCCACCGGCGCATAGGAATTGCGCCGGAAACGCCGGTAGGAATTGGCGTTGGGAGCGAAGATCAGCATGGACTCGGCCATCGAGGCTTTCAAACCGCCGATCGCATGCATCATCAGTTCGTTCTTCAATGGATCATCAGCTGCAAACAGATTGTTGCCCTGTTCATCGCCGAGACTGATGTGAATGTGCATGCCTGACCCTGTCCATTCCGCATAGGGCTTGGCCATGAAGGTCGCAGCCAGTCCATGCTTCTCGGCCACCGCCTTGATCAGCCGCTTCAGCATGATGCCTTCGTCACAGGCCTTCAGAATGTCGGTGCGATGCCGCAGCACGATTTCCATCTGCCCCGGCGAATACTCGGAAATCAGCGTCTTGGCCGGAAGCCCCTGCACATCGCAGGCCGCATAGAGGTCCCTGAAGAATGGCTGATAATCGTCGAGATCCTGCAGATAATAGGCCTGATAGTGCTTCGGCTTGAATTCGTTGATCAGAGCTTTGGGCGCAGTAGGCCGTCCGGCGAGTGCTGCCTCGCGGTCCATCAGATAGAACTCAAGCTCGACCGCACCAACCGGCGTCATGTTGAGTTCAGACTTGAAGCGGTTGGTGATCTTCTCGAGCACGCTCCGCGGATCGAAGTAGTGTGGCACCCCATCAAGATCGCGTATGGCGGCGAGGTATTGCGCCGCAGGTTCGTCGCTCCATGGAATTCTCACCATCGATCCGGGCACCGGCCACATCAGCATGTCCCGGTCGCCCTCGTCGAAGACCAGGCCGGTTTCCGGGACGTCCTGCCCCGTCACATCAAGCACCAACGCCGAGATCGGCATGAAGCGCCCGTCCTTCCATGCCGGCACCACCTCGTCACGGCGCAGGATCTTGCCGCGCGCCACACCGCAGATGTCGGTCCACACCACGTGCACGCTTTGAATGTCTGGATTGGCCTCAAGAAAGGCGCGGGCTTCGGCATCGCGCTTGGGGAATACCAGTGTCATGTGTTTCTCCTCAGCCCATCAATTCGCCAATACAGTGGTCGAGCCCGTCAACCAGTTGCTTGACATGCGCCGCAGTGGTTGCCGGGCAGATGAGCATCATGTTGTGAAACGGCGTAATGATAATGCCGCGGTTTAGGAGGTAGTGGTGGATTGCCTGATCGATCGGCCGGTGAATGAGTTGCGAGGCCTCCCCGCCATTGCGCGGGCGCGTGGGGCAGCACATGAATTCAACCCGCGCGCCCACCCGCACCACGTGCCAAGGCATGGAATGCGTGCTGATGACATCGGCAATGCCCTTCTCCAATTCTTTCGCAACGGCGATGAGCGGCGCGAATGCCTCTGGCGTGAAGTAGGTTTCGAGCACAGCCTTCATCAGGGCGAGCTGGATTTTTGATCCTGACAACGTGGTGCCAATGCCGGAGTGGCCTGGCACCCGCGTTTCGAGAAACGTGCGGATGCGTGAAGCAACTTCCTCCGTGAAGCCATAGACCGCCGCCGGAATGCCCCCGGCAATGGGCTTGCCCAGCACCACGCCATCGGGTTCCAGCCCGTATTCGCGCGTGTACCCGCCAGGCCCCGACGACATGCAATGAGTTTCGTCCAGGATCAGCAGTGTTCCGGCGCGCCGCGTCAGTTCGCGCAGCTTCGCGTGGTAGCCCTCATCGGCTAGCACCATGCCGACATTGGTCATGATCGGTTCGGCCAGCACACAGGCCACATCTTCAGGCGCAAGTGCGGCTTCCAATGCTGCCACATCATTGAATTCGACAACTTTCGTGAAAGCCGTGAGATCGCGGACTTCGCCAATGAGCGAAGGATCGGCATGCGGCTGGCCGCCGTCAATAGTCACGTAGGCATCATCCACTGCGCCATGGTAACAATGGTTGAACACCAGAATTTTCTTGCGCCCGGTGATCGCCCGGCACCATTTGATGACCGCGCGGTTGGCGTCCGATGCCGTGGCCGTCACCTGCCAGACGGGAAGCCCAAACCGGTCCGCCAGCAATTCGCCAACATCGGCGGCCTCTGTCGACGGCATCATCGTGGTAAATCCGTTCGCGCCTTGTTCCTGAAGCGCCTTCACCACCGGCGGCGGCGAATGACCGAACATGGCGCCGGTATCACCAAGGCAGAAGTCGATGTAAGTGTTCCCGTCGGCGTCCGTGACATCAACGCCATTGGCCTTTTCGACGAACAGCGGAAATGGCGTCCCCCAGTCCACCATCCAGTGCATGGGAACGCCTTTAAGCCAGTTTTTGGAGGTCCGCTCGGAAAGCCGTTGAGACTCTGTATTACGCTGGGTAAAGAGGGCTGTTTCGCGGCCCAGCATTGCCACGATTGCGGTTTCCGGAATGGTGCGCGGCATGATTTCCTTCTGGTGACTACGCCCTGGGCCAAGTCCTAGCTGGGGCTCCGAAGCTTCACAACCCCCATGGATTTTCTTGAAATAATACCGTAGTTTACGCCACAATCTTGGGAGCAAAAAATGGCCCGCATCGTATACGTGAACGGCAACTATCTGCCGGAGGAACAGGGCAACGTGTCGATGTTCGATCGCGGCTTCCTGTTCGCCGACGGTGTGTATGAAGTGACGCCCGTGGTGCGCGGAAAACTGGTGGACTACGAGGCTCACATGGAGCGCCTCGCGCGCTCGCTGGCGGAGATCCACATTACGGGTTCGGCCACCCGCGCCGAACTCGACAACATGCACATGGGGCTGATCCACAAGAACTGCCTCGGCGAGCGCAAGTTAACGCCCGACGAAGACTATTGCGCCGAGGAAGCCTTCCTCACCAGCGCATCGAATTTCGTCATGCCCATCACCGAGATTGATGGCCACCGCATCGGCGGCGGCCAGCCTGGCCCCGTAGCCCGCAAGCTGAGAGAACTGATTCTGGAGGAGGCGATGCGTTGATTCAGCCACTGGAGGCCGCGCTTGCCCAACTCAGCCATCTGGCGCTGGGGAAGCTCCCTCAGCAGGCCTATCTCTTGAATCTCTTCGGTATTGATGACGAGCTGACGCAAACTGCTACGGCTTGTCGCCTTCTTGATGCCGGCCTGTGGCCCGCCGGGCGCGACGAAACGCTGCTGGACCTGTGTCGGCACGGCGCCATCCGGCCCCGCGCCTTCAGCTTCTTTCTGATGCAGGACAATTTTTCCTCTGCCCGTCGCGCTGCCGATGTCGCAATGATCGCCAAGCCGCCGGGCACCAGCCACGAACTGGATGCGCGATTGCGGTCCGACTGGCGGTCGGTAGCGGAGATACAGCTGTCGTCATTCGCCGAAACCGGCCAAGTCAACCACTTGGCGGAAGCGGCAAAATCGTTTGATCAGGCTGGCGACTGGAAATCGGCCTCGGTCCTTGTCGTATTGCTCACTCTCTTGAAACCCGAAGATGCGGGAAACTGTGTCTGGCTGTTCAAGCTCATTGAGCACGCCGCAAGCACAGCTCACTTGAAGCTGCTGTCTGAAGCCTTGCACAAGGCCGCAGCATTTCCAGTTGTGCAAGCCATGGTCGATACACGGATTTCGTTGATTGAAGGAACCTCGCGGTTTTCGGTTCACACTCTTGATCCGGCCCGGCTACCACCCGCCATTCAACGCGAGATTGCCGTGCAGCGCGCCGAAATTGCCGAACTAGCTGGCAACTTCCAGGAAGCCTATGATTGGCACTGCCGTCAGAACATCGCAGGACGCGGCCCGAAGTTCGACCCACAAGCGCTTTTGCGGCGCAGTTCGTTTCGAGCCTCGATCACGGTCGCGGAGTCAGACAGCAGCCAGAGTGGGCCGGAAGTGATGTTGCTCGGATTTCCGCGATCGGGAACAACGCTCCTCGAAAACGTTCTCGCTGCCCATCCGGATATCGAGACATTCGAGGAGCAGCCCATATTCGACCGAGCCTTGCGCGCCGCCAATCTCGATGTCGCGGGCTCGAAGACCATCAGCGCGGACCAGGCACAGGCCATTCGCGATCGTTACCACACCATCATCTTGAATCGGGCCACCAACCCGAAGTCCAAGGTTTTCATTGACAAGATGCCGATCCGGACCGCGGATGCACCTTTGTTGGCGCGACTGTTTCCGTCCATGCGCCATCTATTCTCAATTCGCCACCCCCATGACGTTGTACTCAGCTGTTTCAAGCAGCCATTCCAGCCGAATGTCGCTATGGACAGTTTCACAACCTTCGCCGACGCCTGCCGCACCTACGACGCCGTGATGAAACGGTGGTTCGAGACGTTCACGTTACAGTCTACAAACGTCCGCTACGTGCGCTATGAGGAACTGGTCACCGCCTTCAGGCCAACGGTAGAAGACATCTTCGCGTTTTTGGGTGTGCCATGGCATAGTAGCGTCGAAGACTTCGCGCGTAAGGCCGAATCACGCCACATCAAGACCCCGAGCCGAACCAAAGTCCGTGGCGGCCTGGCTGTCGGCGTTCAGTCAAGTTGGGCGAATTATCGATTCCTCTTTGACTCTGCCGATGCCAAGCCGCTTTCGAAATGGGTGAAGTTCTTCAACTATGATTGATCCTCAGCACTGACTCGACTGCCAATTTGGATTGATCCACGGTTCCTAGTTGGAAGTTGGCAGCGGGGCGCGGCCGAGAATGTGATCGCTGGCCTTCTCGCCAATCATCGGGGTCGGCGAGTTGAGGTTCCCGTCGGCGTCCGTGACATCAACGCCATTGGCCTTTTCGACGAACAGCGGAAATGGCGTCCCCCAGTCCACCATCCAGTGCATGGGAACGCCTTTAAGCCAGTTTTTGGAGGTCCGCTCGGAAAGCCGTTGAGACTCTGTATTACGCTGGGTAAAGAGGGCTGTTTCGCGGCCCAGCATTGCCACGATTGCGGTTTCCGGAATGGTGCGCGGCATGATTTCCTTCTGGTGACTACGCCCTGGGCCAAGTCCTAGCTGGGGCTCCGAAGCTTCACAACCCCCATGGATTTTCTTGAAATAATACCGTAGTTTACGCCACAATCTTGGGAGCAAAAAATGGCCCGCATCGTATACGTGAACGGCAACTATCTGCCGGAGGAACAGGGCAACGTGTCGATGTTCGATCGCGGCTTCCTGTTCGCCGATGGTGTGTATGAAGTGACGCCGGTTGTGCGTGGAAAACTGGTGGACTACGAAGCCCACATGGAGCGCCTCGTCCGCTCGCTGGCGGAGATCCACATTACGGGTTCGGCCACCCGCGCCGAACTCGACAACATGCACATGGGGCTGATCCACAAGAACAACCTCGGCGAAGGTTACATTTACATGCAGATCACCCGCGGTGCCGCCGACCGCGACTTCAAGTTTCCGAAGGACGTCAGGCCGACGATGATCGGCTTCACCCAGAAAGCCAGTCTCGTCGACAACCCCAATGCCACCACTGGCGTGGCCGTGGTCACCGTTCCGGACCTGCGCTGGAAGCGCCGCGATATAAAATCGGTGATGCTGCTGGGGCCTGTGCTCGGCAAGCAGGAAGCCTACGAGAAGGGAGCCTATGAGGGCTGGATGGTGGAAGATGGCTATGTCACCGAAGGTACCTCCTCCAACGCCTACATCGTCAAAGACAACACGGTAATCACGCGCGGGCTGTCGAGTGAGATACTTGCCGGCTGCACCAGGCGTGCCCTGTTCCGCCTAGCCAACGAGCATGGCGTGAATGTCGTCGAACGCAAGTTCACGCCCGACGAAGCCTATGGCGCCGAGGAAGCCTTCCTCACCAGCGCCTCGAACTTCGTCATGCCCATCACCGAAATCGACGGCCACCGTATCGGTGGCGGCCAGCCTGGCCCCGTAGCCCGCAAGTTGAGAGAACTGTTTCTGGAAGAGGCAACGCGATAGTGGCCGAACCTCCAAAAAAAAGAGTGCAACCACGGTTCCGGGTGCGAATTGCGCCGGACATGCTGGAAAGCATGACCCTGGCCGCCGTCGAAGCCTATTGCTTTTCGCGCAAAGGCCGGCGCACCGCGTTGGGCGGCAACACCAAGAGATATACCCACGAAGAAACCCTCGGCTACATGTGGGGCGTGAAACGCAAGACCGAAAACACCACGATCATCTCGATCGAACGCATGAGCATCAGCGTGACCGCGCAACGCACGCCCAATAGCGTCATTCCCAACGAAGATGCCTGGCCGGCTGATGAACGAAATTGTCAAAAGCTCTTCGCCCCATCTGACGTTTCTCGGCGATTTTCACAGCCACCCCTATGTGACCTACGAGGATGTTCGCACCAACAAGGGATACGAATTCTCGAAGTACGACTATGAGTATTTGCTGGCCGACGATTTCGCCTGGCGCGAAACCGAAAACCAGCCCCTGATGATCGGCATTGCCGTTTGCCGTACGGAACGGGTGCGAACCAGCGTGTTGGAGTACATGCGTCCGAACATTGCGAGCTATGCAATCGGCGAGTTCAAGTTCTGGATCAACGCCTCGGTCGGCTACAAGGAGGAGTATTCCGGCAAACGCCGCCATACCACTGACTCGCGTTCACGTGTGGACCTCGATGTCGACAACTATCTGTTCAATCACGCCGGAAACCGCGTCTCGGAGTGATTGCCTACCTCTGGCTTTCCCGCCAGCTGGGGTTGATCCACGGCACTTGATTTGAAGGCGGCAACGGCTCGCGGCCCAGGATGTGATCGCTGGCCTTTTCGCCGATCATCAGGGTGGGCGCGTTGAGGTTGCCGTTGGTGACCTGTGGCATGATCGATGAATCAGCGACCCGCAGCCCTTCGATGCCGATGACCCGGCATTCGGGATCGACAACCGCAAGAGGATCGGTCGTAGCACCCATCTTGCACGTGCCGCACGGATGATAGGCAGTTTCGGCGTGTTGACGGATGAAACTGTCGATCTGCTCATCGCTCACGACGTCCTTGCCCGGTTGGATTTCCGGGCCTGCATGCTTCTCCATCGCCGGCTGGAGGAAAAGCTCGCGGGTCAGGCGTATGCAGGCGCGGAATTCTTCCCAGTCATCCGGGTGCGACATGTAGTTGAAGAGGATGCGTGGATTTTCCTTGGGATCGGGCGACTTGACACGCACGAAGCCGCGCGATTTGGAACGCATCGGGCCGACGTGAGCCTGGAAGCCATGGTTCGGAAACGCCGCCTTCCCGTCATAACGCATGGCGGCCGGCAGAAAGTGATACTGAATGTCGGGATAGTCGATCCCTGCCTTGGAACGGATGAAGCCGCAGGATTCGAAGTGGTTCGTGGCTCCGAGTCCCGAACCAAACAGCAACCACTCCAGCCCAATGATGCCCTTGGAGAACCAGTTGAGCTTTGAGTAAAGCGTGATCGGCTGCTTCGACATCACCTGAAAATAGACTTCGAGGTGGTCCTGCAGGTTTTCACCGACTCCCGGCAGCGCATGCCTGACGCCGATCCCCGCCGCCTTCAGCGTCTCCGGTGCGCCGATCCCTGAAACCTGCAGAAGTTTCGGAGAGTTTATTGGCGAGGCGGCAATGACAATGTCACGCCTCGCCCGTGCCACACTGATTTCGCCTGCCACGTCATATTCGACGCCAACGGCGCGCTTGCCTTCCAGCACGATGCGCCGCGCATAGGCATAGGTGATCAATTCGACATTGGTGCGCCTCAGCGCCGGACGGAGGAAGGCATTCGCCGCCGACCATCGCACCCCCCGGTGCACGGTCATTTCCATGGCACCGAAGCCTTCCTGCTGTTGGCCATTGTAATCTTGCGTGACCGGGTAGCCGGCCTGCCGCCCGGCTTCGATGAACGCCTGGTAAAGCGGGTTGGTGCGGGCACCGCGCTTGATATGCATCGGCCCCCTGTTGCCGCGCCAGCCCTCCTCGCCACCGTGCGAATGCTCCAGGCGTTTGAAATACGGTTGCACATGCCGGAATGCCCAGCCCTTGGCCCCCATCTCCTCCCAGACATCGAAGTCCTTGGCATGTCCGCGCACATACACCATGCCATTGATCGACGACGATCCGCCGACCACCTTGCCGCGCGGCGTAGCCATTCGGCGCCCACCAAGATGCGGTTCCGGCTCGCTTTCGAAACCCCAGTTGTAAAGGCTCATGTTCAAGGGGTAGGAAAGCGCCGACGGCATCTGGATGAATGGCCCCCAGTCGCTGCCGCCATACTCCAGCACCAGCACCGTGCTTTTGCCGTCCTCGGAAAGGCGGTTGGCCATGACCGAGCCCGCCGAACCCGATCCCACGATGATGAAATCGAATACCTTCTCCTGGTTCATCGCACCCGCCGCGCCTGTTCGGTCAAGGTTTCAAGCTCGCGTATTCGCGCCTGGGTCTCCGGCCAGTTCACATTGATCGTCGCCGAAATCAGCGCCTCCGTCACGAACAACGGAACGATGTTCGAATCCCAGCTCGATGGTGCTTCAATACGCAAGGGAAGGGAATGCACGGCAATTCTCGCAATCGGGCTGATCCACTGGTCGGTAATGAGCACGACCTTGGCGCCCCGCTCTCTGGCGGAAGCGGCAAAACTCAGCATGCGGGCGTCATAGCGGCGAATATCGTAGATCAGCACCACGTCGTTCTTGGCCGTATCCAGCGAGAACTGCGGCCACATCGAAGGCGAAGCCGGCAGCAGCGACACCCCTGGCCTGGCCATTTGCAGGTGAACGCTGAGGTAAGCGGCAAGCGTATGGGTTATCCGCCCACCGCCCACAAACAACCGGCGGCGGCGATCGGCGAGAAGCCCCACAATGGCATCAAAGCTGCGGTGGTCCATCAGCTTCAGGGAGCTCGAGAGGTTGTCCATTGCTGCCGTGGCAAATCGATTGATAATATGGGTGTCCGGCGCATCACTGGTCCACCGGTCGTGTTTGGCGATCGGGTTCTGCAGTTGCGCCGACAACTCCGACCGCAGTTTTTCCTGGAACGCCGGGAAGCCGGAAAATCCCAGTTTCTTTGCCAGGCGCAGTACCGATGGCGTGGACACGCCGGCTTCGCGCGCATACTCGGTAATCGACACCAGCCCGGCCATGGGATAGTTCGCAAACAGTGTCGACATCAACTTGCGTTCGGTCGCCGTCAGGTCCTGGGACTTGAGGCGCAGCTTCTCGGCAATCGTGATACGCTGCTCTACCCGCATTTCCGTTCCTCCGCCGCTCACTGTAACGAATTTGACAGTCGAATGACAATCTGAAATTATCCTTCCAGAAAGTGATGTGCTGAGTGGGCAGGCATTGAATGGGTAAACCGCTTCTCGAGGGCGAAGAACATCCGGCCTTCGTGCAGAACGCCGCCGGCCAATCACCCTATGTGCTGATCTGCGAACACGCTTCCAATACTCTTCCCAGGGCGCTTGGCTCTCTCGGCCTTTCGGCGTCGGACTTGGACCAGCACATTGCCTGGGACATCGGCGCCGCACCCATGGCCGAAGCATTGGCGAAACTCATGGATGCGCCACTCATCACCCAGCGCTACTCGCGCCTTGCCTATGATTGCAACCGGCCGCCCGAATCGCCCGATGCCATGCCAGAGGTTAGCGAAGTCTTCGCCATTCCCGGAAATCGCAACTTGAAGCCTGCCGACCGTCTGGCACGCATCGAGGCAATCTACCGCCCCTTCCACCGCGCAATCGAGGACCTGCTCGATGCCCGCGCCGCCAGCGCCACACCAACCATCGTCGTGTCCCTTCACAGCTTTTCCAGGACATACAAGGGCAAGGAGCGCGGCGTCGAACTGGGAATTCTCCACGACCGCGACATGCGCCTCGTCTTCACTCTTGATCAAGAGCTTCCCGAATGTCGATGCCCGCCTCAACGAGCCCTATGGCCCCAAGGATGGCGTGCTCCACCTTCTGAACCTGCATGCCGCACCCCGCGGCCTCCGGCATGCGATGATTGAAGTGCGCAACGATTTGATCGCAAGCCAGCGCGGTCAGATGGAATGGGCGCAGCGGCTGTCGGTGCCGCTCATCCAGGCCGCCGCAAAAATGCAACAGGGAGAGAAAAATGGCTGAAGGCATGCTGACGCTCGAGCAACTGAAGAAAGAAGTGGCGGCGGGAACCATCGACACGGTGGTCGCCGCCATGGTCGACCTGCAGGGCCGCCTCATTGGCAAGCGCTTCCACGCCAAATATTTCGTCGACGGCGGCTATGAGGAAACCCACGGCTGCAATTATCTGCTGGGTGTCGATATCGAAATGGAGCCTGTCCCCGGCTATAAGGCCACCAGCTGGCAAAAAGGCTATGGCGACTTCGTGCTGAAGCCTGACCTGTCAACCCTGCGCCGCACCCCATGGCTGCCCGGCACTGCCCTGGTGATCTGCGACGTGCTCGACCACCACACCCACCAGGACACGCCGCATAGCCCCCGCGCCATGTTGAAGAAGCAGCTGAAGCGTCTCGATGCCATGAAGATGAAAGCCTACATGGCCTCTGAGCTCGAATTCTTCCTGTTCGACGACAATTACGAGACCTGCCATGCCAAGGGTTATCGCAACATGAAAACCTCGGGCTATTACATCGAGGATTACAACATCCTGCAGACCTCCAAGGAAGAGGTCTACATGCGCGCACTGCGCAACGGTCTTTCGGGCGCCGGCATAACCGTCGAAAACTCCAAGGGCGAATGGGGCCCCGGTCAGGAGGAGATCAACGTCAAATACGACGAGGCGCTCGCCATGGCCGACAATCACGCCATCATCAAAAACGGTGCCAAGGAGATTGCTTATGGCGTCGGCAAGGCCATCACCTTCATGGCTAAGTGGGATTACGGCATGGCCGGCAACTCGTCCCACATTCATCAATCCCTGTGGTCAACCGATGGCAAACCTCTGTTCTTCGACAAGGCGGGCGAGCACGGCATGTCCGATATGATGAAGCACTACCTGGCGGGCCAGCTTGCACATGCCGGCGAACTCACCTACTTCCTGGCGCCCTATATCAATTCCTACAAGCGCTTCATGGCCGGCACATTCGCGCCGACCCGCGCCGTGTGGAGCTTCGACAATCGCACCGCGGGCTTCCGCATTTGCGGCGCCGATTCGAAAGCCATCCGTGTCGAATGCCGCGTTGGTGGTGCCGACCTGAACCCCTACCTGGCATTTGCGGCGCTCATCGCCGCGGGGCTTGATGGCATTGAGAAGAAGATGGAGCTGGAGCCAGTTGTTTCCGGCGATATTTACGATACCTCGCGCAAGCTCCGCGATATTCCGAAAACCCTGCGCGAGGCGACAGCACTGCTCGACGGCTCGAAATTCCTGCGCGGCGCACTGGGCGACGATGTCGTCGATCACTATGTGCATACCGCCAACTGGGAACAATTCGAGTTTGACCGCAGAATTTCCGATCTCGAGCTGAAGCGCGGTTTTGAACGTTACTGAGGGAGACCCAAATGACCATTCCGAACCGCAACTTCAACTTCCCGACCGCTATCAAATTCGGCGCCGGCCGCATCAAGGAACTCGCCGATCATTGCACGGCAAACGGCATTCACCGCCCGCTTCTTGTTACTGATCCAGGCCTTGCCGGCATGCCCATGGTCAAGGCGATCATCGCGGATGTGAAGAAGGCGGGCCTTGCCATCGCCATGTTTTCCGATGTGCGTCCCAATCCCATTGAAGCCAACATCATCGAAGGTGTCAAAGCCTACAAGACTGGCGATCATGATGGTGTCATCGCCTTCGGTGGCGGCTCCGGCCTCGATATCGGCAAGATGATCGCCCTGATGCATGGCCAGAACCTGTCGGTGTTCGAGCTTGAGGACATCGGCGACTGGTGGACCAGGGCCGACGCCTCGAAGATTTCGCCGATCATCGCTGTCCCCACCACGGCGGGAACCGGTTCGGAAGTAGGCCGCGCCGGCGTCGTCACCCATCCCATCACCCACGAAAAGAAGATCATCTTCCATCCGGCCATCATGCCGAGGGTGGCGATCCTCGATCCCGAGTTGACAGTCGGCCTTCCCGCCAAGTTGACAGCCGCCACCGGCATGGATGCGTTGGCCCACAACCTCGAAGCCTACTGCACGCCGTTCTACCACCCCTCGCCCAGGGCGTGGCGCTCGAAGGCATGCGCCTCGTCAAGGAAAACCTCGTCAAGGCGGTGAAGAAGCCGAAGGACCTCGACGCCCGCGGCAACATGCTGGTGGCTTCCGCCATGGGAGCGACCGCGTTCCAGAAGGGCCTGGGCTCGATCCACGCCCTGTCACATCCCTTCGGCGGTCTTTACGATGCTCACCACGGGACATTGAACGGCATCATCATGCCCTATGTGCTGAAAGCCAACCGCAAGAAGATCGAGTCGAAAATCGAGCGCGTATCAGCCTATCTCGGCATCAAAGGCGGCTTCAACGGTTTCCTCAAATGGGTGCTGGCGCTGAGGAAGGAGATCGGCATTCCCCACAGCCTCCAGGAGATCGGCATCGACACCAAGAAGCTCGACCAGGTGGCGGCCATGGCGATCAAGGATCCGACTCACGAGGCAAACCCCGTGGCCTTCACCGAGAAACAGTACAAGGCCCTGGCCCGGCGCTGCGTGACGGGCGATCTGTAAGCCATGAAGGCGCGGGTGAAGTGGGTTGAAGGTCGGGCCTTCCTGGGTGAATCGGGTTCGGGCCATGCCATTGTCATGGATGGAGCACCCGAAGCCGGTGGCCGCAATCTCGGCGTCCGCCCCATGGAAATGATGCTCTTGGGCCTCGGCGGCTGCACCGCATTTGATGTCGTAATGATCCTCGAGAAGGGCCGCGAGAAGGTGACAGGCTGCGAAGTTGAACTCGACGCCGAGCGCGCATCGGAAGAACCCAAGGTGTTCACCCATGTCAAGCTTGTCTACAAACTCAAGGGCAAGAACCTCAAACCAGCGGCCGTCGAACGCGCCATCAAGCTCTCGGAAGAGAAATACTGCTCCGCCACCGCCATGTTCAGGCACACAGCGGCGATTGAGACGACATGGACCGTCGAGGAAGATGCCTGAGACCCCTTGACGAACCAGCCCCCGGCAATGCAAGTTTTCGCCGAGGGGGCCGGGTCGATTTCAAGGGGCCGGCAAATGTTTCTGACGAGACTTACCAAATGCGCTGCCGCGGTGATGGCGGCGTGGCTGTGGGCGGCGGGTATCAGTGAGGCGCACAATCCGCCTCTCAATTGCACCGATCTATCGCCGCTCCCTGATCCCGATTGCGTCTACGTCCCGTCAATCGCGCTGGCCAACATCAAAACCTTCACGATGACCCTGCGCGATAAGACCCGCAACAACTACCTGGTCCCCCTTCGTGTGCGCTATTCCGGCAATGCCACCGGCGTGCGCCCGGTCATCATCCTCAACCACGGCGGCGGTACCAATGGCAATGGCCGCGATTCCATGCCGGAATGGAGTACGCTGTTCGCCGAAGCTGGTTTCATTGTCATTCACCCGTCGCGCATCAAGCCTTCAAGCCTGTCGGCGGGCCAGCTGGGACTGTGCAGGAAGTATGGCGGCCCCAAGGAGCTCATCCCCCGGATTTGCAAGTCTTTCCTCGGTTACAAGATGTATGGGCCGCTCAACTCCGATTTCATTATCGACAGCTTCCCGAAGATCCAGGCGAAAATGCTGCTGACCGACCCGGCCATGACCGGGACCCTCGATTCCAATTTGAGCAAGGTGATCGTCGGCGGCTGGTCGGGAGGTTCGACGATACCCGCCGCCAATGCCGGCGCCTGGCGCCGATTCCACCCCAGCGCCGATAAGGTGTTCTTCCAGAAAACGTTGAAGCCCGTTGCCTTCTTCGGCTATTCGACCATGGGCCCCGACTATGCGGGCTTCGACGGTGGCTTCCAGAGCGATAGCTATAACAAGATCGACGAGCGCCCGTTCCTGACCATTACCGGCAAGGGCGACAATCACGGCAAGACCAGTGAAGCGCGCACCACAGCGTTCATCATGGCGGAAGCCGGCGAGAAATACTTGTCCTGGTCCATTGCCCCCTCGATTGGTCATTCGCACATGGCCCACGTCGGCGCCACCTGTAACGCCTCGCCGCTGGGCCAGGCTCACTGCGCCGCTTTTGAATCGCCGATGCTCGCTTTCCTCGACTGGATGGCCTACGGCGACACCGGTGCCGAGGATTGGCTGAAATCCGACGCCTACAAGTTCCTGACTGGCAATGCCATCGAACTGCATCGGCGCTGAGGAGAATGACCATGTTGCATATCCTCCGCTCTCTGTTTGCTGCCGCGCTGATGCTGGTGGCCGCCGCAATCCCCACGGCTTTCGCCGATCCGCCAACACCCGCCAACTGCAGCGATGACGCCGACCCCGACTGTCTCTACGCGCTGGCGAACCCGCTGTTCGGCGGCCCAACCCTCGTTGAACTGCCGCTCACCCTCACTGATCCGGCGCGCAACAACTTCAAGCTGCCGGTCCTCATTCGCTTTTCAACGGCGGCCCTCCACGAGCCGGCGCCGATCGTGATCTTCAATCATGGCGGCGTACCGCGGTCCAACGGCCGCTTTGCCAACGGCGAGTTCGGCAAACTGCTGGCCAGCGCCGGCTACATCGTTATTCACCCTTCGAGAAGACCCGTGGCCAGCGCCAACGGCTTCCGCCAGGACTGCCGTGACAATGGCGTGCGCGGTAGAACGGTGAGAGATTTCAACCGCAACTGCCGGGATTTCATCGGCCATGCGATTTATGGTCCCGGCAACATCGACTTCCTCGTGCAGCCCGGCGTGCTCAATGCCCTTGAGACGCTCATCCTGGACGCCGGACTGCAGGGCACCATCGACAAGACAAGCATCGGTGTCGCCGGCCATTCGGCCGGCACCAGCATTGTCCTTGCCAAGGCCGGGGCGCTGCGCCGCTTCACGCCGGCGGGTCCGATCCACGATCAGAAGTCCAGTGTTCCCAAGGCATTCCTTGCTGCCGCCCCCTTTGGCCCCGACATCGCCGGTTTCTATTACAGCCCGGCCTGGAACTATGGCGGCTTCAACGGCATCCGCTTCGCGGCGATCGACGAGCGGCCGCTTTTGTCGATCACCGGCAAGGGCGACGAAGGCCCGAATGTCGGCGATACTGGCGAGGAAGTGATTGCCGAGGCCCGCACCTTTGCCTTCCGCCAGGCCCAGCAGGACGACAAGTTCCTGTCGTGGAACACCGAGGACGACGCCACCCACGAAACCATGGCGCTGGGAAACTGTGCGGGCGGCCTCGCCCTCTACTGTGCCGCCTACGGCAATCTCGCCATTGCCTTCTTTGACGCCTATCTGAAGAACCGGCAGGAAGCCAAGGACTGGCTCGCCACTGACGGCCACGAAGTGTACACTGGCGAAGACGTGGAATTGCACCGGCGCTGAACCGGGTGTAGCAATCCAGCGATGGATTATGTCCTACCGATCGTTCTGGGCGTAAGCTTGGCCGCCGCCACCGGCTTCCGCATCTTCGTGCCACTGTTGGTCTTGGGGCTTTCGGCCCGCGCCGGATATGTGCCGGTTGGCGATAGTTTCGCCTGGGTGGCGACTGACCCCCGCCCTGCTCATGCTGGCCATTGCTGCCCTGGCCGAAATCGTCGCGTACTACATTCCGGTGATCGACAATCTCCTGGATTCGATCGCCGTTCCCACCGCCGTCATCGCTGGCATCTGTGCGTCCGCGGCGGTGATGACCGACCTGCCGCCCATGCTGAAATGGACGCTCGCCATCATCGCCGGCGGCGGTGCTGCCGGGCTTACCCAAACGATGACCACTCTGGTGCGCGGCACGTCCACCGTCACCACGGCGGGGATCGGAAATCCGGTCGTCGCCACTTTGGAGCTGATCGGCGCACTCGCGGTCTCCATCCTGTCGGTTTTGGTGCCGTGGATCGCCCTGCTGATTGCCGTGCTGTTGTGCGTGGCCGCCTGGCGAATTATTCGCCGCGCCAAGAACCCCACTCAGGCCCCGATGTAATCAAGCACGAAGGCCCGTTCCATCGCCAGCCCTTCCCATTCTTCGCCGGGGCTCTCAAAGATCAGCGTATGCGGCCCCTTGTAACCTGCTTTCACTGAAGCCTCGAGACACTTGCCATAGTCTTTGCGATCCATCGCCAGCCCCTCGCCGAAATGGCACTTGGTATGGCTCAGTTCGGCGCGGCCGTAGACAGATTGCAACGCTGCATATTTTGTCGGCCCATGCCAGTTCCCCATGTCGGCGAGAAATCCCAGGCCATCGCCCACCGCATCGAGCACATGGTGCACTTCCTGTTCGCTCTCCAGCAGATCGAACCAGTTCTCGGTGACCAGCCGCACGCCGTGGTCTTTCGCCACCGGCACAAGCGCCGTAAGGCCCGCCACCGAAAGCGCCAATGATTCAGCCGTCGGCTTGTGCTTTCCGGCAATTACCCGGGCATTTTCCGCGCCAAGCGTCCCGGCCGTAGCAATGAAACCCGCGATCCACGCCAGATCCCGCGCCCGCGTTGCAGGATCGGTGATATCGCCATCGTCGATCAGCAGCGTCTGGATGATAACGCCCGACTCGCGAAAAGCGTACCGCACTTCAGCCAGATATCCGGCATCCTGCCGCGCCAAATGAAAATGACATATCTCGGCGCGGAAATACCCGCGCTTCGCCAACTCGCGCGGCAAGTCAAGGAATGCGATATCACCATCACTGAACGTCGGCTGTGGCTCGGAATTCGGCAAGTCGCCCGGTCCATTGCAGATATGTCACGCCCAGGTGGTTGTGAACACTCCAGGTCGAAACGGCGATGCGGTTCTGTGACATCCGGAAACATTGCGCCGCTGCGATACCGGTGTCAAAGAACCCCAAACGTCTCAACAGACTTCGGCTCCGCATTGAACCGCGGGCGTCCGCCGTGGCGCGGCTGCTTGCCGGCTAGACTTGCTCGGCTGGTCAATCGTCCGGTTCAAGACGTTTTGTGGACTTGGAGAAGAATGCTTCCAGTCGCGAACGGATATCCGGATTGGTCTGAACGGCCGCCGCGAGCAGTCCTTCTGCGAACAGGCCATCAGTGGTCGACATGTCGTTGATGCGTGCGATTCCGGTGACGATGGCGAAGTTGGTCGTGGGCGGGTGGGATGCGATCTGGTGCGCGAGCTCCCGGGCGCGGGCCAGTGCACCACCGGCGGGCGCTATTTCATGGGCAAGGCCGAGGTCGAGACCCTTCTGCGCGTCATAGGTGCGGGCTGACAACATCATGTCCACCATGCGGCTGGGTGTGATGATACGAGCCACACGGACCGTTGCACCCCCACCCGTGAAGATGCCGCGCTGGCCTTCTGGCAAGGCGAAGAACGCCGTGGGATCAGCGATCCGCACGTGAGTTGCGGCAGCCAGCTCCAGGCCACCGCCAACAACAGCCCCTTGCAATGCGCCAACCACGGGAATGCCGCCGAACTGGATAAAATCGAAGGTCTTGTGCCAGTTCTGACACATGCGCATGAATTCGATCGGCGTGCGGTCTTTCTCATAATGCTCGCGGAGGTCAAGTCCGGCGCAGAAATGCGGGCCGTTGGCGGCAAGAACGAAACAGCCGGTGCCTTTGGGCGGGGTGCGGAACACGCTTTCGATTTCCGCCAGCATGTCTTCATTCACCGCATTGCGGCGGTCTTCGCGGTTGAGAGTCACGATGGTGACGGCATGTTCCTGCGCGACAGTGATGAATTCAAATGTCATGGCAGCGGCCCCCTCACAAGAACGGCAAGGCCACGAGCTTTGCCGCCGAATGACCGCCAGGCCGTGCAATCTCAACCGTCTCACCAATTGTATGTTCAACCGAGATCAACGCGTACCCGATATTTGCCTTCATGCGGGGCGACCAGACGCAGTTGGTCATCTTGCCCACCTTATTTCCCTTCACCAGAATGTCTTCGTGCTTGAAACCCAAGGGGGCGGGCGTTGTGCCATCAAGGATCAGGCCCAGCTGGTGTCGTGATACGCCATCACGCTTGATGCGTCGCAGGGCCGTGATACCCACCACATCGTCGGGCACATCGAGGTCCACATACTTTTCAAGCCGCACTTCGAAAGGGTTTGTCGCTTCGTCCGTATCGCCGCCAACCGAGACCAGCCCGCTTTCCGTGCGTTCAGCCGTTGCCGGTGCGCCGGGGCCGATGCCCCAGGGCTTTCCGGCTTCCCTGAAAATGTTCCAGAGCTTTGTGCCTTTGCTGCCGTCCTTGAGATAAATCTCGAAGCCTCCCTGTTTGGACCAACCCGACCGTTGCACGGCAACCGGAATGCCTTCAACCTCAGCATCGCGGAACCAGAAGTATTTGAGCCCGCGCACCCAGTCACCCATCACATGGGCGACGACATCTTCCGCCTTCGGTCCTTGCAGTGCCATGGGCGAGACATCTGGTTCGCTGACCTCCACATCCAGACCGCGCTCCGCTGCAATTGCACTTGCCCAAAACCAGATGTCGCTGTCGGCGATGGAGAGCCAGTAGAGGTCATCGGCATGTTTCAGAAGAATGGGATCATTGATGATAGTGCCGCGATGATTGCAAATGGCAACATATTTGCCCTGGCCATGCTTGCACTTTGAGAGATCGCGGGTGGCGAGGATTTGAGCGAGCTTGCCGGCGTCCTTGCCTTTGAGCTGCACCTGCCGTTCAACGCCAACATCCCATTGGGATACACCATTGATCAGCCGCCAATACTCTGCCTCCGCGTCGCCGTAACTCGTGGGCATGATCATGCGGTTATAGACGCTCGCCGCGACCATGCCTTCGGCCACAGCCGATTCATAAAAGGGCGATGTGCGCAGGCGCGCAGTCGGAAATACGGCAACCAAATGGGGACTCCCTGCTTTTCAAGCGAATAGACCGCAGTTATTGGGGTCACGCAAGAGTGACTGTTTGGCTGACCTGAACCAGTGTCAAAACCAAAAAACCGCCGTCCATCTCTGCCTTGCGCGCCCTCTTCTTGCCCGCAATACCGGCCTCGAGCCGCCACCGGAACACAAGGCTGGTTGCCACGCCATGTTTGCGTGCCACTGAAGATGCAGATGACGCTTCCGTCTCAACGACAATCTTCTTCCGCTCTGCAGCCGTCCATTTGCGCCGGGTCGCAAAGGTCTTCTCCT
>CAVZHN010000009.1:62500-519150 GCA_963775095.1 uncultured Alphaproteobacteria bacterium
TGAGTTTGCGGCGGACGCTCCCAGAAGTTTTCCACAGCTTGTCGGCAGAATTTTTTGTCCGGCAGGGCAAAAAATACGGCCTCCTCCAATGGTCGCATCCGCGCTTCGCGGCAGCGCCCCACAATTGCCACCATTTAGCGCCATTTTTGGCATGGTTAACGGTCTCGAAACCGTGACTTGCGAAACTTGTGCCCAAGGCTCGCAACTGAACCATGACGACGGCCCATGACAAGATCCTGCCATTTTGGTCGGGACAAATGGGTTGACTAACGGTTTCGGTCTAGGCATTTTCCGCCGGCTTCGAGTGCCCTTTTGGGGTCCGTTCCGGGGAGTGGGCTAGACTGCGGAATTGAAATGGCTCTTGGTGCCGGGGAAGCGGCACTAGGCGGCGGCAAAAGAGTACGGGCAAATGCCCGGTGTTGAGGGGATTGGGGCATTGTCAGGTGTCGAGCGCAAAAAGCTGGAGCGGAAAACCGACCTTGCCAGCCTTCGTCGTCCCGTGGCCAAGCCCAATCAGATCGTCGATGATTTCGACAACCCCTTCGAAGTTGAGCCAATCCACCATCGTTGGCTGCTCACAACCTGTGTTGCCGGCATAGCCGGCTGTCTGATCATCGGCGGAACTTTGCTAGGAATATTCAGCGAGAATGCCGCTCCACGAGACGCATTTGCCGCCGTGAGCACCGCCTCGATCAGTGGTGAGGAGCTGTTTCAGAAGCCGAAGTCGCCGGTTGACACTGAAGAAACCCAGACCACAGCATCGGGCGAAATGGTGGTTCCGGAACGGCCGCTGCAAGGCAGCTACGAGTACCCTGAAATCACCGCCGAGGCGCTTCCATACGGCGACGGCAAGACCATTGTCCTCGATGCCGAGATTGAGCCCGCCGACGAAGTCAGCGACAACATCACGACAATCACCAAGACCCCGCCGCCCGAACCCGTGGACCAGACCTTCAAACTCGCCAAGGGCGAGAGTCTGGTGGACGCGTTGGTCGATCTCGGCGTGAGCAAGGAATCCGCTCAAGCACTGGTTGCTTCCATCGAACCCGTATTCCCGGTGCGCCAGCTGCAGTCCGGCACCGAATTCGAAATAACCCTTGATCGTCAGCAGGACTTCTATGGCCGCGAAGTGACGTTCCCCGTCGAGTTGTCCTTCAAGCCAGGACCGAAGGAAACCATCAAGGTCGAGGCCGACGAGGACGGCCGGTTCACCGCGGCAATCGATGGCGCCAAAGGTGGCGTCAAGTCGCAGTATGCGTTGGTCAATCAACTCCACGCCAAG
This sequence comes from uncultured Alphaproteobacteria bacterium, assembly GCA_963775095.1. GTDB lineage: Bacteria > Pseudomonadota > Alphaproteobacteria > Rhizobiales > Aestuariivirgaceae > Aestuariivirga. Next base: position 63,783 of record CAVZHN010000009.1, read on the forward strand.
CAGAAGGTCGGGTCGAGCCTCTACACCACCGCCAAGGACAACAAGATTCCCGACTACATCATGGCTGAGATGACTCGTGTCTTCTCCTATGACGTCGATTTCCAGCATCAGGTGAAAGCCAGCGATACCTTCGAAGTGTTCTACGGCAACCCGCTGTCGGGCTCATCCTCGAAACGCAAGGTCCTGCATTATGCCCAGCTGACGCTCGGCGGCAAGACCCGGACCTACTTCCGCTACACCACCGCCGATGGCCAGACCGACTACTACGACGAGAATGGCCGCAGTGCCCAGAAATCGCTGTTGAAGACGCCGGTTTCGGGCGCCCGCATTACCTCCGGCTTTGGCATGCGCCGGCATCCGCTGCTCGGCTATTCCAAGATGCACACCGGCATCGACTTCGGTGTTCCTCACGGCACGCCAATCCGCGCCGCCGGTTCCGGCAAGATCAAGCTCGCCGGCCGCCATGGCGCCTATGGCATCACCGTAGAGATCGAGCACAATGGCAAATACCAGACGCTCTACGCCCACATGAGCAAGCTCGCCGCCGGCATACGGCGCGGCAAGACCGTGAACCAGGGACAGATTATCGGCTACGTCGGCTCAACTGGCCGTTCCACCGGTCCCCATCTCCACTATGAGATTCTTGCCAACAATCGGGCGGTCAATCCTAACAAGGTGAAGATCAAAGGCGGAAAAACGCTCTCTGGCAAGGAACTCGCGCAGTTCAAGTTCATGAAACAGCGCGTTTTGGCCATGAAGCAGGTAGCCCCCACCGCCCTGCAGATGGCCCAGGCCCAGCAGTAATTTCAGGTTTGCAAGTTCGCATCGGGCCTGCGAAGAGCAGGCCATGCCGGCTTTCTTCACCTTTCTCGCCGCCTATGTCCTGAGCCAATTCTTTCGCTCGTTCCTGGCAGTGATTGCCCCGGAACTCGGCCGCGAACTGGCGCTCGATCCGCAGGCGCTGGGAAATCTTCAGGCGTTTTGGGTCGCTGGTTTCGTCGTCATGCAGTTGCCGGTAGGCTATGCGCTCGATCACCTCGGCCCCCGCCGTACCATCGCAGCCCTTATGCTTGCGGCCATCGCCGGGGCCGTTCTCTTTGCAGCGGCACAAAGTGCAGTCGCGCTCAACATCGCCATGGTGCTGATCGGTATCGGGTGCTCGGCGATTTATATGGGCGCCATCTATGTCTTTGGCCGAATTTATCCACAGCAACGTTTTGCACTTCTGTGTTCGTGGCTGATCGGCATCGGTTCGGCCGGCAATCTGCTCGCCGCCTCGCCGCTGGCCTATGCCGCCAATGCCATCGGCTGGCGCATGGCCATGGTGACGATTGCCGTCGCCACGGCGTTATCGGCCCTGTCGATTGTCCTGCTGATCCGCGATCCGCCGCGCGCCACATCGTCATCCCCAACGGGCGTGTTTTCAGGTCTTGGCGAGATCATCGCCATGAAAAGCCTGTGGCCGCTTCTGCCGCTCACTGCCATCGGCTATTCCGTCGTGCTATCGGAGCGTGGGCTTTGGGCCGGCCCCTATTTTTCCGAGGTTCATGGTCTCGGGCCAGTCGATCGCGGCAACGCCTTGCTGCTGATGGCCGCCGCCATGTCATTGGGTGCCATGATCTACGGTCCGCTGGACCGCTTGCTTGGCACACGCAAATGGGTGGTGGCCGCCGGAAGCCTGATCACCGCCCTGTGCTTTGTTGCCCTGGGCACAACCAACCCATCGCTTCCCTGGGCCATCGCCCTCATGGCCCTGCTCGGCGCTTTTGGCATGACCTATGGCGTGCTGATGGCCCATGGCCGCGCGCTGTTCCCTGATCACCTTCTGGGCCGCGGCATCACATTTCTAAATCTGCTGTTCATCGGTGGCGCCGGCATCATGCAGCCCCTCACCGGCGCCATGATGAACCGCACTGCCGGTGCGCCCGCTCAGTCCTTTGCCCTCCTCCACATCGCATTTGGCACTGCGCTATTCGCCGCATTGGCAATCTATCTGTTTTCGCGCGAGGACCGCGCCTCTCTGCAATCGGCGCAATAGCCATGGGCCCCATGGACCGTGCGTTGCTCCAACACACTGGACGGCCAAGGCCAGCACCTCTATTGTAGGACAATTGCCAGGGAGGCCGTGATGAGCAACGACAACAAGAAGCCGCTGAAATTCCGCTCTCAGGAATGGTTCGACAATCCCAACAATGCCGACATGACGGCGCTCTATCTCGAGCGCTATCTCAATTTCGGCCTCACCCGCGGCGAATTGCAGGGCCATAAGCCGATCATCGGCATCGCCCAGACGGGCTCCGACCTTTCGCCCTGCAACCGCGCCCATGTCGATCTGGTGAAGCGCGTGAGGGACGGCATCTATCAGGCCGGCGGCATTCCGCTGGAGTTCCCCGTGCACCCCATTCAGGAGACCGGCAAACGTCCCACCGCCTCGCTCGACCGCAACCTCTCTTATCTCTCGATCGTTGAGGTGCTCTACGGTTATCCGCTCGACGGCGTGGTGCTCACCATCGGCTGTGACAAGACCACCCCCGCCTGCCTGATGGCAGCGGCAACGGTGGACATTCCTGCGATCGCACTTTCCTCTGGCCCCATGCTCAACGGCTGGTACAAGGGCCAGCGCACTGGCTCCGGCACCATCGTGTGGATGGCCCGCGAGAAACTCGCAACCGGCGAACTCGACTATGAGGGTTTCGTCGAACTGGTCGCTACCTCGGCGCCCTCCACCGGATTCTGCAACACCATGGGCACGGCCACCACCATGAACTCGCTTGCTGAAGCATTGGGCATGACGCTGCCCGGCAACGCCGCGATTCCCGCTCCCTATCGCGAACGAGGGCAGATGGCCTTCGAGACCGGCAAGCGCATCGTCGACATGGTGCACGAGGATTTGACGCCTTCGAAGATCATGACCCGCAAGGCATTCGAGAATGCCATCGCCGTCAACACGGCAATCGGCGGCTCCACCAATGCCCCCAATCACCTCAACGGCATCGCCGCCCACCTCGGCATCGAACTCAACGTTGCCGACTGGGAAAAGCACGGCTACGACCTGCCGCTGCTGGTCAATCTCCAACCCGCCGGGGAGTACTTGGGCGAGGACTATCACCGCGCCGGCGGCGTTCCCGCCGTTGTTGCGGAATTGATCAAAGCCGGCAAAATTCATGACAGCTGCATAACTGCCAACGGCAAGACCATTGGCGAAAACTGCGAAGGCAAATTCTCCTGGGACCGTTCGGTCATCAAGGAGTATGGCAAGCCCATGAAGCAGCACGCCGGCTTCAAGATGCTGTCGGGCAATCTGTTTGACTCGCGCCATCATGAAAACCAGTGTCATCTCCGAGGAATTCCGCAATCGCTATCTCTCGGACCCCAAGGACCCCAACGCCTTCGTGGCCAAGGCCATCGTTTTCGACGGGCCCGAGGACTATCACGCCAACATCGACAATCCCAAACTCGGCGTTGACGAAAACACCATCCTGTTCATCCGCGGCGTCGGCCCTCTTGGATATCCCGGAGCCGCCGAAGTGGTGAACATGCGTGCCCCCAGCTATCTTCTCGACAGGGGCATTCGCGCCCTTCCCTGCGTCGGTGACGGCCGCCAGTCCGGCACATCCGGCTCGCCCTCCATTCTCAACGCTTCGCCCGAAGCTGCCGCCGGTGGCGGCCTCGCCATCCTGAAGAATGGCGACAAGGTGAGGATCGACTTGAACAAGGGCACCTGCGATATGCTGGTGTCCGAGGTCGAACTGAAGAAGCGCCGCGCCGAACTCGAAAAATCCGGTGGCTACAAAGTGCCGGAATCGCAGACGCCATGGCAGGAACTTTTCCGCGCCAATGTCGGCCAGCTTGCCCAGGGCATGGTCATGAAAGGCGCCACCAAATTCCAGCGTATTGCCAAGACCAAAGGCATTCCGCGCGACAATCACTGATGTTCGAGCTCAAGTCCGATACGCTCCGCGCCACCCTCTCGCCGCTCGGCGCCCGCCTTATCTCCGTATTCTTCGACGGCGTTGACATGGTGGCGGGCGGCGGCAACGAGGAACAACTTCTCGCCGGAGACTGGACTGCGGGTGCGGTTTGTGGCCGCGTGGCGGGCCGCATCACCAACGCCCGTTTCACGCTCGATGGCGTGGAACACAAGCTCGTGCCCAACATGGGCGAACACCAGTTACATGGCGGGCCATCGAATTTCGGCACCCGCAATTGGGGTGTTCAGCGTGCGGACAATTCCGTGCGCTTCGCCATACACTCCCGCGATGGCGACCAGGGCTTCCCCGGTGCCGTCGACGCGGCGGCTACCTACACTCTCGATGGCAGCACCCTGGCGCTCGACCTCGAAGCCCGCGCCACCAAGCCCACCGTCGTCAACCTCACCAACCACGCCTACTGGAATCTCTCGGGCGGCGCCCGCAATGCCTTCGACCACGAGATGCAAATCGACGCCTCACAGTTCCTGCCGTTGAACGAATTGCTGCTCCCCTCCGGCAAACTGCGCGACGTGGCAGATACCCGATGGGACTTCCGCAAACTTCGAATTGTCGGCGACAACTACGACAATTGCTGGGTTCTCGACGGCGAACGTGGGACACTGAAGCACGGCCTCACGCTGCGCGATCCGGTTTCCAAGCGCCGCATGGACATCTGGTGCACCGAAAAGGGAATGCAGATGTATACGGCATGGCACTGGAACGAGAGTTTCGCCGGCCGCAATGGCCCGCTCAAACAATTCGCCGCCATCGCCATCGAACCGCAGAATTTCCCCGACGCGCCAAACCACGCGAACTTCCCCAGCGCCGTGCTGCGCCCCGGCGAGACCTATCATCACCGCATTGAGTGGCGTTTCAGCCTATGAAGTAGGTGCGAGGTCAGCCGCCGAGAACAGCACGCTGAACTGTTTGCACCAGATGACAACCGACTTGTAGTCATCGGGCTTGGCGTCGGCCGGAATGACATAGTTCTGGTCGCCGATGTTGCCTTTAAGCGGGCCAAGGCTCAGCCACTGGCTTGCCGTCACATCGGCGGAAACTTTCAGGCCGGAGGCCTTCACCAGCCAGACCTCGAGATCGGGCCCATTGGTCGTCTCGAACCCGGTGAAGCGCAGAACCCGCGCCCCTGCCGCAGTCTCGAAAACCGTAGCGAGACCCTTTCCCTTGTGGGCGCTGTCGGCATCGCGGAACTCGCCTTTGGCGGCCACCTTCATCTGCAATTCGGCGGGAAGTTCCTCGCTCACCACCCGGTCGATCCACAGCGGCGAAGCCAGATACCAGAAGGCATTCCCGGCAACAAAACCAACAGCTCCGGCAATCAGCGCAACAGCGAACATGCGGCGTTTCATGGAACGATCCCTCTTGTCTGCCGAACCTATCGGCCACTTACCGGCCGGCTGCAACTCACAACATCGGCATGCGCCGTGATCACAGAAAACTATAGGGATCGACATCCACTCCCATGTGGATCGACCCCTTGGGTTTTACGTCATTGAGCCACAGCCGCAGGAAGTCCTGCACATTCACATCGCGCCTGGCCTTGATCAGGAATCGCCAACGGTGCCGTCCGCGCACCAGCGCGATGGGGGCGGGCGCCGGGCCCAGCACGGTAATTCCTTCCGCCAACGGAACAAGTCTTGAAAGCCCGCGCGCAAAGGCCTCGGTCTCCGCCGCATCGCTTCCAGAGATGATGATGGCGGCAAGCCTGCCATAGGGTGGCAAGCCCACGCTTTCGCGAACGCCCTTTTCCTGATTGAGATAGCCGTCACGATCGCCCTTCCTCAGCGCCTGCATCAGCGGGTGCTCCGGCACATAGGTTTGAATGAGCGCCCGGCCCGGTTTTTCGCCCCGCCCCGCCCGCCCCGCCACCTGCGCCATCAGCGCCCAGGTGCGCTCGGCCCCGCGCGGATCGCTAGATTCCAGCGCCAGATCGGCATCGACCACACCCACAAGTGTCAGAAACGGAAAATGATGCCCCTTGGCCACAAGCTGCGTTCCGATCACCAGATTGGGTATCCCCTGCTCCACCTCGCGAATGGCATCGCGCAGCAATAGTCCGCGCGACAGGTCGCTCGAAAGGATGGCAATCCGCGCCTCGGGAAATCGCCGCGTCGCCTCTTCGGCAAGCCGCTCGACACCAGGTCCGACAGGCGCCAGCTTGCCCTCGGCGCCACAGGCGGGACAGGCCTTCGGCACCGGTTCTAGATGACCGCAATGGTGGCACATCAATTGCCGCCGGAAACGATGCTCGACCAGCGACGCCGCGCAATTGGGGCACTCCAGCCGATGCCCGCAGGCCCGGCACAGGGTGAGCGGCGCATAGCCCCGGCGGTTGAGAAACAGCAACGCCTGATCGCCCGAAGCCAGTGTTGCCGAAACCTGCGCCACCAATGGATCGGAGAGCCAGTTCCCCGTCTCGATCTTCTCCGCCTTCATGTCGATGAGGCCGATCTCCGGAAGCTCCGGCCTTCCATGCCGGTCCCTCAGCTTCACGACGCCATAGCGCCCGCGGTCGACATTGACGAGCGATTCAAGTGAAGGCGTCGCCGATGATAACACCACCGGAAACCTGGCGATGGAACCATAGAGCACCGCCATGTCGCGGGCGTGGTATGTGACACCGTCATCCTGCTTGTAAGCGCCTTCATGCTCTTCATCGACAACGATGAGCCCCAGCCGTTTCCACGGCAGGAACAATGCCGAGCGCGCGCCGACAACAATCTTCGCCGAGCCATCGGCCACGCCCCGCCACACCCGCTCACGCTCTCGGGGCCGCACATCCGAATGCCACTGCGCCGGTTCGCAACCAAAGCGCTGCTCGACACGGGCGATGAATGTTTGTGTGAGCGCGATTTCCGGCAGCAGCAACAATACCTGCGCGCCCGAAGCCAGCCCCGCCGCCATCGCTTCGAAATAGACTTCTGTCTTGCCGGAGCCAGTCACGCCATCGAGCAGCATCACCTTGTGCTGGCGCTGCGCCACCACGGCGCGCAATGCCTGAGCTGCCTCTTGCTGGTCCTTGCTGAGCACGAAACCACCGCCATTGAGGCCGGGCTCCGCAAACTGTTTCAGCGCCGGCAGCGCCACAGCCTCCAGCGCCCCATCCTTCACCATGGCCTTGATCACGCTAGTGCCGACACCGGCGGCTTCCGCCAACTCGGCCGCCCGCATCGCGAACCCATCGCGTGCCACCCCCAGAACCCTGGCGCGCTGCGGCGTCATGCGCTTTGGCGATGTTCCCGAAGCGCGATAGGCCACCTGTTCGCGTGGGGTCTCGAATGCCCCCGGTGCCCTCAGCACCATGCGCAACACGTTGCCGGCGGGCTCGAGATAGTAGGCCGAAAGCCATTCCACGAATTTGCGGTGGGTTTCCGGCATTGCCACCATGTCGAAACGTTCAATCACGTCACGGAGTTTCTTGTCAGTCCCCGCCTCGGCCTTCAGCGCCCACACCACACCGATCATCTGCCGCGGACCCAGCGGCACCGCCACATAGTCGCCTGCCATCAGCGTCATGCCGGGAGGCACCCGGTAGGAATAGGGCCCATCAAGCGCCAGCGGCAGCAGTACATCGGCAATGGCCGGGGAATCGGCGGTCATGGTCCTTGAGATAGGCTTGGACGCAAAACCCCGCCAGTCCTATATGCCAAGCCATGAACCAGCAGCGCTCAACACCAAGGACTCCGGAGGTCCGGGAGATCGTCTATCTCGAACCGGCGGTTCTTGCCGCGCGCCTCAGGCCCGAAAGGAATCTCACGCTTCTTGAAAGCGTGATGCGCCAGGAACACCTCGGCCGCTATTCTTTCCTCGCCTGTAATCCCCGGGCGACGCTGAAGGTCACGACGGATGGAACGTTCCTCGACGACGTGCCGCAAGCCGAACCGCCGCTGAAGCTCATCGATCGTTTGCTTGCCGAAAATCAACAGTCGCATGTCGCTGGCCTTCCCCCCTTCCAGGGCGGACTCGCCGGATTCATCGCCTATGACTTCGGCAGAACCCTGGAGCCGCACACGAAGATTCCGGATTTCGCGCCGATCTCTCCCCTGCTGGTGCTTCACCACTACGACACGGTCATCGCCTTCGATCACATGCAGGAACGCGCCTGGATCATCTCCACAGCGCCGAAGGCTGCTGATCATCTCGAAATCCTGCTGAAGCGCAAGGCTCCCGCCATGGGGTCGCACGCCATCTCCGGCTTCCGATCAAACTTCAACCGCCAAGCCTATGAAGCCGCCATCGCCAGAACCGTCGAGTACATTCTGGCCGGCGACATTTTCCAGGCCAACATCACCCAATGCCATCGGGCCCCAATCCCCGAAGGCTTCGATCCCTTCATCTTCTATCGCATGCTACGTTTAAAGAACCCGGCGACCTTCGCCGCTTTCCTCGACTATGGCGACATCCAGATTGCCTCGTCATCGCCCGAGCGCCTGCTGAACTTTGATGGCACCACAATCGAAGCCCGCCCCATTAAAGGTACGAGGCGGCGCGACCCGGATCCAGCGAAAGATGCCACTCTCATCGCCGAACTAGCCTCCAGCCGCAAGGACCGCGCCGAGAACGTCATGATCGTCGATCTCCTGCGCAATGATCTGTCGCCGCGTGTCGAAACCCGGCACGGTGCGGGTGCCTGTGCTCTGCGGCCTCGAGTCCTATGCCAATGTCCATCACCTGACGTCAGTGGTGACCGGCGAACTGCGCGATGGCAAGACCATGGGAGATGTGATCGCCGCCACCTTCCCCGGCGGCTCAATCACCGGCGCGCCCAAAATCCGCGCCATGGAAGTGATCGCGGAGCTCGAAGCCGCCCCCCGCGGCGTATATTGCGGCTCCATCGGCTATCTCGGCTTTAATGGTCACGCCGACCTCAATATCGCCATCCGCACCGCGCAATTCTCAGGCGGAATGGCAAGGGTCCAGGGCGGCGGCGGCATTACCGCTCGCTCCAATCCGGCTGCCGAATTTGAAGAAAGCATGACCAAAGTGAAGCGCATCATGGAGGCCTTCGCACCATGATCCTGATTATCGACAATTACGACAGCTTCGTCTTCAACATCGCCCGCTACTTCGAGGAACTCGGTGAAACGCCTCGCGTCGTCCGTAACGACGAAGTGACGGGCAGCGACCTCATGGCCAAAGCCATCGTCATTTCGCCAGGCCCCTGCACCCCGCACGAAGCCGGGCAGTCCATGGACATCGTGAATGAATACTCCGGCAGGCTTCCGATACTTGGCATCTGCCTTGGCCATCAAGTGATTGGAGAGGTCTTCGGCGGCACCGTGACCCGCGCCAAGCGGCCCATGCATGGTGATTCCTCCGAAATCAGCCACACCGCCACCGGTGTCTTCGAAGGCCTGCCGCAACACTTCAGTGCCGGCCGCTATCACTCGCTCATTGTCGAATTGAACGGTAAGACGCCGCTTGAAGTAACCGCCACCAGCGGCGATGGCGCCATCATGGGCCTCCGTCACAAGTCCCACCCGACCTTCGGCGTGCAATTCCACCCCGAGTCGATCCTCACCGAACATGGTTACGACATGCTTCGCAACTTCCTGAAAGCAGCCGCATGAGACGCGCATCCCTGAACGGCGTTCTGGTCGATGGCCCGCTCCTGATCGACGCCACTGATCGCGGGTTGACGCTTGGCGATGGCCTGTTCGAAACCATGTTGGTTGTTAATGGCACGCCGCTCTGGAAGAACATGCACCTCGCACGCCTGCAAGGCTCAGCCAATGAGCTCGGCATTGCCCTGGACAGTGAAACCGCCGCCACGGCCATCGATGGCATTCTCGACGGTGTCGGCCCCGATCACCACGTGCTTCGCCTCACCCTCACCCGCGGCAGTGCGGTCCGCGGCCTTGCCGGACATGGAGCAAACCCCACGATCATCACCACGCTCGAGCCCTTCGATGCCAGCCAATTGTTTCAACCCGCCACATTGATGACAAGTACCATCCGCCGCAGCCAGGATTCACTGGCGGCGCGCATGAAGACTCTTTCCTACATCGACAACATCGCCGCTGCCCGCGAAGCTGCCGCCCACGGCGCCGATGACGCACTGATGCTGAACGCCGCCGGCAAAGTGGCTTGCTCAACCATCGCCAACATCTTCCTGCTGCAAAAAAACAAGCTCGTCACCCCGGCCCGCGATCAGGCCATTCTCACCGGTGTTACCCGTCAGGCCCTCATCGCCGCCGCCCAGCACATCGGCATCTTCACCGAAGAGCGCATCGTCACCGTGGCCGACCTGTTCCGGGCCGATGGTGCCTTTCTGACCAACAGCCTGCGCCTGATGCGGCCGGTGGTTTCGGTTGACCGGCAATCCCTGCCTCAACCCGATCTTGCGGCCCTCGCCGATGCCCTTTGCGCGGCTGCGCGGCTGCAATGTGGGCGCGACCCTCGGTTGATTTAGCCCATCACCCTCCCTATAGAAGGGCCGCAGCGAGGATCCATGCCATGAAATTCTTTGTCGACACCGCCGAGATCAAGGACATCAAAGAGCTGGCCGAGATTGGCCTGCTCGACGGCGTCACCACCAATCCGAGCCTCATTGCCAAGTCGGGCCGCCAGTTCAAGGATGTCATCGCTGAAATTTGCGCCATCGTGCCGGGTCCAGTCAGCGCCGAAGTCGTATCGCTGGACTATGATGGCATGATGCGCGAAGCCGCTGAACTTCGGAAGATCGCCAAGAACGTGACGGTCAAGGTGCCGCTCACCCTCGATGGCCTCAAGGCCTGCAAGGCGCTGACGTCCGATGACTGCATGGTGAACGTGACCCTGTGTTTCTCGGCCAATCAGGCGCTGCTCGCCGCCAAGGCCGGAGCCACATTCATTTCGCCATTTCTCGGCCGTCTCGACGATATTCATCTCGATGGCACGGAGCTGATTGCCGAGATCCGCCAGATCTACGACAACTACGCCTTCGATACCGAAATTCTCGCCGCCTCGATCCGCACGGCACTGCATGTGAAGCAGGTTGCCCTGATCGGCGCCGATGTTGCAACCTGCCCGCCAGGCGTCATCAAGTCTCTGGTCAAACATCCGTTGACCGACAAGGGTATCGAGCAATTCCTCGCCGACTGGAAAAAAACCGGCCAAAGCATTTGATCCTTGAACATGCCATCCTGAATGTGAAGGAAGGGCAAGCGGTGGCCTTCGAGTCCGCCCTGCGCCAGGCATTGCCCCTGATCAAGGCCACACCCGGCTTCATTCGGCTTGCGGTGCGGCCTTGTGTCGAAAATTCCAGCCGTTACCTGCTGTTAGTCGAATGGAAAACGCTCGAAGACCACACCGTGGGCTTCCGCGGCTCCGATCGATACCCCAGATGGCGCGCCTTGCTACACCACTTCTACGACCCGTTTCCGGCCGTGGAGCATTATGCTGGCGCGGTTATCGAAGGTTAAGCTCCGGTCACCACTCGTAAACCGTTCCATCCCTATTCTCCCGCCATGTCCGGGTTTGCCATGCACTTTGCCGAAGATTCCACTGCAGCCGCAGTGGCTTGGTTGCAGGCATTGAAATCCGAGCGGCGCATGGCTGCAAGCACTCTTGAAGCCTACGCCCGCGACCTTTCGCAATTCGCGGCGTTCCTGTCGGGCCACCTTGGCGCCCCGGCCTCTAGCGAAGATCTTCGATCCCTTGCCCCTTCCGATTTTCGCGCCTTCCTGGCCAGCCGGCGAAACACCGGCGCCGAAAGCCGAACTCTCGCCCGCCAACTCTCTTCCATCCGCTCCTTTTACCGCCACGCTGAACACACAGGCCTGTTCCGCAACCCCGCTGTCGCCGCAATCCGCTCGCCAAAACTTCCCCATTCCGTGCCAAAACCTCTGACCATTGCCAAGGCCACTGAAGTCGCTGCCGCCGATGCTTTGGCAACGCACGACACCCCTGCCTGGATCATCGCCCGCGACCACGCTGTTCTGACCTTGCTCTATGCCTGTGGCCTGCGCATTTCCGAGGCGCTGGCGCTGACGCCCCGGGCCGCCCATGGCAATCCGTTGGTCATAACCGGCAAGGGCAACAAGACCCGGCTGGTTCCAACTCTTCCGGCCGTGCGCGATGCCCTGCACACCTATCAGACCCTTTGCCCCTTTCCGCTGACGCCCAATGAGCCGATGTTCAAGGGGGTCAAGGGTGGCCCCCTCTCGCCGCGCATCATCCAGCTCCTTGTCGAGCGCTTGCGTGGCGCCTTGGGCCTCCCCGAAACCGCAACACCGCATGCGCTTCGCCATTCTTTCGCCAGCCACCTGCTCGGCAGCGGCGCCGATCTTCGCATCATACAAGAATTGCTCGGGCACGCCTCGCTTTCAACAACCCAAGTCTACACCGAAGTGAATCGTACCCACCTGCTTGAGCAGTATCGCAAGGCTCACCCCCGTCCATGAAGTGGTTTATTGCCTTTGTCGCCGGCCTGTTGCTGATCGGCACCGCCCGCGCCGAGCCACCTGTCTGCGGCGGCATCGACCTATTGGAGCAGCTCCGCAACACGAGCCCGGCAATCTATGCCGAAGTCATGAAGGAAGCCGCCGCCGTTCCCAATGGCGAAGCGATATTCTGGAAAGTCGAAAAGGACGGAACACCGCCATCGTTCCTGCTCGGTACCGCCCACGTGACCGACCCGCGCGTCGTCACCTTGCGGCCCGATATCGAGGCGCACATCAAATCGGCCAGCACCATAGCCCTCGAACTCGCGGAATTGCGCAGTGCTCAGGAAATGGCGGTTGCGACATTGAAGCATGCCGCACTTCTCGTGCTACCCCCAGGCCAGACTCTCTGGGACCTGATCCCCGATGCCGACGAACCGGCCATCCGCAATCATCCCAACCTGCCTAACGGCAGCGGCGGCATCTATGGCTATCAACCATGGATCGTCGCTGGCATGATTTCAATTCCGTTATGCGAGAGCCGCCGCAAGATCGATGGCCTGCCGACGCTCGATGAAGTTATCGGGGCAAGGTCCGTGACGCTGCACATTCCGCTCATCGGCCTTGAAACCGTCGAAGAACAGCTATCGGTGTTCGCCAAGCTGCCGCTCGAGCTGCAGGTGAAGTATCTCGTGGCGGTGGCCAAGGTCGGCCCTGAGATCAATAACTATTTCGAAACGCTGATTCGCCTCTATGAACGCCGTCAGATCACTGTCTACATGCCGTTTGCCAAACGTGCCGAAAACCAGGCCAATCCCGAAGACGAAGCGGCCATGATGGCCTTCGTGGAAGAACAGGTCGTTCGCACCCGGAACCATCGGATGGCCGAACGCGCCGCGCGCCTCTTTGCCAAGGGTGGCGCATTTGTCGCCGTCGGCGCTCTGCACTTGCCTGGCGCCGAAGGCCTGGTGGAACTCTTGCGCCGCCAGGGCTATAGAGTTTCACCTGTCAACTGAGCGCTGCCCCTTGCCTGCCATTCCAACAATTCCTTCGGACTCCATCCTGCCGAAGCGCGCCACCGTCGTGGTGATTGGCGGTGGAATCATCGGCACTTGCATCACCCTTGAACTTGCCGAGCGCGGAATTGATGTTGTCCTCGTCGAGAAGGGTGAGATTGCCTGTGAGCAGTCGAGCCGGAACTGGGGTTGGTGCCGCCAGATGGGTCGCGATGCCCGCGAAATCCCGCTCGCCAAGATATCTCTCGACCTTTGGCGCAACATGAGTGCGCGCATTAAGTCTGAGTCGGGCTTCCGCCAGTGCGGCATTCTGTATTTCGCCGAAGACAAGAGCACTCTCGCCCAGAAGCAGGCCTGGTTCGACCTCAATGTCAGCCGCTTCGGCCTCAAGACCGAAACCGTATCAGGCAAGAGGCTGGCAGAGCTCCTGCCGGGAGCTGCCCGCCCCTTGGCCGGAGCGCTTTTCACACCGGATGATGGCAGAGCCGAACCTTTCATCGCCGCTCCCGCCATAGCCCTTGCTGCCCGCCGAAAGGGTGTCAAGGTCTTCACCAACTGTGCCGCCCGCGGCATCGAAACGAGCGCCGGCCGTGTATCGTCGGTGGTCACCGAGAAAGGAGCCATCGCCTGCGACACCGCGGTGATTGCCTGCGGCGCCTGGACGCGCCGCTTCCTCGGCAACGCTGGTGTTCCATTCAAGCAGCTTGGCGTCGTCAATTCCGTGATGCGCACCGAGCCGCGCGACATTGGCCACCAACGCACCGCCTCGGGCTCGGGCTTCACCTTCAGGAAACGCCTCGATGGCGGCTTCACCATCACCCACAACAATTACTCGGTGGCCGACATTCTGCCTTCGTCCTTCAGGCACATTTTCGATTTTCTCCCCGTACTGCGGCTGGAGCTCGGAAGCTTGAAATTCCGCATCGGCAAGCGCTTCTTTGAAGAGGCGCGCTTGAAGTCGCGCTGGAAGCTCGATGAACGCTCCCCCTTCGAGGACGTTCGTATTCTCGATCCCGAGCCCGTGCATTGGATACTGGACGATGCGCTGAACAAGCTGCAAGCGCTCTTTCCCGCTTTTGCCGATATCAAGCCGGTTGAACGTTGGGCAGGTTTCATCGACACGACACCGGACGTAATTCCGGTGATTTCCGAAACTGGAAAACTGCCGGGCCTGTTCATCGCGTCGGGATTCTCCGGTCATGGCTTCGGCATTGGCCCCGGCGCCGGCAAACTCGCCGCGCAGATGATTACAGGCGAAACGCCCTGCGTCGATCCCCACCCCTTCCGCTATGGACGGCAATTCGACGGAACGAAGCCCGACCCGACTACCACCCCGTAGGCGTGTTTAGTGCATGTTCCGCAAAAGTGCGTAGCGGTTTTGCGATAAGAACATGCACAATCTATTGATCTGGCGCGGGTTCTTATCGGCGAAATGATTTCATTGCGCCGCAACGCGCGCTAGGCCGCCAAATTGTTCGCGTGTTCCATCGCCCGTTCGACGGTTTCCAGAAGCAACTCTGGATGAACGGGCTTGCGCATGAATTCGAACAGCTTGAGATGCAGGGCTCGCATCTGCGTCGCCTGCTCGACATCCGCCGTCACCATCACATAGGTCGACTTGCAGCCCAGCGCCTGCATGCGCTCGACAACATCGAGGCCGGTCTTGATGCTGCCAAGGCGGTAATCGAACAGGCCCACCGTGAAGCTCCGGTCCATTGCAAATTCGACAGCCGAATCAGCATCGGCGAAGGCCTTAACCTTGTATCCGCAGTCGGTTAAAAGGTCGGCAACGCTCGACAACAGATCGACATCGTCGTCCAGCACCAGAATGTCGACTTGCGGCAACGTACTCATATTGGCCCCTAAGCTATTGGCCGGACCTTGCCACCGCCAACCTTGCCAACTGCTTAAGCTTGCGGGCCGGGTTCACGCGTGAATGGCTCTGCTGGCCACCGCGAGCGCCGCTTCCTTAACAGCTTCTGAAAGCGTTGGATGAGCATGGCACGTCCTGGCAAGATCCTCCGCCGATCCGCCGAATTCCATGAGAACCGCCACTTCATGGATCAGCTCTCCGGCCATCGGCCCAACGATGTGGCACCCTAAAACCCGGTCGGTCTTGGCATCGGCGATAACCTTCACGAAACCATCCGTAGTCTGATTGGCCTTGGCCCGGCCGTTGGCCAGGAACAGGAATTTGCCGGCCTTGTAGTCAATGCCCGCCACCTTGAGTTCTTCTTCAGTCTTTCCGACCGAGGCCACTTCCGGGCTGGTGTACACGACGCCCGGAATGACGTCGTAATTCACATGTCCCGCCTGACCTGCGAGAATTTCTGCCAGCGCCATGCCCTCGTCTTCCGCCTTGTGCGCCAGCATGGGTCCCTTGATCACGTCGCCGATGGCGTAGATGCCCTTGACCGAAGTTGCGTAGTGGGCATCGACGTCAATCCGGCCTTTGCCGTCGCGGGCGACGCCAACGGCGTCAAGTCCAAGACCCTCCGTATACGGAACGCGCCCCACCGCCACCAGCACCACATCGGCTTCGATGGTCTCGGAAGCACCGCCCGCCGCCGGCTCGACACTGAGGGCCACCTTTTCCTTGCCTTTGGCTGCCGCCGTTACCTTGGAAGACAGCTTGAAGGTGAAGCCCTGCTTCTGCAGCATGCGCTGGAAATTCTTGGCGACGTCGCCATCCATTCCCGGCAGGATGCGATCGAGATATTCAATCACCGTCACCTTGGCGCCAAGCCGCGCGTAGACCGATCCGAGTTCCAAGCCGATCACCCCCGCCCCGATCACCGCCATGTGTCCCGGCACCGCGTCAAGTTCCAGGGCCCCCGTCGAAGACACAATTTGCTCTTCGTCAGTGTCGATTCCTTTTAGTCTCGCCACATCGGACCCCGTGGCAACGACAATCGACCTGGTTTCGATCACCTGCTCGCCCACCGTCACCTTGCCGGCGGCGGCAATCACCCCGGTGCCCCGGAACACCGTTACCTTGTTCTTCTTGAGCAGGAAGTCGATGCCCTTGGTGTTACCGTCGATCGCTTCCTGCTTGAACCCCATCATCTTCGCAAGATCGAACGACGGTGCCGCCGTGATTCCCATCTTGGCAAATGAGTGCTTGGCCTCGTGAAAAACTTCGGAGGCGTGGAGCAACGCCTTGGAGGGAATGCAGCCGACGTTGAGGCAGGTGCCGCCATGACTTGCCCGCTTTTCCACCACCGCCACCTTCAGGCCAAGCTGCGCGCAGCGGATGGCGCACACATAGCCGCCGGGACCCGTGCCGATTATCGTTACGTCAAACTGCTCGGCCATCGTGTTTCCTTTCAGCAGCGGCCGCCGGCCACCGCGACAATCGTACCCGTAACATAGGATGATTGTGGCCCGCACAACCAGACAATGACGTCGGCCACTTCCGCAGCACTGCCTTCGCGGCCCATCGGAATCTGCTCACGCATCTTCTGCGGCCGCCCGGGCATGCCCGCCGTTTCGTGAATTTCCGTATCGATAATACCCGGCCGCACCGCGTTGACGCGGATGCCCTCGGCGGCCACTTCGCGGCCAAGGCCGATCGTCAGCGTATCGATGGCGCCCTTGGTCGCCGCATAGTCGACCGAAAAGCCTGCTCCTCCCAGCACCGAAGCCGCCGACCCCAGGTTGACGATGGCCCCGCCCGCGCCGCCACGTTTGGTCGACATGCGCCTGACGGCCTCGCGCGCACAGATCATCGCGCCGGTCACGTTGATGGCGACGACCCGCGCCAACCGCTCCATAGTCATGTCTTCCACCCGCGCCACATGCTCCATGATGCCGGCGTTGTTCACCAGCACCTTGAGGGTGCCGAGCCGCTCGGCTTCGGCAAACATCGCCAAAATATCGGCTTCCTGCGCTACATCGCCCTTGACCGCAACCGCCACTCCGCCCGCCGAAGCGATAGCCGAGACAACAGCATCTGCCGCTGCCGTGTTGGAGGCATAGTTCACCACCACCGCATAACCCTGCTGCGCCAGCTTGATGCTGCACGCCCGCCCGATACCGCGGCTGCCGCCGGTGACGATGGCAACGTCGCCCATGGCCTACAAATCCAGCAGCGCCCGTTGTGGATCTTCGAGGCCTTCCTTGATGCGCACCAGGAAGGTCACGGCCTCCTTGCCATCGACAATGCGATGGTCATAGCTCAGCGCCAGATACATCATCGGCCGGATCACCACCTGGCCATTGCTGGCCATCGGCCGCTCCTGAATCTTGTGCATGCCGAGAATGCCCGACTGCGGCGCATTGAGGATGGGCGTCGACATCAGCGAACCATACACACCACCGTTGGAGATGGTGAAGGTGCCGCCCTGCATGTCGGCAATCTGCAACTGCCCGTCCCGGGCCTTCTTGCCGTAGGCCGCAATGGTTTGTTCGACGCCGGCAAATGACAACATGTCGGCATCACGCAGCACCGGAACAACCAGGCCCTTGTCGGTGCCGACCGCCACACCGATGTTGTAATAATTCTTGTAGACAATGTCCTCGCCGTCGATCTCGGCATTGACAGCCGGAACGTCCTTCAGCGCCTGGATCGCAGCCTTCACGAAGAAACTCATGAAACCCAGTTTCACGCCATGTTTCTTCTCGAACACATCCTTATAGGCGTTACGCAGCGCCATCACATTGGTCATGTCCACTTCGTTGAAGGTGGTGAGCATGGCCGCCACATTCTGGGCGTCCTTGAGTCGCCGGGCGATCGTCTGCCTCAGGCGCGACATGCGCACCCGCTCTTCGCGCGAGGCATCTTGCGGTGCTGCTGCTACCCGCTGCGGCGCAGGTGCCGCCGGAATGACCATCGGCTTTGCTTCAATGGCCGGTTTCGCCAGATGTTCGATCACATCGCCCTTGGTCAGTCGCCCATCCTTGCCGCTGCCAGAAACGGCGGTGGGATCGACCTTGTTCTCTTCGACAATCTTGCGCACGGCCGGAGACAACGGCGCCTCGCTCTTTGCCATCACCGCTTCCACCTTCTTCGGCGAAGCAACCTCCGCAGCCTTGGGGGCGGCACCCGCCGCACCTTCCTCGATGGCGCCGAGAAGCGCTCCAACATTGACTGTAGCACCCGTCGCCGCGTCGATGCTCGCAAGCCTGCCGGACGCCGGAGCCGGCACCTCCACCGTCACCTTGTCGGTTTCAAGCTCGACCAGCGGCTCGTCGGCTTTTACCGCGTCACCGGCATTCTTGAACCACTTGGCGATAGTCGCTTCGGTGACCGACTCGCCGAGCGCCGGAACGCGAATTTCTTTAGCCATATGTTGCCTCTTACTTCTTGCTGTCGCCGAGGGCTTCTTCAAGGAAAGCCTTGAGTTCCGCCACATGCCTGCTCATCAATCCCGTTGCCGTCGATGCCGAAGGCTGCCGCCCGGCATAACGGGGTCTGGTGTTCTTCGCGCCGATGAATTCCAGAACCCGTTCGATATTGGGCTGTGCGAAGCTCCATGCCCCCATGTTGTAGGGTTCCTCCTGGCACCACACGAACTCCGCCTGCTTGAAACGTGACAGCAGGTTGATCAGCGCCTTGTGCGGCCACGGGTAAAGCTGCTCCACCCGCACGATGAAGATGTCGTTAAGCCCCCGCTTCTCGCGCTCTTCGTAAATGTCGTAGTAGACCTTGCCCGAACACAGAACCACCCGGCGGATTTTCTCGTCCGCCACCAGCTTGGTCGCCTCGGAGGGCAGCATCTCGGCATCGTCCCACAGCAGGCGATGAAATGTCGTTCCGTCGTCCATCATCGAGAGCGGCGATGTCGCCCGTTTGTGGCGGAGAATGGATTTCGGCGTCATAATGATCAGCGGCTTGCGGATATCGCGTTTCAGCTGCCGCCGCAGAATGTGGAAATAATTGGCGGGCGTCGTGCAATTCGCAACCTGCATGTTGTCTTCGGCGCACATCTGCAGAAACCGTTCGAGCCGTGCCGACGAATGCTCAGGCCCCTGCCCTTCATAACCATGCGGCAGCAGGCAGACGAGGCCCGACATGCGCAACCATTTGCGTTCGCCGGATGAAATGAACTGGTCGAACACCACCTGTGCGCCGTTGGCGAAATCGCCGAACTGCGCTTCCCAGATCACCAGTTTGTTGGGTTCGGCCAGTGAGTAGCCATATTCGAAGGCCAACACCGCTTCTTCGGAGAGCATTGAGTTGATGGCCTCAAGCTTGACCTTCTGTTCCTTCATCATGTGGTTGAGCGGCGTGTAGCGCTTTTCGTTTTCCTGATCGGCAAGCACCGCATGTCGCTGCGAGAAAGTACCGCGCTGTACATCCTGGCCCGAAAGCCGCACCGGAAAGCCTTCCATCAGCAATGACCCGAAAGCCAGATGTTCCGCCATCGCCCAATCGAGGCCGGTGCCCTCATCGATCATCTTCTTGCGCGCATCGAGCACGCGCTGCATGGTCTTGTGCACCTTGAAGGTCTTCGGGATCTTCGTGACCTTCGCGCCAATGTCCTTCAGGCGGGCCAGCGGAACGCCGGTTTGGCCCTTGCGCGGCTCCTCGTGATCGCGCGCTACCCGCATGCCCGCCCACTTGCCGTCCAGCCAGTCAGCCTTGTTGGCCTTGTAGCCTTCGGCGGCGGAAAAATCATCATCAAGGGTCTTGCGATAGGCCGCCTTCATGGCCTCAAGTTCTTCCTGGGTAATAACCCCTTCCGAAACCAGCCGCTTGCCGTAGATCGTCACCGTCGTTTCGTGCGTCGCAATTCGCTTGTACATCAGCGGTTGCGTGAACATCGGCTCGTCGGTTTCGTTGTGCCCGAACCGCCGGTAGCAGAACATATCGATGACCACCGGCTTCTTGAATTTCTGCCGGAACTCCGTGGCGATCTTGGCGGCAAAGACAACCGCTTCCGGATCATCGCCATTCACATGAAAAATCGGCGCCTCGATCATCTTGGCGACGTCGGAGGGATAGGGCGACGAACGCGACCAATGCGGGCTCGTCGTGAAGCCGATCTGGTTGTTGACGATGAAGTGCAGCGATCCGCCGGAGCGGTGGCCACGCAGCCCCGAAAGCCCGAAGCATTCGGCCACCACGCCCTGTCCGGCGAAGGCCGCATCGCCATGAATGAGCAGCGGCAACACCGATGTGCGATCCTTGTCGCCGCGTTGATCCTGTTTGGCGCGCGCCTTGCCCAGCACTACCGGATCGACGATTTCCAGATGCGACGGATTGGCGGTGAGCGACAAGTGCACGGTGTTGCCGTCAAACGCCCGGTCGGAGGACGAGCCGAGGTGGTACTTCACGTCGCCAGACCCTTCGACCTCGTTGGGCGTCGATGAGCCGCCCTTGAATTCGTGGAAGATCGCCGAAAACGGCTTCGACATCACATTGGCCAGTACATTGAGGCGGCCGCGGTGCGCCATGCCGAACACGATTTCCTTGAGCCCCAGCTGCCCGCCGCGCTTGATGATTTGTTCGAGGGCCGGGATCATCGCCTCGCCGCCATCAAGGCCGAAGCGCTTGGTGCCGGTGTATTTCACATTGAGGAAGTTCTCGAAGCCTTCGGCTGAAATCAGTTTGGCGAGAATGGCCTTCTTGCCTTCCACCGTGAAGCTGATTTCCTTGTTGGCGCCTTCGATGCGCTCCTGCAGCCACGACTTCTGCCCCGGATCGGAAATATGCATGAACTCGACTGCAAGCGTATTGCAGTAAGTCTTCTTCAGAATGTCGACAATTTGCCGGATGGTGGCGTTCTCAAGCCCCAAAACCTTGTCGAGAAAGATCGGCCGGTCCATGTCGGCTTCACTGAAACCGTAGGAAGCGGGTTCGAGTTCCGGATGGCTTTCGGGCTCCTTAAGATTGAGCGGATCAAGATTGGCGGCAAGATGGCCGCGGATGCGATAGGCGCGGATCATCATCAGCGCTCGTACCGAATCCATCGTCGCCTTGCGCACCTCCTCGACCGAAAGCCCCGCACCACTTTCCTTCGCCTTCGCCTCGATCTTGGGCGCAATGGCTTTTTCGACCGCCGGCCAGTTGCCATCAAGCGCCGACACGAGTTCGCCCGACGCCGGCAGCGGCCAGTTCGGCTTCTTCCACGAAGCGCCCTTCACCTGGGCCAGGGCCTCGTCGCGATTGTCGTCGAGGCTCGCAAAAAACTGCCGCCAGTGGTCATCCACGGCGGCCGGATTTTCCAGATACCTGGCGTAAAGCTGTTCAATGAACTGCGCGTTGCCGCCATACAGGAACGAGGTTTGTTCGAACGCCGTCACCAGATCCGTCTTGTTCATCACCGTCTCCGATCAGCCCCTACTTCCGCTTCAACTTCTTCATCAACGTCTTACCGAGCATCGCCGGCGAATCCGATACTGCAATTCCCGCCCGCTTCATTGCCTCGATTTTTGACTCTGAACCGCCCTTGCCGCCGGAGATGATAGCACCCGCATGGCCCATGCGCCGCCCCGGCGGAGCGGTGCGCCCGGCAATGAAACCGGCCATCGGTTTCTTGATTTTCGACTTGCGGATGAATTCGGCGGCGTCTTCTTCCGCCGAACCGCCGATCTCGCCGATCATGATGATCGATTGCGTCCTGGGATCAGCCAGAAACATTTCGAGGACGTCGATGAACTCCGTGCCCTTCACCGGATCGCCGCCGATACCCACGGCGGTGGTCTGGCCAAGGCCTTCCTGCGTCGTCTGGAACACCGCTTCGTAGGTGAGCGTTCCCGAGCGCGACACGATGCCCACTGAACCTTTCTTGAAGATGTTGCCGGGCATGATGCCGATCTTGCATTCGCCAGGCGTCAGCACCCCCGGGCAGTTGGGCCCGATCAACCTCGACTTCGAACCCGAAAGGGCCCGTTTCACCTTCACCATGTCGAGCACCGGAATGCCCTCGGTGATCGCCACAATCAGCGGCACCTCGGCATCGATGGCTTCGAGTATGGCATCGGCGGCAAACGGCGGCGGCACATAGATGACGCTGGCATCGGCGCCGGTCTTCTCGCGCGCTTCAGCGACCGTATCGAACACCGGCAAACCAATGTGTTTCGTGCCACCCTTGCCCGGTGTCACCCCCGCCACCATCTGAGTGCCATAGGCAATCGCCTGCTCGGTGTGAAACGTGCCATTGTTGCCGGTAATGCCCTGGCAGATGACGCGGGTCTTCTTGGTGACGAGAATGGACATCTAGCGTGTCTCGCAGATCAAGTTGTCATTTTCAAAGTTTGTCATCGCCGTACTTGCTCCGGCGACCCATTGTGCAACTTTACCGAGGGTTGTCGGGAAAAGCCCGGCAATGTCAGCGAGGGAGGCAATCATATCAATCACGCCGCTTCCTTCACTGCTTTGACGATCTTCTTCGCCGCATCGTCGAGGTCGTCGGCGGGGATGACATTCAGCCCCGAGTCCTTGATGATCTTCTTGCCCAACTCCACATTGGTGCCCTCAAGCCGCACCACTAGCGGCACCTCCAGGCCCACTTCTTTCACCGCCGCGATCACCCCCTCGGCAATCACGTCGCACTTCATGATACCGCCGAAGATGTTGACCAGAATGCCTTTGACCCTCGGGTCGGCGGTGATGATCTTGAACGCCGCCGCCACCTTTTCCTTGGAAGCACCACCACCGACGTCGAGGAAGTTGGCGGGTTCCGAGCCATAGAGTTTGATGATGTCCATGGTCGCCATGGCAAGCCCGGCGCCATTCACCATGCAGCCGATCGAGCCATCGAGCGCCACATAGGAGAGATCGTATTTCGAGGCCTCGATCTCCTTTGGGTCCTCCTCGCTGAGATCGCGTAGTTCCTTGATTTCCGGATGCCGGTCCAGCGCATTGTCATCGAAGTTCATCTTGGCATCGAGGCAAATGAGAGCCCCGTCCTTGGTGACCACCAGCGGATTGACTTCCAGCAGGCTCATATCCTTGGCCATGAACGCCGCATAGAGCTGGCCGATCATCTTCAAGCATTGCTTCACCTGGTCGCCTTCGAGCTTGAGCGCCGAAGCAATGCGCCGTCCCACATAGCTGGAGTATCCGGATGCCGGGTCAACATGCACGGTGACGATCTTTTCCGGCGTCTTGTGTGCGACTTCCTCGATGTTCATGCCGCCTTCCGTCGAAGCAATGAAGGCAACCTTCGATGTCTCGCGGTCGACAAGGATCGACAGGTAAAGTTCACGCGCAATCGCCGTGCCCTCTTCGATGTAGAGCCGCTGCACCGTCTTGCCCTGGGGTCCCGTCTGATGAGTTACCAGCGTCATGCCCAGCATGCGTGTGGCTTCCACCTTGACATCGGCCACGGACTTCACGACCTTCACGCCGCCGCCCTTGCCGCGTCCACCGGCGTGGATCTGGGCCTTCACAACCCAGACTGGTCCCGGCATTTTTTCCGCCGCCGTTACGGCCTCATCGACAGTGAAGGCGGGATATCCCTTGCCGGTCGGCACACCAAAAGAGCGAAGGACTTCCTTGGCCTGGTACTCGTGGATGTTCATGTCCGCTTCCCTGATATGACGTGCAAGTAAACTTAGGCGAGGTCCGGAGCAATGGTCTTGGCCGCCGCCATCAGGCCATGAACGGCCTCGACCGATTTCCCGAAGGCCGACTTGTCGGTGGCCGACAGCGGGATTTCGACGATCCGTTCCACACCTTTTTCGCCGATCACCACGGGAACGCCCACGTAGGTATCCTTGATGCCATATTGACCCGTGAGGTGCGCCGCGCAGGGCAGAACCCGGCGCTTGTCCTTCAGATAGCTCTCGGCCATGGCGATGGCTGAAGTGGCAGGCGCATAATAGGCCGAACCGGTCTTGAGCAGGGCCACGATCTCGGCCCCGCCATCGCGCGTCCGCTGCACGATCCTGTCGATCTTTTCTTGCGTCGACCAGCCCATCTTGATGAGGTCGGGAACCGGAATGCCGGCGACCGACGAATATTGCGTCAGCGGCACCATGGTGTCACCATGTCCACCCATCACGAAGGCCGTCACGTCCTCCACCGATACATTGAATTCTTCGGCCAGGAAGTGCCGGAAACGCGCCGAATCGAGCACCCCCGCCATGCCGATGACCTTGCTGGTGGGAAGCCCCGAATATTTCTGCAGCGCCCACACCATCACGTCGAGCGGGTTGGTGATGCAGATGACGAAGCTGTTCGGTGCATGGGCCTTGATGCCGGCCCCGACCGACGCCATCACTTTGAGGTTGATGCCCAGGAGGTCATCGCGGCTCATGCCGGGCTTGCGCGGCACCCCTGCTGTGACGATGCACACGTCCGCCCCGGCAATGGCCTCATAGGAGTTGGCGCCGGTGAGCTTGGCATCAAAGCCTTCAACCGGGCCAGACTGGGCCAAGTCCAGACTCTTACCCTGCGGCAGACCCTCGGCGATATCGAACACCACAATGTCGCCCAGCTCCTTGAGAGCAGCCAAATGCGCCAGCGTGCCGCCGATCATGCCGCCGCCGATCAACGCTATTTTCTTCCGTGCCATGTCCGAATTTCCCTCTGAAGCGCCGCGATGTCGTTTCGCACTGCAAAAACGACGTTTGTGTAACGTTGATTTCTACCAGCTTCAAGACGCCTGCCTAGTCACTTTGACGTAGGGATTTGACCAAAACGTCAAGTTTTTACAACTTTTCGCGCGAATCCCATCGCTGCCGCTTCTCACATGCCCCGATGAACTTGCGCTGAGTTGATCGCCTGCACTCTTGCGCCGCAAGTCTTGCCCCGGAAAGCCGGCCAAACGGCAGTCAGCGGCAAGAAGGTCCGGCCAACACCAAAAGGCGGCGCCGGGCCCTCGCCCTGCGCCGCCAAATCCCGCCATTCTCGTCCGAGGGCCTATGGGCCCGGCGTGTAGCTCACCAGTTCTTCGCGTTCACCCGTTTGCGGATTGTGGGCCAACACCATGCCGACATTGGGCACGTAGTATTTCTTCTCGAATTTGCCAGGTTCGACGGGCGTGGAATCCTTGGTCACGAAGGCGTTGTTGAAAGTGCCGTACGGCACCTCGACATGCTGGTTGACGGCAACGGTGCGCGCCACATCCTCGGCTTCGCCGAGTTGGAACTCCTGGCGATAGGTTTTGCCGAGAGGCTGTGCGCCCAGCATGACAATGCCCGGTTTGGCGCCATCCAGCCCGGCGCGCCATGATCCCTCGGTGCTGGCAATGCCATCCTCAAAGGAAATGGTATCCTCGCCGAAGTACCAGACGCTGCCATCCTTGTGTTGGGCATAATAGTCGAGCGTGTCTTCCTCGATTACACCCCCAACCTTGTTGACATCATGCACGACGCGGCAAGTCACGCCCGCCAGCATGATGGTCTTGTTGGTGACGGTGATAATCACCTCGGCATTGTTGCTGATGTTCTGGTAGACGAACACGCTGCCAGGCTTCAACGGCAGCAGCGGATTGTTGATGGTGGTTGAGAAATCCGCGGGATTGATGACCGGGTCAAAGGGCCCGTTGCCCACCTGATTGCAAACCTGCCTGCGCCCCTTCGCCTGCGCATCGCAGAGCTCCAAGGCTTCCTTCTTGTCTTTCCCGGCGCGCTTCCGGCATTTTTCCCGGTCGGACGACGACTTGAAGTTGGCGCACTTGCCCAACGCCAGCTTGAAATCGCTGGCCGACTGCAGATTGCAGCTGGCATGGGCCGCCGCCGTGGTCCTGTCACAGGCGGAACTTTCAGCCCGGACAGTAGCCGGCTGAATGGCAAACGACAGGGCGGTGAGCGCGGCCCAGGCCGCGCCCTGAATGTACTTTCTCACGATATGTCCCTCCAATTTCGCGCTGGCCGAAACCTGTTATCTCCAGCGCCTGTTGAGGTCTACGTGAGCACCGGCGGCTTTCTTTCAATTCGCCTGGAAATTCTTTCGCCGAATCCAAGGGCTCATCTCAGGTTTCGGCAATCTTCTTCCCCCACCAGCTCGCCGACTGCATTTCCCGGAGGCGCGACACGGTACGCTCAAACTCAATACGATGATCGCCCGAATGGTAAATTCCTTCCGGCGGCTTTGCTGATGAAGCGACCAGCCGCACCCCGGCGTCGTAAAGTGTATCGATCAGCAGAACCAATCGCTTCGCTTCGTTTCGCTGCGAAGCTTTTAACACCGGAATACGTTCAACAAACACTGTGCCGAAGTTGTGCGCCAGGGCCAGATAGTCAGGCGGCCCCAGCGGCCTCTCGCACAACTCGGAAAAATTGAAGCGGGCGCAGCCATGCGCTGCTTGCGGCACATGCAACTTGCGGCCCAGAACATCAATGTCAACGGCTTCACCCTTCTCGGTATCGGTCAGCCGCACCCACAGGTCTTGAACCACGGCGTCGCTAGCAGCACCCAGCGGCGTCAGGAAGGTCTCATGCGATTTTACCCGCCCTAGGCGATAGTCGGTGCCACCATCGAGCGCCACCACATCGAGTTTCTCCTTGATCAATTGAACAAATGGCAAGAACAATTGCCGGTTCAATCCGTCGCGATAGAGCTCGTCGGGCTTGAGATTTGATGTCGTCACGATCACCGCGCCATGAGAGAGAAGCTTCTCAAACAGCCGGCCGATGATCATCGCATCGGCAATGTCCGTCACTTGCATCTCATCGAGGCACAACAGTCGCACGTCGGCGGCAATCGCCTTGGCAACCGGCGCCAGCGCATCAGCATTGGCCTTGCGGGCAGCGTGCAGCCTGCCGTGAACGTCTTGCATGAAGGCATGGAAGTGAATGCGTTTCTTGGTCGTGCACTCCACGTCAGCGTAAAACATGTCCATGAGCATGGTCTTGCCCCGGCCCACGCTACCGTGAATGTACATTCCGCGCGGTGGCTTTTCACGGGCGCCGAGCAGTTTGCCCAGGAGACCGGGCGGACCGGCGCGCTGGAGTTGCGTAGCCAGTTCCTCCAGCCTTTCCGCCACCACCGCCTGAGCCGAATCAGGCTTAAGCGCTCCCTTGGCCAGCCGCTGCCGGTACTCCATCAGGGATATGCCTTCTCCAGCAGGAACCGGATCTGGACCGCATAGGCCGCAACGATCGACATGAATGCAAAGGCCGATATGACCACCTGCAGCCGGCTCAGCGGCTCGATTCCCGGGTCGATCATCCGTGGACGGAGGTTCACAAGAAGAGCAAGTCCTCCGAACACCACCAGCAAGATCTGTTCAAAATAGAACCCCGTGCCAACAATCGTCGCGCCGATCAGCAGATGCCCCAGCTGCGCATAGCGGCCGAGAAGCGAACTCAGCACATACCGCAGTGCGACGCCGCCATCGAGCGGTTCCACCGGCAGCATATTGAAGAGATTGAGACCACACATCACCAGCCCCACCGCCACCCACACGTCGGTCGACGGCCCGGGATTCATCCATACGATAAGTGTGACAATGACCGCAAAAATAGCGCTAAATCCCGGCCCCATCAGAGCCGAGAACACCGTCTGGCCCTGAGTCGTGAAGCCAATGCGCGGCACCGCAATGCCCCCCAGAAATGGCAGGAAGATCATGCGCCCCCACGGTTGGCCGATCAGACGAAAGGCAAGCAAATGGCCGTACTCGTGGATGAACAGAGCCGCCAGCAGCAGCACCGCGACAATCCAGTTGAATGCCAGCGCAAAGGTTGTGAGCGTAATCAGGCCCGTAGTGGTTGCAACACCCAGCGAAATCAGCGCATCGGTTACGAAATCCGGCTTGCCGGTTTCGGCAACACCCTTCAGCCGGTATACACTGCCCCACAAATCGGTACGGGCCAGCAACTGCGCAAGCAGAGGCCGGGGGCCCCAGAAATAGGCTAGCGACAGCCGCGTTCCGTCTCCCTCGGGCGCCAGCGTTGCGTGAATCTTGAGAAGCTGGTTGTTCAGCGACTTGCCTTCAAGCCCCGCCCGGTCCGCTTCGAGAAGCCGCGGGGCATCCCGGCGCGCCACGCGAAACAACGCATCGGAAGACTGGACGGCTCCGGTCGCCAGCGGCGTAACGAATGTGAGTTTGTAGGTCTGGCTCTTGCTGTCGACAAGATCGCAACTGACCCGTGTTCGCTGCCACCGCTGCATGTCGCCTTCGACGAAGTCGACCAGCGGAAAAATCTTCTCCATCGGGGCCCGCACGAACACCGATGCGCGCGGGTTCACCCGCCAGCGAAAGCCGAGAAGGGCCAGCAGGATAAGTATGAACGGCAGCTCGGGTGCTGCGCTCGTTATGAAATCTGGCATCCGCCATGCCCCCTGCCGACGATTCTCGTCGGTTCCGGTCCCTAGATAGCAGGTCAATTGCCAACAGAAGAGGCAAACGGCTGCCACCAGCCCCCAACTTGTGGCCCATAAGGTAAAGAACCTGCAAACAACGGTCGAGACAGGGGCCCGGCCTAGCGGCCATCCGGCCCGTCAACCGCGATTCCGAGCGCCAGCTTTGCCTTGCGAGTCAGCTTTTGCGCCGCAAGCCGGTGGCTCTCAGCCAGGTATTTCTCAAAATCCTTGTCCTTTAGCGTCGCTGCACTGGTGCGCTGCAGCCACTTCATGCCGCGCGACGCGAAGTAGGGCGCAGGCCGCAGGCCCGGCTGCTCTTTGAGCATTTCGTAACTCAAGTCCGAGGCCTTGAATGTCACGTGCAGCGCATTGCGTGCCTCGGGCCAGGCCACCGCGAACACTTTGCCCGCCACTTTCCAGACATGCGCCCCACCCCACTGCACCACTTTGGTGGTGTGCGGAAGCGAGGCGCAAAACGCATTGTAGCGATCAAGAGTCACTCGCGCGTCATAGCGTGTCTAGTGCAGGCTGACCACCTTGCGGTCAACCACGTCACCACCCGCCGCCAGGCCATTGAACGTGAGGGTTCCGGCCACCGAGTCGATTTCGACCTTGTCTCCTTCGGAAATCGTGCCAGCCAGAATCTGTTGCGCCAACGGATCCTGCACCGACTTCTGGATCACGCGCTTCAGCGGCCTTGCCCCATAGGCCGGGTCATAGCCCTTGTCGGCGAGCAGATTCCGCGCCGCATCCGAAACCGTGATGGCAATCTTGCGTTCATCGAGCAGTTTCTGCAGGCGTCTCAACTGAATGTCGACAATCGCCCCCATGTGTTCACGCCGCAACCGGTGGAACAGGATGATTTCGTCGAGCCGGTTGAGGAACTCCGGCCGGAAGTGGCCTTTCACCACACTCATCACCTTGTCGCGCACCTCGTCTACATCTTGCCCTTCTGCGAGGTTCACCAGGTACTCCGAGCCCAAGTTCGAAGTCATGATGATGAGCGTGTTCTTGAAATCTACCGTGCGGCCCTGGCCGTCGGTCAGGCGGCCGTCGTCAAGAACCTGCAGCAGCACGTTGAACACATCCGGGTGCGCCTTCTCGATCTCATCGAACAGCACCACCTGATAGGGCCTGCGCCGCACCGCCTCGGTCAGCGCCCCACCTTCATCGTAGCCGACATAGCCCGGAGGCGCGCCAATCAACCGCGACACCGAGTGCTTCTCCATGTATTCCGACATGTCGATCCGCACCATCGCGTGCTCATCGTCAAACAGGAAAGAAGCCAGAGACTTCGTGAGCTCGGTCTTGCCGACACCAGTGGGGCCGAGGAACATGAACGAACCCATTGGCCGGTTCGGGTCTTGCAGGCCGGCCCGCGCCCGTCGAACGGCGGTTGACACGGCTTCCACCGCTTCCGCCTGGCCGACGACGCGAGCCGCGAGATCCTTCTCCATGTGAAGCAGTTTCTCGCGTTCGCCTTCCAGCATCTTGTCAACGGGAACTCCCGTCCAGCGTGAGACGACTTGCGCCACGTGAGATTCGGTCACCGCCTCTTCCAGCATCCGGCCTTCGCCGGCGGCTTCGGCTTCCTTCAATTGCTTTTCGAGGCCGGGGATTTTCGAGTAGGCCAACTCTCCAGCCAAGGCGAAATCGCCCTTGCGCTGCGCTTGGTCCAGCTGGTGCCGCGCCTTCTCAAGCTCTTCCTTGACCTTGGAGGCCGAGGCGAGCTTTTCCTTTTCCGCATGCCAGCGCCTGGTCATCGTCGCTGACTCTTCCTCGAGTTCGGCCAGTTCCTTCTCGAGCTTTTCCAGCCGGTCCTTGGACGCCCGGTCGGTTTCCTTCTTCAGCGCTTCGCGCTCGATCTGCAACTGCATGATCTTGCGGTCGATCTCGTCCAGTTCTTCCGGTTTCGAATCAACTTGCATCCTGAGCCGAGACCCAGCCTCATCCATCAGGTCGATGGCCTTGTCCGGCAGAAAGCGGTCGCTGATATAGCGGCTGGACAGTGTCGCCGCCGCGACGATCGCCGTATCGGTGATGCGTACACCGTGGTGCAGCTCATATTTTTCCTTGATGCCGCGCAGGATGGAAATCGTATCCTCGACCGTCGGTTCATTGACGAACACCGGCTGGAAGCGCCGCGCCAGGGCAGCATCCTTTTCCACATGCTTGCGATACTCATCAAGCGTCGTCGCACCCACGCAATGCAATTCA
Source organism: uncultured Alphaproteobacteria bacterium (assembly GCA_963775095.1). Taxonomy (GTDB): domain Bacteria; phylum Pseudomonadota; class Alphaproteobacteria; order Rhizobiales; family Aestuariivirgaceae; genus Aestuariivirga. Next base: position 94,567 of record CAVZHN010000009.1, read on the forward strand.
CCGCGCGCCAGCGCCGGTTTCAGGAGGTTGGAGGCATCCATCGCCCCGTCGCTCTTGCCCGCGCCCACCAGCGTGTGCATCTCATCAATGAACAGGATGATGCCGCCGTCCGCTGCCATCACCTCCGAGAGCACCGCTTTCAGCCGCTCTTCGAACTCGCCACGATATTTGGCGCCGGCAATAACCGCGCCCATGTCGAGCGCCATCAGCTTTTTGTCTTTGAGACTTTCGGGAACGTCGCCCTTGATGATGCGCAGCGCCAGACCCTCGGCAATCGCCGTCTTGCCGACACCCGGTTCGCCGATCAGTACCGGATTGTTCTTGGTGCGCCGCGACAGAACCTGAATGGTGCGGCGAATTTCCTCGTCGCGTCCGATCACCGGATCGAGCTTGCCGTCACGCGCCGCCTCCGTCAGGTCGCGGGCATATTTCTTGAGCGCATCATAGCCTTGCTCGGCCGAAGCCGTATCCGCCGTGCGCCCCTTGCGCACCGCATTGATCGCCTGGTTCAAGCCCTGTGGCGTCACACCGGCTGATTTCAGAACTTTGGAAGCATCCGAAGGTTCAATGGCCAGCGCCTGCAGCAGGCGCTCAGCGGTAACATAAGTGTCGCCGGTCTTCTCCGCCATCTTCTGGGCAACATCGAACACCCGGGCCAGTTCTGGTGCCAGATAAACCTGCCCCGCCCCCGATCCCGAGACCTTCGGCATTTTCTTGATCAACGCTTCCGTGTCGCGCAGCGCCACGCGTGAATCGCCACCCGATGCGGCAATGAGCCCGGCGGCAAGGCCCTCTTCGTCGTCGAGCAGAACTTTCAGAAGATGTTCCGGGCTGAAGCGCTGGTGTCCTTCCCGCAGCGCCAGGGACTGGGCCGACTGAACAAAACCGCGCGACCGTTCGGTAAATTTCTCGAAATCCATGTTGTTCTCCTCGGCGCGTTCCATTGGGATCCCGAAGCAACCCCCGAAACGCCGTCAACGGCTGAAGTTGCAATCTATATGGGAGGCGCTTTCGGCATGACAAGTTCCCAGCTCCCGTCAACGGCGTCTTTGCTGTAGATCAACGACACCGCCGGACCGTTTGCCAAGAGGTTAACCATGGATCAGCCCTCTCCCCGTATCGACCCTACGGGTATCGACGCCTTTAAGCCGCCGGAGATTGCCCGGCGGATTGAAGAAGCCGGTGTCGCCAAAGCGGCCCTGCCTGCCCTTCAACTCGCCACCCTTTCAGTGCTTGCCGGTGTTTTCATTGCCTTGGGAGCGGCCGCCTACATAGCCGTCATGACAGGCACCGATTTAGGCCATGGCCCAACCCGCTTCCTCGGCGGTGTCGTATTCTCGCTCGGCCTCATACTGGTTGTGGTTGCCGGCGCCGAACTGTTTACCGGCAACACCCTGATCGTCTTGGCCTGGGTTGACCGGCGGGTAACGGCTGGAGCACTCCTCAGAAACTGGGCCTATGCCTATGCCGGCAACCTCGCGGGCGCTTTGGCCATCGTTATTCTCATGTACTTTTCAGGGCTGCTCGCGGGCGCAAGTGGCGCCACTGTCCTGAAGATCGCAGAAGCCAAAGTCAGCCTAGGGCCAGCCGAAGCCTTGGTTCGCGGCATTCTCTGCAACACGCTCGTGTGCCTCGCCGTCTGGCTCACTTTCGCGGCGCGCTCGGTCAGCGACAAGATTCTCGCAATTGTCTTGCCGATAGCCGGCTTCGTGCTGATGGGGTTCGAGCACTCGATCGCCAACATGTACCTCATACCCGCAGGCTGGGCTGCCGGCGGCAACGTGACGGCCGCCGGATTCATCGGCAATCTTGTTCCAGTCACCATCGGCAACATCATCGGCGGCGCCGGTGGTGTTGCCCTCACCTATCGCCTCGCCTACGGCGCAACGCCCAGAAGGTAAATCGCGCTACTCGCCCTGGGTCTCGGATGCCGGTTCATCCTCGGGTGGCCGCTCCTTGCGTGGGCGTCCAACCCGCGGGCGTTTTTCGGCAACAGCCTCCTGAACAACCGTCTCGGATTCGGCGACTGGCGCTGGCCGCCGCAGGAAGCTCGGCGCCTCCCATTGCGGCGCATCCTCACTGCCGTCGTTTGACTGCCCGGTTGCTTCGCGCGGCATGTCCTCGTTGCGCTGCTCGCGCGGCCCGAAATTCTGCTCGCGGTTCTCACCGCCGCCGTTCGGCTGGTTACGATCGCGTCGGTCCTGCCAGCGCGGCTTAAAGCGGCCCTGCTGTTGCCCGTCGCGGTTGCCCTGATTGTCGCGGAACTCACGGTTTTGGCGGAAGTTCTGCTGCGGCGGCCGGGCATTCTCGAATTCCGGCGGCTCGCCCTGGATATCTGGCTGCTCGCCGGTGCCAGTCGCCATAACCTGGGGTGGACGGTTGTCTTCCGGTTCACCCTCACCGCCATCTTCGCTATCTTCATCATCGAATTCTTCGCCGGGGCGGCGGAACTGCTGTTGCTGCTGCTGGTAGCCCTGGGCTTCCGAGAGCAGGCGCAGGTAATGCTCCGCGTGCTGAAAATAGCTCTCGGCCATCACGCTGTCACCGGACGACTGCGCGTCGCGCGCCAGTTGCAGGTACTTCTCGGCCACCGTCTGGGCGTTGCCCCGCACCTTCACGTCCGGGCCGTTGCTGTCATAGACGCGGCTTAGCGGATTTCCGCCACCGCCGCCGCCACCGCCCCCACTACCGCCGCTTCGGTGGCGATTGCGGCCACGGCCGCGCTTATTGTGCTGCTGCCCAGGTCTCATGATTGTCCTATCTTAGAGTTCTGCAATGCCATTAAGGCTGTTCGCCGTTCCAATGCGCCAATCTCAGGCGGCGCCCCCATTGCCGGAATCCCGGACTTTTCGATACTTTACCCAATGGTTTCGGTAAGTATTACCCCGCCCTCCGGAGTGTTTCCCGGCCTGGAAACATGGCCCATGCCGACACCGGTTTTGGCGAAACAAGCAACCTGTTGCTGGATTTCAACCACCCGCCCGGTGCAGTCATCGAGGGCAGAAGGATTTACCTAACCCCCTTCTAGCCGAATTGCCCCGGAAATCCAATGGTATTATCGCCGCATCCACAGAGCTGGGTTAACCCCGGGAAAAGGCCAAGACCCGCACATGCCCGCCAAGGTCTAGCCTTTGCCCCGCTGCGGTGAAGCCTTGCGCTTCGAAAATGGCCGTCACATCGGCAGCTTGCCCCGCTCCAACTTCCACCAAAACCCGTCCCGTCAACGCCAGATGCTTGCCAGCATCTGAAGCAATGGCACGATAGGCGTCGAGCCCATCCTCGCCGCCCGCCAATGCGATTTGCGGATCGTAGTTGCCCACATCGGGTTGCAATCCGGCTATGTCGCCTCTGGCTAAATAGGGCGGATTGGAAACAATGACATCGAACCGGCCGTCAACATTCGCAAACCAATCCCCGGCCACAGTCATCAGGCGATCGGCCACGCCTAACCGCCTCGCATTTTCCATCGTCACTGCCAGGGCCGCCACTGAGACGTCAACCGCAACACCGGTGAGTTCCGGACACTCGGCCAGCAGCGTCACGACAATAGCGCCTGACCCCGACCCAAGGTCGAGGACCTGCATCCCTTCCGTCAGCAAGGGAAGCGCCGCTTCGATCAGCGTTTCCGTATCGGGCCGCGGATCAAGGACGTCGGGCGTCACCTTGAATGGCCGCCCATAGAACTCGCGCTCACCCACAATGCGTGACACCGGTTCGAACGCCAGCCTGCGCTGCACCATTGCTTCAAAAGCCCGCCCCGCAGCCTCGCCAATGGCGCGCTCGGGCTCGGCAACGATTTCGCCATGCGAAAGCCCCGTCGCCCATTGCAACAGCAGCCGCGAGTCAAGCATCTCGTCGCCAACATCAGCGGCGCGCAGCCGCCGGCGCGCCTCCACCAATAGCGACCAGATTGTCTCAGCCATTGTCCTCGGCGGCCAGAAGCTCCGCCTGGTGGTGGTTCATCAGCGCCGTCACCATTTCATCGAGCGCCGGCCCCTCGATGATCTGGTCGAGCTTGTAGAGCGTCAGGTTGATGCGATGATCGGTGCACCGCCCCTGCGGAAAATTATAGGTGCGAATGCGCTCCGACCGGTCGCCAGACCCAACCTGACCTTTGCGCGTCGCCGAGCGTTCACTGTCGATGCGCTGGCGTTCGAGATCATAGAGCCTCGAGCGCAGCAATTTCATTGCCGCATTCTTGTTCTTGAGTTGCGACTTCTCCGTCTGCTGCGCCACCGCCAGCCCGGTTGGCAAATGGGTGATACGCACTGCCGAGTCCGTCGTATTGACCGACTGCCCACCGGGCCCCGACGACCGGTAGACGTCGATCCGCAGATCCTTGTCCTCGATCTTGATATCGACCTCTTCCGCCTCTGGCAGAACCGCAACCGTGGCAGCGGAGGTGTGAATGCGCCCCTGCGTTTCGGTTGCCGGAACCCGCTGCACCCGGTGCACGCCCGATTCGAACTTCATGTGGGCATAAGGACCCGAACCATAGATGTTGGCGATCGCTTCCTTGTAGCCGCCATGCTCGCCATCGCTGGTCGACACCACTTCGAATTTCCAGCCCTTTGACGCTGCATAGCGCTGATACATGCGGAACAGGTCACCGGCGAATATCGCCGCCTCGTCGCCGCCGGTTCCGGCCCTGACTTCGAGAATCACATTGCGCTCGTCGGCGGCATCCTTCGGCAACAACAGGATGCGGATGCCGTGTTCCATATCGGTGATGCGCGCATTGAGATCAGGCAATTCCGCCTGCGCCATATCAACCATTTCGCCGCCAGCCTTGATCATCTCTGAAAGATCGTGGCGCTCGTCATAGGCTTTCTTGAGGGCCATTGCCGCCTTGGCGGTGGGCTCGAGATCGGCATATTCCTTCGACAGCTTGACGAACGCCTCGCCGGAAGCGCCGGCCGACATGCCATGCTCCACCGTCGCGAAACGCTGGATGATGCGCTCAAGTTTTTCAGGCGAAATGGCACTCATGGCGGCGGCTTGTAGCGGAGGCCGCCACCTCTTCGCAACGCCCGAGAATCACCCCTGACTTTGCAGCGCCTTGAGATCAAGCGAGCGCCCGACGAGGATTTCGCCTGGGGTTCCGAGGACGCCTTTCTCCTCGCCATCGATCACATAACTCAACAGGCCGCCATCACGGGCGATCACCACCAGACCCTCGCGGTCGGGCACCCGGTAGCTGTCGCCCTTTGCCAGCATCTGGGTCATCACCACATTGCCGGCCGTGTCTTCGATCCTGACCCATACCGGCGCCTTGGCCCGGAGGATCAGCCGGTCACCGCCGGTCTTGGCGCCGAACACCCGGCCCTCCGGCGTCTGCTCCATGTCCATGGAGGCCGTGACCTCCAACGGCTGCGGAATGGCATTGGCGGCCGGCGTGTCACCGGCATTCTGTTCGATCAGCGCCGCGATACTGTCAGGGTTGGTGCCCGCCGCCTGCTCGCCCGCCGCGATCTTGGGTTCGGGAGTGGTCGCCGTGTCATCGGGCAATTCCTCTTCGGTGATGGCAATTTCAGCCTCTTCCGGCCCGGTCGAGGCCGTCGGCATGGTATCGGCAATTTCCGCCACCTGCGGCTCGGTCGGAACATCGCCGGGCACCGCCACATAGGCAATCCCCGCGAACACGAAAACCGCACCCGCAATGCCGGCCACCAGGCCACCCGGACCACCGGGCAGGCCGGTGACGTTGAACGAAAATTTCGGCAGCTTCGGCATCTTGCCGAACTTCAGGATCTTGGCGCTGCTGAGCGGCGCCGGGTTGGCCGGATGAACAGCCTTGGGAGCAACCGCCGGGCGCGGCAAAAATTGCGCGTAATGAATGACCAGCGGTTCCGGATCGAATCCCAGATACTGGGCATAGATGCCGATCATCTCCAGCGCTTCCATGCGCGCCGGCATGCGCGTCATGTCGCCGAACTCGATGGCTTCGATGTGATAGGGATGAATGCCCGTCGCCTCGCCCGCCTGTTCCAGCGTTTCGCCGCGCATTTCGCGCTCGCGCTGCAGGAACCACCCGGCCTCGCCCGCCGGATCAAGCGTCCCGTCGGGCCTGGGCCGCATCATCGCCAAGTTGTCCCAGGCCTCGCCATAGCCTTCGCCCGCAAAGCCTTGCTCGGTGTTTACGATTTCTTCACTCATGACACACGCTCTCGAAACGCAGGGTCGGATTAACCCGCCGCTAACGATGAATATTTCCAAGAATGAACGAGAATGGTGAACACGAGGCTAACGGCGGAGAATTTCGGGGAGTTGCAATGGGGCATGCGTCATCCTTTGTAGAAACGGTACATTCCGCTTCCGGGGGTCTTCTTTCCCTTCCGCCATAGGGAAGGGTGCGCGGGCGCTGCCCGGCGCGGTATGCTGGACCTATATGGCCCAGCGGGATGGCGCTGGGTTCAGCGCCCGCGCGGCGGGTCTTCTTCGCTGTCCGGTCTCCGCTTCGGCTCTGTCCAACCTTGGGACTGCCTAACTGCCATCCAGTGGCGCGAGGGTCGTAGTGCCCCCGGAAGAGACTGGAAGCCCCCGGGGGCGGTAGCAACGTCTGCCACCGAGCGCGGGCCCGCCATCCTCCCCATCCTTGATCACCGTCATGACCGGGACCCCTTCTGGGGCGGACCTAGGGAAATAAGCATAGTAGGAAAGAAATGTCAAGAGCCGGATACGCTGAAACAGCCCTCGTCCGCCCTTCGGGCACCTTCTCCCATTTCGCTGCGCTCAACGGGAGAAGGCGGAAGTTGAGAGAGCTCCCCCAGCTTCGCCTTCTCCCGCGCCCTTGCGTGGGAGAAGGTGGCCGACAGGCCGGATGAGGGCTGGTGCAACGTGGCGGTCGATGGCAACTTCGTGCCGTGGCCCTCACCAAACCCGAGACACGTGATCGCGCGCGAATTTTGCGCAAGGCCGAGACGGCGGCCGAGATCAAACTGTGGGAGCAGCTCCGCAATCGCAGGCTTTCGGGGTTGAAGTTCGTGCGGCAATTGCCGATTGGGCCCTATGTTGCCGACTTTGTTTGCAGGGAGTGCAAGCTCATCATTGAGGTCGATGGCGCGACCCATTCTAGCGATGAGGAGGTTGCTTACGACACGCGGCGGACGGCATACCTGGAGGGCGCGGGATATCGGGTCGTACACGTCTGGAATCTCGATGTGTTCAAGTACCTCGACGGCGTCCTTGAAACCGTTCTGCGTGCAGCGGGGAAGCTGTAAGAGCCCTCATCCGGCCTTCGGCCGCCTTCTCCCACGCAAAGGCGCGGGAGAAGGCGAAGCTGAGGGAGCTCTCTCCACTTTCGCCTTCTCCCGCGCTCTTGCGTGGGAGAAGGCGTCGTCACCACGGGGCAGTGCATTCGAATGACGAGGGAAAGCGCCAGATCGATGGATCTCACGTCGACTTGGGTGTCGTGTACGATGGAAACGCCGGCGGAATCCGTATCCGCCGATCATGGCTTCCCGCTAACCCGGTAGAATGATAGCTTTCGCCTCATTCCAGAGGGTCATCTGGGGAATGTCGGGGAAGAATGGATCGATGCCGCCTTCAGATGAACGCGAGCTATTCGACTATGGCGTCTACACGGCCCAGGATGGGGTTGAGATGGCTCGGTTTCTGGGCGAGGTTTTCAGCCGGCGGGATCCTCCAGCTGTGGCGGTCGGCGTGACCCCTTCGGAGTTCGAGGCGTTCGTCCGGCTGTTCTGTCCCAAGGCAGCCGAAGAGGGCTTGACGATCGTGGCGCGACGCCCCGGTACTCGGGAACTGGTCGGTGCACTGCTAGCGGAGGACAGCGCGTCGGCGCTACCCGACGGATTGGATCGGCTAAGTCCGAAGTTCGAGCCGGTCTTCGACATCCTGGGTCAGCTCGACGTGGAGTATCGCGCTGGCCGGACCTTGGGCACGGGTGAGTCGCTTCATTTGTTCCTTCTTGGGGTGGCGGAATCGGTCGCGGGCCAAGGCGTGGCGCAACGCCTTGTTTCCAGGTGCCTCGAGTACGGGGCGCAAAAAGGCTATCGAACTCGCGGTCACCGAAGCTACGAACGAGGTATCGCAGCACATTTTCCGGAAACGAGGATTCGTCGAACGGGTTCGCCGATCATATGGAGATCACCGGTTTGACGGTCAGGCGGTCTTTGCGTCTATTGCCGAACACGGCGGACCGATCCTCATGGATAAGCGGCTGGCGCTCTGAGATCGCTTGTTAGCCTGTGAACCGGCATCGAAATGGGACCACTGCCGAATCCGTCCAAGCTGCTTGAAACAATTGTTGAAATTAGTGTAAGGGCGGGGTCCTGATCGGCGCCGATCAGGACCTCCTATCGATGATCATTTGCATTTTGAGAACATGAGTTTAGGAGAAATCCACTAGGAGTCCCGCTTCGCGGGTTGGAAGACGTTCAGGAATGTTTAGCCTTCTCCCGCGCACTTGCGTGGGAGAAGGTGCCCGAAGGGCGGATGAGGGCCGGTGCAGCTTGGAACTGCTACAACACCACGCCATTCCTTTGCCCGAACTCCATGAGCTCCGGCCTGATCGAGTGCAGCGGGCTTTTCAGCAACGGTTCCATGAAAGCCCCCAGCTTCGCCTTCTCCCGTGCATAGTATGGGGGAAGGTGGCCGACAGGCCGGTAGAGTTTCGGTTTGAATTTCCGCTTTTGACCCGAAGCGGACATCCTCCAATATTCATGAGGCTGAAATCTAAATGAAGTAATTTTTAGTCCCTTGCCATTGCTCACTCTGGTAATCCGGCGAGGCGATAGGTTTCGATCCAGAATTCGAGATCCGTGGTGTTCCTGAAAGCCTGATTTTCCGCCCACGTGCTGATCCGCCAATGCGGGTTGCTCGCCAGAAACAACTTTGCTTCTTCGTGAGCTTCGTCAATACGGCCAAGCCGGGCAAGCGCGGCAATCAAGAAACGCCGCGATGGGGTCCGGTAAGTTTCCTCGCGCCGCAACGTGGCGACCGCCTTGTCATACTGGCCGTTAAGAACCTGCACCCGGCCCAATATCCAATAGTACCAACCGGGTGGTTGAGGATTGAGCCGAAAGGCTTTGGTTGCGGCTTCCAACGCTTCCAGCGGCCTGCCGCTTACAACTTGAAAGTCGGCAAAGAACATCCTCGCCTCGGCGTCATTGGGATTGAGCCGCAGCGAGGCGTCAAACTCGATTTGCGCTTCGTCCCAACGGCGTTCGCGGCTCAGGATATTGCCAAGAACCCAGCGCGCGCCGGAACTGTTCGGGTCGATTTCGACAGCCCGCTGGGCCAACGCCAGAGCGTTACGGCTGTGCAGTTCCCGTGCCTCGCCCCAATGCAGCCAGCCAAATGTTGTTGCCAGCGCCAGGCGCCAGTGGGCTTCGCAATAATTCGGATCGAGGCTGATGGCGCGTCGCAATTGATACAGCGCTTCATCGTTCGCCGATTTGGATTGCGCGAAAAGATCGCGCGACCGCACCACGAGGTCATAGGCTTCGAGGCTTGCCGGCCGATAGCGGTCGGCAATGGCATTGGCGTTGAGCTTTCCGGCAATCGCCTCGACGATGCGGCGGGTCACTTCGTCCTGCACTTCGAAAATTTCCGCCAGCTCACGGTCAAAACGTTCTGCCCAGACATGATTGCCGCCTTCTCCGGCGTCGATGAGCTGGACATTGATGCGGAGGCGCTTGTCCGATCGGCGGGCGCTGCCTTCGAGGATGTATTTAACGCCGAGGTCATGCGCGATCTGGCGCACGTCAGCCGACTTTCCTTTGTAGGCAAAAGTCGAGTTGCGGGCGATGACGAAAAAGCCGGGAACATTCGAGAGGTCGGTAATGATGTCCTCGGTCAGTCCATCGGTGAAGTGCTCCTGGCTCGGATCGCCGCTCATGTTTAGAAAAGGCAGCACCGCGATGCTGTCCTTGGCGGGGACGGCCATCAACTTTGCCGGGACGCTCGATCCAAGGCTCGCCAGTGCGCTGAGATACATGGGGTCCGCGTGGAACCCACCATGATCAATTGGTGTTTTGCTGTCCTGTGACATAACGTGCCAAGTATTGCGCTTTGGCTTCATATCCGTAAAGCGCTTTGTGCTGCATTGCCGTTTAGGTCCTGAACCGATAGACAAGGCAGATCTTGCGAAGGGTGGCCGATGGAAAACCTCAAGGACTACCAGGCGTTGGTCGGTGCTTGTGTTGCCCTGCTAGCAGCGCTGATCGGCTTCTCCGGTGTCATCTATTCTCAGCGCCGGATTGCGAGGATTGCCGAAGATGGACGGGCGCATCAAGAGAAAATGTCGAGGGAGCAAGCCGAGCGTCAGCGCCGTTCCGAGCGCGAAGCTTTTCAAAATGCCACCCTAGGCGAACTTTCCGCCTTGCAGCTCGGCATCGCAAATTCCATCAGGATTCTGCTGGCGCAGATCTCCATCGCCGAAGAGTTGGCACGCCTAAATGATGGCCGAAAAACCCAACCACGTGTGGTCTTCCGCTTCGCAACTCCAGTATTCGACAGCCACGTGGCAAGGATTGGCGTGTTAAGTCCCGAACTTTCGTTCAAGGTTTCGAATCTTTTTGGGCAATTTAAATCATTTTCCACCCAGGCAATGGACCAAGTGCCGGAGATGGAACCCGCATTGGCGGCGCGGATTATGCAGTCTGTCCATGAATCGCTTCAAAAGCTTCATGCCGATACTGAGGAATTGAAGGCCGCCTTGGGTACAGGCATTGAGGCCTATTAATCATGACCGCTGCTGGCCCAGAGCGGAAATTCAAACTGAGACACGACCGGCAGGCCGCATGAGGGCTGGTGCAGCTTGGAACTGCTACAACACCACGCCGTTCCGCTGCCCGAACTCCATGAGTTCCGGGCTGATCGAATGCAGCGGGCTTTTCAGCAGCGGTTCCATGAAGGCCCATAGCTTGGCGCGGTCGAGGGAGCGGATCATGGCTTTGACCGGGCCGATGGCCGATGGCACCATGGAGATTGACGTGAGGCCGACGCCGACGAGGCCCATGGCTTCCAGCGGACGGCCGCCCAGTTCGCCGCACAGGGTGACCGGCTTGCCGTGCCGCGCCGCCGCTTCGACGATCATCCGCATGGCGCCGAGTGCTGCCGGGCTGAGCGGATCGTAGCGCCCGGCGAGCTTCGGGTTGCCGCGATCCGACGCAAACAGGAACTGCACCAGATCGTTGGAGCCGATCGACGCGAAATCGGCGAGTGGCAGCAGATTGTCGAGCTGCCACAGCAGCGACGGAATCTCGATCATCACCCCGATCTTGAGCGGCGACGGCAGCACATGGCCGCGCGCCGCGAGATAGGCCTTTTCAACGTCCACTGCCTCAATGGCCCGGCGGTATTCGTCAACATCGGCGATCATCGGGAACATGATCTTCATCGGCGTCCCCTCGCCAGCGATCATCAGCGCCCTGAGCTGCAGGCGCAGCAATGCCGGCCGGTCGAGCGCCATGCGGATCGACCGCCAGCCGAGCGCCGGATTTTCTTCCTTGGGCTGGCGGAGGTATGGCAGGATCTTGTCGGCGCCGATATCAAGGGTGCGGAAGGTGACCGGCTTGCCCTTGGCCTGTTCGATGATCGACGAATAGTGCCTGACCTGCGAGGTGAGCCTGCGGAAAGCGCTGGGCCATCATGAACTGCAGCTCGGTGCGATAGAGGCCGACGCCATCCGCTCCCGAATCGTGGAGGTGCGGCATGTCGACGATCAGCCCGGCATTGATGTTGAGTTCGATCCTCTGGCCGTCCTTGGTCAGCGCCGGCGCGTCGCGGAGGCTCGCGTATTGCGCCTGCTTGCGGGCATAGAACCTGACTTTTTCGGCATAGGCCTTTTGCAGATCGGCCGACGGTCTGACGAAAATCTCGCCGGTGCCGCCATCGACGATGATCGCGCTGCCGGTATCGACCAGATCGATCAGCCCCTCCGCCTGGCCGATGGCCGGAATGCCAAGGGCCCGCGCGACAATCGCCACATGGCTGGTGCGCCCGCCTTCCTCGAGGATGACGCCACGCACCTTGGAGCGGTCATAGTCCAGAAGTTCGGCGGGCCCCATGTTGCGCGACACGATGATGGCATTGCTGCGGCAGGTCGGAGCGCGACGCCGTGGCCATGGCGCCGGTCAGAATGCGCAACAGCCGGTTGGCCAGATCGTCAAGATCGTGCATGCGCTCGCGCAAGTAAGGGTCCGGCGTGCGCATCATCCGCGCCCGGTTGTCGTTCTGCACGCGCTCCACCGCCGCTTCCGCCGTGAGGCCGGTATCAACCGCCTCGCGCAGCCGGTTCACCCAGCCCTTGTCATGGGCGAACATGCGGATGGTTTCCAGCACATCGGAATAATCCGTGGCCCGCATGGCATCCGAACCGTCGACCAGTTCATCGACATGGGCGCGAAGCTGGGCCACCCCCTCGTCAAGGCGCTTTCGTTCCGCCGGAATGCTCTCGGCGATCATCGTCTCGATGACAACGCGCGGTTCGTGCAGCACCACATGGCCGAGCGCCACGCCTTCGGCCAGCGAATCGCCCCTGAGGTGATGGCTGCGCATATGCGCGACATCGGCCGCCACCTCGCGCGCCACTTCCTTGAGCTCGCCCGAGGCAATGACCTCGGCCAGCACCATGGCGGTGGTTTGCAGCGCCTCTTCTTCCTCGTCGGTGTAGTGGCGCTGGGTGCGGTTCTGCACGACCAGAACGCCGATCACCGTGCCGCCGCGCATGATCGGCACGCCGAGGAACGAGTGATAAATTTCTTCGCCGGTTTCCGGCAGGTACTTGAACAACGGGTGCGAGGCCGCATCGGCGAGGTTGAGGCCGATCGCCTGGTCGGCAATGGTGCCGACAAGGCCTTCGCCCACCTTGAGCCGCGACTTGTGCACCGCTTCGCGCTTCAGGCCCTCGGTGGCATAGAGTTCGAGGATCGAGCCCGGCCGCATGACATAGATCGAGCACACCTCGGCCACCATGTTGGCGGCGATGATGCTGGCGATCTTGTCGAGACGTTGTTGCGCCGTGACCGGCTCCGCCATGACCTCGCGGAGCCTTCTGAGCAACACGCGCGGGCCACGGGCGGAACTGGGCATCAGCTGCTCCCGCCGCAGACGGCCGCGCCCGCCGGTTTGTACCGGCGGCAGCGCTTCAGGTGATGGCGGCTGGCTGAAATCATCGGATCAGTGCTTGCCCTCGAGGCCATAGGCGGTGTGCAGTGCGCGCACCGCGAGCTCCGTATAGGCTTCGTCGATCAGCACCGACACCTTGATTTCCGACGTGGTGATCGCCTGGATGTTGATGCCCTTGTCAGCCAGCGACCGGAACATCTTGGCGGCAACGCCCGCATGGCTCCGCATGCCGATGCCAACAACCGACACCTTGGCGACATCTGCCGAATGCGCGAGCTCGGCAAAGCCCACCTTGTCTTTGACGCTGTTGAGGACTTCCAGCGCCTTGCGCAGATCCTTGCGGGCGACGGTGAAGGTGATGTCGGCGGTCGAACCGTCGGCGGATATGTTCTGCACGATCATGTCGACACTGATATCGGCCTCGGCCAGGGGGCCGAACACCGAAGCCGAAACGCCGGGCTGGTCTTTCACCTTGCGGATCGAGACTTTGGCTTCATCGCGCGAATAGGCGATGCCACTGACGACATGTTGTTCCACGATACGTTCCTCATCGCAAACGAGTGTTCCGGGCCCCGTGCCATCGGGGTTGTTCTGGTTGGGCGAGTCGGGCGGCTCGAAGCTCGAGCGCACCTGCAACGGCACCTTGTATACCATGGCAAGCTCGACCGAGCGGGTTTGCAAGACCTTGGCGCCGAGCGAGGCCTGTTCCAGCATTTCCTCATAGGAAATGCGGTCGAGCTTGTGGGCCCCGGTGACGATGCGCGGGTCCGCCGTGTAGACGCCGTCAACATCCGTATAGATATCGCAACTGGCATCAAGGGCTGCGGCAATGGCGACGGCCGACGTATCCGAGCCGCCGCGCCCCAGCGTGGTGATGCGCTTGTCCGGGCCAATACCCTGGAAACCGGCGATCACCGCCACCTGGCCCTGTTCCATGCGCCGGCGGATTTCCTCGGCCTCGATCGCCGCAATGCGGGCAGCACCATGCACCCCATCGGTTTTGAGCGGAATCTGCCAGCCATGCCACGAGCGCGCCGGAATGCCCATGTCCTGCAGCACGATGGCCAACAGCCCCGCCGTCACCTGCTCGCCCGAGGCGACGATGGCGTCATATTCCCTGGCATCGTGCACGGCGGCGGCTTCCCGGCACCAGCCGACGAGCCGGTCGGTGGTTCCGGCCATCGCCGACACCACCACCGCCACATGGTGGCCGGCCTTGACTTCGCGCTCCACATGGCGCGCCACATTGCGGATCTTCTCGACATCCGCAACCGACGTGCCGCCAAATTTCATCACCAAACGGCCCATGGGCCAAACCTCTCAACCCCCGCGCTGGATCAGCTCACCCGGCGCGGCCAAATGTCGTTCATTCCAACCTGTTCTGCGGTGCGGCGTACTCATAGATGAGGGGCTTCGCTTGTGCAATATTACCGGCAGCAAAAACTGGAAAAGCCCGGAAAACCAATGACCGCTTCGACCGCCGCCAGCCTCGACCCCGCCGAAGTCGAGAAATTCTCGAAAATCGCCGCCGAATGGTGGAATCCCAAGGGTAAATTCGGGGTACTCCACGTCTTCAACCCGGTCAGGCTCGCCTGGATCAAGGAGCAGGTGTGCGCGAGATTCGCCCGTGACCCGCTTGAGCGTCAGCCCTTCGCCGGACTGCGAATCCTCGATATCGGCTGCGGCGGCGGGCTCTTGACCGAACCCATGGCCAGGCTCGGCGCCACCATCGTCGGCGTCGACCCGTCGGAAAAGAACATCAAGACGGCGTCCGTCCACGCCGCCGAACAGGAGCTGGAAATCGACTACCGCGCCGCCACCGCCGAGGACCTGGCGGCGGCCGGCGAACGCTTCGACGTCATCCTCAACATGGAAGTGATCGAACACGTGGCCGACCCCTCAGCCTTCACCGCCACCTGCGCCGCCATGCTGAAGCCCGAAGGCCTGATGTTCGTCGCCACCCTCAATCGCACCTTCAAGTCCTTCGGCCTCGCCATCATCGGCGCTGAGTACGTGCTCGGCTGGCTGCCCAAGGGCACCCACCAGTGGGAGAAGTTCATCACGCCAGCCGAACTCAAGGGCTGGATGAGCGGCAACGGCCTGAAACCGGTCGATGAAAGCGGCGTCACCTACAGTCCGTTCAAGAACCAATGGCGCCGATCACGCGACATGGACGTGAACTACATGGTGCTGGGCGTGAAGGGGTGATTGCCGTCCGGCCCTATCGCGCTGAAGATGCGGCGGCGCTGGCCGAAATCTTCCGCCGCGCCGTCAGTATCACCGCGGCGCAATTTTACACTCCGGCGGAAATCTCCGCCTGGCTCGACGATCCGCCGGACGCCGAATCGATTCACGCCAAAAACAGCGATGGCCGCCTGGCGCTGGTTGCCGCCAACAACGAAAACCAACCCGTCGCCTGGATCGACCTCGAGGGCGGCGGCCACATCGACATGCTGTTCTGTGATCCCGATTGGACCGGCAAGGGCATTGCCTCGCGCCTCTTTAGCGAGCTTGAGCGCGAGGCAATCCACCGGGGGATCATCCAGCTGACGGTCGAGGCGAGCGAAGGCGCCCGCCCGGTATTTGCCCATTGGGGTTTTGCAACGCTTCACCGCCGCGTGTTTGAGAGCGGCGGCATTGCAACCCACAACTACGCGATGGCCAAGGTGCTTGCGCCCTGACTACATGCCGAGCAGCGCCAGCGCCTCGTTCAGCGTGGCAACCGAGGCGTCGTGGCTGCCGCCTTCGTGCTCGGCCTTGCCCTTGGTGTAAAGCTCCATGACCTTGGCCTTGGTGGCTTCATCGACCGTCGCCGTCTTCATGGCTTCGTCGATCTTCGCCATGATCGCCGGGCATTGGTTGGCAAAGGCAGGGACGGACAGCGACAGCGCAAGGGCTGTGGCAAGCAACAATCTTTTCATGGGGGGTCTCCTCCTGTTGGGCAGTGCAACGCACGGCCTAACCATGATACGCCATGGCGCATCATTGTCATCCGCCAAAGCCACAAATTTCAGCGGTGTCGAGTCAAGCCAGCCGGTAAGAGACGCCGAAAACCAGCTTGTCGACCAAGATCCGAAGGGAAGAACCAGCCGGTGGTGGCATCCAACCATTGGGAACACGGAACATAACGGTTTGACCGTTCATCAAATCGCAGAACGCCACGGGGCGAGACCAGCTGAATTTCGTCGCGGGATATGAGAGGCGCAGGAAGTTGCACTCATCCTGGCGTGTCGATACGGGCACATTTATGGATACGGCGAACAATGCGGCAGCAAGAGCGCCACCCAGCAGCACCGGCAAAACACTGGCCCGCGCCCGCGCCTTCCACACGAGTTTAGTAAGTTGCCTGCCTTTGTGAGGGTCCATGATCAGTAGCGGGGCTCAGTTCCCGTCTTCCGGCAGCCGCGGCAGCGGATGAACCTCGATGCCCTCGTCGATCAGCGCTTTGGCGTCGCCGGCGGTTGCCTGGCCGTAGATACCGCGCTTCTCGGTTTCGCCGTAGTGGATCTTGCGCGCTTCCTCGGCGAACCTGTCACCAACATGTTCGGAATTGGCTTCCACATGCCTGCGCATCTCGCGCATCATGGTCATCATCGCCTTGAGCTTGGGATCGGGCGCCGCCACCATCGTTTGCGCCGCATCGGCCCGGCGGTTGGACTTGGCCGGAACCCCCGGCGCCATCAGCTGCTTCTCGACCTTCATCGATCCGCAATGGCTGCACGCCACAAGGCCACCCGCCGCCTGCGTGTCGTAGGCAGCGCTGTCGCTGAACCAGCCATCGAATTCATGGCCCCGGTCGCAGATGAGGTCGTAGCGGATCATGGCGGATTAGGTAGCAACCGCTGGCCGCACATTCAAGGCGAACCGCCGGACATGGCTTAACACCGGTATGCGCGACCGCGCCTCGCCGATCAGCCTTGTGTCGATTTCAAACGTCAGCACACCGGGCTCGGTGCCGCCCTCGGCCAGAACTTCGCCCCATGGCGTGACCGCCAGCGAATGGCCATAGGTCGAACGGCCCGACTCGTGCACCCCGCCCTGCGCCGCCGCCAATATGAAACTCCCGGTCTCGATGGCCCGGGCCCTGAGCAGCACATGCCAGTGGGCCTCGCCGGTCGGCACCGTGAAAGCCGACGGCACCGTGATGATGCCGCAACCTTGCACTGCCAGGGCATGAAACAGCGCCGGAAAACGCACATCGTAGCAGATCGTCAGGCCCAGCCGCCCCACCGGCGTCGCTGCCATGGCCAGTTGCCGAGCCGCCGTCATAGGCCTCCGATTCGCGCAAGCGTTCGCCATCCGGCAGATCGACATCGAACAAATGGATCTTGTCATAGCGTACCGCCACATCACCGCTGGGGGTGAATAGCAGCGAGCGATTAACCAGTTTGTCGCCAGTTCCCTTCAGCGCCAGCGACCCAATGTTGAGCCACACACCCAGTTCGGCGGCCAGCTCCGAAAAACCCCGGACCGACAGGTCGTCGCCCTCAAGCCGCGCGAGCCCGCGTAGCCGCGGCCGGTCAGGTTCCAGAATATTGGTCATTTCCGGTGTTGATATGAAGCTGGCGCCCCGGCCCTTTGCCGCGCGGATCAGGCCGGTGGCATCGCTGAGATTGCGGGCCATGTCGCGGCCCGATCGCATCTGGATGAGGGCCGCCGTGAACGTCAAACTGCCGCCAGCAGAGGGTCGAGACCGCCGCCACGCTCCAGCTCGTGCAGGTCGTCGCAGCCGCCCACGTGGGTTTCACCGATAAATATCTGCGGCACCGTGTAGCGGCCATTGGCCTTGAGCATCATCGACTGGCGCAAGGCCCGGTCGCCGCTCACATCGATTTCGTCGAATCTTGCGCCCTTTCTGGCGAGCAGCGCCTTGGCGGCATGACAATAGGGGCAGTAAGGCGTGATGTAGATCGTGATCTTCGGCATGGTCTCCGTCCGTCGCTCAGATATGGAACCGCGCCGGTTCCAATACAAGCGCAAAGCACAGCACATCGACGCGCATGGCTCCGGCCTTGCGCAACGCCGCGGCACAGGCGGCAGCGGTGGCCCCGGTGGTCATCACGTCATCCACCAGCACGATCTTCTTGGCGGCAACCTCACCGGTCACGGCAAAGGCCCGGGCGACATTCTTGCGCCGCTCGTTTTCACCCAAGCCCACCTGCGGCCGGGTGCGTTTGACCCGCGCCAGAAGATCGGTACGGCACGAAACACCGCACGCCTTGGCAATGGTGCCGGCCAGAAATGCCGACTGGTTGAACCGCCGCTGCCACAGCCGCCAGCGGTGCAGCGGCACCGGCACGATCACATCGGCATCTTCGACCAGCCTTCGTCCGGCCCGCGTCATCATCCGCGCCATGAGGAGACCCGCTTCCTGGGTGTCGCGATACTTGAGCGCATGCACTATGGGCCGCGATGCATCATCATAGGCAACCGCCGCCCGCGCCCGGTCCCACGCCGGAGGGTTGGCAAGCGCCGGCGCCGACAGGGCACCCTCGCCCTGATCATAGGCAAAGGGCGTGCCCAGTGCGTTGCAAACCGGTTCGTCGATGAGTTTCAGTTTTGGCCAGCACGACATGCACAGCGCGGCAGGCGACGAAACCTCGCCGTGGCACGAGAGGCAGCGCGGCGGCATGACCGTGTCGAGCACGCCGGTCCACAATTGCGAAAGTGTTTGTGCGAGCACCGCCATGGCCAAACGCTAGCATATTGGATTTGGACTCCCAATCGTCTAACAGCCCCTGGCTGGAGGAATGTTCATGAAATTTGCGCGCCACGATCTTGACCGCCTGTGTTCGATTATCGCCGAAGCCGCCGCCGCTGAAATCATGCCGCGCTTCCGCAGCCTCGAAACTGGCGGCGTGCGTGAGAAGACTTCGGCCCTCGATGTCGTAACCGACGCCGACGAAAAGGCCGAATGGCGGATGCGCGATGCCATTGCCAAGGCATTTCCGCGAGCGGCCTTCATCGGCGAAGAATCGGTGGCCCGCGATCCCTTGCTTCTTGACAAGATTGCCGCTGCCGAACTTGCCATCATCATCGACCCCGTCGATGGCACCAGCAATTTCGCCTGGGGCCTGCCATTGTTCGGCGTGCTGGGCGCGGTGACCATGAAGGGCGAAACTGTCGCCGGCATCATCTATGACCCGGTGAATCATGACTGGCGCCTGGCGCTCCGTGGCGCCGGTGCCTGGGCGGTGGCCAGCAACGGCGCGGCAAGCGGCATCAAAGTTGCAACACCTGAACCTGCCACAGCCATGGCCGGTATCGCCTCCTGGTACATGGCGCCGGAACCTCTGAGGAGCCGCATCGCCGCCAATCTGCCCAAGGTGAAGGCCGCCTTCGCCTATCGCTGTGCCGCCTATGAATATCGCCTGATCTGCGATGGTCACTTGCACTTTGCCCTGCACTACAAGCTGATGCCCTGGGACCATGCGGCGGGCGTGTTGATCCACGCCGAAGCCGGTGGCTACAGCGCCCGCCTCGACGGCAGCCCCTATGCGCCGTCGCTGACCAGCGGCGGCGTGCTGCTCGCCCCCGACAAGGCGTCGTGGCAGGCCCTCCACACTGCGCTCCTGACATGAACGCCACGCCGGAAATTTTTGACCGGGCGCTGTATTGCTCCAGGTTGGACCGCGCCAGAAATTCCGGCCCCGACATTCTCAATCGCACCATTGCCAGCGAACTTGCCGAACGGCTGTCGCTCATTACCCGCGATTTCAAACGCGCCTGCGTGATTGCTCCTAATCCCGCGATCATTGCCGAGGCCGTGCGCCAATCGGGCCGCGTTATCGTTGTGAAGGAGATGACGCCGCCCGCCACCGAAAACTTCGGTTTCGCCGAAGGTCAGTTCGACGCGATTTTCAACATCCTCGATCTCCACGCCATGAACGACGTACCTGGCGCGCTGGTGCAAATGAAGCGTGCGCTGGCACCCGACGGGCTGCTGCTTGCCGCACTGTTCGCTGGTGATACATTGTCCGAACTCCGTCAATCGTGGCTGGCTGGTGAGACCGTGGCGACCGGTGGCGTTTCGCCCCGCGTGTCACCGATGATCAGCGTGCGCGAACTGGGTGCGCTGTTGCAGCGCGCTGGCTTTGCCTTGCCGGTGGCCGATCTCGATCGCACCGTGGTGCGATATTCCGATGCCATAGCTCTCATTCACGAGATCCACGCTCTTGGCATGTCCAACATGCTGATGGGCCGCAGCCGCACGCCGGTCAGCCGCCGCCTGCTGGGGGCCGCCGCCAACGCCTATCATGCGAACTTCGCCGACGCAGACGGCCGCATCCGCGCCACCCTGGAAGTGGCCTGGTTGACCGGCTGGTCGCCCCATGACAGCCAGCAAAAACCCCTGGCCCCCGGCAGCGCCAAGTCGCGCCTGGCGGACGCATTGAAGGTGCCGGAACAGAAGGTGTGAGAATTCGTCCTCCCACCCGCGTCAGCGGCATGGCTGATGCAAGTGACCATCTATTGGGCTCGTCATTCCAAACGCGACCGGCATTTGCGAAGCAAATCGTCGACGGGAGCGATTTGGCACAAGCCCGCTATTCGGCAACGTGGCTAACGCCCGCAGCGGGGTTCCAGCTCGCGCTGCGCTACGCTCCGCTTGGCTGGAATGAGGGCTGTTTAGCTTGAACAATTGCCAAGCTTTGCGCAGAAGGCTGGTGGGAGCACAATCAGTTCCTCAGGCAAATGCCCCATGGCAGTGTTTGTACTTCTTGCCGGAGCCGCAGGGGCAGGGTTCGTTGCGGCTGACATCGCCCCAGGTTGATGGGTCCTTCGGGTTGCGTGCGGCACCTGGCTCGGCGCCAAACACCGCATCGACGACATCGTCCTCGCCGGTTGTCGCATCGATATGATGCGCCGCCATCATCGGCAGGTCGTCTTCATCGGGCAACATGTCGTCCTGCCCCGCCTGGCGCACCTGCACTTCGACCCGCATCAGCTGCGACGTGGTGTTTTCGCGCAGCTTCGAGATCATCGCCTTGAACAGCTCGTAGCCCTCGGTCTTGTATTCGTTGAGCGGGTCACGCTGGCCATAACCGCGCAAGTGAATGACCTGGCGCAACTGCTCCACGGTGATGATGTGGTCGCGCCACAGGTGGTCGAGAGTTTGCAGCAGCACCGCCTTCTCGACCTGGTCCATGATCTCCGGGCCGTATTTGGCGCGTTTCGCCGCATAGGCTTCGTCCACCGGCTTCAGCACCCGTTCGCGGATTTCCTCGTCGGCGATACCTTCCTCCTTGGCCCATTCGTCAACCGCGAAGTCCATGCCGACCGCCTCGCGCAGGCGCTCGCGCAAGGCTTCGGCATCCCACTGTTCGGCATAGGCATTGGGCGGAATGTGTTTGGTAATCAGTTCGTCGATGATGTCGTGGCGGTATTCGTCGACGGTCTCCGCCACCTGCTCGCCCTTCATGATGGCGATGCGGTGTTCGAAGATTTCCTTGCGCTGGTCGTTCATCACGTTGTCGAACTTGAGCAAGTTCTTGCGGATGTCGAAGTTGCGCGCCTCGACCTTCTGTTGCGCCTTTTCCAGCGCCTTGTTGATCCACGGATGGACGATCGCCTCGCCCTCCTTGAGGCCGAGCTTCTGCAGCATGCCGTCCATGCGCTCTGAACCGAAGATGCGCATGAGATCGTCCTCAAGCGACAGATAGAACAGCGACCGGCCGGGGTCGCCCTGACGGCCCGAACGGCCGCGCAACTGGTTATCGATGCGCCGGCTTTCATGGCGCTCGGTGCCGATGACGAACAGCCCGCCCGCCGCCAGCACCTTCTGGCGGTTGGCCTCGATTTCCGCCTTGATCTGCTCGATGCGGCGTTCGCGCTCCGGTCCAGCGGCAACCTCGGCCAGTTCGGTGGCGACCCGCATTTCCAGATTGCCGCCCAGTTTGATGTCGGTGCCGCGGCCCGCCATGTTGGTGGCGATGGTGACCGCACCGGCCACGCCGGCCTGGGCGATGATCGCCGCTTCCTGTTCGTGGAAACGGGCATTCAGAACATTGTGCGGAATATTCTTGGCTTGCATCAACGCCGCCAGCACTTCCGACTTTTCGATCGAGGTGGTGCCAACCAGCGTCGGCTGGCCCTTGGCCCGGGCCTCGTTGATGGTATCGACGATCGCCGCGTATTTTTCCCGCGCCGTGCGAAAGACCTGGTCGTCCTCGTCGTTGCGGGCGACCGCCACGTTGGTCGGAATCTCCAGGACATCGAGGTTGTAAATGTCCATGAACTCCTCGGCTTCGGTCGATGCCGTGCCGGTCATGCCGGAAAGCTTTTCGTAGAGGCGGAAGTAGTTCTGAAAGGTGATCGACGCGAGGGTGACGTTCTCCGGCTGGATCGCCACATGTTCCTTGGCTTCGAGCGCCTGATGCAGCCCTTCCGAATAGCGCCGGCCCGGCATCATGCGCCCGGTGAACTCGTCGATGATGATGACCTGGTTGTCCTTGACGATGTAATCCTTGTCGCGCTGGTACAGCTTGTGAGCCCTGAGCGCCTGCTGCACATGGTGAACGATCGCCACGTTCTCGGCCGCGTAGAGATTAGGATGATTGATGATGCCGGCCGCCCCCAGGACCTGCTCAAGGTGTTCGTTGCCCTTCTCGGTGAGCGAGCAACTGCGCTGCTTTTCGTCGAGGTCGTAGTCTTCGGCTGTCAGTTCCGGGATATACTTGTTGACCGTGTTGTAGAGGTCCGACTTGTCGTCGACCGGGCCGGAGATGATCAACGGTGTGCGGGCTTCGTCGACCAGAATCGAATCGACTTCGTCGACAATCGCGAAATTGTGCCCGCGCTGCACCATTTCCGGCAGATGGTACTTCATGTTGTCGCGCAGGTAGTCGAAGCCCAGCTCGTTGTTGGTGCCGTAGGTGATGTCGCAGGCATAGGCCTGGCGGCGCTGCTGGTCGTTGAGGCCGTGGACAATCACCCCGGTGGTGAGGCCCAGGAAGCCATAGACCTGACCCATCCACGCCGAGTCGCGCTTGGCCAGGTAATCGTTGACGGTGACCACATGCACGCCCTTGCCTTCAAGCGCATTCAGGTAGGCTGCCAGCGTGGCCACCAGGGTCTTGCCTTCGCCGGTCTTCATTTCGGCGATTCGGCCCTCATGCAGCGCCATGCCGCCCACCAGCTGCACGTCGAAATGCCGTTGGCCGAGGGACCGCTTGGCAGCTTCGCGCACCGTGGCGAAGGCCTCGGGCAGAAGCTCTTCGATGGTCTTGCCATCCGCCAGCATCTTGCGGAATTCCACCGTCCGCGCCTTGAGGGCCTCGTCCGAGAGCCCCGCCGTGGCCTCTTCGAGCGCGTTGATAGCGTCGACTTTACCCTTGTATTTCGCGACCTTGCGGTCGTTGTTGGTGCCGAAGATCTTCGACGCGATGGCGCGCAGTCCAAACATGTGATTCGTTCCTGAAACCGGGAAGTAAAGCCCTGGAATGTGCCGCCTTCTAGTCAATCGGGCCGGGCGGGGCAATTGCCCGTGCTAAACATTTGCAGCACATAGGCTCAACGCCCCGGCATTTCAATGTGTTGCGGAGGCGCAACAAGCCCCACAAGTCATCGTGCGCCACTTGCGCCGCGATTTGAAGCAGACCATTGTGCAGCGCAAATCAACGGCCCCACCCCGCGGCCGAGGCTTAATCTCGCCTTGATTAACGACCATTGAGCGCGGGTCTCGGGGGCTAAGGACGATGGATTCTACGGTGGGATTGATGCTGCGCTACACTCCTGTTTTCAAAGCCTTGTTGCTCGTTACCGTGCTCGGCTTGCCACCCGCGGCAAGCGCCCAGGAAGCGCCCAAGGGCGAAGACAAGGTGGTGGCCATCGTCAACGGCCACGAGATCAAGGTTTCGGAAGTGCAGATGGCGATGGACGACATCATCGGTCAGTTGCCCGACCTGCCGCCCAAGCTGCGCTACCCCTATGTCGTCGAATATCTCGTCGAGCGCCACATGATGGCCCAGGCCGCGGTCACCGCCGGCATCGCCGAAACCGAGGAATACAAGCGCCGCCTTGCCCTCTATCAGGCCAAGGCGCTCCGCGACGCCTACTTCTTCCAGAAAATCCGCCCGCTGGTGACCGAAGAGGACATCAAGAAAGCCTACGATGAAGAGGCAGCCAAGGTTGCCGAAACCGAGCGCATTCGCGCCCGCCATATTCTGGTGGGCAGCGAGAAGGAAGCAACCGAAATCATCGCCAAGCTGCAGGCCGGCGAAAAGTTCGAGGACCTCGCCAAGCAGTACTCGCTTGATGGTTCCAAGGACTATGGCGGCGACCTCGGTTATTTTACAGCACCCGAAATGGTGCCGGAATTCTCCAAGGCCGCCTTCGCGCTGCAGGCCGGTGGCGTCTCCGCCCCGGTCAAGACCGACTACGGCTGGCACATCATCAAGGTCGAGGACCGCAAGATGGGCGCCGCTCAGCCCTTTGACCAGGTCAAGGTGGCGATCCGCAACGTGCTGATGCGCAAGAAAGTCACCGAAGTCCTCGAGCAGATCCGCAAGGAATCGAAGATCGAGGTGCTTGACCCCGACCTCAAGAAATACGGCGCCGAAGCCGCCGCCCGGGCCCGCGCCCTGCAAGGCGGTGGCGGCATCAAGCCAGCTGCCGATCAGGCGGGCGACGGCAATGACGCGCCGCAGGATGGCGACGCAGCACCTGACGATGGTGGCAAGGGCGACCTGCAACTGCCGCAATAATTGTGAACGAAGCCTGGGGAGCACGGCCATGGCGCAACAGGTTTCACCGCTGGCACCGCAGCACGTTGCGGATTTGCCGGAAATCGCCGGCGTAAAACTGGCGGCGGCCGCCACCGGCATTCGCTACAAGGGCCGGCCCGACGTGCTGCTCGCCGTGATGCCCAAAGGCACCACCGTTGCCGGGTCCTTCACTACCTCGAAATCACGCTCGGCGCCGGTTGACTGGTGCGTGAAAGCCCTCAAGGGCGGCACCGCCCGCGCCGTAGTCATCAACGCCGGCAACGCCAACGCATTTACCGGGCAAGGCCGGTGTCGCCACCGTGACCGCCGTCGCCAAGGCCACTGCCAAGATTCTCGGCTGCAAGACAGCCGAAGTATTCCAGGCCTCGACCGGAGTGATCGGCGAACCCCTGAACCCCGCCCCGATCGCCAACGCCCTGGAAGGGCTGGTGGCGGCCGCCAGGCCCGGCAACTGGACCGAAGCCGCTGGCGCCATCATGACCACCGACACCTTCGCCAAGATGGCGACGGCCAAAGCCAAACTTGGCGGCAAGACGGTGACCATCAACGGCATTGCCAAGGGCTCGGGCATGATCGCCCCCGACATGGCGACCATGCTGGTGTTCATCTTCACCGATGCAGGCATCCCCGCCAAGGTTCTCCAGAAGCTTCTCGCCGCAAGCGTATCGCCGTCCTTCAACTGCATCACCGTCGATGGCGATACCTCGACATCGGATACGGTGCTGCTATTCGCCACCGGCGCTGCCGGGGCCGTTACGCCCGCCATCAAGTCTACTACCGACAAGCGCCTTTCAGGCTTCGCCAAGGCGCTCGACGCCGTGTGCATGGACCTGGCGCTGCAAGTGGCGAAAGACGGTGAGGGTGCTGAAAAGCTCATTGAGATCGCCGTGACTGGCGCTGAAAATGACAAGGCGGCCCGCCGTATCGCCATGTCGGTCGCCAACTCGCCGCTGGTGAAAACCGCCATCGCCGGCGAGGACGCCAACTGGGGCCGCATCGTCATGGCCGTCGGCAAGGCCGGCGAAAAGGCCAACCGCGACCGCATGCGGGTGAAGATCGGTGGCGTCACCATCGCCAGGAACGGCATGCGCGATGCCAACTACAATGAAGCCGACATCACGCCCCACATGAAGGGCCGGCACATTGTGATCGAGTGCGATGTCGGCGTAGCCAGGGGCAAGGCGAGGGTTTGGACCTGCGACCTCACCCACCGCTATATCGACATCAACGGCTCGTACCGGAGCTAGTTTTGTGGCTTCCCATGGTCCGTCATCCCGGCGAAAGCCGGGACCCAGGCTTTCAGAGCGACGGCTGCATCAGTCTTCGCACGGCAAGTCTGGGTCCCGGCTTTCGCCGGGATGACGGGAGGATGGGATCATGCGCCTCCTCCTCGTTGCCGCCGTGGCGTTGATCGACAGCGACGGACGCGTGCTGATCTCCAAGCGGCCAGAGGGCAAACAGCTTGGCGGCCTGTGGGAGTTTCCCGGCGGCAAGGTTGAACCGGGCGAACGGCCGGAAACCGCATTGATCCGTGAACTGAAGGAAGAGCTGACGATCGACGTCACCGAATCCTGTCTCGCGCCCCTGACCTTCGCCAGCCATGCCTATGAAGAGTTCCACCTTCTCATGCCGCTTTATGTGTGCCGCCGCTGGCAGGGCATCGTCCACGGTGCCGAAGGCCAGGAAATCAAGTGGGTTCCAGCCCTGAAGCTCAAGGACTTCCCCATGCCCCCTGCTGACCTTCCGCTGATCCCTCATCTGGTTGAGTTGCTGTAACGAGCACTTCACTGGACTTGAACATATTATCGGCTTGGATTATTCTGCCTGACGCCACCCAGGATGCTGCAGCATGCCTCCCATGACAGACAGCTTCTCGCGCAGCTTCGCCGAAGCGCGGCACAAGTTTATCGCCGCCGCCCAAGATGCTGGAGCGGAAATTCACGATTATGGCCGCGACGATTTGGTGGGCAAGGATGGTGAACGCCTCGTCTGCGATGTGGCGGTGCTTGGGCCTTCGAACGCCGACAAGGCGATCATCGCCATCTGCGGAACCCATGGCTCCGAGGGTTATTGCGGTTCGGCAATCTTTCATCGCTGGCTATTGTCGGATGGCGTGCCGCGTGAGGATGGTAAGGTCAAGGTTGTTTTGGTCCACGCCATCAATCCCTGGGCATTCTCCCACAAGACCAGGACGACCGAAAACCATGTCGACCTCAACCGGAACTTCCTGTCGAGCTACGCCCATGTCAACCTTGCCTATGACCGGTTAGCGCCGTTCTTCCATTCCGAAACCCATGACGCAGCACAAAGTCTCGCGGCGCACATTGAGTACAAGAGTTTTCTCGACCACCATGGTTGGCACCTTGAGAACGAGGTCCTGGCGGGACAAACCCACCGGCCCGATGGTCTCTTCTACGCTGGAAAGGAGCCGGAGCGGGCGAACCGCGTTTTCCGGACCATCGTCAACGACCATTTGCGCTCCGCCGAAAAGATCGGATTCATCGACTGGCACACAGGGGTCGGGAAATTTGGCGAGATTGTCCATCTTGTGTTTGACGAGGCGGGCAGCCCGGAACATGCGGCCGCCGAAAAATGGTGGAGCGAAAAGCGCGAAAGTGGAACTTCCTTCAATTCCGGAGCCGTTCCGAAATACGAAGGCCTCCTGTGCAAGGCGATCCGGCAGGAACTGAGCGGCCCGCGCATTGCCGGTGCCGTCATCGAATTTGGCACCGCCGATGACTACGGAATGTTTCGCGGCGACCGCCTCGACCGCTGGCTGCGTTTCGAGGGTCGAAACGATCCCCAACACGATGAACTCCGCGAAGACTACATGGAATGTTGCTGCCCCAGAGATGTGTCATGGCGGCGGCTGGTGCTGCGCGAGGGCCCTCGGAAAATGGACCAACTCATCCAGGGAATGCGCGGCTGGTAGAGTTACGGCATCACGCCGCAGTCACATAGTTCAGCGTGGCCATCATGCCGGCGTTCATGTGATAGATGTGATGGCAGTGGAAGGCCCAGGTGCCGGGATTGTCGGCATCGAAGCGGATCGTCACTGTTTGCATCGGCGGCACCAGCACCGTGTCGCGGATGGCGCCGTCGAAGCGCCGGCCATTGACTTCGACGACTTTGAAGTAGTGGCCGTGCAGATGCATCGGATGGGCCATCATCGTCATGTTGTGAAGTATCACTTCGACGCGTTCGCCCTCACGCACGCTGAGCAGCAATTCGTGCATCATTGGCTTACCGTTGAAGCCCCAGCTGTAGTCGCTGCCGCCACCCGTGAGCATGACCATTTCGGTGCGCGTGACAGGCTCATCGCGAAGCTGCGCCACGGCCTTGAACTCGGCCTCGAATGAGGCGTCAAGCGCCGGCGCGACTTCACCATCCGGCGACAACTTTTCCATACGCATGCCAGCTGTCGCCAGCACAATTCCGGTGCGCCGGGCGAGGCCCTCGGGGCGGAACAGGATCGGGTAGGCGCCAGGTTCATTCGGAATAACAACACGAATGTCGGCGCGCTGGGCAATGGCCAGCGGAAACACTCTGCCTTCTACCGGGATGATCGCATGGCCATCGACGGCGATGAGTTCGCCCGTCAGGCCGCCGAGGTCGACCCACATGTTGCTGGCCGCAGCCCCATTGATGATCCGCAGCCGCAGCCTCTGGCCCTTGTCCACCGTCACGACCTCCGGATCGTCAAGTGTGCGGTCATTGGCCAGAAAGGCATCGAAGGCGATATCGTTGAGCATGGCCATTCCGCCCATCATCATGTCGCCCGATTGGCCACCTGATCCATCCATCTGGGTCTGGTCCATGGAGTGCATCGCATGCCCGCCGCCGCCAGCCTGCAGTTCGGCGAGAATTTCGCCGGGATCGCGGAATGTGAAGTCGTGCAGCATCACCACGTGTTCGGCATCATCGAACAGCGGCTGATCCACTTCCTGGATGATCAATGGAGCAGCCAGCATCTGTTGTTCCTGCAGGCCCACATGCGAGTGCATCCAGTGGGTGCCGGAGCGGGTGATGGGGAAGTCGTAATCATAGGACCGGCCCGGCGGCAGTGCCGGTTGCGACAGGCCGGGAACCCCGTCCTGGGCGGCGGGCGGTGTCAGCCCATGCCAATGAACCAGCGTGTCGAAATCAACCGCATTGGTCAGCCTGACCCGGAACGGCTCGCCGAATTTCATAGTGAGGCCGGATTTGCCATCCGGCCCCGCCAATCCGAAGACCGACGCCGCCTTGCCGTTGACTTCAATGCTGCGCTTGATGACGCTGAGGCTGGTTGCCGCGGCGGCCATTGCCGGCCTGACCAGCGGCGCGGCCAGCGCCAACCCTAGGGCCGTCCGGCGGTTAACAGAGATCATGGCGTCCTCGCAGAAGCATTAACCAACCGTACATGGCGATTGCATTTGTACAATGCAACACAACCACGCATCGAGACAATTTAACTCACTGTTATGCGATCGCTGACAAGGTGTGCGGGTACGACGATTTGGGAGTCTTGGCCGTGCATTATTCGCGTGAAGTTTTGAGGGTGGTTAGCAAATTCTTCCGGGATGTGGAGGGAGCCACGGCGGTCGAATATGGAATCATCGCAACCGCCATGTTTCTCGCGATTATTCCAGCTTTTATCTATGTCTCGACCGGCATCATGATCAAGTTCCAGTCGCTCACCGACTACTTCACTTCGCTCGGTTGACGGCTTCCCCGTCTTAGCAATTCCAAATCTTAACGGACCCGTTAACACCTTGTTTCGGGGGTCCATGGTCTATTCTCTCGGGTAAGCCGGAAGCAACCGGCGAGCTTGGAGCGCAGGACCGTGACGAGGATTGCCAATACATTCCGTGACAGCTTGATGGACGATTCCGGCGCCACGGCCATCGAGTATGCGCTGATCGCTTCCATTCTCGGCATCGCCCTACTTCCCGTGCTCAGCAACACCACGTCCGGCATGGGATCGCTGTTCGTCCGCGTTCAGGAATACTTCGACAGGTTCTAAGGCCTAGCGCGCGTTCCGGCGAAATGGAATGATTTCGCCGATAAGAACCCGCGCCAGATCAATAGTTTGTGCATGTTCTTATCGCAAAACCGCTACGCACTTTTGCGGAACATGCACTAAAGGCCGCGGCCGATCGCCAGGAACTTCTCACGCCGTTGCGTACGCAACAATTCCGCTGAAACACCGAAAAACGAATTGAGCGCGCGGGCAATGGCTTCGCCTGTGGCGGCAATGGTCTGCGCCACGCCACGGTGCGCGCCACCCACCGGTTCGGCAACGATCTCGTCGATGATGCCGAGTTTTTTCAGGTCTTGCGCGGTGATCTTCATCGCCGCCGCGGCATCCTTAGCCCGCGACGCATCGCGCCACAGGATGGACGCTGCCCCTTCCGGCGAAATGACGCTGTAAATCGCGTGTTCCAGCATCAGCACCGTGTTGGCCGTGGCAATCGCGATGGCCCCGCCCGAGCCGCCTTCGCCGATCACCACCGAAACCAGCGGCACGCCGACCCCCAGGCAGCAATCGGTTGAGCGCGCAATGGCTTCGGCCTGGCCGCGTTCCTCGGCATCGATCCCCGGATAAGCACCTGCCGTATCGACGAGGGTGATGACCGGCACGCCGAACTTGTCGGCAAGTTCCATCAACCGCACCGCCTTGCGATAGCCCTCGGGCCTCGCCATGCCGAAATTGCGCTTGAGCCTGGACGCCGTGTCCTGGCCTTTTTCCTGGCCGATCACCATGACCGGCGACCCGCGGAACCGGCCAAGCCCGCCGACCACCGCAAAGTCTTCGGCGAACTTCCGGTCGCCGGCCAGCGGCGTGAACTCGGTGATCAGCGCCTCGATGTAGGCCAGCGCATGCGGGCGCTCCGGGTGGCGCGCCACTTGCGCCTTTTGCCACGGCTCGAGCCCGGCATAGAGATCGCCGAGCAGCTTCTGCACCTTCTTTTCCAGCGCCTTCACTTCGTCGGAAATGGAAACCGTCGCGTCCTTGGCGGCAAGGGCACGCAATTCGGCGATCTTGCCTTCAAGCTCGGCGATCTGGGATTCGAAATCGAGATAGGACGCCATCGGGCCTCGGAGTATGTGGAAGTTCAGCCGAAACTGGCTGCGGTGGCGGTTAAAGTCAACGCCTCTTGGCCAGGGGATGGTGAGTCTCCACCGCCTGTTTGAGCCGTTCCGCCTGCACGTGGGTATAGATTTGTGTCGTCGATATGTCCGCATGTCCCAGCATCTGCTGCACGGCGCGAAGGTCAGCCCCTCCGGCCAGCAGATGGCTGGCAAAACCATGACGCAGCACATGCGGCGAAATGGCGTGGGTATCGAGCCCGGCTGCGG
This sequence comes from uncultured Alphaproteobacteria bacterium, assembly GCA_963775095.1. Classification (GTDB taxonomy): domain Bacteria; phylum Pseudomonadota; class Alphaproteobacteria; order Rhizobiales; family Aestuariivirgaceae; genus Aestuariivirga. The sequence continues at coordinate 125,721 of CAVZHN010000009.1, forward strand.
CGGCGAGAGCCTTCAATTCCAGCGCGAAGTGCTGCCGCGTCAGGTATCCGGCGGCACCGTGCGATGGAAACAGCCATTTCGATTGCCGAAGCTCCGGCAGGTAGTCCTTCAGCAGCGCCCGCGCCGCCAGTGATACCGGCACCATGCGCTCGCGCCCGCCCTTGCCGCGCACCACGATGAAATCCGGGTCCGCCGTCACCGCCTGAACCGTCAGGCCGACAAGTTCGGAAACCCTGAGGCCCGTGGCATAGAGCAGTTCCAGCAATACCTCGAGCCGGAAGGCCTTGAACCGTGCCTTGCCCTTGGCCGACTTGCGCCGGGCCCGCGCCGCATCAAGCAGCCGCGAAACGTCGGACTCGCCGATGGTTTTGGGCAGCGGCCGCCCGGTTCGCGGCGAGGCGATCGCCGTTGCCGGATTATCGCCGCTAAGCCCGTCGCCATGCAGGAACCGGTGAAGCTGCCGGATCGCCGAGAGCTTGCGCGCCGCACTGGTCGGCGCCAAGCCTTGCGCGTCAAGCGTGCCGAGAAACCGGCGGATGTGTTCGGGACCGGCGTGCCTGATCGCTACCCCCTGCGTTGCCAAGAAATCGCCATAGGCTGCAAGATCGCGCCCATAGGCGGCGAGCGTATTGCGCGAAGCGCCGCGTTCGGCGGCCATCATTTCCAGGAATCGCTGGACCAGCCGTTGATCTGGCGGCCTATTGTTGCCGGAGTTTTTCATGGGGCAGAGCCTTCACGATCTCGGTCTGCTCCGGGGGAAAATTGGCAAGGGCCCAGGCAGCGCCATATACGGCCCCACCCAAGCACGCGATGATTAACAGAAAACGAATACTGTCCGGCATGTTGCCCCGAGACTAGCCTGATTGCGCTCCGGCGGAAAGCCTTTGCGGTGCAGGGGTGGGCGCGATACAACCGCCCGAAGTCGGGAACTGAGGAATATGGCACGGCGTTCGATTGCCAGGGATGTTGAGATTGTCAGGCAGAAACTCGGGAGTAGGCCCATCGTTCTGGTGGGGCTGATGGGTGCCGGCAAGTCCAGTGTCGGCCGCAGGCTCGCCGAAAAACTGCGCATTCCCTTCATCGACGCCGACCATGAAATTGAACTTGCCGCCGGCAAGTCGATCAGCGACATTTTCGCCGAACATGGCGAGCCGTACTTTCGCGAGGGCGAGCGCCGGGTGATCGCCAGGCTTATGGCCAACGGCGCCCAGGTGTTGGCCACCGGCGGTGGCGCATACATCAATGATGAAACCCGCGCCCGCATCCGGCAGGACGGCATTTCGGTATGGCTCAAGGCGTCGCTGCCGCTGCTCATGAAACGGGTGATGAAACGCCACGACCGGCCGCTGCTCAAAAACGATGACCCCGAAGGCGTGATGCGCAACCTGATCGACAAGCGCTACCCGGTCTATGAGCAGGCCGACCTCATCGTCGAAAGCCGCGACGTGCAACATGGCCAGATGGTCAACGATGTCATCAAGTCCCTGAGTGACTGGCAGGGGTGGGAAAAGTTCGATCATGCAGAAGTCTGATCCGCCCCGCCGCGAAACCGTCGGTGTCGCCCTCGGCAAGCGCAGCTATGATATACATATCGGCGAAGGCCTGCTGGACGAAGCCGGACGCATCATCCGCCCGCTGCTCAAGCGGCCGCTGGTGGCCATAGTCACCGACGGCAACGTTGCCCGCCATCATCTCGCGCGGCTCGAAGCCAGGCTGACCGCCGAAGGCATTGCCACCACAGCCATCGTTCTTCCGCCAGGCGAGAAGACCAAGAGTTTCGACAGCCTTGCCAGGACATGCGATGACTTGCTGGCCGCCGGCATTGAGCGCCGCGACAAGGTGATCGCCTTCGGTGGCGGGGTGATCGGCGACTTGACCGGCTTCGCCGCGGCAATTCTACGGCGGGGCGTCGATTTCATCCAGATCCCGACCTCGCTGCTGGCCCAGGTTGACAGCTCCGTGGGCGGCAAGACCGGCATCAATTCCGCTTACGGCAAGAATCTCATCGGTGCCTTCCACCAGCCGGTGTGCGTGATCGCCGACACCAGCCTGCTTGATACATTGCCAAAGCGCGAGTTGGCGGCGGGCTATGCCGAAGTCGCCAAATATGGGCTCTTGGGCGATGCACCGTTCTTCGACTGGCTGGAAGGAGCGGCACCAGCGATCCTGCGCGGCGACAGCCAGGCTCGCATTCATGCCATTCGCAAATCCTGCGAGGCCAAGGCCCGCATCGTCGCCGAGGACGAAACCGAAACCGGCGTCCGCGCCCTGCTCAACCTCGGCCACACCTTCGGTCATGCACTCGAGGCAGCCACCGGCTATTCGGACCGGTTGCTGCACGGCGAAGGTGTGGCCATCGGCATGGTTCAGGCTTTCCGCTTCTCCGAGCGCCAGAAATTCTGCGCGCCTGGTACGGCCGACAGGGCTGCACGTCATCTGGAGGACGCCGGCCTGCCGATTCACGTCTCGCAGATTTCCGGAGCCCTGCCGCCGCCCGAAGACCTCGTCGCCATCATGCGTCAGGACAAGAAGGCGGCGGATGGCAAACTGACATTCATTCTGGCCCGCGCCATCGGCGATAGCTTCATCGCCCGAGATGTTCCCGAAGCGACGGTCATCGATTTCCTCAAGGAGGACATGAAAGCACTATGAACGCCGAAATCTGGATTTCCATTGCCGCCATCTTCGGCATGCTGGTGATGTCGGCCTTCTTTTCCGGCTCCGAAACCGCCCTCACCGCCACCTCGCGGGCCCGCATCAACGAGCTTGAACGCCGCGGCAACAGGCGCGCCAGCACGGTGCTGAAACTCACCAACATGCGCGAGCGGCTGATTGGCGCGCTGTTGCTCGGCAACAATGTCGTCAATATTTCCGCGTCAGCGCTCGCTACCGTTGTGATGATCCGGCTGTTCGGCGACAGTGGCGCGGTAATTGCCTCGGCGGTGATGACGGTCCTGGTTTTGATCTTCGGTGAAGTAATGCCAAAGACCTATGCCATCGCCTATCCTGAACGCGTTGCCCTCGTGGTGGCGCCCATGGTGCGGATTCTGGTTGCGGTGTTTGGCCCCGTTGTCATGGCGGTCGAATACATCGTCAAGAGCGTGCTGCGGATGTTCGGCGTGAACATCGATGATGCTCAGAACGTACTCTCCGCCCACGATGAATTGCGTGGCGCCATCGATCTCCATCACAAGGAAGGTGCCGTCATCAAGAAGGACCGCGACATGCTGGGCGGCGTCCTTGACCTTCAGGACCTCGAAGTCTCCGACATCATGGTCCACCGCACCAAGATGACGCTCATCGACGGCAGCGAAGACCCCGACGAGATCGTCGCCAAGATATTGAAGAGCGGCCACACCCGCATTCCCGTATGGAAGGACACGCCCGATAACATCATTGGCGTGCTGCACGCCAAGAATCTCTTCGCCGAACTGCAGAAACACGGCGGCGACGCCAAGAAGGTGGTGATCGAGGACATTCTGCTGCCGCCCTGGTTCGTGCCCGACACCCGCAAGATCCCCGACCAGCTCAACGCCTTCCTGCGGCGCAAGTCGCACTTTGCCATTGTTGTCGATGAATATGGCGAAGTGCAGGGCCTCGTCACCCTCGAGGATATCATCGAAGAGATCGTTGGCGACATCAAGGACGAGCACGACACGGTCACGACTGGCGTGCGCCCCAAGCCCGACGGCTCTTATCTAGTGGAAGGCAGCGTGCCGGTGCGCGACTTGAACCGCGCCTTCGACTGGGACCTGCCGGATGCCGAGGCAACCACCATCGCCGGCCTCGTCATCCACGAGGCGCGGATGATTCCGGAAGTCGGCCAGGCCTTCAGTTTTCATGGCTTCCGCTTCGAAATTCTCAAGAAGCGCAAACACCAGGTCACCGCTTTGCGGGTAACGCCGCTGAAGACCGGCTGACGTGGGCGTGCGCCAGGTCGATCTGGTGATCGTCGGCGCCAGTTTCGCCGGACTTGTCTGCGCCCGGACCGCCGCCCAGCGCGGCCTCAACACCGTGGTGATCGAGGCCAAGGCCGAACCCGGCGCCCGCATCCACACCACCGGCATTCTGGTGAAGGAAGCAGCCGAGGAGGTTGATACCCCACCACGGTTTTCACGCGCCATTCACGGTGTCCGGCTCTACGCGCCGTCGCTCAAGTTCATCGATCTGGCGACACCCGATTACTATTTTCTGACCACCGACACCGCCGCCCTCATGCGCTGGCTGGCCGAAGAGGCTGTCCACGCCGGAGCCGAATTGCTTTGCGGGCGAAAGCTCGACCAGGCGATACGCCAGGACGGGTCCATCCACCTGCCGCAATTCGATCTCGCCACCCGCTATCTGGTCGGCGCCGATGGCGCGCGCTCGACGGTGGCCAAGATCTTCGGCCTCGGCCGCAACACCAAATTCCTCACCGGCTTGGAAGTCGAGTTCCCCGCTCTACCGAAGGCCGATCCCGATCTCCTCCACTGTTTCCTCGATACGCGCCACGCCCGCGGCTATCTTGCCTGGGTGGCGCCTGCCCCCGGATTCTTTCAGGTGGGCCTCGCCACCAACGAGCATGTGAAGCCCGATCTCAAATCCTTCATGGCCCACACCGAACCAGTGTTTGAATTCTCGAAAGCCGAAGTGAAAGAACGCCGCAGCGGTTTGATCCCCTGCGGTGGGCCGGTTGCCCCTTTTGCGGACCACAATGTGATGCTGATCGGCGACGCGGCCGGCCACGTCTCGCCACTGACCGGCGGCGGCATTCGTCTGGCCTTTCGCTATGGCAGGCGTTCAGCGCAATTGATCGCCGACTATTTGACCCGCCACGGCCCGCCTCCCGAGCGCGTGCTGGCAAAGGAGCTGCCGTCCTTCACCAAGAAGCTGCTGCTCCGCAAGGTGATGGACGCCGGTCCGCCCAATTGGTTCTACAACCTGGCGATCGGCACCGCCCCCATGCGCTGGTTTGCCAGGCAAGTGTATTTCCACAAGCGGATGGAGGACCAAGGAGAAAAGTTGAAAGAGTGAGATACTTCTCTGCTGTGCCAGCAACTGTTGAACGAACCCTCATCCCCCTTCGGGACCTTCTCCCATTCCGCAAATCGCGGAACGGGAGAAGGCGGATAAAGGTCATGCGCCTTCTCCCGTTTGCCAACGGCGAATGGGAGAAGGTCCCGAAGGGGGATGAGGGCTCTTTCCGCGTAGCACACCGTCAGAACTCAATCAGCTGGCGCCGACGCCTGAATGGCCAGCGCGTGCACCCGGTCGCGCAACAGCTCCGCCAGCGCGGCGTTTACCATGCGGTGTTGTTCGACGCGTGACTTGCCCCGGAAGGTTTCGGCCACAATCTCCACCCGGAAGTGGCTTTCGCCATCGGGGCGCGAGCCCGAATGGCCGGCATGGTGATGCGATTCGTCAATCACCACCAGCTGCACCGGTGCAAATGCGCTTGCAAGTTTGTCTTTGATGGTGTTTCCGACAGGGCCTAGCATAACTCAGTCATCTTTCCGGGGTTGCGGCGCATGGCCTTCGCCCCCATAATTGCCACCAATGAAGCTCGATTCAAAATATTTCGACAAAATTCGCGTCAAGCCCGGTGAAGACCGCAAGGCCGCCGCCGCCAGCGTGCCGCAATGCGAATGGCCGGGCTGCCCCAGGCCCGGCAAGCACAAGGCCCCCAAGGGCCGCGATGCCGAAGGCCAGTTTTTCAATTACTGCACCGCCCACGTGCAGGAATACAACAAGAGCTACAATTACTTCTCGGGGATGCGCGACGACGACGTGTCGCGTTTCCAGAAGGATGCCCAGACCGGCCATCGCCCCACCTGGAAGCTCGGCCAGGGGGCAAGCCCCACCGTCGGCGGCAGCCGCCGCAAGGCCACTGCCAGCGCCAAGGACCCGTTCAACCTGTTCCACGAAGCCAAGGACAAGGCCGCCGGCTATCATCCCAAGGGCCGTGCCTTGCGCAATACAGAGTTGAAAGCCCTGCAGACCCTGGGCCTCGACGAAACCGCCACCCCCGATCAGGTCAAGACCAAGTACAAGACCCTGGTGAAACGCCTGCACCCCGACGCCAATGCCGGCAGCCGCGCCAATGAAGACACGCTGAAGGCGGTTATCCAGGCTTACGATCATTTGCGGTCCAGCGGCTTTTGTTAGCTTGCGGCCTCCTTTTCGAACGTCTAAAACGCCGCCCGAAACCAGGAAAAGCTGAGTTCCATGAACGCAAAGGCAAATGGCGAAGCCAACGGCATGCCCGACATGAAGGTGTCGGTCAGGCAGCAGTTTGGCTTCGATTCCAATATCGAAGCTCCGGCCTATTCGACGCGCACCGAACACGTGCCGGATATCGACGAGGACTATCTCTTCAACCGTGAGACGACGCTAGCCATCCTTGCGGGCTTTGCCTACAACCGCCGGGTGATGGTGACCGGCTATCACGGCACCGGCAAGTCGACGCACATTGAACAGGTGGCGGCGCGCCTCAACTGGCCATGCATCCGCATCAACCTCGACAGCCACATCAGCCGTATCGACCTGATCGGCAAGGATGCAATCGTCGTCAAGGACGGCAAGCAGATCACCGAATTCCGCGAAGGCATTCTGCCCTTCGCTTATCAACACAATGTCGCGCTGGTATTCGACGAATATGACGCCGGCCGCCCGGACGTGATGTTTGTGATCCAGCGCATTCTCGAAAGTTCGGGAAAGCTGACATTGCTCGACCAGTCGAAAGTCATCCGTCCGCACCCGGCGTTCCGCCTGTTCTCGACCGCCAATACCATTGGTTTGGGCGATACCACCGGCCTCTATCACGGCACCCAGCAGATCAATCAGGCGCAGATGGACCGCTGGTCGATCGTCACGGCGTTGAATTACCTGCCGCATGCCCAGGAAACCAATATCGTGCTCGCCAAGAACAAGAGCTACGAGACCGACAAGGGTCGCAAGGTGATCGCCAACATGGTGCGCGTCGCCGACTTGACCCGCAACGCCTTCATGCAGGGCGACCTGTCGACGGTGATGAGCCCGCGCACGGTGATCACCTGGGCCCAGAACGCCGATATCTTCGGCGATGTCGGCTTCGGCTTCCGCGTCACCTTCCTCAACAAGTGCGATGAACTGGAACGCGCCATCGTGGCCGAATTCTATCAGCGCTGCTTCGGCGAGGAACTGCCGGAATCCTCCGCCCACGTTGCCATCGCCTGACGGAGCTGACCTATGGCCGCCGAGAAGGACACTCCCTCGGGCGACTTCAAGCGCTGCCTGTCGGTGGCCATGAAGACGATTGCCGGCGATCCCGAAATGAGTGCCTCCTTCGGCAACGAAACCCCAGGCCTTTCGGGGAACAAGGCGAAGCTGCCGCAGGTATCGAACGATTTCTCGGCCAAGGAAATCGCCATTACCCGCGGGCTCGCTGACAGCTTCGCGCTGCGCGTCGCCAACCATTCCGATCAGGTCCACGCCAAATACCAGCCCGAAGGCAAGAACGCCCGGGCGGTGTTCGAAGCCGTTGAGCAGGCGCGTATCGAGGCGCTTGGCGCCAATGCCATGCCGGGCATGGCCAACAATCTCGCCGCCGCTCTCGACGACCGCTACAAGAAAAAGGACGTGGCGCGCTACATGGACCGCAAGGATGCGCCTCTCGAAGAGGCCGTGGCCCTGATCGTGCGCGAGAAGTTGACCGGCGCCAAGCCGCCGGAAGCCGCCCAGACGATGGTGGACCTGTGGCGCGACTGGGTTGAAGCCCGGGCCGCCGCCAAGCTCACCCACCTCAACGACTCGATTCACGATCAGGCGGCCTTTGCCCGCATGTCGCGCGATATCATTGCCGCATTGGACATGGCCGATGAGTTGGGCGAAGACCCCGACGAATCAGACGAGAACGACGAGCAGGAAGCCGAGCCCGATTCCGGCGAAAAGAACGATACCCAGGACGGCGAGGAGCAGGAAGCCCAGCAGCAGGCCATGGAAGAGGCCCAGGATGCTGAGGGTGAAAGCGACCAGGCCGAGATGGACGCCCAGCAGATGGACGTCGACGAGCAGCCCGACGATTCGGAGGGCGAAGACCAGGCCGATGGCGAAGAACCATGGCGGCCGCAGCTTCCCTTCTCATCGCTGTCGAACGAGGATTTCTACAAGGTCTTCACCAATCAGTTCGACGAGGAAATTCCGGCCGAGGACCTGTGCGACGCCGAGGAACTGACCAGGCTTCGCAACTATCTCGACAAGCAACTCTCCAATTTGCAGGGCGTCGTCGCCAGGCTCGCCAACCGCTTGCAGCGCCGGTTGATGGCCCAGCAGAACCGCTCGTGGGATTTCGATCTCGAAGAGGGCGTGCTCGATGCCTCGCGCCTCATGCGGGTGATCATCGATCCCATGCATCCCCTGTCGTTCAAGATGGAGCAGGACACCCAGTTCCGCGACACGGTGGTGAGCCTGCTTCTCGACAATTCCGGCTCGATGCGCGGCCGCCCGATCACCGTCGCCGCCACCTGTGCCGACATCCTCGCCCGTACCCTGGAACGCTGCGGCGTGAAGGTGGAAATCCTCGGCTTCACCACCAGGGCTTGGAAAGGTGGGCAATCGCGCGAGAAGTGGCTGGCCGCCAATAAACCCAGCAACCCCGGCCGCCTCAACGATCTCCGCCACATCATCTACAAATCCGCCGACATGCCGTGGCGCCGCGCCAGGCGCAACCTCGGCCTGATGATGCGCGAAGGCCTGCTCAAGGAGAATATCGACGGCGAAGCGCTGATCTGGGCCCACAACCGCCTGCTCGCCCGCCAGGAGCAGCGCCGCATCCTCATGGTGATTTCCGACGGCGCGCCGGTCGACGACTCAACACTCTCGGTCAACTCCGGCAACTATCTTGAGCGCCACCTCCGCCAGATCATCGCCGACATCGAGGGCCGCTCGCCCGTCGAGTTGATCGCCATCGGCATCGGCCATGATGTCACGCGCTATTACAAGCGCGCCGTGACGATCGTCGATGCCGAGGAACTGGGTGGCGCCATGACCGAGAAGCTCGCCGAGCTCTTTGAGGAAAACGCCAAGCAGCCGGCGAAGCCCGCACCCGTGCCACGCCGCAAGGCCCGGGCGTGAGCTTCGCGCAGGCGCCGGTCATTTCGACCAACCGCCTGACCTTGCGTGCCCATCGTGTTGAAGACTTCGCCGCCCTCCACGCCATGTGGTGCGAGCCTGTTGTGCATGAATTCATCACCGGCAGGCCGCCGACGCCTGAGGAAAGCTGGGGCAGGCTGTTGCGCTATGCCGGCCACTGGAAACTTCTGGGCTATGGCTATTGGGCCGTCGAAGAACGCGCCACCGGCCACTTCGTTGGCGAAATGGGCTTCGCCGATTATCACCGCAACAAGATGGCAGCACTCAACAACACGCCGGAATTGGGCTGGGTGCTCGCACCATCGGTACACCGCCGCGGCTTCGCCACCGAAGCCCTTGCCGCCATCACCCAATGGGGCGACCGCAACTTCAAGGCAAAGCGCACCGCCTGCATCATCGCGCCGGAAAATTTGGCTTCGCTCGCCGTCGCCAGAAAACTCGGCTTCATCGAGGACCGGCGCACCACTTACAATGACCAGCCGACGGTGCTGCTCTACCGCGCCAGGCCCTGATACTTTTCTATGAATGCCTCGGCCGAAAACGCCTGCATGTCGGCAATGACCTTGGCCAGCCGGTCGTGGTCCCAATCCCACCACGCCAGCGCCATCAGCCGCGCCGCAACATCCGGCGCGAACCGCCATTTCAGAAACACCGCCGGCACTCCGGCCACAATGGCATAGGGCGCCACATCTTTTGTAACCACGGCACCCGCCGCAACAACAGCGCCATGGCCAATGGCAACGCCCGGCATGATGATCGCCCCATGGCCGATCCACACGTCATGGCCGATCTCGACACGCTTGCTCTGCCGCACGGCGCGAAAGCTCTTGTCGATCTTGGCGCCAACGAAATACTCATTGGGGCGATAGGTGATGTTGTGTTGCGAAACCCGGTCCATTGGATGGCCAAGGGCATTGACGCGCGCATTGGAAGCAATCGACGTGAATTTTCCCACAGTCGTGTAAATCGCTTCACAGCCGCGCGAGAAATAGCTGTAGTCCCCAAGTTCGCATTCGGCGAGAACGGCACGCACCCCAACCACCGTGAACCGCCCCAACACGCAGTCGCGCACCTCCGCCGACGGATGCACGCGTGGGGTTCCATCACGCGAAGCGGTAGGGGAATGGCGCTTGGGTATATCTAGAGGAGTCATTGCTATTCCCATGCTCGTCATCCCCCACATAAAGCAAAAGCCGCCCGGTTAGGAGCGGCTTTGCAATATCCGGAAACCCGAAAGCTCAGGCGGCGGCCTTCTGGGCCTCGAGCTTCTTGGCGATCGAACGCTTCAGCTTCAGGGCCTTGATCGACAGCTTGTCGTTCGCCGCCTTCATCAGGAAGTTGTCGAGGCCACCGTTGTGCTCGACCGACTTCAGGGCGATCGCCGCAACGCGGAACCGATAGCTGAGGCCCATGGCCTCGCTCATCAGGCTCACGTTGCACAGGTTCGGCATGAACCGCGTCCTGGTCTTGTTGTTGGCATGGCTGACATTGTTGCCAGACTGCGCGTCCTTACCCGTCAACTCACACCGGCGAGCCATGATACGATCCTCATAAACGATTAGCGCCGGACGCTTTGAAGCTCCGGCTGGTCGGCGCGTTCCTTAGCGGGGCCATGGGCCGGGGTCAAGCCGGAAGCTGCGTACCGCAGTCCCCATCCGGTGCCATGCTCATGTTCCCAATTCGGCACATGTGGTTAATGCGATCGGGCGGCCGGAGCCGAAGTCACCCCACCACGGGGACCGCTCTAGTGGCTGAACTGCCCGCCCACCACAACCAATGGCGTGAACAAACCAAGAAAAGAATGCCATCAGCGATTCGGGCCCTCTCCGTTCCGCATTGGAACGCTTCGTTAAGCTAGCCGCCGCCGGCCACCCCGAGCCTGCAAGAATCCCTTAACCGCCGCACCCAAGCCTTAACGCCGCAAACCCCTTTTAACGCTATTTTGAGCCGCCTGTTAACCCCGATCATCTGGCCCAACCACCTAATTTGCTTGGAAAATCCAAGGAACAAATCCGGAATCTGGTGGGAGTCAGCGATTCGGGCTTCCTTCGTTCCCGTTTGAATCCGGACCTTAACTGATCGTTCCAATCCGGAACGTTTTGCTTGACCGCAGCGGCCCCTGCCCCCAATTCACATGACGCAACATCGCTTGAGTTTCATGCCAGCCGCCCGCAACGTAACAGCCGTATTGGGGCCGACCAATACCGGCAAGACCCACCTCGCCGTGGAACGCATGCTGGCCCACGGCGGCGGCATGATCGGCCTGCCGCTACGCCTCCTCGCCCGTGAAATTTATGACCGCGTGAGATTGCGCGTCGGCGACGCCGCTGTTGCCCTCGTCACCGGCGAAGAGAAGATCGTTCCGGCCAATCCGCGCTATTGGGTGGCGACCGTCGAAGCCATGCCTTCCGATGTTGAAGTGCCATTCCTGGCGATCGACGAGGTGCAACTCTGCGCCGATTTCGAGCGCGGCCACATCTTCACCGACCGCCTGCTCAACCGCAGGGGGCGCGAGGAAACCATGGTGTTGGGCGCCGCCACCATGCGGCCAATCCTCGAGCAGCTTCTGCCCGGCACCACCTTCGTGTCGCGCCCACGCTTCTCGAAGCTGACCTATGCTGGTCAGAAGAAGATCACCAGGCTTCCCGGCCGTTCAGCCATTGTCGCCTTCTCGGCCGAGATGGTTTACGCCGTCGCTGAACTGATCCGCCGCCAGAGGGGCGGCGCCGCCGTGGTACTCGGCGCCCTGAGCCCCCGCACCCGCAATGCCCAGGTGGCGCTCTATCAATCCGGCGACGTCGACTATATCGTGGCAACCGATGCCATCGGCATGGGCCTCAACATGGATGTCGACCATGTTGCCTTTGCCTCCACCCGCAAGTTTGACGGCTTTCAGTTCCGCACCCTGTCGCCGGGCGAACTCGGTCAGGTCGCTGGCCGGGCTGGACGCTATCTCAATGACGGCACCTTCGGCGTAACCGGCGAGGCTGACCCCTTCGAAAACGAGATGGTCGAGCGCCTCGAGAACCACCACTTCGACAGTATTCGCGTGCTGCAGTGGCGCAACCGCGACCTCGATTTCCGCGCCCTCGATACCCTGCGCCGCAGCCTCACCACGCTGCCGCGCTATTGCAGGGCTGACCCGCGCCCAATCCGGCGCCGATGTTCTGGCCCTTGAGGCCGTCGCCCGCCAGGCCGATGTCGCTGACCTTGCAAAGTCACCAAAAGATGTCGAACGCCTGTGGGAGGTGTGCCAGATCCCCGACTATCGCAACATCTCCAATGCCGAGCACGCCCATCTCGTTGGCCGCATCTACCAATACCTGCAAACTGGCAGCGGTTACATTGACGAAGACTGGTTTGCCAAGCAGCTTCGCCTCTGCGCCAAGACCGAGGGCGATCTCGACACTTTGTCCAATCGCATCTCGCATATTCGCACCTGGACGTTTGTCGCCAACCGCGCCGATTGGCTCAAGTCGCCCATCTATTGGCAATCGCTCGCCCGCGATATAGAGGACTCGCTTTCGGATGCCTTGCATGAGAGGCTGACACAGCGTTTTATCGACCGCCGCACCAGTGTGTTGATGAAGCGCCTGGCCCAAAAGGAACTGTTGATGTCGACCGTGGAAGAAGATGGCGCCATTCATGTCGAAGGCGAGTATGTTGGCCGCATCAAGGGCTTTAACTTCGTTCCCGATGGCGTGTCGGAAGGTGCGGAAGCCCGGGTTCTGAAGGCCGCCGCCTTGCAGGCCGTCGCCGCCGAAGTGATGGCCCGCGCCAAGGCCGTGTCGGTATCAGCCGATCCCGATCTGAAAATCGATGGCCAGGGCCAGATCCTTTGGCATGGCGCCGCCGTTGGCCAGCTTGAAGCCGGCGCCAGCCTGCTGAAGCCCCGCGCCACCGTGCTGGCCGGCGATCAGTTGTCGGGATCGGATCGCGAAGAGGTGCAGGCTCGCCTGCAGAAATTCGCCGATCGCGCCATTGCCGCAAACCTCGAGCCGCTGATCAAACTGGAAGAGGGCGAGGGCCTCGAAGGCATGGCCCGCGGCATTGCTTTCCGTGTCGTCGAGCATCTGGGCGTGCTGCCCCGCGAACTGGTCGCCGAAGAAGCAAAAGGGCTGAGCCAGGACGATCGCGCCAAGCTGCGCGGCTTCGGCCTGCGCTTCGGCGCCTTCCATCTGTTCACGCCCCTGCTGTTGAAACCGGCCGCCACCGAACTCCGCCTGCTGCTCTGGGCCCTGAACCAGCAGAAGGAAGGCAAGCTCGACCTTGCCACCCTGGCGAAGCCACCAGGCCAGGGCCTGACCTCGGCGGCCTTCGATCGCACCACCCCCAGGGGCTTCTATGGTGTTTGCGGATACCGCATCTGCGGCCCGCGCGTGGTCCGCATCGACATGCTCGAGCGCCTGGCCGATCTGATCCGCGAGCGGGTGTTTTGGCGCCCGCGCTTCGAGGGCGAAGCCCGGCCGTCAGGGTCTGTCGAAGGCGGTGGCTTTACCATTGTGCCTGACATGATGTCGCTGGTCGGCTGCTCCGGCGAAGAGTTCCAGGGCATCCTCCGGAGCCTCGACTTCCGCATGCAGAAGAAGAAAGTGGCGCCAACCGTACCAGCCGCCGCGGTTGAACCCGCCACCCACGCCGAACCGATTGTCTATGAGGCCCCGGCTGAAGCGGCAATCACCCTGGCGCCACCGGCGATCATCGAGCCGGCGCCGGCGGAAGCGCCCGCCGAAACCGCGCCGGAGCCCGCCGCTGCTCCAGCCACCGCCAGCGAAGAGGCCGAAATTGAAGTCTGGTGGCCGCGTGATACCGGTCCGTTCCGCCATCGTCAGGAGAACCGCGCCGACGCCAAGCGCCCCCACCGCCGTCCCGCCAAGGCACCCGGCACAGCAGCCGGTAGCGAGCCGAAACCGGAGGGCGAGCGGCCGAAGCGCCACTCCCGCCCACCCCGCCACGACAACAAGAAGCGCGACGATTTCAAGCCGCGCGAAGAGCGCCCGGCACGGCGCGAAAAGCCCATGGACCCCAACTCGCCTTTCGCCGTTCTCGAAGCGCTGAAGGCCAAACTGGCGGGAAACTGACCTGACCAGGCAGCGCCTTGATAAATGGCTGTGGCATGCCCGGGTGGTCAGGACCAGGAGCCTTGCGCAAGGATTGGTCGAAGCCGGCCACGTCAGGCTCAATCGCCTCAAAGTCACCAAACCAGGCCACGATGTCGTGGTGGGCGACGTTGTGACCATCGCCATTGGCCAGCGGCTGCTGGTCATGAAGGTTGTGGCCTTCGCCGAACGCCGTAGCGCTTTTCCGGAAGCCCGCCTGCTTTACCAGGACTTGACCGCTCCGCCCAACGCATCTGCACAAAAAGAGAGTGCAAGCCAAACCGGAAATTGCTAGGGAGACCCACGTTTTAGCCAGTGGTTGAACCTCAATGACCTATATCGTCACCGACAATTGCATCAAGTGCAAGTACATGGATTGCGTCGAAGTCTGCCCGGTGGACTGCTTCTACGAAGGCGAAAACATGCTGGTCATCCACCCCGACGAATGCATTGATTGTGGTGTTTGCGAGCCCGAATGCCCAGCCGACGCCATCAAACCCGACACCGAACCGGGCCTTGAAAGCTGGCTGAAGCTCAACACCGAGTACGCCCCCAAGTGGCCGAACATCACGGTGAAGCGCGACGGCCCCGCCGATGGCAAGGATTTCGACGGCGTCGAAGGCAAGCTCGAGAAGTATTTCTCGCCTAATCCTGGCGAGGGCGACTGAGCCCGGATTCACCTCCCTGCTATGCGTGCGGCGCAACGGGGACCTGCTAAACCGCCGAATCCGTTAACCTTTTGCACAGGATTGTCAGTATGCGGCGCAACAAATGGGCCGTGCACGGACATCCGCCGCTTTAATTTTCGCTAAACCTGTGCTATATTGAAGTTAATGAGCACGCTGACCTAGTTGGATACGGAACCCGAGCCGCAAAGCTCGGAATTTTTTTCGCCAAAACCCGGAAACACCGCCAAAGCGCCGCAAAAACGGCGGGCCGCTTGGCTAATCCGTTACTTGGCGATCCATTCCTCAACGGCCAGCAACTGGTTCGGGAAAAGGGCGAAGGACAGATTATGACAAAGCTGAAAAAGAAGAAGATTGTGGCCAGGAAGCCGGCCGCCAAGGCCAAAACCAAGTCGGCGCCCAAGAAGGTGTCGAAGCCGCTGGTAAAGGCCAAGGCCCCGTCCGCCAAGGCACTTGCCGCCAAGGCCAGGCTTGCCCCGAAGAAAGCTGAAAAGCCCGTCGCCAAGAAGCTCGCTGCCAAGCCGCTGGCAAAGCCTGCGGCCAAACCGGTGGCCAAGCCCGCCGTGAAGGCCCACGCCGAAAAGCCGGCTGCTCCGGCGAAGCCCGCGGCCCACGCTCCGGCCCGCCCGGTAACACCGGCGCCGCAGCCCGCCCCGCAGTTCCACGCCCCGCCGCAGCGCCCGATGATGTCTGGCCCCGTGGTCGCCACGCCGGCCCCCAAGAAGCACGCCTTCAAGATCCACGATCTGGTGGTTTACCCGGCCCATGGTGTGGGCAGGGTCACGATGATCGAGGAGCAGGAAATCGCCGGCGCCAAGCTCGAACTCTATATCGTGGATTTCGAGAAGGAGAAGCTGCGCCTCAAGGTTCCGACCGGCCGCGCCGAACAGAAAGGCATGCGCCGCCTCTCTGACAAGAACCAGATTGAATCCGCCCTTCGCGTGCTCAAGGGCCGGGCCCGCATCAAACGCACCATGTGGTCGAGGCGTGCCCAGGAGTACGATGCCAAGATCAACTCCGGCGACATCATGTCGGTGGCCGAAGTGGTGCGCGATCTTTATCGTTCTGAGCGCCAGCCCGAGCAGTCCTATTCCGAACGCCAGCTCTTCGAGCAGGCCCTTGAGCGCATGGCCCGCGAAATCGCCGCCGTGAAGAAGATCGACGACGACATGTCGATCAAAGAGCTCGAGGACTACCTCTCGAAGAACGCCAAGCGCACGCCCGTTGCCGGCGAAAAGACCGAGGAAGAGGTCGCCACCGACGAGGCGGCGTAACCCTCCTGCAACAGATTACCAAAGGCCCGGGGCAGTCCGGGCCTTTTTCGTTTGAATTGCAATCTTCACGCGCATGTGCCTTGCTCTTGCCCGGATTTGCCGACAGTTTCCGATATTCAGTGGAAATGGCGGTTCAAGGGGGTTTGACATGGCCATGACATTTACGCGCCGCGGCGTTCTTTCAGCGGCCGCCTGTGGTCTCGCATCGCTTTACGTGCCGCCGGCCTTCGCCGACACCGCCGATGATCCCTTTCCGCTTCCCCCCTTCGACTACAAGAAGCTGCCCGAGGCCTTCCGCCCCACCGTCATGGCCTACAAGGGCCGGCAGCAGCCGGGCACGGTGATCGTCGATACCGCGGCCCGCCAGCTCTACCTGGTGGTGACCGACGGCAACTGCATTCGCTGGGGCTGTGCGGTGGGCCGCGACGGCTTCCGCTGGGCCGGAATTTCCGATGTCGGCCGCAAGGTCATCTGGCCGAAATGGACCCCGCCCAAGGAGATGATCGAGAGGAGCCCGGAGAAGGCCAAATGGGCCAAAGGCATGCCCGGTGGCCCCGAAAACCCGCTGGGTTCCCGCGCCCTCTATCTGTTCCAGAACAACAACGACACGCTCTACCGCATCCACGGCACCACCGAGCCCATGTCGATCGGCAAGAACGCCTCGTCAGGCTGCATCCGCATGATCAACCAGGACGCCGTCCAGCTCTATCGCCGCGTGCCGGTCGGCTCCAAGGTCATCGTGCTGGCCGAAGGCGTCTGAGCATGTCCCGCCAAAGTGCGTAGCAGTTTGGCGAACAGGACATACTCCAGTTTAGCGATCCGCCACGCTTGATTTGAGCGCCTGCTGTGCTACCCAGAACGCCGTGCGGCGTAACATCACAAAGGGTCCCGTAGCTCAGCTGGATAGAGCATCAGTTTCCTAAACTGAGGGTCACAGGTTCGAATCCTGTCGGGGCCGCCAATTTTCCCGGGTCCATTCCGGACACATTGGTTTCACTTTTGCCCCTTTGCGAAGAGGGCCGAATGCCCTCAAGGGCGTGTAACGTGAAGGGCGAACCGGTGAGGTTCTTTTGAACCCACCCACAGCACCTTCGCCACCTACTGTGTCCTCCCGCTTGTCGACACCAGCAAAAAATGCAACCAATATTGTCGGTGCGGGCCGTCACCCATGTCTTGGGTCAATCGAAGAGGAAAAACCATGTCACGGATGGCCATCGCATGTCTCGCTATATTGCTGATCGCCCTGCCTGGCGGCGAGGCGCTGGCCGGTGCCATCAAACACGTCATCGTCATTGCCATGGAGAACACCGATGCCCACAGCATTTACGGCAATACCCGCGAGGCGCCTTACATCAACCGGAAGCTCAAGCCGATCGCCGCGCGCGCCAGGAACTTCCGCGATATTCTGCCCTTGAGTGTGCCAAGCCAGCCGCACTATGTACTGATGCAGGCCGGCACCCGTACATTCGCCGACCACACTTTCACCAACAGTAGCGACCCTTCAGCCCAGTACTCGACGGCAAGTCACGACCATCTGATCCGTCAGCTTCGTCAGTCCAATTGGCCCAAGCGGCCCACCTGGATGGCATATCAGCAGGGCATGAACGCCGATACCGGCGCCTGCCCCATTGACGGCGACGGACTTTATGTCCCCAGGCACAACCCATTTGTCTACTTCCAGGACATCGCCGGCAATCCGCCGGATAGAAACAATGCCTATTGCGCCGCCCACCACAAGCCGTTGTCGGCGCTATCAGCTGATCTCGATGCCAACAGAATCGCCAACTATGTGTTCATCACGCCCGACCTGTGTAACGATATGCACGACCAATGCAGCGCTCCCAGCCGCATCCGGGCTGGCGACGCCTGGCTGGAAGGACGCATGCCGAAGCTTCTCTCCTGGGTAAAAAACCGGAAAGCGGTGATCTTTATCATCTGGGACGAAGGCCGAGACACCGACCGGCTGCCATTCTTCGCCATTGGCCCGGGCGTGAAAAAGGGCTTTGCCTCGGACGTCGAGTTTGACCACCGGTCCTACGTCAAATCCCTGTCGCAGATTTTCGGCGCGCCGGTGCTTCCGGCGGCGAAGAACGTCAAGAATTTTTCGTCGCTGTTCAAGGCCGGCCAATATCCGTGAGCGGGGATCGCTGGCCGATGCCGTCACCTGCGAGCAGCCTTCTGCCTTTGGCAAACCGCGCAGGCGGCACTAGACTCATGGCCATGACGAAGGTCTGGGCGTTGATCATCGCCGTCCTGATGTTGCTGGTTTCCGCCGCCAGCGAAGGGCGCGCCGCCGTCATAAAGCATGTGATCGTCATTGCCTTCGAGAACACCGATGCCCGCCGCATTTATGGCAACCATCTTCAGGCCCCCTACATCAACAAGAAATTGCTGCCCATCGCCGCCAGGGCCGGCCGCTTCGTCGATATCCTCGGCCTCTCGGTGAGAAGTCAGCCGCACTACATCCTGATGCAGGCGGCCAAGCGCTCTTTCAGCGACCACACGTTCACCACCAACGCCGACCCCTCGGCCCTGAACTCCACGGCCAGCCACGCCCATCTGATCTGGCAGCTCAACAAGTCGGCCTGGCCGGTCAAGCCGAGCTGGATGGCCTACCAGCAGGGCTTGAACTTCGCGACTGGCGCCTGTCCCATCACCAGTGCCTACCCCTACGGCGCCAAGCACAATCCGTTTGTGTACTTCAAGGACATTTCAGGCGATCCGCCCGACGCCAACAACGCCTATTGCGCTGCCCATCACCAGCCGCTGAGCGCGTTAGCCACCGATCTGACGACTGGCAACATTGCCAACTACGTGTTCATTACCCCCGACATGTGTCACGACATGCATGACAAATGTCACGCCGTAAGCCGTATCAGGGCCGGTGACCGCTGGCTGGAATCCTGGATGCCACGCCTGATGACCTGGGCCAATGCCAACGAAGGTGTGATTTTCCTGATGTGGGACGAAGGCAAGAACACCCGCCGCTTGCCGTTCCTGGCTATCGGCCCCGGTGTGAAAAAGGGCTTTGCCTCCAACGTCGTTATCGATCACCGTTCATTTGTCCGCTCCATGTCGGAGATATTCGAGATGCCCATGCTGTTGGCCGTCGGCAACGTCAGAAGCCTGGAGTCGCTGTTTGAGGCCGGTGCCTATCCATGAACCGCAGGGTTCTGGCGCCGCCATTTACACCGCTTTGCGAGAGCTTGCCGACGAGCGTGCCCTTTGTTGGACCGGAGGCCTTGGAACGCCGCGCCGGAAAACGCTTCAAGGCCCGCATCGGCGCCAATGAAAACGTCTTCGGCCCATCGCCTCGGGTGATCGAAGCCATCCACGCGGCGGCGGCCGAAAGCTGGATGTACTGCGACCCCGAGATGCACGACCTCCGCCAGGCACTTGCCGCCCATCACGGCGTGGCGCCGGACAACATCATCATCGGCGAGGGTATCGATGGGCTTTTTGGCGTCACCGTGCGGCTGTTCGTCGAACAAGGCGTTACCGTCGCAACCTCGCTCGGCGCCTATCCGACCTTCAACTTTCATGTTCAAGGGTTCGGCGGCCGGCTGGTCACCACGCCTTATGTAAGTGATCGCGAGGATCCGGCATCGCTTCTCGATCTTGCCCGCCGTGAGAACGCCCGCCTGATCTATTTTTCCAATCCCGACAACCCGATGGGAAGCTGGTGGCCGGCGCAGGATATCGCCGCGATGATTTCAACCTTGCCACACCACACGTTGCTGCTCCTCGATGAAGCCTATGGCGAGTTCGCGCCAGAAGGAACGCTGCCGCCCCTCGACACCGGCAATCCCCAGGTGCTGCGCTTCCGCACATTTTCCAAGGCCTATGGCATGGCCGGCCTGCGCGTTGGCTATGCCATCGGCCACGCCAGCCTCATCAAGGCCTTTGACAAGGTCCGCAACCACTTTGGCGTCACCCGCCTTGGCCAGCAGGCAGCGATCGCCGCTTTGTCCGACCCCCAGCACCTCGAGATGGTCGTGCGCCAGACCGCCGAGGCCCGGGCGGCAATTGCCGCCATGGCTAGCCGTCACGGCCTGATCCCTCTGCCGTCGGCAAGTAACTTCGTGACCATCGATTGCGGCAGCAACCAGCGTGCCAAAACCCTGCTCGACGGGCTGATCGCCCGTGGAATATTCATACGCATGCCGGGCGTTGCTCCCTTGAACCGCTGCATCAGGATCACCGCCGCCTCGCCCACCGGCCTTGAACTGCTTGAAGCCGGCCTGATCGACGCCATGCGCCAACTGCCCTGAACTGGGACAGTTTTGGCGGCCTGGCAAGCCACCGTTAAGGCTGCGCTTCAATGCGGAGTTAAGTGCCGTGGGATACTGGTTTCCCCTAGGGGGAACATGTTGAGCCTTGTGACATCAGCTTTGAAAGCCTTGCGAGCGTCGGACCACTCGCCCGATCATACGGCCGCGCAGATGCGGGCCTTCTCCAAACAGATACCTCTGCTCTACCTGGTGCTCCTGGCCAACACGGCATTCGTCTCGGCCACGCATTTTGGCTTGGCACCTGATTTGCTCACCCTTCACCTGCCGCTTCTGTTTTCCGCGCTCTGCGTGGCGCGGCTGGTGGGATGGTGGTACATGCGCAATACCAATGTCAGCCATGCCGCCGCCCTCCGCCGCCTGAAGTCGACCCAGGTCCTGGCGGCGGCGTTTGGCGCCCTGTTCACCGCCTGGGGCCTCGCAATTCTCCCCTACGGCGACCCGCAGCACCAAATGCATGTCGCTTATTTTATGTCGATTACCGTCATCTCCTGCGTGTTCTGCCTCATGCACTTGCGGGCTGCGGCCTTCACACTGATGCTCATCGTCACCATTCCGTTCTCGGCCTTCTTCGCAACCCGTGGCGACCCGGTCCTCTTGGCCGTTGCAGCCAACATGGGGCTCGTGTCGATTGCCATGGCCTTTATCCTCAACTCCCACTTCCGCGACTTCCGGCGTATGGTGCAGCAGCGCACCGAACTGACTCAGCAGCACGCCGAATCGGTGCGGCTAGGTGCTGAAAACTACCGGCTCGCCCATGTCGACAGCCTGACCGGCCTGGCCAATCGCCGTGAGTTCCTGAGCCGGATCGAACGCGAGGTCGCGTCCGCCGGTGCCGTCGGCCATGAGATTGCGGTGGGGCTCGTCGACCTCGACGGCTTCAAGGCCGTCAACGACCTCTATGGCCATGCCGCCGGCGATGAGCTGCTGGTTGAAGCCAGCCGCCGCATGAAGGAGTTGCAAGGATTCGAAGCGACATTTGCGCGCCTGGGTGGCGATGAATTTGGCGTCATTCTGAGGGATTCCAGCGGCCGGCCAGAGGTCAGCAGCTTCGGACGCTGGCTGGCGATGGTGCTGGCCCTGCCCTATGACCTCTCTGGCCTGCGTATCAATCTGTCCGCATCGCTGGGATTTGCCGTCTACCCCACGGCCGGCCACACTGCCGAGAGGCTCGTGGAAAACGCCGACTATGCCCTCTATGAGGCCAAGGACAAGTCGCCCGGCTCGACGGTGATTTTCAGTCAGCACCACGCTGCCGAAATCCAGCGGCTTAATCTGGTGCTGCAAAAATTGCGCACCGCTGACCTGGCAACCGAGATAACCATGGTTTACCAGCCCATCGTGACGGTAGCCAGCGGCGCGGTCATTGGTTTCGAGGCCCTGGCCCGCTGGCACAACGGCACCCTCGGTAATGTCCCGCCCGCCGAATTCATCAGAGTGGCCGAGCGCTCCGACATGATCAACCGCTTGTCGCTCTCGCTGTTCGCGGCGGCCCTCCGCGACATGTCGGCCTGGCCTCCATCGGCCCAGTTGTATTTCAATCTTTCAGCGCGAAACATCAACGCCCCGGGCTTTGCCCTGCAGCTAACGGCGGAAATCGTCAGAAGCGGAATCAATCCCCGCCGCATTGAATTCGAAGTCACCGAAACCGCCGTCATGGCTGACTTCGATCAGGCGCTGCACTGCCTGTCGGCCCTCCGGGGCGTCGGCTGCCGGATCGCCCTTGACGATTTTGGCACCGGATTTTCCAGCCTGAGTTATGTGCACCGACTGCCCCTGGACAAAATCAAGATCGACGCCCGGTTTATTGCCGGCATCGAAAGCAATGCCGCCGTCCGCAACATCGTCAAGAGCATTGTCGACCTGTCCCATAACCTGAGCCTGGCCTGTGTTGCCGAGGGCGTTGAAACGGAAGCCCAGGCAAGGATCATCGCCGAACTCGGTTGCGATCATGCCCAGGGCTACCACTACGCAAGGCCGCTGCCGCTGGAACACCTCGACCACGAGCAGACAGGCGCTGGGCCTTCGACAGTGCGCCAGGCCTGACCGCTGGTTGCAACCGCAGCAAACCGGTGGATGATTTCGGCAAAGCCTTGAGTTTGCCGGTCCATACCGCGACAATGGCTCGAACGTCGTCTGGAACCCTTGTCATGCCCCAAGCCGCCCTCCCCAAGAACCTTACCGTCGTCAATCATCCCCTCGTGCTGCACAAGCTGACCCTGATGCGCGACAAGAAAACGCCCTCGGCCGTGTTCCGCCAGCTTCTCCACGAAATCAGCCTGCTTCTCGCCTACGAGGTGGCGCGCGACCTGCCGATGACCACCCAGACCATCGAAACCCCGCTGGCCGAGATGGAAGCTCCCATTCTCAAGGGCAAGAAGCTGGTGATCGTGTCCATTCTCCGGGCTGGCAACGGCCTGCTCGAGGGCATGCTGGACTTGATTCCATCGGCCCGCGTCGGCCACATCGGCCTCTATCGCGATCCCAAGACCTTGCAGCCCGTCGAATACTATTTCAAGGTGCCGGAAGACATCGCCGAACGCCGGGTGATTGTGGTCGACCCCATGCTGGCAACCGGCAACTCGGTGTCCTACGGCATCAAGCGCTTGAAAGAGAAGGGCGCCAAGGACATTCGCCTCGTCTGCCTGCTGTCGGCCCCCGAAGGCATCAAGCACATCAGCGAAACTCACCCGGACGTACCCGTCTATACCGCCGCCGTCGACAGCCACCTGAACGACCACGGCTACATCGTGCCGGGCCTGGGAGATGCCGGTGACCGCATGTTCGGCACCAAATAGCCGCGGTACATCGGTTTAAGCCTCCGTTAGCCATCGGTGGCGATTGCCCGTTCCGGTCACCATTTGGGAACCATCCCGCACCTAAATTGATTGCCGTGGGTGATGTGGTGATTGCGTGGTGATGGCGGAGTGCGAAATCGGCGGTATCTCGAAACCGATGGCGTTGCTGACCGCCGAAGGCAATCGCCCGCGCCTCTTGCTGGCGGAAGACTGCGAGCCAGTGCGTATTGTCACCACCGCCATGTTGAAGAGCATGGGCTGCGAGGTCGATTCCGTTGTCCATGGCGAAGAGGCCGTGCGCCTGGCCAGCGAGAAGGAATTCGACCTGATCGTGCTCGACATCGAGATGCCGGTCATGGACGGGATTGCGGCCGCCAAGTCCATCCGCCGCCTGGCGGGTGAGCGCTGCGGCACACCGCTGATGGCGCTTTCAGCCTTTTTGGCCGACGCTTCGCAGCAGGCGTCCTGGGCCGAGACCTTCGATCTGGCCCTTCCCAAACCGACCAACAAATCCGAACTCCATGCCGCCGTACTGCGTGCCCTGAGCTGGACTCCGGCCCGCCACCTGACCGCACCCCTCGCCGGCGAGCCGGTGGTGCGCGACGCCAAGGTGACCGAGCTGCGGTCCGGCCTCGATCTCCAGATATGGCAAGCCCTCATCGAACTCGCCTGCAAGGACATCGAAACCAGCATGGCGGCCATTGAGGTGATGCTGGAACGCCGCGACTACTCCGGCCTTGAGGCCCATGCCTTCCGGCTGAGGGCCATCGGTTCGACCTTCGCGGCACCACAATTGAGCCTGGCGGCCAAGCGCCTCGAAACCACTGCCGACCGCCGCGAAGTCGAAGTGTTGGTTGACCAGCTGCGCGGTGTCATCCGCACCACGCTCGACACCCTGGCAGCCTGACCAAAACAAAAGGCGGGCCGAGCCCGCCATGATCAATTCCGCAAGTAGCTGTCCGTTTCGGCGCTAACTAACCCTTGGCCGCCTTGGTATCCCGTCCCTCAAGCTGACCCTCCAGGGCATTCAGCATATGCAGGAACTCGTTGATCTCCGGGCTGAGCTTCACGGGCCGCGGCGCGCGCGCCGGGTTTTGGGCTGTGTTTTGCAATCCGTTCATGACGTCCGCCTGATTCTTGTTTGACACTTTGTTGACCACTGACTCTACCGGCTTCAACCTAAGAAAAACCTAAACCATCACGCCTGAACGGTGCCGGTGTGTGCCATTCACGTGCCGTTCATGAGCATTCCACCGTCCATGCAGGTTCCATGCCTGATGATTGTGGGAGGCGCGCGGCGCCTTTGCGCTTTTTCCGAGTCAATACCGAAAGTCCGCTTGCGCCACCCGGTTCTCACAACTTATTGTGATGAAATTGTCACTGGAAATGTGGCGTATTAGACGTGCGGGGGCTTCCCCCAACCATCACGCCTGCGGAGGAGGAATTCATGTCGGTTCGGAAGTTACTGAAGTGTGTTGCGGGAAGTGCGATTGTCTTGAGCTTTGGCGTAAGCCTGGCCTATGCCGCTGCCGATGATGCCATCAAGGCCCGTCAGGCTTGCATGAAGGCCAATGGCGCCATGATGGGCGTCATGGTTCCGATGATGAAGGGTGAAAAGCCGTTTGACGCCGCCGCCGTAAAGGCAGTACTTGACGCCGATGGCGCCGCCTGCGGCGGCTGGGCCACGTTCTGGGGCGCCGACACCCAACAGGGCGAAACCCTGCCAACCCGGGCTAAACCGGAAATCTGGACCGATCCTGCGGGTTTCGAAGCCGCCGGAAAAGCCTATGGTGCTGCGATTGGCCCGATAGCTGCCGCCACCGATGACGCCACATTCAAGGCCGCCTTCCCGGCACTTGGTGCGGCGTGCCAAGGCTGTCATGAGAAATTCCAGAAGCCGAAGGAGTAAGAACTGAGGCTCTTCTCCAAACGCAACATTCTGGTCCTGGCGCTGCTGGCAGCGCTGGGACTTGTCGCGTTTTGGCTGCTGAGCGCTCCCCGCCCGCTCGACGTGGCGGCCCTGCCGCAACATACGGGCGACCCGGTCAACGGCCAGCTTCTCTACAATGCCGCAGGCTGTCATTCCTGCCACAAGCCGGGCCCCGATCTGAAGGATGTTGATGCCGCCTCGCCCGCCGGCGGCACGCCGTTCAAGACGCCGATCGGCACGTTTTATCCGCCCAATCTCACCCCCGACCCCGAAACCGGTATCGGCAAGTGGACGGACATTGAATTCGTCAACGCCGTGCAGCGTGGCCTCTCACCCGATGGCGCGCATCTCATTCCCGCCTTCCCCTATACGTCCTACGCCCACATGCGCACCGAGGACGTGCTCGACATCAGGGCCTATCTTGCCACCCTGCCGGCTGTCGCCGCGCCTGAGAAGGCCGCTGACATTCCCGTGGCCTTCGTCATCCGCCGTGGCATGGGCCTGTGGAAACTGTTGGGTCTCGACACCACGCCATGGCAACCCGACCCCGCCCAGTCCGCAAGCTGGAATCGCGGCTCATACCTGGTGCATGGCCCCGGCCATTGCAATGAGTGTCACACGCCGCGCAACTTCGCCATGCTGCAGAGTTCGGCCGACAAGTTCATCGGCGGCCCCCACCCCGATGGCGAAGGCAAGGTTCCATCGCTCCGCGATCTTCTCGGCCGCAAGCGCTACAAGGATGCCGCCGATCTGGTGCTGGCATTCGCCAACGGCGAGATACTGGGCTACGACAAGATGTCGGCGGGCGGCATGGGGGCGGTTCAGCGCAACCTGGCCAAGCTCCCCGAAGCCGATCTCAAGGCCATCGCCGAGTACGTGACAAGCCTGAAGTAGCATCCGGTTTGCAATCCGGACGGCGTGGGTTATCGTTGTTCATGCGCCTGATCCTCGCATTGCCGATCCTGCTTTCAACCGCACTGTTCGCCAGGGCCGAGCCGCCACCGTCGCAAAAGCCGTTTCTGCGCATCGAAGCCGGCATGCACGTTTCCGCCGCCTACTCGCTGTCATTCAGTGCCGATGGCAAACTCTTCGCCACCGCCTCTTCCGATCGCACCGTGCGCCTGTGGAATGCCGCCGACGGCAGCCTCATCCGCGTATTCCGCCCACCAGTCAACGACGAGATGGGCGGTGAAACCCGCGAGGCCGTACTCTCTCCCGATGGCAAATTGCTGGCCACCAGTGGCCCCAGCGGCGAAGACGATCTCTATGGCAAAAAAGCCTATCTCTACATTTTCGACACCCTGTCGGGAGAAATCGTCAGCCGTGTGGGCCCCCTCGCCGATAATCTTCAGGACATCGAATTCTCGCCCGATGGCCAATATCTCGCCGCAGGGCTTGTGAACAAAGGCCTGCACCTCTGGAAAGCGCCATTCACCGGCCAGCCGCGGAGCGATGCATCATTCGGTGACTACAAGCTGGTGATGGATGTCGACTTCGACGGCCAGGGCTTGCTCTACGCCGCCGCCGATGATGGCACCGTGCGCGTTTACGACATGGAACTTCGCACCCTTGCCAAAGCCGCACTGCCGCAAGGTGCAACGCCACTGTCGATCGCCATTGCTCCGGACAGAAGCCGTCTGGCCATCGGCTACAGGAGCGAGCCGCGCATTGATATATTGTCGCTGCCGGACTTCGGCAAACTCGAGGGTCCCGACCTGTCTTTCGCGGCCTTCGGCAATGCCGGCTATCTCGCATGGTCCGCCGATGGCGGCACACTTTATGCTTCTGGAACCTACTATGATGCTGCCCTCGACAAGTTCCAGGTCTACGCCTTCGACAACCAAGGCACCGCACCGGCGAGAATACTGACCGCCACCCAGGGCAATGTGCTTGATTTCGCCGCCACCAAAACCTCTGGCGCGGTATTTGCTTCTGCCGATCCTTCGGTGGTTGGCGTCGATGGCGCAAAGTTGTTCCTTGGCCCCGTGGCCGCCGACATGAGCAACAAGCTCGGCGAACATTTCCTGGTGTCCCCCGATGGCAGGCAAGTGCGTTTCAAGGCCGACTATGCCGGAAACGATCCGTGGGTTTTCGATGCCGCGAAGCTCAAGCTGTCGCCATCGCCCGAAGCGCCCGGCGATTTCCTGAAACCCGATGTCACCTCCCTCAACATCACCAACTGGGAAGATACCCCCGATCCCACCCTCAACGGCGGCCCCATGCCGATGTTCCCGGGCGATCTTTCCCACGCAATTGCGGTTGCCCCCGACACCAAGAGTTTCCTCCACGCCACATCGGACTACCTGTTACGTTATGACCCTGAGGGCGGCGTGTTATGGCGCCAGCCTGCGCCCGCCGAAGGCTGGGGCGCCAATGTTTCCGGTGACGGAAAACTGGCTGTTGCCGCTTTCGGCGATGGCAGCATCCGCTGGTATCGCATGGCCGATGGCGAACCGCTGCTGTCGCTGTTCATGCACCGCGCCTCGAAGCGCTGGATCGCCTGGACGCCATCGGGCTACTACACGGCATCACCCGGCGGCGAAGACCTGATCGGCTGGGTGGTGAACGGCAAGGACTGGACCGAAGCGCCAACCTTCTATCCGGCTTCGCGTTTCCGCGAGAAATTCTATCGCCCCGATGTGGTCGAGCGCGTGCTCACCCTCCGCAGCGAGGCCGAAGCCCTTGAAGAGGCCAACGCCGCCGCCGGAACCACTACCGAACAGCAGCCGGTCGAGGCGCTGCTTCCGGCGGCCGTGACCATCGTCAATGGCGGCAGGACGATCGAGACCGAAAGCCGTGACATCGCTATCACCTACAAACTCGACTCGCCCACTGGCCGCGAGATAACCCGCGTCGAGGCTCGCATCGATGGCCGGCCGGTCGCCACCCGCGGCGTTGCCGAAGCAAGCGCCTATCCCACCGGCGAAGAACTTGAACTGACCGTCACCGTGCCGCCGCGCCATGCCGAGCTTTCGATTGTCGCATTCATCGGCGACCAGCCCGGTGTCGCCGCCACCATTCCCGTCATCTGGAAGGGTGCCTCCAATGAACCGAAGAAAGGTAATCTCGTGGCCCTGCTGGTCGGCGTCAGCGACTACGAAGACCAATCCATGCGGCTGAGCTACGCCGCCAAGGACGCCGCCGATTTCGCCGCCGTGCTCAAATCCCAGGAGGGCGTATTCTATGACAACGCCGACATCATCACCTTGACCGACCGCGATGCCACCAAGGGCGCCATCGAAAAACAGCTGGCCCTTCTCAAGAAGAAGGTGACGGAGAATGACACCGCATTGGTGTTCTTCGCCGGCCACGGCATGACCGATGCCGCCCAGGATTTTTACTACCTCTCCGCCGATGCCACCATGGACCCCGATCTGCTCGAAGCCAGCGCCGTTGATGGCCGCCTGATCCGCAAGTCGCTTGCCGCCATCC
Organism: uncultured Alphaproteobacteria bacterium; assembly: GCA_963775095.1. Taxonomy (GTDB): domain Bacteria; phylum Pseudomonadota; class Alphaproteobacteria; order Rhizobiales; family Aestuariivirgaceae; genus Aestuariivirga. Next base: position 154,337 of record CAVZHN010000009.1, read on the forward strand.
CCGGCCGCGTCGTGCTGATGATGGACACCTGCCGTTCCGGCGCCGGCATCACCGGCGTTGTCGATATGAGCCGCACTGCCAATGACATGGCCCAGGACACGGCCGGCATCGTCATGTTCGCATCTTCCCAGGGCCGCGAGGATTCGCTTGAAAGTCCCGAGTGGGAAAACGGCGCCTTCACCGAAGCGCTGCTGTCGATCATCGATGATGCCAAGATCTATGGCGAAGATGGCCGCTTGTCGATCCCCGAACTCGAGGAAGCAGTCACCGTGCGCGTTGGCGAACTGACCGAAGGCCGCCAGAATGCCGGCATGACCAAGTATGGTTCAACCCCACGCTTCTTCATCGCCGCGCTGAAGGGCCGTTAGGGTTCAGCCCTAGGTTGGGATGAGTCCAGACTTGCCACCCGCTCTACCGTCATCCCGGCGAAAGCCGCTATTAGATTCACACATCTTTTGCGACTTCTGTTCCGAGTTTGATGGCGTGGTAGCGTTCGAGACCATGTCGCATTGTTTGCGGTCCTGGCTGGCCGTAATAGCAATTCCATCCGCCGAGCCTGGCCATGACCCAGGATGCAAAGGCGAGGTCGTCGGGCGGATGCGGGTTTTTCTGTTTTTTGGTTTTACCTTCCAGCTTGCGCGAAAGAGCGATGAGAACGGGCCTGTCATCGGCTTCGAAGGCATGGCTGAGGAGCTGGCCGCTGTTGCCGTCGCGGGCCTTGACCAGTTGCAGGATGGTGGCGGAGGCGAGAAGCGCAAAGCCGGTGAAGGCGATAAAGGCTTGCGGGTCGCCGAGTTCGACGCTCTCGATGTTGAAGCCCGCCGTCTTGAGAGTGCGAAACAGCTGTTCGATCAGGAAGCGGCGGCGATAGATGTCGACGATTTCGGAGGCCTTTTGCATGCTGTCAACGGCGTGGGTGGTGACGATCAGCCAATGAACCGGGGAAACCCCTTCCGGGGGCCAGGCTTCGCGCACATCGACAGCGCTCACCACAAGCTCTGGCGGGGCATCATGGACAAGCTGGTCCGGACGCTTGAGACTGGCCGGTGCATAACGCAGTTCAAGCTTGGCGCGCCGTTCCTTGCGCCCGGGTGCGGCCGGAATGGTACGCTCAATCGTGCCGCAAGACGGCGTCTGCTCCAGCTTCCGGGCCAGCAGTTCACCATCCGCAAGCCGCCTGGCCCTGGAACTGCGCACGACCAGATGCACGCCTGCGGGTTTACCCGCAAGCAGCTCGTAAATGTCGCTCTCGGCATCCGAGACAATGGTGATGGAGTGCGCCCCCGCAAGCCGTTCCACCGTCTGTTCGCAGGTCTTCAGCCAGCGGTACAATTCCTTCCCGGCAAACTCCCGCTTGCGGCTTGCGGCAACCGGCTCGCCCCCGGTCCTGGTCCACACCTGGGCATCGGCAAGCCCCAGAACCGCGCCGGTTTTGTCCACGCACAAACCGGCATGCACCAAGACGCCGCGCACCGCGCCGCCGCGGCCAACCGGTCCAAATCCCGCAACACCCGCCTCCGTCACATTCACGCTGATCTCACTGGTGTCCTGGATGACAATGACATCGCGGCCTTGCGCCAGCCGACCAGTTCGCAGGCCAGCCTGCGCGGCAAGTTTGGCAACAGTCACTTTCGGATTGCGCAGCAAACGGTGGATTTGCATCTCCCCCGCCCGCGAGCCGCCCAGCCTGCGGATGCAGCCGCAAGGTCTCTCCACCAGCGACCGCAGCAGCCGCGCCCCCCTTTTTCGAGCCGCAAGTCGCCAAACCCGCCAACCGGACAATCCATCAGCTGCGCCTCCACAAAAAGCAGACACGCACAAAGATTCGAACTCGCGCTCGACCGTCAAGAAAGATGTGTGCATACGATAGCGGCGAAAACCGGGACCCAGGCTTTCAAACTACGGATTTTGGCAGACTTTGCGCGGCAAGTCTGGGTCCCGGCTTTCGCCGGGATGACAACAGTAAGGAAAGTCGCTCAAAAATCATTAATGCGCTAAACAAGCTTCATTTCCTCCAGCCACTGCAACAACGCTTCCGCGGTTTCGTCTGGATACTCCAGCGTCGGAAAGTGCCCACATTCGCCGAGTTCCACAGAGCGCGCCCCGGGGATCAATGAGGCCATGCGCCAGCCATCGGCGGCGGGTGAGAACTGGTCATGTTCCCCCCACAGCATCAGCGCCGGACAGGCGATCTCATGAAGCCTCGGCCACAGGTCGCCACGTTCTGCCAGCGCGTCCGCTTGCCGGGCAACGAACGCCGCCCCTTGCGTGCGCATCATGGCAATGAAGGCGTCGCGTGCTGCCGGCCCATTGGGTCCCGGCAAATGCGAAACGATCGCCCCCATTTCCGTTGCCACCTGTTCCAGTTCACCCGCCCGCAGCCTGACGCTTCGCCGCAAGCCGGCAACCGGATCTGCGGTGGGCCCTGCGCCCGAACCAATGACCACCAGCCCTTTCACGCGCGTGGGCGCCGCCAGCGCCACCTCCAGCGCCACCCGCCCGCCAAACGACGTGCCGAGAATGATGAAATCGCCCGCAACCAATTCCAGAACCTTCGCCGCGCAACCCGCGAGTGTTGCCTCGCTCACCATCAGGGTTTGCGTGACCACACGTTTTTCCAACGCTCCGGCAACTGGCTCGTAGAGGCGCGCGTCGCAACCTAATGCTGGGACAAGTATCAATGTGTTCATTGTGAAATCTTGCGGTTGCCCTTCCGAAATTGCAAGGCCACATGCTTGACTTTGCGGCTCCCTGGCCCGATCAGGGCCACGCAACGCGAAGGACAACCCATGAAAAGCCTCGACCAGAAGCTTAAGACCATTCTCACCGGCAAATACAAGCCCAGGGACTTCATTATCGCCGACGCCAAGGACCCCAACATCGCCTTCGGCGTTGCCGGTACCGGCCCCGTGGACTTGGCGAAGCCCGATGGCCCCTATCGCACCGTGGCCAGGTTCCGCTCCGACATGGCCGATATCGTACGCTTGAAGCTTGCCGACATCATGTTGGGCTCGGTCAGCAACATCGAGCCGATGGTCAAGGCCAAGGTCTTCGCCAAATCCGCCGCGACCCCGGCGATCCGCGCCAATGATACCTCCGACATCTGGCACCCGCGCGGCGGCAACTATGCCAAGGAGCCGTCGCGCCCCTTCCGCACCGCCAATCTGGCGCTGGTGAAGAAGTTCTGCGACCTCGGGCTCTACTCCGTCACTTTCAACAACATCCTCGACGCTGACTATGCCTCCGCCGAAGCCTATTGCCGCTTCCGCGAAGATGCGGTGAAGCACGGCTTCCGCCATTTCCTCGAGGTCTTCAACCCTAACGCGCCGAAGAACCTGTCGCCCGAGGCGATGCCACACTTCGTCAACGACTCGATCATCCGCCTTCTCGCGGGGCAATCGAACGCCGAGCGCCCGCTGTTCCTCAAGATGCCGTTCAACGGCCGCAAGGCCCTGGAGGAACTCGCCTCCCATGAACTCGTCTATCGTCGTCGGCATTCTCGGCGGCTCGGCCGGAACCACCCGCGACACCTACGAGCTTCTCACCCAGGGTGAGCGCGCTGGCGCCCGCGTCGCCCTGTTCGGCCGCAAGATCAACCTGGCCGAAAGCCCGCTCGATCTTCTTGCGCTTTTCCGCCCGGTGATCGAAGGTTCGATCTCGGCCGCCGACGCCGTGAAGAGTTATCACGCCACCCTCGCCAAGAAGAAGATTTCGCCCAAGCGCCCGCTGGACGACGATCTCGTCATCACCGAGGCAGTGCTCGAAGGCTACAAGGGATGAGCCGCAAGGGCATTGTCCTTGCAGGCTCGGTGATCCTCGATGTGGTGAACACCGTCGATCACTGGCCCGCCGAAGAGACCGTGTCCTTCATCCACCGCACCGATTATGGCGCCGGCGGCCCGCCGCACAATGCCGCCGCCGGGCTTGTCAAGTTGGGCGCACAATTTCCGGTGAAACTCATCGGCGCCACCGGTGAAGACACCAACGGCACGATCCTGCGCCGTAGCGCCTCGGGCCTTGGCCTCGATGTGTCGGGGCTTGTTGCCAGACCCGATGCTGAGACCAGCTACACCCATGTCATGCAATCCGCTGAAAATGGCCGCCGCACGTTTTTTCATCAGCCCGGCGTCAGCGCCCTGTTGGCAATCGACGATCTTCTGCCTACGGATGATTCCGCCAGGATGTTCTACGCCGGCAGCCCCGGCGTCATGCGCGCCATGGATGAAGGCGGCCTGTGGCCGGAACTCTTCCGCCGCGCCAGGGCCCGCGGCTTCAAGACATGCCTGGAGCTGGTGCCCGTCGCCAAGCCGATCATCCGCCGCCTGGTGCCGCCCTGTCTGCCCTATTGCGATATTCTGGTGATCAACGATCACGAGGCCGAGGCCATCACCGGCGATACCATCGTCACCGGCGGCAAACTCGACAGCACTGCCGCGCTCGCTACCTGCCGCAAGCTGCTGGCGATGGGCGTAGCCGAACTTGCGGCCATCCATCACCCAGATGGCGCCGTGGCGATGACTCGCGATGGAGCATCGGCCAGTCGCGGTTCGGTGCGCGTTCCGCCGGAGCACATTGTCGGCACGGTCGGGGCGGGCGACGCTTTCTTCGCTGGCATGCTGCTCGGCATCCACGAGGGCTGGCCGCTCGAACGCTGCCTCGACCTCGGCAACGCCGCCGCCGCAACATCGCTGCAAGCTGCCACCACCAGCGCCTCAATTCGTCCGTGGGCGGACTGTTTGGCCTATGCGCGCCAGCACGGCCTCAGATAGCCGCGCCTTCAACCTGAACATTTCCAAACAACGAGTTCATCTCCCGTTCAACCACCATGGCACAAATACGGCGTCGAGATGTTTCCAATGAGGAAACACGTGGGCATAACGAAGGAGACACGAAAATGAAGAAGTTCATCATCGCCGCCGCAACCCTCATCGTCACCGCCGCTTCGGCCAATGCCGGCTGTGGCACCAACCAGCTGAACGGTACCTGGCGACTGCAAGGCGTCGACTCGGCTTCCTCACAGGACTTTCTTGTCAGCAACGGCAATTTTGGCGGCGTCGCAACCATTACCCAGAACGCCAACTGCAAGGTTACCATTATTGCGCCCGGCGGCACACTGATCGGGCGGACCGAAAATCTCAAGGGTACCGATCGCAAGCCCATGACGATGATGGTTTCTCCCACCATTCCGGGTGCCGATATCTTGGTGCTCTTCAAGATGTAACGTCCGCCATTTCGGCGCTTGCGCGGCGGGCCCCTGGCCCGCCGATTGCATTGATTAACCGCAACCAAAGTGGTGGTTGCGGTGACTGACCGCCGGTTCTTTGGCCCTCCAGTGGTCGCCGGCGTTCGGTCCGAAAACTGCAACTCCACTCGGATTTTCAAAATGTTTTATGCTTAACCCAGAACGGCGGAAGCCAGTTGACGCCCCCGTCAATCTGGATAATGTCGCAGCTGGTGCGGCAAGAGTTCGAGGGGATATCACCATGAGTCACGTAAAGCTTTTAGCATCCGTTGCCGCGGCATCTTTCTTGCTGACAGCAGGTATTCAGGAACCGGCCATTGCCCATCCGGGCGGCGTTCCAGGCATCAATGTCAAGGTCAAGGATATCCGCAAGCACCAGGCGGCTCTGCAGAAGATCGCCGATCAGAACAATGGCACCAGGGCATCCGGCACACCGGGTTTCGAGGCCTCGGCCGCCTACGTAAAGCGCAAGCTGCAATCCGCTGGATTTACGGTTGTCGAACAGATTTTCGATTTCCCGTTCTTCCAGGAATTCACGCCCCCGGTGCTTCAGCAGACGTCGCCTTCGGCTATTGACTACGTGGCCGGCACCGACATGGACACCATGCAGTATTCCGGCGCGGACGATGTTGCGGCTGCGATGACCGCTGTTGATCTCGTGTTGCCGCCGACGCCCGATCCCAGCAGCACTAGTGGCTGCGAGGGCACGGACTTCACCGGCTTCCCGGTTGGCAACATCGCTTTGATCCAGCGCGGCGGCTGCACCTTCGCTGACAAGGCCGCCAATGCCCTCGCCGCTGGCGCCTCGGCAGTTCTCATCTTCAATGAAGGTAATCCGGGCCGCACCGATTTGCTGCAAGGCACCTTGGGTGATCCCGTTGGCCTGCCGGTTCTCGGCACCACCTTCGCGTTGGGCAACGACTTGGCAGCGCTCAGCGGCGTGAGTTTGCGTGTCAAGACCGATACCGAGTCTTCCATAAAGCCGACCAAGAACGTGATCGCTGAACTTCCCGGCGGCCGCCCCGACAAGGTCGTGGTCGTCGGCGCCCATCTCGACAGCGTGCTCGAAGGTCCTGGCATCAACGACAACGGCAGCGGCAGCGCCATGAACCTCGAGATTGCGCTGCGCATGAAGAAGCATCACTTGCGTCCCAAAAACAAGGTGCGCTTCATCTGGTGGGGCGCTGAGGAATCAGGCTTGCTCGGTTCCGAGCACTATGTTGCAAACCTCACCGACACCGAGCGCGGCAATATCATGTTGAACCTTAACTTCGACATGGTGGGCTCGCCGAACTTCGTGCGCTTTGTCTATGACGGCGACGGTTCGGATACGCCCGATGCCGGGCCTCCCGGATCGGACGTCATCGAGAAGGTGTTCAACCGTTTCTTCGATTGGCGCCACCTCCCGGTCGAAGCCACGGCTTTTGACGGCCGTTCCGACTACGGTCCGTTCATCGATGCCGGAATTCCCGCTGGTGGCCTGTTTACCGGCGCCGAAGAACTCAAGACGCCGGAACAGGCAGCGATCTTTGGCGGCACGGCGGGCGTGGCGCTCGATCCCTGCTACCACCAGGCTTGCGACACCTACGCCAACAACAGCGATGAAGCTCTTGGCCAGATGTCGCGCGCCGCGGCCTTCACCACCATGTGGTTTGCCTACAAGGCTTTGCCGGCGCAGCCACCGAAGAACAAGAAGGCGAGCAGCGCAAGAAGCTGGTTGTACAAGGGCGGCCACCTGCAGCGCTGATACACGCTGCACATAAGAATGGGCGCGGAAGTTTCCTTCCGCGCCCTTTTTTGTTGGCCGGTTGCGCCGGGCCTACTCGCCCTGTGCTGCTTCGGCCTCGGGGCCATTGCCCTCTTCAGCTTGCTTTTTCGAAATGTCCTCGCCGGTCACCTGGTCAACCTGCTTCATGGAGAGGCGCACCTTGCCGCGATTGTCGAAGCCCAGAAGCTTGACTTTCACGGCCTGGCCTTCGCTCACCACATCCGACACCTTGTTGACACGGCGCGGCGCCAGTTCAGAGACATGCACGAGGCCGTCCTTGGCGCCGAAGAAGTTCACGAAGGCGCCGAAATCGACAACCTTGACGATCTTGCCGTCATAGATTTCGCCCACTTCCGGCTCCGACACGATGCCCTTGATCCACTTGAGCGCCGCGGCGATCGCCGTGCCCGAGGACGACGCCACCTTCACCGTGCCGTCGTCTTGAATGTCGATCTTGGCGCCGGTCTTTTCGACGATCTCGCGGATGACCTTGCCGCCGGTGCCGATCACTTCGCGGATCTTGTCGGTGGGGATCTTCAGCGTTTCGATGCGCGGCGCGTGTTCGCCAAGGCTCGACCGCGCGTTGGTCAGCGCCTCCGCCATCTTTTCGAGAATGTGCAGGCGTCCGTCCTTGGCCTGCCACAGGGCGGTCTTCATGATCGCCTCGGTGATACCGGTGATCTTGATGTCCATCTGCAGCGCGGTAATGCCTTCGGTGGTTCCCGCCACCTTGAAGTCCATGTCGCCCAGATGATCCTCGTCGCCGAGAATGTCCGAGAGCACGGCCACCCGGTCGCCTTCCTTGATCAGGCCCATGGCGATGCCGGCGCACGGCGCCTTCAGCGGCACGCCGCCATCCATCATGGCGAGCGAAGTGCCGCACACCGTTGCCATCGACGATGACCCGTTCGACTCGGTAATCTCCGAGACGACGCGGATGGTATAGGGGAATTGATCCGTAGGCGGAAGAAGCGGGTGGATCGCCCGCCAGGCGAGTTTGCCATGGCCGATTTCGCGGCGGCCGGTGGCGCCCATGCGCCCGACTTCACCGACCGAGAACGGCGGGAAGTTGTAGTGCAGCATGAAGGTGCCCTTGCGACGTGCCGTCGAGCGAGTCGATATACTGTTCGTCTTCGCCGGTACCCAGCGTCGTCACCACCAGCGCCTGGGTTTCGCCGCGGGTGAACAGCGCCGAACCGTGAGTGCGCGGCAGCACCGAAGCCTCGGCGACGATCTTGCGCACCGTCTTGGTGTCGCGTCCGTCGATACGAAGGCCCGTGTCGAGGATCGAGTTCCGCACCACGTCCTTCTCGAGATGCTTGAAGGCATCGGCGATCTTGGTGGCGGGCGGGGCGTCGGGCTTGTCGTCACCGGTCAACGCGGCGAGAACCTTGTCCTTCGCCTTGGCGATGGCGTCCTGGCGCGCTTCCTTGGTGGGAATGGCATAACCGGCGCGCACATCCGCTTCGGCGATGGCCTTGACGCTATTATACAGCGCTTCTTCATCGGGCGGCGTGAAGTCGCGGGGTGCCCGCGACGAACGCTCGGCCAGGCGGATGATGGCTTCGAGCACCGGCTGGAAACCGCGATGGCCGAACATCACCGCACCGAGCATGATCTCTTCCGAAAGCTCTTTCGCTTCCGATTCGACCATCAGCACCGCATCCTGCGTGCCTGCGACGATGAGATCGAGCGACGAGAGCTTCTGTTGTTCGATCGTCGGGTTCAGCACGTATTCGCCGTCGATGTAGCCGACGCGCGCCGCTCCGACCGGACCCATGAACGGAATGCCGGAAAGCGTCAACGCCGCCGACGAGGCGACCAGCGCCAGAATGTCGGTATCGTTTTCGAGATCGTAGGAGAGCACCGTGGCGATGACTTGCGTTTCATTGCGAAAGCCTTCGACGAACAGCGGCCGGATCGGCCGGTCAATGAGCCGCGAGATCAACGTTTCGCGTTCCGTGGGCCGGCCTTCGCGCTTGAAATAACCGCCGGGAATCTTGCCGGCGGCGTAGGTCTTTTCCTGGTAGTTGACGGTCAAGGGGAAGAAGTCGATCCCCGGTTTCGCCGAGCGCGCCGCGACGGCGGTCGCCAGCACCGTGGTTTCGCCGATCGAGGCGAACACCGCGCCGTCGGCCTGCCGGGCCACGCGGCCGGTTTCAAGGCGCAGCTTGGCGCCGCCCCATTCGAGTTCTTCAACGTCGATATTGAACATGTGGATTTCCTCTGTGCCCTTCGCCGCCGCTTGAAACGCGTCACCACACCTGGACGGCATCCCCTTTGGGCAAGGCGTGAAGCCCTATTGCTTCACGCATTCGCGGGGACGCGGGCGGCGATAGTTAGAAGGTGATCCGCCCGCTCGTACTTCGATTGAGATCCGCTTACCGGCGGATTTCGAGACGCTTGATCAGCGCCTGATAGCGGCCCTCGTCCTTCGACTTGAGATAGTCGAGAAGCTTGCGCCGCGTCGCCACCATGGTCAGAAGGCCACGGCGCGAGTGGTTGTCTTTCTTGTGAGCTTTGAAATGCTCGGTCAGGTAAGTGATGCGTTCCGTAAGGATCGCCACCTGCACTTCCGGCGAGCCTGTGTCGCCGGCCTTCGTGGCAAATTCCTTCACGAGCGCCACCTTGCGCTCAGCAGTCATCGTCATCGGTCATCTCCCAAAATGGGTTACAGGTTGAAAAGGCGCTTCGGCTTGAGCGTTCCCTGCTCGACCGTACCGATGCCGATGGGCATTCCGCCGCATGTCACCAATACCGCATCGAGCGCGATGGGAGCGTTTGCACCTCTGAGCAAAACCTGTTGGCCTTGCTTCAGGCGTTGGGCCTGGCTTCCGTCGATGGCCAGTGCCGGGATGCCGTCCAGCACGGTCTCGATCGGGAGCAGAACCCCCTTCTGGGCGTTATCGCCCGGCGCCTTATGGCGCAATTGCTCAAGCTTTTCCAGCGGAATCATGTGGGCTTCGGTGAGCGCCCCAACGCGGATGCGGCGGAGCTCCGTGACATGGCCGAAGCACCCCAGCGCCCGCCCCATGTCGCGGGCCAGCGATCGGATATAGGTGCCCTTGCCGCAGGTCACCTCGAAACGGGCGTGGTCGGCGTCCGGGCAGTCAATCAGCCGTAATTCGTCGATCGTGCACCAGCCGGGGCGCCAGGTCCACCGCCTCCCCCGCCCGCGCCAGATCATAGGCCCGCTCCCCCGCCACCTTGATGGCCGAAAAGGCCGGCGGCGCCTGCATGATAGCGCCTGAAAACTGTTTTAGTATCGATTCGATGTCATTTGCGCTAGGCCGATGCGGCATTGTGGCGGTCACCTCCCCCTCAAGATCATCCGTCGAGCGTTCCTCACCCCATTTAACAGTGACTCGATACGTTTTCGTACCATCCATGGCCCAGTTGACGGTCTTGGTCGCCTCGCCCAGCGCAATCGGTAAAAGCCCGGTGGCCAGCGGATCCAACGTCCCCCCATGCCCCGCCTTCTGGGCATTGAACAGCCACCGCACCTTGCCAACCGCCTGGGTCGACGTCATGCCATAGGGCTTGTCCAGCGCCACCCAGCCATGAACCGGCTCGCCGCGTTTACGCGTCATGACGCCCGAATTTCCCTTGCAAGCATCCCCATAGCTGTCATTGCCGGGCTTGTCCCGGCAACCCATTTACCAGCCACGCCATGGGTCGCCGGAACAAGTCCGGCGATGACAATCGGGCAGTGAACATGACTTGGTTCAATCGCCCTTCTTCAAGTCCCTCGCCACCTCGGGCCGGTGCAGGAGTTCGTCGATCTTCGTCGCATAATCCAGCGCCGTATCGATCTTGAAGCGCACCTCCGGCATGAACTTCATGGCGACCTTCTTGGCCATCAGTCCGCGAATGTACTTTTTGTTACGATTCAAGGCCTCCAGGGCGCGCGCGTCTGCCCCCGCCACGAGTGTGCGCACAAACGCCGTGGCGATCTTCAAATCCGGCGACATTTGCACTTCGAGCACCGAAATGCCCAACCCCTCGAGATCGGGATCACCCGACTCGCCGCGAAACAAAATCTCCGACAACCCATGCCGGATCAACTCCCCAGCCCGAAGCTGGCGTTGCGAAGGGGCGTTGCTCTTACTCATGCTTCAACATCGCGAAAGGCGGCTGCGCTCCTTGACTGCGCCTCTGCGTTCAAATGTAGTTTCAAATGCCGCAGGAACGCAATCAACTCCGAGGAATTTGTAAATGCCGCAAGTGGAATGAATCTGGACCAGGCCCCCCCAACTCCAATTGTGACTCCTGCCGGCGTCATTTGGACTGCTACAATCGAACCAAGCGGCACTTCCAAATTCATGGAATTTGAAATCCAGCTCAGACTCTCCGACGACAATTCCAAACGTACCCTTTCGTCCGGAACCATGGTGGCAAACTGCCGGTAGAGCATATTGCGACAAAATGGCAACAGGGCATAGCTAACTACCATGTTTGCAAGAAACGCCGCAAAGCCGCAGTAGAGCCCAACAGCATAAATTAAGCCGACATCGCGAGAGCCGCTTCTCATGTCAAAAAACTGGTCCGCAATCCAAACAACCAGAAGAGCGGCCAAAACAACACCAACTCCACGGACGATACACACCAGAAATCGCAGCCAGAAATCGCTTGCAAAGTACTTACGAATGAAGGCAAGCGCATTCTCGTCTGACGTTCGAAATTTGCTTACATATTCGAGCGTGTAAAGACGATCCGCCATCTTGCCCCTCACATGGAGTTAGCCACTACTCCAACTTCCGCTGCACCTTCTCCACCCGGAAGCATTCGATGATGTCGCCGGCCCGCATGTCCTGATAGTTCTCGAAGGCCATGCCGCATTCCTGGCCGACCTGAACCTCTTTCACTTCGTCCTTGAAGCGCTTGAGGGTCGAGAGCGTGCCTTCGTGGATCACCACATTGTCGCGGATCAGTCGCACCTTGGCGCCGCGCTGCACGTTGCCTTCGGTAACCTGGCAACCCGCCACCTTGCCGACCTTGGTGATGTTGAACACCTCGAGGATCTTGGCGTTGCCAAGGAAGGTTTCGCGCATTTCCGGCGCGAGCTTTCCCGACATGGCGGCTTTGATGTCATCAACGAGATCGTAGATGATGTTGTAATAGCGGATTTCGATGCCGGCGCGTTCCGCCGCATCGCGCGCTTGGCCCGAGGCACGCACGTTGAAGCCAAGCACCACGGCACCCGACGCCTGCGCCAGGCCGATGTCGCTTTCGTTGACGCCACCCACCGCGTAGTGGATGACGCGGCTGCGGATCTCGGCATTGCCGATCTTTTCCAGCGCCTGCACGATGGCTTCCGCCGAACCTTGCACGTCGGCCTTGACGAGGATCGGGAACTCGGTGACGTTGCCTTCCTTGATCTGCGTCATCATCTGCTCGAGCGATGAGCGCCCCGAAGCCGCACCGCGCGTTTCGCGGCGCTTCCGCTCGCGATAGTCGGTCACTTCGCGGGCCCGCGCCTCGTTCGGCACGACGTCGAACTGGTCGCCCGCCTCCGGCGCGGAGTTGAGGCCAAGCACTTCAACCGGCACCGATGGCCCAGCTTCCTTGATCTGCTGGCCCTTGTCGTCGACGAGAGCCCGAACCCGGCCCCAGGCCGAACCGGCCACGAAGATGTCACCCAGCTTCAGCGTGCCGCGCTGCACCAGAACCGTGGCCACCGGGCCCCGGCCCTTGTCGAGTTGGGCTTCAACCACCAGGCCACCGGCTTCGCGATCGGGATTGGCCTTGAGGTCCAGGACTTCCGATTGCAACAGGATGGTTTCCAGCAGCTTGTCGAGATTGGTGCCCTTGAGTGCCGACACTTCAACATCGAGCACTTCACCGCCCATGCCTTCGACGACGATCTCATGCTGCAAGAGTTCGCGGCGCACCCGGTTGGGATCGGTGCCCGGCTTGTCAATCTTGTTGATGGCGACGATGATCGGCACCTCGGCGGCCCGCGCATGGTTGATGGCTTCAACCGTTTGCGGCATCACGCCGTCATCGGCGGCAACCACCAGAACCACGATATCCGTGGCCTTGGCGCCGCGCGCCCGCATGGCGGTGAACGCCTCGTGGCCCGGCGTGTCGATAAAGGTGATGAGGCCGCTGCGCGTCTCCACCTGATAGGCGCCGATATGCTGGGTGATGCCACCCGCTTCGCCGGAAACCACATTGGTTTTGCGGATGGCGTCCAAGAGCGACGTCTTGCCGTGGTCGACGTGGCCCATGATGGTAACGACCGGCGGACGCGACTTGAGCTGTTCGGCCGAATCGCTATCGCCCGACAGGCCTTCGACCACGTCCGATTCCGACACGCGCTTGACCTTGTGGCCCATTTCCTCGGCGATGAGTTGGGCGAGATCGGCATCGATCACATCGTTGATCGTGTGCATCTGGCCCTGCTTCATCAGGTATTTGATGATGTCGACGGCCCGCTCCGCCATGCGGTTGGCGAGCTCCTGAATGGTGATCGCTTCCGGGATAACCACCTCGCGCATCATCTTTTCGGTGGGCATCTGGAAGCCCTGCGCCTGCTTTTTCAGGCGCTCGGTGCGGCGGCGGAAGGCAGCGACCGACCGGCCGCGTTCGTCATTTTCATCGAGCGCATTGGCAACCGTCAGGCGGCCGCGGCGCTTGTCGGCATCGGCCTTGGTGCGGGTCGGTGCGGGCACGTTGACGACGCGTTTGATGGCCCCGGCACCGCCACCGGCTGGCCGGCTGACGCGCGGGCGCGCACCCTCTTCGTCATCACCCATGTCACGTGAGGTTGGAACAGTGGACTTCGGCGCCAGTTTCTTGGCGGCCTCTTCGGCTTTGCGGCGGCCATCTTCTTCGGCGCGATGGCGGGCATCGTCCTCGGCCTTGCGTTTGGCGGCGGCTTCGCGCTCTTTATGGTCGCGGACATCCTGCTCGGCGCGGCGCTTGGCTTCTTCTTCCTGGCGCTTGCGGTCTTCGGCCTCGCGCACCCGCGCACCAACAAGGGCGCGGTCGCGCGCCTCCTTCTCCTCGGCCGTCAGTGTACGGAGCACAACCCCGGGTCTCGCGCCGCCGGTGGCCGTAGACTTGGCCCGTTCCGGCGCCTGCTGCGCCACCTTGGGCTGGGCCACAAACACGGCCGGCTTCGTTTCCGGTGCCGTCCCGTGGCTTGCACCGGGCTTGTCGTCGCCGATCCGCTTGCGCTTGGTCTCAACCACAACCGTCTTGGTGCGGCCATGGGCGAAGTTCTGCTTCACCCGGCTCTGTTCGACCGGCGCCGAGCGCTTGATGGTCAGCGTGCCGCCTGCCGGGCGGGAACCATCGGTCTTGCGGTCGTTATCACGTGTATCGGTCATGCTCTCTCTTCAAACAATCAGCCCGGCTGGGCCTCGTAAATCTCAATGCGCCGCACCGCGGTGATGAGCTTCTCGGCAACCCCACCCGCGGCCACGGCAGCATGTATCACATTTGACCGGCCAAAGGCCAAATCCAATTCATCAAGCTGAAACAGGCCGCATCGCACGGTTTCCGGCCCCGCCAGCTTGTCGAGCTTGCGGCACCCGTCAGGTGCTGCCTCGACGGCATGAACCAGAATCCGCGCCCGCCCCTTCATCAGCATGTCCTCGACCTTGGTAAAGCCGGTGACCGCCACCCCGGCCTTCTTGGCCAGGGAGAAATATGACAGTGCCTGTTTGCGGAGCAGCCGCCCAACCATCGCCGGAAGCTCCGGGTTCGCCGCCGTATTCTCAGAAAAACCCTTGGAAAACAAGTTCTTGCGTACTGCCTCGGCAACCCGCTTGGCGCTCAGCCCAACCCACACGCCGCGCCCCGGAAGCTTGCGGGCCAGATCCGGCACGGCTTCGCCATCGGGCCCCCGCACGAAGCGGATGAGGTCCGCTTCGTCATGGGTTTCCCTGGTAACGATGCACGTGCGTTCGGCCAAATCTGCTTTCACTCCGATTTTCGCACTCCTCAGGCTTCGGGTTCTTCGGCCGGCACTTCCGCCTCGGCCGGGGCCTCGATCCAGCCCGCCGCCACGCGCGCCCGCATGATCAGGCCGTTGGCCTCCTCGGCCGCAACATCAAGATCCGAGAACGCGCCCTTGTGCTTGACCGTTTCGTTGTTCTTCCTTTCGCTCCAGCCGATCAATTCGTCGGTGTCGCATCCCGCCAGATCTTCAATCGACTTGATGCCGGCCTCACCCAGCGCCACCAGCATGGTGGGTGACAGGCCATCGATCTGCTTCAACTCATCCAGAACGCCCAGTTCCACGCGCTTGGCTTCGAACTCGGCGGCGATACGTTCAAGATACTCGCGGGCCCGGTTCTGCAGTTCTTCCGCCGTCTGCTCGTCAAGGCCATCGATCGAGGCGATTTCGCGCAGCTCCACATAGGCCACTTCCTCGACCGTCGCGAACCCTTCCGAGGCCAGAAGCTGGGCCAGCGTCTCGTCGACATCAAGCGCTTCCACGAACGTCGCGGTGCGGGCATTGAACTCCTTCTGGCGGCGCTCCGATTCCTCGGCTTCCGTCATGATGTCGATGTCCCAGCCGGTGAGCTGTGAAGCGAGCCTCACGTTCTGGCCGCGCCGGCCGATAGCCAGCGACAGTTGCTCGTCCGGCACCACCACTTCGATGCGCTCGGCTTCTTCGTCGAGCACCACCTTGGAGACTTCGGCGGGGGCGAGTGCATTCACCACGAAGGTCGCCACATCCGGCGACCACTGGATGATGTCGATCTTCTCGCCCTGCAGCTCGTTGACAACCGCCTGCACGCGTGAACCTCTCATGCCGACGCAGGCACCAACCGGATCGATCGACCCGTCTTTGGAACGAACCGCAATCTTGGCGCGCGAGCTCGGATCACGGGCGACCGATACCACTTCGACCACGCCATCATAGATTTCCGGCACTTCCTGGCCGAACAGCCGGGCCATGAACTCCGGGTGCGTCCGCGACAGGAAAATCTGCGGGCCCCGCTGCTCGCGGCGCACGTCATAGACATAGGCGCGAATGCGGTCACCCGGCCGGAAGGTTTCACGCGGCAGCGACTCGTCACGCCGCACGATGCCCTCGCCACGCCCCAGGTCGACGATCACATTGCCGTATTCAACGCGCTTGACCGCACCATGCACGATCTCGCCGATGCGATCCTTGTATTCGTCATACATCCGCTCGCGCTCGGCATCGCGCACCTTCTGCACGATCACCTGCTTGGCGTTGGTGGCGGCGATGCGGCCAAAGTCGACGGGCGGCAGCGGCTCGGCGATATAGTCGCCAAGGGTCGCCGCCGGATTGCGCCGGTTGGCTTCGGCGAGGCTGATTTCAGTCGCCTCGTTCTCGACCTTCTCGACCACCAGCAGCAGCCGGTTGAGCCGGGTCTCACCGGTCTTGCCGTCGATCTCGGCGCGGATCTCGTTTTCCGAGCCATAGCGGGCCTTGGCGGCCTTGGTGATCGCTTCTTCCATCGCCTGCAGCACGACCGATTTGTCGATCGACTTCTCGCGCGCCACCGCGTCGGCGATTTGCAGGAGCTCAAGCCTGTTGGCGCTTACAGCCGGTTCAGCCATTTTTGTCGTCCTCCACAGAAAGTTTGTCTTCGTCGATTTCGGCGCCGTCGCCATAGCCCTTCTGGGGCAATCGCGCCCGTGCGGCGGCAATCAGTTCGTCGGTCAAAACGAGATGCGCCGAGCCGATGTCGGCAAACGGCACACCCACCAGAACGGCTTCGCTGCCGCCCTCGGGGTTTTCAATGAACAAGCGCACCTCGCCATCGGCATAGCCTTCAAGCTTGCCCCGGAAACGCTTGCGTCCGGCAACCGGCACGGCCATTTCGATCTTCGCCTCGTGGCCAGCCCAGCTTTCGAAATCCAACGCGCGCACCAGCGGCCGGTCGATGCCGGGCGACGAGACCTCAAGATGATAGCGCGCCGAAATCACGTCCTCGACGTCGAGGAGCGGCGACAGCGCCCGGCTCACCTTCTCGCAATCGTCGATGGAGAACGTGCCATCCGGCCGCTCCGCCATGATCTGCAACGTGGACCCGCTCAATTTGACGCGCACCAGCCGGAAGCCCATGCCCGCCAGCACCGGCTCGGCAAGGCTCGCCACCCGCAAGGCGGGCCCGGTTTCGCGTGTCAGTCTCTCTTCGGTCATCAATCCTTCAGGCAACAAAAAAAGCGGGCCCCGGTCCGGGACCCACTCTCATGTTCCACTTTCGTGGCTATGTGAGTGAACTTAAGTTGATGCCCATATAGGCCCAGTCCGGGCGAAGCGCAAGTGGCACCCCGGTCCTTGCGGTAGGTCGACCAAAGATGGCAAACAGCGTCATGACTCAGGAAACCTTCGCCATCACTACTTCCCGCGGATTTGACAGCTGGCTCGCTCGCGCCGGGGGATCGATTGCCTTAACCACCTACCAGGCGGGCAAGCTGTTCCTGCTTGGCAGGAAGCCCGATGGCAAACTCGCGGTGTTCGAACGGACCTTCGCGCGCTGCATGGGGCTGGCGGTGAGCCCCGACGGCCGCAGCCTGCTGCTCGCCACGCAATACCAGCTCTACCGCTTCGACAATGCGCTCCCCCCCGGCCAGTTGCAGGGCGCCCACGATGCCGTCTACGTGCCGCGCCTCTCTTGGATCACCGGCGATCTCGACATCCATGACGTGGCCTTCGACGCCACCGGCCGCCCGGTGTTCGTGAACACCCTGTTTTCGACGCTTGCCACCGTCTCCGAAGGCTGGAGCTTCAAGCCCACCTGGCGCCCGCCCTTCGTCACCAAACTCGCCCCCGAGGACCGCTGCCACCTGAACGGCATGGCGCTGGAAAATGGCCAGCCGCGCTATGTGACCCTCGTTGCGTCCTCGAATGTCTCCGATGGCTGGCGCGACCGGCGCGCCGATGGCGGCATGGTCATGGATGTGAAAGGCAGCGCGATTGTCTGCGACGGCCTCTCCATGCCGCATTCGCCGCGCCTCCACGATGGCAGATTATGGATCCTGAATTCCGGCACCGGCGATTTCGGCACCATTGATCTCAAGACCAAGACCTTCAAACCCGTAGCCTTCACCCCCGGCTTTTCCCGCGGCCTCGCCTTTGCCGGCAATGACGCCATTGTCGGACTGTCCATGCCGCGTGAAAATCGCACCTTCCAGGGCTTGCCGCTCGATGACGCATTGAAGAACAACGGCAGCGAACCGCGCTGCGGCCTCAACATCATCGACACGAAATCCGGCGACACCACAGCCTGGGTGCGCTTCGAAGGCATCGTCAAGGAACTCTACGACGTCGCCTTCATCCCCGGCGTCATCAACCCCTCGCTCATCGGCTTCAAGACCGACGAGATTTTGCGGATCGTGACGATTGACGAGGGTTAGAGATTGAAATCCGCGGCCGTGATGCCCGAAAGCACCGAAAGTCCTTCCAGAAGAATTTCGAAGTCGGCAACGGCATCGCCGTTCACGTCAGCCTCCACTATCGCGTCAGGCCCGGCGAAGCGCACCCGCAATTGCCCCTTGCGATAGCTGAATGGGGACTGGCCAATGAATGTGAACGCCTGATTGCCAGGAACACCCTCTTTGGCGTCGATGGGTCCAAGATTGATGACGTCAATCACCCCCTGTTTGCCGCCATCTTCAAAATCCGTGATCGTATCGCGCCCTGCTCCCGGTGGCGTGCTGAGTAGCGAGTAGTAGCTAAATCGGTCTTTGCCTGGACCACCGATCAGCCGGTCAGCGCCTAGTCCACCGGAAAGGCGGTCCCGTCCTTGACGCCCATCCAGAATGTCATCTCCGTGTTTGCCCCTGATTCCGTTGTCGCCGTCATCACCGGCGAGTTCATCATCATGCAAAGAACCCAGCAGATTCTCGATACTCACATAGCTGTCACCGGCAGCATCGCCCGTGTTGCGAACCGGAGAAGAAAGGTCGGCGGTGACCCTCGCAAGCGCATGCCGATAGCTGGCCGTATCGGCCGCAGCACCACCATTGAGAATGTCGCCGGCGCCGCCTCCTTCTAGGGTGTCTTTGCCACCGAGGCCAAGCAGCTGATCCGCGAATGCGCCACCCACCAACGTGTCGCCGCGCGGCGTGCCGGTCAAAACCACACCGGACTGCGGCTGCATTCCAAACATCACATAGGCGGTGCCGGCTTGATCGAGGCCATTGGCCGAAGCAAGCGGCGACCCCACCACGATGTCAGAAAGTCCGTCACCGTTGACGTCACCCGCACCCGCAACACTGAGGAAGGTTTGCGCCGACACGCCGATATCGTCCACAAGCCGAAAACCCTGGCTGGTGGGGAGATTGTGGATATCGAGCAGACTGCCAAACCCTGACGAACGGCCGAAGACGACAACGGTGCTGGAACTACCTAGCATCCCCACATCTTCAAGATCAGCTTCGGCAATGGCGAAGTCATCGAGTCCATCGCCATTGAAATCGCCGAGTCCGCTCACCTCGAAGCCGAGGAATCCGCGTTCGAGCGTGCCGTCGATGCGGAAGCCTTCGGAACTCGGGAGAGCAGACAGATTGGTAGCGCTGCTATCGGCTGCTGTCACGCCGCGGCCAAACACGACATAGGCCTGGCCGGCGGCGTCATAGGAGTAAGAGCTTAGGTCAAAAAGGGCATTCGGGCGGCCCAGGAGAATATCGTCAAAACCGTCGCCATTAATGTCGCCAATGCCAGCCACGTCCGCCAGCATTTCGTCAGAAGAAGTTGCCTCCTCAGGAGGAAAGAAATAGTTGATGCGTTCGCCATAGACGCCAGACAATAGGAAGTATGGTGGTCTTTCAGTGCGGCCCATAAGGACAGTAGCAAGTGAGTATGTGCTGCCTTGAAGGAGAATCAGGTCATCGAATCCGTCGCCATTGAAATCTCCGGCGCTGCCGAGGGTCGTCATGAAATTTGGAATCAGGAAGTATGCGAAATCGGAGTTTGCTTGACTGGCATTCATTTCGAGTTCGAGTGTCGGTTGAAACGCAGACTTGCCATACACAAGATACGCGGAGCTGGGCCTCGTTTCGTCGTATCCGGAGTTCTGCCAGAGAGTACTGATCAAGAAGTCGTCAAGACCGTCGCCATCAAAGTCACCGGCAGCGGCAACGGTCATTCGTCCGCCTGCAACACCCCCAGTAATCGCCACGCCATTACTGCCATCGAGCGCGGAAACATTGACGACGCCGCTATCCCAGTTTGCACGCCCGAAAACCAGGTAGGTGGTGGCGATAGCCGGAGCGGTTACCAGAAGGTCGGCAAAGCCATCGCCATTGACATCGCCGGCAGCGCCGACGGCATAGCCAAACCGGGTTGTCATCGTTCCGTCTTCGAGGCGGAAGCCGTTGCTGCCGTCAAGCGCCGCCAGATCGAATTGCGGCGGCCTGGTTGCAGCCGTGCCAAACACGACGTAAGCGTGACCGGCATTGTACCCGAGGTATTCCGGCCCCGGCGCGCCAATGATGAAATCATCGACACCGTCACCGTTGACGTCGCCGGCCCGGCTAACTGACATGCCGGCGAGGTCCTGGCCCGCCAGCCCTGGCAGCTGGAAGCCGTTCGGCCCGTTGAGCGCCGAAGCGGAGAAGCTGGCCGTCGCCGCTTGCCCAGACTGGGAAACTGAAAATGTGGAAAGCACCGCAGCGAGCGCTGCGAACGAAACCCGGCCCATCGTTCAACTCATACGTCAATTAACGTTGCGACAAATCTGGGTTCCAGGCATTTAACAAGCAGTTAACGTCGACAAGTGCGGTTTGTTCTTGGGACGGTATTTCACGGCATGATTAACAACCAAAATTCTTTAGGTTATCCGAGTGCCGCGCCGGAACCGCAAATACCGCGACGCCCGCCCCTCGCGCTTGGCCTTGGTTTCGTATCGCGTCTCGATCCAGTTCTCGAATGGCTGCGTGGCATCGCCTTCTTCGGCGAAACCGCCATGGGCAGCCACATGCTGGCGCGTCCATGCCACGTAATCTTCAATGTCGCTGGCGAACTGGAACAAGCCCTTGGGCACCAGCACGCGGTGAATTTGTGCGAGACTTTCAGCACTCACAAACCGCCGCTTGTTCTGCCGCGTCTTCGGCCACGGGTCTGGATACAGGAGATAGACGCGCTCAAACGCGCCATCTGGAAGTGCGTCTAGCAGATAGCGCGCATCATCATCGTGAATGCGGACATTGTCGCAACTGCTTCGCTTCGATATGCGCCAAGAGTTTGGCCACGCCATTGACGAAGGGTTCGGCGCCGATAAACGAAACATGCGGATGAAGTTCGGCCTGATGCGCCAGGTGTTCGCCGCCGCCGAAACCGATTTCCAGCCAGCGTGGTGCTTCCGTACCCTTCAGCGGATCGGCGAGATCGACCCGCAAGCCAGGCAGCAACTCATCGGTCAACTGCAAATGATGACGGCGCAAGGCATGGCCCTTGCGCCGTCCATAAAATTGAAACCGCTTCTCCGGCGCCTTCACTTCACCGCGGCTTTGAGCTTCTTGACGAGGTCGGTCTTCTCCCACGAGAAGCCGCCATCCTTGTCCGGCGCCCGGCCAAAATGGCCATAGGCCGAGGTCCGTGCATAGATCGGCTTGTTGAGATCGAGGTGGGTGCGGATGCCGCGCGGCGATAGATCCATCACCTTGGCCAGCGCCTTCTCAAGCTTGGCCTCGGCCACCTTGCCGGTGCCATGCGTATCGACATAGATCGACAGCGGCTGCGACACGCCGATGGCGTAGGACAGCTGGATGGTGCAGCGCCTGGCGAGCTTCGCCGCCACCACATTCTTGGCGAGGTAGCGCGCCGCATAGGCCGCCGACCGGTCAACTTTCGTCGGGTCCTTGCCCGAGAACGCACCACCACCATGGGGAGCGGCACCGCCATAGGTATCGACAATGATCTTGCGCCCCGTCAGGCCCGCATCGCCATCCGGGCCGCCAATGAAGAACTTGCCGGTGGGATTGACATGCCACACGGTTTTCTTGGTGATCCAGCCCTTGGGCAGGGCCTTCTTCACATAGGGCTCAATGAGCTTCCGCACATCCTTCGACTCGAGGCTTTCGTCGAGATGCTGATGCGAAACCACGATCTGCGCGGCACCGACCGGCTTGCCGTTCTTGTATTCAACCGTCACCTGGCTCTTGGAATCGGGGCCCAGGCGCTTTTCGCCGCCGTGCCGTGCCTCTGCCAGGAGCTTGAGAATGCGGTGTGCGTAATAGATCGGCGCCGGCATGAGTTCCGGCGTTTCATCGCAGGCATATCCGAACATGATGCCCTGATCACCAGCACCTTCATCCTTGTGGGCGCCCGCATCGACCCCCTGGGCGATATCCGCCGATTGCTCGTGCAGAATGATTTCGATGTTCGCCGATTGCCAGTGAAAACCCGATTGCTCGTAGCCAATGTCCTTGATTGCCTTGCGCGCCGCCGCCTCGATCTTGGCGTGGGTCACCGACTTTGGCCCGCGGGTTTCGCCGGCGATCACCACCCGGTTGGTGGTGGCCAGCGTTTCGCAGGCCGCCCGCACCGACCACGGATCCATGCCCTCGGCCAATGCCTCCCGGTAGAACAGATCGACGATTTCGTCGGAAATGCGGTCGCAAACCTTGTCCGGATGACCTTCCGAAACCAACTCGCTCGTAAACAGGTAATTCTTGCGTGCCATGCCCCACCAGAATTTGTTTGAAATCGCGGGCGGTTTTGGCAGTGAACACCGGCAGGGTCAAGAACGTTTCACGAGTGACCCTGCAGGCTATTAACTATTCCTTTGAATCGGCGATGAGCTTGGCGATGTTGGCAATGAGCCGCCGCTTGTTGGAACTGTCGGCATCGCGAAACGCCTTGGCGATCGCCACACCTTCCGCATTCATCAGCGAGGACAACACCAAATCCTCGGCCCGCGGTTCGCCGAGCCCGGTATTGGGGTCAAGGCCTGGCAAGTCGTCGAAGAAGAACTGCACCGGCACACCCAGAACCTTGGCCGTATAGTAAAGCCGGCTGGCGCTGATGCGGTTCGAGCCCTTTTCGTATTTCTGCACTTGTTGGAATGTGATGCCGAGAAGCTCACCGAGCTTTTCCTGGCTCATACTGACCAATTGCCTGCGCACGCGAATGCGGTTGCCAACATGGACATCGATAAAGTTAGGGTCACGCCGCGCCATATATTTTTCCTCAGACCATTCACCCCCGGCCTGATTCCGACGCCGACATTGCAATCGTGCGCTAGTAGGGAGGGAACCTAGTACACAACTTCGTGATAGGCAACGCAAATCATTCTAATCACAGAAATCCTAGCCACCCATGCCTTACGCGAAGCTTACAAATTCCGGACATTTGGCCCTTGCAATAGAAACCCTCCGGCCGCGCCCAACAGCACCAGCAGCAACAGCACGTAGTCGCCAAATCTCCCGTAGACGGTGATGGCGAGGGCTTCCGGCAGCCCCGAATCAATGGAACCCGCAACTCCCAGAGGCAGGGCCTGGACTGCCCTGCCGTAGGGATCAAACACCGCCGATATCCCGGTATTGGCCGCCCGTACCAGAGGCAGCCCCTGCTCGATGGCCCGCAGCCGCGCCTGTGCCAGATGTTGATGGGGACCCGTCGATGTCCCGAACCAGCCATCGTTGGTGACATTCAACAGCCATGCCGGACGCTGATTGGCATCCACAAGATCATGGGGGAATATGGCTTCGTAACACACCAGCATTCCGGCCAGCGGAGCGCCAGGGACGGCCAGGCTCACCGGCCCGGGTCCGGCAACAAAGCTTCCCGGCACCGTCACCACCCGCCGGAAGCCGAGTGGCTCGAGCAACCATTCGAACGGCAGAAACTCGCCACCGGGAACCAGCCGCCATTTGTCGTAGCGCGACACCACGTTGGCCAAGCCATCGAAGGTGATGATGCTGTTGTGGATGGCCGCTTCGCCATCCGGTCCGATCTTCTCATCATCGCGGCGGATGGCGCCGGTTATAAGCGTTGTCTTCCCCGCCAGAAGCTTGGCCAGTTCGCGCTTGGCGACATCGCTCTGATCAATCAGGAACGGCACCGCCGATTCGGGCCAGATGACAAGAGAGATGGAAGCGATCCCCTCCGGGTGAACCGGACTGGCCGCCGCCGACATCGAAAGATATTTGTCAAAGATCGGCCGCGTATTGTCCGAGCGCCATTTGTCGTCCTGGGAAATGTTTGGCTGCACGATGCGTAGCGCAACACCAGGCACCAGTTCGGCTGTCGCCCACGAAAGCCGCCATGCACCAAAACCATAAAGGGCCGGCAGCAGCAACAGGACAATCGCCGCAATCGCCGGCCTTTGGCGGCGGATCAGCGCCAGCGGCAATCCCGCCCATAGAACCAGCAGCAGCGTGAAGCCTGTCATGCCAAGGAGCGACGCGTTTTGCGCCAGCGCCCCCATTCCATCGACCGCAAGCCCCGGTGCCGCCCACGGAAAACCGGTGAACAACCGGCCGCGCAGATTTTCCATGACCGCCAGCAGCACCGCAAACCCAACGACCAGCGACGGCCCGCGCCAGCCCAGGAGGTTCACCACCAGCGCCGCCAGCCCCCAGTAGATCGCCATGCTGGCGGCAAGACCGCCGACCATGAATGGCATCATCCACAGATAGGTTTCGGCATCGACCAGAAACGCAAATCCGATCCAGTGAAACGCCACCACGAAGTACCCGAAGCCGAGCGACCAGCCGAGTCCGAAAGCCGCGGGAAACGATGCCTTGGGCAGTCCCTCGAGCATCGCCAGAAACAGCGGAAAGGTGACAAACAGCAGCGGCCAAAGATCGAGCGGCGGCATGGAAAGCGCCGCAACGCCCCCAAGCAAGGCGGAGAGGCCATAGCGCTTCCAGCCACGAAGGCCTTGCAATACCCGAATCATGGCGCGCACTATAGGCAAAGATCGCTTCGAAGCGGAGAAAGCCAATGAATGAAGCGCCGCGCCGTCTGAAGCCCGAAGCCGGGATGGTGCTGATCGAGCACCTGCCGTTCGCCACCGACAGCGGCATTGCATCGAGGGCCCGCATCGGCCTCATCGTTCTCGCCACCGATTTCACCATCGAGCATGAATGGCGGATGATCATGTCGGGGCTTGATGGCGTGGCGCTGTACCAGAGCCGCATCCTCAACGACAACCAGATCACCCCGGAAACCCTGCGCGCCATGGAACCGAGGATCGCCTCGGCCACCGATGTCATCCTGCCCGGCAGCGCCCTTGATGTCGTGGCCTATGGCTGCACTTCGGCATCCATGGCGATTGGCGAAGAGAATGTCTTCGAAAAGATTCGCGCGGTGCGGCCCGCCGCAAAATGCACCACACCCATCACCGCCGCCTTTGCCGCCTTCCGCGCACTCACCGCAAAACGCATCGGCGTGCTCACCCCCTATCGCGCCGATGTCAACCGCATCGTTGCCGACTACATCCGTGCCCGCGGCTTCGAGGTTCCGGTATTCGGCTCGTTCAATGAACAGGATGACGGCATCGTCTCGCGCATCACGCCGGCCTCCATTCGTGCGGGCGTCGATACCTTGCTGAAAACGGCGAAGGTAGATGCCGTTTTCGTGTCGTGCACGTCCGTCAGGCTCGCCGAAGCTGCAGCAGCAATCGAAGCTGAAACCGGCGTTCCCATCACATCATCCAACCACGCCATGGCCTGGCATGCGCTCCGCCTGGCGGGAGTGAGTGACAGCCTGCCGCAATGGGGACGGTTGTTCACCCTCGGCCCTGCATGATCGTCGATCAGCAGGTTATTGCCGCCGGTGCGCCATGGAGCCGGGTGATGGCCAAGGGCGAAGTGCTGCGCATCATCGACAGCGCATGGCCAACAGGCCGTGGACTTTCTCTGCTACAACGCCGCTGATCCCGAGGAGCGTTACCACGCGCCCAACACCATCAAGAAAGCCGCTCACCTCTTGCTGACTGTGGGCGACGTGCTCTACTCCGACCGCGCCAATCCGCTGTTTACCATCATCGCCGACACCTTCGGCGGCCATGACACCATCGGCGGCTGCTGTTCCGAGCCCTCAAACCGCATGCTCTACGGCGTACCCAACACCGGCTGCCGCGAAAATTTCCTCGCCGCCCTGAAACCCCACGGCCTTGGCTGGCGCGACATCGTGCCGAACGTCAATTGGTTCATGACCGTTCCGGTAGGCGCGGCAGGCGAAGCCGCAATCGCGCTCGGTTCGTCCATGCCCGGAGACCGTGTCGACCTCCGCGCCGAGATGGACGTGCTGGCGGTGATTTCCAATTGCCCGCAGGTCCTGAATCCCTGCAACAACTACAAGCCGACAGCCATCGAAGTTCAAGTGTTCAGCGCTAACGCATGAGAGCCGCCTCCCTTGCGGCGCGCGAGAAAAGTGGAGGGGAAGTCCCCGCCAAGGCTTCAAGCCGGCACGTGCGGTAGTGAGAGTGGTGTAGGGTATTCAGGCTCGAAGCCCGGCGCCCGGTCGTCTGGGCCGTTTTACGGGAGGACGCAGCGATTTCCGCCGGAGGCAAGATCTTAGGTGCGGGAACTTTGCCCGCCCCGAGCCATTTAAGGCGCTTGGGTCCTAATGTCCGAGGGCCTTGCCCGAGACTCCCGGGAAGCGAGGGCGCTTTCATTCCCCCGCTCCGCAGGCGCTGCCAACTTTCCCGGCCATTGTGAGAAGCATTGCGCAATGTTCCCCTCCTTTCCGGGTCAGTCACCGACTATATAGTCCTATCACTAGGAACGAGTCAAGGATTATTTTCAGACAGCGCGCTGGTGGACAGAGCCCAAGACAAGAGTCCAGACAAGCGCCCTAGCGCCGCCTGGCGACATCCTCGGCCATCGAGCACAGGATTTCGAACATCATGGTGACGCCGGCATAGGCCGTCATGCCGGAAGGATCGAACGGCGGCGAAACTTCCACCACATCGGCACCAATAATGTTGAGACCGCGCAACTCACGCAGCATCAGTTGCGCCTGGAACGTCGTGAAGCCGCCGATTTCCGGCGTGCCGGTGCCCGGCGCGTAGACAGGATCGAGCATGTCGATGTCGAAGCTCACATAAACCGGGCCATCGCCGACGATCTTGCGGGCCTCCGCCATGACGGCCTTGGGGCCCTTCTCCATGGCTTCCTCAATGCGCATCAGGCGCGCGCCCACCTTCTCGCCATAGGCGAAATCCTCAAGGTCATACATCGAGCCGCGAAGGCCGATCTGGATGGTGCGCTTCGGGTCCAGCACGCCTTCTTCAATGGCCCGCTTGAACGGCGTGCCGTGGGTATATTTGAAGCCGCCAAAATAGCCGTCATAGAGATCCGTATGGGCGTCGAAATGGATCATGCCCACCGGCTTCTTTTCGCCGACTGCCCGCAACACCGGCAGCGATGAGAGATGGTCGCCGCCCGCCGAGAGGGGACGGATGCCCTTGGCCACCAGTTTCTTGAAATAACTCTCCACGCGCTTCAGCGCGTCATCAACGTTGGCGGGGTTTACCGGACAATCGCCGAGGTCCGCCACATTGGCGAGATCATAGGGCACGATATGCATGGTTTGGTGCATGCGCCGCACCATCGATGATTGATCACGCATCTGGCGCGGGCCATGACGGGGGCCAGGGCGATTAGTGGTGCCGCCGTCCCACGGAATGCCGACGATGCCAATGTCGATATTCTTCGCTTCATCAAGCTGAACATGCGGCAGCCGCATGAAGGTGGCGATGCCGCCAAAACGCGGGGTGACGAGACCGGAAACGGGTTGGTTGAACGGGGCCATGGTTCCTCACTTCTTGATAACAAGCTTGCGTGGCGTGGTGCACAGGCATTCAGCACCTTGGGGGGTGATCAGAATGGTTTCCGAGAGTTCAAGCCCACCATCGTCGAGCCACAGGGCCGGCATGAAATGCAGCGTCATGTTGGGTTCGAGCACAGTCTTATCGCCGCGGCGGATGGACAGCGTACGCTCGCCCCAATCCGGCGGATAGGAAAGTCCAATGGAATAACCGGCGCGCGAATCCTTGCTGAAACCGCGTTTGGAAAGTGTGCCGAAAAACGCTTCCGCCACTTCGCCGCAAGTGGTGCCCGGCGTGCACTTGGCAAGCCCGGCCTCAGTCGCCTCCGATACCGCCTTTTCGGCTTCAAGAAACTTGGCCGGCGGCGTGCCGAGATAAACCGTGCGCGACAGCGGCGCGTGATAACGCCGATAGCAACCGCCCAGCTCAAAGAACGTGCCCTCATTATTGTTGAACGGCCGGTCATCCCAGGTGAGATGCGGGGCCGTGGCATCAAGCCCCGACGGCAGCATCGGCACGAAGGCGCAATAGTCGCCCCAGTGGCCCCCGGCCCCGAGGATTGCCTGTTTCTGGATTTCGGCAACCAGCACATTCTTGGGCAGGCCGGGCTCCACGAGTTCAATCACCTTGGTGTGCATGGCATCGACGATTTTGGCGGCTCGGCGGATGAACTCCACCTCATGATCACTCTTCACCGTGCGCTGCCAGTTCACCAGACCCGTGGCGTCGTGAAACGCCGCATCTTTCAACTGCGCGCGCAGCGACTGGTTGGCTGCCGCCGAGAACCAGTAGTTATCCATCTCGACGCCGATCCGCGCCTTGCCCCAGCCCCTTGCCGCAATCTCTCTCGAGAGATCCGCCATCGGATGCTTGGCCGGGTTCTGCACATAGGTGTCGTCATAGCCAAGGATGTTGTCGTGGCCCATGAACACCGTGCGTTTCGCCCCCTGCGCATCCATGCCGCGGCCCCACCACAGGGGCTCGCCCTCAAGCCCCAGCAGCACCGCCTGATGCACATAGAACGACCAGCCATCATAGCCCGTGAGCCACGACATGTTGGAAGGATCCGATACGATGATGAGGTCGAGCCCTCCTGCCGCCATGGCGGCCCGCGTCTTGGCGATGCGGCGCTGATACTCGGTCAACGGAAAATGCAAGGTCGCGACGCTCATATTGCCCTCTCGAAGCGGCAATCTGACCGGACTTCAGCCTTTAGGCAAGGTCATCGGCGAATTGCCGCTTGCCCATCACCAGTTTCAACGACGCCAGGCACAGGATTGCCGCCAGGCCCATCCACACCGTCGGAACTTCTGCGAAGAACAGGTATCCGAACATCAACCCTGAAATCACCGCCACGAAATCGGCGCAACTGGCGATCACCGCACCACCGCGCCGCGTCAGCACCGCGAAAATATAGAACTCTCCGGCAACCGTTGCGCCAAACCCGATGATCGCCCAGATGCCATCGAGTGAATGGACATCGAGCCCCATCGTGTCGCTGGACACCAGCACCACCGGCGCCAGCAGCGCCGTGCCTGCCAGCAGGTTTCCGGTGGCAAACTGCAGGGGGTCAAGCCGCCGCGGCCACAAACACGCCATGAGAATGGCCCCAATCGCCTGGGTGACCGGTGCCACAAACGTCAGGGCCAACCACCAGATGCCGGAGTGTCCTGCCAAGGCGCTAGGCAGCATGATCGCCGAACAGCTCAATGCCGCGATGGCAATGCCGGCGGCGCGCTTGAAATTGAGCGGCTCGGTGCGAAACAGTGCGGCCAGGATCAGCACGAATACCGGAAACAGCGAAACGATGAGCGTCAATTCACCAGCCGAGATGTGGTGAGCGGCAATCACCTCGATCCCCAGTTGCCCGAGATTGGCAAACAGCGCGATCAGCACGAAGACCACGATGTGCCAGGCCGATGGCACGAAGGTGCGCCGCGTGAGAATCAGGATGCCAGTGAAGACCGTTGCCAGGACCAGATGAATCCACAACAGGGCGCCAAGTGGATCGACCGCCGCGGCAGCCATCATCCGCGCCATGGAATACTGAAAGCCGAAACAGCACCCCAGCAATACGACCAGGGCATAGACAATCGCCATGTCGCTAGGGGATGGCGCACGAACCATCGTCCGATGAGCAACATCTGCCATCGTGAACTCCTAATCATGTGGGTGGCCCTGCAGCCAGACTACCAACACCATTCAGGCTGCTACAGTGATCTAGGTCACACTCGCGAGGGAGTGGCGCTCCGAATTTCATCTGGCTAAGAAGGGACATGGTTGAATCTTGCGACATCATCGTCATCGGTGCCGGAATTGCCGGCGCATCGGCTGCCGCCCATCTGGCCGAAACCCACAAGGTCATTGTTCTCGAAATGGAGGATCGGCCCGGCTACCATTCGACCGGACGATCGGCCGCCATGTTTGAGCCGAACTACGGGCCGGCCCCCATTCGCGCCCTGACCCGTGCTGCCCGCCAGGTCTTCGAGGAAATCGGTGCCTTCACCCCGCGTGAGACCATCTTTTTCATGACCGAGGGCCAGGATCAGGCATTCGAAGCGCTGATGCAGGCGCAAGTCGGCATGCACGAGATTTCAATTGCCGAATCTCACGCCAAATATCCGCTGCTGCGCGTTGAAAACCTGCGGCGCGCCATCCTCGACCCCGGCACCGCCGATATCGATGTTGACCTGGTGCACCAGTTTTTTCTGCGCAAGCTGAAGAGCAACGGCGGCAGCTTGGCCTGTGACAAAAAGGTGGAGAGCATCGTTCGCGATGGTGGCAAGTGGAAGGTGATGGCGGGCAGTGTTGCATTCCAGGCGCCGATCATCGTCAACGCCGCTGGCGCTTGGGGCGATGTGGTGGCGGCAATGGCTGGCGCCAGTCCCGTGGGTCTGCAACCCAAGCGCCGCTCCATGGCCGTGGTGCCAATGCCCGATGGCCACGATGCCAGCGCCTGGCCGATGATCGGCGATGTCGCTGAAACCTGGTACAGCAAGGCCCAGTCCGGCAAGCTTCTGGTATCGCCTGCCGACGCCACCCCGGTTGATCCCCACGACGCCTTTGCCGACGACATGACACTGGCTGAAGGCATCGACCGCTTCCAGCAGGCTGTCACGTTTGAGATCACCCGCGTTGAACACACCTGGGGTGGACTTCGCTCCTTCGTTGCCGATGGCAATCCGGTGGTGGGTTACGATGGCGCGTTGTCGGGTTTCTTCTGGTTGGTTGGCCAGGGTGGCTACGGCATCCAAACCTCGCCGGCCCTATCGCGCACCGCCGCCGCTTTGATACGCGGCGAGCCAGTACCCGCCGATGTGCTGGCCGAAGGCTATGACCCCGCCGACTTGTCGCCATTGCGGTTTTCGTGAACCCCTTCCCAACTCTGTCATTAGCCGGGCTTGTCCCGGCAACCCATGGTGCAGCTGTCCGATGGGTCGCCGGAACGAGTCCGGCGATGACAATTTGAGGAACGTTAATTCACTTAGCCATTCAACAGCGGAAACTCCGGCGCGTCCATGACGTCGCCGTGCTTCAGCGACACGCCGCGGAACGGCGGCGATGTGACGACGCCTTCGCGCCGCGCAAAGCGCACGTTGTCGCCCATCAGCCTGAGCGAAAAGGCCCGGCGCTGTTCGGCCTTCGAGGTGTTGGCGGGAGCGCCATGCAGCGTTAAATAGTTGAAGGCCACGGCATCGCCTGGCTCCAGTGCCCAGCCGAGGATGTTGAATGCCTCGCGGTTGCCGTTGATATCCGGCACCTGTTCAAGCCCATCGTTTTCATTGAGGGCCGTCTTGTTGAAACGCTCCGGACGGTAGTACTTGCCCGATTTGTGCGAGCCGCCCACAAACTCCAGCGTGCGCTCGCGTGGCACGCTGTCGAGCGGTATCCACAGGGACACCGTGTCCGTGCCATCAACGCAGTAATAGGGTTGATCCTGGTGCCACGGCGTCGGCACATCCGCACCCGGTTCCTTGACCAGCACATGCTCATGAAACAGCCGCACCTCTTTCGTCCCCATCAAGGCGCGGCCAATGGCGGCGGCATCCGAGTTGAAAATGAAATCCTTGTATTCCGGGATGCGCTGCCAGTTGCAGTAATCGCCGACAAAGCGGCCCGCCCCATTCTGGCCCTGGTATATTTTCACATCAGCCGATGGCTCCGCCAGATTGCGCGCAACACCGGCCCGCAGCGTCTCCATCCAGTCCTTGAACGGCCCGCGCAGCACGCAAGCGCCATCGCGGCGGAAAGCTTCGGTGGTCTCGGCGGGAACTTGATACGTCGGCATGGCTTCCTCCCCTGTCAAACACAGCTTGCCAGCGCCGAGCCATCACGTAAAATAATAGTTATGAATACAGATCATCAGAAAAGCGGATTGCCCGCCCTGAGCCTGCGCCAGTTGCATTATGCCCTGGCCGCCGCCGACCTCGGCAACGTCACCGCGGCGGCGCGCCAGCTCAATGTGTCCCAGCCCGCCGTTTCGGCGGCGATCGCCGCCCTCGAATCCCACTACCGGAGCCCGCTCTTCGTGCGCCAGCCAGGTCACGGCATTGCCGTGACCGGCTTTGGCCGCAGCCTGTTTGACGAAATCCGCGGCCTGCTGAAGCAGGCCCGTGCCGTCTTCGACATGTCGGAAAGTTCCGGGCCGCTGCGCGGCGAGATCACCATTGGCATCTATCAGGCGCTATCGCCCTATTACCTGCCCACCGTGCTAACCGACCTGAAGCGCCATCTCCCCGATGTCCAGGTGGCCTTCTTCGAGGCGACACTTGATGCCCTGATGGTGCGGCTCCACGCCGGCCGTGCCGATTTCTGCATCAGCTATGATGTGGCGGTCGACGCCGAGGCGAACGCCGTGACACTCTATGCCTTGCGCCCCTTCATCCTCGCCGCCGCCGGCCATCGTCTGGCGCGGCAGGCCAGCGCCACCCTGAAAGAGCTGCGCAACGAGACTCTAATCCTGCTCGACCAGGAAGCCAGTGCCCACTATGTGCTGGGCCTCCTCAATGCCCATGCCGTCAGGCCGGCCAGCATCATCAGAGCCCAGAGCTTCGAACTGCAGCGCAGCTTCGTGGCCAACGGCATGGGGCTAGCACTATCCCACACCCGCCCCATGGTCGATGCCGCCTATGATGGAAAACCGCTGGCCACCATTCCGGTGGCCGGGCGCATCGAACCACAGCGCGTCCTGCTGCTGACGTCGCGCCGCCACCGGCAATCACCGGCCGCGGTGGCAGCAGCAAAAATCGTGCAAACGACGTTCAAGACAATTCCCCAGGCGGCCGTGGGCGATAGAATTTTGATCGGCCAGAAAAAACGTGCTTAGATGCCTGGCGCCCCGGCGGGGCGTTCAAAAAATGTCAGGGAGACACTAAATGAAATCCACCAAACTCTTCGGCGCCGCATTGCTCGTTTCGACGATGCTGGCAGCCGGCGTGGCAAATGCCAAGTCGCTGGTCTATTGCTCAGAAGGTTCGCCCGAGAACTTCAGCCCGTCGATAAACACCACTGGCACCAGCCTCGATGCCGCCCGTCCTGTTTACAACAAGCTCGTGCAGTTCGCGCCCGGTTCGACCGTGGTCGATCCCGGCCTCGCTGAATCCTATACGGTATCCGAAGATGGCAAGACCATCACCTTCAAGCTGCGCGCCGGTGTGAAGTTCCATTCGGGCGTGAATGGCTTTACCCCCACCCGCGATCTCAACGCCGATGATGTGATCTGGTCGTTTGAGCGCATGTGGAAAGCCGAGCACCCCTACTCCAAGGTCTCCGGCGGTTCCTATGATTATTTCAACGACATGGGCATGCCCGACCTTCTGGCTTCGATTACCAAGACCGACGACATGACCGTGATCATGACACTGAGCGCGCCGAACGCCCCCATTATGGCCAACCTGGCCATGGATTTCGCCACCATCCACTCGGCCGAATATGCCGATTACCTGATGAAGAAGGGCACACCCGAACAGTTCGACCAGATTCCGGTGGGCACCGGCCCGTTCATGTTTGTCGACTATCAGAAGGATGCGGTGATCCGCTTCAAGGCCAACGATGCCTATTGGGGCGGCCGGCCGAAGGTTGATGACCTGGTCTACGCCATCACCCCCGATGCCTCGGTGCGTTACCAGAAGATGCAGGCCAACGAATGCCAGGTGATGATTGCCCCGAACCCGGCCGATCTCGAGGCCATGAGCAAAGACACCAACATCAACCTGATGTCGCAGGCCGGCCTCAACATCGGCTATCTCGCCATGAACGCCCTGAAGCCGCCGTTCGACAAGGTGGAAGTGCGGAAGGCCATCGCCATGGCCATCGACCGCGATGCCATTCTCAAGGAAGTCTACCAGGGTGCCGGCCAGAAGGCCAAGAACCCAATTCCGCCGACCATGTGGTCTTATGATGACGCCACAGTTGACTATGAGTACAACCCCGCAAAGGCCATGGAGATGCTGAAGGCAGCGGGCGTCGAGAACCTCGCCACCGACCTGTGGTGGATGCCGGTGCAGCGCCCCTACAATCCCAACGCCAAGCGCATGGCCGAAATGATGCAGGCCGACCTTGCCAAGGTGGGGATCAACGCCACTCTGGTCTCCTACGAGTGGGGTGAATATAGGAAGCGCCTGCAGGCCGGCGAGCACCAGATGGGCCTCTTGGGCTGGACTGGCGACAATGGCGATCCCGACAACTTCCTCGCCGTGCTGCTCAACTGCGACAAGGACGGCAAGCCCAATACCCAGAACATCTCGAAATGGTGCAACGCCGACTTCATCAAGGACATTGGTGACGCCGTGCAGCTGACCGACAAGGACGCCCGCACCAAGCTTTACCAAGCGGCCCAGAAAATCCACCACGAACAGGTGGGCTGGCTGAACGTCGCTCATTCCACCGTGTTCGAACCGGTGCGCAAGGAAGTATCGGGCTACAAGATCAGCCCGTTCGGCGCGCATGAATTCCACCAGGTGGACGTGGCCGAATAAGACACCATCGGTTTCCCTCGCCCTTCGAGGCCCCGCGCACGCGCGGGGCACCTCAGGGTGAGGGAAGCCCCCAACAACCCTCATGCTGAGGTGCTCTTGGGCCTCAGGCCCGAGAGCCTCGAAGCATGGGCCACATGGTGGTCCCTGAGCCAATGCTCCGATTTCTTCTCCGCCGTCTGGCGCTGACGCTTCCCACATTCCTCGCCCTGATGTTCATCACTTTCATGATGATCCGTCTGGTGCCGGGTGATCCCGTCGAAGTGCGCCGCGGCGAACGCGGCATTTCGCCCGAACGCCATGCCGAGCTGTTGAAGGAGATGGGACTCGACCAGCCCATCTGGAAACAGTTCGGCGATTATGTGTGGGGCCTCGCCCACGGTGATTTCGGCACCTCGATCATTTCCAAGTCGCCGATCCTCAACGAATTCTTCACGCTGTTTCCGGCAACCCTCGAATTGACCCTGTGCGCCATCATCTTCGCCGTGGTGCTGGGCATTCCGGCGGGTGTTCTTGCCGCTTCGAAGCGCGGCTCGTTCTACGACCAGACGCTGATGGGAGCGGCCCTCACCGGCTATTCCATGCCGATCTTTTGGTGGGGCCTCGTGTTGATCCTCATCATGTCGAACACCTTGCACCTCACGCCGGTGTCAGGCCGCGTCGATCTCATCAAGTACTTCTATCCGCCAGTCACCGGATTCATGCTCATCGACTCATTGCTGTCGGGAAAGAGCGGCGCTTTCAAGGACGCGCTAATGCATTTGATCTTGCCGACCATCGTGCTCGGCACTCAGCCGCTGGCGGTGATCGCCCGCATGACCCGAAGTTCCATGCTCGAAGTGCTGGAAGAAGACTACGTGCGCACCGCCAAGGCCAAGGGCCTCTCCATCCGCCGCGTCGTCGGCGTCCACGCCTTGCGCAATGCCCTGATCCCCGTCGTCACCGTCATCGGCCTGTCGATCGGCGGACTTCTCGCCGGTGCGGTTCTCACTGAGACAATCTTTTCGTGGCCGGGCGTCGGCAAATGGCTGATCGAATCGATCGGCCGCCGCGATTATCCGGCCCTGCAAGGTGGCATAATGCTAATCTCCACGTTGGTGATCGTCGTCAACGTGCTCGTTGACCTGCTCTACGGCCTCATCAACCCGAGGATCCGCCATGGCCACTGATGTGAGTATCGCCACAACCCATACACCACCAGGTCCCCTGACCGCCTTCTGGCGCGCCTTCCGCGAAAACAAGGGCGCGGTGGCCGGCCTGTGTGTCGTGGCCTTCATCGTCTTGCTGGCGCTCATCGCCGATTTCCTGCCGCTGCACAGCCCCATCGAGCAATATCGCGATGTCACCAGGCTGCCGCCGGTGTGGACCGAAAAAGGCAACTGGTCATACCCGCTCGGCACCGATGCCTTGGGCCGCGACATGCTTTCACGCCTCATATACGGCTCGCGCATTTCGCTGTTCATCGGGCTTGCCGTCATGGTGGTGTCGATGGTGGTGGGCGTGGCACTGGGGCTAGCCTCCGCATGGTTCGGCGGCATGATCGATGTGGTGATCATCCGCATTATGGACCTGATCATGTCGATCCCGTCGCTGGTTCTGGCTATCCTCATCATGGCCATTCTGCAGCCGAGCCTCACCAACACCATCATCGCCGTCACCGCCGTGGGTCTGCCGCGCTATGTGCGCCTCGCCCGTGCCTCGGCCTTGACCGAATTGACCAAGGACTATGTGACGGCGGCCAAGGTGGCGGGCGTCGGCCCGTGGCGGCTGATGACCGTGACCGTTTTGCCCAACTGCCTGGCGCCGCTGATCGTGCAGGCAGCACTTGGCGTGTCCGACGCCATCCTCGAAGCGGCGGGCCTGGGCTTCCTTGGGTTGGGCGCGCAACCGCCACTCGCCGAATGGGG
Source organism: uncultured Alphaproteobacteria bacterium (assembly GCA_963775095.1). Taxonomy (GTDB): domain Bacteria; phylum Pseudomonadota; class Alphaproteobacteria; order Rhizobiales; family Aestuariivirgaceae; genus Aestuariivirga. The sequence goes on from CAVZHN010000009.1 coordinate 190,945, forward strand.
CGCAATGCTGGCCGACAGCCGCGAATTCATCACCGCCGCCCCGTGGATCATGGCCATGCCCGGCATCGCCATATTGATCACCGTGCTGGCCATCAACCTGATGGGCGATGGCCTGCGCGACGCCCTTGATCCGCGCCTCAGGCGGAGCTGAGCGTGGAAGGCTTCCTCGATACCGCCATCACCGCCACCGTCGTTTCAGCGGCGGTGACGGCGCTTGGCTGGTTCGCCTCGCACTGGAGCACCCAGCGTATCGAAACCCAGCGCCGCAATGAACGCATCATCGATGTGCAGTGGGCGCTGCTCGCTGAAATCGAAAGCAACTTGATGCGCTATGACGAGATCAATCTCGACGATCACTTGGCTGACATGGAAAAGCGCATGCGCGGCAAGGGCGGCTTCACGCCCTTCGTGCCGCGTTACGTAACCGAGATCGTGTTCGAGGCCTTCGTACCCGACATCCACATCCTGCCGACCGAGACCATCCGCGACGTGGTTGCCTACTACAAACAGGAGTACAAGCTGCGCGAGATGGTGGAAGACCTGCGAAGCGACCGCTACCAGGCCCTGCCCGCTGATCGCAAAGCCCGGCTTTACAGCCACTATGTCTGGCAGATCAAATCGATACTGGTGTGGGGCGAGCGCGCCCGGGCGGCCCTCGCCAGCCAACTAGGGCCCGAAGCCCGCAACAACGCCATCAATAGCCGGGGAGCGGCCCCGAGCCCGGCTTCTGAAACGTAGATGGTTTGGACTGTGCCATGACCTTGTACCTCTTGAGCCACTTATATGGGAACCTAGGCCCCTGCTGCAAGGGCGCTTTCTTGAAGGGAAAAGCTTAACATGGCCCTCCTCGAGATCGAAAACCTCACCGTTGAATTCAAGACCGGCTCCGGCGCCTTCCGTGCCGTGGACCACGCGTCCTTCACTGTCGATACCGGCGAAGTATTGGCAATCGTTGGCGAATCTGGCTCCGGCAAGTCGGTCTCGATGCTCGCCGTCATGGGTCTTTTGCCGTGGACGGCCAAGGTTACCGCCGACCGCATGACCTTCGATGGCCGCAATCTCCTGACCATGGGGGCGAAAGAGCGCCGCTCGATCACCGGCAAGGACATTGCCATGATCTTCCAGGAGCCGATGTCGAGCCTTAACCCCTGCTTCACCGTCGGCTACCAATTGACCGAAGCGATCAAGACCCACATGGACCTCGACAAGCCCGCCCGCCGGGCCCGCGCCGTGGAGCTTCTGGCCAGCGTCGGCATCCCCGCCCCGGAACAACGCCTCACCAACTTTCCGCACCAGCTTTCCGGCGGCATGAACCAGCGGGTGATGATCGCCATGGCCATTGCCTGTAATCCCAAACTCCTCATTGCCGACGAACCGACGACGGCGCTTGATGTCACCATCCAGGCGCAGATCCTCGAGCTTCTGGTGAAGCTGCAGAAGGACCGCGGCATGGGCCTGGTGCTTATCACCCACTCCATGGGCGTGGTCGCCGAAACCGCAGAACGTGTTTCAGTGCAGTACGCCGGCCAGAAGGTCGAAGAGCAGAAAGTCGCCAGCCTGTTCACCGATCCGCACCATCCCTATACGGCAGCACTTCTTTCAGCCCTTCCCGAGCGCGCCACCGCCAAGAAACTGCCGTCAATTCCAGGCGTCGTGCCCGGCCAGTTCGACCGGCCGAAAGGCTGCCTCTTTGCTCCGCGCTGCCAGTTCGCAACCAGCCTCTGCCATGCAACGGCACCGCCGCGAAAAGACGGCACACTCTGCCACTACCCCCTGAAGAATGGCGTGCCCCAGGGCCGCCCGGCCGAGGAGAAAGCCGCATGAGCACCGTTCTCATCGCCCGCAATCTCGCCCGCTACTATCGCGTGTCGCGCGGTCCCTTCGCCGAACCGGCCATCCTCAAAGCCCTCGATGGCGCCAGCTTCACCCTGGAGCGCGGCAAGACCCTTGCCGTTGTCGGTGAATCCGGTTGCGGAAAATCGACGCTCGCCAGGCTCGTCACCATGATTGAGCTTCCGACCTCCGGCTCCCTCAATATTTCTGGCAACGAGATCGCCGGGGCCACGAAGGAAACTTTGAAGTCGCTGCGCCCCAAGGTGCAGATCGTGTTCCAGAATCCCTATGGCTCGCTCAACCCGCGCCAGAAGATCGGTCACACGCTGGAAGAACCGCTGAAGGTCAACACCAGTTTCTCCGCCGCCGAGCGCACCGAGAAAGCCCGCGCCATGATGACCAGCGTTGGCCTCAGGCCCGAACACTACGACCGCTACCCCCACATGTTCTCCGGCGGCCAGCGCCAGCGCATCGCCATCGCCCGCGCCCTGATGCTCGACCCCGAAGTGCTGGTGCTCGATGAGCCGGTCTCGGCGCTTGACGTTTCCATTCAGGCTCAAGTGCTGAACCTCCTCGCCGATATTCAGGAGCGTCACAACCTCGCCTTCCTGTTCATCAGCCACGATCTCTCGGTCGTCCGCCACATCGCCAATGATGTCATGGTCATGTATTTGGGCCGCGCCGTGGAACAGGGAAGCCGCGACCAGGTGTTCGGCAACCCCCAGCACCCCTATACCAAGGCGCTGCTCTCGGCGACGCCGCATCCCGATCCCACCCGCAAGCGCGACCGCATGATTTTAAAGGGCGAGTTGCCTTCGCCGCTGAACCCGCCTGCGGGCTGCACCTTCCACCCCCGTTGCCCCCTTGCATTCGAGACCTGCGCCAGGATCAATCCCCTACTTGTTGCCCATGACGGGGCGCTTGTGGCATGCCACGCGGTGAACCCCGTATCCTCGGAAACAAAGGCAGCCTGACATGTCGAAGCGCCCAGAACTCTCAACCGGCGAAGCCCTCGTCGGCCTTCTCGAGGCCTATGGCGTGGACACGATTTTTGGCATTCCCGGCGTCCACAACATCGAGATGTACCGCGCCCTGCCGCGCTCCAAAATCAAACACGTGCTGGTGCGCCATGAACAGGGCGCGGGCTTCATGGCCGATGGCTATGCCCGGGCGACAGGCAAGCCCGGCGTGTGTTTCACCATCACCGGCCCCGGCGTTCTCAACATCCTGACGCCGATGGGCCAGGCCTGGTCTGACTCGAGCAACATGCTGGTGATCTCTTCGGCCCTCGACATGGCCGACAGCGCCCAGGGCCGCGGCCGCCTGCATGAAATGATCGACCAGCGCGCTGCCGCTGCTTCGGTGACCAATCTGCACATGCGCGCCTATACTCCGAAAGACGTGCGCGACGGACTGGCCCGCGCCTTTTCCAGCTTCGCCAGCCAGCGGCCGCGGCCCGCCTATCTGGAAATTCCGCTCGACATGCTGAAGGTGACGGCTGGCGATGGTTGGCATGTGCGGCCATTGCCGCGCCGTCCACTGCCGCAGGCCGACCAGATCGCTGCCGCGGTAGCAAAACTGAACGCCGCCAGGCGCCCGATCATCATACTTGGCGGCGGCGCCCTGGATTGCGGCAAGGCAGCCTTGATGATTGCCGAACGGCTTAACGCCCCGGTGCTGACCACCACCGCCGGCAAGGGCGCTATCCCCGAGGATCACCCCTTGGCCATGGGTTACCGGATGGGCCGGATGCCGGCGGTTGATTTCATCCGTTCCTGCGATGCCATCCTGTGCGCCGGCTCGCAGCTGTCGGAGACCGACTTCTGGCAGGATAATGTGGTGATCGACCAGAACCTGATCCGTATCGACATCGATTCCGACTCGCTGGCTCAGCCACACACCGCCGAGATTGCCATACAGGCCGACGCCAAGGCGGCAATGGAGGCAATCGCCGATGGCCTGTCGAAACATTCCGGCCAAGGCAGCGGCAATATTGCCGAGACCGCCCGGGACTATCTGCACGCCGTGGTAACCGACGACAGCAAATTGACGATCACCAAAGTGCTGGCGGTGATCCGCGAAGCGCTTGCCGCGCAACACCATCGTCTGTTCCGACATGACGCAGATCGCCTATGTCGCCAACGAGGCGTTTCCGGTCTACGAGCCCCGCACCTGGATTCATCCGGTCGGCTTCGGGACCCTTGGCTTTGCTCTTCCGGCTGGAATTGGCGCCAAATTCGGACGGCCCGAGACGCCGGTCGCGGTATTGATTGGCGATTACGGCCTGCAATATACATTGAATGAGCTGGGCACGGCAGCCGAGCACAAGCTGCCCGTTATCATTCTCCTGTGGAACAACGAAAGCCTCGGCGCCATTCACGACAACATGGTCTCGCACGGCATTCAGCCCAACGCCGTCACCCTCAAGAATCCGGACTTCCAGGCCTTGGCCAAAGCCTACGGCTGCAACGCCGAAAAGCCTGCATCGCTGAAGGCCCTTGCCGCCGCCATCAAGGCCGCCCTGAAGGCCGAAGGTCCCACCCTTATCGAAATGACCCCAAGGATGGTGAATGGCTGACGCTGCCGTCATCTTCGACGTCGACGGCGTTCTCCTCAATCTCACCCGCGATGAGGTGGAAACGTTCTTCGCAACCTTCCGGCTGCGGTATGGACTGACTGATTTGTCGCGGGATTGGAATGGCTATCCCATCCGCAACGATGAAAACATCATCGAGCACATTCTCGCGGTGAATGGCCTCCCGGCTTCCGACAGCGATCATGTGATTGCCGATTACCTCAAGCACGTGTCCGCCACGCTTGCGCCCGTGGAAATTCCCGGCGCCCGGGCTCTGCTTGAAAATCTCTCCGGAATTCGCCTCGGCATCGCCACCGCCAATCTGCGCGAGGCAGCGCGCCTGCGCCTCGCCCATCTCGACTTATGGCGGCACGTCTCCACCCTGGCCTTCGGCGCCGACGGTGGAGGCCACAAACGCGATATCCTGGCGCGGGCCATTGCCCACCTGGATGTGCCCAAGGAACGCATCGTCTTTGTCGGTGACAACACCAACGATGTTGATGCGGGCCTTGCCAACGGCGTGCACTTCGTCGGCTTCTCGGTGCGTCCCGAACGCCTGCCGCAACTGGCGGCGGCGGGTGCCCGGCACCTGTGCGGCGGCCACCAAACCACGCTCAAGATTATCCGCGACCTTTTGGGCGGGCTCTGACATATTCGGGGGCAAATCACGGTGCCCCCGGAATGAACGACGAAAGCCAATTCAAGCTCCTCAAGTCCCGAAGTTTTCTGCCGCTGTTCGTGACCCAGGCGGTCGGCGCCTTCAACGACAACGCGCTGAGGAACGGCATCGCCATCCTCATCACTTTTGATCTGGCGGCCAGGCTGGGCTTCGAGGCCACGAATTTCGTGCAAGCGGGCCTCGCCCTATTCATGGTGCCCTATTTCCTGTTCTCAGGGTTAGCCGGGCAACTGGCCGACAAGTTCGACAAGGCCATGCTCGCCCGCTACATCAAGCTGTTCGAACTTGGTGTCATGGTGCTGGGCGCCGCAAGCCTGTGGTTCGCCTATCCTATACTTGCACTTGTTCGTGCTATTCCTGGCCGGCACCACGGCGGCGTTCTTCGGCCCCATCAAATACGGCATCCTGCCGCAATATCTGAAGCGCGACGAACTGGTGGCGGGAAATGCGCTGCTTGAACTCGGCACTTTCGTCACCATTCTACTGGGCACCATGTTCGGCGGCTTCCTGGTGCTTGACGATGGCGGCCGCACGGTGCTGTCGATCACCATCGTCGCGCTCTCACTCATCGCCCTTTTCGCCGCCTGGCGCATGCCCTCGACATCAGGCAATCCGGAATTGAAATTCGACTGGAACGCGCCCCGCCAGACCATGAAACTCATGTCCTATGCCGCCGAAAGGAAAGACGTGTTCTGGGCGGTGATCGGCGCCTCGTGGTTCTGGTTTCTGGGTGCCGCCATCCTCGCCCAGTTTCCGGTATTCACCAAGGACGTGCTGCTTGCCGATGAAACCGTCGCCAACATCTTCATCGCCACCTTCACGGTGGGGATCGGTGTCGGTTCGATGATCACCACGAAACTGTTGCGCGGCGAAGTCTCGGCCCGCCTCGCGCCTATTGCAGCCATCATGATGACGGTGTTCCTGATCGATCTCTATTTCGCGGCAGGCAGCGTCAACGCCGTGTTTGCGGGCAGCGCCATGAATGCCGCAGGCGGCTTCTTCAGCCATTGGTCAAGCTGGCGCGTCGGCTTCGACCTGTTCTTCATCGCCTTCTTCGGCGGCATCTATGCCGTGCCCTTGAACGCCATCATGCAGCACCGCTCGCATCCGGCGAAGCGCTCGCGCGTCATCGCCGCCAACAATGTGATGAACGCCATCTTCATGGTGGCCTCGACCATCGCCGCCGTCACATTGCTCAAATTCATGTCGACGCAAGGCTTTTTCCTGTTGCTGGGCCTCGCCAATGCGGTGGCCGCCGTCTGGGTGTGCAAGTTGCTGCCGCAGGAAACCTTCGCGAGTGTCGCCCGGTTTCTGTTCCGCCTGTTCTATCGCGCCGAAATCCGGGGCCTGGAAAACCTGAAAGCCGCAGGGAGAAAGGCGGTGATCGTCGCCAACCACACCTCGCTGCTTGATGGCCCGCTGCTGTCGGCGTTTCTCCCCGAGCGCGCCAGTTTTGCCATCAATACCCATGTGGCCAAGCGCTGGTGGTCGAAGCCGGCCTTTTTCCTGTTCAACATGATCCCCATCGATCCCACCAATCCCCTTGCCATTCGCGCCCTCGTTGACGAATTGAAGAAAGGCCGCAAGGTGGTGATCTTCCCGGAGGGCCGCCTCACAGTCACCGGCAATCTGATGAAGATCTATGAGGGACCCGGCGCCATAGCCCAAATGGCCGGCGCCCGCGTCCTGCCCATCCGCATCGACGGCGCGCAATATACCGCCTTCTCGAAGATGCGTGGCAAACTCCGCCTTCGCTGGTTCCCGAAGATCACCATGACCATTCTGCCGCCTGTGAAGTTCGATGCCCCCGAGGGCCTGCGTGGCAACGCCCTTCGCGAGTATCAGGCCGACAAGCTCTATGACGTCATGACCGACATGGTGTTCCGCACCTCGAACATCGATCAGACATTGTTCGAAGGCCTGCTCGATGCCAGGGCTACCCATGGCCGGAAGCACGCAATCCTCGAAGACATCCAGCGTAATCCCCTGACCTATGACCGATTGGTGATGGGAGCCTTCATCCTCGGCCGCAAGCTGGCTGCCGCAACATCAGGCGAAAAGCATGTCGGTGTGTTGCTGCCAAATGCGGCGGGAACCGTCGTCACCATGTTTGGACTGCAGCTGGCCGGCCGCACGCCGGCGATGCTGAATTTTTCCACCGGCGCCATCAACATGTCGGCGGCTTGTGTTGCGGCACAGGTCTCGACCATCGTCACCTCGCGGCGTTTCATCGAGGCAGGCGAGATGGAAGAGGATCTGAAAATCCTCGGCCACAATCGCCGGATCATCTTTCTCGAAGACCTGCGCGAGGGCCTCAAACTCAACGACAAGCTTTATGGCGTCTTCGCCAAGACCTTTTCCCACTGGGCCATGCGCAATGCCGGAGGCTCGCGCGACGCCAATGCTCCGGCCATCGTGCTGTTCACCTCGGGGTCCGAAGGCGTGCCCAAGGGCGTGGTGCTGTCGCACCGCAACTTGCACGCCAATCGCTGCCAGGCCGGCGCCCGCATTGCCTTCACCGCCCAGGACGTCATCTTCAATGCGCTTCCCATGTTCCATGCCTTTGGCCTGCTCGCCGGCGTCGTTCTGCCGGTGATGTCCGGCATCAGGAGCTTTCAGTATCCTTCGCCACTGCACTACAAGATCGTTCCCGAACTGACCTATGACACCAACGCCACCGTGCTGTTCGGCACCGACACCTTTCTCATGGGTTATGCCCGCAACGCCCACCCCTACGACTTCTTCAACGTGCGCCTGGTTGTCGCCGGTGCCGAGCGCGTCAAGCCCGAGACTCGTGAGCTGTGGATGGAGAAGTTTGGTCTGCGCATTCTCGAAGGCTATGGCGCCACCGAATGCTCGCCCGCCGTTTCCTTCAACACCCCGATGCACAACAAGTCCGGCAGCGTTGGCCGGCTGTTTGACCAGATCGAGTTCCGCCTCGAGAAAATCGACGGCGTGGAAGAAGGTGGCCGCCTCTTCGTGAAGGGCCCGAACATCATGCTCGGCTATCTCCGCGCCGACAATCCCGGCATCCTGGAGGCGCCGCCCGATGGCTGGTATGATACCGGCGATATCGTCAAGGTCGATGACAAGGGCTATGTCACCATTCTTGGCCGCGTCAAGCGTTTCTCGAAAATCGCCGGCGAGATGGTGTCGCTCACCTCGGTCGAAATGAAAGTCCAGCCTCTGTCGCCCGACTGCTATCACGCCGTCGTCGCCGTGCCAGACGTGAAGAAGGGCGAGCAGCTGGTGCTGTTCACCACCGACGAAAAGCTGAACCGCAAGTCCCTTGCCGATGGCATGAAGAAGTCCGGTTCTTCCGACCTCATGATCCCGAAAACCATAATCGTCGTAAGGGAGATTCCGGTTCTCGGCACCGGCAAAACCGACTATGTGGCGCTCGGCCGCCTCGCCCGCGAAAAGGTTCCGGCGTGAGCGAGTTCACCCTCACCCTGAGGTGCGCATCAAAGATGCGCCTCGAAGGGTCTGCCGCACGCGATGCTTCGAGGGGCGCTGCGCGGCCGCCTCGACATGAGGGAAAGCGGTGATCCTCGACGACCACGACCGCGCTCTGCTCGATGGCGTCCATGGCAAATCCATGCAGCTCGCCATGCGCCTTGTGCTCAAGGCCGCGTCGATCATGGGGGCCGAAACACTTATCCCCATTACCTTCGCCCACATCGATGCCTGCTTCTACACCGGCCAGGCCCATGTCGATTTCGCCCGCTACATGCTGGAGAACGGCGCCACACTTGCTATCACGACCTGGACCAACAATGGTGTTGTCAGCCTTGCCGATCCAACTCTTCGCCGCGAAGAGGATGATCCCGAAACCATCACCGGCGCCCGCAAGGTCATGGAACTTTACGCCGCCCTCGGCTGCAAACCCACCTGGACCTGTGCGCCCTATCAACTGCCGGGCGGCCCCAAGTTCGGCGACCACATCGCCGTGGGCGAGTTCGAACGCTGTCTCCTACTACAACTCCGTTGTTGGGGCCCGCAGCAACAAATATGGCGACTATCTTGATGTCGCCTGCGCCCTTGTCGGCAAAGCCCCGTTCGCCGGACTTCACACCGATGATGGCCGCAGCGCCGAATTGCATGTCGATGCGGCGGAACTTCCCGAAGCCTGGCGGCGCGAGGATATCTTCGCCCACCTCCTCGGCTATCACGTCGGTCGCATTTCGGGCCAGCGCCGCCCGGTGATAACCGGCCTCGCATCAGGCACATCGAAGGATAGCCTCAAGGCCATCTCCTCCGCCGTTGCCGCATCAGGCGGCGTCGAACTCTGGCACGGCGTCGGCGTCACGCCGGAAGCGCCGAACTTAGATGCAATATTCGACGGTGGCGAACGCCACACCATCACGGCGGAAGATCTTGCCCGCGCCCACCGCGAACTTTCGACCGCACGTGATGGCCCGCTCGAAGCCGTGGCGCTCGGCACCCCGCATTTCTCCTTGAGCGAATTCGCCGAGCTCGTGCGCCTGCTCGATGGTCGCAAGGTGAAATCGACACTCCTCGTTTCCACCAGCCGCGCCGTGCGCCAACTTGCTGCAGCCCAAGGCTGGATCACAACTCTGGAAGCATCCGGCGTCGAAATTCCCGTCGATGTCTGCACCTACTATTCGCCGCGCATCCGCGCCCTCCATGGCAGGGTGATGACCAACGCCGCAAAGTGGGCCTACTACGCGCCCGGCATGCTCGGTGTTGAAGTGGCTTTCGGCTCGCTGAAGGAATGCGTCGAGAGTGCGGTGAAAGGCGAGGTGTGGCGCGACCCACAACTCTGGTTGTCGCAATGATCAAGGCCCGCGTTCTGAAAGAGGGCACTGCCATGGGCCCGGTCCTCGCCCTCGATGAACCCCTGAGTTTCTGGGGCGCCTTCGATCCGCGCACCGGCATCATCATAGACGTGCACCACCCACAACGGGGCGCCTCAGTGAAAGGAACAATCTTGATGATGCGCGAAAGCCGAGGCTCGGGCTCGGCCCCCGGGGCCCTTGCCGAAGCGATCCGTTTGGGCACCGCCCCCGCCGCCATCATCCTCGTCACTCCCGACGTCAACCTCGCGGTCGGCGCCGAAGTGGCGGAAACGCTCTATGGCCGCAGCTGCGCCATTCTTGCCGTCAGCCCCGATGAACATGATTCATTGACGGGTGAGGCGCAATTACGCATCGCCGCCGATGGTGCAATCACCTGCGAAATCGTGTAACTGGCGGGCCTTGTTCAAGGGTCAATCATGAAATTCGCGAAAATCACCAGGCGCCTCGAAGGTTTGGGCGCCGCCAAATGGGCCGTTCACATCGAAGGTAAACACCGCGCCGCCAAGGGTGAAACCCTCATCTTCCTGTCAATTGGCGAGCCCGACGCCGCACCGCCCGACGCCATTCTCGATGTTGCCGCGAGGCAGATGCGGGCGGGGCGCACCCGCTATGCCAGCAATCGCGGCGAGCCCGATGTGCTGCGGGCGCTGTCTCGTCTGTACACGGAGCGAACCGGGCGATTGATCGGCGAGAACCAGTTCATTTTCCTGCCCGGCACCCAGTCAGCCCTCTATGCCGCCATGATGACCGTCGTTGACGAAGGCGACGAGGTGCTGATGGTCGATCCCTATTATGCCACCTATGAAGGTGTTGTCGCTGCCGCGGGCGGTGTTCCCGTGCCGATCAAGGCCGACCCCGATCACGGCTTCCACCTCAAGGCCGAACAGATCGAGAAGGCGGTAACCCCACGCACCCGCGTATTGCTGATGAACACGCCGAGCAACCCCACGGGTGCGGTCTTCACCCAGAGTGAAATCGCCAGGATCGGCAAGGTGTGCGAGAAACACGACCTGTGGATCATTTCCGACGAGGTCTATGCCAGCATCACCTATGGCAACACGGTGTTTGCCTCGCCCTTCGATGTGCCGGAGCTGGAAAAGCGCACCGTCGTCGTGTCGTCGATCTCCAAGTCCCACGCCATTCCCGGTTTCCGTTGCGGATGGATCGCCGCCTCGCCGGAGTTCTGCAACCACGCCATCCATGTCGCCGAACCCATGCTGTTTGGATCCCAGCCTTTCTTGCAAGACGCCGTGGCCTTCGCCCTCGACACGCATTTCGCCGAGCTCGAGGATATGAAGCAGCAGTATGAGAAGCGCGCCCGCGCCCTGGTGGCGGGCCTTAAGGGATCGAAGAAAATCCACGCCCGCATGCCGGAAGGCGGCATGTTCATCATGGTTGATGTTCGCTCCACGGGATTATCAGGCGAAGATTTCGCCTGGAGGCTGCTGAAGGAAGAAAACGTCGTCACCATGCCCGGCGAAAGTTTCGGCGCCGGTGGTGCCGGTCACGTGCGCGTGGCGTTGACTGTGGACGATTCTCAAATCGCCGAAGCCGCCAAACGCATCGTTCGTCTGGCAGAGCGGATTGGCTGATCAGCGCACCTGATAGCCGAACTCTTCCGCCTGCTCGGTCATCCACTCCCAGAAGCTTTCCGCGAATCCGCGGAACACCGATAGTTCATAAGTGTTATCGCCCACGCGCGTCAGATGCACGCCGACATGCGCCATCTGGGTCAAGGCGCTCTTGCCCACTGGAAATTCGTCTGGATACAGATCAACCGGGGTGCCCTTGGCCAGCACGGCGCGTGCCTTGGGGCCTTCGATGCGGATGACCACGCGGCCATGGCTCTGGTCTGACACCGAGGCAATGCCGGAGAGCGCCGCCGAAACCTCGGCATGGAGCGCGCCCTCGCCCCGGCCCTCGGCGATCACGAAATACTGGTCCGGCCCCGCCCATCGCGGCCGATATTTCGCCAGCCCTTCTGCAACCGCCTTGCCCTTGCCCTTGCGGGCGATCACCGTGACAATCGAAAGCGGATGGCGCACCGTGAAGGTGACACCGGGCGCGCCCTTGTCGGCACCGAAACGGCCCTGCAGCGCCACATCGGCGAGTGGTGAAACGCGGGGAAAAGCCGGTTCGGCGATCTTCGCAGGCCTAGCCATGGAGCCTCGCATTGTCCTTGTCGAAATGCATGGGCTCGCAGATCTCGCCAATCATCTGAATGCCGCGCAAGCCATCGAACACTTGAACCTTCTCGCCGATGCGCGCCCGCCCGTTGGCCAGCAGCGCCAGCCCGATCCACATGTCGAGCATCGGCGACCACGCAACCGATGTTATGTAGCCCTGGTCGCTGGCCATCGAAGGCTTGTCGCCCATCGTCAGCAGATGCGAGCCGGAGCGAATCTTGTCCGACTTGTCTATGGGACGAATGCCGACCACACACTGCCGTTTCTCATCAACAAGCCCCTCGCGCTGCGCCATCATGCGGCCGATGTAGTCTTTCTTTGTGGACATCATCTTGCCGAGCCCCAAGTCGGTGGCGGTCGTCGTGCCATTCAACTCGCCGCCCGCCACATGGCCCTTCTCAATGCGCATGATGGACAGTGCCTCGACACCATAGGGCGTGATATCGAACGCCTCGCCCGCCTGCATGATGGCGCGGGCAACCATGTTGCCGAAGTCGGCGGGCACCGCCAGCTCATAGGCGTGTTCGCCCGAAAACGACAGCCTGAACAACCGTGCCGGAATGCCGCCAAGAACCGTTACTGGCTTCGCCGCCATGTAGGGGAAGGTCTCATCATCAAGAGTGATGCTGTCGACGATCTTCCGCAGTGTCGGCCGGGCCTTCGGCCCCGCCACCGCCATCTGCGCCCATTGCTCGGTGACCGAGACATATTGCACATCGAGATCGGGCCACAGCGCCTGATGGCAGAATTCCATATGGCTCATCACCTTGGCGGCATTGGCCGTCGTTGTGGTCATGACATAATGATCTTCCGCCAGCCGCGAAGTGGTGCCGTCGTCCATGACGATGCCGTCTTCGCGCAGCATCAGCCCATAGCGCGCCCGGCCCACGGCAAGCGTCGAGAACGTGTTGCAATAGAGCCTGTCGAGGAAGGCGCCGGCATCCCTGCCCTGCACGTCGATCTTGCCCAGCGTTGAAACATCGCAAATTCCCACACTGCCACGAGTCGCCAGCACTTCGCGTGACGCCGCTGCAAGCCAGTCTTCGCCATCACACGGAAACCACGATGAGCGCATCCACAATCCGGTTTCGACGAACACAGCACCCAGTTCATCGGCCCAATCGTGAAGCGGCGTCTTGCGCACCGGCTGGAAGTGATGACCCGTAAACGGCCCGGCAAAGGCCCCGAACGACACCGGCGTATAGTAAGGCCGGAAGGTAGTGGTCCCCACTTCAGAAATGCTCTTGCCCGTGGCTTCGGCCAGAATGGCGATGGCATTCACATTGCCCAGCTTGCCCTGGTCGGTCGCCATGCCGGTCGTGGTGTAGCGCTTGGCGAGTTCGATATCGGTGTAGCCCTCGCGCGCCGCCAGCGGCAAGTCCTTGGCGGTGGAGTCGTTCTGATAATCGATAAACGCCTTGCCCTTGGCTTCCTTCACCCACCACAATGGCGAGATGGCAAAAGCCTCGTCGCGGCATTGCGGAATGGCCGGTGTCCGGCCCTTCAGCGTGCCGGCGCGAGCACCTTCGGTCAGACAATCTGACAGCAGCATGGACCCCTTTGCCGATCCCGCTGCCACAAAGGCTTCGCCCACATCGGGTGGCACGAAGGCGGCGATCTTTTCCTCCCATGTGGGCTTGGCGCCACGATGGCACATGAGATTGACGATGGGGCTCCACCCACCCGACATGGCGACAGCATCACACGAGATATGCCCGTGATCGCTGAGTTCGACACCTTTAACACCCTTGCCGCCCTTGACGTCGGCAATGAGCCCGCCCTTCCGCGAATCGATGACCGCCGCCACATGCACTCCGCGCGCCTTCAGGTCGCGCGCCGTGCGCAGACCCGAAGTCATTGTTGGTGAAAACCGTGACTGACTGGCCCGCCGCAACCGCGTGGCGATTGGCATAGTGGCGCATGGCCGATGCCAGCATCACCCCCGGCACGTCATTGCCGCCGAAGGCAATCGGCCGCTCTTCCGCCCCCGCCGCCAGCACCGCCTTCTTCGCGAAGATACGCCAATAGCGCTGGCGCGGTTCGTGAGGCGATGGCTCGAGTACGTGATCGTTCACCCGCTCAACAGCGCCAAACGTATTTCCGTCATACCAGCCAAACACCGTGGTGCGCGGCATCAGCGTGACGTTTGGCATCGACGCCAATTCGGCGATCACCCCCTCCGCCCACGCGAGCCCACTGGTGCCGCCGATCTCCTCCTGCTCAAACAACAGCGAACCGCCGAGCTGCGAACCTTCGTCGGCCAATATCACCCGAGCGCCCGAACGCCCCGCCGTCAGCGCCGCCATCAATCCCGTGGGCCCCGAGCCAATGACCAGTAGGTCGCAATGGCCATAGGCCTTTTCGTATTTGTCTGGGTCGGCTTCTCGCGAAGCAGCACCCAGCCCCGCCGCCTTGCGGATGATCGGCTCGTAGATTTTCTCCCAGAACTTCGCCGGCCACATGAAGGTCTTGTAGTAGAATCCGGCCACGAACATTTTCGAGGCTAGGCCATTGAGCGCGCCCACGTCGTGTTCGAGTGACGGCCAACGGTTCTGGCTCTTGGCGATGAGCCCGTCATAAAGCTCGATCATCGTGGCGCGCGTATTGGCTTCCTGGCGGCCGCCTTCGCGCAAAGTCACCAGCGCGTTGGGCTCGGAAGCCCCCGCCGAGATGACACCACGCGGCCGGTGATACTTGAACGACCGGCCCATCAGCGAAACACCATTGGCCATCAGCGCCGAGGCCAGCGTGTCGCCCTGGAAGCCGGAGTAGGGCCTGCCATCAAAGTTGAAAGCAAGCGGCGCACTGCGGTCGATCAATCCACCCGATGAAAGCCGGAACGACGTCATGCCTTCGCTCCCCGCTTCTTCGCATAGTCGCGCGCCGTCACCGTGGCATAATCTTCATGGGTATCGGTATTGCGCGACACAACCAGCCACGCCCGGCAGCCGCCGGAGTGATGCACGTACTCGTCGAAGCGCCCACGCGGATTATCGCGCAGATACACATAGTCGAACCACTGGTCCATCGTCGCCGGATCGTTTGACGTAGGTCGCACCGGCTTTGCATCGCCGAGGAAAGTGAACTCCTCAACCGGCCTGGTTCCGCAATGGGGACAATTGATCAGCATCGTGTTGAACCCTCATGCTGAGGTGCGAGCGGAGCGAGCCTCGAAGCATGCGCTGCGCCGGTCAACAAAGGCCCTTCGAGGCCCGTCTTCGCCGGGCACCTCAGGGTGAGGAATGTCGGGTAAGTCATCATCATTTCAATGCAGGTTGGGCGTGGCGCCCTGGCCTTTTTCGTCGAGCATGTACCCCCGCTTGAAGCGGTCGAGACGATAGGCGGCGCTAAGCTTGTGCGGTTCGTTTTTGGCGATGGTGTGGGCAAAGCACCAGCCGGAAGCCGGCGTGGCCTTGAAGCCGCCGTAGCACCAGCCTGCATTGAGGTAAAGTCCGTCGATGGGGGTCTTGTCGATGATCGGCGAGCCATCCATCGACATGTCCATGATGCCGCCCCACGAGCGCAGCACCCGCACCCGCGACAACGCCGGGATCATCGCCACGCCGGCCTCGATCACATGCTCGACCATCGGCAGATTGCCGCGCCGCGCATAGGAGTTGTAGCCGTCGATATCGCCGCCGAACACCAGTCCGCCCTTGTCCGACTGCGACACATAGAAATGGCCGGCACCAAATGTCACAACACCGTCGATGAAGGGCTTGAGCCCTTCCGACACGAAGGCCTGCAGCACATGGCTTTCGATGGGAAGCCGCATGCCCGCCATCGCCGCCGTCTCCGAAGAATTTCCGGCCGTTGCCAGCCCCAGTTTCTTGCAGCCAATGAAACCCTTGGCTGTCTCGACACCAACAATTTTCCCGCCGTCGATCTTCATGCCCTTCACTTCGCAGTTCTGGATGATGTCGACACCACGCGAATCCGCACCGCGCGCATAGCCCCAGGCCACCGCGTCATGGCGCACCGTGCCGCCGCGCCGTTGCAGCAGCCCGCCCTTGATCGGAAAGCGCGGGCTTTCGAAATCAAAGAACGGATACATGCGTTTGACATCATGCGCATCGAGCAACTCGGCATCGACACCATCGATGCGCATGGCATTGCCGCGCCGCGCGAAGGCATCGCGCTGGGCATCCGTGTGGCAGAGATTGAGAACGCCGCGCTGCGATACCATGGCGTTGAAGTTGAAGTCCTGCTCCAAACCCTCCCACAGCTTCATCGACCATTCGTAGAACGGATTGTTGCCGGGCAGCATGTAGTTGGAGCGGATGATCGTGGTGTTGCGCCCGATATTGCCGGAGCCCAACCAGCCCTTCTCGATCACCGCCACATTGTTGATGCCATGTTCCTTGGCAAGGTAGTAGGCCGTCGCCAGCCCATGCCCGCCGCCGCCCACGATGATGACGTCATACTCCTTTCTTCGGTTGTGGCTCGCGCCACGCCGGATGCCCAATGCTTGTGGCCGGAGAGCGTATTCTTGAGGAGTGAGAAGACCGAGTATTTCATGTCCTGTTCCTTTGCGTCTTCGCCCCGCGCCAGCGGGGAGAAGAGGGGACCCGCTGCGCAGCAGCGGGGAGATGAGAGGAAACGGGCCTTGCCTGAGCATTGGACCACGGACCCCTCTCCTATCCCACCGCTACGCGGCGGGCCCCTTTCCTCCCCCCGCTAATCGCGGTGGGAGGACGAAATCAGCAATCCAGCGTCGTGTCGCGCTCCCACTGGGTGAGATGGCGGCAATACTGGTTCCATTCATTGTGCTTGAGCTTCAGGTAGCCCGCCGAAACTTCCTTGCCGAGCGCCGCTTGCAAGATAGCCGTCGCCTTCGAAGTTCCTGAGCGCGTCGAGCAGGTTGAGCGGCAGCTTCTTGGCATCCTTGACCGTATGGCCTTCGGCATACATATCGATGTCCAGGCGTTTACCCGGATCGATCTTGGTTTCCACTCCGTGCATACCGGCAACAAGAATCGAGGCGAGCAACAGATAGGGGTTCGCCGCATTGTCGGGAAGGCGGTATTCGCAGCGCCCGGCATCGGGAATGCGCACCATATGGGTGCGGTTGTTGCCGCCATAGGTGATCGACGACGGCGACCACGTGGCCCCGGAAATGGTGCGCGGCGCATTGATGCGCTTGTAGCTGTTGACGGTCGGATTGGTGATCGCCGTCATCGCCGCGGCATGCTGGATAAGGCCACCGATGAAATGATAGCCGAGCTTCGAAACGCCGAGCTCGCCCTTGTCGTCCTCGAACAGGTTTTTCTTGCGCGCATTGTCCCACACCGAAATATGCACATGACAGCCGTTGCCGGTGAGATTGACGAACGGCTTCGGCATGAAGGTGGCGCGAAGCCCATGTTTCTCGGCGATCGACTTCACCATGAACTTGAAGAACGCCAGCTGATCGGCAGTGGTCAGCGCATCGTTGAAGTTCCAGTTGATTTCGAACTGGCCGTTGGCGTCTTCATGGTCGTTCTGATAGGGGCCCCAGCCCAGCTGAATCATCGTGGTGCAGATTTCACCGATGACATCGAGACGCCGCATGATCGCCGCCTGATCGTAACACGGCTTGTCCTGGGTATCGCGATGGTCGGAAATGCCCGACCCGTCGGCATTGATCAGATGGAACTCGGGTTCGACACCGGCCATCAATTTCAGATCCTTGGCTGCATATTTTTCCGTGAGCTTGCGCAACACAACGCGCGGCGCCTGCGCCAGCGGCTCGCCATTCATCCACGGCTCGCCCGCCACCCACGCCACCTCCGGCCGCCACGGCAGCTGAATCGGATCGGCCGCCGGCATCACCAGAATGTCAGGGTGCGCCGGCGTCTGGTCGAGCCAGGTGGCGAAGCCTGCGAAGCCGGCACCCGCCTTCTGCATCCGGTTCGCCGCCTCCGCCGGAACAAGTTTGGCACGCTGCACGCCGAACAGATCGGTGAAATTGAACAAGAAGAATTTGACGCCGTGGTCCTTGGCATATTTGGCGAGATCGCCCATGTTTAGTCTCCTGCCCTTTTATGTCGTGTTATCTTAGAACCCGCCCTTGCCGGGAATCCAGCTGGTTCCAGCCAGCGGCACCTGCGCCATGGCGGCGGCCTCCAGCGTCAATGCGCACAAATCCTCCGGTTCGAGATTGTGCAAGTGGCTCTTGCCGCAGGCCCGCGCCACGGTTTGCGCCTCGAGCGTCATCACCTTGAGATAGTTGGAAAGCCGGCGCCCGGCTTTCACCGGGTCGAGCCTTGCGGCGAGCACCGGGTCCTGCGTGGTAATGCCCGCCGGGTCACGGCCCTCGTGCCAATCGTCGTAGGCTCCGGCCGTAGTTCCGAGCTGCGCGGTATTCTTCTTCATGGGCGGGATCATTGTCACCCAGCGCCACAAGCGCCGCCGTGCCGATCGCCACCGCATCGGCGCCGAGCGCCAGGGCCTTCGCCACATCGGCTCCCGAGCGAATGCCGCCGGAGACGATGAGCTGCACCTTGCGGTGCATGCCAAGATCCTGCAGCGCCTTGACGGCGGGCCGCATGGCGGCCAGCGTCGGAATACCCACATGCTCGATGAACACCTCCTGGGTGGCGGCGGTGCCGCCCTGCATACCATCCAGCACCACAACATCGGCACCGGATTTCACCGCCAGCGCCACATCGTAATAGGGCCTGGTGGCGCCAACCTTCACATAGATCGGCTTTTCCCACGAAGTGATTTCGCGCAGTTCGTGAATCTTGATTTCAAGATCGTCAGGCCCCGTCCAATCGGGATGGCGGCAGGCCGAACGCTGGTCGATGCCCTTCGGCAGGCAGCGCATTTGCGCCACCCGGTCGGAAATCTTCTGGCCCAGCAGCATGCCGCCGCCGCCTGGCTTGGCACCCTGCCCCACCACCACTTCAATGGCGTCGGCCTTGCGCAGATCATCGGGGTTCATGCCATAGCGCGACGGGAGATACTGATAGACCAGATACTTCGATTGCCCGCGTTCTTCCGGCGTCATGCCGCCATCGCCCGTCGTCGTCGACGTTCCCGCTGCTGAGGCACCACGCCCCAATGCTTCCTTGGCTTGCGCCGACAGCGAGCCGAAACTCATGCCGGCAATGGTGATGGGGATTTTGAGTTCAATGGGCTTCTTGGCAAAGCGTGTGCCCAGCACCACGTCGGTGCCGCACTTCTCGCGATAGCCTTCCAGCGGATAACGCGAGATCGATGCGCCAAGGAACAGCAGGTCGTCGAAATGCGGAACCTTGCGTTTGGTGCCGGCCCCGCGAATGTCATAGATGCCGGTCGTCGCCGCGCGGCGGATTTCGGCCAGCGTGTAGTCATCGAAGGTTGCTGACTTGCGCGGCGGTGTATGCGGAATGTTGGTGTCCATCGGAAACCTCAATAAGCGTCGGCGTGGTCGACGTTGAAATTGTAAAGTTTGCGGGCCGAGCCGTAGCGCCGGAAGTCCTGCGGCCGGTCCTTGCGCTTGGCGGCTGCGAGAAGCCGCGCCAGATCGGCAAGGTGTTCGTCGCGCATCTCCTTCTCGATGCAGTCCGATCCCAGATCGGAAACCCGGCCCTTCACATAAAGCCGCGCCTCGTAGATTGAATCGCCCAGCGCTTCGCCGGCGTCGCCGCACACAACGAGATTGCCGCGCTGCGCCATGAACGCCGACATGTGGCCGACATTGCCGCCCACCACGATGTCGATGCCCTTCATCGAAATGCCACAGCGCGACGAGGCATTGCCGTCGATCACCAGAAGCCCGCCATTGCCGGTGGCACCTGCCGATTCCGACGCATCACCCTTCACCCATACGAGTCCCGACATCATGTTCTCGGCAACGCCAACCCCGGCATGGCCGTGGATGATCACGTCCGCTTCCTTGTTCATGCCAGCGCAATAGAAGCCGACATGACCGTGGATTTCCACATGGTACGGCCCGTCGACGCCACAGGCGATGGCATGCTGGCCCATCGGGTTGCGGACGATCCAGTGCCGCTGGTTGGTATCTTTGGCAAGCGAGTGCAGCGTGCTGTTCACGCCGCGAATGCCGTCTTTCTTGAGATCAAGCTCGTTCATGCCTGTCCGCCCCATGTGTAGACCTTGGTCGGCTCCGGCTCCCACACCCTGGCATCGTCCGAGCCCGGAAGGTGTGCAATGGCCCGCCACTCGGTGGCCATCGCCACCCAGTCATCGGTCTCCGCCATCACCGCGTGTTTGCAGGCAATGGGATCACGCACCACCGCGAAGCCATCATGGGTGCCGACCAGGAAGGTGTAGAAGCCGTCTAGGTCCTTCAACCCGTCTTCCAGCGCTTCTTTCAGCGTGGCACCGCCCCTGAGCTTCCACGTCATGTAAGCAGCCGCCACTTCCGTGTCGTTCTCGGTCTGGAATTCCATGCCTTCGCGGCGCAAGTTCTCGCGCAGGCGATTGTGGTTGGAGAGCGAGCCATTGTGCACCAGGCAGAGATCGGCGCCGGTGGCGAAGGGGTGCGAGCCCGCCGTGGTGACAGCACTTTCGGTCGCCATGCGGGTGTGGCCGATGATGTGCGTGCCCTTGGCGCTCTCAAGATCGAACTTGTCATAGACGTTTTCGGGCAATCCCGTTTCCTTGAAAATCTCGATGGTGTGACCCGAGCCGACAACCCGCACCTCCGGGTGATGCTTCTTCAGCCATGCCACTGCGGCTTCTTCCTTCGCCGTGGTCACCAGGATGCAGTGGTTGCCGATCTTCTTGATCGTCGCCTCGCACCGCAGCGATTTCTCGAGCCCGGTGTCGACTTTCTTCCAATCATAGTTGGCATCGTCATGGGCCAGCGAAAACTTCACCTGGTTCTTCTTCACCGGATTGCGATAGATGGCGACACCCGCCGAATCCGGCCCGCGATTGGTCATCTCGATGATCATCGGCTTGAACATGGCCCCTAGCTTCGGTTGCAACTTGGGGTTCTTGAGATAAAGTCCGACGATCCCGCACATGGGTTGTCACCTCTTGAAGTGGATGACCCACCCTAACAGGGCTGAAACCCTCTTTCAACTGTCAGGAAACAATTTTTCACAGAGGGAAGGGGCTATTGCAGGCCCACGGGGTCGATAATCCCGCCCGGGCAGCCCGGCTCCGTCGGGCTAGAAGCTTGAATAAGCCCGGAAACCGGCGTCCCCGCCGACAGGTCGCCCTTGAGGCCGATGGTCAGTTCGACGATCAGCTGCCGCCCATCGTCGTTGTCGCAGGCCACCCGCACCCGGTCTCCCGCCCCCGCGCCCGAAAGCCTCGTCGAATTTTGCCCGAATATCGCTGGTCTGCAATCGCGCTTGCCGATATTGGCGGCCAGATAATTCCGCACCGCCGAGTCATTGATTTCGGCCGTTAGCCTGGATCGTGTCCGAAGTAGTAGGCTTCGGCGCTCCTGCCGGGTAACAGGTGCCGTGCTTGATCCACTCGTGCCGGTCAAGCAGCGATTGCGTGCCCGGCATCATCAGCTCGAGGGCATCCCGGGTTGCAAGCGACAGCCTGGGCTCGGGGATATCTTGCCACCGCCCTTGCTTGTCGGCTGCCATCAACGCCTGCGAGACCCCGCAATAGACATTGGTGCCCGGCTGTGGCCAAAGCCCATGAATGCTGAGATGCGTGGCATCAAACCGTGCGCCCGTCATCGACTTGCACTCACGCTTTCGCGCATTGCCTTCGCAAAACGCCGGCTGCCAGCACAGCGCCAGCACGTAGCGCGGCCCGCCGTCGATCTTTTCGATCAGGTTGTCCGGCCCGATATAGCACGCAATGGCCAATCAGGATGAGCGCCAAGAACCGCAGCGCCAACGTCCCCGCCCGCGCGCCGCTTCACTACCTGCCCGCCAGGCGAGAGGATGGTTCTCAGCGCCCGATCAAGCGTGACAAGCTTCATGCCCTCAGCGGCGCACACGCTAAGCAGCAGTCGGTCAAAAGGGTCTTTGGTAGCTGGCTCAATGCACAATGTCCGCTACAACATGGCGTGAATGCGATTTCCATAACGGAAAGCGCCAAGTTCAGAATGAGCGCATCGGGCCAATGCATCAGCTGGCGTGGCAATTGGCAAGCTTAGCTTGCCAGCCGCGACTTCATGGCGATTTCCCAAAATCGTCACATACGCTGAC
Organism: uncultured Alphaproteobacteria bacterium; assembly: GCA_963775095.1. Taxonomy (GTDB): domain Bacteria; phylum Pseudomonadota; class Alphaproteobacteria; order Rhizobiales; family Aestuariivirgaceae; genus Aestuariivirga. The sequence goes on from CAVZHN010000009.1 coordinate 213,147, forward strand.
AGCGACGGCATCTGATGTCTCCACAATGCCTCTTATGCATCGGTCTGCGGGAGTTCACGATGTCGCTCACTCCAAAAGCGCCAAAACGATGTGCGTATCGAGCAGAGCATACTTGATTTTCAGGCAAGGGTGATCAGCAAGAAGTCTTCCGGCAGCGGATCATCGAAATCATCGGAAATGAACTCGACAAACTTCTCAATCCCGTGCAGCTTCTTTAAGGCCCGCAACGCATCACAATTCAATCCGCACTTTCTTCTCAGCCAGGGGCACCAGATTCGGCCACCGGCTCGCCATCGCGGGTGAGCACCACCGTCTCGCCCGCTTCGGCGCGGCGCAGCAGTTCCGCGAAGCGCGTCCTCCGCTTCCTTGATGGAAATGTTCATCGCCGCAATGTAGCCACCGGTAGCCACCACGTCAAATCACTCCTCCCGCCGGTAAGAAATCACCGACAGATACCTGATCGGCATCTTGCGCAGGTCTTCGGGGCCATGCGGCGCGTCGGCGTCGAAGAACAGGGCGTCACCCGGGTGCATGTCATAGGTCTTCTCGCCATGGCGGTAGACCACATTGCCTTCCAGCATGTAGAGGAATTCCAGTCCGGCATGCTGGAAGGTCGGAAACACATCGGACTCGTGGGTGATGGTAATCATGTAGGGCTCAACCATCACCGGCCCATGCGGGCTGTGGCCGAGCAGCTGGTACTGATGGCCGGCCCTCGTGCCGCGCCGCTCGATCGTCAGTCCCTGCCCTGCCTTGACGAAAGTCGCATCGCGGGTCTCCTCGAAGCTCCGGAACAGCGACGTCACCGGTACCTGTAGCGCCTTGCCGAGAGACTGCAACGAAGCCAGTGATGGCGATGTGGCGCCATTTTCAATCTTTGAGAGCATGCCGGCCGACATGCCGGCGGCTTTGGCCAACTCCGAAATCGTCAACCCGAGCTTCTCCCTGAACCGCTTCACTTCACGGCCGATGGCCTCTTCGAGGTGCCGGGCCCGGCTGGCACCAGTTTCATGGGGGTCCTGGAAGGGGAGTTTGGACTCTGAACTCTTGGTACTCATCGGAATTTCCGATTTTTCCTGACAGGAAACCTATGTGACCTCCAAGGACTTCACAATAGGCATATCAATAGGATTTATCCAATCTAGCGTGCATCGAGCGAGGTTTCTTCTCGACTTTTTGCCCGCGGATCGGTAGTAGCCTATTCATGGATACCATCGCCCAGTCTTTCCTATCGGAAATAGAGCGCTATCTGACTGAGACTGGCACAGATCCCACGTCCTTCGGGAAACAAGCCCTTGGAGACCCCTCCTTCGTCTTCGACCTGCGCAAAGGCCGCTCCCCCTCCACCCGCACCATGGGCAAGGTGCGGGATTTTCTGCGCGACACCCGTAAGCCTCAAACCACAACGGTGAATGCTCCGATGACCGCCAAGCACAGCCTCACCCATCTCGAGCGTCTTGAAGCCGAGTCGATCCACATCATCCGCGAAGTGGCGGCCGAGTGCGAAAAGCCGGTGATGCTCTATTCCATCGGCAAGGACTCGGCAGTCATGCTGCACCTCGCCATGAAGGCCTTTTATCCGGCGAAGCCGCCCTTCCCGCTGATGCATGTCGATACCGGTTGGAAATTCCAGGACATGTATCGCCTGCGCGATGAAACCGTGCAGAAACATGGCTGGGACCTGATCGTCTACAAGAACCCCGAAGGTGTGGCCAAGAACGTCAATCCCTTCGATCATGGCTCGGCGCTGCACACCCAGATCATGAAAACCGACGGCCTGAAACAGGCCCTCGACAAATATGGTTTCGATGCCGCCTTCGGTGGCGCGCGCCGCGATGAGGAAAAGTCCCGCGCCAAGGAACGCATTTTCTCGTTCCGCGACAATCGCCACCGCTGGGACCCCAAGAACCAGCGCCCGGAACTGTGGAACCTCTACAACACTCGGAAGAACAAGGGCGAGTCGATCCGCGTCTTCCCGCTGTCGAACTGGACCGAACTCGACATCTGGCAATATATCCACCGCGAGAATATCGACATCGTGCCGCTGTACTTCGCGGCAAAGCGCCCGGTCGTGTGGCGCGACGGCCAGATGATCATGGTCGACGATGACCGCATGCGCCTCAATCCCGGCGAGACACCGGAAATGCGTCAGGTCCGCTTCCGCACGCTCGGCTGCTATCCGCTGACCGGCGCCATCGATTCCAACGCCACATCGCTTCTCGACATCGTCGAAGAAATGCTCGTCGCCACCTCCTCCGAACGCCAAGGCCGCGTCATCGACAAGGACGCCGCCGCTTCGATGGAGAAGAAGAAGCAGGAAGGGTATTTCTGAGGTGGCCTGTCCGCGTTCATCCGTCGCGTCAACACCCTTCGAGGCCCGCTGCGCGGGCACCTCAGGGTGAGGAAGTTCACCAACCCTCATGCTGAGGTGCATCGCATCAGCGATGCCTCGAAGCATGCGCCGGGAGAAAATTGCGCATGACCCGCTTCATCGAATTCACCGGCGGCGACGTCGAGGCCTATCTTGCGGCCCAGGAGCAGAAGGACCTTCTGCGCTTCATCACCTGCGGCTCGGTCGATGACGGCAAGTCGACGTTGATCGGCCGCCTGCTCTACGAAGCCAAGATGCTGTTCGAAGATCAGTTGACCGCGCTTGAGGCTGACTCCAAGAAAATGGGCACGCAAGGCGGCAATCTCGATTTCGCGCTCCTCGTCGATGGCCTCGCCGCCGAGCGTGAACAAGGCATCACCATCGATGTCGCCTACCGCGCCTTCACCACCGACAAGCGCAAGTTCATCGTCGCCGACACGCCGGGCCACGAGCAATACACCCGCAACATGGCGACCGGTGCTTCAACCGCCGATCTCGCCGTCATCCTCATGGATGCGCGCAAGGGCGTGCTCACCCAAACCCGCCGCCATACGTTCATCGCCACACTGCTCGGCATCAAGCACCTCGTCGTCGCCGTCAACAAGATGGACCTGATGGGCTACAAGCAGGAGGTCTTCGAAAAGATCGAAGCCGACTACCGCGCCTTCGCCAAGTCGATCGGCGCCGGCGATATCACCATGATCCCGGTTTCCGCATTGGTCGGCGACAACATCATCGACCGCTCCGCCAACATGGGCTGGTACCACGGGCCCGACGCTGATGGCCCATCTCGAAACCGTGCCGGTGGGCGACGATCTCGCCGAACGCCCGTTCCGCATGCCCGTGCAGTGGGTGAACCGCCCCGACCAGAATTTCCGCGGCTTTTCCGGCACTATCATTTCCGGCACCGTGAAACCGGGCGATGCCATCAAGGCGCTGCCATCGGGAAAGACCTCGACCATTGATCGCGTTGTGACCTTCGATGGCGACCTCACCGAGGGCATCGCCGGCCAGTCGCTCACCGTAACCCTCAAGGATGAAATCGACATCAGCCGTGGCGACGTCATCTGCGCGGCTAACGATCCCGTCGAAGTCTCCGACCAGTTCGAATGCGAAGTGCTGTGGATGGGCGATGAGCCCATGCTGCCCGGCCGCCAGTATTTGATCAAGACCGGCGCCAGGCTGGTGCCCGGCACGCTCGACGCGCTGAAATACAAGGTCAACGTCAACACCATGGAGCACGTGGCGGCGAAGCAACTGGCGCTCAACGAAATCGGCGTCTGTAACCTCGAGCTCGATGCCTCCATCGCCTTCGCGCCCTACAAGGACAGCCGCGAGCTCGGCTCATTCATCATCATCGACCGGTTTACCAACTCGACCGTCGGCATGGGCCTGATGCATTTTGCGCTGCGCCGCGCCGCCAACATACATTGGCAGGCGGTCGACGTTCACAAGGAGTCGCGCGCCGCATTGACCGGCCAGAAGCCGGCGGTACTGTGGTTCACCGGTCTCTCTGGCGCCGGCAAGTCGACGATCGCCAATCTGGTTGAAAAGAAGCTCCACGCCTTGGGCCACATGACCTACCTTCTGGATGGCGACAACGTGCGGCACGGCCTGAACCGCGATCTTGGCTTCACCGACGCCGATCGGGTGGAGAACATCCGCCGCGTTGCCGAAGTTTCGAAACTGATGGTTGACGCGGGGCTAATCGTCCTGGTGTCGTTCATCTCGCCCTTCCGCTCGGAACGCCTGATGGCCCGCGAACTGGTGGCGGCGGGAGAGTTCGTCGAGATCTTTGTCGACACGTCGCTCTCGGAAGCCGAAAAACGCGACGTCAAGGGCCTCTATGCCAAGGCCAGGCGCGGCGAAATCAAGAACTTTACCGGCATATCCTCGGCCTATGAACCACCCGAGGTGCCGGAGATCCGCATTGATACAGCTCTCGACGGCGCCGAAGTGGCGGCCGAGAAAGATTGTCGAATTTCTGAAGGATAATGGCAGGTTGCGCGCCGTTTAGGCGCCCATCCCAACGGCTGCTGCGCGCTTCGGAACTTCGTTAAAATTAGCACTAGGAGCGAAAGCCGTACTCAGGAATTAATCGTTAACGGTGGTCCCCAGGAACGATTAGGAGACCCCAACATGCCGTTCAAAATGCGCCGCGGCCTTGCCGCTGCCGCTCTCGCCCTATGCATTGCCGCGCCCGCCCTTGCCGGCCAGCCCATCTATTCGGTAACCGGCGGCATCGCCACCGAGCAGGGCGCCGTACGCGCCATTGCCGCCGAGGACTTCGAAAAGATCGGCGTAACCGAAATCAAGACCAAGGTCTTGACCATGGGCGACGGCGAACGCACCGTAAAGGGCGTGCTTGCCCGCGACTTGCTCGACTACGTCGGCGCCAAGGGTGAAAACATGAAAATCACCGCCCTCGATGGCTATCAAATCGACGTGCCCGTCACCGACATTGAGACCTATGACGTGGTGATCGCCACCGAAATCGACGGCAAGGCGCTGTCGGTGCGCGACAAGGGCCCGGCCTGGCTGATCTACCCGGTCAGCAGCCATCGGGAACTCGACGACACGGTGTATGAATCCCGCAGCGTCTGGCAAATCAAGTCGATCGAATTCAACTGATCGCCATGCGCAGCGGCATCATGTTTGTTCTGGCGGCGTTGTTGGCCGCCGTGCTCTTTGCCGTTGCCAGAGGCGACTTGGCGAGCATCCGCTCGCTGGCCACCGATTCGGCATTCTACACCACGCAAACCGCCGAATTGACCCGCCTCGAAAAAGAGATGCTGGCCTTCCGAGTGAATGCCGCATTGCTGGTCGACGGCGCGGAAGCCTACACGCCGGAGGCCATGAAACTGTCCTTCGACCTTCTGTGGTCGCGTGTGAACACTGAAGGCACGCGCTTCATCAATCCCCGCATCGATGCCATCCGCAACTATCAGGCGACACTTGATGGCCTGGCCGCCGAATTGCGGACCATCGACGCCATCGTTCAGAACTTGCGGCTTGGCGACCGCGCCGGTCTGCGCGAGATTGAAATGGTCATGCAGAAATATGCTCCTGCCGTTTCACAGATGAATGATGATGCCTATGCCGAACTGTATTCGCGGTCGACGGAACTGGCCGTCAGGCAGCGCAGCGCTTTGAAGAGCGTCGATCACATGCAATGGATGTTTGTTGCGGTGGGGCTGGTGGCGATCCTGTTGTTGCTGTTCCAGCTGCGCAATGGCGAAGCGCTCTACAGGAAGCTTCAGGCCCGTGAGGCCGAAATCCGCACCCTGGCCGCGGTCGACCCCTTGACCGGCTTGGCCAATCGCCGGCGTTTCGATGAGCGCATGCAAGCCATAGACGATGGCCTGTGGCGCGGCGACATTCACACGCTGCTGATCGATCTCGATGGTTTCAAGCAGGTCAATGATCGCGAAGGCCACGCCGCCGGCGATCATGTGCTGCGCGTCGTGGCGCGCCGCTTGACCGTTGCCACCCATCACCGGGCCCTGATAGCCCGGCTTGGCGGCGACGAATTCGCCGTCGTGATCACCGGCAAGGCTGAAGAAGCCTGGGCCGCCGCCCAGGAAATCGTCCGCGAAGTATCAAAACCCATCCTCCACGACAACGTCACCCTGCGGGTTGGCGCCAGCATTGGCATTGCCACGTTGCGCGGTGACAGACCCGCATAGCAGTACCATGCTCCAGGAGGCCGACGCCGCCCTCTACGAGGCGAAAGCCCAGGGACGCGGCCGTGCCTGCCACTTCGACGAGCTTGCCCTGGCTTCCAGGAAGGCGTTTGGCACGGCGGAAGAACCGCTGCGGTTGCAACACCCTGCCAAGCAATCAGCTGCCTGACTTCAGCCTAAGGTGCCGGTCGAGGAGATCGAGCCGGTCATTGCCGAAGTAGAGCTTCGCTCCCGTATCGACGGTTGGAACACCGAACACCCCACGCCCGATGGCCTCCTGGGTGTTGGCGTCGAGACGCCGCTTGTAGTCCTCGCTCTGCGCCGCCGCCGCTGCCACAGCACCTTCCAATCCGCTTTCTGCCGCCCAGCCCGCCAGAAGCGAGAGATCGCTGATGTCGCCCTCCTCCGCCCAATAGGCCCGCAGCATCCGTGTCACGAAACCCTCGGCCTTGCCCTGATCGGCGGCATAAAGGCAGGCCCTGAGCGCCCGCGAATTGCGCAGCGGATAATCCGGGTGATAGCGCAGCGGCAGGCCCTGCAATTCCGCGTGATCAAGAATATCCTGCCTGAACCAGGCAACCCGGACAGGTGTTGCTTCCAGCGGCTTGACGCCGCCAATATCGTCAAGCAGGCGCGGCAGATGCAGCGGGCGCCACAGCAGTTCCGCCCCGTGCTTTCGCGCCAGATCGCCAATGCGATGGGCGGCGAGATAGCACCACGGCGAATGCACATCGAACCAGAACGTGAGTGTCATGCCAGCAACTTCATCCTGCCATCCCTGGCCCACTGCCGTAGCTCGACTTTGCGGATCTTGCCCGATGGTGTGAGCGGAAAGGCCTCAACTTCATAGATATCGGCCGGAATCTTGAACTTGGCGATGCGCTCGAAGCAGATTTCCCGGAGTTCATCGGCGGCTGCCGGCTGGCAAAGTTTGACGGCCGCCGCGACCGTCTCGCCATAATAATCATCGGCCATGCCAAACACCGCCACCGTGGCAACCGATGGGTGTTGCTGCAGCACGTTTTCGATTTCGGCCGGGTAGATGTTTTCACCGCCACGGATGATCATGTCGCGCAACCGCCCGCCGGCGATCACCAGCCGCCCGTCGGGGCGCAGGTAGCCGAGGTCGCCGGTCCGCAGCCAGCCGTCCACAATAGACTCCGCGGTGTCCTCGGGGCGCTTGTAGTAGCCCTCCATCACCATTGGCCCGCGCGCCTGCACTTCGCCGATCTCGCCCGCCGCAAGACCGGCCATCGTCAGCGGGTCGGCGATGCGAAGCTCATAGCCAGGGAGCGCCGTGCCCGCCGTTTCCCAGCGCAGCGGGTCATCCACAGTGGGGCACACGAACAGTGTCGCACCTTCCGTCTGGCCGTAGACCTGGGCGAGGCCTGGTATTGGAAACTCCTTGGCGCAGCGCTTGAGCACCTCCGGATTGCAGTCGGCACCGCCGCACGTTCCGGCCCTGAGCGTCGACAGATCGTAGGTGGCGCGCGCCGGATGATCGAGCATGGCGAGATAGGACGTGGGAACACCCGAAAGAAAAGTGCAGCGCTCGCTGTCGATCACCTTGAACATGTTTTCGGGGTCGAAACTTGGCACGCCCACATATGCCGCTCCCTTCTGCACCGCGCCGAGAATATTGAGAATGCAACCAGCGCAATGAAACAATGGGATGATTGATGTCCAGCGGTCTCCCGCCCTGAGATCCAGGCGTTCGGCGGTGCCGCGTGCGACCCTCATCATCGCCCGATGCGACAGCAGCGCGCCCTTGGGATAGCCGGTGGTGCCGCTGGTATAGAGCAGCGCCGCCACCACCATGGCGTTGGCCGCCGCTTCCGCCAGCGGCTGGGATTGCGCCACCAAGCCCGGATAGTCTTTTTCCAGCGTGATGACATGGCGCAGCATCGGCAAATCGCTGCGCAGTGAATTGACGTTGTCGAGATAGGGATTGCCGCGATAGCTGGTCGAGCAGATGAGCGCCCTGGCGTCCGACTGTTTCAGCGCATAGGCCAGATCATCTCGCCGGTTGTGGGTGTTGAGCGGCACCAACACCGCACCCATGGCCGCGCAGGCCAACTGCACGATAGGCCATTCCACCCGGTTCTCGGCCAGAAGCGCCACATGATCGCCAGCCACGATTCCCAATGTCCGCAACCCTCCGGCAAGCTGCGAAGCTTCGTCGAAGTATTGCCTGAAAGTCCGCCGCGCCTGCTGGTGCGGAAACACCAGCGCCTCGGCGTCGGGCCAAGCTGCCGCCGCATGTTGCAGGGCCAGCCAAGGGTGATCGAATGTCATCGCCGCAGACTAGCGGCAGCCGAGTTCGGCGAGAAGCCCCGGCACGAACGGCGCAAACGCCCCCGTCTCGACAAGCCCCGCCACCGCTTCCGTGTCAGTCGAGAATTCCCGATCCTGTTCGCGTGTCGCCGCCTTGGTGCGCACCAGCTTGTGCGCGTCTTCGAGAAGTGCCGACGACCGCAACGGCCGCCGGAATTCAAAGCCCTCCGCCGCCGCCATCAGCTCGATGGCGACAATACGCGCCAGATTGGCGTTCATCTGGCCCAATCGCCGCGCCCCATGGGTGGCCATCGATACATGGTCTTCCTGATTGGCCGAGGTCGGCGCCGAATCGACGGAAGCCGGATGCGACATCTGCTTGTTCTCGCTCATCAGCGCCGCCGTCGTGCATTGCGGGATCATGAACCCTGAGTTGAGGCCCGGATTGCGGATGAGGAAAGGTGGCAGCAGCGAAATGGAAGTATCGATCAGCGCCGCCATGCGCCGTTCCGAGAGCGAGCCGATCTCGGCGATGGCAATGGCGATGATGTCGGCGGCGAAGGCCACCGGCTCGGCATGGAAGTTGCCGCCCGACAGCACAGCGCCATCCTCGGCGAACACCAGTGGATTGTCGGAGACCGCATTGGCCTCGATCATCAGCGTGCGTCCGGCATTGGCCAGCATGTCGAGGCAGGCGCCCATCACCTGCGGTTGGCAGCGAAACGAATAGGGATCCTGCACCCGATCGTCGTTTTCAAGATGCGAGGCGCGAATGCCACTGCCCTTCAGCAGACGGCGATAATTCGATGCTGCAAGCACCTGCCCAGGATGCGGCCGGAGCGCGTGAATGCGTGGATCGAACGGCGTGTCCGATCCCATCACCGCATCGACCGACATGGCGCCGGCCAGCATGGCGGCAGCGGCATTGCGTTCGGCAGCGATCAATCCATAGAGCGCCAGCGCGGTTGACACCTGTGTGCCGTTGAGGAGGGCTAGCCCCTCCTTGGGGCCAAGCGCCACCGGTGTTGCATTCGCCGCCATGAGCGCTTCGGCACCCGAAACGCGCTGGCCTTTGACCACGGCAACACCTTCACCGATCAGCACCAGGCTCATGTGGGCAAGGGGCGCGAGGTCGCCGGAAGCGCCCACCGACCCCTGGCCAGGAATGGCCGGCAAAACATCGGCATTGATCAGCGCCGCCAATGCCTCCATGGCCGAAGGTGAAATGCCCGATGCGCCTTGCGACAGGGCGTTGAGTTTCATCAGGAGGATAAGCCGCACAACGCCAGCCTCGAGCGGCGCGCCAACGCCCGCCGCATGCGAGCGCACGATGTTGATCTGCAGAGCCGAGAGGTCTTCCGCTTTGATGCGCGTCTTGGCAAGCTTGCCGAAGCCGGTGTTGACGCCATAGATGGCATTTCCGGTGGCCAGCAGTTTCTTCACCGTTTCGGCGCTGCGGACGATCTGCGAGCGGGCTTGATCGCTGAGTTCGACTTTGACCGGTCCCGCCAGAGCCGCGCGGACATCGTCAAGTGAAAGCGGACGGGTTCCAATGGCGATCATGCCGAGAGCCTTTCGAGAGTGGTGCGGAAATTGCGGGAAATGCGGTCTTCATTGGCGTGATGGCGGTCAGTGATGACTGGCCGGCCGGCCACGAACACATCCTTCACGCAGGAATTGCCCCCGGAGAAGATCCATGTGTCGAGGGCGGCATCGCCGCTCCGCCCCATCAGGGCATCGCAATCGCCATCAAGCACCGTGATGTCGGCGCGGTAGCCGGGTGCCAGCGCCCCCACCGGCTGGGCCAATGCCTGTGAACCGCCCTTGAGGGCGCGGGCATAGAGCGAGCGGCCGGTCGAAAGGCCCGGCCCATCAGCCAGCGCATTGCGGGTGCGGTCGCGAAGCCGCTGCGAATATTCCAGCATCCGCAGATCCTCGGCGGGAGAGACCGAAATATGGCTGTCGGAACCAATGCCGACGGCGCCTCCCGCCTCGAGATAGTCCGTGGCCGGGAAAATCCCGTCCCCCAGATTGGCTTCCGTCGTCGGGCACAGGCCGGCAATTGCCCCACTCCCAGCCAAAGCAGTGGTCTCGGCTGCCGTCATGTGGGTCGCATGAACCGCACACCAGCGACTCGATACGGAGAACTCACCAAGCATGAATTCGACCGGGCGAAGACCGCTCCACGCAAAGCAGTCATCAACTTCCTTGGTTTGCTCGGCCACGTGAATATGGACGGGCGCAAGCGGGTCGATGGCATCGAGCACATCCCGCAGCAGGTCAGGCGTCACCGCCCGGAGAGAGTGCGGTGAAATGCCAACCTGCTGCAGTGGTTTCCCGCCGGCGGCCTTGGCAAGTGCTGCGTAGATGTCCAGAAAACCATCCGCATCATTGAGAAAGCGCCTCTGGCCAGCATTGGCCGGCTGGCCGCCAAAGCCTCCGAAGTTGTATAGGGTGGGTAGCAGGGTCAGGGCAATCCCTGCCTCTTCTGATGCTGCAGCGCAGCACAAAGATAGCTCGGCACGGTTTGAGTAAGGCCGGCCGTCGGGCTGATGATGCAGATACTGGAATTCGCCAACCGCCGTGAAGCCGGACTTCAGCATCTCGACATAGAGCTGGGCCGCCACCGCCCGCAGATCCTCCGGCCCGAGCTTCAACGCGAAACCGTACATGACCTCCCGCCAGGTCCAGAAACTATCGGCCCCCGGCCCCGCCCGCTCCGCCAGGCCGAGCATAAGCCTTTGATGTGCATGGGAATGCAGGTTCGGCATAGCGGGAATGGCGATACCCCTAACGGTCGGGGCCGATGCCGCTCCGCTGGTCACGCCGGTGATCATGCCGCCGGCATCGAGCGACACCGTCACATTGTCCAGCCATCCCTTGGGCGTGAGCGCCGAGGCGAAATGCAACTTTCTGCTTTCCATGGTGGCCATTATACTGTATAGACAACCTTATACAAGTGGATTCTCCATGCTCCTCACCAATATCAACATCGCTACCATGAATAGCGGCTATGGCCTGATCTCCGACGGTACCATTCTGGTCGAGAACGGCAGGATTGCCTGGGTTGGCCCTAAATCCGAGGCTCCCGCCCATTCCGGCGAGACCTGCAACGGCCGCGGCAGGCTGGTGACCCCCGGCCTCATCGATTGCCACACCCATCTTGTCTATGGTGGTAACCGCGCCAACGAGTTCGAAATGCGCTTGACGGGTGTTCCCTACGCCGAAATCGCCAAGGCCGGCGGCGGCATCATCTCGACGGTTCGCGCTACCCGCGCCGCCAGTGAGCCGGAACTCGAAGCCAAGGCATTGAAGCGACTCGATTCTCTGCTGGCCGAGGGCGTCACCACCATTGAAATCAAGTCGGGCTACGGCCTCGACATTGAAACCGAAGCCAAGATGCTGCGTGTCGCGCGGCGGCTCGGAAGCTACCGGCCCGTTGATGTCTATACAACCTTCCTTGGCGCCCACACATTCCCCGCCGAGTTCAAGGACAATCGCCAGGCCTATGTCGAGCTTGTCTGCAACCAGTCCCTCCCTGCCGCCCACGCCGCAGGTCTGGTTGATGCTGTAGACGCCTTCTGCGAAGGCATCGCCTTCTCCGTTGCCGAAACCGAGCAGGTTTTTGCGGCCGCCAAGGCCCTTGGCCTGCCGGTCAAGCTCCATGCCGAGCAGCTCTCCAACCTCGGTGGCGCTAAACTAGCGGCTCGCTACAATGCCTTATCCGTCGACCACATCGAATACTTGGACGAAGAAGGCGTTGCCGCCATCGCCAACTCCGGCACCACGGCCGTTCTCCTGCCAGGTGCATTCTATTACCTCAGGGAGACACAGTTACCCCCTGTGTCCATGCTTCGTTCCGCAAACGTGCCCATTGCCATCGCAACCGACCTCAACCCCGGGTCGTCTCCGGTCCATTCGATACTCGCAACCATGAATATGGCCTGCGTGCTGTTTGGCCTCACGCCGGAGGAAGCCCTGCTCGGCGTCACCGCCAATGCCGCCCGCGCCCTGGGCCTCAATGACCGCGGGCGCATCGCCCCCGGCCTCAAGGCCGACCTCTGCCTGTGGGATGCCGAACGTCCCGGTGACCTGGCCTACCCGCTGGGCCTCAATCCCCTGGCCGCCGTCTTGCGCCATGGCGAAGTGGTCCGGGGCACGCTGCAATGACGCCGCTCTACGCCAAAGTTAAGGATCATATCGTCACCCAGATCCGCTCCGGCGCCTGGACGCCGGGCATGCGCGTTCCTTCCGAGAACCAACTGGTCGAGAGCTTCAGCATCAGCCGCATGACCGCCAATCGCGCCCTGCGCGAGCTGTTCGCCGAGGGTTTTGTCGATCGCGTCCCCGGCGTCGGCACCTTCGTCAAGGAAGCACCGGCCCGCTCGAGCCTCCTCGAACTCCGCAACATCGCCGAAGAGATCGAAGCCCGCGGCCACCGCTACTCTTCGCGCCTGGTGAGCCGCCACCGCATATCAGCCAATCCGGCGATTGCCGAAGAATTCGAGGCCGGCGAAGGCGCCGATCTCTTCCATGTGGTGATCGTTCACGAGGAAAACGGCATGCCGGTTCAGCTTGAAGATCGCTATGTGAACGCCGCCGTGGTGCCCGACTTCATGGACCAGGATTTTTCGGCAACGACGCCGACCGCCCATCTCCTGCGCTCGGCCCCGGTTGATGAGCTTGAACACACCGTCGAAGCCGTCATGGCCACACCCGAGCAGCAGCGGCTACTGCATATCAATGCCCTTGAACCTTGCCTCACGCTGCATCGCCGCTCGTGGAGCAAGGGCCAGGTCGCCACCGTCGCCAATCTAACCTACCCCGCCAGCCGCTATGCGCTCTACAGCCGCTACAAGACCAGCGCCCGCGGAACACTTTCAGAATAGGAGCACCCATGGATCCGCGCCGCGACAATTCCCGCGTTATCAAAGCCGCCACCGGCACCAAGCTTTCAGCCAAATCCTGGCTCACCGAAGCACCGCTCCGCATGCTGATGAACAACCTCGATCCCGGCGTCGCCGAACGCCCCGAGGAACTCGTTGTTTATGGCGGCATCGGCCGCGCCGCCCGCAATTGGGAAGCCTATGATCGCATCGTCGCCTCGCTCCGTTCACTGGAAGATGACGAAACCTTGCTGGTGCAATCCGGCAAACCCGTCGGCATCTTCAAGACCCACAAGGATGCGCCGCGTGTGCTGATCGCCAATTCCAACCTCGTGCCGCACTGGGGCAATTGGGACTATTTCAACGAACTCGATAAAAAGGGCCTGATGATGTACGGCCAGATGACGGCTGGTTCGTGGATCTACATCGGCACCCAGGGCATCGTGCAGGGCACCTACGAAACCTTCGCCGAAGTCGGCCGCAAGCATTACGGCGGCAATCTCAAGGGCAAATGGTTCCTGACCGCGGGATTGGGCGGCATGGGCGGCGCCCAGCCCTTGGCCGCCACCATGGCCGGGGCCTCGATGATCGCCATCGAATGCCAGCCAAGCCGCATCGATTTCCGCATGCGCACCCGCTACGTCGACACCAAGGCCGCGACCATTGATGAGGCCCTCGAGATCGTCAACCGCTCACACAAAGAGGGCAAGGCGATCAGCGTCGGCCTGCTCGGCAACGCCGCTGAGCTTCTCCCGGAATTCGTCAGGCGCGGCATCAGGCCCGACGCCTTGACCGACCAGACCTCGGCGCACGATCCCGTCAACGGTTACTTGCCCGCCGGCTGGACCCTCGCCGAGTGGGAAGACAAGCGCGCGTCCAATCCGCAAGCCGTCAAGGCCGCCGCCATGGCTTCCATGAAAGTGCATGTGCAGGCCATGCTCGACATGCACGCGGCGGGCGTGCCCACATTGGACTACGGCAACAACATCCGCCAGATGGCGCTGGAAATGGGCCTGAAGAACGCCTTCGATTTTCCGGGCTTCGTGCCGGCCTATATCCGCCCGCTGTTCTGCCGCGGCATTGGCCCCTTCCGCTGGGCCGCACTCTCCGGCAACCCCGAGGACATTTACAAGACCGACCGGCGTGTCAAGGAATTGATCCCCGATGACCCGCACCTTCACAACTGGCTCGACATGGCACGCGAGAGGATCGCCTTCCAGGGCCTTCCCGCCCGCATCTGCTGGGTCGGGTTAGGCCAACGCCACCGGCTGGGTCTCGCCTTCAACGAGATGGTGCGGAACGGCGAAGTCGAAGCCCCCATCGTCATCGGCCGCGATCATCTCGATTCTGGTTCCGTCGCTTCGCCCAACCGCGAAACCGAAGCCATGCTCGATGGTTCCGACGCGGTTTCCGACTGGCCGCTGCTCAACGCGCTCTTGAATACCGCCTCGGGCGCCACCTGGGTGTCGCTACATCACGGTGGTGGCGTCGGTATCGGCTATTCGCAACATGCCGGCATGGTCGTGGTCGCCGACGGCACTGACGATGCCGCCCGCCGCCTGGAACGCGTGTTGTGGAACGATCCCGCCACCGGCGTCATGCGCCATGCCGACGCGGGCTACGACATCGCCGTCCAATGCGCCAAGGAACAGGGCTTGAAGCTACCAGGGATAACGGCGTAACCCCCGCACTTGTCATCCCCGCCTCTGCACGCCCGACGGCAGTGACTTCAGCTTCGAGAAAGTGGACGCTATCGTCCGCCTGGCATCTTTGCCGGAGTGACGGCGTTTCAGAACGACACGACAGCCATGGTTGCCCGATGATCGGATGGCCAGGGTGTGACCACGAGGTCCGCCTCTGGCGATTTCTCGCCGACAATACCGGCGGAAATCACTTTGAGATTGGCGGCCTTCGCCAAGATGAAATCGATCCGGTCATGGTGGTCATCGCTTGCCGTGGGCTCGCTGGTCGGCGTCCACGTTATGCCCGGCTTTGCCATTTCGTCGCGAAAGAAGGCACGGAACGTATCGACAAAGCCCTCAGCCTCCACGCCCAACGTTGTCGGCCAGGCGACAACCGCCGGATGGCGACCCGCGGCCCGGGCCCTTTCCGTCCAGTCCCAATGGCTGGGCTCATTGAAATCGCCCATCACGAACTGCGCCTCCGCCTCACTCTCCGCGCGGATGTCGGCCACCAGCAGCTCAAGTGCCTTGCCCCTTGTGTCCGTGGCGGACGTCACGGCCTGTTCTGCGGTCTTGAGAAATGGAAACGCGCCATACTCGATGTTCAGGAGCTGGTACGGCTGGTACGGCGCATCGTCCAGGTTCATGCTGTAGGCCACGACCTTGCGGCCGTTCACGTCAATCTCCACGCCCACCCCATTGGGTGTCTCCTTGCCGATCGGATATCTGCTCAGGACTGCGTCGGCCCAGTGATTGTCGGTGTTGTGCTTGAACTCGTGATAGTAGTAGCCAAGTGCCTTGGCCACATCCTTGGCTCTGCTGCGGTCGTCGGCCGGGCAAACATCCGCCGTACACGCTTCGGGTTCCGGCACCGTTTCCTGAACGCCAATGATGTCCGCCCCCGTCGCTTTCATCACCGCCACGGTGTCGTCGATTGATTTGCCTTCATTTGCCCCTGCGCCCCACATATTCATGCTCAGCACTGTGAGTTTCTGTTCCTCCGCCTTGACCGGCAAAACAAGGGCCAGAAAAATCGCACTCGCCAGCAAGAAATGTCGCGTCATGGCGCCTCTCCTTCACTCCGTCGCCAGTATTGCACGGTTCCGGATTGGCTCAAAGATCGGGCCGCAATTCCCGGGACCGATACCACGGGCCCACCGCCGCTTCGTAGGCCAGCGCCGCCCGGAACACATCGGCATCGCAATAGGTCCGCCCAACGATCTGGATACCGGTCGGTACGCCGTTCGCAGCACGCCCCGACGGCACCGAAAGCACCGGGCAGCGGCTCATAGTGTTGAACGGTGTCGTCATCGCCCACCCGAGCACTGGGTTCACCACCTTGCCATTGACCCGCACCTTGTCCTTCGAATGGTCGAAATCGGCTTTGACGGCGGGAAGCGCCGCCGTCGGGCAAATCAGCACGTTGTATTTCTCGAGCGTGGGCCCGAGCGTTGCATACATCTTGTTGGCGACTTCGAGTGTCCACACATAGTCCGCCGCCTTGGATTTTTGTCCATCCCTGGCGAACTGGCGCACATAGCTCGTCATGTCCTTGCCGTGCTTTTTGAGCAGCCGTGACAGCGAAGCGCCGAAGATGTGCCGCAGATAGGTCATGCCGGCATCGAGCGCTTCCTTCGTCCAGCCGAGATCGACAGTTTCGACCGTAGCCCCCAGCGAGCGGAACACATCAAGCGCCGCAAGCGTGTTTTTCTGCACCTCTTTGTCCACCTCGTAGAAGCCGAGGTCCATGGAGAAGGCGATTTTCCACCCCTTGATGGGTTTCATGTCCATCGGCAGTGTGAGCTTTGGCCTGAGCGTCGAGATGTCGAGCGGCGAAGGCCCCGCCATCACATTCTGCAGCAAAATGGCATCGCGCACCGTGCGCGCCAGCGGCCCCGTGTGGCAATAGAAATCCAGGTTGAACGGCGGGTCATCGGGGTTGCGCCCATAGGGAGGTTTGTAGCCCACGAGGCCACAAGTCGAGGCTGGAATGCGGATCGAGCCACCGATATCGGAACCCGTGGCGATCGTCGAGGAACCCGCCGCAAGCGAAGCCGCCGCACCACCCGACGAGCCGCCCGGTGTGAACTTTGGATTCCATGGATTGCGAGTGACACCCCAAAGCCGCGACCAGGTATAGGCAGCAGACGAAAACTCTGGCGTCGCGGTGCGCGCATGTACGATGCCGCCGGCTCTCAGAATGCGCTCATTCATCGGCGAAGTATGCTCGCCGATGTAATCCTTGTAGATCAGCGAGCCGCCGGATGTCGGCTTGCCCTTGATGAAGCTCTCATCCTTGATGCCGGCCGGCAAGCCTTCAAGCGCGCCGGTGCGGGCACCCCTGGCATATTTCGCTTCGGCTTTCCTCGCAAGATCGCGCGCCTCGTCAAAATGCGTGTAGGTGAGGCAGTTTATTTTCTTCTTTGTCGCTTCGGCGCGGGCAATGACCGCATCCATGAGTTCGACCGGCGACAGCTTCTTCGCCTTGAACAGGCGGATCGCTTCGGTCGCCGGCAGATAGCAGAGGTCGAGATCGTTCATGTGATGGCCTGTGCAATGGTGTGAAGAGCCGCCTGGGTGGCAACGTTGAACTGCGTGTTGAGAAAGTCCGGCCACGATGAAAGCTTCACCGCCACCATGTTGTGGTCCCAGTTCACATAGATCATCTGCCCGAACACGCCGCGCGCATAGATGGCGCGTGATCGCGGGTCTTCAATCCACCACTGGTTCCGGTAGGCGCCCTCCGGCAGCGAACTGTTGTAGGGTGGCCCAAAAATCGCATGATTGCCGGTCCGCGTCTCCTCCACCCAGCCGGCGGGTATGACCGTTCCTTCCAGGTATGCCAGTCCAAACCGCCCATAATCCCGCAGGCATGCATTGATCCCGCCGCTCGCCAGCCCATAGCCCGCCGGATCGACGGTGATGCTGGCGCTCTCTTCCATGCCGAGCGGCTGCCAGATTTCTTCCGAAAGCAGCTGCGGCAGGCGCTTGCCCGAGGCGCGTTCGAGGCAATGGGCCAATACGTCGGTTTCGATGGAGCGATAGGCGAAGAGATCACCGTGCCGCCGCTCAAGCTCGTCAAGGCCCAGGATCTGTTCAAACACATGGTGCGGCCAGCGGAATGACGCCGATGCATTGGGTGGAACCGGCTTCCAGCCGGAGGCCACATCCGTTTGCCCGACGTGCGAATGGGGATCGGTGTAGTCTTCCGAATAGCGCACCCCGGATGTCATATCCAACACCTGCTGCAATGTGGCGCCGCGATAGGCCGTCTCGCTGAGCTCCGGCAGATAGCTGGTCACCAGGGCATTGACATCGATCACCCCGCGGCCCGCCAGTGTTCCAGCCACCCCCGCCGTGAACGACTTGGCGACCGACTGCGAAATATGCAGCGTGCGCGCCGTCATGCCGTTGAAATAGCGCTCGAAGACGATGACCCCGTCCTTGATGATCAGAAATCCATCCGTATACGTATCGTCCAGCAGCCCGGCCAGCGTCGTCGATTCGCCCTGAACACCCGCCACTTTCAGCCCATCGAGATCGCGTTCAATGCTTTGCAAATGGCGCACGGGCCCTTCCCCGCGCCACACCTCGGCCGTTGGCAGGATTTCCCGGATATGCTGAAAGGCCCAGCGGTTCCATGGCGGCCGGTCCCAGTCCATGCGCGGCACGACAAGGGCCGGCGGCGATCCCTGCATGATCGGTAACGGCTGGTCGGAGTTCTTGTAGGACGACATGGACTTCCTTGAATCAAAAATGGCCCCGGTGATTTCTCGCCGGGGCCGGTCAACCGAAAGTTCTATTTCATCAACTCGGTCCAGATCTGCGTATAGATCTGGGTCACGTCGATCGGGCAGGCGGCGATAAACTTGCCCTTGTCCATCAATTCCGCCGGAATGTTGATTTCGCGCGCCGACCTCATATCTTCGGGCATGAAGGCTTCCGCCCCCTTGATGCCGCTGGCATAGCGGGTGAACGTCGAATTCATGCCCGAGGCTTCCGGATCCATCATGAAATTCTGGAACACCTTGGCATTCTCGACGTTCTTGGCGTCCTTGAGCACCATCACGTTATCCATCCACAGTACGAACCCTTCCTTGGGATAGCCGTACTTGATGTCCGGGTTCTGCAGCCTTGCGCGGAACATGTTGCCGTTCCAATCGAGGCCGCCAGCCAGATCGCGTTTTGCGAACTTCTCGGTCGTCGAGTAATCGAGCGAGATCCAGCTCTTCTTGGCCTCCACCATCTTGTCGCGCACTTTCTTGAGGATTTCCTTGTCGCCAGTGCACGGTTCGCCGCCGACATACATGATCGCCAGCGCCATGACGTCGTTCATTTCCGGGACAACGTTGATCTTGCCCTGAAGTTCCGGCGGCGGATCGAACACGATTGCCGCCGTATCGACATCGCCCTTGTAGACGCTGGTGTCGGCAACCACGCCGGTCGAACCCCATTGCCACGGCACCGAATACTTACGGCCCGGATCGAACGGCACGTCGATCCACCGCGGATCCATGTTCTTGAAGTTTTCCATCTGGTTGGGGTTGGTTTCGAGAACCAGTCCTTCGCTGATCCAGATCGGCACGTAGTTCGACGACGGCATCACCACGTCGAAGCCATGGCCGCCCTGCCGCACCTTGGCAAGCGCCGAGTCGTTCGAATCGTAGTCGGTCACGGTGACCTTGATCTTGTATGTCTCCTCGAACTTCTTCACCATGTCGGGGCTGATGTAGTCACCCCAGTTGAAGATGTTCAATTCGCCGTCGGCCAGCGCTGTGGTGCTGGCGCAAGCCAGCGCCGCCGCCGAAATGGCGATCTTCAGATAGAATTTCATGGTCAGGCCCTTCCCTCTTTGCAGCTGTTTACTTCATCAACTCGGTCCAGATCTTCGTATAGAGCGCCTGAACGTCCGCCGGGCAGGCCACACTGTAATCCAGCTTGTCTTTCATGGCGTCCGGCACCACGATTTCCGGCGCCGACTTCATGTCGTCCGGCATGAAGGCTTCTCGGACCCGGCGATGCCGTTGGCATAACGCGCGAAATTCGAAATCATCGCGGCGTTTTCCGGGTCCATGATGAAGTTTACGAACAGCTTGGCGTTCTCGACATTCTTGGCGTCCTTGAGCACGACCACCGTGTCGGCCCAGATGAAGGTGCCCTCCTTGGGGTAGCCATACTTGATGTCGGGATTTTGCAGCCGCTGGCGGAACACCGAGCCGTTCCAATCGCTGGTTGCCGCGAAGTCGCCGGCCACCATCTTCTCGATGGTCGAATATTCCATCGATACCCAGTTCTTCTTGGCGTTCACCAGTGTGTCGCGGGCCTTCTTCAGGATTTCGAGATCGCCGGAGCACATGGTCGCCGCCATTGTATTTGATGGCGGCATAGATCATGTCGCCCATCTCCGGCACCACATTGATCTTGCCGTGCGAGCTCGGCTGGCGGATCGAACACGATGCTCCAGCTATTGATGTCGCCACCATAGATCTTGGTGTTCACCGCGACGCCGAATGTGCCCCACTGCCACGGCACCGAATAGTGCCGGCCCGGATCATAGGGCGGGTTCTTCCAGCGCTCGTCCATGTGTTTGAAGTTTTCCATCTGGTCCGGCCGCACTTCCATGCGCCAGGCCTTCCTTGATCCACACCGGAAGGAAATTTCCGGATGGTACCGCAATATCGAAACCATGCCCGCCCTGGCGGATCTTTGCCAAGGCCGTATCATTCGAATCGTAGTCGGTGATGGTGACTTTGATCTTGTAGGCGTCCTCGAACTTCTTGATCATCTCCGGGCTGGTGTAGTTGCCCCAGTTGTAGATGTTGAGTTCGCCCTCGGCGAATGCGAGTCCGGGTGTGAACACAAGCGCCAATACGGCGGCGGCTGTCTTGAACATCGGCGGCATGATTATCTCTCCACAATCGGACGCCCCGGCCCTTGCGGGTCCGGGGCGTTCGAGATTTACTTCTGTAGATCGGTCCAAATTCTCGTGTAGAGGTCGTTCACCTCAGGCGGGCAAGTCAGCTGGAACCGGCCCTTGCTTGCGTACTCGGCAGGAATATTGATTTCCGGCGCTGCCTTCATGTCTTCCGGCATGAAGGCTTCGGAACCGGCAATGCCGTTGGCATAGCGCGCGAAAGCCGAGATCATCGCGGCGTTTTCCGGGTCCATGATGAAGTTCATGAACAGCTTGGCGTTGTCCACATTCTTGGCATCCTTGAGAATGGCGACGTTGTCCATCCAGATGCCGTAGCCCTCCTTCGGGTAACCATAGACGATCTTGTCGTTCTGCAGCCGCGCGCGGAACGATGCGCCATTCCAATTCACGCCGGCCGAAAGATCGCCCTTGGCGTATTTTTCGACATTGCCGTAGTCCATGGAAATCCACTTCGGCTTGGCTTCCAGAAGCTTGTCACGCACCTTCTTGAGAAGCTCCTTGTCGCCCGAACACGGTTCGCCGCCCATGTACATGATGGCCAGCGTCATCACGTCACCCATTTCCGGAACGACATTGACCTTGCCAACCAGCTCAGGGGGCGGATCGAGGAAGATGGCGGAAGTGTTGGCGTCGCCGGAATAGACCGAGGTATTCACCGTCAGGCCCGTGGTGCCCCACTGCCACGGCACGCTGTAGTGGCGGCCCTGGTCAAAGGGAACATCGACCCACTTCGCGTCCATGTTCTTGAAATTTTCCATCTGGTCGGGGCGCGCTTCCAGCAGCAGCCCTTCATTGATCCAGATCGGAACGAAACTTGCCGATGGCACCACGATATCGAAGCCATGGCCGCCGGCGCGGATCTTGGCGAGTGCCGCGTCATTGGAGTCGTAGTCGGTAACCGTCACCTTCACCTTGTAGGCATCTTCGAACTTCTTGATGAGTTCCGGGCTGGTGTAGTTGCCCCAATTGAAGATGTTCAATTCGCCGTCGGCATGTGCCATGCCGGCAGTGAGCAAGAAGCTAAGGCCTGAAATTGCTGCGAGCAGTTTAGTCTTCATAGTTTCCTCCTGTTCGGTTCTGAATTGACGTCAATCCTTCTTCCTGCTGATGAGGAAGAATAAGGTCACAATCACGATCGACAACACCAGGAATATCGCCGAGATCGCATTCATTTCCGGCGTAACCACCCGCCGCAGCTGGCCGAGCATGTAGGTTGGCAGCGTGTCCTGGCCGCCGGATTTCACAAACTCGGTGATCACCACATCGTCGAGCGAAACCACGAAGGCCAGCATCATGCCGGCCAGGATACCCGGCCACAGCAGCGGCAGTGTCACCCGCCGGAAGGCTTGAAATGGCGTCGCGTAGAGGTCCGCTGCCGCCCGTTCCAAGGTCAAATCCATGTTCTCAAGCCTCGCGCGGATCGGCATGTAGGCGAACGGAATGCAAAACGCCGTGTGCGCAGCAATGAGATAGCCAAGCCCGGTGTAGCCGCTCCAAACCTTGATGCGGCTGAAAAATATCAGCAGGGCAACGGCGGTGACGATTTCCGGCACCATCAGCGGTTGATTGATCAGCGCATACTTGAAGGTGAGCCCGCGGTAGGGTTGGGTGCGGGTTGTGGCAATCGCCGCCATCGTCGCGCACACCGTGGCAATGATCGCGGCAATCAGCGCAATCTGCAGCGAGCGCACCGACGCTTCGATGACCTGGCTGTTGTTGAAGGCCGCGTAGAACCAGCGCAGCGAAAACCCTTCCCAGATGGCGACCGAGGCGCCGGCGTTGAAAGCGAATATCACCAGCGTCGCGATCGGCAGATACAGCAGGAAAAAGCAGATCATTGCCACGGTGGTGAAGCCGGGCATGGTCTTGATGGCGAAGTGTCTAGCCATGACCCGCCCCCGTCTTCGAAGCGTTGCGCACATAGACCAAGAGCGCCACCATGACGATCGCCATGAGTGTAATCGACAGGGCCGAACCCAGCGGCCAGTTGCGACCCTGGCCAAACTGCAAGTCGATTAGGTTTCCGAGCATCAGGTTCTTGCCGCCGCCCAATACCCGCGGCGTCACATAGGCGCCAAGCGATGGAATGAAGACCAGTATGCATCCGGCGATGGTGCCGGGCTTCACCAGCGGCACGATGATATGCCACAGCACCCGGAGCTTGCTGGCATAGAGATCATAGCCCGCTTCCACCAGGCGGAAATCCAGCCGCTCCATGCTGGCAAACAGCGGCAACACCATGAGCGGCAGGTAAACATAAACCATGCCAAACAGAATGGCGGTATCGGTGAACATGATCTGGATCGGCGAGGCGATCACGCCCAACTTCATCAGGGTGGTATTGATGATGCCCTCGTTGCGGATCACTTCCTGCACCGCGAAGGTGCGGATCAGCAGATTGGTCCAGAACGGAATAGTGATCAGGAACAGCCACAGTTCGCGCGTGCGGTTTGGCCGGGTGGCGATGAAATAGGCGGTCGGAAATCCGAATATCAGCGTGGCGATGGTGGTGATCAGCGATAGCCGGATGGAACGCCAGAGGATCGACAGATGGGCATCCGCCAGGCTCACCGTGTCGTCGAAAATGTCGCGCTCGAAGAACACGCCAAACCAGCCGTCGAGCGACCACTGCCAATACTTCACATCGCCATAGTCGCCCTTCACCATGAAGGAATACATCAGAACGATGAACAGTGGCCCGACAGCGGCAAGAAAGATCACGACGATGGCCGGCGCCGACAACAGCCAGCGGCCGCGAACATCGGCTTTTCGGGCATTTTCAGCGGCCTGTTGCGCAAGCGACATGGTTTTCAATCCCGCAGAACCTGAGCCGAGTCAGCACTCACCAGAATGCCGACCCGCGCGCCTTGTTTTGGCGCGTCTTCTCCCGTCCGGCTGTTTTGCTGACGCACCATGAACTCGCCGCCGCCATCGAGATCGACGTGGAAATGCGTGTCGGTTCCGAAATACACCACATTGGCGAGAACGCCCTTGAGCGTACCGGCTTTTTCGCCGGTCAGTTGCGCGTGTTCCGGGCGGATGACCACGGTAACCTTGCCCCGGGGCGAAAGCCCTTCAGGCAGCGATGCATTGAGCATTGTGCCTGATGCCAGCTTCACGGTCGCACCTTTGCCCGCCGCCTTCTCAACCACGCCTTCAATGAAATTGGTTTCACCGATGAAGTTCGCCACAAACCGTTCTGCCGGATGGTCGTAGATGTCGTGCGGGCTGCCAATCTGCAGTATCTTGCCCTTCGACATGACGGCGATGCGGTCCGACATGGTCAGCGCTTCTTCCTGGTCGTGAGTCACGAATATGAAGGTGATGCCGGTCTCAAGTTGCAGCCGCTTCAGTTCGATCTGCATGTCCTTGCGCAGCTTGTAGTCCAGCGCCGACAGCGGCTCGTCGAGCAACAGCACCTTGGGCTGCGGCGCCAGCGCCCGGGCAAGCGCCACGCGCTGCTGCTGGCCACCGGAAATTTGGCTCGTCTTGCGCTTGGCGAGTTCTTCCATGCGCACCAGTTTCAGCATCTCGGCAACCCGTGCTTCGATCTGCGGCCTGGGACGGCCCAGCATTTCCAGGCCAAAGCCGATGTTCTGCGCCACCGTCATGTGCGGAAACAGCGCATAGTTCTGGAACACCGTGTTCACCGGACGCTTGAACGGCGGCAAGGGCGCAATGTCCTGCCCATAGAGAAGAATCTCGCCCTCGGTTGGAAAATCAAAGCCGGCAATCAGCCGCAGCAGCGTGGTCTTGCCACATCCCGACGGCCCGAGAAGCGTGAAGAACTCGTTTTCACGAATGATGACCGAAACATCGTCCAGGGCCCGCACCAGGTCCTGGCCCGCTCCTCGGAATTCTTTTGTGACTCGCTTTGCCTCAATGGCCGGCTGGCTGGCTGCCAAGATCAATCTCCCCTATTCGCCTCTCCGGGCGTCTGGGAGCATCCTAGGCGGATATGATGGTTCTTGCCAAGTGTGACAGTTGCCCCACTCAGACCGACCAGCCACCATCGATCACAAACGTTTGCCCTGTCACAAAGGCCGACTCGTCGCTTGCCAGATAGACCACAAGCAGGCCGATTTCCGCAGCATCCGCCATCCGTCCCATCGGTTGGCGCGAAATGAATGCGGATTTGGCCTTTTCATAGTCACCAGTGGCCTGCAGCCGCTCGTTCAGCGACGGGCTGTCGACAGTTCCCGGACAAATGGCATTCACCCGGATCCCCTTTGACGTAAAGTCAGCTGCCAGCGCCTTGGTCATGCCGATTACCGCCGCCTTTGTCGCGCCATAGGCGAACCGGTTGGGCACCCCTTTGATCGAAGAAGCAGCCGATGCCATGTTGATGATCGTTCCCCGGCCACGCGCCAGCCACCCCGGCATGAACGCCTTCATCATCCGGTAGTGGGCCTTCACATTCAGGTCGAAGGAGAAGTCCCAGGCCTTGTCGTCGGTGTCCATGATTGTGCCGGCGTGAACAAATCCCGAGCAGTTGAACAGGATATCGGGAACGCCCACTTTCTTCGCCGCCGCATCGATCTGTTCCTGCTTCAGAACATCGAGCACGAACGTCTCGATTCCCGCCTGCTCCTTTTCGAGGCTCTTGAGATTGCCTTCGTGAATGTCGGTGGCCCACACCTTGCAGCCCTCGCGCGCCATGGCGATAGCCGACGCCCGTCCAATGCCTTGCCCGGCCGATGTAACTATCGCTGTCTTTCCCTTGAGCCTGCCAGCCATGGACTTGCCTCCTGAAACCGGTTCACAATGGCCGCCTTGCTAGCGCGCCAAATACGGGCCTGTCCATGACCAATGACGATCTTTGCTACCTCTCTGCATCCAGCGCATTGAAGCTCTTCCGCCAACGCAAGCTCTCGCCCGTCGAACTGCTGGAAGCCGTGATCGCCCGCGCCACAGCCCTGAACCCGAAGATCAATTGCTTCGCCGACACCTATTTCGATGAAGCATCAGCCGAAGCCCGGCGTTCCGAAGCCCGCTACAAAAAGGCTGAAGCCCTGCCGCTGGACGGTGTTCCGCTCGCCGTGAAGGACGCCCAGCGCCTCAAGGGCAAACGCACCACCCATGGCTCGCTGATCTTCAAGGATGCAATTGACGATCACTCCGACCCGATGATCGAGCGCCTGCAGAACGCCGGTGCCAACATTTTCGCCCGCACCACCGTTCCGGAATTCTGTCTCTCCGGCGTCACCCACACCCGCATGTGGGGCATCACCCGCAACCCATGGAACACCGAGTGGGGGCCTGGCGGCTCTTCCGGCGGCTCCGGTGCAGCACTGGCGGCCGGCTTCACCACGCTCGCCACCGGCACCGATATCGCTGGCTCCATTCGCATCCCCGCGGCGGCTTGCGGTGTTGTTGGCTTCAAGCCGCCCCATGGCCGCAACCCCGATGG
This sequence comes from uncultured Alphaproteobacteria bacterium, assembly GCA_963775095.1. Taxonomy (GTDB): domain Bacteria; phylum Pseudomonadota; class Alphaproteobacteria; order Rhizobiales; family Aestuariivirgaceae; genus Aestuariivirga. The sequence continues at coordinate 239,388 of CAVZHN010000009.1, forward strand.
CCCGCCGTCGAATTTCGACCGGTTTAATCATTGTGGCCCCATGACCCGCACCGTCGCCGATGCCGCTTTGATGCAGTCTGTCACGGCAGGGGCCCACCCGCTCGATCACGACTCGATACGCGACAATGTCTCGCTTCCCGCGAAACCCGCGTCCATCCGCGAAATGAGAATCGCATGGTCAATCGATTTCGATTACGTCGAGGTCGAAAACGATGTCCGCCTGAACACCCGCGCCGCCCTCGAAGTGTTCAAGTCGCAGGGCGCCATCGTCGAAGAAGTGAAGCTCGGCTGGACGAAAGATGTCGATCGCGATTGCCCACACTGGCTCAGCACCATGCACTTTGGGCGGCAAACCCTGTGGCACCGCGCCAAACACGCGGAAATCATGAATGATTATTCCCTGCGCATGGCCGAAGTCGCGGCAATGACCAACCTCGATGATATCCACAAGAGTTGGCAACGCGCCCACCAGATGTACCAGACCCTCGGCCCCATCCTCGACCAGTACGATGTCTTCATCTGCCCCACCAACAGCGCCGCCAGTGTGAAAGCCGATCACGACCCGTGGGAGGAGACCTTCACCGTCAACGGCAAAAAGGCCGATCCCGAATACGGCTGGATCATGACCCACCCCTTCAACATGCTGCACAACTGCCCGGTGATGTCGGTGCCGTCGGGCTTCGCTGCATCGGGCGTCCCAACCGGCATCCAGATCGTCGGTCCGACTTGGCGTGATGACCTCGTGTTCAAGGCAGCGCTCGCCTATGAGAAAGCGTTGGGTGGCTGGTACACGGCGAAGGAAAAGCGGCCCCTCTCATGACTCTCCATGGCCGGGCTTGACCCGGCCACCCAGACTTTCCACCGGCAGAAATGCTGAACCGCTGGATGGCACGCTCAAGGTCTGCCATGGAGAGAATTCAGACCTCCCCGCCGCGCGTTCGTCCATCAAGCGTCATCAGCGCGCCATACATTTCCGGCCGCCGATCGCGGAACACGCCCCAGGAGCGCCGGAGTTCGCCGATCGCCGCCAGATCGAAGGTGGCAAGCCGCACGCCTTCTTCGCTGCGATCCATCTCCTTGATCTTTTCGCCTTGATAATCGGCAATGAACGAACGGCCATAGAACACATCAAAGCGCCCGTCCGGTGCCGTCTCGCGCCCCACCCGGTTGGAAGCCGCCAGCGGCATGATGTTGGCTGCCGCATGGCCGCGCATGGTGTTCTGCCAATGGCTGCTCGAATCATAACCGGGGTTCGGCGGCTCCGAACCGATGGCCGTGGGATAAAGCAGAATTTCCGCTCCCATCAGCGCCATGGCCCGGGCCGCCTCGGGAAACCACTGGTCCCAGCAGATGCCAAGCCCCACCTTGCCAACCCCGGTGTCCCAAACCTTGAAGCCCGTATCGCCCGGTGAGAAATAGAATTTCTCCTGATAGCCGCGGCCATCGGGAATATGCGTCTTGCGATAGTGGCCGAGCCGCTTGCCGTCACCATCCACCATCACCGTTGTGTTGTAATGCGCATTGCCGGCGCGCTCGAACACGCTAACCGGCAGCACCACGCCAAGTTCTTTGGCCAGCGCCGCAAAGCGCTTCACCGTGCGGTGCGTCTCGAGCTCTTCGGCCTGCGCCAGGAATTTCGCATGCTGTTCGATGCAGAAATAATCGCCGTCGAAAAGCTCTTGCAACAGAATGAGCCTGGCCCCCTGTTTCGCCGCTTCGCGTGTCAGGGCCTCGGCCTTGTCGCAGTTTTTTGCCCAGTCGTTTTCGGAGGCCATCTGGGTGATGGCCACGGTCAGCTTGCTCATGATGAAATCTTCGCAACCTCGCGCCGGAACGGCAGCGCGTCACCAATATCCGGTTCATCCAGTTCTTCGGCATAACGATGGCCCGCATAGGTCGCCCAGGCAATGGCGGCGGGCGCATTGGCATCGCCGATCACATCGACCGACTGCACGCCAAGATCGGCCCATTCCGCTTGCCGTGCTTTGAGGTCGAGATAGAGCTGATCTTCCGGCCAGCGGCTGGTCACCAACAGCACCGCGTCGCACGCCAGCGCCTCGCCTTTCCCCGTATAGGTGCAGGCCAGTGACACATGCCCGCCTTCGACCGCTGTCACCGCCCGCGTCACCCTGACGGCGATGCCAAGCTCCAAGAGCCGGGTTTGGATCAATCCCTGTTCCAGCGTGTTCGTCGCCCACTCCGCCACCTTGGTGGAGGGCGTCACGAACGTCACTGTACAGCCCAGTTGCACCAGCAGTTCGGCTAAAACGCTCGCCATGTAATAGTGGTCATCATCATAGACCACCACATGGCCGGAAGGCTTGGCGCCGGCCATCAGATCGTCGGGCGTGAATACCGGCATGGCGGCGTCAATTGCCATCGGCAAGGTGTGGTATCGCGCCACGCCATCGCGCCGCCAGGTGGCGCCGGTGGCAATAGCCACATGCGCGAAATCCGAATTGCAACACATCATCCACCGCAAGCCGGGAGTCGCGATAGACGTTCACATTGGTCATCTTCTGGATTTGCCCGACGCGATAGTCGCGCACCCGGCCCCAGGCCGAAAGCCCGGGAAGCTTCGCCTCGCGCGAAACGCGCCCGCCAAGCTCGGTCGAAGCCTCGGCCAGCGCCACTTCATAGCCGCGAAGCCCCAGCCGATGAACAGCCGAAAGCCCCGTAGGTCCCGCCCCCACCACCAGCACGTTGGTCTCTGAACCCTTGGCCTTCATGCGCTCCGGATGCCAGCCTTTTCGCCATTCTTCCATGAACGATGAGTTCTGCGTGCAGCGCGACAGCGATTGCGTCATGTCGCCGGTCACGCAGATGTTGCAGCCGATGCATTCGCGAATGTCCTCGATCCGGCCTTCGTCCACCTTCAAAGGCAGGAAGGGGTCGGCAATCGACGGCCTGGCAGCGCCGATGAAATCCATCAGCCCCTGCTTCACCTGCCGCACCATCATGTCGGGCGAGGTAAAGCGCCCGACGCCAACCACCGGTTTCGGCGTCAGCTGCTTGAGGCCGCGGATCAACTCCTCCTGCGCCCCCTCCGGCTTGAAGCGCGACGTGCCGGAGCACGCCTCCCAGGTGCCGTGGGCAAAATCCCACAGGTCGGGTAGCTCCGCATGCATGGCAATAAGGTCGCGTAACTCCGCATTGCTGAAGCCCGTTGGCCCTGCCATCTCGTCAAGCGACAGCCGCACCGAAATGGCGCATGTGTCGCCGACTTCATCGCGGGCATCCGAGATCAATTCCTTCAGCAGCCGCGACCGGTTTTCCAGCGATCCCCCATACTCGTCGATCCGATGGTTGATCCGCGGACTGAGGAAATGCTGGATCACCCCGAATCCGTGCGCGCCGTAAAGACACAGAATATCGTAGCCCGCCCGTTTGGCGCGGCGGTAGGACAGCCGGTGCCAATGGCGGAGGTTCTTGATATCCTCCTTGTCCATGGCCCGCGCCTGAACCGGATCGCTGGTGAAAGTGAGGATCGGCAGATGCGATGGCGCCAGCGGCACCTCGCGGGTATAGAGATTGGGCCCATTGGCGCCACTGTAGGCAAGCTCGATGCCCGCCAGCGCCCCGTTGGAATGAATGGCATCGGCCATCTTCACGAGCCCCGGCATGTCGTCTTCATCCCATATCCGCAGCTCGATGAACGGCGTGATCTCCGAAGTGTGGTGAATTTCCACCTGTTCGGTGAAGATGACGCCCCAGCCGCCTTCCGACTTCACCCGCCGCATTTCGGCGGCGGCCGATGGGTCGCGATAGCCCCCGCCATTGCAATGCGGCACCTGATAGAAGCGATTCTTGGCGGTGACCGGGCCGATCTTCACCGGTTCGAACAGGATGTCGTAGCGTGGATCACGCATTGAGGAAGCCATCCAGAACATTCACCGTATTGATGCCGATCGCCTCGATGGCATAGCCACCTTCCATGACAATCAGCGTCGGCAGTTTGAGTTTCGCCAGCCTTGCGCCATAGGTGATGAAATCCTTCGACTCCAGTTTCAGCGGGCTGATCGGATCGCCCTTGAACGTATCGACACCCAGCGAAACGATGAGAGCATCGGGCTTGAAGCGCCTGATCTTGCGGCAGGCATCCTCAAGCGCGGCGCCCCATACGTCATATTTGCCGCCGGCCGGGATCGGATAGTTGTGATTGAAGCCACGCGCCCTTGCCGCGCCCCTTCTCGTCCTTGTAGCCGAGGAAATGCGGGTATGTGTCTTCCGGCGCGCCGTGCAGCGAGCAGAACAGCACGTCATTGCGCTCATAGAAAATGTCCTGCGTGCCATTGCCGTGATGCACGTCGACGTCGAGAATGGCCACGCGCTTGGCACCGGCATCGCGGAAACCCTGCGCGGCGATTGCCGCATTGTTGAGAAAACAGTAGCCGCCATACATGTTGGCATGTGCATGGTGCCCGGGCGGGCGGCACAGAGAGAAAACCACTCGCTCGCCCTTCGACACCATGCGTTGACCGGTCTGCGCAACCGCAGCCGATGCCCGCGCCGCATCCCATGTTCCAGCCGTGATGCAGGTTTCGGTGCCGATGGCGTAATAGCCCGTAAGCCCGTCAATCAGCCGGGGCTTCATTTTGCGCAGCCCCGGGACAGGAAAGATCACCGGCACGATCTCGCCGCGGTATCCGGCCTTGGTCCACATCCGCCAGGCATTGGCCAGGAACTCCAAAAAACCTTCGTCGTGGATTTTCTTCACCGGCTTCATATCGAGGCGTTTCGGCGGCACGAAATCACGGTATCCGCGGGCCCTGAGTTCGCCTAGGACATATTCCATGCGCGATGGCCGCTCGAAGGGTGTGACGAACTCGCCACCAAAAATCTCGCCTTGCGCAAAATGTTTGCGGTGATCTTCGCTGAAAATGATCTTCATGGACCCTCCTGGCCGCCACGTTGGCAAGGAGAGTGCTGCCGGTCAAGGTGTGCGCTAGTCGGTCAACACCACCTGCGTCGCACCCTTTATGCCGTCCGGCACCGGCACCTCAGTCGATGAATAGTCCGAGTTGAGGATCAGATTTGGACCCGATTGCAACTGCAGGCTCTTGGTGATGATCGCCGTATAGGCCGATTGATCGGCCATCGGAGCATTCGCATCGATGTTCAGAATGCTGGTTGGCATATAGATGGTGCCGATCATCTTGCGCGCATTGTTGCTGCCAAGTCGGTGGATGCGAATGCCTGAGGTTGTCCGGTCCTCGAAGAACAGAAGACCGGCCAGCGGGCCGCTCTCCGGTGCGCTCAGGCTGATCTTCGTCCCCGATGTGAAGAGCACTGTCGAAAACGTTCCGGTTAGATAGAATCCGGCATTCTTTGAGTTCAGCGCCGCCTCGCCCATGACTAGCAGCGGGCCACCCTTGATGACATACACGCCATCGGCCAGCGACACGCGCGAAGTACCGGTTATGGTCAGGCCCCCGCAATACACGCCGGGCACCAGGCTGCGGGTTTCGTCTTTGACCACGAGCTTGTTGAAGTCACAACTCCCGACGTCCGGTGGTGGCCGGTCCTTGAGTGGATCGTCGAGTGGCGGGCAATCGGTCAACGGCAGTGGATCCACCGATTTGGCGGTCGCGATACTGTATCCCCCCGCCACGCAATTGAGCGTCGACGACAGTTCGCCCGAGTCCATCACCGCAAAGCCGTCGGACTCGGCGGTGTTGGAATAAACTCCGCAGCCATTGGCCGTGAGCTGCGCGGAATTCCACAGCCTCACGCCGCCAACAGTTTTTTTCGATAGCCCCAGCACACAGATATTGGAACTTCCGATGAACCGAGCCTTGGCTGAAACCGTCACCGGAGTTATTCCGCTGCTGATAAAATGCGCGAAGAACGGCGTCCAGGTTTCAGTGATGTCTACCTTCACTGATGATTCTGCCGTCAGCAACTGGGCGTTGACATCGAAGTTCGCTGCCCTCAGGGTTTCGATCGTTGCGTTCGAGTTTCCGATCAACCGGTGCGCGGCGAAGGAGAGTGCTGCGCTTTGCACCTGGTCGGTATTGGTCTGCGATACTTGCATTTCGCGGGCGCCGGCAACCGCCGCAGCGTCTGCCGCCGATTGCAGGTTGGCTTTCACGCGGTTGTAGTTCAGGAAATCCACGGCCACGCCAAGGCTGCCGACTAACACCGGCGTGGCCAGCGAAAAAGTCAGAGCCAAACCGCCACAAACGCTCGCAGAAAACTGCAGAAAATGCCGGCGAAACCGACAAAACCTGTTCATGCGCCGACCGCCGCCTGCAGAGACACGCCAGGCAGGCACAGCGTAGCCGTCAGGCCTTTGCCAGGTGTCGTGGTCACCGTCAGCGCCCCGCCATGGGCCTCGGCAATTGCATTGGCGATTGGCAACCCGAGGCCAAGCCCTTCGGCAGGCCGCGCATAACTCATGTCGCCCTGCACGAAAGGTTGCATGCAGTCGCGCAGCCGCGCCACACTGATACCAGGACCTCTGTCGCGCACCGAGATCTCGAGACACCCGTCTTGGCGGGCCTCGGCCCACATCTGGATGGTATCACCACGTTGAGAGAACTTGATGGCATTGTCGACAAGTTTGCGTAGCGCCTGGCGTACCAGGTGGGTGTCGCAATAAACCGCCGGACAACCGGCAGAAACGTCGGTTTTGATTTTCAAGCCCATGGATTTGAGCTGCGACTTGTAGCCGAGCAGGCTATCATCGACCAGTTCGGCCGCCGTTGCCGCTGCGCGGTCGAGCCGTCGCGAACCAGCCAGCGCCCGCGACAACGTCAGCACGTCGCTCACCAAAAGGTTCAGGCGCTGCGCCGCATCGGTCACATGGCCAAGGTGTTCGGCATCGAGCGACTGCAATTGCGTTCCCAGCGATTTCGCCAGTACATCGGTCAGCCCAACCAGCGCCGTCAGAGGTGTTTTCAGTTCATGGCCCAGAACCGTAATAAGTCCCGACTTCATGCGAGCTGCCGCCGCCGCTTCGGCCTGCGCCGCCCGAAGATCGCGCTCGATCTGCCCATTGCGGATCATGAACAGCGAATGGTGCGCAAACTGCGCCCAGTTGATTGGCTTGGTCACGAATGACGAAGCCCCCAGCCGGTAGGCGAGTTCAATCGAAGGGCTATCCCCCATGGATGTCACGACAATGACCGGCAACCACTTGGTTTTCGGATTGCTCCGGATACGCGACAAGAGCTCGAATCCATCGACCTTAGGCATGTTCAGATCAACAACCGCAAGCTCGAAACCGCCTTCGCCAAGGGCAGCGGTCGCCACAGCACCGTCTTCCGCCTGAACCACCCCATAGCCCATTTCGGCGAACTTCTCGGCGATCAGTGCCAGCATGATTGGATCGTCGTCAACGGCCAGCACCCGGCGCCGTGGCGCGACGGAGTTCTCGAGGTCAACAGTCATGAGCTGGTCGATCGGGCATAGCCGCAAAATAGTGCGCAGGGACGTCTTAATTCGGAGTTAGAGAAGCCAATTCAATCCATTCTTAACGGGTCTTGGTTAAGCCGTTCCGGATGGCCCAAAGCCCCTTGTCACGTCCTCAGGCGGCAATGCGGCGCGGAGGCCGTATCGGACGCCGCATCATGTGGCTTGTCGCCAGCGCCGTATTGGTGTCGGTGGCGCTGGTCGCGGGCCTGTTTGTCTGGCTTCAATCCACAAATGCCGTAAAGACGCGGCATGCCAACATCGAGGCCACAGCCTATGTGTTTGCTTCGGCCGTTGCCGACGAAGTCTTGGATGGCGACCGTCAGGCCATGTTCGAGGTTCTGCGCGCCGTAACGCGCGTGCCTGATATCAGCTATGTCGCGGTTACCGATCCCCAAGGCCGCGAAATCGCCGCCATGGGCAGCGCCGTTCTGCTCCAGGACGGGCTGGCCGAAGGGGCCCCAGGAGCTGCCAGCCTGTTCTTCACGACGGCCTTTCCGGTCGCCGTGGATATCGTTCACGCCGGCCAGCCGATCGCCAAGCTCGTGGTGGTTGCCAGCATTGCCGATCTGCGCGCCTCAGCCGCTTGGGCGATGCTTTACACTCTGGTGAGCGCCCTTGCCGCCAGCGGCCTTGGCATGCTGGTGGCACTCCGCCTGCAACGCCGCATCACAACGCCCATCCTGTCGCTGACTGCCGCGATGCAGGGTGTCAAGGAAACCAAGGATTTTTCAGCTACTGTCGAGAGTGTTTCCGACGATGAAACCAGCATTCTCGTCGAGACTTTCAATGACATGCTGTCGGAGATCAACCGCCGTGACGTCGCCTTGGCCGACCACCGCAAGAACCTCGAGGCAACCGTCGATCAACGCACCCACGAATTGAGCCTCGCCAAGGATGCCGCCGAGGCGGCCAACCACGCCAAGTCCGGCTTCCTTGCGACCATGAGCCATGAGATCAGGACCCCAATGAATGGCCTGATGGTGATGGCTGAACTTCTTGCCGCGGGCGGCCTCGACCGGCGCCAGCAACGTTATGCTGAAGTGATCGTTAAGTCCGGCAAGGGACTGCTCACCATCATCAACGACATTCTCGATCTCTCGAAGATCGAAGCCGGAAAACTCGAACTCGAGAAGATCGACGTCGATCCCGTCGCCATTGCCGATGACATCGTTTCATTGTTCTGGGAGCGCGCCGCGTCAAAAGGTTTGGATCTTGCCACCCGTGTTGCCGCCAATGTGCCGCGCGATATGCCGGGCGATCCCGTACGCCTCAACCAGATCCTGTCTAACCTGGTTAACAATGCCTTGAAGTTTACGGACAAAGGGTCAAGTCCTCATCTCCCTGTCCCATGACAATGGCCACCTGCACATGACCGTCACCGACAGTGGCATTGGCATTCCCAGGAACAAGCTTGGAGATCTGTTTTCGGCTTTTTCCCAGGCCGACCAGTCGATCACCCGCAAATTCGGCGGCACAGGACTTGGCCTCGCCATTTGCAAGAAACTCGCCGAGGCCATGGGAGGCGCAATCGCCGTCGCCAGCGAAGTGGGCAAGGGGTCAAGTTTCCGTGTGTCAATTCCGGCCGAGCCGGCGAACCCTGCAGCGCCTGTGCAACGAACCAATCGCATCGGCCTGATGATCGACGGCCTTGCCACGCGCAACGGTATTGGCACTGCGCTGATCAACGCCGGCTACCGGCCGGAAATAGCCACGGCGGCGGCGGGTTTCGATACGCTGTTTGTCGCCGCCGAGAAGCTGCCCGGCTTAGCCCCCATTTCGGGCCACCGCCCACGCATCATCTGCGTCGCCAAGATGGGCGATGCCAGCGGCGAACAGGCGCTCGCCGATGAAATTGCTGGCGACCTGCTGACCCTACCGCTTCGCCATGCCGATCTTGATGAGATTCTGGAAGGTCTCGCTGCCGGCAAATTGCGCGGCAAGACATTGATAGGCGCCCGCTCGGAGCCGCGCCGCATTGACCAAAACTTCACTGGCCGCCGCATCCTCGTCGCCGACGACAATGCCGTGAACCGCGAGGTGCTGATCGAAGTGCTGCGCCAGCTTGGCGTCACCGTTGAAACCGCTACCGACGGCCGCGAGGCCGTGGAAAAATGGCGCAAGACCCTGCCCGATCTGGTGTTCATGGATTGCAGCATGCCGGAGATGGATGGCTTTGCCGCCACCCGCGAAATCCGCGCCCATGAGCGCCTCGATGTCGCCAATCGCCACACCCCCGTCGTGGCCCTCACCGCCCATATTTCCGGCGGCGCCGCCGACGAATGGCAAAAGGCCGGCATGGATGCCTACATGACCAAGCCGTTCACCATGAAGTCCATCATCGCCTGCCTGGAAGTGCAGCTTGGCGGGGCTGCGCCCATGGCAGACGAAGCTGCGACGCCCCACACGGGCGCCGTCCTCGATGACGAAGTGCTGGACGATATCCGCAAGATCGGCGGCACTGACGCACTACTTCGCCGAGTCTTCGATATATTTGTATCCAGATCCCCAACGGCCCTCGAAAGCCTGGACACCTTGCGCCAAACTGGTGACATACAAAGCCCTCGCCGACGCCGCCCATGGACTCAAATCAATGTGCGCCAACATCGGTGCCAGCCGCGCCCGTGAAGCCTGCGATGTTCTCGAACTCGCCGCGCGAACCGGCGCGAAGTTTGAGGCCGGCGAGTTGATCGCCAACATCGCCCGGGAACTGCGCATGGCCCTCGCCGAAGTCGAAAAGCGCCGCGCCGCCTAGCTCTTCAGCACCGTGATCTTCACCTTGGCGACGCCCGTGGCCGTCAGCCCCACCACGCTGGCAGCGCCCAGGCTCAGGTCGATGATCCGCCCACGGATGAACGGTCCCCGGTCGTTGATCCGCACGATCACCGACTTGCCGGTCCTGAGATTGGTGACCAGCACCTTGGTGCCGAATGGCAGCGAGCGATGCGCCGCCGTGAACCCCATGGGATTGTATTTTTCGCCATTGGCGGTGCGCTTGCCGGACTTGTAGTAGGACGCCATGCCGGTCGAACTTCCGGCTTCGGCAATGGGCGCAAGCGACAGAAACCCGGCGGCACATGCCGCGATAAACCAACGAAACATTCAAAACACCCCTGCCTGATCTTGTTGCGACGCACAGAGGGGCGCAATGTGGCGGCAATGGGGCGCCGGGTTACGCTGCGGCAGTCATGCCGTCCAGGGGTATTGCTGGCGTCTTGCCGGCAATGAGGTCGGCGGTGATGCGCGCCGCACCATGGCTCATGGTCCAGCCCATGTGCCCCTGGCCGGTGTTGAACCACAGATTGTCAAGCCGCGATCGGCCCGAGGATCGGCGTGCCCTGCGGCGTCATCGGCCGCAAGCCCGCCCAGAAGCTTGCGTCATCCCAGTCGGCACCATCGGGAAACAGGGCCCGCATGGTTTCGAGCATGGTGCGGAAATCCGACGGCCGGTGCTCGCAGGCCATAGCCGGAAAATTCCGCCGTTGCCGTCACCCGGACGCGATCACCATAGGGCGCGTAGGCAACCAGTGTCTCCTCGTCCACCCCGCCAATCGTCGGCGGAGTTGTTGCGCGCCCGAACCGGTGCGGTGATGGCATAGCCTTTCACCGGATAGATCGGCAGATCTTGCCCCACTTGCCGCGCCAGATGCGGCGAATAGACACCAAGGCACAGCACGATCACATCGGCCACCTCGCGTCCCTTGCTGGTCACCACCGCTGAGACTTTTCCGCCGTTCGGTTTCAAGCCCGGTGACCGCCGTGTTGAACTTGAATGTGACGCCCTGCGCCTTCAGCCACTCCCCCATGTTGCAGCGCAAACATCCGGCAATCGCCGCTTTCGTCACCCGGCGCATAGAGCGCCCCCGCAAACATGTCCTTGACCGGCGGCTAGCGCCGGATCGGCCTTCGCCACTCCATCACGATCCAGCGTCGTCGATGGCGCACCCATGGTCGGTGAGAATTTTCGATTTGGCCGACGCCGCCCGCAGTGCTGCCTCGCTGCGATAGAGATAGAGAAGCCCGCCCGCCCGGCCATCATAAGCCACCCGGCTTCGCGCCACCGTGTCGTGAAAGACCTGCTGCGAATAGAGGCAGAGCCGCACCTTGCGCGTGGTGTTGAGCGCTGCCCGCTCCGCCGTGCACTCCCCCCAGAACTTCCACATCCACACCCAGAACCGCGGATCCAGGCTGAACTTGAGGCGCAGCGCCTGATCATTCTTCCACAGTGATCGCAGCAGAATTGATGGTGCGGCGGGCGATGACCACGCATAGGCGTGCCCTGGCGCAAACAGTCCGGCATTGGAATAGCTGGTGAATGACGCAGGCTCCGCTTCCCGGTCGATGACCGTCACTTCGAAACCGTCGCGGTTCAATTCATAGGCCGTGGTGATGCCGGCGATCCCCGCCCCCAGAACCAGTGCTTTCATCGCCCGCCCTTTTGCCCGTGATCGGCAAATGCTAGCAAGACTCTGCAATGCCTTCCACAACCCATCGCGACGCATTCCACTTCAACCGGCCGGTTCACAGCTGGTGGGAGGAAAGTGCCGCTCCTCTTGCCATTGAAACCCCGCCGCTCAGTGGCGATCAGTCCTGCGACATCGCCATCATCGGCGCCGGCTTCACCGGCCTGTCCGCCGCCCTCGAACTGGCGCGCCAGTTTCACGCCGATGTGCGCGTGGTGGAGGCCGGCACCGTCGGCTGGGGCGCCTCGGGCCGAAACGGCGGCTTTGCCTGTGTCGGCGGCCACAAGCGCAGCTACCAGAGCCTGATCGCCGAGTTCGGCCTCGATGAGACCAGAAAGTTCTATAGCACGCTAAAGAATGCCACCCAGCTGGTTGAGGACATCTGCCGGCGTGAGGCAATCGATGCCGGAATTTCCGGCCGCGGCGACGTCTGCCTTGCACATCAGCCAAACCGCATGGCGGAGTTTCGCGAAGAGCAGGCCTTTCTCAAACAAACCTTCGGCGAAGACACTACATTGCTTTCCGTTGACGATCTCAAGTCGCTTGGCCTCAACGGACCCAACTTTCATGGCGGCATCGCCAGTGACACCGGGTTTGGAGTTCACCCCCTGAACTATGTGCGTGGTCTCGCCCGTGCTGCGGCGAAAGCCGGCGCAAAGATTCACGCTGACTCGCAAGTGCTGCGCTGGGAAGAAGGCCAGCAATACCACACGCTCACCACGCCAAACGGAACACTCAGGGCCAAACGCGTCATTGTCGCCACCAACGGCTATACGCCGGAAGACGTTTCCAGGCGCCATGCCGGCCGCCTGCTCCCCGCCCTGTCATCGATCATCGTCACGAGGCCACTCACCGAAAGCGAGCGCGGCGCCCAGGGCTGGACATCGCACCGCATGGCCTTTGACTCACGCATTCTCCTGCATTATTTCCGGCTGCTGCCCGATGGCCGCTTCCTGTTCGGCGGTCGCGGTGGCACCGATGCCTCGGATGCCGGCCACGAGCCCCAGCGCCGCCGCCTCACCGCCCACTTCCATCAATTGTTTCCGGCCTGGAAGGCCGTGGAAATCACCCATTTCTGGCGCGGCTTCGTGTGCCTGACAGCCGATCGGGTGCCCTATGTGGGCCCACTTGATGATCGCCGATCCGTGTGGACATCGATCGCCTACCACGGCAACGGCGTGGCTCTGGCCACCTGGTCGGGGCAAGCCCTGGCAAGGGCCATGATGGGCAGGGACGCAGAACTTCCCGCCCCCATGACAAAAAGGCTCGCCAGGTTCCCCTTCGCGAGCCTCCGGCCCCTCTATCTCAAGGGCGCCTATGTTTGGTACGAAGTGAAGGACCGGCGTTAGGATGAGCCCATAACCTAGTCATCCGCGGGCTTGTCCCGGGGACCCATGCTGCGGCTTCTTCGATGTCCGAAATCACTGAACGATGGGTCGCCGGAATGAATCCGGCGATGACAGCGGCAGGCAGCGAGCGGACTTAAAGCGCCGCTTCCACCATGATCTCGACGTCATAGCCAGGCGCCGCGAGTTTCGATTCGACCGTGGCCCGCGCCGGAGTTTGGCCCGCCACCACCCAGCCGTCCCACGCTTCGTTCATCTGCGCGAAGGTCGAAATGTCGGTGAGCCAGATGTTGGCCTTGAGGATCCGCGTCTTGCTCGTTCCGGCCTTTTTCAGCGTCGCATCGATCTGAGCGAGTATGTCCTGGGTCTGTTCCTTCACACCCATGCCCTTGGCTTTCTCGGCCACGAAACCTGCGAGGTAAACGCGGCCGCCAAACATCACGGCTTCGCTCATCCGGTTTCCCGCACCAATGCGCTTGAGCGCCGATTTTGCCTTTTTGGCCGGCTTCTTCGCGGCCTTCTTCTTCACTGACTTCTTGGTTGCTTTCTTTGCTGCCATTGTCGCCTCCTGTGTGTGAGGCCAGAAGCTCTAGCGCGCCTTTGCCACCGCTTCAATCACTTGCAACAATACCACGGGGCAGAATTTCGAAGGCGTAGGGCGCATGCAGCCGCTCCAGCCAGTGATGATAATCCCGCCCCCACGGCCCGATGTTGATGCACGGATAGCCGGCCGCCGCCGGCATCGTGAAACTCGTTCCCCATACCGGCGTGTTGGCCGCCACCGCCGCCAGATCGCCGGACGCTTCGCCCAAAAAGCTCATGTCCGATATGCCCGCGAAATAGCGCACCGATGAGAGCCCGAACGGCATCGCCGCCGCCATGATGTGTTGTTCCAGGCCCGTGTCCGCAAGTGTCACGGCCGGATAGGGGATGGAGCCAAATCCCAGGACCACCAGGGGTCCGGCAAGCCCGCTGTGCGCGGCGGCAAACTGCGTCATGATCTTGGCGCGCTCGGGGAAGTCGAGATCAGTGAGTTTTGCCACCTCCTCAGCCTTGGCCTTCAGAGCCCGCGCATCCACTCGCTCTGCCAGTTCCGCATAGCTCATCACCGCGATCGACCGCTTCAGCCGCTCGCCTGCCCGCGCCATCGCCCGCCGCGCCAGCCGCAACGCGATGTCAAAAACCTCGGCCCCGGAACGCCGGTGCTGCAACGTGTTCCAGTAGATCCACGCCGCCGCCGGCGTCGTCACATTGTATCCCTGCTTCAAATCCTTGGCGTGGAGGGCTGTCGGCGGCGCAGCGTATTCCTCGCCCGTAAGTTCGGCCAGTTCCGCCGACAACTCGATTTCGGTCACCAGTTCGGCCGCCAGATAGGCGGCATTGGCACCATCTTGCGGATAACAGGCATGCGCCTCTTTCCCAACGACGAAGGCCGTCAGCAATTGCTTGCCGATCGACCCCAGCGCCACCACCCGGCCCTGTGGACCCATCGCCCTGATCGGAAATCGCATCGAGGTTGATCACCAGCGTAATGTCGAGATCGAACTCTTCCGCGTAGGACTTGAGATCTGCCGCTGCCACCCGTGCGCCCGCCGAGCGATCCTCCTCGTCGCAGACGCCCACGAACAGCAGGCTGGCGTCGCCATGGTAGGCCTCGATCGCCGCGATTCCCGCCGCAAGTCCCGCCTTCATGTCGAGAAGCCCACGGCCCGGGAGGAAGTCGCCGCTCTCGAAATCGGCGAGCGCACCCGGGTTTTCACCCGTAAGGCGCAACCGCGCGACAATCTCCGGCAAAAGCTCTTCAGGTGTGAAGGCCAGGTGTTTCAATGGCCCATAGTCATCAATCGGCACTACATCAAAATGCCCGGTGAGCACGATGGTTTTGCGGCTCTTGCCGCGCTTCAGGGCGAACACATTGGCGCGTGCGTGCTGGTTGCCCGAAACGGTATAGGCTCTTACTTGATCGAAATCCCCCAGGAGGTCAGCAAGCTTCGGCGCAAACGCCGCTTCGTCCGCCGTGCCGGTCACCGACGGCCATGACGTCAACGTGAGTGCAATCTCCCGGGCCTTGATCGCCATAGAGTTGCTTCCCAACACGCGTGCGTTCATTTAGGCTTGATCCATGCGCAATCGTTTTATGGATTGGTTTGGCCTCTCGGCGCCCATTCTGCAAGCGCCCATCGGCAGTGCCGCGAGTGTGGCGCTCGTCACCGCAGTGGCCCGCGGCGGTGGTTTGGGATCAATGGCCATGACATGGACCGAAAGGTCGCCGGGGCTTTCGGTGACGGAAGAACTCAAGGCAACAGGTCTGCCGTTCTTTTTCAATTTCGTGCTGCGCTTTGGCACTGAACGTCCCCTCTGGTATCGCGAGGCGGGCCTTCCCGCCATCACATTGTCCTGGGGTATCGATGCCGCTCTGATCGCCAGCCTCAAATCACCGGCCACCAAAGTCGGCGTGCAGGTAGGATCAGCTGCCGGTGCGCGCGCCGCCATCTCAGCCGGCGCAGATTTCATCATCGTGCAAGGCATCGAAGCGGGCGGCCATGTCCAGTCGACAACGCCGCTTGCAAAAATCCTGGCCGAAGTCCTGCCCACCTCTGGAACGACGCCAATCATTGCCGCAGGAGGCATCGCCACGGCAGCGGACATTGCCCGCGCATTGAAAGCCGGCGCCCAAGGGGTGATGATGGGCACACGTTTTGTTGCATCGACGGAGTCTCTAGCCCACGAATGCCTACAAACAGGCGCTGGTGTCCGCCACGGCCGACGACACGGTTCACACCGACTGTTTCGACATTGGCTGGCCCTATGCCCTGTCTCGCGTCCTTCGCAATTCAACGTTCGCTACATGGGAAGCCGCCGGTAATCCCGCCGCACCTAATCGCCCGGGTGAAGGTGACGTTGTTTTTCGCAAGGGCGGCGCAGACCTCGTCCGCTACAGCGACACGCCGCCGTCCATTGATTCGGTTGGCGACCTCCTCGGCGGCTGCCTCTATGCCGGCATGGGTGTTGACGGCATCACCAGCGTGCGGCCCGCCGCCGAAATCGTTGCATCGCTGTGGGCCGAGGCCCAGCGCGCTACTGTAGCGTGGCGTCGTAGGCCAGCACGGCGTTGAGCAGCACCTGCGAACCAGCACCACATTCATCCAGCGTCGTCGATTCCGCCTCATTGTGCGAAATGCCGCCGAGGCAGGGCACGAAGATCATGGTCGTAGGGGCCACGCGGGCAATATAGGCGGCGTCATGCCCCGCCCCCGACGCCATTTCGCGCGTGGTGTAATCAGCTTGTTTGGCGCCCTCCCGCACGCAATCGATGAGGTGCGGCGCAAACTTCACCGCCGGCGATTTCCAGATGCATTTTTCTTCGATCTCGAGTGTCAGCTCGGCGGCGATCTTCGGCAGCGCCGCCTGATAGGCCGCTTCCATTTTGTCGAGCACGCTTTCATCGGGATGGCGGAGGTCCACGGTGAAGAACACTTCCCCCGGCACCACGTTGCGGCTGTTGGGACGGTTCTCGATCAACCCCACCGAAGCCACGCCCGGCAGATGGCTCATGCCCACCTGGTGAATGGCCTCGATCATCCGCGAGGCGCCAAGCAAAGCATTCTTGCGCAAGCCCATGGGCGTCGCACCGGTATGCGACTCCTGGCCCCTCACCGTCACCTCATACCAGCGCATGCCCTGCACACCGGTGACGACCCCGATCATCTTTGGCTTCGGCCTCGAGGATCGGCCCCTGCTCGATGTGCAGTTCAAACATCGCCTGGAACTTGATGGCGCCCGCCTTGTGCTTGCCCTTGTATCCGATCCGCACCAGCTCATCGCCAAGCTTGATGCCTTGCCGGTCTTCGCGTGAATAGGCGAACTCCGGCGTGAACACCCCGGCATAGACGCCCGAGCACAGCATGGCCGGCGCAAAGCGCGAGCCCTCTTCGTTCGTCCAGTTGACGATCATCACCGGCGCATTGGTTTCGTAACCCATGTCCACAAGCGTGCGCATCGCCTCCAGCGCGCCCAGCACGCCCAGCACGCCATCGAACTTGCCGCCCGTCGGCTGGGTGTCGAGATGCGAACCCATGGCGATGGGCGCCACATCCTTGCGGCGGCCGGGCCGCGTCGCGAACATGTTGCCGACCTCGTCGACCTCAACCGTGCAGCCGAGCTTCTCGCATTCCGCCTTGAACCAGTCGCGCACCCGCTTGTCTTCATCGGAAACCGTGAGCCGCTTGATGCCGCCCTTCGGCGTCCCGCCGAACGCCGCCGTTTCCATCAGCGAATCCCACAGCCGCTGCGGATTGATGGTGAGATTGGTTTTGGATGTCATGATTTTTTCCCGCTTACATTCGCTTGGCGCGCCGGGCCAGATGCGGCGCGTGCAGCGCCAGATCGGCCGGGCCCAGGCGGTCGGCGGCCGAGGCGCACTGGTGCCAATAGGGATAGATCAGCGGCGGCAGGCTGACATCGTCGAGCGTCTGGCGTTCCTCCGCCGTCAGCTTGAGCGCCGCCGCCGCCAGATTGTCCTTGAGTTGCGCCTCGGTGCGGGCGCCAACGATGATCGACGCAACCCCCGGCCGCCCGGCGAGCCACGCCAGCGCCACCTGGGCAGCGGAAACGCCGCGCGCCTCACCCACCGCCACCAGCGCGTCGATAATGCGGTAAAGCCTGTCCTCGTCGCGGATCGGCGGCTCGCTCCAGCCATCGAAACGTGGCGCGACAGCTGCGGCGGCGGCTGGTTGCGCCGGAACTTGCCGGAGAGAAGCCCGCCGGCAATCGGACTCCACACCTGAATGCCAACACCCTGATCGAGCGCCATCGGGCACCAGTTCATATTCCGCGTCGCGCGCTTCGATGCGTGTAGTGAATCTGCTGGCAGCAGAAGCGCTGGAAATTGTGGCGGTCCGCCGCCATCAGCGCCTTCATGATGTGCCAGCCGGAGAAGTTCGAGCACGCGATGTAGCGCACCTTGCCCTGTTTCACCAAGCTATCGAGCGCCTCCATCATTTCCTCGACCGGCGTCTGCCCGTCCCACTCATGGAGATAATAGATGATCGATATGGTCGCGCTTCAGCCGCTTGAGGCTTGCCTCGCATTCATGAATGATGTGAAAGCGCGACAGGCCCTGCTCGTTCGGCCCCGGCCCCATGCCGAAGCGCACCTTGGTGCCGACCAGCAACTGATCGGAACGTCCCTTGAGAATTTCACCCAGCGCTTCTTCCGATTTGCCGCTGGTATAGGCGTTGGACGTGTCGAACAGATTGACGCCATGATCGACAGCCACATCGACCAGCCGCCGCGCATCCTTGACCGGCACCGAGCCGATCATCCCGAAGAAGCCTTCGCTGGCGAAGTTCATGGTGCCCAGCGTGTGCAGCGAAACCTTGAGGCCCGAGCGGCCGAGCGTGCGGTATTCCATGTGTGATCCTCACTTGGCGTCGATCTTCGTTGCCATGATGGCCAGCGCCTTCTGGTAGACGCCAGCCGCATTCCACGAGGCGAATTGCCCCGCCGAATAGGGCCCGCCTTTCTTCCAGCCCTGGCCGGACAGGAAATTCGCGGTGGCGGCCAGGGCATCGGCCTTGTTGTTGAGGTCGCCGCCGGTGCCATAGATCAGGATGTTCTTGGGCAGGAACTGCGTCTGCCCCACCTCGCCATGCATGGCGCCGCGCGTCGACGACGACAGCACGCCGCGGTCAACAAGCTTCAGCGCCGCGATAGAGGTGTTCGGTGAAATAGTCGCTGCGGCGGCAATCATAGGCCAGCGTCGCCACCGCCGAGATCGTCGGCTGGTTGCCGGTCACCGCGCCAAAGCCCGTCTCCATGCCCCAGATGGCGATCAGCGGCCCTGCCGGCACGCCGATAGCTCTTTTCCAGCTTGGCGAACAGCGCCGCGTTCGCCGCCTTCAGCTTCTTGCCGCGCGAAATGATCGCCGCCGCCCCGCGCTTCGCCATGAACTGCTCAAGCGACAGCTTGAAGGATTTCTGGTTGCGGTCGGCCTTGATGGTGCCGGTCGAATAGGAAGACGACGCCAGCGCCGCCAGCCCCTTGGCCTTGATGCCATTGGCTTTGGCTTCGGCGGCGAACTCCTTCTTCCACGCCGCGAAATTGCCGCCCGTCGAACTGCACGAAGCCGCCTGCGCCGCCCCTGCCATCAGCAACGCCGAAACCACAACAAGTACCGATCCGCCGTCATGCCGTCCTCCGGACTTACGATTCGAATGAGCGGCCCGGAGATTGCCATCAATTTTGCGACGCTGTCAGCCCATGGCAGCCGGCTTGGGTCAGGGCCTTTTCTTCTTTTCAGCGGCCGGCAGTTAACACCCGGGCAACGGCACCTGCTCATGGGAATTGGCCTTGGCCCGCGCGCGCCCGCTCTTCGCAACTCGGCATGGGCTTTGGGCAGACGGCGGCGGCACGCCCTTCGGTGAATTCCTCGGCACGCGGTACATCGTCCAGCCATTCGTCATGGCCTTCCCAATTGATCGCCATGGCTTGCGCCGATTGCAGCGCCAGCAGTGCGCCCACGGCGAACCACGTCCTCATGTTCTGATGACCTGGCGCAACAGCCATTGATTGACCGGCGCAGCCCGCCGGAAGATATCGAGGCACAGCGTCCACGAACTTTGCGGTGTGAACGGCCCTTGGCATTTTTTCTTCGTGCACCACATGCAGCCCGTCAATGAGAAACAGGCCGGCGCGCGGATGATCGGCGGCAATGCCCTTCGGCAGCTTCTTGCGCGTCGCCTCGCCCAGCTTGAGGTCGCCCAACCCCTCGATGATCTTCACCAGCGCCGCGCCAGACTTCGCATCATCAACAGCCGCGCGATAGGCCTTGATTTGCTCCGGCGCGAACTGGTGCATCCCGGCGCCTGCAATGAACATGCGTGGGCGTAAGCCGCAGGAACATGCCCGGCGCCTCCCAGCCGCGCTTCTCGCCCTCCCAGAACCACAGATCCAGCGTCGTCTTGTACGGCCGCTTGTCCTTGGAAAACCGCACATCGCGGTTGATGCGAAAGATCGAACCATTGACCTTCGGCTCGGCATTGAGCGTCTTCGAAATCTTCTTCAACCCCGGCGCCATCGCCTCGACAAATGCCCTGGCCGGCGCGAGGTGGAATTGTTCATAGTCCCCCCGATGCCCCTCGAACCACGCCTTCGTATTGTTCCTCTCAAGCCCGGAGAGAAAGGCAAACGTCTCTTTCGGAAATCCGGTGAAGGGCATGGGGTGCTGTCAACTCAGTTAGCGATTGAAAACCCAAACTAGAAATTGGCTTCCCAGTCACTGCCACCATAGAACAATCGCAGAATTTGAACGACTTCGCTAGTTACAGTGAACGCAACAGTAATCCGGCGCTCAAATCCCACGATCCGCAAGCCGGCCCTGATATCGTCACGAGTTGTGCCGCGCTCCGAAGCGATGTCAAGCCTTGCGCAAAACGACTCGATACGCTCAATGTAGCCAATTGCTACCGCCGGACCTGCCCGTTCGGCGATCCAATCATACAGTTTGATCAAATCATCCTCCGCCTCTGGCGAGAGAATGACAGTCCGTTGCCTCACGGCTTATCCTTGAGGCGCACCGCGTGGCGCGATCGTACCTTGGCAAAGGCCTGCTTGGCCGGAATGCCGCGCTTCGGATCGGCCTTCATGCGGTCGTAAGCTGGCGCCACTTCCTCCCGCAACCAGCGCTCCACCGCATCATCCCGCTCTTGCAACGCTCTGAGCCCCGCCCGGACCACCTCACTTGCCGATGCATAGGCACCTGACGCAACTTTAGCATCGATGAATGATGCGTGTTCCGAAGGAAGGCTGATGGTACGTTTTTCGATATTGGTCATGCTACAGCTTTTTGGTATGATTTATTCATACACTCGGTTCGATCATTCGTCAATGCCAGACCTCAAGAATGCCAGCGGACAAATGGCCGTACAATCTCCAGAGCCCGCGAGTATTCAATACCGTCTTGCTGGTCATGATAGAGAGGATTGTCACAGTCACTAACAATCAGAGATGGTCGTGTCCCCGGAGGCTTGACACACATCTGGCATTCGAGCGCATAACTTCCGGGATAGGCTGGCAGCGCGTTGCCCAGATAGGAAAACAGCCTCGTCCCGGCGTCGGGTCGCCTTTCGACATACATTTCGAAGTTTTCCGCGCTGAGACTACCCCAAACGCCCCAACCGAGCCTTTCACTGCTGTCGCGCACCGGATACTCCATGGTGCACCTAACGAAATAGTGTTCGCCATCGACTATGCAGGTGTCTTCGTCGATCCTGCAGCGGCGTGACCGCTCGTTCTCCGGAATATCGAGGTAGTAATCAGGAGCGCCGAATCCCAGAGTGGGAAAGCCATCGTGCAGTTCTTCGCACGTCATGCACTTGTATTGAAAGCGCCCGTGTACTGACATCCTTGCCTGCCCAAGCCGCACGCACTTGCTCGCCCTCCCCCGCGGTGAAGTGGGAGAGGGCCAGCATCGTCTTCCTCACATCGCCTTCGCGGCGTCCATCACCGCATTGGTCCATGCACCTTCCGGCTTCTTGGTGATGACCGGGTCGGAACCGCCTTTCATCAGCGTATCGACCGTGCGCTCGGCGGCGGCCATGTCGAGCGTGCCGTCGGAGCCTTCGGTGAGCTTGTTGATCTCGCCCATCATGCGCTTCTGGTGCTCGATGGTCTGGGCGCCGGTGGCATCGTTGTCGAGAACGATCTGGGCGGCTTCATCGCCATTGGCGCGGGCATAGTCCCAGCCCTGCATCGACGCCTTGACGAACTTCGCCATGGTGGCGACGAAGGCCGGGTCCTTCAGCTTGTCTTCCAGCACATAGAGGCCATCCTCAAGCGTCGCCACGCCATTGTCTTCATACTTGAAGACGACGAGCTGGTCGGCCGGAATGCCGGCGTCGATCACCTGCCAGTATTCATTGTAGGTCATGGTCGAGATGCAGTCGGCCTGCTTCTGGATGAGCGGGTCGACGTTGAAGCCCTGCTTGACCACGGTGACGCCATCGGCCCCGCCGGTCGTCGGAATGCCAAGCTGGCTCATCCACGACAGGAACGGATATTCATTGCCGAAGAACCACACGCCCAGCGTCTTGCCCTTGAAATCGGCGGGCGCCTTGATGCCGGTTTCCGCCCGGCAGGTCAGCATCATGCCGGACTTCTTGAACGGCTGCGCGATGTTGACGACCGGCGAACCCTTCTCGCGCGTGGCGAGAGCCGACGGCATCCAGTCGATGACCACGTCAGCGCCACCGCCCGCCAGCACCTGCTGCGGGTTGATGTCGGGCCCGCCCGGCATGATCGTCACCTCGAGGCCCGCATCCTTGTAGTAGCCCTTGGCGGCCGCCACGTAATAGCCGGCGAACTGCGCCTGCGTCACCCACTTCAACTGCAGCTTCACGGCCTCGGCAAAAGCACCGGTTCCGCTGGCGATCAGCGCGCCCGCCGCCGCGGCGGCCAATAGAAATTTCTTCATTTTCCCTGTTCTCCTCTTTCCTTGTTTGCCGCCTATCAGCGATAGGACGGATGCCAAAAGGTCACACGCCGCTCGATGAGCGTCAGCAACCCGTAGAAGGCCGATCCCGCCAGTGCTGCCACGGCGATTTCGGCCCAAACCATGTCGAGCCCCAGTCTGCCAACTTCCGTCGAAATACGGAAGCCCATGCCGACAATCGGGGTGCCGAAAAATTCGGCGACGATGGCGCCGATCAGCGCCAGCGTCGAATTGATCTTGAGCGCATTGAAAACGAATGGCATGGCGGCGGGCAAGCCGCAGCTTGAGCAATGTCTGCCCCCAGAGGCGCCGTAGCTCCGCATCAGGTCGCGCTCCATGTGGCCCGAGGCCTGGAGGCCTGCGACCGCGTTCACCAGCATCGGGAAGAAGGTCATCACCACCACCATCGCCGCCTTCGATTGCCAGTCGAAGCCGAACCACATCACCATGATGGGGGCGACGCCGACGATGGGGAGTGCCGCGACCAGATTGCCCAGCGGCAACAGCCCATTGCGCAGGAACGGCAGCCGGTCGCACAGAATGGCGACAAGGAACCCCGACAGCGAGCCGATGATCCAGCCGGGAATGACGGCGCGAATGAAGGTCTGCACGAAATCCGCGCCACAGGGTGGGCAGCGACATGACGAGCTTGGCCCAGATATCGGAAGGTGCGGGCAGCAGCACGGCGGGCACATTGAAACCGCGCACGATCAACTGCCAGAAGATCAGCACCGAAACGCCGAACAGCGCCGGATAGAGAATGTCGCGGAAGCCGAAGCGCGTCATGGCCTCGCCCCCATCATCCGTCCACTGATCTTCTCGGCGCGCCCGACCAGCCAGACGAGCAAGGCCGCCACGAACGATGCCGCGAACAGCGCCGCCCAGATCTGCACCGTCTGGCCGTAGTAGGAGCCATTGAGCAGCCGCGCCCCGATGCCGGCAATGGCCCCGGTCGGCAATTCGCCGACAATGGCGCCGGTCAAGGCAATCGCCACCGCCACTTTGAGCGATGCAAACAGGAATGGCACCGAAGCCGGAAACCGCAGCTTCCAAAGTGTTTGCCAGCTGCTCGCATTGTAGGTGCGCATCAGATCAAGCTGCATCACCTCGGGCGAAGTCAGCCCCTTCACCATGCCGATGGTGACCGGGAAGAAACACAGATACATCGAGATCAGCGATTTCGGCAGGAGCCCGGTGAAGCCAACCGAGCCCAGCACCACGATTACCATCGGCGCGATCGCCAGAATGGGAATGGCCTGCGAGGCGATGATCCACGGCATCAGGCTTTTCGACAGGAACCTCGAATGCACGATGACGATGGCCAGACCAATGCCGAACAGCGCCCCCAGCACGAAGCCCAGCAGCGTCGACGACAGCGTCACCCACGAATGATAGACCAGCGACTTGATCGCCCACGGCGCCACGGCGAACACCGATTTCCACAACTCAACGATAATCTGATGCGGCGCCGGAATGACCGGCCGCGCCTCGTTCCACGAAAACCACAAGGTATTGGAAACCCCGCCGCCCGCCGCCGCGATCTTGCCCTCGGTGACCACCCAGTTCATCGGAATGGCCGCGACATACCAGGCCACCAGAATGACCAGGCACACCACGGTGACGGGGATGAGGGAGCCTCTATTCAACACCTCCGCATGGCAGAGCCCTCATCCGCCCTGCGGAGAACCGATCGCGCATCCACGGAAGGGAGAGGGAGTCAGGTCGTGAGCCTTCTCCCGTCCCGAAGCCATGGGAGCCGCTCCCGAAGGGGGAGAGGACTCTTCCTAATCCTCATAGCTGTGCCCCGCCTTCAACCCTTCGCGCACCCGGTGGGCGATCTTCAGGAACTCCGGGCTCTCGCGCATGTCGAGCGTTCGCCGGCGCGGAAAATTGGTCTCGATCACATCGATGATGCGGCCGGGCCGCGGGCTCATCACCACGATCCTGGTCGACAGGAACACCGCCTCGGGAATCGAGTGGGTGACAAACACCACGGTCTTTTTCGTGCGCTCCCACAACTCCAGCAATTGCGCATTGAGCTTGTCGCGGACGATTTCGTCGAGCGCCCCGAACGGCTCATCCATCAACAAGAGTTTCGGATCAAAGGCCAGCGCCCGGGCAATCGACACCCGCTGCTGCATGCCGCCCGAAAGCTGCCAGGGAAACTTTTTCTCGAAACCCGCGAGGTTCACCAATTCCAGATTGCGCCGCACCCGTTCAGCTCGCATCCGCAAGTCCCATGATCTCCAGCGGCAGCCCGACATTGGCTTCAACCGTCCGCCACGGCAACAGCGCCGGCGCCTGGAACACATAGCCATAGGCCCGCGCCGCCCGCGCCGCGGCGGGCGTCATGCCGTTGACGCGTGATCGTGCCTTCGCTCAGCCTGTTCGAGATCGGCGATCACCCGCAGCAGCGTGGTCTTGCCGCAGCCCGAAGGCCCGATGAACGAGACGAAATCGCCATCGGCCACCGTCAGATTGACCTTCGACAGGGCGTAAACCGGCCCGTCCGCCGTCGTGAACGTGAGGCTCAAGTCCCTGGCCTCGATCACGGCCTTCGCCGTCATGGTCTCTCCCCGGACGATTCTAGTTGTTGGCGAAACGCTATCTGCTCTTGACCATTTGATCAAGAATTAACAGGATGGGCAAATGCCACAGGTCAAGGCAAAGGCAACGCGCAAGACCCGCATCCAGGCGCAGAACGAGGAGATCATCCTCGCTGCCGCCCTCGAAGTGTTTTCAACCTACGGCTTCCGCGGCATCACGGTTGACCAGATCGCCGAGCGGGCCGGCCTGTCGAAGCCCAACCTCCTGTATTATTTCCGCCGCAAGGAAGACATCTACATCGCCGTTCTCGAACACACCCTCGACGAATGGCTGGAACCCCTGCGCAAGCTCGATCCCGAAGGCGATCCCATCCGCGAACTCTCCGCCTATCTCGCATCGAAGATCGCCGCCTCGCGCGACAATCCCAAGGCCTCGAAGCTTTTCGCCAACGAGATCCTGCACGGCGCCACGGCCATCGGAGATTTCCTCAAGGGACCGCTCAAGGAACTGGTCGATGCCAAGGCCGCCGTCATCCGGAGCTGGATCGATGCAAGGCAAGCTCAACGCCGTCGATCCCTATCACCTGATCTTCGCCATCTGGGCGACAACCCAGCACTATGCCGATTTCGACGTGCAGATTCGTGCCATCATGGGCGAGCGCCATCACGCCGCTGGAAGGCGCCGAGCAGGCCCTGCTCACGCTGCTGATCGAAGGCCTGAGGCCCAGAGACTAGCGGGCACAGTGAAATCAAAACCACCGCGCACTGTCATTCAACATGCATTAGATTTGATCCCCGAATCATTCGCCTCCAATTGACCAGGAATTGAAATGCTGCCTGTTGTTTGCATCTTTGGCGCCCCCGGCCTGACGCTGCAGTCCACCCCGGCGCCCCTTGCCGACGAAACCGCGGAGTTCAACTGTCTCAACTTCGTCAACGACCAAGACCTTGAAGCCATCATCACCCGGCACCGCCCCCAGGTATTCGTAACCGTCGGAAAAATGGCGGATTTTCGCAAGCTCAACACCGCTCCATTTGAAATCCGCCGCCGCTGGCTGCACTATGAAGATGCCGGCAATCCCGTGCTCATGGGTCAGCAGGCCTTCAACTGCTATCTCAATGTCTGCCTCGACGCCGGACGCGATCCGCCGCTAGTTTCAATCTTCACGCCAACCTACCGCACCGGCGAGCGATTTCTCCGCGCCTTGAATTCAGTGAAGGCCCAGCACTACAACAACTGGGAATGGATCCTCTGGGACGACAGCGATGATGGCGACGTCACCGCCGGCATGATTGCAGGAACACGCCAACCGCGATCACCGCATTCACTTGATCCGCCCCGGCCGCCATTCCGGCATCATCGGCGAGGTCAAATATCAGGCCTGCATGGCAACGTCGGGCCGCATTCTGGTGGAACTTGACCACGACGACGAATTAACCCCCGATGCCCTGCAATGGATCGTCCGCGGCCACCAGGAGCACCCCGACTGCGGCTTCTACTATTCCGACTTCGCCGAAGTCACGCCGGAACTGGGTGCGCTGGAGTATGGCAAGGGCTGGGGCTACGGCTTCGGCAGTTATCGCCATGAGGAAGTGCGCGGCAAGGTGGTGTCGGTTGCCCAGGCGCCCAACATCAATGCCAAAACCATCAGGGGCCTGGTGGCGGCCCCTAACCACGTGAGGGCCTGGCGCCGCGACACCTACCTGGCGGTCGGCGGTCACAACCGCTTCCTGCATGTGGCCGACGATATGGATTTGATGATCCGCAGCTTCCTTGAAACCCGCATGCTGAAGATTCCGCGGCTCTGCTATCTGCAGTATCAGGATGGCACCAACACCCAGCGCGCCCGCAACAAGGACATCCAGCGCCACGTCCGGGCTTTGAAAGCCCACTACGACAAGCCGGTTCACGACCGCTTCGTGGCCCTTGGCGTCGATGACTGGGTGTGGAATGCCGCCGGCGGCTATTCCGACTTCTCCGCCCTCAACCCCTATCTGGAACCGGTGGCATCCGAGACGCTGGTGGCTTAGCGCCGCTCAAAACGCAGGGACACCCCGAAGGGTGCCCCTGTCTGTTTGCTGTTGAGTAATCCGGCTCAGTTCGGCCAGGGAACGACAACAATATTGCGGTTGGAAAACGTACAGGTATTGTTTCCGCCGCCTTGGTCATTGTTGGCCTTGTAAACAGCCGTGAACGTGTTGCTGCCTGCAGTCAGGCCGGTCACCAGATAGCTTCCGCTGGCCTGATGAGTGGTGTTTGCATCGTCATTCAACCGCAGTGACTTGGCATCCGCGGCGGCAACCGTCGAAGCCCCGGAGACGGTGAACGACATCGAGCACGTATCCCTGAACGTATCCGTGGACATGGCCGCGGTGAACGTCACAAGAGCCTTGCCACTAGCCGGAATGGTTACCGTGACCGCCGGACCAGCCGTAGCAAGCGCACCATAAGAATTGGTCGCCCGCGTTTCGGTTGTGGCCACGGTGGCGTCAGACGCCGTGGTTCCGGTGCCCGCCGCACCCGTTGCACCCTGGGCGCCTGTAGCACCTTGCGCACCCGTTGCACCCTGGGCGCCTGTAGCACCTTGCGCACCCGTGGCGCCTTGGGCACCTGTTGCGCCTTGGGCACCAGTAGCGCCCGCGAGCACCTGTTGCGCCCGCAGCACCTGCGCGCCAGCTGCGCCCGTAGCACCCTGTGCGCCTGTAGCACCTTGCGCACCCGTGGCGCCTTGGGCACCAGTAGCACCTTGCGCACCCGTGGCACCTTGCGCGCCGCGTGGGCACCAGTCGCGCCAGCAGCACCCTGTAGCACCTGTCGCGCCCCTGTTGGCACCAGTTGCACCCTGGGCACCGTGTTGCACCCTGTGCCGCCATCTGGCACCCAGCAGCACCTTGCGCAGCCCGTAGCGCCCTGAGCGCCGGTCGCACCCTGGGCACCCGTTGCACCTTGGGCACCGTCAACACCATCGGCGCCATCAGCACCCTGGGCACCGGTGGCACCCTGCGCACCTGTCGCACCCTGTGGCGCCATGCAGCACCCGCAGCACCTGCAGCACCCGTGGCGCCTGGGCACCAGTAGCACCTTGGGCTCCCGTTGCACCCTGGGCACCCGTTGCACCTTGGGCACCGTCAACACCATCGGCGCCATCGGCACCCTGGGCACCCGTTGCGCCCTGTGCACCTGTCGCGCCCTCCCGTGCGCCATCAGCACCCGCAACACCCTGTGCGCCCGTTGCACCTTGCGGCACCAGTCGCACCTTGGGCACCCGTTGCACCTTGGGCACCGTCAACACCATCGGCGCCATCGGCACCCTGGGCACCCGTTGCGCCCTGTGCACCTGTCGCGCCCTGTGCGCCATCAGCACCCGCAACACCCTGTGCGCCCGTAGCACCTTGGGCACCAGTCGCACCTTGGGCACCCGTTGCACCTTGTGCACCGTCAACACCATCAGCACCCTGGGCACCCGTTGCGCCCTGTGCACCCGTCGCGCCCTGTGCGCCATCAGCACCCGCAACACCCTGTGCGCCCGTAGCACCCTGGGCACCCGTTGCACCTTGGGCACCGTCAACACCGTCGGCGCCATCGGCACCCTGAGCACCTGTCGCACCCTGTGCGCCGTCAGCGCCACCGGCACCCTGGGCACCAGTCGCACCTTGGGCACCGTCAACGCCGTCGGCGCCATCGGCACCCTGAGCACCTGTCGCACCCTGTGCGCCGTCAGCACCATTGGCGCCATCGGCACCTGCGGCACCCTGCGCACCTGCTGCACCCTGGGCACCATCAACGCCTTGCGGCCCGGTTGCACCCTGCGCACCGTCAGCGCCCTGCGGACCAGCAGCGCCCGTAACACCCTGCGGGCCTTGCGGCCCCTGGGCGCCAATTGTGCTGCCTTCAACAAAGAGCTGCCAGCTGGCATTGACATCCGGTGCCGGGCTGTTGGCGGCAATTTTCGTCAGCGCCCGCCACGCTGAACCGGCGAATGTCACGATGTCATTCTTCGCGTAGGCATTGGTCAGCAGCCAATCGCCGCGCGGCCGGATGCCTGGCGTGCCGCACTTCGCGACGAGTCCGCCGCGCTTGATGGTGGGCTGGCCGACGACAGACACTGTGAATTTGCAGCTGTCGGGACGGTAAAGCGTCTTGAACTTGAAGCGGCGGAACGCCCGGACCTTGGCTTGCACCACACCGTCGAGTATCACTTTCGTGCCGGCCGTCGACGTGCCTTCGACAATCAGCATACCCTTGGCGATCGTCGCTTTCTTGATCTTGATGCCGGCTGCTGCCGGGGTGGCCACAACAGCTGCAACAAGTGCTGTTGAAAGCAAAAGGTTCGTAAGACGCATGACTCAACTCCCTTCCCGCTGATCGGGAATCCTATTGCGCAATCACATACAACCGCACACGCCAAGGAACAGTTAGGGAGATTGATGAATCATCTCCTAAGCCGATGATTCAAATTGACGGCGCCTCTCGCCTTGCCGCACCGTCCGCGAAACTTGGTAAATGCCGCGCGCATCTGCACCATGCTCCGCGCAAGCTTGCGCTGGTCAATTTGCCGGTGACAACGCGAAAGGCATGACCATGAAAAAATTCCTTGTACCGGCCCTGCTCGCCAGTGTGGCGGCAACAGCGCCCGCCGCGGCCGAGACCGCCGCCAACCTCGCCACCAGCGGGCAATCACGAATCGACGCCGAGCCCGTGTTCTCGCCAATCCTCACCCGCCTGGTCTCAACCAAGCTCCGCTATGTCGGCGAAGGCGCCCCGGAGATCTACGTGCCCGCCATGCAGCGCACCAACATGCCGGGCCTCGCCGGCCGGATCGCCTGCCCCGGCAAGTCATCGTGCTATCTCGAGGCCGTCGTCGAAGCCCAGGTGTTCAACCTCACGGGCGCCATGGGTTTCGACGTGATCGTTGACGGCAATGGCCTCGATTCGGCCATCGGCTCGGTTCACGTCTTCGGCGCCAACAATTACGAGATGGCCCAGCGCCGCTTCATGGTGGAAGTGCCGCCCGGCATGCATTCCATCAAGGTCGAAACCTTCGGCACCGAAGGCTTCAGCTTCGTGCGCCACGCGGCGACGTATAAGATGTATAAGAAGTAGGCGTCCGAGGTCGTACAAATGCAATCTGCGGGCGGACACTGGGGCGGTCAAGGCCCGCCCCATAAGTCTTATCATGCGATTGACATTGACTACTGATAGACGGCAGTCCACCGCGCCGTGCGGCCGGCGGGCGTGTCACCACCGGACACTCCGAATTGAAATCGTATCCGCAGCCACAAACACAATTGTGCCAGCAATCGTGCAGTTTAGCGCTGGCTTCGGAAATTACGCAGATTGAGCGGCGCAGCCCCGCTTTTGAAGACTTGGAACGTGTAATATTGGGTTCCTCCACCGTGGTCTGGTGCTCCATTAAGCCGGATGTCGACGTTTGACAACGAACCGGCAACCTGGATCGTCTGAGAAACATTGGATTTCCGTTGTGCATGCCGCCATGCGGTCAGTGAATGGCTGCGATGTACACACGTGTCCACCGGTAGTACAGCAGACCCGCCGCCGCCGTACAACGCCAGGCCCCGGCTGCGCCTGTTGCACCCTGCGTTACCTTGCGGGCCAGCAACACCGGTTGCACCAGTTGCACCCGTAGCGCCGGTCGCACCCTGTGGTCCAGTGCCGCCGGTTGCACCCGTGCCCCTTGCGGTCCGTGCCACCGGTCGCACCCGTGGCACCGCCGGTTCGCACCCGTCTGCACCTTGCGGGCCACGTGCCTCCGGTTGCACCTTGCGGGCCAACCCCGCCCGCCGCACCAGATGCACCCTGCGGGCCTTCAGCACCATCACTGCCTTGAGGCCCTACACCTCCAGTCGCACCCTGCGGTCCAGCGCCACCGGCTAGCGCCTGTGGTTCCCTGCGTGCCCTGCGGACCAGTTCCACCCGTTGCACCCTGCGGGCCTGTGCCACCGGCAGCGCCCGTCGTCCCCTGTGTACCCTGCGCGCCAGTTCCACCCGTTGCACCCTGCGGGCCAACACCGCCCGCCGCGCCCTGCGGGCCGACACCGCCAACCGCACCGGTGGTGCCCTGCGTACCCTGTGGTCCAGTTCCACCTGTTGCGCCCTGTGGTCCCGCACCACCTGTTGCACCCTGTGGTCCAGCGCCACCTGTCGCGCCCTGTGAACCAGTTCCGCCCGTCGCGCCCTGTGGGCCAACGCCGCCCGCCGCGCCCGTAGCGCCCTGGGCGCCTTCAGCACCCTGCGTACCTGTCGCACCCTGAGTTCCCTGAGCACCGGCGGTGCCCTGCGCGCCGTCCGCGCCCTGCGGCCCGGTGGCACCCTGGGTTCCCTGGGTTCCCTGCGGCCCCTGCGGGCCATTCGCGTCGCCTGAAGCCGCAAACAGCTCCCATGTCGGACCATCGGAGGGATTAAGTCCACCTACTGCGACCGCCACCTTGGCGCGCCAGCTCGAGCCGGCATCGGTCACCAGATCATTGACGGCATAGCTGTTGGACGGCGACCACGCGCCCCTGGGCACCAGGCCATAGGGGCCGCAATTGGCCACCAGCGCATCCCTGAACTGGCTGGCATTGCCGACCACCGATACCCGCACCTTGCAGGTGGTGGGGCGATAAATGGTAACGAACTTGAATGTGTTGTCCGGCTTGATCGGTACGGTCGTCACTGCCCGTCCAGGGTAACGTTCGTTGCCCGTCGTGCTCTTGCCGGTGACGATCAGCTTGCCGCTCTTGATCACCGCGCTCGAAATGGTCACCTTCGCCGAAGCCCCGGCAGCACCAACAATGGTGGCCAGCGCGGTCGTGATTAGCAGGCCCGAGATCTTCATTGCCGTCTCCCAGTGTTGTTAATTTTTGCTAACTATACTGTATCAAAATAGACTATATTTTTGCCCATACTGTCAACGCGTCAACTATTACTAACTTTTATTAAGGTTATTCCAGGTTGCGGCGGCATGACTGCGATCGCCGCGATTCAGCACACAGTTCAACCAGTTGCAGGAGGCAGAGGGGTCGAGAAAGCCCCGCGAGGGGCTTTCTCTGTTGCATGCTTCAAGGCGCGGTCACACCTGCCTATGGCCCCGTGGCACAGACGGCATAGGCCTGCAGCGCGTAGCTTTCGTCGCCACCGCCGGCATTGTCGATTGTTCCAATAGCTGTCCAAACCGTCGAACTGCTGGGATAGCTGCGGTAGATGACGATCTCGGAAGTGTTGCCCTCTCCCGATGTGAGGAAGCCGCCACCGACGATAACCTTCCCGCCCGGACAGGTTGCAGTTGCCGTCTTGGGAACTGTTTCGTTGTCCGCCGTCGCCGTTCCGATCACAATTTCCTGGCCGCTGACCCCAGCTGGGCCCTGTGGACCCGTGCCGCCAGTTGCACCCTGCGGGCCAGCACCGCCAGCTGCCCCAGTTGCACCCTGTGGACCAGTACCGCCAGTCGCACCCTGCGGACCAGTACCACCCGCAGCGCCAGTTGCACCCTGCGGACCGGCGTCGCCAGTTGCACCTTGCGGACCAGTTGCGCCTTGTGAGCCCGTGTCACCTTGCGGACCAGCAACACCTTGGGCACCAGCGGCACCCTGTGTACCTGCCGCTCCCTGCGGGCCGGTCGCACCCTGTGTGCCCGTGTTGCCTTGCGGACCGGCTGCACCCGTCGCACCTTGGGTTCCCTGCGCGCCAGTGGCACCTTGCGTGCCCTGAGTACCCGTTGCACCTTGCGTTCCCTGCGTCCCAGCGGCACCTTGCGCACCCTGAGCGCCCGTAGCGCCTTGAGTTCCTTGTGCGCCAGTGGTTCCCTGCGGGCCTGCTGCACCAACAGCACCCTGTGGCCCCGTTGCACCCTGCGGCCCGTTCGGATCACCGCCAGCCGCAAACTTTTCCCATGTCGGGCCATCAACCGGCGCAATGCTTCCAGCCGCCACCGCCTGCTTGGCCCGCCAGCTCGAACCGGCATTGGTCACCAGATCATTGACGGCATAGCTGTTGGTCCCCGCCCACACCCCGCGCGGGTTGAGCCCATAGGGGCCGCACCTGGCCACCAGCGCATCCCTGAACTGACTGGGATTGCCGGCCACCTCAACCCGCACCGTGCAATCGATGGGGCGATAGGTCGTCACAAATGTGAAACTGTTATCGGGCTTGACGTTGACCGTCTTCACGCCATCGAGGGTCACCTGCGCGCCCGTCGTGCTCTTGCCTTTGACGATCAGCTTGCCGCCGGTAATCACCGCCGTGTTGATCGTGACTTTCGCCATCGCATCGGCTGCGCCAAGCGTTGCCACCAAAGCCGTGGTTACAAGTAATGTCTTGGACCGCATTGTGCCCCTCCATATTCCGCATCATGATTTTGTGAACGCAGTTACCCAACCGGCATCAACCATGAATTGAAATGATTCGTCAACGAACGGACTTTCCGGTGAGTAATTTTGCTGTTGAGAAACACGGAAAGCACCTCCGCGATCGGCCCCTGCCCGTGTCGCGGCCTTGGTGGTTGATGTGTGCTGGTGATGTTTCGGCCGCCATCGCCGCCCCTGTTTGATCAGGCCTGCCCGGTGTAGTCTGATCGCCACAAGTCTGGAGTCCCCGATGATCGATCTGTTGCTCACCAACGCCACTCTCCCCGATGGCCGCACCGGCATGACCATTGCCTGTCAGGACGGGCGGATTGCCGATGTGGCCGCGAAAATCGATGGCCCCTCTCGCCAGACAATTGATGCCGGCGGCTATCTCCTGTCGCCGCCCTTCATCGACAGTCACTTTCACATGGACGCCACGCTGTCGCTGGGAACGCCACGCTTCAATCAGTCGGGAACTCTGCTCGAAGGCATTGCCCTGTGGGGTGAATTGAAACCTACCCTCACCCACGAAGCCGTTGTCGAGCGCGCGCTGCGCTATTGCGACCTGGCGGTCAGCCAGGGCATCGGCGCCATCCGCACCCATGTCGACATCTGCGACGACCGGCTGCTCTGCGTCGAAGCCCTTCTCGACGTGAAGGACAAGATCAAGGGCTACATCGAGCTGCAGATCGTCGCCTTTCCACAAGACGGTTTCTACCGCTCCGCCAATGCCCGCAAAAATCTCCTCCGCGCCCTCGACAAGGGCGTCGACGTCGTCGGCGGCATCCCGCATTTCGAACGCACCATGGCCGAAGGTGCCGCCAGCCTGAAGGAACTCTGCGAGATCGCCGAAACCCGCGGGCTGCTCGTCGATATCCATTGCGACGAGACCGACGATCCCCTGTCGCGCCATGTCGAGGCCCTGGCCTTCGAAACCGTGCGCCTCGGAATGCACGGCCGCGTCACGGGCTCGCATCTCACGTCAATGCATTCCATGGACAACTACTACGTTTCAAAATTGATCCCACTGATCGCCGAGGCCGGGCTTCACGCCACACCCAATCCCCTCATCAACATCACCCTGCAGGGCCGTCACGACACCTATCCCAAGCGCCGCGGCATGACCCGGGTGCCCGAACTGAGAGCCGCCGGCATCAATGTGTCCTTCGGCCACGACTGTGTCATGGACCCATGGTATCCGCTGGGCCAGGCTGACATGCTCGAAGTCGCGTCCATGGGAATTCATGCCGCACCCATGACCAGCCGCGAAGCCATGCGCTGGGCTTTCGACGCCGTCACCGTCAATCCCGCCAAGACCATGCACCTTGATGGCTACGGGCTTGCAAAAGGCTGCTACGCCGATTTCGTTTTGCTACAGGCAAGAGACCCGATCGACGCCATCCGCCTCAAGGCCAATCGCCTGAAAGTGGTGCGCCGTGGCAAGATCATCGCCGAGGCCCCGGAGCGACTTTCGGCCCTGGCCTTGCCGGGCCGGCCCGCAACCGTCAATGGCGCCGATTACCAGCCAAAGAGCCGGAACTGAGCAACTGGCGAACCGCAACTTGATTGCGCTTCAGGGCTGTTGTAGTCAATCCTAGGGGTTTCGACTGGGCGACGGAGAAGCCGGCATGCAAGCGTTCAATGTGGTGGCAGTTGCTGCATGGCTTATCTTGTTCATCTTGATAGCCCCCGCCCTGGTGGTCGCTTTCACCAAGGACCGTTTCTGGTTGCGGCTGATGGCAGTTGCTTTGACCGTGTCGTCCCTGGCGGCCTATGGCGGCGCCAGCTTTGCCGGCATTGGCAATTGGGCGATTCTACCGCCCGTCTCCATTGCCT
Source organism: uncultured Alphaproteobacteria bacterium (assembly GCA_963775095.1). Lineage (GTDB taxonomy): Bacteria > Pseudomonadota > Alphaproteobacteria > Rhizobiales > Aestuariivirgaceae > Aestuariivirga. The sequence continues at coordinate 274,829 of CAVZHN010000009.1, forward strand.
GGCTGGGCGGATTGATCTGCGCCGTCGCGGCCTTTCTCGACGATGCCGCCGAACGCCGCAGCAACGAAACCATCTTCCGCCTCCTCAATGACGATGCCCGCTACCTCCAGGTACCGCATTCGCTCAGGCCGGTTGCGGCACCAACGCTGTTCCGCAGAGTGGCGCAATCCGTTTTTCGCCGGTGAAAATCCGTCAAGGCCTGCCTTGCAATCATTGTAGTGGCGGCCCACGGCTTGGGCGATTGTTTGGCTTGCAGGCTCCGCCTCACTTGCGGCCGGAATCGTCGGTTTGAATTCCGCAGCCGCGGATTGTGTCCGCCATTTGCCAACTGTCCCCCGTCCGGTAATTCTTGAACGTCCAGTAGTTGCCGGGAAGGTCGTCGGCTGCGCAGCTTGGAGAAGGCGGACCCTTGCAAGCCACAATGGGGTCACCCGGCCTGGTATTGGAGACTGCGCCAATCTCTTCGGCGGAAAGGCCCCGAAGGTTATCCGCCAGGACGATGCGTGAACCGTGCCCAGGCCCGGGATTGCATGTTCCGCCTTCTTCCTGTCCACAAGACACATCGACCGCCATGGAAAAAGTACACTCACCGGACCTGAGTTTCTCTCGCAATGTCTGGTGGAGCAATAGGAATGAGTTAGCCGGCAGGTTCTTGGGCGCGTTTGGCGCCAGCCGGTAGTAGGTTGCCAACTGCGAAATCTGCCATTGGTATTCGCAGCGGATATCCGCCCTGCACATCAGCCGCATACGCATGTATGGAATTTGAATGCGGTTGGCCACGGGCCTCCCAAGCCTGGCGATCAGCTTGCCATAGCCGTCGGAAATCAGCCGATTGAGATCCTGCTGGCGGTCGTTGATGCATTCACTGGCTTCCAGAAAGCGGCTGGCCTCCACGCAGACTGTTTTGTCCGCAACCGCGCCGCTAGCAATTGAAGTGAATGCAGCGAGCCAGAGCCAGGCTCCCGCCGCACGCAATATTCCCGTCTGGCCTTTGGCGATCAAGCTAGTGCTCTTGTCATTTGCAAGCTCGAAGCTTTGTTCGCGACAACAATCCCGTCGAATGGCCGAAGCCCGCAAACAGCCCACCGGCACATTGCTTGTGCTGCACATATGGCACGAAGCGGAAACTCCGCACGGCCTTTCCCTACTCGCCTGTCCACGTCACAATCGTAACAAGCTCCTTGTCCTGGCCAAGGGTCCTGACGAAGATGCGCCCCTTCCCCTGCTCATCAAGATGGATGGCTTTCCCCCAGTCACTCGTCGCCTCGGGCGTCTCCTTGCCCTCCACCTCTTTGACTGTCGTCTTGTCGTCGGTGTGACGGTAGATTGCCGACAACACATCAAAGTCATGCAAGTTGGGGAGCTGATTGGTCCTGGGTTTGTTCGTCAAATCCAGGCATGAATCAATATTCCGATTACGCGTATTCTCGTCCTGGTGCGCGAGACCAAAGGTGTGGCCAATCTCATGACAGACCGAAAGCTGCCGCCACCTCTTCGTGTTGAAACGCTCTCTGACGAAATAGGTGTCATTGAGTTTTGAAGTGGCCTGGATAGTGTGTCCGTCGCTGATCCACAGCTGGGTCAGTCCAAGCCACCCGTTGTCTCCGTATTTGGCGCTGCAAATCCGGATACGGCCGGCCGACGGATTGCAGGCCAACGGATTAAAGCTCCCTTGCCGCAGCCTTATGTCCAGCCTGTCTGATCGCGACCATTCCTCAACTGCGACATCGATGTAACAATTCCATACCGGCCGCACGCTTTTCGCGACGACAATGGTAAACGGATTGGCTTTCCGGCCCCAGTGGAAACCCAACCGATGATCTGCGCTGGCAGTTGTGCTTGTGACTGCCGGCAGCAATGCAATTGCGGCAGCCCACATCAATGTGCAAACGAAACCCGGATACCGCATGGCAGTTGTATCTATAATTCCAGACTTTGAATTGAATTCAAAGTTAATCTGATCACAATCAAGTGCCGCAACCCGGTTTACTAAGTGAATACTTACGCCGCAAGCCTCAATTACTGGCGAGATGCCGGATTGGTTCTTGGGCGATGAAAGGCTTGGCGTTTCCGGTGCGCATCACAATTCGCCACCGTGGACATCAATCAAAACGTGCAATTATCTCGCAAATCAATTTTAAGTAGAAGTCATTGATCCTCTTGCTAGGCATAGCAAGCTAGTCAATGCGTTGTTTTCCCTGACTCTAGGAAGAATTGTACTGGCGCAATTCCCGGCTGTTGCCGAAGTGCAACTGGTATATTAATGGTAAATACTTCTATTTATTTGCAACATTGACTAAACCTCGCAGCATCAATATAGCTTTTGTGGGGCATATGAGTAATAGTCCATTAAGATTAAGAATGGGACACGGCGATGGATAAGAGAAAACAGCTACTGGCGACACTCAGTCTGCTGGCAATTGGCGCGGGTTCGCAAGTTACCCCAGCTTCGGCGAATATCTTCGACAGGTGTGACAACCTCACGGGCCTGACCGAAGCAGAATGCGCTTGCCAGGCGGCCCTTGATGAAGGCACCACCAACGCACTCAAGAGTTTCCTGAGGCTTTACGCCAGGGATGCGGACGAGACCGCGTGTGGCGCATTGGCGTCGACCGGCCCAACCGCCAATGACAGCGATGGCGAATTTGTTGATATACCGATCACTCAAGTGAAGCCGCCCCTGCCATATTGAGTGGAGCCTCGACACCGGATATTGGTGTCATTTCTCCGCTGGTGGCCGGACTGACCTCGAGCTAACCAAGTCTTATTGGTTCGGGGTTAGATGAGTCGCATGCAATTCGATGTTGTCATTGGTGGGGATTGGCGCCTCGAGGGCGGCATTACCATTGCCGCGGAGCACGAGATTCGCTGCCTTGCCGCCGCTGGCCTGCGGGTAGGCCTCATCAATCTCGCAACGCATCTTTCGAGCACCTTGCGGCCTCTCGACCCTTTGCTTGCGAAGCTCGTCAAAGCCAAGCAGGCCAGAGTCATTTCCGGGCCAGAAGAACAGGCGAGTGCCCGCCTCTTGTGCCTCAGACACCCGGCTGTGATCCCCAACAGCCTTGAGAAACTGAAAAATCTATCGGCCGACCGCGTTCTGATTATTGTCGACAGGGCACCACTCGATGGTAGTGGCGGGCTGATCTATGATCCCCATGTGTTGCACGCGCTGATCGACAAGCAGTTTCCCGGGCGCGTTTATTGGACTCCAATTTCGGGTGTTTGCCGGGAGAATCTGAAAAGAGCCGCTCCGGATCTTCCAACTTTGGAATACGACTGGAAGTATTTCATTTTTCCCGATGAGTGGCAGGGCAATCGGCGAAAAACCGCCAGCAAAATCCCGGTCATCGGGAGGCATGGCCGCGCAATTTGGGACAAGTGGCCCGATAACCGCCAGATGCTGTTTGCGGCCTACCCGCCTACCCCCGATATCAAGGTGCGGCTCATGGGAACGGGAGATCGGCTCGAAGAGTTGGCCGGCCAGCTTCCGTCAAACTGGACAACACTGGATTGGAATGAGGTCTCGGTACCAAAATTCCTGCAGGGCCTCGATTTCTTCGTCTACTATCACCACAGCCTTTGGGTCGAAACCTTTGGCCGCACCATCCTCGAAGCCATTGCCAGTGGCTGCGTGGCAATACTTCCGGAGTACCTGCGCCAGACCTTCGGCGATGCCGCCATCTATGCTCCGCCTGAAAGGGTTCGGGCCATCGTCAGCGCATTTCACGCCTCGCGGAGCAAATATCTGGCCCAATCCCGGCTGGGGCAGCGGCTGGCCAGTGAGCAGTTTGGCCCCGAAGCCTTTCTGTCTGTCGTGCGGCGAGCCCTCGCCGCACATGCTCCCATCCGCGCCACCGCGGCACAATCCGGCAAGGCAAAATCTGTTACCGTGAAAAAGGCCAGTAAGGCTCAAGCCCAGATAGCTGTTGCGGCTGAACATGTCGCCAAGAAGAAACCCAGAGCTTCTGGAGAACATGCCGCTTCGATGGGCCGTCCGGCGTTCAAGGAATTTGACGTTGCCTACCTCGGGGATTTCAGTCCCAAAGACCCATCTGCCATAACGATTGCCGAAGAGCTGGCCATCGCCTCGCAGGAAGGCTACCGGGCGGTCCTGCTTGCCTTCGGCGGCAACAGCGCCGGCGGGGACAATCTGTCACCATGCCTCGCGGCACTCCGGCGCGAAGGTCAGGTCTCGCTTATCGCTGACCCCAGTGTCTGGGTCGCTTGCCATTTGTTGGTTGTCACCTCGGTCGAATCGATCCGCTCTGGACATGCGCTTCGCGTCAGCGCCGAGGAAACCATCGTCGTTCCCGACAACGCCTATACCGGCAACGCTGCTGAAGACCATGCTTCGGCGCAAAGACTGTTCGGAGCCGATGTCAGCTGGGCGCCCGCCACCAACCTGCTCCGTGGCAGGTTTGAGGGCAAAGTTCCGGCGCAAAGGAGCAACTGGTCTGTCGCCGTCAGACCCCTCGCCAAATCAAGCGGCCGCGACGGCAGTTCCGCGCTGGTGGTTGGATACGTGGGCGGGCAACGCTGGGAAAACTGGCCCGCCGCCGCAAAACTGCAGCAACTTCTGCCCGCCGACCCCCGGCTTGTCGTTCACCTCCTCGGATGGCCGGCGGGTGGCCTTGATGGCACCGCCGCACCGCCACGCGGTTGGCAAGCGTTCGACGGCGATTATGTCACCTTGCGAAAGTTCTTAAGGCAACTCGATGTGCTGATGTTCTTTCCCCGGCAGAATGACGCGGACATTCCGCTTGCCGCGATTGCCATGGCGCTTTCCGCGGGGCTTCCCGTATTGCTGCCGCCAGCCCTTCGCAATGCTGTCGGACGTGGCCCTGTCTATGTCGAAGCCGGCAATCTGCCCGAGGTGCTGCTCGGCTTGATTGCGTCGCGGGGTTTTTCCGCGGCCCAGAGGGCAGACCTTGAAAACCTTGCGAACTTGAGTTTCGGTCCGCAGGTGCATCAACGGCGCCTGGCTCAATTTGTGGGACCTCCGGCTGCCGTTCGGCACCGGCAAGTGAAGACAAGCAAGCACCGGCGCGTGCTGATGTTGAGTTCGAATGGGACAGGCCTCGGCCACGTTGCCCGCCAGCTGGCGATTGCCCGCCACCTTCCGGCCACTGTTGAGCCGGTCTTTGCCGCAATGGGCCACGGGATCGGCATCATCCGCCAATTCGGCTATGTCGCCGAATATATTCCGTCGCAGATCTACACCGGCACCAATTTTCCCGAGTGGAACAGGTGGCTGGAATACGAAGTCAGCCGGCTTGTCGAATTCTATGACTGCGCGGCCGTGGTGTTTGACGGCAACATGCCGGCCGAAGGCCTGCTGCGCGCCGTGGGCCCCCGTGAGGATGCCGGCCTCGTTTGGATCCGCCGCGGCATGTGGCAGGCGGGGCAGGATTCCAGTGCCATTGCCACCCAGCGCTATTTCGACCTGGTGATCGAGCCAACCGACATCGCCAGCGAAATGGATCAGGGTGCCACTTCCCGGGCCGGCAGCATTGCCGAACATGTACCGCCCGTCCGCCTCCTCGAGGCTAGCGAACTCCTGTCCCGCGAACAGGCTTGCGCCCGCCTCGGCCTTGACCCCGCGAAACCCGCCGTGCTGGTGCAGATTGGCTCGGGCTCCAATCGCGAAAATCTCAGTATGCTTGAAGAGCTCATACCGCATTTGCGGACCCAGCCCAGCCTTCAAATCGCCATAGCCGAATGGGACATTTCAACCGACCACCTGAGGCTTTGGCCGGGAACACTGATGATACGCGGATTTCCACTCAGTCAGTATTTCAACGCTTTCGACTTCACAATTACGGCTGCCGGATACAACTCCTTCAATGAAGTCATCAGCTTTGGTCTGCCGGCAATCTTTGTTCCCAATACCCATCCGGGAATGGACGACCAGGCCGGGCGGGCCAGTTATGCCGAGAAGCACGGCGCCGGCATTGTCTTGGCGGCCGAAAAGCTTGGGGAAATCGTCGATCTCCTGCCTTTGATGCTGAATGCCAATTCGCGCAACTACATCCGGCAGAACTGCAGCCGGATTTCCCTCGACAACGGTGCCGGTCAGGCAGCCACGTTGATTTCAAAGCTCATTGAACAAGTGAGGCCCTGATGCCCGCCGACGATGCCGCCCATTCACCAGAAGTGCAGAAATTGCGTGAGCTGGCCGAAGCGCTCGCCATCAAGGTCCAGGTCCTGCAAAAACGCCTGGATTCGGCCATACCGGAAGGGGCCATCCGGCAAGCTGCGGTTTCATTCATCGGCGAGTGGCCGAAGCGAAAAACCGCGGACCGGCAAAGCATCAAGCAAGCCCCGGTTCTGGCCGCCCCTCCTGCCGGACCGGCCCTTCGCCCGTTCCCCGGACACGCGGCGATTTCACTCCGCGATTCCGCTTTCATGACGATCGGTTTCGACCTTCTTGGCCTGAACGCAACCCAGACAGCGGCATTCGTCGACCTCGTTGCGGAGCGGCAACGAAAGCAGCACAACTTTGCTCCGGTGTTCCTCACCGACTGCCAGGAACTCCACGTCTTCCGCAAACATGGCTTCGTCTTTGAATACATCCCGCCGTCCGGGGATCAGGCTTCAGCGCCGGGAAGCTATGACTGGGCGGCGCGAACCAGCGAACGCAAGGCGGCCTTCAAGGCAAAGTGGGCGGTGTCGGAGCTTTTCAACGCCGCCCAAGGAGCCGAGAAAGCGGCGACCTGAAAGAGCGATGCCAGTCAAAGGAAACAATCTCACAGTTGCAATTCGCGGCAAGGGCGCCATCTCGACTGTCGTGGCAACAGCGCTCCTGCTTTGGGTGGGAATGGCAATTTGCCGCGCGGTGATCGTCGCCAGAGGCACGGAAGGTGACTACCTCATCCGCCTACTGAGCGGGTTTGTCTCTAGCTTCAGCGATCTCGTTCTTTCCGCTGCCATCGCCGCGATTTTCGCTGGGCTGTTTCTGGTCTTGCCGATGAACCGCAAGCTCCGGTGGCCTGCCTGGGCTGTATTCTGGGCGATCGTCGCTGTCGCGATGATGTGGTCCGTGGCGAACATCGATATTGTAAGAATACTCGGCGAACCCGTTACACTGCAGTGGTTGTCATATGCCGGCTTCCTGCAGAATGAGAACGTCATCACCGGTGTGACCGAATCCATAAACTATCCATCCATCGCCATGGCGCTAGCCGCCTGCGGTGGCGATAATCTGGCCTTGGAGCGCTGCTCGGGCGGGCTTCTGTGTTTCGGCTCACCCAACGCTGGCGGCTCTTCTCGGCCTTGGTCCTTGCGCTGTGCTCAGCCGGGATTTGGCAGTGGTCGCAAAGAGACGACGTCGACGCCGAGAAGCTGCTCAATCCGGTCGGCTATTTCTTGGGATCGTTCGCCGCCAACATGCATCCTTCAATCTTCAACATGGCAATCCCAAGTGCCTCCGGCGCTGGCCTTGCCGCGAACGGCGGCATTCCCGATGGCTTGACCAACGCCCTATTTCGCCCATCGCCAATCAAGAATGTGCTTGTTTATGTACTCGAATCCGTTCCGGCGGAATTTGTCGAGACCTATGGAAGTCCCTACCCTGTTACTCCGACGCTCAAACGTTTCGAAAAATCGTCGTTGCGGTTCGAAAACTTCTACGCCCATATTCCGGCCACCAACCGGTCGCTCTTTTCGCTTCTGGGCGCCCGTTACGAAGACGTTGCCTATGGTTCGACCATAAAGGAACTTCCACGCCTGCCGCTGACGACGATTGCCGACGTTTTCAGCACAGCGGGATTTCGAACCGGCTCGTTTTGGGGAGCCGATACCCGATTCGATTCACTCGATGCCTTTCTGGCCGGGCGTGGATTTGACATCATAGATGACCCGCAGACCCGGTCGTGCGATCTGCCGATTTACAGGAATAGCTCCGAAACCTACCGTTACATGGATTTCACCAGCGATCTCTGCACTGCCAAGTCGGCGGCCGACTGGATCAAGAAGGATGCCGGCAAGCCATTTTTTGCCCTCGTCATGAATGCCATGACTCACTACCCCTACTTCACCGAGGGTACGACGGAACACTTTACCGATGACAAATCTCAAAACCGTTTCTTGAACGCCCTCAAGATTGGCGATGCTGCGTTGGGCAAGATCATGACCGCGCTTGAGGAATCTGGCCAACTGAATTCGACTTTGGTTGTGGTGACAGCCGATCACGGGGAAGCGTTTGGCAAGCACCAGAACCTGATTCATGCCGGTGAAGTCTACGAGGAGAACGTCCACGTTCCGCTGATCTTCATTAATCCCAGCCTGTTCAGGGGAGAAGTCGCCAAGGTGATTGGCGGCATGAGCGATCTGGCGCCGACCATAACCGAGATCGCCGGTTTGGCACCCGCCCCAGACTGGCGGGGATACAGCCTGTTTGCGCCGGAAAGGCCAAGCCGGACATTTTTCTACTCGCCATTTCGCGGATACCGGTTCGGCTACCGGGAGGGTGGACACAAGATCATCTTCAATGCCAGATCTGGCACTTTTGAAGTCTACGACTTGGCGAGCGATCCCAATGAACAAGTCAACATAGCGGGAAGCTGGCCGGTTCCAGCGGAAGAGATGCTGGGCCACCTCGCCGCTTGGGTTCAAGGTCAGAAAACCTTGTTTGCCGATCTCCGGACCAAACTCAAGGAACGCGGAAACAAATGTGAACTCGATGATCTCACGGTGATTGCCTCTGGCACCGCGTTTCGAGGACCTCCGGAATTTGCCGTTGCCATCGATGGCGTGGAAGTTGGACGGGCAGCCATTCAGACCACGATGAATGGCGACAAAGAGTCCAGCGAGCCAAATGCCGGTTCGGCGAATGAGGTTGCCGAGATAACCGAACATCGTTTTCCGATTCAGTTGCAAACCGAGCCGCGGACCATTGAAGTGAAATTCCTCAATGACCTGTGGGAGTCAAACGAGCGTGACCGCAATCTCAACGTTCAGGCGGTCAAACTCAATGGAATCAATTTGCCGATGAAACAGTTTTCACTCAGTGCCAAAGATGCTGGATGGACGGAAAAGGACGGAACCATCAGCCTCTACAAGAATGCTGCCGTCGTTACCAAGGGGCCTTTTTCGATCGCTTGCCGTTAGGCGCGGCCGGCGGACATTTGGAATCAAATGACCCATGGCTGCTCTAGAGTCTTGCGGCGATTCGCATTGCCTCCCGGAATGTCCGGTCTTGCAGAAATCGTATGATCTCGTCGCGTTCAACGGTATCCGAGGTAAACAAGTGCGGCCTCATCCGCGAAGCCATTTGCATGAAGGCCGCCAGCCACGCCAGGTCCCAGGGCATTTTACCGGGCTTTCCATTGAGCATCCGGCCCAAGGCGTCTTCATAGCGCCTCCGCCTTTCGGCGGCGTAACGCGGCACCATGTCTTCGCTTCCGGCATCGCACCACAAAAACAGAAATTCATGGTAGGCGGCATCGCAGCATCCGGGCGACGATCGTGCCAGACTCCAGTCGACGACTGCCACCGTGCCATCCGGCTGGACCAGGAAGTTATCTCCATGCACATCGCCGTGAGTGAGCGTGCACGGGTAAGCCATCAGTCCGGGGAGCCATGTTTGCCTCATCTCCCACAGCTTGAGATAGAACGAATGCTGCGCCGTCGTAAGCAAATCAAACCAGTGGGCTTGATACTCGAAGTCGGGCAAGCTCTGCATTGCCGGTACCCAGCCTGGAACGTCATGCGTGGCGGAGAGAGCGGCAAGCGGCACGACCGCCGACGCCAAGATGCCTTCAAGGCGGCATAAACGCATTCTGCGGATGGCGTCCGACTGCCAGTACTTCGCATGCAGAGCCGCCATGCCTTCGATCATGCGCTGAGCGGAGCGCGAGTCGATACGGCCTGTTCCTTCCGCATACTCCATAACGATCCACCATTCGCCCAGGCTCGCCATTGCGGAAACGCCGAGATAGACGCTGCGCAGCGGGTGCGGAAGTTCTTTGGTGATCCCGGCGTTCCACAGAACCAACTCAACGTCGGGGCTGTCCGTGAGGTCTCGCCACCAGTTTCCGATGGCCATCGGAATGCGCTTCAACACGAACCGGCCGGCGCCGCCGCCATCCAGGGTTAAGATCAAGCTTCCTGCTGTTGCCTTGCGCCCGGCAATCGTCAATCCGCGAACCGGCCGCGCTGATCGTCTCAGTATCTCCTGAACATGCTGGATGGCCTCGTCGTCGCGCCCATCTGGCGGGGCATTCATACGCGATGGCCGCCGGTCAGGCCCTTGAGCTTGGCGGGCCGCTTGGCGAACTGCGCGAATTCCGGCGTGTCGCGCATCCAGCCCAGTTCCGTCAACTGCCTGGAGTTCTTGAATTTCACCGAGCGCTCGTTCATCAGCGTCAGTTGCGGATTGGCTTCCATGGCTTCGGCATAGGCAGCCCTTTCGCTCAGGGTTTTTTCCTCCAAATTCTTGTTCTCGACGACGTGCAGCTTCGACGTTTCGTGAAAACTGGTCAGGAACTTGTAATGCAGCAAGGCGCCATGAATGGCGGAAAGCCGCGCGCCCGAGTGGAGGTGCTGGGCGCTGATGTATCTCATGCCCCGCCTCCATTTGATCAGCGGCACCTTGGAAATGCACGGAGGAAACGTTTTCTTGAATCGCCCGCGCCAGAACACCCGTTCACGGACCCCTCCAAACGCCTGGAAGGGAGGAAAGTGATTGACATCGATTGTCCAGCCTGGCTCGGGATCGAGATGCGAACAGGTCTCCATGAACGGCCGGCCTGGCCGGTATTTCGCATCCGTTATTGGCCCATTGTTGTACATGTCGATCATCAGGGTAAAAACCGCTTCGTCGCCCTGGCTGTCGAGAAAGGCGCAGAAGTCGTGCAAGTCACAACGTTCGTAGTTGGGATAAACAAACAGCTCGTCGATATCCAGGGTGAGGCACCAGTGGCCATTGCCGAATGCACCAAGCAGGGCGTTTGTCCAGTTTGGAGGAGTGATGTTTTCGGCGAAATGCGATCCTGAAGCATGAAAGTAATGACAGTCCGGCTGTTGCGACAGGAATTCGTTGCTCCCGTCCGTCGACTCGTTGTCAATAAGGAAGAATCTCTCTATCCCAAGCTGGCGGTGATGTTCCAAAAAATATGGAAATCTCTGCGCTTCGTTTCGAAACCCGGCGAACAACCGCAATTCGCCTGGCCGGTTGGGTACCGGTCGGCTGTCGAGCTTTTGGAGATGTTGGGGTTTTCCGCTGGGCATCGGTAGTTAACCAGACTGTGACAACTTTGATCAATGATCGTGACGAAAGAGACTTAATCTATTAGATTTATCTACAGTTTCTATCATTGCCACACGTTCTGCAAGCGATACGGCACAGGTTTGAGATGACATCCTTAAGGCGGCGCCCCGGCGGGGTTTCTACGGCACAGGCACGGCTTCAGCCGAAGAGAATTTGCATCATAACGGCCGAGACCCCTTGGACGCATCCCTGGAGCGAGGCTTCGGCGGGGGCCGTCGGGCTGGCGCAGTATTACGCCGCGATCGGCGATGCCGTCACCCTGCTCTTCGTTCCCGCCGGCGATGACGCCTATCGTGTTCCTTACGGAGAATTTGAGCCTTTTGCCAAACTCAACTTCGAATCATACATGATTCGATCCGAAGTGCTGCGCGACTCGCCTGGCTTGCTTGGCGGCCTCTACAGCCGGCGCATGGCATCCCTGGCGGTCTTCCGCCATATCCGGGCGCAAGGCTTTGACGCCGTGTATTTCGCTCTCGAAGGCGGGCTTGCATACTACAGCCTGGTCGCGGCGGAACTGGGCCTGTTCAAGGACCGGCCGCGGATCGTCGTTCTGGCCAGTTTTCCCAAGATTCGCGAGGCCGAGGCCAACCGGAGGTTCCTGGAGAGCAAGGAAGAAATTGCCATCGCTCATATGGAGCAGCACTGCGCCGAACACGCAGACGAAACCATCGCCTCCGGCGAACATCTGCTGCAATGGATGCGGGCAAAGAACTGGAAGCTGCCGCGGGCGGCATCAGTACTGCCCTGGCACACGCCGGAACAGTTTGCTCCGCCTTTGGCCGCCGGCAATGATCGGCCCCACTCCTCCCCCTGCAGCGAAATCGTCTTCATCTCCGAACCGGCCTATTGCAACGGGCTGACGCTGTTCTGCGATTGCCTCGACCAGCTCGGCGCGCTGGTCGAACGGCCGCTCCGGGTTTCGGCGCTCGGGCCATTCGGCAATGTCTTGGGTGAACACTCCGGCAGCCTGCTGTTGCGGCGCGGGCGCACATGGCCGTTCGAAGTGATGTTCTATCCGCGAATGACCCTCGCCGAGCGGCTGCAATACGCAAGCCAGCGCCGCGCCTTGGTCGTCATTCCGGGTCTGGAGGGCAGCGATCGCTTGATTGCCATGGCTTGCCTCGCCCATGGCGTGCCATTCGTCACCTGCGAGGTTTCGGGAACATCCGCCCTGATTGCTTCGCGCGACCGGAAACGGGCCGTCGCCGAGACCAATGCCTCAAGTCTTGCCGAACGGATTGCCCATGCACTGGAAGCCGGCCCGGCGCCAGTAAGCCCGCAACTTTCGAGTGCCGGCGCCGGCGAACTCTGGACGGAGCATCGCACCCGCCTGAAGAAGCCGGCGGCAAGCGCCCGTGCCGCGCCAAAGCAGCCGCTGGTGTCGGTGGTCATGGCCCACTATGAGCGGCCCGACATGGTTCTCGAAGCGCTCGACGCCATCGACAATCAGGACTACCCGAATCTCGAGTTGATTGTCGTCGACGACGGTAGCCGCAAGCCCGAAACCCACGCTTTTCTCGCCAAGCTGGCGAAGAAATTCAAGAAGAAGGGCTGGACCCTCATCCGCGCCCAGAACCGCTACCTTGGCGCTGCACGCAACACCGGAGTGCGCAAAGCCAAGGGCGAATACATCCTGTTCGTCGATGACGACAATGCGCTCTTTCCTGAAGCTGTTAGTACCTTTGTGCATGCCATGCAGCACTCGGGTGCCGACATGTGCACGGCGATTGCCCTGGTCTTCCATCAACAGCGCGTGCCCACCGACCGCTCACTGGGTGTGACCCACTATGTGCCGCTCGGCGGTTCGCTCGACATCAACTTCATAAACAACGCCTACGGCGATGCCAACGCAATGATCCGCCGCAGCGTGTTCGACAAGATCGGCTTTCAGAACGAGATCTACGGTTTCACCGCCCAGGACTGGGAATACGCGACCCGGGCCGCCATGGCGGGTCTCAAGGTCCGGGTTATTCCCGAGCCCATCTACTGGTATCGCTCAAGCCCGGAGGGCATGTTTCGCACCTCCAATTGGTATGACAACCGCCTTCCGATACGCGAGGCCTATCGAAAGATCGGTTACAGGGGGCTGGAACTGCTCTACGATTTGGTGCTCGCGCAGAATGTCGATTCTGGCGAACGCGACAGCCTTCAACACAACCTGCTCTACAGCCCGTCGAACGCTCGCCTGCTCAAGCTAGGAAAGCTAGACCCCAATAGTGACGAGGCCCTGGAACTCCTTTCTGAAGTTGCCGCGACGAGCGGCCGCCCCGCCACCGCCATCACCCTGATCGGACATATCAAGCGGCCCGATTTCAGGAAGAGGGTTCTGGAATCGATTCTGCCAAGCCAGCCTGACAGCGCCGCGCGGATCGTTGAGGGACTTGCTGCCGAACGAAAACTGCTCGTCCAGCATCTTCGCGAGGCCACTGTCGTTGTCGATCGCCAGGGGGGAGCCAAGGTGCTTTCCTACACTGAAGCCCCGGACCGGCTGTTTCTTCAGGCCAGGGATTCACAGCTGTCGGCCGCTGTACTGGGCGGCATAAGTGAGGCCGGCACACTGGAGGTGACGGTCCTTGCTGCCTTGGACCAGGAACTTGCCGTACCAACGCAAGTCATTCTGGCAATGATCCCGGTTGACAGCGATCCTCTCGTGGAGTTGACGACCGCCGGCCCCGAGCCGGAACCGGGAAGCAGTGGCTGGACCGCATTGACACGTGATTTCGAAACGAAAATCCTTCGCGCCGGTTTTCCCGCTGCAACCCATGCCGACATGAACCTTGTGTTTGGTGTAAGGCGCGCTGCCGGAACCGGGAAGGCCGCGACACTTGCGAGATTCTCTGGCGTAACCGTGAGGCGTTCACTCGTCCTGAATGAAACCCAGCGGCCGCGCACGGCCGCTCCCGCTGCCAAACAAAGGGCCCACCGTATCGCCAACGAAACCTTGCGCAAGGCGGAGCTGATGACTCACTACGAGTCGCGGTTTCCGCTTCTGCAGTTTCTCAACGATGAGGAAGGCCTGCTGTTGCGCCCCAGCCGCAATGGCGTCGTCGCTGTCAGCCTGCCGCAAATCATGTCGCCGTTCTCGCGAGGCGTCGCCGCATTTGTGGAAGTGGCGCACGAGGAAGCCTCTCCGTTCGAGTTTGGACTGCTCATCAGGTCCCCCAGCAGCATAATCGATTGGGCCAGTGATCCGCCCAAGGGGGGCGCGGCATTTTCAGGCTGGCTGAAAGTCGAACGCAAGTTCGAGCTTCACAAGCTCGAAGCACGCCTTGCCGAAGTGACCCTTGGCAGCCACTCCGTCTGTCTCGCCATCCGCCTGCCGCCAGACTCCAATCCCATCCCTTCGCAAACCTTCTGGCGAAAAATTGCAATCTTCTGGGACGATTGATCGGGCAGCCCCCGGGCGAATCTTGCTGCGACTCGCCTACACTCCCACAGGGTCGGGAAACAGGCTCCACATTTGCGAGAGGGCCAACTCGCCGGTCTCGGTGTAATAGAGTCCGTGGTCCGGGAACGGTGTGAGCTCGCCGAGCACCGGCCCATTGGCGGTAAGATAGAAGTCTATCCGCATGTAGATGCCCAATGATTGCGCAAGCCGATCGACCGCACTGAGCAGCAACTCATAACCCGCCGGCTTTACCATGTCAGGGCCGAGCAGACGCCCCAGATTCATCCTGTCTTGAATGCGTATCCAGTCACGCGTGTACCAGGAGGTGCACCACTTGCTGCGCCCGGTGTTTCGATTGACGGCATAAACGATGTGAGCACGCCCGCCCCCGACATGAAACTTGAAATCACGGGGAATCGCATACTGCGGATCAACATCGACAATGAACTCTTCGGCCACCCAATCGGCATCGGCAGGCAATCCCAAGTCGGGTCCACTGGCCGTCATCAGCCTCGGCAGATCTTCGAGCGAGATCTTGTCTCCCAAAATCAGGTTGCAGCCGTTCTTGTAGACAATAACGCCTTTAGTAGAGTGGCTCTCGTTTGGCTTGAGCACGAAATTTTGGGGAAACTTCGAGAAATCCGGCGGTTCCGTGGCTTTGCCGAACCAATACAATTCCGGCACACGAAACCCTTGGGCAACCGCAAAGCTCTTGCCGCCGGACTTGTTTCGCAGAATCATCTTCAGTTCAGCGAGCTTCGAACCAGCCGCAGCGTTGCGATCCCATCGCGCGCCACGATCATGCAATCTCGACCTGACGGTTTGCACCGGAAGCCCAAGTGCCGGCAGCTGGAGATCGCTCAGCAGCAGTTCACTGTTTGCGATAACAGCAAGGCGCAGTTTATTGATACGATCGGCAGCGGTTCCCACGGACTTCCCGCGAGATAACTTGGTTTCGGTTTTTGGCATACGGCGGAACGTCCCCTTTCCCGGCTGCCAAGGTAGCACAGAAAGACCGAGGCAGAATCATCATGCCGTGAACATCGAAATCACCGCTAGCGCGCGTTCCGGCGAAATGGAATCATTTCGCCGATAAGAACTCGCGCCAGATCAATAGTTTGTGCATGTTCTCATCGCAAAACCGCTACGCACTTTTGCGGAACATGCACTAAGGCTCGCTGATTTCTCTGTCGATTGACATGGCAATCGTCAAATACCGGAGGGTGCGACCGCCCTAAAGCCCTTCCGGGTCCGGAAACAGGCTCCACAATTGCGACAGCGTCCGCTCGCCGATTTCTGTGTTGTAAAGTCCATGGTCCGGAAACGGCGTAAACTCGCCGAAAACTGGTCCATTGGCTGTCAAATAGAAATCGATCCGAATGTAGATTCCCACGGCTTGTGCTAGATGATCGGCCGCTTCCAGCAGCGCCTCGTAGCCAGCGGGCTTCGCCATGCTGGGGCCGAGCTTGCAAATGTAGTTCATTCTCTCGTTGATGTAGGTCCATGGACGGGAGAACCAGCTGATGCACCACCTGTCATGCTCAAAATTTCGATTGACCACTCTCAAAAGGTGGACCCGCCCCCCGGCCGCCAATAGCTTGAAGTCGCGGGGAATGGCATGACTTGGGCCAAAATCGGCAATCAGTTCTTCGACCAGCCAGTTGGCATCGGCGGTCAACCCGATACTTGGGGCGATGGAACTCATCAACACCGGAAGATCGGCAAGCGAAACTCTGCTTCGCCCCATCAGGTCAATGCCGTTCTTGTACACAACGACGCCTTGGGTAGAGTGGCTCTGATCCGGCTTGAGAACGAAGTTCGCCGGAAACTTTGAAAAATCCGGCGGCTCCGTGGCTTTCCCAGACCAGTAAAGTTCGGGCACGCGGCAGCCATGGGCGGCGGCAAATTGCCTGCCAGCGGACTTGTCGCGCAGAATCGTTCTCAGTTCGGCGAGCTTCGATTCGGGCGGCGCCTTGGCTCCCCAACGCTTGCCGCGGTCGTGCAACCTGGACCTGACGGTTTGCTCCGGAAGCCCAAGTGCCGGCAGTTGCAGGTCGCTCAGCAGCAGTTCACTGTTTTCGATAACCGCTTGACGCAAATTCTCGATGTCATCGGCGGCGGTCCGGGCACTGGAAAACCTTGCTTGTCCTTTAGGCATGCGGCGCAACGCGCCCCTTTCAATGCATCTAGACGTGAGAACGGGAAAGACCGGATATAACCACGCCGCAAACGCACGGGATGACCCATACTGCTTGGGCCTCCGCTACATGCTGGTCGAATAGGGCAAACACACCATGTGCCGCAACACTACGATCAGTCATCCCTTACACAAAGCAAAAAACTGCCCGGTCGCTGGATTTCCGTCCCTGGCTCAAAAAGCAAGTGAACTGTGTCATGTTCAGGTCACGCAATCCGGCCGGGCCGGTTGGCGTGAAACCATCAAGTACTGCTGGACGGCGTTCTGCCGCCGAGTCCCGGCAACCCTGCTAGCGCGAAGCAACCCGGGACGAACACGAGCGTATGAACTGGCTGGCATAGCCATAGTCCATGGTCACCAGCTGCCGGCCCAATCCGCCGCGGCTTGAGATGTACGATCTCACCCAACCCGGATACTTCTTCATGAGGTAGTTTTGCGCAGCCCGCTGTGCCCGTGGGTTGCGCGCGCTCGGCGCGTGAAAACGGAAAAACGCGCCTTTGGCGATGCATGTCTGGTGGCTCGGCAGGCCGAGATACAGTGTGCAGGCCGAATCGCAGCGCCCGGCAAATCGCACCAGCGTTTTGTTGGAACGATATTTGGCGGCGCGCAGGGCATAATGCACGATCTGCCCGCCCGAGTTGTTGGAAATTGAGACCGATTTGCCGAGTTTGGCGAATGCCGGCGTCACCCAAAAGCTCGCCGCTGCGAGAACCACCGCCATTGCGATCGCCGAGAGTCGTTTTGCAGGCATGTTTGCTCCCCTCTGCCAATGTCACAGGGCCGGGAGACTGCAGTGATCGGTCTAAGCTTCGGTCGCGGAAATCATTCAAATCTTACCGTATGCCCCCACAACGCAAATTAATTGCTGGCGCGGCTAACCAACCCTATGCGAAATCGCTAGAATTGATCGCAATGCGAGGTTGAGCTAACTCATCGCCAGGGCTGTGGGGATATGCATCAACGCAATGCAACATGGGGCTGTCTGCAATGTCCGGCAAAACAGTATTGGTAACGGGTGGAGCGGGTTTCATCGGCTCCCACACGTGCAAGGCTCTGGCCCAGGCCGGCTACGTGCCCGTGTGCTACGACAATCTGTTTCGCGGTAACGCCAGCGCCGTGAAGTGGGGGCCGCTGGAGATCGGCGACATCCTCGATCCACTGCGCATCGCCGAGGTGATGTCCAAGTACAAGCCCGCGGCTGTCATTCATTTCGCCGCTCTTGCCTATGTCGGGGAATCGGTCGAAGGGCCGGCCAGTTACTATCGCACCAATGTCACCGGCAGTCATACAGTGCTGGAAGTCATGCGCGCCCACGGCGTCGCTTCCATGGTGTTCTCCAGTTCCTGCGCCACCTATGGTGTTCCGAAAGCATTGCCGATTGCCGAAGACCAGCCGCAGCAGCCGGTCAATCCCTATGGCATGACCAAATTGATCGGCGAGAAGCTGTTGATCGACTACGCCCGCGCCTACGGGTTGCGCAGCATCGGCCTCCGCTACTTCAACGCCGCGGGTTCAGACCCCGATGGCGACATCGGCGAGAATCACGATCCCGAAACCCACTTGATTCCTCTGGTGTTGCAGGCGGCACTTGGCACCCGTCCGGAAGTCACGGTCTTCGGCACCGATCATGGCACGCCCGATGGCACATGCATTCGCGACTACGTCCATGTCTCGGATTTGGCGGAGGCCCATGTCTTGGCCCTCAAGCTGCTGGAACAGGGGCACCGCCAGGAATTCATCAACATCGGTGTTGGCGGCGGCATTTCGGTTGCTGAAATCGTCGCCGCGGCCCGCCAGGTCACTGGCCGGCCGATACCGGCCCGCAACGGCCCGCGCCGGCTTGGCGATCCCGCGGTCCTCATTGCCGATGCCACCAAGGCCCGGCAGGTTTTGGCATGGACTCCGCGCTACCCCGAAGTAACCACGATGATTGAACACGCCTGGACATGGATGCTCCGCCGCAACCAGCGGTGATGCCTCAGGCAGTTTGCTTGAGCTCGTCCAATATCGCTTTGCCCATGCCCGTAGTCGAGGCATTGGCGTTCGAGCCCGAAGCGATGTCCTTGGTGCGAAGGCCCTTGGCCAGCACCCCAGCAATTGCCTGGTCGATCTTGTCGGCCCATTCGCCAAGCCCCAGAGAATAACGCAGCGCCATTCCAAAAGAGGCGATCATGGCAATCGGATTGGCAACGCCTGTTCCGGCAATGTCCGGAGCTGAGCCATGCACCGGTTCGTAGAGTGATTTGCGCCGCCCGGTCTTGGCATCCGCCGCACCCAGCGAAGCCGATGGCAGCATGCCAAGCGATCCCGTGAGCATCGCCGCCACGTCCGAGAGCACGTCGCCGAACAGATTGTCGGTGACGATCACATCATACTGCTTCGGCCAGCGCACCAGCTGCATGGCGCAATTGTCTGCAAGCACATGATCTATTTGCACATCGGGGTATTCGCTCTTCTGCACCCGCGTCACCACCTCGTTCCACAACACACCGGACTTCATGACGTTGCGCTTCTCGGCCGAGGAAACCTTGTTGCGCCGTGTCCGTGCCAACTCGAAGGCCACCCGCGAAATGCGTTCGATCTCATAGGTATCGTAAACTTGCGTGTCGACAGCACGCTTCTGCCCATAACCCAGATCGGTGATGGTCTTGGGTTCGCCGAAGTACACCCCGCCCGTCAGTTCGCGAACGATGAGGATATCGAGACCCTCCACCACCTCGCGCTTCAACGATGAAGCATCAGCCAAAGCCGGATAACAGATCGCCGGCCGTAAATTGGCGAACAGCCCCAGATCTTTTCGCAGCCGCAAGAGCCCCGCCTCGGGCCGCACGTCGTAGGGCACCTTGTCCCATTTGGGCCCGCCCACCGCGCCGAACAAAACCGCGTCGGATGCCATAGCCTGCTTCATGTGCGCTTCGGAAATCGCCTTGCCGTGGGTATCGTAGGCCGAACCGCCGACCAGCCCCCGGTCGGTTTCGAATTTTGCGATGCCCTCGGCATCAAGCCATTGAACGATCGCTTCGACTTCTTTCATCACCTCCGGGCCGATGCCGTCGCCCGGGAGCAGGAACAGATTGTAGGAGGCCATTGCTTTTCCCGTCAGCTTGAATTTCCGTCGCTGTGGGTAGCCGCGCAAGCCAGCCAATGCAAGAGCCTGTCCGGTTTCAAACGTCCTGCACCCGCACGACTCTGAATGTGCGCAAGTGATCGTCCTCCTCCTTCACCGAGACATACTCCCCGAGCGTGAAGGCATGGTCACCGAAGCGATAACCGGCCTCATCGTCCTCTTCATCCGAGTGGATGTCATAGTGAAATGCCCATGAGCCGCCAGGCTTCCGCACCACATGGCCGATATCGTCAGCTTCGCCCGGCCGGAAGCGCCTGACCCGGCAATGGTCACGGTGCTTGTGCCATGCGGTGGCATCGATCTTGCCGCCGGCATCGAGCGGTGCGGCAAACTCATAGCCGTAGTTGCGCGCGCCCTCCGGATGATCGTGATCGCGGGCCAGTTCAAGGCGAATTTTCTTCAGCATGGCGGCACTCAATGCGACATCAGAACCGGGCGGTTCATGCGCGTGAGCACAAAGCGCGTCGCCCCGCCGAAAATGAACTCGGTAAGCCGCGAATGCGCATAGGCGCCCATGACGATGAGCCCAGCGCCGCAATCGTCAGCACATCGCATCAGGGCCTGCCCGGCATCCATGCCATCGGTCGGATAGCCCATGGCCTCGGCGTTGACACCATGGCGTGCCAGCGTCTCGGCCAGATCGGCGCCCGGCACAGCCCCGCGCAGCGCCGGATCCTTCTGCGGATCGGCGCGCACCACCCGTACCTTCTTGGCGCGCTTGAGAATTGGCATGGCATCGAAAGCCGCGCGCGCCGCCTCTCGTCCGCCGTCCCAGCCCAGAATCACATCATTGAGTTCGAGCTTCGCTTCGCCTCGATAGGGCAGCACCAGAACTGGCCGCCCGGCCCCCATCATCACCTGCTCCACGAAATCGCGTTCAACCCCCGTCACTTCGTCCGGGTTGGTTGCCGATATCAACACCAGATCGGCGGATCTGCCCTGGGCAATGACCTCGTCGGCGATCACCGGCGAGCGCGCATCCAGATGATGGAAGTCGTGCGTAAGGCCATCGCGCTTCATGGCGCTTTCAAAAGCTTCCCGCACCTTCGCGGCATTGTCCTTGAAGAACGTGCGGTTTCCCTCGAAAACCTGCGGCGCTGCCTCGAAACCGACCGACGGATAAACCTGCACCGCAGGCACGACATAAAGTCCTGCCACATGGGCCTGGAACGTCCGCCCCAGTTCCGATGCTGCGGCGACGAGTTGCGGAAGGCGGGCCACCTCGTTGAGCGACACCAGAATCGTTTTGTAGGCCATTGCAACGTCCTCCTGTTCACTCGCAAAATGAAAGCAACGCCAGGCCGCGTCCTTGATTCCGATCAATGCTTCAGTGGTGTATGTGTTCCTGCCCCGCCGTCGCTGCCAGCCGCGTGATGTCCGGAACCATGATCAGGCGATTTGTCGACAGCCGGATGATGTTGGAGGTCTTGAGCCGCGTCAATTGCCGGCTCACGGTTTCGATGGTGAGGCCCAGAAAGTCGGCCATGTCGGCGCGCGTCAGCGGCAATTCGAAACTTGCCGTCGCCGGCCCCTTCTGATGCGCGCACCCGATCATCAGGCTGCGTCGCGCCAGCATATAGAGGAAACTCGCCACTTTCTCTTCCGCGGTCTTGCGGCCAAGCAGCAACATCCAGTCGCGCGCCGCGTCCAATTCATCGAGCGTATGCTGAAACAGCCGCTGCTGCAGACCAGGATATTCGCCGACCAGGCGCTCAAAAGCGCCATTGGGGAACGTGCACAACTCGACGTCGGTCGCGGCCTCGGCCGAGTAGGGGTTGTTCTTGGAATAGGCACGGCCAAGAAAGTCCGGGGCAAACAGCAGGCCAACAATCTGCTGGCGCCCGTCGGGCAGCGTCTTGGTGAGCTTTACGGCACCGGAAACAACATTGGCGAAAAAATCCACGGGTTCGGCGTCGGAAATGATGGTCTTGCCCGCCGCGACCTTCTTGCGGTGGGCAATCAGCGAAAGTTTCTGGAGTTGAGCCTCATTCATGGCGCTGCAAACCGCCTGATGCCGCACCGGGCAATGCTCGCAGCGGTGCAGCACATCGGGCAGATTGGTCGTCACCGTTCCGTGCATGACCGCGTTCCTCCCTGTGCCGCCTCTCTTTACCACATTGGTGGAGACGGTGCAGCATTTCCTGCGACAGATCGTCTCGTCATGCAAAAAACCGAGGTCTATTCCGCAGCCTTGCGATAGCTGGGATTGTTGGGGTGGGTTGTCCAGTTGCCGTAATTGGGGTCGATCGTGCGCCCGGTGCGCGGGTCCGTGCCGGACGTCTGCCGCACCATGGTGATGCAATTGTCGACCGGGCATACCTCGACGCACAGGTTGCAGGCCACGCATTCGGCGTCGTTCACCTCGAAGTGGCGTTTGCCGTCTTTCACGTTGAAAATCGCCTGGTGCGAGGTGTCTTCGCAGGCCGCATAACAGCGCCCGCATTTGATGCAGCTGTCCTGGTCGATCCTGGCCTTGGTCACATAGTTGAGGTTGAGGAACTGCCAGTCCGTGACATTGGGCACGGCGCGGCCCCGGAAGTCATCGAGGGCCGTGAAGCCTCTTTCGTCCATCCAGCGCGACAGGCCGGCTTTCATCTCTTCCACAATGCGGAAGCCATAGGTCATCGCCGCCGTGCACACCTGCACGTTGCCTGCCGACATCGCAATGAACTCCGCCGCATCGCGCCAGGTGGTGATGCCGCCGATGGCTGAAATCGGCAGTTCAGCGGTTTCCTTATCGCGGGCGATTTCCGAGACCATCGACAGGGCGATGGGTTTCACCGCCGGCCCGCAATAGCCGCCGTGGCTCCCCTTGCCGTCAATCGATGGCTCCGGTGAAAATGTATCAAGATTAACCGATGTGATCGAATTGATGGTGTTGATCAGCGACACCGCATCGGCCCCGCCTTTCAATGCGGCGCGCGCCGGCTTGCGGATGTCGGTGATATTGGGCGTCAGCTTGACGATCACCGGCATGCGGCTGTGCTGCTTGCACCAGCGCGCCACCATTTCGATGTATTCCGGAACCTGGCCCACCGCCGCACCCATGCCGCGCTCGCTCATGCCGTGGGGACAGCCGAAATTGAGTTCGACGCCATCGGCTTCGGTGTCTTCCACTGCTTTGAGGATTTTCTTCCACGGCTCTTCTTCGCACGGTACCATCAACGACACGACCATCGCCCGGTCCGGCCACTCGCGCTTGACTTTCTTGATCTCGCGCAAGTTCACGTCCAGTGGCCGGTCGGTGATCAGCTCGATATTGTTGAGCCCCAAAAGCCTTCGGTCGGCGCCATGAATGGCGCCATACCGCGGCCCGTTCACATTGACGATCGGCGGTCCTTCCTCGCCCAGCGTCTTCCACACAACGCCACCCCAGCCCGCCCTGAAGGCGCGCACTACATTGTACTCCTTGTCGGTCGGCGGCGCCGAAGCCAGCCAGAACGGATTGGGCGACGTGATGCCCACGAACGTGCTGCGAAGGTCGGCCATGAATTCCTCCCTATGCCTTCAAATACGCGTTGATGCTTTCGGCTGCCCGCCTGCCGTCATCGACAGCAGCCACGGTCAAGTCCTTGCCGCCCGCCGCACAGTCGCCGCCGGCCCACACGCCTTTCACTGACGTTCGCCTCTCGCCATCAACTTTGATGCGGCCAGCCTCGAGCGCCAGCGCACCTCCCACCGGGTCGACAAAGGTCTGGCCGATGGCCTTGAAGATCATGTCGGCCGCCAGATCGAATGTCTCGCCAGTGCCAATGAGCTTGCCCTTTACTTCTTTCGTGTATTCGCAGCGAAGCCCCGCAGCGCGGCCGTTCTTCACCAGAACTTTCTTTGGCGCCACCCAGTGCTTGATCTTGACGCCCTTGGTTTGTGCCAGGTCCTGTTCATAGGCCGAGGCCTTCATCTGCACCTGGCCGCGGCGGTAGAGAATGGTCACGTCCTCGGCCCCCAGCAGCTTGGACTGCACCGCAACGTCGATTGCCGTCATGCCACCGCCGATCACCACAACCTTGCGGCCGACTGGCAGCTTGGAAAGATCGGAAGCCTGGCGCAACTCCTCAATGTATTCGACCGCATCCTCGATGCCCTTTGCATCTTCATCCTTGGCGCCAAGGGCATTCACGCCCGCAAGCCCGACGCCGAGAAACACTGCGTCGTAGTCCTTGCTGAGGTCGGTGAGCTTCAGCTTCTTGCCCAGCGCCTTGCCGGTTTCGATCTTGATGCCGCCGATGCCGAGGATGAATTCCACTTCCTTCTGCGCGAAGTTGCCGGTGGTTTTATAGGCCGCAATACCGTGTTCGTTGAGCCCGCCTGGTTTCTTGCGCGCTTCGAACACCGTCACCTCATGGCCATGCATTGCAAGGCGATGGGCGCAAGCCAAGCCCGCCGGTCCGCCACCGACGACAGCGACTTTCTTGCCGGTTTTCTTTGCCCGCGTGTAGGGATGTTTCTGCCCGGTCATTGCCTGGTCGGTGGCGAAACGCTGCAGAAGCCCGATCTTCACCGGCTTGCCTTCCGCTTCATTGCGCACGCAAGCTTCTTCGCACAGCGTTTCCGTGGGGCATACCCTGGCGCACATGCCACCCAGAATATTCTGGTCAAAAATCGTTTTGGCGGCACTCTTCGCATGCCCAGCCTGAATCTCTCGGATGAACATCGGAATGTCGATGGAGGTCGGGCACGCCGTCTGGCATGGCGCGTCATGGCAGAAGTAACAGCGGTCACTTTCGACCAGAGCCTCGTGGGCATCAAGACCGGGGTGAAGATCTGAAAAATTCGCCTGATACGCCGCCTTTGAAAGGCGCTTGCCCGCGATATCGGGACCTTTACCTGCCGCCATGGCCGCTTCCTCCGGAAAGCTGTTCTTGCAGAGAGTTAGAGCCTGACATATTTTGATCAAACGGTCAAATGTGTACGACCGCCCGGCAAGGGCGGGCCATGCTGCAAGGATGCACCTACGGCACTTTGATTTACATTACCTGATAGGTCAAGAACCTGCTACAGCCCATTTTGACACTCTCATAGCCACCGGCTCTCCACATATCGCCAGAATTCATGTCCCCGCCAGCAGCCAAACCCAGCTCGCAACGGATTCTTCCGGTCGTTATGGCCGGCGGCGCCGGAACCAGGCTCTGGCCGCTTTCCACACCATCGCGGCCCAAACAGTTCGTGGCACTTGCCGGCCCCCGTTCGAGCTTCGAAGAAACCCTTGAGCGGGTGACAGACTCGAGTCTTGTTTCTGCCGCCGGTCGTCATCACCGCTCAGGCCTACGCCCCTGTCGCTCGGGCTCAGGCTCGCAGTGCCGGTATCTCCGCCACGTTCATTCTCGAGCCTTCTGGCCGCAATACTGCCGCTGCCATTGCCACTGCCGCATGCTACGCCGCAATAACCTCGCCTCAAACCGTCGTGCTGGCACTCGCCGCCGATCATCACATCAGCGATACCCCCGGTTTCGTCCGGTCGATTCGCCAAGGATTGGATGCGGCCGCCGCCGGCAGTATCGTTCTGTTTGGAATATCCCCAACCGGACCCTCAACCGCCTTCGGTTACATTCGCCGCGACCCCGGTTCGTCACGCGTCGCGGCCTTCGTCGAAAAGCCCGATGCGGAAGCCGCCACCCGCTATGTCGCCGATGGCTATCTTTGGAACTCAGGAAACTTCCTGTTCCGCGCCGATCACATGGTTGCCGAGTTGCAGCGCCTTGCTCCCGGCGTGTTGGACGCGGCCAAGGAGGCCCTCGGCAAGGCCGCTCCCACCCCCGATGGCCTGCTGCTTGATGCTACTGCCCTGGCAAGGGCACCAACCATATCCATCGACCTCGCGGTCATGGAAAAGTCCCAAAATGTAGTCGCCATCGAAGGAGGTTTCGGCTGGTCCGACATCGGAAGTTTTGCCTCCCTGTGGCAAGCGCTCCCCCATGACTCATCTGGCAACGCCATCGCCGGCGATGGCCACAGCCTGAAGAGTACCGGCAACCTGATCTACGCCTCTGGCACCCGGGTTATCGCCGCCGGAGTATCGGACCACGTGATCGTCGCCGGAAACAACACCGTTCTGGTATTCCCCCCGTCACAACCCGCCCGACATGCGGGACATCGCCGCTCGATTTGCTCAGCCACCGGTTCCGCCTTTTCCCCGGCCCGTTGCCACCCTCGACCTGAACAGTACCGCTTTCGAAACAATTCCCCTCGTGGCTCCCACCGGCTTCCGCGAATACGATGCCCGCTGGTGGCTGGGACCGGGTACACCGCAGTTGAACCTTTTGGGAGCCGAAGCCGTGGGCCTTGGCCTCGGCACAATGCTAGTGAGCCGTGGCCACCGCCACATCGTCACCGGTCACGACTACCGGAACTATTCCCATGCCA
Organism: uncultured Alphaproteobacteria bacterium; assembly: GCA_963775095.1. GTDB lineage: Bacteria > Pseudomonadota > Alphaproteobacteria > Rhizobiales > Aestuariivirgaceae > Aestuariivirga. Next base: position 301,173 of record CAVZHN010000009.1, read on the forward strand.
TCAAGCTCGCCGTCTCGCGCGGCCTCATGGCGGCTGGCCTGACCGTTCACGACATTGGCCTTGCCATTACGCCGATGGCCTACTTCGCGCAGTTTTTTCTGAACGTGCCCGCTGTGGCGATGATCACCGCCTCCCACAATGAGAACGGCTGGACCGGCATTAAAATGGGAGCAGCAGCACCCCTTACATTCGGCCCCGAAGACATGGCCGAACTCAAGTCGATTGTCCTCGATGGCGCCTTCATCCAACGCGATGGTGGGCTCATCCGTCACCAGACTGCCATACGCGGCAGATACATTGCAGCACTCACCGCGCGGCCCCCATGCGCCCGAAGGCTTCGCGCCGTTGTCGCGACCGGCAATGGCACCGCCGGTGCCTTCGCACCCGAAATCCTCGCACGGCTAGGGGTGGAAGTCATTCCGCTTCACACCCGGCTCGACCACGGTTTTCCGCACTACAATCCCAATCCGGAAGACCAGTGCATGTTGAGCGACATCACCCGGGCCGTCGCCCAGTCCGGCGCCGATATCGGCCTGGGTTTCGATGGCGACGGCGACCGTTGTGGTGTTGTCGACAATGAGGGTCAGGCAATATCCGCCGACAAGATGGGGCTTCTATTGGCTCGCGATCTGAGCGCCCGGTACCCGAACGCCCGGTTTGTTGTCGATGTAAAGTCGACCGGCCTCTTCGCGGCCGATGCCGTACTCATGGCCAATGGTGTGTCCACGGACTATTTCAAGACCGGGCACTCCCATATCAAGCGCCGCGTCCACGAGTTGGGCGCCCTTGCCGCCTTTGAAAAGTCCGGTCACTTCGTGTTCAACGAACCGCTTGGCAGGGGATACGACGATGGCATGGCCGCTGCCATCGCCATTCTCGACCTGCTCGACCGGGCACCGCACTCCACCATGGCGGACCTGTATCGTACCTTGCCGCGAACCTGGACTTCGCCCACCCTGTCGGCGCCCTGCGCTGACGAATTGAAGTATGACGTGGTGGCCCGGCTCGCATCCAGTCTGCAGTCGTTAACCACGATAGCCTGCCAGTCCATCGTCAACCGCAGCACCACAAACGGCATTCGCGTCACCGTGGCCGATGGCACATGGGGTCTCATCCGTGCTTCCTCCAACAAACCCGAAATTGTCATGGTCGTCGAAAGTCCGGTTTCCGAAGCCCGCCAGCGCCAAATGTTCGCAAGCCTGGACAGACTGCTGCGCCAATGCCCCGAAGTGGGTGACTATAATCGCTTGTTCTGAGAGTCAGTCTTTTCCGGCAATCGCCTGCCCCGGCAACCAGGCATAGCCTTCGTCGTCGAGAATGATGCATTCCCGAAGCCCGTGCGGCTTGTCAATGCTACCAGCCAGCACTGTCCAGCCTCCGGCCCTGGCCCGTGCCTCGGCGGCGTCGGGATCGACACCATAAACGCGCAGTTCGACACCGGCACCCCGGCCTTCGAGACCCTGCACCAGGCCAATCAGGGCGTTGTCGCGATAGGTCCGGTCGGAGTGGTACATGAAGTCGCAGCCGGCGAGCTTCATCATCGCAAAATCTTCATCGTCATAGAGACTGATCGCCCCAAGCACTTCGGTAGCGAAGCTGACGGCGCGGCCTACGTCGCGGACTAGTAGATTGAAACCGATGCCGCCGAGTGACCGGCCATAGTCTTCGGCGGTCAGCGGCGGCGTCTTGCCTTTGGCATTCTTTCTCATGCCCCCAGAAGAACGCTCTCCCGGTGGTCTTGTCCATTCCACATTACCGTGCACGGAGGAATCCGCTTTGGGTCGGAAATGCCCTGGCGTTTCATGGCCAGCAGAAACACCACCGCCGCATCGGCCACCGCTTCGGCAAGATCGGCGGCCTCCAGGCCCAATTCCATGGTCTCGGCAAGCCGGTCGGCCGCCTGCTCGGAGATCGAGCGGGCCGCTTCCGGAGACAGCAACACCGCCTCCTGCCAGCTCTCCAACAGGTCGTCATGCTCGATTTGCGCAATCACCGCGTTGCTGATGCAAAAGCTGAGATTGCCAGCCGAAATCGACCCACCGGCATGCTTGCCGGGCCCATGGTAGCCGGGGCAGCTAAGCGTAAAGGCAGGTGCGATCTCGTCGGCGTCGTGGAGGGAACGCATGGCAAACCTTACTGACTTCGAATTTCCAGTGTGCGCCCCTTCCATTGAGAGAAGGTTAAGGCAGCGGAGCGCCTGGCAGGGCAAGCTTCTTCACGTCCCCCAGCGAAAACAGGCACTCGTAATCGCCTTCCTCCACGTCGCCGATCACTCCGGTGTCAAATAGGATCGAAACCTCCTCGGCAGAAATCGTCCACCGTGACAAATTGGCGACATGCTCGGCAATGACCTCATCCTTGAACGCCGGGTCGTCCTCGGGCTTGTAGAGTTCGTCAACCTGCTCCTTCTTTTGCGCAATCAGCCGCTCGCGGCACATTTTCCGCAATTCACCGGCGGCCTGTTCGCTCACCACGTCGGAAATGACAATGTCCTTGCCGGTTTCCATGTTGATGTTGAAGGTGGCAAGCCCGCCGGTACCATCCTCATCATTGTCGTGCCACCAATAGGCCGCCGCCGAGAGCAGTTTCGGCGAAGCAAATTTGATTGCCATGCTGGTATCCGATTCCCGCACCTCGCCTTCCGTTTGGGAGGGTTGCGCGGCGAGCGGAAGTTTTGCCAATATGTCTGCAACATGGGCGTTGAAAAGTATCTCGCCATCGCTTTTCGGCCCGGCGAAGCGGAACGCCTGTGCATAGACCGAGTAGTGGGTGTCATCGCCTTCCTGGGTCACATAAACCGGAATCACCCGCGACGATGCACCGGGTCCAGACTCGGGCGTTGCCTTGAATTCGGCAATCCGCTCATCAAGCCCCTCACCGAGGCACTCGGCAATCGACTCGGCATCAAGATCGCCGCAATTGTCGCTGCGTTCTTCAATCCAGCTCTTCTGTATCTTCTCCAGCATGGCGCGCTCGCCTTCGTTTGAAAGCTTGGAAATCTCGGCCAGAAGCCCTTCCATGAGGTTTTCCTTTTCGGTCAGGGCGGGCACAGCGCAAATGCCCTTGGTGATTGCGTCTGCCGCCGCCGCGCAATCGATCGCCCGGGCTTCTCCTGGCAAGAGGACAGCCGCCGACAAGACAACAATGCTAGCCAGTTTTCGCATCGGCGAATTCCCTCCATCTCTGTCGATAGGCGGCGAGCCCCTTGAGCTGCGCCGCCGGTGATTCGGATACCTTGATTTCAATGTGTGGCAACTTGCCATCGGTAATGAGGGCAAGACAAGCCGCACCTGCCGTGGTGCCGTCTCGAAGCTCCGAAGCCAGTACCCGCTGTCCCGGACGCAGGCTCGCAAGCACGGCCATGAGCACCGCATTTTGCGCAAATGGTCCGTCAACAATAATGTCGTGCCGCGAATACACGTGGTCAAGCTGCTCTGATACCATCAGGGCGCAATAGAGCGACGCTAGCGACGCGAGTTTCCGGCCATCGGGTTTGTCACCGCTGACCCGGCCCCGGCCCTCCGTGCCCGGCATCGGCCCCGCCGAGCCGCTGAACGACGGCAATGCGAAAACGCCTCCGGCGATCAAATCCGCAACGTCGTCGAGGCTGGGAATCTCCCGAGCGGCATCCCCCGCCAGTATCTCGTATTCCATGCCGCCAAAAAATCGCGATGTCGCGACATTGCGCCCGAAGATGTCGGTGTTGGTCGCGGTGTCGTACTCCTCGCGCAGATCCGAGATCTTGGCCGCCGTATCGAATGATATGCTCCACGTACCGGTGGAGAGGAGTGTGAAATTGCCGAAGCCGCCCGAAAGATAGCGCACATAATTGGCGGAACTGTCATGAATGCCCGCCAGCACCTCACCCCGGCCGCGGAAACCTTTGCCGCGAAACTCCGGTTCCAGCGCGCCAATCACATCCCACGACTTGGCAAACCGCGGAAAGAGCTTCTCCCATCCTTGCCTCTTGACCAGCGATGAATATCCGCCCTCCGCTACATTCATCAAATGCGTCTGGCATGACATGGCGGTGATCTCCGCCACCGCCGTCCTGCAAAGCCGATGGGCCACGTACTGCACCCAGGTGATGATCGTCGCCACCTTGGCGAAGTCTTGCGGCCATTGCCGCGCCTGCCAGAACAGCTGCAGGCCATGGGTCAGCGCCAGTGGCAGCAACGGACAATAGGCTTCGCCGAACGGCGGCATGACCTTCCGGTAGTCCGCCACAACCTCTTCCGGCGGCTCCGCCTGATAATCCATCACCGGCATGGCAAGTGAGCCATCGGCCTTGAGCAGTGCCATGGCCGCGCCATGAGCCGAGGGCACCACCGCATCAATCGGCAGAATCGCATCGAGTTCCGGGAGCGCGGCGCGCAGGAACGCCGCCATCGGCTCCGCATCGATCCAGCGGTATGGCGGGCCGGGATGGTGAACGCTCGCCACCTTGCGCTCGGCCACCGGTTCACCTTCAGGCGAAAACAACACCAGCTTGGTATTGGTATAGCCGACATCGACAACAGCGATGCCTCGGGACTTGGAGCGAGTCATGTCGCGACTCTGCGCATTTCACCTATGTCCGTCAATCGTGGGCTGCGGCTTTACGGGCGGCGGCCCGTTCGCTAGGGTCCGCACCGGTTTTGGAGAAAGTAATGTCCAAGTTGAAACACCACGGCCTGCGCGAAAAAATCATCAAGACCTGTCTCAAGATGAATGAGGAAGGCATCAACCAGGGCACTTCCGGCAATGTCAGCGCCAGAACCGCCGAAGGCTTCCTGATCACCGCCTCGGGCATTCCCTACCACAAGATGAAGCCCCACCATGTCGTGGAGATGGACTTGGACGGCGGCTACCGTGGCGAATTCCTGCCGTCGACCGAATGGCGCATGCACCTTGATATCTTCAAGCACCGCAAGGAAGCCCAGGCCATCGTCCACACCCACTCGATCTATGCCACAGCGCTTGCCTGCCTCAGGAAGGACATTCCGCCCTTCCACTACATGATCGGCGTCGGCGGCGGCACCACCATCCGCTGCTCCGATTACGCCGAATTCGGCACCCAGGAATTATCCGACACCATGCTCAAAGCGCTTGAAGGCCGCTCGGCCTGCCTGCTCGCCAACCACGGCCAGATCGTCTTCGGCCCCACCCTCGACAAGGCCCTGTGGCTGGCCGGTGAAGTCGAAACCATCTCGCACCAGTACTGGGCGTCGCTGCAGACAGGGACGCCGGTGATCCTCAACGAGACCCAGATGACCACGGTGCTGGCCCGCTTCAAGTCCTACGGCAAGCAACCTGGCGAACTCGGCAAGAACGAAGCCCACGCAGTGTATGCGCCGGTGAGGCGTGATGCGGCCAACAGCAAGAAGAAAAAAGCAGAGAAGTAGGAACCCTACCCCCCACCCACCACCTTCGCCGCAGCTTCGCTCGCCGTTTCGGCGGCGTCTTCGAGCGTCTTGCCGCGAGACAATTCTGCAGCCAGCGTGCCGCAGAAGGCGTCACCCGCACCATGCGTCGAGACGACCTCGACTTCAAACGCTGGAACATGCAGTGGGGGCCTGCGCTTTTCGGCGACCCAGCAACCGTTTTCGCCCATGGTGACGATGGCCGCCACACCGCTTTGGGCGATCAGGCGGGCGGCTTTTTCCATGTCTTTTTCGCCGGTCAGGCCCTCGGCCTCGACCCGATTGGCGACGATGACATCGGTGATCGCCAGCAATTGCTGATCAATGGCGGCGACCGGGGCCATGTTGTGAATGACGATGGCGCCGCTGCGCTTGAGCGCCTTGGCGGCATGCAATGTTGTGGCCGCGGCGATTTCATTTTGGATCAGCAGAACGCGGGCATCGAGACCCTGGAACTGCAAGGGCAATATGTGCTGGTTGGCGCCCGACACGACGACCGCGCCATAGGCGCCTTCAGGAGTTTCGATGGCCACACTCATGCCCGAACCCTGCAAGGGATCGCTGACAATGCGGCTGATATCGACGCCGGCGCCACCAAGATGGGCGAGCAGGCGCTTGCCGAAATCGTCATCTCCCACCCGTCCTACAAAAGCGGTACGAGCCCGAGCCTTCGCGGCAGCCACCGCCTGATTGCCGCCCTTGCCGCCGCACTTGAACCCCCATTCCCCGCCCATCACCGTTTCGTCGAGGCCGGGAAGCTTCGGACCCTTCACCATGATGTCGAGATGCAGCGAACCGACGACGGCCACATCGAAGCGTTCAGCCATAGAGCGCCCCGTTGACGATCATCCGCGCCGCCACGGCGTCCTGCGCTGATATCGCCGCATCGAGTGCGGCATTGCCCGCAAGCTTCGCCGCCACCTTTTGCATGCGCCGCACGGCATCGATATTGGCGGCGCATTCGGCAACCGGATCAAGTCCGCTGGCATCGGGAAATGTATCGAAGTAAATGGCATGGGCGTAACCCAGCCGGGCGGCTACATGCAGAAGCTCGATCGTTTCGAAAACATGCACCGAGCCCGCCATCAACCCATCATCGCGGTGGCCGTAGCCATCATTCAGGTGAATGCCGAAGAGCTTGGAATGCCGCGCCGCCAGCATCGCCGCAAAGGCCGGCATTTCGCCGGCATAGAGCACATGCGCGAAATCCAGCGTCACGCCGAGATTGGCGGCACCCACTTCCTTGATGGCAAGCAGCGTGGTGCCGATGTCCGGCAGCAGCGCGAAACTTCTGCGGTTCGTTCGGCTTGTATTCGAGGCTGATGTTGATGGCGCGGTCATGGGCGCAGCATTCGGCGATGGCTTCGACCTCCATCGCCCAGGCGCGGGCATAGTCGATCTGGAACGCGTAGTCGAAACCGTCCTGTCCCAGCCACAGGGTCATCAGATCGCCGCCCGCCTCGCGCATCGCATCGATGCCTTTTTTTGTGAGATCGATGGCTTTGCGCCGGATCGCCGGGTCTGGATTGGTAAAGGCGCCGCGCTTGTACTGGGGCTCGGTGTAGTAGCGCATGGCAAAACCATTTAAAGCCAGGCCAAGATCGCCAAGCTTGCCAGCGAACTCTTTCGCCGTCGTGCCATCGAGGTGGTCGGGATAATTGAGATCGACGGCGGTGAGCCCCGGCACCGTGGCAGCGCGAGCCGCAAGGTCGATGGCGGTGATGCGATTGCGCCCCGGCCAATAGGTTTCCGAGCCGGACTTGAAAGAATTGAGGCGGGTGGCGAATTGCGTTTGAGTCAATTTGAGTCTCCACGCCGCACTGTAAGCGAAGCTTTCCGCCACCGCAAATTGCCGATATGTTCCGACCATGACCGATGTGGTTTTGGGAATCGATGTTGGCACCTCGGGCGTGCGGATCGTCGCAACGACGCCCGGACAATGCCGTGCGCACCATGGCCACCGCCGCCATTGTCGCACCGATGCAGGGCCTGGGCGGGCGGATATTGCAGGATCCGGCGATCTGGTGGAACGCCACTGTCGAGGCCATGGACAAGTTGGACTTAGCCGGACTGAACGTGCGGGCCATTGCTATCGATGGAACGTCCGGCACCATCCTGCCGGTGAACGCCGATGGTACGCCGGCGGGACTGGCTTCCATGTACAACGATGTAGCCGAAGCCGCTGATGTGGCGCTCGTCGCCGCGGCGGCACCTGCCGAGACAGCAGCGTTAGGTGCAACGTCGCCTCTCGCCCGCGCCTTGCCGGTGAAGGCTACGGGCGCACGAGTAATCCACCAGGCCGACTGGATTGCCGGACAGTTCTCCGGGCGCTTTGACGTGAGCGACGAAAACAACGCCCTGAAGTCCGGTTATGACCCCGTTGCGCGGCGCTGGCCCAATTGGATTGCCAAGGCCGGTTTCGATGTGGCGCGGTTTCCCGGCGTTGTCGCGGCAGGTACCGCCATTGGCACCATCCGCGCCCACATGGCCGAGCGCTTCAAACTTCCAAAGGATGTGGCTATCGTCGCGGGAACCACCGACGGCTGCGCCGCGTTTCTGGCCAGTGGCGCTTCCGAAGCGGGCGACGGCGTCACCTCCCTCGGCACCACGCTGACCCTGAAGCTTCTTTCGGCCACGCCGGTTTTTGCGCCCAGCTATGGCATTTACAGCCATCGCATCGGCGGCCAGTGGCTGGCCGGCGGTGCATCAAATGTCGGCGGCGGCGTTTTGGCGAAGTATTTTTCCAAGGAAGACATCGCCCGGCTGACGCCACTGATCGACGCTGAAACGCCAACCGGTCTCGATTTCTACCCGCTTTCAAACCCCGGCGAGCGCTTTCCCATCAGTGATCCCGCCTACAAGCCGCGCCTTGAACCCCGGCCCGCCGATGATCGCCTGTTCTTTCAGGCCATTCTCGAAGGCATCGCCAGCGTCGAAGCACTGGGGTATCGCCGGCTGGCCGAATTAGGTGCGTCGAAGCTGGCCTCGATCCGCACGGCGGGCGGTGGTGCTTCGAACCCCGGCTGGACGAAGATCAGGCTAAGGGCGCTCGATGTCGTCGAGAAGGCGCCGCTCAGTGAACATGCGGCGGTTGGCACGGCGCGGCTTGCCTGGCGCGGCATTGGCCATGCGAATTGACAATCTGAGGGAGATCGCCGGCGAATTCGACGCCATGCTGATTGACCAGTTCGGCGTGATCCACGACGGGCAGAAACTCTATCCTGGAACCCTCCGTGTGCTGAGCGAATTGCACGGCCTGGGCATTCCCGTGGTGGTGATGACCAACTCGGGAAAGCGCGCCGCCGCTAACCGCGTCCGCCTGGTCAACATGGGTGTGCCGCGCGAACACTTCATCGATACCATGTCCTCTGGTGAGGTGGCGTTTCGATCACTACCGGCAAAGCGTGCCTTCCTCATCGGCAAGGATGGCGAGCACTACGGTTTTGACGGCATTGAGCAGGTCGCCCGTCCGGGCGATGCCGATATCCTGTTGATCGTTGGCTCCAACGCACCGCAGACAACCCTCGATGATTACCGCCGGATGTTCACGGGCCTCGCCATCCCGGCAATCTGCTGTAACCCCGATAAGCTGATGCTCACGCCCCACGGCCTGCTGCCCGCACCCGGTGCCATTGCCGCACTCTATGAGGAGATGGGTGGTGAAGTGACATGGATCGGCAAGCCCTATCCGGAAATCTACCAGGCAGCCGCCAAGCTCATGGGGTCACCCAAACGCATCCTGTGCATCGGCGACAGCGCCGAACACGACGTGGCTGGCGGCCACAATGCCGGTTTCGCAACGCTCTTGGTGTTGACCGGAGTTTCAGCGGGGCTCGACGCGGCGGTAGTACATCCGCGGCCGGATTACGTGATTGGCAGTTTCACTTGGTAAGCAGCCACTGGTGTTCCGGCGCATTGTAAAACTTCCAGGTGCGCTTGGGGCCTGCCATCACATTGAGATAATAGAGGTCATAGCCGTGCGTGGTGGCGCACGGGTGATAGCCCTTCGGAACCAGCGTCACATCGCCATCTTCGACCGCCATGGCTTCGTCAAGCGAGCGGTCATCGGTGTAAACGCGCTGGAAGGCGAAGCCCTGGGGCGGATTGATGCGGTGATAGTAGGTTTCTTCCAGCAGTGACTCGTGCGGAAGATTGTCCTGATCATGCTTGTGCGGCGGGTACGACGACGTATTTCCGCCCGGCGTTATGACTTCGACGACCAGCAGGCTCTCGGCCGGTTCCCATTCCGGAATGATGTTGGTGACATGGCGCACATTGTTGCCCTTGCCTCGGGTTTCCTGATGCAGCCCGTCGGGACCGATCACCCGGGCCGGAAGCTTGCCCTCGCCGGGAGACGTGCAGATGGCCACAACGGCGTCGTTCTCCGCCGTTACCTTCCAGTTCTCGCCGGCCGGAATGTAGACTGACCAGGGCTTCCCTTCGAATGGCGAGTTGCGCTCGCCGATGACGCCAACGTCTTTTTCGCCGGCAATGACGCGGCCCTTGCCGGAGATAAAGACGATGCACGTCTCGCGGCCCTTTTCACCGCCGGAAGCCACTTCGCCCAGTTTGAGCCGCCACAGGTCGAAGCCCACATAGGTCCAACCTGCAGTCTGCGGCGTAACATGAGCAATGCGGCCCTGGCCCTTGCCGGGTCTGATCAACAGTTTTGACATGACCGTTCTCCTAGTGGCGTTCTAGCGCCAATCGCCACGGCCGTCACGCAGCCCGGCGGGCATGCGCCTTGTTCCACATGTCGACCAGCAGGGCAAAGCGGCGGGCCATCTCGTCAATTGCCTGCTGGTCATTCATTTTGCCGGCCAGCCACATCGGGGCAACCTCATTGAAGATGGTGCGCCCGACGGCAAAACCTTTGACCGCCGTTTGTCCGGCAGTTGCCCGGAAGGCCTTTTCGAGCTCGGCTTCCGGCGCTTCCAGTCCCAGGAGCACGATGCCGCGGCAATAGGGGTCGTGGCGGGCGATGGTGGCACTGATGTTGTCCCAGGCCTTGGCCGAGGCCTGTGGCTCGAGCTTCCACCAGTCGGGTTTGATGCCGAGAGCCATAGAGTTCTTCGAGCGCCCGCGCGATGGTGTCATCCGCCAAGCCTGCCATGCTTGCCGGCAATAATCTCCACCAGCAGTTCGCGGCCCACCTTGCGGGCTGCCTCATAGAGTGTACGAAGCTTTTGCGCCTGTGCATCCTTGAGTTCCGCGGCATCGTCCGGGTGATAGAACGCAAGGCACTTGATCGTGTGGGTGACCGGCCATTCCACCAGCCTTGCGCCCACATCCTGGGTGAATTCGAACTGCAACGGCCGGGAACCGGGTTTTTCCAGCGGGCGGCCAACCCACAATCCGAGTTTGGCGGCATCGAACATCGCCTCGCGGCCATAGGTATCGTCAAGCAGCGTGCCGAAGCCAGGCTTGCCGCCCGAGACCTTGGCAATCGACTGTATGGCCAGACGCTTGAAGGCGGAAATCCTTTCACGCGGCGCACCCGCCTGGTCAGCCATGGCTTCAAGCTGCATGCGGTGATCGATGGCCAGCGCCAGGAGCTTCGGCGGCTGTTCCCGCCGGGTTGTCGCCCAATGCACATGGTTGATCGCTTCATCCATGCGCAACGCTTTGTGCGGGCTGCCATTCCTGAGAAAGAACTGCAACTCGTCCCACGTCGGAATCTCTGGTGAACACAGGAGGCGCGAAACGGCAAAGGCCCCACAAGCGTTCGCCCACGTGGCGCATGTGGCGATCGGCTCGCCCTTCAGCCAGCCGCGCAGGAAGCCCGACATGAAACTGTCGCCGGCCCCCAACACATTGTAGACCTCGATGGGAAAGCCGCTGCCGATGACGCCGCCTTCCAGTGTTTCCGGAATGCCGCTGGGATAGACCACGCAACCCATGGGCCCGCGCTTCAGCACGATCACGGCCGAAGAAAGCGACCTGATCGTCTTGAGAGCGGTTAATGTATCCTCACTGCCAGCGGCAATGTGGACTTCCTCTTCGGTACCGACGATCAGGTCACAATCAGGAAGAATGGACTTGAGATGTTCGGAGACCTTGTCGGACTTGATGTAGCGCTCTTCCCCTGCGCCAAGTCCTGCCAGGCCCCACAGGTTCGGCCGGTAGTCGATGTCGAGAATGACCTTGGCGCCATGTTTCTTGGCCAGCCGCATCGCTTTGCGCTGGGCGGCGTCCAGATTTGGTTTGGAGAAATGCGTTCCCGTTACCAGCACCGAAGCCGAGCGGGCGATGAAGGCTTCATCGATTTCGTCTTCGTTCAACGCCGCATCCGCGCAGTTGTCGCGGTAGAATATCAAGGGGAACGTCTTGTCGTTCTCCACCGACAGCAAGACCAGCGCCGTAAACCGCGCCGGGTCGGTGACAACGCCCTCGACGGCAACACCTTCGCGCACCATCTGCTCTTTGATGTAGTCGCCCATCTGCTCGGCGCCGACACGGGTAATAATGCCGGACTTGAGGCCAAGGCGGGCCGTTCCGATGGCAATGTTCGCCGGACAGCCGCCCACCGACTTGGCGAACGACGCCACATCTTGCAGCCTGCTTCCGATCTGCTGGCCATAAAGGTCTACCGAGCTGCGGCCGATGGTGATGACATCAAGTCTGCCGCCGGCCCCGTCCTGCGACGCCATGTTTGCCTCCTGGGCGCATTTGTATGTTGACAATACGAAACAACAATTCCAAAAATAAGTCAATTCGGAATGTTTGTTCCAAGTATGACAATTGGCCCCAAGCCGCGGTTGTGGCCGGCCATGTTTTGTGGAGGTAGTGAGACATGATCAGATTTGGCGTCATTGGCGCGGGGCGGATTGGCAAGGTGCATGCGCGGACCATTGCTTCTAATTCCAAGGCGAAGCTGGCCTATGTCGCCGACGCCATGCCCAAGGCGGCCCAGGACCTGGCGGCAGCCTATGGCGCCAAGGTGGCCTCGGTTGACGAGATTATGAAAGCCAAGGACGTCGACGCCGTATTGATCGGCTCGCCCACCGGCTTCCACGCCGAACAGATCCAGGCGGCGTCCAACGCCGGCAAGGCCATCATGTGCGAAAAGCCGGTGTCCCTGTCGGTCGAGATGATCACACGACACCCTGAAGGTCGTCGACAAGAACAAGTCCACCCTGATGATCGGCTTCAACCGCCGCTTCGACCCCAACTTCGCCGACCTCGAGCAGCGCCTGCGCAAAGGCGCCGTCGGCGCCATCGAGATCGTCACGGTGATCAGCCGCGACCCGTCGCCGCCGCCCGCCGAATATGTCAAGGGCTCGGGCGGCCTGTTCCGCGACATGATGATCCACGATTTCGACATGGCCCGCTTCCTGATGGCCGAGGAGTTCGTCGTCGTCAACGCGCTGGGCTCCTCGCTCGTCGACAAGGCGATCGGCGAGGCGGGCGACGTCGACACCGCCGCCGTGCAGATGCAGACCGCTTCGGGCCGCATCGCCGTCATCACCAATTCGCGCCGCGCCACCTATGGCTACGACCAGCGCATGGAAGTCCATGGCTCCAAGGGCATGCTCAGTGCACGGAACGTCCACAACACCACCGTCGAACTGCATAATGCCGAGGGCACCCTTGCTGACCCGGTGCAGAATTTCTTCCTTGAGCGTTATGTGGCGGCCTACGCCAACGAGCTCAACACCTTCATATCAGCCGTCGAAAGCGGCAACCGCAATCCCACGCCCAGCGGTTATGATGGCCTGCAGGCCCAGAAACTCGCCGAGGCCGCAACCGAATCATGGAAGACGGGAAAACCCGTGAAAGTGAGCTAAAATGGACGTTTCTTCGCTTTCAAACCTCGACATGGGCGGCAAGATCGCCGTCGTCACCGGCTCGACGCAGGGCCTCGGTGAAGCCATCGCCAACCTCTTCGCCGACAGAGGCGTCAAGGGCATGGTGATCGCCGGCCGCAACGCCAAGAACGGCACCCGCGTCAAATCCGAACTCGAGAAGAAGGGCGTGAAGATCGTCTATGTCGAGGCCGACCTCAACAAGCTCGCCGATGCCAGAAAGCTCGTCGCCGCCTGCGACAAGGAGTTCGGCCGCATCGACGCCCTGGTCAACGCCGCGGCGATCACCGACCGCGGCACCATCTGGGATACGACCGAAGAACTCTATGACCGGATGTTCGACATCAATGTGAAGGCGCCGTTCTTCCTGATGCAGGACGCCCTCCACCTGATGAAGAAGTCGAAGTCCAAGGGCACCATCGTCAATATTCTGTCGATGTCCGGCCACGGCGGCCAGGATTTCATTTCAGCCTATTGCGGCTCGAAGGGCGCACTCGCTGTGCTCACGCGCAACGTCGCCTACAGCGTCATGCGCTACCACATCCGGGTGAACGGCCTGAACATCGGCTGGATGGATTCGCCCGGCGAAGACCGCATCATGAAAACCTATCACGGCGCCGAAGACGGCTGGCTGAAGAAGGCCGAAGCCGCGAGGCCATTCGGCCGGCTGATCAAACCCGCCGAAGTGGCCCGCGCCGTTGGCTACCTGTCATCAGCCGAATTGGGCCTCATCACCGGCTCGATCATCGACTTCGACCAGCAGGTGCTGGGCACCGGCAACGCCATTCCGGAGCCGCCGGAAGCCGTCTGGTAAGTAGCGTGGGTTTAGTCTCCCTGACTTGATGGCCGCCCTCCGGGGCGGCCATTTTTTTGCGGACTGGCGCCAAATCCCTCGCAGGTTTCGGAGGCAGTTCAGCAAGACATTGGCTATCGATTTCGGATCGAAATCGAATGATTTTCGAATGTTTTCGCAATGGTTTTTCGCGGCTTTGTTGCGCCACCGCGCACAATTGGGTTTCAGCCGCTAAACCATTGATTCGCGGTGGAAGGATGGAACGAGTGTTTCACCGCTGGAATTTTTGATTTATTTCCTAGGGCGGTGTGGACTCGTCCGGACTCACTTAACCGCCCCTTGGCGAGGAGCTGTGTCGCATATGCAATCCCTGACAACGTCATTCCGGAAAAGGGCGTGTCGTGCAATAGCAGGACGTAAGCCCTTTGTCCGGAAACCCGTTTCGGGCGCTGGCCGCGCTGAGCGAAAGCGGGGTTCCAAGTCGCTCCCTCCGCATTTGCTGCGCAAATGCCGGTCACGATTGGAAAGACGGCGCTACGGAGTTGAGGGCATCAGACAGCAGCTTTCACGGTGATGACAGCAAGGCGAGCGTGCCAAACCGCAAGCGCTTCCCGCCCTATGCCGCGCGCCTCAGGCTGAAGCGTTTGCCGCCGTCGTGGATGGAGATGAAACCGGTACGGGCAACCGAGACGAGCGCTGCCTTGACCTTGGATTCGGCCCTGAGGCCCTGCTTGAAGCTTTGCGACAGCTCGGTGAGGGACATCGGTTGAGGTGCTGCCGCGAGCATGGCCATGACAGCTGCCGCCTGCGCCACGGCGCCTTCCGGGAAACTGGTCTTCGCCACCTTGACGGGCGCGACGCCGAGATCGGCTTCGAGCTGTTCGGCTTTCTCCTTGGGCGAGCCGAAGCGCGGAATCTGATATTCGGGCCGGAGCCAGCGCACCTGGCCCTTCGCCTCCTCGGCGGCGCGCTCCTTGTTGAGGGCGACGAGGCGGCCGAGAATTTCATCGTCGCTCAACGTGGCGGGCCAGCCATAGGCTTCGGCGACGGCGTGATCCAACTCGTCATGCAGTTCCTTGAGGATGAGAATCAAGCCATCGTCGTGGATGCGGCGCTCGGCATCGGAGAGTCCCTCGTGCTTCGAGGGTGCCTTCGCGGCCACCTCATGCTTCGAGGGCCGCTGCGCGGCCACCTTAGCATAAGGGACTGTTGTTTCTTCCTCACCCTGAGGTGCCCGCGCAGCGGGCCTCGAAGGGTCTGCCGCGCGCAATTTCTCCAGCACATTGTACATCTGCGTGAGGGTGATATCGGAATGCGCCGCCTGCACGTCCTTGCGGTGCTTGTCCAGCCGCTCGCCCAGATCGGCGATCCGTGCACGGAGCAATGGGTCGGGATCGGGGAAGGGGAAGGGATCGAAGCAATGGGACTTTGAATAGCGTGGATCGATTCCTACGCCAAGCGTACCGCCAGCGCGAAAGGCCCAAGTGACATGCGGGCGCGACGACAGGACGCCGAGATGGAAGGCATCGGCAGAGGCGATGGCGACCAGCATGTTGTCGGGCAAGATTTCCGCGTCAAGGAACTGGAAGATGCGATGCTTGGCGGTTTCGACCGTGGCGATGTAGCGCGGGAGGCCGGCGAGGGCAGGGCGCAATTCCTCTCGCGGCTTACCGAACAGCCACCACTTTTTCGCGTAGTCTTTAGCGTCCTTCGTACCGGATTTTACAACTTGTTCTTCTCTTTGAGATTTTACAGTTCGGAGGAGATGTTGATATACTTCAGGGTAACGTGTCCGCACGTGCTCCGCATCCAAGCCAAAGAGGTCGATGGCCAAGACATCCCGTGGGGTCGAAGTGAGATCGCGGCCATTGCGGTAAAGACGAATGTGTTTTTCAAGGCCGGGACGGCTGCCGAGGCCAAGGTGTTGCGCTTCTTGCACTGTGACGATGAAACCGGAGCCGATAAGCTGCATGCCGCGATAACCCAGTCCCCGATTGGACAGTAGTTCTGCGGATGACGCAAGATCGGTTCCTACGGTCAAATCCGCATTGATGTGACCGACTTGACTGCTCAGTGAAATGTGCGGTTCGTCTGTGTCTAATTCAGATTCCGAAACTGCCTCCTGCAACAGGCCATCTTGAGGGCCCGCTGCCGCCACTGTCATGGCAATGCGGACAGCAGCGGAGTCTTTGGTGGCCTTGGTCCAGGGGTGATCGGGAATTGCCATCAACAATGACACGGGGTTCTTGGCCGTCATGTGCCGTTCCAGCGTGCGGCGCTGGAACACCTGGGTGATTGAGTTGGTGGTGACGAGGCCGAAGCGCTTGAGTCTTGTGCTCTTGCGCGTCAACAGCTCCGCCGCCCTGTCCCACCAGTACATGACGAAGTCGGCTGAGTCGTTCATCTCCTTGTGGGCGGCCCACAGGGCTTCGACATAGGCGTCACTGGTGCGTGAGCGGATGTCCTTGCCGCCGATGAACGGCGGATTGCCGACGATGTAATCCGCCTCCGGCCATTGGGGCCTTCGCGGGTTCTTGTATTTGCCCTTGGCGTCCACCCCGTCGTGTTCCAGCACCGCGTCTATTTTCACGATGTTCTTGAACTCGCGGAGGATCGGTTCGAGGGGCGGCTCACCCTTGGTGCGGAGGTGCCAGCGCAGATAGCCGATCCACAACACCAGTTCGGCGATGGCGGCGGCGCGCGGGTTGATCTCCAATCCCAGGAACTGGTGCGGGTCGATGTTGAACTTTTCCAGCCTGAGCGCATCCTGCCCGCCGAGGCGCTCCACCATGTCCAGCACTTCGCCTTCCAGGCGCTTCAACAATTCCAGCGTGACATAGAGAAAGTTTCCGGTGCCGCAGGCGGGATCGAGAATCTTGAGGTCGCACAATTCCTGATGGAAGGCCGAGACGCGGGCCAGCGCATTCTCCGGTTCCAGTTCCAGCGCCCCTTGCACCGCCTGCCACTTTTCGCGCAACGGCTCGATGACAGTGGCGATGACCAGGCGTTCGACATAGGCGCGCGGCGTATAGTGCGCGCCAAGGCGCGAGCGCTCGTTCACGTCCAGCGCCTGTTCCAAGCAGCGTGCCAAAGATCGAGGGGTCAACCTCGCGCCAATCGGCCTTCGCCGCTTCCTTCAGTTCGCCGATGTCTTCGCGTCTCATCGGGAACACGGTTGCGTCAGCAAAGAGTTTGCCGTTGAACTCCCGGACATGAGCGCGAATGGACGTGGAGAAGCCGCCGGAGTTCATCTGCTTCCATAACTCGTTGAGCAGCGGCGCGAAGGAGTTCGGATTGTCGATGCAGTCTTCCAGAAGGTCCGTGAACGAGCCCTTGGGGATCAGCTCCGTGTCTTCGGCGAACATGGTGAACAGGCAGCGCATGAGGAACAGCGCCACTTCTTCCGGGTGGTGTTTCTGCGCTTCCAGCCGCTTAGACACTTCGGCGAGGCGCTTGGCGATGTCGCGCGTCGCCTTGGCGGCGCGTTTGGTGGGGTCAAGGCTGTGTGGATCGGTCCACAATTTGGTGAACAGGTCCTGCACGTCCGGCTTTGCCAGATCGTCGAGGAAAATGCGGAAGCCTTGGCGGTCCGGGAACTGGGTGTAGTTGCGGCCCTTGCCGGTGAAGTCGGCAAAGAGTTCGAAGCAGTGGCCGACATCGCAGACCACGATGAACGGCGGCCATTCATGCGAGGACGGCAGGTGGCGGGCGTAATTCTCCGCCTGCTGGCGGGCATTGAGCATCAGCACGTCCCAGGCGCGGGGCGATTTCGATTTGGATTTTTCATCCACCGCGAAAAGGTCGGACTGGCTTTCGACCGCTTTGCTGCTCGCCCTTGGCGCGCGATTGTTTCGATTCGAGGACGAAGGCGCCGCGCTTGTACAGGTCGATGAAGTCGTTGGCCTTGTCGCCTTTCACCGCATATTCGAATTTGTAGTCGCCATCTTTCGGTTCTTCAAGATCGAGGACGCGGCAAAGGCCCGAAAGAAAGCTCTGCGATTGCGCCCGCTCGCCGCCCTTGGCGCCACGCCAGTATTCGATGAAGTGTTCGATCGATTGCCCCATGATTGCGACGTTACGCAACGGCGGGTGGTTTGGGAAGGGTGGTGGCGAAGCTGGGTCCCGGCTTTCGCCGGGATGACGGCAAAAGAATGCGTTCGTGCTTCTTTGCCCTACACCGGCCTGCGCTTCTCGGCGATTGCTACCGTCAGTGTCATGGCCAATGTCAGCGTTGCCGCCATCGAGCGGAAGCCTTCGAAATTGGCTTCGCTGGCTTCGAGCCAGCAATCGGCGGCCTGGGCGAGCGGCGAGAACGGGCTGTCGGTGATCGACACGACTGGCACCTGCGGCCCATTCGCCGCCTGGGCCAGCGACACGGTTTCACTGGCGTAGGGTGTAAAGCTGATGGCCAGCATCGCATCCCTGATTGTCGCCTGGGCGAACTGTTCGGGCGCCAAGCCGCCGACGCCATCGACCAGAATGCTCCGTACACCGAGTTTCCCGAAGGCATAGGCCATGTACGACGCGATCGGGAACGACCGCCGGAGGCCGACCAGATAGATGACCTCGGCCCGGGCCAGCATTTCGACGGCCCGGTCGAGAGCCGCAGGATCGAGCTTCTCGCGCAGGCCCGCCACCGATTTTTCGGCGGCATCGCTGAAGCCCTGGAAGATGACGTTCGACTTTGAAGCGTTGATCGCGTGTTCGCGCAGCTGCGCAATGCGTTCGTCGTAGTTGAGAATGCGGTCGCGCAGCCTGGAGCGGAACACTTCCTGAAGGTCGGAAAATCCCTGGTAGCCCATGGCCTGCGAAAACCGCACCAGCGTCGACGGCTGCACATCGGCCTGATCGGCGATCGTCGACACCGTGCCAAAGGCGATCTCGTCGGGATTGTTCAGGGCATAGGTGGCGATCTGCATGAGCCGCCGCGGCAGATCAGGTGCCCGCACAGCGATCAGCGCCTTCAAGGCTTGGAAATCGCGGGGCGGAGCATCGGTTTCGGTCATGGATTTTCCTCGAATCCATGCTAGGCGGATCGGCGGAATTCCACAACCGCAATGGAACGGACATTCCACCGGTTTATGTCTTGGCGGCGCGAGGGCCGGAGGGCTAGGAAGAACCATGCAGCAAACTGGCAGGACGAACTGGTTTTTGGCCGTGGGCCTGCTCTTGGTGGTAGCGGTGCATGGCGGCCTGGCTTGGGCCTTGACCGAGGCGGTTACCGCCAGCCTGCTGACCCGCGAAGTTGCCCTGTCGCGCCAGTATATGCAGGGCATCGTCGATGGCGACGGCGGCGCTGCGGCACTTTTCGCCGAGCCCGCGCCCAGCCCGGCGCTCACGCATTTTGCCACCATCATCGAAGCCTTGCCCGGCGTGGTGCGCGCCAACGTCTATTCCGCCGACCGCTTCATCCGTTACTCCAGCGAGTCCAATCTCGTTGGCCTCAAATTCACCGGCAACCACGAGCTCGAGGAAAGTTTCGACGGCGGCATGAGCGCCAAGATCGAGGAGATTACCACCACCCCCAAGCCCGAGCACCTCGGCCTCAACCAGTTTGCCGGAAAGCGCTTCATCGAAGCCTATGTGCCGCTCACCGACAAATCGGGTGCCACCTTTGCCGTCGTCGAACTCTACGCCGGAACCGACGGCCTGTTTGCCGAAGTGAACCGCATCAAGTCGATCGTCATGATCGCCGCGCTGCTGGCCAGCCTTGTCATGCTGGCGGTTCTCTATGGCCTGTTCCGCATGCGCCGCTGAAGGATTTGCAATGACCTCGCATCCCCTCGACCCCCTTGCCGCCGAAGAGATATCGCGCGCCGCCGGGGCGGTGCGCCGCCACGGCGGCTTGAGCCCGGCGGCATGGTTTGAAACCATTGCCCTTGACGAGCCAACCCGCAGCGAATTGCGGGACCGGCCATCCGCCGCGCCGCGCCTTCGTCTGTTGTTATGATCCGGCATCTGGCGAGACCTGGGACGGGATCGTCACGCTTGCCGATGCCAGGCTGCAGCAGTGGCATCACGTGAAGGGTGCGCAAGCCCGGATCGTCGGCGATGAATTCGCCGCCGGCGCACGCATGGCCCGCCATGACCCGCGGGTGATCGCCGCCTGTGCGCTCCGCGGCATCACCGATATGAGCGAGGTGCTGATCGAATGCTGGGGGGCCGGCAATTTCGGATTTCCCGAGGACCGCGGCTTGCGTCTTGCCTATGGCCACTGCTGGCTGCGCAATGCCGCCGGCGACAACCCCTACGCCCGCCCCATCTCCAATCTCCATCCGGTGATCGACCTCCGCAACATGAAGGTGTTGCGCGTCGATGATTTTGGCGTGGTGCCCCTGCCGCCCGAAGGCCCGCCCATCCGCCTTGCCGAAACCCGCACCGATGTGAAGCCGCTGGTCATCACCCAGCCGGAAGGCCCGAGCTTCACCGTCGATGGCCATGAGGTGCGCTGGCAGAAATGGCGGTTGCGCGTCGGCTTCCACGTCCGCGATGGCTTGATCCTCCATGACATCGGCTACGAGGACCAGGGCCGGCTGCGCCCCATCATGCACCGCGCCTCGCTGTCCGAAATGGTGGTGCCCTATGGCGATCCTGCGGGCGGCAATTTCCGCCGCAATGCTTTCGACACCGGCGAATATGGCGTCGGCCAGATGCTCGATTCCCTGACGCTGGGCTGCGATTGCCTCGGCCACATCCACTATTTCGATGCCTGGTACCATGACTGGCATGGCGCCCCCAAGCTCATCAAAAACGCCATCTGCATGCACGAAGAAGATTTCGGCATCCTGTGGAAATATACCGACTGGACCACCGGCCAGATGACGGTGAAACGCTCAAGGCGTCTGGTGATCTCGTCGATCGCCACCATCGGCAACTATGTCTACGGCTTCTTCTGGTATTTCTACCAGGACGGCACCATCGGCGTCGAGGTGAAGGCCACCGGCATACCACTTGCCAACGCCATTGCCGTGGGCAGTTCCTCCGCCCACGGAGCGCTTGTCGCCCCCGGCGTCGAGGCCCACGTCCATCAGCATGTTTTTTCCTTCCGCTTCGACATGAACATTGATGGCGGCGGCAATGCCGTGTCGGAGGTGAACTTCAGCGCTCTGCCGCTAGGCCCCTCGAACCCCCACGGCAACGCCATGGCGATTACCGAAACACCCCTGAGAACCGAAGCCGAGGCCCAGCGTAACATGGACTTCGCGTCGGCGCGTTATTGGAAGATTTCGAACCCCACGGTCCGCAATGCCGTGGGAGAGCCGACCGCCTACAAGCTGGTGCCCGGAACCAATGCCCCGATCACTTCTCGATCTCCGCTGCGCCGGTGTTGAAGCGAGCCGGCTTCATGCGCAAACATTTCTGGGCCACGCAATTTGCCAAAGACGAACTCTACGCCGCCGGCCACTATCCCAACCAGCACGAAGGCGGCGACGGCCTGCCCCGCTGGGTGCAGCAAAACCGCTCCCTCGACAATGAAAACATCGTGGTCTGGTACACGCTGAACTATCACCACCTGCCCCGCCCCGAAGATTGGCCGGTGCAGCCCTGCGTCTACGCAAGCTTCCACTGGATGCCGTCCGGATTTTTCGACGCCAACCCGGCCCTCGACGTGCCGGACTCCACGAAGAAGGACTGTTGCGACTGACGTCCTTACCCCTCGTCCCAGCCCCGGCTTCTTCGCGACGGGCCGGACATCGGGCCTCTCCGCCGTGTGGAATCGTTGCCGCCATCGCCGGCCAGCGCCCGGCGCAGTCGCCGCACCAGTACGGCGCGCGCTTTCGGGTCGGCGATCTTGCGCAGTTCATCGTCGATGTCGAGGTGCAGGCTGGCCTGTTCATTGTGCACATCGCGCGCCGCCAGCGCCGTCGGGTCGATGCGCGGTTTGGTTTCTTCCGGAATGAAGGCGCACGCTTCGCCTTCGAGATCGTAGACATCGTCAAGCCGCGGCCGGATAATGCAGTCTCCGGCAATGCCGATGCCCTTGAGGTCGTGCTCCAGCGCGATCTGCCCTTCTTCTTCGCCGTGGGTGAGGAACACGGTTTTCGAAACCGGCAGGCGCTCTTTCATCCACGCCACCAGCTCCGGGCCGTCGGCGTGGCCGGAATAGTCTTCGATGCGCTTGATTGAAGCCTTCACCGAAATCTCTTCGCCCATGATGGTGACCGATTTCGCCCCATCCTGCAGAATGCGCCCGAGCGAACCCTCGGCCTGGAAACCCGCCAGCATTACGGTGGTCGATGGCTGCCACAGGTGATTCTTCAGATGATGACGGATGCGGCCGGCCTCGCACATGCCGCTGGCCGCCACGATGATGCGAAAGCCGGTGAAGCGGGCGAGCGACTTCGAATCCTCGACGCTCTCGGTGGCTTTCACATAATCCGAACTGAAAGCCTTCAGCAGATCGTCGCCGTGGTCCAGCGACTTCGCGTGTTTCTTGAAGATCGCCGTCGCCTTGTTGGCGAGCGGCGAATCGATGAACACCGAGGCATGCGGCACCTTGCCCTGCTCCATGAGCATCACAAGGTCGGTGACGATCTCCTGGGTGCGCTCGACGGCGAATGAGGGAATAAGCAGAGCGCCCTTGCGCGCCGCCGCGCCATTTACTTCGCCAGCGAGATGGTCGCGCCGCGCCTGCTCGCCGCGCTCGAACCGGTCGCGGCCGCCATAGGTCGATTCGCAAACGACAACATCCCATGTGGTGGGCGCTTCCGGATCGGGCTGCAGCATCTTGTGGTCGGGGCCGATGTCGCCCGAAAACAGGATGCGGAACGGCTTGTCACCCTCGCGCGCCACTTCGACTTCAACCGAAGCCGAGCCGATGAGGTGGCCGGCATTCCACCACCGCGCCCGAATGCCCGGCGCCACATCCTTCCACATCTCATAGGCAACGCCATCGAAGTGTTCGAGTGCTGCGGCGGCATCTTCGGCGGTGTAGATCGGCTCGACCTCGGGAAGCCCGCGCTTTCTGTTGCGGAAATTCAGCTGCTCGACTTCGCTTTCCTGGATGAAGCCTGAGTCCGGCAGCATGATGCCGCACAGGTCAACGCTCGCCGCCGTGCAGAAAATGCGGTTTGCATAACCATGCTTCACCAGTTTGGGGATGAGCCCCGCGTGATCGATGTGGGCATGGGTGAGGATCATCGCGGTGATTGACTTGGGTTCGAACGGGAAGGCCCGATAGTTCAGTTCGCGCTCGGTTTTCGAACCCTGGAACATGCCGCAATCGACGAGCACCCGGGCCTTCTCGGTCTCGATCATGTAGCACGAACCGGTGACGGTGCGGGCCGCGCCATGGAATCGGAGTTTGAGGGTCATTGCTTATGCCTTTGGAACCTGAAGGCCGAGGGCCAGCAGATTGTCCCAGGCCTGTTGCGGGGTGTCGGCGAAACCGAAGAGCTTGAGATCATGCTGGCTGATCAGGCGGGTATCGGCGAAATGCTGGAAATTGATGGCACTGTTCCAGAATTTGGAATCAAAGAGAATGACCGGCAGCGGCTTCTGCATCTTGCCGGTCTGGCGAAGAGTCAGGATCTCGAACAACTCGTCCATGGTGCCAAAGCCGCCGGGAAACACCACGAGTGCTGCGGCGCGCATCGCAAAGTGCATCTTGCGCATGGCGAAATAGTGGAAGCGGAAGGTCAAGTCCGGCGTCGAATAGGCGTTGGGTTCCTGCTCCATCGGCAGCGTGATGTTGTAGCCGACCGACGGTGCGCCGACGTCGAATGCGCCGCGATTGGCAGCCTCCATGATGCCGGGCCCCCCGCCCGTGGCGATCACGTTGTAGCGCAGCGGGTTGTGATCATGCTTGGCGCCGCCATGTTCCGAGCAGATGCGCCCGAATTCGCGCGCGCCCTCATACCAGCCCGAACCGTCGCCTTCCGCGACCCTGGCCGAGCCGAACACCACGATGGTCGATTCAACGCCCCAGGCGCGCAGATGCTCTTCGGCTTTCTGGTATTCGAGCTGGAAGCGCACCGCACGGGTGGAATCACCCAGCAGGAAATCCTGGTCCATGGCAGGCAGGCGGTAGGCGGCGGCGGCCATCTGCGCCTTGTTCGAATGCGTCACGTAAAAAACCCCGGAAAGTGGCGTTGCAATAGGGGATAGGCGGAAGCCCCGCGCCGATCAAGGGGTGTGCCCCTCGGTGGCTTTGCCTGGGCCGTTCAAGCCCTGAACATGGACGCTCCATGCCGGAAAGCGATTGCAATCGCCATCACCACGAAGATCAGCGAAACCTCGGCAAACGGGCGCACACCTGCCAAGAACAGCCCAACAGTCGCGAAGGCATTGCAAACGCCAAGCACGGACGCGGCGGGAGCCCGCAACCGCAATGGAATGGTCGCAAGCGCCGCGATGGCCTGAACCACCCCGAAGATCATGACCTGCCAAGGTGAAAGGCCGGCCGTGGCGAAAATCGCCACATCGGCAGCGCCGCCAAATGCCTTGTAGAGCCCGGACGACACCCCGAAGCACAGCATGAGCCAATGTATGAGAAGCAGCGCCGGACCTTTGAATGCGGTCATGACGACAATATCTCCGTGACCAGTCGCGTAATTTTTCCGTCGCGAAGGCTGAATGTGTTCAGGCCACGCCCAGACCCTCCAGGAAGGCCGGGAGAGCGGCATGTCCACCACGCCCTCACGATACCGGCATCTGTCTCGACGCGGTCGATGCTGATCGTCATCTCGGGAAGCGGATAACTCCACCCTTCTTGCATGACCTGCAGGATACTTGGCTTGCCCTGGTGGCTGCGAGCGACCCCTGAAAACGGCTCCTGGTAAATCGCATCATCGTGGAACAGCGACATCATTTCGCTGGCTGCGGGCGCTCCTGCCTGCATGGCGCGGAAGAAACGGGCTACCGTCGGATCAAGACTTTCTATTGGCACGAATTGCCCCCTTGCTTGCTGCGGCGCTCCACCATTGATAATGTTGCGCGATGGATGATGCCACCATGAAGACGCTGCGGTCGGCGATTGAAGGGCTTGCCGGCCGGCACGCCGGCCTGCCCCTGCCGGCGCTTGTCATTCTCGCCACCAATTTTCCCGGCGCGCGAATGACCATCGACATGCCGGCCCGGGGTGAAATCGGCTGCGCCATCGTGGTTGTGGAGCCCACCACACAAAACCGCCCGATCCTCGCATGCTTGTCAAACCGGGAACGCGAAGTTGCATTGCTGCTGCGCGAAGGCCGCTCCAACAAGGCCATTGCTGCCGTGCTGGGTTTGTCGCCGGCAACCGTCAAGGACCATGTCCACGCGATACTGTTCAAGACTGGCCGGACGTCCCGCATGGAGTTTGTCTGTAAACCTTACGATACCGGCATGTTGCCGCACGGCGAAACCGTGCGCAATCCATCCAAGGATGGATCGGCTGCTGCGAATTTCAGGCGTGCAACTCCCGCGAAATCGCAGCCCCCACGGCAAAGTCGCGGAACGTAACCTCAAGCCCGGCGCGTTGCGGTGTGCAGCACATCATGCCCACCGCTACGCTCTCCCCCATCGCCAGCATGGCGAGGCGGGTTGCAATCCAGCCACCACCGGGCAAGCGGTATTGTACGCGCAGCGCCTCGGCATGGCGCGTGAGGCGAATCTCAAGTGCCGCACCCGCCGCGTCCGGCAGCCGGAATTGCGACCAGTCGGAATAGCCATCGCGGGTGACAACCGTCGAATAGTGCAGGCCGCCGTCGGTGAACTCGATGCCGGTTTTGAGCCAGTTCCCGGCATCAACCCGCACCATTAGCCCGGCCTGGTCATAGAGCTCCGTATAAGCGGCGCTGACCGTGGCCGAAGCACTGAAATCGCCTTTCACTTCGCCATGGCGGAAATGGCCATTGTCATGGATGAAGCCATAATGCGTGCGGCACCAGAAATCGGTCTTGTCGCCGGTGGTGACGTAGAGCGCATTGCCGGCTTCATGCCACGCCGGCGGGGCGTTGAGCCAGGTGAGATTCATGAGGGCTGACACTCCATTGGCGGCTGGTCTAAGATGTACCGGCACACATTGCGAGGATTCACCATGAGCGGCAAGACCACTCCTTTCGGCGCCAAATTCATCGCCGCTCCGGGCAAAAAGTTCGAGCTCGGCAAAATCGACCCGCGCGATGACAGCGCCTTCGCCGACAAGGACAAGGCCAAGGCGCAAACCGAGAAGGACGCGGAGGCCATCGACGCGTTGCAGAACCGGCTCTATGCCGAAGGCAAGCGCGCCCTGCTGGTGGTGCTGCAGGGGATTGACTGCTCCGGCAAGGATGGAACCGTGCGTGCCGTGTTCAACACCTGCGGGCCGATTGGCGTGCGCATCGCATCATTCAAGGCGCCGACCGCACCGGAACTGGCCCAGGATTATCTGTGGCGCGTGCATCAGGCTGTTCCGGCCCGTGGTCTCATCGGCATTTTCAACCGCTCGCATTACGAAGATGTGCTGGTGGTGAAAGTGAAGAAGTATGCGCCCCTCGAGGCAATCGAACGGCGCTACGACGAGATCAACGCCTTCGAGAACATGCTGACCCACAACGGCACGAAGATTCTCAAGTTCATGCTGCACATCTCGAAAGAAGAACAGGCCGAGCGCCTGCGCGACCGCATCGAAACGCCGGACAAGCGCTGGAAGTTCAACCCCTCCGATCTTGATGACAGGGCCCTGTGGGATCACTACATGGCCGCCTATGAAACCGCCGTGAACCGCTGCTCGACCAGCCATGCGCCGTGGTACGTGATTCCCGCCGACCGCAATTGGCTGCGCAACGCCGCCATCGCCAGGATTGTGCGTGAGACCCTCGAAGAGATGAACCCGCAGTACCCTGAAGCCAAGGGTTGGGACCCGAAGACGGTGAAGGTGGTGTGACATGGACCTCAACCTCAAGGGAAAGCGCGCGCTGGTGACCGGCGGCACCAAAGGTATTGGCCGTTCCATCGCCTTCACCTTCGCCGCTGAAGGCGCTGACGTGGCAATCTGCGCCCGCGATGCCAAGGCGGTGGCGGCAACCGTTGCCGAACTGAAGGCGCTGGGCGTGAAAGCCTTCGGGGCCGCACTTGATGTCGGTAACGGCGACGCCTTGCGGAGTTTCGTCAACGATGCCGCTTCAGCACTTGGCGGGCTCGACGCCGTGGTGGCCAACGCATCCGCGCTATCGTCAGGAGCCAGCGAGGAAGCATTCAGAAAAGCCTATGACATCGACCTGATGCACACCCGCAACCTGGCGGAGGCGGCACTGCCATTTCTGGAGAACAGCGAACAGGCTTCATTCTGCGCCATCTCGTCGGTCTCCGGCCAAGAGGATTATGGCTATGGCTCGGTGTCCTACGGCACCATGAAGGCGGCCCTGTTTTTCTATGTCAAATCCCTGGCGCGGCACGCAGCCCCCAAGGGCATCCGCGCCAACATCGTGTCGCCCGGCACCACCTATTTCAAGGATGGCTACTGGCACAAGGTCGAACAGAACGACCCCGAGCGCTTCGCCCGCACCACAGCCGAAAACCCCATGGGCCGCATGGCCACGCCCGAAGAAATCGCCAATGTCGTGGTGTTTCTGGCCGGCGCCCCGGCAAGTTTCGTGTCGGGCGTCAATATATCCGTGGACGGAACATTGACCATCCGCATTCCGAATTAGGCTTTGGCGAGAAACGCCTCGACTTCGGCCCGCGTGGGCGCTGCCGCCGCAGCACCCTTGCGGGTCACCGAGATAGCCGCTGCCGCCGAGGCAAAGCGCGCCGCTTCGAGAATGGCCATACCGCTTTCCAGCCCATGCGCCAGACCGCCGTTGAACGTGTCACCCGCCGCCACCGTGTCGATGGCCTTGACCTTGAAGGGTTCGAGAACCCCTTCGCCACCGGACGACGACACTGCCAGACCCTTGCCGCCAAGCTTGACGATGGCCGTTGCAGCACCCCGCGCCCGCAATTCCCGCGCCGCTTTCAATCCCTGTTCCGGCGTTTCCGGCCGCCAGCCGAGGATCAGTTCGGTTTCGGTTTCATTGGGGGTGATGACATCGGCGGAGCCCAGCACATCGGCGGCAAGGCCGCCGGCCGGAGCCGGTGCCGGATCAAGCACGACGATGCCTCCGTGCCGCCTGACCGCGGCGGCGGCGGCCATCGATGCTCGCAAAGGAACTTCAAGCTGCAGCAGCAGAACCTTGGCGCGTTGCAGGGCCGGCGCGGCGCGCGCCACATCGCTCTCGTCCATGCGCAGATTGCTGCCGCCGATCACCGTGATGAAATTCTCGCCGCTTCTGCTGACCTTGATGATCGCAATGCCCGTGGCCACACCGCCATCTTCCAGCATCAGCGCCGTATCGACACCAAAACCTTGCACTGCCTGCCGCGCCGCCCTGCCAAAGTCGTCAGCACCTGTGCGGCAAATGAAAGCGACATCGCTGCCGAGCTTCCGCGCCGCCACTGCCTGGTTGGCGCCCTTGCCGCCGAGGCCCATGATGTAGTCGGTGCCGTGCAGCGTCTCGCCGGGCTTCGGCAGCCGCTCCATATAGGCGGTGATGTCCATGTTGATGCTGCCGAACACCGCGATGGTCATGTCAGCCCTCGTTCAGCGCACGCCGCGGAAACGGCCGATGATGTATTGAAAGAAGCCGGGATGATACCACACCGCTGATGGTCCCTCGATCGGCCTGACCTCCAGTTTTCCGGCCAGCGCCGCGGTAATCGCCGCGACCAGCGCCGGCAGCGCCGCGGCGGTTTGCAGGTAAGGATAGGTGACGAAATTATCGCCAGGCGTCGGATCGGCATGGGCTCGCGCCACAACGCCACCGGTATCGATGCCTTCGTCGACCACATGCACGGTGACGCCGCAGTTTTCCGCATCGTTGTTGTACAGCGCCCAATAACTGCCATGCGAGCCGCGATACTGCGGGGTGATGCCCTGGTGAATGTTCAGGAACACCGCCGGCGTTGCCTTCAGCACATCGCCCCTGATGATCCGCGTGCCATTGACCACCACCACCTTGGGCGCGATGATCCTGAGCGCCTCCTTGCAGGCCTCGCTGTTGACGCTGTCGATATGCCGGATGTAGTGGGCGGCCGGCGCCGCCGCTTCCAGTCCATGCGCGCGGGAGATTTCGGCAATGCGCGCTTGACTGCCACGCTTGAGCCACGGCCGGATGAGGAATACGAAGGCCACCTGCGACAGGGTGCTGGCAATCCCCAGCTTGCGCATGCGATTGCGGATCAGCACCCGCCGCGGCAGATGTTTTTCCACCAGCGCCGGAAACGGCCCGAACACCGTGGCCAGCCGGTTATAGACGATCCAGCTGGTCACGTCTTCGCCGGCCAGCATGACGATTTCCGAATGCAGGACCAGATCCATCATGAAAGGCCGGAATCCTCGATATTTCCGCCAATGCCCATGGTGGCTGGCGCAGAGGTTTCTTTGCGGGTCATTCGATAACTATCTTCCCAGATGCCGCCACCCGCCAAATCATGAGTATCGGACAGCCGCCAACATCTACTGCAATCGCCGGACAAGTCAAACCGCCGCCGCGGATTATGGCGGTGAACGTCAAGGCTTCGCCCGCAGCAATTCGCCGATCACCTTGTCAACCGAATCCCGCCACTCCGGCAATGTGAAACCGAAGCGCTCCGCGAAGGCATCCGTGGCCAGCCACGAGCACTGCGGCCGGGGTGCCGGAGTTGGATAGTCCTTCGTGGTGATGGCTTCGACCGTTGGCACCGGCCCGCCAAGCCTGGCCGATGTTTCGAAGATATGGCGGGCAAACCCGCACCAGGTGACGTGCCCGCTTCCCGCCAGATGATAGACGCCACCCCGGCCGGTGAGGTGCGGCGCAATGCGCAGGATGGCATCGGCAAGATCATCGGCCGAGGTCGGGTTGCCGGTCTGATCATCCACCACCCGCACCACCGGGCGTTCCTTGCCGATGCGCAGCATGGTCTTGACGAAATTTGAGCCAAACGGGCTGTAAACCCACGAGGTCCGCAGGATCAGCGCCTGTGGGCAGGCGGCCAGCACCGCGCGTTCGCCCGCCAGCTTCGATGCGCCATAGACGCCAAGCGGCCCTGTTGCATCGCTTTCCACATAGGGCGACGGCTTGCGGCCATCATAGACATAATCCGTAGACAGATGAATGAGCGGCACGCCAAGCCGCGCCGCGGCCTGCGCCACCGCCGCCGCGCCATCCCGGTTGACGGCATAGGCCAGCGCCGGTTCCTGCTCGGCTCTATCGACGGCGGTATAGGCCGCTGCGTTCACCACAATGTCCGGTTCCCGCACCTTGAAGGCGGCGGCGATGGTCTCGGGCTTTTCGAGGTCGATCTCCGGCCGGCCAATGGCTTCGACGGTCATTCCGGAGTGAAACGGCGCCTGCCGCAATAGCGACCGCGCGGCCTGGCCATGGATGCCGGTGACCAGCAGCTTGGTCATCAAGTTTTGACGCCCAGCCGTTCGCCGGAATACCGCGCGGCGCGGATCGCCTGCCACCACGGCCTATTGTCGAGAAACCAGGCGATGGTTTTCCGAAGACCGGTTTCGAACGTCTCGCGCGGCCGCCACCCCAACTCGCGCTCGATGCGCGAGGCATCGATGGCATAGCGCAGATCATGCCCCGGCCTGTCGCCCACCAAGGTGATGAGCTGGCGCCGGGGAGCCTGGCCGCTGGGCACCATCTCGTCGAGGGCATCTGCAATAGCCTGGACCACCGCCAGATTGCTGCGTTCGTTGCGACCGCCGACATTGTACGACCGGCCCACCGCGCCCTGTGCAATGACCATGGCAAGCGCCCGGGCATGGTCCTCGACATAAAGCCAGTCACGCACGTTCTGGCCGGTGCCATAAACTGGCAATGGCTTGCCCTCAATGCCGTTGATGATCATCAGCGGAATGAGCTTCTCGGGAAAATGGAATGGGCCGTAATTGTTTGAACAGTTGGAGATGACCACCGGCAGGCCGTAGGTTTTGTGCCAGGCCCGCACCAGGTGATCGGATGCGGCCTTCGACGCCGAATAGGGCGACGACGGCGCATAGGCCGTGTCCTCCGTGAACAGGCCGCCATCGAGGGGAAGATCGCCGAACACCTCGTCGGTCGAGATGTGATGAAACCGGAAGCCTGCCCGCCGCTGTTCCGGCAGGCCTTCGAAATAGCTCCGTGCCGCCTGCAAAAGTTCGTACGTGCCGGTAATGTTTGTATGGACGAAAGCGCCCGGCCCGTCGATCGACCGGTCGACATGGCTTTCGGCGGCCAGATGCATGATGGCGTCCGGTTGCTCGCGTTGCATGATCGCCAGCATTGCCTCGCGGTCGCAGATGTCCTGTTTGTAAAACCTGTAGAGCGGAGAAGCGGCAATCGCCGCCGTCGAACCCTCGGTCGCCGCGTAGGTCATCTTGTCGGTGTTGACCACCGAGAATTTCAGATCCGCAACCAAGTGCCGGCAAACCGCCGAACCGATGAAACCCGAGCCGCCGGTGACCAGGACTTTCATCGTCAAAATTCGATCTTCGCCGCGATGGCGGCGAGCAGCGGTGCTTGGCGGTCTTTGTACGAGAGCCGCGGGCTTGCCCCGTCCAGCGGCCACTCTATGCCAAGCGCCGGATCGTCGAACCGGATGGCCCGGTCAGCGGCCTGGGAATAGGGTGCTGAAACCTTGTAAAGAACCTCGGTCGCAGGCTCCAGGGTGAGAAATCCGTGGGCAAATCCCTTCGGCACCAGCAGCTGGTTGAATTTCTCCGCCGAGAGCACGCATGACACCCATTTCCCATGGGTTGCCGAGCCGGGCCGGATATCAACGGCCACGTCGAAGATCGATCCTTTCAGCACACGGATCAATTTGTCCTGGGCGAAGGGCGCCACCTGGAAATGCAGACCGCGCAGCACGTGCCGGTCCGCCGAGAAGCTCTGATTGTCCTGCACCCAGTCGATGGTGAAACCCGCTTCGGCAAACCGCTGGCGCGAATAGGTCTCCGCAAAGTACCCGCGTGCATCGCCATGCTTGTTCAGCACGAACTCAACCACCTCTGGGATAGCCAAGCGCCGGATGTCCATGGCCCCAACCCTACGCCTTTTCGGCGACAATGCGCCGGAGATAGGCGGCATACTCGGTCTTTCCCATCATGCTTGCCCGCGCCAGCACCTGCTCGCCATCGATGTAGCCGCACTCGAAGGCGATCTCTTCCGGGCAGGCGATCTTGCTGCCGGTGCGGGTTTCGATGGTGCGGATGAACGAACCCGCGTCATGCAGGCTGTCATGGGTGCCGGTATCGAGCCAGGCATAGCCGCGGCCCAGCCGCTCGACCTGCAAATCGCCGCGCTGCAGATAAGCGCGGTTGACATCGGTGATTTCCAGTTCGCCGCGCGGCGATGGCCTGAGCGATTTGGCGATATCGGTAACATCGGCATCGTAGAAATAGAGGCCGGTGACCGCCCATGGCGATTTTGGCTGTTGCGGCTTTTCCTCGATCGTCACAGCCATTCCCTTGTCGTCGAAGGCGACAACGCCATAGCGTTCCGGATCGGAGACATGATAGGCGAACACCGTGGCGCCCGTGCGCCGCGCCGCCGCCGCTCGCCCGCGTTCGGCGAGCTTGTCGCCATGGAAGATGTTGTCGCCCAGCACCAGCGCCGCCGGCCCGCCCTTGAGGAATTTTTCGCCGATGAGGAAAGCCTGAGCAAGTCCGCCGGGATGCGGCTGCTCGGCATAGGAGAAGCTGACGCCAAACTGCGAACCGTCGCCCAGCAGGCGCTGGAATTGCGGCAAGTCCTGCGGTGTGGAGATGATCAGAATGTCACGCAGCCCCGCCAGCATGAGAACCGACAGCGGATAGTAGATCATCGGCTTGTCATAAACCGGCAGAAGCTGTTTCGACTGGCAAAGGGTCAGGGGATAAAGGCGGGTGCCGCTGCCGCCTGCCAAAATGATGCCGCGCATTCCACATATCCCGGTTGGCAAAGCCAGCGCGGCAACCCGCCCGCCGGGCCGCTTCGCCGCCGACCAATGGAATCGTGTTTGGCAACTCCGTCGAGTACTGTCAATTGTCCTATGTCGCCGGTTTCGCCGCGCCAGCCTGCCCGTAGAGGCGATATTGACCCCGCCCCGAACGCTTGCTGTCGTAGAGCGCCTGATCGGCGCGGCTGAGCAGTTCGTCACTCGTCAGCCCGTCGCCAGGCGCCAGCGCAATGCCGGCGCTGGCGCCGATATCAAAGCGATGGACTCCAAGCTCAAAAGTCCGGCTGAGAGCCGCGATGATCCGCTGGGCCATCGTTGTGGCATCGCCGGGATTGCCGATGTTGGATTGCAGCACCACAAACTCGTCGCCGCCAAACCGCGCCACCGTATCGGTTTCGCGCACGCAATGGAGCAGCCGTTCGCCAGCCGCCGTCAACAGCTTGTCGCCCGCCTCGTGACCATAGGTATCGTTAACCGGCTTGAAGCGGTCCAGATCGAGAAAATGCAGGGCGATCTGTTCACCGCGCCGCACCCGCGCCAGCGCCTGATTGAGCCGCTCGAGAAACAGGTTGCGGTTTGGAAGGCCCGTCAGCATGTCATATTGCGCCAGCTTGGCGATCAACGCCTGGTTTCGCCGCTGTTCGGTGACATCGAGGTAGGTTGTCACGAAGCCGCCTTCGGGCAGCGGCGCTCCGCGCACCTCAAGCACCGTGCCGTTCGGCCGGGTGCGTTCGAACACATGGGGGATTCGGCGGCTTACCTGTTCCAGCTTGTCTTTAATGATCGCCTCGGTGTCGCCTGGCCCATATTCACCGCGCATGGCGTTGAACCGGAACAGCTCCTCCAGCGTCGGCGAGCCCACGGTGAACAACTCCTCGGGAAACTCCAGGAGATCGCGCTGCTGGGCATTGCACAAGACCACCCGCAAATCGCGGTCAGTCAACAGGATGCCGCCGGGAAAATGATCGATCACCGCTTCGAGCATTCTGAGGCGGCTGCGCAGGCTGGCGACTTCCGCGTCCTTGCCGGCCGGAATGTCTTGGTATCCCATGGTCCCCCTTGCCTTTCTGGCATTGGCCGGAGACATTGCCGGGCCGAGCTTTTGCGGGGCTGGATGGGGGGACGGGCAGTTCTCATGCCCCTTCCGGCATGCTAGTGTTCGCTTGGGCCTATGGAAAGCGTTTCGGCAAACCCCCGCGCCAATCGCAAGTTCGTTACTATCGTATCTCTGGATGTGGCGGGTTACACCCGTCTGATGGAGCACGATGAAACGGCAACCCTCACGGCTGTGCAATCGGTGTTCAACGGCCGCATCGGCGGCACCATCGGAGCTTTCGGTGGCAGTGTCTTCAAATCCATGGGCGACGGCCTGCTGCTCGAGTTCGCCAGCGTGGTTTCGGCCGTCGAATGGGCGGCGGGCCTGCAAAGCCGGATGCTTGAAGATCCGGTTTCCGCCGGCCGCGACCCATTGCAGCTGCGCATCGGCATGGTTTTGGCCGATGTCATGCTCGAGGGCGAGGACCGTTATGGCGGCGGCGTCAACCTCGCCGTCAGGGTCCAGGGCAAGTCGCCGCCCGGCGGCATGGCGGTTTCCAAATGGATCCGCGAATACATTTCCGGAAAGCTCGACATCGCTTTCGGCGACACTGGCTCGCAGATCCTCAAGAACGTCAGCCATTCCGTGCGCATCCACATTTGGCATCCCGATCCCGCCGTGCAGCACCGCGCCGTTAACGACCAACTCGACATGGCGCATCGTGATCAACCCGCCGCCGTCAAGCCGTCGCTGGTGGTCTTGCCCTTCGACAACATGTCGGCCGATCCGGAGCAGGCCCATTTCGCCGATGGCGTGGTCGAGGAAATCACCGCCACCCTGTCGCGGGTGGGCGACATCATGGTGATCGCCCGCAATTCCGCCTTCGCCTATAAAGGCCGCAGCGTCGACATCCGCCAGGTCGGCCGCGAACTGGGCGTACGCTATGCGTTGGAAGGCAGCGTACGCCACGCCGCCGGCCGCATCCGCATAATAGCGCAATTGATCGAGACCGAAACCGCCGCCCACATCTGGGCCGGCAAGGCCGAAGGTTCCATGGCCGAGCTCTTCGACCTGCAGGACCGGATCGCCGAAATGGTGGCGGGTGCCGTATACCCCTCGGTGCGCAAGGCCGAAATCGAGCGCGCCATGATGAAGCGGCCCGACAACCTTGAAGCCTATGACCTGGTGATGCGCGCCCTCCCCCATCTCTGGGCCCACCGCATGCACGAAAACCCCGAGGCGATCGTGCTGCTCGAGCGCGCCCTGGCGCTCGACCCGGCCTATGGCCTGGCCGCCGCCCTGTGCGCCTGGGCCCACGCCCAGCAGATCGTCTACAACTGGACCGGCAATCCCGATGACGAGCGCCGCAAGGGCCTGCGCCTGATCGAGATTGCCGCCCGCCATTTGGGCGAGGAACCGACCGGCTTGACGGCGCTGGCCACCGCCATCATGCTGCTCGAAGGAAACCCCACCCGCGCCCTGGGTTTTATCGAGCGCGCCATCCGCGTCGATCCCAACCACGCCTGGGCCTGGATGCGCCGGGGCTTCGGCAAGATTTACACCGGACGTCCCGACGAAGCCCTGCAATCCTTCGCCAAGGCCGAGCGCCTGTCGCCGCTCGATCCTTTCATCTTCAACATTCACATCGGCATAGGTCTCGCCCATTTCGCCGCCGGCCGCTTTGACGAAGCCTGCAAGTATCCGCAAATGGTGCTCGACGAACGCCCCGGCCTCACCTGGCCCTACCGTGACCTGGCGGCCTTCCGCGCCAAGGCCGGCGATTTGGCCGGCGCCCGCGATGCGCTTGTGAAATTCGTCTTTGAACGCCCGCCGATGTCGCTTGCCTCGATCGCCTCCGATCTCAAGTTCATGCAGCAGCCGCTGCTTGGCACATACATCGAAGGCCTGAAGATGGCGGGGCTGGAGTGACCAGTGCCGGCGCCTCAGCCGGCGGGGCCCGGTAACGCCGGAATTGCGGTCGATGCCCTGAGGATGAGGCGCGGCGCGATGACGTCGTTGCGCGGCGGTGAGCCATCTATAATCATCCGCGCCGCCTGATAGCCCTTGTCGCGACCCATGCCATCGACCGTCGTCACCGGCGGAACGCACAGCGCCGCCTCGGGAATATCATTGAAGCCGGTCACTGATAAATCGCGCGGCACCTCGACCCCGCGACGCCGGGCTTCTCCGATGACGGCGATCGCCTGCATCACCGACATCGACAGGATGGCCGTCGCGTTAGGTGCCGCGTCGAGCAGCTGCGAAGCGGCCTTCGTCTCCCACGGATCGGCCTGCAGCATCGGCACGGTTGCGATGTCGATGTGGGCTTCGGCAAGCGCTTCGCCGTAGCCCAGATATTTTTCCCAATCGGTTTCCATGCCGGTATCTTCCACACTGCGAGGAGCGCCCGGTGGATGAAACCGTGGCGAGCCGTGGTCGCGGCGAAATGACATGATCGCAAAATTGCGATGGCCGAGGTCAATCAGATGACGCGCCGAGAGATAGGCACCGTGCCTGGCGTCGACTCGGACCGAGGCAATACCCGGTCCGCCATCGACATCGACGACGACAAACGGCAGCCGCCGCAACCGCGCCGGTTCGGTTTCGGCGAGCTGGCTGATTCGCCCGAAGATCAGGCCATCGACCAGGGCCGCACCAATGCCGCCGCTGCCAGCCTTGTCGGGAATCAGCACAACACTTGCCCCCACCTCGTCGCAGGCTTCGGCCACGCCCGCAAGAAACTGGTGGAACACCGGATTGCGCAAGCTGTCGGCAACCCCCCACTGGCCCGGCGGAATGATGCCGATGGTGTTAAACTTGCCATCGCGCAGCAACCGGCCTTTGGGGTCTGGTCCCAGATATCCAAGTGACCGGGCGGCCACTTCGACGGCCTTGCGGACGTCCGCTCGCACCCGTTCGGGATGGGCGAAGACATTGGACGCCGTACTCCGCGACACGCCGGCGGCGCGGGCAACTTCAACCAGGGTGGCTTTCGCAGTGGTGATCACAGCACGTATATAATGCATGAATTGGATCGATCCAAATTTTTTCTTGACTCATTGGCGTGACGGGCATACGCTGATTTTGGATCGATACAAAACCGTGCCTCCCGTGCCAGACCCCCTGTAACCCGGAGCCTCGCCATGACCGTCAAATTTGATCCCGAGCCAATCCTCGACGTTGCCCATCTGGCTCATGTTGAGATCTTGACCCCCGACCTTCCCGCCACCACGGCGTTCTTCACCAACCTGCTCGGCATGCAGGAAACCGCGAGGACCAAGCAGTCGGTCTATCTCCGGGGTTATGAGGAGCAGTATCACCACTCGATCAAGCTGACGGCCGCCGCCGAGCCGGGGCTTGGCCATGTCGGCTGGCGGGCCCGCAGCCCGCAAGCCCTCGCCCGCCGCGTGGCGGCGATCAACGCCATGGGTCTGGGAAAAGGCTGGATCGACAATGAAACCGGCCACGGACCGGCCTTCCGCTTCCAGTCGCCCGAAGGCCACGCCATGGAATTGTTCTGGGACGTGAATTACGCCGAAACACCCAGAGGCCAAGACACCAAGTTAAAAAACCGCCCGCAGCGCCGCCCCGCCATTGGCATTCCGGTGCGGCGCATCGATCACCTCAACCTGATGACCGCCGACACCCGCCTGTGCCGCGACTTCATGGTCAACGCCCTGGGCTTTCGCGAGCGCGAACGCGTGCAAGGGGGTGCCGATGGCCCGGTGATCGCCAGTTGGCTGAGTGTCACCAACCTCTCGCACGACATTGCCCTGGTGCCGGAACCGAGTGCGAGACGCGGCCGCTTCCACCACGTCTGCATGCATTACACTTCGGCCCAGCACCTGTTCGATCTCGCCGAACTGGCGACCGAAGCGGGCATTGCCATCGAGCACGGGCCAGGCCGCCATGGCATCGGTGGTGCCGCCTTCCTTTACCTCATGGAACCCGGCGGCAACCGCATCGAACTGATGGGCGACCCTGGCTACATGATCTTCGATCCCGACTGGCAGACCGTGGTGTGGGATGCCTCCGAGATCGCCCATGCCGCTGCCTGGGGTTGCCCGCCGATGCCGGATTCGTTCTGGGTCTACGGCACGCCGATCGCCCCGCCGCAACAAGCCGCCGCCGAATGATCGCAATGGAGGACTACAAGATGAACGCCCAATTCCGAATGGCCAATGAAATCCCTAAGGACGATGCTGACTGCGGTGACTCGCCGCTGGATAAGCCATCCGGCCTCGACGGGGGCCACGCAATTGACCGTTGTCGATGCAACATTGGGACCCGGCCAGTCACACGGTTTTCATAAGCACCCTGATCAGGAGGAAGTGATCGTGGTGATCGCAGGCAAAGTGGAGCAGTGGCTCGGCAAGGAAAAGCGCATCCTTGGCTTTGGCGACGCGGCCTTTATTCCAAAGGGCGCGGTGCATGCGTCCTTCAATGCTGGCAAAGGCGATGCCAAACTGCTTGCCATCTTCGGCCCCTGCGTGGGCGAGGGCTTCACCACCGTAGAAGTGAGTGGCGAGGCGCCATGGAAGGATTTGCGCCAGGCCGCCTAGTTGTTGCGCTTTCTGGCCGCCAGGGTGCGGAGCCTGAGCGCGTTCAGCCGGATGAAGCCCGCGGCGTCTTTCTGATCATAGGCGCCACGATCATCCTCGAAGGTGACCAGCGCGTCGGAATAGAGCGACTTGGCGGACTTGCGCCCGGTGACGATGACATTGCCCTTGTAGAGCTTGAGCCGCACCGTGCCTTCGACGTGTTCCTGCGATTTGTCGATCATCGCCTGCAACATCTCGCGCTCCGGCGAGAACCAGAAGCCGTAATAGACCAATTCGGCATATTTGCTGATGAACGAATCCTTGAGATGCGCCGCCTCACGGTCCAGCGTGATCGACTCGATGGCCCGATGGGCGGTCAACAGGATCGTACCGCCCGGAGTTTCATAAACGCCCCGCGACTTCATGCCGACGAAGCGGTTCTCGACGAGATCGAGGCGGCCGATGCCATTGTCATGGCCCAAGCGGTTGAGCTCGGTGAGGATCGTCGCCGGCGACATCGCCTTGCCATCGATGGCGATGGGATCGCCATTCTTGAATTCGATCTCGATATACGTCGCCTTGTCCGGCGCATCTTCGGGCGCAATGGTGCGCTGGAAGACGTAGGGCGGCGGCTCCACCCACGGGTCTTCCAATACTTTGCCTTCCGATGACGAGTGCAGCAGATTGGCATCGACCGAGAACGGCGCTTCGCCGCGCTTGTCCTTGGTCACCTGGATCTGGTGCGCCTCGGCGAAGGCGATCAGGTCCGTGCGGCTCTTGAACTGCCACTCGCGCCACGGCGCGATCACCTTGATATCGGGATTGAGCGCATAGGCCGTCAACTCGAAACGCACCTGGTCGTTGCCCTTGCCGGTGGCGCCATGGGCAATGGCGTCGGCGCCCGTCTCTTTTGCGATCTCGATGAGCCGCTTGGCGATCAGCGGCCGGGCAATCGACGTGCCGAGAAGATACACGCCCTCGTAAACGGCATTGGCCCGGAACATCGGGAACACAAAGTCGCGCACGAATTCCTCGCGCACGTCTTCAACATAGATGCTCTTGATGCCCAGCAATTGGGCCTTCTTGCGGGCGGGCTCAATTTCGCCGCCCTGCCCCAGGTCCGCCGTGAAAGTCACGACCTCGGCGCCATATTCGGTCTGCAGCCATTTGAGGATGATCGAGGTATCAAGCCCGCCGGAATAGGCGAGGACGACTTTCTTGATTTTCTGCTTGGCCATGTTGCGGACCTCGTTTCGCGGCCCGCCTATCATGCCGGAGGCACGGCCCGCAAGCCCGCGTTTCGCCCGGCAATGGCCCAGTAGACGAGGCCCGACAGCGCCGAAGCGAGTGCTGCGGCAAGGGTGGTGAGCACGCGGGTGAGCGACACATCCGAAAACCACGCGGCATCGAACAGGAAGACGGCACTCAGCATGATGGCAATGGGTGCGGCAACATGCAGCCACATCTGACGCAACCCGAAAAACTCGGTCGCCGCATGAACCGCGACGGCCTGCCAGACCGTCGACACCATCACATAGAAGAACACAAACAGAAACACCGCCGGCGCCGCAAACATCACAATCGATCCAAACCCCAGCCACGCCCAGATCTCGCTCTCCGGGAAAAACTGGCCAATCACGACAATCGCCAGCGGAAACGCCGCCGAACCGGCGGCAACGGCCGCCAGATAGCCAATGATCACAAAGACAATGCGCTGGGCGATGTGAAGGATCATGATTGTTGATTGTTATCCCTACAACAACCGTCATCCCGGCGAAAGCCGGGACCCACTGTTCAACCAACACAGAATTCGACTGCCAGTTTCCGTCACGCAAATAAATGGGTCCCGGCTTTCGCCGGGATGACGAATACCAGAAAATGTAACTGGCACCATCGCTCCATCTCACCCCCGCGGTCATTCCGTTTGCGATCAAATGGGGAGCATAGCTTGCTGCGATTCCGGCAACGACTACAAGCAAACGTTTGAATTCGTCCAAGAATGTCATTGCACTTATCGCGCCTCTCCATAGCTACTGAGGCTCCGCCGCTCCCTCGCCCGGACCTTCTGGCTTTCGCTCTTCAATTGCCCGCAGGCCGCCATGATGTCTCTTCCGCGCGGTGTGCGCACCGGTGACTGGCATAACCCGCCTTGTTCAGGATTTCGGCGAAGGCTTCGATGACGTCCCACTCGCTGAACACTCATACTGCCGTGCCGGGCCACGGATTGAACGGGATGAGATTGACCTTGGCCGGAATGCCCTTCAGCAATTGCACTAGCCGCTTGGCGTCGGCCACCGTGTCGTTGATGCCTTTCAGCATGACATACTCAAACGTGATGCGCCGGGCGTTGGAGGCGCCGGGGTAATTGCGGCAGGCGTCGAGAAGATCCTTGATCGGATACTTCTTGTTGAGGGGAACGAGCTTGTTGCGGATCTCATCCGTCGTGCCGTGCAGCGAAATCGCCAGCATGGTGCCGATCTCTTCGCCCGCCCGGCCGATTTCCGGAACGACGCCACTGGTCGACAGCGTGATGCGGCGCTTCGACAGCGATACGCCTTCGCCATCGGAAATGATCTCCATGGCGTCCTTGACATTGTCGAAGTTGTAGAGCGGCTCGCCCATGCCCATCAGCACCACATTGGTGAGATAGCGACCGCCAGCCGGCGGGTTTTTCATGGCCTCGATCTGCTGCGGCCATTCTTCGAGCTTGTCGCGGGCCAGCAGCACCTGTCCGGCGATTTCATTGGCGGTCAAGTTGCGAACAAGTTTCTGGGTTCCGGTGTGGCAGAAACTGCAAGTCAGCGTGCAACCGACCTGCGAAGAAATGCACAGTGTGCCGCGATCTTCCTCGGGGATATAGACCATCTCGATTTCGTGGCGCTGCCCGCGTTCATCGGGCGCCAGCCGCAGCAGCCACTTGCGCGTGCCATCCGATGATTTCTGCTCGGTGACCACATCGGGCCTGCCGATGACGAACTCCTCTTCGAGCCGCTGTTGCAGCGGCTTGGCGATGTTGCTCATTTCAGCAAAACTCTGAACACCGCGATGGTAGATCCAGTGCCAGATCTGCCCCGCCCGCATGCGCCGCTGTTTCTCGGCAACGCTGGCCTTGGCCAGTGCATCGGCCAGCCCTACGCGCGTCAGCCCGATCAGCGACGGGCGCGGATCGTTGGCGATGTAGCGCGGTGGGGCGGTGAGGGTGTTCAGAACGGTCGGCATGGCGG
Source organism: uncultured Alphaproteobacteria bacterium (assembly GCA_963775095.1). Lineage (GTDB taxonomy): Bacteria > Pseudomonadota > Alphaproteobacteria > Rhizobiales > Aestuariivirgaceae > Aestuariivirga. The sequence continues at coordinate 342,877 of CAVZHN010000009.1, forward strand.
GCGGGATAGCACAGCTACTTCACCACCGCCACCATCGGTCCGAGATCGAAGAAGCCGTCGCTCCGCCCCATCTCCGGGGCATGGAGACTGGAGATCGACCCATCGAAGAACAATGCATTTTGGCATTTGAAACCGTCACGAAACAGCCTGGCAAAGGAGTGAAAGTTCACGAAGCCATCGCTGATCGCAAACACCACTTCGTTCTTACCTGGCACGCACACCCCATTGCGCCGCTTGCGCGATGGCCCGGTTTCCGTGAACTTCGGATGTATCTTGCCGTTGATCACCAGCATCGGCCCCGATTGCGTGGCGAAATCGGGTTTCAGGCCCTTTTTCGCATAGGCCTCGGTTTCGACAACACCGGCCTGCCCGCCCGCCACGTAGAACACCCCATTGGGCTTGAGGTGGAAATTGCCCGACCCGTTGCGGCGGTTGATCTTGCGCGCCTGCTTGCCGTTTTCGATGTAGAGGCCGATCGGCTTGAGATCGGCGCCAAACATGCCGGCATTCATCGCGAAGACCAGCTGTTTTCCATCCACCGCCAGTGCAGCGGAAAGTGCCGAAAACGATCCGTAGGGCTGACCCGTCAGCATCGAGATTGAACAGCGACAATTGCTCCGTGGCCGGATTGAACCGGCAGGCAGTGTAGTTTTCACCCTCGAATTGCATGGCCTCGCAGCCGGCTGCCGCTGGCGATACGCCCAACGCCACCGCAAACAGCGCGGCGGCCAGCTTCAGCACGATGCTACTTGCGGCAGGCTTCGTCGATCTTGGCCAGCGCCGACGAAATGCCTTCAAGGCCATAGGTATCGACCGTCTTGTTGTTCTTCCACGATGTGCCCGTGACTTTCAGCGCCTTGCCGGATTTCATCGCCGCGACAATCTTTTTTTCGGTGTCGGAGGTATCGGCCCATGCGCCATCGCCATTGGTGTAGAGTTCGAACTTGTTCTCGTCGATGGTCAGCAAGACCTTCGATTCCTTCTTGAAGGGATAGCCGATGATCGTCGAAACCTCGCCCTTCACCTTGCGGCCCGGCATGTTGGAGACCAGAAAGAACGCCGGATCGCGCTTGACCTTCGGTTCGCTCGATTTCGGGCGCGCCGAGATGTAGCAGACCTTGGTATCCGAGGCTTGATAGGTATAGGCCGCCCAGTTTTCGAACTCGCCGAGCAACGCCGGCTCCGCGGCGCTGGCTGGGCCGGGGCTGAAAGCGCAAAAGATTATGACCGCGAGTGCCGCACACTCGTTTCGCCGTGAGGGAATCATGGCCTCTTTCTACTCCAACTCAGGAAATTTTCCATTGGCTTCGATTGCTTGATAAATCCGGCTCAATTTGGGCGGGGCTTCCGGCCTCATCCGGAGGGCTTATTGCGGCGCAACATAAGCTCCTGTAAGCCCATGGGAAACAGGCTTTGGAGAGCTTCATGAGTGCGTTGACGGGCAATCTGCAAATGGCCGCCGAAGCGGCCGAAACCTTGTTTGCGAAAGCCCGCGCGGCAATCAACGGCGAAGTTCGGCAAGGGCGACGACGGCCGCCAGCAGCACGCCCTCCATGGCCTGGCCTGGTATGCAACCTATGCGGCAACACTGCGCGAGCTTGCAAGTTATGCCCAGCGTCTTGATGCCCACGGCCGCCTGGGCGAGGTGGAGCAGCTTTTGTGCGCGATCGCCGCTGGCGAATATCTCAATCAGATGGCCGGCGGCATTCCGATGAACCAGGGCGAGTTCGCGCGGCCGGCTGAACTGGGTTTGAGCCGCGCTGATGTGGCGCCACTCTATGCCCTGGCGCTCATCGACGATGGCAACACCGCGGAAGCCCGCGCCAGGCTCGTCGAACTTCTGACCGCCGGCGCCACACCCGACTCCGGTCTCGACGAAACGCTCGTCCGAAATGCGCTCGCAGATGCGCCGCTTCGTTGACGACAAGGTGGCGCCCAATGCCCACGCCTGGCACCTGAAGAACGACTATGTGCCGATGGCCATCATCGACGAGCTTGCAGGCCTCGGCGTCTTCGCCCTCACACTTCCCGAGGAATACGGCGGCATGGGGCTGTCGAAGGAATCGATGTGCGTCGTCTCGGAAGAATTGTCGCGCGGCTGGATCGCCGTGGGATCGCTCGGTACCCGTGCCGAAATCGCCTGCGAGCTGATCATCAACGGCGGCACCGAACAGCAGAAAGCCAAGTGGCTGCCGAAGATCGCGAGCGGCGAAATTCTCCCCACCGCCGTATTCACCGAACCCAACACCGGTTCCGACCTCGGCTCTCTGCGCACCCGCGCCGTCAAGGACGGTGCCGTCTACAAGGTGACCGGCAACAAGACCTGGATCACCCATCCGGTGCGCGCCGACCTGATGACCCTTCTCGCCCGCACCAACCCACAGGAGCCGGGCTACAAGGGCCTCTCCATGTTCCTCGCCGAAAAGCCGAGGGGCAGCGACGCCAATCCCTTTCCGGCCAAGGGCATGTCGGGCGGCGAAATCGAAGTCCTCGGCTATCGCGGCATGAAGGAATACGAAATCCGTTTCGAGGATTTCGAAGTAAAGGCCGAAAACCTTCTGGGCGGCGCCGAAGGCCAGGGCTTCAAGCAGTTGATGCAGACTTTTGAGAGTGCCCGCATCCAGACGGCGGCGCGGGCCATCGGCGTGGCGCAAAATGCTTTCGATCTCGGCCTGAAATACGCCGGCGATCGCCAGCAGTTCGGCAAGGCCATCGTCAACTTCCCGCGCATCGCCGACAAGCTCGCTTTGATGGCGGCCGAAACCATGGCGGCACGCCAGCTGACCTTCCACGCGGCGCGCGAGAAAGATGCCGGAAGGCGTTGCGACCTCGAAGCCGGCATGGCGAAACTGTTGGCGGCCCGCGTCGCCTGGGCCGCCGCCGACAACGCGCTCCAAATCCACGGCGGCAACGGCTTCGCCCTCGAATTCGAAATCAGCCGCGTCCTCTGCGACGCGCGGATTCTCAACATCTTCGAAGGTGCGGCAGAAATTCAGGCCCAGGTCATTGCCAGAAGGCTGCTGGAGGGCGGGAATTGAAATTGCAGCTACTACTTGCTGTCTGCTGGCGATACTTTGGTGTTCGTTTTCACTGAATATCTTTCTCTTGCCCCGGAAGATCCCGATGCAAAGTTTGCAATCGCCTTTGCCCGCGCTCAGCTAGGTGCTGCGTGCGCCGCGACTGCCAGTGCATATGAGGGCATACTCAAGCAACATCCCGATCACCATATCACGCGATACAATCTTGCTTCCACATACACCTGCATTGACGGCAACAGCCACCGCCAGGTCGCTGAGTATGACAAAGTTATTGGCGCCGGACGGGATGCGGTGAAGGAAATCACCTATTTCAGCAGGCGCGGCGCTCGCGATTTTGACTTCTATGCCATGGTACGTTCTGACCGCATCAACGCCCTGTGGCGCTTACGCCGGTTTGACGAAGTGATAAGTGACGCGACGTGGCTGATCGAAAACTATCCCGATCACTCCGGTCCATACACGGACCGCGCCGATGCCCACAATGCCAGGCGCGACTACGCCAAGGCTTTGCAGGACACCGATGTGGCGCTGCGGCTTAGTCCGGGAGATGGCTACGCACTTTCAGTAAGGGTTGAAGCCCTGGTGGGTCTCAAACGCTACGAAGACGCAATCGCAGCAGCAACGGGTTCAGTTTCATCGGGCATAACGCATCGGTCTACTGCGAGACTCTACTTCTGGCGAGGATTAGCCCACCGCCGGATTGACAAGACAAGTGAAGCAGTTGACGACTTCAACAAGGCCATGACTCTTGAACTCCACTGGGTCGGAGGGTAATCCCCCCGATTTTGGAGGGAGTTTGGAAGTAGAATTTTCTCGGCATTTTGAGCGAGGAGATTCGGATGAAGAAGAGCAGATTCACGGACACGCAAATCATATCTGTGCTGAAGCAGGCGGATGGCGGCATAGCTGTTCCTGAGCTTTGCCGGGAACACGGAATATCGGCAAAGACGTTTTACAAGTGTCGGGCGAAGTTGGCGTCATGGATGCGTCCAGGATCCGATTTGAACTCCACCATTGACAGGAACCGCACTTAACAAGGGCGTCTTCTCCCACTTTCGATCAGAATGAGCTTTTGAAGGAGGCTCTCGGAAAAAAATAACCCGGCCAGGCAAGCGTCGAGAACTGGCCGGGGACGCTGTGACGCAGAAAGGTGTGAGCATTGCCCTTGCTTGCCGGACCTTCGAAGTGAGCGAGCGCTGCTACCGCTATGAACCGAAACTGAAGCTTCAGAACATAGTGCGGTCGTCGCGACTTTCTCCACGCCCCACGCAAGCCCATCGGAAAGGGGATGGACTCTTTCTCATCTCAGAATCTCATACCATGGCTTCGCACCCACCAAGCGGTGTACCAAAAGCGATCTGCAGCTTGCGGATCAGCGGGAGAAACGCTGAGGCGCGAGAAGCCCGAAGAACTGGTGTTTCCGGAGCAACCGAATGTCATCTGGTCCTTGGACTTGATGGCCGACAGGCTCGACGATAGCCGGGCCTTGCGGCTGCTCAATGTGCTCGATGAGTACAACCGCGAAGGACTTGGTATCGAGGCAGACATCTCGCTGCGAGCCGAGCGGGTGGTACGCTCACGGGACCAGATCATCGAATGGCGGGGAAAGCCCCTGGCGATCAGGGTGGACAACGGTCCGGATTATCATCAGCTCCGAACACAGGTACTTGGGCCGAAACAAGAGGCATTGCGATCTGCCACATCGAACCCGGCAAGCCGCAGCAGAACGCCTACATCGAACGCTACAACAGAACAGTGCGGCACGAATGGCTCGGCCAGTATCTGTTCGCAGATATCAAGGAGGTGCAGGACACGGCAACAGAGTGGCTCTGGACTTACAACAATGGCGCCTCAAGGTGAGCTTGGCCTTTTGCAAGATACTCGTCCCAGAAACTAGAAACGGCAAATGGCCGCGTGAGTTCTACGCCCTTCCAATACTCGATGGGGGTTACCGGAGCGCGACGCAACTCAAATCAGAACTACCGTTTGGGGAACTTGCGACCGCAGCACGGAGACGTTGTCGGCGGATTTGGAAGGCATCCTGCTGTCGTCGACCGGGACCTGTAGAGAAGTGTTTGCAACCGCGCTTATAGAGCAGACCTCAGCCGCGCCTAAGTGCGCGATCTACGAGAAGGACATCACGTCAGCGCGAAGGGGACGACGGCTCGACAAGACTGGACCCGGCGTAGTCGCGGTTCGACGCGACCTGTGCCGAAGCGTCACGTAGCGATCCCACTCCGAGCGTCAGCTCGGTTTGGAGACTGGCGACAGAGCCAAGGCGTTGCCCTATTATGAGAAGGCGATTGGGCTTGAGCCCACCCATTGGCGGGCGCTGATGGGGCCAGCTAGGCTGTGGTCCGAACTTCAAAGGCATGACAAAGCAATTGCCCAGGCTAAGTTGGCGATTGCCGCCTCTCCCAACGTTCGCTTTGAACATCAGAAATTGGTGGAATCCTCGAACGGGCCGTCGTCTCGGCGAAGCAGTCTTGAAACACAAAGCAACGAAGGGCTAGTGTGAAACAGAGCGAGGAGCCCGGAATTTGGCGACAAGAGCCATGGGCAGAATTCCCCGACTACATCTAAACTGGGAGACACGGAAACGAACAGGCTATCATGTTGGCCTTGGCACATCCGAAAATGCATGAGACCACATTCAACTACGTGCCGGTCAATTACGCGAAAAAATGCTGCCGAACACGCCGCAAATGACTTTCGAGGAAGTGGAACTCACTTACTTTCATTTTGAAACGATAGTTCCTATCGGGCGCCATCGCACATCAAAGGGAAGGGGCTCACGCCATTCCTCCGCGATCTGGAAACAAAATTTTCCAGCTTGTCAAGTACCGCTGGCGATATGGCCTGCCATCGACGACATAAGTTCCGAGCTTGAAGCCTCTCCATAACTGCCTCGAAAAGAAAGGCTGCATCGAAGCCTTCGGCCAGCCGATCTAATCGCAACAACCCGCCGCCGCCCCCGCCGCTTGGGCGCAGAAGCATGACGACTCGACGGGCACCGTGGCGCGGGCCTTGGCGAGGTCGAGCCGGGGCTTGATGATCGCGGCTTCTTCGCCAGCGCCCAAGCTTCACCAGGCATTGGTGATAACCGAACAGGCTCCACACATTGTCGGGATGCTGGCACGGGCGGCTGAGCGTGTGATCGAAACCGAGATCGGCGCGATAGACGTCAGCGGCCTCTGCCACCCGCCCCTGTTCCAGCAGCAAGCGCGCCGAGCGCGTGGCGCGTCGGCTGCATCCATCCCCACGGTTCGTCATAGGGCAGGTTGTCGTCGAGTTCGACCGACTTGCGTAAGTGCGCGAAGGCCGCGTCATGTTCGCCCTTCCGGTAGGCGATTTCGCCCTTCATCATTTCGGCGGCGATGGCCAGGATATCGAGGCAGGTGTTGTTGAAGAGATAGCGTGTGGGCGGCACCTTGGCGCGCGCGGTTTCAAACAGTTGGGCCTCGGCCTCCGCCGCCTTGACACCGCCCATCGCCGCATGCGCGACCGCCTTGGCGTAGTGGATCATCGCCGTGGTGACGCAATAGAGCTCGGCGTCCTTGGGCAGTGGCGTTGCGATGATATCAAGCCAGCGGCCGAAACGGATCAGCGCATGCAGCTTCATCGGATAGAAGCCCTCGAGCCAGTCGGCCATCGGTGGCGAGGCGACCTGCAACAATTCTTCCGGCAAGGTGGCGATCATCTCGTCCGCCGCCTCAAGTGCGGCGTCCGGCAGTCCTGCGAACATCGCGCCATATATCTTGAAATGATAATCGTGGCAGCGATAGAGCGAATAGAAATTGACCGCCCCTTCGCGCTGCAGATATTTGCGGTCGGCGACGATCGCCGCATCGTTGCTGGTGACCGTCCGCTGATAGTCGCCGCACAGCACATCGATATGCGTCGGCATGTGTTGCAGGTGTCCGGCATCGGGAACGAGATCGCGCAGCGCATCCGCCGCCTTCAGCGCCCGCTCCGGGAAGGGCGACATTTCCATGGCATGAATATACATGTGCAAGAGGCCCGGGTGCTTCATGCCGCTGGGCAGGCCCATCCCGCGCTCCAGCAGCGCCACGATCTCATCGGTGTTGCAGCCCTCTGCGGCAACGCCTTTGGCGATGTCCCAAAGCGCCCAGGGGGCTTTGTTCATCAGCGCCTCCGCCGCCAGCGAGACTACATCAAGCTCGTCCGGAAATGCCGCCAGCGCCTGGCGCATCGCATCGGCATAGTCGTCGTTCCAGATCGGTGTAACGGCGGCAGGATCATTCGCCGGATAACGCTGGGCAAGCGGTGTGATGATCGCCCGTTCAACAGCACTTGCTTTGGGCATCAGCGCCAGGGCTTTCCGCGACGCGTCAAAGGCCAGCGTCAGTGATTTCTCGAGATCGAGGACATCGAAGGCCTTCCACTGCTTGTTGTAGTTGGGCCCCGCCGCATAGGCCATGCCCCACCACGCCATGGCGCATTGGGGGTCGGCGGCGGCGGCCTTCTCGGTAACAGCGGATGGCTTCATCGTGATTGAAGCCAAAAGTCCAGTTGAGGCCGCGATCGAACCACAGCTGCGCGTCTTTCGAAGTGGTGGTGACGGTGCGCGAATAGGGCCCGAGATCATAGTAGTCCGGCATGACGTTCTCCCGAATGCCCCAAGCTTGCACTTCTCGATGCCGCCGGGAAGAGGCTAAAGCTGTCGCAACCTCTGGCGGAGTGATTCGTGGCTGCACAACGATCAATTCTTATCACCGGCTGTTCCTCGGGCATTGGCCTGGCCTCGGCGATTGAACTGAAGGCCCGTGGCTGGCGGGTGTTTGCGACCGCGCGCAAACCTGAAGACCTCAAGATGCTGGAGGCCAAAGGTATTGAAGCGCTCTATCTCGACTATGCCGAACGTCGACAGCGTCGCCGCCTGCGCCGCCGAAGTTTCAAAGCGCTACTGGCGGCAAGCTCGATGCCCTGTTCAACAATGGCGCCTATGGCCAGCCGGGGGCGGTCGAGGATCTGACCCGCGAGGTGCTGGAAGCGCAATTCGCCGCCAACGTCTTCGGCTGGCTGCAGCTCACCAACCTGTGCCTGCCGTTGATGCGCGCCAACGGCGCGGGCCGCATCGTGCATTGTTCATCGGTGCTGGGGCTCGTCGCCATGAAATGGCGTGGCGCCTACAATGCCTCGAAGTTCGCCATCGAAGCCCTGGCCGACACCCAGCGCATGGAGTTGAAAGGCACGGGCATTCACGTGGCGCTGATCGAGCCTGGCCCCATCGCCACTCGCTTCATCGCCACGGCATTGAATTTTTTCGACGCCAACATTGACCAGAAATCATCGCACTACAAAGCCCATTACGTGAAGCAGCAAGCGAGACTCAGCGGCTCAACCCGCAGCAAGTGGAAGCTTGAGCCCGAAGCGGTGGTGAAGAAACTCATCCACGCCGTCGAAGCGCCGAACCCCCGGGCGCGTTACTTCGTCACCGTGCCGACCTACATTGCCGCCATGGCAAAGCGTATTCTGCCGCAGCCGCTGCTCGACCGCTTCATGGAGAAGGGTTCCTAGACCGCTTGACGGCGGCGGCACCTGCCGCCATGTGAAAGCCAGGTGTAATGAGAGTAGAGTGGCGATGGGCGGTTTTGATTGGGTGATCCTGGTGGCGATCGGCGCGGTGTTCGCGGTGCTGCTGGCCGGCCTATGGAACATGCTGCGCGGCGGCTCCGCCAACCGCTCGCAAACCCTGATGCGCTGGCGCGTCATCCTGCAATTCGGAGCCATCATCCTGATCATGCTCGTGGTGTGGCTGCAGGGGCGGTGAGGGATGAGAAGGCACCTGCTGTCTACATTCTCGCCAGCAAGCGCAATGGAACCCTTTACATTGGCGTAACGGCCGGCCTGTGCAATCGCATCGCCGCCCATCGACAGGGCGAGATTGCAGGTTTCACCAAGAGGTATGGCGTGAAAATGCTGGTTTGGTTCGAGAGCCACGCCGGCATGGCGAGCGCCATTGCCCGTGAGAAGCAATTGAAGGAATGGCAGCGCAAATGGAAACTGGAGTTGATCGAGAGGACCAATCCGGATTGGCGGGATCTCTATCCAGAAACCTGTGAAGGATAGTTTGAGCCCACCCCCTTTTCTCGTCATCCCGGCGAAAGCCGGGACCCAGGCTTTCAAACTCAGTGATCTCGCAGTCTTTGCGGGGAAAGTCTGGGTCCCGGCTTTCGCCGGGATGACGGTGAGATGGAACTGCTCAGATTTTGACTTGAAACACCCCCCTCCCCTCACCATCTAAATGCCCGTTCACGCGCGGGGGAGGCTGTGATGCCGATTACCATCAATCACGAAGACAACGTCCGCCAGGGCTTCTTCCCCAAGCTCGCCAAGGTGCTGGCCCAGGTGCCCTTCGCCGAGGATGCGGTCGCCGCCTATTATTGCGCCTTCGACAAGGGAACACCGCTCCGCGCCCGCGGCATTCTGATCGGTGCGCTCGCCTACTTCATCCTGCCCTTCGACGTGATCCCCGATTTCATCCTGGGTCTCGGCTTCACCGACGACATGGCGGTGCTGCTCACCGCCTTCAACGTCATCCGCACCCATTTGAAGCCACACCATCGCGAGCGGGCCCGCGAGGCCCTGGAGCGCATCAGGAAGGGCGGGCAGGTTTCCGCGTAACGATCAGCACCGCCGCCGCACACACGGCCATGCCGGCGATCTGCACCAGCGTCAGGGTTTCGCCAAACAGAAAGTAGGCCATCGTTGCCGATACGGCGGGCACCAGGAAGATCAGGCTTGAAACCTTCGCCACACCGCCGTGGCGGATCAACAGCATCAGCAAGGTGATCGCCCCCAGCGACAGCACGATCACCGACCACCCCAGCGCGAACCACGCATTGAAGCTGCCATCGAAGCCGAAGTCTTCCATCACCAGGGCGCCCGCCAGCACCACGATGCTCGCCCCCACATATTGCCAGGCGCCTCCGCTGGCGAGGTTGAGGCCGGTGGCATGTTTCTTCTGGTAGACCGTGCCATAGGCAATGAACACCGCACCCATGAGATTGACGAAAGTGGTGAGCGGCGTGATGCCGCCGATGGCTGCAAACGAAAGCTTCGGCGAAACCACCAGCCCAATCCCCGCAATTCCAACCGCCAGGCCGATCCAGTGCCGGGTGCCGAGTTCTTCCTTCACCATGTAACTGGCGAAGATCGCCGTGATCAGCGGCTGCAGGCCGATGATCAGGGCCGAGACGCCGGCCGGCATGCCATGGGCCACCGCCCAATAGACCGGGCCGAGATAGCCGCATGCACGAAGGCCCCGGCCACCGCGGCATGGAGGGCAAGCCTTCGGCCCGGCCACGCCGCCCGGGTCGCCAGCGCGATGCCGGCAAATATCACCCCGGCGATGGGAAACCGGATGGCCAGAAATGTTAACGGTTCGACATGTGGCGCCGACAGTCTTGCAACCACGAAACCCGTCGCCCACATGATGACGAACAGGGCCGGTGCAACGGCAATGACGGTGGGGGCTGTCCCATGGGGTTTCATGGGCCGGGCTTTGCCGGGTTTCGCAATCAATATCTAGGGGTTCCCATGTTCGATGCAAAAAAGCTGCTGGATCAATTTCTCGGTGGCGCCAAGGACGGCAAGACCGGCGGTCTTTCCGGTGATTTCATGAAGGGAGCGGGTGCTGCGGGCATCGCCGGTATCCTTCTGAGTTCCAAGAGCGGGCGGAAGCTCGCCGGTTCGGCCGTCAAATACGGCGGCATCGCCGTGCTCGGCGGCCTTGCCTATTCCGCCTACAAGAACTGGCAGGATCAGAAGCAGGCGGAAGGCGAGTGCCGCACCGCAGCCGATGAAAGACGTGACCCCCGCCGCCGAAACCGTCAAGGCCCTGCAGGCGCCCGCCACCGATGAGGCCTCGCTCGCCATCCTCCGCGCCATGATCGCCGCCGCCAAGGCCGATGGCCACATCGACGCCGCCGAACAGAAGGCGATTTTCGCCAAACTCGACGAGTTGCAACTCGACACCGCCGCCAAGGCTTTCGTCATCGACGAATTGAGGAAGCCCCTCGACATCGACGCCGTGGTGGCCGCCGCCACGTCGCCCGCCCTAGCGATCGAGGTCTACACCGCATCGGCCCTGGCCATCGACCCCGATCATCCCGACGAACAGGCCTATCTCGCCAAGCTCGCCGAGCGCCTGAAACTCGACTTGGGCCTCAAGGCAGCGATCGAGGCCGAAGCCCGCAAGGCATTAGCCTGACGCCGCAAGCCCTGCTATCCAGCCGGGATGGCTGAGAACGAATCCTCCATTCTCGCGTTGGCGAATGAGGCGGTGAAACGCCTGTTCGCCGACGAGGCCATACCGCTTGCCGGCAACATTGCCTTTCGCATCATCTTCTCGGTCTTCCCGTTCCTGATTTTTCTGACGACCATTGCCGGCTTCATCGGCAATGACGATCTCGCCGAACGCGTCGTGAACTATCTGCTGAGCGTTGCCCCCAAGCAGCTGGTGGCCCCGCTCGTTCCCGAAATCCGCTCCATCCTGACGACCCAGCGATCGGGCCTCGCCTCCATCGCCGCCCTCCTCACCGTGTGGAGCGCCATGGGCGGCGTCGATTGCCTGCGCGTTGCCTTGAACAGGGCCTACGATCTCCGCGACGACCGTGGCATCTGGCATCTCTATGCCATCGACATCCTGTTTGTGATCGGCTCGGCCGCCGGGCTCATGTTGTTTTCCTCGCTCATCATCTTCGCGCCCATCGCCATCAACATGATCGAGCCCCACGCCCCCGGCTTTCCGCCAGAGCCTCGGCTGGCTCGATACGTTGCGCGTGCCCGTTGCCATGGCACTGCTCACCCTTGGCCTGCTGATCTGCCACCGCTGGCTTCCGGCCAGGCGCCGCGGCATCCGCGAGCTGCTGCCCGGCGTCATCTTCACGGTCGTCGTCTGGGCGGTGATGGCCATTGCCTTCTCGGCCTACCTCGTCAACTTCAACAGTTTCGCATCGACCTATGCCTCGCTCTCCGGCGTGTTCGCGGCCATGTTCTTCGTCTACCTCTCGGCCATCGTGCTCATCCTCGGCGGTGAACTGAACCGCGTGCTGGCCGTCCATCGCGAGGGAAAACTCGGCGATGTTTGATTGCGATCAAGGGATGTGACTGAGTTTCCACCATAGTCGGCACTAAAGGTGGACCATGTTGCCTTTCACCGTCGAGCAGTTCTTCGCCGTCTTCCGCGCCTACAATGGCAGCCTGTGGCCCGCCATACCCGTGGCCTACGCGCTGGGCGCCGCCGTCCTCTGGGCCATCGTTTCGCAGCGGCCTGTCGCGGCGCGGCTTGCAGCCGTGGCACTCGCGCTGATGTGGCTGTGGACAGGGGTTGCCTATCACATCGCGTATTTTGCCGAGATCAATCGGCTGGCATTGCCGTTCGGCGCACTGTTTATCGCCGAAGCAATTCTGCTGGTTGTGGTGGCAGCCTGGCGAAGGCCAATCAGCTTCGGAAGTGCGGGACTTCCGGCAATCGCCGGATGGACTCTCATAGCCTATACGGTGATAGCCTATCCGCTCATCGGCTGGATGGCCGGTCACCCGCTGGCGGAATTGCCGCAGTTCGGCGTGACGCCATGTCCCGTGACCCTGTTTACTTTCGGCGTATTGCTGCTGGCCCGGCCACCGGCACCATGGCTGTTGCTGGTGATACCCGTTGTCTGGTCTCTGATTGGCGGGTCGGCGGCCTTTCTGCTGCACGTGCCGCAGGACTGGGTGCTGCTGCTGAGTGGCGTGGCCACGCTCCTGCTGCTGGTATTGTCTGGTAACAGGACTTCACCGGCGTAGGCGTCTTGCCTCGGTCACGAGCGCATCCTTCTCCGCCTTGTCGAGCTCCCGCCAGTCGCGGTCCGCAAGCCCCGCCGCCAGCGCCCACAGCAGATTGAGCGAAACGGATTTGGGCCGCAGCGCCTTCACGCGGGTGTAGGCCCGGACCGCGCCCAGTTCTTCAAGCTCATCGATTGTGCGAACCCCCGCCTCCGCCAGCATCATCGCCGACTTGGGGCCAAGATTGCGGAGAGAGATAGCGGGGCGCGGCACCGGACCATTGCGCAATTACAATTCAATCGACTGGCAGCGGCGAAAGTTTCGGTTCGGCCGGCTGGATGTTTGCCGCCAGGCTCTGGCATCCGCCAACCGGGCATTTGTTGACCAACAGAATCTTGTCACCCTGCAGCTTGTAGAGATGCTGGGGATCGCTGGTGGGCTGCGGGTCGCTGCAATAATTGCCTTCCAGCCGCAGAGTACGAGGGCGAGTTAAGACCAATGTGACCGGATCGCCGTCATAGATGCGGGTTACCACGCCCGGAATGAAAACGCGCTTGCCGCGAAGTTCGCCCGAGAGCAGCAGGCTGCCCCAAGGGCACGGGCTGGCAATGCCAGTGAAGGCATTCGGCTTGTCGCTGCAGCCGAACATACAATTGTAGGCCACGTAGTCAGTCTTGCCATCATGATCAAGATCAGTGAGCCCCGGATCGACTAAGCCATAGTTATCGCTCTTGATGACATGGCCGAGGCCTTGCGACTTGCATTCCTTGTCAAGATCCCGCGCGACATCGACAATTGCGGCAGGCATAACGTCGAAGACATCCTTGGCGAAGGCCGGCACTCCGGCGACCGTCCACAGACCGATCAAGCACGACGTGAAACGAAGCATCATGGCACCTCGATCAGAGGTCACTGCATTTCATGTAGCTAGGCGGAGGGCGTGACCGCGCCGGCCGCCACGCGATTTTCATAGCATAAATGGCCGGTGCCTACAACGCAGTCGACCGCCCTGCCCCACTGGCCGTGCACCGCGAAACCCGGTTACCGCTGCAGCCGCCGGACCTCGGCGCCGAGTAACGCCTTTTCATCAGCCGAAAGCTCTCGCCAGTCGCGGTCTGCAAGCCCCGCCGCCAGCGCCCACAACAGGTTGAGTGAAGCCGCCTTCGGCCGCAATGCTTTCACTCGGATGTAGGCCCGGACCGCGCCCAGCTCTTCAAGCTCATCAATGCTGCGAACCCCCGCCTCCGCCAGCATAAGTGCTGACTTCGGCCCGAGATTGCGGAGGGTGACAATGGGATATCGAAGTTTTGAAGCAATCGTCATTGTTTGCCACTGTCAGGCACATTCGTAGTTGATATCCCGAAGTTCCACTCCCTCTGAAGAGATCGCAAGAATATGAAACCAATCAAACAGTTCTTGAGGCGCTAGTGACTCTTCCTTGCCGATCTGTTGAAGCTCTTCGAAATCGATATTGTAGACGAAAACAACTTCTACACCGTAGGAGTCAACCGGGCACTCGATCGGGGATTCAACACCTTCGCCCTGCTCATAAGTACTTCCATGCCCAAGTTCACCATCGTAGCCATGTCTATTGGCGTCAAATACGAGATGCCGGCTGCTACAAGCGACGCAAAGTATATGATGTGGGTTTCGTTCAAGCGTATCCCCTGGAACAAGTCCGGCATAAACGCCACTCTCCGTTACTTGCTTTGGGTAGCATAGTATCTGGAGTCTTGTGGATTGGCATGTTGGACACTGCAGGCGAAATCTCGCGGCAATTTCGATGTCGCCATCATTTTCGACAGGAGTGGCGATAACACCGGAAACACATCTAGGAGAGTTAGCCAATGCCCAGATGGCAGCTTTGGTCTTGGGTGTTGTCCCCGAAACGCGGGCTGAGGGCCAAAACGCTGTCAGACCCAGGATGGAACTCAATTTCGAAAACATGCGTCGATTGGCTCTCACACTACTTCCTCTCTATCGAAAAGGAGATCAAATGCTTTAGCGGAGCTAGTCTTTGTGTCAATCGCACGAACTCAGGCCGACCTACTCCGCAAGCCTTGCCCTCAGGCTTTCCATGGCCTTCAGCCAGTCGCCGGCACCGGCTTCTTGCCAGAACTCTTTGAGTTCGGACTTGCCGGCCATCACCCGCTCGAGGGCGGCAATTGCCATTGCGCGGAGGTCACCAAGACCGGCAACAATCCGCTCGATATGCGGGCTGCTTTCGAGGTCGATTTCCGGCGGCAGATCGCCCGGGCGGCCGAGTGCGGCGGCTACGAATTCGCAGGCCGCCACCGCCCGTGTGCCTTCGCGCGCCTCGAGATAACCGGCATCGGTAGCGCCCAACGCGTCGATCAGCACCGACACGCCATCGCGCTCGAACTCATAGGCGAAGTCCGCGGCATCGTCATTCTCGAAGCTTCCCGCCCCCCAGCTTCCCATCGCAAGCCTCAGCCCGCCGCTTCCACCACATCGTCGAAGGTGCGAAGCCCGGTGCGCGGGGCGCTCACCAGCACCGCCATGTTGCCGGGGCGGTGCTCGTTCTTCCACATCTTCATGTGCGCCTTCGGAATATCGCGCCACGAATAGACTTCCGACATGCACGGATCGATGCGCCGGGCCATCACCAGCTTGTTGGCGGCCGACGCCTGCATGAGATTGGCGAAGTGCGAACCCTGCACCCGCTTCTGGTGCATCCACAGATAACGCGCATCAAGCGTCAGATTGTAGCCCGTCGTTCCAGCGCAAATCACCACCATGCCGCCGCGCTTGACGATCAGCACCGAAACCGGAAACGTCGTCTCGCCCGGATGCTCGAACACCATATCGACATTGTTTCCTTTGCCGGTGAACTGCCAGATGGCCTTGCCGAAATCCCGCGCCCCCTTCAGCCAGTCATTGTATTCCACCGTGCCGACCTTCGGCATCTGCCCCCAGCACTGGAAACTCTTGCGGTTGATGACGCCCTTGGCGCCAAGCTGCATGACAAAATCTTTCTTGTCGTCATCGGAGATGACGCCAATGGCATTGGCGCCCGTAGTGGCGATGAGTTGGATGGCCATCGAGCCAAGACCACCGGAAGCCCCCCACACCAGCACGTTCTGCCCGGCCCCCAGAATATGCGGCTTGTGGCCGAACAGCATGCGGTAAGCGGTGGCCAGCGTCAGCGTGTAGCAGGCGGCTTCTTCCCAAGTGAGATGCTGCGGCCGCGGCAGCAGTTGCCGGGCCTGCACCCGCGCGAACTGCGCGAACGAGCCATCCGGCGTTTCATAGCCCCAGATGCGCTGCGAGTTCGAAAACATCGGATCGCCGCCGTTGCACTCCTCATCGTCGCCGTCATCCTGATTGCAGTGGATGACCACTTCATCGCCAACCTTCCAGCGCTTGACCTTGGCGCCCACTGCATAGACCACGCCCGAGGCATCGGAACCGGCGATGTGATAGGGGTTCTTGTGGCCATCGATCGGCGAAATCGGCTTGCCCAATGCCGCCCACACGCCGTTGTAGTTGACGCCCGCCGCCATGACGAGCACCAGCACTTCGTCCTCGCCAATCGCCCAGGTGGGGACGACTTCAATCTGCATCGCCGTATCTGGCGCCCCATGGCGCTCCTGGCGGATGCACCAGGCATGCATCCGGGCGGGAACATGGCCGAGCGGCGGAATTTCGCCGACGTCATAGAGGTCCTTCAGCGGCTGATTGCCATTGGCTGGCTTGGCGGCAAGTGGTGCAGCAGCGGACATCGCAATCTCCCAGTTTTCAGGAAGCTAGGTTATGCCAAGAATTTTTGCACTGCAACAAAAGGCTAGAACGGCCAACCATTCGATTTAAGTATTATCTTAACGGGTGCCGGCAACTGCGCGTTAACCCGCAATGCAACCTTTAATTGGTTAATGCTGCAATTGGAGTCATATTGATCCACGAAGGTTAGGTGAAACGCCATGCTTGAGGAAATCCTCTTTAGCATTCAGTCAGCGATCCCGGCGGCCGGCGATTTCGGCGAGGTTTCGGCCGATCAGCTGCCGCTTACCCTGATTTGCTGCGCGGTGGGCGCGCTGATCCTCACCAAATACACCGGCAGCCTGGGCAATCTGACGGTTGCCGTCAATTTCTCGGCGCTGTTTATCGGCACCGCGGTTTCGAACTGGCTGTTGCACGGCATCGACATGAAAGTCGACAAGCTCGTAACCCAGCCGATCATCATCAGCATCATTGGCATGACCGTTGCCTCACTGATCATGATGGGCTGGCTGCAGCGCGACGGGATGAAGTCCTAAGCCCACCTTGACAGCGGCACCCTGCTTCCCGATTTTGAGGCATGAATTCTTCGCAAGCGTTGTTCGACGAGGCCGTGCGCCTGCACCGCCAGGGCCGCTATCGTGACGCCCATGCCGCCTATCTGAAAGTTCTCGAAGAGCCGGAGCGCCGCGCCGATGCCGCCTCCAACCTGTCGGCCCTGGCAATGCAAATGGGTGACCCGCCAGCCGCCGAGACCTATGCCCGGCAGGCAATAGCCGACAAGCCGCACCATGCCAACGGCTGGAATCATCTTGGGCTTGCACTGCGGGCCAGGGGCGCCATGGTTGAAGCCGGCAATGCCTTTCGCGCCGCCACCAGCCATGATCCCAACCACGCCCAGGCCTTCGCCAACCTCGCCGAAGTTCTGGTTGCCCGCGATGATATTGCCGGCGCCGTGAATTGCTATGCCAGCGCCCTGAAAATCGACCCCGAGCTGTCGATCGCCCTCGTGGGCTTTGTTCACAGGAAGCAGCAGATCGCCGACTGGAACGGGCTGGACGCAGCCCTTGCCCGCATGTCCCGGCAGATTGCCCGCGGCGAACCGGCCATCGACCCGTTCATGCTGCTGTTCTGCTGCACCGAGCCGGCGAGATTTTCAAGGCTTGCCAGAACGCCGGGCTCGCCCGCGACCGCAGCACCGATGCCCTGTGGGGCAGCGGCGTCTTTGCCCGGCGCCAGCGCCGCGCTGGCCGCATCCGTGTTGGTTATGTGTCGGCGAATTTCTACGACCACGCGGTGGGAACCCTGATCTGCCAGTTGCTTGAAGCCCACGACCGCCAAAGTTTCGAGATCTTCTGCTACTGCCACAGCCCGGTGAAAACCGGCCACCGCCGCGACCGCATCAAGCGCGCCGCCGATCATTTCTTCGAAATCGATGCCTTGAACGACCGCGCCGCCGCCCAACGCATCCATGACGACGAGATCGACATTCTGGTTGACCTGATGGGCTACACCAAGGGCCAGAGGCTGGCGATCTTCTCTCTCCGTCCGGCACCGGTGCAAGTGACATGGATCGGCTTCGCCGGAAGCGTGGGCGGCCGCGCCGCCGATTACATCATTGCCGACCGGGTGGTTATCCCCGAGGGCTACGACCGTTTCTACAGCGAAAAGCCGGTGCGCATGCCGGTGTGTTATCAGGTCAATGACGGAACCCGCGATCTGGCGAAGGAACCGCTAACGCCGGCCCATGCTGGGTATCCCCGAAGACCGGATCGTGTTCTGCAATTTCAACCAGACCGCCAAGATCACCCCGCCGGCCGTCGATCTGTGGGTGGAGATCATGAAGCGCGTGCCCAACTCCATCCTGTGGCTGTGGGACCTGTTCCCGGCAGCGAGCCGTGCTATGCGGGCCCATTTCGCTGAACGCGGCATCAAACCCGAGCGCCTCTATTTCGGCGCAACGCTACCAGAGCCGGAACACCTCACGCGCTATTCGCTGTGTGACCTCTTCCTCGACAGCTTCCCCTATTGCGGCCATGCGACAGCCAGTAATGCCCTGTTCGGCGGCGTGCCATTGCTGACCCTTCCGGGCCGCACCTTTGCATCGCGGGTCTCCGCCAGCCTCTTGACCGCGCTCGACATGACAGAACTGATCGCCGCCTCACCCGAGGATTATGTGAAGAAAGCGGTCACCCTCGCCAATGACCCCGGGAAACTGACAGCCCTCAAGCAACGCCTCATCGCTGCCCGCCGCACCTCGCCACTCTTCGATGGCCGCCGCTTCGCCGCCGACATCGAGAAGGCCTATCGCGTCATGCTGGAGCGCCACGCCCGGGGTGAGGCGCCGGCGGCGATCAACCTGTAGCGCTCAATCCACCAGCAGGTAGGTGATGGTGGTGACCACTCGCACCTTTTTGTCGATCTGTTTGTCCGGGCGGTCATTGGGAATCTCCACCGCCGGGGTAATCTCGATGACGCCTTGGTTGGCATTCTGGATGACGCCAACCTTGGCGCCCGATTCGGCGGCGAACTGCTCGGCCGCCTCACGGGCCCGTTTGGTCGCTTCGGTCAGCATTTCACCCTTGAGGTCGTTGACCTTGGTGAAGATGAACGACGGGCCGGCATTGTAGGCATCGGCCGAGAACACCACGCCGGATTTGAGCAGATCGCCCACCTTGCGCGAGGCATCGGCGAGTTTCTGTACATCGGCGGATTTCACCAGAATGTCTTCGGTCAGCACGAAACGCGATTCCTCCGGCATCTGGTTGGCATTGTAACCGGCTTGCCGGTCTTCGGCCTGGATGTTCTGCACCGAAACGTCATTGGCGCCGAAGCCCGCTTGCTTCAGGAACACCTGCACGGCGGCTTCCGACGCCTCGAGCTTGCCGCGCGCGTCTTCGAGGCTGGAGCCTGTGACCATGAAGCGCACCGGCCAGAAGCCGAGGTTGGCCTGCACCTGGCGTTCCGACAACCCCTTCACCGTGACGACGCGGTAGCCCAGCCTGCTCTTGACCAGCGATTCGCCGGCCAGGAACCCGCCCGTACGCGACGCCAAGGCCGATCAGGCCACCGGCGATGATGTTGCCGAAAGAAGATGACATGGAAATCTTTCCCGTATGAGTGGGCGGAACTTGCATGGCGAATGTGGTGCGATTGCGACACCGGCCAAAAGCGCTATGATGGTTTCAGTTGCAACACGGGAGATTGCCGATGTCCGCCGAAGCCCGCCTGAAAGCCCTTGGCATTACCCTTCCTCCGCCACCCAAGCCCGGCGGCAACTATGTGCCGGGCGTCGTCCACAATGGCATTCTCTATCTCGCCGGGCAGGGGCCGCTGCAAGCCGACGGTAGTTTCGCCGCTGGCGTCGTCGGCCAAGACGTCACCATTGCCGAAGCCAACGGCCACGCCCGGCTCACCGGCTTGGCGTTGTTGTCGGTGGCCCGCGCCACGCTGGGCTCGCTCGACCGCGTCGAGCGGGTGCTCACGGTCTTCGGCATGGTCAATGCCGCGGCCGGTTTCGGCCAGCATCCGCAAGTCATCAACGGCTGTTCCGACCTGTTTGTGGAAGTGTTTGGCGAAGCTGGCCGCCATGCGCGCGCCGCCGTCGGCATGGGCACACTGCCGCACAACATCTCGGTCGAGATCACCGCCCAGATGGCGGTGAAGCCGTAGCGCGCACCGGACCAAACACCGCATCGACCACGCGCTTCGACGCCTGGCCGTCTTCCCAGGCGCAGAATTCGGCGCGGAACCGGGCCAGCCGGGCCTTTGCTTCGCCCGTTTCGAAGCCGCCCGACGACAGAACGCCGTAGAGCGCCTCGGGGGTTTCGACAAAGGCTCCTGGCGCCTTGTCCTTGATGCTGAAATAAACCCCGCGCGTCTCGCAGTAGTCGTCGAAGTCCGGCGCATAGATGATGATCGGCCGGTTGAGGCAGGCATAATCGAACATCACCGAGGAATAGTCAGTCACCAGCCCATCGGCGATAAGGGCCGCCTCGGACGAATAGGGATAGGACGAGAGATCGATGATCAGCGCCCGTTCGGGCGGCCTCGCCTTCACCTTGCCCGCAAGATGGTGCTGGCGCACCGCGATGATCCATTCGTTGCCAAGCGCTTCTTGCACCTTGCGCCAGTCGATGCCGAGATCGAAATCGGCCTCGCCCCTGTCGCGCAGGGTGTCACGATAGGTTGGCGCAAACAGCATCACTTTTTTGCCGTCGGGAATGCCAAGTCTTTGCCGGATGGCCCGCACTTCGTCATTCGCCGCCGTGAAGTAGATATCGTTGCGCGGATAGCCGGTCTCCAGCGTTTTGTAGCCATAGGGAAAATCGCGTCTCAGCATGCCGGTCGAGAACGCATTGCTGGAGATCACATAGTCCCAGCGCCGGCAGCGTTCGGCAAATCCTTCCCAGTCCATCTCGTCGGGCCGTTTCTCGCCAATGCCGAGGCCGATTTTCTTGAGCGGCGTGCCATGTTGGGTTTCGAGGTGAACGCTGCCCTCGCGTTTCACCACGTCATCCTCGAAGTTCACGTTCGAAACGAAAAATTTTGCCCGGGCCACCACCTCGTAATAGGCGCGGGTGCCGGGTTTCAACGCTCGATAGGGTGCCGGATGCGGAACAACGCTTCCCGGATTCTTGAGACGCCAGAAACACGTGTAGCCGCCGCGCCGGGTGAGCTCCTCGAAGATCGCCTTGGGATTGCAGTCGATGCGGTCGCCCCAATAGGCGTCGAGCACCACCCAGTCGGAGCGCAGCGGCTTCTTCAGGGCGCGGCGGTAGAAAACTCCGATGATGGCGCGGCGTATCGGCCTGAGCAGGCGGATGAGGGCCTTGGTATAGGCCGGCCGGCGCGACACGATTTTGACGTCCGCAGCCGAGTGGAAGTCGCCATGGCGGGCAAGCAGCGGCACGCCGAGTGCCCCCACATGGCTTGCGTTTTGCAACAGCGACTTCATGGCCCTGGGATCGTTGGCGAAGGCATCGGCGTGGCGAAGCGCCAGGTCGCGGCGATAGAGCTTGTTCCAGACCGGCTGATCGAGCCTCAGCAGAAATTCGCGCCGGGCGGACGTGTCGTAAAGCCCCTGCAGTGTTGCAGCTTCGCGGGGATAAATCCGGGGCTTCTTCCCCGGGCGCTCATGGGTGAAGGCGAATTGAACGATGTCGGCCCGCCACAGCCCGGCGGCTTCGACGAGTAGTTCAAGTGCCTGGGGTTCGAGTGTGTCGCCGGCTTCGAGAAACACCACATGGTCGCCAGTGGCGGCCGCAAGCCCCGCACCTTTGCTCACGCGGCGCAGGTGCCGATCGTTGCCGGCAAGCCCGGCCTCGCCTTCGACAATGATCTCGATGCCGGACAACGTCTGGCCAATGGCCGAGGCAAGGGATCTTTCAAATTCCGGGGTATTTCCCGCAGCAGCAATGATCAGCGAAACACCTGGCGGCGGCCTGGACAATGTCAATTCATCAACCGGCTGATCACCGCGCCGTCTCCACTGCGGGGCTTTCTTCGGCCGGGGGCTTGGTGCGCACAACACGAACCACCTTGCGGCTATGCGGCATGTTGATCAGCGAGGTCGCGTAGTGCTTGGACGTGCTGGCCATCTTCACGATGTGCGCCTGCCAGGGTTCGGCATCCCCCAGGTTCCGTAAAACTTGTTGGACGTCACGCAGATAGGCTGCAAACCTTCGTTGACGACTGCTTCCCACACCGCTGCGGCAGTTCCCGGTGTGTGCTGGCTGCGGTAGTCATCGAAAATCACGATGCCGCCGTCGCGCAACAACAGGCGGGCCGAGGCCGTGTCTTCGCGCACGTGCTCATACTGGTGCGAGGCGTCGACATGAATGAGCCTGCAGCTTCCCGGTTCCACGTGATTGACGATCGAACTCGAAAGGCCGCGCACAATCTTGGGCAAAGTGGCGTGGACTGACAGGTAGTTGGTTTCGAAGGTTTTCTGGGTCAATGATGAGTAGAAGCTGCGGACGTTCTCGCCGATCGCAGTTTCGCCACCGGCGCTATCGAACAGATCGCAAACCTTGAAGGTCTCGCGGTTCTTCAGGAAACAGCCGATCAGGATGGCGCTCTTGCCCTCATAGACGCCGAGTTCCACCAGATTGCCGTCGGGCTCGTTCTTGTTCTGCCGCCTGAGGAACCAGCTGAACATCGATTGGTCGGTTGGGGTCAGCCAACCACGCACCGCTTTGAATTCGGCGCGCTTGCGCGCCAGAAGCTTAAGCCCTCCCGGCACCACCCGCGGCGGTTTTCCACTGGCCTTTCTAATGGCGGTGGCCAGTGTCTTCAGTATTCTTGGCTTGGTCGTCTTGTTTGACGGCTTGCGCATTGCAGTTCCCTGTTCGCCATCGGTTGCACCGTGGCTGAAGTGTCGGGTGTCTTTCACCAGTTGCGGCAACCGTCAGTCAAGCCCACAGTCAAACAGGCCCGGCTGACTTGCGCACCACGCTCAGTTCTTGGCGACGAAACAGGAGGCGCCGGCACCCTGCAACTTGCCGCACAGTTTTTCGGCATCGCTGCGGTTGTCGCGGCCAACCATGATGCTGACCATGATCTTCCGTCCGCGGCTCAAATTGCGCTTGCGCACCACCATTGGCAGTTCGTCCTTTAGCACCGCCGCATAGCGCGTTTTCACCCGTTTGAATGAGGCCAACGACCGGCTTTCGGAAAATCCGCTGGCCAGAACGACGCCCCACGGCTTCTTCGGTGCCCGGTGCTTGCCCGCTGCCGCTGGCGGCGGCGCTTGCCGCATGACGAGCTTCTGGCAGACTTCGGAAAAACTCCCGGCGCCCGGAAGGCTGGGAATTCCATCGGCGGCATCCTCGGTTCGCCAGGCCGAAGCCGGGCTGCCGGTAATCTCCAGCACATAATCTTCAGTCTCGACCGGCAGTGATCGCCTGCCCGCCAGCCATCGCGCCGTGCCGTCCTCACCGAGATTGTAGGCAGCGGCGGCGAGGCCCAGATTGCCGAACTTCATGCGCAGCACTTGCAGATAGTCAGCCGAAGCCGGCAGCGCCTGGCGATAGTCGAAAGCATCGGCGAGGCCGCGCAGCTTGGCGGTCCCCGGCATGAACTGGGCGATGCCCTGCGCCCCCACCGGACTGAGCGCCTGATCATCAAACATGCTTTCGCGCCAGATGAGGCGGGTGAAAAAGGCGATGGGTAATCCGGCGCGGGTGGCGCTCTGATCGATCAGCCGGCACACGTCGGTGGCATAATCCTTGCGCGTCGCGGCTTCGGTCCGCGCCGTCACAACAAGGATTGCAAAAACCACCAACACCGTCAAACGCATAACACGCCAACTATGGCTGAATACGCAGTGATTTCAAGCAAAGGTTGAGAAATTGGAGCGGGCGACGCGAATCGAACGCGCGACCCTAACCTTGGCTGGGTTCAGGTCCAGAGTTCGAATTGAGACGCCACCCGTACGCCCGATCCTTTGTGTTGGATTCCTGTAAATGCTAACCATAACCCATGCAATCGTCGGCGACCACATTGTTTACGGAACGTCTTCGACTCCGTCCCATTGTTCCGGATGACTTTGGGAAGTTCGCTGAACTGATGGCGTCGGCGCGTTCGGCTGGTATGGGTGGGCCATTTGATATCCGGCAAGCATGGGGCATTTTCTGCCATGAAACTGCACTTTGGTCGTTGTTTGGCCATGGGGGACTGTGCATTGAACTTCGCGCCACTGGCGAAAGTGTCGGCATAGTGGAAATCAATGCCGGACCGCTGTTCCCGGAACGCGAATTGGGTTGGCAGCTGTATCAGCAGCATGAAGGCAATGGATATGCGACCGAAGCCGCTCGCGCTTTGCGAGATTGGGCATTTCGCGAACTTCGGTTGGATACTCTCGTCAGCTACATCGACCCAAACAATTTGCGATCTATTGCCGTCGCTGAACGACTGAACGGCGTCTTGGACAATTCTGCGCTCAAACATGATCCCGAGGATCTCGTCTATCGCTATTCGTCAGTAAGGTCAGACTGAGGCCGAAGTTGCCGCACTGATCGACAAGGCCGGGGGCGGACCTGAACTGACATTAGGCCATGCCGCGCTTCTTGACGAAATCCACACCGCAAGAGGTCGCTTGCATGGACATTGGGCGACCGGCGCTGTTGACCCCTGCTTCCCCGGAAAAAATAGCAAATCAGACCACCAAAATCCGGCGGGTCAAATCATTGATTTTCTTTGAGAAATTGGAGCGGGCGACGCGAATCGAACGCGCGACCCTAACCTTGGCAAGGTTATGCTCTACCCCTGAGCTACGCCCGCTTCCATGACGCCGGAGGTCCGGCCGAGTGGCGGTCTTATTGCCTAACCGCGCATGAAATGCAAGAACAACGTCAACTCTCCGGAATAACAGAGAAAAAGCCAGAATGCCCGCCACCCGCGACGATCTGTTCGCCCGCTTCGCCGAACTCGACATTGCCACCACCACCAGCGAACACCCGCCGGTTTTCACCGTTGAAGAGGCCCAGCGGGTTCATCACGGGATTCCCGGCGGCCACTGCAAGAACCTGTTTTTGAAGGACGAAAAGGGTGAGCTCTGGCTCATCGTGTGCCTTGAGGAGGCCCGCGTCGACCTCAAGTCAGCACCCGCCAAGATCGGCTCCAAACGCCTGACTTTCGGCAAGCCAGACTTGCTCATGGACATTCTCGGCGTCGAGCCCGGATCCGTAACACCCTTCGGCCTGATCAACGACAAGGCCACCAAGGTCAACGTAATTCTCGATGCCGCGATGATGGAACACGAGCTCTTGAACTATCATCCCCTCGCCAACACCGCGACCACCACCATTGCCACCCGTGACCTCGTCACCTTCATACGTTCCTGCGGCCATGAGCCCCGCACCGTGGCGGTAAGCTGACACATTGAAATGACCGGCCCTTTGCGCCATCTAGGTAAAAACACTCAAAGGACCCTGTCATGGACCTGAACTTCGGCACACCCGCCGCCACCAATGGCGCCGCCGCCAATCTGATCAAGGAATCCGATACCAAGAACTTCAAGGCCGATGTCATCGATGCCTCGCGCACCCAGCCGGTGATCGTCGATTTCTGGGCGCCATGGTGCGGGCCATGCAAGCAGCTGGGACCCGCCCTTGAAAAAGTGGTGAAGGCCGCCAATGGCAAGGTCAAGATGGTGAAGATCAATGTCGACGAGAACCAGCAGCTGGCCGGCCAGATGCGTGTACAGTCGATTCCCGCCGTCTTCGCCTTCGTCAATGGCCAGCCCGTCGACGGCTTCATGGGGGCACTTCCCGAAAGCCAGATCAAGCAGTTCGTCGACCGCTTGGGTGGCCAGGGCTCAATGGCCGAGGAAATCGCCGCCGCCGTCGCCGAAGGCAATGCCGCTCTTGAGTTGAAAGACTATCAAACAGCAGCGCAGATTTTCGTCGAAGTGATACAGGCCGACCGTGAAAACGTCGGCGCCCTTGCCGGCCTTGCCAAATGCCAGATCGAGACCGGCGACTTCACCAATGCCACGGCAACGCTCGCCCTGGTGCCGCCGGCCAAGAAGAACGACCCCGCCGTGAAGAGCGCCGAGGCAGCCCTCGAATTGGCACTGAATCCCGTCGACCTGTCCGAAACAGCCCGGTTGCAGCAGGCTGTGGACATCGACCCCGATGATTTCCAGGCTCGCGTCGATCTCGCCGTCGCCTTGAACGGCACCGGCGACCGGGCTTCGGCCATCGACCACCTGATCTATGTCATCAAGAAGCAGCGCGACTGGAACGACGAAGCGGCAAGGAAGCAACTCGTGAAGTTCTTCGAGGCCTGGGGGCCGAAGGACGAGTGGACCTTGCTCGGCCGGCGCAAGCTTTCCTCGGTATTGTTTTCGTGACCACCATGGGTTTTTTCGACAATTACAAATCCGCCGCCGATCTGCCGCAGCGCATCGCCGTCTTCCCGTTGCCTGGCGCCCTGTTGCTGCCCCGCGCCGAACTGCCGCTCAATATCTTCGAGCCGCGCTACCTCGAGATGGTGAATGACGCGCTATCCGGTTCGCGTCTCATCGGCATGATCCAGCCGGTGGCGGGAAGCGACCAGGACGAGCGCCCGCAAGCTCATGCCGGTGGGTTGCGCTGGCCGCATAACCGCCTATGCCGAAACCGCCGACAACCGCATCCTGATCACCCTGACCGGCGTTTCGCGCTTCGCCGTCGTCGAAGAACTCGATGCCGATACGCCCTATCGCCAGATCGTCGCCAACTATCATCCCTTCGGCGTCGATCTGGTGCACGATATCGGCGCCAGCGAAGTGAACCGGCCGGCCCTTCTCAAGGCCTTCCGCGACTATCTCAACGCCAACAACATGAACGCCGATTGGGATCAGGTCGACGCCGCATCGACCGAGGTGCTGGTCAATACCCTGTCGCTGCTCGCCCCCTATCCATCGGCCGAAAAGCAGGCGCTGTTGGAAGCCCCCGACCTCAAGACCCGTGCCGACGTGCTGGTGGCGCTTACTGAAATGGCGTTGGCCAGAACCATGCGCGGGTCATCGGGCAAGCTGCAGTGACCCCACGCGAACCCGATCCCAGACTGCTCGAAATCATGGTGTGCCCGCTCACCAAGATGCCGCTGTCCTATGACCGCGACCGGCAGGAACTTGTCTCGCGTACTGCGAGGCTCGCCTATCCCATCCGCGACGGCATTCCGATCATGCTGCCCGAGGAAGCCCGGGCGCTGACCGATGACGATTGACCTGTGGCCCGAGGAATTGCGCTTGTCGGCCGACCGGGCATCGCTCAATCTCTCGTTCAATGATGGCACCACATCGGAACTATCAGCCGAACTGCTGCGCGTCGAAAGCCCCTCGGCCGAAGTGAAGGGCCATGGGCCCGGCCAGGAGACCCTGGTCACCGGCAAGCGCCGGGTGCTGATTGTGAGCCTCGAACCCGTCGGCAACTACGCCGTGCGCCTGACCTTCAGCGATGGCCATTCCACCGGCATCTACACCTGGACCTACCTCGCCAAGCTCGGGCGCGAGCGCGAGGCGATCTGGTCCGAATATCTCGCAAAGCTCGAAGCCAAAGGCCAGACACGGGGCTAATTCACCGCCCCAAAAAAAACCGGCCGCGGGGGAGTGCCACGGCCGGCTCAGGATACTGCTGTCCCATTTGCAGGGGGATGGGGGGAGGTGGGAGCAGCAGAACTTTTCGATCTCGATTGTCGGCGGAACAGAACCTTCTTGAACCCGATGCTGCCATGTTTACCGCCATGGCGCTGAACCCAGTCTGAGCCCGCCGTTTAGGCGCCGTTCATGTTGCAAGGCTGGGCCCGCCCCTGTATGAGGCCGCCCCATGACCAGCATTTTCATTGATGGCGAAGCCGGAACCACCGGTCTGCAAATCCGCGACCGGCTGAAAGGCCGGACCGACGTGACATTGCTGTCGATCGATCCGGAAAAGCGTAAAGACCCGCAAGCCCGCCGCGACCTGCTGAATACAGCCGATGTCGCCATCCTCTGCCTGCCCGACGATGCGGCCAGGGAAGCCGTGGCGCTGATTGACAAGGCCGCGAAAACCCGGGTGATCGATGCCTCCACCGCCTTCCGTGTCGCCGAGGGCTGGGCCTATGGCATGCCGGAACTGTCAAAGGACCATGCGGCCCGCATCGCCGCCGCAACCCGCGTCTCCAATCCCGGCTGTTATCCGCAAGGCATGATCGCTGTAGTGAAGCCGCTGATCGATGCCGGCCTGATGAAGGCCGACTATCCCGTCACCTACAACGCCATCTCCGGCTATTCCGGCGGCGGCAAGAAGATGATCGAGGACTATGAGGCGAAGGGGCACGTCCGCCGTGCCCTATCTGCCCTATGGCCTCACCTTCAATCACAAGCATCTGCCGGAAATGAAGGCCTATGCCGGCCTCACCCGCGAGGTGATCTTCCAGCCCGCCGTCGGCAACTATGCCCAAGGCATGCTCGGCGCCGTGCCGCTGTTCACCGAGCTTCTGCCGCGCAAGGCCTCCGCCGCCGAGATTCACGCCTGCCTTGCCGCCGCCTATGACGGCCAGGCTTTCATTGAAGTGGCACCCCTCGCCGACATCGAGCGCTCCGCCGACGTGAGCCCCGAAGTTCTGAACAACACCAACCGCATGCGGCTCCATGTGTTCGCCAATGAAGCGCGCGGCCATGTGCTGCTGGTGTCGATCTACGACAATCTCGGCAAGGGCGCCTCGGGTGCTGCCGTGCAGAATCTCAACCTGATGATCGGCGCCGACGAAACGTCTCGGCGTCGATCTCCCCGAAGCCGCCTAGAGGACCATCATGCAGAAGTTCGAAACCCTGACCGGGGTCGCCGCCCCCCTCAACATCTTCAATGTCGACACCGACATGATCATCCCCAAGCAGTTCCTGAAGACCATCAAGCGCACCGGCCTCGGCAAGTCGCTGTTCTTCGAAATGCGCTACACCCAGGACGGCAAGGAACTCCCGGAGTTCGTATTGAACAAGCCGGCCTATCGCAAGGCGCAGATCCTGGTGGCCGGCGACAATTTCGGTTGCGGCTCGTCGCGCGAGCACGCCCCCTGGGCGCTTCTCGATTTCGGCATCCGCTGCGTGATCTCCACGAGCTTCGCCGACATCTTCTACAACAACTGCTTCAAGAACGGCATCCTGCCGGTCGTCGTTTCGCCGGACGATTTGAAGAAGCTGATGGACGACGCCGAGCGTGGCAGCAATGCCACCCTGACCATCGATCTTCCCAGCCAGGAAATCCGCGGGCCGGACGGCGGCAAGGTGAAGTTCGATATCGACCCCTTCCGCAAGCACTGCCTGCTGAACGGCCTCGACGACATCGGCCTCACCCTGGAAAAGGCCAAGTCCATCGACAGCTTCGAAAAGAAACAGGCGGCGAGCCAGCCCTGGCTGTGACAAGGGCCCTCATCCCCCTTCGGGACCTTCTCCCATGCTTCGCACGGGAGAAGGCGCATGACCTTTATCTGCCTTCTCCCGTCCCGCGCTTGCGGGATGGGAGAAGGTGCCCGAAGGGCGGATGAGGGCCTTTTTCCATGAACTCCATCCTCACCACCGTCCTCCCCGTCTTCGGCATGATCGTTCTCGGCTACGGCCTGACCAGGGCCAGGATCTTCGATCTTTCGGCCGGGCAAGGGCATCACGCTCTTCGTGTTCAACGTCGCCATTCCCGCCCTGCTGTTCAAGACCGTCGCCACCATCGATTCCAATGAGGCCGCACCCTGGGGCCTGTGGCTCGCCTTCTTCGGCGGCCTGGCCATCACCTGGATCGTCACGGCTTTCGCCTCGCGATTCGTTGCAAGCCTTTCAGCCAGCGGTGGTGCTGCGGCATCCATGGCAGCAGGCTTCGGCAATCTGGCGCTTGCTGGGCACGCCACTGGCGCTCGCCCATTTCGGACAGGGCGTGGCGATCCCGCTTGGCATGATCCTGTCGATCCATGCGCCGGTCCTGTGGTTCGCCGCAACGCTGCACCGCGAACTGGCCCGCCATTCCGGCTCGTTTTCATTGGCCCGCACCGGCCGTGAACTGTTCCTCAATCTCGCCACCAACGGCATCGTGCTGGGGCTGCTGGCCGGAACCATCTGGCGCTTCACCGGCCTCGGCCTCCACCCCATCGCTGACCGTATGCTTGAAATGCTCGCCGATGCCAGCATCCCGACGGCACTTTTCGCGCTCGGCGTATCACTCGCCGGCTATAGCTTGCGCGGCCAGTGGGGCGCCATGTTCGGCCTGATCGCCCTCAAGATGGTGCTGATGCCGGTCATGGTGTTCGTCTTGGTGCGCTATGTGGTGACACTGCCGCCACTCTGGGCCCAACTCGCCGTGCTCTTCGCCGCCATGCCGACCGGTGCTAATGCCTTCCTCTTCGCCCAGCGCAATGAGGAATCGGTTCCCGCCGTATCGGGCGCCATCGCCTTGGGCACCGGCCTCGCCGCCATCAGCGCCTCGATCCTGCTCTATCTGATGGATGCGGGGCTGATCTAGCGCGGCATCAGCGCCCAGTAATCGAGTTCCAGTACCAGCCCCGGTTCCTCCGCCGTCGCCTCGACGGTGGGAAACTCCGTACACGGCATATCGCGCGCCGCGCGTGTTACGATACGCAGCGCCCCCACATCGTCGCGCCCCATGATCTCCGCCTTGCCGGCGATTTCCGACCACGCGAACACCGTGCCGCCCGCGAACAAGGGCGCGATATGCCGCCCGCCATTGATCGCCGCCACGTGAAAGGCATTGGCCAAGCCCATTGAAGGTCAGCGCCCGGGCCAGCGACATCACATGGCCGCCGTAAACCAGCCGCCTGCCGAAACGGCCATCGCGCTCATGAAACTGGTTGAAGTGAACCCGTGCCGTGTTCTGGTAGAGCCTGGTTGCCATCATGTGCTCGGCTTCTTCCACCGTCATGCCATCAACATGATCGATCTTCTCGCCCACCGCATAATCATCGAAGCGATGCTTGGAACCTGACAACCCATCGTCCCACTTTGTGATGACCGGGCACGCGGCCCCAAGCGTTGCGCCATCAATCGCGCTGGCGAGTTTCGGCACCACGGCCGCGGGCGCTTCGGTGTGCTCATCACGCTTGCGCACCATGACCCAGCGCACATAGCTCAGGACTTTTTCGCCCGCCGCCGTGAACCCTTCCGAGCGCACATAGACCGTTCCCGTTTTGCCGTTGGAATTTTCCTTGAGGCCAATCACCTCGGAAGTGGCCGACAGCGTTTCGCCCGCGTACACAGGCCGCAGAAACCGGCATTCGGCATAACCGAGATTGGCCACCGCATTGAGCGAGATATCCGCCACCGTCTTGCCGAACACCATGTGAAATACCAGAAGATCATCAAGCGGCGCATGGCCGTAACCCACCGCCTTCGCAAACGCTTCCGAAGATTGCACGGCAAATCGTGATCCATAAAGCGCCGCATAAAGTGTCTGGTCCCCGCCAGTAACCGTTCGAGGCGTGGCATGGCGGATCACTTGGCCCAAGCGAAAGTCCTCGAAGAAATGACCGGGGTTAGTCTTGGTCATGATGCAATCGCCTCGGCAATTTCCGCCACGCGCTCGGCCATGGCGAGGTGCAGGCGCTCGACCATCTTGCCGTCAAGGGTGATGACGCCCTTCGCGGCATTCTCGGGCAACGCGAAAGCGGCGATGATCTTGTGGGCCCAGTCGATTTCCGTGGCGGCTGGCGAAAACAGTTCGTTGCACATCGCCAACTGGCCGGGATGAATGAGTGTCTTGCCATCCATGCCAAGGGTGCGGCCTTGCTCGCATTCGGCGCGAAAGCCTGGCTCGTCGCGGAAGTCGTTGTACACGCCGTCAATCACGTCAAGGCCATAGGCCCGCGCCGCCAGAACCGTCAATGAAAGCCAGGGCAGAATGGCGAAGCGGCCGCCGGTTGCCAGGGCGCGTGATTCCTTCAGCAGGTCGTTGGTGCCAAGCACCAGGCAGGCGAGCCTTGCCACCTGATGCACCGAGGCGATTTCGCGCACGTTGAAAATCGACATGGGGGTTTCCATCATCGCCCACATGCGGGTGGCTTCGGCGCCGCCGAGGCCACCATAGATCCGGCTGACGTTCACGATGTCGCCAGGCCTCGCAACCTTTGGCACCAGCACGGCATGGGGCGAGGCCTCGGCAGCCATGCGCAGGTCGTCGATGCCCCAGGGCGTATCGAGGCCGTTGATGCGGATCACCAGTTCGCGCCGGCCATAGCCGCCGGAGCGGATGGCGGCATGAACCTTGTGCCGGGCGTCTTCCTTGGAATCGGGTGCGACCGAATCCTCAAGATCGAGGATGAGAGCGTCGGCGGCAAGCGACTTCGCTTTTTCGAGCGCGCGATCATTGGTGCCCGGCATATAGAGCACGCTGCGGCGGGGTCGGTGGGTCATGGCATCCTCGGTTTTCCCCAAACTAGCTTGTGCAGTGCAGCAATGGAAGTCCACTTTGGTGCAAGGCCTTGTGAGTCCGGGTGCAGTCCGGTTATGTGCTGCCGCCATGAAGAATTATGACGTCTTGATCGTGGGCGGCGGCATCGTCGGCTCCGCGACCGCCTATTACCTGCGGAAGCACGGGTTCACCGGCTCCATCGCCCTTGTCGAGAAGGACACGACCTATCAATTTTCCTGCACGGCACGTTCGGCGGGGGGCCTGCGCCAGCAGTTTTCGACCCCTGAAAACATTGCCCTGTCGCTTTTCGGTCTCAACCTCATCCGCAACCTCAAGGCCGAGTTCGGGCCCGATGCCGATGTCGGCTTCAAGGAGCAGGGTTATCTCATTCTCGCCTCGGAAGATGGTGTTGCGATCCTCGAGGAAAACCATCGCGTGCAGATTGCCAACGGCGCCGACAACATGCTGCTCCGTGGCGACGAGATCTCGGCGCGGTTTCCCTGGCTGCACAGTGACGGCCTGGCAGCCGGCTGCTTCGGCCTTTCTGGCGAAGGCTGGCTCGACCCCTACTCCATGATGTCGTTGTTCCGCAAGGCGGCGGCAGCCCGGGGCGTTGAAGTGATGACGGGCGAAGTCGCCGCGATTGCGGCCGGCGGCGGCAGGGTGACTTCGGTGACATTGGCCAATGGCCAAACCATCGCCTGTGGAGCGCTGGTCAATGCCGCAGGCGCCGGTGCTGGCGCCCTTGCGGCAATGGCCGGGCTGTCACTGCCAGTCGGCCCCCGCAAGCGCTATGTCTATGTGCTCGATTGCCAGAACACCACCGAAGCCCTGCACAAGGCGCCGCTCACCGTGCAGCCAAGTGGCGTGTGGTTCCGGCCCGAAGGCCGCAACTTCATTTGCGGCGTTTCGCCGGAAGAACACGAAGAGCCCACCGCAATGGATTGGGAGGTCGACTATGCGCCGTTTGAGAATGTCGTGTGGCCCGGTCTCGCCGAGCGCATTCCGCAGTTCGAGGCGGTCAAGGTCATCAATGCCTGGGTCGGACACTATGATTACAACGCGCTGGACCAGAACGCCGTGTACGGCACCGCGCCGGAACTTTCCAATTTCTATTTCGCCAATGGCTTCTCGGGCCATGGCTTGCAGCAGGGGCCGGCGTCCGGCAATGCCATTGCCGAATTGATCGTCCATGGCGCCTATCGCACCATCAATCTCTCCTGTTTCTCTTTCGACCGCTTCGCCAGAAACGCCCCGCTGTTCGAGAAGAACGTGATCTGACGTGGCCCGCATTCTCGCCATATCTTCGCACGTGGCCTTCGGCCCCGTCGGCAACGCCGCCGCCGTTCCCGCTTTGCAGGCCAAAGGCCACGAGGTGCTGGCCGTGCCGACCATCATTCTGGCCAACCACGCCGGTATCGCCAGGCCGGTGGGTTTTCGCACCACACCAGCCGATCTTGCCGCCATTCTTGACCGTATCGCGTCTCTCACCACAATTGATGCCGTGATGACCGGTTATTTCGCGGCGGTTGAACAGGTGATCGAAACCGCCCGCGTCATTGCCAGCCTGCGCCAGGCTAATCCAAGTCTCTTTGTCCTCGTCGACCCGGTGATCGGCGATGACACCAGCCTCTATGTGCCGGAGCCCAATGCCGAAGCCATTCGCGACCGGCTGCTGCCGCTCGCCACCTGCACAACGCCCAATCGCTTTGAACTCGAATGGCTCACCGGCCTCGCTGCCGGAACCGTTGCCGGTGCCATAGCAGCGGCCCGCTCGCTCGGCATTCCGGAAGTTGTCGCGACATCAATCCCCGCCGATAACGGCCAGTTGGCCACATTGATCGTGACGGCTGAAACCCACGGTGAACAGCGGCGCAACCGGCACCCTCACGTCCCTTCAGGCACCGGCGATTTTCTGGCCGGCGCCTATTTGGCCCAGCGCCTGGAGCACCCGCCGCTTGCCGCCCTCGAGCGCGCCCATCAGGTGCTCGACCGGGCCATAGCCCTTTCCGCCGGCGCCAACGTTCTCGACGTGGCAAAGGCCCTGCACGGAGCCGGATCATGAGCATCGACCGCGACACGATTTCCCGCGCCGCCCATCGTATCGCGCCGTTCATCCGCCGTACCCCGGTGATGGATATTCGCCTGGACGGTATCGCCAAGCCGGTGACCTTGAAGCTTGAACTGCTGCAGTATTCGGGAAGCTTCAAGGCGCGCGGCGCTTTCAACAATCTGGTGGATGCGCCAAAATCAACAGGCGGTGTCGCCGCCGCATCCGGCGGCAACCATGGCGCGGCGGTGGCCTATGCCGCCCGCGAGCTAGGCCATCGCGCCCGCATCTTCGTGCCCGAGGTGTCTTCGCCTGCCAAGGTTGCCAGGATCGCCTCCTATGGCGCCGACATCGTCCAGCAGGGGCCGACCTACTATGACGCCTTGCAGCTTTGCGAGACTTACATCGCTGAAAGCGGCGCGTTGAGCGTTCACGCCTATAACACCGAGCCGACCCTGCAGGGCCAGGGCACCTTGGCCCGCGAGTTGGAGGATCAGGCGCCCGACCTCGATACGGTGCTCGTGGCGGTGGGTGGCGGCGGCCTCATCGGCGGCATCGCCTCATGGTACCACTCGAACGTCAAGGTGGTGGGTGTGGAGCCACAAACCAGCAACGCCCTTCATGCCGCCATGGCGGCGGGGAAGCCCGTCGATGTAACGCCCTCTGGCGTTGCCATTGATTCGCTTGGCGCCAAGTCGGCTGGCACGCTGATGTTCCCGATAGCCCAGGCCCATGTCAGTCATGTGGCATTGGTGAGCGACGATGCCATCCGCGAGGCCCAGCGCCACTTGTGGCGGAACCTGCAACTGGTAACCGAACCGGGCGGCGGCGCCGCCTTCGCGGCGCTGCTGTCAGGCGCATATAGACCGGAAAAGGACGAACGCATCGGCGTCATCGTCTGCGGCGGCAACACCACGATGGACGCTTTTGGCCAGCTCCTGATTTAGATAACGTGATAGCGGTGCAGCATGGCCTGCGCCTTCACATGTTCCCTTCCGGCCCGCAACTCGTCCTTGATGCGGGCGAGTTCGCGGGGATCGAAGTCGGCCCGCGCTGGCCTGTCGGCATTGAGGATCCGCGCCAGGGCTTTGGCGGCTTTCAGATCGTGAAACAGGAAGTCAAACTTGATCGTGAACATAGCTTTCTCCATCGCGAGACGGAGGTTATCGCTCGCGTTACGTGAATCGACGGGAATGCCAGAGCCTACGAGGCGCACGTACACGCACGCGTCAGCAACTGTGGCTGTTCAATTGGGTCCTAAGGAAAAGCGCCTGTGGCGCGGCAACGCAATCTGCTCAGGGCCCCGGCCCTGAGAGGCCGGAGATCAGCAACGCGTAAAACAATTCTCCATGATGATCTCCTTCATTTGTTTGCGTGAGGGGCGGCCTATATCACCGAATCGCCAGGAGTGAAAGACCCGCGCGGAAAAAATGCCGCATGCTGTGGCGAAGGAGTCACAGCAGTCCCTACCGACTTTCGCCCTGTTGCATCGCAGCATAACTCATGCTTCGATGCCGCCACCATGACCAAGCGCGACAATCCCTGGCTCTTCCGCACCTACGCCGGCCACTCCAACGCCGCCGATTCGAATAGGCTCTATCGCGGCAATCTCGCCAAAGGCCAGACCGGCCTGTCGGTCGCCTTCGATCTGCCGACCCAGACGGGTTATGACAGCGACCACGTTCTGGCCCGCGGTGAGGTCGGCAAAGTCGGCGTTCCCGTCTCCCACATCGGCGACATGCGCACCCTGTTCGACCAGATTCCCCTGGCTTCGATGAACACCTCGATGACCATCAATGCGACAGCGGCGTGGCTGCTGGCGCTCTATGTGGCGGTGGCCGACGAGCAGGGTGTTCCCCGCGCCGAACTTCAGGGCACCACCCAGAACGATATCATCAAGGAGTATCTCTCGCGCGGCACCTATGTATTTCCGCCGAAGCCGTCGCTGAAACTCATCACCGACACCATTGAATTCTCGGCGCGCGAGCTGCCGAAGTGGAACCCGATGAACGTCTGCTCCTATCACTTGCAGGAAGCGGGAGCGACGCCCGTGCAGGAGCTTTCCTATGCGCTGGCCACAGCCATCGCCGTTCTGGATGACGTGAAGGCCCGTGTTTCGCCGCAGGATTTCCCCCAGGTGTTCGGCCGCATCTCGTTTTTTGTGAATGCCGGCATCCGCTTCATCACCGAACTGTGCAAGATGCGGGCCTTCACCGAACTGTGGGACGAATTGGGCCGCGAGCGCTATGGCATCGAGGACGAGAAGCTCCGCCGCTTCCGCTATGGCGTGCAGGTGAATTCGCTGGGGTTGACCGAACAGCAGCCTGAGAACAACGTCTACCGCATCCTCATCGAAATGCTGGCCGTGGTGTTGTCGAAGAATGCCAGAGCAAGAGCCGTGCAGCTTCCCGCCTGGAACGAAGCGCTCGGCCTGCCCCGCCCCTGGGACCAGCAATGGTCGCTCCGCATGCAGCAGGTGATGGCCTATGAAACCGACTTGCTCGATTATGGCGATATCTTTGAAGGCTCGAAGGAGATCGAAACCAAGGTCGAGGCCCTGAAAGCCGAAGCCCGCGCCGAACTGGCAAAAGTTATGGCCCTCGGTGGCGCCGTGGCGGCCATCGAGCAGGGCTACATGAAAAGCGCCCTGGTTGAGAGTAACACCGCCCGGCTTGCAGCGATTGAAAAGGGCGACATCAAGATTGTCGGTGTCAATCTGTTTACCACCAGCGAACCCTCGCCTCTCTCCGGCGGTGATGGTGAACAAATCCTCACCGTGAAGGACAACGTCGAGTTCGAGCAGATCGAACGCCTGAAGACCTGGCGCGGCGGGCGCGATGATGCGGCGGTGAGATCATCGCTTGAGGCACTGAAAGCCGCCGCCATTGAAGGCCGCAACATCATGGAACCCTCGATCGCCACCGCCCGCGCCGGCGTCACCACAGGCGAATGGGGTGAGACGCTACGCCAGGTGTTCGGCGAGTATCGCGCCCCAACCGGCGTTGCTCTGGTAATGCATGAAGCATCTGATTCAAAACTTGAGGATCTTCGCAAGCGTGTGAGCGCCTTGACTCAAGCCCTTGGCGCGACTCCCAAATTTCTGGTCGGCAAGCCCGGCCTCGACGGCCATTCCAACGGCGCCGAACAGATTGCAGTGAGGTCAGCCGAAACCGGCCTTGAAGTGATTTATGAAGGCATTCGCCTGACGCCTGAACAGCTTGTCAAAACGGTTGAAGAGAAGAAGGTGGACGTACTGGGCCTCTCCATCCTCTCCGGCAGCCACGTGCCGCTGATCCGCGAGGTGATGCAGCGCCTCCGCGCCGCAGGGCTCGACAAGGTACCGGTCATCGTCGGCGGCATCATCCCGCCCGAAGACGAGCTGATCCTCAAACAGCTAGGCGTCACCGCCGTCTACACGCCAAAGGACTTCGACATGAACAAGATCATGGGCGAGGTGATCGGGCTGATCGAGAAGCGGGCACCCAACTCACGGCAGCTCCAGTTGTGACAAGTCGCGTGCACCGTCGACGATCCGGACGACCTGGACGTGTTCGGGCGTCACCCAATAGAGGATCAGCCAACGTTCCGAGAGAAGTGATCGCACATCGGTCGCTATTTCGGGGCGCCGAGGGCCAAGTTCGGGGTACTCACTGAGTTGCATGCACCGTTCGTATAGAGTGTCGAGAACACAATCTGCCGTGCGTTCGTCGTGCGCCGAAATCACAAACCAGATATCAGAAAGATCCGCCTTGGCATGATTGGTGAAACGGACAGGCTTCATGCCATTGTTTCGGATCGCCGCTTATGGGCATCGCGCTTGATTGCTTCAATGTTGAGTTCGCCAGCATCTCCACTGCTAATCCCGTCTTGCCAGGCTTTCTTGAGCCAAAGTAGCTTTTCTGCCTGAATCACATCCTGCTGTTCGAGCAGCCGCAGGGCTTCGCGTACCACTTCGCTCGAAGAGCCATAGCGCCCGCTCGAAACCTTGGCCCGCACATACTCGGCCAGTTCTTCGGGAAGAGAGACGTTCATGTTCATTGGCAAACTCCTGAATCAAGAATGGCACCGGTAGCAGAAAATAGCAAATTTAGGCATTCACGAGTTCCACCCCTTCCTTGACATCCCGCCCCGATTTCCCCTAGAAACCGCCATCCGCCGGGCGGCCTTGTGCTGCCGGGTGTCATGCGCTGCCCGAGGCAACTCACATAGCCTTGATAAATCAAGGTCTTAAAGTCCGCTCTCCATCGAGTTCAGAGCGGCGCCACAGGGTGCGGGAGAACAAGGAAGTAAAGATGTACGCAGTCATCAAGACCGGCGGCAAGCAATATCGCGTTGCGGCCGACCAGAAAATCCAGATCGAAAAGCTCGAAGGCGCGGCTGGCGATCAGGTCGAATTCACCAATGTGCTGATGGTCGCCAATGGCGGCACCGTCGAAGTCGGCGCTCCATACGTGACCGGCGCCACCGTGGTCGGCGAAATCGCCTCCCAGGACCGTGGCCCCCATATCATCGTTTTCAAGAAGCGCCGCCGCAAGCACTATCGCCGCCGCAACGGCCATCGCCAGGATCTGACCTCGGTCACCATCCGCGAAATCCTTACGGGCGGCGCCAAGCCGTCGAAGAAGGCCGCGGCCCCCAAGGCCGAAAAAAAGGTCGAGGCCGCACCCACCGCAGCCCCGCTGATGGCCGCTCCGGCTTCGGGCGCTTCCGATGACATCTCATTGATCGGCGGCATTGGCCCCAAGATGGAAAAGGGCATGCGCGAACTGGGCTTCAATACGTTTGCGGCCATCGCCGCGATGACCTCTGACGATGTCACCCGCGCCGAAGAGCATTTGAAGCAGAAGGGCCGCATGGCCCGCGAAGAATGGATCGAGCAGGCCAAGGAATTGCTGGCCGGCAAGCCGCCGCGCGCCAAGACCGACAAGGCCCGCGCCA
This sequence comes from uncultured Alphaproteobacteria bacterium, assembly GCA_963775095.1. Taxonomy (GTDB): domain Bacteria; phylum Pseudomonadota; class Alphaproteobacteria; order Rhizobiales; family Aestuariivirgaceae; genus Aestuariivirga. Next base: position 382,311 of record CAVZHN010000009.1, read on the forward strand.
AGGAACAGGAGTAACACCCCATGGCTCATAAAAAAGCAGGCGGTTCATCCCGCAACGGCCGCGATACCGCGGGCCGCCGTCTCGGCGTCAAGCATTTTGGCGGCGAAGCCGTCATCCCCGGCAACATCATCGTCCGCCAGCGCGGCACCGTGGTGCATCCCGGAAAGGGCGTCGGCCTCGGCAGGGATCACACGATCTTCGCAACCGTCGCCGGCACCGTCACTTTCCGCAAGACCAAGGGCGACCGCCAGACCGTTTCGGTCATCCCGCCAGTGGCCGCTGAATAACGCGCCACTCAACTCTTTGAATTTCCAACGGAGAGGTGGCGACACCTCTCCGTATTTTTTTTGGAATTGTCATGACCACGATTGCAACCAAACGTCTGATTCTGAGGCCGCTCGACGAAGTGGACCTCGACGATCTCGTCGTGGCCATCAACAACTTCAATATCATCAAGAACACCGCACGCATTCCCTTCCCCTATGGCCGCAAGGATGCCGAGGACTATCTGGCCCTCACCCGCAATGCCGATGCCAACACGCTGTTTCTGTCGATCGCCATCAAGGAAGAGCCACATCGGGTGATCGGCGGCATCAGTTCCGAAGGCGGAGAGAGTGATGCCGAAATCGGCTACTGGATTGCTGAACCCCTGTGGGGCAAGGGCTACATGGGCGAGGCGGTTGGCGCCCTGACTGCCCATGTCTTTCAGTATACGGAATATAATACGCTTGTGGCCGGCTACCGCATCGGCAACGAAGCCTCGCGCCGCATTCTGGCAAAGCTGGGATTCACGCCTACCCGCGAAGAGATGATCGCAAGCCGTGGCCTCGGCTATCTCGTGCCGGTCATGCGCATGGCGCTGTCACGTGAAGTCTGGAAAGCGAAAGGGGGCCGCCAGTGACGAGCCCCCTTGCCGGATCAGAACACCTGGGCGACGTACTTGCGCACCAGCGTCTTGCGGCCGAGGCCGCCATTGTGCTTGGACGCCGCCAGCTTGAGATTGCCGCCCGACGACTTGATGGCCAGCGCCAGGTGCTTGAGGCCGACCTGAACGCCAGTGCGGGCATCGAGAAGCCCATTGCACGACCCGCGATAGCCGATGCCCTTCGCGGTCTGGCACTTCATCTGGAAAACGCCGAGTTCGCCGTGCGAACCGCGCGCATTGGGGTTGTAGCCCGATTCGATCTTGGCAATGCGCAGCGCGAACCATGTGGGCACGCCATAGCTCGGCGCCAGCTGCTTGATCAGCGATTGAACCTGGGCCTGCGAACCGGCTTCGGCGGGGGAAACGATAACGGCCGCAGCCATCGCGGCGGCCAGAACTCCTGCAAACATCTTTTTCATTTTGTGCCTTTCCTTAAGTACAGACGGAAGCCGAGGGCGCGTGCCAGTGAGGCATGCGTCTTCAACGCGACCGCCGATGTCAGGGTGAAGGAGTCGCATAGAGCGGCGAAATGTGTCGGCAATATGTTGCACTGCACCATTAACCATTTCGCTGTTGCGCAAGCGCCACACCACGGCATAGGTAGGTTTTAGTCATGAAATTTCTTGATCAGGCCAAGGTCTATGTGCGGTCCGGTGCCGGTGGTGCCGGCGCTGTCTCGTTCCGCCGCGAGAAGTTCATCGAAATGGGCGGGCCCGACGGTGGCGATGGCGGCAACGGCGGCGACATCTGGGTGGAGGCCGTCGATGGCCTCAACACCTTGATAGACTACCGCTATCAGCAGCATTTCAAGGCGGCGACCGGTGGCCACGGCATGGGCCGCCTCAGGGCCGGCGCCAACTCCGATGACATCGTGCTGAAAGTCCCCACCGGCACCGAGGTCTATGAGGAAGACAACGAAACCCTGATCGCCGACCTGCCAAAACCCGGCATGCGGGTGAGGATTTGCAAGGGCGGCAATGGCGGCTTCGGTAACCACTACTTCAAATCCGCCACCAATCAGGCGCCCCGCCACGCCAACCCCGGCCAGGAGGCCGAGGAACGCTGGATCTGGCTGCGCCTGAAACTGATTGCCGATGCCGGATTGCTGGGACTGCCCAATGCCGGCAAGTCGACGCTGCTGGCGGCCGTTTCGGCAGCGAAACCAAAAATCGCCGACTATCCGTTCACCACACTCCATCCGCAATTGGGTGTGGTGCGCGCTGCCGGATCGAGCTTCGTGCTCGCCGACATTCCCGGCCTCATTGAAGGCGCCCATGAAGGCGTCGGGTTGGGCACCCGCTTCTTGGGTCATGTCGAACGCTGCGCCGTGCTGTTGCATCTGATCGATGTGACGGACGAAGACCCGGTGAAAGCCTATCGCACCATCCGCACCGAACTGAAGGCCTATGGCGGCGAACTGGCCGAGAAACCTGAGATCATCGCCTTCAACAAGATCGACGCCATCGCCGAAGACGAACTCAAAAAGAAGCTCGCCGATTTCAAGAAGCGCCTCAAGAAAACGCCGCTGTTGATCTCCGGCGCCACGCAAGCCGGCGTTGATGATGCCATGAAGCGCCTGCTCACGGTCATTGAAACCTCGCGCAAGGCCGCCCGCAAGGAGGATGAAAAGGGTGTGACCACCGAGGACTGGCGGCCGTGAACATTCGCCTCACCAAAGCTCGCCGCATCGTCATCAAGATCGGTTCGGCCCTGCTGGTGGACGGCAAGACCGGCGCCATCAAGGCTTCGTGGCTTTCATCGCTGATCGACGATCTGGCCGATGCCCGCGTCAAGGGTGCCGAAGTCATCGTCGTCTCCTCCGGCGCCATCGCCCTTGGCCGCCGCACCCTCGGCCTGCCGAAAGGCAAGCTTAAACTGGAACAGAGCCAGGCCGCCGCCGCCGTCGGCCAGATTGCGCTCGCTCAGGCCTGGAGTGAAGCCCTCCGTACGCGGAATATCGTCGCCGCCCAGGTGCTGGTGACCCTGACCGACACCGAGGAGCGCCGCCGCTATCTCAACGCCCGCGCCACCCTGTCGACACTACTGTCCCAGGGCGCCGTTCCGGTGATCAACGAGAACGACACGGTGGCCACCTCCGAAATCCGCTATGGCGACAACGACCGCCTCGCCGCCCGCGTCGCCTCGATGATGTCAGCCGACTGCCTGGTGCTCTTGTCGGATATCGATGGCCTCTACACCGCCCCTCCGGGAAAGAAGGACGCAAAGTTCATTCCAGAAGTCGCCGACATCACCCCCGAGATCGAAGCGATGGCGGGACGGCCCGTGTCGGGCGTCGGCTCCGGTGGCATGATCACCAAGATCGAAGCCGCGAAAATCGCCGTGGGCGCCGGCTGCAACATGGTCATCGCCTCGGGCCATGACCTGCACCCCCTGAAACGCATCACCGCTGGCGAACGCTGCACCTGGTTCCTGGCGCCCGCGTCCGCCCTGCAATCAAGGAAGCGCTGGATCGCCGGAACCCTGCAGCCCATCGGCCACCTCGTCGTCGACGAGGGCGCGGCTGAGGCCCTTGCAAAGGGCAAAAGCCTGCTGCCCGCCGGCGTGAAGCGCATCGAAGGCGCCTTCACGCGCGGTGACACCATATCGATCATCACCCTCAAGGGCCGCGAGATTGCCCGTGGGCTGGTGACCTACGATGCCGCCGATGCCCAGAAGATCATCGGACTGAAATCCACCGAGATCGAGAAGATGCTGGGCTTCCGCGGCCGCGATGAAATCGTCCATCGTGACGATATGGTTCTGATGGCCGGAGACCGCCCATGACCGCGACATCTTCGGCCCGTGAACTCATGCAGTCCATCGGCCAGGCGGCCCGCCTCGCGGCAAAGTCCCTGTCCATTGCTGCGACGGAGCAGAAAAACACGGCACTCCGCGCCATGGCCACCGCAATCCGCGGCAATGCCGCCGCGATTGCCAACGCCAATGCCCGCGATCTTGAAGCGGCGAAGGCAAAGAATCTCAAGGCAAGCTTCGTCGACCGCCTGACTCTCACGCCCGATCGCATCGAAGCCATGGCCAAGGGGCTTGAGGACATTGCAGACCTGCCCGACCCGGTGGGCACGGTGATGAGCAAGTGGACACGGCCCAACGGCATGGAAATCTCCCGGGTGCGCGTGCCCATCGGCGTCATCGCCATCATCTATGAATCGCGCCCCAACGTCACCGCCGATGCCGGTGGCCTGTGCCTCAAGTCCGGCAATGCGGCAATCCTGCGCGGTGGTTCCGACGGCTTTCACTCGTCTGCGGCGATCATCGCCTGCCTGCAGCGCGGGCTCGATGCGGCGGACCTGCCGGCAAGCGCCATACAGATGGTGCCAAGCCCCGATCGCGACTGCGTCGGCCTGATGCTCGAAGGCCTTGGCGGCACCATTGATCTCATTGTGCCGCGCGGCGGCAAGAGCCTCGTCGAACGCGTCCAGAAGGAGGCCCGCGTGCCGGTGTTCAGCCATCTTGAAGGCATCTGCCACGTCTACATCGACAAATCAGCCGATCTCGAAATGGCCAAGTCCATTGTCCGCAACGCCAAGATGCGCCGCACCGGCGTGTGTGGCGCTGCCGAAACCGTGCTGATCGATAGGGCGGCCGCTGCACGCACTCTCAAACCGGTGATCCGTACGCTGATCGATGCCGGCTGCGAAGTGCGCGGCGACCACGAGGCCTGCCGCGCCGACCCCGCCGTCAAACCCGCCACCGAAGCCGACTGGTCGACCGAGTATCTCGATGCCATCATTTCGCTCCGCGTGGTCGATGGCATCGACGACGCCATGGCCCACATCGCCAAATACGGTTCGCAGCATACCGACGCCATCGTCACCGAAGATGCCGCATCAGCCGAACGCTTCCTCAACGAGGTCGACTCGGCCATCGTTCTGCACAATGCCTCGACCCAGTTCGCCGATGGCGGCGAATTTGGTTTCGGAGCCGAAATCGGTATTGCCACCGGCAAGCTGCATGCAAGGGGGCCGGTCGGCGTCGAACAGCTCACCACCTTCAAATACCAGGTGCGGGGCACCGGTCAGGTGCGCCCGTGATCCATCCCCCGCCCTTCGGTGACGGTCAGAGGATCGGCCTGTTCGGGGGTTCGTTCAATCCCGCCCACCGCGGCCACTTCATGGTGGCGCTCTATGCCTTGAAGAAATTGCGACTCGACTGGGTATGGTGGCTGGTGTCGCCCCAGAATCCGCTGAAGGACCCGAGCGAAACCGGCGAATATTCCGAGCGCCTCGCCTACACCCGGAAAATCGCCCGCCACCCGCGCTTTGTGGTGACCGATCTCGAACACCAGATCGCCGCCCGCACCACGGCGGAGACCCTGGACCGCCTTGAGCCCGTCCTGCGCCGCGCCGACTTCGTCTGGATCATGGGTGCCGACAGCTTCGCCAATCTCCACCGCTGGCACAATTGGCTGGAAATTCCAGAAACCCTGCCGCTCGCCATCCTGGCCAGGCCCGGTTACTCGCTGCGTGCCCTCGGCGGCCCGGCGGCAACGCGCTTTGACAATGAGCAATTGCCAACCCACCTGGCCCCGAAACTTGTGTCGCGCGCTCCGCCAAGCTGGTGCTTCATCCCCATGCCGCTCCGCCAGGAAAGCTCGACAGCCATCCGCAATTGGCGAAAGAAGTCCGTCACTTGAATGCCAGCGCATTCGGCTCTATTGGAAACCCAACAACAGCTGGGGTTAGCCCCACCGTAACAAGGAATAATCCACTGAAGAAACCAGCAAAGAAGACAGCTTCGCGTAAACCAGCAACGAATGCCAAGCCCGCGCCGCGAAAGGCCGCCACAAAGAAGACGGGCACAAAAAAAGCCGCAGCCAGCAAGACCATCGCCAGAAAGCCAGCCGCCAAAAAAACCGCCGCCAAGAAAAGCGTGGCGCGCAAGTCGGTTGCCAGCAAGCCGGTAAAGCCGGTGAAATCTGCCGGACCTTCGCGCACGACGGCCAGGAAACCGGTCAAGGCAACTGCACCGCTGAAACCCGTGAAGGCCGCAAAGCCCAAGCCCGTCAAAGTGGCAGCGCCCAAGCCTGCAAGCATGCAGGCCCCGCCGAAACCCGCCCTGCTCTCCATCATCCAGTCCCAGCTTGACGATGCCAAGGCCGAGCACATCACCACCGTGGGCCTTGATGGCAAATCGGCGATTGCCGATTTCATGGTCGTGGCGTCCGGCCGCTCCAGCCGCCACGTCGGCGCCATCGCCGACCAACTGGTGGAGAAACTGAAAGAGCGCGGCTACCGCGACTTGCGCATTGAAGGCATGCCGCAATGCGACTGGGTGCTGGTCGATGCCGGCGACGTTGTCGTGCACCTGTTCCGCCCGGAAGTGAGGAGCTTCTACAATCTTGAGAAGCTGTGGTCGGTCCACGCGCCGGAAGAGCGCCACGCCGGCTAAATCATGCGGCTCTCGGTCATCGCCGTCGGCAAGCTGAAGGCGGGTCCAGAAAAATCGCTGGCCGAAGACTATCGCACCCGCGCCGAGGGTCTCGGCCGCAAGGTTGGCATTTCGAAATTCACGGTGACCGAGTTCGGCGAAAGCCAACTCACCACCGCCTCGGCGCGCAAGGCGGAGGAAGCGAAATTGATCGCCGCCGCCCTGCCGCCCAAGGCCTTCGTCATTGTTCTCGATGAGCGTGGACCAAGCCTTTCAAGCGAGGCCTTCGCCACAAGCCTCAAGCGCCAGATCGATGCCAGCGCCGATATCGCCGTTGTAATCGGTGGGCCCGATGGCCACAGCGCGGAAACCCGCGACAACGCCGATCTCATCGTCTCCTTCGGCGCCATGACCTGGCCGCACCGTCTGGTCCGGGTCATGCTGTTCGAACAGATCTATCGCGCCGTGACCATCATGGCAGGTCACCCCTATCATCGCGCCTGAGTTCAATTCACGGTCCTGTTCGACGCATTGCCTCGCTTGCCTCTGGCTTAATTTGATGCAAGGCTTGCTTCACCAAGGAGTTCCGGATGGCGAGCGCTCGGGGATTGATTGCGGTCGACAAGAAGGGCGGCAAGGTCCTGTTCCTCGACCCCGCCACCTATGAAACCGAAGTTACGCTCGACGGGTTCGAGAAGACCGTCCATGAATTGCTGGTGGTTCCGGAAACCAATCGGGCCTACGTGCCGGTTTTCGGCGATGGCATCCATGGCCGGAACCCCAATCCGCAACACACGGTTCTGGTCTTTGATCTCGAGCGCCGCGCCTTTCTCACCGCCATCGACCTTCGCCCCCTGAGCGCGCCACACGCGATAAAACTGGGTCCTGACGGGCTGATCTACGTCACTTGCGAGAATAGCGCGAAGATCGCGGTTATCGACCGCGAGAGCAACACGCTGGCCGGAACCATCGATACGGGATCGGTCAATTGCCACCGCATGGTGATCGCCCCCGATGGCCGCCACCTATATACCGAGAATGAAGAAGACGCGACGATCTCGGTGATCGACTTCGCCCGCCGGACATTGCTGGGAAAGATAGCAACGCCCCGCCCTCTGGCGGGCATCGCGATTTCCGCCGATAGCCAGACCATCATTGCCGTCGATGACGAGCAACCAGCCCTGTTCCTGTTCGATAGCCAAAGCGAGCGCCTGGTCCGGGAGGTTCGGCTCACCGATGTGCCCAAGGCGGCGCAAATCGCCCGCTACGCGCCGGACTGGAGTGTTCTCGCGGTCACCAGCCTCGGCAGCAACACGGTGAGCCTGATCGATCCTGCATTTGCGAGCCAGGTGGCGATTCCGGTTGGCAGCCAGCCGATGGACATGGCGTTTCACGGCGATGAGTTGTTCATCGCCTGTCAGGGCGATGGCTCGGTGCACGTCATCGATTTGCCGGCGAAACGGCACAAACACAAGTTTGCCGCTGGCACGGGCTGCGAATGCCTGGGCTTCTACTAGCCCGCCGCCCACCCCTCAGGGTTAACAGATTGCTAATTGGCCTCCGCCAAAGTGTTCACCGATTCGGGCCGCATTTCGAACATGCGGCCTTTCTACCTTGCGAGCTCCATGACGCGTCTTGTTCCAACCCGGCTGGCCTTGGCGGCGGTGCTCGTCACCCTCGCGGCTGAACCCCTGCGCGCCGAGGGTGAGACCGGCGAGCTTTCTACCATCGAACAGCAGCTAGAACTCTCCAAGGCCGAGCAGGACCGCATATCGGCCGAAATCATGGCTGCCGAGGAAGAGCAGCAGGAGTTATCCGAAAAGCTGGTCGACATTTCCCAGCGCATTCAGTCGCAGGAAGCGGCCATCACCGACAGCGAAGGTGAACTGCTGAAGATGAACAAGGAAGAGGTGGTGATCCTCTCGGGCCTTGCCGCCAAGCAGGATGTACTGTCGGAACTTCTGGCCGGCCTGCAGCGTCTGGAGCAGAATCCTCCCCCTGCCCTCGTCGTCGAGCCTAATGACGTTCTCGCTGCCCTGCGTGGCGCCATAATGTTCGGTTCAATCGTTCCCGAGCTTCGTGGCCAGGCCGAAGAACTGGCCGCCAATCTCGCGCGCCTCCAGGAACTGCGCGCCAATGTGAAAAACGGCAAGGAGACGCTTCGCGCCGATATCGCCCGCCTGAAGGACTCGAAGATCGAACTCGATGACCTCATCGCCCGCAAACACGAACTGGTGACCAGTGCCAACGCCGCGCTCGAGACCGAACGCCAGCGCGCTACCGAGTTGGCGGCCAAGGCCAAGTCCCTGAAACAGCTTCTGGCCAGTCTCGCCGACGAACAAATGCGGCGCGAAGCCGAAGAGGCGGGCAAGGCCAAGGCCGAAGAGCTGCAAAGGAAGAAACTCAAGGAGGCGGCCGAGCAGCCGCGCCTTGCCTTTGCCAAGGCAAAGGGCAAGCTTGCCTACCCCGCCCAGGGACAGATTCTCAAACGGTTTGGCGATGATGATGGCCTGGGCGGCAGCCTGAGGGGCCTGGTGATCGCCACCCGCCAGGCCGCCCAGGTGACCGCTCCGGCCGACGGCCGCGTTGAATTTGCTGGACCTTTTCGCTCCTATGGACAGGTCTTGATCATCAACCCCGGCTCCGGTTATCACCTGCTGATGGCCGGACTTGGCAATATGACGGCCCGCACCGGGGATTTCCTGCGGGCTGGAGAACCGATCGGCGAAATGGGCCTTGGCCCCTCTTCCGTCACACTTCTCGGCGATGTGATACATGACAAACGTCCCATCCTATATATAGAGTTCCGCAACAGCACAGAGGCCATCGATTCGACCCCCTGGTGGATTGGTGGCAGACAAGAGGCGCTTAGATGAGCATGAAGACCCAGGTTCGTAATTTCAGTTTGGTTCTGGCCGGCGCGGTTTCCGCCTCGCTGCTATGGCACGCCTTCGGCGACAGTTTCGCCTCCAACGCCGACACCTACAAGCAGTTGAACCTGTTTGGCGACGTGTTCGACCGGGTGCGCGCCGACTATGTCGAAGAGCCCGATGAAGCCAAGATGATCGAGGCCGCCATCAATGGCATGCTCAACTCCCTCGATCCCCATTCGAGCTTCATGAACGCCAAGCAATATGAAGAGATGAGCGTTCAGACCCGCGGCGAATTCGGCGGCCTTGGCATCGAAGTCACCATGGAAAGCGGCATCATCAAGGTGGTGTCGCCGATTGACGGCACGCCCGCCCAAAAGGCCGGCATCATGGCCAACGATCTGATCGTCAAACTCGATGGCGAAGACGTTCAAGGCCTGTCGCTTAACGAGGCCGTGGAAAAAATGCGTGGCGCCATTGGCGCTCCCATCACCATCACCATCGTGCGCGACAAGAAGGACCCCTTCGACGTCAAGATTATCCGCGATCGCATCACCGTGCAGTCGGTGAAGTCCAATGTCGAAGGCGATGACATCGGCTACATCCGCGTCTCGTCGTTTACCGAGCAGACCCAGGATGGCATCGACAAGGCCATGGCCGATTTCGAAGCGAAGCTCGGTGACAAGCTGAAAGGCTATGTTCTCGACCTCCGCAACAATCCCGGCGGCCTGCTCGACCAGGCGATTTCCGTGTCCGACACATTCCTTGAACGTGGTGAGGTGGTGTCGACGCAGGGGCCGCCATGCCGACGAAACCCAGCGCTTTTCCGCCCAGAAAGGCGACCTCGCCGAAGGCAAGCAGGTCGTCATCCTGATCAATGGCGGCTCGGCCTCGGCTTCGGAAATTGTTGCCGGCGCCTTGCAGGATCAGAAGCGCGCCACCATCATCGGCACCCGCAGTTTCGGCAAGGGCTCGGTGCAGACCATCATTCCGCTGGCGGGCCAAGGTGCCCTGCGCCTGACCACGGCCCGCTACTACACCCCCGCCGGCCGTTCCATCCAGGCCAAGGGCATCGATGCCGACATCGTCATCGAGCAGGAATTGCCGCCCGAACTCCAGGGCAAGGATGTCTCGACCGAAGGCGAAGCCGGACTTCGTGGTCACCTCTCCAACGAAGGCGGTGGCGACGAGGGCGGCGGTTCTGCAGCCTATGTGCCGGAAGACAAGACCAAGGACATGCAGCTGAAGGCCGCCGTCGACCTTTTGCATGGCGTCAAGGTCGTCTCCAACGTCAAGCCCAAGGACGTGAAACCCGCCGAAGGCGAAAAGACCGAACCCTCGGCGAATTGACATCTCGCACCATCCTTCTCCCGATCAAGGATCGGGGGAAGGTAGCGCGCCCTGTTCCTCCCCGCCGCCGACCAGGCGCGGGGGAAGTGGCACCGCGAAGCGGTGACGGAGGGGGGTGTCGGCAGGAGAATGCAGTCCTTGCCGCCACGCGTCTCCTTCAAGTGCTGACGGAATTCACAACTCCCCAACGCTATCATTCCGGCCTAGCACCGGATAGGGCCATCCTGCGCCACAACGTGGTTCTGCCAAGTGGCGACTCTTTCCCGGCCATCGCCACTGCCGGATTCGCACAACTCCCCAAACCCGTCATTCCGGACGCGACCGTCATTTGCGAAGCAAATGCAGAGGGAGCGAGCCGGAATCCAGCTCTCGTTCAGCGCGGCCAAAGCCCGAAGCAGCTTTCCCGGCAAAGGGCGTGTTTTGCGGAACGCAAAACGTAAGTTCTATGTCCGGAATCCCGCGTCGGCCAAGGGCGTCATAACCGCAGGTCCAGCGGCGGCAGGCCTCGCCCGCCTATTTCCAGCACTGTCACCGCAATCTCTTTTCGGTCTACAAGACTCCGCCTCTTGAAACATTCGTTCAAGATCGTACGGATCGCCCCGGGGCGCGAAGCTGCTGGGCACTACCACTAAGGGAGCCCGGCAATTTTGGCGATATGGTGGGTATCCAAATATTGCGTGTACTGGATGATCTTTCCATCCGACACACGGATAACATCCAAGAACTCGGTGTCAAACTGCGTGTTGGTCGGTCGAAAAACCACTCCCACGGTGACGGACGAACGCGGTATCGCCATCCACATGGATGCTCTCAATCTGGGTTCCACTTAGATCCCATGTGTCGACCAATAAATTCATGGTTGTGCCAATTTGGGAGCCTTTGGCGGGTGAAGCGAGTGTTCCCATCAATTGTGAGGCGGCAATCCGAAACGTTGCTTCGGGATGGAACTGGGCCATGGTATCCGCAACATTCCCTTTGCGCCTCGCCGTCCATGTGGAGACAATAATCTCTTCAATATCTTTGCGAGAACTTGTCATTGATGGTTTCCTGTCCATATTTGCGAGACGCCAATTCAGTCACTTGCTCATCCATGCAATAGCCATCATAGCAGTCCGCGCCGTCCATCACATCACAGTATTTCCTTAGCTCCTAGTAGGATTTTCCTTACTTTTCTGGAGGCACAAGCTCTTTAGGCAAAATGTCGGGAAACTCAGAATACAAAACCGAGGAAATATCAATAAGCGCTGCCATTGAACCGCCAATGTGGTGTATCAAGGCGGAATATTCTCGCTCATCGAGGTTGTTTTTCATGTAGTGTGAGATTCCGTCGAGATTGCCTCTAACGCCCAGAAGCATTCCATCAAGTCGAATTGCTACATTCTTTTGCATGGTTGATCCTTCTGACCTCACTCAACAGTGGCAGTCTGCTTATCTGAAGTACTTGTCTCAGTCATCAAAGTCTGGTCACAGACTACAATGACAGTGCACGAAATTATCTGAATTGCGGCGGCGCTGTCACGGTAGCCCAGTCCTCGCCCACGATAGGCTGGTCTGATGCTCGCACCTTTCTGGCATGGTAAAAGCTGAAAGAGCCCTCATCCCCCTTCGGGACCTTCTCCCATGGCTGTCGCCACGGGAGAAGGCGCAAGACCTTTGTCCGCCTTCTCCCGTCCGATGGATGGGAGAAGGTCCCGAAGGGGGATGAGAGTCGGTTCAACGCGTTTCACTCTCAAAAAATGTGCGAATTCGACAACGCGAATGAGAGGCAGCATCACCACCCCCACCCCCCATGGTTAACAGCCCGTTAACCGCTCGCCCTCCAAAGTCACCTGAACGAATCATGTGACGGTTGTGTCCGATGCCACGCGATGAATTGCGCCAGCCGCTGAAGAGGCGGAGCCCGGTGGAGAGGCTTTGGTCAAAGCGGCCAAGCGCGTTGGTGCTGGTTTCGCTGCTGACCCTGTCGCTTTATGCCGGCGCCATCGCCTGGCTGGCGCGCATTCCACATCCATTCGCCGGCGAGCCCATCATCACCGCGCAAATTCCACCGCTCGAGGAAATGAAGACCGGCGCCATCGACAAGGTGGTTGATGAGGCAGAACCGGCCTCGCCTGCCGAAGAACAACCGGTCGAGGAAGAGGTTGTCGAAAGCCAGGAAAACTTCACCGAGGCGGGCACCATAAAGATCACCGGCGCCCAGGAGCCGGAGATCATCGTTCCCTCCCACCGGCCGCTCAAGGCCGCGCCCATTGCCAGCGTGACCGAAACCACGCCCGATGGCCCGTTGCCCAAGATCGGTTCCGGTGGCAAGCGTCCCGCCGATGTCTATGCGGCAACGACGCCGATGAGTTCCATGATGTCGGATCAGGCGAAAATCGTGCTGCTGCTCGGCGGCATGGGCTTGAACCCGCGGTTGACTGAGCAAGCCATCGAAGAACTTCCCGGCGACGTGAGCTTCGGCTTCGCGCCCTATGGCTCGAACCTCCAGGCCCAGGTCAACAAGGCCCGGGCCCGCGGCCACGAGGTGATGCTGCATTTGCCGCTGGAACCGGCCGGTTATCCCGCCATCAATCCCGGCCCCAACACATTGCTGACCGATGTGTCGCTCGACGAAAACCTGGCCAGCCTGCGCTGGAACATGACCCGCTTCACCGGCTACACCGGCATCACCAACTACATGGGCGCACGCTTTCTGTCGCAGCCCGACTATCTGAAACCGGTGTTGGCCGAATTCAAGAAACGCGGACTGGTATTCTTGCAGGATGCCGGCGTGTCGCTCAGTTCAATCGATGAAGTTTCTCGCGCCACCGGGCTTGCGGTGCGCAAGGGTGAACTCGTCATCGATGCCAACCCCGATGCCGAAAGCATCGCCGCCGCCCTGCAGAAACTGGAAGAACAGGCGAAGCGTCAGGGCATCGCCATCGGCACCGGCACGGGTTTGGCGGTCACCATCGAAGAAGTGGCAAAATGGTCAAGAGACCTGCGCCGCCGCGGCATTGTGTTGGTGCCGGTTTCCGCCGCCTTCAAGGGCCGCGCCAGTTGATGGCCAGGAAAGTTGAGATTAAAGCCTATCGCCCCTGCGTTGGCGTGATGCTGCTCAATCCAGCCGGACTGGTGTGGATTGGCCGCCGCTTCGACAAGCAGAACGACGAAGGCACAGGCCACTGGTGGCAGATGCCCCAGGGCGGCATCGACAAGAACGAGGATACGCAGGCCGCGGCATTGCGTGAACTCGCCGAGGAAACCGCGGTGACATCGGCGGTGGTGATTGCCGAAGCCCCGCGCTGGTACAACTACGACATTCCCAACCATCTCATCGGCAAGAGCTGGAACGGCAAATATCGCGGCCAGACCCAGAAATGGTTCGCGCTCCGCTTTGAAGGGCCGGAATCCGAAATCAATCTCGCACCTCCGGGCCACAAGCAGGAATTCGATCAATGGCGCTGGGCCCCCATGGACGAACTTCTCGATATCGTCGTGCCCTTCAAGCGCCCGGTCTATGAGAAGGTCGTCGCCGCCTTCAGGCATTTGGGCGCGTGAGGCCACAAACTTGCCATTCCAACTGTGCTGACTGCCGCCGATGAAGCTGCGGACATTGGTACTTTTGTTCATGACGGTGGCGGCCGGCGCGGCGAGCGCCTGGCTGTGGTACGCGCCCGCCCCCATTGCGCAATCGCTCCGCGGCGCCATCGCCCGGCATTTCCCCGAAATCCAAGGCGAACTCCGGCATTTGCCGGAGAAACCCCTTGAGGAGCGCCTAGCGGCCAGAGGATTTGCCCTTGGCCAGTCCGTGCTGCTTCGCGTGTTCAAGGAGGATGGCCTGCTCGAACTATGGCTGGAGCGCCAGGGCCGTTATCAGTTGGCCACAACTTATCCCATCTGCAAGTGGTCTGGTGACCTTGGCCCCAAGCTTATGGAGGGCGACGGCCAATCGCCCGAGGGCTACTATTTCGCAACATCAGCCCAACTGAAACCCGACTCGAACTACTACCGCGCCATCAACGTCGGATTCCCGAACGCCTTTGACCTGCAAAAGGGCCGCACCGGATCGTTCTTGATGATACACGGGGATTGCGTTTCGATCGGTTGCTATGCCATGACCGATGCCGGAATTGACGACATTTATCGAGCCGTTGAAGAAGCCATGCTTGCCGGACAAGACGCCATCGCCATTCACCTCTATCCTTTCCGCTTGACCAGCGAAAATCTCGCCCGTCATGACGCCAGCCCATGGCGCTCGTTCTGGGACAACCTCGCCGAAGGCGACAGAATGTTCCTGGCAGCCGGCCAGCCACCCGCCGTCACATCCTGCAATGGCCGCTACGTCTTTGCGAAAGACGAGTCCGTTCTTCCCAAGGATTCACATTGCCGCAAGGTCGTTGGCTGGTGATCAGGCATATCATTTTCGATTGCGATGGTGTCCTTGTCGATAGCGAGGAGATTTCCATGTCCGTCGATGGTGCCCTGCTGGCCGCTTGCGGTGTGGAAATTTCCCACGCCGAAATGCATCGGCGGTTTGTCGGCAAGACCTTTCAAGGCATGGTCGAGGAAATCGAAGCCGAGCGCGGCATAAGGCTTCCCGAAGACCTGGAGGCCCGCAAGGACGATTTGATGCTCGAAGCCTATCGCCGCGAGCTGCGTGCCGTGCGCCATGTCGCCGGAGCGCTGGCCAACATCCCACTGCCCAAGAGCATCGGCACCAACGGCCCCCGCCACCGCGCCCTCGAGGCCCTGCGCATCGTGATGATCGATCAGCATTTCGGCGATCGCCTGACCACCTTCGAGGACGTGGTGAATGGCAAGCCCGCTCCCGATATCTATGCGCTCGCCGCCAAACGCGCCGGCTTCGCCCCCGCGGAATGCCTGGTGGTGGAAGACAGCGTCACCGGCGCCACAGCGGCGGTGTCGGCCGGTTGCCCCACCCTGGGCTTCACCGGAACCCATGCCGATCGCTCGGAACACGCCTTGAAACTCGTGCAAATCGGCTGTTTCCGGGTGTTCGACGACATGGCCGAACTCCAGGCCATTGTTAAGGGCTTAACCTGAAACCCGAATTCCTTTGACATTGCACTGCACAACGGCCATATGGGCCCCATCGCCGCTGGTTCATACCAAGAATAACGTGAGGCTCCGTAACGTGAGCCATTCGAACCCGGTGTTCTCCAACATTCCTTTCACGTGGGACTGTCTTGCGCGAATGCATCAGGATGCAGGCTTCGCGCTCGTCCCCTTTGTATCCGTATGAAAGTCATTTCGTGACCACATTTACCGAACTCAATCTCTCGGCCCCTGTCCTCAAGGCGCTTGCCCAGGAAGGCTACGAGACCCCGACGCCGATTCAGGCGAAATCCATTCCCGATCTCTTGAAGGGCCGCGACCTGTTGGGCATCGCCCAGACCGGCACCGGCAAGACCGCCGCTTTCGCCCTTCCCATTCTTGAGCACTTCGCCAAGAAAACCGACCGCGCCGGCCGTGGCCAGGTGCGTGCCTTGATCCTCGCCCCCACCCGCGAACTGGCTTCGCAGATCGGCGAAAGCTTCAAGACCTACGGACGCTTTCTGAAGGTGACGCGCGCCGTGGTGTTCGGCGGCGTATCGCTCGGCAAGCAGATCGAAATCCTCAGGGGCGGCGTTGACGTTCTCGTCGCCACCCCCGGCCGCCTCGTCGATCTGATCGACCGCCGCGCCGTGACCCTCGCCAACGTCGAGATCTTCGTGCTCGACGAAGTCGACCAGATGCTCGATTTGGGCTTCATCCACGCCATCCGCAAGTTGACGGGAATGCTGCCGAAAAAGCGCCAGAACCTGTTCTTCTCGGCCACCATGCCGAAGGAAATCGCCGGCCTCGCGGCGGGCCTTCTGACAGATCCAGTGCGCGTTGAAGTCGCTCCCGTCGCCACCACCGTCGAACGCGTCAACCAGTCCGTCATCCATGTCGAGCCCGCCCACAAGCTGAAGCTTCTGGCCGAACTCCTCAAAGACAACAACATGACGCGCACCCTCGTCTTTACACGGACGAAACACGGCGCCGACAAGGTGATGAAGGGCTTGTCCGCCGGAGGCTTCACCTGTGCCGCCATTCACGGCAACAAGAGCCAAGCCAATCGCGAGCGCGCCCTTGCTGGCTTCAAGCAGGGCAAGATCCTGGTGCTGGTGGCAACCGACATCGCCGCCCGCGGCATCGACGTTGATGCCGTAAGTCATGTGGTGAACTACGACCTGCCCTATGTGCCGGAAAGCTACGTCCATCGCATCGGCCGCACCGCCAGGGCGGGAGCCGAAGGCACCGCTATCGCCTTCTGCACCCCGGAAGAGCGCGGGCTTCTGCGCGACATCGAAAAGACCATCCGCCAGTCCGTGCCGGTCGCCGAGCACGCATTGTCGATGAAGAACGTGCCGCAGTTTGTGGCGACCCACGGCTATAACCCGATGGGCAAGGGCGGCAAGCCGCAAGGCGGAAAGCCCAAGCAGCACCGGAAGGGCGGCAATGGCAATGGTGGCGGCAACCGCAACCACGGCAACGGCCAGCGCCCGCACGGCGAACGCTCCAGCGGCAACGCCGGCGGCCAAGGTGCCCCCAAGCGCAACGGCGGCGGCAAACCCAACTGGATGCAAGACCTCGGCACCCGCAAGGCGTAAAAGCAACGCGTCCCCTCGCCCCTTCGATTAGGGCGAGGCGCATATTCATCCTCTCCCGCAAAGCGGGAGAGGACAGCTTGCACAGCAAGCCAGGAGAGGGGCAGGGCCGCGTGACGGAACCCCTAATTGCCAACAGGCCTGAGGCCTGTTCCATCAATCGTGCGAGTGGCCGGGCTTGCCCGGCCATTTTCGTTTGGCGCGCTTGTAAAGGCCGCGTGGCATTGGCTAAATGAGCTCTTTCGGGAGGGACGCTGCATGGTCGACAAGCCGGATCTCGCCTTCGCGGGCGGGCCTGTCATGGGCATGGGCTATGAGCCCACCTACAGTGGTGCCACCAGCCTGTTCCGCAGGCCCTACAGCCGTGACCTGCGCGGCGCCGACATGGTGGCCTGGGGCATTCCCTACGACCTGAGCGTTACCAACCGCGGCGGCTGCCGCTTCGGGCCGCGCGGCGTCCGTGCGGCGTCCACCAATCTTGCCTGGTTTGGCGGGCCATGGCCCTGGGGCTTCGATCCATTCGAGACGCTGCGCATGATCGACTACGGCGATTGTTCCTTTGATCCGGGATTCCCGATGGAGGTTGCGGCCAGCATCGAATTCGAGGCTTCCACAATTCTCGAGAGCGGGGCCTTCCTGGTCTCCATGGGGGGCGACCATTCCGTCTCGGCGCCACTGCTCAGGGCCCAGGCAAAGCGTCACGGCCCCATTGCGCTGATCCAGATCGACGCCCATTCCGACACCTGGGCAGAGCCGGTGCGGCGCATCGACCATGGGACGATGTTCTACCACGCCGCGCAGGACGGGATCATCGACACGACCCATTCGGTGCAGGCGGCGATCCGCACGCTGAATGACGAGACCCATGGCTTCACGGTGCTTGATGCTGCCTTTGTGCATCGCAACGGCCCGGAGGCCACCGCCGAGCGGATTTGCAGCATCGTCGGCGACCGCCCCGCCTATCTCACCTTCGACATCGATGCGCTCGACCCGGCCTTCGCGCCAGGCACCGGCACGCCGGTCTGTGGCGGGCTTTCCACCTGGCAGGCCCAGGAGATCGTGCGCAACCTGAAGTCGGTCAATCTGGTGGGCGCCGATCTGGTGGAGGTCTCGCCACCCTTTGACCATGCCGAGATCACGGCGCTGGCCGGGGCCTCGCTGCTGCTCGACATGATCTGCCTTCGCGTCTGGCAGCTGCGCCGTCGCTAGTTTCGGCGGCGCATTCCAAATCCCGTCTGGACGTGTTATCGGGCGGCCATTGTCACTTGCGGGCCGGGGACCTTCCCCCTAGTTTGCCCGCCAATTCTTGAGTTCACAGTGAGGGTTTCATGGTCAAGGACATTGGACATTTCATCGGCGGCAAGCATGTGAAGGGCACTTCGGGGCGCTTCGCGGATGTCTTCAACCCCAACACCGGCGAGGTGCAGGCCCGCGTGGCGCTGGCCAGTGCCGCCGAGCTCGAGGCGGCCGTCGCCAATGCTCGTGAAGCACAGATAGGCTGGGCCGCCAAGAACCCACAGGTGCGCGCCCGCATCATGATGAAATTCCTGGAACTGTCGGCCAAGCACGCCGAAGAGCTCGCCACCCTGATTTCCATGGAGCACGGCAAGACCATTCCCGACGCCCTGGGCGATCTCCAGCGCGGCGTCGAAGTCGCCGAATTCGCCTGCGGGATTCCCCACCTCCTGAAGGGCGAATACAGCGATGGCGCCGGCCCCGGCATCGACATGTATTCGATGCGCCAGCCCCTAGGCGTCGTCGCCGGCATCACGCCATTCAATTTCCCGGCGATGATCCCCCTGTGGAAGGCAGCCCCGGCCATTGCCTGCGGCAATGCCTTCATCATGAAGCCCTCGGAGCGCGATCCCTCCTGCCCGATGCGGCTCGCTGAACTGTTCCTCGAAGCCGGCCTCCCGCCCGGCATCTTGAACGTCGTCAACGGCGACAAGGAAGCCGTCGATGGCATTCTTGATCACCCCGACATCAAGGCCGTGGGTTTCGTCGGCTCGACGCCGATTGCCCAGTATGTCTATGCCCGGGCCACCGCCCACGGCAAACGCGCCCAGTGTTTTGGCGGCGCCAAGAACCACATGGTCATCATGCCCGACGCCGACATGGACAAGGCCATCGATGCCCTGATCGGCGCCGGCTATGGCTCGGCCGGCGAGCGCTGCATGGCGATATCCGTCGCCGTGCCGGTGGGCGAGGCGACCGCCAACACCCTGATTGAGAAGTTGATCCCGCGCGTCGAGAAGCTGAAGGTCGGGCTCTCCACCGATCGCGAGGCCGACTATGGCCCGCTGGTCACCAAGGAAGCCCTGGCCCGCGTCAAGGGCTATATCGACATCGGTGTCAAGGAAGGAGCCTCCCTCAAGGTCGATGGCCGCGGCTTCAAGATGCAGGGTTATGAGAACGGCTACTTCATCGGCGGTTCGCTGTTCGACAATGTGACCAAGGACATGCGCATCTACAAGGAAGAGATCTTCGGACCCGTCCTCGCGGTAGTCCGCGCCAAGACCTATGAGGAAGGTCTGGGCCTCGTCAACGACCACGAGTATGGCAACGGCACGGCGATCTTCACCCGGGATGGCGACGCCGCCCGCGACTTCGCCTCGAAGTGCCAGATCGGCATGGTCGGCATCAACGTGCCGATCCCCGTGCCGCTGGCCTATCACACTTTCGGCGGCTGGAAGCGCTCGGGCTTCGGCGATTTGAACCAGCACGGCCCCGACTCGATCCGCTTTTATACCAAGACCAAAACGGTGACATCGCGCTGGCCCAGCGGCATCAAGGAAGGCGCCCAGTTCTCGATCCCCACCATGCGCTGAGGCTTAGGCGGACATGTTTGATGAGGGCCGTCCGCGAGGGCGGCCCTTATTTTTGATGGAGAGTCCGTGGTGCGGCGGCATCACCTCATGGCGCCCGCCTTTCGTGAAAAAAATGGAGGGGTGCCGGAGCCAGGCTCCACGCAACTGAACGTTCAGATTTGGAAGAATTGGGCGTGAAAGCCCGGCTTTCCGGCGCGGCGATTTTTGCACGGGGCATCCGCTTCGGCTCTGTCCAACCAGCGGGACTGCCTAACTGCTCCAGAGGAGCGCGGGAGTCATAGTGTTCCCGGAGTTTGCCCTTGGCTCCCGGGGCTGGAACTGCGTTACGGTTCCAGGCGCAGGCGCCGCCATCCAAACCCCAATACCGAGACGCTGTCGACATCGTCCCTCCTGTTGGTTTGGACAAGAGGAATATAGACCTGTAGGAATAGAATGTCAAGCCCTAAGAGGGTTACTAGCATGATCGGTTCTTATGCAATGCACAAATACACCTCGTGTGACCCCTATCCAGCGTGCAAAACTCCAAGCTTCTACATGCTTTTTCATAGTGTTACACAAGGCTTGCGCCGGGCGTCGTGTCAACCTTATGCTGCCCCATGACCCGCTGGCTCTCCCCTCAAGCGTATCACAGCCTGGCCCTGTTCTTCATCATGGGTGTATTCGCCGCACTGTTCGCCTGGAACACCATTGACCTGGCGCAGGTGGCGATGGCCAACTTGCGCTTCATCGGTGAGTACGGCGCCATGGCGCTGGCCGAAGGCGGGCTTGCGCAGCTGGCCGAAATCTTGGTGCGCGGCACCGTCTCGCTTGCCGCCTACCTCGGCTTCAAGGCCTGTGAAGTGGAACTCGTTCACCGCTGGCGAAGCGCCAAATGAAAAGCCCGCGATCATCTCGCGGGCTTGCGTTCTTCATCCGCCTGCGGAGTGTTTACAGTGCTCCCTGTAGCGCCTTTAGATGCTCAAGGTTCTCGCTGGCGCGGCGTCTGGCTTCGTCGCTCTTGGCGTCGGCGACGTCTTCCTCGGCGTTCTTGACCTGTTGGGCGAGCGCTGCCGCGTCGAAGAATGTCGAGTTGTGAGGAAGATTTCGTTTTCCGCTTGTCGCCCAAATGGACTAAGTCCTACGAGGGTCCCGGAGCTTCACAACTCACTTCGCCTTCGTGGCATGGTGAAAGCCCAATGGACCTTCGCATCTAGTGCGCCTCTCACCCTTAGACGGGATGGTGCGGGGGTCGGGGGCTTGACATTGCCCCGAGCGTGGATGACCCTCTATGAGTATCATAGGAGGACGGTGATGGGCTTTTTCCTGATCAGGCCGCTTCTTGCTGCCTTGGTGATGACGGGAGTGGCAGCAAGCGCTGCCGCTGAAACGCGCGTCTACGGCTCAGGTCCGGTCCAATACGTGGGGCAAACCCGCGTTTTGTGCGCGATTTTCAATGCCGGCAGCGAACCGGTGAGACTGACAAAACGGCAGATCATCAACTACTTTGGTGACAAGCTTCCACTCGCCGATGATGGCTGCAATTCCCCCGCAGGCCCAATTCTTGCTCCACAACGGACTTGCGACTTCATAGCCAACACCGGGGGACCTGCCAGTTGCCGCGTCGTCGTGCGCGGCCAGGGCCTCAAGATACGCGGAAAGGCTGACGCGCGCTCGGATTCCCAAGTCCTCATGTGGCTTCCGATCGACTGAGCATACTGGCGCCGCTGGTAAAACCAAACGCGAAAGCCCGCGAATATTTCGCGGGCTTATGAATTCATCCGTCTACGGAGCGCCTACAACGCCCCCTGCAAGGCCTTCAGGTGATCGAGGCTCTCGCTGGCGCGGCGTCTGGTTTCGTCGGTCTTGGCGTCGGCCACGTCTTCTTCGGCGTTCTTCACCTGTTGGGCGAGTGTTGCGGCGTCGAGTTCGGCCATTGGGATCGCCACTTCGGCGAGCACCGTCAAACCCGTCGGGTTCACTTCCGCGAAGCCGCCGCGCACGAAGATTTTTTCCGGGCTGCCCTGGCCCTTGTCGACGGTGACCACGCCGGGGCGCAGTGTTGACAGCACCGGGGCGTGGCCAACGAAGATGCCCATGTCGCCCTCGGTGCCGGGGATCGAGACGCTTTCCACATCGCCCGAGAACAGAAGCCGGGCGGGACTGACGAGTTCGAAATGAAGGCCTGCCATGTTTCGTATCCTATTGCATCCAATTGCTTCGAGGCTCGCTCCGCGCGCACCCCAGCATGAGGAACTCCCTCAC
Source organism: uncultured Alphaproteobacteria bacterium (assembly GCA_963775095.1). GTDB lineage: Bacteria > Pseudomonadota > Alphaproteobacteria > Rhizobiales > Aestuariivirgaceae > Aestuariivirga. Next base: position 404,548 of record CAVZHN010000009.1, read on the forward strand.
CCTGAGGTGCCCTGCGCCAGCAGGGCCTCGAAGGGTTACGCCGCTTCCGCCGCCAGGCGCTGGGCCTTTTCGACCGCCTGCTCGATGGTGCCGACCATGTAGAAGGCCGGTTCCGGCAGGTGGTCATAGGCGCCATCGCACAGGCCCTTGAAGCCCTTGATGGTGTCTTCAAGCTTCACCTGCACGCCGGGTGAACCGGTGAACACGGCGGCCACGTCGAACGGCTGCGACATGAAACGCTCGATCTTGCGGGCCCGGGCGACGGTGAGCTTGTCCTCTTCCGAAAGCTCGTCCATGCCGAGAATGGCGATGATGTCCTGCAGCGCCTTGTAGCGTTGCAGAATCTGCTGCACCTGGCGGGCCACCTGATAGTGCTCTTCGCCGACGATGCGCGGATCCATCATGCGCGAGGTGGAGTCGAGCGGATCAACCGCCGGATAGATGCCCTTTTCGGCGATGGCCCGCGACAGCGTGGTGGTGGCGTCCAAGTGGGCGAAGGAGGTGGCGGGGGCCGGATCGGTCAAGTCGTCGGCCGGCACGTAGATCGCCTGCACCGAAGTGATCGAACCCTTGGTTGTCGTGGTGATGCGTTCCTGGAGCGCACCCATGTCGGTGGCCAGCGTTGGCTGATAACCCACGGCGGAAGGAATGCGGCCCAAGAGTGCTGACACTTCCGAACCGGCTTGCGTGAAGCGGAAGATGTTGTCGATGAAGAACAGCACGTCCTGGCCCTGGTCGCGGAAATGCTCGGCGACCGTGAGGCCGGAAAGGGCGACGCGCATGCGCGCGCCCGGCGGCTCGTTCATCTGGCCGAACACCAGCGCGCACTTCGACTTTACATTCGGATCCGGGTTGTGCGGATCGGCGTTGACCTTCGATTCGATGAACTCGTGATAGAGGTCATTGCCCTCGCGGGTACGCTCGCCGACACCGGCGAACACTGAATATCCGCCGTGAGTCTTGGCGACGTTGTTGATGAGTTCCTGGATGAGCACCGTCTTGCCCACACCGGCACCGCCGAACAGGCCGATTTTGCCGCCCTTGGCGTAGGGGGCGAGCAGGTCCACGACCTTGATGCCGGTCACAAGGATTTGCGCTTCCGTCGATTGTTCCACGAATTCCGGCGCCGGGCCATGGATCGGGCGGCGCAGCTTGGTCTTGATCGGGCCGGCTTCGTCGATGGCTTCGCCGATCACGTTCATGATGCGGCCCAAGGTTTCATCGCCTACCGGCACCGAGATCGAGTTGCCAGTGTCGGTGACCGCTTGGCCGCGCACCAGGCCTTCGGATGAGTCCATGGCGATGGTGCGCACCGTGTTTTCACCCGAGATGCTGGGCGACTTCGAGGACCAGGCGCTGGCCGTTGTTGATGGTTTCAAGGGCGTTCAAAATCGCCGGCAATTCGCCGTCGAAGGCGACGTCGACCACCGCGCCCGTCACTTGGGTGACGCGGCCCTTGCCGGTGGAGTTTGCTGCTTTCTTTGCCATGTGTGTCGTCCTTCTGCGGGTTCGCTTACAGCGCCTCGGCGCCCGAAATGATTTCGATAAGTTCCTTGGTGATCTGCGCCTGGCGCTGGCGATTATATTTGATCGACAGCTTGTTGATCATGTCGCCGGCGTTGCGCGTGGCGTTGTCCATGGCGCTCATGCGCGCACCCTGTTCCGACGCGGCGTTCTCGAGAAGGCCACGGAATACCTGCACCGCCATGTTGCGCGGCAGGAGGTCGGCGAGGATTTCGCCCTCGTCGGGTTCGGCGTCATAGATCGAGCCGCCGAGATCGGACGGTTTGCCTTCGACCGAGGCCGGGATCAGCCGCAATGCGGTCGGCTTCTGCGAAATCACCGACTTGAATTCGGCGAAGAACAGTGTCGCCACGTCGAACTGGCCTTCGTCGAACATCCTGAGGATGGTGGCGGTGACGGTTTGCGCGTTGTCGAAGCCCACCTGCTTCTGGCCGCGGAAATCCACCGCCTCGACGATGTATTTGCCATAGAGGCGCTTGAGCGAGTCATTGCCCTTCTTGCCGACGGTGAACATCTTCACCGTCTTGCCCTGGGCCACAAGCCGGTCGGCATGTTCACGCGCCAGCTTGGAGATCGACGAGTTGAAACCGCCGCACAGGCCGCGCTCGGCGGTGGCGACGACCAGGAGATGCACTTGATCCCGGCCATTGCCGGTCAACAGCGTCGGCGCCCCCTCGCGGCCTTCCATGGCCGAGGCGAGATTGGCCAGCACCGCCGCCATGCGTGTCGAATAGGGCCGCGCCGCGACGGCCGCTTCCTGGGCCCGGCGCAATTTCGCCGCGGCCACCATCTGCATGGCCTTGGTGATCTTGCGGGTCGCCTTTACCGAGGCGATGCGGTTGCGGAGGTCTTTGAGACTTGCCATCGGAACCCCGGATTACGCGAAGGACTTGGCGAACGCGTCGACTGCTGCCTTGAGCAGCGGCATGGTCTTGTCGGAAATCGCCTTCTCGGTGCGGATCGCGTCGAGAACCCCGGCATGCTTGTCGCGGATGTTGCGGAGACAGCCCCTCTTCGAACGGCTTCACCTTGCTAACCGGCAGGCCATCGAGATAGCCGTTGACGCCGGCGTAGATCGACACCACCTGCTCTTCCATCTTGAGCGGCGAAAACTGCGCCTGCTTCAGGAGTTCGGTGAGACGGGCGCCGCGATTGAGGAGGCGCTGGGTAGCGGCGTCGAGGTCCGAACCGAACTGCGCGAAGGCCGCCATTTCGCGATACTGGGCGAGCTCGCCCTTGATCTTGCCGGCCACCTGCTTCATCGCCTTGGTCTGCGCCGAAGAGCCGACGCGCGACACCGACAGGCCGACGTTCACCGCCGGGCGCACGCCCTGGTAGAACAATTCGGTTTCAAGGAAGATCTGTCCATCGGTGATCGAGATGACGTTGGTCGGGATATAGGCCGACACGTCGTTGGCCTGGGTTTCGATGACCGGCAGCGCGGTGAGCGAACCGGCACCGAGATCGTCGTTCATCTTGGCGGCGCGTTCGAGCAAACGAGAATGCAGATAGAACACGTCGCCCGGATAGGCTTCGCGGCCCGGCGGGCGGCGCAGCAGCAGCGACATCTGGCGGTAGGCGACGGCCTGCTTCGACAGATCGTCATAGGCGATCAGCGCGTGCATGCCGTTGTCACGGAAATATTCGCCCATGGTGCAGCCCGCGAACGGTGCGAGGTATTGCAGCGGGGCCGGATCCGACGCCGTGGCGGCGACGATGATCGAATATTCGAGCGCCCCATTGTCTTCGAGAATCTTCACAAACTGCGCCACCGTCGAACGCTTCTGGCCGCAGGCCACATAGACGCAATAGAGCTTGTCCTTCTCCGGGCCAGCAATGTGGATGGGCTTCTGATTCAGAATGGTGTCGAGAATGATGGCGGTCTTGCCGGTCTGGCGGTCGCCGATCACCAGTTCGCGCTGGCCACGGCCGATCGGGATCAAGGCGTCGATGGCCTTGAGGCCGGTGGCCATCGGCTCATGCACCGATTTGCGTGGGATAATGCCTGGCGCCTTGACGTCGACGCGCTTGAAGGTCTTCGACTTGATCGGCCCCTTGCCGTCAATCGGGTTGCCCAGCGGATCGACCACGCGGCCCAAAAGTTCCTTGCCGACCGGCACTTCGACGATGGCGCCGGTGCGCTTGACGGTATCGCCTTCTTTGATGTCGCGGTCGTTGCCGAAGATCACGATGCCGACGTTGTCGGTTTCGAGGTTCAGCGCCATGCCGCGGATGCCGCCGGGGAATTCCACCATTTCGCCGGCCTGCACATTGTCGAGGCCATAGACGCGGGCGATACCGTCACCCACCGACAGCACCTGGCCGATTTCCGAGACTTCGGCGTCCTTGCCGAAATCCTTGATCTGCTTCTTGAGAATGTTTGAAATTTCCGCGGCGCGAATGTCCATCAGGCGGTCCCCTTCATGGCGATCTTGAGATTGTCGAGTTTGGTTTTGAGCGAGTTGTCGACCATGCGCGAACCCACCTTGACGATGAGGCCGCCGAGGATCGAACTGTCCACCCGCGTTGAAAGCTGGACATCGCGGCCAAGCGAGGCTTTGAGCGCCGCCCGGAGGTCCTTGATGTGCTTGTCGGAAAGCTTTTCGGCTGACGTGACTTCGGCCGAGGTTTCGCCCTTGGCGGCGGCCACCAGCGCGTGATACGCCTTGACCATGTCGCCAACCGCCGCCAGGCGGCGGTTCTTGGCGACGAGCTTGAGGAAGTTGAGCGCCGTACCGTCGAGGCCCACCCTGGCTGCGACCGCCGTGACGGCGGCGGCCTGGTCCTCGGCCTTGACGACCGGCGAGCGCACCAGGCTCTTGAGGTCATCGGAGGCTTCGAGTGCGGCTTGAAAGGCGCCAAGCTGGGCGGCGACCTTGTCGACCGACTTTTCATCGCTGGCCAGGTCGAAGAGCGCACTCGCATAGCGGCCCGGCACGCCGGAAACGGTTTGATCTGCTGTTGCCACGTTCTGTCTTTCGATAGAGTGACGCGTCCTGCCCCTGCAACAAGGCCCAAACGCTTGATTTTTCTTCGTTACCGTATGCACAGGGGCACACGCACGGAGCGGGGCTGAAACCCCGCCGCGGGCGTCGGGTAACACAAGCTTGGGGGACTCGCAACTGCCATCTCGCACCGCGGTGCCGCAGCCCCAAAACGCCGCAGACATTGCAGTTTTGTATTCTTCGCTCCACCCGCCGCGAACCGCCATTCGGCCACAAAAGGGAGGCTCCCCCACCCTGGAAAGGAAAACTCATGTCGTTGAAACTGTTCGCTCCGGCCCTAGTGGCCTTCCTCGCCCTGACCGCTTCTGCAGCCATCGCCAACTCCGAACCCAGCTGCAAACTGATCGACAGGGCCATTTCCGCCAACGAGGACTTCGCCGAAGCCGCCATGGCCGGAGACAACGCCGACATCACCGGCGATTTCGAGGCCGTCAAGGAGGGCTATGACAGCGTGAAGCCCTTCCTGTCGGAACAGGACTCCGGCGCCATCGCCGCGTTGATTGCCGCCATTGAAAAAGAGATCGCCGGCAGCGAGCCGAAGAACGCATCGATTCCGGCCATCGACATCTATCGGATCCTGATCACCGCCTTCGAGAAGCGTCTGCCCACCACCCTCGACGTTGCCATGCTTGACTACACCGGCTTTCGGCTGAAGGCCCTGGTTTCCTTTCCCTCTCCCGACTGGCCCAGCATCGTCGCCACCGCCAAGGTTTCGGCCGACAACGTGGCAAGTGTCGTGAAACGCCTGAAAGCCATGAAGGACGGCGCCCTCGCTGACCTCACCCGGCACCATCAGCGCAGCATCACCGAATCGTCGAAGGCCGCCAACGCCGCCTGGCTCAACGATGCCGCCCAGATTCAGCTTGATTTGGTCGACCTCCTGGAGCGTAGAGTCAAGAACGACGATTCCGCCGCCTGCAAGTGACGTTCGCCCTATCAATGGCAAGATGAAGATTCTGCTGGTCGAAGACGATGCCAAGATCGCTGCTTACCTCGCGCAGGGACTGCGCGAGGCTGGGCACCCCTCCGACACCGCTTCAAACGGCCGCGACGGTTTGTTTTTGGCGGCCACCGGCGAGTACGATGTTCTGGTCATTGACCGCATGTTGCCGGAACTTGATGGCCTGGCACTGGTGCGGACCTTGCGCGCCAGTGGCCGCAAGACTCCCGTGTTGTTCCTGACGGCGCTGGGCCAGGTCGCCCAGCGCGTTGAAGGCTTTGAGGCCGGCGGTGACGACTACCTTGTAAAACCCTTTGCGTTTTCGGAATTCCTCGCGCGCCTCGAAGCATTGGCCAGAAGGCCACCGCTGCAGGATCAACCTTCGGTTCTGACCTGCGCCGGGCTGGCCCTCGACCGCCTGAAACGCACCGTCACCTTCGGCCAGGCGCCAATTGATCTGAACCCCCGGGAGTTTGCCTTGCTGGAGGTGCTGTTGCTCAATGCCGGCAATGTCGTCACCCGCACCATGATGTTGGAAAAAGTCTGGGGGTTTCACTTTGACCCGCGCACCAACATCGTTGAAACCCATATGAGCCGCCTGCGGACCAAGCTCGGCCCCGCCAAGGTGATGATCGAAACAGTGCGAGGTGCCGGATATGTGGTCCGCCCTGCTGCCTAAAGGCTATGGCGCCCGGCTGGCCGCCGTTGCAACACTTCTCATCATTTTGTGTTTCGCAGCCATTGGCCTGGCCGCTCTCGCCCTCACCGAACTGACCCTGCGCCGCAACTTTGACCAGCACCTCAGCAGCGAGGCACAAAGGATACTGGCGCTTCCTGCGCCCGAGCTGATTTCCAAGGCGAACACTGGCACCCTCGGGCTTTCCTTTCAGGATTTTCGCCTGGAAACCGTGGACGGGGTACTCCTGGCGGGAAGCCTTGCGGCGGTCGCCTCTCGGGATGGCTGGTATGACATCATTGAACCCGAAAACGCCATCACCAACGAGACCGATGAAGGACTGCGCGCCTATCGGGTGTCCCGCGGCGGCTACGTTCTGACCGTTGCCGGCGACATCGGCGGAATTGAGGATATTCGCAGCGCCATGGTGGGGGCCTGGGCCGGAGCAGCCGTGCTTGCTTTGCTGCTGGCCCTGGCAACCGGCATGTGGCTCAGCCGGTTCTACATGCGGCGCCTTTCGGCCCTTGGTGCGACCGCCAATGCCATTGTCGGCGGCGCAACCGATGCCCGCATGCCCGTGCACAATGGCAACGATGCATTTGATCGTGTTTCGCAGACGCTGAACCAAATGCTGGACCGCAACCAGAGCCTGATCGAAACCCACCGCCAGACCGCCAACGGCATAGCCCATGACCTCCGCACGCCGTTGACCAGGTTGCGCAATACGCTTGAATCCGCCGCGCGCCGCAAGGACCTTGCGGCGATCGATTCGGCAATTGAGGAAATCGACGAAGTGCTGGACTCGTTCTCCGCGTTGTTACGTATCGCCGAAATCGAGGAAGGCAAGTTTGTCGCCACCGCCGGAACCGCCGACCTTAATGCCATCGCCAACAAGGTGTGGGACGCCTATGAGGCATCCTTCGAGGACGCCGGCGGCAGGCTCTTGTTGCAGAGCGGCGGGCCACGACCTGTTCCCGGCGACGCCGGGCTGCTGTTGCAGGCCCTCTCCAACCTGGTTGAGAATGCGCTCATCCATACCCCACCCGGCAGCACGGCGGCCATTCAGGTTTCAGATGATGGCCAGCCGATCCTCGCTGTCGAGGACAATGGCCCCGGCGTGCCGCAAGGCGAGGAGAAGCGGATACAACAACGCTTCTATCGTCCGGCGGGAAGCGCCGCAAAGTCCGGCCATGGCCTTGGCCTGAGCCTGGCCGCAGCGGTCGCCAAGGCCCATGGTGCCGAGTTCAGCGTGACAAACCTTCACCCTGGCCTGCGCATCGCCCTGCGTTTCGGAAGTTCGGCGCATTAACGAACAGCCGCGCCCACCAGAAAACCCGCCGTCGCAACCGCCGCCCCCAGCGCAAAGCCCAGAGCCACCGCATTGAACATGCCATTGGGCGCAATCTGCTGGCGAAGCTGGTAGGCCTCGCTGAGCGCCTGCCGGGCCAGCGCTTCAAGCTCATGGCGCGGCAGTTCGTGAACCGGTGTCTTGATCATGGCGCGAGTGAAGCAAGGGATGTGCCAGTTGTTGGGGGAGCTTCAATTGCAGTAATGGCAGGGCTATCACACGCACGAGGAATTCCCGCTATGTCCTCCCGCCCGCGAAAGCGGGGGGAGGATGGGGCCCGCCGCGCAGCGGTGGGATAGGTGAGGGGTGGCGGATGCGAGACCCGGACGGCTCCAGACTGAAACGGGCGCGCAAGCTTCGCACCAACTCTACATTGGCCGAAGCCAAGCTCTGGGAAAGCTCCGCGACAAGCGCTTCAACGGCATGAAGTCGTGCGACAGCAACCCATCGGTCCGTATTTCGCTGACTTTGTCTGCCGCAACCACAGGTTCATGATCGAGGTCGATGGAGCCACCCATTCAACCGAGGAAGATTGCGCACGACAGGACTCACACAGCTTTCCTGGCGGAGCAAGGCTACAGAGTGTTTCGCATCAGCAATGACGAGGTACTCAATGCCATGGATCAGGTGTTGACGCTAATCGCGGACGCGATGGCACTTCGCGGCTGACACCCCTCTCCTATCCCATTGCTGCGCAATCAGCTCCTAGCCGCTTCGCGGGTGGGAGGACGATAGGGGGTGTTTTCGTCTCTCTTGGTTGCAAAAACGAACTACGCAAACACCTTCGCCATCACCGCGGCCATCCGCGTGGCGAAGGCGGCGGGGTCGGCGACCGGTTCGCCTTCGAGGATGAAAGCCTGGTCGAGCAGGAGCTTGGCGGCGTCTTCAACCGATGCCGCACCCTTGGCCTTGGCCGACTTGGCCAGGCTGACGATCAGCGGGTGGCCGGTGTTCACTTCGAGCACCGGCGCGGTGACGCTGATGCCGGTGTCCTTCTGCCGTGACAAGAGTTTCTCCAGCGTCCGGTCCATGCCCTCGGCGGCCACCAGGCACACCGCACTGTCGGTGAGGCGCTGCGATTTCCGCACGTCCTTAACGCGCTCGCCCAGTGCCTGCTTGAAGGCGGCGACGAGAACAGCGGTATCGGCGTCCGGGGCCTCGTCGCTCTTCGCCTCGTCTTTCGGCTTGATGAGGTCGAGGTCCGCCGCGCCCTGGGTGACCGACTTGAACGGTTTGCCATCGAAACCCAGGGCCGTCCGCACCCAGAAACTGTCGACCGGATCGGTGAGCAGCAAGACTTCGATGTCGCGCGCCCGGTAGCCTTCGAGCTGCGGGCTGGCCGCCGTTTTCACCGCATCTTCGCCGGTGATGTAATAGATCGCCGTCTGGTTTTCCCGGAGGCCGGCGACATAATCCTTGAGGCCAACCCAATCGCCCTTGGTCGACCGGAAGCGGGCGATTTCATAAAGCCGGTCCCTGTGCTCCATGTCCTCATAGAGGCCTTCCTTGATGACCGGCGCGAAGACCTCCCAGATTTTCTTGAACGCGTCCTTGTCGTTCTCGGCGGATTTCTTGAGTTCGGCCAGCACCTTGTTGGTCACCGCCTTGCGGATCGCTGCAACCTGCGGGTTGTTCTGCAGCATTTCGCGCGAGATGTTGAGCGGCATGTCCTCGCTGTCGATGACGCCACGCACGAAGCGCAGATAGGGCGGCAGCAGGGCCGCATCATCGGCGATGTACACGCGCTTCACATAGAGTTTCTGGCGGCCCTTGCGCTCCGGATCATAGAGATCGAACGGCCGTTCGGCGGGGATGTAGAGAAGCACGGTATATTCGTGGCGTCCCTCAGCGCGGTAATGCAGCGTCAGCGCCGGGGCTTCATAGCTTCCCGAAAGCTCGCCGAAGAATTCCTTGTGTTGGTCCGCCGTCACCTCAGACTTCGCGCGCATCCACAGGGCATTGGCGCTGTTGATCTGCCGCGCGGTCTCATTGTCCACGGCCAGCATGATCGGATGGGCGATGTGATCGGAATAGGCCTTGACCACGCTTTCGATCTTCCAGCCTTCGAGGAACTCGGCGGCATCGTCCTTGAGATGCAGTACGATGCTGGTGCCCCGCTCCCGCCGCTCGGCCTTGGCCACGGTGAACTGGCCGGTACCTTCCGACGACCAGATGTTGGCTTCATCGCCACCCGCGGCGCGCGAAATGACATCCACCTTGTTGGCGACAATGAAGCCCGAATAGAAGCCAATGCCGAATTGGCCGATCAGGTGCACATCACCACCACCTTGCTTTGCGTCTTTCTTGGCCCGCTCCATGAACGCCTGGGTGCCGGACTTGGCGATGGTGCCGAGGTTCTGGATCAACTCGTCGGCCGTCATGCCGATGCCGTTGTCGGCGATCGTCACAGTCTTGGCATCCTTGTCCGGGGTAATGGTAATGCGCAGTTCGGCATCGCCTTCGAGAAGCTCCGGCCGGGCAATCGCCTCGTAGCGCAGCTTGTCGAGGGCATCGGCGCTGTTGGAAATGAGCTCGCGCAGGAACACATCGCGGTCGGAATAGACCGAATGCACCATCAGATGCAGCAGTTTGGCCACCTCGGCCTGGAATTCGTGGGGCTGGGGTGTTGTGGAAGATGCTGATTTCTTTGTCGTCTTTGCCATGCGTGCCACCTTGCTGGCCGCCATATCGGCACATGGCCGTGCAAGGTCAAGTCCCCAAAAAAGAAGGCCGGTCCTTGTGGGATCCGGCCTTCAAAACGCGACGCCTCACAAACTAACAGATGGGGAAGAATGGCCCGGCCGGACTTTCAGGGAAGCACCGGGGGGCTGGGGGGCTGAGATTTCCGGAACCTCATCCAGCCGGGCCTTAGAGGCAACAATCAATATTTGGCGCCCGACAACGGCAACAGCTTGATGGGATTGCGGCGGAATGGTGATATTTGCGGGGGGCTGGCCCGCTGCGGAAGCTCTGCCACTTAAGGAGTTGGCAACCCCGTCAGGCTATTCTGCCGCCATGACGCGGAGCCCGAGCGCTCCTGGCATGATGCCCTGCGGTCATCCCGGTTTCGGCCCGGCCTCTCAACCCCAGTCAGTACGTTTTCAGAGGCAAGCCCTATGGCCAGTATCATGACCAACATCTCTGCAATGACCGCCTTGCAGAGCCTCAATCTCACCAACAAGAACCTGTCGAAAACCCAGTCGCACATCTCAACCGGCTATCGCGTGGCGAGTGCCGAGGACAATGCCGCCTACTGGTCGATCGCCACCACCATGCGCTCCGACAATTCGGCCCTGTCGACCGTCAAGGATGCCCTGGGCCTCGGTGCCGCCACCATCGACGTCGCCTATACCGGCATGAACTCGGCCATCGATGTGGCCAAGGAGATCAAGAACAAGCTGGTGGCCGCCAGGCAACCGGGCATCGACCGCGCCAAGGTGCAGTCGGAAGTCGATGAGTTACAGAACCAGTTGCGCTCGATCGGCGACTCGTCGGTGTTCTCCGGCGAGAACTGGCTGTCGGTCGATTCGGGTGCCGCCACCTACAACAGCACCAAGTCGGTGGTCGCCTCGTTCTCGCGCTCCGGCGGCAACATCACCATCGGCACCATCTCCATCGATATCACATCGACGGAACTCTACGACTCGGCGGATCAATCGGGCATCGTCGACAGCGAGGACACGACGACCAATGGCGGCGTCACCTATTCGGTGGCAACCCTTGATATCTCGGCGCTGACCGATACCGCCAATGACCTGGCCGACCTCGAACAGATGATCGGCTGGGTCGACACGGCGATTTCCAGCATGACGACGGCGGCTTCCAACCTCGGCGCCGTCAAGCAGCGCACCAACATGCAGAAGGACTTCGTATCCAATCTCATGGACGCCATCAGCCGCGGCATCGGCACGCTGGTCGATGCCGATATGAACGAGGAATCGACACGGCTGCAGGCGCTGCAGGTGCAGCAGCAGCTTGGTGTGCAAGCCCTGTCTATCGCCAACCAGGGCAGCCAATCGATCCTGTCGCTGTTCCGCGGATAGTAGGCATGAAGAGCCTAACTGAATAGCTCGTCATTCCATCCAAGCGAGCCCGGCGCAAGCCGGGTTCGCGCGAGATGGAACACCGCTTTCGTTCCACGCGTCCGGTGCCCAAAGCGGGGTTCCGGATAAAGGGCTAACGTTTTGCGTGCCGCAAAACACGCCCTTTTCCGGAATGACGGTGTTGTGGAACACCAATGAGAAGCCCGCTCTATTCCGGCTTTCAGGCACGCTGTTAACGCCCCAGTAACCATATTCCTCATAAATGGACCGTAGGCCGGAAGGCAGCCCAAGCGCTGCCGGGTATGATGCCGCTCCGCCTGCCGGTTCCGATCCGGAATGTCCCGTTCTCCGAGAAATACTGAAAGCAGGGACAGTTTTCATGGCCAGTATCTTGACCAACGTGTCGGCGATGACCGCGCTGCAAAGCCTGACCGCCACCAACAAGCGGCTCGACCAGACGCAGATGCGCGTATCGACCGGCTATCGCGTCGGCAGCGCCGAAGACAACGCCGCCTATTGGTCGATCGCCACCACCATGCGCTCCGACAACGGCGCGCTTTCCACCGTCCGCGATGCCCTGGGCCTTGGCGCCGCCACCATCGATGTCGGTTACACCGGCGTCAACAGCGCCATCGAGGCGGCGAAGGAAATCAAGAACAAGCTGGTGGCCGCCCGCCAGCCCGGCGTTGACCGCGCCAAGATCCAGGCAGAGGTGACACAACTGCAGTCGCAGCTGCGCTCGATCGGCAGCACTTCGGTGTTTTCGGGCGAGAATTGGCTCTCCGTCGATTCAAGCGACCCCGGCTACAATCCCGCCCCATCGATCGTCGCCTCGTTCTCGCGCACCAATGGCCAGATCACCATCGGCATCATCTCCATCGATATTGCCTCGATGGAACTCTACGATGCCGCCGACCAGTCCGGCATCATCGACCGCACCGATACCACCACAAACGGCGGCGTGACCTATTCCGTCGATACCCTCGACATTTCCACTCTCACCGATTCGGCCAACGATTTGGCCGACCTCGAGCAGATGATCGGCTGGGTCGACACGGCGATTTCCGACATGACCACCGCCGCCTCGAACCTCGGCGCCGTCAAGCAGCGCGTCACCCTGCAGCAGGATTTCGTCAAGGCGCTGATGGATGCGGTCACCCGCGGCATCGGCACCCTGGTGGACGCCGACATGAACGAGGAGTCGACGAAACTCCAGGCCCTGCAGGTGCAGCAGCAGCTCGGCGTACAGTCGCTGTCGATCGCCAACCAGAACAACCAGTCGATCCTGTCGCTGTTCCAGGGCTAGCTCAGCCTCCGCGCAAGCTTGCCTCGCCACTATTTCCCGTAACCGTGCTTTTTTGAATCTGGGAGAGGTGTGTGCCAGTCGTGTCATTTCTCAAGAACCTCGCCGCGGGCCTCGTGGGTCTTGGCGGCCGCCGCCTCGCCGCACTGGCTCTCGCCGGCCTGACCGTCTTCAGCCTGGTTGGCGTGACCGGCTACTTTCTGAGCCGTCCCGATCGCGATGTTCTCTATTCCGGCCTCGACGCCCAGGATGTGACCCGCATCGGCGCCGCCCTCGAAGAGGCCGGCATCGCTTTCGACATCAATGTCACCGGCGATACCGTGCTCGTCGATTACGGCAAGGCGGCGCGCGCCCGCATGCTGCTCGCTGAAAAGGGCCTGCCGAGGAGTGACGGCGCCGGTTATGAGCTGTTCGACAAGCTGGGTTCGCTCGGCCTCACGTCTTTCATGCAGCAGGTGACAAGGGTTCGGGCCCTTGAAGGCGAGATCGCCCGCACCATCCAGTTGATCGATGGCGTCAAGGCGGCCCGCGTGCACCTGGCCTTGCGCAGCGAGGGCGTGTTCCGGGGCGGCAAGGAAACCCCAACCGCCTCGGTGATTGTCCGCCAGGCGGGAGGCGGCGAAGTGCCGGCCCAGGCAATCCGCCACATCGTGGCGGCGGCCATTCCGGGGCTTTCGCCGGAACAGGTGACGGTGATGTCAACCGATGGCACGCTCCTCTCCTCCAGTGACGACGCGCTCTCCGCCGCACCCGAAAAGATGATCGGGCTTGAACGCACCATCGCCAACGACATCGAGGGCCGTATCGAGCGCACCCTTGCACCCTATCTCGGCATCGCCAATTTCCGGGTGAGCGTCTCAGCCAAGCTCAATGCCGACCGCAAGCAGGTGAATGCCACCGAATTCGATCCCAATTCGCGGGTTGAGCGATCGATCCGCACCTTCAAGGAAGCCGGTGAATCGCAGAATGCCAATGGCCAGCAGCCGGTCTCCGTCGACCAGAACATTCCGCAGGAAGCCTCGGCCGCATCGTCTTCCGATTCTTCGCTGGAGAAAAAGGACCGCAAGGAGGAGTTGACCAACTTCGAGATCAACTCCAAGCAGACTTCGACGGTGAGTGAAGGCTATGGCATCGACGCCCTGTCCGTCGCCCTGGTCATCAACAAGGCCTCGCTCGCCAAGTCGCTCGGCGAAAATCCGACCGCCGAGGCGCTGGCCGCCCAGGTCAAGGAAATCGAACTTCTGGCCGCTTCGGCCGCCGGGCTGTTCGAGGCGCGCGGCGACAAGATCAAGGTCACGGCGGTGGATTTCACCGAAGATGAAACACTCCTCGAACCGGTTCCCGGCGAAGCCATCGTCGATGTGCTGACCGGCAATCTCGGCACCATGATCAACGCCGGGGCTTTGATTCTCGCCGCCCTGCTCATTGTTTTCCTCGGCCTGAAACCGGCATTGCGCGCCATTTTGGAAGCGCCCCGCCCGGAGCTGGCAGGCGGCGATTTGGCGGCGCTGCCGGCGGGTAATTCTGGTTACGCTGGCGCTGCCCCGGCCATCGCCGGTTTTGCCACGCCGGAGATCGACGGCACGCTTGATCAGCTGGCCCGTGACATGGGCAATACGCCGCAAACCCGGCTCGGCAAGATCGTCGAACTCGATACCACGCGGGCCGCCGAAGTTCTCAAGGGCTGGTTGACCGAGGACGGCAAGGCGGCGGCATGATTCCCATGAGCCAATGGCTGGCTGACCGTCGCCCCGGCGATCCGCTGCTGCTTGCCGGCGCATTTCCGGAGCTTGCCGGTGTAGCCCCACCCCTCGATCTCCAAACCGCCATCGCCGAAGCCCACGCCCGCGGCTTTACCGAAGGCGAAGCCGCTGCCCAGGAAGTCCTGGAGAACACCGTCGCCAGCGCCGCGGCAAAGCATGAAGACGACTTGAAGCGCGCCGAAGAGTCGTGGCGCACCGAGGCCCTGCAACACTTCACGGCCGACTTGACCGCCGCATTTGCCGCCTTGCAGGCTTCGCTGGCCGGGCAGATTGCCGCGGTGCTCACCGGATTTCTTGAAGGTGGTGCGAAATCCAAGGCGCTCCTGGCCTTTCACGCCGCCCTCGATGATCTCGCCGAAACCCAGCCGCTGATTCGCATTGAAGGCCCGCAGGAGCTGATTGACGAATTGCACAAGCTTGGCCCCCTGCCAGCTGGCGCTGAAGCCCGGGCAGCACCCACCACGGAATTGCGCGCCGTGGCCGGCGACACCGCTATCGCCACCGCCCTGCAGCGTTGGCTGCAGGCCATGCACGGTGACCACCCGTGAGCGCCAGTCCCACCGATCCGCGCGCCGAAATCGTCATCGTCCGGCGGAAGAGTGGCGGCGGCGACGATGGCCACCACGGCGGCGCCTGGAAAATTGCCTACGCTGACTTTGTTACCGCCATGATGGCGTTCTTTCTGGTGATGTGGCTGATCAATGCCTCGAATGAGGCAACCCGCGCCCAGGTTGCGAGCTACTTCAATCCCATCAAGCTCACTGATTCTTCGACGGCAAAACGCGGTCTCACCGAACCGAAGGAAACCTTCAAGACCAAGCAGCCGCCCGCCGGGGAAGAGCAAGCCGAACCCAAGGCCAGTGAAATGGCACTCGCCCAGGAAGACAAGCTGATGCACGACCCGCAGCGCGTCCTGGCAAGCCTTGCAGCCAAAGACCGGGATGCGGCCAAGATCGCCGCCGGCGCCGAGGCGGAGCCGGCCCCCCTCCCCGACGATTTCGATCCCTTCGACCCGCAGACCTGGCAGGCCGTGCCGGAGAAACCCGCCGAGCACCAGGCAGCGGAAGAAGCCCGCCGAGCACCAGGCAACGAAAGAATCCGTCAAGCACCAGGTCGTGGAAGAACCCGTCGATCACCGCATGACCGAGCCCAACCGGGAACCGATGGCCATCGTCAGTCCTGGAAAATCCGCCGCGACGCCTCTGGAAATTGCGCCCGAAAAGTCAGAGCCCGCCGAGCCACCGCCACCCGAACCCATCGCCGAACATGCGAAACTTGAGCCCCATTCGGACCCTGAGCCCCCGCCGCTCGCGGCCGGTGACAAGAAACCCAGTGACGCGACAATTGCCGCGGCGGCGGCGATCCGCGCCGAAATCCTGTCGCGCTTCGGCGCTGGCAATCAGCCGCTGCCCGCCAACCTCGATGTCGAACCCACCTTCGAAGGCGTTCTCATCAGCCTCACCGACAAGCATGAGTTCGGGATGTTCGCGTTGGGCTCGGCCGAACCCGATCCCAAGCTTGTTACATTGATCGCCACCATCGCCGCGGTGCTGAACGGCAAGCCGGGTTTTGTCGTGGTGCGCGGCCACACCGATGCCCGGCCCTACCGCAACAAGAAATACGACAACTGGCAGCTCTCCACGGCCCGCGCCCACATGGCTGTCTACATGTTGGAGAGGGGCGGCATCGATCCCACGCGCATCAGGCGCGTCGAAGGCCATGCTGACCGTGACCTGAAGGATGTTGCCAACCCGCAATCGGAAAGAAACCGCCGCATTGAAATCATGTTGGGCGGCCTGACGCCATGAAATGGCTGGCGCTGTTCCTGGTGCTGCTGGTTTCCCCAGCCATGTCGGAGGAAGCCGCAACGCCTGCTCACGGCGAGGAAGAAGGTGGCAACACCGAAGCGGCCCGTGTGGAGCCGCTCAACATCGCCGATTTGCTCAAGCCGCCTGACGGTGTCGAATCCCTGGTCATCGCTCTGGCCCGGCTGCAGGACGCCGCGGCAACCGGCGAAGCCGGATCGGGCGCCATGCAGCGCCGCCTGCTGGTGGAGATATCGAAAGCCTTCCGCCGCCACGACCCGCACACCCTGCCATCGCAACGCACCCTGCGCGCCGCCATCATCTTTCTTCTGAGCGGCGGGCGGCCGGGCGATGTTGACAGCCTGCTTGCCGCCACACCCGAAACCGAACCGCTGCGCTGGATCATCAAGGGTGCCGCCCACTATGCGGCCAACGAAACCGCCGCGGCAAACCAGGCCCTCGCACCCTTCGATCCGCAACGCTTGCCGCTTTCGATCGGCGGCCGCGTGGCCCTGGCCCGGGCCATGGTGCTGCCGGAGGTGGAAGCCGCCGAACGGGTGCGGCTGCTGCGCCTTGCCGGCCGCCTGATGCCGGGTACCCTGGTCGAGGAATCATCGCTTCGCCGCCTGCTGCCTATCGCCGCGGGCCTCGGCCAACCCCAGCCCATTCAGTATGTGATCGAGCGCTATCTCGGACGCTTTGGCCAATCGATCTACGCCGCGGCGGTTCTCGCCAGCTATGCCGAAGCCATCATTGCCTTCGAGGCCAGGTCGAAGCCGGTGACACGGCAATCGATCGAACTTCTGTTCAACCGGCTTCCCGCCGATCTCCGCCGCGACACCTATCTCGCCATTGCCCGCGCCGCGGTGATGCGCGGACTTGCCGATCTCGCCGTCTTCAGTGCCACCCGCGCCCGGCGGATATCAGCCGAAGGAAGTGTTGCCTGGCATAGGGCCACGCTCTACGACGCCGCGACGTTGGTGACCGGGCCCGACCATGCCATCGCCATCGATCTCCTGGCGCAAGTCGATGCCGCAAAGCTCGATGGCGAAGGCCGCGAACTGCTGGCGGCTTCATTGCGGATCGCCGAGGCCATCCGTAGCCCCGAGCAGCCGTTGCCGCCCGCCGATGATGTGGAATCCGAAATGCCGGAGTCCCAGGCGCAACTTCTGAGCAAGGCTCGGAAACTACTCTTGGCCTCCGACGAACTTCTGAAGGACTCCATAAAATGACCGCGACCCTCGCCGTGGCGGCAGCCGATCCGCAACCGGTGGCTCGCCTCATCGCCGACCGGCGAAGCCTGCGCGGCAATTCCGCGGCCGAAGACGCATTCGCAGCCCTTCTCGATGAAACCGCGCAAGACGCCGAACCCGCGGACAAGGACCAGCCGCCGGCCGATGACCCCGGCCGTCAAGACTTTACACCGCCACCATCACCGCACTTTCTGCTCGCCGCCCACCACGCTGCAGTTGCCCACCAGGCCGTCAACCATGAGCCGCGCTCCGTTACCACCAAGGCCGTTGCGCAGGACATGGCTGGGCCCACCGAACTTCCTGTCCAGCCGCGAAATCGTTCCGCCGCAAAACCAGGTCGCGCAACCGAAGCGCACGGCAAACCCGCACTCGACGGTCCACGGCGTGACGTCCCCAAACACCACAGTCCGGAAGCCGCGCCATTGCCGCCGCCGCCGTTCACCGGTGATTCGCCGCAACCATCGCGGCAACCCACCACCATCGAGGCGATGCCCGACACCGAGTTCAAGCCAATAATCATTCCGGCAACCACTGCCGCCAAAAAATCCGATGAGAACATCGGCCATGCTGACGATGACCCCGCCGCCGATCCCACCGAAACCCCGGCGCCACAGGTTTCCGCAAAGCCGGACATCGCCCCGTCCCACCAACCAACACCACAGCAACAGCCAATTGCAACTCAACTTGCCGGCCGCCTGGCACCGGCCATCAACCAGGCCCAGGCGATCCTGCGCATTCTTGAAACGGCAGGCGAGTCGGGTCCGGTCATCAAGACCTTGCAATTCGGCCTCCGCCCCCGCGACCTCGGCGAGATGCGGGTGACCCTGTCGCTCGGCCGTAGCGAACTCTCGCTGCGCATTGAGACCCAGACCGAAGAGGCGGCCCGCCGCCTTGAACTCGATCGCTCCCTGCTCGACACCATGCTGACCCAGGCCGGGATCAGCATCGACCGCACCCAGATCGACATTCGCGCCGTCCGCTTTGAGTCACAGCAGCCGGCAGCAAGCTTCGAAGGCGCTGGCCCGCGCGGCGGCGGCGCGGATGGGTCGGCCGCTCACGACCATTCGCAGCGCCAACCCCGCTCCGGCAACCCGCACCAGGCATCGGAAGGACACCAGCATGCGTCATCTACGAGCGTTGGTTCTGACCGGCGCGATCGCCGCAACATCTATCTCTGAGGCAGCACCGCCGTCCAACATCTGCGAACGCCATTTGGCGGAGGCCGCTGCCCATGAGAACGTGCCGCTCGGCGTACTCTACGCCGTGGGCATGACCGAAACCGGCAACAAGGGCTCGCTCCACCCCTACGCCCTCAACATTGCCGGCAAGACGGTTTTCGCCAAGTCCCAGGCCGAGGCCCTCGCCGCCTTCGACAAGGCCCGCGACAAGGGCATCAGGCTCATCGATCTCGGCTGCATGCAAGTCAACCACCACTATCACGGCAAGAACTTCACCTCGCCACTCGCCATGCTCGATCCCGAAACCAACATTGCCTACGCCGCGAAATTCCTGAAAGAATTGCGTGACAGCGAGGGCAGCTGGACCATGGCGGTGGCCCGCTACCACGCCGGCCCCGACAACAATCCCGCACAGAAACGCTACATCTGCGCCGTCATCACCAATCTGGTGGCGACAGGTTTCGGCGCCTGGACGCCGGAAGCGAAAACATTCTGTCGTTGAAGTGGATTGAGGTCTGGTGGAATCGGAAGTGTATTTCCTCCCCCTTGTGGGCAGTGGGAAGTACTCGAAGGGGTCCGAACTTCTTACAACGCAAACAGCGCCAGTCCGGCGCAAGCTCGTCGCGGCACACTGGGTTGACCCTGTAACGGAGTTTGTCCCATGTCCCTGTACTCGATCATGCGCACGTCGGTTTCCGGCATGAATGCCCAGTCGAACCGGCTGGCCACCGTCGCCGACAACGTCGCCAACGTCAACACCATCGGTTACAAGCGCGCCTCAACCGAATTCTCGTCGCTGTTGCTGACCACCCATGGCGGCGAATATTCGTCGGGTTCGGTTCTCACCCACATCCGCCGCGGCATCGGCCAGCAGGGCGCGCTGATGAACACCGCTTCGGTCACCGACCTGGCGATCAGCGGCAATGGTTTCTTCGTCGTCACCGACAAGACCGGAAAACCGTTCCTGACCAGGGCCGGGTCCTTCGTGCCCGATGACGACGGTGTGCTGGTCAATGCCGCCGGTTTCCAGCTCATGGGTTATCCGCTGCGCAACGGCAACCCCAATGTCACCGTCAACGGCTATTCCGGCATGCAGCCGGTGACACTTGCCGATCTCAAACTCAAGGCCAACCCGACGACCGAAGGCGTGTTCACCGCCAATCTGCCGTCCGAAGCCACTATCGTCGCTCCCGCCGATCTGCCATCTGGCAACACCGCCGGCGCCCAGTACACGGCGAAGTCATCGCTCGTCACCTATGACCGCAAGGGCAAGGAAGTGGTGCTCGACATTTATTACACCAAAACAGCCGACGGCGAATGGGAAGTGGCCGTTTACGACCAGGCCGACCAGGATCCGGCCGGCGGCTTTCCCTATTCGTCCGGCCCCATTACCACCGAGACCCTTATTTTTGATGCCGACGGCAATCTCGACCCCGCCAGCGCCAATGCCTTGACCATTCCCATTCCCGGCGGCCGCGACCTCGAACTCGACCTCGCTGACATGACCCAGCTCGCCGCCGACTACGACGTCCTTGAAGCCCATGTGAACGGCAACTCGCCGAGTGGTGCTGAACTGGTGGAGATCGCCAGCGACGGCACGCTCTATGCCACCTACGCCGATGGCACACGCACGGCCGTGTTCCGCATTCCGCTGGCCACCGTGCCCAGTCCCGACAACATGCAGGCGCTCCCCGGCAATGTCTTCCAGGCCTCGTCGGACTCCGGCGACGTGCAGGTCGGTTTTCCCGAAACCGGATTGTTCGGGTCGATGTTTTCGGGCGCCCTCGAACAATCGACCGTCGATCTCGCCGGCGAACTCACCACCATGATCGACTCGCAGCGCAACTATTCCGCCAACTCCAAGGTGTTCCAGACCGGTTCGGAACTGATGGACGTTCTCGTCAACCTCAAGCGCTGAGACAGGGTTTGTAGGTCGGGGCCATGGCGGGCTTGTCAACGGCACTCAATTACGCGGTCGCGGGGCTCCGGGTCACCTCGGCGCAAACCGCGCTGGTGTCGCGCAACATTTCCTTTGCCAACGATCCCGACTACGTCAGGAAGAGTGCTGCCCTCACCACCCTGCCGGGTGGCGCCATCTCGGTTGCGTCTTACAATCGCAGCGCCGACAAGCGCCTGCTCGACAAGCTCCTCGATATGACGAGTTCGGCCGCCGGCAAGCAGTTGGGGCTCGATGCCCTGGCCAGGCTTTCGGCAACCATCGGCGATCCCGAGTCCGATGGCTCGATCACCGCGCTGGTGGCCAAATTGCAGGAAGGCCTTCAGGCCTACGAGGCCGACCCGTCAAGCGCCACACTTGCCGCCAATGCCTTCCAGCGCGCCGCCAATCTGGCCCGCGGCCTTAAAGCAGCATCATCAGCCGTGCAGGAAGTGCGCGCCAATGCCGACGCCGACATGGCATCCGCGGTGTCGCGCATCAATTCGCTGCTCGAGCAGTTCAAGGTGGCCAACGATGCCGTGGTTCGCGGCGCCGGCACGCCGGCCGACTTGACCGACAGCCTCGACCAGCGCGACCGCATCCTCAAGCAACTGTCGGAAGAGATCGGCATCCGCACCATTACCCGCCCCAACAACGACGTGGCGATTTACACCGACAGCGGCGTCACCCTGTTCGAAACCAATCCGCGCAGCGTCACCATGGCGCCGACCGCGGTCTTCGATCCCTCGGTCACCGGCAATGCCGTCTACATCGATGGCGTGAAGATCACCGGCATTCCCAGCACCATGCCGGCCCGCACCGGCAAGCTCCATGCCCTGGCCGAAATTCGCGACCGCATCACCGTCACCTACCAGGCGCAGCTCGATGAAGTGGCCAGGGGCCTGATCGAGACCTTTGCCGAACACGATCCTTCGATGGTCAATCCCGACGCGGCGGGCCTGTTCACTTGGATGGGGGGGCCAGGCATTCCCGCCAGCGGCGTCGCCGTGACCGGTCTTGCCAATCTCATCCAGGTGAACACCCTCGCCGATCCATCCCAAGGCGGCAATCCGTCTTTGATCCGCGACGGCGGCTTCAATGGTGCGGCCTATGTTGCCAACACCACCGGTGCCGCCGGATTCCAGCAGCGCATTGCCGAGTTGATTGCCGGTTTCGACACCGATCGCGCCTTCGATGGCGCCGCCCAGATCGGCACCTTGACCAGCCTCAAGGCGTTCAGCGCCACGGCCTCGGGCTGGGTCGAGGCCAAGCGCCAGGCGGCGGATCAGTCGCTCTCTTTCGACATCGCCCTGAAGTCGCGCGCTTCGGAAGCCCTGTTGCGCAAGACCGGCGTCAACATCGACGAGGAAATGACGGCGATGCTCGACCTTGAGAAAGCCTATCAGGCTTCGTCCAAGGTCATTGCCGCCGTCGACGGCATGATCCAGACCCTCCTCGACGTGGTGAACTGATGGTGCAGATCGACGCCATCTCGACCCTGGTGATGAGCACGCTCCTCAAGGATGGCGTACGCCGCTCCCAGAGCCTGCTGGCCGATGCCCAGAAAGAGTTTTCCACCGGCCGCCACGCCGACATGGGACTGGCGCTCGGCGAACGCACCGGCCGTGACCTGCTGTGGCGCGCCCAGCTTGACGAACTCCGGTCGCTGTCCGATCACAACAAGCTCTCTGGCAACCGCCTGGATCTCGTTCAGTCGACTCTCAATTCGGTCCGCGACGTCGCCAACACCTTTCTGCAAACCTTGACCGGAACGCGCAATTCGGCTGACGGCCAGGTGACGGCGAAGCTGGCGGCTTCTTCGGCGCTTGCGCTCGCTCGCCGCACTCCTCAACACCAGCTACAACGGTCAGGCCCTGTTCGGCGGCATCAACACCGATGGGTCTCCGCTGTCACCGAATATGAGGCAACGCCCGCCAGTGCAGCGCAATCTTCCGTTGCCGGAGCGTTTTTCACCGCTTTCGGCCTCGCCCAATCCGACCCCGGCGTTGCCGCCATCACCGGCCCGGACATGCAGGCCTTTCTCGATGCCGATTTCGCCGCTCTGTTCCAGCCGGCCCAATGGCAGGCCGATTGGTCTTCCGCATCCAACACCAACATGACGGTGCGCATTGATACCGGCCTCACCATCGAAGCCGGAAGCAACGCCAATCTCGCTGCCTTCCGGCAACTGGCGGAAGCTTTCACCATGGTGCTCGACCTCGGTACCGGCCAGCTCAACCAGAATGCTTTCGAGGCGATCACCGATGCCGCCATCAAGCTGGCGGGCGAGGGCATTCTTGGCGTCGGTTTCGAGCAAGCAAGGCTTGGTATTGCCGAAAGCGAAATCACCGCGGCGAACGAGAGGATCGGACTTCGCATGACAACCATCACCGGCGGGATCAGCGCCATAGAGGATGTCGACAAATACGAGGCGGCATTGCGCGTCACCACGCTGCAAACTCAGCTTGAGGCCTCCTACACCCTCACCGGCCGCATCGGCCGCCTTTCGATCCTCAACTACATCTAGGACCGTCATGTACCAGTCGCTCTATTCCGAAATGGCCGCCGAGACCACGGCGTCGATCCGCGACAACGAGCGCCAGGCCTTCGAACAGTCGATCACCCTTCTGCGTTCCGCTCAGATCAAGGGCCGCGGCTCGCGCGAATCGGTCGAAGCCCTGCTCTACCTCAGCCGCCTGTGGTCGATACTCCTCGAAGACCTGGTGCATCCTGAAAATGGCTTGCCCGAGGAACTGCGGGCCAGCCTCATTTCCATCGGCATCTGGATGCTGCGCCGGGGCGAGGAGATCAGGCTCGGCAAGCAGGAGGATTTCCAGCCCTTGATCGAAGTCTCGGAATCAATCTGCAACGGTTTGCGCAGGCACTGACATGCAAATCCATTTGAAACGCGGTGAAAAAATCTACATCAACGGTGCGGTCCTGCGCTTTGACCGCCGCACCTCCGTCGAGTTTCTGAATGACGTCGACTTTCTCCTCGAGAACCATGTGATCCAGGCGGAAGACGCCCGGACGCCGCTCCGCCAGTTGTACTTCGTGGTGCAGACCATGCTGATCGATCCCGAAAATGCCGGCATGACCCAACAGCTGTATGCTCATCTCTCGCACCGCCTGACGCAAGCCGCTTCGACACCGGACATTCTCGAAGCCGTCGCCCGGGCCGACGAAAAGGTTGCCGCCGGAAAATACTTTGAAGCCCTGAAGCTCCTGCGGGGAGGTTTCGCCGCCGAAGACCGGCTCATGCCGTCCCTGTCCGTTAGCGCAAATGTGGAGGCCGCCTGATGCAGATCCAGTCCACCAGCACCACCAGAGCCCAGGAAGCGATCAACGGCCAGAAGCCGTCGACCCTCGACTATGACGCTTTCCTGCACTTGCTCATCGCCCAGATGAAAGCCCAGGACCCGACCAAACCCGCCGACACCGCCACCTACATGGGCCAGCTTGCTTCGTTTTCGGCGGTCGAGCAGAGCGTCAAGACCAATGCCAAGCTCGATGCCCTGATGACCGCCGTCGCCTTCAACCAGGCCGACGCCCTGATCGGCCACGAAATCAAGAGCGCCGATGGCAAGGTGACGGGAACCATCAAGTCGATTGAAGTCTATGCCGATGGCACCCTTGCGGTTCTTGAAGATGGCAAGAAGGTGCTGCTTGAGCCCGGCGTCGTGATCTCCTGAGCCATGAACGAAACCGATGCGCTGGAAATTGTCCAGGGCGCCATCTGGGCGGTAATCGTCGGTTCCGGTCCTGCCGTCGGTGCCGCCATGGCCGTTGGCATCGTTATCGCCCTGTTCCAGGCGCTGACCCAGGTGCAGGAAGCAACCCTGACTTTCGTGCCGAAAATGCTGGTGATCTTCGCCGCCATGATTGTCATGGCGCCAGTCATCGCCTCGCAGCTCTATGCCTTCACCGAGGTGATCTTCCAGCGCATCGAGACGGGATTTTAAAAGTCGTCCTCTCCCACGCGAAGCGGGGGAGAGGAAGGGGACCCGCCAAGCGGAGCTTGATGGGAGAGGAGAGGGGTGGTGCAACCGCCGAAACATTTCACTCCTGCTGCCGCCACCCCTCTCCTATCCCACCGCTTCGCGGCGGGCCCCTTTCCTCTCCCCGCTGACGCGGGGCGAGGACGTCTCATGCAAGTTTGAGTTTGGAAAAATCGGTCAACATGTCAGTCGCCTCAACAACCGTCACGCCTCCGCTCGGCCGCGGGGGCCGCGATATCGGCTTTGCGGTCGGCGTTGCGACGATCCTCACCGCCCTGTTCCTGCCGATTCCGGCACTGCTGATCGATCTCGGACTGGCGTTTTCCATAGCACTTTCGTTTCTCATTCTCATGGTCAGCCTGTGGATCGCCAGGCCCCTCGACTTCTCGGCTTTTCCAACCGTACTGCTGATTGCCACGCTGCTCAGGTTGTCGCTCAATGTCGCCACCACCAGGCTCATCCTGTCCAACGGCCAGGAGGGCTACAACGCCGCGGGTCACGTGGTCGGCGGATTTTCGAAATTCGTGATGAGCGGCGACTTTGTCATCGGCGTCATCGTTTTCATCATTCTTATCACCGTCAACTTTCTGGTGATCACCAAGGGCGCCACGCGCATCGCCGAGGTTGGCGCCCGCTTCACGCTTGATGCCATACCCGGCAAGCAGATGGCCATCGATGCCGACCTGTCGGCGGGCCTTATCGACGATGCCGAGGCGCGCAAGCGCCGCCTTGAACTCGAACAGGAAAGCTCGTTCTTCGGCTCCATGGATGGCGCGTCGAAATTCGTGCGCGGCGACGCCATCGCCGGCCTTATCATCACCGGCATCAACTGTTTCGGCGGCATCATCATCGGCGTCACCCGCCACGCCATGGAAGTGGGTCAGGCCGCCGACATCTACGTGAAGCTCGCGGTGGGCGACGGTCTGGTGACCCAGATACCGGCGCTGGTTGTTTCGCTTGCCGCGGGTCTTCTGGTCTCCAAGGGCGGCAACAAGGGTGCCGCCGAAGAAGCCGTCATCGATCAGCTCGGTGCTTACCCGCGCGCCCTGTCGGTGGCAGGGGCCTTTCTCGGCATTCTGGCTTTCATGCCGGGCCTGCCGTTCATTCCCTTTGCGACGCTGGGTGCCGCCATGGGTGCCGCCGCCTGGATCATCCCGCAGAAGCGCGCCTCGGCCGCCGCCGCCCGTTCAGCCGAGCGCGATGAGAGCGAGCGCCTGAAGCAGGAAGAAGACCGCAACTCGGTGAAGGAATTGCTGCGCACCAGCGAGATCGAGCTGTGCCTTGGCCGCCAACTCGCCTCCGCCATGCTGGTGGCCCACGGCGAATTGGCCCACCGCGTCGCCAAGATGCGCAAGAAGTTCGCCCAGAACTACGGCTTCGTCATCCCCGACATCAAGCTCACCGACGACCTCTCCCTGGCGCCGCGCAACTACGCCATCAAGATCCACGGCACCACCGCCGCCACTTCGGAGCTTCGCATCGGCGACGTGCTGATCATTCCCGGCAGCAAGCCGCGGCCCGACCTTCCCGGCGATGACGTGCGCGAGCCGGCCTTCGGCCTCGACGCCATGTGGATTCCCGAGATGTTCACTGCCGATCTTCGCGCCGCCGGCTATCAGCCCGTCGATGCCATGTCGGTGATGCTCACCCACCTCTCGGAGACCGTGCGCAACAATCTGGCTCAACTCCTGTCGTATCGCGACCTGCGCGCTCTGACCGACCGGCTTGAGCCGGAATACAAGCGCCTGCTCGACGAAACTTGCCCGTCGCTCCTGTCATTTTCCAGCCTCCAGGCCATTCTCAAGCTGCTGCTCGCCGAACGCGTGTCGATCCGCAATCTGCATCTGGTGCTGGAGGCGATCGCCGAAGTGGCGCCCCATGTCAGACGGCCCGAGGCCATCGTCGAACACGTGCGCATGCGCATGGCCCAGCAGATCTGCGGCGATCTCGGCCGCGACGGCCTGTTGAAGGTGGTGCGCCTCGGCCACCGCTGGGATACGTCATTCCTGCAAAGCCTGAAGCGCGACGGCAAGGGCGAGATCGTCGAGTTCGACGTTGATCCGCAATTGATCGAGCAATTCGCCGCCGAAGCCTCGAAGGTCGTGAAGATCCACATGGATGAAGGCGAAAGTTTCGCACTGGTGACGGCACCTGAAGCCCGGCCCTATGTGCGGATGATTGCCGACCGGCTGTTTCCCAATCTGCCCGTCCTGTCGCACATCGAGATATCGCGCGGCATCCGGGTCGAGGCCATCGGATCCCTGTCGTGATGCCGGAACTCGAAACGCCGGTGTTCGTGACCTTCACCATCTTCTGCAGGGTCGGCGCTGCCATGCTGTTCCTGCCGGGAATTGGCAGCGCCCGGGTTCCCATGAACATCCGATTGCTCATCACCGTTGCCGTGTCGCTGGCCCTGACGCCGATGCTGTTCGAAACCGTCGAGCGGCTGCTTCTGGAATTTCCGGAGAGCCAACGGCCTTATCTGCTGTTCAACGAAGTGGCCGTCGGCAGCGCCATGGGGCTGATGGCAAGGTTTTTTCTTCTGGCCCTGCAGTTTTCCGCCACCACCACGGCCAATGCCATCGGCCTTGCCGGTGTGCCGGGCCAGCCGGTCGATGAGACCGACGCCCTGCCGCCGCTCACCAATCTGATTTCAGTGGCTGGCGTCATGGTGCTGATATCAGTCGGATTGCCGGAGGAGATGATAACGGCCGTCGCCCAGTCCTATGGCACATTGCCGCTCAGCCCAGGCATTGATACCGAATGGCTGTTGACCAACCTCGTTGGCGTAGCCTCCGCCACAACATTGCTGGCGCTCCGGCTGTCAGCACCGTTCATCGCCTATGCCGTGGTCGTAAACATCGCCATGGGGCTTGCCAACAAGTTCACGCCACAGATTTCCATGTACTTCACCTCGCTCGGCATCGTGACCCTCGGCGGATTGCTGCTGCTGTACTTCTCGGTACGCCAGATGCTGCACATCTTCGCCGAGAGTTTCGGCGGCTGGATTGCGTTGAACTGACATGCCGCAACGCCTGCTCAAGCTGGCGGCCACCCTCGACCGGTTGCGCGAGGTCCTGTCGGAGCGCATGCAAAGGCTGCAGCAGGCCCGCCACAGGCAAGTGCACAAGCGCGCCGCGTTGGAGAGCTCTTATGCAGTCGGACACCCGCTTCCTCGACATCACGCTGGGCGGCGGGTTGAAGCGCCTGACGGAAATATCAGCGGCGATCAGCGCTATCGACCAGGAAGTGGCGAAGCTGCACAAACGCTCCACCGATGCCTTCCTCAAGGCCAAGCGCGCCCGGGCAACGGCCCGCCAGCGCCATGACGAGCAAGCCCGCAGCCGGGCTCGCCTCGAACTTGTCGAGCTTGCCAGCCGCCACGCCGCAGCAAGCTTGCGGCAAGTGAAGGCGGACTAGAGTTCGAATTGACCTGCAATGGAGTCCGCTATGGCTGTTCGCCTCCCGTCCGATCTCGTTGTCGATGTCATGAGGGCCGCCAGCCCGGCGCAGGTGCAAATGGCGGCGGCCCGGCTCAAGGCTGCCTCCAGTGTAGAGAGCGGGACGCTGTTTACTGAAGCCTTGCAGTCGCTGCGGTCCGCAAAGCCCAACGATGTCTACACCCAATTCGAATCCTTCATGCTCCGCGATGCCGTCGAAGAGATGCTGCCGAAGACCGGTTCCGGCGCCTTTGGCGAGGGCTTTGCCGGTGGCGTGTGGCGCTCCATGGCGGCTGAACAATTCGCATCCATCTTCACCCGGCATGGTGGCCTGGGCATTGCCGAAATGATGCGGGCCCGCGCTGGCCAGCCGGAACCAGTGGCTGCCGATGGCCAGTGGCCATACTACCGCGCCTCGGCCATTGCCGCCTACACCCCGCCGGTGTCGTGATGCCTGGCATCGCTGGCCTCGCCGAGCGCGAAGTGGGCGCGGTCGCCGTGGCCCGCGTAGTTCTCGACCGGCTGACCCGGCTTCTCGACGAGGAGTCGGAAGCCCTCGCCAGGCGCACCGTCGAGCGCCACGGCCCCTATACCGAGCGCAAGAACCAGTTGCTCCGCGAGTTGATGGCGGCCCAGAAGAACTGCGGGTCGGTGGCGGCTCTCGCTGCCCTCAAATCTCAGACTGCCGCGGTGACTGAAGCCCTGCGGCGCAACCAGCGGCTTCTCAAGGTCCACATCGATGCGGTGCGCGAAGTGTCGTCGATTATCGTCGATTCAATCCGCCAGGCGGAATCGGACGGCACCTACTCGCGCTATGCGTAGGTTTCGGTGTTGAAGCTCGTGATGATCGGCATCTGGGTGGCGGTGGTGACCGCCGGCGTCGCCTATTTTTCCGCAGGGCTCTTCGCAGCGCAAACCGAGACCGCGGCGGGCGAGCATCCGGTGTCCATCGAACAGCTCTCCACCGAGATGACCAGCGTGCCGATGATCCGCGACGGCCAGGTTCTGGGCTATGTCATCATCCAGTTGAATTATGCGATCGACAAGGATGCCATCAAGAAGGCCCACATTGATCCCCAGCCCTATCTTGTGGATGCCGCCTTTCGCGCCGTCTATCTCAATCCCCAGGCCGATTTCGCCAAGCTCCGGGCCAGCGACATCGACAAGTTGACCGACGCCATCAAGGCCGAAGCCAACCGCCGGCTCGGCGACGGCATGGTGCAGCATGTCTTGCTCGCCCAGTTGAATTTCGTGCGCAAGGAAGACATCCGCACCAACTGGGTGAAAGGCAACCATTGAAACCCCTGGCGCCAGAAACCGCCAGACTGCTGGCCGAAGTGACCGGGCATCACGCGGCCAGTGATGAAGCGCCCGAAGAACGCCTGGCCAGGCTGGAAAAACATCCGGCCGCACTCTTCGCCGCAATCAATCTGCACCGTCCGCCACCCGATCCTCCGAACGATCGGCGTGGCAACGATCAGGGCAGCGATCGCCACCACCCTGATGCCGGTTCATGAACCAGCCGGAACGGCCGGACCCTTGCCAGCCGGTCACCGTGCTGCGCAACCTGCGGGAGACAGCACCAGCCGTTGCCGCGCCTGCCAGCCATCGTGACGAGCGTGCCTCGCCCTTCAATCCCTCCGCTGAAGATCGCGACCAAGCGATCGAGGCATGGGATTGCGAATTCCTGCAGGCGCGGCGGTTGCTGGCTTTCGCGGTGACTTTCGTCCTGGCGCTGGTGTTGCTGCTTCAGTTCGGCTGATACAGGACCTGCGGCAGCTCTTCCGACAGGATCTCGGCGATCATCGGACGGATTGTTAGCATCAGGGCATCGGCCATGGCGGCATGGCCCTCGGCCGTAGGGTGCAGCGCCCCGGTGGTCTCCGAAAACACCGCCGCCGATGCCTTTTCATCGATGCGGCCTGCCCGGTCGACGACCTTCTGGTTGATGACCACGTAGGCATCGTTGAAGGTTCTGACCCAGCGCTGGCGCAAGGCATAGGGATAGTTCTGTGTCGCCGGATTGTACGGCCGCCAGTTGCGCTTGGTGCTGGACGAAAGATCGGTCTGGCAGGTCTGTGTCTGGCGTTCGGCCGTGCCCCAGCACGGGATCATCAGCATCTCGGTGGTCTCGCTGGCCGAAGCCGTGTCCCTGGCGCAAAAGCCATGGCCCTCGAACATGCCGTCGGAAATGGCCCGCCCGGCGAATGTCCAGCCATGGTCGGCGGCCAGTTCCTTCATGCGGCGATAGAGTGCCTTGAATTGGCCGTCGACGGCCTTGAGCCGGCTTTGGCGCACTTCCAGCCATGACGAGAACATGTCGAGTGACTGGTTGGCGACAAACAGGTCGTCGGGCTTGTCGCTGCCATCGCTCGCCTTGCACAGGCTGCCGTTTTCGTCACTGACCATTTGCGGATATCCGGTGAGGATGACGCGGGCCGGGTCGAACTGCTGGTCGGCGGCGGAGTAGAGCGGCACCGTCTCTTCCAGGGCCTTGGCGAGCTTGCCATAAAACCCCGGCAGGTCCTTCTTCATCCGGTCGCCGAACTGGCTTGCCGAGACCGCTGCTCCGAAGAACTTGGCGATGTCGCTGGAGGTCGCATCACGCAGCGTTGCCCACGCCACCATGCTGGCGAACCCGAGATCGTTGCCGCCCACCGACAGGAACAGGAAATCGAGCGGCCGGCGAAACTGTCCGCCCTTGCAGCGCCACAGCCCGCGCGAGTAGTTGGGCTTTACCGCGCACAGATCGCGCAACATGCGCAGATGCGCCAGGTCGCGATTGCCGCCGGTGATCGGCCGGGCGACGATTTGGGCGTTGGGTTCATCATCGCTGACCCGCTCGACATATTCCTGGGGGCCGAGAATGCCCGCCTCGATCGAGGCTCCCGAACATGAGTAGTCGAGATAGGTGACCGATGCCTTGGGATTCTCGATGGCGATCTGCAGGGCGGCGCGCATGTGCTGGCCATAGAGCGAGCGATGGCACAACCGGTCTGTCCATGAGGCCGATCCGCCCTGGCTGTTCTGCTTGCGGATCGGGTAGAAATTCCGGAAGCGCCGCTTGTCGTCGAAGGCTACAGGTTCATCCGGATTGCCTTCACCTGATGCGAAGCTGTCGCCAAGGCTGGCGATCAGCATGTCTTTTACTTGGGCCGTCACCGCAATCGGCAGCTCGCCGGCCACCGACACGGAAATTTCACCGCCATCCGGGTAGGGCAGCGCCACTCCTGGCCCGCTCACCCGTTCGCCGCAGCCAACCCGCGCCACCACCTCGCCATTGATCGACCAGTCGCAGATACGATCTTGCGGCACCGCCTCGCCGTTGCCTGCCGACAACCATAGCTCCACCGCGTGACGCTTTGGCAGCAGGTAGTCATCAATCGATCCACAAGCGGTGAATTGCCGCTCCTTGCTGTCATAGCAGGTGCGGCCGATGCCACGCGCTGCCCAGCCGCGCCAATCGAAACTCTCGCGCAGGTGCTTACTGAAGGCGATGTGGCGGTCATTCAGCACATGCTCGGTGCCAAGAACCGAGCTGCGCGAAACCAGATCGAAGAGTTCGTCTTCCGGCAGATTCTGCTGGCGCGCGTGCAGTAGATATTGCCGCCAGCCGTTTTCGTGCAGCTTGAAGAACGCCTGGTCCTTGAACAGCCGGAAGCGATTGGCAACCTGCCACTCGATGCGAAAGCCCGAGGCATTGAGAGTTTGAGCCGATGCTGGCGCCAACAGGCTCAGCACCGCAAGCACAAGCAGCAGGATGCGGGTCATGCCCGCCTTTTAGCGCCAATTGTGCCGCCAGTTGGGCGGCAAATTTTTATCCCGCCAGCCGGTCGATGGCCCGGCGGGTTTGGGCGATCTGTTCGGCGATTTCGCTCTGCCGCTCCGACAGGGTTGATAGATGGTGCTGCAGGGTGGTGGCCGCGGCCGGAGCCGTCATCACGTCGGCACCTTCGGAGATCGTGCCAAGCAGCTGGCGGATCTGGGCGATGGGCAGGCCGATGCGCCGCAGCGTGAGAACATTTTTGAGCCGCAGCACATCACTGGCGAGATAGGTTCGAAAGCGGCCATGGCGCGGCGGCGAAATCAGTTCGGCGCGCTCATAGAACCGGATTGTCTTGGGATCGGTGCCGGTCTCCTTGGCCAGTTCGCCGATGAACAGAAATGACGCCGAAGGCGAGATGGCGTTGTCGTGTTTGGTCTGCATGGCTTTGTCCCCCAAGTGAATCACCTGCACTCAAGGTAGTGTATACCCGTATAAATAGCAACTATAACAGCTAACAATTATAGGTTTTAACGCTATTTCGTCAGGGAATTCGCACCTCAACCAGGTGTAGATGCTCCCACCAAGTGAAATATCTGAAGAATAATAATGGGTTACAAAACAAACTTGCTGGAGTTAAGACATTGTTAACCATGCCGGAATCAAACTACACCTTATGCGAGCGCCATGAAAAAACACTCGCAAGAAGTGTTGAACAACCAATCACCAGTCAGGCGTGGAAAATGATCATTATTGTCGATGAACGGCCAGAAGTCACTAATGCCTATCGCTCGAGCCTGGGACGTGAAGGCGTGTCGGTCGCCAGTTTCACGCCAACCGACTTCGATACCTGGTTCCACTCGACCAGCGGCCCTGACCTTGCTGCCGTGGAGGCCTTCGTGCTCGGCGAGTTCGAACGCCGCGAATCGATGGCCAAGAGCATCAAGACGAGGCTGGAGGTTCCGGCCATTGCCCTCAATGACCAGACCGCCCTCGACCAGACGTTGAAGCTGTTTGCGGCGGGCATCGACGACGTCTTGCGCAAGCCCGTCCACGCCCGCGAAATCATTGCCCGCATCGGCGCCATCCGCCGCCGCGCCGCACCCAGCCGCAGTTACTGCGACTTCGGCACCCTGCGGGTGTTCGGCGATGGCCGCGATCCGGAAGTGGCCGGCGCCACCTTGGTGCTGCCGCGCCGCGAGCGCCGCATTCTCGAATACCTCGCCGTCAACCGCGGCCGCCGCGTGTCGCGCACCCAGATTTTCAATGCCGTCTACGGCCTGTTTGACGAGGAAGTCGAGGAGAGCGTGGTCGAAAGCCACATCAGCAAGCTGCGCAAGAAATTGCGCCATGTCCTCGGCCACGACCCCATCGATACCAAGCGCTACCTCGGCTATCAGCTCGCTGCCGAAGCCGGGCACTGATTCTTATTTGGCCAGCGCCTCGGCGATGTCGCGGAACGGGTCTCGGCTGGGTGGCGATTCGGGTGATTGCACCAGCGACCGGTAGAGTTTCGGCACCAGCAACACCGCCTTGTCGAGGTCCGGGTCGGCGCCCGGCTGGTAGCCGCCGATCGCCCGGAGGTCGCGCGAGTCTTCATATCGCGCCACCATCTTCTTCATCTCGCCGACGGCATTGCGCTGTTCCGCACTCCACGCCCGGTGCGCCAGGCGCGAGATCGACTTGAGGATGTCGAACGCCGGGTAACGCCCTTGCTCGGCAATGGCCCTGTCGAGCACGATATGGCCGTCAAGCGTGCCGCGAATCGCATCGGCCACCGGATCGTTGTGATCGTCACCATCGACCAAAACCGCGAACACTCCGGTAATCGTTCCGCTGCCCGCAAGGCCAGGCCCCGCACGCTCGAGAAGCTGTGGCAGTTCGCTGAACACGCTGGGCGGGAATCCCCGCGCCACCGGCGGCTCGCCCGCCGCCAGCGCCACGTCGCGGCAGGCATGGGCATAGCGCGTCACCGAATCCATGATCAGCAGCACATGTTTGCCACTGTCGCGAAAATACTCGGCGATCGCCGTGGCGGTAAGCGGTGCCAGACGCCGCATCATCGAGCTTTCATCGCCGGTCGAAACCACGATGACCGCACGTCTGACCAATTCGCCGAGCGTTTGCTCGACGAACTCCCGCACTTCCCGGCCACGCTCGCCAACCAGCGCCACCACGATGATATCGAAGCCAGTGGCCCTGGCCATCATCGCCAGCGCGGTCGACTTGCCGACGCCGCTTCCCGCGAACACGCCGATACGCTGGCCAAGGCACAGCGGCGTGAACACATCAACAGCCCGCACCCCGGTTGCCACCGGCTTGGAAACCGTTTCACGCCGCATGGCTTCCGGTGGTGCGGCGCGCAGCTGCACCGGGTGTTCGCCCAATGCGAGCGCCGGGCCGCCATCGGCCGGCTGCCCCAGCGCATTGACCAGCCGCCCCTTCCAGCTGTCATGAGGGCGGAGCGTCAGGTCGCCTACCGCATGGGCGGCCGAGCCAAGCGCCACCGCCGCTTCGTTGCCAATTGGCTTGACCACCGCCACATCGAGCGCCAGCCGGATGACTTCCGCCAACAGCGGCATGCCATCATTGTCAATCTCGACCAGCCCTCCGAGTTTCAGCTCGCCGGAAAGCCCGCGCACCTCGAAGCCAGAAGGCGTTGCCGCCGCTACCTTGCCGGCAATCCGCACCAGCGGCACCGTTGCCCGTGCCACTTCAAGCCGTTGCGCCAGCCGGGTCAATGCATTGCCGGCGGAAAAATCCATCAGCCGCGGCCGGCGAGAACCTGCAGTGCCGCCTTCTGCGACGACTGGGTTTCGTCGAGCGCCGATGCCAGGCCCTCAAAGGCCCGCGTCACCTGGATGAGTTCCGCCATCTGCATCACCGGATTGACATTCGACGACTCGACAAAGCCCTGTACCACGCCATCGCCGTCGAACGACAGGATGGGCTGCGCCGCGGCACTGGGCATGAACGCCGCATTCTCGAAGCGATGGTAGGGCCGCGACAGGTCGATCGTGAACAGGCCGATGGCCCCGAGCTGGCGATCATCCTGGGTGATCATGCCGTCGCGGGCAATGGCTGGCGGCGACCCGCGCGGATCGAGCAGCAAGGGCGCGCCACCGGCATCGAGCACCGCATGGCCGTTGAGCGAAACAAGTTCGCCGCCGGGCAACATCTGCATGCGCCCGTCACGCGTATAGGCTACGCCCCGCGGTGTTTGGATGGCGATGAATCCCTCGCCCTGGATGGCGACATCCAGCGGTCCATCGGTGCGGCTAAGGCCACCATGGGCCGTTGAGACGTGCGAAGCGCCCTCCGAGGCGAATGCCGTGGGCATCGGCGAGACGGTCGAGAGCAGCGATTCGAAATGAACGCTCTCGGCACGGTACCCGGCCGTTCCGGCATTGGCGACATTGTTGGCGAGGGTGACGAGCCGCCGGTCAAGCGCCAGTTGGCCTGACAGCGCCACAAAGGTGCTGGTATCCATTCAATTGCGCCTCAGCGATTGCAGCGCGATGAGCGTTCCGCTGTCCAGGGACGTCAACAGATTCTGGCTGAGGCCGATCTGTGGCGCCGCCGCCGCCGCGTTGCTGTTGGCCATCTGCCAGCGGGCGGTGAATTTCGTCAGGAAGGAGTCAATACCGCTGCCGTCCTTGATCGCGGCGAGATCGATCTTGCTCTCGATCAGTGCCGCCTGCCGGTCGATGTCAACGCTCGACGAGGCCTGCGGCAGTCCGAGTGCCGTCTGCACCACCTTGAACAGCGCTGGATCGCCCATCAGCCCGAAGATCGAGCTGACCTGCGGCGCCTTGCGCTTGAAATACAGCGCCAGCCTGATGCCTTCGTCGGTCTTGCCCGCCTCGTCTTCCAGCATGATGCGCACGAACTTGTCGGCCGTGCCTTGCTGGGCCCGGGTGAATGTCGTGGCGGTCTTGCCATGGCGGGCAAAGTTGAAAGTTTCGGCAAAGTCGCGGAACCGCTGGTCGGCAAGCTGCATGGCGAAGGCATTGCGGCCGTCAATTCCCTCGCTCAGCACCTTCTTCATGAAGGCCTTGCCGTAGATCATGTCTTTCAGGCCATGCGCCGTCATGGCGAAACGATAGAGCCGGTCGTCCTTGAGGAAATCGTCGATCGTGTCGATATCGCCGATGTGCTTGAGGAAGTATTCGGTCTCGCGTTTGACATCGGCCCGCGTTGCCACCCGGGCAAGCGACTTGTCGAGGTTTCGGGCGAGTTGCTGGTAGCCGGTCACGGTGGTCATGGCCGCCACTGTGGCAGCGCTGCCTTGCTCCAATCTTTCCAGGAGACAGCGCCAGCCACGCGCAAGCGCCGGTTCCTAGTCCTGAGCCTTGACCGGAGTTCCGGTCGCTGCGGAGTGCGTCATGGGTTTTGGCATTGGCATGGTCATCCTGTTCGGTTGCCTGCTCGGCGGCTTTGCGGCCATGGGCGGGCATATCGACGTGCTGTGGCAGCCCTGGGAATATGTGATCATTCTTGGCTCATCGATCGGTACATTCTTTGTCGCCAATCCGATGAAGGTCGTGAAGGACAGCTTCAAGGCCATTCTCGAGGCGATCAAGGAGTCCGTTCCCAAGAACCGTGACTACCTCGACACGTTATCGGTGCTCTATGCCCTGATGCGCGAGTTGCGCACCAAGACCCGCACCGAAATGGAAGTGCATGTCGATAACCCGCAGGAGTCGGAAATCTTCAAGGCCTTCCCGAAAATCCTCGCCAATCACGATCTCACGCAATTCATTTGCGACTATTGCCGCCTGATCATTCTTGGCAATGCCAGGACTCACGAAATCGAAGCCCTGATGGATGAGGAGATCCAGACCATCCGCAATGACAAGCTTAAGGCCTATGCCGCCGTGACGGCGATTGCTGATGGCCTGCCGGCCCTCGGCATTGTGGCCGCCGTTCTCGGCGTCATCAAGGCCATGGGTTCGCTCGACAAGCCGCCGGAAGTATCTCGGCGCCCTGATCGGCGCCGCCCTTGTCGGCACCTTCGCCGGCATTCTGTTTTCCTACGGAATCTTCGGCCCGCTCGCCACCAAGATCAAGATCGTACGCGAGAAGAAGGTCAGGCTCTACGTCATCGTCAAGCAGACGCTGCTCGCCTTCATGAACGGCGCCATGCCGCAGATTGCCCTCGAATACGGCCGCAAGACCATCTCGGCCTACGAGCGCCCGACCATCACCGAGGTCGAGCAGGAAACCATGGCCGGCGGAGCCAAGGCGGCGTGATGGTGCGGATACCCCTCACTGCCGCCATGATCCGCGTCGCCGGCAAGCCCCAGGCGTCGGCCAGCAACGAAATCGCCAGCCTGCAGGCGGCCCTGGCGGAAGCCGTCGTTACGGCATTCGCCGCCTTCACCGCAGCACCAGTGCGGGCCGAACCCGACGGGCTGTCGATTTCGCTGCGGGAGATGCCGGTGGAGGATGGCCAGGTCATCAAGCTGGTTTCGCCGCGC
The DNA here is from genome assembly GCA_963775095.1 of uncultured Alphaproteobacteria bacterium. Lineage (GTDB taxonomy): Bacteria > Pseudomonadota > Alphaproteobacteria > Rhizobiales > Aestuariivirgaceae > Aestuariivirga. The sequence goes on from CAVZHN010000009.1 coordinate 442,003, forward strand.
GGCGCCTTGACTCCGGTTCTGATGGCCGATCGCCCGCTGGTTATGGCCCTGTGCGAAGCAGCCTTTGGCGGTTCCGGCACCGAACCGGTATTTGACGGCGCCGATCGCCCCTATTCCGCAACCGAGCGCCGGCTTCGCGATGCCCTGCTTGCCGGCCTGGCAGGGCTCTTGCCGGAGGCCCTGGAGCTTTGCCTGTCGGTGCCCTTCCGCACCGTTGAAGAAGAAGACCGCAAGCCCGCCTCGCGCGAAGCGGTGAGTGTCTCGTGCATCTCCTGCCGGCTGCTGGTCTATGTCTATGGCTACAGCGGCGAACTGACGGTGCTGCTGCCCGAGGAGCAGGTCACCCAGTTGCTCGCCGGGGCGGCCGCCACCATTGGCGCCGACGGCCCGGACTCCGGCGACCGCGGCTACTATCGTCGCCGCTTTGCGATCGGCCGAAGTCGAAGTGACCGTGCTGCTGCCCGCCGAGTTAAAGCCACTGGCGGAGGTAGCGGTCCTGCGTCCCGGCCAGCTTCTCAAATTCGGGGCCTGCGCCACAACGCCGCTTCTGCTGATGGCCGGAGAGAAAATGCTGCACCAGGTCCGCATGACGCCAAATGGCGGGAACATCGGCATCGAGATCATTGCCTGAGTGCGCCATTGCAGCTTCCCGCAAGTTCGCCATCCCTATGATCGCCGGTAACGCTGAAATGCAGCCAGGATGATGACCGAAATACTTGCCCCGCCCACCAGCAGCCTGTCCGATGCCCTTGCCGGAATCGTCGCCGGTGCCGACCCGCCCGCCTTGCCGGAGTCCATCCTGCAAATTCCGGTGACCGTGCAGGTGGTGCTGGGTTCGGCGCGCCTCGCCATTGGCAAGGTGGCGGAACTGCGCGCCGGTTCATTGGTGACCCTTGATCAGAAGCTTGGAGCGCCGGTGGCGGTTCTGGTCAACGGCAGGGAAGTGGCGAAGGGCGAGCTGTTTGTGCTCGACGGCGAGCTGGATCGCCTGGGTGTGACCATCACCGAACTCGTGGCGCCCAGCGGCTAGGCCATGGGCTTCGACGACTTGCCAGCCGAAGACCTGCCGGCCGCCGTCAAGAGCGGGCGCGAGAAAGTGGCGATCCTGCTTTTGGCGCTCGGCAACCCGCTGGCTGCCAAAATCCTCCAGAGCTTCGATGCCAAGGAAGTGAAGGCGGTAATGAGTTCGGCCTCGGCCCTTGGCAAGGTGAACAAGGACGATCTCGAACTGCTGGTCGACGAGTTCACCGCCAACTTCGCCAAGACCCTTGGCCTTTCCACCGGCTATGGCCAGGTGAAAAGCCTGGTCGAAGGCGCCTTCAATTCCGATCAGTTGGACGCCATGTTGGGTGATGCGCCGCTGGCGCCGGGCGAACCAATCTGGCGCAAGTTCGCGGCCGGCAGCGAAAATACCCTGGTGCCCTATCTCCTCGACGAACACCCGCAGACCATCACCTTTATCCTTGCCTCGCTCGATAGCGATCTTGCCGCCAAGTGCCTGTCGATGCTGCCGCGCGACATTCGCGATTCGGTGGCCAAGCGCATGCTGAAACTGCAGGACGTGACGGTGCGTCCATCAGCAATCGTGCAGGAATGCCTGCAGCACGACCTGCTGGTCAATAGCGATGCCGGCGCCGAGGAGGCAGGCCGCAGCCGCGTCGCGGCACTCATCAACAAGCTCGACCGCGAACAATCGGAAGGCATCCTCGAGTCGCTCGCCCAATCGCGCCCCGAGGATGCCAAGAAACTGCGCGGCATGATCTTCTCCTTCGAAGACATCGCCAAGCTAACTCAGCCCCATCGCCTGGCGATGTTCGACAAGGTGGCAACCGAACAGGTGATAGCGGCGCTGCGCGGCACCACGCCGGAGTTCAAGGAGCTCGTGCTGTCGTCGGTGGGCGCCCGCGCCCGGCGCATGGTGGAAGCCGAACTGGCCAACGACAATGGTCAGATCACCAAAGAGGTTCTGACCGCCCGCCGTTCGATCGCCGACCTCGCCCTGTCGCTCGCCCAGAAGGGCGACATTGCCCTGCCATCGACCGAAGACGAGGCAGCGTAAACCGGAAAATGCCTGGTCCCACCCATACACTCCACCGTCATCCCGGCGAAAGCCGGAACCCAGACTGTCCGCCGTTCCACAGTTTGAAAGCCTGGGTTCCGGCTTTCGCCGGAATGACGAGTTTTGGGTTGCGCTTTCCAACAGCACTTTGATCCGGCCCCATGTCCGAAGACCAGGACCGCGAAAGCAAGACCGAACAGCCGACCGAGAAGAAATTCAGCGACTCGATCGACAAGGGCAGCGTGCCGTTTTCGCGCGAAGCCGTGACCTTCGGTTCGCTGGCTGGCGTTCTGCTGGCTGCCAAGCTTCTGGTGGCGCCGAATGTCGAGGCGCTGATTGGTAACCTGCGTGTCTTGCTTGGCAGCGCCGGCGACCTGCGGCTCGACACCCATGAGGACGCGGGCCTGCTGGCTGCCGCCACCATGAAGCATGTGGCTTTGACCACACTGCCTGCCATGGCGGTGATCGCCATTTGTGGCGTGCTTGCCTCGCTCATGCAGAACATTCCGCAGGCCAATGGCGAGCGCATCAAGCCGCAATACGCGCGAATTTCACCGTCCAAGGGATGGCACCGGTTGTTCGGATTTCAGGGCTTGACCGAATTCCTGAAATCGGTTGCCAAGCTTCTTGCCATCAGCCTGGTGACGGTGTTGCTGGTGCGCGCCGAACTGCCCGAGATTCTCGACACGCTGGCGACCGAGCCGGCAGTTCTTCCCGGCCTCGTCCTCGACCTTTGCTTCCGTGTTGTCTTGGCGCTGTTTCTGATCGCCCTCGTCCTGGCGCTCGGTGATCTTGTGTTGTCGCGCCACCAATGGCGCCACCAGCTGCGCATGACCAAGCAGGAGGTGAAGGAAGAATACAAGCAGCAGGAAGGCGACCCGCTGCTCAAGAGCCGCATTCGCGCCCTGGGCCGCCAGCGCCTGTCGCGCCGCATGATGGCCAAGGTTCCGTCCGCCACCGTCATTATCACCAATCCCACCCACTACGCCGTGGCGCTGCGCTATACGCGCGACGAAGGTGGCGCACCTTTGGTCGTTGCCAAGGGCATTGACCATCTCGCCCTGCGCATTCGCGATCTCGCCGCCACCCACGACATTCCGATCGTCGAAAATCCGCCGCTGGCCCGCGCCCTTTATAGCCAGGCCGAGGTCGACCAGATGATCCCCGCCGAGTTCTATCGCGCCGTTGCCGAGATCATTCACTTCCTGCAGGTGCGGAAATCCTATCAGGCAGCACCACGCGGCAGCTCATAAGGCTGGGACAAGCTGGTTTCGCTAGGCTCTGAATCAGGATTTGTCAGGAGCGTGTGGCCCCCGTGTTGATTTTCGACCTTGCTTCGCAGCATGCCCATTGGTTGGCCGCCCGCCAGGCCACCGCGGCTTCCAACATCGCCAACGTCGATACCCCCGGCTACAAGGCGATGGACGTCGCCCCCTTCGATCAGGTGCTGGATCGCACCGGGCTTGAGCTGGCTTCGACCAATGCCGCTCACCTGCAGTTTGCCGATGGCCGCTTCCAATCCACGGAGATGGAACGCGAGACCGGATGGGATGTGACCTACTCCGGCAACTCCGTGACGCTTGAAGCCGAACTCATGAAGGTCGGCGAGAACGGCCGCATGCTGGCCTTCGACCAGGGGCTGACGCGGATGTTCCACCGCATGATGCTCGCCAGCCTGAAAGTTGCATGATGATTGACCCGCTGACTTCATCGCTTCGCGTTGCGGCCTCGGGCCTCGAGGCTCAGTCCATGCGCTTGCGCATTGTTTCGGAAAATCTCGCCAATGCCGAATCGGCCGGGCGAACGCCAGGCGCCGACCCCTACCGCCGCAAGGACATTCTGTTCTCGGCCGAAGTCGACCGCCTGAGTGGCGCCACCACGGTCGAAGTGGCGGGCACCCGCAACGATCCGTCGGCCTTCCGCCTTGAACACCGGCCAGGCCACCCGGCCGCCGATGTCAATGGCTATGTGAAACTGCCCAACGTCAATCTCATCATCGAACTCGCTGACATGAAGCAGGCCAACCGCTCCTATGAGGCAAACCTGCAGGTGATTAAGCAGGGACGCGACATGTTGCAGATGACCATCGACCTGTTGCGGAGCGGCGCATGATCGAAGCCATTTCACGGGCGTCCTTCCCGGTGGCCGGCATGAGCGCCAGCCTGGCGGCCCCGGCCCAGGAAGCTTCCGCCAATGAGTTCGGTGGAATACTCAACGCCCTCGCCGGCAATGCCGTCAGCACCATCAGGGCCGGCGAAGAGGCCGCCGCCGCCGGCATTATCGGTGCCATGCCGGTTCAGGATGTCGTCGAAAAGGTGCTCGCCGCCGAGCGCGCCCTGCAAACCACCATCGCCATTCGCGACAAGATGGTCAGCGCCTGGCTTGAAATTTCCCGCATGCAGATCTGAGGTAAACGATGCGCGCCCTTTCCATTGCAGCAACCGGCATGGCTGCCCAGCAGCTCAACGTCGAGGTGATCGCCAACAACATGGCGAACATCAACACCACCGGCTTCAAGCGCGGCCGCGCCGAGTTCACCGACCTGCTCTATCAGATCGAGCGCGTGCACGGCATTCCCAACCGCGGCGGCGACAACGCCATTCCCGAAGGCGCCCAGCTGGGACTGGGCGTGCGCCTTTCCGCCATTCGCCAACTCAACATGCAGGGACCACTCGCCGAAACCGGCAATCGCCTGGACTTTGCATTGAATGGCCCCGGCTATTTCCAGATCGCCAGCCCCGACGGTCAGACCCTGTACTCCAGGGCCGGCACCTTCAACACCAATGCCAACGGCGAAATCGTCACCATGGACGGCTATCTCGTCGAACCGGCGATGACCGTGCCGCCCAACACCGTGGACATTCAGGTGAACGAATCCGGTGAGGTCTTCGCCTTGATCGGCGGCGAATCAACACCGCAATCGATCGGCCAGCTGACCCTCGCCAATTTCGCCAATCCGACCGGGCTCGATGCCCTGGGCGGCAACCTCTTTCGCGCCACGCCGGCCTCCGGCGAGGCCGTCACCGGCCTTCCCGGCGACCCCGGATTCGGCAAGGTGCATCAGGGTTACCTCGAGAATTCCAACGTCGATCCGGTGAAGGAAATCACCGAACTCATCTCCGCCCAGCGCGCCTATGAAATGAATTCGAAAGTCATCCAGGCCTCCGACGACATGGCGGGCGTCGTCAGCAAGGGCATCCGGTAGGCCCATGCGGCGGTGGGGACTGATTGTTGCGGTGCTGTGGCCGTCGTTCGCCTGCGCCGAGGTGCGGAACCTTCCGGTGCTGACTGTCACACTCTATCCGGGTGACGCCATCTCGCCGTCACATCTGGCCGAAAAGCGCTTCACCGGAAACGCCAGGGTGTTTTCCGGCTTCGTGCAGCAAGCCCGCGAGATCGACGGCAAATACGCGCGCCGCACTATTGTGGCGGGCCTTCCCATCGCCCACGCCGCCATCAAGGATCGCGACGTGGTGTTTCAGGGCAACGCGACGCTCGCCGTTCTGAACCATGCAAGGCATGGTGATTTCGACGACCCTCTTGCCGCTGGAATCGGGCGCCGCCGGCCAGTCCATCAGGGCCCGCAATCCCGACAGCGGGCTGACCGTCACCGCCATCGCCCAGGAAGATGGCAGCCTGCGCGTGGGGGCGGAATGAAGCGTTTGCTCACCGCACTGTTGATTGCACTATAGTGCCGTGCCAGCACTTGCCGCTTCGCGTATCAAGGATATCACCGCCGTGCAGGGCGTGCGCGACAACCAGCTGGTCGGCTATGGCCTGGTGATCGGCCTCAACGCCACCGGCGACTCGCTGCGCAATGCGCCGTTCACCGAACAGTCGGCCCGCTCCATGCTGCAGAAGATGGGAGTGGGCATCCCGACCGGCGCCATCCGCGCCAAGAACATGGCGGCGGTGGTGGTGACCGCCACCTTGCCGCCGTTCATCGGCACCGGCGCGCGTATCGATGTCACCATCTCGTCGCTGGGCGATGCCTCATCATTGGCCGGCGGCACCCTGGTGCTGACCCCGCTGGTCGCCGCCGATGGCCAGGCCTACGCCGTGGCGCAAGGCCCGGTGGCGATCGCCGGCTTCAAATCCGAAGGCAATGCCGAAAGCCTGACCGAAGGCGTGCCAACCTCCGGCCGCATCGCCAACGGCGCATTGATCGAGCGCGAGTTCACCGCCGACTTCAACGACATCGAGCAGCTGTCCCTGCAGATCCGCAATGCCGATTTCCGCACCGCGACGTTGATTGCCGATGCCATCAACACCTTCAGCAAGGACCGCTATGGCGGCGCCATTGCCAAGGAACGCGACCTGCGCACCGTCGTGATCAAGCGCCCCAAGGATGTTTCGGCAACCCGGCTGATGGCTGAGCTCGGCGAGCTTGAAGGTCGAGCCCGATTCACCGGCCCGCATCGTCATCGATGAAAAGTCGGGAACCATCGTCATTGGCGCCACCGTGCGGGTGACGCCGGTGGCCGTGACCCATGGCAGCCTGACGGTGCGGGTGACCGAAACCCCAACCGTGGTGCAGCCCGAACCCCTGTCGGACGGCGAGACGGCGGTTGAAGACGCCACCACCATCGAAGCATCCCAGGAAGACGGCCAGTTGATGAAGATCGACGGCCCTGACCTGCAAACGCTGGTCGCCGGGCTGAACCGCATGGGTTTGAAGCCCACCGGCATCATCGCCATATCTGCAGGCAATCAAGACCGCCGGTGCCCTGCAGGCGGATTTGGTGGTGCAGTGATGCGCTGGCTGGTCGTGGCACTTTCGCTGGTAGCAATGGTGAGCGGCCTCCACGCCGAGGAAAGTCATGGCACCCCCGCTCCGGCACCACATGAACCCGAGCCGACGATCGCCGACTATTGCGCCAATTTCGCCGACCGGGCCAATGACGCCCGCACCGCCTGGCAATTGCAAAACATCAAGAAAGGCCGAAGCCGAGATTGATGCCAAGATCGCGGCACTCGAAGCCCGGCAGTCGGAACTGAAGCAGTGGATCGACAAGCGCGAGGCGATGCTGAAGTCAGCCGCCAAGGAACTCGTCGATATCTACGCCAAGATGGACCCCGAAGCGGCGGCCAAGCAGCTGGCGGAACTCGACACGGCAACCGCCACATCGGTCATCCGCCAGCTGCCGCCGCGCGGCGCCAGCGCCATTCTCAATGTGATGGAAGCAAAGCAAGCCGCCAGGCTTGCCAAGGCCATCGCCAACGCCACCCTGCAGCCGAAGAAGGAAGATGGCACGTGATCCGCCGGTGCATGCTCTTGCTGTTGCCCTTGGCCCTGGCGGCCTGCAGCCACGATATTCTGGAGCCCTACGAGACGCCGCAGCTTTCGCCGGTAGGAGCGGGCCTGCCGAGCCAGGTGGATAAGCCAATCCCTGGCCGCCAACCCGGCCTTCGCCGCACCCAATGACGGCTGGCAGGGCGGCACCTCGGATTTCTTCCGCGACGCCCGCGCCAAGCGCTCCGGCGATATCATCACCGTGAAGATCGCCATCAACGACAAGGCGGCCTTCAACAACACCTCGGCCCTTTCCCGCAAGGCGCAGCTCGATGCCGGCATGACCTCGTCGGGAAGCTTTCTGGGTTCGGAGGTTCCGGCCGTCGGCGTCAATGGCGGCACCACATCGGCCAGTTCGGCGACCGGCCAGGGTTCCACCGTGCGCTCGGAGAAGATCAACCTCTCGGTTGCGGCAATCGTCACCTCGGTGCTGCCCAACGGCTATCTGGTGATCGATGGACGCCAGGAAGTGATGGTCAACGACGAGCAGCGCATCCTGCATGTGGCGGGTATCGTCTATCCCGGCGATATTCTGCCCGACAACACCGTCTCCTACGAGCGCATCGCCGAGGCCCGCATCAGCTATGGCGGCGTGGGCGCCATCGCCGCCGAACAGCAGCCCACAAAAGCCCAGCAACTCTGGCGCAAGCTTAATCTGTTCTGACCGGTGGCCAGATGGCTGCCGCACCGGACAACTCAAAGCCTCCATCATCGATGGTCACCACCATCGTCGTGATCCTGCTGTTGACCCTGATCGGCGCCGGCACCGGCCTTGGCGTCGGCGCACTGCTGGCGCCGTCACCGGCAGTGGAGAAAATGGCATCAGCCGATCCGGCTGCGGCGCAAGACGGCGATCATGGTAGCCCTGCCGCCAAACCTGCCGAGAGCGCCGGCCACGGCGAGGCCGAAGCAAAACCGGAGGAAGCCGCCGTCGCTGCCGCCTTTGAGGTTCCCATCCCCATTCCGCTGGAGGAACCCATGGTGGTTGTGCCGCTGGAACCGATGATCACCAATCTTGCCGCCCCCGCCGGCGTGTGGCTGCGCGTCGAAGCCTCGCTCCTCGCCAGCAAGGACAAGGGCCACGCTCCGCAGGCATTGGCTGCCGAGATGGGTGCGGCAATCCTCGCCTACATCCGCACCCTGAAGCTTGGCGACATCGAAGGCAACAGCGGCTTTCTGGCGTTTCGCGACGATCTCGACGATCTCGTGCGGATCGCCAGCCATGGTGCTGCGCAGAAGGTATTGATCAAATCGCTGGTGGTCGAATGAGGCGCATCGCCCTCGCCATCGTGCTGTACCTGTCGCTGGCAAGTCCAGCACTGGCCCAGCTGCCGGACATCGGCACGCTGCTGCCGCCGGACGACGCCACGGTGACCGGCCGCATCGTTCAATACATTTTCCTGATCACCATCCTGTCGGTGGCGCCGGGCCTGTTGATCATGGCGACGAGCTTCACCCGCTTCATCATCGCCTTCTCGTTTCTGCGCTCCGGCATGGGGCTTCCATCGACACCGGCCAACCTGGTGCTGATCTCGCTCGCCCTGTTTCTCACCTTCTTCGTGATGGCCCCGGTGTTCGACAAGGCCTGGACCGAAGGGCTGCAGCCGCTGATCGACAACCGCATCGGCGAGGCCGAAGCCTACACCAAGATCACCGCGCCATTCCGCGAATTCATGCTGGCCAATGTCCGCGACAAGGACCTGGCCCTGTTCCAGGATCTCGCGCGGAATATTCCAGGCGCAAACGCAACCGCCAGCACCGATGACTTGCGGGTGGTTGTGCCGGCCTTCATGATCTCCGAATTGCGCCGCGGCTTCGAAATCGGTTTCCTCATCGCCCTGCCGTTTCTGGTCATCGACCTGATTGTCGCGACGCTGACGATGTCAATGGGCATGATGATGCTGCCGCCAACGATAATTTCTCTGCCCTTCAAGGTGCTGTTCTTCGTGTTGATCGACGGCTGGAATCTTTTGGCCGGCAGCCTGGTCCGGTCATTCACTTGAAGTTTACGCAATTTCTTTCCGGGCCAGTCATCCCTCTTCGCTAGTCTCCGGGTCATGGCGAAGAGAGCGTGGCTCTCAGGCATGTGAGCCGTTTCGCCATTCCGGTTCCGGCCCGGCATGTCTCATTCCCAATCGTTTGTAACCCTCAAGGGACAGAGTATCATGTCGAGTATCATGACCAACCTTTCTGCGATGACGGCATTGCAGAGCCTCAACACCACCAACAAGAACCTGGCCAATACCCAGGCCCGCATCTCCACCGGCTACAAGGTGGCGTCGGCCTCCGACAACGCCGCCTATTGGTCGATCGCCACCACCATGCGTTCCGACAATTCGGCACTGTCGACCGTGAAAGATGCGTTGGGCCTGGGTGCTGCCACCATCGATGTTGCCTACACCGGCATGAATGCCGCCATTGAAGTGGCCAAGGAAATCAAGAACAAGCTGGTCGCCGCCCGCCAGCCCGGCGTAGACCGCACCAAGATCCAGTCGGAAATCACCGAACTGCAGAACCAGCTGACGTCAATCGGCAACTCGTCGGTATTTTCCGGCGAGAACTGGCTGTCGGTTGACTCCGGCGCTGCCAGCTATAACGCCACGAAGAGCATCGTCTCGTCGTTCTCGCGCTCAGGTGCTGCCATCACCGTCGGAACCATTTCCGTCGATATCGATGCCGTGAAGCTGTTCGATTCCAACGACCAGTCCGGCATTCTCGATACCGTCGACACCACCACGAATGGCGGCGTTGATTATGCCGTTTCGACCCTCGACATTTCGGCGCTGACCGACACCGCCAACGATTTGGCCGACCTCGACCAGATGACCGCCTACGTCGATGCGGCGATTTCGTCGATGACCACCGCCGCCTCCAATTTGGGCGCCGTAAAGCAGCGCACCAACATGCAGAAGGAGTTCGTCGGCAATCTCATGGACGCCATCAACCGCGGCATAGGAACGCTGGTTGATGCCGACATGAACGAGGAATCGACCAGGCTTCAGGCCCTGCAGGTGCAACAGCAGCTGGGCGTCCAGTCCCTGTCAATCGCCAACCAGAGCAGCCAGACCATCCTGTCGCTGTTCCGCTAATCGGACCTGGCCCGTGGTACCCACGTATCACGGGCCAGCGCCTGCCCTATTCCGGGATGGCGCGAACTGTGCAAACCTGCGCGGCGGGAGAGCCGCCATGACTTCATCGAACCTGTTTGCCTTCGAAGCCGACACCTCAAGGCCCATGACCATGTTCGGGCCCGACTTTCCGTTTCCATTCGACGATTGGATCGCCCACCCCGGCGGGCTCGGAACGCTGCCCTCCGGCCAGCACGGCAAGGAAGTGGCGATCATCGGCGCCGGAATGGCCGGCATGACTGCTGCCTATGAATTGATGAAAATGGGGCTGCGGCCAGTGATCTACGAGGCCTCGCGCATTGGCGGCCGCCTGCGGTCGCAGCAGTTCGAGGGTGCCGAAGGTATCGTCGCCGAGCTCGGCGGCATGCGCTTTCCGATCTCGTCCACGGCATTCTACCATTATGTGAACATGCTCGGCATACCTTCGAAACCGTTTCCCAATCCCCTCGAACATCCCGCCTCGAATTCGACGGTGATCGACCTCGAGGGCGAGAAGATCTATGTCGAGAAGCCCGATCAGCTGCCGCCGTTCTTCCGTGAAATTCAGGAATGCTGGCGCAACGCCCTTGAGGAGGGCGCTGGCTTCACCGATCTTCGCCAGGCGATCCGCGAGCGTGATGTCAGCAGGGTCAAGGAGATCTGGAACCAGCTGGTGCCGATTTGGGACGAACGCACCTTCTACGATTTCGTCGCCTCGTCCTATGCCTTCGGCCAGAAATCCTTCCGCCACCGCGAAGTGTTCGGCCAGGTAGGTTTCGGCACCGGCGGCTGGGATTCCGATTATCCCAACTCCATGCTGGAAATCCTCCGCGTGGTCGCCACCGATTGCGATGAAAAACAGCGCTACATGGTGGGTGGCGTCGAACAGGTGCCGCGCGGCCTGTGGCATACTTCGCCCGGGCGCTTGGCCCATTGGCCGCAAGGCACGACCTTGGCCAAGCTCCACGATGGCGCCACCCGGCCCGCCGCCCGTCGCATTGAGCGCGATGGTGAAAAAATCGCCGTGACCGACCGCTGGGGTCACCGGCGGATTTTCGAGGCCTGCCTGGTTACCGTGCAAAGCTGGGTGCTCACCACCAACATGGAAGTCGACGAGAAGCTGTTTTCGCCCCGCATGTGGATGGCGCTCGATCGCACCCGCTATATGCAGTCATCGAAAACCTTCGTGATGACCGACCGCGCCTTCTGGAAAGACAAGGACCCCAAGACCGGCCGCGACCTGATGAGCATGACGCTGACCGACCGCCTGACCCGCGGCACCTATCTGTTCGACAATGGCGAGGGCAAACCCGGCGTCATCTGCCTGTCCTATTCATGGATGAGCGATGCCCTGAAAATGTTGCCCGAGACCCCCGAAGATCGCGTCAAGCTGTGCCTTGAGGCCCTGGGCCGGATCTACCCGGACCTCGACCTCAAGAGCCACATCATCGGCGATCCCATTACCGTCTCCTGGGAATCGGACCCCAACTTCCTCGGCGCCTTCAAGGGCGCACTCCCCGGCCACTACCGCTACAATCACCGCATGTTCTGCCACTTCCACCAGGACAAGCTGCCGCCCCACGAGCGCGGCATCTTCATGGCCGGTGACGGTGTGTCGTGGACGCCCGGCTGGGTTGAAGGCGCCGTGCAGACCGCCCTCAACGCCGTGTGGGGCATCATGCACCATTTGGGCGGCAAGAGCCCCAAGGACAATCCGGGGCCGGGTGATAGGTTTGAAGAATTGAAGCCCGTGGAACTGGGAGAGTAACGGCCCCAAAATTCGTTTGGATTTACCCACACTCTTTGCCGTCATCCCGGCGAAAGCCGGGACCCAGGCTTTCAAACGAGATGCTCCGACAGTCTTTGCGCGGCAAGTCTGGGTCCCGGCTTTCGCCGGGATGACGGTCGTTGGGTTGTTCCATCAAGGATCATTCGGTGCTACAGCGGCACCACGCCTTGTTTCTTGCCAGCGTTGTCGATCAGCTCCTTGATCCGCCGCCAGCGCGGGTCGCCGACATGATCCGTACACTGACCGTCGCCGCTGCAGGTGATGGCGTTGCCGTTGACTTGATTTTGGCAGCCATAGGCACCGGACGTGCCATCAAGATTGAAGCCCTTGCCCACGTCACCCATGGCAAGGCAGATCGATTTGGCCTCGTCCCGCCCGACAATGCGTTTGTCCGGCGCGTAGTTGGAAATGTCGGCATAAGCCGATACCGACAGTGCGGCGAACATCAAACCCGAAAGCACGAAAATTCTCTTCACGATGAAACTCCTTGAACTCGCGGTGGCCCTTCTAGGCCCAGGGCGATGAACCGCGGTGGAACACGGCTGTCAGTATGAACTCAGGCTCGTGGCCAAGCTGTGGCGTGGTTAAGGCGTTTTGGCTTCGATTTCGGCCATGTCGGCATCCGACAGGCCGAAGTGATGGCCGATCTCGTGGATCAGCACATGGGCAATGACCGCGCCGAGCGATTCCTCGTGCTCGGCCCAGTAGTCGAGGATGGGGCGGCGATACAGGAAGATCATGTTGGGCATCCGCCCGGTTTCGGGAATGGCCTGGTCGTGCGCCATGCCAAGCCCCTGGAACAGTCCCATGATGTCAAACGGGCTTTCGGCTTTGAGGTCGTCAAGCACGTCATCCGTGGCAAAATCCTCAACCCGGAAGACGATTTCCCCGCACAGCTCGCGGAACGCCTTCGGCAGGCCGTCAAAGGCCTGGGCCGCGAGCGTCTCAAAGTCGGATAGGGAAGGTGCGAAGAGCTCCGAAAGCCGCTTCGCCATCGATCACTGCTATTGGCAGAGCGTGCCGCAGGCCTGGGTCTTTTCCGACATGGCCTGAACCGTGGTGAAGCCCGCCAAACCGCCGGTAACCAGCGTCAGAAGCACCATGCCAAATAGCACGCGGCGCAGGAATTTGGCATCGGCCTGTACAGAATTACTCACGTTTTACCCCTAGTTCCCCGGTTTGCGGTGAAAGCCATAACTTGCAATCACCATAGATCAGCGGCTCTGACATATCCCTTAACGCACTGTTCATCAACCGTTAATGACGCACATCACACTTCGCAAATTAATGCTGTTGCCGGATGTCCACAAACCGCCCGGCAATGGCCGCCGCCGCCGCCATTTGTGGGCTAACCAGGTGCGTCCGGCCCCGATAGCCCTGGCGGCCCTCGAAATTGCGGTTGGATGTCGAGGCGCAGCGCTGGCCGGGTTTCAATTGGTCAGGGTTCATGCCCAGGCACATGGAGCAGCCGGGCTCTCGCCATTCGAAACCCGCCGCCTTGAAGATCTTGTCGAGCCCCTCGGCTTCGGCCTGGGCCTTGACCAGGCCGGAACCCGGAACCACCATGACATAGGCGAGATTATCGGCCTTGGTTTTGCCTTCGACGATCTTCGCCACATTGCGCAGGTCTTCGATACGGCCATTGGTGCACGAGCCGATCCACACCACATCGAGCGTGATGTCGGTGATTTTCTGGCCCGCCGTCAGCCCCATGTAGTCAAGCGCCCGCTGCTTCGACTGGCGTTTGCCTTCTTCGGCAATCAAGGCGGGGTCCGGCACCGTGCCGGTGATCGCCACCACGTCTTCCGGTGACGTGCCCCACGACACGATGGGCGGCAAGGCTGCCGCATCGAGTTTGACGACCCGGTCGAAATGCGCGCCATCGTCGGTCCTGAGTGTTTCCCAATAGCGCCGCGCCTGATCCCAGGCTTGGCCCGATGGTGCCATGGGGCGGCCCTTCAGGTAGGCGTAGGCCTTGTCATCCGGTGCAATCATGCCGGCCCGGGCGCCGCCTTCGATGGTCATGTTGCACACCGTCATGCGGCCTTCCATGGAAAGGTCGCGGATGGCCTCGCCGGCAAATTCGATGACCGAGCCGGTGCCGCCCGCCGTGCCGATTTCGCCGATGATGGCGAGGATGATGTCCTTGGCGGTCGAGTGCGGGGCGAGCTTGCCGTTCACTTCGACCAGCATGTTCTTGGCCTTCTTCTGGATCAGCGTCTGCGTCGCCAGCACATGTTCGACTTCCGAAGTGCCGATGCCGTGCGCCAGTGCCCCGAAGGCGCCATGGGTCGAGGTGTGGCTGTCGCCGCACACAATCGTCGTGCCCGGCAGCGTGAAGCCCTGCTCGGGACCCACCACGTGAACGATGCCCTGGCGCTTGTCGAGTTCGTTGAAATACCTGACGCCGAAGTCCCTGGCGTTCTGGGCAAGGGTCTCGACCTGGATGCGGCTCTCCGGCTCGGCAATGCCGTGGCTGCGGTCGGTGGTCGGCACATTGTGATCGACGACGGCCAGCGTCCGCTCCGGATGGCGCACCTTGCGGCCCGTCATACGCAGGCCTTCGAAGGCTTGAGGGCTCGTCACCTCATGGACAAGGTGGCGGTCGATATAGAGAAGGCACGTGCCGTCGTCGGCTTCGTGGACCAGATGGTCGTCCCAGATCTTGTCATAGAGCGTGCGGGCCTTGGCCATGTCGTCAAACCTGTGTGGACGGTGGATTTTGGGGGGTATTTAGCGGCTGGGGGCCCCAAGTCAAACTCTATCCCCGGGATCGCAATTCTGCCGGAAATGGCGTGGACTGATGGACAGATGATCACCCGACGCACCATAGTTGCCGGACTTCTCATCCTGCCCGTTCCTCCTGCCAGGGCCGAAGGCTGGGCGGAACGGCTGGTCGCTGCCGCCGAAACCCAGATCGGCCAGACGCTGCGCTATGATGGGAGTTACGCCAAGATCGCCTACCCCGGTGGCGATGTGCCGCTTGAATATGGCGTTTGCACCGATGTGGTCGTCCGTGCCTATCGCGCAGGCCTCGGCTTCGACTTGCAGAAACTCGTCCACGAGGACATGCGCCGCAACTTCGCGGCCTATCCGGCGCGCTGGGGTCTCAAGAAGCCCGATCCCAACATCGACCATCGCCGCGTGCCAAATTTGCAAACTTTCTTCAAGCGCCGGGGCGCCGAACTCACGGTCTCGCCAGACTCCGGAGATTACTTGGCTGGCGATCTTGTAACCATGATGCTGCCCGGCAACCTGCCGCACATTGCCATCGTAAGCGGAGACAGGATCGAAGGCGGCAGCAGGCCCCTGCTCATCCACAACATCGGCGCCGGCACGCAGAAGGAGGACGTGCTGTTTTCCTATGATGTAACCGGCCACTTTCGTTTCACCGGCCCATAGCGCTTTACAAACCCTTGCACGCCGGAGTCGGCGGAATTTCCGGAGTGCCCCCATGCAGGTCAAAGGTTGTTGCCCGCTCGATTGCCAGGACAGTTGCGCCTGGGTGGCCCATGTCGAGGACGGCAAGGTGATCCGCGTCGAAGGTGCAAAGGATCACCCCATCACCCGTGGCGTGTTGTGCGCCAAGGTGAAGGATTATGAGGCACGGCTTACCGCACCGGGCAGGGTGCTGCATCCGTTGAAACGCTCTGGTCCCAAAGGCTCCGGGCAGTTCACGCCCATCACCTGGGACGAAGCCCTAACCGAAATCGCCACGCGCTTCAAAGCCATCATCGCCGAGCATGGGGCTGAGGCCCTGGCGCCGTTCTATTACCTCGGCACGCAAGGGGCGGTGCAGCGCCTGGCGCTGCTGCGGATCTTCCATGCGCTTGGCGCCAGCCTGCAAACGGGCAATGTGTGCGGCGCTTCGGCTTCGGCCCTGCTGGCCGAAGGCCATCCCATCGGTGTCGACCCGGAGGAAAGCGACGACGCCAGGCTCATTGTGTTGTGGGGTCAAAACACTCTCACCACCTGCCATCACCAGTGGCATTTCGTCGAAGCGGCGCGCCGGAAGGGGGCGAAGGTCATTGCCATCGATCCCGTCCGCACCCGCACGGCCAAACTCTGCGACCAACACCTTGCCATTCGCCCCGGCGCCGACGCCATTCTGGCGGCGGCCATCGGGCGGCATCTGATTGCGGCGGGCCGTGCTGATCTCGAACTTGCAAAGCTCTGGGTGGCCGACCTCGACAGCTACCGGCAGTCCGTATGGCCATGGACATTCGAAGCGGCTTCCGAGGCAACGGGGCTTCCGGCCGCGGATATTTCAGCACTCGCCGAGGACTTCGCGGCGGCGAAACCCGCCCTGATCCGTGCCGGCATCGCCCCACAGCAGGCCGTAGGGGGCGAGGACTTCGTGCGCGGCGTTTCGGCGTTGGCCATTCTTGGCGGTCATTGGCGGCACCGGGGCGGCGGGCTTTCGATTCTTTCCATGCCGGACTTCGACGAGACGGCGGCTGGCAGACCGGACTTGCTGAAGGGCAAGCCCCGAAGCCACGACATGGCCAAGCTCGGTGAAACGCTGGAACAGTCGGCAGCGCCGGTGAAGGGGCTGATGGTATGGAGCGCCAACCCGGCGGTCACCCAGATCGACGCTCCGCGGGTGGCGCGCGGTCTGTCGCGCGATGATCTGTTCACGGTGGTGATCGATCACTTCGTCACCGACACGGCGCGCTTTGCCGATATCGTGCTGCCCGCCACCACGCAGTTCGAGCATGTCGATGTCCAGGGTGCCTGGGGGCACCATTATGTTCTCGCCAACACCCCAGCCATCGCGCCGATGGGCGAAGCGCGGAGCAGCGGCGCCATCATGCGCGGGCTCGCCGCCAAGCTCGGCCTCGAGCATCCGGCATTGCGCGAAAGTGACGAGGAGATCGCCGCCGCCACCATGCCGAAGGGCGTTTCCTTGGCCGAGCTTTGCGACGTGGGCTGGAAGAAGTCGCCGTCGCCGCGCCCGGCGGTTGCCCCCCTGCAGTCAAAATTGCGATTGAGCGGCGGACCGCTGCGGGCGCCGTCGCGCACCAACGACGGAACCCTGCAGCTGCTGACACCAAAGTCGCACTATTTTCTCAATTCCACCTTCGCCAACATGCCGCGCAACCGCAAATCGCAAGGTGTTCCCACCGCCACCCTGCACCCCAGCGAGGCCGGGCTGCGAGGCCTTGCCGGCGGCGACCGCGTGGCCGTGCGCTGCAATGGCGTGAAGGTCGAGGTGGCGCTCGCCGTAAGCGATGCGGTGCGCCAAGGCGCCGTGGCGCTTGAGGGAAAATGGTGGGACGAGGGCCGGGAGGACTCGGCTCCGCTCAACCGCCTGACGCCATCCCGGTGGTCGCCCGCCGGCCAGCCCGCCTACAACGAGACCTGGGTGCGCGTCGAAAAGGCGTGATTCACACCTTTGTGGCGCCGAGCGAAAATGCCAGCGGCAGGCGCGGCAGGTCCGGCGGCAGCACCCACATGCGGCGCTTGCCCTCGATCGCCGGCATCGACGGCATGAATTGCCAGGCAAGTTCTTCATGTTCGTGCAGCCAGTCAAGCCGCATCCCTGCTGCGATCACGCCATTGATGATGTCGCTCAGCGGGTGGATCCATTCGGCCGTGCGCGTGTGGGCGATCTTCGCCGTGTCGCCGGTGTAGGTCGTCTCTTCATCCATGATCACCGGCTTGTCGATGGGCGTGCGCCAGTCGAAGCCCGGTTGCAGGCCGGGAGTTTTTTCGTCGAGCGTCATCAGCGACGGGTGGCCTTCGAGCAGATAAAGAGAACCGCCGGGCGACAGCAGCGATGATACGACTTTGGCCCAGCGCGCCATGTCGGGCAGCCAGTTGATAGCCCCCCAGGTAACATAGACCCTGTCGAAGTAGCCCTCGATGAGAGCCCGCGCATCATAGACATTGCCTTCGACAAAGCTGGCATCGAGGCCGGTTTTCGCTTGCAGCTCGCGCCCCGCCCTGATGGCCGCCGGCGAGAAGTCAAGACCAACGCACGAAGCCCCGCGCCGCGCCAGGCACAGCGTGTCGATGCCGAAATGGCATTGCAGATGAACAATGCGCAGCCCCTTCACATCGCCAATCTCGCGGTCCTCGATATCATGCAGATTGTCGGCGCCGTCGAGAAACGCCTGCACGCCATAGCCGCCCGCCTCATCCCTGTAGTGGATGGCGGCCCGGTCATTCCAGTTGGCCTTGTTGATGGCGATATAGTCGGTCATGGGCATGCTCCCTTGTCCCTCCTCGCTTGCGGGGAGGGTGTCAGTTGCGAGAGCAACTGACGGGTGGGGTCCGTCACGCGGCACCACCCCATCCGTCCGCTGCGCGTCCACCTTCCCCACGCGTTCCGCGTGGAGAAGGATAAAGCAAAAAGGCCGGAATTACCCGGCCCCGCTAACTGATCCGTATACGGAACTTAAACCTTGGCGCGATCCGTCTTGGCGCGCGGCGCCTTGCCCGCCAGCAATTCCTTGGCCTGTTCGACCCATTCTTCGCGCTTGGTGCGGCCCTTGAGGCCGAGCTTCTCGTCGAGCGCGAAGATCGCCTCATCGCTCATTTCGGCAATCTGCGCGAGGCTGGTGACGCCTTCGGCCGCCAGCTGCTCCTTGATCTTTGGGCCGACGCCGCCGATCAGCGACACGTCGGTGGCCGAGACTTCCACCTTGGCGCCAGCCGGGGCTTCTGCTGCCACCGCAACCAGCCCGAAGGCCTTCTGCTTCTCGGCGATACGCGCCGACTTGCCGGTGCGGCCACGGAGATAATAGAGCTTGGCGCGGCGCACCTTGCCGTGACGCACCACCTTGATCGAGTCGATCATCGGCGAATAGACCGGGAACACCCGCTCAACACCTTCACCATACGACATCTTGCGCACCGTGAAATTCTCGTTGATGCCGCCGCCCGAGCGCGCGATGCACACGCCCTCATAGGCCTGAACGCGGCTGCGCTCGCCTTCCTTGACCTTGACATTGACGATGACCGTATCGCCGGGGCTGAATTCCGGCACGGCGCGCTGGGCGGCCACGATTGCGACCTGCTCTTTTTCAAGTTGAGCGATAATATTCATAACTGACTTCCTTTTGGGGTTGCGCGCCTATAGCCGCTACCGGGGTTAAAATCAAATCTTTCCCGTTACTTTTTGCGCCAAGAGGTCGGGCCGCCGGGCCTGCGTGAGGGCCTGCCGCTGTTCAAGCTTCCAGCGGGCCATTGCCTTGTGGTCGCCCGAGAGCAGAACCTGAGGGATTTCAAGGCCTTCCCAGACATTTGGCTTGGTGTAGTGGGGGTGTTCAAGGAGCCCGTCCTCGAAACTTTCCTCGGCCCCGCTTTCCGCCTTCCCCATGACGCCTGGCAGAAGCCTGACGACGGCATCGAGAAGCACCAGGGCCGCAGGCTCGCCACCCGACAGGATGTAATCCCCCACCGACACTTCGCGAAGCCCGCGTTTTTCAATCACCCGCTCGTCCACCCCCTCGAAGCGCCCGCAGACGATGAGAAAGCCAGGCCCGGCGGCAAGCTCCCGCACCAATTTCTGGGTGAGCGGTTCGCCCCGCGGGCTCATGAGGAGCCGTGGCCCCACATGGGGTGCGGCATCGATGGCGGCGGCCAGCACATCTGGTTTCAGCACCATGCCGGGCCCGCCGCCCGCCGGGTGGTCATCGACGCTGCGATGCCGGTCGGTGGCGGAGGCGCGAATGTCACGGGTATCGAGCGACCACAGACCCTGTTCCAAAGCCTTGCCCGCCAATGATTGACCGACCGGCCCCGGAAACATATCGGGGAACAGCGTGAGGATGGTGGCGGCGAAACTCATGGGCGAGCCCCCTCATCCAGAAACCCTTCCGGCAACGTCACCACCACGCGATCATCCTCGACGGCGGCAATGAAACTCTCCGCATACGGAATATAGACCGTGCCGGCGCGGCCATCGAGGGCCACATCAAGCAAATCGCTGGCGCCGAAGTTTTCGATGCCGACGATCTCGCCAAGCAGCACTTCACCTTGATAAACCGCTAGGCCCACCAGGTCATTGAGATAGGCTTCACCCGCTCCCGGCTCCGGCAGACGCCGGCGCGGCACGAAAAGTTCCGTGCCTCTCAGCGCTTCGGCGGCATTGCGATCGCCAATGCCCTTGAGGGTGGCGATGAAACCATCCTTCTGGGCTCGCAACTTGGCGACTTCGATCTTGCCGCCCGCTGCTGTTTCAAGCGGCGAATAGCCGGCAATAGCTTCAGGATCGGCGGTGAAGCTCCTGAGCTTCACCTCGCCCCTGATGCCATGAGCGCCGGTGATGAGACCCACGAGAACCATCCCATTTCCGTCACCCCGGCGAAAGCCGGGGCCCATGTCAACCATGGATCCCGGCTTTCGCCGGGAAGACGGTTGAAGGGTGGATGCCATGTGGCGTCACGCGAAGTCCCTAGCTGGCAGCCTGCGCGGCCTTCTCGGCCGCCGCGGCCTGGGCCTTTTCGCGTTCGATACGCTTCTTGCCGGGAAGGGCCTTCTGCGGATTGTTGCGCGCTTCACGCTTGGCAACGCCCGCCTTGTCGAGGAAGCGCAGCACCCGGTCGGTCGGCTGGGCACCCTTCTTGAGCCAGGCGGAGGCCTTCTCGGCATTGAGCTGGATGCGCTTCTCGTCGTCCTTCTTCAGCATCGGGTTGAAAGCCCCGACCACATCGATGAACTTGCCATCACGCGGCGATGCCGCATCGGCAACGACGATGTGGTAATAAGGACGCTTCTTGGTGCCCGCACGTGCCAGACGAATTTTAACGGCCATGATCTACTCCTTTTGATCCGTATACGTCATTTCTTCTTGCCCAATCCGGGCAATCCTTTGAATCCGCCGCCGCCCAGCCCCGGCAATGAGCCGAGCCCCGGAAGCTTGCCGCCGCTGAGGCCGGGAAGCCCCTGCGGCAGGGACGGCATGGCGCCGCCCTTCATCAAATCCTTCAAATCCTCAGGCAGCGCATCGGGGTTCAACCCAGCGAGTTCCGCCTGCATCTTTTCCATCTCGGCGGCATCGGGAGCGCCCTTGCCGCCGCCGAACATCTTGCCCAGCATACCCTTGCCCTGGCCCATCTGCTTCATCATCGCCGCCATCTGCAGATGCATTTTCAACAGGCGGTTGATCTCTTCCACCTTGGTGCCGGAGCCCGCCGCCACGCGCTTCTTGCGCTTGGCGTCCATCACTTTCGGGTTGCGCTTTTCATAGGGCGTCATCGAGGTGATGATCGCCATCTGGCGCTTCAGCACCTTGTTGTCGAGGTCGGCACCCTCAAGCTGCTTCTTGATCTTGCCCATGCCGGGCAGCATGTTCATGACGCCGCCCATGCCGCCCAGTTTCTGCAACTGTTTCAACTGGTCGGCGAGGTCTTCGAGATCGAAGGCGCCCTTGCGCATCCGGTCGGCGATCTTCTTCGCCTTGTCGTGATCGATTTCAAGGGCGGCTTTTTCGACCAACGACACAACATCGCCCATGCCGAGAATGCGCCCGGCGATGCGTTCGGGATGAAAGTCTTCAAGCCCATCGATCTTTTCGCCCGTGCCCATCAGCTTGATGGGCTTGCCCGTCACGGCGCGCATCGAAAGTGCGGCACCGCCACGGCCATCGCCGTCGATGCGGGTCAACACGATGCCGGTAATGCCGATCTTCTCGTCGAAGGCGCGAGCGAGGTTCACCGCGTCTTGGCCGGTCAGCGCATCGGCAACCAAAAGTGTTTCATTGGGCTTGCAGATATCGCGGACGGCGGCGGCTTCGGCGAGCAGTTCCTCGTTGATGTGCAGCCGGCCCGCCGTGTCAAGCATCACGACATCGTAGCCACCCTTGCGGGCTTCCGACATGGCGCGCTTGGCGATCTGCGTGGGCGTCTCGCCCTTGACGATGGCCAGGGTATCGACCTTCACCTGTTGGCCCAGGATGGCGAGCTGTTCCTGCGCCGCCGGACGCTGTGTGTCGAGCGAGGCCATCAGAACTTTTCGCTTGTCGCGCTCAGTGAGGCGCTTGGCGATCTTGGCGGTCGTGGTCGTCTTGCCCGAACCCTGCAAGCCAACCATCAGGATCGGCACCGGGGGCGAAGCGCGCAAGTTCAGCGCCGAACTTTCCGAACCCAGCATTTCCACGAGCGCATCATTGACGATCTTCACAACCATCTGGCCGGGCTTGATCGACTTGACGATCTCGGCTCCAACCGCCTTGGCCTTCACCCGCTCGGTGAACGAGCGCACCACTTCCAGCGCCACGTCGGCTTCGAGCAGCGCCCGCCTGACCTCGCGCAGCGCTTCGTCCACGTCGGCTTCAGACAGCGCACCGCGGCCGGTGATCTTGTCCAATATGCCCGACAGGCGCTCGCTTAAGGTCTCGAACATTGCTCATTCCCTGCTTATCCCTCCTCGCGAAGCGGGGAGGGTCCGTCGCGTAGCGGCGGGGGTGGGGTTTTCATGGCCGGCAAAGGTCCCCACCCGTCGCGCGTTCCACGCGCGCCACCCTCCCCGCTCCGCGAGGAGGGATGACTTCACTCAAACGCCAAACGCACCCGGGAGCGCCACGCGCCGCCGGATGTTGGCCACCTCATCCCCCGGGAATGTCAAAACCCCATGTATGAAAGAGCCGAAAGACGTTCAACGTCTGAGAATGGCCGGGAGATAGGGGAAACAGGCGGGAAAGTCAAATTGGGGGATTTGGCTTGACCCGGCGGGTGTTCGGCAGGAAAGCAGGGACAGACAGGAGGCTGCCATGTCGCTCGGCCCAGAAAACACCAGCCGCGCATTCGTCTTTTACGCCATCACTTTGGCGCTGGCCATGCTTGTCCGGTTGGCGGTCCCGATTGTCGGCGAAGCGAGCTTGCCGCTCTACATGTTCACGCCGGTCATCGCAGTGGCGATAATGATGGCCTTAGTGGCGCCAGAATGCGGCTTCCGAGCGGCGATTACCAGCCTCGGCCTCACCCGCGCTGGATTCAAGGCCTGGCCGCTGGCCATCGGCGGCCCGGCCCTAATCCACATCGCCGGGCTCGCCATCCTGGCGCTCGCCGGACTGACCATCCTGGCCATGCCCGACACAGGCGGCTCGGCCATCAAGGTTATTGTGAACATTCTCGCCGGGCTGGTGATCAGCACCTTGCTTGCGCTCGTCGAAGAAACAGGCTGGCGCGGCTACATGCTGCCACGCCTGACGAGACTTGCAATCGTGCCGGCCATGCTGCTCGTTGGCTTCCTGCATGGCGTCTGGCACCTGCCGCTCTTGCTGACCACAGATTTTTACCACAGCACCGGCAATCCGCTCATTGTCGCACCGCTGTTCCTCGTCACCCTGACGCTCGCCGGGGTCTTTTACGGTTTCCTGCGCATCTGGACCGGCAGCATCTGGCCGGTGGCCATTGCCCATGCCGCCGCCAACACCGCCTGGAACCTCTCCGGCAAAGTGGCCGTGACACAGTCGGTTATGGTGCAGGAGTATATCGGCGGCGAAAGCGGCGTGATCATGATTGGTGGGCTGCTGATCTTTGGATACGTCATCATCCGCTACATGAAGGGCGGGCGGTTCAAGGCGGGGTAACGTTGATCGGACAAAGCACCATGCCCGGTGCTCACTTACCCTTACCTGTCAATGCCGGACTTGTTCCGGCAACCCACCTCCACCATAGGCTCTGAACCCGGACCAGCCATGAGTCCCCAGGACATGTGTTCAGACCGGGGATGACAATAGTTGTTGTCACCAGCCAAACGCCAAACGCACCCGGGAGCGCCACGCGCCGCCGGACGTTGGCCACCTCATCCCCCGGGAATGTCAAAACCCCATGTATGAAAGAGCCGAAAGACGTTCAACGTCTGAGAATGGGCGGGAGATAGGGGAAACAGGGGGGAAAGTCAAATTGGGGGAGCTCTTACAGATCATCAGGTGTGAGACCCGTACTTTTGGCAATTCGCGACAACACCTTTGGCCCGACTTCGTCGCCATCATGGAACGCGAACACGACGTCCGGCCAACCTACCCGCTCAAGGGTCCGGTGCGAACCTGTCTGGCGCTTGATACTCCACCCAATACGCTGGAGCGCAGAAAAGACGCGTTTGGCTTTGGTTGCCGGAAAAGAAGCCATAGACCCCTACCTATAAGTGATTTGGCTTCCTATTAGCTGGCTGAACAACTATGGGGAGAGTCACTTGGGCAATTCACTCAGCGGCAATGACAATGCTGACGTCAATCGGCCCAGATTCGTTGTGTTCTAGCCGCTCCGCGATCACCCTAAGCGCCAAGACCTCAGCCTTTGCCACCGCTTCGCGCTCCGTGGCACCATAGGCCATAACGCCGGGCAGTTCGGGCACTTCCGCCAGCCACCGGCCATCATCCTCAAGTTCAGTCTCAAATGTCAGGTTCATGACTTCACGCTAGCACAGTAGGCACCTGTCTCACACCCCGAATATCCCCGCCACCGTCTTCCGCATCACGGCTGGGTCGGCGTCCACGCCGGTCCAGTACTTCACGCTGATCACCCCCTGGTTCACCAGCATGCCGAGGCCGTCGATCACCTTGCAGCCCCGGGCTTCGGCATCGCGGATCAATCGGGTGCGGGGCGGGTTGACGATGACGTCGGCCACCACCATGCCGGGCGTGAGAGAGGCCACGTCGACATCGAGGGCGGCGTTGCCGTCTTCGAGGCCGATGGAGGTGGCGTTCACCACAATGTCCGTGCCCGGAGGAATTTTGCAGGTTGTTATCCAGTGGGCAAAGCTGGCCTTCGCCTTGGTCTTGTCATTGAGCAGTTTCACCAGCGTTTCGCCGCGCGTCCTGTCACGATTGACCAGCGTGATCGCCGCCGCTCCCGCCAGCGCCAGTTCGACGCCGATGGCGCGGGCCGCACCGCCTGCGCCGAACAGCAAGATGGACTTGCCCGCCGGGTTCGCCACCTCTTGCAGAGACTTGAGGAAGCCCTTGCCGTCGGTGTTTTCGCCGATGAATTTGCCATCACGGTTCACCGCGCAATTGACCGCACCCATGATGGCAGCGGATTCGCCGAGGCCATCGAGATGCTGGATCACCGCCACCTTGTGGGGGATCGAGCAGTTGAAGCCCCTCCAGCCCATGGCACGAGCGCCTTTCACGGCGTCGGCAAGTTTTTCCGGCGGCACCTCGCAATTCACATAGCGCCAGTCGAGCTTGTGATGACGGAAGGCCGCCTCGATCATCGCCACCGTGGGATTGCCAGCGGCACCTTGCGAGAAGGAGCCGACGAGTTCGCTGCAGAAGGACTGGGGCATGGGCTACTTCGCGTTCCTCAGTTTCTCGGCTTCGGCGTAAAATTTCTTCTCCCAGGCCTTGTGGTTCTCCATGCCTTCCTGGATGAACGGCGTGAAGATGGCGAGGTTGAACAGCAGCCAGTTGACGAAGCTCGCCGGAAAGCGCGTGGGCTTGACGAAATCAACGAACAGAACGACGCGCAAGTTTTCCGAATGATTCCACGCCTCGTGTTCATAGGCATCATCGAAAATCAGCACCTTGCCTTCCGACCAGTGGCACACCTGCTTGTCGACGCGAATGGCGATCTTGTCGCGCGGTTCCGGCACAATGAGGCCGAGATGCAATCGCAGCACGCCATTATACGGCCCGCGATGGGCGGGCAGATGTTTGCCGGGATCGAAGATCGAGAACATCGCCGTCTTGAGGCCGGGGATTTTCTGCAAGGCCTCCCAGGTTTTCGGGCATTGCGCGATATTGTTGGCGGACGGCTTGCCGAAACCCACGAGGAAGAACGTCTTCCAGCGGTTGTCGGTCGAAATGGTTTTCACATCCGTCGAGATATCGTGGAAATTCGGCAACTCGTCCTTGCGCTTGAGAACATGTTCAAGCTCGGCGCGGATATCCGGATAGGCTTTCTCGATTTCGGCCGACCATGGGAAGGTGGCGTTGTCATAGACCGGCGGATTGCCGTGGATGGCGCAGGCGAGATTGAGGCGCTCGGCCCATTGCACGACCTTCATGAAGAAGCGCGTCACCGCACTTGGCCGCTCCATGGCGGCGATGCCTTCGGTGCCGAACACCTGTTTCGGTTCTGCCATTTTCAACACTTCAACAGCTTGATGAGCCGTCCCGCCGTTTCCTCTCCTGAGAGTCTGGCACCGGCGCAGGTCTGCATCAAGGGCCCGCCCAGCGCTTCGCCGGCGAAGAAGATGCGGTCAGCGACCGGCTGGCGCAACACCTCGCGCGGGTCAGTCGAACCCGGCGAGGCAGCGGCATAGGCGCCGCGCGTCCAACGGTTGGCGCCCCAGTCGGTGACCGCCGATGTGACGATCTGCTTCTCGATATCCGATCCCAGCGCCCGGGACAGCGACTGCACTACGAAATCGGTGGTGGCCTCCGCCCCCGCCGCCGCCAGTTCCCAGGCAAAATCGCCGCCCACGAAACCGATCAGCATGTCGAGATCGAAGGGGTGGCAGAGGAAATAGACATCGCGGTTGCCGCCGCGCTCGATCAGCATGTCTTCGAACGGCTTGAGGCCATGGCGCTCGCCCTTGATGAGCAGCGGAATCTTGGTGAGAAGGCCCATCGGCAGATTGTGAATGGCGGCCTCATGGGCTTCCGGCAGATCAGGCGCAAAACGTAAACCCCCGAGCGACAGAACGCCGGTTGACACGGTGACCACCGCGGCGCGTGCCGCCACATCACCCCGCGCCGTTTCGGCGATAACGCCCGGCCCATCCCAACGCAGGCGCTTCACCGGCGTTGCAAGCTCCACCGGCACATCAGCGCCCCATTGGGCAACCAGCGCTCCAAAGCCTTCCTTGACCAGAAAATTCGGTTCGAGTTCGGCGGCATCCGTCAGGTCATCGACATTGATCTCGTCGGCGTCCTGGCCGAAATCCATGGGGCCGTGATAGGTCTCGCTGACATCGGCGAATTTCGATTGCCCGATCAACACCGCGAGGCTCGCCTTGTTCTCCTCGTTGCGCGCGAGAAGGGCGGCGAGTTCGAAATCCGCCATGAAGATCTGGGCCATTTCGCGGGCCGTCGCCCGGCGGTTGCCGAAGTACACCCGGTCGAGGTTGAGATCGTGATACTGCGGCGTGAAGTTCCGCTTCATCGCCTCGGCGAAGAACGGATTGCGGTCGGCGGCATGCATCCAGGCGCAGCCCCAATCGAAGGCAAAGCCGAAGGGTTCGGTGACCGTGTGAGCCCGGCCGCCGATCCGCTCCATGGCCTCCAGGACTTTGACCTCAACCCCCTGGGCACGAAGCGTTTTAGCCGCCGCCAGCCCGGCAGCCCCTGCGCCTACCACCACAACATCAACCGCCATGAACCGGCCTCCCGTTTCAGGAGTTTCGGGCTTTAGCCAAATGGGCGCAAGGCCCTAGCCTTCCCCGAGTGATTCACCATATAAGGCCCGCCATGGACAGCCGCGCGCCAGTGCACTTCCGCAAGATGAACGGGTTGGGCAACGACTTTGTCGTGCTCGACGCGAGGCACCGCGCGTTGGCGATTGACGAGACCAAGGCCCGGGCCATCGCCGACCGCAAAACCGGTATCGGATGTGACCAGTTGATTGTGCTGGCGCCGTCCAAAACCGCCGACGTCAACATGCTGATTTGGAACAATGAGGGCTTCGAGGTCGAAAGCTGCGGCAATGCCTCGCGCTGCATCGGCGATATGTTGTTCAGCGAACTGAGCAGGGACCGGGCGACCATCGACACCAAGGGCGGTTTGCTGGTCGCCGAGAAAGCCGGCAATGGACTGGTGCGGATCGACAACGGCGCACCACGCTTCGACTGGAACGACATTCCGCTGTCGGAAAAATTCCACGACACCCGCCACATCGAATTGCAGGTGGGCCCCATCGATGCGCCGCTCATCCATTCGCCGTCGGTTGTTAATGTCGGCAATCCCCATTGCATCTTCTGGGTGAAGGACCTGGATGTGATCGACCTCGGCAAGGTTGGGCCGATGCTTGAGCATCACCCTCTTTTTCCGCAGCGCGCCAATATCACGCTGGCCCGCGTCGATGCCAAGGACCATGTGACCATCCGCGTGTGGGAGCGCGGCGCCGGATTGACCAAGGCCTGCGGCACCGCGGCCTGTGCCGTCATGGCGGCGGGCTTCCGCATCAAGGTGCTGGGTCCCAAGGCCACCGTGTCGCTGCCCGGCGGCGATCTTGTCATGGAGCGCCGCGAAAGCGACGGACACATATTGATGACCGGCCCCGTCTCCTATGACTTCGAGGGCGAGTTGCCGTCCCATCTGGCGGTCTAGCCATGGCGGGCGTCACCTTCGAAACCTTTGGCTGCCGCCTCAACGCCTATGAATCCGAAGTGATGCGCGGCCATGCCGAGAAGGCTGGGTTGGCCAACGCCATCGTCTTCAACACCTGCGCGGTAACAGCCGAAGCCACCCGCCAGGCCCGGCAGGCCATTCGCAAGGCGCGCAAGGAAAATCCGGCGGCCGAAATCGTGGTGACCGGCTGTGCCGCCCAGACCGATCCCGCGATGTTCGCCGCCATGCCGGAAGTGACGCGGGTTCTCGGCAATGAGGAAAAACTGAAACCGGCAAGCTGGGAAAAACCGGATTCCGCCCGCGTGCAGGTCTCCGACATCATGCAGGTGAAGCGCGCACGGCCCAATATGATCGAGGCGCTGGCTGACAGGACGCGGGCCTTCGTGCAGGTGCAGAACGGTTGCGACCACCGCTGCACCTTCTGCATCATCCCCTTCGGCCGCGGCAATTCGCGCTCGATCTCCACCGATGACTCGGTCGAACAGGTGCGCCGCCTCGTCGCCAATGGCTATTCCGAGATTGTGCTGTCGGGCGTCGATATCACCTCCTGGGGTGCTGACCTTGAAGGCGCGCCGAAACTCGGCCGTCTCGTGACCCGCATCCTGAAGGATGTTCCCGATCTGAAGCGCTTGAGGTTATCGTCCATTGATTCAATCGAGGCCGATCAGGAACTCATGGATGCCATGGCCGGCGAAGAACGGCTCATGCCGCACGTGCATCTGTCGCTGCAATCCGGCGACAACCTGATCCTGAAGCGCATGAAGCGCCGCCATGCCCGCGAGGATTCGATAGCCTTTTGTAATGAACTGCGCGCCCGCCGCCCCGATGTGGTGTTCGGCGCCGACGTTATCGCCGGTTTTCCGACCGAGACCGAGGAGATGTTCCAAAACTCGTTGCGGATCGTCGAGGACTGCGGCCTCACCTACCTGCATGTCTTTCCGTTTTCACCACGGCCGGGAACGCCTGCGGCGCGCATGCCACAGCTCCAACGCGAAGTGGTGAAGGCCAGGGCCGCGCGGCTGCGCGACATCGGCAATGCCCGGCTGGTAGCTTTCCTGTCGCGCGAAGTCGGCGCCATGCGCCAGGTGCTGATCGAAACGAAACTCTCCGGCCGCACCGAGCATTTCGCCCAGGTGAAGTTCGAAAGCGCCATGACCCCCGGCGCCATCGTCGCCGCCAAGATCACTGGCAAAGGCGCAGCACATCTCGAAGCAAGGCTCGCGGCATGACCGGGTTCTTCAAGAAACTCTTCAACCGCATCACCGGCCGGAAAGACGAAGCGGTACCCGCACCGGAACCGGAACTCGAAAAGCTTCCAGCCCCGGAACCAGAACCCGAACCACTTCCTGAGCCGGAACCTCTTCCGGAGCCGGATACCGTCGCCACAGCAGAACTGGAACCCGCCACTGTAGCGGAGCCTGAGCCGCCGAAGGTCAGCAAGCCCGAGCCGAAAAAACCTGAGCCGAAGGCCAAGGAAAAGCCCGAGCCGAAGAAGGTTGAAGTCAAGAGGCCGGAACCAGAAAGCCGGAACCAAAAAAGCCGGAGCCAAAGAAGCTGGAGCCGAAGAAGCCGGAGCCGAAAAAGGTCGAGGCGAAGAAACCCGAACCTAAAAAGCCGGAGCCCAAAAAACCAGAACCAAAGAAACCCGAGCCAATAAAGGTTGAAGTCAGGAAGCCGGAACCGCCGAAGCCTGCCGCCAAGGCCAAACCCGAACCGAAGAAGCCGGAGCCAAAGAAGCCTGAGCCAAAGAAGCCTGCCGCAAAGAGGGCCGAGCCCGAGCTCAGGAAGGTCGAGGTCATTGTTCCTCCACCTCCTCCACCTCCACCTCCACCACCGCCCGAGCCGGAACCGGAGCCTATTGTTGAAACCTTGGCCGTGCCGGAGCCGGTTATCGTTGTGCCGCCGGAACCGATTGTCATTGCGGAACCAGAACCTGAACCGACCCGGAGAAAGCTGAACCAGCGCCCGAACCCGAGCCCGAGCGCAAGGGCTGGTTCGCGCAGTCTCAAGGACGGACTGTCCAAGTCTTCGAAATCGATCACCGGCTCGATCACCGCCATTTTCACCAAGCGCAAGCTTGATGCCGCGACCTTGCAGGAACTGGAAGACGTGCTGTTGCAGGCTGACCTCGGCCTGCCGATGGCCGAACGCATTCTCAAGGCGGTTTCGGCCGGGCGCTACGACAAGGAAATCGACCCGGAGGAAGTAAAACAGATCCTCGCCAGCGAAGTGGCCAAGGTGCTGAGGCCCGTCGAGGTGCCGTTCAATTTCGGCAACGAGAAGCCGTTTGTGATCCTCGTCGTCGGCGTCAATGGCGCCGGCAAGACCACCACCATCGGCAAGCTTGGCGCCATTGCGACCGGCGAAGGCTTCAAGGTGATGTTCGCGGCCTGCGACACCTTCCGGGCCGCCGCCATCGAACAGCTGACCATCTGGGGCCAGAGGATCGGCGCCAGGACGATTTCGCGCCCGACCGGTGCCGACGCCTCGGGCCTCGCCTTCGACGCCATGACCGAAGCAAAGGACACCGGCACCGACATCCTCTTCATCGACACCGCCGGCCGCCTGCAGAACAAGGCCTATCTGATGGACGAACTCGACAAGGTGGTGCGGGTCATCAAGAAGCAGGACGCCACCGCACCCCATGCCGTGCTCCTGGTGCTTGACGCCACTACGGGGCAGAACGCCCTGGCCCAGGCCGACATCTTCACCAAGGTGGCGGGCGTCACCGGCCTCATCATGACCAAACTCGACGGCACCGCCAGGGGCGGCATTCTGGTGGCCATCGCCGAAAAATTCAAACTGCCGGTGCATGCCGTAGGCGTCGGCGAAAAGATCGACGACTTGCAGCCATTTGACGCCGAAGGCTTTGCCCGGGCTATTGCCGGACTTGAGGACGCATGAAACTTTTGATCGAAATGGGCCCGCTGGTGGCCTTCTTCATAACCAACTGGAAGGCCGGAATCTTCTGGGGCACGGGCGTATTCATGATAGCGACCGCCATCGCCCTTGCCGTCTCGTGGATCACCACCCGCAAACTTGCCATGGTGCCGCTGGTTTCGGCGGTGTTCGTGGCGCTGTTCGGCGCCCTTACACTTTGGTTGCAGAGCGATATCTTCATCAAGGTGAAGGTGACGCTGATCAACGCCCTGTTCGGCTCCGTGCTGCTGGGCGGCGTTGCCTTTGGAAAGCATTATCTCAAGGTAGTGATGGGCGAGGCCATCAAGCTCCAGGAGCAGGCCTGGCGTACCCTTTCCATCCGCTGGGGGATCTTCTTTTTCGCGCTTGCCGGATTGAACGAAGTCGTTTGGCGCAACTTCACCACCGATCAATGGGTTAACTTCAAGGTCTTCGGCCTGCTGCCGATAACCCTGGTTTTTGCATTCGCGAACGCACCCTACATGACCCGGCACATAATCGAAGAAGAGGCCAAGCCGGGAGCCTGACGCAGGTTTCATGGCGGCGTTGCCGCGATGTCACGCTTTGGCCGGGCCAGCATGCAGGATTCCACATCGCGGTGATTGTCAAGAGTTGCATTCCGTGTTCTGATCATTTTAATTGCGTGGGCGTAGAGCCGATTTCCAGTTGCATGCCCCACGTCTTTTCGCTTGCAGCGGTTAATTCGACTCGCTAGGACAACGCGGCTCCGCTAGAGGCAACGGTGGGGCAGACAGGAGTGGCGCGATGGCAAAAGCGCTGCCGCTCCAGTGGCAGGAGAAGGGGTTCATGACGGTCAACAAGGACGTGAAACAACTCACGCGTTCACCATCGCATTTGCTGAAGCGGGCGGCTCAGTATTCCAACAACCTGTATATGGGCGAGGTCGGCAAGTCCGGTCTCACCCACCGCCAGTACACCGTGCTTCTCGCCGTCGACAACAACGACGGCAAGAGCCAGACTGAACTCGTGAAGATCTCCGGCATCGATCGCTCGACACTCGCCGATCTGGTGTCGCGCCTGTTGGCGCAAGGCTATCTGCAGCGCCGCCGCACCAAGGACGACGGCCGTACCAATTCGATACGCATTACCGCGGTCGGCAAGAAAATGCTCAAGACGGCCCTTCCCGGCGCCGACGAAGTTGACAGGCAACTCCTGTCGCTGCTTGCTGCCTCGGAGCGCAAGTCCTTCATCGACAACCTTGCCGTTCTGTCCGCCGAAATGGACAAGATCGAGGACAAGGAACCGGCCAAGGCCGGCCGCAAGTCCAAGGTTCGCCGCCGCACCTGACCTCGATCAGCTTTTAGGAGCACCGCGCCCGAAGTCCGGCGCCGCCGTTTCCTGGCCCGCCGCGATGATGCTGCGGCGAATATCGCGCGAGCGGGCGAACAGGTTGAACAGGGCATCACCATCGCTCCAGCGGATGGCCCGTTGCAGGGCTGACAGGTCCTCGGAAAACCGCCCCAGCATTTCCAGCACCGCGTCCTTGTTGTTGAGGAACACGTCGCGCCACATGGTGGGATCGGATGCCGCAATGCGGGTGAAATCGCGGAACCCGCCGGCCGAAAACTTGATGACTTCCGACTTGGTGACTTCCTCGAGATCAGCAGCCGTCGCCACGATGTTGTAGGCAATGAGATGCGGCAAATGGCTGGTGATCGCCAGAACCCGGTCATGGTGATCGGCGGTCATGATCTCGACATTGGAACCGCAGGCCTTCCAAAACGCTTCGAGCTTGGTAACTGCCGATGGCTCGGCATCAGGAAGTGGCGTGAGAATGCACCAGCGGTTTTCGAACAGCGACGCGAAACCCGACTCGGGCCCCGACTGTTCGGTGCCCGCCACCGGGTGGCCCGGAATGAAATGCACGCCTTGGGGCACATGTGGGCCAACGTCGCGCACCACAGCGCTTTTGACCGAACCCACGTCAGTCAATATGGCGCCAGGCTTCAGGATGGTCGCCATTTCCTCGGCAATGGCGCCATAGGCGCCGAGCGGAGTGCACAGGATAATGAGATCGGCACCTTCCACCGCCGCGCGCGCCGTTTCGTGGATTGAGTGGGCAAGGCCGATCTCCATGGCCTTGGCCCGCGTTGCGGCACTGCGGGCAAACCCGGAAATATGTCCCGCCAGCCCTTCCCGCCGTATGATGTGCGATAGCGACGAGCCAATAAGGCCCAGGCCGATCAACGCCACGCGTTCGAACATCACGGTCATGTCAGAAACTCTTTCAATGCCGAAACCACGGCCCGGCAGGCCTCTTCGTCGCCGACCGTCAGGCGCAGCGCATTGGCGAGGCCATAGCCTTCCATGCGCCGCAGAATGATGCCGCGAGCCGTCAGAAAGGCATCGGCATCCGCCGCTCTCTTTCCTGCAGCGTCTGGGAAATGCATCAGCAGGAAGTTGCCAACGCTCGGCGTGACCACAAGGCCAAGTGCGCTAAGTTCGGCCGTCAGCCACGAAAGCCAGGTCTCGTTGTGGGTCGCCGCCACTTCGACGAACGATTTGTCGGCGACCGCCGCCGCGCCGGCAGCCAGCGCCGGCGCACTCACATTGAAAGGCCCGCGCACCCGGTTCAGAACGTCGGCCACATGCGCCGGGCAATAGGCCCAGCCGAGACGCAGGCCCGCCAGGCCGTGAATTTTCGAGAACGTGCGGGTCATCACCACATTGCCGAAGGTCGAAACCAGTTCGATCCCCGATTCGTAGTCGTTGCGCCGCACAAACTCGGCATAGGCCGCGTCGAGCACCAGCAGAACGCCCGGTGGCAAGCCGGCATGCAACCGCTTGACCTCGTCGAACGGCAGATAGGTGCCCGTCGGATTGTTGGGATTGGCGATGAACACGATCTTGGTCCTGGGGCTCACCAGCCGCAGCACTTGATCAACGTCGGTCCTGAGGTTCTTTTCCGCAGCGATCCGTGCCACCGCCCCGTTGGCCTGAATGATGATCGGATACACCATGAATCCGTGCTGCGAATAGATCGCTTCATCGCCGGGGCCCAGATAGGCATGGCCCAGCAGTTGCAGCAGTTCATCGGAACCGGCGCCGCACACGATGTTTTCGGCCTTCAGCCCATAACGCCCGGCAATCGCCTCGCGCAAACCCGTGGCGCCGCCATCCGGATAAAGCGCCAGTCTTGAGGCTTCAGCCGCAAATGCCTTGACTGCCAAGGGACTGGCACCAAGCGGCGACTCATTCGACGACAGCTTGTAGGTTTTGCCGCCCGAAGCTGCGCTCTTGCCCGGCACATAGGGCGAAATCTGCAGTATGCCGGCCTTCGGGACCGGAACGGGAGTGTTCATGATACTTAGACCTTGATTTGATCCGGCAAGCGCCCGGCAACGACAATTTCTGGAGACCGGGAATATCCGCGGGCGCTGAGTTCCTCATCGCCAAGAAAGCCCGCAAGACAGATGACGTGTGAATCACCAGCCGCCACCGACCACCGGGCACCGGCATTGGGCGCTCGGCGCGCGATCAGCAGCGTGCAATCGTCTCCCGATGGCTGGGCTTCCACATGCCCGGCCAACAGCAACGGCGGCGCCCCGGTCTCGGCGAGCACCGGCAATACCCCGACAATTGCAGCACCTCCAGCACCCCGCTTTGCAAAGCTTTCGGCCCACCCGCCATCGGTCTTGACGACAGCCAGATCGCCGGGTGATCCCGCCAGGGCGGCAAGCGCCTTGGCCTCATCGTCATGGGCCACCACTGGCATCACCCCAAAATGCCCGGAGACAATCTCGAAGAGTTTGCCCGGCGCCAAAACGGACTGTGCTGCATGCACCTTCACCTCGGCCTGGGAAAGTGTCGATGCCACCAGGATCTGTCGCCAAAGACGCACCAGAAATTGCGGATCGAGATTGCCCTGAGCCCGTTTCACCACGCGCCGCAGGATTTCAGCCTCACGCGCCGGCCTGACCGGCGAAAGCGAAAGACCCCCCGCCGCTTCCTTGCTCGCCTTCACTTTTGCCTGGGCAGCAGCACGGCGCACCAACAGATCGACGATACCATCGTCGATGGCATCGATCTCACGCCGTATATCGGCAAGGCCTGTGTCCTGCCCTGTCATGATTAACCCTGCTTTCCCGCCCCGAAAGGCGGTTCTTCATAAGGGCAAGCCCTGGAAAAGCAAAGGTTTCAATCTAAGCGCCGGGCGCTGGCAGGGGCTTCAGGGCGGGCTGCAGCCGGGGCACCAGGCGGCGCACCCTCTTGCCCGAGGAAATGGCATAGACCTGCTTCACCGCCTCGACGATGACCACCCCGGAAAGGGCCGGCATCAGCCGCCGCCCGGAGCCTTCGAACGCTCCGGCCATCGACAGCATGAACGGACGGTCAAGTGGCGGGAAGTACAACGCCTGCGACCAGCTGTTCACCGAAAACTGGCTTTCCCGCAGCAGCCGTGTCAGCTGCGGCTTGGAATAGGGCTGGCCGTGGCCAAAGGGCGAGGAATCGAAACGCGCCCACATGCCCCGCCGGTTGGGCACCACCAGCAGAAGCCGGCCCTGCGGCGCCAATACCCGCCAGACCTCTTTCAGCTGTTCGTCGGGCGCATCGCTGTGTTCAAGGCCATGGGCGACGATCGCCAAATCCACTGAACTTTCGAGAAGTGGCAACTCGAATTCATCGACGAGCGCTGACCGGACCAACCCCTCTGCCGGCCATTGAATGACCCCCTGCCGGGCCAGCATGAATGCCAGCACCCGCCGCGCCGGCTCGAAGCCTTCGTCAAGGTAGGGCTGCGCGAAGCCAAGCCCCATGACGGTTCGCCCCGCCATGTCGCCCAGAAGCGGCTTGAGCCTCGCCATGATCAATCGCCGCGTGACATTTCCAAAGCGGCTGGCGTAGAACTCGCGTAAATCGACTACATCCATGGGATGGAGGATACCGTCGCGGTGGTGTCCCGTCACTCCGGAAATGGCAAAGAGGTTATTGCACGATGTCCCATCTCGAAATGCACCAGTTCATCTGCCGGAGCGACAATTACGGGCTTCTGGTGCATGACCACAAAACCGGGTCCACCGCGTCGGTCGATGCCCCCGACGCCGCTGCCATCGAACAGCATCTGCGCAAGCGTGGCTGGCAGCTCACCCACATCTTTGCGACCCACCATCATATCGACCATGTCGAAGGCAATCTGCAACTGAAGGACCTCTACGGCTGCCAGATCTTCGGGCCCGAAGCCGAGGCCGAAAAAATCCCCGGCATCTCCAAAAAGCTCAAAGGCGGTGACAGCTTTTCCTGGGCGGGCCGTGACGTGAAAGTCTATGCCTGCCCCGGCCACACCGCCGGTCACATCGCCTATCACATTCCATCGGAATATTCTTTGTTCGCCGCTGACACGCTGTTCTCGCTCGGTTGCGGTCGCGTGTTCGAGGGAACCCTCGAGGAGATGTACAACTCGGTCAATCAGTTCAAGACGCTGTCGCCCAGCACTTATCTCTATTGCGGCCACGAATACACCGAATCGAACGCCCGGTTCGCCATGTCCGTCGAACCCGGAAACCGCTTCCTGCAGCAACGCGCCGGCACCGTCACCAAGCTTCGCCAGGAAGGCAAGATGACCTGCCCGACGACAATTGGTGAAGAACTCAAGACCAACCCGTTCCTCAGAACCGACAGCCCCGAGATCCGCCGCAACCTCAAGATGGAAGCGGCAACCGATGCCGAGGTGTTCGCCGAGCTCCGTACCCGCAAGGACAATTTCAAGTAACCGGCCAGCCGATGAAACTCCGCGATTTCACCACGCTGACGTTTGACTGCTACGGCACGCTCATCGACTGGGAAACCGGCATGTTCCAGGCCCTGCAGCCGCTGATATCGCGGGTTCAAGGTGGTCTTTCGCGCGACCGCATTCTCGAAGCCCACGCCCGCCAGGAATCTTCGCAACAGGCTGCCACTCCCGCTATGAAATACAGCGAGCTTCTGGCCGTCGTCTACAAGCGTCTGGCGGAAGAGTGGCGTGTTCCGGCCCCGTGGGCCGATTGCCAGGCCTATGGCAACTCGGTCAAGGACTGGCCGGCCTTCGCCGACTCGGCCGAAGCCCTCGCCTATCTCAAGCAGCACTACAAGCTGGTGATCCTGTCCAACGTCGACAACCAGAGTTTCGCCCACAGCAACCGCCGCCTCGGCGTGACCTTCGACGCCATCTACACGGCACAGGATATCGGTTGCTACAAGCCTGCCCAACGCAACTTTGATTACATGATCGGCAAACTCGAGACCCTTGGCGTCGCCAAGCAACACATCCTGCACACGGCGGAAAGCCTGTTCCACGACCATGGGCCCGCCAATCGTGCTGGACTTTCCTCGTGCTGGATCTACCGGCGCCATGGCCAGAAAGGCTTCGGCGCCACCATGGACCCGGGCGTAACACCCCAATACAATTTCCGTTTCAACAGTATGGCGGAACTGGCGGCCGCCCATCGCGCCGAATAAGGCTGACAAGGGTGCGCGCGCTGCTGACAGTTCTTGGTATCCTGCGACCCTAGTCTCATACCGGAGGTGAGCCTTGGCAAAATCCGCAATCGAAAAGATGAAGACGCCTCTGAAACCGGAAATCATTCACCCGCTGCCAGAGCGCGTGGCCCATTGGGGCCCGCCGGGGGCAAGCATGGTGATCTCGACGCCCGCCGAAATCGACGATGTCGTGACGAAGATCCCGAAGGGCAGGCTTGCCACCGTCAACACCATCCGCGACGAGTTGGCGCGGCGCAACCGCACCACCATTGCCTGCCCGATAACCACCGGTATTTTCCTCGGCATCGTCGCAAAGGCCGCCGCCGAACGCGAGATGATGGGCGCCAAGCGGGTGACACCGTGGTGGCGGGTGATCAAATCCGACGGCACGCTGAACCCGAAAATGCCGGGAGGGCTTGCCGAACATCGCAAGCGCCTGGAAGCTGAGGGCTTCAAGATCGTCAAGAAGGGCAAGAGCAATCTGATGGTCGATGGCTTCGAAGCGAAGATCGCCACCCTCTGACCTATCGCCGGTTCCAGCGGCTGCCGAAGATCGAGATCACCACCGCGGCGATGATGACAGCACCTCCAATGAAATCAGTTCGTCCCGGTGTTTCGCCCAGCGCCAGCCACGGCCACAGGGGATTGATGACCACGTCGAGCATTACGATGAGCGA
The DNA here is from genome assembly GCA_963775095.1 of uncultured Alphaproteobacteria bacterium. GTDB lineage: Bacteria > Pseudomonadota > Alphaproteobacteria > Rhizobiales > Aestuariivirgaceae > Aestuariivirga. The sequence continues at coordinate 480,567 of CAVZHN010000009.1, forward strand.
GAGGGTAATGGCGGGAACCGAGCGCGCACCACGGGCAAAGAAGATCAACGGAATGGCAAGTTGCACGACACCCATGAACGCCAATAGCACTACCTCGCGCAGGCCCACTGCAAACCCGCCACCCGGACTTCCGCCGAGGGCCCCGATCATGCCCAGAAATCCCGCTACCAGAAACGACGCAAATCCGCCCACGCAAATTGCCGGAACCATGTCGACGTGGCGGTAACGCCGCAACGCCAACGTTTGCCCGGCAAAACAGATAGGCACCATGATCGACACCAGCATGCCCACGAGTTTGCCTGCCTCCAGCCCGTGCCAGGCGATGATGCCGACCCCGGCCAGGGCCATGAGGGCCGCGGCCCAGGCGGCGAGGCCGGGCTTCTCGCCGGTGATCCAGGGGCTCAGCAGGCCAGTGAAGATCGGCGACGACGCGCCGATCACTGCAATGGTCGCCGTGGAGACGAGCGTCAGGGATGTTACGTAGAGGGTCGAGCCCAAGGTGAAAAATCCCGCCGATGTGAGGAGACCCAGGAGCGGAATGGCCCTGAATTTCGCCGGCGTGTCGCGGCCGTAGATCGCCACCAGATAGATGAGCAGGCTGATACCAACCCAATAACCGCGCCAGCAGTTGATCTGCCAGCCCGAAAGCCCCGGCATGAAGCGCACGAAAACCCCGGACAGGCTCCAGCCCAGGGTGGCGATCAGCACAAAGACCACGCCCGTGGCATACCCCTGCTGCTGATCCGTCATGTCCCTCGTCCGCCAATAGACCTACAGGAGTGACGGAGTGGCCTGCTAAGCCGATTCATTCTCTCTTCCGTCATCCCGGCGGAAGCCGGGACCCAGGCTTTCCACCACTCTGCCGTTTGAAAGTCTGGGTTCCGGCTTTCGCCGGAATGACGGTTCGGGGGTGATTGCACGAACCTTCTTGGCTCCCTCAGGCGCGCAGCGCCTTGTTGTCGGGGTCGTAGGGGCTTTCGGGGATCACCGTTGCCTTGAACAGCTTGCCGAGGATCTTGATTTCAAGCTCGGTGCCGATGGCTGAATGTTCCGGCTTCACCATGCCGAGCGCCAGCGACTTGTTGACCCGGAAGCCGAAGCCGCCATTGGTGGCGCGGCCGATGAGTTGTCCCTTGGCATAAAGCGGCTCGGACCCTCGGGCGTCGGAATCGCTGTCGCCGACACCGTGCACCTCCATGGTAACGAAATTCCAGTTGAGGCCCTTCTCGCGGGCCCCCACCAGCGCGTCGCGGCCGATGAACTGACCCTTGTTCGGATGCACGAAGCGGTCAAGGCCCGACTCATAGGCCGAGTACTCGATCGACAACTCGCGCGGCACCAGGCGATAGCTCTTCTCGATGGACAGCGACGACATCGCCTTGATGCCATAGGGCCTGATGCCGAATTCCTTGCCCGCTGCCATCAGGTGATCGAACAGAGCCACCTGCTGCTCGATGGGGTGATGGAATTCCCAGCCGAGTTCGCCCACGAAATTGACCCGCAGCGCATGCGCCGTGGTGGTGCCGACGCTGATCTCCTTGCCCGAGAGCCACGGAAAGGCCTCGTTGGAGAGGTCCGCATCTGTTAGCTTTTGCAGCACTTTGCGGCTGTTGGGCCCGGCCAGCACCAGAACCCCGAAGCGCGTGGTGATGGCGTTGAGCCTGACCGAACCGTCGGTCGGGCAGAGCTTGCGCAGATAGTCGTGGTCATGGCGCTCATAGGCACCAGCCGAGACAAGATAGAAGCGGCCAGGTGACCACTCATAAACCGTGAATTCGGCGCGCACCCCGCCCCGCGGCGTCAGCATGTGGCACAAGGCGACGCGTCCCATCTTTTTGGGGATCTTGTTGGCGAGGATCGATTCGAGCCAATCGCGCGCGCCGGGACCGGAGACCTCCATCTTGGCGAAGGCCGACATGTCCTGCAGCGCCACGTTGTCCATCACATTGCGGCATTCCTCGCCCACGAACTTGAAATAGTTTGAACGCCGGAATGACCACTTCTCGACAATGCGGCCATCATCGGTCGCAGGTGCGTGATTGTGGTTGGTGAGAACGTCGGGGCTTGCCAGTTCTTCTTTTGAAAGTGCGTAACCCTTCGGCGCGAACCAGCCGGGGCGTTCCCAGCCATAGACCGAACCGAACACCGCTCCCAGATCCTTCATGCGGTCATAACACGGCGTGCGCTTCAGCGGCCGGGCGGCGGCGCGTTCTTCATCCGGATAATGCGGCGTGAAGACATTGGCATAGGCTTCTTCGTTCTTGGTCTTGAGATAACCTCTGGTCGCATAGGGGCCGAAGCGGCGCGGGTCGACGCCCATCATGTCGATCGAAGGCTCGCCCTCGACGATCCATTCAGCGAGTTGCCAGCCCGCACCACCCGCCGCCGTGACGCCGAAGGAATGCCCTTCGTTCAGCCAGAAGTTCTTCTTGTCCCAGGCCGGGCCAATGATCGGCGAGCCGTCGGGCGTATAGGCGATGGCGCCATTATAAACCTTTTTGATGCCGACTTCGCCAAACGCCGGAACCCGGGTGATGGCGGCTTCGATGTGCGGTGCCAGCCGGTCGAGATCCTCCTGGAAGAGTTCGTACTCGCTCTGCTCCGACGGACCGTCCATGTAGCAGCATGGCGCACCGTGCTCATAGGGCCCGAGCAGCAGGCCGCCGTTCTCCTCGCGCATGTACCAGCTTGAATCGGCCTCGCGCAGCACGCCCATTTCGGGCAGGCCCTTGGCCTGGCGCTCCTTGATCAACGGATGCGGCTCGGTGACGATGTATTGATGTTCAACCGGAATGACTGGAATGTCGAGGCCCACCATGGCGCCGGTCTTGCGCGCAAAGTTGCCGGAGGCCGAAACCACGTGTTCGCAGGTGATGTCGCCCTGGTCGGTCTTCACCAGCCATTCGCCATTGGGCTTCTGCTCGATGCCGGTCACCACCGTATTGCGGTAAATTTCAGCGCCGCGATTGCGCGCCCCTTTGGCCATCGCCTGGGTCAGGTCGGCGGGCTGAATATAACCGTCATCGGGATGCTGAATGGCGCCGATGATGCCATCGGTCTCGCACAGCGGCCAGATGTCCTTCACCTGCGCCGGGGTCAGCATGTTGACCTTGACGCCGATCGTCTCGGCGATGCCGGCGTAATACATGAACTCGTCCCAGCGGTCGGGTGTGCGGGCCAGCCGGATGTTGGAGACCTTGCTGAACCCGGCATGCTGTCCGGTTTCAGCCTCGAGCTCGCCATAGAGCTTCACTGAATATTTGTGAATCTGGCCAACCGAATAGGACATGTTGAACAACGGCAGCAGGCCCGCCGCATGCCAGGTGGAACCCGACGTCAGTTCCTTGCGTTCGATGAGGACGACATCGCTCCAGCCCTTCTTGGCCAGATGGTACAGCGTGCCAACGCCCACCACGCCGCCACCGATCACCACCACGCGCGCCTGTGTCTTCATGGAAAAACCCTCCAAAGCGATTTTCGGCACAATAGTGAGCGCAATTCAATGGGCGTGAGGCGGAACGACCGGGCCGGGGCGGATTACGACACGGGCTTTGTGAAAAAAACCATCGTACCGCCGTCCGGCAGGGGTTCGCGCGATACTTCCAGGAAACCCATGTGCAAGTAGAACGACAGGTTGGCGGCGAATGCAGCGTTGGTGTTCAGCTTGATTTCCCGGAGGCCCGATTGCCGGGCGATCTCCTCGGCATGATCGAGCAGCAATCGGCCTAGGCCACTCCCTTGCCGGGATTCGCCCACGGCAATATTTTGTATCCACAGAAGATCTGCCGCCGGGATCATCTCGATTAGCGCCAGCAATTCCCCATCGGCTTCGAGAACATCGATCCGGTGGTCGCGCACCGCCCGGTCGTAGTCGGCGGTCATCGGCCGGGGCTCTCGGCCGATCGCCGCAATCCACTTGGCATAAACGGCCCGGGTCAGGGCCCGGATGGCAGCCGCGTCAGCCCGCCCGGCGCGCCTCAACCCGAAAATCCTCCCGCCCGCAGGAAGGCCAGTTCCGCCGCCGTCGACTTGCGGCCAAGCACCGCATTGCGGTGCGGAAAGCGGCCAAACTTGGCAATAATGTCCAAATGTACCTTGGCCCAGTGGGCCAAGTCGTGGAGTCCCATGGTGTTGAACAAGGCGACACAGCGGTGCTGGGCGTCGATATCCTCGGCATGCTCGAAAGGCATCAGCAACCAGCGGGCCCGGGGTGCCACAAGCTTGTGGTGATAACCCCGGCCGATCCACTGTTTTGCAAGGCCAAGTGCCCTGGCATCCGCCGCAAAGGCCAGGGGGCTGCCGCGATGGATATTGCGCGACACCTGGTCGAGCAGGAGCACCAGGCCAAGGGCGCCGTGCGGTGTCTCGCCCCAGTGGTCAAAGGCACCGAACCGGGCCTCATTCAGGGCCGCACCAAAACGCACCGCAAGGGCACCATCGAAGGCGGCGTTCTTGGTGAACCATGCATCCTCGCCCGCCCCATACCAGAAGTCGATCATGTCATCGGGTGTCATGCCATCCCCACGTGTTTCTCAATGAAATCCGCAAGTGCTGCGACATCGTCACGGCTGAATACCGGCACCGGCGCGCCAGCAATTGGCCCCGTGGCAGCGATCGCCACCACCGTCGGGTCATCGCCCGCCAGCGGCGGGTGGTCAAGGTCGAGATTGCGCACTTCGATCTTGTCATGGCCGTCGCGCTTGTAGCCTTCGACGATCACCAGGTCGCACGGCGTCAGCATGACGAGGATGGCATCAAGTGTTGGCTCTTCTTCGCCGCGCAATTCGTGAATCACCGCCCAGCGCTGGCGTGAGATGACAGCGACTTCGGTTGCCCCCGCCTTGCGGTGGCGAAAACTGTCACGGCCCTCGTGGTCGATGTCGAAGGAATGATGCGCATGCTTGACGGTGGAGATGCGCCGGCCCCGGCGCGTGAGTTCGCTGACCAGCCGCTCGACCAGCGTGGTTTTTCCGGCATTTTTGAAGCCTGCGACACCGATGATCTTATTGTTCATGCGCGATGAGTTCTAGGGATGGCCGACGCGAGTGCGGCAAGCTATCACACTGCGTTGGCGGCAACAGCCGCATTTTTGCCTGGAGGCTGGACTGCAGAGCAACTTCAAAAAGCCCAACGTGCGCTATCCCGCCGTGCAGCTTGCCTTGGCGCTGGCGGTCAGCGGCACGGTTGGAGCATTCGTTGCCGAGGCCGGCGTCAGCCCGATGACCGCCGTGTTCTGGCGCTGCGCCGTCGGGGCCTTGTTCCTCGCTCTCTGGTGCTTCTCCTTCGGCTATCTGCCGGACCGCCAAATCTCGGCGCGCAACTTCGCCTATTCGGCAATTGCCGGGGCGTTTCTGGCCCTGTGCTGGGTGTGCCTCTTCGCCGGGTTTCAACTCACCTCGATCGCCACGGCCACCATCGTGTTCCAGAGCTACCCCTTCATGCTGGTACTGTCGGGAATCATATTCCTTCGTGAAAAGGCAAGTCTGGACCAGTTGGTCTGGCTCATCGCTGCCTTCGCAGGCGTGACATTGGCCAGCGGTGCCGTAGGTGTTCCGGCTTTTGATGGCGGGAATTGGTTGCTGGGCGTGGCGCTCACCCTTGCCGCTGCCCTTTCCTACGTCGTCACCACCCTTGCGGTCCGGGTCATCCGCGAACAGCGGCCCGAGGTGACGATGTTGTTTCAGGCGATCATCGGCGCTCTTCTCGTGAGCTTCGCCGCCGATTTCAGTCTGAATATCAGCCTGCCCTCGTGGGGCTGGCTGATCGGCATGGGCGTCATTCACTCGGGGCTGGTGATGGTGGCAATGTATGCCACCTATCCGCTGCTGCCGACGCCGGTCATCGCTATCATGAACTTCATCTATCCGGCGGTGGCGATCCTGCTGGATTGGCTGGTCTATGGCCACCCGCTCACGCCTCTGCAAGTGTCTGGCGTGGCCATCATCGTCATCGCCACGCTGGGCGTCAATCTCAATTGGCGGATTTTCGCGAAGCGTCCGGAGATGCCGTAACAACGCGTACAGCGTCTTCCAGCTCCTGTGGCGTATTGATGTTGGCGAACGGATCAACGGGCAGCGATGGCCACTCCACAACCCGCGCTCCACAGCTTGCCGCGAAATCTTTCACCCGCCGCAAGCTGTCCTTAATTCCTCGATCGAGGTGTTCAGCCAGTGTCACGGGCCACAGACCGGTAAGATAGTGACTGCGTCCGCCACTCGCGGCGATTGCCGGAAGCATCCCCTCCTCGAGCCTGGCCACCAGATCGTCCGGCAAGAAGGGCGTATCCGAGGGAACCGACAGCACCGCACCGAAACCATTTGCGGCAGCGAAACGAAGGGCCGCATGAAGTCCGGCCAAGGGTGTGGTGACATCGGTAAATTCGTCGGCAACCACCGGCAGCCCAAACTGCGAGAAGCGCCGGGGATCGCCATTGGCGTTGATGATGATCGCTTCAACCTGCGGCCGAAGGCGTTCGATCACATGCTGCAACAAGGGCTTTTCACCAAGATCGAGGAATGCCTTTTCATGGCCGCCCATGCGCGACGATTGACCGCCGGCGATAATGGCAGCAACAATCCTCATGCGTGGGCGTAAATGCGCTGCGGCGGAATCCACACGGTGATGACATCGCCTTGACGGATCATTCCCTCGGCCTCGATCCAGCCGACCACCCCACGCTTGTGGCGTGCGGCGGTGACGAAACCCACGGCGGCTTCCGGATGGTGGCCTTCGATGATCGCGGCGGGATAACGGCAAGGCAGATTTTCGATGTCGATGGCAATCGTGGCGCCCGACGGAAACTGCAACCGCGTCGACGGCGGCAGCAGGGTGAGATCGGCAATGCCCGACGTGACGATATTGGCGCCAACCCACTCCGGCTTCACCGCCGGTATGCCCATGGCCTCGGCGATGTCACGCAGCTCCTCGACCGACAGGATCGACACCTGGCGGGCATTCTTGACCTCGGTGCCGCGCTTGAACTGATTCAGCATGCGGCTGTCGGACTTTCGAGTGAGCCCGCCATGACAATCGTCTTCGATCCCGGAGAACAGGGCGCGGATTTCGCCGGTTTTCCCCTTTTCAAGTCCGGTTTCCCGGTCGGGGTTCCGCAGCAGCATTTCAACCTTGCCCTGAAAGGACGCCTTGGACAGAAGGTCTGACACCGTGTACTCCCTGCTTCGCTCATCGTTGTTCTAGTCAATCCATGGCCGAAAATCATTCTGAAATCCAACTCGACCTATCGGGGCTATTGTGCCCCCTGCCGGTTTTGAAGGCGAGGAAGCACCTGCAAACCATGCCGTCCGGCCTGGTGCTGAAGGTTATTGCCACCGACCCCATGTCGGCCATAGACATGCCGCACTTCTGCGGCGAGCAGGGGCACATGCTCCTCGATCAGACCCGCGACGGCGAACGTTACATTTTCAGGATCAGGCGCAAATGACTTTCGATTTCGGCAGTTTCAACATGTGGGGCCAGCTCAAGAAGGTGGCAGTACGTTCGCCCGAGGTGGCCTTCCTGTCGGACGCCCGCATCGATGCCGAATGGCAGAAGCTCAATTACCATTCGCGCCCCGACCTCGCGAAGGCGCGCGGCGAATATGGCGCGTTCGAAACGATCCTCAAGAAGTCGGGCGCCGATGTCATCACCCTGCCCGATGGCCCGGGCCTCACACTCGATTCACTTTATGCCCATGACGCGCTGATTGTGACGCCCCGGGGTCTCGTCCTGCCGGTAATGGGCAAACCAGCCAGGCGCGGCGAACCCGCCGTCAACGCGGCGCATCTGGAAAACCTGGGATTTCCCATCGCCGGTGAAATCACCGGATCAGGCCTCATCGAAGGTGGCGACCTCGTTTGGATCGACCGCCATACTCTGCTCGCCGGCGTTGGCTATCGCACCAACATCGAAGCCGTGAAGCAGTTGCAGAAACTCGCCGGCCCCGATGTCGAAGTGATGTGGTTCGACATGCCGCACTACAAGGGTCGCGCCGACGTCTTCCACCTCATGTCATGCCTCTCCCCGGTCGATCACGATCTGGCGGTGGTTTACCTGCCGCTGCTGGCCGTGCGCCTCGTCGAGTTCCTCGAACAGCGCGGTATGAAATTTCTCGAGGTGCCCGACCAAGAGTTCCCCACCATGGGCTGCAACGTCCTGGCCCTGGGCCCCCGTCACGCCGTAATGGTCGACGGCAACCCCGTAACCGAGCACCGCATAAAGGCAGCAGGGATCAAGGTCGAGGTCTTCTCCGGCGCCGACATCTGCCGCAAAGGCGAAGGCGGCCCCACTTGCATGACCAGGCCGCTGGTCAGGGGTTAGGACAGAAACTCCTGCACCTTCTTCGAGAACCCAACCGTCACGCTGCCGTCCGCATGTTCGATCAGCGGGCGGCGGATGAGCAACGGGTGCTTGACGGCAAGTGCCACGGCTTTTGCTTCTGTCAGGCCTTTGGTTTCGGAGGTCGGAAGGCCCCGCCAGGTGTAGCCGGCACGGTTGATCAACTTTTCCCAGCCGCCCATCTCTTTCGACCAGCGTGCGACTTCTTCCGTGGTGACGGGTACGTCACGCACATCGCGAAAGCTATGAGCGATGGCCCTACCATCAAGCCATTCGACCGCTTCTTGGCATGTCGAGCATTTGTTGAGGCCATGGAGTTTCAACGCCATAGCTTCACCTGTTGAGGGAGAGAGTCTTGTCGGTGAATGCTGCCGCCCCGCCGGTCACTTGATCGGTGAAAGCCCTGAACAGGCCTTCGATCATGGCCTTGTCGATATCCTTGACGATGAATACGAGCCTGGTGCGTTCGTCACCATCGGGCCATGTCTCCAGCCGCACCGGCGGGTGGAACACATGTTGTACGCCATGCAGGATCACCGGCCGCAGCGGATCGTCAGATACCTTCACGATGCCCTTCATGCGCAGCATGTTTTCGCCGTGGTAGGATTTCAGCAGTTCCAGAAAGAGTTCGAGCCCCTGCGGGCTGATCGCTTCCTTCTCGGTGAAGCTGAACGAACGAATGTGATCGTCGTGGCGCGACACGTCGTGGTGATGATGGTGATGGCGCTTGCCATAGGCTTCGGCGGCGAGCCACTTTTGCACATCAACGGTTTTGGTAGCGGGGTCATAGAGACTCATGGTGAACAACCGCTCTGCGGTGGCCTCGTTGCGATGGGTGGTCAAGAGCCGCGCCGCCGGATTGAGCTTCCTGAGCCGCGCGATGATCGCGAACAGCGTGTCCTCGCCCTCGCGGCCCGAAAGCAGGTCAACCTTGGTCAGCACGATGCGGTCAGCGACCGCCACCTGCTTCACCGCCTCGGCATGGGCATCAAGGGTTGCCATGCCGTTGAAGGCATCGACCACGGTAATCACGCCTTCCAGGCGGCAGGCGCGAAGCAGGCCATCGTCGCTCATCAGTGTGTGCAGAATTGGCGCCGGATCGGCCAGGCCGGTGGTTTCGATCACCATGCGGTCGAAGCTCTTGATCTCGCCGCGGTTCCGGCGGGCCAGAAGATCGTACATGGTGTTGATGAGGTCGCCGCGAATGGTGCAGCACAGGCACCCCGAGGCCATCTCGACGATGTTGTCATCGGATTTCTCGACCAGCAGATGGTCGATGCCGACATCGCCAAATTCGTTGATAATCACTGCGGCGTTGGCCAGGAACGGATCCTTGAGCAGGAAGTTGAGCAGCGTGGTCTTCCCGGCCCCCAGAAAACCGGTCAGGATAGCCACTGGTATCGGCCCGCCACTCATGTTTCAGCCATCTTCCGCGACCCCACGAAACTCGATGCCGCAAGAGCGGCCAAAACCATGCCGCCACCGACATATTGGTTCATCGCCAGCCTCTCGCCAAGAAACAGAGCGGCGACAGCCGTGGCAATCATCGGCTCAAGGTTGAAGAACGGGGCCACCACCGAAGCTGGAGCATTGCGCAATGACTGCATGTGCAGGAAGTAGCCGCCGACATAGAGGACACCGACCCCCAGCAAGAAGAGGTAGCCCGGGGCGTGAACTGAACCGCCCGGAAAGAAACCGATCTTGCCGCCGCCCACCACCAGGGCGATGAGCAGCGTGGCCGGCAAGATGGCGAGATGCACCAGGCTTCCGAACACCGAGGGCGGCACCATGGCCGACAGGGTGCGCCCCGAGAAGAACTGCAGGGCGCAGAACAGAGAGGCGGCAGCGGCAAGTCCGATGCCGCGGATGTCGAGGGTTTCGAAGCTGGGGCCTACCGCGATGACCAGCCCCGCGAAGGCGAAGACCGCGACCGCAAGGCGGGCAATGCCGGGCGAATGGCCTTCGACCAGTGGTGCCGCCAGCATGATGATGACCGGGAAACAAAAGAAGATGATGGCCGCGAGCCCCACGGGAATGAACTGCACCGACGTCAGATAACCAACCGACACAATCAACGTCGCCAACGCCTGGGCGGCGAAGCTTGGCAGTGCCTTCCGGGGGATCAGGAAGCGCTCGGTGTGGAGGACCGCCACAATCGCCAGCACCACCGCGATGAAAGCCGTACGGAAAAACGTCGTCTCGACCGGCGCCACGCCATGGGCAATGCCGCCCCGCACGGCGTTGGGCACCAGGCCATAGAAAAGCGTGGCCGCCAGCGCGCAGGCAATTCCCAGCCCGGCACGGTTGATCATGCGATGTCCGGGAAGAGCATTCGGCTATTTCTTCTTCTTTTTCTTTTTCTTCTTGGGCGGCTTGGGTTGCGAACCTTCCGACCCTTGCGCCGAGGTCTGCGGCACGGACTTTATCTCCGGTGTGAGCGCCGCAATTTGCGCGAAGACTTCGGGCGCCATGACATCGCAATAGGCCTTCTGCGCCCGATAGTTGGCGCACATCGCCAGTGCCATGCCCTGGTCGACATTCCAAAGAAGTGCCGCAAAGGTTTTCTGGGCAGGCATCTGAATGATGCCAGGCGTTCCGCCTGCATCGGTTGCCACCTTATCAAGCAGGCGGCCACGCAACGCCATGTCGGCTTTCTGCGCCGTCTCGTATTGTCCGAAGGAGATGCCCCAGCCTTTGATCTCCCTGGCGTTGACTTGGGCAATTGGGGCCTTCGACTTGCAGGTGCTGGCCGTGAGGTCGGCGGGCACGATGCTGCCCTGGGCCTGGTTCGGGATGGCTTCAAGCCTGACGAGCCCGGCCTGCGGTTTGGCGGCAAAGCCACTGTTGAGCATCGCCATGGCAAGATCGGCGCGGGCCTTCCCCGAACTGGCGCCCAGCACGATCGACACCAGCTTGCGGCCATTGCGTGTGGCCGAAGCTGCGAGGTTGAATCCGGAATTGCACACAAAGCCGGTCTTCAGCCCGTCGGCATCCTTCATCTGGCGGATCAGCGAATTGCGGTTGGCCAGTTTGCGTTTTCCGGCTGCCACATAGGGCTGGGAGAAATAGTGTGCATGTTCCGGAAATTCCCGGAGCAAGGCCGAAATCAACAGGCCGATGTCGCGGGCGGTGCTGATCTGCCGCGGCTCATGGAGGCCGTTGGGGTTGACGAAATGCGTGGCCGTCATGCCGAGCTTGGCGGCGGCGGCATTCATTTCGCGCACAAACAGCGGCGAGCTGACACTCGCACCTTCGGCCAGCACATAGGCCATATCATTGGCCGAATAGACCAGCAGCGATTGCAGGGCGAAATCGGTTGAGACGGCTTTGCCGGCCTTCATGCCGATCTTGCTGGGCGGCATCGAAGCCGCCAATTCCGAAACCCGCAGCTCGCGGTCGAGCTTCATGGTTCCGGCCTTGAGCTTGTGAAACACGATGTAGGCAGTCATCAGCTTGCTGAGCGACGCGGGATACCACGGTTCGCCCGCCCGGTCCTGGGATAGGACCTCGTTGGTGGCCGGATCAAACAGCAGCGATGGCCCTTGCGCCCGCCCACCAGTGGCCAGCAGGACCACGGCGATAGACGTCAAGATGATGCGAAAAAACGCCGCCAAATCCACTCCTTGAAACTGCCGTGTTAAGACTTCCCGGAAACGCCCGGATAGACCATAGGACCGGGACAAGATCAATACCGCGAATGTGGCAAAATCATTGGCGGCCCGATTGCCGCTTATGGTCTAGGCCAAGTTGCATCGCGGCGAAACCACTTGTCCTGCTTGCCGCCTTCGCTAAAAAGGATCGCAATTCAGGCTGGGATCCCGGAATGACGGTAGTACGCAGAACGCGGCGCAAATGGGAAACGCCGGCCATATCCTTGGACGACATCGGAACCATGCTGGGCATTCCGCTGCTGGCGCTGGTCACCACCGTCGTTCCGGAACGGTTGTGGCAGCCGCTGTGTTATGGCTTCGCGTGGCTGTTCAACGGCTTTGCCTCAAATGCCCGCAAGCGCCGTATCCTTGCGCGCCTCAAGACCACCCCGCGCGCCAGGGCGGGAGACGTCTATCGCCTCGCGTCGCTGCGTTCCGAGCAGCGCCTCCAGACTATTCGCGAGTGGAGCCTCGGTTGGAAGCCGGATTTGCGTCTGGAAGGCGGCGAACATCTCAAGGCCGCCTTGCAGTCGGGCAATGGCGCCGTGCTGTGGATCGCCCGCTTCAGCTTCGCTTCTCTCGCCGAAAAGATCGCCTTTGCCAGGAATAGTTTCGAGGTGCACCATGTAACGAGACCACAGCATGGTTTTTCCGACACGGCCTTCGGCATGAAGTATCTGAACCCGATCCGCATCGGTGCTGAATATCGCCACGCCGCCGGACGCATTGTCATCAACTCCGATCGTCCCGCCGACAGCATGAACACCGCGCGCAAACTTTTGAAGGCTAACAAGTTCGTGTCGATTGCCAGCGGCACCACCGAGGGCCAGGTCCTGGTTTTCACCAAATTCGCCGGAAAGCGCATGCGGTTTTCGGCCGGTCCCGCCAGGCTGGCGAAACTGGCGGGTTGCCCGCTGCTGCCGGTCTTCGTGGTCCGCGATGACAAGAGCCGTGCCATCCGGGTGGTAGTTGACCGGCCTATCAATCTTGATCGCGGCGGCAACAAGGACAAAATGCTGGAATTGGCGGCGCAGGAATTCGCCGACCGCCATCAGCCATTCATAAAGTCGCACCCCCATCAATGGCGCGACTGGAAACTGCTGCTGCGCCGCAAACGCAAGAAGGGCCAGGCCCTCGCCGAGCTGCAGCCAGCCGTCAGCCCCGTGGCCGAGATACCGCAACAGACTTGAAAAGGCCCGGAAATTTCCGCAGGCGCGTTCTCGCGCAAATAGGAAATGTTTCACGTGAAACATTTAGATATTCAAGCACTTGCAAAGCCCATTGACGCGCGGTTTGGATTGAAGGCCGCGCCAAAATCGAATGATTTGCAATCGAAAATCGATGCTTTTGCATTGCATTTGAAGGCAAGACACTAAGGAATTTACTCAGTTTCGTGCACTGTCACCGAAATTCTGCCGTAGACTGAATTATCTGCCGTGCCGGTCCCAATACCTTCCGTTGGTGCCCGTGGAGGGACCTAAAGGACTACAATAAACACCGTATTTTCAATGGTTTAGACATTTTGCGTTAACGAAATACCGCCAATTGTACCGACAAATGACGGCTTCTGCCTCCGTGCCGCGTTTGCGCCTGCAGTGGTTTGGAGTCAATCTCTCACCATGAAGGGCGTTGAAGCATTTAAGATCAACAGAGCACCTGTCTTAAGTCTTTGGGCAGTTGTGGTTGCTGAGCACCTGGGCTTCGACCATGACGAAGCACTGACGCTCGGCCGCGCTGTCGCTGGCCTCAATGCCTATGCCAAGGGCAAGCGGCTCGGCCTGTATGAGCCTTCGAGTAAATCCCTCCCCAAGAAGCGAAAGGAACCAGATGAAGTTGGCTTCGAAGTTTCTCTTCTGGGCAGAGCAGTGCCGGTAGTCACAACTCCCCAGGGCATCCGCGCCACGGCAAAGGGCAAGCCCACTAAGCCGGAAAGCGTTGAGAAGTACCTCAACTCCAAGTTTGGGGAACACCTGGTTCCCATGACGCGGGCCATGGCTGAAGTTGCCAAGAGCTACCAACTGGATGAATTGGCCATGGTTGCATTCAACCTCTATGAGCGGTTCCGGCCTGAGGTTCCTCGGGGTGTCGAAGGTTGGGGAGCCGGGGGAACGCTATCGGTTGAACGCATTCGGGCGACGGCTCGCAATTGATGCGCGTGAGCATTCGCTGGAGGTGCGGCCAAACCCCATGCCGCACACGCGCGCGTAGTGGGCACTAAATACCGCCGTTGCTCCTCTCGTATTCGGCAACTATTGCTGGCGGCCAAGCAGCCGTAACCCGCGCCTTGTTACTCGCTGCAATCCTTGCTTTGCCCTCCGGCGTTCTTGGCCCCGTGCTCGCACCGCCATGGAACTTGCACCTGCCTGAGGCATAGACCATTCGGCAACGGCATGGCTGGCCTTGACGGTTGCGAGCGCCACAGAGCCTGCCGGTGACACGTGGCCAGAGTCCATGACGCGCCTGCGTATTTGTCCCGTGCGTTTCCACCGGCACCTGCCTGCTCATTCGCAAAGCTGGAGCCGTTCGTAGAGATCAAGCGACTTGATTGCTGCTTTCAGCTCTCGCATTTCGGCCCGCATTCTCTGCCGCTCCCCACCCTTGTAGCTGTTTCGTGATACCGTGGTTTTGCCCAGTTCAGACCTTGGCCCCGTTGACCGCGTCCACGGTTGCCATCGCTGAATGGCCTTTGCCTGCTTGGCACGGCGTTCCGGTGTCCATCCTGATTTCATCAGTCTGCTCCAAAAGTTTGGTTGGCTGGTTTTCGGCTTTCGCGCGCGCGACCAGGTTATTGTTCACCTGCTGCGGACCATTGGCGATGTTGGCTTGCTTGGCAAATACCACAGGGGGATTCTTTATGGCGCAGAGTGTCTCCAAGGTCATTCGGGACTGGTTCTGCGCCTTCAGGGCGAGATTGAAGTATCTTTGAAAGGCTTCGAAGTATTCGGGCTTTCCTATGTTCTGCGCGGCACGGGTGGCCAGATCGCCGAACATCAGGTTGAGCGCTGCCGCCTGGCTGGTCAGCATCGATTCCACCTCTCGCATGTCGCCGGTGTTGACCTTGGCTCCCATATCGACGAGCGCCGCAACGACATGCTTGAATTGGCCGCTTCCCATGGTGCGGGTTGAGAAGTTCATGGCAACCAGGGAATTGAGCAGGTATGGCCCCACCGTTGCCTTTACCTGTGTCAGTGCAGGCTCTTCGCCCTTGACAGCATAAATCTCCATCACGGCACTACCTGGTGCCGCTTTTTCCATTTCTTTGCCCTTTGAAGGTCTTGCCATAGCGGTTCAAATTCCAGAGCGGGGTTATGGAGGTCTCACACCACCTGCGGACGTTGGCCGAAGGTTTATTGGCCGGGTGGAGGCGATAACGAGCAAATTGGTCATTCGGAGGACAGTTGCCTTCTCACTACACTCGAAATGGTACGGCGCAACTGTTCACGGGCGACGAGTCTTGAGTTTTGCCAAACCTTAAAGGCAAACGGCAATGAAGACTCAACTCCATGGCAAACGCACCTTTTGTTGCGTGGTACACGTTACCACGGCAAGGGTTTCACGCGAAGTGCAATAATCTGTAGACGGATTAGTGTTCGCTGATGTTCGCAGCCGTCTGCCAATGTGTTTTGCCAGACAGTCGAGCGCGCGAACTTGTCCCAATCTTAGCAATCTTCGCGCCCTACGGCGGGCTCAAAGGGGCGATAACCGCGATAACCGATAACCAGTCAGTGGTCGGATGCCCATGGTATGCCCTCATGAGTGGGCACACTCAGATCGTGTCTCTATGTCTGCTTCCGAGGCGAAAGCCGCCACTGTCGGCAGTCGCTCCTTTGTCGCCTAAGGGCCAGAAGTAGAAGTCATGTTGGTTTGCTGAAATTCGTAAAATCAAGAAAATCAAGGCCGATCGACAAAAGATATAGCACGAACCGGGGAGCCAGTTCCATTCTCTATGGGCAGTGGCATTGCGGCTAGGAAACTCCACGGCGGCACGCGATCTAGGTTTGCGAAGTTTTCTCCGATCAGAATATCCGCACCTAGGAGGCGATGATGGGCCGGAAATGTTTTCGATGTAAAATGATCAATCGAAAGACAATCTGTTCCAACCAAACGCACGCCTCGCTTGGCCAACAAGTCGGCGGCATTTTCGGAAAGTCCAGGCCAAGTATCAAGGAATTCTGCGGCGCGTGTGGGGTGTTCCCAATATTGGGACCATCCGAAGTAGAGCAGAGCCGCATCACCCGCCTCCAGCTTGCCATGGCTGTTTTCAAACTCCAATATTTTCTCGGCTGCAAGTTGCAAATCTGGAGTCTGCCCTAGTGCGTCGATTTTGGCCATCCGGCCAAAGAATTTCTGGATGGGAACATCATTTATTGTTTTGGCGTCGCGAATGAAATGCGAAGGCGCATCAAAGTGCGTACCCGAATGTTCACTGAGGCAAACTGAATGGTAGCTGCTTTCCTTGCCGTCCTCGAGTGAGGAAACCTGCTGCATCTTAAATCTGGGATGAGTGGGCCAGAAGGGAAATCGTGGCGCGCAAAGTATGCGTGAGATCGACCATGTCGTAGTCACTCTCATTGCCTGTCCAGGAAATGTTCTTCATGGCCGGTCCTCCCTTTTGCGTCAGTAAATCACCCGGAAGAATAACGGGCTTCGATGTGGTGTTCTTCTTCCGATTAGCAGCCGATTTCTGCAAGATGTACGTTCCTGGTTCGGAATGGACCACGAGCCTCTGCAGAATGGATGCCACAGTGCTTGCTTCCAGTTTGCATTTCATCTTCGTATCAGCGCTGCTCATACTCACCACCGGCAATCACGATGACTGCGATGATGATTACACCGGTGAGGATAAGGCGTATCCCAGCACTGGCGCCAAAGGTGTTGAGCATGGTCACCAGCAGATACATGAACAGGGCCGCACCCCAGATGCCCGGCACATTGGCGCGGCCACCGGCGACCGACGTGCCCCCGATCACCACAACGGCGATGGAGGCGAGCAGGAATTCTTCGCCCATGTTGAGCGCAGCGCCGCCGGAAAAGCCCGAGAGCAGAATGCCGCACACGCCCGCGAGAAGGGCGCTGAGCACATAGGTCATAAAGCGTGTGAGATCGACATTGAGGCCCGCCAGCCAAGCCGCGCGCATGTTCTGGCCCACGGCCAGCAGGCTGCGGCCATAAAGCGTGCGCTTCAAAATGATGGCGATGAGAATGGACAGCAGCAGCACAAGAACAGCGGCAAGCGGAATGCCGAGAATGCGCGTGGTTGCAAAATCCGCGAGAGGTGGCGGTGGCTTGATGCGGATGCCACGGCCATAGGAAATGGCCGTCGAGAGCACGAGGAAGCTCGACGACAGCGTGGCGATGATCGGGGGAATGCGCAGCAGGCGGATGAGTGCATAATTGAAAACGCCCACCGACGATGGCCGCGCCCAGTGCCGCAGCGATGCCGAAGACAAGCGCGCGGAGTCCGTGTCCATGATCTTCATGGCGACGACGCCGGAGAGCGTGATAGTGGCAGGGATCGACAGGTCGACGTTGCCGGGGCCGGAGGTGATGACCATCATCTGGCCCAGCCCGACGATAATCGAGAAGGTCGCGAAGGAAAGTGCTGCAGTGAGGATTTCACCCGCGCCCTGCCCGCCCGTGTAGGTGATCGTGGCCAGCCACACCAGCGCGGCGGCAAGGAAAGACCAGATCCAGGCCTTGCGGGCGATACGTTTCCAGGCGGCGATCATGCGCGGCGCTCCCCGTAGGACGAGCGGCCCGCAGTGCCAGCACGATGATGAGGATGGCGCCCTGCGCACCGATCTGCCAGTCAGGCGAAATCTTGAGGAAGATCAGGAACGAACCCGCCAGCGCCAATGTCAGTGCGCCAATCACCGCGCCCATGGGCGACACGCGGCCACCGATGAATTCACCGCCACCGAGGATGACGCCGGCAATGGAATAGAGCGTGTAGCGATCGGCCACATGGGCATCGGCCGACGTTGTGAGGCCGAGCAGGCACAGGCCCGACAGGACGCCGAAGAAACCGCAGAGCATGTACATGATGACTTTGGTTTTCAGCATGGACCAGCCCGCGCGCGTCAGCGCCTTGGCATTGCCGCCACCACCCCGCGCGATGACACCGTAGGACGATGTCATCAAAGCGATATGCACCATCACGCCGATGACAATGGCGGCGATGATGGGGAAGGGGATGACGGGCAGTTGCAGGCCCATCAGCGACTTGAGCCAGACCGGCGCCTTGCCGCCGGGCGATGGCAGGATGAGCACGGCAATGCCGAGCCAGACGAAGGACAGGCCCAGCGTGACCACGATGGATGGCAGGTTGCGAAGGTGGATCAGCGCGCCGATGGCGCCGTAAGCAGCGATCAACAGCAGCAGCACGGCCACGCCCAGCACCGGCTGTTCGAGCAGCAGCGTGGCGGAGATGCAGCCCACCAGCCCGACGAAGGGGCCGATGGAGAGATCAAGGTCATTGACGGTGATGACGAACATTTGCGCAATCGTCGCCAGCGCAATCGGGATGGCATATTGCAGCATGAGGTTCATGCCGAAATAGCTCATGGCGCGCGGCTGTACATAGAACGTCGCCAGCAGAACCACGAGCAGCGACATGAAAGGCAACGCCTGCCGCACCAGCCTGCGGTTGATCATGCCGCTGCCTCCGCGAAGGAGGCCCGCAAGACATTCTCCTCCGTGATGTCGTGGCCGGAGAGCGCTGCCGAGATATGGCCATTGTGGAAGACATAGGCGCGGTCGCAATGGGCCAGCTCGTCAATTTCTGTGGTGTACCAGATGAAGGTGCGGCCTTCTGCAGCCTGCTGGCGGATCATGCCATAGACCTCCTGCTTGGTGCCGATGTCAACGCCGCGCATCGGGTCATCCATCAGGATGATAGTGGCATCGGAGCCGAGCGCGCGGGCGAAGAGCGCCTTCTGCTGGTTGCCGCCGGAGAGCGTGAGAATGTTGTTGTCCACATCCGGCGTGCGAATGGCCATGCGGGCCTTCCAGTCGTTCTCCAGCGCCTTCTCCTTGCCAAGATCGATGAGGCCGAATTTGCGTAAGGCGCGCAGCGAGCGGACGGTGATGTTGCGGCCAATGGACCAGAGATTGAAGATGCCGTCCGACTGCCGGTCACCAGCGATGAAGGCGATGGCGCCATTGACCTCTGCGTTCTGCTTCGAGAATATCTGCAACAGCATGCGAGTTTGGCCATGGCCGGCAAGGCCGGAAAGGCCGATGACTTCGCCCATACGTGCGGTAAGTTCGGTGCTGCCGCCGGTGCGCGGTGTGGCTTTCACCATCACGCCCGCAGTGGAAGCATCGGCGCTGGCGCGGGCCTTGGCCCGATGCGCTTCGGAACCCATGGCGGAGACGAGACTATCGCGCGTGAAGTTGGCGGCGGGCCGGTCAGCAACCGTCTTGCCATCTTTCATCACCACAATGCGGTGGGCGGTGTTGAGGATTTCGCGCAGCAGATGCGAGATCAGAATGATCGACGTGCCACGTGCCGTTTCGGCCTTCACGAAAGTGAGAAGTTGTTCGGCAGTGACAGCGTCGAGGGATGAGGTTGGTTCGTCCAGCACGACCAGTTTCAGTGGTTCGGTTGTGACGGTGAAAGCTCGCGCAATCTCGGCCATCTGGCGTTTGCCGATTGGCAGGTCAGCGATTTCATCATCCGGAGATATGCCATGGCCCGGGAAAATTTCGTCCAGCTTGGCGGAGATGAGTTGGCGCGCACGGCCTTTCCAGCCCCAGCCCCTGATGGCACGGTGGGTGATGCGTGTGTTTTCAGCAACCGACAGATTGGGGCACAGCGACAATTCCTGGAACACGCAGCGGATGCCCTTCTGGCGGGCGGCATCCGGCGACCAGTTTTCGGCAATGCGACTGCCGCCCACGGACAATTCCCCTGCCGACGGGTGCGAGCGTACCGACCAGCACGTGCATCAGCGTGGACTTGCCAGCGCCATTGTGGCCGACCAACCCCACGCATTCGCCCGCCTTCACGGCCAGCGTGACCCCCTGCAGGGCGCGAACGGCGCCGAAAGATTTTTCGACGCCGTTCAGCCTGATCGTTTCAGGTTCCAAGATTACTTGCCGGCAACAACCTTGGCCGCGTCCTCAGCGGAATACTCCACATTGGCCACGCCGCCCTTTTCCGTGGTGGCAAGGTTGGCTTCGAGGTTGTCTTGGTCAATGCGGAGGAATGGCACCGTCAAATCC
The DNA here is from genome assembly GCA_963775095.1 of uncultured Alphaproteobacteria bacterium. Classification (GTDB taxonomy): domain Bacteria; phylum Pseudomonadota; class Alphaproteobacteria; order Rhizobiales; family Aestuariivirgaceae; genus Aestuariivirga. The sequence goes on from CAVZHN010000009.1 coordinate 500,777, forward strand.
TTCGGCACTTCCTTGCCGTCGAGGATCATCTGCGCCACCCAGAAGGCCAGCGTGGACACGCCGGGGGCAATCGACACCGACATGGTTTCGTACTTGTTGGCGTCCTTCTGTTCCTTCCACCATTGCAGCTCATCCTGACGGTTGCCCATGATGATCTTCGGTGTCGGACGGCCTGCGGCGGCAAAGGCCTGGGCTGCGCCATAACCGTCACCACCCTGGGTCACGACAGCCTTCACTTCCGGCAGCGACGGCAGAATGCCTGCAACGGCCTTCTGTGCCACTTCCTGGGCCCAGTCGCCATGCACGGAACCAACGATCTTGAACTGCGGATACTTGGCAACCGTTTCGTTGATGCCCTTGGAGATTTCGTCATCCACGAACACGCCCGCAAGGCCGCGAATTTCAAGTAGGTTGCCACCTTCAGGCATCTTTTGTGCAAGGTATTCAACTTCTGAAGCGCCCATGGCCTTGAAGTCTACGGCGATACGCCAGGCACAAGGTTCGGTTACAATGCCATCGAACGACACCACGATGATGCCGGCATCGCAGGCTTGCTTCACCGCACCATTCAAGGCGTCGGGGGAAGCGGCGTTGATGACAATAGCGTTGTAGCCTTGAAGGATGAGGTTCTGGATCTGGGCGGCCTGCTCAGTCACCTGGTTTTCAGAGGTGGTGAACGGGTCGGCGGCGGCGACAATGCCGTCCGTTACGGCCTGCTTGGTCACCTTGTCCCAGCTCTTGAGCATGGCCTGGCGCCAGGAGTTCCCGGCATAGTTGTTGGACAGTGCGATCTTCTTGTCCTTAGTGTCAGCAAAGGCAGAGCCCGTCGCCAGCAATGCTGCGATGGCAATCGTGCAAGAAAGTGTCTTCTTCATAGGTGACGTCTCCCATTCTATCGGATCCTCGATGCTGGAACCCGTGTGGGAATGCTAACACAATCGGACCGTTTGGCAATGAACTGATATAACAGTTCAGGTGGCGTAAGCCCGGCGGAGGAGCTTGTCCTCGACAGGCCGATAGAACATGGTCTGGGCTCATGACCCTAGTCAATTTGAACCTCGCGGGTGTGAACTGAGAATTTGGCGATCACATAGTCGAAGAACGAGAGGAACGCCAAACCGGCCTTAGGTAGTCAATTCTGCTTTCGGTTCTAGCTGACTTTGTCTGCAATGCCGCGACAAGTCTGGTTTGGGTCATGGGCGCCGCAGGAAATAGACGAGAGTCTAGCTATGCTTCTGGAGCTCATTGCCAGCAGACATTGGAATTCCAAGAATTGCTGCAAACTTCTTGGCGCTGGCAATCAAGCCGCAGTTAAGGAGCGTAGCAATGGAAACGTCAAACGGTCTTGTCCCACTGCCATCGAGTCGCCGTCCTTGGAACAAAGGAAAGTTAATCGGCCCGAATGCCAGCCTGCGGGCGAACAGCCTAATCGAACTTCAGAACAAGACCGGCGCCGCCTTCGACATAGTCAGGCCCATAGACCTCCTTGAAGCGTTTCCGGGTATAGTCACCTGAGCAATGGGAAGGTGCCACTTTCTCGACTTTCAGTCGTCGGAAGTCTTCAACAATCGTATCGACCGTTTGCGGGATAGTCCGGAATAGATGAAATCCGCCCATGACGAGGGCAAAGCGCTTTCCCGGGTTGAGTGTCCGCACTTTCTCGAGAATGGCGACGATACCAGGATGAGCGCAGCCTGTAACTACGACCAAGCCTTCTTTCGTATCGATAATCAGCGCATGTTCTTCTTGGGAACTGTCAATCGAGCCGGTCGTGCGAATCCCAATTGCTATCTCCTCGGGGGCATCCACGTGGTGGTACTTGGCACCCGCCGCTTGCGCGAGACGGGCACCGGAGGGGGCCCTCCCAGCCAAGAAGACTTCAGCATTGGGGTTGAGTTTTAGAAACGCCTCAAGGCCGAGCGTGTGATCATCGTCATCGTGAGAAATGGCGACCTTGCCGAACTGGCTGGGTTCGAGGCCAAGCTGCTTCATGTTGGCCAACAAGGCTTCGCCACTGGGGCCAGTGTCGAAAAGGGTTGAACCATTTGGTGTGACAATGGCAGCGGCAAAGCCCCATGCCGTGCGGAGATCAGGATTAACAGCATAATTGTCCATAACGGTGTAGATCGTCACTTTGTGATCTTTGCCCGCCTCTTCGGCGTTCGCCAGCATTGGCAAGAGCAATGCAACTGACATCGCGACGGCAGCGAGTAACCTGCAGACAGTTATCATGGTCGCCTCCACTGATAGGGCACATAGCCACTTCCTCAACCATCTATTGACAGCCTCAGCGCACTCAAGAACACCAAGCACATCATCACGCGTTATCTGGTTATCGGCATTGATCGCGGTCAATCGGGGTGGGTTTCACCCGATGGCAGAGAAGAAAGATACCGGCTGGCGATCTGCCATTCTCTCTGTGGCTGCGAGTACGACTGGAATTTCCCTGATAGGAGAGTCTGTCCATATTCTGGCTACCTCAGCGGTTGCGAAAGGTCAGGAGCAGCAAAGGGATGATGTGCGCCGAGCTCGCCAAGGGATCGATTGTCCGCAACGGGTCAAATGCGATGATCCAGCGTCTCTGCTCGTTGGTCCGGTCGCTGGGTTATTCCTGACATGATGGTTCGCCAATGGTTGCGTCTGCCGGGATAGGTTCAAGCTCCCCAGTTTCGCGGTGAACTACCACGCCTCCATCAAGCTGGCATCGACCTGCACTTGGCTAAGCGTTTGTAAGTCCAAGCTCAACTGCGCAAGCGGTTGTCTAGTCGTGTCGCCTAGCGATGGGAGTTGGTTATCGGTTATCGCGGTTATCGGGGGTCTATGGGTTATCGGCGTCCTGATCACTTGACATGCCGGGGTGAACGTACTTGCCGGGGCCTGCCTTACCGACCTGACCGTCCCTGCACATCTTGAAGAGTAGCTGCTTAACGTTGTTGCGCGGCATGCCAATCGCATCGGCGAGTTCGGCTGGTGACATTGGTTCCTCCACTTCGGCCAGGACGGCAAGAAATCATCGCGCGTTCGTCAGTACGCCGGACCTTGTAGCATCCCCTTGAATTGTCCAGCGGCAGGTGTCTCTGTTGAAGATAACAGCCTTCTCGTACTCCTGGACATCACGACCCCTGCAATAGAGGCTGCAACCGTTGCCGTCCCTGTCCAGGATCATGGTGGTGTCGGCGGCGCCAGTCAGGCCCATGGTACCCGAAACCCGTTCAAAAGGGTCGATGTCGCCAGTTCCCTTGCGGACGTGGTGGACAATCAATACCCCTATACCGATTTCACTGGCCAGTTGTTGCAGCCCCGCTACCGCCGCGTAGTCGGCTTCGTACAAGCCCTCCAGATTGCCACGCCCGGCCCGAAACTGGGCCAATACATCGATGATGATGAGCCTGGGTGCCTCCTGGCCCACTGCCCAGGCGCGAAGGGCCTCAATCCCGTCCGCGTTACAACGTGTCCACTGAGTGGCGAAAGTCAGTCCCTCGGGCCATGGCGTTGATGAGGACGGCGGCGAGACCTTGGCGATCCGGACTTGAGACGGCGTTGGTTGTCCTCCAACGCCAAGTACAACACGTCGCCTTGCTCGCATTTCCGGTCGCCAAGACAATAGTCACCTCTCGCCACCGCCAGGGCGATATCTAGCGCAAGCCAGGACTTTCCCGAATTTCGGGCGGCCCGCCAGGATAGTTGCGCCTTCCGGTAAGACTTCGGGGACAACCCATTTGATCGGCGCAAATTGCATTGCTCCAAGCTCGGCAGCCGTGAAGGTGCTTGGTCCACGAGTGGCAGGCGCGGGATTGGCGTGTGATGCGCTGACGGCGCTCCTCGAACGCGGCGACCGGAATAATCTCCGTCATGTCAGGCCGCCTTCTTCTTGCGTCTTTGGTGATGACGGCGAGTTCCGGCAATTGACCTGGCTTCATGTGATGGCGATAGATCGGCAGCACCTCTTCGGCGACCGCTACGCGAGGCACGTCACGAAGGAAGTCAAAGGCCCAATCCCAGCGCAGAATGAAGATGCCTTGCCGCCGTTCCTGCAGCCATTGCAGCGGATCGGCGAACACCTTGAGGTATTGGCCGAGAGCTGTCGTGGCGGGGTTGTCGAGAGCGTCTTGCCCAAGGCAGAAGCCGCGCCCGAACTCCCACGCAACCTGTTGATCACGAGGACGCCAGTAGACAATGTCCTGTGGCTCATAGAAGGCGAACCACTCCGGTCCGCCCGCATGGTGATCGAGGACGCCGTCATCGGCGCGAACCCCCTTCGCAATCATCATCTGTTCAGGATGAATGATCGAAGCCGGTGCCACGTCATTGCCGACAAGCCAATCTAGGTGCCGTTGCTTGAGGGTAGACAGCGGAACATCCGCTGCCCAGCCTTCAAGGCGCTTCAGGGTAAGGAACGGAGTGTCATCCATGTTGCTGACCCCCGTTGTTCAAGGTCAGCCCACGATACACGGCAACAACCAGAAGGTTGCTGTTCACCGCATAGCTGCGAATGGCTTGCGGTTCATTGCAGGAATTGCTATTTCCGAAACTGTTCTGCACACCAGCGAGAACCATTTCGGCAGGGTCGCCTTCCCAAGAGGCGGCCCTAGCCATTTCTGTCACGACTAGGCAGCCTTCTCACCGGACAGTGAAGCAAGCCAAGCCTCAGCTGAATCCACGGATACGAGCCGCTTCCGCCCGCACGTGAAGGTTTTCAGCGAGCCGCGCTTGATCTGCTCGTAGGCAAACGTTTTCGAGAGCGAATAACGCTGGCAAAACTCTGCCAGCGAGATTGCGCGCTTTTCTGCAGTTGAGTTCATGTGAACCGCCTTATGTTGCCGCACGTGCGTTCGTGCCAGTGCTTCGACAAGCACTAGATGGAGCAACTTGCAGAAATTCCTCAGGGAAGTGGGGGGAAGCGCAGGGGAACTGGAGGGGGAACTGCTAGAGTTCCCCCTTGCTATTACTTCCGGGCACGGCTTCGGCGCTTCTTGAGGCGATCCATCATGCGCGACTGCTCATCAATATCGGAAGGCCATACGTGAACTCGTTTCGCTTCTTCCCGGCACAAGGTCTCAAAATTTTGCGTGGGGTCTATTGCAAGGATTTCTGTCACGCTGTCCCAAACAATCTTGTCTGCAGGGCGTGTAAAAACAGGCATAGCTGCCCTGCCGGAATTGGTTTTGGCGAATGCGACAGAGTCAGTTTCAGCGTGACCAGGGAGGTTGCCAGATTCCAACCAATGATCCAAAACAACCAGGGGCGCACAGATCCCAGTGTTCTGTTGGCGCGATACACCAAGGACCCTTATGTCGCGGTAGAAGTATAGTTCAAAGTAATGGGCCTCTACGCCAGGCTTGACGGCGGCAGTCTTGTACTGGTCAATTCCCCAGTTTCCCAGCTCGCGTGTAGTCGCGTCCAAAAACTCTTCAGTATCCAACTTGCGTCCGGTCGCAATCTCAGCTAGCGCGCGTAACGATAGAGGTTCCTCGGAGTGCCAAGCTACATTCGAGCTTCCAACGAAGTACCTAAGATAGAGTTGGTCGGCTCGAATTTCCCTTCGCCAGATCGAGGCCAGAATGCCTACCACCATTCGTTCGACGCGATCTATTTGTCCGTCGCACTTGTCGATTGAATAATCCCACACGGACACGAATCCCTCTGCAGGATGTGGCCATATTGCCTTCACTTCTGCGGCATTTACCACTACCGAATCGTGACGTTCCTTGAAGAACGGTTGCCTTGGATTATCGGGCGCTGTTTCGAAGTAGTCGAATACTGCACCGTCATGAACATCAGTAAGTCGCTTCGCTCTCTGCCAGAATGTAGGATCAATCCCTCTTGGAGATTGTTGGCTGGTCGCAGTAAGTCTTCCGCCTTTTAGGCCCTCAAGCAGTCTGCCCCAACCACTTAGAATTGCGTCGGACCTAAGTCGCACGGCTTCTGATTGGCTTTGTCTTGTTGCGAATGCCCAGAATAGCGACAGGCCATTCGCTTCGGCGGGGTCTTTCAACGCGATCCATGCAGATGCCGCGACAAGCGGCCAAGTCGTAAAGTCATATGATGCATGGACGCGAGACGGCATGTCGATGTTAGGAGTTCTTGGGTTGAACCCCCAAAGTGCCAGGACAGTCGCGCTTTCAAAACTAACATCGCGCCATTCGCTCCATAGGGGCAACAGCGGCAACTCATTTGGAACGATAGTTGGTCCGTGATTCCCATCATCCACACGACATTGCAGAGCAAGCCCTGGGGTCGTCGGAGGCGGAAAGGCTTCCCCAATGGTTAGTTGTTCAAATCCCCCCAGGGCTCTGCAATTCGCACGGGTTGCGATGCACTAAATCTGCCCGTCTGCCATCGCGGATGCCAAGCAGTCCGACCAAGCCACTTGGATCGATATTCGTTCGTTTGCACCCAATGTTAACTCTTTGTAGGAGCCCATGAAGCGAAGACTCGCTCGACTGTATGAGAGATTGGAACGCTCTGCGCGACAGGCTTCTTTGAAGTCGCGGGATGCAATCCAAACCAAGGTGGTTACAAGGCTCCAACGCCTCTTCTTCCGGAACTCTGAAACATCATCGACTGTGATGCCTTCTTGTCGGGCGTGCAGCCAGTTTAGAAAGCCGTCGCGGCTGAATGATACATCGAGCCAATCGGGATGACGCTCGCCACCCTCGCGAGTTGGCTCGAACTCCATTTGGTCCAACTTTTCGTGATGTGCCTCAATGCGATTGAGATGCGGGCGGAATGTGCGTTGTTGCCGGAAGTAGATCGCTGGGATTGTTTCCAGCGGACCGTTCTGTGGCCTTTTGTTGTCAACACGCTTGACGCCTTTAGCCTCAAACTCGGGGATTGATAGGGCATTGGAAAAGTCACTGTCGAACTCGGAGGCCGTTCGCGGCGTGAAGGTCATGTTCCGGTGCCCCGGCTCATTCCAGAAATCTCCGAATGCCCCGAACTCGAACCAAGTGTCGGCAGCTTCGTTAAGTGAAACCCATTCTGGAAAGTCCATCGCATACACCTTTGTCCAGCAAATCGAACGTGTACGGATTATGGGGAACGCCCACGGCTAATCAAGCCCTGTGGATAACTGCCCCGGCTTCACGGGCCGGGGCCCTGGCGTCAGGCTAGCGACCGAATGCCCCGGAGCAGCGCCCGGAATGCCAAGTCCTCCGGATTATCAGAGTCATCACCCATCTTGTGGGGAATTTGTTCCAAGTCCAGCAGTTCGACCTTGGCCCGGAGGCCCGCAAATGTCGCCATCGGCATTGCCAGGATAGCAGCGGGACGGCTGGAGTCAGTAGCCGGGGAGCCGATTGTTTTTTGCTCTTCGACGGAACTTGCCCCCGATGGCAATGGTATTCACCAGCCTTTCGAATGTTATGACAGTCGTCATTGTTCAGACCTCCACTACGGGCGTGAACAAAGCTAACCAGTTCGATTGCGACTAATGTGGCAATGGCGGGCAATATCCTGTCTGTTAGAGCCCGAATGACATTTCGCTCCCTATGTTAGAAATTTTGCCGCCGCCTTGGTCAACATTCCCAACAAAAACAGCCAGATACGGGCTCGGTAGACTCTCCTCACGTCATATTCTAGCCTTTCCACCAGGATGTAAAGTTAGGTCCTAAGTATGGCTATCACCGATGCATTTCGACAGAAGTTGGCCAACTACGGTGTGTGGACCTACCGCAGCGCTTGGGGTTTAGAAATTCTAGCGGCTGGGATAGGTCTCACGACCGGTATCGTACTTGGTCTGCAGGCGTTCAATTCGAATGAGTCTGCCGACGCGACGGATCTGATACTCGCTAGCGCCCCATTTTTTATGGTCGCACTTGCAGAACTTACCAAGATACCGATAGCAACATTATTGTTTTCGGCTGGCTGGATTTGGAAACCCGTTCTCGCATTCTTCCTCTTCTTGCTTGCGGCTATTACTTTCGAGACCGTCTTTATGGGCCTCGAAAGGGCCACGACGCTTCGTCAGCTTGAGTATCAAGAAATTGTGAAAGAAGGCTACAATCTGCGAACCGAGCTATCGCAGATCGCTTCAGACATAGTTGCAACAGAGTCTGACCAGTCGGTAGCGAAGGCTCAAGCCAATGTGGATGAAGTTGCGAATTTGGCAGAAGACGAGCGCCTCACTATTTCTCAACAGCTAGCCGCCGCCGAAAAGGAACTCGAGGGTCAAGTTGTCCTCAGCCCAGAAGCTGCGGTGCTACGTGACCAACTCAACGATATTGAGGAAACCCGAAAGACCAGAATCGCCGAGCAAAAGACCGACGAGGCTGAGGCATATGCTCGGTTCATTGGTCAACGTGATAGTTATGTTGAACGGCTACGAAATGAAAATGCGACAGAAGACCAGAAACGCGCCTGGACGAATGAGCTCTCTAGGCTTGTTAATCCGGTTCCAGCGCTAAAGGCAAAGTTCGAGGTGCAGTTGTCAGAACTTGACCAAAGAATTTCCGAGACCAGAGCAAAGTACGAAGTGGCAAGGTCCAAGATGACCGAGGGGACCCAACTGCAGAGAGGCTTGGCTGAGAGTCGACGGGCCGACCTGCTGCTAGTGCTGTCAAATTCTGACAAGAAATGGGCCGTAGAAAAAGATAAGGCGCGGCAGGCTCTGAGTGATGCTCAGACTAGCATTTCGGAGCGCACAAAGTTGCTGGTTGAAGTTCGCGAACGTCAGCGAGTTAAGCGCAAGCAGTTAGAGGAACTTGAAAAAAAGAGGATTAGCCTCGCTCGGAGAGACCAAGTCCAGAGAATTGCATCGCGGGTGTATGGGACAAACCCCGAGGACGTGGGACCAGACAAAGCAAATCTGATAGCCCTTATTTGGTTTGGTTCGCTAGCTGGATTGGCCGCTCTGGCTGGACCTGTTACAGCAATGGTGGCGCTAGGGCTTCAGCGCATTGGTTTGGCAACTACAGGTTCCATGGTCCAAAGTCCCATATCGAGACTGCTGAGACGTTTGCTACTTTCGTGGCGCTGGAAACGTACAAGAACTGTGAAGGTTGAAGTCGAGAAGCCAGTCGAAAAGATTGTAGAGGTTGAGCGACGCGTCGAAGTTCCCATAGAGAAAATCGTAAAAGAGATACTCTATGTTCCTCTTTTAACCGATGACCCCGAAGCGGTGCGCAAGTCACTTTATGAAAGTGTTCCTCCAGAAGTAGCCGACGTTGTGAAAGTCACCTTGAGTGGGAGGGGGCGTGGAAGTCAGGCATGATACCCGCCTTCTAGAGAAGGCGCTTGAGACAATTGAGCTTCGACGCTCATTGCCAGCGCTGGCTGCACAAGCGGACGCTCAAGACAAGTTGCAACGGGCAGTGGCCTTCAAGAGAATGGCAACTGGCTTTGCCGTCGGTGTGGCAGCAATTGGAATTGGTGTTGGAATATACTTCAGCAACTCCAAAACTGAGCAAGTCATAAGTCAGCGATTGCCGGTCGAGAAAGAAGAAACGACCAAGACAGGTGGTGATGTTGCTGAGAACCCTGTCCGGCCAACGCCCCCCGAAGTTTTAGTTGAGCCGCAACCTACACCAGTGGAACCTGGCATCGACACAAAGAATTTTAGCATTTTTACGCAGCGCGACTTGCAGGTTGCTGGACTCAAACGAACAATTGAGGCCGGGCATTCCTTTGCTACCGAACAAGACCAATTGGACCGTCGATGGAGCAGAGCGTGGTGCTATACGACCGTTGTCGATGATGGACTCAATATCAAAATTGACTTGGGCAGTCGCGAAACAGTGGACGGCAAACCAGCTGTACCCAGATTAGAATCGGTTCAGCTGACTCGAGTTGGGTTGAGCTTAAAGGACCTACTATATTTAGCGGAAAATTGCCCGTGGCTTGATGGAAAGAGTTTTGATCACGGCAGCAAGACTGCAGTCAGTGACTTGCCCCCAGCTGTTCATACTTTGGTGGGTGACGTGTTATATCACAGCGGACCAATTCGCGGCGATTTTGTCAATGAATTGCAAAGACGAAAGTTCACGACTTTGTCAATCGAAAGCGAGGGAGGACTTGTAGACGCGGCGCTTGTTGGTGGCCGGTGGCTCAGGGCCAATCGGAAACTGGTAACAACTCGGACGAATTGCCTGTCGGCGTGCGTGTTTGTCTTGGCAGGTGGAGCAATCCGCAATGCTGAACCCGCGGCCGAGATTGGTGTTCACCGGTTTATTGGTACTTCAGACAACCCCGCTACTGATATTGAAGTTGCCCAAGCAAAATCAGCAGACATTGTTCGCTACTTGCAGGAAATGGGGGTGAGTGAGGCATTGTGGATCGCGATGGCAGAGACTCCTTCGGGCTCAATAAAGGTCATTGATCACGCGACACTGCGAAAGTGGCGGCTGTTGAGCGCGGAGACAGTCGAAGTAGATGACGAGAACTATGTGGAGTTTGGCCCGAGGCTTCTGAGGCTTGTTGGCTACGATGCCCCAGGTCACGACTTGCCCGGCATGCCAATTCGAGGAATATCAGAGAATATGTGCTCGATTAGTTGTGGCGATGCCAGCCAATGCGTTGTTGCTACATACGATGCATCCCACAAGGCGTGCTTCTTAAAGGGTGATGTTTCAAGTATTGAGACCTTTGATGGGGCCGTCGTGCTCTACAAGGACTCCGTAAGAAAACGAATATCAGAGTTAATCGAATAGCTTGAAAACCGGTCCGACTTAACATGCACAGCACCTGCCGACACACGTCAAAGGTGTTCTTTCTGGCATCACCATACCGGAACTCAAATAGTTATCACTATACCCCGTCTCCCCGAAAGCGGGAGTTTTCCCTCTAGGTAGTTGGCGGCTGAAAGTTGGGCGGTTTTCGGCCCAAGTTGGGCCAAAACCTAAAGGTGGCAGACCGGAAAGTGGCGAACGGAAGGCCGCCCGTGATTTGAACCTTGACCGCAAAGAAGTTTCTCGCGCCGTCAGGGTTTCCAAACTCACGCCGGAGGCCAAAGAAGCCGCACAACGTGCTGGCCTTGATGACAACCAATCCGCCTTGCTCGCCGCCGCTGCCGTGGCTCCTGAGCGGCAGACAGAAGCTATGCCTGCTTTGGCTTGCGCTTCATGCCTCTCGGCAATGGTGAGAATGTATAGCCTCGAGCCTTCCGCTCTTTTCCGGCTGTCAGAACGCGCAGAACTTCCTCGAGCTGCATTTTCTCGGCAGTCGAGAGGTATGGTTCACTGGCGCGTTTCTTGGTCGCCTGAATCGCCTTGGCGACCGTCATTTCGGCAATCAGTCTGGCGACCTCAGCAGGCGCAGCGGCCTTTGCCTCCTGCGACAGCCGTATCCTTTGAATAAGTTGAGTTCGACCTTTGGGCATGGCGACAAGATGCTTCCTGACAGCAAGCTACGCAAGGGTTTAGGGCTGTAGCAAGCAGTACCTCGGAGTCGGTGTTCAACAGGTACTCTCAAACGCTTTTCCGTGTGGCCTTGCAAGAGTTCGCCTTGCTCGCTGCCGCTGGCTAACAGGTCTTGGGCGGACCCTTCGCAACTGCCTCCTGCCATTTCGGGCCAAGGACGTTTCTGGCATCTACAGCTTGATCAGCGCCAGGCTCATTGTTTCTGAACATCCGAACCAAGAAGTCCTGATTGTGATGTCCGGACACTATCGGTTGACCGCCAGTGTAGAAGGTGCTCGATTGCCCCGAATAGTAGCCCGTGTTGCCAAAAGTGTTGACCGTACCCGTCCCGTAGGTCTGAGCCTGAATCGGAGTGTAGCCTACAACACGAACATCGTTTGAGGCCCTGTCACCGACAATCAGGTACTTATCAAATCCTCGCCGGAGGGTTTCTACGGCCGCTGCTTGTGCTGCGACACGCTGCGCACCCCCTGGCCCACAAACTTCGGCAGCCGACGTACTGACTTTGATTGTCTGTGCACCAACATCCATGATGTTGGTGTTTGCGCAACCGCACAGCAGCACTGCAACCAAAGAAGCTATGAACCTGCCCACGGGGAGTCCCCTTCGCCTAACCCAACGTTAGGCCGAATCCCACACAAGGCACAAGACGGATTCTCAGAGCATTTTGACTACCATTCCGCTAGGTCATAAAGAGGGGAGTGGCGAAACGGAAATCCAGCACCGGAACGGTCGTGCTGCTGATAGTGGTGGCACTGGCCTACCTTGGCTCGCGCTCGGAAAAGCCCGTTCCTAGCCCTTTGCCTGAGCCTGCGAAGGTGACGGTGGAAAACGATTCGGTGGACACAAGGAAGCCGCCCACACGGCTGCCGCAGGCCACCGCGACGCCAAACGAAACAGCGATCGCCCCGAGCCAGGACCCCGAACCTGCCATGGTCATCGAGGATACTGGTACTGCCCTGTCGCTGCTCAAGTCACCGGCAAAACCGGCATCCGGACTCGCCAGGGTGAATGCCAACACGCTGAATGTGAGAGGCATCCCCGACCCAGGCGGGACCAAGCTCGGGACGCTCACGAGGGGAACGGTCGTCCGGGTGTTTGAGACAAGGGGAGGTTGGGCTCGCGTCAGCGACACAAGAGGAGGTCTTAAGGGCTGGGTTTCGTTGAACTACCTGATGGCGCTCACATTGCAGGAACAGCAACAACCGGTCCTTGCAAAACCCAAGCCCAAACCGGTGGCTGCCAAGCCACTTTTCAACCGAAGCGCGGTCGTCAAGGAAATCATCGGGGCATCCATCGCAAGCTATCCAGGGCGGTGCCCTTGCCCGTATTTCACCGACCGGGCAGGAAGGCGCTGCGGTGGCCGTAGTGCTTATTCACGGGCTGGTGGATATGCGCCCTTGTGTTACCCCGAGGATGTAACGGATGCGATGGTCAGGGAATGGGTGAGCCGGTGAAGTTCTGGCGACGGCGCAAGAAGCCCATCACAATCGGAAGCCTCCGCGACACCGGCCAGCGCCTGGCGATCTACTGCGGAGCCTGCAAGACCATGTCCTACCTGTCCCCGGATGACACCATGTTGTTGCCCAATGTCGAGTTAGCCGCAATGGAGAAGTTCTACCCTTGTCCAGAGTGCGGCCACTCCAATGGTGAGAGCGGGCAGAAGCTGACAATCCGGCCAGAGGCGCACTGAATGAAACGAACCGCAATTGCCGCAATCGTTGCCGTCATAAGCGCTGCTACGCCAGTGCTGGCCGTTGAGTTCGCTGGCACTGCTACCGTTGTTGACGGCGACACCATCGATGTTGGCGGCACTCGCCTGAGGCTGTTTGGCATCGACGCTCCGGAGTCAGGCCAGCGCTGCGTAGGTGAGGGCAAGCAGATCATCCGACCGGGCGACGCGGCGACGGAACGCCTCGAAGCCTTGATCAAGGATGGCGTGAGGTGCACGGCATCTGAGAAAGATCAGTACGACCGGCCCATTGCAACCTGCTTCACCATGGGCGGCCAGAACATCAATCAGACTCTTGTGCGTGAAGGCCACGCTTGGGCATTCGTGAAGTTTGCCGGTGACTACCTGCCAGATCAGCAGGCGGCCCATGATGAGCAGCTTGGCGTATGGAAACTGGCCTGTGAAGCGCCATGGGACTTCCGCGCCAAGCGTTGGGAAGTCGCTGTTCAGAAGTCCCCGGACGGTTGCCCGATCAAGGGCAATATTTCAGAGAATGGCCGCATCTATCACTTGCCATGGGACCGATTTTACATTCGGACCAAGATCGACGCAGCCAAGGGCGAGCGCTGGTTCTGCGATGAGGGGCTAGCAGTCAAGGCAGGATGGCGGAGAGCGAAGCAATGATAGGAGAGGCCACCTACTCTTTGTGCGAGTTCAAGGTTGACGAGGCGGCTCGCGAGATTGCCTTGCGCAGATCGGTTCTGCCAGAATGTCTGCATGTGCCGATAGCCGCCGTCGATGAGGCGGCTATCACGGACTTCATTGGTGAGATTGTGGAGGTGGTGAGACCTGGCAGCCCCAACAAGGCGCTGAAGGTTAGGTCCAAGCCTCCAGCTCCGCGGGACCCTCGTTATCCGATTTGGAATGATCCACGGTCGGCTCTCTTTCACGAACCTATGCAGGTCTGGGTTCATGTGGACTACAACGGTTATCGCCGGGCCTACAAGCGCGCCATGCCTACTGAAAACATTGATGGCTTAGTCCTTTCCCACTGCATGAACCGGCGGCACGCTGCACTGAAAGAGTTTCAATACGTGAGAATTTTGCCTGCCGGTCGCGTGCCCAACTCTAGCAGCCGAACTTCTGAGGACTGGGGTATCAAAGTGTTCAGCGCCCCTCGCGAGCTTGAGTCCTTCCGGAAGCGTGGCGTTCGCATTCACTATGCCGACCTAGCGGACCTAATGGTAATTCTCGACATGTCGCCGGGCGGTGGTTTCATGGAGGCGGTCAACAAAGCGCAAAAGCTGGTAACGCTGTCGAGATGAAAAGCAGTTGGTGTGACCAAGCACGACAACGCCGCTTGGGGGAAGGCTGGATAGGGGCGACAGGTACCTGCGCAAGGCCATCGCCTACAAGGTGGTGCAGTGTATGCGGCGATGGGAGAGGGAGCGGAAGTTTGTCAGGTCAGGGAAGGATGGAAGCGCGGTGGTGTGGGTTATGAAGCGGCTTGCCGGAGAGTTGCCAGAGAAATGACCATATCGAGACTGCCGGGACTAAACCGTTGAAAGCCCAATTTTTCGTACCACTTTGCTTTGTCTTCATCGATTGCTTGCAAAGTAAGGGTAGATATGGCGGCATTCTCAGCAATCTTGATGCAGCGATTAAAGGCGTCTCGCATCAATTGGGCACCATAGCCCTTCTTAGTGTGCTTTTGGTCAACCCCCAGCTTGGCTAAGTAGATAGCAGGGACTGGTTTATCGGTCTTCGCAAATTTCTCTTTTACGGCCGCGTCTAGTTGCGCTTCTTCGAGAGCCCAAACAATGAATGTGAGCGTGTAAAAACCAACTATGTTAAAGCTTTCCGGCAGTGTTCCTACGAACACTCTCATCTTGTATTTCTTGTGTTCCTGCAGAGCGGTCTTTGTTAGGTAGTTATCTATCCGCTCGACACCGCAATTGAATCCTTCCCGTTGAAGTGCTTTCTCCAGAGGGCGAATTTCCAGCATGCAGAGATGTGCTATTTCTTCTTTATTGGCTTGCCCGCCATTAAGTTCTTCAGCGCGCTAGTTGGCTTAGACGCAGACTTGGTAGCCTTAAGGAGCGTTTTTAGCCCTTGCCGTGACACATTCCGAATAAGCGGCATTGTGAACTCAAATTCCTTTGCGCGTGCTGCCATGTTCTTGGTCCTAGGTAGTTCTGAATTGAGGCTATTAACGCGCACAATCCATAAACAAAGCTCCAACACAATGGGGGCAATGAGGTCAGGAACCCATCACGGAGCCTGAGGCAATGTTCCATATTTTGCTGTAAAAATACCCTCTAGAAAGCGTTTATAGCGCCTATGGCAGGATTTTTACTGTATTTGGCTTCAGTATCGGCGTTCCAATTCGAGCGGCCTCAGAGGGCGTTGGAATGGCGTTAAACAGAACGTAGTGTGCGGCAATATGTCGCGCAAATACTTGTGATTCATCCAGAACATTTGCTGAACTTTACCTGCTGAGAAGTCGTGCCAGTACAATTTCGTTTACACGGTTACCTCTGCCAATACTCCTTCTAGCTCCGAGAAACCGGATGGCGCAATGCCAGCCCAAGGGCGTGATGCACTAACCCGCCGCTGCCAGTGCGGCGGCTCAGCTAGTTGAGTGCAGCCTATGCTCCGGCCCCCGGCAACATCTGACGTGCATCCGCAGCTTCGCCGCCAGGTGCTCAGCGAACCGGCGCATCATGGCATCCCTGATATTACAGTCCCGAGGCGAGCCCTTGCCCTTCAGGACCGGGATGGCAGTCGAAATCCGCCCGCAAGATAATCTCCAGAGCAAAGGCGAGTTCGGCCTCTGACAATTCCACGAATCCCGGTTCCGATTGCATGGGAACATAGGCGGACAATAGGAGAGAATTGTCAAATCACTTTGACTTCGCTGTGGCAAGAAGTGCCAAACCGGCTTGCTCAACGTTGTTGAAGTGAGGCCAGTTGAGGGCAGTGCTAAGGTAGTGGTCGCGGAAGGGAAGCTAATTCCAAAGGTCCACGTCTTTCCACCCTTCTGGAAATCCCGCCGTTTTGAGCGAGACATGCGGAGTTGTCGGGAAAGTGTCTGTCAATTCCTTAAGTCTTGTGGCCCAGTTGGTTCGTGGGTTCACAGACTTCAGTAGATACCGCAAAATGCAAAGAGCTGCATAGATTCTCTTTGTTTGATAGGGGCTGAAGGCCACGTGATCAATTTGTGGGATTACTCCGGGTTTTGGCATAGGCGGCTGATTTACTAATGCCTTGTTCCAAAGTCGCGAGTGGTGGGCGCAGACGTTTCGAACAAAGCTGAGAGACTTTATCCACCCTTTTAGGACGGTAGGGTTGGGAATGTTGTAGCTCGTGCATATCTTCGCAATGTCTTGGTTCCTCATTCCTGACAGAAAGTGGGACAATGGACCAAAATCCAACAGTTCGACGGCTATCCATATCGGCATGTGAGACTGATGGTACTTTGTCCGAAAGTGGTGAGCAAACTCCTCTTTCGATGATTTGGCCTTGTCATCCAATTTCGCCAGCCATTCGTCAAATGGTGACTGCTGACGGCCTTGTGGGATGTTGTTAAAGCCCCTATCGAGGAACTGCCGCTGCCGGTGGGCAGTTGGGTCTAGAATGCCCATGGTCAAGGCAACTTCCGTGCGCAGTGAGATTTCAATCCTCTCTAACGCATCGAGAACGACAAGCCTCAGTGCTTTGTCAAAGGCATAGAGATCAGTAATGTTCTTGAAGGTCGTGCCATTCTTGAAGGTGTCGAGCGTCTGCGTTGCTCCGTAGACGTCGATGACCGAATTTCTAAATGGGAAGCCGTATGCACTAAGCCGATAGTAGCCAATTCTTTGAAGGTATTCTTTGGCTTTGCCATCATCTCCAACTTCAAGGCCACGTTGTCGCAGCAAATTCAATTGTTGCTCAACTGTGAGGTATGGCTTGGTATAGTGCATCTACAAAAAAGAAGGCCAACCCTTGCGTAAGCAGAGGGGCTGGCCATGTTGGCTTTCATATGAGTCCGCTTTTGTTAATGTCAAGTTAACAAATTCGACTTTGAAAACGCCTGCCTTTTGGTATCGAGACGCCCAGTTACAAGGTCCAAATACGGTCAATATCGGCCGGGCGGCTGAATTCGCGCATTGGCTACCTTCCGAAACTCACCACGTTGGCAGCTGGCTTCTCACTTGACTTCAACCTGTCCAGATAGTCCGCCCACCATTGGGCCATTTTGCGCCTTTCTGTCATGACATCGCCACGGGCGTAGGCTCGGCGCACCGCGTCCTTGTCCTGGTGGGCAAGCGAGCGCTCGATAGCGTCGGGCGAAAACAGGTTCCCAGCATTGAGCAACGTCGAGGCAGTAGCGCGGAATCCGTGAGGGGTGTGAACCCCTGGTTTGACGCCCATCCGTTTCAGTGCCGCATTGAACGTGTTTTCGCTCATGCAGCGCCCGGGCCTTCCCGTCGCCGGAAAGACATATCCAGTGCCAGCGCTTGTCGAATGGAGCGCCTTTAGAACATTCACCGCCTGATTGGGGAGCGCTTTCACATGGGCTTGCCGAAGCTTCATGCGAGAGGCCGGAATTTCCCAAGTTCCGTCCTGCAAATCGAATTCTTTCCACTCTGCGGCCCGAAGTTCGCCAGGCCGGGGATAGAGCAGCGCAAGTAGCTTTAGTGCCGCTCCAGTTAGGGTGCTGCGAGTTGCATAGTCATCAATGCGCCTGAGTAGGTCTCCAAACTCCTTTGGTTCGAGAATGGCTGAATGGTGTTTCGCCTTGGCTACGGCAATTGCGCCCTTGGTTGCAGCCACGGGGTCATGGGCAACAAGCCCATGCTGGGCAGCAAAACGGAAGACTTCACCAATGAAGGTCCGCACCCGCTTGGCTGTTTCGAGGTTTCCAGCGTCGGCTTCCTTCGACAGAACTTTTATGATGTCCGTTGTTCCTATGGTCGTCATGGGAAGCGCACCCAAGGCCGAGCGCAGCTTTGCAATGATCCACTCGTTCTTGACGATGGTTGCCGCCGAGAGCCCTTCTTTTCGTTTCTTTGCCAATAGCCGATTCGCAACCTTCTCGAACGAGTTCTCAGCTTCAAGCACGGTCTTGGCCTTCGCTTGTCGGCGGGCAACGCTGGGGTCCGCCCCACTCCGCAATAGTGTGCGAGCTTTTTCCGCCTCATCGCGAGCAGACTTGGCCGAAACCTCTGGATAGATGCCCAGCGCCAGAAGCTTGCGCTTGCCAGCAAAGCGGTACTCCAGGCGCCAATACTTGCCCCCTTCGGGGGTCACCCATAGCTGCAGTCCACGCCCGTCAGAGAGCTTCCTGAGGGCCTTGGCAGGTT
>CAVZHN010000010.1:0-19731 GCA_963775095.1 uncultured Alphaproteobacteria bacterium
ACGGTGACAGTGCATGAAATAGAATTGCGAACTACAAAATCGTGATGCCAGTGCTGAACTGCACCCCATAAGTGAGACACGTCAATTGGCGCGCCACGGGACCCCCAAATGTCTTGCCCGGTTTTCCCAACGTTTCACCAAACTCCCAATCGCGCTATGCTCCATTCGTGAGCGACGCACCCCCCACCCCCGGTTTCTGCCGCGACTGCCTTGTCGCCGACCTCGGCCGATGAGCGCCGCTGCCTCGCCTGCGGCAGCCCCCGCCTTCTCCGCCATGCCGAGCTCCATGACCTGTCCACCGCCCACATTGATTGCGATGCCTTCTATGCCGCCGTCGAAAAGCGCGACAACCCCGCCCTTGCCGACAAGCCGGTGATCATCGGCGGCGGCACCCGCGGCGTTGTGTCAACCGCCTGCTATGTCGCCCGCATCAAGGGCGTGAAGTCGGCGATGCCGATGTTCAAGGCCCTGAAGCTCTGCCCCGAGGCGGTGGTCATCAAGCCCAACATGAAGAAATACGCCGAGGCCGGCAGGCAGGTGCGCGCCCTCATGGAAACGGTGACACCACTGGTCGAGCCCATTTCCATTGACGAAGCTTTCCTCGACCTGGCCGGAACGGCCAGGCTCCACGGTCACAGCCCGGCACTGACGCTCGCCCAATTGATCACGGACATCACTGCCAAGGTCGGCATCACCGCCTCGGTCGGCCTGTCCTACAACAAATACCTCGCCAAGGTTGCCTCCGACCTCGAAAAGCCGCGCGGCTTTTCGGTGCTGGGCAAGGCCGAAGCCAAGGCCTTTCTGGCGGCCCGTTCGGTCAGCCTCATCTGGGGTGTCGGCCGCGCCATGCAGGAACAATTGGCCAAGGACGGTATCACCCTCATCGGCCAGCTGCAGGCCATGGACAAAGACCGATCTCATGCGCCGCTATGGCGTGATGGGCGCGAGGCTCTACCACCTGTCGCGCGGCGAGGATGCCAGAAGCGTGCACCGCGATGAAAGCTCTAAAAGCATCTCGGCCGAAACCACCTTCAACACCGACATTTCCGACTACGAGGAACTCCGTCCCATCCTCTGGCGCCTCGCCGAACGCGTGTCGCACCGTGCCAAATCCGAAGGCCAGGCCGGCCTCACTGTTACCCTTAAGTTGAAAACCGCTGATTTCAAGAGCCGCACCCGCAACGTCACCCTGGCCGAACCCACGGTTCTCGCCGCCCGCATCTACGAGGCCGCCGAACCCTTGCTCCACCGCGAAGCCACTGGCTCTTTGTTTCGCCTGATCGGCGTCGGCATCTCAAACCTCAGTTCAGCCGATTCAACGCACGAGCAGGACACGCTCGACGCCAAGGTCGCAACCCGCGCCAAAGCCGAACTCGCCATGGACAAGCTGCGCGAGAAATTCGGCAAGAGAGCCGTGGAACGCGGCCTTGCGCTGAAGGGCGATGACTAGCCCTAGGCCGCCAGCCGCCGCGATTCGACCAATGGCCTGACCCGCTGATGCACTACATGGGCGAGCGCCTTGATCGGCTCGAGCAGCGCATCGCGCCGCCACGGCCAATCGGCCTCGGCACTGTCGACATTGACTGAAAACATCACGAACAGTCCGCTGTCGTCGGTAAACCGGTATGAAAACCCGTTGCGCGCAATGCCATAGCGCGATGCCTGGTCCTGCATCGCCTGTGCCGCCGGGTCGGCGGCATTGACCTTGGCCCAATCGACGATCTCGGCCTTGAGTTCAAACACCGGGTCGCCCAGCGGCGTATAAGTCGACATGTAATGGTTCATATAGGCCGGATCATAGGTGGCGATCCACGAAACCTGGTCCGGCGAACCGTCCGTATAGCCCATGCACCAATAGGACAGGTGGCGCACCGTGAGCTTCCTGCAAAGCCGCTCCAGCCAGTCCGTCGCTTCCGCGAAAGAGCCAAAGGGCCGGGTGGGAACGATCGAGGCATCAAACATGTCCCACACTTACGCCATGACAGTCTAATTCCCAATTTCGCCGCTCCATAAAGTTTTAGCGAATTCGCCTCGCCGCAATCAAAACGAAAAGGCGAAAATTTCGTCAGGTTTTTAACCCTATATCAACTTTCGCCGCCAGGTGTGATGACAGCCGCAGACAACCCGCGGTGTAAGTCATATGGTCAGTGTGCGGACGGCAAACCCTCTCTACTCTTAGCCCCCATGGAGAATCTCATGTCTGCGATTAGTGTGCTTTCGCGTTCTGCGCTGATCTCTGCCGCAGTCTTCGCGGCATCGATAACGGCAATAGGCACCGCCCAGGCGGCGGTGACCAAGGCTCAACTCGCCGGCAACTGGACGGCCGCGCTCGGCGGCAATACCGGTTGCGGCAGCACCTCGATGTACGTGCAGTTCAATCTCAACACCGGCGGCAACGGCACCGCCACGATCATCTCGCACTCGACCGGCTGTGCGGATTCGACCACCGCCGGCAATCCCATCAAGGTGACGGTACTACAGCCCAATGGCTTTGGGCTCCTCAATCTGTCATGCGGCGTTAGCTGCGGTTGGAATTTCCGCATCCAGGTTTCGAACGATGCCAATTCCATGATCCTCGTCGATGTCGACCCAGCCAACCCTCTCAACACGCCGTTCGGCACCGCACTGCGCCGGGCGCCAGTGCCATAATACCGAGAATTCCGGCGGGCAGGCTTCGGCCTGCCCACGGCATTCGTTCAGCCTTCCATCGACATCAAAGCCGCATTGCCCCCCGACGCCGTGGTATCGATCGATGCCACCCGTTCTGTAGCAAAGCGGTGCAGATAGTGAGGCCCGCCGGCCTTCGGTCCGGTGCCGGAAAGTCCCTCGCCGCCAAACGGTTGCGCCCCGACCACGGCACCGATCTGATTGCGGTTGACATATAAGTTGCCGACGCGCGCATGCCTGCGAACCTCTGCCACCGTGGTTTCGATGCGGGTATGAAGGCCAAGCGTCAGGCCGAAGCCCGTCGAGTTCAACGCCTCGCAAACCGAAGCAATGCGGTCGCCCGCGAACCGCACCACATGCAGGACAGGGCCAAACACCTCGCGCTTCAGGCCGCTGATCGACGCCAGTTCATAGGCCGCCGGCGACACGAACGTGCCTTCGGCGCAGTTGGCCCCAAGCGGCAGGTCGGAGATGGTTTTCCCTTCCGCCTTCATGCGCGCCTTGTGCCCTTCCAGCGTGGCCTTGGCTTCGTCGTCGATCACCGGTCCGACGTCGGTGGCATAGTCTTCCGGATCGCCGGTGCGGAGTTCCGCCATGGCCCCGGCCAGCATCTTGATCACCCGGTCAGCAACATCATCCTGCACGAACAACAGCCGCGCCGCCGAGCATCGCTGGCCGGCACTGTCAAATGCCGATGCCAACACATCGCGCACCGCCTGCTCGGGCAGTGCCGATAAATCAACGATCATCGCATTTATGCCGCCGGTCTCGGCAATCAGTGTGGGAATCGCACCGTCGCGCGCCGCCAGCGCCCGGTTAATGATACCAGCCGTTTCATTGGACCCGGTGAAGGCCACGCCCGACAACGCCGGGTGCGCCAGCAACACCTTGCCGATCCGCGCCCCATCACCCGGAAGAAAATGCAGCACGTTGGCCGGAACCCCCGCCTGATGCAGAAGTCTCACTGCTTCAAAGGCAACCAGCGGCGTCTGTTCCGCCGGCTTGGCAATGACCGTGTTGCCGGAAGCCAGCGCCGCTGCCACCTGCCCTGTGAATATCGCCAGCGGGAAGTTCCACGGCGCAATCGCCGCAAAAACCCCACGGCCATGCAAGCTCATTTCGTTGCGCTCGCCTGTGGGACCTGGCAGCAACACAGCGCCATCGAACTCAGCACGCGCCCTAAGCGCGTAATAGCGCAGGAAATCCACCGCCTCGCGCAGATCCGCCACCGCATTGTCAAGCGACTTCCCCGCCTCGCGCACCAGAAGGCCGAGGAGCAGGTGCTGGTTAGCCTCGTAGAGGTCGGCGGACTTTTCCAGAATGCCAGCCCTGGCGCCACCACCCATCGCGTCCCAGTCAAATTGTGCCGCCCGGGCGCTCGTCACGGCATTGACGACTGCGGTTTCACGGGCCTCCCGCACCTGCCCGAGAACACGGCGGCGGTCCTGCGGGCTGGTGATCGCTCGCGGAGGCCCCTGCCCGTCAGGCTGCCCATCGACGATTGCCGATGCCTGCCGAGGCAGACGCAGAGCTTCATTGATGCCCCGCAGCATCGTCTCGCGCGTTGTATCGTCCCAGATTGCATGTCCTTGAGAATTGCGGCGCCCGGCAAAAATCGCCGCCGGCAGTGGAATGCGCGGATGCGGCAAGCTCGCCAGTTTTTCGACCTCAACCACCGGGTCGGCGATGATGTCGCCGATCGGCGCTTCATCATCGGCCAGGCGGTTGACGAACGAGGTGTTGGCGCCATTTTCCAGCAGCCGCCGCACCAGATAGGCCAGCAGATCTTCATGGCTGCCAACCGGTGCATAGATACGGCACGGCTGGTTCATCTTGCTGGCGCCCACCACCTGTTCATAGAGCGATTGCCCCATGCCATGCAGCCGCTGGAACTCGAAATCGCGGTTCTCTCCCGCCATCACCGAAATCGCCGCCAGCGTATGGGCGTTGTGCGTGGCAAATTGCGGGTAAAACACTTCGCGCCGCCCCAGCATGAACTTGGCGCAGGCGAGATAACTCACATCGGTCGAAACCTTGCGCGTGAACAGCGGATAGGCCGGCAGGCCCGCCTCCTGCGCCCGCTTGATTTCCGAATCCCAATAGGCGCCCTTCACCAGCCGCACCGGCAAGCGGCGCCCGGTTGCGCCAGCAAGTTCGGCCAGCCATGCGAGAACCGGCATGGCCCGCTTGCTGTAGGCCTGGACCGCCAGGCCCAGCCCGTTCCAGCCCTTGAGGCGGGCATCCTGCGCCAGATGTTTGAACAATTCGAGCGACAGATCGAGGCGGTTCACCTCCTCGGCATCAATCGTCAGCGCCACATCCAGGCTCTTGGCCATGCACGCAGAGTTCCGCCACTTTCGGCAGTAGCTCGGCCATCACCCGCGCTTCCTGTTTTTCTTCATAGCGCGGGTGCAGTGCCGACAGCTTCACCGAGATTGAGGCGCGGCCAAAGATCGTGTCGCCCTTCGACTTTGCGCCGATGGTCTTGAGCGCATCGCGATAGGCCGCGAAATAGCGCGCCGCATCTTCCATGGTGAACGCCGCTTCGCCCAGCATGTCATAGGAAAAGCGGTAGCCTTCGCCCTCCAGCGGCCTGGCGATGGTGAGTGCCTCGTCAATGGTGCGGCCCAGCACGAACTGTTTGCCCATGATGCGCATTGCCTGCTTCATCGCATTGCGGATGAACGGCTCGCCAGAGCGCGACACCAGCCGCTTGAGATACCCGCCGATATCCGACTTGGCGCCCTTGCCCAGCTCCACGAACCGGCCGGTCAGCATGAGGCCCCAGGCTGAGGCGTTGACGAATAAAGACTCCGATTGCCCGAGATGGCCTTCCCAGTCCTTGCCGCCGATCTTGTCGGCAATCAGCCGGTCCTGGGTTTCGGCATCGGGAATGCGCAGCAGCGCTTCGGCCAGGCACATCAACACCACGCCTTCTTCCGACGACAGCGAATACTCCTGCATGAAGGCGTCAATGCCGCCCTGGGTGCGCCGCCCCGCCCTGACCGCCGCCACCAGCTGCCGCGCCAGTTCCGCCACCTGCCGCTGCTGCTCGGGCGAAAGCGTGGCCTCCGTGGCCAGCGATCGCACCACTTCAGCCTCGTCGGCAAACAGCATGGCGGCAATCGTCGAACGGTCGCGAACTGGGGTCATTGGAGCCTCCCTCTTCCGCCGCTCTATGCCACAAATCACAAAGAGCTTCTCACCGATATTGTTCAGGTTTATAGTGACTTACGGAACAACTATGCTGGCGTGCTAGAGATTAATAAATGTCAAAACAAACAAAACCAGTGGAACTCGATTCCACCGATCTGGCCCTCCTGGACGCCTTGCAGAGCAATGGCCGGTTGCCCGTCGTCGATCTTGCAAAGCGCATAAACCTGTCCGCCACGCCTTGCACCCTGCGGATGCGCAAGCTTGAACAGGATGGCGTGATTTCCGGCTACCATGCAAGGTTAAATCCCGCCGCCATGGACCAGGCCTTGCTGGTGTTTGTGTCGGTCAAACTGATGGCCACCGACGAGCCAACACTGAAGGCCTTCAACGAGGCGGTAAAACCCGTGAAGCAGATCCTTGAATGCCATATGGTCGGCGGCGGCTTCGACTATTTCCTCAAGATCCGGGTGCGCGACATGGCCGAATTCCGCGACATTCTCGGCGGCGTCATAGGCGCCCTGCCCAAGGTCGAGACCACCCATTCCTACTTCGTCATGGAAGAAGTAAAGGAAAGTCCACTGCTGCCGGTGCCGAGAATCACGCGCCGCTGATGTGGGGGCAAAGATGCCACTGAAATTCTACCTCGCTGGGCCCGAGGTTTTCCTGCCGAATGCCCGCGAGATGCTGGACCGCAAGGCGGCCATGGCGCGGACCGCGGGTTTCGTGCCATTGAGCCCCGGCGACCTGAAGGTCGAACAGCGTGGCGCCGAGCGCCGCGGCGGTAAGGTCGTGGTGGGCAATGCACAACTCGAAGCTATCTACACCGACACCTCAGCATTCGCCGAATGCCTGCGTCTAATCGCCGGACAGCGCCGATGATCATCAAAAAACCCAAGATCGTCCGTACTGTCGCCGCTCTCCGCCGCGAAACTGCCGCCTGGCGGATCAACAGCCATCGTTACGCCGTGGTGCCGACCATGGGCGCCCTGCATGATGGTCACTTGTCGCTGGTCCGCGAGGGCCTGGAACGCGCCGAACGCGTCATCGTCACCATCTTCGTCAACCCCAGGCAATTTGGCGCCACCGAGGACCTGTCGCGTTACCCGCGCGACGAGGAAGGCGATACCGCAAAACTCGCCGAGGCCGGAGCGCACTTGATTTTCGCGCCGCTGCCCGGCGAGGTCTACCCCGAGGATTTCGCCACGTCCATATCGGTGGCTGGTCCCGCCACCGCTGGCCTTGAAGACAAATTCCGCCCGCACTTCTTCGATGGCGTCGCAACCATTGTTGCCAAGCTCTTCATCCAGACCGGAGCTGACTTCGCGATGTTCGGTGAAAAAGACTATCAGCAACTCGCCGTCGTCACCCGCGTGGCCAAGGACCTGGACATTCCCATTGAGGTTGTTGGCGTTCCGACCGTCCGCGAGGAAGACGGCCTCGCCATGTCGTCGCGCAATCGTTACCTGTCAAAGCAGGAACGTCATCAGGCCACTGCAATCCATCGCGCCATATCCCAGGCCGCCGATAAAATTCGTACCGGCGGAAACCCGCAATCCGCCACCCGCGCCGCCGCCCGCTCGCTCACCACCTTGGGCTTCAAGGTCGACTACGTCACTGCCCGCCATGCCGAAACCCTGGCCGTCCCGCACGAACAAGACGACCCCATGCGCATCCTCGCCGCCGCCTGGCTCGGCAAAACCCGGTTGATCGACAACATCGAGGTATAACACTTGTCCCTCCTCGCTTGCGGGGAGGGTGTCAGGTGCGGAGCAACTGACCGGTGAGGAAGGATTCAAGTTAGCGTCTTCGCCAGGATCACCCGGCCCTCGTCGTCGAATCCCATCTTCGCATAGAATTTCGCCAGCTCGTGGTGTTCGGCCGCAAACGGCGTGACCGTGACTTGATAGCCCGTGGCGCCTTTTGCCTTCAGAAATGCTTCGACCAACTCAATAATGAGCCGCGATATGCCGCCACCACGATGCTCCGGCAGCACATAGAGATCGCCCATCTCCGCCCACCAGCCATATTCGATGCCGAACTCCAGCGACACCGTGGCGACACCTATGGCCCGCCCCTTCGCTTCGGCGATGAACAGCCCGCACGCCGGCAACCCGGCAAGCGTTCTTGCATTGCGCCCGATGCGTTCGCGGTCGGCTTCAAAGCCTTCCTCGGCAAAGAACTTGAACAGCAATTCGATTGCCTGCGAGAGGTCGTCTCCGCCACCGAGTTGCCGGACAATCATAGCAGCCCGAGTTCCGCGAGCTCGCGGCGCATCTTCTCCGGAATTCCCTTGCCGCTGTCGCCCTTCGGCAAGTCCGGTGGCGCGTCGGCTTCCGCGAGGTATCGCCAACCCTGGAAGGCCCGCCGCGGCACCGGGTGCACCGCAATGATCTTCGGCTTGAAGTCGATGCGGCAGCGTTCAATGCCATCTTGCCCGGTCACCGGCACCAGGCCGGCGATCGGCTGGCGGCACAGGATAAAACCGCGGATGACCCAGTACAGCGAGCCGCCAGGTAGGATTTCATCCCGGCGTTTGGGGAACATGCGCGTCGTATGGTCAAGCGTCTCGCGGCCCGCCCGCCAGTCCTTGATCCAGCGTTCGAGTTCTTCGATCTCGCTGACGCCGACACAGAGTTTCACGAGGTTAAGCGGCATGGGTCCAATCACGGGGTTGCGGAGGAGCGATCCTATGGTAGCATCATCGCAACGGGAACCACCACGGCCCGGTTATCCGCAAGTTCCACGACCAGGGGAGAAAATCATGTCCACATCGGTTGCAAAAGTCATTGAACTCACGGCGTCCTCGCCGAAGAGCATTGAAGACGCCGTCGAGAATGGCATCCGCCGCGCCGACGCCACCCTCGACCAGGTCGAAGGCGCCTGGGTGCAGGACGTGAAATGCGTCGTCAAGAATGGCAAGGTCGTCGAATGGCGGGTCAACATGAAAATCACCTTCCTGCTCAAGGATTAGAGCATGTCCCGCCAAAGTGCGAAGCGGTTTGGCGGCCACGGCATGCTCCACAAAACTGTAACTCACGCGCTTGTGACAGGCCTGACGCCCTCGTGATTGGCGGGTGATCGGGCATTCTGGGATTGCTCCTCGCACGGCACACCGCCGCCCATCATCAATGAGGAGAACCCAATGAAGATTACCGCCAAATCCGGCGCCGTGCTCGCCGCTGCCGCCTTCAGCTTCGCCGTGTCTGGCATCGGCTACACCACCGTGGTCTCGGCCGCCGAAGGCAAGGTCATGTGCTCGGGTGTGAATTCCTGCAAGGGTCATTCCGAATGCAAGTCGGCCAACAGCTCGTGTAAGGGTCTGAATTCCTGCAAGGGCCAGGGCTGGCTCGGACTGACCAAGGCCGACTGCGAAGCGCAGGGCGGAAAAGCCGGCGAAATGCTCCCGGGCTAATGGCGATTGCGGGGCTGCGGCCCCGCAACATCCGGGCGCAGTCATTTATGGAAAAACCACCTTTCCTCGGGTTCGGCCTCGGATTGCGGCCGCAACATTACCGCGAAATTCTCGATGGCAACCCGGCTGTCGATTGGTTCGAAATCATTTCCGAAAACTATATGGTGCCAGGTGGCCAGCCCCTGCGCATGCTCGACCGCATTGTCGAGCGCTACCCCGTTGTCATGCATGGCGTGTCCCTGTCGATCGCCTCGACGGCGCCGCTCGACATGGATTATCTCCACGGCCTGAAAACACTGGCCAAACGCACCAACCCCAAATGGGTTTCCGATCATCTCTGCTGGACCGGCGTGCACGGCGTGAACCTGCATGACCTCTTGCCGGTGCCCTACACCGAAGAAGCGTTGAACCACGTGGTTTCACGCATCGCCCAGGTCCAGGATTTTCTCGGCTGCCGCATCGCCATCGAAAACGTCTCGAGCTACCTCGAATACGAATGTTCCGAAATGAGTGAATGGGATTTCGTGGCCGAAATGGCGAAACGCGCTGACTGCTTGTTGCTGCTCGATGTCAACAACGTTTTCGTTTCGGGCTTCAATCACGAGTTTGACACGCGCGAATTTATTTCCGCCATACCACAGGATCGCGTTGTCCAGTTTCATCTGGCGGGCCACAGCGAGGGCGATGAATGCCTCATCGACACCCACGATGCAGCCATCCGCCCGGAAGTGTTTTCGCTGTACGCCAAGGCGCTGGAGCGCTTTGGCAAGGTTTCCACCATGATCGAGCGCGATGACAACATTCCGCCGCTTGCCGAACTCGTGGCCGAACTTGACCAGGCACGTGCCGTGGCCAAACGCGCATTGCGGGTGGCCGCATGAAGCTTGCCGAACTCCAGCGCCGCGTCCAGGACAGTGTCCTGAGCGGCGGCGATGGCGCAACGCCGCTGATAAAAGCGCCAGCCGAAGGCAGCCGCCACTCCCGGCTTGCCGTTTACCAGAAGGCCTACCCGCTGCGTCACGCCGAATTCCTTCGCAACGATTTCCCGATGCTGCAGGCCTATATGGGCAACGAGAAATTCGACGGCATGTCTAAGCTCTACGCCCGAATGAACCCCTCGCCCCACCCCAATGCCCGCTGGTTCTCGTCTAGCCTGCCAGAGTTCCTGGCGGTAACCCTGCCGTTTTCCCGCAAGCCCGAACTCTCTGAAATCGCCCGGCTCGAAGCCGCCATGAACGATGCCTTCGATGCCGCCGACACCCCGCACCTGACGCTTGATGAACTGGCCCACGCCGACCCAATGACATTTTCTGCGATGTCGCTGATGCTGAATCCCTCGGCCCGGCTGCTGACGTTTACATCGAACGCCACCAGCATGTGGTGCTCGATGAAGGCTGACGAACGCCCGCCTTCGCCGATCACCCTTGAAACGCCGCAAGACATCCTCGTCTGGCGCCAGGCCCTGACTTCGCGGTTCCGCTTGCTCGGCGTAGAAGAGACCATGGCCTTCGCGTCGGCCCGCGACGGCGTCCCATTTGGCGTGATTTGCGAGATGATTGCGATGCGCGACGACCCCGACACCGCAGGCTTTCGCGCTGCGTCCTACCTGCGGGGCTGGATCGAATCGGAACTCATTGTCGCCTTGCGCCGCGCCGACGCTGTTGGCGTGAAGTAATCAAAATCGATGCGTTTCATCTGGTAGGAATTCTTGACCCGCACGCCGATATTGTGGCGGATCATCAACTCGGTGAAGCGCCCGCCGTCGATCAGCACCACGCGCCGCGAAACCCTCTCACAGAATAACCGGGCCTGATCGGTAAAGTAGCTGGTGGTCACGAACACCCCCTTGCCCGCATGGTGGGCGTCAAGGCTCCCGGCGAAATCCCGCACATCGCTGACCGCTACCGGTGTCGACGGCCTGAGCCGCTTGGCTTGCAGGTAGATGAGGTCGAGTCCGAGTTCATCCTGGGCAATCACCCCATCGATGCCGCCATCGCCGGATCGGCCGAGCCGCGCCGCCAGGTCGCGCCGCCGCCCGCCATAGCCCATGGCCAGCAGCACATCGATCACCAGTTGTTCGAAGAACTCCGGCCCTTGCGCATGAATCATTCCCGTCAGCTCGTGCGCCAGCAACTGCTGCGATTGCACAATGGCATTGACGATCGTGTTGTCCGCATCTTCGGGTTTTGGCCCCGGACCGGCAACGGCTCCATTCTCGATGAGCGCCCGGGCCGGCCAGGGTTTCGTCAGATGTTGCGGGTCAACGTCCATGCGCGGCGTCCTCTGTTGCGGCCGCCATATTACGCAAGGGAACTTAAGCCAAGGCTAAATCACCCCGGGCGAATTTCGCTTAGTTCCTTAAGGGTGACATCATGGCTTGTTCACCATGGAACTCAGCCGTCAGCCCGGCTCACATAGCACTTCACGCCACCCGACTTGAGCTTTGAACATGCCGACTGCGCGGCATTCTGAACTTCGAAGCCCACCAGCCGCACCCGGTAGAATATTCCCTTTTTGCCGAGATCGGCCCGAACCACCACCGGCTCCTTGTCGCGCAGCACTTTGTGTTTCTGCTGCATCTTCTTCCAAGTGGACCACGCGGCATTTTCCGACACCGCCGAGGCAATTTGCACGCTCCAGCCCGACGGCGTGGGCTGCGCCGCCGGCTCTTCCACACTGGCGGCGGCCGGTTCGACCTCCGGAGCTTCGGCCACGGCCTCCCCGGCTGGCGCGTCTTCGACAACCGGTTCAATGGCGATGATCTTCTCTTCAGCCGGCTTGGCGATGGCAGCGGTTTCCATGGAATCCGTTTCCGGCAGCACCCGGTCCTGGAACTTCTGCGGCTTGGCGGCCGGAGTGATCGACGCCGTGGTCTCCTCCGCCGCTGCCTGGTCCGGCAACAGCGCCGCCGATGGCGCCTGAGCCTCGGGCAATTCCTGCTTCCGCGCGACCAGCGTGCCGCCAGCCTGCATGCTGGGCACTGCCGCCCGCGAC
Source organism: uncultured Alphaproteobacteria bacterium (assembly GCA_963775095.1). Lineage (GTDB taxonomy): Bacteria > Pseudomonadota > Alphaproteobacteria > Rhizobiales > Aestuariivirgaceae > Aestuariivirga. The sequence continues at coordinate 12,230 of CAVZHN010000010.1, forward strand.
AGAATGGGTGCCCCGCTGTCGAGCGCCGCAAGCTTCTGCTGCGCAGGCGAAAACTTCGGATTGGCGGCCAGCGCCAGGATCAAACTCTGCCGCATGTTTTCCGGGCGCTGCAACGCCTCGAACGTCAGCGCCTGATTGTAATGTACTCTGGCCAGGTCTGGATACTTGTGCTGCATGGCCTTGTCATAGTCGGCGAGCGCAAAGAGATATTGCCCGCTGTCGCGCAGCAGATTGGCCCGCCCGTAGTAGGCATGGGCAAACTCCGAGTCGAGAAACAGCGCACCCGTATAGTCTTCCATCGCCAAAGCCGGCCGCCGCACCTTTTGATACGACAGCGCGCGATTATGCAGCGCCATGGCCCTGAGCTTGCCCGACATCGCGTCAAGCCGCAGCGCCGCCGTATAGTCGTCAATGGCCTTGGCGTGGTCGCCGGCGTTCTGCTGGGCCAGCGCCCGGTTGAGCAGCGCATTGGCCAGAACTTCTGGCTCCAGGCTTCTTGAACTCGATGGCCCGGCTAAAGCCGTCGATGGCCGCCGCCGTATCGCCCGCCGCCAGGGCCCTGTAGGCCGCCCTGGCCAGGTCTTCGTTGGGATTGCCGGAGGCGGCAGTGGCAGAACCGGAAACAGCTGCGCTTGCAGCAAGCAACGCGGCACAAACAGACGCACGGAGTACGGAACGGATACGCATGGGCCGGGATAATGGTCGATTAGGGTTAAGGGAGCGTTCAGGGAAAGTTGCGGGGATGTTCAGAGGCTGTCACGAAATGGCACATGACCGGATCGTCGCAGATGCCTGGCAAAGTAGCCCTAGTCGCTCTCCGGACTCTACTCGGTCGTCCCCGTTGACGAACCCCGCACCACCCGGCATATGATAGGTTAACGCGGTGCTTCGAGGCCAGACGGCCAGGAAGCCCAAGAGGGAACACGGTGCGGACGACCCAATCGGGGCCAAAACCGTGACTGCCCCCGCAACTGTGAGCGGCGAGGGTTCGGGCAACTAGCCACTGGGAAACCGGGAAGGCGTCCGAATCCAGCGACCCGCAAGTCAGGAGACCTGCCGCGTAATGCCGGGGCCCCTCGGGGCCTCAAAACCTATTGGTCGCACGGAGGGTGTCCATGACCACTGTAACGAAGTCCACCGTTCTTTCGCTTTCGGGTACGCAGCGCATTGCCGCTGGCCTCGCCGTCATCTTCGTGGGGGCGACCCTCACCTGGACGGTCGGTCTCGCCCAGATGCCGCTCGCTCACAATGCCGCGCACGACACGCGCCACGCCATCGGCTTTCCCTGCCACTAGTCAGGCATTCATATGATCGGGCGGGTTCTGCTCGCCGCGCTCCTGGCAGGGATCGCGGCGGGGCTCATCATGGCGTCGATCCAGCATCTGCGGCTCACGCCACTTAATTCTAGCAGCCGAACAGTTCGAAACCGCCGGCCACAGCCACGCGGAAGGCGAAGCCACGGCTGAGCAAAGCCATGACGATAAAGACTGGATGCCCGCCGATGGCTGGCAGCGCACCCTCACAACCACCGCCATGACGATGATGACCGGAGCGGGATACGCCATCATCTTGGCTGGCGTCAGCCTGCTGGCGGGTGCCACGATCAACCGCAGGAATGGCGTTGTCTGGGGCCTGTGCGGGTTTCTTGCGGCATCGCTGGCGCCATCGGCCGGGCTGCCGCCGGAGCTTCCGGGCATGCCCGCAGCCGACGTGACGGCCCGCCAGATTTGGTGGCTGTTCACTATCGCCGCCACCGGTGCCGGCCTTTACCTCATTGCGCTTCGCCGCGAGTCCTGGGCCACCATCGCCGCGGTGGTGTTGATTGCCCTCCCCCACATCTTCGGCGCCCCCACCGCCGCCACCCACGAAACTTCCGTGCCCGCCGGTCTTGCTGCCGCTTTCGCGTCTAACGCCATCGCCGCGAATGCCGTGATGTGGGCATTCATCGGTCTGTTCCTTGGCCTTGCCATGGAGAAATTCGTCAAGGAGCCACTGCCCACATGAAAATTCCGGCAACCGTCATCACCGGCTTCCTCGGGGCGGGCAAGACCACTCTCGTCCGCCACATGCTGGAAAACGCCAATGGCCGCCGCATTGCCCTGATCATCAACGAGTTCGGCGACGTTGGCGTCGATGGTGAAATCCTCAAAGGCTGTGGCGACGCGTTGTGCCGCGACGAAGACGTGATCGAACTCTCCAACGGCTGCATCTGCTGCACCGTGGCCGATGACTTCGTGCCGGCCATGAACAAGCTGTTGAACCGCACCGATCCGCCGGATCACATCGTCATTGAAACCTCAGGCCTCGCTCTTCCGCAACCCCTGGTCCGTGCCTTCAACTGGCCGGAGATCAAATCGCGCGTCACCGTTGATGGTGTGGTCACCGTTGTCGATGCCAAGGCGCTGGCCGAAGGCCGCTTTGCCGATGACGAAGAAGCGGTCGCTGCCCAGCGCGCCGCCGACCCCAACCTTGACCATGAAAACCCCATCGAGGAACTGTTCGAGGACCAGTTGAACTGCGCCGACATGGTGATCCTCAACAAAACAGATCTACTTGGCAATGGCGAGTTGGAAACCCTGTCGGCAAGCCTCAAGGCACAAGTGCGCGCCGCCACCAGGCTCGTCCCCACCAGACATGGCGCCATCGATCTTGAAAGCCCTGCTTGGCCTCGGCGCCTCGGCCGAAGACGACCTCGGCAATCGACAATCGCACCACGAAATGGAAGGTGAGGAACAACATGACCACGACGACTTCGTCACCTTCATCGTGCCGCTCAAATCCGTCGCCGCCAAAGACGATCTGGTCACCCGCATCGAGAGCGTGATCCGCGATCACCACATACTGCGATTGAAGGGCTTCGTGGCGCTCGACGGCATTCATTCACGCCTTCTCGTTCAGGCCGTGGGCCCCCGCCTCAACGTCTACTTCGACCGCCCCTGGAAACTCGGCGAGCCTCGCCAAAGCCAGCTCGTCGTCATCGGCGAGAAACACATCGACCGCCTGGCGATTGAGCAGGCGCTGAAGGGATAATGTCCCTCTCTCCCGTCATCCCGGTGAAAGCCGGGACCCAGACTTTCCGCGCAAAGATTGTGAGAACAGTCTCATGGAAAGCCTGGGTCCCGGCTTTCGCCGGGATGACGGATTGAGGATAGCGCAGTGCACCTCCTCGCCACCACATCGGGCGTGATCGACGGCACACCCGAAGCCTTGGATCTCAACCAGTCTCCCGGCGAAATCATCGTCCTCTCCGCCGCCGACAGCGAACTGGCGAGCCTCGCCCGCGCCGCTGACGTGCTGGGTGAAAGCAACCTGCGCCTCGCCAATCTGCTGCACCTCCAGCACAACATGTCGGTCGATCTCTATGTCGAGAAAACCCTGAAGCATGCCAGGCTCATCGTGCTCCGCCTCCTGGGCGGCGCCGGCTACTGGCGCTACGGTCTTGAACAGATCGAAGACTTCGCCCGCACCAAAGGGATTGCGCTCTGCGTCCTGCCAGGCGATGCCAATCCCGATCCGCAACTCGCCACCCATTCCACTCTCGCACCCCACCATTGCGAGCGCTTGCGGCAATATCTGGTGGCGGGTGGCGCCGCCAATGCCGAGAACTTCCTGCGCTACTGCCGGCATATTGTAAACGGCGGAGCCGAACCCGAGACCGCCGAGGCTTTTCCCTCCTCTGGCGTCTATCGCGCCGCGCCAGGAGAAAGGTCCAACGCTGCGCTGATTTTCTATCGCTCGGTCATCGAAGGCGGTCTGACCGCGCCGGTCGATGCCATCATCACAGCACTTGATGAACGTGGCATCTCCACCACCGCTGTTTTCGTGGCGAGTCTTAAGGACCCGGCCAGCGTCGCAGTCATTGAAGACGCATTGCGGGATACGCCCCCCTCAATCATTCTCAATGCCACGAGTTTCTCCGCCGGCAATCACGATCCGCTTGCGCACTATGATTGCCCGGTGCTGCAAGTGGTGTTCGCCGGATCTTCCGAACAACAGTGGAAAGACAGCCCGCAGGGTCTCGGCCCCCGCGATCTCGCCATGAATGTCGTGTTGCCGGAACTTGATGGCCGCATGTTCTCGCGCGCCGTTTCCTTCAAGGCCGATGCCGTCTGGCACCAGCGTACCGAGTGCCGCGTTGTCACCTACCGGCCCGTGCCGGACCGCATCGACTTCGTCGCCGATCTCGCCGCCAACTGGATCAGTCTCCGTCGCAAGCAACCTTCGGAACGCAACATCGCCATCGTCCTCGCCAACTACCCGGACAAGGACGGCCGCATCGCCAATGGCGTGGGCTACGACACCCCCGCCAGCACCATCGCCATTCTCGATACGCTGAAGTCGGAAGGTTACGCGCTGACCGAACATCCACCCACCGGCAATGATCTCATCTCCCTCCTCTCGTCATCCCGGCGAAAGCCGGGACCCATGGCGGATATGAATCCCAGCTTTCGCCGGGAAGACGTGAAGTTGGGGATTATGCGGTATGACGAATTGTTCCAAACCCTTCCCGCATCCGTCCGTACCCAGATCATCTCACGCTGGGGCGAGCCTGACCGCGATCCCTTCTTCCACGGCGGCGCCCTTCACCTGCCGGTCATCCTCTTCGGCAACATCGCCGTCGCCATCCAGCCGGCGCGCGGTTACAACATTGATCCCAAATCCACCTACCACGACCCGGCCCTCGTGCCGCCCCATGGCTATGTCGCCTTCTATCTCTGGCTCCGCCACGTGTTCAAGGCCGATGCGGTTGTTCACAACGGCAAACACGGCAATCTCGAATGGTTGCCCGGCAAGGCTACATCACTCTCCGCCGCATGTTTCCCAGAAGCCCTCTTCGGCCCAACGCCGCAGCTCTATCCCTTCATCATCAACGATCCCGGCGAAGGCACCCAGGCCAAGCGCCGCACCTCGGCGGTGATCGTCGATCACCTCACCCCGCCACTGACCCGCGCCGAAACCTACGGCCCCCTCAAGGATCTCGAAGCTCTCGTCGACGAATACTACCTGGCGTCCGGCCTCGACCGCCGCCGCGTCGCGGCCCTTGCCGGGAACATCATTGAACTTACCCGGAGTCATCGCCTCGACATCGATGCCGGTTTCACCGGCGACGCCTCAGCCGACCTCATGCGCCTCGACGCCTATCTCTGCGATCTCAAGGAAGCCCAGATCCGCGACGGGCTGCACATATTGGGAACTTCCCCCGAAGGCCGCCTCGAAACCGATCTGCTGGTGGCCCTCACCCGTGTGCCAAGAGGCCTCGGTGAAGGTGGTGATGCATCGCTGATCCGTGCCCTGGCAAGAGACTTCGGCTTCGGCGATTTCGACCCCCTGACCTGCGCCTTTGCCGAAACTTGGACCGGCCCGAAACCCGATGCCCTCGCTGGGCTCACCACCGATCCCTGGCGCACCACTGGCGATACGGTGGAACGCCTCGAACTCTATGCCACCCAACTTCTGACATCCCGGCGAAAGCCGGGACCCACTGAGCCAGATGAATTGGCTCCCGGCTTTCGCCGGGATGACAATTCATTTCTGGTCCTCCAAAAAATCGAAACTGAAGTCCGTCCCGCTCTCCGCTCCTGCGGGCCATCGGAACTCGCCGCCATCCGTGCTGGCCTCGCCGGCCGCCGCGTGGCACCCGGCCCTTCCGGCGCCCCCACCCGGGGCCGCCTCGACGTCCTTCCCACCGGCCGCAACTTCTATTCCCTCGACAACCGCACCGTGCCAACGCCAACTGCCTGGACGCTCGGCCAGAAATCCGCCGAAGACCTGCTCACCCGCCACTTTCAGGATTTCGGGCAATACCCGGCGTCTCTCGGCCTCTCGGCCTGGGGCACCTCCAATATGCGAACCGGCGGCGACGATATCGCCCAGGCCCTCGCCATGATCGGGGTCAGACCACAATGGGAACCGGCAAGCTGGCGTGTCACCGGCTACGAGGTGATCCCGTTGGCCAAACTCGGCCGCCCCCGCGTCGATGTCACGCTGCGCATTTCGGGGTTCTTCCGTGATGCTTTCCCGGCCCAGATCGAACTCCTCGACAAGGCCATCCGCGCCGTTGGGGCGCTTGATGAGGACGAAGCCGACAACCCCATCGCCCACCGCATGAAAGCCGAAGCCGCAACCCTGGCGGCCTCCGGCCTCTCGCCCGATGATGCCCAGAACCTCGCCGGCCATCGCATTTTCGGCTCCAAACCTGGCGCATACGGTGCCGGCCTCCAGGCCCTGATCGACGAACGCATCTGGGCCGAGCGCGCCGACCTCGCCGCCGCTTACGTCACCTGGGGCGCCTATGCCTATGGCGCCAAAACCCACGGCCACAACGACGAGGCGTTGTTCAGGAAACGCCTCGCCTCAATCGAGGCCGTCATCCACAATCAGGACAATCGCGAACACGACCTATCTGGACTCCGACGATTACTACCAGTTCGAAGGCGGCATGAGTGCCGCCGTCGAGGAAGCCAGCGGCAAGCGCCCGCGCGTCTATCACAACGATCACTCCCGCCCCGAGCGCCCGGTCATCCGCACCCTCGAAGAAGAAGTCGGCCGCGTCATGCGCTCGCGTGTCGTCAATCCCAAGTGGATCGCCGGTGTCAAGCGCCACGGCTACAAAGGCGCTTTCGAAATCGCCGCCACCATCGACTACATGTTCGCCTTCGCGGCAACCACCGGTGCCGTGAAGCCCCACCATTTCGATCTCGCCTACGATGCCTTCATCGCCGATGATGCCACGCGAACTTTCATCGCCGACAACAACCCGGCGGCATTGAAAGAAATCGCCGAGCGCTTGATGGAGGCGCAGCAGCGCGGTCTTTGGACTCCCCGCCTCAATTCCGCCTATGATCACCTCATGGAGCTTGCCCGATGACCGAAGACAATGAACGCCACCACGAAAAGATGGCCAAGAAGAAAGCCGCCCGCGACAAGATCATGGCCGGCAAAACCATCGAGAAAGGCCTGCTGATCGTCCACACCGGCAAGGGCAAGGGCAAATCCACGGCAGCCTTCGGCATGGTGTTCCGCTGCGTGGGCCACGGCATGAAATCCGGCGTCATCCAGTTCGTCAAGGGAGCATGGGGAACGGGGGAACGCACCGTGCTCGAGAAATTCCCCGATCTCGTCACTATCAAGGCCATGGGCGAAGGCTTCACCTGGGAGACGCAAGACCGCGAGCGCGACATCGCCCACTCCCGCGCCGCCTGGGAGGAAGCCAAGAAGATGATCGCCGATCCCTCCTACAAAATGGTGCTGCTCGACGAACTCAACATCGTGCTGCGCTACGACTATTTGCCGCTGGAAGAGGTGCTGGACGTTTTGAAAAACAAGCCGGCGGACAAACACATCGTCATCACCGGCCGCAACGCCAAGGACGAACTGATCGAACTCGCCGACCTCGTCACCGAAATGGAACAGGTGAAACACCCCTTCCGCTCCGGCGTCAAAGCCCAGGCGGGAATCGAGTTCTGAACTGCCGCTTTCAGGCTTGTAGCTTTGGTCCGCCA
>CAVZHN010000011.1:0-14622 GCA_963775095.1 uncultured Alphaproteobacteria bacterium
CCGTGTCCAAAGTCGATCGGCATCTATCTGCAAAGCGTGCTGAACGAGATTGGCTATGAGGCCGAGGTCAAGCCGATCTCGCCGAATATCCAGTTCACCTATATCCAGAACACCAACAACAAGGTGCAGATCCGCATCACCCAGTGGTATCAGGACTATCCGGCGGCGTCGGACTTCCTGAACATCCTGTTCGGCTGCGACAGCTTCACCGAGGTCCGACTGCTCGATCAACATCGCCGGATTCTGCGACAAGGAGATCGACGCCAAGATGAAGGCGGCGCTTGGCGCTCGGCGTGACCGATCCCGACGGCCGCCAACAAGATGTGGGCGGAGATCGACAAGGCGGTGACCGACAAGGCGCCGATGGCCGCCCTGTTCACGCCCAAGCACATCGACTTCGTGTCCAAGCGTCTCGGCAACTTCCAGTTCAACTCGCAGTACTACTGGATGGTCACGCAGTCCTGGGTGCAGTGAGCCGGAGTCCGCATGCCGCTGACACTTGCCGAAACAGCGCAGAGCCGTGGCCCCTGGGCCACGGCGTTGCGCCGTCTGCGCCGCGACAGGGCCGCCATGGCGGCCCTGTGTCTTTCTGCTGATCGTGGTTGCCTGCCTGCTGGCCCCGGTCTACGCCGCTTGGGCCGGCGTCGATCCCTTCAGGTCGACCCTCGAGCGGTGATCACCGATCGACGGCAGGACGTCCCGGTGATGGAACAGTCGACCGAAGGGTCTGGGCCTCGGCTACACGCCCATCGGCCCGACATGGGAACCCGGCAACTATTTTCTCGGCGCCGACAACCAGGGCCGCGACGTGATGGCGCGCCTGCTCTATGGCGGCCTGAATTCGCTGCTGATCGCCGGCGCCGCCACCTGTCTGACCCTGTTCTTCGCCACGCTGCTCGGCCTTGCCGCCGGCTTTTTCGGCGGCATGGTCGATATGGTGCTGTCGCGCATCCTCGACGTGCTCTGGGCCTTCCCGGTCTATCTGCTGGCCATCTCGCTGTCGATCGTGCTGATCACCCAAGGCATCACCATCGGCCCGATCGCCATCGATTGCGGCAGCCTGTGGCTGCCGATCTTCATCATCGGCATCATCTACATCCCCTATGTCGCCCGGCCGATCCGCGGCCAGGTGCTGTCGCTGCGCGAAAGCGAATTCGTGCTGGCCGCCATCGGGCTTGGCGTGCCAGCCACCGCATCCTGCTCGCGCGACATCCTGCCCAATGTCTCGACCACCCTGATCGTGTTCGTGCCGCTGATGATGGCGCTCAACATGCTGACCGAATCGGCGCTGTCCTTCCTGTCGATCGGCGTGCAACCGCCCGATGCCAGCTGGGGCACCATCATTCAGGACGGCCAGGGCCTGCTCTATACCCGGCCCATCGTGGCGCTGGCGCCGGGCATCGCCATCGTGCATCACGGTGCTGGCGCTCAACGTGTTCGGCGACGGCTTGCGCGACGCGCTCGACCCGCGATCCAAGATCAAGCTCGGGCGCGGCTGATGCTTCTCGCCCTCGTCCGCCGCTTCGGCCAGATGCTCTTCGTGATGTTCGGCATCAGCGTGCTGGTGTTCCTGATCTTCTTCGCCACGCCCGGCGCCGATCCCGCCGCCCGCATCGCCGGCCGCAATGCCTCGCCCGAAGTGCTGGAGGCGGTGCGCAAGAGCTTCGGCTTCGATCAGCCGGTCTATGTGCAATACTGCACGATGATGAAGAAGATCTTCATCACCGGCGACCTCACCTCCTTCGTCAATCGCGGCTGGAAAGTGGTGCCCGGCGGTGCTCGACACGATGCCGGTGACGCTGTCGCTGGTGATCGGCGCCGCGGTGCTGTGGGTGGTCTTCGGCCTGCTCATCGGCCTCGTCGCCGCGGCCACGCGCGGCACCTGGATCGACAAGCTGCTGATGGTGCTCGGCCTGATCGGCATTTCCATGCCGGTCTACTGGCTGGGCGAAGTGATGAACCTCATCACCCAGAGCCGCTATCACGACACCTGGCTGTTCTCCTGGGTGCCGCCGCTCGGCTACAAGAATCTCACCGATGATCCCAAGGGCTGGTTCCTGACGCTGGTCATTCCGTGGATCACGCTGGCCATCCTCTATATCGGCCTCTATGGCCGCGTGCTGCGCGCCAGCCTCATCGAGGCGCTGCAGGAGGACTACATCCGCACCGCCCGCGCCAAGGGCCTGTCGGAAACCCGCATCCTGCTGCGCCATGCGCTGCGCACCTCGCTGATCAGCTTTCGTCACCCTGTTCGGCCTCGATTTCGGCGCGCTGGTCGGCGGCTCGGCCCTGCTGACCGAGGTGGTGTTCGGCCTGCAGGGCGTCGGCAAGCTGACCTATGACGCGCTGCAGAACCTCGACCTGCCGGTCATCATGACGACGGTGATGTATGCCTCGTTCTTCGTCGTCATGGCCAATGCGCTGGTCGACGTCGTCTATATCCTGCTCGATCCCCGCGTGAGGACCGCGTGATGCTGAAGGTCCGCGATCTCGCGCGTCTCGCTTCCGCACCGAGCAGGGCATCGTGCGCGCCATCGACGGCGTGTCCTTCGACGTGGCCGAGGGCGAGATCCTCGGCGTGGTCGGCGAATTGGGCTCGGGCAAGACCGTGTCGCTGCTGGCCGTCATGGGCCTGATCAACGATCCCAACGCCATCATCGAAGGCTCGATCAACTACCGGGGCCGCGAACTGGTGGGCCTGCCGCCGCGCGAGATGCGCAAGCTGCGCGGCCGCGAGATCGCCATGATCTTCCAGGACCCGATGACGGCGCTGACGCCGGTCTACACGATCGGCTGGCAGATCGCCGAGCAGATCCTGGCGCACGAGAAGGTCAGCAAGGCGGCCGCCTGGCAGCGCGCCATCGACCTTCTGGCCGAAGTCGACATCCCCAATCCGGCCGAAGCCGTGCACCGCTATCCGCACCAGCTGTCCGGCGGCATGCGCCAGCGCGCCGTCATCGCCATGGCGCTGTCCTGCAATCCCGCCCTGCTGATCGCCGACGAACCGACGACGGCGCTCGATGTCACGGTGCAGGCGCAGATCCTCGATCTCGTCGCGCAAGCTGCAGACGCAAACACGGATCGGCCATCGTGTTCATCACCCATGACATGGGCGTGATGGCCGAAATCGCCGACCGGGTGATGGTGATGTATGCCGGCCGCGTCGTCGAGCGCGGCAGCAAAGCGCGAACTCTTCGCGGCGCCCCGCCATCCCTATACCCGGGCCCTGCTCGATTCGATCCCGCCGCTTGATGGCGCGCGGCCCGAGCGCCTGCGCTCCATTCCCGGCTCGCCGCCCATCGCTGCTCAACCTGCCCCGGGCTGCGCCTTCGCGCCGCGCTGCCCGCAGCGTTTCGAGAAATGCGCCGCCGAGCCTGCACTTGACCGGCGGCACCCATGCCGCCGCCTGCTTTCCGTGTCGCCCACATGAGCGCCCCCCTGCTTGAAGTCATCGAGGTCAGCAAGCGATTTCGCGTCGGCAGCCGCTTTTCGCCAGGGCCTGCGCATCGTCCACGCCGTCGACGACGTCTCGCTCTAGGTCATGCCGGGCGAGACGCTGGGGCTGGTCGGCGAGTCCGGCTGCGGCAAGTCCACCCTCGGCCGCTGCATGGCGCGGCTCTACGATATCACGTCGGGCACCACTGCGCTTTGACGGCGCCGACATATCGACAGCTATCCGGCGCCAGATGCGGCCGCTGCGCCGCGAGATGCAGATGGTGTTCCAGGACCCCTATGCCTCGCTCAATCCGCGCCGCCGGGTGCGCGACCTGATCGCCGAGCCCCTGCGCGTCCACACGAGCATGACGCCGGCGATGTCGACAGGCGCGCGTGCCGGAACTGCTCGACATCGTCGGCCTGCTGCCCGATCATGCCGAGCGCTTTCCCCACGAATTCTCCGGCGGCCAGCGCCAGCGCATCGGCATCGCCCGCGCCATCGCGCTCGAAGCCCGAGCTGATCGTGCTCGACGAGCCGGTGTCGGCGCTCGACGTCTCGGTCCAGGCGCAGATCGTCAACCTGCTGGCCGACCTGCAGGAGCGCTTCCGAGCTCACCTACGTCTTCATCGCCCACGATCTGAGCGTGGTGCGCCAGGTCTCGACCCGCATCGCCGTCATGTATCTGGGCTCGATCGTCGAACTGGGCTCGGCCGACAGAGATCTTCAGCCGGCCGGCCCATCCCTACACCCAGGCGCTGATTTCCGCCGTGCCGGTGCCCGATATCGCCAGGCAGGGAGCCCGCAAGCGCATCGTGCTGACGGGCGATGTGCCAAGCCCGATCAACCCGCCGTCCGGCTGCCGCTTTCACCCCCGCTGCCCGCTTGCCCAGGACCGCTGCCGCACCGAACGTCCCGCACTGGCGCCGAGGAACAGCCAGCGAGACGTGGCATGCCATTTTCCGATCAGCTGAACTGCCTCTGCAACATGGCAGGCAGGCTTTACGAACTTGCGCGGCGCGGCGAACTGTAGTGAGTTTGGACGTGCCGGAATTCGCGGGATGACTTGATGATCTGTGAAATCTGTGTCGAACTCGGTGGAAGGCGTGCGCGCGGCCAGGTCCGCGGGTGCTGCTCGCGTCGAACTGTGCGCCAGCCTGATCGAAGGCGGCATCACCCCCAGCCGCGGCATGATCCGTGCGGCGCGGCGTATTGACGGCATCAAGCTCCATGTCATCATCCGGGCGCGCGGTGGCGACTTCCTGTTCAGTGATGACGAATGCGCGGTAATGGCCGCCGACATCGAGACAGCCAAAGCCGAAGGTGCCGATGGCGTGGTGATTGGTCAGCTCACTGCCGATGGCTCCATTGACGTGGCACACACCAAGATGCTGATGGCGCTGGCCAGGCCGATGTCCGTGACCTTCCACCGCGCCTTCGACATGACGCCCGATCCTTACGCCGCACTCGCAACGCTGATCGATCTGGGTGTTGAGCGCGTACTCACGTCGGGCCAGGAAGCCACCGTGCTCGAAGGCCTGCCGCTGATCACCGGACTCGTGAAGCGGGCCGGAAACCGCATCATCGTCATGCCCGGCGGCGGCATCACGGCCCGCAATGTGGATCGCATCGTATCCGCGGCGAAACCCCAGGAGATTCACTTCGCCGCCCTCGAACTCCAAAGCCGGCGGCATGCGCTTCCGCCGCGAGCATGTGTTCATGGGCGGCGAATTGCGCCCGCCGGAGTATGACCGGCTCGTAACATCGGAAGCGGCGATCCGCGCCGTGGTGACCAAGGCAAACTGAAACCGGGAGAAACCCATGGCAGCCCTGGAAGACCTGACGAAAACCGAATCGGCGGTGGCCATTGCCGGCCGAATCCGGCGCCGTGAGGTGTCGCCCGTGGAGATCATGGATGCCGCCATTGCCCGTATCGAGGCCCACAATCACAAGATCAACGGCCTGATCATCCTGCACCTCGATCAGGCCCGCGACGCCGCCAAGAAGGCCGAGAAGGCTGTCATGCGCGGCGAGGAACTGGGCGCCTTGCACGGCGTACCGGTGGCCATGAAGGATTGCTTCGATTTCAAGCCCGGCTGGGTTTGCACCTTCGGCGGTGTGCGGGCGCTCAAGAACTGGACGGCGGATTTCCACTGCATGTGGGCCGAGCGCATGGAGCGCGCAGGCGCCATCATCGTTGGCAAGACCAACAGTCCGATCTTCGGCTTCCGCGGCACCTGCGACAACTACATGTTTGGGCCGTCGAAAAACCCCTTCAACTTGAAAAAGAATACCGGTGGCTCTTCTGGCGGCAGTGCCGGCACGGTTGCCGCCGGCATTCTGCCGCTCTGTGAAGGCACCGATGGCGGCGGTTCAACCCGCATCCCTTCGGCGTGGAGCGGCACCTATGGTTATAAGGCTTCCTTTGGCCGCGTGCCTCTGCCGTCACGTCCCGACGCCTTCGGCGGCATTACGCCATTCATATTCGAGGGTCCGATCTCCCGCACCGTCGAAGATTCCGCCCTCGCCATGTCGGTGCTGCAGGGCTACGACGCCCGCGACCCATTCGCGCTTGAGGGCACCGTTGACTTCATGGGAGCCCTTCGCGCCTCGATCAAGGGCAAACGCATCGCCTACACCCGCGACTTCGGCGTTTTCCCGGTCGACAAGCGGGTGACGGCGGTGACCGACAAAGCGGTTGAAGCATTGCGCGAAGCAGGGGCAATTGTCGACGAGGTCGACGTCGGCATCAAGCGCTCGCACCTGGAATTGAGCGACGTGTGGTGCCGCTTCTGCGCGCCGAAACAGGTGGCCGTGCTCGAGGATTTCAAGCGCCAGGGCATCGACATCCTCCGCGACCATCACGACGACATGCCGCCGGAATTCTGGCATTGGGACGAGATCGGCCGCAAGATGTCGGCGGTGGACTGGATCAACGACCAGGCCATTCGCAGCGAAGTCTATGATGCCCTGCGGCTGGTGTTCGACAAGTACGACCTGCTCGTGGCGCCCACACTCTCCTGCCTCGCCGTCGACAATGGCACCGATGGCAACACCTTGGGTCCGGCAGAAGTGAACGGCGAGAAGATCAACCGGCTCATTGGCTGGTGCATGACCTTCCTCATCAATTTCAACGGCCATCCGGCCGCGTCCTGCCCGGCCGGGCTTGCCGACAATGGCCTTCCCGTCGGCCTGCAGATCGCCGGCAGGCGCTACGACGACTACAGCGTCATCGCCGCAAGTGCAGCGCTGGAGCGCGTCAGGCCGTGGATGGGGACGTATAAGGAGATCAAGGTTTAGAGTGGGATAAGTTTTGGCCTATAGTTCCCTGGTCCGTCATCCCGGCGAAAGCCGGGACCCAGCCTTTCAAACTAAATGATCTCAAAGTCTTTGCGTTGCTAGCCTGGGTCCCGGCTTTCGCCGGGATGACGGTCGTTGAGCGGAATCTCCAAGCACCATTCTGCGCTCACCTTCACCACAGCGTATACCCGCCGTCGATCACAAAACTCGCCCCCGTCACATAACTTGAGGCTGGCGACGCCAGATAAATGGCGAGCGGTCCGATTTCCTCGGGTTCGCCGGTGCGGCCCATTGGCACCGACTTGACGAAGGTTTCGATCACCTCCGGATGGAGCTTGTTCCAGCGCTGGTTGGGTTCGGTCATGAACAGCCCTGGGCAGATGGCATTGACGGTGACGCCGCGCGGCGCCCAGTCGGCGGCGGTGGCCCGGGTGAAGTGGATGACAGCGGCCTTCGACGCTTCATAGTGCCGCCCGGCGATGCCGCGGTTGGCGATGAGACCGCTGATCGAGGCGATGTTGATCACCCGGCCTGCACTGCGCTGCAACATGGCGCCGCCGATCATCTTGGTGCACAGGAAAACGTGGGTGAGGTTCAGGTCCATGAACTTCTGCCATGTCGCGAGATCGGTGTCTTCCACCTTCACGTCGAGATTGCGCCCGCCGACATTGTTGACCAGGATATCGGTGTGGCCAGGAAGCTCGAGCACCCGGCGGCAGGTATCCTCGCAGGCCGCCGGGTCGGCGATGTCGGCGGCGAACGTCCAGGCCTTGCGCCCGCGGGCCCGCACGTCTTCGGCCGTCTTTTCCAGCGCCTCGGCATCGCGGGCATTGAGCACCACGTCGGCGCCCGCCTCTGCCGCCGCAAGCGCGATCACCCGGCCGAAGCCGCGGCTGCCACCGGTAATGAACATGCGCTTGCCGTCGAGCCGGAAGCGGTCAAGGACTGACATCTGGACCTCCTGGGAAGCAGGCAGCCTATTGCGCTGCAAGACGATTCATACCACCTGCTCCGGCGCATGAGAGTTGCGCAATTTGCATTGCCCGGCAAGGGCAATGCGCGTGGGACATATTGTGAGCTGCGCGAATTTGTGGGAGGGTTATGGGGTGAGCGTCCGGACGACCAGAACCGGCCACATCAGGGAGAATACCATGAGCATTCGCAAGGAACGGGAACTTCTGTTGCAGGAAGCCTCGCGGCTGGAACTGCTGCGCGGCGAGATTGATCGCCGCGAGTTTCTCACCCGCAGCTTGATGGCGGGTCTCGGCATGGCCGGCGTTGGCGCCGTGGCCAAGGGCAGCATCATGCCGGCCTTCGCCCAGGACCGCCCGCTGACCCCGACGTTTTACCAGTGGATCCAGGATCTCCATCCCAGCATTCCGAAGGTCAACGAAAAATTCCCGGGCGTGAATTATCAGATTGCTCCGGTCGAGGGTTTCGGCATCGAGCGCTTCGTCGCCGAAGCGAAGAACAAGGAATCGACCTGGGACGTTTATGTCGGTCAGACGCCGTTCGTCGAAATGTCGGCAATGATCAAGGCCGACGTCATCGAGCCTTGGGACAACTACATTCCGAAGGACGTGCTCGACGACATGATCCCGTCGATCCGCGCCGAAGGCACCGTCGACGGCAAGCTTTACGGCTGGCCGTTCCTGCTCGACGTCATCGGCAACTCCTGGCACTCCGGCATCACCGGCAAGGCTGGCCTTGCCGACAAGGCGCCGGAAACCTGGGATGAGCAACTGGCCAACGCCAAGGCCATCGTCGATTCAAAGGCCGCCCCCTATGGCGCGACCTATGACGATCGCGGCTGGCGTTCGCTGGCCCCGATGACCCACTCGATGAACCCGGATGTCTATACCGCCGAGGGCCTGTTCAACTTCGAAAGCGATGCCGCCATCGAGGCGCTGAAGCTGATGAAGAAGATTTTTGCGCTGTCCACGCCCGACCTGCTGCTCGAGGGTTCCTCCGACGGCGGCGTCAATGGCACGCCCGACGAAGTGGCCTTCGCCGCCCAGCGCGTCGGCTACTACACCAAATACTTCAACGCGCCGTTGCGCATGGCCCAGTATTGGGATGACCCCAAGGCCCTGCGCCTGGGACCACTGCCGAAATTCGCCAATGGTGCGGGTTCAACGGTGTTCTGGACCACCGGCTGTGCGCTCTTCAAGCACGGCAAGAACAAGGAGAAGGCCGCCGAATACATCAAAGCCCTCACCTACGACATGCAGATCTGGCAGGATTCGATTGCCGGCACGGCCAGCGGCCACCCCGGCCAGTTGCCGCCCTACGCCTCGATCTATGCCGGCTGGGATGCCAACAAGCCGGAATGGATGCCGGATTTCGTCGGCCTGGTGCGCGGCCAGCTTGACCGCGCCAAGGCCATCACCAACCATCTCTTCGGCTTGCAGCAGTTCGTGATCGGCAAGCCGTTCTGGGACGCCTACCTCAAGGGCGAGGAAATGGACGAGAAGGCGGTGATGAAGAAGATCGCCGAAGCCGTAAAGGCCGAAATGGCCCGCGGCTAGGACGTCTCGAAGCACACAGGCCGGAGCGCGGGCAATCGCGCCCCGGCCCTTTCCAGTGGAGGCTTGCGCCGCATGCCGGACGGGACCCAACGGCCCTGCAATTTTATTTTAGCGCCGCATCATGACTGATGTGGCCGCTGGCACTCTTGGTGCGCGCCGCAGCGCTGAGCCCGGTGTTTTCGCGATGTTGCGGGAAGATTTCCGCACCTGGTTGTTTCTGGTTCCGGCACTGGTGTTCTTTGTCGGCTATCAGGCCTATCCCATCTTCCGCGTCGTCTGGATCAGCTTCACCGACTACCAGTATTTGACCAACGAACCCGCCAATTGGGTTGGCTTTAACAACTACGTCTCCGCATTGTCCGATCCGCTGATGTGGGCCAGCCTGTGGCGGGCCGTGCTGTTCACCATCATATTCCTGCCTGGCTGCATCATCCTGCCGCTCATTCTGGCCATTCTCATCGACCGCATCCGCAATCCGGTTCTCGCCACCATCTATCGCGTGGTCCTCCTCGTGCCCGCCGTCATCCCCAGCACCCTGGTCTTTGTATTGTGGAAGTGGATGTACAATTTCCAGTCGGGCCCCATAAACCACTTCCTCGTCAACACCACCGGCTGGTTCGACTTGCAGAACGCGCCGCAATGGCTGGGCGGAACAGCCCTGACGTTGCCGGCCATCGCCGCCATGGAAGTGTGGTGGGGCCTTGGCTATCACACCATCTTTTTCCTGGCGGGCCTTGCCGCAATTCCCAAGGATTTGCCCGAGGCCGCCCGCATCGATGGCGCCAACGAATGGAACCTCTTCTGGCATGTGACCTTGCCGCGCCTCATGCCGATCATGATGATATTGGTTGTGTTGCGCTTCGGCAGCGCCATGGCAGTGATCGACGAGTATCTCATCTTCGGCGGCTTCAACCGCGATTCGCCAACCTACACCTGGACCATCTTCATGTATGACCAGGCCTTCAAGCTCGGCCTGTGGCGCCAGGGTTTTGCCGCGGCCATCGGCATGATCGGCGCCGTCGCCATGATGATCGTGATGATCATTCTGTTGCGCGTCTTCCGGGCGAAGGGGTAGGGCGGATGTCGGAATTCACCTCAGCCCAACCCGGCGGCGCGCCTCCACAAAGCTGGATTGCCCGCAATCTCGGGGCCATCCTCCGTCACGGCATCATCAACTTCTTCATGATCGTCATCCTGCTGCCGCTCGCCTGGGTGCTGATCATGTCGGTCAAGTCAAAACCCGACGCCATGCGCGGCGATTTCTGGCCAAGGAAGTTTGACTTCACCACCTATGGCTACGTCTTCAACAAGATCGAGACGCTGCCCGTCAACATGTGGAACAGCATCTATGTGACGGCGGGAACCGTGCTACTGACCACCATCTGCGCCGTCCTCGCTGGCTACGCGCTCGTGCACATGCGGCCAAGGGGCGGTGGCATCGTTGTGGCGGCACTGCTGGCATCGCTGTACTTTCCGACGCGCGTCGTTTCGATCATCAGCGTCTATGAAATCCAGAACAGCCTCGGCCTGATCAACAGCACCATGGGGTTGATCCTGCCCTATATCACGCTCAATCTGGCGATCAGCATTCTGATCATGCGTAGCGTATTTCAGCTCGTGCCCCATGAGGTGATCGAGGCGGCGAAGGTCGATGGCGCCGGGCCGTGGCGCACGCTCTTGACCATCGCCCTTCCCATGGCGCGCAATGGCTTGGTGGTCATCTTCATCGTCAACTTCGTGACCGCCTGGGGCGAATTCCTGCTGTGCTCGACGCTGACCAACGATCAGGAAGCCCGCACCATGCCGGTGGTGCTGGCGGGCGCCCAAGGTGGCCTCGGCCAATGGACCTGGCCCAATCTCGCCGCCGTCTACATGATCGTCGTAACCCCCGGCATCCTCGCCTTCACCTTCGCCCAGAAACTGTTTTTCAAGGGCCTGGCCGAAGGTGTCGTGAAGGGCTGAGCGTCGCGATCTTTCTCTACCCCGCCGCTGCCCTGAGCGCCGCAATGTCGAACTTGGTCATCTGCATCATGGCGGTAAAGACGCGGGCTTTGCGTTCCGCGTCGGGGTCTTCCATGAGGTCGAAGAAAAGTTGCGGCACAATTTGCCAGGAAAAGCCCCAGCGATCCTTGAGCCAGCCGCACATCGACGTCGAGCCGCCTTCGGACATGCGGGTCCAAAGGCGATCCACCTCGGCCTGGTCCTTGCACCTGATGAGAAACGACACGCTCTCATTGGGCGTGAACAGCGGCCCGCCGTTCAAACCGGCGAAACGTTGTCCCGCCAATTCAAACTCGACGATCATCACGCTGCCTTCGGGGCCTGGGCCGGCTTTTCCGTAGTGCTCGATGTGCGTGATGCGGCCATCGGCGAAAGC
Source organism: uncultured Alphaproteobacteria bacterium (assembly GCA_963775095.1). Taxonomy (GTDB): domain Bacteria; phylum Pseudomonadota; class Alphaproteobacteria; order Rhizobiales; family Aestuariivirgaceae; genus Aestuariivirga. The sequence continues at coordinate 11,639 of CAVZHN010000011.1, forward strand.
CGCGCAATAGTGCTTGGCCGCCGTCTCCGCTTCGCTGTCAAACCACAAGACGGGCGAGATTTTCTGAACCGTGGCCATTGTTTCGCTCCTCAGGGTGACGCGGTTTCCACCAATGCGGCCAGCTGGCGGAGCGAATCCTGCCAGCCGAGGTAACACATCTCCAGCGGTATCAACTCGGGCACGTTCTCCTGGGTGATCGAAATTTCGGTGCCGCAGGAGACCGCCTTCAGCAGCACCGTGACGGTGATGATGCCCGGCAGGTTCGGGTCCTCGAACTGGTCGGTGTAGCGCAGCTTCTCGTAGGGTTCCATTTCGAGGAACTCTCCACCGAAGGCATGTGAGTGCCCGGTGGCGAAGTTGGTGAACGACATGCGGAACCTGCCGCCCACCTTGGCATCCATGCTGTGGACCGTGCCCGTGTATCCGTTGGGCGGCAGCCACTTGCACATGGCCGCAGGATCGATGAACGCCTTGTACACCCGCTCCGGCGGCGCCGTGAGTACCCGATGCAGTTTGACCGTGTTTCCCATGGTGTCCTCCCTAGCGCTTGGGTGCCAGAAGGCCGAAAACCGCGCCATGCGGATCTTCGGCCTCGATAATCCAGGAATCGCCGGGCACCGCCATCGGCTCCAGCGTCACCTTGCCGCCCGCCGCCTTGATGCGCGCAACCGCGGCATCGATGGCATCGACATTGAACAGAAACAACCAGTGAGCACCCGGCCGCCCGGAACTGTTGGTCATCATGCCGCCAACCATCTCCTTGCCTGCGGCAAACATCAGGTAGGGCCCGCCTGGGCCGGCATCCATCGTGCCTTCCTTCGTCCAGTTGAACATTTTCGAATAGAATTTCCAGGCGGCCTTGCCATCACCAGCCCGCAGATCGCACCAGCCGATGTGCCCCGGGGTACCGGCCGGAACCTCCTTCGGGCTTTCGCTGGAATTTGGCTTGAAGATATTGAACATGGCACCTCCGGGATCGGCAAGAACCGCGAACCGGCCGACGCCGGGAATGTCTTCCGGCGCCCTGCACACCGTGCCCCCGAGCTTCACGGCGCGCTTGGCGTCGCCATCGACGTCGGCGGAATGGATGTATCCCGTCCACATCGGCGGTGGACCGCCTTCGACAACTCCCATCATGCCGCCGACATCGATGTCGCCGGCCTTGAGAATGAAATACCCCATGCCCGGCATGCCGCTGTCGGCGATCGTCCAGCCAACCACGGCGCTGTAAAACGCCGCGGCGGCTTTCAAGTCGGGCGTCATCAGGTCATACCAGACAAACGGTGCTGCAGATTTCTTCATGGTGTTTCCTCCTCGTTGCACGGCACTTCAAACAGCAATTCGATATAGTGGCGCAGGTGCTTCAGGCATTCCACCGCCACGTCTGGCCCGTTGTTTGCCTTGGCCAGAATGAACGCACCCTGGATCGCCGCCTGCGTGTAGAGCGCCAGGCTTTCGGCACTCCACTTTGCATCTGGCACATAATGCTCGCGGGCCTCGGCAATGATCCCGGCGACCTGCCCGGCGTGATGGCTGATGTGGACCTCGCAGGCCCGGCGGATCGCCGGGTGGGTTTCATAGGTTTCCTGCACCATGGTGCCCAAGAGGCAGGTGAACTCCGGCAAGCTGCCCCGGATGATCGCGATGCGTAGATCGATGTAGTCGAGAAGCCGGAGCAGCGGGTCATTCCCAGGGCGTTCGGGCAGCATGGCGAACAGTCCGTCAGCCATGCGCGAAAAGTGCTCCGCCGCGGCAATCGCCAGATCTTCCTTGCCCTTGAAGTGATGGAAGAAGCCGCCCTTGGTGAGGCCCGAAGCACGGCAGATGTCGTCGACCGTCGTGGCGCTATAGCCTTTGCTGCGGATGACCGTCAGGGCGGCATCGAGAATACGGTCACGCGTGGGATGTGCGGGCAGATCCATTCTCAATCAATACCAACCGGTCGGTTTTTTTGTCAAGTAACATTGTTCTCGCCAAGAGGTGAAAATCTGTGTCACGACAAGTTCGGTCCGAAGGGGCATAGAAGCCCAATGAAATCGCTCATTACCGACCGCACCGGCAAATTCTCATTACTCAAGGCCCTGCTGCTCGCCGCCTTGCTGGCGCCCCTGGCCTATCTCCTCTACCGCGCCGCAATCCATGACCTCGGCCCCCTGCCTTACAAGGAAGCGCTGCACCGCGTGGGTGATTGGACGGTGCGTTTTCTGGTGCTGACCCTGGCGCTGACGCCGTTGCAACGGGCCTTCAATACACCCCGCCTTGCCCTCATCCGCCGCATGGCGGGGGTCGGCGCATTCAGCTACGCGCTGCTGCATTTCCTGCTCTACATCGCCAACAGCAATTTCCAGCTGCTGTTTGTGGCCAGCGAAATTGCACTCCGCATCTATCTCACCATCGGCTTTGTGGCTCTGCTCGGGCTCTCGGCGCTCGCCGCCACGTCGACCGATGCCATGCTGCGCCGGCTTGGTGCCCGCTGGAAAACCCTGCACCGTCTGGTCTACGCCATCGCCGGTCTGGCCCTCATCCATTATTTCCTGCAGTCGAAGATCGATGTCAGCCAGGCCGTGCTTTATTCGGGCTTGTTCCTCACCCTCATGCTGCACCGGCTGGCGCTGCGCTATCGCCTGGCGCTCACGCCGTTGCGGCTTGCAGGCCTTGCCATCGCCGGCGGGCTCGTCACTGCTGGCCTCGAGTTCGCCTGGTATGGACTGGCGACCGGCGTTGACCCGTGGCGCATCCTCAAGGCCAACGCCATGCTGGCGTTTGGCCTCCGCCCGGCGGTCATCGTGCTGCTGGCGGGACTTGCCCTGGCCGCGGCCGCATGGCTCTGGCCATGGCTTCGCACTGCACTGCCGAAAAGCTTGCCTTTGCCAGGAGGCCGTACTACAGAACCCCCCGTTGCGCGCCCGTAGCTCAGCTGGATAGAGCACCAGACTACGAATTTGGGGGTCATGGGTTCGAATCCTGTCGGGCGCGCCATTATT
>CAVZHN010000012.1:0-34211 GCA_963775095.1 uncultured Alphaproteobacteria bacterium
TGACGGTATCGGCATTCTGCTCAAGGAAGGAGAAGCCGAAGATGCCGACGGCATCCGGGTTGGCCTGCAGCTTCTGAACGATCAGATTGTCGTTCTCGCCGGCTTCGACATAGGCGCCATCTTCGCGCACCGCCTTCCAAACGGCTTCAAAGGCCTTGGGATCGGCCTTCTTGAGGGCCTTCAGGCTGTAGAACGACTCCGCGCCCTTCTCAAGCACGAGCTCGGCGAAGCTGTCGCGGGTGCCCGAGGTTGGCGGCGGTCCCAGAACTTCGATCTTGGTTGCAGGCAGCGACGGGTCGATGTCGCTCCACATCTTGTTGGGGTTGGCCATCAGCTTGCCATCCGGCCCCGGAATGTCCTTGGCCAGGGCGAGGAACACCTGCTGCTTGGTCAGGCCGAAGTCCTTGGCGCCCTTGGCATGGGCCAGTGACAGGCCATCGAAGCCGATCTTCACTTCGACAATGTCGGTCACGCCATTTTCCTTGCAGGCGTCGAACTCGCTCTTCTTGATGGCGCGAGAGGCGTTGGTGAAATCAGGCTTGTCCTCGCCCAGCCCGGAGCAGAACAGCTTGAAGCCACCGCCGGTGCCTGTCGATTCGACGACTGGCGTCTTGCCCGAGGTCTTTCCGAAGGCTTCGGCGACCGCCGTGGTGAAGGGATAGACGGTCGAAGAACCGACGATGCGGATAGTGTCGCGGGCGGCAATCGCTTCACTTGAGGCAATCGCCAGAAGGCTGGCGGCAATGAGGGCTCGTTTCATTTTCAAATATCTCCTGTCCTTGTGACGGAGCCGCTTCTATGGCGGGCACGCAACACTTTTGCGACACCTCGGTTACAACCGTATGACAATACAAGATATTGAAATATCGCTATTTTTCGACCGGTAGGCTGACGGCGAAACAGCTGCCCTGGCCGAGATCAGAGGAAATCGACAACTTGCCACGGTGGCGGTTGACAATATGCTTGACGATCGCCAGCCCAAGACCTGTGCCGCCGCGCATCCGGCTGTCCTGGACATTAACTCGGTAGAAACGCTCGGTGAGCCGGGGAATATGATGGGCAGCGATGCCGGGTCCGAAGTCGCGAACTTCCACCACCGCCCTATCGCCTTCTCTGCGGCCTTCGACTTCAACGCGTTTGCCGCTTGCACCATACTTCATGGCGTTTTCAATGAGGTTGTGCATGACTTGCAGCAACTCCGCAGGATCACCATTCACCGGCAGCGGCTGCCGCAAGTCCAGCTCGATCAAGCAGCCCGTTTCCTTTGCTATGGGCGACAGCAGTGCCGCCGCCTGGCGCGCCACATCGGCAAGGTCGGCATGGCTGGCTGGCAGGACATGTTCGCTGATCTCGATCCGGCTCAGGGACAGAAGATCGTCAATAAGCCGCGACATGCGCTCGGCCTGGACCTTCATCACTCCAAGGAACTTGTCGCGGGCAGCCACATCATCCCTCGCTGACCCTTGCATGGTTTCAATGAAACCTGAGAGTGTCGCCAATGGCGTGCGGAGTTCATGACTGGCGTTGGCCACGAAGTCCGACCGCATGCGCTCAATCTGCTGTTCGCGCGTTTTGTCCCAGAATGTGATGAGAACGAATTCAGTGCCGGCGACCGGCGCTACATGCACTTCATAGGTGCGTGGATTGCTGCCATGCAGAGTCTGACTGACGGTGGAAATCTCTTGGTTTCGCGAAGCGTCGCGAATGGCCTGGCCAATGGCGGGGGCGCGCAAGAACATCACAATGTTTTCGCCGGCCGGATCCGCCGCGAACGACTGGCGCGCAAATTGGTTGCCATGGAACACGGCGCCGGCACCATCGGCCAGAAGTGCCGGTATCGGCAAGGCATCGAGTATCGAACGCAGCTGTTGCATGGGTTCTTCTGGCAAGAATTGGCTGGTATGGCAACTCACCGGGTTGCATCGTTTGTCACCCGGTTTCAGACGATTTCCAAATGGCGAAGTAGCAAAGTGCTTGCCGTTACGCTCATGATGGATGCGTTCTGCAATGCCGTGCGAACGATACTGCAAGTGTCCAGCGGGCAAATGCGATCAAAATTTTGAGCGTATGAGTGTCCAGCTGTCATGCGAATGAAGGGGCTTGCAAATCTCATAAAGCTTTGTCACCCTCAATTATCGGTTGGAATGGCTCGATAGTGTGCCACTGCCGGAAAGCATATCGGGAGGATTGAATGCGGACTTTGATGAAGTTTGCTGTGGCGCTGGTGGCCTGGATGGGCTTGACGCTGACAAGTGCCTTGGCTCAATCGACAGTGTACGCCGCGGGTGACAGCACCTCGGGCACTTACTTTGATTACATGAAGACAGTCTATGCGCGGGCTGGCAATCCTGAAATCGCCCAGCTGCCACTTACAAGCTTCGACAAGAATTTTGAATTGCACCCGATGGCAGCCGAGAGCTGGACCCAGTCCGCCGACGGCTTGGTCTGGACCTTCAAGCTGCAAAAAGACCTGGTGTGGAGCGACGGCCAGCCGCTTAAAGCCAGCGACTACCTGTTCGCCATGCAACGCGCCGCAACAACCGGCTATGACTTTGCCTGGTATTGGGGTTATGCCGGCGCCATCAAGAACTGGGGCCCGGTCACCGAAGGCAAGGCTGATGTGTCAACGCTCGGCATCAAGGCGATTGACGACAACACCCTTGAAGTGACGACCGAAACACCGAAGCCCTATCTGCCCGGCGTTGTCAGCCTCTGGTATCCAGTTCCGAAACATGCCTTCGACAAGTATGGCGACGAATATGCAGCCAAGGTCGAGACACTGGTTACTTCCGGCCCCTTCATGGTCGAGAGCTGGGAGAAATCGAACAACTCCATGGTGCTGGTGAAGAGCCCAACCTACAAGGGTCCGTGGCAGCCCAAGGTCGACAAGTTGGTGATTGACCCATCGCTCGGGGCACCCGAAGTCGGCCTGCCTGCGTTCATGGCCGGCGAAGCCGACTTCTCGTTCCTGAATACCGGACAGGTGCCTTTCGTCGACAAGCGCTTCCCTGGACAAATCAGCAAGAACGCGGTTTTTGCAACGTCTTACCTGTCTTTTGATCTAGAGAAGGCGCCCTTCGACAATCTCGATGTCCGCAAGGCGCTGTTCTATGCGATCAACCGCGATGAAATGACGTCAACCGTGCTCAAGGATCTGGCGATCCCCGGCAAGTCGTTGCTGCCACCGGGCTACCCTGGGTACAGCGAAGCCATCACCAGCCAAGCCGTTTTGGATTTGGCCAAGGCCAAGGAACATCTGGCGAAGGCGGGTTATCCTGATGGCAAGGGCTTTCCGGAAGTCGAGATCTGGTATCGCGACCAAGGTGGCTACAACGGTGCGATCACCGCGCCGATGCTGCAGTATCTGCAGGCCCAGTTCAAACAGAACCTCGGCATCACCATGAACATCAAGGTGATGCCAACCAAGGACTGGATGGCCGGAACTCCTGGAGCGCAAGAACAACCTGTTCCTTGCGCCATACGAGTATGACTATATCGATCCGTCGAATTTCTATGGCATCTTCTTCAATGGCGGCCGCCACCATCACAAGGTGAAAGCCTATGACGATCTCGTCGCGGCCGCCGACAAGGGTGCGACGTGGGAAGAACGCTCGAAACTCTATCAGCAAGCCGAACAGGTGCTGATCGACAACGTGTCGTTTGTTCCACTTGTTCATCCAATTACCGTTGCCGTAGTGGGCAAGTCACTGACGGGCGAGGGAACGACGCCCAACAAGCTTGGCTTCACGCCACTGCGCCAGTTGGGCCTGTATTTCTACACGCACGTCGAAAAGAAATGACGAGACACTTGCGCCTCCCGGCACATGCCGGGGGGCGTATTCGCTTCGCGCACCGCGACGCCTGAACCTGAGATCGCCCATGCGGCTCGTCGACATTCACAATCTCTCTGTCCATTTCCCCCAAGATGAAGGCATCGTGCAGGCAGTGCGCGGTGTAACGCTGCATCTCAATGAGGGCGAAAGCCTGGGCATCGTCGGGGAGTCCGGTTCCGGAAAGTCCGTGACATGCATGGCCCTGCTGCGCCTGCTGCGGGAGCCGCCTGCCAAGATCACCGCGGAAAAGATGAATCTCGCCGGCGAGGACATGTTGAATGCCGACCGCCGGAAACTCGCATCCCTGCGGGGCCGTGTGGCGGCCATGGTGTTTCAGGATCCGATGACGGCATTTGACCCGGTGTTCACCATCGGACATCAAATCATCGAAACCATCCTCGCCCACCGCGCCATGGCGAAGGCTGACGCAAAGGTGGAAGCCATCTCACTGCTGGCTAAAGTTGAAATCAAAAATCCCGCCGCCATACTCGAAAGCTACCCTCACCAACTCTCCGGCGGCATGTTGCAGCGGGCGATGATTGCCATGGCACTGTCGTGCCGTCCGCAGGTGCTGGTTGCCGATGAACCGACAACGGCTCTTGACGTCACCATTCAGGCGCAAATTCTGCAGCTGATCAAAAACCTGCAAACGGAATTCGGCATGGGGCTGGTGATGATCACCCATGATCTCGGCGTCATCGCCGAAACAGTTGATCGCGTGGTGGTGATGTATGGCGGCCGGGTGATGGAAGATGGCCCGGTGCAGGCGATTTTCGATGAGCCGGCCCATCCCTACACCAAGGCACTGCTCCGCTCCATTCCCGGGCAGACGCCAGGACGCCATCGGTTGACGGAGATCAGCGGTGCCTCGCCCAGCCCTGTCCATCCACCATCCGGATGCCCCTTTCACCCGCGCTGCGGGCTGGCCGACGCAAAATGCCGGGAGACTCCGGAATTCACGTCCATTGGCAACAATCGCAACGCCGCATGCTGGAGCCTGCAATGACCGCGGCGTTGGAACTGCGCGGCCTCAACAAGTCGTTTTACCTGAAAACCAAGGGTGGGTTGTTTCCGAGTTTCACGGCGATCAACGCCGTACGGGATGTCAATCTTGTGCTTCCCAAAAACAGCATCGTGGGCCTGGTGGGCGAGTCAGGTTCCGGCAAATCGACAACCGGAATGCTGGCCATGCGGTTGCTGGAGCCAACGGCAGGTCAGATCATCGTCGATGGCGCCGACATCACGAAACTCGATCACGCTGCCCTGAAACCTTTTCGCCGCAAGATGCAGGTGGTGTTTCAGGACAGTTATTCCGCCCTCGATCCGATGATGACCTTGTCGCGAATCGTCGCCGAGCCTTTGCACATCCACGGTATCGGAACATCCTCGGAGCAAAGTGCGGCGGCCCTCGCGATGCTCGAGCGCGTGGGGCTCGACCGCCGCTATGGCGGGCGTTATTCACATGAACTGTCGGGCGGCCAGCGCCAGCGTGTTGCCATTGCGCGGGCCTTGATCCTGAAGCCCACGGTTCTGGTGGCGGACGAGCCTACCTCGGCACTCGATGTTTCAGTCAAAGCCCAGATCATCAATCTTCTGCTCGACCTGCAAAAGGAGCGCGGCCTGTCGATCCTGTTCATCAGCCATGATCTCAGCGTCGTGCGGGCGTTGACCGATGAAGTCGCTGTCATGTGCGATGGCCGCATCGTCGAACGCGCCGCCACTGAGTTCGATTTTCACAGACCCCCGGCACCCCTACACGCAGGCTTTGCTTGAGGCGATCCCGGTGCTGAACCCGCGGCTTCGCCGGACGAGAACATTCCTGAGCCGCGAGCAAATCAACAGCGCGATACCGCGGTTGCGGGTACAAGATCTTGCGGCAACGACGGAGCCCAAACCTGAGCCGCAACTGGTCGCCATCGGAACCAATCACCATGTGGAGGCGATTGTCACATGATCAGATACATCGCAGGCCGATTACTCGCCATCATCCTTACATTTCTTGTGGTGTCGGTCATCATTTTCCTGATGATGCACGCCGTGCCCGGCGGTCCCTTCGACGGCAACGACATGCCGGTTTCAGATGCCGTCAAAGAAAAACTGAATGCCAGCCTCGGTTTGGACAAGCCCCTCTACGTTCAGTACTTCAAGTACATGTGGGGCGTGCTGCATTTTGACTTTGGCGTGCCGTTTCAAAGCCCTGGCGAAACCGTTCTGGAACTGTTGGCCCGCGCCTGGCCGCCCAGCCTCATCCTTGGGGGGCTTGGTGTGTTGATCGGTGCGCCGTTGGGCATTTTGCTTGGCATGGCGGCAGCGCTCCGCCGCAACACATGGGTTGATTATCTGGCTTCAGCCGTTGCCACGCTGGGGTTGACGGTGCCGGTGTTCGTCACATCGATGATGCTGATCCTGATCTTTGCCGTCGGTCTTGGCTGGCTGCCTGGCCAGCGGCTGGGGCAAGCCTAACAGCTGGATCCTGCCGATCGCCGCCTATGCCACCATCCCCCTGGCGACTTACGCGCGCTATGCGCGGTCATCGATGCTCGACGTCTTGAACAAACCCTTTGTCACAGTGCTGCGGGCCAAGGGACTTTCCGAACGCAAGATCATTTTTCAACATGTGCTACGCAACGCAGCGCTGCCGATGGTGACGGTTTTTCTGCCGATGTTCATCGGCACGGCAACGGGATCAATCTTCGTTGAAGCGATGTTCCGCGTGCCGGGTCTCGGCGCCTACTTCGTATCTTCCATTGAACTCAGGGACTACTCTCTGGAAATGGCGCTGATCCTGATGATCACCATGATGTTCTGTGTGTCGTATCTGCTGTCGGATATTGCTTATGCACTGCTCAATCCGCGCATTCGCGTCGGTGGAGGCGAACGGTGACAGCGATTGAAGCGCCCCTGCCCGCCCAGCGAAGCCCGCTTTACTTCGCCATGCGCCGCTTCATGGCCAACAAGGCGGCGTTGGCATCAGGCATCGTGCTGGCAATCCTTGTTCTGATGGCGGTCTTTGCGCCTCTCATCACCAAAACGGGATACGCGGATCAAGACTATCTCGCCGATGCCTTGGCATTTCCGTCGTGGCAGCACTGGTTTGGGATAGATGACCTAGGCCGTGACTTCTTCACCCGCAATCTCCATGGGGCGCGGGTTTCTCTCACCATCGGAATTGCCGCAGCGGTTTTTTCCGTACTCATCGGCATTCCGCTGGGGGCCATCGCCGGTTACTATGGCGGGCGGGCAGACTGGTGCGTGATGCGGCTGATCGAGCTGTTTTCGGTAGTGCCGCCGCTTCTCGCGGCCATGCTCCTGGGGGCGCTGACCAAGGGCGGCTTTGTCACAATCATCGTCATTGCATCACTGTTTGGCTGGGTGCAGGTTTGCCTTCTGGTGCGCGCCCAGGTGAAAGCCTTTCGCGAAAAGGAGTTTGTACGCGCCGCCCAGGCGCTTGGCGCAACACCTTCCTACATCATGCGGCACCATCTCATTCCAAACTCGATTTCGCCGATCATCGTCGGTTTCGTTCTGGCCATGCCTTTGGCGATGATGTTAGAGGCGGGGCTTTCGTTTCTCGGCATCGGCGTGCCGCCGCCGACGCCAAGCTGGGGGCAGATGATCAATGTCGGCATCAATTTCATGTATTTCTATTGGCACATGGCGGTTTTTCCGACGGCGGCGCTGGCGCTTACCGTTCTGGCGACGACACTATTTGGCGATGGGCTTCGGGACGCACTGGACCCAACGCTGAAGGGCCGTTGACTTGAACAAGAACCTCACGTCACTTTTTCTCCTCGACGAGAGCGTTGTGTTCCTGAACCACGGTTCTTTTGGCGCTTGTCCCAGGCCGGTTTTCGAAGCCTATCAGAAATGGCAATTGAGGCTGGAACGCCAGCCGGTGGCCTTTCTCGATCCCGATCGCGGACTTTCCGGCTGGATGCGCGAGGCGCGGGTGGCGCTTGCCGCCGAAATTGGCGCTGCCGCCGACAACATCGTCGGTGTGATGAACGCCACATATGGCCTCAACATCGTGGCGCAGTCGCTCGATCTGAAAGAGGGCGATGAAATTCTGACGACAGACCATGAGTATGCGGCTCTGGAGAAGACCTGGGCCTACGTGGCGCGCAAGACCGGCGCAAGGATTGTCAGTGCCGCCATACCGTTGCCACTCAGTTCCGAATCCCAATTCACCAACGCCCTGCGGGCTGGCATCACCAGCCGCACCCGGGTGATCTTCCTCAGCCACATCACGTCGGCAACGGCCTTGCTGTTTCCCATCGAGAACATTGTGGCGGAAGCGCGGGCCCGCAGCATCTACACGGTTATTGATGGTGCACACACACCGGGCCATATCCCTCTCGGTCTTGAGGCGCTGGGAGCCGACTTCTACGCCGGAAACTGCCACAAGTGGCTGATGGCTCCCAAGGGTTCGGCTTTCCTCCATGTGCGCCCCGAGCTTCAGGCCATGATCAACCCACTGGTGATCAGCCACGGCTGGACAGCCGACAATCAGTCACCTGGTCCATTCGGTGGAACGGCCTTCATCGACAGCATTGAAATGCAGGGCACGCGTGATCCCGCGGCGTGGCTGGCGGTGCCAGACGCCATCGCCTTTCGCAAGTCACATCAATGGAACAAAGTCGCCGCCGAATGCCGGCGGCTGGTCCAGGACACGGCAAGGCGTGTTGCCGGCTGGTCGGGACTGCCGGCATTTGGGTCAGCGGAATTCTGCGCACCCCAGATGGTTGCCATGCCCGTGCCCGATTGCGACCCAGTTCTCTTGCAGCGAAAACTCCTGGATGACTACAACATCGAAATTCCCTGTTACAAGTGGCAAGGCCGGGCCATCGTTCGGGTTTCAGCACAGGGCTATAACACCCAGGCGCAAATGGACTTGCTGGTGAAGGCCCTGAAAGACCTGTTGCCATGACCGGAGAATTGTCAGCCGCGGTGCGGGCTTGGCGTGGAGGCATTGGACATCAATGAAGCGTGGTGTTCACGCCATGCTCTGCGGGCAGGTCTTCAAGTGTTTGACCGCGCGGGCCGTCGGCCGGACGCGCATGTTTGTCACGGCTGGAACAATTGTTTGCCACCCTCGGGATTTCCCGCTGCGGCAGGCCAAATGAGACAGGTTGCCCGGACCCGGGAGGATGATTGAATGTCTGATGGATTTGCGATCTATCCGAGCCTCGCTGGCCGCACCGTGTTCGTCACCGGCGGTGCCTCGGGTATCGGTTCGGAAATCGTTGCGGCCTTTGCAAGTCAAGGGGCCAGGGTTGGCTTCGTTGATCTCGATGTTGCCGCCGGTACAGCATTGGCGGAAAGGCTAGGCAAAGACGCGGCGTTTGAGTGTTGCGACCTCCGCGACATCGGCGCGCTAAGAAGCGCATTCGCGAAACTTGCGGCATTGCTCGGCCCTGCTTCGGTATTGGTCAACAATGCTGCCCGGGATGACCGCCATTCATGGCAAGACGTGACGCCGGAGTATTGGGACGAGCGTCTGGCAACAAACCTGCGTCACATGTTTTTCGCCATGCAGGCGGTCGCACCGGGAATGATTGCGGCCGGCGGCGGTTCGATCATCAACCTTGGTTCAAACAGCTGGTGGGAAGCGGTTGGCGGATTTCCAGCCTATGCAACAGCCAAGGCCGCCGTTCATGGACTGACCCGCACCATGGCGCGCGATCTCGGCAGATACCGCATCAGGGTGAACACCGTTGTCCCCGGCTGGGTCATGACTGAGCGCCAGAAGTCACTGTGGGCGACGCCGGAAGCACTTGAAGCCCACCGGCTGTCGCAGTGCCTGCCGGATCTGATTGCGCCGATCTATATCGCCCGCATGGTGCTGTTTCTCGCATCGGATGACGCAATGATGTGTACCGCCAATAATTACATGGTCGAAGCCGGGTCGATCTGAGCCCACATCGCAAGCGACAAGGGCTCTGATTCATCGGTGTTGCGGACGCGCAGTCAGGTGGCGCCGTCTATCGAGCGGCAACGATCTGAAACATCGGGCATCAATCCACGGTGATTACAGCGCCCACGGGCAACTTGCATCCACCAATTCATTTCTGCAAGTAATTGAATTCATTAGGATAATGGCGCGCCCGACAGGATTCGAACCCATGACCCCCAGATTCGTAGTTAGAGGCACTCTACATTCATAGGCCATCACGTGCCACCGCGTGTTTTGCTAATGGTAACACAATCAATTCGTTATCCCATCATGAGTTGCCATGGGCTATCGCTTGTTCTATCCTGCGTGCCTACCCGGTGCCTATCCGTAGTCATACTCCGAGCCGGTCATGAGGTGGTGCCATGCCGCGCATTACGAAGCGAACCGTTGATGACCTAAGACCACATCCAATCCGCCGCATCTACATGCGCGATGATGATTTGAAGGGCTTTGGCCTGTCGATAGTGCCTTCTGGCGCCAAGTCCTATTTCGTCGAGTATCGCCTGCCTGGCGGGCGGTCCGCTCCAAAGGGCAGAATTGTCATTGGCAAACACGGTTCGCCATGGACCCCCGAGTCAGCTCGGCGCGAGGCCAGCTTCATCCTCAGCGAGGTACGCGGCGGTATCGATCCCCGACAAAGGCGCAAGATTGCCGCAGACTTGGCTTTTGACAAGTATGTCCATGAGTTCCTGATACGCTCGCAATCCTTGAAGTCGATTGGCCACATGAAGTCGGTGTTTAGGCTGCATGTTACAGGGCGGTTTCGTTCAACTCCTTTGCCGCAGATTACGCGCACCGATTGCAGCCGTCTGATTGCCGATGTCGCCGGCGGCAGTCCTGCAACGGGCCGCTATGTTCATGCGATCCTCAGACGGTTGTTTCGCACGGCTGTCAGCCGTGGTGACTTGTCGACCTCGCCTATGCAAGACATGGAGCCGCCGGCAGCTGTCTCCTCCCGGGACCGCGTCTTGAGCGATGATGAGCTATCTCTATTGTGGAAGGCCACGGAAGCTTTATCCGGGCTCTCTGGAGCGGCGGTCCGGCTGCTTATTCTAACAGGCCAGCGGCGATCTGAGGTATTGGGAATGGACTGTTCGGAACTCGACATTCCCAATGCCACGTGGACCATCAAGGCTGGTCGCTCCAAGAACGGTATTGCGCACATCGTGCCCTTGTCTTCGCCGGCGATGTCAGAACTGGTTGCCCTTGGTACAGACACTCGAAGGGCCGGTTTGATCTTCACGACCACTGGTTCGACGCCAATATCGGGAATCTCGAAGATCAAGGCCGCTCTTGATAGGGAAATGACAAAGGGCGCGGTCGCTGGCGGACGACTTGAACCGCTGCCCTGGCGCCTGCACGACATTCGAAGGACCGTCGCGACCGGCCTGCAGCGGCTCGGCACCCGTTTCGAGGTCACCGAGGCAGTACTCAACCACGTATCAGGTGCCAAATCCGGTGTTGCGGGTATCTATCAGCGCCATGACTGGGCCGACGAGAAACGCAGGGCGCTGGAGGCTTGGGGGAAGCACGTCGCGGTACTGGTGAGCGGTCACCGTGCAAACAATATCGTCAGTTTCGCTGGGCGTTGATTATGACCCGCGGCGGCAAACGCAATGGCGCGGGAAGACCGAAAAACTACATGACGTGGGAGGAGTTAAATTGGATCGACGATCGCATGACTAGGCTGCTCTGCAGCCGAGAAGCTTTGCGTGAGCGAAAAATCAGGCAACTGCGATCCAGAGGTGCAACTGCATTAGACACCTATCTTGAGTTTGAAGAACTTTATCGGCAGGCCATTTGGATAAAGCCTGAAAATGCAATTGGCACTCCGCTCGAAGACTTCGAGCTCATGCAAAACATTGAATATCTTCGCAACATTATTCCAGTGCCCTCACGTTTAGAAAAAGCAAAGGCACTCAGACAGGTCATCGCGGCCGCCGAAGCTCATTTCGGACGCCGAATCAGTTATCGTCTGGTTGCCTCATTACTGATACCGGCGAAAACAAAGTTTCCGGAAGGCGCGCGGCCACTCCCTTGGTATTCCTGCATCGTATGATTTCTGCATGAACTTGGGGTGCAGGTATTCGGCGGTCGTATGATTGCTCATCTATTTCGTGAGCTCAATAGGGTACTGCCGATGCCGGATCGCCTCGCATATACAATCACTGAAGCCGCAAGGGTTTCCGGTGTTCACCCGCTGAGCGTTGATGCGGCAATCAAGAACGGCGACTTGAAGACCCGCCGTGTTGGCATGCGCGACATCATTCTCGCCGCTGACCTCGCGCGATGGCTTGAGAGCGCAGCCGCATCCAATGAGGTAGCGAAATGAGTGATGATGGGTTCCTGTCGACTTCCCAGGCGGCCGCGTTTCTCGGTCTGTCGATTCCCACGCTTGAACGGCATCGCACCCTGGGAAGCGGTCCACGGTTTTATCGTCTGGGTACAAGAGCGGTGAAATATCGCCGCGTAGACCTCTTGGCGTGGGCCAAACCGGCGATGTCGACGAGCGAAGCAGCCGAAGACCTACCCCATGGTGACCGCTGATGCGCGAAGGCGAGGCAAAGCGCATTGGAGTCAGTGTCGTTACGCTCGACAAGGCAGTTACGAAAGCACGCCGCCACACCGAGACCGAGGACCCTGGTGCTGCGAACTTCCTGACTGACCCCGCACCATGGCCTGAGCCCGTGAACGGAGCCGACCTGCTCGACAGGCTGACGCCACCGCCAAGGCACTCCATGTGGCGCCCATGTCGGGGTTACTCCCCGGCAATGAATCCCAAAAGCAATTAGAAAGGCGCTGGGCGGGTTCTTTGCCCCGCCAGGTCCATCGGGACTCGAAACAAGCAACAGGCTTCTCAGGACTCCCCAATGGCTGCAAAACACAATCACACCGGACGCTCAAAGCAGAAGCTTTCGTCTTTCGTGGCGCTGGAAAGGTTCATGCTAAATTCTATAGCATGGAGATCCCTGAAGCTCCCGGCCCGATGCGCTTTCATCGAACTGGGAAATCTCTACGATGGCCGCAACAATGGCCGCATTGCGATTTCGGCCCGCACTCTTGCTGAACGGTTGCCTATTTCACGAGCCACTGCGACGCGCGCTCTTGAGGAACTTGCCGAGAAGGGATTCATCGAAGCGGTGCGGCAAGGCGGCTTCAACATGAAGTCGGGAGTACGCAGGGCAACCGAATGGCGTCTCACCTGCTACCGTTGCGATGTCACGGGGGAACGCCCGAACAGGAACTTCATGCGCTGGCAAGCGGGCAAGTTTCATTTGGCGGCTTCACCTGAGAGCCATACCGGCTTCACCAGAGAGCCACTGAGACTAGGCGCGCAACAAAATTGCCGGAACGTGGCCCTGACATGAAGCCGGTTGGACGCCAGCGAACGAACCATCGGCTTCACCAGGGAGCCCCTTCTATACATCTACCAGATGGCAGGGCGAGAGGGAGCGCGCGAGGCGGAGCCATTGCGTAGCGAGCGGAGCGCGCGACCGGGAAACTGGAAACAATAGCCGTGCGCCAGCACGGCCTTGAGAAAACGAAGGGTTGACCATGACCACATTCAAAGATGGCCGCTACGTGAAGGCGGCAAGGGCTCTTGCAGGACTGAAACAATCCGAGTTGGCTACGCTAGCCGGTCTTTACGTCAACAGCATCAAGCAGCTTGAAGGGCTTTCACGCATTCACGTTTGCGACCATGCCGCCGAATGCGTCGGAAAGGCTTGCTAGCGAAAGGCGTCATTGCCGATTTACTTCCCGCTGTTCACGTACGCTTGGCTGTCGCGACGCTTGCGCCAGCCGAGGAAGCCCACGGCACTGAGGCCAGCGGCGGCTTGTGCCTATCAGCCTCGCAGCACTATTTTTTCTTGCTGGGCGGAGCGGCCATAACCGACATTGACTTTGTGGTAGAAAACGACGACGACGCGCCTGCCGGTTTTGCCTTGGCCTGCTTCGGTTTCTTCTTTTCGCGATTGCTCCGCTGCTGACCCTTCGCCATCGATGTTCTCCAAGATTGCCAGTTCAGGACCCCTTAAAGCCTGAAACTTGGCGACAATATCACAACTCAGGCAGCGAGTGGCGCCTTCCGCCTGCGCCAGCCGGGGAAGCCCATGGCCTGCTCGCCAAGTGGCTGCAGCAGTCCAAGAGACATAGCATAATCGCCACGCTCATGTGCCGCGGTAGCGTCCTCGAACGGCCTCGCCATCACCGGCTGCACGAGAACAGCCAGCACAATTCCAAATGCCGCAATCGAAGTTCCAACCACATCACCCCGCCGCCCTATCAAGCCGCCGCAGCAAATCACGAACTTGAACCGGCGTCCACTGGCCGCCAAGCCGCGCTTGGACTTGGCGCGCGGCGAGGTCCTGGCATGGCGCTGATGGTTTCAGTGGAGGCGCTGCAAGCATTCCCACGCAGACATAATGAGGAAGAGCAACCAGGACATCAAAACCAATCTACCAGTTATCCCAACGAAGGGACCCCCGATCTGCCAATATCACCGAAACAGATGCGAGGAAACAGCCAGTGACGGGAGATGAACTTCAGCAGTATCGGATGCTACGCTGCCTGACACAGAGCGAGCTTGCACGTCTCGCGGGGTTGCATATCAACTCAATCAAACGTCTCGAACGATTCCACAGCCGGCACGTTCCCAAATCTTCCAAGTACGCGATGGAGCACGTTGCCTACGTCCTCGGAATTCCAGACGCGCAGGCCCATCATGCGAGCGTTGACCGGTCATCGTTTAAAGGTACAATTTTTGAACCCCACATCGCGCGCGCGTCATGGGGTCACCTGAAATCGTCTCGTTCGAAATGCGGGGCAAAAACAAGGAAAGGCACCCCATGCCAGGCGCCCGCGCTAAACCGCAATGGCCGGTGCAAACTCCATGGCGGCCTCAGCACTGGTCCGCGAACACCTGAAGGCCGCGCGAGAAGCTCCGAAGGCTCCCGCCGGTGGCATGCCCGGAGGCGAAGGGCGGGGAGGCTCGGTAGTTGATGGCAAGGGTTGGGGAAGTTCAATCTGGCTTGATCCGGATAACTGACATCCTTGGTCGCATCGCAGACCACAAGATTACTAGGGCGTGGACTTATAAGCGCGTAGCCAAATACGGATTGACGCCAGCTTGATGAAGGCAAGGTAGTTTGCTGCGAGCTTGTCAAAACGGGTTGCCATCCGTCGGCATTGCTTGATCTTGTTGAAGAAACGCTCAACAAGGTTGCGCGACCGATAGAAGTAGGGGCTGAAGCAGATGGGGTCCCTGCGATTGCGTTTGGGCGGGATGTTGGCCCATGCACCTTGCTCGTTAACGAGTGCCCTTATCCAGTCTGCATCATAGCCACGGTCGGCAAGCACCATCGTCTTAGGACGCAACCTGGCCAGAAGTACGGGGCAGAGCCTGTTGTCATGAGCCTCGCCGGGCGACAAGCCGAGGCGCACCAGGAGACCATTGGTGTCCACCACGGCGTGCACATTGCTGGTCAATCCACCGCGCGAGCGGCCCAAATGCTGGTCTCGGTTCCCAGCAATGCAGGCTCCGTGCTGGTGCACGCGCACAATGGATGTATCGATCATCTGCACCGCCGCATCTTGGGAAGCTGACAGGGCTTCCATGATCCGGTCCCAAACGCCTGCCCGTCGCCAACGGACAAAGCGGTTGTAGCAGGTCCATAGCCCTCCGGCAGATCACGCCAAGGGGCACCTGACCGAAGGACCCAGAAGATACCGTTGAGGACACGCCGGTCGTTCACACGCGGCACGCCGCGCGGCTTGTTCGGAAGCATCGGCTTGATCGCGGTCCATTCATAGTCACTGAGTTCATAGCGCGTGATTCGCGGCTCCCGTTTCGAAGTTTGAATCACCTCCACGCTGACATCTTCAAGGGCAAACGGCCATGTCCGCAATGGCCCAATGACCTGACATATCAGAGACTCGGCAAAATCGACGTGAATGACCCAAAGCAGAAATCGCGTATTGCTATGTAGATGTCTGCTATGCGGAACAAACCAACTTGGCTCAACATGTCTCTAAATAGACGGATGTGCAAAAAGCTTGCATCGAAACGTCACTCGTCGTTGCCGGTCACACATCCTGAGGGTAAGGTACTTGCCTCACGACGCAGGTCCATAGGTGTTGCGTTCCATCTGTAAAGACTACAGATGCAGGCATAGTATCGGCAAAAGGCGATGATAGGGGCAAGACGAGGCACGACTTCACCTTCATCCTGAAGCGCATCTGGTTTCGCGGATCGGTTGGCTGTGGGCGGCTGTTTTGGGCGCAAATGTCGGCATCGTTTCGACCGATAGCCTCATTGTAAGGGTGGTGCGAATGTAATGAAGGCCGCCGTGCGCGTGACTTTCTGGGGTGCGTAGGCGATGGCGCTGACAGCCTGCATCGGCGCGCTGTTCGGAACCGTGGTGTGAGGTCTGCGGCGCCTAATCGGGAGAGCTCCATGACAGTTAATGAAGCAAGACTTAGCCAGCTGATTAACGCGGCGAGGGAACGCGGGACGTTTTCGATCGACGAGCTTCGCGACGCATTTCCCATAACGGACATGGATGCGGAGGATGTTTCGTCCCTCATTGCCCGGTTGGAGGAGGCGGGCATCTCCGTTGAGATCGACCCGAGACTGTTTTCGCCCAGGCATGACTCGAAGCGGGAGACTTTGGTTGTTCCCAAGGTTCGTGCGCCACAGGACCAAACAGGCGGACGAGGCTTGGGCGACTCGTCGGCAACCCGGTCCTCGGGTTCAGCAAGGCCTGTGTCCCAGGACTTGCCCAATGTCGACGCCGCCCGCACGGAGCCAAGTGGCGTATCCGTGCCAGGCGGATACGGGAACTGGCTGCTTGCGCTCCTCGTGGTGGTCGTTATCGCGGGGATCGCCTGGTTCAACACGGGATAGAGGCGAGGCGTCCCGCGCGACCGGCGAAGTCGCCGAAATGCCGCGCCCGTCGAATTGTCTTGGATTCAGTCACATATGCGCCCATATGAGGTTTATCGAGTTTCGGCCGGTTGGCTTGGCTCCGCGCTTTTAGTGCAATTGCCCACTCCCACATTCCAGAACATCGGTCGGCTGCCGCGCACATGTGTGCATGGCGGCCGTGCAATCGCATCTTGAAAGGAACGACCATGCAAACAGGTACCGTCAAGTGGTTCAATGCCCAGAAGGGCTTTGGCTTTATTCAACCGACATCGGGCACCACGGATGTGTTCGTGCACATCAGTGCTGTCGAACGCGCTGGCATGTCCAGCCTCAATGAAGGCCAGAAGATCTCCTATGAGATCGTCACGGACAAGAAGTCCGGCAAGCTATCTGCCGACAGGCTAGAGTCTTCGAACTAAACACTGCAGACGCCCACTTCGTCCACGAGCCACGGGATGTACTGGTGGTGGGCGTTTAGGTCGTCGCGACGCGCCGGTGTTCTTGCACCGGCGCATTCTCTTGAGCACTCACATTCGTGGAGCATCCAAGTGTTCGTCGTTCGCGAAGGCGGGACCGTGATATGGTGCATTTTGTGCATTTGACGGTGTGTGAGTCGAATGATTCACCGCCGTACTGCCATCAAAAGTCAACACAGGAGTGATCAAATGGCTAGAGAGCAACAAAGAGGCAATCGCGAGAAGAAGAAGCCGAAGCAACCAAAGAGCAAGCCGGTTGCCGCAGGTTCAACATTCATAGTCCAGCCGGCAAAGACCACATCAGGCACCGTCAAGAAGAAGTAATGGCGCCGGACGAAGGCACGTCATAGCCACCCGCCACATAGCAGCAAGGCAAAGGCATCGTGCCTCTGCATCGTGCTTTCGGTTCAACAGGCAAAGTCCGTGCCATCCGCTGGCAAGAAGACGTAGTGACATTGGGCAAGAGCTCGCCGGAAGATCTGTCTATGGTGTACCAAGTGTCAGGCGGATATGATGAAGTTCGCCGTCATCCAACAACGGTAGACGGCACAGTTTGTCGTTGATTTTCACGCCATCCAATACCGTGGAGGCAACCCCCCGACTAACCCCATCCGGGTTTTCGACGTGAACCTTGTACTGTGCCGAACGAAATCGAACTGCCAACTCGAAGTGTTTCCAGCCCGGCGGAATGCAAGGATCGAGAAGCAGGAATTCACCCTGAAACCTCAATCCGAGAATACTCTCAATTCCGGCCCGCTGCATCCAGCCCGCTGTGCCGGTGTACCAAGTCCAGCCACCGCGGCCGACATGCGGTGACTTGGCATAAACATCGGCGGCAACCACGTAGGGTTCTACCTTGTAGCGATGTACGTCGGTTCGCGTCCGCGCGTGGTTGATGGGATTGATAAGCGAGAATAAGTCAAAGGCCTTGCCGCCCTCGCCAAGCGCGGCCATGGCCATGATCGTCCAAGTTACGGCGTGCGTGTATTGCCCGCCGTTCTCGCGGATGCCGGGCGGATAGCCTTTGATATAGCCGGGATCGAGCGCTGTCATGTCAAAGGGCGGGGCAAACAGGAGAGCGATGCCTTCCTTCGACCGGATCAACTCATGCTCGAGCGCCGCCATGGCGGCCACATTGCGCTCGGGCGTCGAGGCCCCCGACAACACGGCCCAGGACTGCACGATGGAATCGATTCGGCATTCATCGCTCGAGGCAGACCCAAGCGCCGTACCATCGTCGTAATAACCTCGTCTGTACCAGCCGCCATCCCAGGCCTCTTGGGCTAAAGATGACCGGAGGTCAGTCGCGTGAGCTCGCCACCTCGAAGCGCGTTCCTTTTCCTGACGTGCCTCTGCAAGTGGTGCGAATGCCTGAAGTGAGGCGTGAAGGAACCAGCCGAGCCATACGCTCTCGCCTTCGCCCTTTTCGCCAACCCGGTTCATACCGTCATTCCAGTCACCCGTTCCGATGAGAGGCAATCCATGGCGGCCAATTGCCAGGCTCTGTTCGAGTGCGCGGGCACAATGTTCGAAGAGTGTTGCGGACTGGTCCGAGACAGATGGCACGAAGAAGCTATCATGCTCGTGCACGCCGAGCTGCTGGCCTTCGAGAAATGGAACCATCTCGTCGAGTATGCCGCTGTCTCCGGTTGAGGAAACATAGTGGGCGGCGGCATAGGCCAGCCAGGCGCGATCATCGGAGATATGTGTTCGCACGCCTTGGCCTGAATGCGGCAGCCACCAATGCTGGACATCGCCCTCGACAAACTGGCGCGCCGCGGCGCGCAAAAGATGTTCGCGGGTCATGGCGGGTTGGGTCGCGGCAAGGGCCATGCCGTCTTGCAGCTGATCACGAAAACCGTACGCGCCGCTCGATTGGTAAAAGCCAGAACGCGCCCAGATGCGACAGGCAAGCGTCTGATAAAGCAGCCAGCCGTTGAGCATGATGTCCATGGTACGGTCTGGCGTCTTGACCTGAACGGCGCCGAGCACGTAGTCCCATTGTTGTATCACTTTGGCGAACACCGCATCGAGATCGGCGGCGCGGTACTTCTGGATCAGGGCGCGGGCTTCATCGGCGTGGGCCGCCTCGCCCAAGAAGAAGATAACCTCTATACTGGAGTTTGAAGCGAGCTCGACCATTGTGCACAAAGCGCCGCAAGGATCGAGACCTGCACCGGTTGTTTTGGAGAATGCCGCGGCAGTAACAAGAGCCGACGGACTCTTGAGCGTTCCATTGCGCCCGATAAATTCACGGCGATCGCCAGTCCAGTCAGTTTGGCGCCCGCGCAAATCGGCGAAGGCAACGCGCGATCCGAAATCGCCGCTCCACGGATTCTGGGCAAACATCGCACCTGTTTTTGAGTCAATCGAAGTCCGGGTGAAGGCGAGCGAGCCCGAGCGAGAACGGCCGAGCACCCATTCTACATAGGATGTCACGCTCAAACGGCGCGCGTGGGCCGAAGTGTTGTGAAGCACGAGCCGCGAGATCTTGAGTGAGGCATCGACCGGCACGTACTGCAGGAGATCGCTCGTGATGCCGTGTGCTGTGTGTTCGAAACGGCTATAGCCTCGGCCGTGACGGGCCACATAGGTTGCCAAATCATCGCGGATGGGAGTGGCCGTCGGACTCCACAATTCTCCGGTAACGTCGTCGCGAATATAGAAGGCTTCACCTGGACGATCGGTGACGGGATCGTTCGACCAGGGGGTGATTTGGTTTTCCCGGCTGTTAACCGACCAAGTGTAGCCGCCACCTTCTGCGGCTACTTGGAAGCCGAAGGAGGTGATTTGCGATGACATTGATCCATGGTGCAGGCGTTGACTGACCAGGACCAAGGATCGTCACGTACTCCTTGCCATCCTTGGCAAAGCCGCCCAGACCATTGAAGAACTCAAGCTCCGGCATTGGCGAGGTCACCATGGGAACAGAACTGGTGACGCGGGGTTTCGTAACGACTTGTGCCGGCGAGCATTCCCTCCGAGATCCTGTCGAGCTGATCAAACAGACTACCCCGCTGCGCCACGAGAACAATGCGTGCTACCGAGCCGAGAAGGTTTCGCGTCTCGGCGGGGACGAGATCGGCACGCAGCACGAAGACACGGCCCTCCGGCCCTTCGCGCCCGGTCTGTGGCCGTGATTTTAAGGTACGGACGAGCGTCTCGAGCGCGATGTGAAGATCCTGGAGATAAGAGGATTGGCGCTCGTTCAGGATCACAAGATCGACAGCGAGTTGCTTCATCCGCCAATATTCGTGGGCCTGCAGAAGTTCGTGGGCGATATCGAGATTCTCGGTGTCGCTGATACGGAGAAGAACAATGGGAAGGTCACCCGAAATACCTTGCGCCCACAATCCCGACTGTGCGCCGCCGCCGCGAAGAATCGCATCGGAGGATGGGCGCAGTGCTGGGGTTGCATGAATCACATATCCGGCGAGGCGCTGAAAGAGTGCTGCCTCACCAGCCGTGATGCCTAGATGATGGAACTGCACTTGCGCCTGCGTCCAGGCGAGCGTCGCGGCGCGGCTGAAGGCGGTCGTGTCACGATGCTTGTCGGCACAATCGAGGAGTGCCGCGCGGCTGACGGCGGCCATCGTCCAGAAGGCGATGCGCACAGTGACACCAGGCGCCACCTTCACTTGCTGGCGTAGCGCGAAAATCGGATCGAGGACGGTGCCGGTCGTATTGGAGAGAGCGCGACCATCCATGACCGCAATCGGGGACCTAACGCCATGACCGCGTCCAAGGAACCGTGCCCGGTCGGTTTCAATTTCGGGTTTTCCGACGCTCTCACCGTCTACAACGGCAAGATGTCCTGCCCAGACCTCCGGTTCCGCCGGCGCACGCTTCCGCCTGGTTGCGAGAACTACGCCTTCATCGGGCAAGTACTCAGTCTCGACGAAGAGCTTCGAAAAGGCTGGATGCGCCATGTCATCAGCCTGGGTCGCCAAAGCAAGCTCGACATAAGATGTCACGTCGATTTCACGCGTACGGTTGCCGCTATTTGAGATGGAAACCCGGCGGACTTCGGCGTCATCTTCGGGTGAAACCAGAACGTCGAGCGTCGTCGACAATGTTCCATCATGGCGAATGATTTCGGCACGATCCTCATGGAAGGTGGCACTGTATTCGTCTGGCTCGATGCCGCTCGGCTGGTAGCCTGCCGACCAGACAGCACCACTGCGAACATCCCTCAAGAAAACATAAGAACCATGGTCGTCGCAGGTTGCGTCGTCACGCCAGCGGGTAATGGCGAGATTGCCCCAGCGGCTATAGCCGGAGCCGGCGGCCGTCAACATTGTGGTATAGCGACCATTCGACAACAGTTGCGTGGCGGGGGTCGGTTGGCGTGCCGATGCAAAGCGGCGGCCACCGGCGGGCTCGATATCGCGCTCCAAGATTCCCAACTTGACTTCCGCCGCCCATGGCTTTGCGACCGAGACATCGCGCGGCATGCGTTCCTGAAGTAGCAGTTCGGTTGCCTGGATAATGGGTTCGGCATGGAATCTCGCCCGCATCTTGCCATCGAACAGCGTGTCGGCGATGGCGACAATGGTCATGCCCTGATGATGGGCCATGAACGCCCTGACAACGGCGACACCAGTACCTACGGGCACGCGTGACGACGTATAATCGAGCGCCTCATAGAAACCGTGACGGCCAAGCCCGCCTTCCTCCTCCAGCCGCGACAGATTGGCGACGGCGGCGGAGGGGTCGACCATGGCCGCAAGAGCGGTTGCATAGGGCGCGACGACACGACTCTCGGAAAGCCCACGTTTGAGCCCTAGACCAGGGACACCAAAATTCGAATACTGGTAGGTGAACTCCAGATCGCGGGCATTGTAGGCCGATTCCGATATGCCCCATGGCAGGTCGAGCGATGCCGCATAATCGATCTGGCGTCGCACGATCAACTGGTTCGTCTGTTCAATGAGACTTCCGGCGGGCGCGCGCATAACAAGCGACGGCATGAGGTACTCGAACATTGATCCCGACCAAGAGACCAGTGCGGCGGCATGAGCAACCGGTGTGACCGAGCGGCCAAGCCGGAACCAATGGCGGGCCGGTACATCACCCTTGGCGATGGCGAAGAAGCTCGCCAGCCTGGCTTCGGATGCCAGAAGATCATAGCAGTTGGTGTCCAGTGTCCCTTCAGGCGCCAGATAGCCAATGGACAGCAGCATGCGGTCATGATCGAGTAGGAAGCCAAACTCCATTTCGAGCGCCAACTTACGGGAAGTATGCGCGAGCACATCAAGGCGTGCATTCATATCCGAGCCAGCATCGCGGCGATGTGTTTCGATTGCGGCAATCACGGTCTGCACCCAGAACAGCATATCCTTTCCGATGCCGACTCCTCTTTCCGATGCCAGTGCCAATGCAATGTCGGCCATGGTTTCTGCCTGGAGTGACAATGCCTTGAGCCGTAACTCGAAACTTTCATCGCTGACAATGGGCTGGCGTGCATGCTCTGCAAGCCGGGCCAGGGCATCATCGAGTTGGCGCCATGTCACGGTCTGGGTGCGCGGCCCATCGCGAAGGCGCGTGGCCTCTTTGCGTGTCAGGTCAATGGCGTCGGCGATTCCGGCAAGGCGCCCCGCGTGATCGAGAGGCTGACTACGCCATTCATGAGCTGCGTTGGCGAGTGCGATGAGATGTCCGGCCAGATTGCCGCTGTCGACGGACGACACATATCGCGGATCGAGGGGCCGCAGATCGCGCGTGTCGTACCAATTGTAGAAATGCCCCTTGAAGCGCTCGAGGCACCTCATGGTTGCCAGTGTCGCCTCAAGCCGTTCGATTGCCTCGATTGAACCGATCCAGCCAAAATCGCGGGCACTGACCACCGACAGGAGGTAGAGGCCGAGATTGGTCGGCGAGGTCCGGTGTGCGACGACCGCTGCAGGCGTTTCTTGAAAATTGTCGGGCGGCAGGTTGTTGTCCTCAGGCGTCACGAAGGTTTCGAAAAAACTCCAAGTGCGTCGTGCTGCCATCCGCAACGCATGGGTGTCTGCCTCAGTAACTTGCACCTGTCCCGCGAGCCGTGGCGCCAGGCTGACCCACAGCGCGACGGCTGGCGAGGCACACCACACGCCAGCAAATAGAACGGCCAATGGCCATGTCCCCTGCCCTGAAATCAGGGCGAGCACAATCGCAACCATGGCAATGATGAGAGCTCCCAACATCCGGCGATAGAAGCCTCCAAGGTCAAGGCTTCGGCCCAAAGCGGCCTGAGCAGCCGGAACCCATTCGAGCATCTGATGACGCGTGACGAACAAGCGATGGAGTGTGCGTATGATTGCATCTCCCATCAGCCACGCCTGATGTGCGAGGAAGGTGATGACCAGTGCTGACAAGGCGAGCGCCAAGCGAAGATCGCCACCCAATGCCCGCATGTGACTGGAGATCGTGATGCCCGCGCGCCGCGGCGGAACAGCAGCGATCACCGGAATCATCGCGGGCAGCACGATGGTAGCAATCACAAAAGTTGTCCAAACAACCGCCGCTTGGATAGGCAGCATCAATCCGGCCAGGAGACCAAGAATGGCAAAGGGTGCCGACAGTGTGCGGCGAAGATTGTCGAGCATCTTCCAGCGGCCAATCGCCGGAATGGCACTGTTGGAGCTTGTCGCTCCAGTGGGAGCTGTAACACGGCCGAGGATCCATGGTAGCAACTGCCAATCGCCGCGCGCCCAGCGGTGATGGCGGAGCGCACCGACGTCGTAGCGTGCTGGGTATTCTTCGACGACCTCGACATCGGAGGCGAGGCCAGCGCGCGCGAAAACTCCCTCGAAGAGATCGTGGCTCAAGAGAGTCGACTGCGGCACCCGGCCGTTGAGTGCGGCCTCGAAAGCATCAACATCATAGATGCCCTTGCCAGCGTAGGAGCCCTCACCAAACATATCCTGGTAAACGTCCGATACCGCCGAGGCATAAGGGTCTATGCCGCTCAGGCTTGAGAATATCCGTTGAAATACTGAACCCTCGCTGCCAACGGGGAGAGACGGCGTTACCCTGGGCTGCAGTACAGCATAGCCTTCGACAACCCGATGTGCGGCTGCGTCAAATCTCGGCCGATTGAGCGGATGTGCCATCTTGCCGACCAAGCGGAGCACCGTATCGCGCGGCAGCCGTGTATCCGCGTCAAGCGTCACCACATAGCGAATGCCAGCAGGTGGAGTTGATGGTGTCTCTGCCGTGCTGACAAAGTTTGTATCTGTGGCGCCGCGCAGCCACCGATTCAGTTCGTGAAGTTTGCCGCGTTTGCGCTCCCAGCCGATCCAGCGCCTTTCGCTTTCGGTCCATACCCTGCGGCGATGTAGTAACATGAAACGTGCGCCGGCTTCAGTCTTGCCATAGCGCCGATTGAGTTGGGCAATCCCATCAACCGCCACGGCAGTTAGCGCGTCATCGCCTTCAGCATGCTCGGCATCCGCATCGATCCAGTCCGACAGCAGGGCAAAATGCAGATTGTCATCGGGACTTGCGAGATGGTGGATTTCGAGGCGCTCGATCTGCTCTGAGATGGCCTCGAGTGTGGTCAGCATGGTGGGCACGGCGACCAACGTCCGCAAATGGCCCGGGATGCCATTGCGCAATGCCAGTGCGGGCAGAACTGTCGCGTGGAAGCCGAAACTCACCATACGATTGACCAGTGCGACTGCCGCGTCAATTGCGGGGATCGCGCCAAGCAAGCTAAGCAGCGTCAGTGGAATGGCAGAGAGCCCGAATTTGAAAAGTATGAGCAGGGGTATGGTGAGCAGCAAGACCGTTACGGAGATGACGGCCGCAGCATAGCCGCCAATACCGAAGGCTTGATTGCGGCGCGAAAGCCTGGTGCGGAACGGCTGGCGAAAACCCAGATCTCTCTCAAACTGCGGACGGCCTCCAGCGATCAGATGATAACCGGGATCGGCGAGCCTCTCGTCTTCAGGCGCTGATGCAGCAGCTTGCCGGATACCGATTGCCCGTCGCGCAATGTCGAGTTCCGTGTGGTTCGACCGGCGTGCCAGTTGTTCGATGGCGCTGCGGTAAAGATTGCGGGTCGGAAAATCCATATCCCGGAATGCACTTGCCGTGGCGAGAATGCCATCGACAAGACTGCTTGCTTCGACCAGATCGTTCCAGTCGACATCAGATATCAGTCGCATGCTGGTGATCACATTGCGTACCGAGACGTTGGACGCGCCCTGTCGCCTATGCACCTCGCGCACCATCGCATCGGCCGTCGTGTCTTGCTCGGCTAGGCGGCGGTCGAGCCACTCAAGTGCAGGCGTGATGCGAGGATCCTGGTCTCGCAGTCTGTGCACAAGCTGAACAGCGAAAGCGTCTGATAGAGGCTCGGCCGCAAGTAGAGTCAGCACCTGCTCAATTGGTAGGGCATCAGATCCCCCAGAGCCAAGAAGCCGGTCTGCGAGGCGGTCAGCCGCGCCGCGTTCTGCCCGATTCACTATGATCTGCCGGGCAAGGCGCCTCAGATTCTCGATCAGGACAATGCGAAGCGTGACCGACACTGCCCAAAGTTCGCCGATGGTCAGGGGCTGCACGGCCTGATAGGCGCCGAGGTATCGCAGCAGCATATCGGGATCAAAGCGGCTGTCGGTATGCGCCACGAATGCCCAGCCGAGGCCGAATACGCGCGGAAACCCCGCAAACGGACCTTCCATCAGCTTCGGCAATTGCCGGTAGTAGCCACGCGGCAGGTCGGAGCGAATCTCGCGGATATGTCTCTCGACAAGGTGGTAGTTATCGACCAGCCACTCCGATGCAGGCGTTATGGCGCGCCCTTCCTCGATTGCTTCCACGGTCTTATGATAGGCATCAAGCAGGACAGTGCTGTTGTCATCAAGCCGCGCCGCCAGGGACTGACCTCCTGTCAGCGTCGGGTCGACCTTCTGCACGGCGGCAAGGCTTCGCGCATGTTCCTCGAGCCTGTCGATACTGAACAGCTCTTCCCGAATTGGCTCCTTGTTGCTCCAAGGCGAAGTCATTTGGGCGCGCAAAAATAGAGTGCGAAAGCGATTCAGCATGTAGGCCTTTCTGGCGTGGTTCAAACGCCTGATGACCGTGCCGTCACCAGTATGCAACGGTTAAAGCAGGAAAACAGACCCAATTGCGACGAGCTAGGTCCCTAGAGCGGGTGGTTGTCGTGATTCGGCTGGGAACTCAGCCGAAACGCGAGTTGAGCGGCGGGGACCATTGGGGACTTACCTACCGTGATTCGAAACAGAATCTGCTTCGAGTTCGGGGATCCCAGGCTGCGGACGGGCCGATCTCTGACTCTGATCGCACACTACCGCTTAGCCTACCCAAATGGCAATCTCATTGAGCGCGCCGAATAAAGTCTTTCCACACTTGTATAACATAGTTTTGATCCCCATGTAGAAGGTGCGCGTACTGCGCATTTTTCACAACATTGAATTTCGGAAGGGGATACCTCCTTATCCAGAATGCGGTGCGCGGTTTCGTTATGCGCAGCGAACTTCGGTCCAATCGGGTCGAAGCAACTCGATAATTTGAGGATTGCCCATGACCAAGCTCAATATGGCGCCTAAAAAAGCCGAGGCGATCATCGTGCCTGTACCCGCCGAGACGGGTAGGCCAGAAGTCTGATGCGAGTGAAAATGGTCGTCGCTCTAGTGATTTGTCAGTTTGCCATCATCCCGGTACTGGCCCAGATCACTGCCAATTCGCTTCGGCGTGACTTGAATGAAAGCCATAAGCTCATCGCGGATCACGGATTACACATGACGACAGTCTACAAAACTAGCCCCATTCAATAGTCTATCGATTGGCACGCACTGTGTGGAGGAACCGACACGCAGATCGACGAACCGCTGTGAATTGGCTCATCAAATTGGCTCGAGGCTCGCCTCGTTCAGACGCAACTAACCCTCGCAGAAGTTAGACCATCCCAAACCCGAGAGTAACAGGGCGGGCGGCGTCAAGGGCTTGAGCCGTCAATCTGTTTCGACACTTGACTGCGTAGGATCGTATGGATCGCTAATCATTTCCAGTGCCGCCCTGCGCTCGCCGGGCTTCAATTGCAGAAACAGCAACCGTGCCTTCTTCACGTCGCGCTCGGACTGGCTCTCGGCCGCAGCTTTGAGTGCGAGAGTTGTGGGGTGACCAGCTCCGCAAATGAAAGCCAGGGCTTTGGCAACGCGGCCCATGGCGGCGGGATCTATTGTGCTTTTGTCCACGTGTGCGGTCCTCGAAATGTGATTATCCTGCCGTATCGACAGTGAGTTGGTCCTCGGGTGAAGTTCTAGCATATAGGTCGACTTGACTGTCATGGATGTGCCGTTGCTAGAAGTCACTCGATTTCAATGTGTAAGATCCTTCGCGGCGTCTTCCGTAGGCACGGATCGCTGCGTTGCATATGCGCTCCCGATGGCGGTCAAAGGCCGATAGCAGGGCGTTGGAATTGGTCAAGTCGCCGCCGTCAATGTCCCGGATCGCATCTGCTGCGACAAAGAATGGAATCTCCCGGGTGTAATCATAGCCTGAGAAGCGCACGCACCCCCTCGTCGTGTCAAAGCTGCGGCTGAAATTGGGGAACTGAAGTGACACGTCGCTACACTGTCCAATGAGGGGGTTGCGGCTGGAAGTAGAGCAATTGTGAAAGCGGAAACGGCACGTGGCCCGGACGAACAGCAATAACGGACAATCCCACCATCGACCTCAAATGAGATCAGCTCCTCTACAATGCGGCCTACGACGCACCAGCATGGTTGGATATCTTGGAAATGCTGCACAATAAATTGCCGCGTCGCACTTAGATGGGTTAGAAGAGCTCGATCTTCAATGCCCAATTTTGGCGCGTGGATCGCCCTTTACTATTCCGTCCGCTGATGATGCGCTCGCATCAATCCCGTTTTCTGGGCGACTTGAACAGGTGATACTTATGACTGAAGAGGGTTCCACTCTCGCTCCAGGTGCCGGACCCTCCCTGCCACCAGCTACGTTTGCGGGGATCGTGGAAGTGCCATCGGAAAGCTACAAGACTGCAATCGCCATTCAGCACGAAGGGAGAATGACTCTCGTCGAAATTACGTTCATTCTGCAGGGGTGCAATGATGGGGTTGCGTCCTACTCCGCCGTTTGTCCCCGCTGCCAGATTGGACCGATCGAATTGACAGTCAAGTTCAACCAGGGTGGAAGTTTTGTCGAGGCTCCGGCCTTTCCCGCGCTCTGCCTTGCCTGCGAAGACCGACTTGACGCGATTATCGATCCACAGGCTTGGGCAGGTTTGAAGGAGGAGCCCACAGACCGCGAAACTCTCAGCAAGCAAATCAAGGCCATGAAGACGCGGGCCTGGGACTGAGCGGATCTTATGTCGATCTCGCTGCCGCGTTGCAAACAACTCTCGCCTTAACAATTCTTGGTTCTCTTTGATTGTTGAACTTCGAAGGTCCATGTCTAGGTCTGCGCTGGCACTCGACAACACTGAGTGCCAATTTCTAGCTTCTAAGGCTTATTTGAACAGCAAACACCGCAGGTCGTGGAGATTGGCTTCGCGGGACTGTGTCTGCACGAGGAAAATCATATGAAATTCCGTCCGCTACACGACCGCGTCGTCATTCGCCGCGTTGACGAGGAGGTAATCCCCCCGATTTTGGAGGGAGTTTGGCGTAGAACTCACGCGGCCATTTGCCGTTTCAGTTTCTGGGCGGGTGTGATGCCGCCCAAGCCCATGTTGGGGCGCTCATTGTTGTAAGTCCAGAGCCACTCTGTTGCCGTGTCCTGCACCTCCTTGATGTCTGCGAACAGATACTGGCCGAGCCATTCGTGCCGCACTGTTCTGTTGTAGCGTTCGATGTAGGCGTTCTGCTGCGGCTTGCCGGGTTCGATGTGGCAGATCGCAATGCCTCTTGTTTCGGCCCAGGTGAGCAGCGTTGAGCTGACATACTCCGGACCGTTGTCCACCCTGATCGCCAGGGGCTTTCCCCGCCATTCGATGATCTGGTCGAGTGAGCGGACCACCCGCTCGGCTGGCAGCGAGAAGTCGGCCTCGATACCAAGCCCTTCGCGGTTGTAGTCGTCGAGCACATTGAGCAGCCGGAAGGCCCGGGTGTCGTCGAGCCTGTCGGCCATGAAGTCCATGGACCACATGACATTCGGTTGCTCCGGAACCACCAGTTCTTCGGGCTTCTCGCGCCTCAGCCGCTTCTTCGGCTTGATCCGCAAATTGAGCTCCAGATCGCGGTAAATCCGGTACACCCGCTTGTGGTTCCAGCCATGGCCTTTGACATTCCTGAGATGCAGAAAGCACAGTCCAAATCCCCATGTCCGATGGGCTTGCGTGAGGCCTGTGAGCAAGTCGGCGATCCGCTCGTTCTCAGGCTTCAGTTTGGGTTCATAGCGGTAGCAGCGCTCGCTCACTTCGAAGGTCCGGCAAGCAAGGGCAATGCTCACACCTTTCTGCGTCACAGCGTCCCCGGCCAGTTCTCGACGCTTGCCTGGCCGGGTTATTTTTTTCCGAGAGCCTCCTTCAAAAGCTCATTCTGCATCGACAGCTCGGCGAACATCTTCTTCAGTCGCCGGTTCTCGTCCATGATGGACTTCATCTCGGCCATCATGGACGCATCCATGCCGCCGAACTTCGCCCGCCACTTGTAAAACGTCGCTGCCGATATGCCGTGTTCCCGGCAAAGCTCAGGAACAGCCATGCCGCCCTCCGCCTGCTTCAGCACAGACATGATCTGCGGGTCCGTGAATCTGCTCTTCTTCATCCAAATCTCCTCGCTCAAAATGCCGAGAAAATTCTACTTCCAAACTCCCTCCAAAATCGGGGGGATTACCAGGACACCAAGTCGAAAGGCGGCATCATTATTCCCGACACCGCCAAGGAAAAGCCGATGCAGGGCGAAGTGATCGCCATCGGACCAGGCGGCCGCGACGAGTCGGGCAAGCTTGTGCCCATCGACCTGAAGGTCGGCGACATCATCCTCTTTGGCAAGTGGTCGGGCACCTAGGTCAAGATTGACGACGAGGAACTCCTGATCATGAAGGAGTCCGACATCATGGGTGTTATCGAAGCCAGACCCGCCGCCAAGAAGGCCGCCTGATTCAAGACATCGCCGCACACATTTCAAAGTCGAAGGGACATTTACCATGGCTGCCAAGGACGTCAGATTTTCAGGCGATGCACGCGAACGCATGTTGCGCGGTGTCGATATTCTCGCCAGCGCGGTGAAGGTCACGCTCGGCCCCAAGGGCCGCAATGTGGTGCTCGACAAGTCTTACGGGGCCCCGCGGATCACCAAGGAAGGCGTCACGGTCGCAAAGGAAATCGAGCTTGAGGACAAGTTCGAGAACATGGGCGCCCAGATGCTGCGCGCCGTTGCCTCCAAAACCAGCGACATGGCCGGCGATGGCACCACCACCGCCACGGTTCTGGCCCAAGCCATCGTCCGCGCGGGCGCCAAGTCGGTGGCCGCCGGCATGAACCCGATGGACCTGAAGCGGGGCGTGGAAATGGCGGTTGCCGCCACCATCGAAGACCTGAAGAAACGCTCGAGAAAGATCAAGTCATCCGTTGAAATCGCCCAGGTCGGAACGATTTCGGCAAACGGCGACAAGGAAATTGGCAAGATGATCGCCAAGGCGATGGCCAAGGTCGGCAATGAAGGCGTCATCACCGTCGAAGAAGCCAAGGGCAACCAAGCTTCGTTTTGAAGCACAACAAAGTCTGCTATGGGCTCGAATTTGCCGCTTGCTGCACAGTTCATGTAAGACTGCTGTTGGCCCATAGGCGACATGGTACCAATAGCCGACAATGGCCGCTTTCGCCCCGGAAACAGACATACGTGCATGACTAACCATGCCCGTCTATGAGTTCACGCCCTAGGATCGACGAGCTGCTGCCATGGAGTTACGCTGCCAAAGCAGCGTAACAGGAATCGTCACAGCGCGTCAGGTGGGCTTCACCGGACGGACACGATGCTGCCCGGCCACCATGCGGCGAAGGCGGCTGAAATAACTTTCGGCCTGATTGGTGCAGCTTTCCGGCGTGGCGTAGGCTTCTGAGTGATTGATGCGGGACACCGGGAAGGAGTTGTGAAGTACGTCCCAGTGCCCCGCCTCGTCGGCATGGATCGCAGAACCCTTACTCACCACGCCTTCAATGAAAGCAACTCCATCGGCCTCATTGCGTACTACGGCTGTCATTGTGCAGCCCTTGCGCTGGCGAGCGGCTACAACCACGCGGCGCTTGCCGGTCTGGTGTTCGGCCAAGCGACAGTCAATGCGGTCTTCGACATAGTTGGCCGGGCGGATGTGGCCGCCAATGTACGCGCCATCAACCTCGACTTCACCGGCAAGGGTGTGGCCCTTGGTTTCGGCGGCAAGGGCCTCACGAAGCTTGTGAGACAGCCCGAAGGCGGAAAGATCAGTTGGCGTCAGCGATCATGTTATCAGCCGGATAACAGATGATGTTATTGAGATCGAACCCTTTGAACCCTGGTGGAAACACGACCGGTTGGCCCCCATTCTCCAATTTAGCCTGGAAGAAGAGCCCTCCGAACATTGAGGCCCGCCACGTTGGATCTCCTGCTGACTTGTACAGAATACACCCCACCAGGCTCATTGCGAATGGACCTCTTTCTAGTATTGATCCCGGTGTCTCTTCATCGTCTCCAACAGGATCTGGCGAAAACCCAATTCCAATTTGATCGACGCCCGGAAACAGCACGGTACCCAATTCGTCGCTTTCTGGTCTTTGGGAGATGCATTCCTCTGGCAATTTTTGATCTTCGAAGGAGTTGTCCTCAGCGGTGCGACCGCTTATTCGGAGGTGCGCAACATGAGTGACATCAGTAGCGGGCGTGTTTCCGGTATTTCTGAGGTCAAATTTCATGTTAAGCCATATGGAGCCAGACATATACATGAAGGCAGGAATCACCACACTCGCTTCTGGGTTCATTGGCGCGAGGCGTACATTCGTCACAGAAACCCAGGCGCGCTGGCCGGCGCGCATGA
The DNA here is from genome assembly GCA_963775095.1 of uncultured Alphaproteobacteria bacterium. GTDB lineage: Bacteria > Pseudomonadota > Alphaproteobacteria > Rhizobiales > Aestuariivirgaceae > Aestuariivirga. The sequence continues at coordinate 32,170 of CAVZHN010000012.1, forward strand.
CATCTAGTTGCCTGTTGGCAATCAAGGCTTGTTCGCGCACGGTGCCATCAGTGCGGTCAAGGACCCGCCATTGAAGGTAGCTGACCACACCTGTTGCAATTGTCGTAAGGGTGAGAACGCCGGTCCAAACGGCCATCCAACCAGTCAATCGAACGATCGGGTCATCGCTCGAAAACCATTTTGGCGCATGCTTTTTTTGCGGGTTAGGCGATGGGGTCGCAACTTTTCCAGGTTCAGCCGGTGGAACCAAACCTGTGCCCGCCGAGACTGTACGCTTGCGATGATTCGGCTTTTTTTGGGGTCGGCACTTCCAGGCCTCACGGTCACTCGGGGATGGCGAAGTTCACGTTGGTGAGTTCGACGCCGTCACCAAACTTCTTTTTGCTGACCAAGCCAGCGACGGCCATTTGGCAACCCTCCTTGGACCCAACGCTGGCGCAGTTGTGTGGCAGATAGCGCAAATCCTCGCGTTCAAACCACGGCGGCTTGAGAACGATGTTGACGCCACTCACAGTGAGCTGAGCAAAGTCGGTCGAGGCCGTGACAACAGTGCCGCCGTCGATGATGACGACTTGTCCCTCGTAGTCAGGCCAATCTACTGCGAAGTCGATGGTGTTCATTCGCCGTGGTTCTTGAGCATATGCTGGCTGCATTCCCGCCGATAAAGCAAGCACCGCAACAGCCCAACCAGGCAGTGATCTCATAGGCACCATCCCTTGCGACGTTTCCCAAGGTAAACACGGGCAAGACCCCTGCGCAAGAGGAGGCCGGAAACATCGACGCCACGCACTTCGACAGTGGCTAGGCGGCGGCCATAGCGGTCGCGCCCAGTCGCGCTGCCATTTGGCGAGGAAAATGAGGGCTTCCGCCAATGATGAGAAAGCTGTCTCTTTCAGCAGTTCATTATAAGTGCGTTCCGAACAATTACGCCAAAGACAATCCAGTCATCTAATTGAATTGAATAGAGAACTGGTGAAGCTATACGGCTGAGCTCTCAAGCAGGCAAGCCACCAAGATAGCTAACAAGCGCTCCGAATCGAAGAGTTGAGAAATTCGTGGAAAGCGATTGTTCGGAGCGTTTTCACTTTTCCCACCATTCAATGGAACACCTGCAAATAGCCTCTTGCTGTCCTATGTCAGCGTCAGCTGTCTCCCATGATCGTGCCTATCCCGTGCCTACTGGGTTCCGCGGCCAATCTAGCAACATTTCCATAAGTAATTGAAAATACTGGCGCGCCCGACAGGATTTGAACCCATGACCCCCAGATTTGTAGTCTGGTGCTCTATCCAGCTGAGCTACGGGCGCGCAACGGGGGGTTCTGTAGTACGGCCTCCTGGCAAAGGCAAGCTTTTCGGCAGCGCAGTGCGAAGCCAAGGCCAGAGCAATGCGGCCGCAGCCAGGGCAAGTCCCGCCAGCAGCACGATGACCGCCGGGCGGAGGCCAAACGCCAGCATGGCGTTGGCCTTGAGGATGCGCCACGGGTCAACGCCGGTCGCCAGTCCATACCAGGCGAACTCGAGGCCAGCAGTGACGAGCCCGCCGGCGATGGCGAGACCTGCAAGGCGCAACGGCGTGAGCGCCAGGCGATAGCGCAGAGCCAGCCGGTGCAGCATGAGGGTGAGGAACAGGCCCGAATAAAGCACGGCCTGGCTGACATCGATCTTCGACTGCAGGAAATAATGGATGAGGGCCAGACCAGCGATGGCGTAGACCAGACGGTGCAGGGTTTTCCAGCGGGCACCAAGCCGGCGCAGCATGGCATCGGTCGACGTGGCGGCGAGCGCCGAGAGCCCAAGCAAGGCCACAAAGCCGATGGTGAGATAGATGCGGAGTGCAATTTCACTGGCCACAAACAGCAGCTGGAAATTGCTGTTGGCGATGTAGAGCAGGAAATGCAGCAGCGCGTAGCTGAATGCGCCGACTCCCGCCATGCGGCGGATGAGGGCAAGGCGGGGTGTATTGAAAGCCCGTTGCAACGGTGTCAGCGCCAGGGTCAACACCAGAAAACGCACCGTCCAATCACCCACGCGGTGCAGCGCTT
>CAVZHN010000013.1:0-10888 GCA_963775095.1 uncultured Alphaproteobacteria bacterium
CATTATCCTAATGAATTCAATTACTTGCAAAAATGAATTGGTGGATGCGAGTCGCCCGTGGGCGCTGTAATCACCGTGGATTGATGCCCGATGTTTCAGATCGTTGCCGCTCGATAGACGGCGCCACCTGACTGCGCGTCCGCAACACCAATAAATCAGAGCCCTTGTCGCTTGCGATGTGGGCTCAGATCGACCCGGCTTCGACCATGTAATTGTTGGCGGTACACATCATTGCGTCATCCGATGCGAGAAACAGCACCATGCGGGCGACATAGACCGGCGCGATCAGGTCCGGCAGGCACTGCGACAGCCGGTGGGCTTCAAGTGCTTCCGGCGTTGCCCACAGTGACTTCTGGCGCTCAGTCATGACCCAGCCGGGGACAACGGTGTTCACCCTGATGCGGTATCTGCCGAGATCGCGCGCCATGGTGCGGGTCAGTCCATGAACGGCGGCCTTGGCTGTTGCATAGGCTGGAAATCCGCCAACCGCTTCCCACCAGCTGTTTGAACCAAGGTTGATGATCGAACCGCCGCCGGCCGCAATCATTCCCGGTGCGACCGCCTGCATGGCGAAAAACATGTGACGCAGGTTTGTTGCCAGACGCTCGTCCCAATACTCCGGCGTCACGTCTTGCCATGAATGGCGGTCATCTCGGGCGGCATTGTTGACCAGTACCGTGGCAGGGCCGAGCAATGCCGCAAGTCTCGCGAATGCGCTTCTTAGCGCGCCGATGTCGCGGAGGTCGCAACACTCAAACGCCGCGTCTTTACCTAGCCTTTCCGCCAATGCTGTACCGGCGGCAACATCGAGATCAACGAAGCCAACCCTGGCCCCTTGACGTGCAAAGGCCGCAACGATTTCCGAACCGATACCCGAGGCACCGCCGGTGACGAACACGGTGCGGCCAGCGAGGCTCGGATAGATCGCAAATCCATCAGACATTCAATCATCCTCCCGGGTCCGGGCAACCTGTCTCATTTGGCCTGCCGCAGCGGGAAATCCCGAGGGTGGCAAACAATTGTTCCAGCCGTGACAAACATGCGCGTCCGGCCGACGGCCCGCGCGGTCAAACACTTGAAGACCTGCCCGCAGAGCATGGCGTGAACACCACGCTTCATTGATGTCCAATGCCTCCACGCCAAGCCCGCACCGCGGCTGACAATTCTCCGGTCATGGCAGCAGGACTTTCAGGGCCTTCACCAGCAAGTCCATTTGCGCCTGGGTGTTATAGCCCTGTGCTGAAACCCGAACGATGGCCCGGCCTTGCCATTTGAAACAGGGAATTTCGATGTTGTAGTCATCCAGGAGTTTTCGCTGCAAGAGAACTGGGTCGCAATCGGGCACGGGCATGGCAACCATCTGGGGTGCGCAGAATTCCGCTGACCCAAATGCCGGCAGTCCCGACCAGCCGGCAACACGCTTTGCCGTGTCCTGGACCAGCCGCCGACATTCGGCGGCGACTTTGTTCCATTGATGTGACTTGCGAAAGGCGATGGCGTCTGGCACCGCCAACCACGCCGCGGGATCACGCGTGCCCTGCATTTCAATGCTGTCGATGAAGGCCGTTCCACCGAATGGACCAGGTGACTGCTTGTCGGCTGTCCAGCCGTGGCTGATCACCAGCGGGGAGATCATGGCCTGAAGCTCGGGGCGCACATGGAGGAAAGCCGAACCCTTGGGAGCCATCAGCCACTTGTGGCAGTTTCCGGCGTAGAAGTCGGCTCCCAGCGCCTCAAGACCGAGAGGGATATGGCCCGGTGTGTGTGCACCATCAATAACCGTGTAGATGCTGCGGGCCCGCGCTTCCGCCACAATGTTCTCGATGGGAAACAGCAAGGCCGTTGCCGACGTGATGTGGCTGAGGAAGATCACCCGGGTGCGGCTGGTGATGCCAGCCCGCAGGGCGTTGGTGAATTGGGATTCGGAACTGAGTGGCAACGGTATGGCGGCACTGACAATCCTTGCGCCGGTCTTGCGCGCCACGTAGGCCCAGGTCTTCTCCAGAGCCGCATACTCATGGTCTGTCGTCAGAATTTCATCGCCCTCTTTCAGATCGAGCGACTGCGCCACGATGTTGAGGCCATATGTGGCGTTCATCACACCGACGATGTTGTCGGCGGCAGCGCCAATTTCGGCGGCAAGCGCCACCCGCGCCTCGCGCATCCAGCCGGAAAGTCCGCGATCGGGATCGAGAAAGGCCACCGGCTGGCGTTCCAGCCTCAATTGCCATTTCTGATAGGCTTCGAAAACCGGCCTGGGACAAGCGCCAAAAGAACCGTGGTTCAGGAACACAACGCTCTCGTCGAGGAGAAAAAGTGACGTGAGGTTCTTGTTCAAGTCAACGGCCCTTCAGCGTTGGGTCCAGTGCGTCCCGAAGCCCATCGCCAAATAGTGTCGTCGCCAGAACGGTAAGCGCCAGCGCCGCCGTCGGAAAAACCGCCATGTGCCAATAGAAATACATGAAATTGATGCCGACATTGATCATCTGCCCCCAGCTTGGCGTCGGCGGCGGCACGCCGATGCCGAGAAACGAAAGCCCCGCCTCTAACATCATCGCCAAAGGCATGGCCAGAACGAAACCGACGATGATCGGCGAAATCGAGTTTGGAATGAGATGGTGCCGCATGATGTAGGAAGGTGTTGCGCCAAGCGCCTGGGCGGCGCGTACAAACTCCTTTTCGCGAAAGGCTTTCACCTGGGCGCGCACCAGAAGGCAAACCTGCACCCAGCCAAACAGTGATGCAATGACGATGATTGTGACAAAGCCGCCCTTGGTCAGCGCCCCCAGGAGCATGGCCGCGAGAAGCGGCGGCACTACCGAAAACAACTCGATCAGCCGCATCACGCACCAGTCTGCCCGCCCGCCATAGTAACCGGCGATGGCCCCCAGCGGAATGCCGATGAGTACGGAAAAAACCGCTGCGGCAATTCCGATGGTGAGAGAAACCCGCGCCCCATGGAGATTGCGAGTGAAGAAGTCACGGCCTAGGTCATCTATCCCAAACCAGTGCTGCCACGACGGAAATGCCAAGGCATCGGCGAGATAGTCTTGATCCGCGTATCCCGTTTTGGTGATGAGAGGCGCAAAGACCGCCATCAGAACAAGGATTGCCAGCACGATGCCTGATGCCAACGCCGCCTTGTTGGCCATGAAGCGGCGCATGGCGAAGTAAAGCGGGCTTCGCTGGGCGGGCAGGGGCGCTTCAATCGCTGTCACCGTTCGCCTCCACCGACGCGAATGCGCGGATTGAGCAGTGCATAAGCAATATCCGACAGCAGATACGACACACAGAACATCATGGTGATCATCAGGATCAGCGCCATTTCCAGAGAGTAGTCCCTGAGTTCAATGGAAGATACGAAGTAGGCGCCGAGGCCCGGCACGCGGAACATCGCTTCAACGAAGATTGATCCCGTTGCCGTGCCGATGAACATCGGCAGAAAAACCGTCACCATCGGCAGCGCTGCATTGCGTAGCACATGTTGAAAAATGATCTTGCGTTCGGAAAGTCCCTTGGCCCGCAGCACTGTGACAAAGGGTTTGTTCAAGACGTCGAGCATCGATGACCGCGCATAGCGCGCGTAAGTCGCCAGGGGGATGGTGGCATAGGCGGCGATCGGCAGGATCCAGCTGTTAGGCTTGCCCCAGCCGCTGGCCGGCAGCCAGCCAAGACCGACGGCAAAGATCAGGATCAGCATCATCGATGTGACGAACACCGGCACCGTCAACCCCAGCGTGGCAACGGCTGAAGCCAGATAATCAACCCATGTGTTGCGGCGGAGCGCTGCCGCCATGCCAAGCAAAATGCCCAACGGCGCACCGATCAACACACCAAGCCCCCCAAGGATGAGGCTGGGCGGCCAGGCGCGGGCCAACAGTTCCAGAACGGTTTCGCCAGGGCTTTGAAACGGCACGCCAAAGTCAAAATGCAGCACGCCCCACATGTACTTGAAGTACTGAACGTAGAGGGGCTTGTCCAAACCGAGGCTGGCATTCAGTTTTTCTTTGACGGCATCTGAAACCGGCATGTCGTTGCCGTCGAAGGGACCGCCGGGCACGGCGTGCATCATCAGGAAAATGATGACCGACACCACAAGAAATGTAAGGATGATGGCGAGTAATCGGCCTGCGATGTATCTGATCATGTGACAATCGCCTCCACATGGTGATTGGTTCCGATGGCGACCAGTTGCGGCTCAGGTTTGGGCTCCGTCGTTGCCGCAAGATCTTGTACCCGCAACCGCGGTATCGCGCTGTTGATTTGCTCGCGGCTCAGGAATGTTCTCGTCCGGCGAAGCCGCGGGTTCAGCACCGGGATCGCCTCAAGCAAAGCCTGCGTGTAGGGGTGCCGGGGGTCTGTGAAAATCGAACTCAGTGGCGGCGCGTTCGACGATGCGGCCATCGCACATGACAGCGACTTCATCGGTCAACGCCCGCACGACGCTGAGATCATGGCTGATGAACAGGATCGACAGGCCGCGCTCCTTTTGCAGGTCGAGCAGAAGATTGATGATCTGGGCTTTGACTGAAACATCGAGTGCCGAGGTAGGCTCGTCCGCCACCAGAACCGTGGGCTTCAGGATCAAGGCCCGCGCAATGGCAACACGCTGGCGCTGGCCGCCCGACAGTTCATGTGAATAACGCCCGCCATAGCGGCGGTCGAGCCCCACGCGCTCGAGCATCGCGAGGGCCGCCGCACTTTGCTCCGAGGATGTTCCGATACCGTGGATGTGCAAAGGCTCGGCGACAATTCGCGACAAGGTCATCATCGGATCGAGGGCGGAATAACTGTCCTGAAACACCACCTGCATCTTGCGGCGAAAAGGTTTCAGGGCAGCGTGATCGAGTTTCGTGATGTCGGCGCCATCGACGATGATCTGACCTGCCGTTGGCTCCAGCAACCGCATGGCCAGCATTCCGGTTGTCGATTTGCCGGAACCTGACTCGCCCACCAGGCCCACGATGCTGTTTTTGGGAAGCACAAGATTGACATCCCGTACGGCGTTGATCGCCGTGAAACTCGGAAACAACCCACCCTTGGTTTTCAGGTAAAACGACTTGTTGAGGCCGCGCAGTTCCAACGCCGCGGTCATTGCAGGCTCCAGCATGCGGCGTTGCGATTGTTGCCAATGGACGTGAATTCCGGAGTCTCCCGGCATTTTGCGTCGGCCAGCCCGCAGCGCGGGTGAAAGGGGCATCCGGATGGTGGATGGACAGGGCTGGGCGAGGCACCGCTGATCTCCGTCAACCGATGGCGTCCTGGCGTCTGCCCGGGAATGGAGCGGAGCAGTGCCTTGGTGTAGGGATGGGCCGGCTCATCGAAAATCGCCTGCACCGGGCCATCTTCCATCACCCGGCCGCCATACATCACCACCACGCGATCAACTGTTTCGGCGATGACGCCGAGATCATGGGTGATCATCACCAGCCCCATGCCGAATTCCGTTTGCAGGTTTTTGATCAGCTGCAGAATTTGCGCCTGAATGGTGACGTCAAGAGCCGTTGTCGGTTCATCGGCAACCAGCACCTGCGGACGGCACGACAGTGCCATGGCAATCATCGCCCGCTGCAACATGCCGCCGGAGAGTTGGTGAGGGTAGCTTTCGAGTATGGCGGCGGGATTTTTGATTTCAACTTTAGCCAGCAGTGAGATGGCTTCCACCTTTGCGTCAGCCTTCGCCATGGCGCGGTGGGCGAGGATGGTTTCGATGATTTGATGTCCGATGGTGAACACCGGGTCAAATGCCGTCATCGGATCCTGAAACACCATGGCCGCCACACGGCCCCGCAGGGATGCGAGTTTCCGGCGGTCGGCATTCAACATGTCCTCGCCGGCGAGATTCATCTTTTCCGCGGTGATCTTGGCAGGCGGCTCCCGCAGCAGGCGCAGCAGGGCCATGCATGTCACGGACTTTCCGGAACCGGACTCCCCGACGATGCCCAGGCTTTCGCCCTCATTGAGATGCAGCGTTACACCGCGCACTGCCTGCACGATGCCTTCATCTTGGGGGAAATGGACAGAGAGATTGTGAATGTCGACGAGCCGCATGGGCGATCTCAGGTTCAGGCGTCGCGGTGCGCGAAGCGAATACGCCCCCCGGCATGTGCCGGGAGGCGCAAGTGTCTCGTCATTTCTTTTCGACGTGCGTGTAGAAATACAGGCCCAACTGGCGCAGTGGCGTGAAGCCAAGCTTGTTGGGCGTCGTTCCCTCGCCCGTCAGTGACTTGCCCACTACGGCAACGGTAATTGGATGAACAAGTGGAACAAACGACACGTTGTCGATCAGCACCTGTTCGGCTTGCTGATAGAGTTTCGAGCGTTCTTCCCACGTCGCACCCTTGTCGGCGGCCGCGACGAGATCGTCATAGGCTTTCACCTTGTGATGGTGGCGGCCGCCATTGAAGAAGATGCCATAGAAATTCGACGGATCGATATAGTCATACTCGTATGGCGCAAGGAACAGGTTGTTCTTGCGCTCCAAGAGTCCGGCCATCCAGTCCTTGGTTGGCATCACCTTGATGTTCATGGTGATGCCGAGGTTCTGTTTGAACTGGGCCTGCAGATACTGCAGCATCGGCGCGGTGATCGCACCGTTGTAGCCACCTTGGTCGCGATACCAGATCTCGACTTCCGGAAAGCCCTTGCCATCAGGATAACCCGCCTTCGCCAGATGTTCCTTGGCCTTGGCCAAATCCAAAACGGCTTGGCTGGTGATGGCTTCGCTGTACCCAGGGTAGCCCGGTGGCAGCAACGACTTGCCGGGGATCGCCAGATCCTTGAGCACCGTTGACGTCATTTCATCGCGGTTGATCGCATAGAACAGCGCCTTGCGGACATCGAGATTGTCGAAGGGCGCCTTCTCTAGATCAAACGACAGGTAAGACGTTGCAAAAACCGCGTTCTTGCTGATTTGTCCAGGGAAGCGCTTGTCGACAAAAGGCACCTGTCCGGTATTCAGGAACGAGAAGTCAGCTTCGCCGGCCATGAACGCAGGCAGGCCAACTTCGGGTGCCCCGAGCGATGGGTCAATCACCAACTTGTCGACCTTGGGCTGCCACGGACCCTTGTAGGTTGGGCTCTTCACCAGCACCATGGAGTTGTTCGATTTCTCCCAGCTCTCGACCATGAAGGGGCCGGAAGTAACCAGTGTCTCGACCTTGGCTGCATATTCGTCGCCATACTTGTCGAAGGCATGTTTCGGAACTGGATACCAGAGACTGACAACGCCGGGCAGATAGGGCTTCGGTGTTTCGGTCGTCACTTCAAGGGTGTTGTCGTCAATTGCCTTAATGCCGAGCGTTGACACATCAGCCTTGCCTTCGGTGACCGGGCCCCAGTTTTTGATGGCGCCGGCATAACCCCAATACCAGGCAAAGTCATAGCCGGTCGTTGCGGCGCGTTGCATGGCGAACAGGTAGTCGCTGGCCTTCAGCGGCTGGCCGTCGCTCCACACCAGGTCTTTTTGCAGCTTGAAGGTCCAGACCAAGCCGTCGGCGGACTGGGTCCAGCTCTCGGCTGCCATCGGGTGCAACTCAAAATTCTTGTCGAAGCTTGTAAGTGGCAGCTGCGAGATTTCAGGATTGCCAGCCCGCGCATAGACTGTCTTCATGTAATCAAAATAAGTGCCCGAGGTGCTGTCACCCGCAGCGTACACTGTCGATTGAGCCAAGGCACTTGTCAGCGTCAAGCCCATCCAGGCCACCAGCGCCACAGCAAACTTCATCAAAGTCCGCATTCAATCCTCCCGATATGCTTTCCGGCAGTGGCACACTATCGAGCCATTCCAACCGATAATTGAGGGTGACAAAGCTTTGTGAGATTTGCAAGCCCCTTCATTCGCATGACAGCTGGACACTCATACGCTCAAAATTTTGATCGCATTTGCCCGCTGGACACTTGCAGTATCGTTCGCACGGCATTGCAGAACGCATCCATCATGAGCGTAACGGCAAGCACTTTGCTACTTCGCCATTTGGAAATCGTCTGAAACCGGGTGACAAACGATGCAACCCGGTGAGTTGCCATACCAGCCAATTCTTGCCAGAAGAACCCATGCAACAGCTGCGTTCGATACTCGATGCCTTGCCGATACCGGCACTTCTGGCCGATGGTGCCGGCGCCGTGTTCCATGGCAACCAATTTGCGCGCCAGTCGTTCGCGGCGGATCCGGCCGGCGAAAACATTGTGATGTTCTTGCGCGCCCCCGCCATTGGCCAGGCCATTCGCGACGCTTCGCGAAACCAAGAGATTTCCACCGTCAGTCAGACTCTGCATGGCAGCAATCCACGCACCTATGAAGTGCATGTAGCGCCGGTCGCCGGCACTGAATTCGTTCTCATCACATTCTGGGACAAAACGCGCGAACAGCAGATTGAGCGCATGCGGTCGGACTTCGTGGCCAATGCCAGTCACGAGCTCCGCACGCCATTGGCGACGCTTTCAGGTTTCATTGAAACCATGCAAGGCTCGGCGAGGGATGATGTGGCTGCCCGCGACAAGTTCCTTGGAGTGATGAAGGTCCAGGCCGAGCGCATGTCGCGGCTTATTGACGATCTTCTGTCCCTGAGCCGGATCGAGATCAGCGAACATGTCCTGCCAGCCAGCCATGCCGACCTTGCCGATGTGGCGCGCCAGGCGGCGGCACTGCTGTCGCCCATAGCAAAGGAAACGGGCTGCTTGATCGAGCTGGACTTGCGGCAGCCGCTGCCGGTGAATGGTGATCCTGCGGAGTTGCTGCAAGTCATGCACAACCTCATTGAAAACGCCATGAAGTATGGTGCAAGCGGCAAACGCGTTGAAGTCGAAGGCCGCAGAGAAGGCGATAGGGCGGTGGTGGAAGTTCGCGACTTCGGACCCGGCATCGCTGCCCATCATATTCCCCGGCTCACCGAGCGTTTCTACCGAGTTAATGTCCAGGACAGCCGGATGCGCGGCGGCACAGGTCTTGGGCTGGCGATCGTCAAGCATATTGTCAACCGCCACCGTGGCAAGTTGTCGATTTCCTCTGATCTCGGCCAGGGCAGCTGTTTCGCCGTCAGCCTACCGGTCGAAAAATAGCGATATTTCAATATCTTGTATTGTCATACGGTTGTAACCGAGGTGTCGCAAAAGTGTTGCGTGCCCGCCATAGAAGCGGCTCCGTCACAAGGACAGGAGATATTTGAAAATGAAACGAGCCCTCATCGCCGCCAGCCTTCTGGCGATTGCCTCAAGTGAAGCGATTGCCGCCCGCGACACTATCCGCATCGTCGGTTCTTCGACCGTCTATCCCTTCACCACGGCGGTCGCCGAAGCCTTCGGAAAGACCTCGGGCAAGACGCCAGTCGTCGAATCGACAGGCACCGGCGGCGGCTTCAAGCTGTTCTGCTCCGGGCTGGGCGAGGACAAGCCTGATTTCACCAACGCCTCTCGCGCCATCAAGAAGAGCGAGTTCGACGCCTGCAAGGAAAATGGCGTGACCGACATTGTCGAAGTGAAGATCGGCTTCGATGGCCTGTCACTGGCCCATGCCAAGGGCGCCAAGGACTTCGGCCTGACCAAGCAGCAGGTGTTCCTCGCCCTGGCCAAGGACATTCCGGGGCCGGATGGCAAGCTGATGGCCAACCCCAACAAGATGTGGAGCGACATCGACCCGTCGCTGCCTGCAACCAAGATCGAAGTTCTGGGACCGCCGCCAACCTCGGGCACCCGCGACAGCTTCGCCGAGCTCGTGCTTGAGAAGGGCGCGGAGTCGTTCGACAGCCTGAAGGCCCTCAAGAAGGCCGATCCCAAGGCCTTTGAAGCCGTTTGGAAGGCGGTGCGCGAAGATGGCGCCTATGTCGAAGCCGGCGAGAACGACAATCTGATCGTTCAGAAGCTGCAGGCCAACCCGGATGCCGTCGGCATCTTCGGCTTCTCCTTCCTTGAGCAGAATGCCGATACCGTCAAGGACATCGCCATTGATGGCGTTCAAGCCACCTACGAGGCTGTCGCTGATGGCAGCTACAAGGTGGCAAGGCCTTTGTTTGTTTACATGAAGAAGCAGCACGTCGCTTCAATCCCCGGCATGAAGGAATTCATCGCCGAGTTTGTATCCGAAGCGGCGATCGGCGAAGACGGCTATCTGGCCGACAAGGGCCTGGTGACGCTGCCAGCCGAGGAAGCCGAAAAGGCCCGCGATGCCGCGCACAATCTGGACGTCATTTCCGGCGAAGGCCTGAAGTGACCGCATGAGAGATGGGGGTGGACCACGGATGAACTGGCCGTCCCCAGACCTCTCAGCCTTGAGTAGAGCGTCGTTGGAGCTGATCCGAAATGATTGCTGCAAGCCTCCTGGCACTGGTTATTGCTGCCGGCATTGCCCACTTCATGGGTCGCGCCCGCGCCCGCCAGCTTGCCGGAACAGGTATCCGTTTGCAGTCAACTGCCAACTACTACGGCATGCTGCCGGCAAGCCTTGGTTTGATCGTTGGCCTTGCAGCACTTCTTGCCATCACTGCGGCGCGGACATCTTCGCCTTTCGCCGCAGCGATACCGGCAGTCTTGACCGCCGCCATCGCCGCCCTGGTGATTGCTTCCGGGAAATTCACCCATCCGCGCCCGGCTTTCGAAAAGCTGGTGTCCGTCCTGCTGGTCGCCGCTTCGACCGTAGCAATCCTGACGACTGCCGGAATATTTGCCTCCGTTGCGGTCGAATCATGGCTGTTCTTCCGCGAGGTGGGTGTTTCCGGCTTTCTGTTGGCAAAAATGGGCACCGACCGGAACGCCGCCAAGTTTCGGCGTCCTGCCATTGTTGGCCGGAACTCTGCTCATCACCTTGATCGCCGTCGCCGTTGCCACGCCCCTCGGGCTGCTGTCGGCAATCTCATGGCGGAGTATGCCAGCCCACGAACCCGCGCCATTCTGA
>CAVZHN010000014.1:0-841209 GCA_963775095.1 uncultured Alphaproteobacteria bacterium
TGGCGGCTACGCGAGCGGGAAGCTCAGAGCCGCGTTGACCCGCATGGGCAAGTGGACGATCCAGATCGTCAAACGCTCCCACAAGGCCGAGGGCTTCGAGGTGCTCCCTCGGCGCTGGGTCGTCGAGCACACCTTCTCCTGGCTATCCCGAAACAGCAGGCTCGACAAGGACTTCGAACGAACCATCGAAAGCGCCACCGCAGGGCTCTGCATCGCCTCCGTCCAACTCCTCGCCAGACGCATCGCGAGTCATTGATCTCAATGGCGATCTTTACGAGTCAGAGTCTTAACACGCCAATTGACAACGCGTGCCGATTTCAATCGGCAAGTACAAAAGGGCTAACGCGCCACAACCACTATGGCGGAGCAGGAAGCGCGCCCGTGCCGACGGTAGGTGTGGGCATATCCTGAATCAAAGTACATCGAGTCGCCTTCCTCAAGCGTTGTGTCCTCGCCTTCAATGGTGACGATGAGCTGACCTTTCATCACGTAGATGATTTCGGCACCCGCGTGGGTGTGCGATTCCGTCGGCTCGGGTTGCCCATCGAATTCGGCATAGTATGCCTCCATCTTGCGATCAGCCACGGGGAAATCGAGGCTTTCGAAGAAATAGGATGGTGATTCCTTCCCAGGCCGGTCCGGGAGGCGCAGCCGATCCTTCTTGCGCACCACTGCTTTCAAGTGGACGTCGTTTTGATCGGTGAAGAAATATTCGAGGCCGACGCCGAAAACCATCGCGATCTTCAGGAGCGTTGGCAGGGTCGGAAAAAGCTGTCCCCGTTCGATCTTCGAAAGCATGCCCGAAGACAAGCCCGTGTGCTCGCCGAACTGCACGAGACCCAGGTCCTTCTTCTGGCGAAGCATCCTGATTTTTGGCCCGATCTGATAGCCCTCAAGGCCGACAGCCAAAGTTTCCGAGAGCATAGTTCACCCCGTTTGTTCATCTCACTCAAAGAGCGGTATCAGTTTTATACTCACAAGACAATAGATATTCTCTACACGAAAATGTGAGTATCATTAAAATTGATTTTCGTTATGAGAACAAATTGACGCTGCTCCTAAAGGTCGCGCCGAAACCGGCCAACTGAGGCCACTAAAAACAAGGAACAACCATGATGTTTGAACTCAGAAAATTCGCTGCCGTCACGACCACCGTCATTGGGCTGGCGCTGGGCAGCTCAACTGCCTTCTCGGCGGAAATGGACATTGTCGACACCGCTGTGGCGGCGGGTCAATTCAAGACGCTTGCTGCGGCAATCGGTGCGGCGGGCCTCGCCGACACCCTGAAGGGGGCCGGTCCGTTCACGGTCTTCGCCCCAACCGATGAGGCGTTTGCCAAGTTGCCAGCGGGCACCGTCGAGGAGCTGTTGAAGCCCGAAAACAAGTCCAAGCTGACGGCAATTCTCACCTACCACGTGGTGGCAGGGAATGTCATGGCCGCCGACGTTGTGAAACTCACGGAAGCCAAGACGCTCAATGGCATGATGGTCAAGGTCAAGGTCAACGGCGACACCGTGATGATCAACGACGCCACCGTCACGTCGGCCGACATCGCGGCAACAAACGGCGTCATTCACGTCATCGACAGCGTGCTGCTGCCGCCCGCCAACTAAAGCTCAAAAACAACCCCTGTGATCTGGCTGGAATCCTCCAGCCAGACATCAGACCTTAAATGGAGAATGACATGACAACCGATAAGAACATTGTCGATACCGCAGTTGCGGCCGGCAACTTCAAGACACTGGCTGCGGCACTTGGTGCTGCTGGCTTGGTCGACACAGTGAGCGGAGCTGGGCCATTTACGGTGTTTGCTCCGACCGACGCTGCCTTCGCAAAATTGCCGGCCGGCACGGTCGAAAACTTGCTGAAGCCAGGGAACAAGGATCAGCTGACCGCGATCCTCACCTACCATGTCGTATCAGGCAAGGTCATGGCCGCCGACGTCGTCAAGCTTTCCGAAGCGAAGACGGTCAATGGCAAGATGCTCAAGGTGAAAGTGAATAGCGGCAACGTCATGATTGATGATGCCAAGGTGACCTCGACCGACATCGCCGCATCGAATGGTGTCATTCACGTGATCGACAGTGTCATGATCCCGAAGGCGGCTTAGTCCGACAAACGCGAAAAATACCGGGATCGCCAACCGGTCAAAAGTTGGCGATCCAGGCTCGCAGCAACACAGATACAAACCACAACCCAATCCGGCTGAAAGGTCCACGTCCATGTTCACGACCACAAGTAACTACATCGTATATGCGTGGAATTTCATCTTCAATCACGAAGTAAGCCCGCTTCGCAACATTCCGGACGTCGCCACTCGGCATTACGTATTGCAGGCGCTGGGAGCAATGTGGGCAATCAGTTTTTCCCTGGCAATCGGAAGCTACACGTTCCTGGCCGCAAGCTTGGTTGGGCATACGGTCTTGATTGCGGCCGCGGCGATTACGGTCGCAACCCTCGCTACTGCCGCTAATAGACCTCAAGTTTTCATCCGCAATTCGGGTCGCCGTAATGATGGTGAACACGAATAGGCATCTGCGTCCTTATCTCATGAAGAATGGAAGCATCTATCCTCTTGGCAGTGGCATAAGAATGCCAGGATCTGACGGAGTTGGCGGATACCAGCACTAAATTAAGTTAAACTCCACTCTACCCAGAGCATGTCAAAAAAAGGAACCCTACTTATGAGAATACTTGCGTTGATGGCGATCATTTTAGGTCTATCGGTGACAACGGCGTGGGCCGAGGGTGATATTGTGAAAGGTGAGAAGGTGTTCAAGAGGTGCTTGGCCTGTCATGTCGTCACCGACACCATAAACAAAGTCGGACCTCACTTGGTGGGCGTGGTCGGACGCAAGGTGGCGAGTGTAGAAGGCTATGCATATTCTACAAGCATGAAGGAATATGCAGCGACTCAGGCAATCTGGGACGAAGCAGCTCTGGCCGCCTATCTTAAAGAATCCCAAGGCTGTCGTGGCCAAGACAAAGATGGCGTTTGCGGGCATCAAGAAAGAAGACGAGCTGGCCGATCTCATAGCTTACTTGAAGAGCAAGATTTGAGCTTAAAACAGAATGTTCGGCGGGGTCTGTTCAGCATGAGTGTGATATCCCAGACAGCGCGCGGTGGTAGCATAGCTGCAGACCCCCGCATCGCCCGCCTGATTAAATTGGTCAGTATGGCCCTGCGACTCCATTCTGTCCCATTCTTTTGTCCTCCCCCCTCTTTCCTTCTCCTCCGGCACATCGATTGGAAGGGCAAGGATGTGCTCGATCTGGGCTGCGCCGGGGGCTTCATGGCTGAAGCGATTGCGCAACACGGTGCGCATGTCACCGGGATCGACCCAGCTGCAGAGGCAGTGGAGGCTGCCCGCCGGCATGCTGACAACAGCGGCTTGCGTATTACCTATGACGTTGGTGTAGGCGAAGCGTTGCCATATCCTGTCGCGGCATTCGATGCGGTGGTTTGTGTTGATGTGCTCGAACATGTGGCCGACCTAAACAGGGTACTCGCGGAGGTGACCCGTGTGCTCCGCCCGGGGGGTCTGTTTTTGTACGATACGATCAACCGCAATCCGATCGCACGATTCGCCACAGTTACCATGGCGGAGGACGTGCTGCGCCTCTTGCCCCGTGGGACACACGACCCAGCCATGTTCACGAAACCGCGCCAGTTGTGCGACGCGCTGGAGCGCGCGGGTCTAGCGCCGGGGCCGATGACCGGCCTTGGACCGCGTGGCATCGACCGGCGGTGCGATATGACATTTGGACCGCTGCCGGTGACTGCAATTCTCTACATGGGGGTTGCCCGCAAACACGAGAAGCTTGACAACGAAATGGTGCTCCATACCCAGGAGATGACCTTGGCTCCTGAACCTTCAAAATCCACATTGTATTATGACGGATCATGTCCGCTTTGCAGTGCAGAGATCGGCCACTATCGTCGCAACGATCGTTCTGGCGCGCTGTGTTTCATCGACGTCTCGAAACCGAATGCTTTGCTTCCTGACGGACTCACCCGGCCGCAGACCATGGAAAGGTTTCATGTTCGGGCCGGAGATGGTCGGCTGCTTTCCGGAGCGACCGCTTTCGTCGAAGTATGGGCGCGACTGCCACGCTGGCGCTGGGCGGCCCGCGCTGCGGCGCTTCCTGGAATGTTGGCGTTGCTCGAATTGAGCTACCGGCTTTTCCTGCCAGCACGACCGGCGCTGGCCGTCATCTTTGCAAGGACAAAGCGTCTGAGAGATATCTTCTGGCCAACCCACAAGCCTGACGCCATCTAGTGCTGAACGAGACTACGACATCCCACGTGCAATGATTGTTTCTGAACGACCTCAGAAGGAATAGACCAATGAAGCTTCATAAGACCCGAAACGATCTGCAATCCAACACCAAGACCACCGTGGCGGCGCTCCTCAACGCGCGCTTGGCCGATGCGATCGATCTCGCCCTGATGACGAAGCAGGCACATTGGAACCTGAGGGGCCGTCAGTTCATCGCGGTGCATGAAATGCTTGACGGCTTTCGCACCGAGATTGATGGGCATGCCGACATTCTGGCCGAGCGCATTGCGCAGCTCGGATGGATTGCGCTTGGAACCACCCAGGCGGTGGCGGGAAGCTCAAATCTAAAGGCTTATCCCATCGATGTCATCAGCGTGGATGACCATGTCGCCGCGCTGGCAGAACGCTACGGCGATCTCGCCAATGCGACTCGGGCGGCAATCGACGCATCGGAGGAAGCCGGAGATGCCGACACCGCAGATATCTTTACCGCGTTCTCGCGGTCGCTCGACAAGGCTCTTTGGTTCCTGGAAGCCCATGAAGTGGACAAGGCTTACCAAAGGGTGAGCGTCTGAAAAGGGTCACTGAACCAGTGACTGAAGCACCGCAGGCATTTTCAACGCGAGCGAAAGCTAGGCATGACGAGTCCCATTATCACCCTTGTCGACCTGGTTCATTTCCGAAGGCTGGCGTTGCTGTGGTGTTCGGCGCCAGCGGCGGTATCGGCAGCGCCTTGGTTGCAGCGCTGAGCTCCACCGGCAGCTTCCGGCAGGTGGTTGGCTTCAGTCGAAACTCGTCTCCGCCAATCGATCTGCTGGACGAGGCTAGCCTCGAGCGCGCCGCGACGTTCGCTGCCGAAACGGGCGAGCTTCGGCTCGTGATCGACGCAACGGGGTTTCTCCACGATGATCTCCAAGGCCCGGAGAAGAGTTGGCGCCAACTCGATGCGGGCAATCTTGCGCGCTCCTTCGCGTTGAACGCAATTGGACCCGCGCTGATCATGAAGCATGTGCTTCCGCGGTTGCCCCGGTCGGGCAAGGCGGTCTTTGCGACCTTGTCCGCCAGGGTTGGAAGCATCGGCGATAATCGGCTTGGCGGCTGGTACGCGTACCGCGCCTCGAAGGCGGCCCTCAACCAACTTGTGCGAACCGCGGCCGTGGAATTGGCGCGCCGGTCCCCGGAAGGGATCTGTGTGGCCTTGCATCCCGGCACGGTCGCCACCCCGCTTTCTGCGCCTTTTACACCGGCGGGGCATAGATACTCACACACCGGCGAAGTGGCCGCAGGCCACCTGCTCGCCGTCGTCGACAAGCTCTCCGCCGAGGCCAACGGCGGCTTCTTCGACTGGCGCGGCGCAGCCCGTGCCCTGGTAGACGCCATGGCCAAGATGCGCCGGAAGTCAGAGCTTCCGGCCAAGCCCTGCGCGCATTGCGGCCGGCCCTTTGCCTGGCGCAAGAAGTGGGCGCGGGATTGGGAGAACGTCAAGTACTGCTCACGGCGCTGCCGCGGCGCCGCGATCGTAAGTCGTCCGACGCAGCGGCTGGACACCTAATGGGCGTCCTGAGGATCATTCTCGGCGATCAGCTTTCGTTCGACATCGCCGCGCTCGCGGGCCTCGATCCCGCGCGTGACATCGTTCTGATGATGGAGGTGGTGGAAGAAAACACCTACGTCGGGCATCACAAGCAGAAGATCGTGTTGGTCTTGTCCGCGATGCGCCACTTCGCGGAGGCGTTGATCAAGCGCGGTGTGACCGTCGACTATGTCAAGCTCGATGCGCCCGACAACAGCGGCACTCTGACAACGGAAGTTCAACGTGCCGTGGCGCGTCACGCGCCTGACGGCTTGGTTGTGACCGAGCCCGGCGAGTGGCGCGTGCAGGCGATGGTCGAAAGCTGGGAAGCCATGACGGGCCTGCCGGTCGATGTGCGCGCCGATAACCGCTTCTTCGCAAGCCGCTCCCGTTTCGCACAGTGGGCGCAGGGGCGCCGAACATGGCGGATGGAGCATTTCTATCGCGAGATGCGGCGAGAGCATGCCATCCTGATGGAAGGCGATCAGCCAGCGGGCGGTGAATGGAATTTCGATTCGGAGAACCGCAAGTCGCTGCCAGCGTCCATCCGTCCTCCCGAGCGGCGCCGTTTCGCGCCCGACGATACGACGCGCGAGGTGATGGCGCTGGTCGAGCAGCGCTTCAGCGGTCATTTCGGCACGCTCGAGGAGTTTGGCTGGCCGGTCACGCGCGCCGACGCGTTGAGCGCGCTCGAAGATTTCATGGCCCATGGCCTGCCGTTTTTCGGCGACTATCAGGATGCCATGAAGGCCGGCGCGCCATTCCTGTTCCACTCCCTGCTGGCGCCGGCGTTGAACATCGGGCTCCTCTCTCCCCGGGAGGTGTGTGAGGCCGCCGAAGCCGCCTGGCGTTCGGGGCGCGCGCCGCTGAACGCGGTCGAGGGGTTCGTGCGTCAGATATTGGGTTGGCGCGAATATGTGCGCGGCGTCTATTGGACCCTGATGCCGGAATACGCGCAGCGCAACGCGCTGCAGGCCACGCGAAAGCTGCCGGCCTTCTATTGGACCGGCGACACGCCCATGCGCTGTCTGCGCGAGGCGATTGGCGGAACGCTGCGCTATGCCTATTCGCACCACATTCAGCGATTGATGGTGACAGGCAACTTTGCCCTGCTCGCCGGCGTCGCGCCGCGAGAAATCGAGCGCTGGTATCTCGCGGTCTACGCCGATGCGTTCGAATGGGTCGAGATGCCCAACACGCTGGGCATGGCTGTTTTCGCCGACGGTGGGCAAATGGCGTCCAAGCCCTACGCCGCCTCGGGAGCCTACATCGACCGGATGTCGGACTTCTGCGGGGATGCGCCTACGACGTGAAGCAGAAGACAGGTCCGAAGGCGTGCCCGTTCAACTATCTCTATTGGGCTTTCTTGATCCGGCAGAAGGACCGGCTGTCGCGCAATCCGCGGCTGGCCATGCCGTATCGCACTCTTGCCGGCTGGCCAAAAGAACGCGAAGCAGCGATCCTAGCCGAGGCAGACGCCTTTCTCGAAAGGCTCCGGTGACAACCAGTTATCGAGTTTAGCCACATTCGCCTCGCGATTGTTGGGCATGGATGTTATTAAGTCATTGATATTATGAAACTGTCTCCACTTCATAGCCCGATAACCGCCATCGCGGCAAGGGCCAGCAGAAGGTCACCGTCGAACACGTCCGCGTCCATGCGGGCGGGTAAGCGGTGGTCGGCATGGTCGCCGCACTCGGCCAACCGGGGGGTGGGGACGCCAAGAAAACCGAGGAACAACCCCGTGCAAAGCAAATTGCCCATGCATTTTAGCCCGCGATGTCACGCCCGGACCCGAGCCGGGACACCCTGCCAATCGCCCGCGATGGCGAACAAGCGCTGCCGGATGCACGGCGGCAAGGCCAAGAGCGCGCCGAAGGGCAATAGCCACGCCTTCAAGCATGGATGCTATTCCGCCGAACACATCGCGGAGCGCCGTCACTTCGCGGACCTGTTGCGCGGGATGAAGGGCTTCATTGATGAGTTGGACGGCAAGGAATGATGCGCCCCGGCTTCCAATATCAGGCCCGCCCGTTTAGGTTCCTCCCTGCGCTTGGCCTATGCGGGCGGCGGCAGCGCGGGCTTTCGCCCGCGGCAGACGTGCGAACCTGGTTCGCACTTGGGTTCGCGGGTTCGCACCCGGTGCAATCTGGGGGAAACCGTGCCAATACTACTTTTTGTCTTATCAGTTGAAGGATGCGCCTTGCGCGATGGATAAACGAAGCCTTACCGCCACCGCCACCGCCGACACCCGCCGCCTGCTCGACGCCCTCCTGGGAAACTTTCCACGAGGCGAATGGAGCGCGATCCTTACCCGAGATGTGCGCCCGCATCGTGCGCCATCGCCGCACCGATCCGGCTGTCAATCTGCATTGAACACTGACTTGGTATCGGCATTCAAAATTGAATCACCGTATGAACGAAATGCTTGCGAGACATCGTTTTCGTTGACTAAGAGCCTATCCGTAAATAATGTTTTTGCCGGTTTTGCCGCGGCAGCGCCGCAGGGCGATGGTGGCGGCGGCGAGGTGATGCAGGGCGAGGGAATTCGCGGTTGTCTTTTCATAGCGGACCTTGAGCTTGCGGAAGAGATTGAACCAGCTGTGTGACACCTCGACAATCCAGCGGCGCGGCTTGAAGCGCTTGCTCTTCTTGGCCTTGATCTCTTCGCCGCGAGGGCGCACGTGCGGGATGTAGCCATGGCCGCGGATAATGGCATCGGCCTTTTCGCCGGCATAGCCCGCATCGGCGCACAGGTTCTCTTCGACGGCTTTGGGTGTGCCGGGTTGATGGGCGATCTTGCTGTCCAGCACCGCGCCAAGCTGGCTGACATCATGGCGGTTGGCACCAACCAGCGTGAGGCCCAGAGGTACCCCCTTCTCATCCACCAGCAGATGCCGCCCCATGCCGTTTTTTCCCCCGGTCCGTTGGGTTTCCGCCAACACCGTCCGCGCCGATCGGGGCTTTGATCTTGGCGCCGTCAATAGCCTGCCAGCGCCACCTTATGCCCTTCTGCTCGTCGTAAACCTCGACGCCGCGCACCCACAGCGCCTTGAAGAATCCCGCTTCGCGCCATTCCTGAAAATAGCCGTGTATCGAACTGCTGGCTCCAAATGTCTTCGGCAGCGCCTTCCATTGTATCCCGGTGCGCAGCACAAACACGATCCCCTCGAACACCCGCCGCGGCTCCAGCGGCTTGCGGCCACCCCCGGCTTTCCTCTTGTACTTCTTCTTGGCGGGCCGCTTGCGTTCCGGAATCAATGGAGCGGCTATGGCCCACAACTCATCCGTCACTTCCCACGATTGTGCGCGCTTCCTGGCTTCTGGCATGATCCCTGCGGACCATGACTTCTCCGTCGTTCATGGTTAAAATACTATTTACGGATAGGCTCTAAGTTATCCATCGCCATTCGCTAAATGGGTCTGCGCCGATCTCAGAGCAACTCCCTGCCTGCCCAGACCACCAGTCCCGCCGTCAGAGCTGAGGCGGTAACGCCCCACGCCGTGTCAACAACAGCGATCTTGGTGGAGTATCCTCGCATGATGGCGAGGTTGGTCAGGTTGAATGTGCCATAGGCCACCAACCCCATGGCCGCGCCCGATGCCGCCGCTGTCATAGGCGACCCGGTGGAAATCCCCGGAAACACTGCGAAGAACGCAAGGCCCGCCGCGAAGACCAGATAGAACACCACGGCAGGCGCCAGTCTGGGCCGCTCGCGCAACAGGCCGCCAATTTCCTGGGCATAGGTCCTGCGGGCCATGACCTTAAGCCACACCGCGTCAATGGCTATGAAGCCGATGAGGGAGAATGCGAAAGCGAAGAGAGCGGTGGTCATGTCATTTGTCCTGTCTGATCTCGTATCTTGGGGGGGCGGTGGTCCCGGTTACCGCGTCCACGGCGTTCTTGGTCAACCGGTAGACGCCGACGTCAATTGCGCCGGCCAGGAACGCGGCTTCACAGTAGCAGAAATAGAGGCGCCACTTGCGCTTGAAACTTTCATCAAACCCCAGGGCGTCAAGCGCCAGCCCCGCTCTTTCGAAGCGCTCGCGCCAAAGCTGAAGGGTGCGCGCGTAATCCCGGCCGAAGCGTTGCACGGTCACGCACGAAAGTCCGTGGGCCGCCGCATGCTGGTGGATGATGCCGGGCGTCGGCAGCATGCCCCCCGGGAAAATGTGGCGCTGAATGAAATCAGCGCGGGCGCGATAGGCCGGAAACAACTGTTCATCGATGGTTATGGCCTGAATGGCCGCAATGCCGCCGGGTGCAAGCCGATCCGCGACCGTCTTGAAATAATGTGGCCAGTTGGCCTCTCCAACCGCCTCGATCATTTCGATCGACGCCAGGCGATCGTAAGTCCCTTGGGCTTCACGATAGTCCATGAGTTCAAAGCGCGTGCCTTGAGCCGCCGTAGCTCGCGCATAGGCCAGCTGTTCACGGGAAAGCGTTATGCCCAGAACTTCAGCGCCCCGCGCGGCGGCAGTTCTGGCGAAGCCTCCCCACCCGCAACCGACCTCGAGGATCGTGTGACCGGGCTCAAGGTCAAGCGCATCGGCAACCAGCTCATATTTTGCCTGTTGTGCATGTTCAAGATCGTCGATGCCGGGTTGGAACAGCCCCGAGGAATAGCTCATCGTGGGGTCAAGCCACAGGCCGTAGAAATCATTGCCGAGATCGTAGTGCGCCTCAATGTTGCGTTTGGCGCCCCGCTGGCTGTTGGCCCGCAGCAGGTGCCACAGCCTGACAGCCCAGCTCTTGCGCATCCAAAGCCGCCCCGCGCGGTCAAAACTTTCGCGGTTCTGCAGGTAGAACATGAAAACCTTTTCGGGCGCCGGGCTGTCCCACTCGCCTTTGATGAAGCTCTCGCAAAACCCAACCGCCGACCGCCGCATCGACCGCCACAGCGGCATCCAGCTTCGCAGATGAAGTTCGGCGTGGGGCCTGCAGCCACTGTGGCCGAGCTCAATGCATCTGCCGGAAGGCAGATAGATCGAGAGCTTGCCGGTCAGCTGCGGCGGAATGAACCTGCGTCCAATGGCCAGGATCAGCAACGAGAAGCCCGAATCCCGTGGAATATGCGCCGTCGCGGTCATCACTTATGTTTCTCTGTTGTGGTGAAGGAAATGGTCTCGGCCGGCGGAAGCGGCCGGGGATGAAGCTTCAATCCCTTGAGCCACAGCTTCGCGGCTTCGAGGTGAATGCCGCCGATGATTTTCACCGGTTGCAGCGGCAGGCTCAGGAATGAACGCAACAGACCGCCATCGGTCAGCGGCCTGCGGCGGCCCGTGAACCATGCGGTCAGGCAGGTTCCCGCCTCGGTAGAGAGGGTGATCGCCAGTTTCAAAGTCTCATCAGGCGTGGTGGCATGAAAATCATAGGTGCCCTCCACGCCGTTGAACGGCGAGACATGGAACACCTTGCGGCACGATGGCTGTTGCTTGCCATCAAACACCACAGCGTAGCTGTGCCGCTGGCCAAACGTGTTGTTCACCTCGTAGATCGCCATCCGAAGTTGCCCGGAGCCATCCAGCCCGTAGTAGACAGTCAGGGGGTTGAAAACGTAGCCCAGGACACGCGGATAAGTGAACATGAAGATCCGTTTCACATCAGCACCCGCCGCCCGATTGCCGCACGACATTCCAGGCATGCTCGGCAATCGGCGTCCCGTCTCCTGAGCCGTGATCGCGATCTCTGATCGAGAACAGGTTTGGCCGGTTATAGCTGAAGGTGCGAAGGCGCCGGTGCAGGTCCGGCAATTCGTCCACGTCGGCAAACAGGTTATAGACGCGGTAGCGGAGTTCATGCTGCACCGGAATCAGCCGCCGGTGAACGACTTCCCCCACATAAAGACTGGACGACATCGTCATTCCGCAGCCTCAACGTAAGGCCCCGCATGGAGGTGATCGAGCGGTTTGGTGAATATGCGGTTGGACGGATCGGGAACCGACCATGGCCGCAGTGCGCCCCCCAGTGCTTCGGCGACCGCAAGGCCGGACTGAAGGCCATCCTCATGGAAGCCGGAGCCGAAATACGCGCCGCAAAACCAGGTGTTCTGCCGCCCCTGCAAATCCCACAGGTGCCGCTGCGCCGAAAGCGCCCGCCCATCGAAAATTGGGTGGGCATAATCAAAGGACTTGAGAACCGAGCTTGCCTCAGGCGCAATGGCCGGGTTGAGGGTCACGAAATAGTCGGCGGTCGTTGCCAGCGGCTGCAGTGCGTTCATCCAGTATGTAATGGCGCATTGCGGCAAACCGGCCGTGCCGATGTAGTTCCAGCTGGACCACAGGCGGCGGCGTTGGGGCATGAGGCGCGAATCGCGGTGCAGAACAGCGCGGTTCATCGAGTAGCCGAAGGCCGATAGCAACGCACGCTCGTCGGGTGTTGCATCATCGAGCAAAGTCAGGGCCTGGTCGGCATGTGTGGCAATGACAACGTGATCATGGTCTTGCTGCTCGCCACCGGCACAAATGATTGTCACATGCGACGGGTGGCGCATCACACGCTGCACCTTTTGTCCCATGGCAATCTTGATCTGGCTGTCGTCGATCAGCCGCCACACGTATTCGCGTGAGCCGCCAACCACGGTTCGCCATTTCGGCCTGTTCCGAATCTGCAGCAGTCCGTGGTTGTCAAAAAAGCGCAGGAATGAACGCGCCGGGTAGTTGAGCATTTGCTCCGGCGCTGAAGACCATATGGCGCCAGCCATCGGCAAGAGGTGGCGCTTGATGAAGGCTGGCCCATAGCCCTCTGCTGATAGAAACGCCGCAAGCGAAACGTCATCCGGCAGCAGTTCGGCGCGCCCCAGCGCTGTCCTGAAGAACCGCGCAATGCCTAGCAACATGCGCCAGTGCTCCGGGTCGAAAAGGTTGCGTGAAGCGCCAATGATCTGAGCCATGCCGCGCCCGGCATATTCGATGCGGCCCTCGTCGAGGGACACCGCAAATCCCATCTCAGTGGCGGCCGTCGGCACGTCGAGATAGTCAAAGAGCTCCACCAGATTTGGATAGGCCGCCTCATTGTAAACGATGAAGCCCGTATCCACGGCCACATCGCCGTCGGGCCCCCGGCAAACAACCGTATTGGCGTGGCCGCCAATCCGCGGGTAAGCCTCATAAAGGCAAACATCATGACGCTGCGACAGGAGCCAAGCAGCCGACAGGCCTGAAATGCCCGATCCGATGACCGCGATACGAAGTTTTTTCAAAGGATAACCATGACTGCTGATGACTTTGACATAACGCTCAGAAACACAACCCGGATCACTGGCCGGCAGTGATCCGCCGCCCGCGCGGCGGCGTATAGACATCCGACGATCAATGCTGGGAAGAATGACGGTGCAAACATCGGCCTTACGCATGAGTACACCGAAACAGCTTCCAGACCGGCGCATGGATGAAGAAGTCCTGCGCCGCCTTCTTGATTCTGTTGCAAGAAACCTTGACCGCGATGCCTTTGCCGAGCTTTTTGACCGGATGGCGCCGCGCCTGAAGAGTTTCATGATGCGCAAGGGAGCAAGTGCCGAACTCGCCGAAGACATGGTCCAGGACACGATGATTGCGGTGTGGACCAAAGCGGGGCTCTATGCGCCGGACAAGGGTTCGGTCGTGGCCTGGATATACACGATCGCCCGCAACCTGAGGATCGATCGTTTTCGCCGAGACTCGTCCGTGAGCTTTGTTGATTACGAGGATTTCGATGGCCCGTCCGGTGAAGCGGCCGCCGATGATCTGCTGGCTGCCAGGCAGGAAGGAAGCCATGTGGCGCAGGCTCTGGCCTCAATTCCGGAAGAGCAGAAACAAATACTGATCCTTTCCTTCGTTGAAGACGTTCCCCAATCAGAGATCGCCCTGCGCCTCAATCTGCCGCTCGGCACCGTAAAATCCCGCATGCGGCTGGCCTATGGCCGGCTACGAAAGACATTGGAGATACTAAAGTGAATATCAGCCATCACCTCGACCACGCAACGGTCCTGGCCTATGCCGCCGGAACGTTGGGAGAGGCTTTGACCATCGTCGCCGCCGCGCACATCGCCTGGTGCCCCGAATGCCATAAGGCAGTGCGGCAGGCTGAATCGATGGGCGGCGAATTGCTGCTGGAGCTCGATGGGTCGGCAGTTTCGGCGAGTTGCAAGGACAAGACCATGGGCCTGCTGGACAGGGCGACGCTGCACCGGTTTCCAGCGCCAGCGCCGGTTCGCTCGGAAGTCCCGCCGCCATTGGCAAAACTCCTGAATGGCGTTCCGCTGCGCGAGCTTCCGTGGAAGCGCAAGGCGCCGGGTATTGCGATGCATGACATTCGCCTCTCCGCGCCGCGGAATGGCAAGCTGGTCTTGATGCGGATCGCGCCCGGCAAGGTCCATGCCCGAGCATGGGCACGGGGGCGAGGAGTTGACGCTCGTGCTGGCCGGTGCCTATCGCGACAAGATCGGCCGGTTCGGCGCCGGCGATGTTGCCGATCTCGACCAGGACGTTGAACACCGTCCGGTCATTGAACCCGGTGAAGACTGTTATTGCCTGGTCGCCACCGAAGCGCCAACCCGCTTCAAGTCGCTGTCCGCGCGCCTTCTGCAGCCATTGATCGGCATCTGATGTCCGATCTTCCGTGGCGCGTGGCGTGGGTCACCGGCGCCTCGACCGGCATTGGCCGGGAACTGGCCATAGCCCTCGCCAAGCGCGGTGTGATCGTCGCGGCTTCGGCGCGCTCGGCCGAAAAACTCGCTGAGCTTGGCCACGGCGTGCACGCCTATCCGCTCGACGTGACGGATCGGTCTGCGGTGATCGCCACCCACGACCGCATAAGCAGCGAAATCGGCCCGATTGATCTCGCAGTTCTGGCTGCTGGCACCTACAAGCCCCTGAACGTCACCGAATTTGACCCTGCGAATTTCATTGAGACCAACGCCGTGAACTATCTTGGCGTAGTCCATGCGCTGTCAGCCCTCATCCCGCAAATGCGTAGCAGGCGTAGCGGCCACCTGGCCTGCATTGCCTCCGTTGCGGGTTATCGCGGCCTGCCGAAGGCCGCCGCCTATGGGCCGAGCAAGGCGGCACTGATCAATCTTGCCGAGAGTCTCAAACCCGAACTCGACGCCGACGGCGTGACCATGAGCCTCATCAATCCCGGTTTCGTGGCTACACCTTTGACCGCCCAGAATGAATTTCCGATGCCCTTCTTGCTTTCCGCTGAAGAGGCTGCCGCCCGCATCCTGCGTGGGCTGCAGCGCCGCCGCTTCGAGATCGCGTTCCCTACCCGCTTCGTGCTCATGCTGAAGCTGGCGCGGCTGCTTCCCTACTCCGTCTACTTCTTCCTCATCCGGAAATTCGTGATCAGCCGAAAAAATCTGTAGACGGATGAATTCTTTCGGTGATCCACTTCTGCCCTTCCAGCGTTGACCAATTACAATTTCGGCATGGGGCCGGAAAGACACCGAATGGAAACAAACATGAAGATCGCAACTCTCGCCGCCGCCGCTATGTTTGGCGCTCTTGCAACATCAACGGTTCATGCCGCCAACATCGTTGAAACGGCCAAGGGCGCCGGAAAGTTTGGGACGCTCCTCGCTGCCGCCGAAGCCGCGGGCCTGGTTGGGGCGCTGTCGGGTGAAGGCCCGCTGACGGTTTTCGCGCCAACTGATGAAGCATTCGCCGCCCTTCCTGCCGGAACTGTAGAAAACTTGCTGAAACCCGAGAACAAGGATCAGCTCGTGGCGGTGTTGACCTATCACGTCGTCGGCCGCAAGCTCACCTCCAACATGCTGCCGGGCCGCGCAATTCACGTGCGCAGCATCAAGGGTAGCGGCGACCGTGTCCTGCGCATCGAGAAGTCTTCGAGTGGCGTGACGATTGACGATGCCAATGTTATCTCTGCCGACATCATGGCCGACAATGGCGTGATCCACGTCATCGACAAGGTCATGCTGCCGTCCAACTAGGCACACAAGAACCACCGGCCTCGGCAGAATTTTTGTTGAGGCCGGGCTCGGAGCGTCTTCGGCAGAGTTTTGGGCGCTGCATGCGTGGTGTTTTTTGATCTGAGGCAAGTACGTGCCAGAATTGCGGCTTCGCGAGGCGCCAACTGGCGATCATCGGAACTCTTGTTGGACACGAACACACTAAAAACTTGCCGGCGCCCATCCTGTTTGTGAGTGATGATCCGCTGAGAGTAGTCAAACAGCATGGAAGACTGACCCGTTGTGTGTTGTGATTGGGAGAGCGCTCGGAGGCGAAGCGCGTCGCCGTTTGGAGTATCGCAACGCATCGGTCTGCTAGGCTCTTTCCTGACAGAGGCGCTGGTGCCGGTGGACGTCCGGGAATTGGAGGCGGCGGAGTGACAACAGAGGATCTACCATCATGTACCGCTATCTTTCGCTGATCCTATTCCTGGTTGTCGTGCTGGGTGGTGGCGCGGCCCTCGGAGTGCTTACCGCACCGGGTGAGTGGTATGCCAAGCTTGTCAAACCCTCTTTCAACCCGCCAGACTGGCTGTTTGGTCCAGTATGGGCAGTACTCTACGTGGCGATCGCATTCACTGGATGGCGTTTTTGGCAGCGCGACCTCGCCGCCTTGCCCATGAAGCTTTGGTGGGCGCAACTCGGACTAAATTTCCTGTGGATGCCCGTCTTCTTCATCGCCCACCAGATTGGACTTGCACTGCTCATCATCTTGCTGCTGTTCGCAGCAATTCTGGCCTTGATCGCTGCATGCTGGCAGCATGATCGCGTCGCACGATGGCTGTTCCTGCCCTATGCCGCATGGGTTGGATTTGCGTCGGTGCTGAATGGCGAAATCTGGCGATTGAACTGACCGAGAGGCGAATGCGCAGGATCGTCATCGTCAATGACAAGATGCAGCACGGCTACCGCTATGAGCTGATCACTCTGCCTGGTCGCAACTTTGACCTGGATTTTCGGCCCGATCTGGCGCCCAAGCAGATGCTTGCGCTCGGAGTCTTTGGAGGCAAGTATCTCGCCGATTGCCGCGATGAGTTTCCGGCAAGCTGGTTTGCGCGGGCGAAGCTGTCGCCTTTGGGCCGCGACTGCTCGCTCAATTACTTCGGCGTGGACGCCAGCCAACCTTTGTCGGAATGGCGAAGGAAGGGCTGGATTCATCCTGAAGATCCACGCGGCTGGTTTCAATGGTATTGCCGCTACTACATGGGCCGGCGATTGCCCGAGGAAGACGCCCGGCAGATCGGGCGCTGGAAAGCGATGAAGCGCCATGTGTCACAGATCAAAAGACATTGCGAGCCGGGCAATCCCATGTGCCGACCACGCCAGCGCCAGGCGCTGTTGCATTGGGCCTACGATAGCCGCAAGATCTGATACCGGTGCAAATCGGCCACTTGTGATCAAATTGTGTACAGTTCACACTGAACACCATGATCAAGACTCGCAAGCCCGCACCCGCCGCCGATCCCGCCTGCCGTCAAGCGGTGATCTATGACCGCGTCTCCTCCAAGGAGCAGGAGAAGGAAGGCTTCTCGATCCCGGCGCAATTGAAGCTGCTCAAGGAATACGCGGCGGCAAACGGTTTTTTGGTGGCGCAGGAATGTGTAGACGTTGAAACCGCCAAGCAGACGGGCTGCGCCGCCTTCGGCGAGATGGTGGCTTATCTCTAGGCGCATCCGTCCATCCGCGTGATGCTGGTCGAGAAGACCGACCGGCTCTATCGCAACCTCGATGATTGGGTGACGGTCGATGAACTCGACGTGGAAATGCACTACACCAAGGAAGGCATGGTGCTGTCGCGCGAGTCGCGATCCTCGGAAAAGTTCATGCACGGCATCAAGGTGCTGATGGCTAAGAACTATTTCTACAACCTGTCCGAGGAAACGCGCAAGGGCATGACCGAGAAGGCGGCGCAGGGCTTTTGGCCCTCCAACGCGCCGCTCGGCTATCGCAACGTGACGCGCGAGGATGGCCGCAAGATCATCGTTCCCGACGAGGCGACCGCGCCGATCATCCGAAAATGTTCGAATGGTATGCGTGGGGCGACCTCTCCACGCAGGAGGTGACGAAGAAGGCGCGGGCGGCGGGCCTGGTGTTCAGGAAAAGCGGCGGATCGCTTCCCGAAAAGCACCGTCGCCGCGATCCTGCGCAACCGCATCTATATCGGGCGCTTCGATTGGGACGGCAAGACCTATCAGGGCCGCTACGAGGCCATCGTGCCGACCGAGCTATGGGAACGGGTTCAGGACGTGATGGACGGACGCAATGCGCGCGGCGCGAAGAAGGGCAGGCGGGATTTCGCCTTCTCCGGGCTGATCGCCTGCCATGCTTGCGGCTGCGCCGTGGTCGGCGAGATCAAGAAGGAACGTTACGTCTATTACCATTGCACCGGCTATGCCGATAAGTGCCAGGGCAAGCCCGCCGACTGCCGCCGCAAATATGTTCGCGAGGAAGTGCTCGAAGCGCAGTTCACCGAACTGCTCGGGCGGCTGCGATTCGATGACGAGGTGCTGGAATGGGTGCGCGATGCGCTTCACGCGAGCCACGCCGACGAGCGCCGCGAGCACGACGAGGCGATCAAGCGGCTTGAGGCCGAGGCGAAGCGGCTGAATGATCGCATTCATGCGATGTATGTCGATAAGTTTGACGGGTTGGTGGATACCGTCTTCTTCGAAAAAATGTCGAACCAGTGGCGCGAGGAGCAGGACCGCTGCCAGCGCAAGATCGAACGGCACCGGAGCGCCGACAAATCCTATCTTTCCTAAGGAGTCGCGCTGCTCGAACTGGCGAGGGACGCCCAAAGGCTGTTCGCGAAGCAGAACCCACGCGAAAAACGCCGCCTGCTCAATTTCCGTCTATCGAACTGCACTTGGGAGGATGGGAAGGTGGTCGCCACATTCCGCCAACCATTTGACATGCTTGCGGAAACGATTGTTGAGACCAGAAACGAAAACGCGCCCGGAGGCGTTTCCGAGCGCGTTTTGGAAAAATGGCTTTCCTAATGTTTCTTCAAGAAAGCCGAATGTCGCAATTGCACGGCCAAGTGCTTCCCAGAACTGGGCAGCGTGCCCGTGGGTCGGAAACATAGGTGGCAAATCACGCTGATTGACAATTGCACGCTTCACGTCGCCGTCTTTACCCATGCCGTGGCCTCACTATTTCGGAATGAAGGGCAACATGGCCGATTTTTTGCCAACCGTCACGAATCCAAAGACCGTCAGATCATTTAATGCGGCTGCGCGCCTCTATGGCGATGATCGCCAGATCGCGATAGCGCACCATCGCCTTGGGGCTTGTCGAGACCGGATTGATGTCGATGGCCTTGAGGCCTTCGACATCGCCCGCCTCGGCAAGCGCCACCAACTTGGCCAGCTTCGCCCGAAACCGCGCATGTGTCGGCTTCGAGAAATCCGGCGCCGCCGGAAGCGTGCCCGCCTGCGCCTGCTCGATGATCGCCTTGCGCTTGCCGGTCTTCGGGCCACTCGGCCAGGAAGCAGCATTCGCTTGTGCAATCGGATGTTCGGCCAGCGTTGGATCGTTCATGCTGATCGCGGGCTCGCCCTCGGCGACTGCCCGCCAGCCGAAACGGCCATCGGGCGTCTTGAACACTTCGAACTTGCCGGGCTGCAGCCCGGCGCGCTGCGCACCGCGCTGGGCGTTGAACTTCCTGTCGTAGGTCGTGGTTCCGTGGTCATGGTCGCGCTCCTTCGGATTGGGTTCAGTTCGAAGTGACGAGCGCCGAGCGGCCTTCGGCGGTGACGCCGTAGATCAGCGGCAGGCGCTTGCCGAACGGGCTCGGGTTGTCGGCAACGAGGCGCATTGCCTCGATCCGCGCCTCCTCAAGGGTCGGCGCGCTCGCCCGGGCGAAACGCCCGGTTCCGAGGAACAGGGCAACATCGAAACGAACGGCCTGCGCAAGGACCGCTGCGTTGGCGGCATCGGCGGGGTGAAGTTTGCGGCGTTTCATGAGCGATCTCCGTGGGTTACGGGATCGCAGACAGCCTCGACAGCAAAACGAGAGCAACAGCTAAATTACTGATTTGTTTGGCATTAATGGGCGGTTCGATGTCATCCCTTCAGCAAGGTCGGTGTCATTATGCCCAAATTTGTTCTTTTGGGCATAATGCTCTTGCATACGGCCGGAATCTGACGGCATTATCCGCAAAATCAAGATTTGGGCATAACCGCCAGTGAAGCCACTTAGCCTTGCCCATCAGACCATGTTCTCGGACTTGATCCAGCGATGCCTGGATGCCGAGTTCGATGAGACGTTTCCCGAGAACGGCTCATTCGCCAAGATGAAAGGCGCAAACGGCCAGCAGTTCTGGTACTATAAGGGCTACAACCGCAGCGAAGCGAACGCCGACAGCAAGCGCTTCTCAAAATACGTTGGCCCGGTCGCCGACCTCGACGTGACAGCGCGTGTTGAACGCTTTCAGAGAGTCAAAGCCAACTACCGCGAACGCCGTTCACTCGTAACCTCTCTGACGGCAGCAGGATTGCCTTCACCTCCTGCGCTCGTTGGGGACATCGTTGATGTGCTATGGCGGGCCGGATTGTTTCGTCTGCATGGCGTTCTGGTCGGCACCGCCGCTTTCCAGACCTATGCAGGGCTGCTCGGCGTGCGATTGCCAAGCGCGCCGCTCATGACGGGCGACGTCGACTTCGCCCAATTCCATTCGATTTCCGTTTCGGTGGACGATTCCATTCCGCCCGTACTCGAAGCCTTGCGGCAGGTGGACCCGACATTCCGCGAAATCCCGAGCCTTGCCAATCCGAGGGCGACAACCAGCTTCGGCAATGCAGCGGGCTTCAAGGTCGAATTCCTGACACCGAACCGAAGCAAGGACGACTTTGCAGGCGAACCGGCGCCGATGCCCGCGCTTGGCGGCGCCTCCGCGCAACCCCTTCGCTATCTCGATTTTCTGATCCATCAGCCGGTCCGTTCGGTGCTGCTGCACAAGGGCGGCGTTGCGGTGCTGGTTCCATCGCCAGAGCGGTTTGCGGTCCACAAGTTGATCGTTTCAGAATTGCGCCGTGCTGACCGCGACAGCGCGAGCAAGGCCCGCAAGGATCTCGAACAGGCGTCAGTGATGATCGAAGCGCTTGCGAACAGTTCATCCAGGCTTGATCTCGGCCTCGCCTACATCGAAGCGCGCGACCGTGGACCGAAGTGGCGCGACGCGCTTGAGGGGGCGAGAAAAAAGCTCTCGAACCCGGTATTGGAAGGTGAGTTAGACGCAGCAATTCTGGAAGCGGGAGCATCAGATGCAAAGTATTGATATGTGTTCACGTCCCTCGCAAATTCATATTGATCGCGATTCCGAACTTCTTGAGATCGTAACTCATACTCCTTTTGCGCCTTGCGCAAATACCCATCTGGATTGCTCGCAAAAATGACCGGCCACACAAAAACAATAATGTCTGGAATTCGAGACAACCACTCCCGGGGAAGTGTGGCTGATTTCCTCAGAGAAAAAGTGTCGGCCGGCAGCGAGCTGTCGGTGGTTTCCGCATACTTCACTGGACTTACAACAATGAGCGCCCCAACATGGGCCTCGGCGGCATAACACCCGCCCAAAAACTGAACCGACAAATGGCAATGCAAATCGCCGCGTGAGTTCTACGACAAACCCCTCTTAATTTTGGCTGTTAGATTCACACAACTCTCCTCTCGATTTGGGTTCCGTATTTGATTGCGTGGTATCGCTGTAAACCGCGACTGAGGTTGAGAGAACCGGGCTTGCCGTAGTAGCCTGTCCAGCCGCCGAGACGGGCGATGACCCAGGTTGCATAGGCCAGCGTTCCGTTTGGATGCGGGTTGGTCTGCCGCGCCGTTGGGGCGTTGCCTTCATAGTCCCTGCACACCGCTTTGATCACAGGCTCGTCGTCCGGATCGAAGGCATCGCGCAGGCTCTGGCCTGAAGGATTGTCGCGGGCCCGTAACAGCTGGGTCACGGTGACGGCGGCGATTGCCGCAAGTGCTGCAAACCTGATCATGACGTTTGGGTCACTGATCTCTGCATCCTCGATGCGGAAGCCTGCGGTTTTCAAAGTGCGGAAGTACTCTTCGATGATCCAGCGCTTGCGGTAAAAATCGACGATCTTCCGAGCCATGCCGATGCCGTTGACGCAATGGCTGGTCAGCAGCCGCCAATGGATCTGTCCGCTATCGGGCGATGTTGCCACCTCGCAAATATCGACAAGGTACAGGCTGATGCTTGACGGTAATCCCCCCGATTTTGGAGGGAGTTTGGCGTAGAACTCACGCGGCCATTTGCCGTTTCAGTTTCTGGGCGGGTGTGATGCCGCCCAAGCCCATGTTGGGGCGTTCATTGTTGTAAGTCCAGAGCCACTCTGTTGCCGTGTCCTGCACCTCCTTGATGTCTGCGAACAGATACTGGCCGAGCCATTCGTGCCGCACTGTTCTGTTGTAGCGTTCGATGTAGGCGTTCTGCTGCGGCTTGCCGGGTTCGATGTGGCAGATCGCAATGCCTCTTGTTTCGGCCCAGGTGAGCAGCGTTGAGCTGACATACTCCGGACCGTTGTCCACCCTGATCGCCAGGGGCTTTCCCCGCCATTCGATGATCTGGTCGAGTGAGCGGACCACCCGCTCGGCTGGCAGCGAGAAGTCGGCCTCGATACCAAGCCCTTCGCGGTTGTAGTCGTCGAGCACATTGAGCAGCCGGAAGGCCCGGGTGTCGTCGAGCCTGTCGGCCATGAAGTCCATGGACCACATGACATTCGGTTGCTCCGGAACCACCAGTTCTTCGGGCTTCTCGCGCCTCAGCCGCTTCTTCGGCTTGATCCGCAAATTGAGCTCCAGATCGCGGTAAATCCGGTACACCCGCTTGTGGTTCCAGCCATGGCCTTTGACATTCCTGAGATGCAGAAAGCACAGTCCAAATCCCCATGTCCGATGGGCTTGCGTGAGGCCTGTGAGCAAGTCGGCGATCCGCTCGTTCTCAGGCTTCAGTTTGGGTTCATAGCGGTAGCAGCGCTCGCTCACTTCGAAGGTCCGGCAAGCAAGGGCAATGCTCACACCTTTCTGCGTCACAGCGTCCCCGGCCAGTTCTCGACGCTTGCCTGGCCGGGTTATTTTTTTCCGAGAGCCTCCTTCAAAAGCTCATTCTGCATCGACAGCTCGGCGAACATCTTCTTCAGTCGCCGGTTCTCATCCATGATGGACTTCATCTCGGCCATCATGGACGCATCCATGCCGCCGAACTTCGCCCGCCACTTGTAAAACGTCGCTGCCGATATGCCGTGTTCCCGGCAAAGCTCAGGAACAGCCATGCCGCCCTCCGCCTGCTTCAGCACAGACATGATCTGCGGGTCCGTAAATTTGCTCTTCTTCATCCGAATCTCCTCGCTCAAAATGCCGAGAAAATTCTACTTCCAAACTCCCTCCAAAATCGGGGGGATTACCTGACGGCAACCGTTTGAGGTCATCCGCAGGAAGACCATGCTGAGGCCGCATGATCGTCACAGGGCCAAAGCGCAAGGCCAGGGTGGCTTGACGTCCGGCACGCCCCGGTGCTGGTGGAATGTTCACAGTGAACCGCGATGCTTCGGCAAGAGAGGCTACGTGGTCGAACAGCTTCTCGCCGTTATCCAGCCGCCGGTTGAAGCCAGACCTGATCAGTAGGTGAACACCTTCCGGCCTGCGCGCAAAGTCTTCGTAGATATCGCTTTCCCGATCCGC
Organism: uncultured Alphaproteobacteria bacterium; assembly: GCA_963775095.1. GTDB lineage: Bacteria > Pseudomonadota > Alphaproteobacteria > Rhizobiales > Aestuariivirgaceae > Aestuariivirga. The sequence continues at coordinate 23,503 of CAVZHN010000014.1, forward strand.
GACGACGGTGATCTGTGCCGCCTGCTTCAGCATATCTGCGGCCCGCTCGATGCCGGTCAGCCAGTACCGCGATTCCTTGTCTTCCGATGAGCGTCGCGCATGCTGCACAGTCTGGCGCTTGTCACGGTTCCACACAGCAATATCGGCAAGTCCGAGAAGTTCCCCGCTGACGCCATCAACGGCAAGAACCGGATGCATCAGCACACCACCAAGACAACCGCCTTTGCCAACCGCTCCATAGCCTTCGGCGCGTTTCTTACGGCCGCCCAGAATGATCTCGCTCGTGTCTTGTATCGCCAGCACCTCCCGCCCGGACACGCGTTCCGACGTGTGCCGGGCCGCAGCTTCACTCAGACCGGCCACAGTCACTGCAGGGTTGCGCAAAAATCGCCCAAACCCGATTTCGCCGCGCCGCTGGCCACCTGCCAAAGCCAAAATGCACGACCCCGGCGAAGTCGCCAGAACCTGATGGCACCAGGCCCCCTTTTTTTGAGCCGCAAATCCCCAAAATTACCGACTTCAAAACGCCCGACATCAACTGAAGCAAGGTCCATGGCAGCCTCCAGAATTCAACGGCAACCAATTGAATCAGCGCTCCAACGTCACATCAAGACAAAGATGTGTGCATCAGACAGCTTAATTTTGGGGGGATTACCCCTTCAATTACCCGCGCGGTCCTCTTATTCAGTGTGTCCCTGCGCGGGGACCATCATGCCATTAAAATTGGAGGTTGCATCGTGAGGACTGATGGAATGACCGTCGGTGCAGCCAATCGCAGGAGTCCATATCCAATGCCCGCAAGCCCCGTCATTAGCCCAGGAACTCGGCACCCAGCGGTATGCCACAGCGCCAACCGCTCGTGTGAATGTCTTCTAAGAGTCTTGCCTCGATCGCCTCAATGACCGGCTTGAGGGGATAGCCTATGCGTTGCCCAGCTGCGCTCAAGAGTTCGAGATTGCCAAAATCTCCGTGACAAAGTGAATGGTTTTGGCCGAAACCGTTGCGTATCGTTGTATCAACAGCGGTACGAATCTCTGTGTGCGCTACGTCGTCTAGTTGATCCAAGACTGCGAGGCGAGCTAGGCCGATTCCTGGGGCACCGTGGCACCAGGCTGTGACGTAGCGCCTGGGACGGTCAACGTCTTGGGATTTGTCGTGCACTCGTAAGTCGGGCCAGTTTTCAGCAGTCACAGAGAAAAGGGCGCGTTCATACTCAATCGCCGACATGGCTGCCGAGCGAAACTCTTGACGCCCCGTCTCCGTGGCCAGGAGCAGCAGAGCCCAAGCTATTCCGGACGCGCCGTGGGAGAAACCGGCAAGCGGTTCACTGGAAATGTGAGAGTTCGTCCAACCCAGACCAGAACTCAGTTTGTTGGCGGTGTCTAGTAACCGTTCTCCGGCGCGGACGGCTAGCGCCAAGGTTCCGTTTGAAGACTTGCACTGCTGTAGACACAGAAGTGAGCCTATGCAGCCCGCAGCGCCCCCGATGACATCGAATACAGAATCTTGATCAATCAGCGGTCCAAGGCGCCCGCCAATCGCCTCTGCTTCTTCCACTAGCTCGGGTGCGTTCCACAAGACGCCAAGGTGGCATTTCGCATAAATCAAGCTACCCCAGCCATCGAAACCTCCTATGAGGGCCCTTTTCGGGAGACAATGATCCGCTGATCGAATCGCCTTGCGAGCCAACACGCTGTAACGCTCATCGCTAGTGAGATCACCGAGGTACGCTAAGAAAAGCGCAATCCCCGACATTCCCCCGTACAGGTCTTGTCCGAGGGGCTCCAACACCCATTGATCTCGCGCAGTTACCGTCAGCCCTATCCAAGAGGCTTCATCGTCGCTTTCATAAGCAAGATCGAACAGTCGGTCTCCGACGCGTCTCGCCAGATCAAGTGCGCGCGCTCTGTCGTACGCGACTATCGGTTCGACTAAGCTTGGCCGTCGGACCCGTAGCGGCCGTGCGGCACTTGACGCGGTCGCAAATGAGGCTCGAACAAACCATATCTGTCGGCCAAGATCGCCCTCTGAGAACTCCTCGAGACGCTTTCGTATGGAAGACATGGATGGATGCCTGAAGTACTCCTCTATTCTCTGTCCAGAACTCGACCACAGATGGCAGGAACTGGGGTACGTCGTGAAAATTGGGACATCTCCAGCGTTGAGATCCTTTTGCTCCGCTGGAATTGTCGCGACCAAATGGGGTGCTCTGGGGACGCTGCTCCAAAGGAGATCAAACAGCCGATCGCGCTCAAGGGCATCTCGGAGAAAGTCAGGATGAAAACTCTCTTGGAGCAATGCCCCATAAGTTCTTGTCGGTCGCAGAACTACTCGCACCTCGTCGTCCTTGAACGCAGCAAGAGGTCCATCCTCACTCAACAATGCTTCTCGGTGTTGAGTGAGTATCCGATAAGTCCGCACAAAGCCAAGCTCGAAGTCGTCAGAATAATCCAGTACATCGGCGGCGGAGCCATCAAGCTTCGGGCGATTTATGGTGGGCGGTATCGCGACCTCTCGCCGGATTAAGCGCATCGAGTCCGTGCCGAAGTCCTGCCATTGAGGCACTCCGAACGGAGTGATCTGATTTTCGTCTCCCGTGAGTCCACTCAGGTCAATTCCCTCATTGACCTCGCTGCCCCAGATTCGGGACGGAAGAAACCCAACGCGCAACACAGAGCTCGATAGAGCCTGAAGCCTTAAGTCCCCCGATGCGGCCCCCTGCACGTGGCTTACCATCGGGTGGAATAGTGTTTCCAGGTCCACCATTATCGGGTGCTCGCCAGAGGCAATAAGATTCTCTCGATGAAAGTCTGTGCCGCCTAGTGCATGCAAGATGGCCAGATAGCTTCCCTGTCTTTCGTAGAAACGCCGCACCTCTGCAGCGGTATGACAGGGTAGATGATGGGCAAACTCAGCCCATCCGTAACTTCCCCTATCGAGCACGGTAATTGGTCGAAGCGGTGGCTCTTGGCCGTACCTGTTAATCCAAGAAATAAGCTCCTGAAAATGAACATCGACTGCCATCGAGCGGGGTTTATAGACGAGGAAAAAGCCTGTGCTAAACCCAAGGATGACTGTGCAACGTCCTGACCTGTGACGGTCGCCAGCCGCCGCATTTACAACGACCAGGTCGCCCGGATGCTGCCCGCCAGCAAGTTCCCCTAACACCAACTGCCAGTCGGAAATCAGCCGCCCGATCCACTCGATGTTTGCTGAGAGCCACCGCTCGACCAAACCGACGATGGATCGAGCAAGAACTGGATAATTCGATAAGAGCTCAAATCCGGCTCGCCGATCTGACAGGCGATCGAGGAACTGCAAAAAGCGCTTTTCCGAGCTTTCTCCATCCAGCGTCCCCTCGAGCCTTGCGAGATTCAGCTCGAGGACGCACGCTCGATTGATGATCCTAAGAGCCGAGAGCTGGAGATCAGCGTATAGCTTCTGCTCAAGTGTACCCGAAGACACCGGAAGAGGTTGGTAATCCACGACCAGACGCTTAATCCCTGAAACAAGAAGTTGACGCCCCTCTTCCAAGAGCGGTTCAATCAGCGCAAGGAACGCGTCCGAGCCCGCCGTTCCTTGCGCAGCCCCACCCCTACTATCGTGCCGTTTGGCATCCTGTCCGAAGTTGCGCTCGATGGTGACCAACCACTTTGGCACCTCCGTTTTCGCGGCCGGCTCAGCGGCCTCAAGCAACGACCTAAGTTCATCTTCCGTTAGGCCAATTTGAGCGAGTCGATCCTGAAAATAGGGCCCGTTTGAAAAAGGCGGCTGGGAACGCCAACGCTCAAGACGAAAATCAGCCAGAGGGTTCCGCGAGTGGCCATGAGTAGCCAAGCCAGGTTGAACGGCAGGCGCGCGCTCTGTCAGCGTCTCTGCATCCCACCAACGCACTCAATTTGCCTAAATGAAGCAATGGTGATGCGGACTGCCCGGCGGACAAAAACCATCTGTTGGACATCCGCCTTCGGTGGGACAGTGTTCAACTATGCTTAGGCAAGAGGCATCGGTTCGACAGCTCAGATCTCCTGTAGAACAGCAGACCTCGCTGCCAAGTGTGTTAGTCATAAGAGCGCCAGCACCTGCCAGCGCTCCCCAAGCCAGATTAGTTCGAACGACCGCTGCCTGGAGCTCGGTGCCGGTGAACTCAACTTCCCCTGAGGGGTGGTCGGGAATCAGTGACTGTTCGAAACCAGACAAAGCCCGTCTGTAGTATTCCCACTTCCAGGCCATTGCGATGTTCGAGAGAGGCATCAACTCTCGCACGCTCGTTGCCCACGCATAGGCCGAGGATAGAACTTGTTCAAGAAGGCCGGGGGACCGACTTTCTTCGGCCATCAAGCCGGTGAGGGTAGCCGCACCATGGTGAGCCGCCCGCTGGAGTAGGAGAAACTTATACCCCGACATACGCCCAGGAATGTTGGGAAAGAGTTCACCAGCAACGAACTCCACCATCTCCGCCCCGCTCGGATCGAGCGCACCATCGAAGGGCCATGTCTCGCTTGGAGCCGCGCGCAGGCCAAAAGCGCGTGCAGTTTCTTCGGACCGCAACACTATGAGAGCTTTTGAAAACATGAGGGCAATTTGGGCTCTCTCGTTCTGAGCGGCCGCACCGTCCCTATGACTAAGCTGAGCACGAACAGATCTCACTGCGTCTCGAACAGCGTGCACCGCGGTATCGCGAGCAGCGTCGGGCGTTCGCTCGATAAAGGCGACAACGGTCGCCCGGAACCCGGTTGACGCCTCGTGGAACCAATCGCCCAACTGAGCCTCATAGACACTCCTTCGCTGAACAAAATTCGGAAACGAGGGGTCTACCCCTAGGCGCTTCTGGAAATCAGAAAGTACTCCCTGAACGTCGGCAGGCAAGGATCTGAATCTTGTGGGTTTCTCGGTATAATTCTGGGCGATCGCCCGAACTAGTTCGATCACATAATCCAAGGCCCAGAACTGGTAGACCTGAGCAACCCAATGGAGTGTAGATGGTTTGTTTGTTTTGTCGTTGGACGCTGGCCGCTTTGCCATGTTGAACACCTCGCCGAAATAGTCCAAAAATCGGACTGGTTGTTGACGAATGATATTAAGGCGCCGGTCATCCTGCGCCCCTCCTGCTCCTATTGCAACCCTCGGGACGAGCGCATATGTCCGGAGCTGGTGATCCCCCCACCGAAGTGGGCCTAGGCAGTTTCACCGAAGCCGCCTGCTGGCCTGCCCGATATTTTGTACCAGACGCAGTGGGAGACTATTGCATGTTTGCAACTTCGTCGAGTGGGGTTGGTTTGGGTGCGATGACGAGTGGTGCGGGCGGTCTGTAGCCGAGCGCTGAGTGTGGTCGTTTGGTGTTGGGAGAATGGGCTTCTTAAGACCTACAATCGTCACTTGCGGATTGGCACAGCACCAACAGGCCGCATCATGCCGTTCAAGTCGGAGTTGCTCTCGGGCAAAACCGGGCGGCCGACTGCGATGTCGTCTGCATTCCATCGCACCGCGGATTTTGGGCCGAATCGACTATTGCGGCACGCCTTTGAGAAACTCCTCACCCGCTACATCGGCATTCCCGATCAAAACCAGCGGGCTCGCATACTTCGGTTACGGAAGACACTGATACGTTTGGGTGATGTGCAGCGGGCTTTGCCATCTGATCTGACGCCTCAAGCGATCGCCGGCTACCTCAAACAGCTGGCAGTACATCACGAACACTACGCCGACGCCTTGATGGTGGCGCACCTCATCGTCTACGACTTGGGGCTATCAATCCGGCAGGCAGGCGGAATTGCCATCTTGCCATCAATCCTCATCGACATGGCTAAGGTCTTCGAGAGCTACATGCGCCGTGTCTTGGCCGATGGCTTTGCCGATGATCCAGCCATTCAAGTTAAAGATGGAAACAAGGAGGGAGACGGCGGAGCGAAACTATTACTCTACGATCCGATTCGGGCTGGCCTGAATAACCCCGACGCCACACCGGACATCATCATAGAAGTCAATGGTCGCGCGGTTCTGGTGATCGATACCAAATACAAGCCCGCCCCGAAAATACCGGACCGCAGTGACGTCAATCAGGTGATCGTTTACGGTGCCAGATACACTACTGCTCGCGTCATGCTGCTACATGCGGAACGACCGCGGGGTCGATCGTCAATAGAATTGTGCGGTTCGATTGGCGGGTTTCAAGTATACAATGGCATGACTGATCTTAGCGCCAAACGCATTGAGGACGAAGAGAAGGCGTTCGCCGCCGCTGTTCGCGCCCTGCTTTAGACTTTTCTACAAATGTTGCCTTAAGGACGACGGCCAATACCTGAGCCCGAACTTAAAGAAGGACTTCATCTGAACGGGACTGTTCGCAACGGCTGTACAGCCCGCAACCGTCTCGTAGTCCCAAGCGTCGTCGCTGAAACACTCGATTTGGCAACTCTATGGCGACTTAAAAACGCAACACCCCAGACGCGAGGTCCGGGGTGTTGATATAAGCCATTGGTATATCTGGCTAATTTTGGTTGCGGGAGCCAGATTTGAACTGACGACCTTCAGGTTATGAGCCTGACGAGCTACCGGGCTGCTCCATCCCGCGTCGGATGCGAGGGGTATATAGCTACCGCGACCTGGCTTGTGAACCCCTAAATGCCGGAATTTCCGAAATATTTGATTGTTATACCGGAAACCGGCAGGGTCGCGCCTCGATGCAGATTCGCTTTCTTCCGGCTTCCCCGCGCTTTGCCATGACGGCCACGTTTACCGCCTTCGGAACGGCGGTTGGGGCATTGGCCGGGTCGATGCCGACGGTGGCGCGGGCTGCCGGTCTTGATGATTTCAGCCTGGGGCTGGCGATCACCGCCTCGACATTTTGCACGGTCATGATGTTGTCGGCGGGCGGGGCCATTGCGCGGTTCGTCAGCGGCCGCGCCATGCTGCTGTGGTCTCTGCCGCTGTTTGCCCTTGCCCTGCTGGCGACACTGACCAGTACATCGCCATGGATGTTCTTTGTCATGTTCCTGTGGCTCGGCCTGATGTTTGGCTTAACCGACGTGTTCATGAACGCCGAAGGTTCGGCGATCGAGATCGATCTCGGCAAGCCGATCTTTTCACTGCTGCATGCCTGCGTATCGCTCGGCATGCCGGTGATGGCATTGGCGGCCAGCTATCTGTCAACGCAGGTGGGAACCTGGGCCACGGCCCTCGTGTCGGCAGGGTTTTTCGCCATCGCCTGGGCGCTGGTCAGGGCCAATGTGCCGGGCCGGAGTCTCAGCCGGCGGGCGCACGGCCAGGCTGACGGGGCTTCCCAACAAGACACCAATGGTGCTGCTGGGCATTGCTGCCGGTCTTATCGTGGCGGCGGAAACCACGGCCCTGCTGTGGTCGGCGAAACTCCTGGACGCGCAAGCGCCGGAACTGGCGGCGGTCGCCGGGGCAGGAGCTGCCTTCTTCGGCATCTGTAACGCCGTCGTGCGCGTGCAGGGTGATCGGCTCAGGGCACGGTATGGCGATCTGCCGTTGATGATGGCTTCGCTGGTGGTGGCCACGGCGGGTTTTGCGGCCTTCGGGTTTTCCCACAGCTTCGCTGCCAGTGTCGTATCGTTTGCGGTCATTGGGCTTGGAACAGCGGTGCTGGTGCCCTGCGCCATTGCTCTGGCGGCCAACCACGTGCCGGGAAATCGCACGGCGGGCATCAGCTTCATTTCGGCGATGTCGGCGGTGCCCCGCATTGCCGCGCCCTGGGCCTTTGGCTGGGTGGTGTCCGCAAGCGGTTTCAACATGGCTTTCAGCCTGTTCGCCGGCGTGCTGGCCGTAGCGCTGGTGCTGATCGTCGTGCTGCAAAACCTAAGAGGTTAGGTTCCCGGCTTTTCTTCCACCATCACCTCGATCAGGGTTTCGCCTGACTTGAGAAAGTCAAGGATCAGCGGGAAGCGATCGTCCAACACCAGTGGCGCCCGCATGCCGACCAGACGCAGATGCAGTGCGGTAGGGCGCATCGGCACGGGGCGGCGGGGTTCGAGCACGATCGACTGCAGCGGCGGATCGTCATAGCGGTTGTTTTGCCGGAGTTCGATGTGGCTGCAGATTGCCGAGCGGGCTGCCACCAGCGCGTCGGCTTCGGAGCCTTTGTTCAGCAGCGGAAAAAACAGTTGGCCGTCGCCATGTTGCACTGGCAGCGCCCAGGCGTGGCCAATGGCGATGGTGCCATGTTTGAACGAATGCCCACTGGCAGCAGATGGCAGCAAGAGCAGCGGCAGGGTGGCGCAAAGGGTCCGGCGGTTCATGGCGTCACTCTATCCCACTTGGAATGTGAGGGAGGTTGTGGCATTTTCTCCCACCGGCAGCACAGAGGGAATGGTGATGCCCAAAGTTCATTTTACCACCAACTTGCGGCGGCATGTGGATTGCCCGTCGGTCGAAGCCGATGGCGCCACGGTTGGCGAGGTTCTGGCCCGGGTGTTCGAAGCCCAGGACCGGCTGGGTTTCTATGTGCTCGATGAGCAGGGAGCTTTGCGCAAGCACATGATGGTGCTGATCGACGGCCAGCGCATCAAGGACCGCGACAGAGCTTTCGGATGCAGTGAGACGCGGACAGCGAGATCTATGTGATGCAGGCTCTCTCAGGAGGATAATATGGCGCATGTGATGGTGTCGACCCGCAAGGGGTTGTTCGAGGTGAAGAAGCGCTCCAAGGGCTGGGAGGTGGCGAGTGGCGATTTCCTCGGCGACAATGTCACGCTGACGCTCCATGATCCGCGCGACGGTGCGTCTTATGCGGCACTCAATCACGGCCACTTTGGCATCAAGCTGCACCGGCGCGACAAGGGCGGCAAGTGGACGGAGATCACGTCGCCCACCTATCCACCGAAGCCCGAGGGGCTTGAGGATCTCGATGGCTGGGGCAAGCCGGTGAAATGGGCCAACCAGCTGATCTGGGCGCTGGAGACGGGTGGTGCAGACGAGCCCGGCGTGTTGTGGGCCGGCACCATGCCAGGCGGGCTGTTCCGCTCCAAGGATCGCGGCAAGAGCTGGACGCTGATCCGCAGCCTCTGGGACATGCCGGAGCGCAACAAGTGGCTGGGTGGCGGGGCCGATCTTCCTGGCATTCATTCGATCTGCGTTGATCCGCGAAATTCGAAAACTGTTCGCGTGGCGGTTTCCTGCGGCGGGGTGTGGACGACGCACGATGGCGGCAAGACGTGGGAGCAGAATGCCCATGGCATGCACTTTGATCAGCAAGGCCCGGGGTCGGATGATCCGCACACGCAAGACCCACACATGATGGTGCAATGCGCCGGCAAACCCGACCGCTACTGGGTGCAGCATCACGCTGGCATCTTCAGGTCCACGGACAATGCCAAGAGCTGGCACGAGATTTTCGCCAAACCGTCAAGCTTTGGCTTTGGCGTAGCGGTCCATCCCAAGGACCCGGACACGGCGTGGTTTGTGCCCGGCATCAAGGATGAAAAACGCATTCCGGTCGGTGGCGCTCTGGTGGTGACGCGCACGCGGGATGGCGGCAAGACATTCCAGAGCCTGAAGAAGGGCCTGCCGCAGAAACACGCTTACGACGTGGTGTTCCGCCACGCGCTGGGGCTGGACAAAACCGGCAAGCGCCTGGCCATGGGTTCGACCACCGGCAATTTGTGGGTGAGCGAAAACCAGGGGGATTCGTGGAAGCTGGTGAGCGGGACGCTGCCGCAGGTTTATGCGGTGAAGTGGGTGTAGTGGCGGCTGGTTTCTTTCCGCTGGCCGCCGCCAAAGCTGGGTTCCGGATCGCGCCTGCGCTGCGCTCCGGCTTGTCCGGAATGACGTCAGAGTATTGTATTTGGCTCAGTGAAAATCGCGGCTCTTGGGGATCACGCGCACTTGGCGCGGGTGCCTGGCGGTGGGCGTTGGATCGGGGCCGGGTTTGACGACTTCATCAGCCCGCGCAAGCGGGTTTCGCAGCAGGCTCTGATCCTCGGTGAGGAGGGCCAGCCAGGCCGTCTTGTCTTCGATGCGGGATGCGACGACGTGGATGATGTCGCCGGTTCTTTGCACGCGGCCCCTGATCAGCATGAGGCGCGAACCCATGACGATGGAGCGATGGGTTTCGAGAACCTGCGGCCAGATCACCACGTTGCAGTGGGAGAACTCGTCTTCCATGGTCAGGAACACCACACCCTTCGCCGAACCCGGGCGCTGGCGCACCAGGATGACGCCGGCGACGGTGACGAAGGCGTCGTTCTTCACGGCCTTGAGTTTCTGATTATCGATGACGCGCTGGCGATTGCAGAGTTCACGCAGGAAGCTCATGGGGTGGGCTTTGAGCGACAGTTTCAGCGTCTGATAGTCGTTCACCACATGCTCGGAGAGCGGCATTTCGGGGAGCGTCACCTTCGCCTCGGCACCGGTATCCTGGGCATCGGCGAAGGCGAAGAGGGGCAAGGGCCTGGCCTTGGCCAGGGCCTTCACCTCCCACAGGGCGGCGCGGCGGTCGAGGCCCATCGAGCGGAAGCAATCGGCGGCGGCGAGTTTTTCGAGGGCGGGCACGGGAATGCCAAGGCGGTGGAGATCGGCTGGCCCCTTCCCACAATGGGGAAGGGACATGAGTGTTACATCATCTTCCCGCAGCCCCTCCACTTCGCGGAGGCCAAGGCGGAGAGCGACGCCGGTCCCCCTCTGGTTTCGCTGCGCGAAACCTTCTCCCCCGCAAGCGGGGGCGAATGGATTTTGCTTACCCCTCCTCGCGAAGCGGGGATGGTGGACGCGCAGCGGCCGGGCGGGGTCTGTGGCTTCCAATGTCGAATCCCATTGGCTGAAACTCACGTCCACCGGCCGTACCTCCACACCGTGTTCTCTTGCATCGCGCACGATCTGCGCTGGGGCGTAGAAGCCCATGGGTTGCGCGTTCAGCAGCCCGCAGGCGAAGACATCGGGGTAGTGGCATTTGAGCCAGGACGAGACGTAGACCAGATGGGCGAAGCTGGCGGCGTGGCTTTCGGGGAAGCCGTATTCGCCAAAGCCCTTGATCTGGTTGAAGCAGCGCAGCGCGAAGTCGGGGTCGTAGCCCCTCTCCACCATGCGGCTCACCATCTTCTGCTCGAGCCTGCCGATGGTGCCGCGCCGCCGGAACGTTGCCATGGCCTTCCTGAGTTCGTTCAGTTCTCCCGGCGTGAATTCGGCGGCGACCATCGCAAGCTTCATCGCCTGCTCTTGAAACAGCGGCACGCCCTTGGTGCGCCCCAGCACCTGTTTCAATTCATCGGGCGGGCCGAAATCCGGGTGGGGAGCGGGATAGAGTTCGGGCTCAATGCCATCGCGCCTGCGCAGGTAAGGATGCACCATGTCGCCCTGGATGGGGCCGGGGCGGACGATCGCCACTTCGATGACGAGATCATAGAAGCAGCGCGGCCTGAGGCGCGGCAGCATGTTCATCTGCGCCCGTGATTCCACCTGGAACACGCCCACTGAATCGGCGCGGCACAGCATGTCGTAAACTTTCGCGTCTTCGCGCGGGCACGGTGGCCAGCGAATAGTGAAGCCCGTACCACTGCTCCAACAGCGTGAAACACTTGCGGATGCAGGTGAGCATGCCGAGGGCCAGCACATCGACCTTCAGAATACCCAGCGTGTCGATGTCGTCCTTGTCCCATTCGATCACCGTGCGGTCTTCCATCGCCGCGTTGCCGATGGGAACGGTTTCGTCGAGCCTTTCACGGGTGAGGATGAAACCACCGACATGCTGCGAGAGATGGCGCGGGAAGCCGGCGATCTCATCGGAAAGTTCGATCACCCTGGCGAGCAGCGGGTCATCGGGATCAAGCCCCACCTCCTTCAGCCGGCCATTGTGCATCTCCTCGCGCATGTGGCCCCAGACGATGCCGGCAAGCGTCGCCGTTACATCCTCGGACAGGCCCATGACCTTGCCCACCTCGCGCACCGCGGAGCGGCCCCTGTAGGTGATGACGGTGGCGGCGAGGCCCGCCCGCTCGCGGCCATAACGGGCGTAGATATACTGGATTACCTCTTCGCGGCGCTCGTGCTCGAAGTCGACGTCGATGTCGGGCGGTTCCTTGCGCTCCTCGGAGATGAAGCGCTCGAACAGAAGCTCGATCTGATTGGGATCGACTGAGGTGATGCCGATGCACATAACACACGGTGGAATTGGCGGCGGAACCACGGCCCTGGCAGAGAATGGGCTTGTCGCGGGTGCGGGCGAATTGCACGATGTCGTGCACGGTGAGAAAATATGGCGCGTAGTTGAGCTTGGCGATGAGGACGAGCTCTTTGCGGATATTGGCCTTTACCCTGGCGGGCACGCCTTCGGGATAGCGAGTCTTCGCCCCCTCCCAGGCGAGATGTTCGAGGTGGGCTTGCGGGGTTTTGCCTTGAGGGATCGGTTCTTCGGGGTATTCGTATTTCAGTTCGTCGAGGGAGAAGCGACAGGCATTGGCGATATCGAGGGTATTGGCAATCGCCTGCGGGATGATCGCGGAAGATGCGGGCCATTTCATCGGGGTTCTTCAGATGGCGCTCGGCATTGGCTTCGAGGCGGAAGCCGGCTTGCGCCACGGTGATGCCTTCACGGATGGCGGTGACCACATCCTGCAGCACGCGGCGCGATGGGTGGTGGTAGAGCACGTCGTTGGTGGCGAGCAGCGGCGTGCGGTTCTTGTGGGCGCGTTCGGCGAGATAGTTGAGCCTGGGCGCGGGCGCCGCCGCCATAGGCCTGGTGGGCGGCGAGGTAGAGCGGGGCTTTCAGCTTGGCACGCAGGGTTTCGAGATGGGCTTCGCATCTCGGGGCACAGGGCGAAGATCATGCCTTCGGCAGAATTCATAAACATCATCAAGGGTGAGCAGGCATTGCCCCTTCTCGGCCCGGCGCTGGCCTACTGAAAGCAGGCGGCACAGCCGGCCATAGGCGGCGCGGGTGGTGGGGTAGGCGAGGAGGGAAGGCCCCCCTCTGGTTTCGCTGCGCGAAACCGTCTCCCCCGCAAGCGGGGGCGAATGAATTGTCATCCCTCCTCGCGAAGCGGGGAGGGTCCGCCACGCAGTGGCGGGGGTGGGGGCCGCGGACAAGTCGAGCCTCGCCCCCGTCACGAACTTCAGCCCCGCATCCTTTGCCGCACCGTGGGCGCGGACCACGCCGGCGAGGCTGTTGCGGTCGGTCACGGCGATGGCGGCGATCCCCAGATGTTTTGCCTGGGCGGCGAGTTCTTCCGGGTGCGAGGCGCCGCGCAGGAAGGAGAAGTTGGTGGTCACCTGAAGTTCGGCGTATTGGCTCATGGCGATAATCCGTGTACGAACCATCTGGGCGCTTCCTCGCCCGCCTCGCCATAGAGGCCTTCGCGGTAAAGCCAGTAGCGGCGGCCCTGCTCATCCTCGATGCGGTAATAGTCGCGGGGGCGTTCGCCGCCAACGAGCCGCCACCATTCGGGGGCGATCCTCTCGGGGCCTTCGGATCTGACGACGCGGCGCGTCACCCGCCGCCAGGTGAAGCGCATCGGCGGGCCATCGGGCACCGCGGCGATGACGAAGGCCTGCTCGGCGTGCTCGAAGATGAGCAGCGGGCGGGACCCCCTCTGGTTTCGCTGCGCGAAACCGTCTCCCCCGCGGAGCGAGGGAGAAGAGCGTTTCTTTCCCTCCCCCTTTGCGGGGAGGGTCCGCCGCGTAGCGGCGGGGGTGGGGGCCTGGGCCTCTTCGGCGCGTTCCGGAATGTGGCTTTCGACCGCCTGCAGCGCTGCCAGCCCCACGTCCTCGCGGTTCATCACCCGGTCGTTCAGTTCCTCGATGGCGCGGGTATCGGCCTCTTCCATGAAGCCGTATTGGCGGGTCAGCGCCGCCGCGGTCTCGCGGGCCTCCAGCGTCATGGCGTCGATGCCGAAGCCGGCATCGACGGCTTCAAGCTTGGGCTTCAAAATGCGCAGCAGGTGTGCGGCATCGTTGGTGGGTGCGGAAAAGCCGGCGGGCAGGCTCACCCGCGCGCCATCGGTCTTGAACAGTTTCAAGATCAGGCGCGTTGCCCCTTGCGCCTGTCTCTCGAGATCGCGGGCGAGGCTATTGGCAAGCCCGGTCAGCACCGCTTCGAGGCCCTCAGGCGTGATCACCGGTTCCATCAGCGCCCGGTGGGCCATGAAGGAGGAGGGCGGGTTCAGGGGATTGAGGGTTTCCTCGCGGTGGCCCATGGCCTCATCGAGGCGGATCAGCACGTTCTCGGCAATGGTTTCGCCCCTGAACCGGCGGGCCAGCGAGGCGCGGGGAATATTGAGAAGTGCGCCGATGGTCTTGAGCCCCAGGCGGCGCAGGGTTCTTGCCGAGTCTGCATCGATGCGCAGCGCTTCAATGGGAAGGGCTGCAAGACCCTCACCCGGCGCTGGCGCGCCACCCTCTCCCGCACGCGGGAGAGGGGAGTAACGCGCCAGGGCCCAGGCGGCGCCGATGGTCTCGGCGATGGCGGCCTTGGCGGTAAAGCCATAATGGGCGAGGCGCTGGCGCATCTCCGTCAGCATTTTCGTTTCGCCGCCGAAGAGATGGGGAACGCCGGTCACATCGAGCAGAATGCCGCCGGGCGGCTCCGGCGAAACCCAGGGGCTGTAGCGCTCCAGCCAACGGCACAGGCCCAGAAGGCTGGCGAGATCCTGATCGGGCTCATGCACCTCGGAGAGGAGATCGGGCACGGCGGCGCGGGCATCGGCCAGCCTTTGGCCGTGCATCAGCCCGAAGCTTTTCGCCATGGGGTTGACGGCGGCGAGCCGCAGGCCCTTGGCGCCCGCCTCAACCAGCGCGAAGGGCAGGTGCCTGGGCGGCGCGGAGCGGCCGGCTTTCATCCGCCCACGGATGAACCTCTCCACCGCGAAGTCCGGGAACCATAACGAAACGATGCGGCGCATTTTTCCATTCCAAGTTCCATGTGCCCGGCCTTCCGCCGCGGGCGCGTGTCAGTTCCACCCTCCACACCGGGTTACCCGGCGCCTGGGCGTCATAGGGGGGCGCGCGCGATGGCGCTGTGCCGATCATCCAGCGGGTGTGGCTCGCCGTGGCGGTGGCCTCGGCCTTGGCGAAAACCAGAAGCCCCGCCGATTTTCCGGCGTGGGCGGCGAGGGACAGGCGGCGGGTGGCGGTGAGGCTGGCATGGGCGGCATCGGCGTCAGCCATCACCAGGGCAAGTGCCCC
The DNA here is from genome assembly GCA_963775095.1 of uncultured Alphaproteobacteria bacterium. Taxonomy (GTDB): domain Bacteria; phylum Pseudomonadota; class Alphaproteobacteria; order Rhizobiales; family Aestuariivirgaceae; genus Aestuariivirga. Next base: position 38,638 of record CAVZHN010000014.1, read on the forward strand.
TGATTTCAACGCCTCCTCCATGGTCCACAAAAGCGACACGGGCTTTTTCAGCGCGACGGTGATGAAGCGGCGGCGGGGAAGGCCCAGAGTTTCGAGGCCGTGGCCATAGAGTCTGCCGAACTCGCGTTCCTGGCGGGCGAGCCTCACCCACAGCAGCGGGCGTTTTTCGGAAGCGTCGGACAGGCGGCGGAGGGCAAGCGCCAGCGCAAAGCCCATGGCGGCGGGCTGGTCGCCATAGGTGCTGGGCGAAATGTCGTGAAGGCCGGCGCGGGCCAACCCCTGGGTTGCGAGATGGCTGTCGATTTCATTGATGCCGATGCGCCAAGGTTCGCCGCGGCGATGCTGGCGGTCAAGCTGCGGCAGGCTGTGTTCCAGCCTTTGGATATGGCGGCGCAAGGCGTCGAGCAGGGCGGTGATATCGCCCTTTTCTCTGGCTTCGGGAACGCCAAAAGGCTCCGCCACTGGCGCGCGCGCCGGCTCAATACGCATGACTGCAATGTCCAGAATGTTCGTGGTTTGTTCTAGAGCATGAGAAAACAGGAGTCAACTAGGAAAACTTGTCGCATTGCGGGACAGGGGTTTACAATTTTGCAACACCCTGGCGGCAAGCTGAAACCATGACCGACGCTCCGGCAACCGGTGAAACACCAGCAAGCAAATCGGTGCTTGCCGCCATCGCATTGGTTCTGGCAATCGCCGGAGGCTTCATGGTGCTGCATGGCGCCGGATTCATTTCGGCACAATGGATGAACCCCAATCCAAAAACACCACCGTGGGTGTTTGCCGCCACCGGCCTGTTCCTGGTGCTCGGCGGCTTTCTGGCCCTCAGCAACATCGTGCCGATGGCAAAGCGGTTAACCGGAACCGCCGCAGCTGCAATCTTCGCCACGGCTATCGTCATGATGAACTGGATGGTGTTCTTTGCCGAAGGAACGAGTTGCTCGATCAGCGGCGGCGGATTCATTTTCGAAGCGGCAGGGTGGTTGTGCACCGGTGTCACGCAAGTTCTCACCGGCCTGTTCGATCTGCTGATTGCCGCGGTAGTCCTGCCTTACCTGTGGCAGCGGCTGGCCAAGCGGCCAGCCGCGCCGTAAGGCTCAAAACGCATTGCGATAGGCGTGGGGCGAAAAGATCGTCATGATGATGATCTTCAGATCAAGGGCAATCGACCAGTTGTCGACATAGGCGACATCGAGGCGCACGCGATCGGCCATCTGATCGGTGGTCTCGGTGGCGCCCCGGCAACCGTTGATCTGCGCCAGGCCGGTGATGCCCGGCTTCATCTTGTTGCGGTTGGCATAGGCTTCAATCTCGGTGACATACTGATCATCATGCTCGACGGCGTGAGGGCGCGGCCCGACCAGCGACATTTCACCGCGCAACACATTCACCAGCTGTGGCAATTCATCGAGATTGTACTTGCGCAGAATGGCGCCAAGCCGGGTGATACGCGGATCGGCGCGCAGCGTCTGCTGAAACACCGAGCCCGGTGAAGCTGACGACATGGTGCGGAACTTGTAGACGGTGAATTCCCGCTGATTGAAACCGCGCCGCCTCTGGCGGAAAATTGCCGGGCCGGGTGAATCGATGCGTATGGCGGCCAGCAGCAGCAGCAGCGGCACCGCCAACACCACTAGCGCCAGGGCCGCAACGCCAGCATCAAACATGCGCTTCATGACGCGATCCGCCGAGGTCAGCGGTTTCGCCACGACGCGCAACATGGGCGTGCCGCCGAACTCCACAACGCGGGATTTCTCACCCCATGGCAGCGCCAGCCCCGGCGCCACAAGCACACTGACCGGAAGCTTGGCCAGGCCCCGCACAATCATCTGCGTCAGGTTCCGCGCCGTGTCCGGCAGCAGCACGACAACGCGATCGGGCTGCAGGCTGCGGCACTCGAAGACCATCTGCGCGAGGTTCGCACACCCCGGTGCTGCCCGGTGCCACATCAAACGTGGCGACGACTTCAACACCGCGCTTGCCCGCCGCCAGACTGGTCCGGAAGCGGTTGATGGCATCGGATTCGCCGATCAATACGGTGCGGTAGGTCAGCAAGTTGCCGTGCCGCACCTGCGATTGCAAGAACCTGAACGCCAGCGCCCGCGCGCGACACCAGAAGCGAACCGCAGACAAAGAACTGTCCGGCCAGGGTGGCGCGCGAGAACGTTGCGCCATAGCGGAAGAAAAACAGCAGCGTCACATAGGCGGCAAAGGTCACCAGGAAGCACTTCAAGGATTCAGCCACGGCCTCGGGCTTGCGCAATTCGCCAATGAAATTGTAGGCGCGGCCGGAAAGCGCCATCACCACGAATACCGCCGGAAACACCAGGCTGGTTGTCAGGTAAACGGGCCAATCGGCGAAGTCGCTGCCCTTGCCGAGATGATAAAAGAACCACACGGCCATGGCGGAGGAAAACAAGGTCACGGCATCGAGGCCGGCAACTGCCAAGCAAATTCTTGGATCGCTCAGGAGAATCCGCTGCCGCTGGGTCTGCGCCTCGCTGGCGGTACCCAGGAATCCCGCTAACTCCCGGGAGCGCTGAAGGTCATTCGCGCGGGCGCCAGTTGTACGCGGCATCTACATACAAACTCATATGCTCACTCCCGCCGTCCCGAATGAATTGCCATTGGCAGGTGATCGATACAAATTTAGCAAAGGTTGCGCCGTGCCGTCATGCTTGTGCTCCCAACAGCTTCAATGCGCAGCGCCTGAAAATATCTTGGCGCAATGACGATCGAATTTCAATATCGCAATTCGCTCCGTTGACAGATTATTTGCGTTAACGGCCACAACAAAGTTGCAATTGCATGCGGACATTGCATCGAGGCAAGAGGAGAGGGCATGCGTATCAAGGTCCTGGGATGTCCGGTTGACGTTCTTTCGGCGCAACAAACACTCGACATGGTGGAGAGCGCCATCGTCAAACGCGAAAAATTGCAGCACGTGGCGATGAATGTCGCGAAGTTGGTTAAAATGCAAACTGACGGAGAACTGCGAAGCGATGTTCTCAGCAGCGGCATCATCGGCATCGATGGCATGGGCATTGTCATCGCGGCGCGGCTGGAGGGATGCCGAAGTGCCACGCGGGTGGCCGGTGTCGATCTGATGATGGATGTTCTGGCGCTGTGCGCGCGCAAGGGCTTTCGCCCCTACTTCCTCGGCGCCAAGCCGGAGATCGTTTCGCGGGCGGTGCAACGCGCCGTGGAAAGATATCCGGGGCTGGAGTTCGCCGGTTATCAGGATGGCTACTTCGGCAATGCCGGCGAAGACGATGCGGTGGCCCGCATCGCAGCCGCCAAGGCCGATTGCCTGTTCATCGGCATGCCAACGCCACGCAAGGAGCGGTTGCTTGCCGCCTATCGCGACAAGTTGAATGTTCCGTTCATCATGGGTGTCGGTGGCGGGCTCGATGTGTTGGCGGGAAAAGTCTCGCGGGCACCGGCGTGGATGCAGAACGCCGGCCTGGAGTGGGCCTATCGCATCTATCAGGAGCCGGGCCGCATGTGGTGGCGCTATGCCAGCACCAACGCGGTTTTTGCCTGGATGCTGTTTGGTTCAGGCATGCGCCGCCTGTTGCTGCCGGGCCACCGGTAGGGAATCGGCTGGCCGCTCAAGCAGCAGGCTGAGCGCCACGCGCAGCCAGATTTGCGTCCAGCGCGGATAGTTGATGGCGATGACTTTGCGCGCGCTTTTCTGGTAGGCAAAATGTCCTTGGTCTTCGAGCCAAAGGTTGCGCACGGCCGCCGCCATGATCTCGCGGCTGCGCTCTCCGGCATCGGAGAGGCCGAGCTCATTGAAGGTGATCACCGCTTGCGCGGCGGGATTGGCATCGATTGGCCAGGTGGAACGCGAATAGTACTTGGCGGTGCCATCGGCCTCGAACATGTTGTCGAGATAGAATGCAGTGCCTCTCGCAAGAGCTTCCGCCACATTGATATGCGGCGCAATGCGCGAGATGCGGTGGAGCGCCTCCAACACATAGCCGGTGTGAAAACTGTCGATGAATTGATGGTGCTTCGCCTCGCCATAGGCCCATGAGCCATCTTCCTTCTGGGCGGCAAGGCTGTAACTCACGGCATCTTCGGCGAGTTTCAACCATGGCTCTGGCCCACCCAAGGCAACGCCGGCGGTGAGAACATAGGCACCCCACAGGCTAGCGTTGTGCACCATGGCTGGCGATTGCGGAACATAGGCAATAAAACGCCTGTTGTCTTCGGTTGTTACAGAAAATCGCGCTGCCACCAGTTTTGCCGCCGTCAGAATTGCATCGCCGGCGCCAGGGACTGCTGGGTTGTTGCGCCAGTTCATCAGTTCACGAACCGCATAGGCGGTGGCGATGATGTTCGGCGTATTCTTGGCAACGTAAAACGCCTTGGCTTGCCAGGGAAACGGATAACCCCAGGCCTGGAGGCCATCGCCATCATCGCGTATCCGCATGTCGACCAACCAGTTCGCCAGCTGGGACGCATCGGCGCTGCGGCCTTCACGCCGCGCCACTTCGGTGGCGAGTGCTATGGTGACAGGATTTACCGACTTCGGAACACCGGCAAATTTTCGCAAATTGTATGGAGAGCGCTTGAAGAGCTGGGTGAGAGCAAGCCTCGCCACGGGAACATGACGCAATGGAGTCATGTTGAACAATTGGCTGTTCAGCGCATCAAACGGATCCCAGCCCGCATAGCGCTCTTCGTGCAGGGCGTCATCAAGCTTGTTGGCGATTGCAATCAATTTAGTGGTGGTTAATGCGTTGCTCAAATTGATTCTCCACATCGATGCAGCGACATGCGGCCACAATGCTGCAACAAACTCATGAGTAAGTGTGACGGGGATGGCACGAGATTTAGGCAACAGAGTGTCAGAATGCCATTGCAAGTATCGCAGAACTATCGCACCGGAAAACTGGCGCTGAGTGAAGTGGGCATGCCGGCCTTGCGGCCTGGCGGCATCATCGTTCGCAGCGAATACAGTGTGATCTCGCCCGGTACCGAAGGCACCAAGGTGCGAGAGGCGCGGCTGTCGCTGGTCAACAAGGCGCGGGCAAGGCCCGACCAGGTGAAGCAGGTTCTGAACACCGTGCGCCAGCAGGGCTTGCGGGCGGCGTATCAAAAGGTCGTAAATCGCCTGGAACAGTTAACGCCGCTCGGCTACTCGATTGCCGGCCGCGTGGTGGCGGTTGGCGAAGGTGCCAATGAATTCTCGGTGGGCGACCTGGTGGCAGCAGGTGGTGCCGGTTATGCCAATCATGCGGAGTACAATTTCATTCCGCGCAATCTCGCGGTGCGGGTGCCCGATGCCGTAAAGACCGAACAAGCGGCGTTCACCACCATTGGCAGCATCGCGCTTCATGCCTTCCGGCAGAGCGACATCAAGCTCGGAGAGCGTGCCCTGGTGATCGGCCTGGGCCTCGTCGGCCAACTCATCACCCAGATTCTGGTGGCTTCGGGTGTGACGGTAACCGGTGTTGATCTCGATGCCGAGCGTTGCGGGCTTGCCGTGCAATCCGGCGCCATTGCCGCGTCGCCACCGGATTCGCCGCAGTGGCGCAGTGCTCTCGGGGGGCAGGGTGCTGATGCCGTGTTCGTGGCGGCGGGCGGAAGCAGCAACGCGCTTATCGAGCTGGCGGCCGAGGCGGTGCGCGACCGGGGCCGCATCGTAGTGGTCGGCAAGACGTCGCTGGACCTCGATTATAATGTATTCTTCCGCAAGGAAGCCGAGGTGCGGTTCTCGCGGTCCTACGGGCCGGGGCGCTTTGATCCACGATACGAGGAAGGTGGCGAAGACTACCCGCTGCCCTATGTGCGGTGGACCGAGCGGCGGAACATGGCGGCATTCCTCGATCTCCTGGCGCAAAACCGCCTGAACATCGAGCCCCTCATCTCGGCGGTCCGTCCGTTCGATGCGGCGGTGGCGGCGTTCGAGGAAATCTACGAGAATCAGATCAATGCCCTTGGCGTCATCTTCAACTATGGCGAAGAGAAGCCCGAGGCGCGCCGGGTCATCCGCGGCGGAGTGGCGCGTCCGGCCATTGCCGGCAACGCCGCCGTTCGCCTCGGCATTATCGGCGCCGGCAACTATTGCGCCAGTATCATTCTTCCGGCACTGCGCAAGGATTCGCGGGTCGAACTTGCGCATGTGGTCACCAACTCGGGTCTCAGCGCCAAGAGCATTGCCGAGCGTTTTGACATTGCCGACCATGGAACGGATGTGAATGCGATTTTGGCGGACCAGTCGATTGCCGGGGTCATCATCGCCACGAGGCATGCGTCGCATGCGGGGTTGGTGGCGCGGGCCCTTACGGCATCAAAGGCGGTTTTCGTCGAAAAGCCGTTGGCCATCGATCAAGGTGGCCTTGATCTGGTGAGCGAAGCCATGCGGCCCGACAGCCGGCTGATGACCGGTTTCAATCGCCGCTATTCTCCCGCCGTGCGGCGCATGGCGGAGCTAGCGCAGGGCACGGGGCCATTGCAGATCGTGTATCGCGTGCAAGCCGGACGCTTGCCGGCGGATGCCTGGCAGTCGAGCAGCCATGAAGGCGGGCGGTTCATCGGCGAGGCGGGGCATTTCCTCGATGTGTTCCAGTTCCTGATTGGCGCAAAGGCCCGCCACCTGCAGGCGGCAAGAGTGCGGGCGCCGGGCAATGCCGCAGACGATGGCAATGTCAACTGCACGATCAGCTATCACGATGGCTCGACGGCCACGCTGCTGTACAGCACACTGGGCGGGCAGCGCACGCCCAAGGAGTATATGGAGGTCCACGGCGGTGGCCAGTCGCTGATCCTGCACAACTTCGACATGCTGGAAATCATCTCGGGCGATCAACCGCCACGGCAGGAGAAGCGGTTCAGTGGCGACAAGGGGCAAGGGCAACAGATGCAGGCCTTTATCGACATGGTCACAAGCGGGAAATCCATGCCGGTGGCGTTCGAGGATCTGGCCGAAACCACGCGGCTCACCTGCCTTGCCGATCAAGCGAGCCTGGATTTCCAGTCGGTGCCTATCGGTTGATGTCGTTTCGCGGCGATAGCGGCATCGAGCGCAACGCCGTCGTGGCGCGGCGGCTGCTGGTGTTGTCGCTCATGGTTGCGTTGTTGGGTACAATACCGTTCGTGTCATCTGAGGGATTCGTGCAGCCGGGCAGCCGTGCCGCCCTCCTTGGTCTCGGTGGCGGGCTTCTGTACTTGGCCGGGCGATTGAGCGGCGCTAGCATCACCGCGCCGTTGCGGCTGTTTCCGCCGGTGCTTGCGGTTTTTCTTGCATGGTGTGCCATTACCATTGCGTGGTCCGTTGACCGCGAGGCCAGCGCGTTGCGGATCACCGAAACATTGCTCACGATGGGCTATCTGCAAATTGCAGTGTTCGTGGCGGCGGGAGTATGCCGGTCGCCGCGCGATGTGGCTGGCGTTGTTGCCCAGGCGGTGTTCGGCGCAGTCATTGCCGGACTATTGCTTAACGTGGTGCTGTTCGGTACACCGCTTCACTACTGGATCAATCCGGATGTACCGGACAGGCCGCGCTTTACGTTTGGCTATCTGCATCCATTGGCGGCAGGCGATACGCTGGCGATCGGGCTCCTGGCGGTGGCCGTCTCGAACTGGCGGCTGATGTTCAAGGCCACGGTGTTTGCGGCGATGTTCGCCTTGCTGCTGCTCACTGACTCAACGGGGGCGCGGCTTGCCGTGGTAGGGCTGGCGGGCCTTTGGGCGCTGTTCACTGGCCAGCATCCCCTGCGGGTGCCAATACGCGTGTCAGTGCTGTCGCTGACAGCCGCCAGCCTGCTGCTGGTCATGTTCCTCTCGCCGCAGTTTGCCGGACCGCTCGGTGAGGCACTTGCGCCCGATTCCAGGCAGGTGACGTTGACAGGACGGGTGCAGATCTGGAGCGCCATTCTCGATAACGGTCTGGCATCAACGCCTTTGGGCTATGGATTCGATGCCGGGCCCGCGGTGATCGGACCGCTGATGGGCCGGGCCTATCATGCCCACAATCAGTATCTCAATATTCTCGTGGAGCTCGGCGCCATTGGCTTCATGCTGTTTCTGATGGTCATCGGCGCGTTGGTTTACCGGCTCATTCGGTTCGGCACGGCATTCCCGGTCATGCTCGGGGCTTACACGCTGCTGCTCGGCTTCAACAATCCCGGCATGTTCACCAAGCTGCCCAACATGCTGGCCTTCATGCTGGCACTTCTTTTGCCGGTGCTGTTTCCCCGGCAGCGGCGGCAACAAGAACGGCCAGCAGCGCATTTTCAAAGTGCGCCATGGTATAGGCGCCGAGATATTTCTTCCGCGCCCGCGCCTTGAGGCTTTTCAATGTGCCGGGTTCAGCGATCAATCCGGCCAGGGCATTGGCCAGGGCTTCGGCATTCTCCGGCGGCACCAGCAGGCCGCAATCGCCGACGATGGCCGGCAGGGCGGCGATGTTGGAGGTCACCGGCACGAGGCCCGCGGCCATGGCCTCGAGCACAACAAGCGGGAATGCTTCGTTCTCATAGTTGGTGGGGAAGGCAAAGATGTCGCTGGTAGAGAGGATCTCGGACTTGCGCTGGCCATGGATCACGCCAAGATGCTCCACCTCATTCACCAGATCGAACTCCGCCACCTTGCTGGCGAACAGGCCGGCCTGCAGGGCGCCACGCCACGGACCGGCGAACCTTGCCCGGAAGGCAATGCCCCGTTGCTTCATTCGGCGCAGGGCTTCGAGCAGAACCAGTGGCCCCTTGCTTTCCAGCATCGAGCCCATGAACAGAATAGATGGCGGCCCGGCGTTGTCGCGCCGGACGACCGCCGGTTCTTCGACGCCGTTGGCGACAAAACTCACTTGCGAGCGGCTGACGAAGGGCTGAATGTCGGGAAACAGCAGCGGAGACAGGTGAACGATGCTGGCGTGCTTCAAAATGAACCGGCAATAGGCCGAAGCCCAGCTGCTGTTCTCAAACTTCCGCATGCCGCGGCCGTGAAAGTGCAGGACATGGGGAACCCGCAGCAGCCGGAAGGCCAAAACGCAGGCACTGTCGCGATAGAAGGCATAACCGGTTGGCGCCATGGTGAGATAGGCAACAGCATATCGCCGACGCAGCAGATGGCCCACGACCTTGGCCACGATGGCGAACGAGCGCAGAAGCTTGATGGCAGAGAAGCTGCGCAACTCAGCGAGCTCACGCGCTACGTCAATGGGCACAACGCTGATTTCGAAGCGGTCGCCGATCAATCGGGATTCGACCACCGCCTGGTTGGCCGCCGATGCCCCATGCAAGGGGGGCGGCAGCTGCGCAACGACGAGCAGCCGCCCCTTGCCGGGATGATTTTGCATGGATAGGTCCAAGCTCAGGCAGCGTTCCACAGTTGCACGCCAGCGGTCGCCTGTTCGACATGCGACTGGCCAACCGACTTGGCCCAGACTCCGGCGACATCAATCAGTTCCTTGCCGTCGGGGCGCTCGGCCAACATGAACTCCATGTGCGGAACGAGTGCGACGATGATGCCGCAACGCTGCATGGCTTCCTCGAAACCGGCAAAAGTCAGGGCGCCGGCGCGGGTGTCGCGTTCCTGCAAGGTGTTGGCATTGGGATCGACGGCGACCACGCGCCCCGGCCATTTGGCATTGATCCGGAGCGCAATCTCAAGGGCCGGGCTTTCGCGGAAGTCGTCGATGTCGGGCTTGTAGCTCAAGCCCAGGCAGGCGATGTGGGCATGGGGGTGGCGCTCCACGGCTTCTTCGACAGTGCGGTAGACATAGTGCGGCTTATACTCATTAACCTCGCGCACGGTGCGGATGAGGCGGGCGATGTCGGGAGCTCCAGCCACCAGGAACCAGGGATCGACGGAAATGCAATGGCCGCCGACGCCGGGTCCCGGCGACAGAATGGAAACCCGCGGGTGGCGGTTGGCCAACTCGATCATTTCCCAGACATTGACGCCGAACCTGTCACACAACACCGAAAGCTCATTGGCATAGGCGATGTTGAGATCGCGATAGGCGTTCTCCGAAAGCTTCACCATCTCGGCGGTTTTATCGTCGGTGATGTGGCATTCGCCAGTTACGAAGCTCTTGTACAGCGCATAGGTGCGCTTGGCGGCGCGGGCCGTCACGCCACCGATTACCCGGTCATTGGTGACAATCTCGTGGGTTGTGCTGCCGGGAATTACGCGTTCTGGTGAGTAAGCGAAGTCGACATCGCCTTCGATGCCTTCGTCGGGACGCGGCATGCGCAGGTCAGGCCTGGCCGAACGGATGACCTCGATGATGTGGCGCGTCGTGCCAACGGGGGACGTCGATTCGAGAACCACCAGATTGCCGCGCTTCAAGACCTTGGCCACGCTGCGGATGGCGCTTTCGATGAAGCTCACATCGGGCGAGTGGGTTCCGTCGTGGCGGAATGGGGTTGGCACGGCGATGATGAAGGCATCGGACGGGGCAGGCTGGCGGGATGCAACAAGACGGCCATCGGCCACCTGGGCGCGCACCAAATCAGCAAGGCCGGGCTCGACAATCAGAACCTCGCCGCGATTGACGGCGCCAACAATGCGTTCGTCGGTGTCGACACCATTGACCGCGAATCCGGCCTTTGCAAACATCGATGCCGCCGGCAAACCTACATATCCGAGACCAACCACGCAGACCTTCTTGACATCAAGTGACGCCTCGGTCCGGCCGTCCACAAACTGAATCGTCATCCGATAACCTCTCTCACTATACGTTGTGCCGCTTTTCCGTCGCCGTAAGGGTTCTTGGTGTGGGCCACCCGCTCCAGCAGGGCGGGGCTCTCAAGATAATGGGCGCAGCGCTCGAAGATGCGCTGGCGATCAGTGCCGACAAGTTCGACCGTGCCGGCTTCCAGCGCCTCGGGGCGCTCGGTCACGTTGCGGGTGACCAGCACGAGCTTGCCAAGCGAAGGCGCTTCTTCCTGAATGCCGCCACTGTCGCTAATGATCAGCGTGGCGCGGTTCATCAGATAAACGAATGCCGGGTAGTCGAGTGGCGGCAGCAGGAACACATTGTCGAGGCCCGAGAGAATCTTGTTCACGGGAGCTTGCACATTGGGGTTGAGGTGCACGGGATAGACCAGCTGAACGCCGTCGATCGCCGCGATATCGCGAAGAGCCAGGGCAAACTGCTCGAAGGCTTCACCAAAATTCTCGCGGCGGTGGCCGGTCACCAACACCAGGCGGGCATTGTCATCAAGGCGCGGCAGCCGCCGCTGCAGGCTTTCAACAAACTCACTGTCGGTCAGAAGCCGGTCGCGGGTGTGGAGAAGGGCATCAATCACCGTGTTGCCGGTCACCGAAATCTGACGGGCACCGAGTTGCTCTTCCTCGAGGTTGGCCTTGGCGCGTTCGGTTGGCGCATAAAGCTGGTCGGCAACCAGGTCGACCACGCGACGGTTCATCTCCTCGGGCCACGGCTCCTTGAAGTTACGGGTACGAAGGCCTGCTTCGACATGGCCAACCGGGATGTTGAGATGAAACGCAGCAAGTGCGGCGGCCCCGGCCGTTGTCGTATCGCCGTGGACCAGGATGCGATCGGGAGAAATATCTTGCAGAAAATCCGACATCTTGGCCAGCGTGCGCGAGAACAACGCATTCAGGCTCTGCCCGGGAACCATGACATCAAGATCGTGATCCGGCCTGATGCCGAAGAGATTGAGTATCGGCGTTAACATTTCACGGTGCTGTCCTGTCGAACAAACCACCGAACTCGACGCCAGAAATTCCACCTAATGCTTGAATGACCGGCGCCATCTTTATGGCTTCGGGACGTGTGCCAAACACACTGACGACGCGCATTAAACGCTCCAACTCACAAACCAACAATGCGTATCGCCGTGGCTGCTGCATACAATGGCATTGTGAAAACATCAAGATCAAAACACGGTGTCAGAAAATATTCCGCACCAATTTTTGTGAATTAATCATTACGCGGATAATTCTCTCTGCCACGGTGCTATGTTCTGCGCGTGAGCGCACAGCACATATGACAAGTGTCAGAGAAATTTAACTCAATATGATGGCCACACAGGCTCCGATGTGGCCGGCATAGTTTGCGCCAACAAAAATCGCCAACAGAGAGCCGAGTGCAAATGCCACCGAGATCACGCTGTTGAAATGCTGTTTGCCGAGAAGAAAGAACCACAGCGGGAATGCAAATTGATTCACCACGAGCAAGGCCGGTGAAATACTGAGAATTTGAATCGGCAAAACGGCGGCATGCGTTGCTTCGGCGAGAAACAGTTTCGCCAGAGCAGGGGCTGCGAAGAATACAATGCCACCGGCAACGATGCTTCCTGCCAGCAGAAGCCCGCAAATCAACAGGAAGTTGCGGGTCGCCGTGCGAGAATCAACGAGCCTCTGCGACGCCACATACGGCATGATGGTGCTTTGCGCCGGGTTCAAAACAAACAGCGCCGCCTGGCGGAGCAAGCGTTCGGCAAGTGCAAAGTATCCCACGGCCGCGGCGGGCGAGAACAGACCGACAATCAGCGGGCTGATATTGCAACTGATTTGGCCAAGCCCGCGCTGCAGAAAGGAATGCCAACTGTCACTCAAAGCATTGAATATCAGTGATGGCTGAAATGACATGGTGCGCCACTTGGGGTTGAGAAGGCGAAGGCTCACGGCCGAGAATGCCAGCGCAACCAGCAGAGGAGCGAAAAATGCCAGCCACAGATCGGCTTTCGCCCACACCAGCACGACGACGGCGAGTGCCGAAGCGATGGAATAGACAACAGCATAGGCTGTGAGATAGCCAATGGACTGGCGGCCATAGAACATGCAGCGGAAGTCGCCGCCGATCGCTACGCCCAAAACCGCACTGGACCAGAACAGCCAGGGATCTTCGACGACAATTGGATGAAACTGCCGCACGACAAGCAGTCCGAGTATGACTGCTGCGGCAATCGCCGCGCGGCCACCAATGACTTCGGCAAGAACTGGCGTTGCGTCTTCACCACGTTCATAGATTTCGGCGGCCTTGCGCGTGGCGGTGAGATTGAAACCGAATTCGACAATTTGAGTCACAATCGCCGAAAGTGCTGTTGCCAGCATGTAGTCGCCAAATGCATCGTGACCGAGGCGGCGCGTTAACAACGGAATTACGAGAAAAGGCATAAGTCTTTGTACTGACGATGCCAACGTCATCCAGATGGCATTGAGCAGTGCATGCTTCATTGTCTTGCGTTGCAAATGCCGGGCCCCATGTGTTGTATCGTTAACATCGGCGACAGCATCTTGCGTCATCAATTCGCCATAAGTGAGGCACATTGATAGCACAGGGCGGTAAAACTCATTTTGTGTTGCGTATTCGTGAGCCTTGCCATGATGACGGCGAACCAATCTGGTTATCTGCGATTAATGAACCTGGATGCGATCCGCATCTTCGCATGCTATGGGGTCGTGCTCTATCACTATCTCCCCTATGTTAACGGCAAGGACAGCTGGCTGTTCTGGCCGTTGCGGAATGCCAGCGTTCTGGTCGATGTGTTCTTCGTCATCTCGGGCGTGGTGATCGCATATAACTACGCGGGAAAGACTGGCACTGTTGAATCGTATTTTAGCTACCTGCGAAAACGGTTCGCGCGCCTCTATCCACTTCACATTGCGACGCTGCTGTTCTATTCAGCGATCGGCGTTGCCGCGCTGGGCGGCTATCTGCAGGTGGTGGAGATCAGCAAGTATAATTTCTCCGAGTGGATTCCGAATGTCCTGATGCTGCACGCCTGGGGCCTGTCCAACGACATGGCGTTCAACGGTCCGAGCTGGACGGTCAGCGCGGAATTGTTCGCTTACATCCTGTTTCCATTAGTGTTGGTGGGCGCCACACGGTCGATCACCACCGGCATCGTGATGATCGCCGTTCTGTTCGCGGTGTGCATCACACTGGGCGAGCTGCTGACCGGCCGCGACCTGCAGCATCTCACGGTGCCATATGCGATATTCCGGACCCTGCCGAGTTTTGCGGTCGGCGTGGTGATCTACATAAATCGCGACGCGTTTCCGATTGTCCCCAAAACTACCATGCGCATCGCGGTGTTCCTGTCGCTGGCGGTGTTCCTGGCGTTCATGGTTGGCGGCGCACCGCCCTATCTGAGGCTGGCTTCGGCGATTGTCTTCGCTTCGCTGGCATTCGTAGCGGACCACCAGCACACGTCACTGGGATTTGGCGGGGCGGGCACCAGCCGTCATGCCGAGCTCACCTATTCGCTGTACATGATACATGGGCCGGTGGCGACTGTACTAATGGCGTTCCTTCTTCCCAAGTTGCTTGGGGAATGGTTTGCCGGTGAAGACGCGGTGCGGCTCCTGTGCGTTGTCCTCAGCACCGCGGTGGCGGTAGGGGCGTCGTGGATGAGCTACCGCTATTTTGAATTGCCGGCCCGGCTGTGGCTGTCGGGCCGCCGCCAATTGCGCGGACTGGAGCCGGTTCCCGCGAGGCCGGCCGGATGAGAATTACCCATCGGGTTTTCACAGCAGAGGAGAGTCAATGCAGGTCTTGAAAGCGTTTCCGGCGGCGGCGTCGATCCTGCGGAAGGCGGCCGGGCTGATCTTGCACAAGCCCGATATCACGATCGGGGCCGAGACCATTGGTTCGGACTATGGCGCACACAGCATTCCCATGGGCATGCTGTCGCCGTCATCGACCGTCTATTCCTTCGGCATCGGCAATGATGTGAGTTTCGATCTTGGAGTCATTGGCCGCTACGGCTGCACGGTGCATGGCTTCGATCCGACGCCGCGGAGCGTTGCATGGGTGGCCAGCAATGTCAGCGAGCCGCGATTTGTGTTTCATAAGTTGGGCATCGCGGCGCGCGATGGCGAGGACAGTTTCGAGCCGCCGAAACAGGACACGCATGTTTCGTATTTTCCCACAGCAGGGCAGGCCAGCGCGTTGCGTTTCAAGGTCAACCGGCTGGCGACCATCATGAAGGATCTCGGGCATGATCGACTGGACATCCTGAAGATGGATGTCGAAGGATTCGAGTACGCGGTTGTCGCCGACATGATTGCCAGCGGCATCCGGCCACGGGCCATGGCGGTTGAGTTTCATCACCGCATGCATGGCATGGCCGAGGCCGAAACCATCAAGGCGGTCCGGGACCTTCGCGACTATGGCTACCGGCTGTTTCACGTGTCGGACACCGGACGGGAGTATAGTTTCATCGATATGGAGACGGCGCGTTAGGCATGGCAAGTGGCGTGAATACCAATGAGGGGCTTGGATCGGCGAGGCCGGCGGCTCTTTGGCAGCAAGGTGGAGCGGTTGTTCCGGTGGTGCGGCCGCTTGACATCGGCTGGATTGTCCGCGCCCTGTGGCGCGGCCGCTGGGTGACGGTACTCTGCGGGCTGGCGTGCTTGGGGTTGGGACTCGTTTACCTCATGCTGGCGCCGCGGCTGTACACGGCAAGCACCAGCATTCTCATCGGGCCGAGGCCGGTCGATGTGTTCGCCGATGCGGCGCAGTCAAGCAACGATCCCATGGACATGCCGTTCATCGACAGCCAGGTGGAAGTGCTGAAGTCAAGCCGTGTCCTGGCCCGGGTGGTGGCTGCCGAAAAACTCGCCGGCGATGCGGAGTTCTCGGCGGTTGCCGATGAAGCCGCGGCGGCCAGAAAACTGAAGTCAAAATTGGACGTGCGGCGGATCGGGCTCACCTATGTGGTGTCGGCGGCGGTCACCACGCAGGATGCGCAGAAGTCGGCGCGGATCGCCAATGCCATCGCCAAGTCGTTTCTTGACGACAACCTCAGTGCGCGCTCGACGCTGGCACAGATGGCCGCCAACTGGCTGCAGTCGCGGGTCAACGAACTGCGCGACCTGGCGATTTCTGCCGATGCCCGGGTGCAGGACTATCGCGCCAGGAACAACATTGTCAGCTCCGGCAAGGGCCTGATCACCGACCAGAAGATCACCGAACTGACAACCATGCTCATCGAGGCGCGCGCCAAACTTGCCGATGGAACGGCGCGGGCGAGCCGCATCAAGCTGGTGCTGGACAGGGTGGGAGAATCGAGTTTCGATCAGGCCGTGCTCTCGGACGAACCGGTTGGCGACGCGATGTCCAGCCTGCGCGCCGACTATATGGCCAATACATTGCGCATTGACGAACTGCTGAAATCATCGGGTCCGGACCATCAGAGCATTATCAAGCTCAGGTCGGAGAACCAGGCGCTTGAAGAGAGCATGCGGGCCGAGCTGCAGCGGGTCGCCGACAGTTATGACGGCGACCTGGAAGTGGCGGAAGCGCGTTATGCGTCGTTGCAAACCAGTCTCGACCAGGCCGTGAAGGACGCCAACATTGCGGCCACCGCACAGGTGCAACTCCGCGACCTTGAACGCGAAGCCGAGTCCTATCGGGCGATCTATCAGATGTCGCTGTCGCGGCTGCAAGAGGCGACGCAGCGCGAGACATTTCCAATCAACGAATATCGTATCATCGCCGATGCCGAGCCGCCGGTTGCCAAGAGCTGGCCGCTGACAACGCCAATTCTCGGATTGGCGCTGGCGGCCGGCCTTTCACTCGGCGGGCTCATAAGCCTGCTGCGGTCGCAATGGAGCGTGCGGATCGCCACGGCGGCCGATGTCGCGGACTATCTCGGCCAGGATTGCCTCGGAGTTGTGCCGTTGCTGCCTGCAGGCAATGTTGCCAGCCCTGCAAAAGGCATGATGGAGCAGATGCAAAATCCGGAGGCCGTGGCGCAGCTGCGCAAGGCGCGGCTGGTGCTGCAACCGGCAGACGGGGGGAGGGCATGCTCGGTCATCTGCGTGGCGTCGACCAACAGGGGCGAGGGCCGATCGACGGTGGCCTGGGCGCTGGCCCGCGGGTTTGCGGCGGCGGCGCGGCGCACGGTGCTGATCGACGCGGATTTCCGCAAGCCCGACCTTTCGCGCTTTGCGGGACGCATCGCCGAAGCGGGCCTGTTTGATATTCTGATGGGAACCGCCACGGCGGCCGGCACCATCCTCGAGGACGAATACACGCGGGTGCATTTTCTGCCCGCCGGCCAGGCAACCGGCGGCAGCAACAGTTCCATCGTGCTCGAGGGGCATCAGGCCGCGGCACTCATCGCCGAACTGCGGGGAAACTATGATGTCATCGTTATCGACGCGGGGCCGGTTTCGGAATCGTCCGATGCGCTGGCGCTGGCACCGCACCTCGACGGTTGTCTTTATGTGGTGCGGCGGCTGCAAACCTGGACGCGGCAAGTGAAACAGGCATTGCAAGGGGCTGACGGCCTAGAAAGCCGAATTTCCGGCTATGTCATCGCCAGCTGCGGTGCCGGCAGGGCAGCGTGGGGTTGACATGGCCGATGTGATCATCTTGCAGCGCCTGGTGCCGAACTATCGCATGGCACTTTTCAGGCGCATCTGGGAAGAGCTTGGCTGGCCAGTGGTGTTCGGCCGCAACCTCGGAAAGCCCGGCATGAATTTGCTCGACAATGAGCCGTTCATGCTCGGCTATGACTTTCATACATCGCGCCGGGGCGTAACGCATGTGCCGTTGGCGAAAATTCTTGCCGACCTGAAACCTTCGGCGGTGATCGCCGAGGGCGCGTTGAGCATGACATCGACGTGGAACCTTTTGGCGCGGCGGAATCTTTTTGGCGGGCCAAAGGTGTTCTTTTGGTCGATCGGCTACAACACCCAGCGTGAACTTGATCCCGAGCAGTGGAATGGCCGCCAGGAACTCTATCCATGGGCCTACCGGCTGGGCGATGGATGCCTGACCTATGGCGATGATGGCCGGAAGTTTCTGCGGCCGAGGCTCGGCGGCAAGCCGGTGTTCGTAGCTCATAATTCTCTCGACATGGAACAGATCGCCCAGGCCCGCGCCATGGCGCCCGTGCTGCCACGGCGCGGTTTTCCAGAGCTGGTGTGTGTCAGCAGGCTCACGCCCGAGAAGGAATTCGTGAAGCTGGTAGAGGCCTTTCGCCTTCTGCTCAAATCCATGCCGGATGCGAAATTGACGATTGTCGGCGATGGGCCCGAGAAACCCGCTGTCGCCGCAGCTGCCGCGCAAGAGCTGGGCAAGAGCATTTTCATGACCGGCGCCGTTCATGATGAATTGACCATCGCCAGCCACATGAACCGGGCCGATGCCTTTGTCATCGCTGGCCGGGTCGGCCTCGCCATCAATCATGCGCTGGGCTATGGCCTTCCGGTTTTCTGCTTCCGGCGCACTGCGGCTGGCCCGCTGCACGGCAGTGAGATCACGCATTTGAAGCCCGGCAGGACCGGCTACTTCGTCGAACCCTATGAAGCTCTGGCGATGGCTGAGATGCTGGCAAGAGTCTTCCAGCAAGTACCAGACCTGAAGCAGCAGCACGAACCGGTGATCAAGGCCTATGTCGAGCAGCATGTTTCAATTCGGCGAATGTTCGAAGGTTTCAAGGCCGTAAGCCAGCACCTTGCCACGCAGCAACCCCAGCAGCTTTCCGCGGCGCAAGCCCGGTGAGAGCTGTTGGGATCGCAGCCTTTGCCTTGGGGTACGCCGCGTCAGCGGCCTTGGCGGCTTCATGGCCAGAAGAAGCCATTGAGCGCGCGATACTGGACCTCCTTGCTGAAACGGGCGACCCGGCATTCCTCCATGGGGGGCCGGACCTCACGGTCAAGCGCGGCAAGGGTGATCGCTGGCAGGGCAAGTGCACGGGGATTTTTGACGTGGTCGTCGAGGACGCAAACAGTGTCAGCCGGGTTGCACCATGCATCGACGGAACCTGGCAGGCAACAGTGCGCGGCGGCGGAAAACCGAAACGGGTCTCGCAAATCACGCGGTACGGCGCCATCGCCGTGCGGCAGGTTGCCGTTGACCCAGTGCATCGCCCGCCCAGGGCAACGCAGTCCCTGCGCGAAACGCTGGCTGGCTTGCGGGCTGGGGAGAAAATCCTCCTTCGCCCGGAGGTGATCACCAGCGGAACCGTGGTGATCCCCAGAGAACTTGGTGGAACTCCCTCCCGGCCAACGGTGCTCGACGGCGGACATGCGGTGATCTTCACCGGCAGCGCCGGCATCGAGGTGCGCGCTGGCCATGTGGTTCTCACAGGCTTCCGGTTTGAACACACGCGCGGTACGGCGCTTTCTGTCACGGCGCCGGGGGCAATGCTGATGGACTCGACATTTATTGGCTGCGGCGATCCGCTGCGGCCGCAATCGCAGTGTATCATTGCCACCGGAAATGCTCGCGGATTGCGGATCGAGGGCAATTCCTTTGTGGGCAGCAATGCCATGACAATCAAAGTGCGGAGCAGCGATGAGGTTTCAGCGCCGCAGCCTGCCGCCGTGCTGATCCGCTACAATTTGTTTGCCGATATTCACAAGCACTCCAGCAATGGCCAGGAGCCGATACAGATTGCCGGACCGGGCGGAGGCGAAGGCAAGATCGTTCTCGGCACCCGCGTTGAGCACAATATCTTCCTGCGGGCCAATGGCGATGCCGAAGCCATTTCCTTCAAGACGCCGGGAAACATGGCGCGGTGGAACGTATTCTACCACTCGGACTCGGCGCCGAACTTTCGTGGCGCGCCGGACAACGCGGTGACCGGAAACTTGCTTTATCGTACGCGGCCCTTGCGCATTGCGGGAAAGCGCAACCGCATCAGTGGCAATGTCATCGCCTGCCCAACGCAGTCGGTGGCAGTGGTACTTACACTTGGCTCACCAGGCTACCGGGCGGCCGAGGACTCGGTGGTTTCCGGGAATATCATTCTGGCGCGAGACGGGCTGAAGTATGCGGCGCAAGAGCCGCCGGGAGAACCGGCGCGGCGGAATGCGATCACCGACAATCTGTTCATGACATGGCAACCCGGTTATGCCCACGCGCCGGCGATGCAGACCGAAGAAGTTGCCTTGGGCAATCGATTCAAATCGAACAAAAATTTTACTTGCGCTAACCATTGAACACCACAAGTTCAATCGAAGCTGGACAGGCGGGATCGCCAACGCGTAAACTTGAGTCTAGTTGGGACAGACGACGGCGAGTTGTAGGGGCCTGCAGTGCGGGCTGGTGTGTGCTGTGCGTTTAGTTGTGTTGGCCGGTGTCACAATATCCATGCTGTCGGGTTGCACTTCGCTTCCGGCAAGCGGACCCACAAGCAAGGCTATCCTTGTGGGGCAGGCCTCGAGCAAGCCCGACTCAATTTACAGTATCGTGGACATCACACCCGCTGCTGTCGTTGCAACAAATCAGCGGGCTGAAGGCGAGAAGGCTGGGCAGTTCGCGGGCTTGCCGAAAGCCCACCACGGGGCAATCGGCGCCGGAGACAGTGTCGCCATCACCATTTTCGAGGCCTCGTCCGGTGGACTGTTCACAGGCGCTGGCGGCAGCAATGCGCTGCATGTGGTATTGCCGGCGCAGGCAGTTGACCGTTCCGGGCTGATTTCCGTTCCCTTTGCCGGCAGCATCCGGGCTGCGGGGCGCTCGCCTATTCAGGTGCAAAAAACCATTGAGAGCAGGCTCGCCAATCGCGCGATTGATCCGCAGGCGATTGTCACGGTGGTTTCGAACGCCAGCAACTTGGCGACGGTTACCGGCGATGTTGGCCAGAGCGCCCGCGTTCCGCTTTCAGGAAATGGCGAGCGGGTGCTGGACGCCATTGCCATGGCTGGGGGACCAAAGAGCCCGGCGTTCGAGACAGCCGTAAAGATCACGAGAGGCGGGAAGAGCAGCGAGATGCTGCTGCAGCATCTCGTCGATTCGCCGAAGGACAATATCGTCGTCGAGGCGGGCGACCAGATTTTTGTCGAGCGGCGGCCGCAGAGTTTTACGGTTCTGGGCGCAAGCGTGAGCAACGACATACTGGAGTTCAAGTCGGCCAGCGTTAGCCTGGCGGAAGCCATGGCCCAGGCTGGCGGGCTTGACGACCGGCGGGCCGATCCGTCGGGGGTCTTTGTGTTCCGCTTCGAAGCAACTGAAGTGCTGCAGGAACTTGGTGTTGCCGCTGATCCGGGCAACAGGACTGAGCCGGTCGTCTACCGCCTTGATCTCCGCGATCCCGCCAGCCTGCTGATCGCCCAGCGTTTCTCAGTGCGTGACCGCGATGTTCTTTATCTTGCGAACTCTCCGTCTACGGAACTTTCGAAATTCCTGCAATTGATCGGAACCGGCGTAGGCATTGCCGCCAACACTTCAACAGTGAGCAGCCGGATGTGATGCCAGTGCGTCTGCTCCCCGCTTAGCGGCGGATTTCACATTATCGCAGTCGTAGATCCGACCGATGCCACAAACAACAACCCGCCGAGCAGCACGATGACTGCTCCGCCGCCGAGGCGCAGGCCGAAGGCCAGCCAGGTGATCCAGCGGCCATCGCGCCCGGCCAAGCGCATGGCGAGTTTCTTGGCATAGACGGCCACGGTGGCGATGACCGAGACGGTGATGAAGGTGCCGAGCGCCATGGCAAATGTCGAAGCGACGCCCACCCAGTAGAGTCCGATGGCATAGGCGAAAACCAAAACCAGCAGCGCCCCGGTGCAAGGCCGGATGCCGACGGCGAGGGCCAGTGAGAAAGCCCGGGCGAACGACCAGTCGCCCCGCAAGTCCCTGGCATCGGGAAGGTGAGTGTGGCCGCAACCGCATTCGGGGCCGTGGACATGGTCATGGGCCACGGGCTTGAGTGGCGTGAAGTCATCGAAACGATGAAGCGGTGCGGGACCGGCGGGTTGTGCCTGCCGGATGGGGATGAGGCGCAGGGCTGTCCACAGCAGGTAAGCGCCCATGGCGGTGATCATCAGATAGGACGCGCTTTCCAGGAAACCCGCCACATCGCGGGCCGTGGTGCTGACGCTGCTGACGGCGATCAACAGTACACTGACAATAACTATCGCGGTCAGCGCCTGAATGAGGGCGCTCAAGAAGGAGATGAGAATGCCACGACGCAAGTCGTTCTCAGTTGCGACAAGCCAGGCGGATATGACCGCTTTGCCGTGGCCAGGGCCCGCCGCATGAAAGACCCCGTATCCGAAACTCAGCAGCAACAGGGTCAGCGTTGCCGCGTAAGAGCTCTCGGCCTTGATCTTGCGGATGGCGCCGGACATGGATCCATAAAATGCCTGTTGCTTGTCGCGCACCCATAATACCGGGTCCTCCCAGAAACTGGTGGCGGTCGCATTGCGCTCGGCCTTCGGCGGAACCAGCAGCTTGCGCTTATCGATGGTGATCGCGGGTTTTCCGGGTGATGTTTCCTGCGCCATGGCCGGAGTGGCCACAAGGGTTGCCGCCAGGAACAGGATTGCCAGAAGGCTCAAGACGAGGCGCATGTGTACATGATGGCGCGGGCGAACATGGCGCCGAAATCCTCGGCGGTTTCGGGCTTCCAGTCCGGACCCTTGGTCGAAAGCATTTCGCGGGTCTGGTCGAGTTCTTCAGTGGTGGGCGGCGGCTTCACTTCAAGTTTGCAACCGGCGGGCCCGCTGCCAACGATGGCGACGGGGTCCTCCTCGGGGAACTGGAAGTCGATGAAGAATTCCGGGTCGTAGACCTTCAGCATCACCTCTCCGGACCTTGGATCGACGGGCGATTTCAACGGTACCTGGAAATACAGCGTGAGGCGGCCATCGGCATAGAGCTGGGTCGACTCCACGGCATCGGCCACGGGTTGCTTTTCGCCTTTCACCCGGAGCACCGTGAAGTAGTCATAGTCTTTCAAGGTCACGAGATTCTCGGTGGTGAGCGGTTCCAGCTCCTCGGGGCTGTAGATGCCGTCAGCATTGGCATCCATGCCGTCGAGTGCGGTTTCGGCGTAGGCGGGGTCGAAACTCCAGGCGTGGTTGACGGCGGTGATCTGGCCTTGCTCATTGAACACGAGGTCAACGCTGGCGGTGACCCAGACATGGGGGTGAGCGAGTGCCGGTGCTGCGAGAGCTCCCAGGCACAACAGAACTAGACTCGCACGTTTCGGCAGGCTCGGCATTTTTCCTCGATACGACTCAAGGGTGGAATGATCTGATATTGCGGCGAAAAAGTGAAGTGAAACAAAGGTTAGTCAGAACCCGAGAGGCAGGCGTAGGCGCTCTTGGCGAGATTGTTCAGAAGTTGAACGTAAGCTTCGGGGCCAGGTTCGATGCCGGCTCCAATGGCATCAAGCACACCAAGGCGGGCGGAGGAATCTTCAATCACCGTTTCGGCGAAGCGGGCGTCGAATTGCGGTTCGCGAAACACGCAAACGGCTGATGTTGCGGCGAGCCTGGCACGAATTTCGCCGAGGCGTTTGGCGGATGGCGCATTGCCCGAGACATCGGAGATCGCGCCAACGGGCGTGAGGCCAAAGGCTTCTTCGAAGTAGGGATAGGCGTCATGGAAAACGATGAAGGGCTTGTCTTTCACCGGGGCGAGCAGGGTGGTGATGCGGGCTGCGGCGTTGTCCACCGAGGCGGCAAAGGCTGCGGCATTGGCCCGGTAGGTTTCAGCATTTTTGCCATCGATCGCCGCAAGCGCCCTGGCGATTTCATCAGCCATGACCTTGGCATTGGCGGGAGAGAGCCAGACGTGGCCATTGTAGGTTGCCACTCCCTCTTCATGGTCCTCCTCGCCATGTTCCACTTCGTGGGCATGGGCTCCCCAAGCGCCGCCTTCACGGATCTTGAGGCGCGAGAGGCCGGGGGTTTCCACCAGCATGGTGAAGGCCTTGCCATTCACGGCCTCGCTTTTGTCGAGCTGGCCGAGGCGCACTTCGACAGTTGGCCCCACCATGAAGACCAGATCCGCCGCGCCAAGGCTGGCGATTTGATGCGGTGTCAGGCCTGACGTGTGTTCGGAAACCACGCCACGGAAGATCAGTTCAGGTGTTCCCGTTTCACCCATAACGGCTGAAACAATGGAATGGACAGGCGTAATGGAGGCCAAGACCTTGGGGGCGGCTTCGGCGGCCGAAAGACTGATGAACAGTGCCAATGAGGCCGCAAAGCTTCGCATCTCAACTCCAAAATGTTATATTATAACATAACAGCAAGGCGGGAGCTGTCAACTCGTTGTGACGAAGTCTTGACCGGCTGTGGCCAAGGGCGTGGTTGCGGCGGGGGCTTCGGCCTGCCAGTTAGGGTCCTATGAACCTCGATGTTTCGATCTGGGCGGCGTTGCTGGCGGGGGTGATCAGCTTCCTCAGTCCCTGCGTGCTGCCGCTAGTGCCTCCGTACCTGGTGTTCATCACCGGAGCGTCGCTTGATGAACTGTCGCACCCGACGGCGGTGCTGGATGTGCAGAAGCGGCGCACGCTGCTGGTAGCTCTGATGTTTGTCGCCGGTTTCACCACGGTGTTCGTGGCGCTTGGAGCTTCGGCCTCGTGGATCGGCCAGGCGCTGCGCTCGCAGCTGCCGCTTTTGGCGCAGATCGCCGGCATCTTCATCATCATCATGGGGCTGAATTTTCTCGGCCTGTTCAAGCTCGGCTTCCTCAATCGCGAGGCGCGTTATCACCAGCACGGAAAACCGGCGGGCCTTTTCGGCGCCTATGGTGTCGGGCTGGCCTTTGCCTTTGGCTGGACACCCTGCATTGGGCCGGTGCTGGCGGCCATACTTTCGGTGGCGGCGAGTGAGCAAGACGTGGCGCGTGGTGCGGGGTTGCTGTTCATCTATTCGATGGGCCTCGGCATTCCGTTCCTGCTGGCGGCGGCGGCACTGGGATCGTTCCTCGGCTTCTTCCAGAAATTCCGCCGGCACATGCTGAAGGTCGAGCGGGTGATGGGCGGGCTGCTGGTGCTGACCGGCATCATGTTCCTGACCGGCACCATGCAGAATTTTTCCTATTGGCTTATCGAACAGTTTCCGGTGTTGGGGACAATCGGCTGAGTTCGATCGGCTGGCCGTGGGGCGTGGCTTTGGCCGCTTCGTCCCATTCACCAATCCGGCGCAGGCGTTCACCATGCGCCATCAGGCCCTTCTTCTCGACCAGATGTTCAAGCGCCTCGAGCCAGCTTTCGTAGTAGCTCTGCTGTGGGTGGGCGTGAATTTCTTCCCCCAGCGTCTCGGCCCATTCTTTCCAGGTGAAATGCCCCGCCTCATTGAGCTTCACCGCCATGGCAAAGGCCTGCGCTTCCCAAGGTTCGGCGAACACCGGGCCGTCCTGGTCCTTCGGCAAGCCGGGAATTTCAGACGGCTTCAAGATAGGGCTCCCAGAGATCGGCGCAGATGGTGGACGCGGACGTGGTGCCCCAGACTTCGCTGGCCTCGAACTCCACGGTGTAAAGACATTGCGGATCTTCACCTTGGCCCATGGCGTTGCTGTCGGGAAACACGTGGGCGCCGTGGAAGCGGATAATGGTGCCCGCGTGGCCGCGCAGGTAGCGTGGCAGTCGCGTGTGGCCAGGCGGATTGATGCGGCGGGCGCGGACCTTGTCTCCCAATGCAAAGCGTGGTGCGTGCTCGACCTCCCGCCTGTAGCTGTTGCGGGCGATGAGGGCAGGCCCGATATCGGCGGCGGTCATGGGTGTCGCATTTTTTGGTAGTTCGCGCATGCGCCCCGCAGCGATTTCTCCGGCGGTGGCGAAGCCGCGCCGTTGCATCAGCGTTTCCATGCCATGCAGCCAGTGTTCGTAGTAACTGGTGGTCAGATATTTCAACGGCGGCATCGCTTCACAGGCGGCCCGATCCTCGTCGATGGACCAGTCCCCGGCATTGGCCAACGACAACGCAAACAACTGGCGTTCCCACCCGGCATGGAACACAGGCTCATTCGCCTGGTGCTTCACCGCGCCATGGCCCATCTGGCCGCCGGCATCGTGGGCGCCGTTCATGGTGCCACCAGATAGGGCTCGAAGAGATCGGCGAACAACTCATCGCGGCTGGCGTTGCCGAAGACCTCGGCGGCGCTAAATTTCACGGCATAGAGATGCTGCGGGTTTTCGCCGCCATTGTGGGCGTTACTGTCGGGCAGCACGTGGGCGCCGTGGTGGATAGCGATTTCGCCTTCGCAGTTCATGAGATGGCGCGGCAGCCTGGTGTGGCCGGTGGGCGAAATGGTCCGTGTACGGACCTTGTCGCCCACATTGAAGAGCGGCAATCGGGCAAGGGAGCGATTGGCGGGGCCGCCGCTGGCGAGAATATCGGGGATCATGGCGGCCTTCGCCACGCGCTTCACCGGTTTTGCAGGCACGGTGGCCTTGCCGCTGGCCACTTCTTCAGCGGCCACAAAGCCATCCTCGATAAGCTGGATGACCAGCCCGTAGTGGCGCATCTCGTAGTAGGACGAAGCCCAATAGGTGGCGGGATCAACACGCTCTCTCCCGTGGCGCATCTTGTCGATGTTCCACACGCCGGTCATGCCCATGGCGAGGTTGGTGGCGAAGGCGCGGCGTTCCCACGCGCTGTGAAATACCGGCTCGTCCGGTTCGGGTGCAATGGGGCCGAAGCCATGGGCGCCACCCATGTCGTGGGGGCCGTTCATGCCGGAACCGTGATCAGGCCAGTGCCGATCATCGCATCGCGGGTGACGATGGCGGCGAGTTGATCCTCACTCCAGCCTTCGGTGCCAGCGGGCCTTTCGGGAATGACCAGGTAGCGGATTTCGGCGGTTGAATCCCACACGCGGATCGCGGTGTCTTGCAGCAGCGTGACATTAAACTCAGCAAGCACGCCGCGCGGATCGATAACGGCGCGCGAGCGGTAGGGCATGGCCTTGTACCACACAGGCGGCAGGCCAAGCACCGGCCACGGATAACAGGAGCACAGGGTGCAAACCACCATGTTGTGAATGCCAGGGCTGTTGAACAGCGCCACCATATGCTCGCCCTGGCGGCCGGCATAGCCAAGCGAAGCGATGGCTTCGGTGGCATCGCGTTCCAGCCACCCGGCGAAACCGGCGTCGGTCCAGGCCCGGGCGATGACGCGGGCACCATTCCTCGGTCCCACCTTGTTTTCATAGGTGTCAATCAACACATCAAGGGCGGCGGGGTCGATGTAGCCCTTCTCGGTGAGCAGCGATTCCAGCGCCTTGACGCGGAGCGCAATAGGCGACAGTTCGGAGCCTTCATCGCCGTGATCATGTCCGTCATGTCCGTCATGGGCCATTGGTAATTCCCGCTGTTTTGGCTAGCATAGCGCCTGAGTCAGGCTTGGAGAAGCGGCACGATGTTGAAACTCGATGGCATTCGGGCGGTGGTGTTTGACGCCTATGGCACCTTGTTCGACGTGCACGGCCCGGTGCGCAAACTGGCCGGCGAAATCGGCCCCAAGGCCGAAGAGATTTCAAGACTGTGGCGGCAGAAGCAGCTGGAGTACACCTGGCTCCGCAGCCTGATGGGCGTTCATGCCGATTTCTGGCACGTGACGGGAGATGCGCTCGACTACGCACTCGACACACACGACATCGATGAACCCGGCCTCAAGGACGAATTGATGTCGCTCTACCTCAAGCTCGATGCCTATCCGGAAGTAAAGGACGTGGTCGCGGCGGTGCGCCAGCGCAGCCGCCAGACGGCGATACTCTCCAACGGCAGCCCGTCAATGCTCGATTCCGCGGTGCGCCATGCCGGGCTCGAGAAGTTGTTCGATCTTGTGCTGTCGGTGGAAGATGTCGGCATCTACAAGCCGAGCCGCCGGGTTTACCGCCATGCCATGCAGAAATTCCAGCTGCACGATGCGCCGTCGGTGTGTTTCGTTTCAGCCAATCCGTGGGATGCGCAGGCGGCGGCACAATTCGGATTTCAGGCGGTGCGCGTCGACCGGTTCGGATTGAAGGATGATCGCATTCCGGGAAAGCCGGTGGCGCTGATCAAGGACCTGACGCCATTGGCGGCGATGGTGTAGTCTTGTCCCTCCTCGCTTGCGGGGAGGGTGTCAGTTGCGCAGCAACTGACGGGTGGGGTCCGTCACGCGGAACCACCCCATCCGTCCGCTTCGCGTCCACCTTCCCCACGCTAGGCGTGGAGAAGGATTAAACCGTTCACGCGCTCCTCCTGAGCGCCGGTGTGCGCGAAGCCGCATGGGCGCGAACGGCTTTGCCATAGGTTTCGAACAATTTCACCGAATCGGGATTGTCGGCGGCGCGATACTCCGGGTGCCATTGGGCGCCAAAGGCGAAAGCCTTGGCATCGCGTACCGACACGGCTTCGACGATGCCATCGGGGGCTGTCGCTTCCACGGCAAGACCGGGTGCCAGTCGCTTCACGCCCTGGCGGTGGATTGAATTGATCATGGTTTCGCGTTTGCCGAGAATTCCTTCCAACATGCCACCGGGCCGGATGTTAACGGCATGACTCGGCGCATAGCGCACCGCCGGGTCATCGTGCTTGGGCGCACGGTGGTCGAGCCGGCCTTCGCCGCGCTGCAATTCGGTTTCCAGCGTGCCGCCCATCACCACGTTGAGCTCCTGAAAGCCGCGGCAGATGCAGAACAGTGGAATGCCGCGCTCAATCACCCGCTTGATAAGCGTCAACGTCATGGCATCGCGATTGTGGTCGTAGGGCTCGTGGTCTTCGGTGGGGTGTTCGCCATAGTGCGGCGGGTGAACGTTCGACACGGCGCCGGTCATCAGGATGCCGTCGAAATGGTCGAGTAGGTCATCGAGATGGAGGGCGTCAATCATCGACGGAATCATGACCGGCGTACACTTCGACACTTCGGCCACGGCGCGCACATATTTATCGCCCAGCGAGTGGAAGAGAAAACCGTGGGACTCATAAGTGTCGGCGGGCAGGCCGACCAGGGGCGAAAGGGCAGTCATTGGCAAAGCCTTGTGGGAAATGTGATTTGGCGTCTAGATAGCGCAAAACAGCAGGAAATGTCCAATCATGGTCGATATCACACCAGCGCAATCCCTGTTTGATCTCAGCGGCGAGGTGGCCCTCGTCACCGGCGCTTCATCGGGTCTCGGGGCGCGTTTTGCCGAGGTGCTTTCGGCCCATGGGGCGAAGGTCGTGCTGGCGGCACGGCGGCTCGACCGGATCGAGGCAATGGCCCAACGGCTGGAGAACGCCAAAGCCATCGCGCTGGATGTCACCAAACCCGACAGTTACGAAGTGGCCTTCGCGGCGGCGGGGCCGGTAACCTTGCTTGTTAACAATGCTGGCGTGGCCAATGACGAACGGTTCATTGATACGTTGCCCGAGACTTATCGCAAGGTGCAGGAAACCAACGTCGATTCCGTGTGGCACCTGTCGCAAGGCTTCGCCAAGCGGTTGATCGCCGCGAAGCAGCCGGGCACCATTATCAACATCGCTTCGATTGCAGCTTTCCAGGTAATCGATACGCCCGCCGCCTATTCGGTGAGCAAGGCCGCGGTGCAGCAGATGACTCGAGCCATGGCGCTGGAACTCGCCCGCTACAAGATCAGGGTGAACGCAATCGCGCCCGGCTTCATCTACAGCGAAATGACTACGGAGTATCTCAACAGTGAAGCAGGCAAGGCGAGTCTGAAGCGTATTCCGCAACGGCGGGCTGGCGATCCTTCGGATCTCGATGGCGCGTTGTTGCTGCTTGCTTCGACAAGGGCCTCCGGCTTCATGACGGGATCGACGGTGGTGGTCGATGGCGGAGACATGCTGGCGTGATCGACTTCTCGCTTTCGCCCGAAGTCGAGGAGCTGCGCCTGCGGGTGAGGGCGTTCGTGGCGGAGAATATCCTGCCGCTTGAAGGCGACAGAAGTAACTACGACACCTACGAGAACCTCAGGCCGGAAGTGCTGGAGCCCTTGCGCGACATGGCCAAGGCCCGGGGCCTGTGGGCCCCGCAGATGCCGAAGGAACGTGGCGGGCTTGGATTGCCGATCGCGGGCTGGGCGGTGTTCTATGAAGAAGCCAACCGTTCAATTTTCGGGCCGCTTGGCCTTCAATTGCTGCGCCCCGGATGATGGCAACATGTCGCTGCTCAACAAGGTTCTGAAGACCGAAGCGCAGAAGGACCAGTGGTTGCAACCCATCATTGATGGCAAGGTCCGCTCGTCCTTCGTGATGACCGAGCCGCACCCCGGTTCCGGTTCCGACCCCGGCGGCATGATGCTGACTCGGGCCGAAAAGCACGGCGGTAAATATGTCGTGCACGGACGAAAATGGTTCATCTCGGGGGCCGATGGCGCCAGCCATTTCATTTTGATGGCGCGGACGTCGGATGATCCGCGGCGGGGGTTGTCGGCCTTTCTCTATCACAAGGACCAGCCGGGCTGGCTCATCGTCAGGCGCATCCCGATCATGGGGCCGGAGGAAATTGGCGGGGCGTGCGAACTCGAATTCACTGGACTGGAAATTCCGGTCGAGAACCTGCTGATGGACGAAGGCGATGGCCTGCGCATCACCCAGATCAGGCTTGGTCCCGCACGTCTCACCCATTGCATGCGCTGGCTGGGGCTTTCCAAGCGCTGCCTGGAAATCGCCAATGCCTATTTGAAGGAGCGCCGGGCCTTTGGTTCAACGCTTGCCTCGCGCGAAAGCGTGCAGATCATGATGGGCGAAGTGGCGGCGGAGATCGAAAAGGGGCGGCTCCTGGTCATGCACGCCGCGTGGAAGCTCGATCAGGGGTCAAAGGCGCAGAAAGAAGTCTCGATGGCGAAAGTCCACGTGGCCGACACGTTGCAGCGGGCCTCGGACGTGGCCATCCAGCTGTGCGGCGCCAAGGGTTATTCCAAGGACACGATCCTCGAATGGATCTACCGCTACGCCCGCTGCGCCCGGCTGGTGGACGGCGCCTCGGAGGTTCACAAAATGGTGCTGGCCAAGGCCTATGCCAAGGAAGGCGATGATTTCTGGAGCTGGGGCTAGCGCCGAGGAAGAGCTCATCGCAGAGCTACCTCCCTCTCTTCGTCATCCCGGCGAAAGCCGGGACCCAGCTATGAGGCGCACTGGTCTCGCGATTTTCGCGCGGAAAGTTTGGGTCCCGGCTTTCGCCGGGATGACGGAAGAAGAGCGGCGGCTGGCGAATTTTCCTTCCGCACTAAATTAACTTCCACGCCATCCCCAGCACCGCGCACAGCACCAAAGTCTTCACAATGCCGAGGTGGAAGCGCAGCAGGGCCACGGCCGCAATGACGCTCAGGGCCAGCGACATCCAGTCGATCCCCGCCCACTCCGGCAGCCAGGGTTTGAACCAACCGTCCAAACGTTCGACCTTGGCGAACAACACATGCAGGCCGAACCAGACGGTGAGGTTGAGGATGACGCCGACCACTGCAGCGGTGATCGCCGCAAGTGCGCCGGAGAGGCGCGGGCGTTTGCCGATGGCCTCGATGTAGGGAGCACCGGCGAAGATCCACAGGAAGCAGGGGGCGAAGGTCATCCACAGGGTGACGATGGCTCCGGCGATGCCGCCCCACACGCTGCCCATGGAACGCGAAGCCGCGAGGTAGCCGACGAACTCGGTGACGAGGATCAGCGGCCCCGGGGTGGTTTCTGCCAGGGCAAGCGCGTCCATCATTTCCGGGGCGGTGAGCCATTGCTCTTGCTCGACAGCGGCCTGGGCCATGTAGGAGAGCACGGCATAGGCGCCGCCGAACGTGACGACGGCGAGCTTCGAGAAGAATACGCCGAGTTCGGTCAGCACGTAGTTGGGGCCCAGTAGAGCTGCAAGTGCCGCCAGCGGCAGCAGCCAGATTGCGGCCCACACGCCCACGGTCCTGGCCAGCCCCGAGAGTGGCGGCATCACATGCGGTGTTTGGTCCTGTGGCGCGGCCCGCAAGAACCCGAATATCGCGGCGGCAATGATGATGATTGGAAACGGCACATCCAACACAAACAAGGCCAGAAAGGCCAGCACGGCAATCGCCCAGTCGGTGTTGCCTTTGAGGGCGCGTTTGGCGACACGCAACAGGGCTTCGATGACGATGGCGAGGACGGCCGCCTTCACGCCGTAAAACAGAGCTGCAATCCACGGAAGGTTTCCGAAGCTGCCATAGAGCATGGCGAGCGCCAGAACGATTGCCGCGCCAGGCAGCACAAACAGCAGGCCCGCTGCCAGCCCGCCTTTCACGCCGTGAAGTTTCCAGCCGGCATAGGTCGCCAACTGCATGGCTTCGGGGCCGGGCAGCAGCATGCAGAAGTTCAACGCCGCGAGATACTCCTTTTCGGACAGCCACCGCCGCTCCTCGACGATCTCGCGGTGCATGAGCGCAATCTGTCCGGCCGGACCGCCGAACGACAGGCAACCGATGCGGGCCCAGACCTTCAGCGCTTGGCTGAAGGTGACATTCACGGCTTCACCTTGTTGCTCGGCCAGTTGTGGGTTTCTTCGGTGGCGTCGCGGCACCAGCGGTAGAAGGCGTCATAGAGCAACATGCCGGCATCGAGCTGTTTCAAATCATCGGCGAACATGCGGGAGAGGCCAAGCGACGCAGCAAGCAATCCCGGCGCTTCCGGGGCAAGATCGGGCCGTGCCGTGTCTGCCCCGCGCACGATGGTGGCAAGGCGCAATAATGGTTCGCTGGCGAGGCCAAGCTCGTCGATCATGACATCGAAAGTGCAGGTCTCGCCACGATGGCTCCAGAACGTGTCTTCGATATCGAAGGGGGTGGCACCGAAGCGGTCAGCCACACCCTTCACCTCGGAAGGGGCTACGAACAGGAACACCGCCGAAGGATCGACAAAGCGCCGGATCAGCCAGGGGCAGGCGATGCGGTCAACCTTCGGGCGGCTGCGGGTGACCCACAGGGTGCGGCCCGCCGCATCGCGCGGTGGCAATTTGTCCACCGGCATCAGCGGCAGGCCCGCTGCCTTCCAGCCTTCGAAACCATCTTCAACGGAAACCGCATCGGCGCCCGCCTGGCGCAACCAGGCGGCCGAGCCATGGCTCAGTTTGGCGCCGTGGTGGCAGACGACGGCGACGGTTTGACCGGCAAATTGCGGCGCCCAATCCGCCACATCCTTGTGGCTGCGGCGGTGCGACGCCGGAACGAGGCGGGGATCTTCGGCGAAATCCTCGTCATTGCGGACATCGATCAAAACGGGAGCGGAAGGGGTGCCGATCAGGCGGTTCAGCTTGTCAATGGATAGCGTGTTGGGTGCAGACATGTGCGTCCTCATGGATTGATAGGGGGACGCGATGCTTTGGCCCGGAGCCTGGAGGGGAGATCGCTTTCCCCTGACCTTCTTTTATGCGCAAGCGCGGACGTGTCAAGCGTTGGCGAGGAACGCTGAAACGGCAGCAATGAATCAGCGCCGGCTCCTCGAGATCAAGCAGATGGCCGCAGCCCGGAACAACAAGCCTTTCCGCGCCGGGAATGGATTCAGAAATCAGTTGCGCGCGCTGTTGCACGTGGGGGAAGTCGGCGGTGCCCCAGACCACCAGGGTTGGAACCGCAATGCGATGCAGATTGCCGAGGGCTGGCTCGCATGGCACTTCTCTGGTGAGCGCCTTGTGGCGCAGGGCAATCGCGTTCATGTCCAGGAACAGGTTGCGGATGGCGGTTCCGACGCGGCCCGCGGGGCTCGAAGGGCCATCCAGCCAGAGCTGCGCCTCAATCGCATTCATCCGGCCATAGTCGGCGGCGGCTTCTGCCGCGTCCAGGTCATGCCATGAACATTGCGATATCCGCCGGAAAGTCCGGGGGAGGTGGCGCGCCGGTCAAGGCAGGGGCCAGAAGGACAAGCGATTGCACGCTTCCGGGGCAGGCCAGGGCATAATCAATGGCGATCCGGCCGCCCTGGGAGCTCCCGATGAGGTGGGCCTTCCGGCAACCAAGGCTTCGGAGAATTGCGTCGAGATCGTCGATGTGGCGAAATTCCTCGTCGGGTGTGGATGTCAGCCCGAAGCCCCGGCGGTCATAGGCGATGCACCGAAAACGCGGCGACAGGGCTTCGATCACGCCATGCCATTGGCGGCGGTCGGCAACGCCGGCATGCAGCAAGACCACGCATGGCCCGCCACCGGCAACGTCGGCCACAATCGTAGCGTCACCAACACGGGTTGAAATTTGTTGCATCGTTTTCAGCGCTATCAGGCAGGCGCCCAGCGGACAAGCAGAATGGTTTGGCCGCCGCGAAAGCGGTGCTACATTCCAGCGATGCATAGCCTTGATGACCGTTTCGACCTCGAGAAGTCGCCGATTTTCCTGACCGGCCCACAAGCCATCGTACGGCTGGCGCTGTTGCAGTCCGAGGCCGACAGGCGCGCCGGGCTCAACACGGCGGGCTATGTGACGGGCTATCGCGGTTCGCCGGTTGGCACCGTCGACAATCAGTTCGTGGCGGCGAAGGCGTTGCTCGAACCGCGCAACATCAAGTTTCAGCCGGGGCTCAACGAAGACCTGGCGGCCACGGCGCTGTGGGGCACCCAGCAGGCGGAGATGCGAGGCGAAGGCCGCTTCGATGGGGTGTTCGGCATGTGGTACGGCAAGGGGCCGGGCGTTGATCGTTCGGGTGACGTATTCCGGCATGTGAACATGGCGGGCACTTCGCCCTATGGCGGGGTTCTGGCGATTGCCGGCGATGATCACTCGGGCGAAAGCTCGACGGTGGTTCACGCCAGCGATGTCGCTTTTTCCGATGCGATGATGCCGGTGCTGAGCCCGGCCGGTGTGCAGGAGATCATCGACTTTGGCCTCCTGGGCTTTGCCCTGTCGCGCTATGCCAGTGTGTGGGTCGGTCTCAAATGCATGCACGACACGGTCGAGTCGGCGGCGGTTGTGGAAGCAGCGCCGGGCCGGATCGTGCCGGTCATTCCCAAAGATCAGTCGTTGCCGGAAGGCGGACTGTCGATCCGCAGTCATGACGACCGGGTGCCGCAGGAAGAACGGCTGCACCGGCACAAGATGCCAGCGGTTTTGGCTTTTGCGAAGGCCAACGGGTTGAACCGCATTGAATTCACGGGCGGCAGAAACGCGAATGTCGGAATCGTGGCAGCAGGCAAGAGTTATCTCGACGTGCGCCAGGCGCTGGAAGACTTGGGGCTTGATGAGGCGCAGGCGGCGCGGGTGGGCGTCCGCCTCCTCAAGATCGGCATGGTTTGGCCGCTGGAACCCTCAATCATCAAGTCTTTTGCAAAGGGTCTTGATACAATCATTGTCGTTGAAGAGAAACGCTCACTCATCGAGGCACAACTCAAGGATATTCTGTATACGGAGAAAATCCGTCCCGCCATCATTGGCAAGGCCGATGAGACGGGTGCCACACTGTTCCCGGCCTATGGCGTGCTCGATCCCGTCGCTATCGCCATGGTGGTTGCGGCGCGGGTCAAGGACCGGGCGACGGCGGCCTGCGCCAAGGCCCTGCAGGCGTCGCTGCCTGCCGCTCGCAACCAGGCGGAACTGGCTAGCCGCGTTCCGTATTTTTGCGCCGGTTGCCCGCATAATTCGTCGACCAAACTTCCAGAAGGTGCCCGCGGCTATGCCGGCATCGGCTGCCACTGGCTGGCGCAATTCGTGCCGGATCGCAAGACCGAAGGTTTTACTCATATGGGTGGCGAGGGCGCCAACTGGATCGGCGAAGCGCCGTTCTCCAAGCGCCGCCACGTGTTTCAGAACCTGGGCGATGGTACCTATAACCATTCAGGGCTGATGGCCATCCGCCACGCCGCCAATTCCGGCGTCAACATCACCTACAAGATTCTGTTCAACGATGCGGTGGCGATGACCGGTGGCCAGAAAAACGATGGTGGCTTGACGGTGCCGCAGATCGCCCAGCAGATGCGGGCGATCGGCATCGAACGCATCGCCGTTGTTTCCGATGAGCCTGACAAGTATCCCCCAAATGCTGGCTTCCCGCAGCACGTGAGTTTTCATCACCGCGATGATTTGCAGGCGGTTCAGACCGAAATGCAGGACATCGCCGGCGCCAGCATCATCATTTACGACCAGACCTGCGCCGCAGAAAAACGCCGCCGCCGCAAAAGGGGTGAGTTCCCCGATCCCAACAGGCGGGTGTTCATCAACGAATTGGTATGCGAGGGCTGCGGCGATTGCGGGGTGCAATCGAACTGCGTGGCGATTGTGCCGGTTGACACCGAGTTCGGACGCAAGCGGCAGATCGATCAGTCATCGTGCAACAAGGATTTCTCCTGCCTCAAGGGCTTCTGCCCGAGTTTTGTGACAGTGGAGGGCGGCGAGCTGCGGAAGCCGGAGCGCGCTGCCGTAAGTGCCGTGCCATTTCCGGTGCTACCCGAGCCGGATTTGCCGAAGCTCGATCGGCCGTGGAGCATTCTGGTGACCGGTATCGGCGGCACCGGCGTTGTCACCATCGGGCATCTTCTTGGCCAGGCGGCCTTCATCGAAGGCAAGGGCGCGGCACTCATCGACATGACGGGCATTTCGCAAAAGAATGGCGCTGTCGTCACCCACATCAAGATTGCCGAGACACATCAGGCAATCTCGGCCGTGCGGGTGGCGCGGGGCGGGGCCGATCTCATTCTCGGCTGCGATCTGGTGACCAGCGCCTCGGATCGCATCCTGGCCGCGGCGTCGCGGCAGCGCACGGCGGCGGTCATCAATTCGCATGAAACAATGCCGGCGCAATTCACCCATGACGCCATGTTCACGTTGCCTGGAAACGATCTGGCACGGCGCATTGCCGGTGCCGTGAAACCGGGTGCCTGCCATTCCGCCGATGCATCCGGCCTGGCGGTGGAGTTGATGGGCGATTCGATTGCCGCCAATCTGTTCACGCTGGGCTTTGCCTTTCAAAAGGGGCTGGTGCCGGTTGGCGCCGCGGCCATCGAAGAGGCGGTGGGTCTCAACGGCGTGTCGGTCGGTTTGAATCTTGATGCGTTTCGCTGGGGGCGCCGTGCCGCCCATGACCTCGCCGCCGTGCAGGCGGTGCTTAATCGCCGCGATGCTGCGAAGGCCGAGACGCTGGATGATGTTATCGCGCGGCGCGTGGTGTTCTTGACGGACTATCAGGATGCAAGATACGCCGAAGGGTATCGGCGTTTTGTCGAGGAAGTTCGCGCTAAAGCCGACAGTGTGTTTGCGCTGGCAGTCGCAAAGAACCTGTTCAAGCTGATGGCCTACAAGGATGAGTATGAGGTGGCGCGGCTCTACACCGACGGCGGCTTCGGGCGCGAACTTGGCCGAAAATTCTCGGGCGATTACAAGTTGAACTTTCATCTGGCGCCGCCGATATTCGGACGGCGCGATGCGATGACGGGCCATGCCGTCAAGTCGATCTTCGGGCCATGGATGATGACGGCGATGAAGCTGCTGGCGAAAATGAAGGGGTTGCGCGGCACGGCGTTCGACATTTTCGGCCGTAGCGATGAACGGCGCATGGAGCGCAAGCTGATCGCAGACTATCGCCAGATGATCAGCGATATCTCAGCAAGGCTTACTCCCGCCAATCACACAACCGCGGTGATGCTCGCCAATCTGCCGGAACACATTCGCGGTTTTGGTCATGTGAAGGCCGCAAGCATTGCGGCGTTTCGCACCCGGCGTGAAAAACTTCTTGAAGTGTCGTCCCAGGCAACGATTTTGAGCAACGCC
This sequence comes from uncultured Alphaproteobacteria bacterium, assembly GCA_963775095.1. GTDB lineage: Bacteria > Pseudomonadota > Alphaproteobacteria > Rhizobiales > Aestuariivirgaceae > Aestuariivirga. The sequence goes on from CAVZHN010000014.1 coordinate 75,950, forward strand.
GCCGAATAGGCGCATACGCCCGAGGTGGGTTTCCAGATGCATTGTTCAAGTTACAATCTGCTGTTCTCACGCGCTGTTGTGAAATCGTTCCTTAGTGTGAGCGAGAGTTGAATTTGCTGATGTGAAACTGACGCAAACCTCTGAATTCAAACCGATGTTTTCTCTCGCATGTGTCAGGCGGGTTGATTCGATTTGGGACGGGAAATCCGTAAATTGCAGTCATCGGGAACAACAAATGCCCCCGTGAAACCCAAACCAAACCACACCCACTAAGGAGAACTCAAATGAACTTCCGTACTCTTGCTCTCGGCGCTCTGGCCCTCACCGCTCTCGTTCCGGCCGCCATTGCGACCCCCGCCTTCGCCAAGTCCGACGCGCGTTCCTGCATCTTTCAGCCGAAATCGGATCGCGACGGCACCTGGTGCAACCCCTTCAATGCTATGTCCGCCGAGCAGCAGGACCATGGCCTGAAGGTGGTGATGACCAACAAGGCACTTCCGTCGGATTACGTCAACTCGGATACCCGCGGCTCGTCTGGGCAGCGCTGACCGACCTGCAAGTCATATTCTGAGACAGGGCACTGGCCGCCCCATCGGGGCGGCCATTTGCTTATGGGTGTGGCAGCAATCTGCCGATCACGTTGCTGACGATGCGCGCCGCGGTGAAGGCGGCGGTTCCGGCGGGATCGCGTTTCGGCACGAATTCGACCATGGCAAATCCGGCGATGCGGGCCTTGCGGGAAACGCCTTCGATCAATCCCGTTACCTGCGTGTAGGTCAGGCCACCGGGCGAGGGATAGGCCACCGCAGGCATCTGCGAAACATCAAGCGCATCGAGATCGAGACAAACCACGCAGTCGGCTTCATCGGGAATTTGCGTCAGCACCTGTTCGATGCCGTTGCGGTGAATTTCGCGTGAGGTGATGAGCCGCGCCCCCCAGTTCACTGCGTCCTTCACCTCCTGCTCGCGCGCCGAACCGAGGCCACGGGCACCAGCCTGCACGATGCGCCAGACATGGGATTGTTCCGAGGCGCGGCGCATGGTCGACGAGAAACCCATGGGTTCGCCATAGCGCTCGTGGCGCCAATCGATATGGGCGTCAATCTGAAGAATGGTGATCGGCGGCCCGCCGGCAAAGGCCTGGATAAAGGGAATGGGAACCGAATCATCGCCGCCGAGCATGATGGGCACGGCGCCGGCGTCCAGGCACTTGCGGGCCGCCTCCTCGATGAGCTTGCGGTTGCGCTTGCCGTCGCGCGGCTTGGTGGCGAGGTTTCCGAGATCCGCCAGTTTCAGTCCGCCGCCAAGCAGCGGCCGGCCGAGATCGAAGTCCCAGTGCTGCAGCCATTCGGCATCGGCGCCAAGCGCCTTGCGGAAGGCGTCGGGGGCGGTTTGATGGACCCGGTTGTCGATGCCACGATAGGGCGTTCCGTGGGGAGCACCGAAGATTGCCGCCGTGAAGCCATTGGCCTTTGCGGCGCGGGTTGCGCCCATGAACAGGGGCCTTGCGGGTTTTCTTGCCATTTCAGGCGGCGGTTGTAGCAGCAGATGCCGGGGCAGGCCAAGTGACGCGGGAGGCGGGGAGAATCAGCCGCGCGGTGGTGCCGGTGCCGAGTTCGCTTTCGAGGGTTACGTCGCCACCATGCAGGCGGGCGAGCTTGCGGGCAATCGAAAGACCGAGACCCATGCCGCCGAAACGCCTGGTCATGCCGTCGTCGGCCTGCACGAATGGCTCGAAAATGCGCACCGCGTCGTCGGCGGCGATGCCCATGCCGCCGTCGCGGATGGTGAAGGTCAACTCGCCGCCGGGCCAGCGTTCGAGGCCGGCGTAGACATAACCCTGATTGGGAGAGAATTTTATGGCGTTGGTGATCAGGTTGATGAGCACCTGCTTGATGCGGGCAATGTCGCACTTGATCTCGATGCCATCGGAGATCGTGGCAATGATCGTGCAGTTCGAGCTTTCAGCCAGGTCGCGGCACATTTTCACGGCGACCTCAAGACATTCGGCGGCATCGCCCTCCTGTTCGGCCAGGCGCATCGTGCCTTTCTCGAAACGTGTCGCGTCGAGAACATCGCTGATCAGGTGTTGCAGATGGCGGCTCGAGTCGAGAATGGTGCGGAGGTGGCCGTGGCGCGTGGCTTCGGAGAGGTTTTCGGCCTGCGGGGCGCTGAGAAGTTCGGCGAAACCAACGATGGCATTCAGTGGCGTCTTGAGTTCATGGCTGATCACCGCAAGGAACTGGGATTTGGCGGCGTTGGCCCGTTCGGCCGTGGTCTTGGCCTCAACAAGCTGGTCATGGGCGTGTTTCTCGATTGTCACATCACGGCCGACGCCGCGGTAGCCGGCAAAGGCACCGGTTGCGTCAAACAAAGGGCGGGCGGCAATGCGCAACCAGCGGGATTGGGCGCCGGCGGTCGAGGGCAGCTCCTCGGCGGCGATCGGCAGTTGGTGAAGCAGCTTGTTGTGGAAACCGGCCCAGGCCTGGTTGGCCTGGGGGGCCGGACCAGCCAGGTCGCCGAGTGTCAACGCGGCTATTTCGGCTGGCGCAACGCCAAGCAGTTCAGCAAGTCGCGGCGAAGCGTAGGTGAACCTGAAATCGCTACCGGTTTCCCACAACCAATCGCTGGTGCCGTCTTCAAAATCATTGAGCAGGAACGACACGGTTTCCTGTTGCCGCCGGATTTCCTCCCGGGCTTGCCGGATTGACTTGGTGCGCAGCTGATAGGTCAGCACCATGGCGCTGAGCGAGGCACCATAGAGGATGGCGGCAACGGCAAAGGCGGCGCCAAATTCACCGCCGATTTTCAGCGATGCGAGGGCTGTCGAACCGGCGATCAAGCATACAAACGCGACGGCAGCACCGGGGGCGCGCGCGAAGGCAAACGCACCGAGGCCCGACACGGCAAACAGACTGGCACCGCAGAAGGTGCGGAGCGGCGGCGGGGCCAACTCAAAGAACAGGGCGGGCATGATGGCCCAGGCTGCTGCAAGCAACACCGCCAGGAGTTCTACGGTCTGCGTCGACAGGCCGGTGGCCGGTTTCTGGCGCCGCCGCGAGAGTGAATTCGATGGCGACCGGAAGCAGGGACGCGGCAGCGGTTACGCTAAGCCATACGGCAATTGCCGCGATCGGGAGATACCTTACGGCAAGATTTGCGAAAGCCATGGCCAAAACCAGGCTCGACAACGCAAAAACGCGCGAGATGGCCTGGTCGTTGCGGTATTCGATTGTCAGGTCGGCGAGGCGGATGGTTTCTTCTTCGCCGGAAACAGGTTCGCCGCGGGCCGCATGACGACGCGCCAGCAGCCGGGTGCTTGTCGCTTCCGCGCCCATGTCCGTTACCTGTCCCTCCACGCCCGGCAATATTGACGAACTTGCATTTGCATGTGGTTAACGGCAGACACTGCCGCAGCTTGAAAAGGGTATGGATTGATGCAACAGAGCGGCCCGCTTCCCAACGGACATCCCCTCATTAAATCAGGGAAAATTGGCGTTCTGTTGATCAATCTCGGAACCCCGGAGGCAACCGACTACTGGTCGATGCGGCGCTATCTCAAGGAATTCCTGTGGGACCGGCGGGTGATTGAAGTGAACCGGGCGCTGTGGTGGGTGATCCTCAATGGCATCATCCTGTCGACCCGGCCGCAAAAGAGCGGCAAGGCCTATGACAAGATCTGGAACCGGGAGAGGAACGAGTCGCCGCTCAAAACGATCACCCGCGGCCAGGCGGAAAAGCTCGCGGCGCGATTGAGCCGCTGTTCCCAGAGTGGTGGTGGACTGGGCCATGCGCTACGGCCTGCCATCGACGAAAAGCAAACTTGAGGAATTGAAGGACCAGGGGTGCGACCGCATCCTTCTGGTGCCGCTCTATCCGCAGTACAGCGCCGCAACCACGGCGACGGCATTGGACAAGGCCTATGAGGCCTTGATGGCGATGCGCTGGCAACCGGCGATCCGCACGCTTCCGCCCTATCACGATGATCCGGCGTACATTGATGCCCTTGCCGCAACACTTCGGCAGTCATCTGAAATCGCTGGATTTTTCCCCGGATCGTATTCTGGCGTCGTTCCATGGTTTGCCGCAGTCGTATTTCGATGCTGGCGATCCCTACCACTGCCATTGCATGAAGACGGCACGGCTGCTCGGTGAAAAACTGGGGCTGCCACCGGGCAAGCTCCAGGTGGTCTTCCAATCGCGTTTCGGCAAGGCGGAATGGCTCAAGCCCTACGCCCTGGACGTGGTGGCGGGCCTGCCGGCCCAGGGCGTCAAAAACCTGGTGATGATCATGCCGGGGTTTTCGGCTGACTGTGTTGAAACCCTTGAAGAGGTGGCAATCGGCCTGGCGGAGACCTTCCACGAGGCAGGTGGCGAGAAGTTTTCGGCGGTTCCGTGCCTCAATGACTCGGAGCCATCCATCGCCATGCTTGAGACCATGGTGCGGCGCGAACTTGGCGGGTGGACCGGCTAGGCCTTGCGGGCGGGCGTGGCAGCCCCCATTGTATGCGCCGCGTGAATGTTGGATTTTTCTGGAGAAACCGATGCTTGAAGGTTCAGCGGTATTCGTGTTGGTGCTGGTGGCGCTGGTGGTGTTCGCTTTGCTGCGCGCCATCCGCATGGTGCCACAGGGGTACAATTACACGGTCGAACGCTTCAAGCGCTATTCGCGCACGCTGCAGCCGGGCCTCCACATCATCGTGCCGTTCATCGAGGGCATCGGCGCCAAGCAGAACATGATGGAGCAGGTGGTGCAGGTGCCGTCACAGGAAGTCATCACCCGCGACAACGCCATGGTCACCGTCGATGGCGTGACCTTCTATCAGGTGCTCGATGCCGCCCGCGCCAACTACGAAGTGGCCAATCTCGGCAATGCGGTTATCAACATGGTGATGACCAACATCCGCACGGTGATGGGTTCGATGGACCTCGATCAGCTGCTGTCGCAGCGCGATGAAATCAATCACCGATTGCTCGGCGTTGTCGATCAGGCGACGAGCCCGTGGGGGGTCAAGATGACCCGCATCGAAATCAAGGATATCAACCCGCCGCGCGATCTCGTCGATGCCATGGCGCGGCAGATGAAGGCCGAACGCGAGAAGCGCGCGGCCATTCTCGAGGCCGAGGGTTTGCGCCAGGCGGCAATTCTCAAGGCCGAAGGCGAGAAGCAATCGGTGGTGCTGCAAGCCGAAGGCCGGCGCGAAGCGGCATTCCGCGATGCTGAAGCGCGCGAGCGCAGCGCCGAAGCCGAAGCCAAGGCGACTGAATTGGTCAGCAACGCCATAGCCGAGGGCGATGTGCAGGCGATCAACTACTTCGTGGCCAACAACTACATCCGGGCGCTGGAAAGCATCGCCAAGTCGCCGAACCAGAAGGTGCTCATGCTGCCGGTGGAGGCTGCATCGGTCATTGGCTCGATTGGTGGCATCGCCGAGATCGCGCGAGAGGCGTTTGGCGGCGAGTCACCGAAGCGTTCGGTGCCCGCCACGTCTTCAAAGACCTGAGGGTTGATGATGGAGCAGTTCGTTCCGCTTCTTGGGCAGTGGTTCTGGTTCGTCGTGGCCGGCGTCCTGCTGATTCTGGAGCTCATGGCGCCCGGCATGTTCTTTATCTGGCTAGCGGTTGGGGCGCTGGCAACGGGCCTCGTCGATTTAGTGATGCATTTCGGCTGGCAGGGCGAGGCTGTGCTGTTTGCGGTATTCAGCGTTGCGGCAATCCTCATTGGCCGTCCGCTGCTGCGCAAGGGTCACGCACTGGACAGCGACCAGCCAAATCTCAACCAGCGCATGTATGACTATGTGGGCAAGAGCTACGTCTTGAAGGATGCGATCGTCAACGGCCATGGCAAGGTGCGGGTTGACGATACGCTGTGGGACGTGACGGGCGCCGACCTTCCGGCCGGGGCGCGTGTCAAGGTAACCGGAGTTTCGGGGATGCGGCTCACGGTTGTCCCGGAATAATTCGCCCGTCAACGTCGCATTAACCATGTTTTGACTAGGCTCCTCCCCGAGGAGTGTTGCATTGCGTGGCAGGTGGTTGATTTCCTGGGTCATCGCCGCCGGCCTTGGGATGACCGGGGCAGGCCATGCCCAAATTGCGCCTGCGGACGAAACAGCCGAAGTTCAGGACGAGGTCCAGCCGGTGCCCTTGCCCGGGGGTGAAGAACCGGCCCCGGCGCCGCAGAACAATCACGACGATACCGACCCCTACGCACCTCTGGGGCTGCGCAGCGGGGGGATGACGCTGTTCACCTCGCTGGAAACGCTGGCAACCGTATCGTCCAATATCAACCAGGAAAAGACCGGTGAAGACGCGGGGTTCGGCCTGACCATGCGGCCATCGCTCAGTTTCGAGAGCGATTGGGTGCGGCATTCGTGGAAGGGGGAGGCAAGCGCCGATCTGTTGCGCTATCTCCACCATTCGGAACTTGCGACGACTTCGGTCAACGCCGAAACGGACTTTCGCCTGGATATCCGGCGCACGACACGGGCGGAGTTTTCGGCAAGCTATGATCTCAATGTTGATGCCAACATCGACACCGGTGTGATTGGCAGCGAGATTGGCGATGCCACGGAACACACGGCGGCGGCGGCGGCCGGTCTGTTCCATGATTTCGGGCCCATGGAGGCGGGGCTTCGGGCCGGAATTGAGCGAGGGCTTTTCGAGGATGTGGCGGTGTCAGGCGGCGGCAGCCAGGATAACGGTGACAAGGACTATTGGGCGCCTTCGCTCACGCTGCGCGCAACCTACACGGACCCTCCACTGCTGAAACCATTTGTCGAGGCGGGATACGAGCGGCGCGTTCATGACCGGCGGCTCGATCGCAATGGCGAGGAACGCGATTCCCATGGACTTTCACTGCGGGCGGGCGTGGTGCTTGACGATGGGCCGATATGGCGCGGCGAATTGGCGGCGACCTATCTGGTGCGCCAATTCGATGACGGCAATCTGGGGAGCAATGATGCTGTCGGCCTTGACGGCTCGCTCACTTGGAGTCCCACGGAACTCACGGCCATCACCTTCGAATTCGGCACCGAGCTCCTGGATTCGTCCATCGCGGGCGACGTGGGCGGCCAAAGCTGGTCGGCCGGTGTCGAGTTCACGCAAGGATTGCGTGACAATCTTGACCTCCTGGCGGGGGCAGGACTTACAATCGACGACGAGCGCGCGGGAACCGACCTCACCTACGAAGCCTCGCTTGGCCTGGCCTGGTCACTCAACCGCAATGTGGCGCTTACGGCGGTCTACGACTTCACCCTGCTCGACGCCGCGGTGGCCGCTGAAAGCTACACTGATCACCGGATTTCGGCGGGCGTGGTGTTGCGGCATTAGGGAAAAGTGGCGCGCGACCGCTCGGTCGCACGCCCACCATTGGTCATCCTGGCGGTCGCCGGAAGTTCGTGCAGCGTGGCCTCGTTATCACTGTCATCCCCGGGCTTGTCCCGGGGACCCACGGTGCAGCTGAACCATGGGTCGCCGGAATAAATCCGGCGATGACAGGTTTTGGGATGGGCCCTGAAAATAATCCTTGACTCGTTCCTAGTGATAGGAGTATATGGTCGGTGACTGACCCGGAAAGGAGGGGAACATTGCGCAATGCTTCTCACAATGGCCGGGAAAGTTGGCAGCGCCTGCGGAGCGGGGGAATGAAAGCGCCTCCACTTCCCGGGAGTCTCGGGCAAGGCCCTCGGACATTAGGACCCAAGCGCCTTAAATGGCTCGGGGCGGGCAAAGTTCCCGCACCTAAGATCTTGCCCCCGGCGGAAATCGCTGCGTCCCTTGGTAAAACAGCCCAGACCATCGGGCGCCAGGCTTCGAGCCTCAATACCTACCACCCTCACTACCGCACGTGCCGGCTTGAAGCTCTGGCGGGGACATCCCCTCCATTTTTCTCGCGCGACCTAACCGGCGTTAACCCCATGAGCTAGCGCGCATTGAATCAAGAATGTACTTAGAGCCCGCCGTGTCCGTCGATGATCTTCTTCAGGGCGGCGCGGAAGCCGTCGCCAAGGTCCTCGCGTTCAAGCGCGAAGGCAACGTTGGCCGACAGAAAGCCAATCTTGTCGCCGCAATCGTATGTCGTTCCTTCATACTTCACGCCCGAGAATTTCTGCCGGCCCATCAGCCGGATCATGGCGTCGGTAATCTGGATTTCACCGCCGGCGCCCGGAGCCTGGTTTTCGATTTCGTCAAAGACCTCGGGCTGCAGGATGTAGCGGCCGGAGATAATGAGGTTCGAGGGTGCGGCTTCGCGTTTCGGCTTTTCCACCATGCCGCTAATCGGAGAAGGCATTGCCCTTCCAGTCCGAAGCGGCGACGACGCCATAGCGGTGGACCTGCTCCCATGGCACTTCTTCAACGGCAATCACGTTGCCGCCGCCGCGGTCCTCATAAACATCCATCATCTGCCGCAGGCAGCCGGGCTTGGCGTGCATCACCATGTCGGGAAGCAACAATGCAAACGGCTCATCACCGACGATGGCGCGGGCGCACCAGACAGCATGGCCCAAACCCTTTGGCTCCTGCTGGCGGGTGAAGCTGGTCTGGCCGGCGCCCGGCAGGTCCAGTTCCAGCATGTCGAGTTCATCCGATTTGCCGCGCTTCCTGAGCGTCGATTCGAGTTCATACTGCTTGTCGAAATGGTCCTCGATCACGCCCTTGTTGCGGCCGGTGACGAAGATGAAGTGTTCGATTCCGGCCTCGCGGGCCTCGTCGACGGCGAGCTGGATGACTGGGCGGTCGACGACCGTCAGCATTTCCTTGGGCATGGCCTTGGTGGCCGGCAAGAAGCGCGTGCCCAAGACCGGCAACAGGAAAAACGGCCTTTCGAATTCGGCGTGACATGTGGTAACCCCCCGTTAACCCCGGACTTACGGGGCGATTTCAATTTAACAAAAATCGTAGTGAGTGGTGTGCGGAATGACGTGTCTGGTTAATGGAGATTTCGAGATGACGGTCCTGGTGACGGGTGGTGCTGGCTATATCGGCAGCCACATGGTGTTGGCGCTGACGGATGCCGGCGAAGACGTTGTTGTTCTCGACAATCTGTCGACCGGCTATTGGTGGGCCATTTCGCCCAAGGCAAAACTCATCGAAGGCGACATCGGCGACGAGGCCTTGCTGACGCGGTTGATGTCGGAACAACAAGTTCGACGCCATCATTCATTTCGCGGGCTCCATCGTGGTTCCGGATTCGGTTGTCCGATCCGCTGGGCTATTACCTGAACAACACGGTCAAGTCGCGCATGCTGATGCATTGCGCGGTCAAGGCCCGAGTGCCGCGCTTTATATTTTCCTCGACGGCTGCTGTCTATGGCAATCCCAAGACCCAGCCGGTGTTCGAAGCGGAAGCACCAGCACCGATCTCGCCCTATGGCACCTCGAAACTGATGACCGAGATGATGCTGCGCGACAGCCACGTGGCCTATGGCCTGCAATACGTAGCGCTGCGCTATTTCAACGTGGCGGGGGCCGACCCGCAGGGCCGCTCCGGCCAGTCGACGCCGCGGGCCACGCACCTGATCAAGGTGGCCTGTCAGACGGCGCTTGGCCAGCGCGAGCACATGGATGTGTTCGGCACCGACTACGACACGCCGGATGGCACGTGCCTGCGCGACTATATTCACGTCAGCGACCTGATTTCGGCGCATGTCGATGCGCTGGCGCATTTGCGGCGAGGGTGGCGATAGCGGCATTTTCAACTGCGGCTATGGCAAGGGCTATTCGGTTCTCGAGGTGATCAACGCGGTCAAGAAGGCCCATGGGTCGGACTTCAAGGTGAACATGGGACCACGCCGGGCGGGCGATCCGGCGGCCATCGTGGCGGGTGCCGACCGGGTGCGCGCGGTTCTCGGCTGGCAGCCCAAGTACGACGATCTCGACTTCATCGTGAACTCGGCGATGGCCTGGGAGCAGCGCCTGGCCGTCTCGCAACGCGGCCTGATTGGTGCCGCATTTGGCGGCTTTGGTCATTGGCTGGTAGATTTGGCGTTTCAGCCGAATCGATGGGATAGCCATGGACCGCCGACATTTTCTGACCCTTGTTTCCGCTGACACCGCTGCTTGCTTCGCCTGCCCGGGCGGATGCAAAGTTCGTGGACTTCATTCAAACCCTGTGGCCGCGCGCCAAGGCGGCGGGCATTTCGCGTGATTTGTTCGACCGGGCCTTTGCCGGGATCACCGAACCCGACCCGGTGGTGTTGAAGCTTGCTTCAAGCCAGCCGGAGTTCACCTCGACAACGGGTGACTATCTCGCCAAGGCGGTGACGCCCATCCGCATCGACACGGGCCAGCAGAAGCTCTGCCGAACACGGCAAACTGCTGAAAGCCATCGAAGCGAAATATGGCGTCGACCGCCACGCGCTGCTCGGCATCTGGGGCATGGAGTCGAATTTCGGCAAGGACCTGGGCTCAATGTCCGTCATGCGCTCGCTGGCGACGCTGATGTATGCCGGGAGGAAGCGCGATTATGCCCGCGAGCAATATATCGCGGCGTTGAAAATCCTGAAGATGGGGGTGCGGAGCCCGGAAAATTTCACCGGCTCGTGGGCCGCCGCCATGGGCCACACGCAATTCATCCCGACGTCCTATCTCGCCTATACCGCCGACTGGACGGGCGATGGCACGCGCGATATCTGGGGCTCGAAGGAGGACGCGCTGGCGTCGACTGCCAATTATCTCGCCAAGTCCGGCTGGAAAATCGACCGGCCGTGGGGATGGGAAGTGGCGCTGCCCAAGGGCTTTGACCGGGCAATGATCGGCCGCTCCAAATGGCGCAATGTATCGGAGTGGGCAGGACCTCGGCGTTGCCCGCAAGGACGGCGGCAAATTCGGTTCGCGCAATGCTTCGGCATTCGTCATGGTGCCGCAGGGCGTTACGGGCCCGGCATTTCTGGTGACCAAGAATTTCATGGCGATCATGAACTACAATCTCTCGCACTCCTATGCGGTGGCGGTTGGGCACCTGGGCGACCGCATCGGTGGCGCTGGTCCAATCATCGCGGCGTGGCCCGATGTCACGTTCGATCTCAGCTACAAGCAGCGGGTGGAACTGCAGAGACGCCTGTCGTCGCTGGGCTTTGAAACCGGGGGTGCCGATGGCCGCTTTGGGGCCCGCACCTACGAGGCGATCATCGCGTTCCAGAAGCGGGTGAAACTGCCACTCGACGGCAAGCCGTCAGTGGCGCTGCTGGAAAGACTGCGGCAGGGAACATGATGATGAGAGTGTTTGGTCGATCCACATCACACCGTCATCCCGGCGAAAGCCGGGACCCAGGCTTGCAAGCGGCAGGGTGGCAGAAAGTCTGGGTCCCGGCTTTCGCCGGGATGACGGTCATGGGGGGATTGCTGATGCAGCCGGTGGCTGCCCAGACCACCGGGCCGGTCATGGGTTCATCGGCGGGCGAGGCCGTGGCTGCCGAAACGCAAGCCGAAGTGCGGCAGATTCTGGTGATCGGCGATGTGCTAGGCGGCGGGCTGGGGGCTGGCATGACGAGGCTTGCAGAAGCCAGCGGCGAAGGTGACATCACGCTGCGCTTTGTCGAGGAGTTCAGGCATCGCCCGGCCCGAGGTCTATGACTGGGGAGCCACGCTGCCGAAGATATTCGAGAGCAGCAGTTATGATGCCGTGGTGGTTCTGCTCGGCAGCAACGACCGCCAGATGATCAAGGACGGCAACTTGCGCTATGCTTTTGGTTCGGCCGAATGGGCCGGTGCCTATGGCAAGCAGGTCGACAGAATTCTCGACATTCTCACCGCTAGCGGTGCCGCTGTCTATTGGGTGAGCCTGCCGCCAATGGGAGAACCGGAATTCGAGGCTGCCATGCAGCAGGTGATGGCAATACAGAAGGAACGGGTGGCGGCTCGCGGGTTTTCCTTCGTCGACATTCGCAAAGCCTTCCTCGACGGTGCCGGCGGCTACACGGATTCGGGGCCCGACGACACTGGCGAAGTGCGGCGGCTGCGGTCGAGAGACGGCATCACATTCTTCAAGCAGGGCAACAACAGATTGGCGCAGCTGGTGCTGGAGGCGATCAAGGAAGGTGCACCTCCGGTTGAGGTGGTCTCCGCCGTGAAGCAGGATTCGATCCGGGCCCTGCCGCCGCAGGTTGCCGATGCCGCACTTCCGACATTCGGACAGTGGGATGCCGACGGCAATCCGCTGCTGGTGACACCCAAGGATGTTCTGGTGGCAATGGCTTCGACGACCTCGGACAATTTCAGCGTGGGAACCGGAACCCTTGCCGACCTGCTGCGGGCGGCCCAGCCTGGCAGCTCGAGCGAGCGGCTGTTCAAGCGCGGCGAGGCCGCAGCGCCTCCGGCTGGCAGACTTGACGATTTCAGCCTGCCACCACCGCCCGCCGAGTAGTTAGCGCGGCAGGTCGCTCGAACCCATGAGGAATTCGTCGACGGCGCGGGCTGCCTGGCGGCCTTCACGAATGGCCCACACCACCAACGACTGGCCGCGGCGCATGTCGCCAGCCGCGAACACCTTGCCTACGCTGGTTGCATAGTTTTTGACGTTTGCCTCGGCATTGCCGCGGGTGTCGAGACGCACACCCAGTTGCTGCAACATGCCTTCATGCACTGGCGAGACAAAGCCCATAGCAAGCAGCACAAGATCGGTTTTCAGTTCAAACTCGCTTCCTGGAATCTCTTTCATATCTGGGCCAAGGCGCACGCAGAGCAACTTCTTCACCTGGCCATCGGCTCCGGTGAATGACTTGGTGGCGACTGAAAAATCGCGTTCGGCGCCTTCCTGATGCGATGAAGAGGTGCGAAGCTTCAATGGCCAGTTGGGCCATGTCAGCGCCTTGTTTTCCTTGTCAGGGGGCTTCGGCATGACTTCAAGCTGGGTTACCGAGAGCGCTCCCTGACGCACCGAAGTGCCGATGCAGTCGGAGCCGGTGTCGCCGCCGCCGATGACCACCACATGCTTGCCGCCCGCCAGGATCGGTGTGTTGGTAAGCGACTCTTTCGAAACGCGTCGGTTCTGTTGCGGCAGGAAATCCATGGCAAAGTGAATGCCATCGAGATCCCGGCCGGGGATGGCCAAGTCGCGCGGATGTTCGGCGCCGCCGCTCAGCAAGACGGCGTCGAAGGAATCAACGAGCTGCACCGCATCCTGAGTTACGCCGATATGGGTGCCATAGTGGAAGGTAACACCTTCGGCTTCCATCTGCGCGACGCGGCGATCGATCAGGTGCTTTTCCATTTTGAAGTCGGGAATGCCATAGCGCATCAGGCCGCCGGCCTTGGGGTTTTTCTCGAAGAGATGCACCGAGTGTCCAGCGCGGGCAAGCTGCTGGGCGGCGGCCATGCCAGCTGGGCCGGAGCCGATCACCGCCACTTTCTTTCCGGTCTTGTCGCCGTAGGATTCGGGCTTCAGCCAGCCGTTCTCCCATGCCTTGTCAACGATGGCGCATTCGATGGTTTTGATGGTGACCGGGTTGTCGTCGATGTTCAGTGTGCACGACGCTTCGCACGGTGCCGGGCACACGCGGCCGGTGAACTCCGGGAAGTTGTTGGTCGAATGCAGGTTGCGCGAGGCTTCTTCCCAGTTGCCGTTGTACACGAGATCATTCCAGTCGGGGATCTGGTTGTTTACCGGGCAGCCCGTGTGACAATAGGGAATGCCGCAGTTCATGCAGCGCGCCGCCTGGCTCTTGGTTGCCTCCTCGGAGAGTGGAATGACGAACTCGTTGTAATGGCGGATGCGGTCGGCGGCCGGCTTATACTTGCGGTCCTGCCGTTCGATCTCGAGGAAACCGGTGACCTTGCCCATGTTTACACCTGCTGCGAAATATGATATACATTTGTCATGATGTATATCCATGGAGATTACGATGAAAGTTTCCAAATGGGGAAACAGCCTGGCCATCCGGCTGCCTGCTGAGCTTGTTGAAAAGCTTGGCATTAAGGAGGGGGATGAGATTGTCGAGCAGCCCGGTTTTGCCGAAGAGGGCCAAGTGGCGCTCAAGCGGAAGCCTTCGCGCGAAGAAATGTGGGCGCGGCTTGATGAGATTGCGAAGAAGGCGCAATGGCCCAAGGACCACAATTTTGATCGGAACGAGATTTATGACGACCACATGAACAATCGCTGGAAGAAGTATGAGTAACTTCTTTGACAGCAACATTCTGCTGTACGCACTTGAGTATGGAAGCTCCAAGAATGCCCGGGCCAAGACTCTGATCGATGCAGGCGGTACCGTGAGCGTACAAGTACTCAATGAATTTATTGATGTCGCCAAGCGCAAAGGCGCGCTGCCGCTACCTGACATCATCGAGGCTCTGGCAGCACTTACCGATAGCATGGCCGTCGTTCCGCTGACGGAGGAAGTGCACAAGCGGGGGGTGGAGATCGCGCTCGCAACCAATTTCCGCATATATGACGCCTGCATCATCGCCGCCGCCGAACTCTCCGGCTGTGATGTTCTGTATACGGAAGACATGAACCATGGCCAGCGCGTAGGCCGCGTCACCCTGCGCAATCCGTTCATGGCGGCATAACCGGTCACGGCGTCACGCGCTCCTCTTGACGCCGATGGTCAGGCCGTCGCTTGTCGCCTGTGCGGCCTCGAGTTCGCGCAGGGCTCTCGCATATTCGACCGGCATGACCTTCACGAACTTCCTTTGAAGCTCGGACCAGTTGTCGAGAATGAGTTTGGCGCGCGCGGAACCAGTGTATTTGTGGTGGCGCGTGAGCAGAGCGAGAACGCGTTCGGCGTCGTTCCTGTCCATGTTGGACGTGACATCGACAAGCCCATGGTTGTGGAGATCGCCGGAGCTGTGGTGCAGTTTCTCGAGCGTCGCTTCTTCGGCCGGGATCGGTTGCAGATCGACCATCGCCATGTTGCAGCGCTTGGCGAAGTCGCCCGCTTCGTCGAAGACATAGGCCACGCCACCCGACATGCCGGCGGCGAAGTTCCTTCCGGTTTCGCCAATCACCAGCACGCAGCCACCGGTCATGTATTCGCAGCCGTGGTCGCCGACGCCTTCGACGACGGCAATAGCGCCGGAATTGCGGACGGCGAAGCGCTCGCCAGCGACACCGCGGAAATAGCACTCGCCAGTGATGGCGCCGTAAAGCACGGTGTTGCCGACGATGATCGACTTCTCGGGCACGAAACCGATCTTGTCGCAGGGCTTGACGATGAGCTTGCCGCCGGAAAGGCCCTTGCCGACATAGTCATTGGCCTCGCCTGTGAGGTCAAGCGTCATGCCTTGGGCAGCCCAGGCGCCGAAGCTCTGGCCGGCGATGCCGGTGAGCTTCACCAGGATCGTATCTTCAGGAAGGCCGCCGTGGCCGTAGCGCTTGGCGACTTCACCGGCCAGCATGGCGCCCGCCGTGCGGTCGGCGTTGTTGATCGTGGTTTCGATCATCACGGCCTTGCCGCCTTCGAGGGCCGGCATGGCTTCGGCGATGAGCTTGCGATCGAGAATCCTGTCGATGCCATGGTCCTGCACCGCCACCTTGCGGATGGCGACGGGGCCAGTCACGTCGGGCTTGGCGAAAATCCTGGTGAAATCGAGACCCTTGGCTTTCCAGTGCTCGATGGCTGATTGCTGGTCGAGCCAGGAGGTTTCGCCGATCAACTGGTCGTAACGCGTGAGGCCCATGGCGGCGAGGTGCTCGCGCACTTCTTCGGCCACGAAAAAGAAGAAGTTGATGACGTGTTCGGGCTGGCCCTTGAAGCGCTTCCGGAGTTCCGGGTCCTGGGTCGCCACACCGACAGGGCAGGTGTTCAAGTGGCACTTGCGCATCATGATGCATCCCGCAGCAATCAGGGGTGCGGTGGCGAAGCCAATTTCGTCGGCACCCAACAACGCGGCAATTATCACATCGCGGCCAGTACGGATGCCGCCGTCGGCCTGCACGGCGATGCGGCCGCGAAGGTCGTTGGCGACCAACGTTTGCTGGGTTTCGGCGAGGCCTATTTCCCAGGGCGAACCGGCATGCTTGATGGAGGTTAAGGGCGAAGCGCCGGTGCCACCTTCATAGCCGGAAATCGTCACGTGATCGGCGTGCGCCTTGGAAACACCGGCGGCGACGGTGCCGACGCCCACTTCAGAGACGAGCTTTACCGAGACTTGCCCGGCCGGGTTGACGTTCTTCAGGTCGAAGATCAACTGCGCGAGGTCTTCGATCGAGTAGATGTCATGGTGGGGCGGCGGCGAAATCAGGCCGACGCCCGGCGTCGAATGGCGGACCTTGGCGATGACACTGTCGACCTTGTGGCCGGGCAACTGTCCGCCTTCGCCGGGTTTGGCACCCTGGGCCATCTTGATCTGCATCATGTCGGAGTTGACGAGGTATTCCGCCGTCACCCCGAAACGTCCGCTTGCCACCTGCTTGATGGCCGAGCGCATCGAGTCACCGTTGGGCAGCGGTACGAAGCGGTCGGCTTCCTCGCCACCTTCACCGGTGTTCGACTTGCCGCCGATCCTGTTCATGGCGATGGCCAATGTCGTATGGGCCTCGCGACTGATCGAACCGAATGACATGGCGCCAGTTGCAAAACGCTTGACGATGGCCGCCGCCGGTTCGACGTCATCAATGGCAATGGGCTTCCTGCCCATTTCTTCCGCTGTCCGGATGCGGAACAGGCCACGCATGGTCTTGAGCTTTTCCGACTGCTCGTTGATCAGTGCGGCATAGGCCTTGTATTTTTCCTTGGAGTTGCCCCTGACCGCGTGCTGCAAATTGGCGACGGTCTCGGCGTTCCAGACATGGGCTTCGCCACGCATGCCTCTGCGCATAATCGCCGCCAACATCGAGGGAAGCGCGGAACACCGGGTTCTCGCCAAAGGCATCTTCATGGCGGCGGAACGCTTCCTCGGCGATTTCGGGGAGACCAACGCCTTCGATCTGTGTCGCCGTGCCGGTGAAATACTTCCTCACGAAATCGGTGGAGAGGCCGATGGCATCGAAAATCTGGGCGCCGCAATAGGACTGGTAGGTTGAGATGCCCATTTTGGACATGACCTTGAGAATGCCCTTGTCGACGGCCTTGATGAAACGCTTGGTGGCTTCATAGGCGGTGATCTTTTCTTCCAGCGTGGGGATCATGTCCTCCAGCGTCTCGAAGGCGAGATAGGGATTGATGGCCTCGGCGCCATAGCCTGCAAGCGTGCAGAACTGGTGGACTTCACGGGGCTCGCCCAATTCGACAACGAGGCCCACGGAGGTGCGAAGGCCCTTGCGGATCAGATCATGATGGGTGGCGGAAGTGGCGAGCAGGGCCGGAATTGGCACGCGCTCGGCGGAGACGGCGCGGTCCGACAGGATGATGATGTTGTAGCCATCCTTGACGGCGCGCTCGGCCAGCGCACAGACCGAATCCAAAGCCGCATCCATGTATTCCGGACCGTTGGCCACGTCATAGGTTATGTCGATGGTCGCAGTGCGGAACGGGTTGTCGCGCACCGCACCAATGGTGCGGATGCGTTCGAGTTCTTCGTTGGTCAGAATGGGCTGCGACACTTCAAGCCGCATTTGTTCCGAAGTGCCCTTGAGATCGAGCAGATTGGGGCGGGGGCCAATGAACGACACCAGCGACATGACCAGTTCTTCGCGGATTGGATCGATGGGCGGGTTGGTTACCTGGGCGAAGTTTTGCTTGAAATAGGTATCGAGCATCTTGGCCTTGTCGGACAGCGCCGAGATCGGCGTGTCGTTGCCCATGGAGCCGACGGCCTCCTGGCCGGTCTGGGCCATGGGGGCCATGAGAATCTTCAAGTCTTCCTGGGTGTAGCCGAAGGCTTGCTGGCGTTCGAGCAGGGCCACGGTGCTGCGTGCGCGCCGGGTTTTCGCCGCCGGCAAATCGCGCAACACAACCTGGGTGCGCTTCAGCCACTCCTTGTAGGGATGGGCGTTGGCGAGCTGGCTCTTCAGTTCTTCATCGGAGATGATGCGCTTCTGCTCGAGGTCGATCAAAAGCATTTTGCCAGGCTGCAAGCGCCACTTGTGGGTGATCTTTTCCTCGGCGAACTTCAACACCCCCATTTCCGAGGCAAGCAGTACGAAGCCATCGTCGGTTATGAGATAGCGTGCAGGGCGAAGGCCATTCCTATCAAGAGTGGCGCCGATCAGCTTGCCATCGGTGAAGGCCATGGCGGCGGGGCCGTCCCACGGTTCCATGAGGGCCGCGTGATACTCGTAGAAGGCGCGGCGGTCTTCATCCATGAGCGGGTTGCCGGCCCAGGCCTCGGGGATCAGCATCATCATGGCGTGGGGCAAGGAGTAGCCACCCATGGTGAGGAATTCGAGAGCGTTGTCGAAGCAGGCGGTATCGGACTGGCCCTCGTAGGAAATGGGCCAGAGCTTCGACAGGTCTTCGCCGATCACTTCCGACTTCATGTTGGCCTGGCGGGCGGCCATCCAGTTGAAGTTGCCGCGCACGGTGTTGATTTCGCCGTTATGGCAGATGAAGCGATAGGGATGGGCCAGCGGCCAGCTTGGAAACGTATTGGTCGAGAAACGCTGGTGCACCAGCGCAAAGGCGGATTCGAGACGGGGATCGACGAGGTCGAGGTAATAGCTGCCGAGGTCCTTGCCGAGGACGAGACCCTTGTAGACGATGGTGCGGGCCGACACTGATACCGGGTAATAGGCGCGGGCCTTGGCGCCCAGTGCTTCAAGAACCCGGTTCGACACCACCTTGCGGCAGACGAAGAGCTTGCGCTCGAAATGGGCCTCGTCGCGGATTGTGGGCCCCCGGCCGATGAACACCTGGCGGTGGAACGGCTCGGTGCCCTTCACCGAATAGCCCAGCACAGCAGAATCGACCGGCACATCGCGCCAGCCCAGAACCTTCAGGCCTTCTTCGCGCGCCGTTTCCCACCAGATGCGCTCGATATCCTGGCGGTACACCGGCTCTCTCGGCATGAACAGGAAGCCAACGCCATAGTGGCCGGCACCCGGCAATTCGAAACCGAGGCGCTTGGCTTCATCGGCAAAGAAGGCGTGGGGCAACTGGATGAGGATGCCAGCGCCATCGCCCGCCTTGGGATCGGCGCCGACGGCGCCGCGGTGTTCGAGGTTCTTGAGGATCGACAGGCCATCCTCGATGTTGCGATGGGCCTTGATGTTGTTGATGTTGGCGATGAGGCCGACGCCACAGGCATCGTGTTCGTTGCGCGGGTCATAGAGACCGCTGCGCTTCGGGGAGACCTTCTGGCCTGTGATGAACGTTCATGGCCAACTCCTTTGTTTCCTCGCCTCAACATTCTACCGCAAATACGACAGGCGATCTGCGGCCTTCGGTTTGAGCTTGTTCCGGGGAGGGGTTTTTGGCCACCTTGCCGCCTTTTCGGGATCAAGCTCCTGGGTCACTCCTTGGTGCCCGAGCGTGGTCCTTACTTGCGTTTGGTGACCGTAGCTCGGGGCAGGCCAGCGGCACCGCCGGCCCTATTGGCCGCCGTTTTCAGGGTCTTGGTGGTCGTATTCCGGAACATCCGGGTCCAAAAGCCTTGCGTTAATGCCGTGAAAGGACAGGGTCACTGTCCTTTTCTTTATGCCACGCTGAGGTACGCCGCGCAAGTAAGGAATCGGCTGAAGGCAAAATACGCAATATTATTGCGCGGACCCTTCGAGGCTCGCTTCGCGAGCACCTCAGGGTGAGGGAATGGGAGGCGGGTGCCCCAAGTTGTGGAAGGGTTAGGGTTACCCGCGCTTCACCGGCAGGCCGGCCGCTTTCCAGGCTTCGATGCCGCCATCGAGGATATAGGCTTCGGCATCGGTGCAGGAGGCCAGGCCTGCGGCATTCATGCGGGTGCGGGCGCCTGACTTGCAGTGAAAGACGATGACCGGCGCTGCATTCAGCGTCTTGCCGGCCAGACCTGACAGCGGCTGGTTTATGGCGCCCGGGATGTTTTCGGCGGCATGTTCCTGCAATTCGCGGATATCGATCAATATGGCGCCGGCGTCGACCAGTTGCCTGGCTTTGTTGGCATCGATGTGTGGCAGGGGCATGATGGTCCTCAGCAATAGATGGATTTGAGTGTCTTCAGCAGGCGCATGGCGTGGTTGCTGGCGAGGCGGTAATGCATGGTCTGGCCATCGCGGCGGCAGTCCACCACGCCCTCGTCCTTGAGCTTGGCCAAGTGTTGCGACAGCGCCGACTGGCTGAGTTCGACGGCCTCGCTGAGCGGCATAACGCTCATTTCACCGCGCTCCAGGAGCTTGCACAGGATCATCAGGCGCTTTTCATTGGCCAGCGACTTGAGCATGGCGGCGGCCTCGGCGGCACGCTGCTCGAAGTCAGCCATTGAGCGGTCGATCATCAGGGCTGTCATCGAAACCTCATTTCAGATGTTGCTAATTTAGATAATTCTAATATATTGTCAAGCACAATCATGTTATGGAGACGATCATGAGCGCCTCGCCGGTCATTCACGCCTTCTTCGACGAGCCGACCAACACGGTGAGCTATCTGTTGGCCGATCGCAAAACCGGCGCGGCGGTGGTCATTGATCCTGTCCTCGACTATGACCACAAGTCGGGCAAGGCCAATGTGAAATCGGCCGATGCCATTCTCGCCAAAGCGGCGGATGAAGGCTTCACCATTGGCCTCGTCCTCGAAACCCATGTGCATGCCGACCATCTGTCGGGTGCGCCCTACATCAAGCTCAAGACCGGCGCCAAGGTGGCGATCGGCGAACGCATTCGCGAGGTGCAGAAGATCTTTCGGCCGGTGTTCAACGCTTTGGATGTGTCTGGCGACGGCTCGGAATTCGATCTGCTGATGAAGGATGGCGAGACGTTTGCGATTGGCAGCCTCACGGGCGAAGTCATCGCCACGCCGGGCCATACGCCGGCTTGCATCTCCTTCAAAATCGGGGATGCGGTGTTCGTCGGTGATACCATGTTCATGCCGGACTATGGCACGGCGCGGGCCGATTTTCCCGGTGGCGATGCCCGACAGCTCTATCATTCGATCCAGCGCATTCTGGCGCTGCCGCGCCAGACCCGGCTGTTCATGTGCCACGACTATCTGCCGAAGGAAGGCCGCAAAACCTACGCCTGGGAGACTACAGTTGGCGAGGAACTCGACCGCAACGTACATGTGCATCGCGGCATATCCGAGGATGAGTTTGTGAAAATGCGCGAAGCCCGCGATGCGACGCTATCGGCACCGACCCTGTTGCTGCCGTCCATTCAGGTCAACATGCGGGCCGGCAAGCTGCCGCCCGCCGACCCCAATGGTGTGAGCTACATCCGCGTGCCGATTACCCTTGCGTCCTGAGCATTTGCCTTGAGGGAGCGGGGCCGCTAGCCTGGCGCCGAACCGGAACCTCCCCTCGTGATTCACTCTTCAAACTTTCGCGGCATCGCGGCGATGCTGGTGGCCACCGGCACATTCGTGGCCAATGACACCTGCATGAAGCTCGCCATGGCCGATGCACCACCCCTTGAGGTTCTGGTGATGCGCGGCGTGTCCGCCAGCCTGTGGTGCCTGCCGATCCTTCTCTACTTCGGCCATGGCAAGGACATCGCCAAGGTCTTCAATCGCTGGGTGGCGCTGCGCAGCCTGAGCGAGGTGCTGGCGATCTGGGCTTTCGTTTTTGCTCTCAGCCGGATGCCGATCGCCGACCTGACGGCCATCGTGCAGATCACCCCGTTCATCGTGCTGATCGGTTCCGCGATGATTTGGGGTGACCGCATCGGTCCCATGCGCTGGGCATTGATCGCTGTTGGCATTGCCGGTGCCATGCTGGTGGCCCAGCCGGGCTCGTCGCTGGCTTCGCCCTTCGCCATACTGGGATTTGTGACGGCCATCGGTGCTGCTTGCCGCGATCTCTTCACCCGCAAGGTCGACCCGAAAATTCCGGCACTGGTCGTGGCGTTTTCAACGATCTTGTTCGTCATGTTGTCAGCACTCATCGGCATGGTGCTGTTCGAAACGCCGGTCATGCCCACCACCCGTCACTACGGGCTGATGGCGATTGCCGGGCTGTTCCTCATGTGCGGGCACCTGTTCATCTTCCTGGCTTTCCGCCTTGCCACTGCTCGTGTGGTCGCTCCATTCTTTTACAGTTTTCTGCTATGGGCAATGCTCTCGGGGTTCCTCGTATTCGCCGAAACACCGAATGCCCTGGCGGTTGCCGGCATGGCTTTGATTGTCGCGGCCGGGCTCGCCATCATGCTGTTCGAGGGCCGCTCACGGCAAGGCGAGGCTGCCTCGCGGAATCATGACAACCAAGTGATTTCCAATTGAAGACGGATTTTGGGATCAAGGCGTCACCATCAACCACAGGAGACACCCAGATGGAACATTCCAAGCGCGCTACCCTTCTCGCCATTGCCGGTGCGGTCACCGTCGCCGTCAGCCAGTTTGCCACCGTCCAGGCCCAGGCGGCTGAAAAGGAAAAGTGCTATGGCGTGGCCCTCAAGGGCCAGAATGATTGCGCGGCTGGCGAAGGCACAAGCTGCGCCGGCACCTCGACGATCGACTATCAGGGGAACTCCTGGAAATATGTCGACGCAGGCACCTGCACCAGCATGGAAACGCCGAACGGCAAGGGCTCGTTGGAGCCGATCAAGACCTGATTGATGTCCCCCAGGGCGCCAGGCCTCCTCCCCTGGCGCCTTCAACTTTGTGGTGCGCGATGCTTGCAGGATTGGGCCTAAAGGCCGAACATTACATCGAGATTCTGGCGACCAAGCCCGAGCTGGGGTTTTTCGAAGTTCATGCGGAAAACTACATGGGAGCCGGTGGCCCGCCGCATCGCTATCTCTCGGCCATTCGCGAGCACTATGAGATATCGCTGCACGGTGTGGGCCTATCGATCGGTGGACCACGCCCCCTGGACCGCGAGCACCTGGCGAGGCTCAAAGCGTTGTCGGAGCGCTATCGGCCCTTCGTGTTTTCCGAGCACCTGGCGTGGTCGACGCACGATACGGGATACTTGAGCGACCTGCTGCCGCTTCCCTACAATTTGCAGACGCTACACCGCGTCACCGATCACATCGACGAGACGCAGGAGTTCATCGGACGGCCACTGCTGCTTGAGAACCCATCGAGCTATCTGAGTTTCGAAGACAGCACCTTCACGGAACCAGACTTCATTGCCGAGGTTTCCCGCCGCACCGGCTGCGGACTGCTGCTGGATGTGAGCAATGTATTCGTCTCGGCACGAAACCTTGGTACCGATGCGTTGACCTACCTGGATGCCTTTCCACTTGCCAGGGTTCAGGAAATCCATCTGGCCGGCCACGACGAGACGGCTGATGGTTTGCTCATCGATGCCCATGGCTCGGAAATCACCGGCGATGTATGGGCGCTCTATGCGGAAGTGATTGCCCGAATCGGACCTCTTCCGACGCTCATCGAGCGCGACAACAACGTGCCGCCGTTTGCTGCACTTCTTGCCGAAGCCCAACGCGCCGATGCGGTGATGGGTCATTTCCGGCAGAGAGCGGCATAGTGCGCGAAGAGCAATTTCATGCCGCTATCGGCGCCAGCAAAGCCCCGTTTCCGCATCCGCGGTTTGGAGTTTACCGCAATAATGTGACCTCGGCACTCATCAATGCCTTGCGGGTGCGCTTTCCGGTTACGGCACAAATTGCCGGAGACAAGGATTTTGCTGAAGCTGCGGGCCAGTTCGCGTTGAGTAATTTGCCACAGTCTCCGGTGCTCATCGACTACGGAGCGGAACTTGCCGGCCAGTTTGAAGAACCGATTGCCTCGGTCGCCCGGTTGGAAAATCTCTGGTGGCATGCCTATCATGCCGAAGAGGCTGCGGCAGCTTGTGCCGGATGCCCTTTTGGGACGTGACCCGGAGACTCTGGCAGCAACGCGATTCGGTTTTCATCCGTCTTTCGGCCTCATGTCTTCGAACTTCAATGCCGGCAGTGTGTGGCTGGCGGTGCGTGAAGGAAAGTCTGCGGAATTCAACGCGGAGCCACAGTACTTGCTGGCGGCGCGGCCTGAAGCGGATGTTGAGGTGAAAGTGCTGCTTCAGCCGTCATACAATTTCATTGCTGCCCTGGCGGCCGGCGCGACACTTGGCGAAGCCTTCGAAAGCTGTGCCGCCAGTCATGGCGCATTTGATCTCGGGAGCGAGCTTGCCGCACTGTTCAGCCACCGTATTATTGTAGGAGTCTGACGTGAACCGCATGATTGCCAAGCTCGTCGAACTGTTTTCGCGCTTCCCCTATTCGCTGCTGGCGCTGTTGGCGCGGTTTGCCATTGGGTTGGTGTTCTGGCGTTCAGGACAAACCAAGCTTCAGGGGTACGAGCTGTGCTTTCCGGGAATGACTTGTTTCAAATCCAACCCCTTCAGCCTTGGTGAAAATACCTTCGTGCTGTTCGAAAACGAATACAATGTGCCGCTCCTTCCCACTGCACTTGCGGCACATGGCGCTTCGCTTGCAGAATTCGTGTTGCCCATCCTGCTGTTCCTCGGTCTCGGCACGCGCTTCGCGGCGCTGGGCCTGCTCGGCATGACCCTGGTCATTCAGATCTTCGTCTACCCCGGCGCCTATGTGTTACATGGCACCTGGGCTGCAATCCTCTTCATGCTCATCAAGTTCGGGCCAGGAAAGATCGCCCTCGACCATCTTTTGTGGAAGCGCTAGAGAACGGCTCTTTCGTGGAGCCTTTTCTGATGAATTTCGCGTCCGACAATGTCTATGGCATTCACCCGAAGATTCTGGCCGCCATCAGTGATGCCAATTCCGGCACTGCCGCCTCCTATGCCGGAGACGAGCTGTCGAAGAAATCCGAAGCGATGCTGTCGGAGTTGTTCGAACGCGAAGTCCGGAGTTTTCTTGTCACCACCGGGACAGCGGCAAATGGCTTGGCGCTGTCATCGATCACGCCAGGATTCGGCGCGATACTCTGCCATGGCGAGGCCCATGTGTACTGCGACGAGTGCAATTCGCCGGAATTCTTCACGGGTGGCGCCAAGATGATGGGCCACCACGGTCCGGGCGGCAAGATTGCGCCGGCCATGCTGGAGAAAACCCTCAAGGGCTTCATCCGAGGTGAGCACGATCCGAAACCGAAGGGTGTTTCCATTGCCAACGCCACGGAACTCGGAACGGTCTATTCGCCTGCCGAGATCAAGGCCATTGCCGACTTGGTCAAGCCGCGCGGCATGAAACTCCATATGGATGGGGCGCGTTTTGCCAATGCGGTTGCCGGGCTCGGCTGTGCGCCCGCCGATGTCAGCTGGAAGGCCGGTGTCGATGTCATGTCATTTGGGGCCACCAAGAATGGCGCCATGTTGCTGGAGGCCGTGGTGTTTTTCGATCTGGCGCTGGCCGAGGATTTTGCATACCGGCGCATGCGTTCGGGACAGCTCGTCTCCAAGAGCCGGTTTCTGGGTGCCCAGATGATTGCCTATCTGCAAGATGGGTTGTGGCTGGATAACGCCCGTACAGCAAACCGGCTGGCACAGAAGCTGACTTCCGGCCTTGGCGAGCTTAACGGCATCCGCATTCCCAATGCAGTGCAAGCCAACGAGGTTTTCGCGGTCATACCGCGCAGCCTCAACGAAAAGCTGCTGGCATCCGGCGCCAGGTACTACGACTGGATGCCGGATAGTCTCGGGGACGCAATTTCCGACGACGAAATTTTCGTCCGGTTTCTATTGTCATTTGCCACGCCGGAGAAGGACGTGGACCAATTCATCGACCTCGCGGGCAGTCTCGCCAAATGACAAGGGCGCCCGTTTCCGGGCGCCCAAACACTATTCACAGAGCTTGTTGGCTTAGGCCGCCTTGCGGGCCTCAAGTACCTTGGGTTCGCCTGCAGTTCCAATGGCAATGGTGCGGGGCTTCATGGCTTCCGGGATCTCGCGCTTCAGCGAAATGTGCAGAAGGCCGTTGTCCATTTCGGCACCCTTCACTTCCACATGATCGGCAAGCTGGAAGCGGCGCTCGAAGGCGCGGCCGGCAATGCCCTGGTGGAGATATTCGGTCTTGCCGTCTGATTTGTCAGCCTTCTTGCCGGAAACAGTGAGGGCGTTGCCCTTGAGGTCGATTGCGACCTCGGGGGCCGAGAAGCCGGCAACGGCAATGGTAATGCGGTATTCATCCTCGCCCAGACGTTCGATGTTGTAGGGCGGATAGGCCGGTGTTTCGAACGTCGAAACTTCGTCAAGCATGCGGGCCAGACGGTCGAAGCCGACGGTGGAACGATAGAGGGGGGTAAGATCAAACATGTGACATTCTCCTTGAGCAATGTTGTTTTCCCTGGAGCCGGGACACAGATTTCTCAGGCTCCAAAGCACGGACCCGCGAGGCAGCGTCCGTATTCCTTAGGTAGGGTGGGTGTTATGGGTTTCAAGACCCTCGCAACATGAACGCCCGATGAATGAACTGTTCTGAGGTGTATCAGCGAGGCTTTGCTAGTTTCCTTCCAACGATGGCTGGTCCGCCATCACACAGTTCTGAAGGAGACGACAAATGACCACCAAGACCCTGATTGCAGCCGCTGCCGTTGCCGCCGGTTTGATCGCCGCCGCTCCGGCCCATCAGGCCCAGGCAAAGACCAACTTCGACATCGATATCCATTTCAATGATGGATACCGCCCTGGCTACGTGTACTACAAGCCTGCGGTAAGCTGCCGCACGGGTGCGCGCGTCAGTGCAGCGTGATGGCTTCTGGGGCGTCTATCCGGTCGATTGCTCGCTTCCCGGCTACAAGTATGTCGGCTGGCGCTGGGGTCACCAGTATGTGATCAGCGTCAACTCGTATGGTTACATCACCAACGTGCGCCGCGCCTACTAGGTTATGGGGATTTGCCCCGATCCTGCCACAATGCTGAACGGCAGCCCTTTGCTGCCGTTGTTCCGAGATTGGCGATTTCCCGGCATTCAGCGTGCCGGGTGCGCGACTTGCGGTTCTGAGGAGGGCCACATGAAACTGATTTCCACTATCACCGCCGCGATTGCGGCTGTTGCGTTGTTTGCAGGCGTTCCGGAAGCTTCAGCCGCCGGAAAGGCCACGAAGCAAATGCAAGGCCGCCACATCGTAAAATGCATACCGGGCAGGCCTTCGCCCTATTGCCCGCCGCAACATTGGAGGCCTCAGCCCTATCCCTACTGGTTTGGCTACCGGCCTTGGCCATACTACGGCTACTATCCGCAGTATTACGGCAATCCGTACTATGACGAGGAATTCCACGTCGCCAACCGGATGACCTGCAACTATGCCAAGGGTCTCGTGGAGCGCCGCGGTTATCGTTCGGTCAGGGCCACCGATTGCACCGGCACCCACTACGGGTTCACGGGGCTAAAAAATGGCCACAAATACAGAATAACGCTCAATTCATATTCCGGGCGCTATTCTGTCAAACAGGCATACTAAAGCGTCAGTTTCGGGCGGCGGCAGACGCCGCCCGGTGGGCTTGGTGAAGGGGATTGAAGAGATGTCCAAACGTTTTGCGCTGATGGCCTTGGCTGCCATTGTCGGCGTTACGGCGGTTGCAACTGCGGCCGATGCAGAGGTGCGCCTCAAGCGCAAGAACGGCCGCGCCTATTTCGAGCCCTATTATCCGGGTGAAGTCTATGTGGCGGAGCCCGGCCTTTATGGAAACGACGTACCGCCCGGCGTGTATGACGACGAAGTTTATTATGATCGTCAGCGCCAGGTCGTGGCGTTCGACGAGAGCTACTATGATCCCTACTACCTGCCGCCTTCCAAGAAATTGAAGAAAGCCAAGGCCGCCCAGCGGGCCAAGGCCAAGGCGGCCGCCCTGGCGGCGGCTCGCGAGGCAGAGGCCAGGGCCAAGGCTGCGAAAGTAGCCAAGGCAAAGACTCCCGAGGCTTCCCAGGAGATCACCGGCAGCACGTCGAAGATCAAGTCGGCGGCGGTTGCAACCGAAGGTGCCAAGAAGCCGGCCAGCGCCGCGGTGAGCTGCGAAAAAGCCACTGCGATTGTCAGCGGTTATGGGTTCAGCACGGTTGAGGCGACAAAGTGCACGGCTCCGACTTACGAATTCAAGGCATTGCGCGGCGGCAAGTCATTCGCCGTCAAGGTGAGTTCGGCCAGCGGTGAACTGACCGAGGTCAAAAAGCTCAATTAGCTTTGCTTGCCGGCCGGCGTGCTCCGGGTTAGACCCGGCGCACCATGGAGATTCATCCAACCCCCGGGAATCCGGCGCCCGAAGGTGCCGTGGCCGTCGCGGTGCAGACCCGCGACGGCATTCAGCTTCGCGGCATGACGGCCATACAGGACGATTCGCTGGGGACGGTGGTGGTCATCGGCGGCCGCGGCGACTTCATGGAGCGCTACTTCGAAACGATGCGCGACTTGATGGCCATGGGTTACAGTGTGGCAGCGTTCGATTTCCGCGGCCAGGGAGGATCGCAGCGGCAGCTTGCCAATCCCTATCGCAACCACGTGCGGAATTTCGCGGAATACGACGAGGACCTGCGGGCCTTTATGAGCCAGGTGGTGTTGCAAACCTGCCCTGGACCTTATGTGGCTATCGGGCATTCAACTGGCGGCAGCATCGTTTTGCGCGCCCTCCGGTCGCGAAACTGGTTTGCCGGCGCAACAGTCATCGCGCCGCTGATCGGCCTCCGCTACAGTGGCTGGCCTTTGCCGGTGGTGCATGTACTGGTGTTTCTCGCCACCCATCTTGGCTTGGGGTGGTGGTTTCTGCCGGGCCAACGGCAAACGCCGCTGGGGCGCGACGACTTTCCTGGTAATCCCTTAACCTCTGATCGCAGGCGCTGGGGGCGCGACAGCGGCACGCTGGAAGCAGCGCCGCAGCTTGGCAGCGGTGCTCCGACCTTCAGTTGGCTGCGCGCTGCGATGAAGTCGACCCGGATGCTCAAAGGTTGGGGGGCAAAAACTCAGCTTCAATGCCCGGTATTGATCGTGGCGGCAGGTCTTGACCGGGTGGTGGACAACGAAGCCATCCGGCGTTTCGCCAAGCGGGTTCCCGGTGTTTCGCTGGTTTGGGTGCGCGAAGCCGAGCACGAGATCCTCACCGAATCAGACGCTGTTCGCAGCCAGTTTCTCGCGGCATTCAGGGCGTTTGTGGAAGTCTAGCTGCCGATCTGTTCGAAGGCGAGATTGATGCGTACCAGCATGGCGGCGGCGTAGTCCGACATTTCCTTGGGCATGTCGAGGTTCAGGAAGCGGTCGGGGTGATATTTCTTGGCCATGGCATGGTAGGCGCTGCGGATGGTCGCTGCGTCACTGCCTTTGGCTACGCCCAGAATGGCGTAGGGGTCGAAGGCGGAATTGTCGCTGGCACGGCGCTGAAGGTTGATCTGGTTGGCGCGTGGAACCTCGATCAGTTCGACCCGGGCGATGGAACTCTTGGAAATGAAGCTCTGCTTGCCCTCGGCGTTGACCACGTCCAGGAATGTTTCCGTATTGTTCAAGGTATCGTTCAGCTTGCTGGTCAAGGACATCTTCACGGTGCAGTTTTCCACCGTGCCATCGGTCAGGGTGATGGCCACCAGAGCCCTTACGTTACTGGATTTGCTCTCGAACATGGCGTTTTCCTACACCAAATCAGTAAATTGCCATTGTTTGCTGCACGTGCTAAGCGCCGCCATAACTTCCCATAGTTAAGAAAGTCTTGGCGCCTCATGAACTTGCGCAACATTGCGATTATTGCCCACGTCGACCATGGCAAAACCACGCTGATTGACCGGCTTCTGTCGCAATCTGGCTCGTTCCGCGAGAACCAGAAAGTGGCCGAGCGGGCCATGGATTCGAACGATCTGGAGCGCGAGCGCGGTATCACCATCCTTGCCAAGGTGACCTCCCTGAACTGGAAGGAAACCCGCATCAACATCGTCGATACCCCGGGCCATGCCGATTTCGGCGGTGAGGTGGAACGCATTCTTAATATGGTAGATGGTGCCGTTCTGCTGGTCGATGCCGCCGAGGGCCCCATGCCCCAGACCAAATTCGTGCTGCAAAAGGCCTTGAAAATTGGCCTTCGCCCCATCGTCTGCATCAACAAGATCGACCGCCCGGACGAGCGCCACAATGAGGTGGTGAACGAGGTGTTCGACCTCTTTGCCGCACTTGATGCCAGCGAAGAACAGCTCGACTTTCCG
Organism: uncultured Alphaproteobacteria bacterium; assembly: GCA_963775095.1. GTDB lineage: Bacteria > Pseudomonadota > Alphaproteobacteria > Rhizobiales > Aestuariivirgaceae > Aestuariivirga. Next base: position 105,984 of record CAVZHN010000014.1, read on the forward strand.
ATCATCTATGGCTCCGCCAAGCAGGGCTGGATGGCCGACAAGCCCAACGGGCCGCAGGAGAACATGGCGGCGCTGTTCGATCTGGTGGTCAGGCATTTCCAGCCGCCAAAGGTCGAGGAAGGTCCGTTCCGCATGCTGGTGACGACCATCGAGGCCAATCCGTTCCTTGGCCGGGTGCTGACCGGGCGGGTGCGCTCTGGCACGGTCAAAGCCAACCAATCCGTGAAGGCCCTGGGCCGCGATGGCGCCACGGTCGAGCAGGGCCGCATTTCCAAGGTTCTGGCCTTCCGGGGCCTCGAACGCCTGCCGGTCGATATGGCGGAGGCGGGAGATATCGTCGCCATTTCGGGCCTCACGACGGCAACCGTTGCCGACACGATCTGCGACCCTTCAATCACCGAACCGATTGCCGCTCAGCCGATCGATCCGCCGACGCTGACCATGACTTTTCGCATCAATGACGGGCCCTTGGCCGGCAAGGAAGGCGACAAGGTGCAATCGCGCGTCATCCGGGACCGGCTGCTGCGCGAGGCCGAGGGCAATGTGGCGCTGAAGGTCACGGCCTCGGTCAACGAGACCGATGCCTTCGAAGTGGCGGGGCGCGGCGAATTGCAGCTTGGCATTCTGATCGAGACCATGCGCCGCGAAGGTTTTGAACTGACGGTGGGCCGGCCGCGCGTCGTCTTCAAGACCGATGACGACGGCCAGAAACTTGAACCCATCGAGGAAGTGATCGTCGACGTCGACGAGGCCTACACCGGCATTGTTGTCCAGAAGCTTTCCGAACGCCGTGCCGAGATGCGCGACATGCGGCCGTCGGGCACCGGGCGGCAGAGGATCGTGTTCCATGCGCCGACGCGCGGACTGATTGGATATCAAAGCGAGCTTCTTTCGGACACGCGCGGCACGGCGATCATGAACCGGCTGTTTCATTCCTATGCGCCATATGTGGGTGAAATTCCGGGCCGCCATACCGGTGCACTGATTTCCAACGGCGACGGCGAAGCCACGGCCTATTCGATCTTCAACCTGCAGGACCGTGGCCCGATGTTCATCGGGCATGGCTCCAGGGTTTACCCCGGCATGATCATCGGCGAGCACACGCGTGGCAACGATCTCGAGCTCAACGTCATCAAGGGCAAGAAACTCACCAACGTGCGGGCCTCGGGCAAGGACGAGGCGGTGGTGCTGACACCGCCCATCCTCATGTCACTGGAAAAGGCCCTGGCCTACGTGGGCGAGGACGAACTGGTGGAGGTGACGCCGAAGTCGATCCGGTTGCGCAAGGCGATACTCGATCCGCATGAGCGCAAGCGCCAGAGCCGGGCGAAGGAAGCGGAGAGCGCGGCTTAAGGTGCGACGGAAGCGGGTTTCGTCGTCTTTACTATGGAAAAATTGCGCATCTTGACGGAAATTCCCTCAGGCTGGATGTCAGTGAATTGCGATGGCTTGTGGTACTTCTCCCACTCGTGGCCAAATCCCTGCATAACCGGCCCTACAATGTATATGAAGCGCTTAGGGTTCTTGGAAACGCCAGGCTCGCACTGATTGGTGACGTAACAGTGAGGCGCCTGGTTGGTCGCTACGCTGTCTTTTGCGTATATCACGCGATCATTGCAGGCCACCTGAATCCATCCGGTTTTGACCGAAGTCCAATTGATCTTCATCGCAAAACTCACCCAATGGCCAAATTCACTGCTCGACTGACACGGTGCACCTAGGAAGGTGATGCCGTTCGTCTTGTCCGCTTTCAACATGTAGAGGAAGTTGTGGAGGTAAGGACCTTCCCAAGACGCAAGGCGCAGGCGGCTATCTATTGCTCCTGGGAGAAAGCCGCTGGCGTGGTCATTGTAGTATCCTCCGTAGTTGAAAGAGGGATCGATCCAAATATCGAATCTGTATTCGATGGCCTGATTCAATCTTGCTTGGCTGCCGCTTATGAGATTCGAGCGGACATTGCCGTTCCGGCAATCATTTTCGCCGCGACCGTCGCCATAGTCAACCTCGCTGCATTGCTTGTCATGGATTGTGTAGGTGGTGATGTCCCCGCGAGTGGTGGGCTGGACCGCATTGAATCGATGATTGGAATACCCTTTGGGATGGGCGTCCGGCAGGGCTGACGTGGATGCCGACGCCAATGACATTGCTAAGGCAAAAGCACCAGCACATGGGGTGCGAACAGTCATACGTGGTCCTCCTTTTCTGATGACCTCCGCTCGCCGCGAGCTTGGAAAGCATGTGCGAGGATTGCAATTCTAGATCAGGCCCCAAGCGGTAGGCAAGTCTGATGTCCGTCACGCCGATCCTCGTTGCCAAGGGTCGGCACGTCCCCCTCGCGGTCGCCATCTACCGACAGTCGCCAACGTTTTGTGGTGGCGAAGGACTTGCCATCTTTAATCCGCCCGAGGAAGGCGGTCCTCGATCCGGACGAGCAGAACTCGAGCCGCAAAAGGCGGGCCAATGGCGAAACTACTCGCGTGCCAAATCCTTGCAAGCGTTGAGCTCTATGGCTGGCGGGCCGATGTTCGAGTCGACCGTCGGCACATCGTTCTCGCAATTGAACTTTTCCGCGATATCATCGGCGGCGCGGCGGGCGGCTTCGTTGGCTTTGGGGTAGGAGCCTGCCACATAATGCATCTGGCAGGAGGTATTGCCGTGCAGCTTGTTGACCACTAGCCAGGTTATGGTCTTTTCCGGCGTTTCCGGATTGGCAACAACACTCCAGCGCTGGATGGCGGCTATGGGCTTGCCATCGGCATAGCGGAACTCGACGGGGCTGTTGAAACTGTTAAAGCCGCTGAAAGTTTTCAGGTAGGCGCAGTTATTGCTGGCTTCGGCGCCGAACGCCGCAAATCCGCGGGCGTCGGCGGCGCCAAGAAGGATGTCATAGCCGGTGATGCCCTTGCAGCGCCATGAGCCTTCAAACACGAAACCGTCGGGTTCTCCGGTTTGCCGGCATTTGCCGAGATCGAAGGCGGTATAGGAACTTGTGAAGTCAGTTGCCGAGGCTGCTGCCGCACTCAGGCATAAGACGGATAGCGCCAGAACCTTTCTCATGGCATGAGACTGACACATCCGGGAATGAAGGGGAACAGCCATGCGCATCGACGCCATATCGATCGGCAACAATCCACCAGACGAGGTGAACGTCATTGTCGAAGTGCCGGTGGGGGGTGAGCCAGTCAAATACGAGATGGACAAGGAGGCGGGAACTCTGGTGGTCGACAGGTTTCTCTACACGTCCATGCGCTATCCCGGGAACTATGGGTTCATTCCGCACACCCTCTCGGGTGATGGCGACCCGTGCGACGTGCTGATCGCCAACCAGCGCGGCATCATTCCCGGGGCCATCGTCGCTTGCCGGCCAGTAGGGGTGCTGAAAATGAAGGACGAGGCGGGTGGCGATGAAAAAATCATTGCGGTGCCAACGCCGAAGCTCACGCGGCGCTATGAAAGTGTCCATGAGTATACCGACCTGCCGGAAATCACCCGGCAGCAGATCGAGCACTTCTTCGTGCATTACAAGGACCTCGAACCCGGGAAGTGGGTGAAGGTTCTGGGCTGGGGCGATGCGGCGGAAGCCCGGCGGATGATTGTTGAGGGAATTGAACGCGCGAAGAAGGACAAGGCAAAATGAAAAAAGTTCGTTACGCTGTCGTGGGTGCGGGTTGGATTTCGCAGGAAGCTTTCATGCCGTCGGTTGAACAGACAGGCAATTCCGAGATGACGGCGATCGTCACCGGCAACATGGGCAATGCACAGAAGCTCGCGGATTTCTACGGCATCAAGCATGTCTATCCCTATGAACGCTATGACGAGATGCTGAGGGCCGGCGTCGTTGACGCAGTATATATCGCGCTCCCCAACTCGATGCATGCGGACTATGCGATCCGCGCCGCCAATGCCGGCATTCATGCGCTGGTTGAAAAGCCCTTGGCAATTTCGATTGCCGAGTGCGAAGCAATGATTGCCGCGGCGGCGCGCAACAAGGTCTGGCTGATGACCGCCTACCGGCTGCACAACGAGCCGGGAACGCTTGAAGTGATCGACATGGTTCGCCGGGGTGAAATCGGTGATCCGCGCATATTCCAGTCGGTGTTCTCGTTCCAGGCCCTGGCCGGCAATCACCGGCTCAAGGCCGAGCATTGGGGCGGAGCGCTGCAGGATATCGGCGTCTATTGCCTCAATGCGGCGCGGCAGGTTTTCGGGTGCGAGCCCATCGAGGCCGTGGCCATGGCTGACAGCCTGCCCGGCGACAGCCGGTTTGCCGAAACGCCGGAAATGTATTGCGCGACGCTGCGGTTTCCGGGTGGACGCATTGCCAACTTCTTCGCAAGTTTCGGGGCCGAGGCGGTGGAACAATATCGGATCGTCGGCAGCGCGGGTGAAATCGAAGTTCTCTGCGGTTATCGTTTCGAAACCGCAAAGCGGGTGCGCGTGACCAGGGCCGGCAAGGTGACGTGAACAGGTTTTCGACCACGTGGAGAACTTCAGCGGCCAGACCGCCTATTTCTCCGATTGCATTCTGAAAGGCATGCGCCCCGAGGCTGATGGAGAAGAAGGCCTCGCCGATGTACGCGCCATGCTAGCGATCGAGGAAGCGGCAAGGACCGGACAAGCGCAGAAGATCAACTCGCCGCCACGGCCGGTGCATCCTACGAAGGACATGGTGCGGAACTTCCCGCAGGTGAAGCGAAGGCTGGTGCTGTGATCAACCCTCTCCCGCGAGGGGAGAGGGTTAGAGTCCTACATCTCCGGCGTCTTCACGCCGTTGATGGCGCAGGCGGCTTTCACGGTGTTGTGCAGCAAACAGGCAATCGTCATCGGGCCGACGCCGCCGGGGACCGGGGTGATCGAACCCGCCACCTTTTCGCAAGACGCGAAGTCGCAATCGCCGACGAGCTTGCCCTTGCCGTCGCGCTCAATGCGGTTGATGCCGACGTCGATGACGCAGGCGCCGGGCTTGATCCAGTCGCCCTTCACCATTTCTGGCCGGCCGACGGCGGCGATCACCAGATCGGCGCGGCGGACGACGGCGGGAAGGTCTTTGGTTTTCGAGTGGGCGATTGTTACCGTGCAGTTTTCGGCGAGCAGCAGTTGCGCCACGGGCTTGCCGACAATGTTGGAGCGGCCGATGACCACGGCTTCGAGGCCTTCGAGCTTTCCAAGCGTATCCTTGGCCAGCATCACCGAGCCCACTGGCGTACAGGCGACAAGCGCCTCCTGACCGGTTGACAGCTTGCCGACGTTTACGACGTGGAAGCCATCAACATCTTTCGCGGGATCGATGGTGGTGAGGACTTTCATGGAGTCTATGTGTTTGGGCAGCGGCAACTGTACGAGAATGCCGTGGCAGGCGGGGTCGCGGTTCAGTTTTTCGACCAGGGCCAGAACGTCGGCTTCGGGGGTAACGGCTGGAAGCTTGTGCTCCCAGGAAGTCATGCCGACTTCGACGGTTTGCTTGGCCTTGTTGGCGACATAGACCTTGGAGGCGGGATCTTCGCCGACCAGCACCACGGCGAGGCCGGGTGTTAGACTGTGCTTGGCCTTGAGTTCCGCGACGGCTTTGGCAATGCGGCCGCGCAGGGCTTCGGCGTAGGCCTTGCCATCGATGAGTTTCGCCATGGGTGATCCGTTCAGATGAGGTTGCGGTAGGAGGCGATTACTGCCTCAAGTTCGGCGAGATTGCCAGCCACGGAAACGACCTTGTGGCGGCTGGTTTCGCCGGAAACGATGGCAAGGTCAGAAATGCCGAAGCTCGGCTGCAATCACATCACCTGTGAACCACGCCCGAGACTGACGGCGAGATGGCGTAAGCGTACGAACTGCAGGCCGATCAGCAGAACGATGGGGGAGATGTCGATGCCACCCAGATTGGGCAACATGCGGCGAATGGGGCCGAGCAGCGGTTCGGTCAGCACCCGCAGTGCGTAGCCGATCTGCCGCACATAGGGATGGTTGGAGCCATTGATGACATTGAAGGCGATGAGCCAGCTCATGATGACAGTGGCCAGGATCACCCAGAAATAGATGTCGAGAACTGTCAGGATCAGCCAGAGAATGGGGTTCACCATGGGCGCAAGATTTCCGGTTGTCAGATGCCCCCATGTAGGGCGACGGGCGCTCGCAAGCAAGCTTGACGCTTCCGGGTGGCGCTTCTAAAAGCCGGGCCACCTGGATCGGGGGCGGTAGCTCAGTTGGGAGAGCGCGGCGTTCGCAATGCCGAGGTCAGGGGTTCGATCCCCCTTCGCTCCACCAGGTTTCTCCCGCTGTTACCGGTACCCTTCCTCGCCATCGGCGTGGAGGCGCGGGCCTTTGATCTCGAGGGGGATTGGCGCCTTGTCGGCTGGCACGTTGGGGGCGGTGTGAATGCCGGTCCAGGCCTTGGCGGGGTTGTGGGCCCAGCGCGTGGCGTTCCTGATGACCTGCAAGACCTGCGGGTTGTGATAGGCGGTATAGGCTTCGTGGCCCGGCCGGAAGTAGAACACCTTGCCGGCACCGCGCTGGTAGGTGACGCCGGAACGGAACACTTCGCCGCCTTCGAAGTGCGAGATCATTACGGTTTCGAGAGGCTCGGGGATCGAGAAGGGTTCGCCGTACATTTCCTCGTTCTCGATCTCGATCATCTCGGGCAGGCCCGCCGCAATGGGGTGATTGGGATTGATGATCCAGATGCGTTCCTTCTCGCCGGCTTCGCGCCACTTGAGTGAGCAGGGCGTGCCCATCAGGCGCTTGAAGATTTTGGAATAGTGGCCGGAGTGCAGGACGATGAGGCCCATGCCTTCCCACACGCGTCTGGCCACGCGCTCGACAATCTCATCCTTGACGTCGCCATGGGCGGCATGGCCCCACCACAGCAGAACATCGGTTTCATCGAGGCGCTTCTGTTGCAGGCCATGCTCGGCATCATCGTCGAGAAGGGCGTGCGAGACGGCGAAGTCTTTGTCGCCCTTGAAAGCGTTCTTGAGGGCGCCATGCATGCCATCGGGGTAGAGCGAGGCCACCAGCTTGTTGGTTTTCTCGTGGCGGTGCTCGTGCCAAATCAGTGTACGGATCGTCATGGTCTAGTTCAGCCTGTTGCCATCTTCGCCGAAGCGGTGGGTGTGTTCGGGTTGCGGGGTGATATACACGGTTCCGCCATTGGCGAAAGCGGTGGAGCCAACCTGGCGCACGGTAATAGTGCCATGGTCGGTGGTAACATAGAGGAAGCTGTCGCTTCCCAAAACTTCGGCATATTCGACCTTGCCGGCAATCGTCGCCTTGTTCCGGCCTTTGGCCTTGGCAACCTCGAAGTGTTCGGGACGAACGCCAACCGTGTGGGCCTTCAAGCCTTTGGCATAGGCACCATTGATGAGGTTCATCTTGGGCGAACCGATGAAGCCGGCAACAAACGTGTTTGCCGGTTTTTCATAGAGCTCCATCGGGGCGCCAACCTGCTCGACCTTGCCGGCTTGCAGCACGACGATGCGGTCGGCAAGCGTCATGGCTTCAACCTGGTCATGGGTCACATAAACCATGGTGGTGTTGGGCATCGAGCGCTTCAAGCGGGCGATTTCCATGCGGGTCTGGACGCGAAGTGCGGCATCGAGGTTCGACAGCGGCTCGTCGAACAGGAACACCTTGGCGCCACGGACGATGGCGCGGCCGATGGCGACGCGCTGGCGCTGGCCGCCGGAGAGTGCCTTGGGCAGGCGGGTGAGATAGGGTGTCAACTGCAACATGTCGGCCACCTTCTCCACCCGCGCCTTGATTTCGGCGCGCGGCAGCCCCTGGTTTTCGAGGGCGAAGCCGATGTTCTCGAACACGCTCATATGCGGATAAAGCGCATAGGACTGGAACACCATGGCAATGCCGCGTTTCGAAGGCGGCACCTCGTTCACCACAGCATGGTCGATCTCCAGGGTGCCAGAGGTGATATTCTCGAGGCCGCAGATCGAGCGCAGCAGGGTGGACTTGCCGCAACCCGAGGGGCCAACAAAAACGATGAACTCGCCCGATGCAATGTCGAGGTTCACGTCCTTCAGGATATGGACGGAGCCATAGGACTTGTTGAGGTTGGTCAGTTTGATGTCGGCCATGATCAGCCTCCCTTGACCGAGCCTGCAAGCAGGCCACGGACGAAAAAGCGTTGCAGTGAGAAGAACACGAGAAGTGGAACGATGATGGTGATGAAGGCGCTGGCGGTGAGGATCTCCCAATTGCCGCCGCGCGAGCCGAGCAGGGCATTCAGGCGGCCGGTCAACACCAGTTGTTCTTCGCCGGAACCGAGGAACACGATGGCCACCAACAGGTCGTTCCAAACCCACAGAAACTGAAAGATTGAGAATGACGCGAGGGCCGGGAACGATAGCGGCAAAATGATGCGCCGAAAGATCTTGAAGTCGTTGGCGCCATCGACCTGGGCGGATTCGATCAGGTCCTTGGGCAGGCCGGCGATGTAGCTGCGCAACAGATAGATCGCGAAGGGCAGGCCAAAGCCGGTGTGGGCCAGCCAGATGCCGAGGTAGGTTTTCGACAGAAAACCGCTGGCATTGTAGAGTTTCAAAAGCGGGATCAGCGACATCTGCAGAGGCACGACGAGGAGGCCGACGATAACGGCGATGATGAAGCCGCGTCCCGGCAGTTTCATCCAGGCCAAAGCATAGGCCGCAAAGGCGGCGATGAGGATCGGGATGATCGTGGCAGGAATAGTGACGGTCAGCGAATTGACGAAGGACCTGCCAATGCCCTCGGAAAACAGCACCGTTGCATAGTTTTCGGTCGTGAAGCGCGGGGGCACGGCGGAGACATAGAACACCCGCTGGCCACGCTCGCCTTCGAAGGCAGTTGGCGATGTGTAGAGATAGGCGCCGTCGGCGTCGACCTTCAGCGACTTGCCGCCGTCGAGGGCTGCCGTCGTGCCGGCTGCAAATTCATCGGGTTTCTGGACGCGAACGCCGAAGGCGGTGATGTTGGTTGCAGGGCCTTCGCCATCGAACAGATTTCCGGTAATTTCGAAATGCCCGTCCTTCTGCACCTGATCGGCGGAGGCTTTCATTCGGCCCTGGGCGCTTTGCACGGATGTGGCAAGCGAGGTCCACCAGCCGGAAACGGCGATCTGGTTCTTGTCGCGCAGCGAGCTGATCGAGCAGGCCCGCCGTTGGCAACGTCCAAAGTGCCACGATGAACAGCACCGCGAAATGGAGGAAAAAGCGCGAGGGCTCGAGCTTGATACGGTTCCACATGTCAGTGCCCGCCCTTCTGTTCGGAGTTCGCCTGGCGGATGTTCCAGATCATGATCGGCAACACGGCCAGCATGATGACGATGGCAATGGCAGCACCTCGGCCGAAGTCGCCACCGCCACGGAACATCCAGTCGAACATGAGATTGGCGAGAACCTGGGTGTCCCATTGGCCGTTGGTCATGGTCAGCACGATGTCGAACACCTTCAACACGAGAACGGTGATCGTGGTCCACACGACGATGATGGTCGGCATGATCTGCGGCACCATGATGCGCCAGAAAATCTTGAACGGCCCGGCGCCATCGATGACGGCGGCTTCCAGCGTGTCTTCGGGAACGCCACGCAGGGCTGCACCGAGGATCACCGTGGCAAAGCCGGTCTGAATCCAGACCAGGATGACCATCAGGAAGAAGTTGTTCCAGAAGGGCAGGGCGATCCATACCTGCGGGTCGCCGCCCAGCCAGGTGATGACGGCGTTGAGAATGCCGATCTGCTCCTGGCCTTCGCCGCGATAATCGTAGACGAATTTCCAGATGACGCTGGCGCCGACGAAAGAGATGGCCAGCGGCAGAAAAATAAGGCTCTTGGCGATGTTGCCCCACCAAATGCGGTCGGTGAGAACGGCGATGACCAGACCGAAGAACGTGCAGGCCGCCGGCACGACAAGGAGCCACAGGAAGTTGTTGAAGATCGATTGCCGGAACTGCGAGTCGTTGGCGGCCCAGGAATAGTTGGCGGTTCCAACAAAGGTGGTTCCGGCTTTGTCATGAAACGAAAGCCATATGGTCTGAAACACCGGATAGATCAGATAGACGGTCAGAAGGATTAATGCCGGTGCAAGGAACAGCCAGGGCCTGATAGACGACTGGAGCTTGAGGTTGCGGACGACGCGGTCGTCATTGCTGGCGTTGACCGGCAGCAGCCGGTCGAGCAGCAGGTTTGAACCGTAGAAATAGGCGAGGCAGCCGCCGACACCGATTATCACAGTGATCAGAGCGGAAAAGATTTGAGAGGTCATTTCCCGTGCGCTCCCCGCGCTTCAGATACCGAGGGCAGCGACGGAGTGCCTTTCGGCAACTCCGCCACCGGCCCCCAATTCAAGGTTGGGAGGAAGTCAACCTTACTTGATTTCGTCCCAGGCTTTCTGGATGGCGGCACCGGTATCGGCCGCCGACTTGCCGCCGACGAAGTCGACCATACCGGTCCAGAAGGCGCCGGCACCAATCTTGCCGGGCATCAGGTCGGAGCCGTCGAAGCGGAAGGTGGTGGCCGAGGTCAGGATCTCGCCCATCTTCTTCGACGTGGTGCTGCCGTAGGCATCCTTGTTCACGGTCTTGAGGGGCGTGAGGAAGCCCGACTGGGCCATCCACAGTTCATGGGCGAGCGGCATCTTCAGGAAGTCGATGAAGGCGCGCGCGGCTTTCGAATCCTTGGTGATCGACACCAGCGTGCCGGCACCGAGAACCGGGCTGCCGAGTTCCGGCATTTCCGGCGATCGCCGGGAAGTAGAAGAAGTCGGCGTCTTCGCCAACCTTGGTGCCTTCCGGGAAGAAGGACGGAATGAACGACGCCTGGCGGTGCATGTAGCACTTTGGCGGCGACGAGAAGAGGCCCTTCGGGCTGTCGCGGAAATCGGTTGAGGCAACACCCGCCGCGCCGCCATCGACATAGGCGTCGTTCTTGGCGAATTTGGCGAAGGCTTCGAGCGCGCCGATAACCGGGGCATCGGAGAACTTGATTTCGTTGGTCACCCACTTGTCGTAGGTTTCAGGCGACTGGGTGCGGAGCATCAGGTCTTCGACCCAGTCGGTGGCCGGCCAGCCGGTGGCGCCGCCGGAACCCAGCCCAATGCACCACGGCTTGCCGCCGTCGGCGACGATCTTGTCGGAGAGCGCGAACAGCTCTTCCATGGTCTTGGGAATTTCGTAGCCGGCGTCCTTGAAGTTTTCCGGCGAATACCACACGAGGCTTTTCACGTCGGCCTTGTAGGGGAAGGCAAAGAACTTCGAGGCGCCGTCCTTGTCCTTGTAGGTGCCAAGGCCAACCCAGCTTTCACCAGCGCCGTAATTGTCCTTGATGAAAGCGGCATCGGCATCGGCCAGCGGCACAAGACGGCCCTTGGCGGCGAGGTCGGCGAGGAGGCCCGGTTGCGGCAGCACTGAAATATTGGAGGGCGAACCCGCCTCGGTGTCGATCACGATCTGCTGTTCGTAGTTTTCCGAGGACGCGTATTTGACGTCGGCGCCGGTTGCTTCGCGGAAGTATTCGAGGATCGACTGGACAAGAATTTCGTCGTCACCGCGCCACGGTCCGAAAATCGTCAGGGTTTCGCCCTTGAGGTCAACTTTCTTGAGTTCTTCGAAGTTGGCCCAGTTGAAGCGGGTATCCTCGCCGGGCTTGAATTTGAGTTCGGCAAGTGCCGGAGACGCCATCATGAGGGCCGCACCGGCCACTCCTAAGAGAATGAGTTTCTTCATCGATATTTCCTCCCTTGGTTGCATTCATGCAGGCGCCCAGAATTTGAATTCTCCAAAGCGCTTTGGTTTCTGTTCCCTATCGCCAATCTGCAATATTTGTCAAGAAAATATGAAGCTTTCATGCTGCGATGCAACATGTTCCGTAAAGTCTCGCCGCCATGTTGAAAGCGCTTTGAGACTGTGGCAATGTCTCATTCCATGAATCTCAAGGAACTCTCGGCGCAGCTTGGTTTATCGCAAACAACGGTGAGCCGCGCAATCAATGGATACCCCGAAGTTTCGGAAGCAACGCGGGCCCGGGTGCGGGCGGCGGCCGAGCTTCACGGCTACCGGCCGAGTGCGGCGGCGCGGCGGCTTGCCACCGGGCAATCGGGTACGCTCGGCCTGATTTTTCCCGCCGAGCGCAACAGTCTTTCGGACCTGATCTTCACGGAGTTCCTGAGCGGATGCGTGGAACGGGCCGGTGACCTCGGTTACGATGTGACGCTGGCCATGGCGCGCGGGGCGATGTCTGAAGAGGCTGTCTACCGCCGGACGGTACGAAGTGCGCGCGTTGACTCGATGATCATCTCCAGCCCGCTGATCGAGGATCCACGGCCGGCCCTTCTGCAAAGCCTCGGCATGCCATTCATTGTCCACGGCCGCACGCGGCTGCCGCAACCCTATGCTCACCTCGATATCGACAACCGCAGTGCGTTCAAGGCGGCGGCCAATCTGCTGCTCGACCTTGGCCACCGCGACATCGCGTTACTCAATGGCGAGTGCCGGCTCAATTATGCGACGGATCGCAAGAGCGGGTATCTTGAGGCGATGGCCGCAAGGGGAATTATGCCGCGCGGCGAGTTTGTGTGTGAAGCGCCAATGCTGGAGCAAACGGGGCACGCGCAGGCAGCGCAGTTGCTGGCGCGAGAAGCGCCGCCCACGGCGTTTCTTTGTTCAAGCATCACCCAGGCAATCGGTGCTGCCAAGGCCTGCACTGAAGCGGGGCGTCGCGTCGGCACGGACATCGCACTCATCGCCCATGATGACAGGCTGCATGAACTGCGGGCTGAAACATTCGATCCGCCCCTCACCACGACGCAATCGTCGATCGGTGATGCCGGGCGCAGAGTGGTGGAGCTTGCCGTTGAAATGTTGCGCGATCCGGAACAGCCATTGCCGCAGGAAATCTGGCCCGTCGACCTGGTTGTTCGAAAGTCGACGCCCCCGGCCAGCTAGCCACAGAGTGGCTGGCAAAACAGAACGGGGAGCACGCCGTCCCGGCTGCTCCCCGCAAATGTCTGGTTCCAGGTACGCAATACCAAATCCCGGACCGAAACTGGCCCATCCCCCGCTTATGGGTTGTTGGAAGCCATGGAGCGATGATGCCGCAACAGGGTTTCCAATTGATTTAGAACAGGAAAAAAGAGATTAACGGAGTGTTGCACGGCTGAACCGTAATGACCGGAGTTACCGTCTCAGGTTGCGGAGATAACCCGTGTGAGGCTTCCGGTTGCAGGGTAAAGCGGAATCAGGCAGGCCTGCAGGGCGTGGTAGATGTCATATTTGGCATTGAACAGGGTGGCCGCCGGTTTCAAATCCTCTCCCAACTCGTGGTGCCAGCCGCCAAAGCGATGATCGATCAGATGGTTGGCGCAGAAGCCCCAGATGGCGCGATACCATTCCTCAAAATAGGGGTCACTGTCGTGGAAAGACAGAAAGTGAGCGGCGCCGATGCCCTCGGCTGATGGCCACCACAGCTTTTGGCGGAGGGCCGGCTGGTTATCCCAGTCGAGCGTATAGAAAAAGCCGCCCTTTTTGTTGTCCCAGCCGAGAACAATCGACGAGCGGAACAGTTTTGCGGCAGCGTCTGGCAGCCAGGCGAGTTTGCGGCCACCCAATTCCCAGAGCTGCATGAGCAGGCGGGACCATTCCAACCAATGGCCCGGCGTGGTTCCAGCGGGCCGGAAAATGTCGCCGCCGGAGTAAGTCTTGTCGAGCTGCCCAATTGGCATCGAAATGTTCGCCGACGCGGTATTCGAGACTTGCTGCATGTTTGCCGATGATGAGGCTGGCGATGCTTTCGGCTTTGCGCAGATATTCGGTGTCGCCGGTCGCTTCAAAGGCGGCCATTAGCGCTTCAGTCAGGTGCATGTTGGAGTTCTGGCCGCGATAGTTCGAAATCGGCGACCAATCCGCCGCGAATTCTTCTTTCTGGGCACCGCTTTTTTCGTCCCAGAACCTGGTGTGGAGTACGTCCGACACATCGGCGAGCAGGCGATCGGCCAGCGGATGGCCCACGCATTTGGCGCTCGACGCGGCGAGCAGCACGAAAGCGTGGCCATAGGCCTGCTTGTTTGAATCCACGGGATTATCGTCGTCAAGCGACCAGACATAACCGCCATGCTTTTGGTCGCGGTGGCGGTTCCAGATGTAGTCCATGCCGTGATCGATCAGGGCGTCACAGCCGGGGCGGCCCAGCAAGTGGCCAATTGCCATGCAATGGACCATGCGGGTCGTAGCATGGAGTTGCCGGACATTGCCGAAGGGCCTTCCCTCGATGTCGAGATCGAAAAAGCCGCCGCGGGGGTTGAGCGCGGCAAACTGATAGAAGTCAAAAAGCCGGTTTGCCTGATCCAAGAGCCAGGAGCGATGGGTGGGGGAGTGCCGCCAGGGAGTCATGGGAGGTCCTCTCGATTGCCTCCTCCGCTTACAACATTTTTCTCGCATTGCCAGCCGCCGCTTCCCATATTTCGGGGCGACAAGCGGAGGGTCTTAACATGAGCCTGATACTGAACATTCTTTGGCTGGTGTTTGGCGGCATCTGGATGGCCGGCGCCTGGGTGATCGCCGCCATCATCATGGCCATCACCATCATTGGCTTGCCGTGGGCGAAGTCGGCGATGGTCATGGCGCAATATACGCTGCTGCCGTTTGGCTTCAAGAACGTCGGGCGCGAGGAGGCGGGCTTGCCACCGTCGCTTGGCGATGGCCCGCTCGGCCTTCTCGGCAACATCATATGGCTGGTGCTGGCCGGCTGGTGGCTGGCTCTGGGCCATGTGGTGACGGCGATCCTGCTTGCCATCACCATCATCGGGCTGCCGTTCGCCTGGGCACACCTGAAACTCGCGGGCCTCGCGCTGTGGCCGATCGGCCGGGAGATCGTTCCGGCGTAGAGCGGAGGGCGTCGAGCTTTGCTCACTCTTTCTTCTGTCATCCCGGCGAAAGCCGGGACCCAGACTTTACCGCCGTTCCGCCGTTTGCAAGCCTGGGTTCCGGCTTTCGCCGGAATGACGGTTATTCAAATATTCATACAAGCATAACCCCGGCCTAAACTCCCCAGCGCAGGGCGGCGGTGTGCACCGGGGCGTCCCAGTACTTGACCAGCTCATCGTCGAGCAGGGTGACGGTGATCGAGCAACCGGCCATGTCGAGTGAGGTAACATAGTTCCCGACCAGGGAACGCGCTGGCCGTTATGCCGTGCCTGGCAAGTTGGGCGTTGGCGGCGTGGTACATCAGGTAGAGTTCCATGGCCGGGGTGGCGCCGAAGCCATTCACGAGCACCAGTGCCTTGCCCTTGCCGCCGATGTCGCTGGCGATTGCCGCAATCATTTCCTCGGCAATGGCGCTGGCCGGCTGCAATTTCACCCGGCGGCGGCCCGGCTCGCCGTGAATTCCCACACCCATTTCCATTTCGTCTTCGCCAATCGCGAAAGTGGGTTTGCCGGCGGCGGGCACGGTGCAGCTGGTCAGCGCCACGCCCATTGAACGGGTGGCGGCATTGACGCGGTCGCCCAAGGCTTTCAGGCTTGCGAGATTTCATGCCTTGCTCGGCGGCGGCGCCAACAATCTTTTCGACCACCAGGGTTCCGGCCACGCCGCGGCGGCCGGTGGTGTAGAGCGAGTTTTCAACCGACACATCATCATTGGTCAAAACGGTTTCGATCTGGCGGCCGCACATTTCGCGGGCGAGATCAAAATTCATCACGTCGCCCTCGTAGTTTTTGACGATGAACAGGAGGCCTGTGCCGGTATCCACGGCTTCGGCGGCGGCGATCATCTGGTCAGGCGTTGGCGAAGTGAAGACCTGGCCAGGACAGGCGGCGTCGAGCATGCCGTGGCCAACGAAGCCAGCGTGCAACGGTTCGTGACCCGAACCGCCGCCGGAGATCAATCCGACCTTGCCCTTGGCAAGCGATTTTCGCCGCACGAACTTCCGCTCTTCGCCCAGTGTCACAATGTCGGCATGGGCGGCGGCAAAGCCATCGAGGCTTTCACCCAGAACATTTGACACGTCGTTGATGAGTTTCTTCATTGGCGTTTCCTCTTGCTGGGTTTGTCTTCAATCAGGCGGGCAATCTTGCGAACAAAGTCGGCGACGAGGCCCTGCAATTGCTCATTACCGGCGTCATCGCCGAGGTCCGGAAGAAATATGGTGTGGGCGCGCAGCCGGTTTGGTTCTCCGGGACGGGCGAGACGGCGGGGGTGAGCGGCGTGGTAAAGCTCCGTAAACTGACGTTTCTCGGCTGCCGAGAAATGGCACAGTTCGAAGATGACATCGATGTGGTTGGAGGGGATCGGCGTGGCATAGGCCGGATTGGTGATCTGGCTCACGAAGCTGCGGTTCTTGGCGAGGGCAGCGGCGAGGCGCTGGCGGGTGCCAGACGGGCGGCGGTGGATGATTGCCGCAAGCAGCTGCTTGTAGGCCGAAACCCGATGCTGCTCGTGACGGGACTCAGGCCGTGCCATGTCAGATCTCCGCCAGGGCGCGTTTGATGCGGGCAAGGCGGGCGGGGGCCACTGACAGCGAGGTGAGGCCGGCGGCGAGAAGGCCGGGCAGTTGCGCAACGTCGCTCGCCATATCGCCGCACAGGCTGACGGGGATGGCATTGTGGCGGCCAAATTGGGAGACGGATGCAATGAGTTTTGCAACGGCGGGATGGGAGGGGTCGTTCAATGCCGCGACAGCGGGCTCATCGCGCGAGGAAGCGGTGACATATTGCGTGAGATCATTGGAACCGATGGAGAAGAAATCAGCGTTTGCGAACAGTTCCGGACAGATGGCGACGGCCGGAACCTCAACCATGATGCCGAGCGGCGGGCGGGCGCAGGCTATCGCGTCGCCTTGCAATTCGGCAAGGCACTCGTCAAGCAGGGTCGCGGCGGCGGAAAGTTCATCCGGGATGGTCACCATCGGGATCATGACCTTCAGCCGGCCATGGACGGCGGCGCGCGCCAGGGCGCGGAGCTGGGTGCGGAATACGTCGCGCCGTTGCAGCATGAGGCGAACTCCACGGAGCCCGAGAAAGGGATTTCTCTCGCCAGCGGGCGTGAGGCCAGCAACAGGTTTGTCGCCGCCGACATCCAAAGTGCGGATGGTGACGGGCCTTCCTTCTGCCCATTCAAGGAAACGGCGATAGGCGTGGTACTGCTGATCTTCGCCAGGCAGCGGTTTACCATCGGCGAACAGGAATTCGGAGCGCATCAGGCCAATGCCGTCGCAACTCCGGACGTCAATGGTTTCGAGTTCCTCCACCGAAGCGACATTCACCAGAAGTTCGATTGGCGTACCGTCGCGGCGGCGCGCTTTCTGCAAGAGGTGGGCTGCATCTGCCAGCCGTTCGGCCGCATGCGAGGCCAGTCTCGCCGACATCGCGTCCCGCTCAGATTCCGAAGGATCGAACAGTACCTCACCGTTGATGGCATCGACGATGGCCGAAGTTGCTGAAATGGCGGTTTCGCCAATGCCAACAATCATCGGCACGCCTCTTGCCCTGGCAAGCATGGCGACGTGGCTGGTGGTGCTGCCGCCCATCAGGACGATGGCACCACCTTTTGTCCAGTCAGTCTCGAGAAAGCGGGTGGGGGCGAGGTCGTCGCCAATCAGCACCGCACCATCGCTGGACGTGCTTTGGCTTTCACCCAACAGGTGCGACAGCACGCGATCGTGGATGTCGCGCAAGTCGGCAGCGCGGGCGCGGAAGTACTCATCATCGGAAGAGACATATCCGGCAATCTCAGTGTCCATGGCTGCTGCCCAGGCGTGGTCAGCGGCTGTGCCGGCGGCAATCAATTCATGGGCGGGGGCACGCAATGCTTCGTCTTCCAGCATGGCAATCTGGAAGCCCAGGATGTCAGCGGCCGTTGCATCCGCCGCTTCGATCAGCCCGGCGATGTCGGCAAGAGCTGCGGCAATTGCCTGGTTGAGAGCGGCGCTCTCGGATTCGGCCAAGCCGGTGGAAACGCGTAAGGAATGGCTGCGGCCAAGGTGCAGAACCGGACCGATAAACAACCCGTCGGAGGCGACGATGCCTTTGCGCTCACGTCCCGGTGCCATCTTCGAAATCGTTTTTCACCAGAGCCAAGATTGCATCGCGGGCGGCGGCGGCGTTTTCTCCCGAGGTGCGGACATGGAGTGTCGCGTGCTGGGGGACTTTCATCGCCATTACCTTGACGATGCTCTTGGCGTCGACCCAGGGGCCTTCCTCGGTAGCGGCAATTTCAATTTTTGCGGCGAAGCCCTTGGCGGTCTTGGTGAGCTTCACCGAAGGCCGGGCGTGGAGCCCGACTTGGTGGGTGACGACAACACTCCCGTGCAGCCAGCCGGTCATTGCGGGGACAACTCCTCGGCGGTGCGCCTTACCTCTTCCAGCGTGCCGCCGCCCCAGGCTTCGGTGGCGGCCATGACAGCACCTTCGACGACGGGGGCGTTACACACGACAACCTTGGCCCGGCGTTCCGTCGGCAATAGCTCTATCGCCATTTCGCTGTTGGTTTCGGCGCCGCCGAGGTCGACCAGTATGGCAACGCCAGCGTCGGACCATGCGGCATCAATGGCAGCCATGATCAGTTCGACACTGGTTCCCAAACCGCCGTCGGGATTGCCACCGCAATGGGCGAGCGGAATGTCATTGCCAACCATCTGGCGCACCATGTCGGCGGCGCCTCTGGCGACATCGGGCGAATGCGACACGATGACAATGCCAACCTTGTTGCTCATGCCTTGCCCTCCAGCACATCGCAGATGGCGTGGATGATGATTTCGCTGGAGCGTGATCCGGGGTCCATGTGGCCGATGGAACGATCGCCCAGGAACGACGCGCGGCCACGCGTGGCCTTCATGGGGATGGTATCCTTGGCCCGCGCCGTCGCGAGCTGCCGCACATCGTCGAAACTGACGGAGGTTGTCGCCAGCAATTCCGAGACCGGCGACAGAACATCCAGCATCGTCTTGGCGCCAACATCGGACTTGCCGCGGGCCTTTAGGGCCTCGACGGCGGCTTTGAGCGCACGGGCGGCATCTGCCACCTTCGGGTCGGCGGGGAGTTCCTTGGCGAGTGTCAGAAACAGGGTGCCATATAGGGGGCCCGAGGCGCCGCCCACCTTCATGACCAGTGCCATGCCGATGGCTTTGCAGGCCTCAGGCAGCGGAAGTGCCAACACCTTCGGCTTGTCGGCGAGCACCGCCTCGAAGCCGCGCTTCATGTTAAGGCCATGGTCGGCGTCGCCGATGGCCGAGTCGAGTGTGGTCAGTTCCTCGGTTGCGGCGATGATCCGGGCCGCTACGGTGTCGATCAGTGCTTCCAGCTGAAGCGGCATGGCCCCACCCAATTGTTTAGTGAAATGTTTATAACCGCAAATTCACTAAACATGCAAGATCGCCGTGCCACACGTGCAAACCGGCGTACTGGATTCGGTTGAGAAGTCCGAATATGGTGGCAAGCGGAAAGGATACCCCCATGCCCAACACCCTATCGCGCC
This sequence comes from uncultured Alphaproteobacteria bacterium, assembly GCA_963775095.1. Classification (GTDB taxonomy): domain Bacteria; phylum Pseudomonadota; class Alphaproteobacteria; order Rhizobiales; family Aestuariivirgaceae; genus Aestuariivirga. The sequence continues at coordinate 125,426 of CAVZHN010000014.1, forward strand.
GAATTGCCTTGTTTGCCGCGCTCATGCTCATTCCGGCTGTACCGGCTGTCGCCGACTTCAAGTCCGACATGTTGGGTGTGCACAACACCAAGCGGGCAAAACACTGCGTGCCGGCGCTCAGCTGGTCGGCCTCATTGGCGGAGGGTGCCAGGGCTTGGGCCAAGAAGTGCAAATTCCAGCATAGCAGTGGCGGCTACGGCGAAAACCTGGCGATGGGGACGCCGCTTTCGGCCAAGCAGGCTGCGCGCATGTGGTACAATGAAGTTTCGAGCTACAATTACAGCACCGGTGCATTCTCATCCCGCACCGGGCACTTTACGCAGGTCATCTGGAAGAATTCCACCCAAGTCGGGTGTGGCAAGGCCCAATGCAACGGCCAGACACTTTATGTCTGCCGCTACTCGCCGCCTGGGAACTATGCTGGCGAGTTCAAGGAAAACGTGCCGCGGCCCTGCAACTAGCCCAGCCATTGCAAGTTTTCATCATTGCCCATAGCCTTGGGTGATGGCCGATACTCCTAACCGCTGGAAACGATACGCCGACTGGGACGAGCGGCCGCTACGGCTCGACAAGTTCGCGGCGGAGGATGCGGCGAATGGTTTTTCAGCTTTCTCCAGTCCAGCCGATCCCAAGCCAGGTGTCGAGATCAAGGGCGGCCGGGTGATTTCGCTCGATGGTGTACTCGAGCACGACTTCGACATGATTGACCGGTTCATCGCCCGCCATCACATCGATCCCGAAGTGGCGCCGGAAGCCATGGCGATGGCATCTAATGAAGTTGCACGCATGCTTGTTGACATGCATGTGCCGCGCGAAAAGCTTACGCGCCTTGCCCATGGCATGACGCCGGCCAAGCTTGCCGATGTCGTGTCGCGGCTCAACGCTCTGGAAATCGCCTTCGCCTATTCCAAGATGCGAGCCCGCAAGACGCCGGGAAACCAGGCTCATGTCACCAACGCCAAGGATGATCCGCTGCAGCTGGCCGCCGATGCAGCAACGGCCGTGGCGCTGGGTTTTGACGAGATCGAGACGACCATGCGGGTGTCGCGCAATGCCTGGTCGAATGCCGTGGCATGCGCCGTGGGCGGCGCTGTTGGCCGGTGGGGTACGCTGTTCCAGTGTTCCAGCGAGGAAGCAGAAGAACTGCGCATCGGCATGGCGGGGTTCACCTCCTATGCCGAGACGGTTTCGGTCTATGGCACCGAGAAGTCGTTTACCGACGGCGACGACACGCCGTGGTCCAAGGCATTCCTGGCTGCGGCCTATGCTTCGCGTGGCATCAAAATGCGTTGCACCAGCGGGGCAGGCTCGGAACTTCTCATGGGTTTCCATGAATCGAAGTCGCTACTCTATCTTGAGGCCCGCTGCCTTTGCTTGCAGCGCGGCATGGGGGTGCAGGGCACGCAGAACGGCGGCATTGATGGCGCGCCGCTGACGGCCACCGTTCCCGGCGGGGTTCGCGAGCTGATGGCGGAAAACCTTATCGCGGTTTGGCTTGATCTCGAATGCGCCTCGGGCAACGATGCGCGCTCGACGGAGTCGGAGATACGCGTTGGTGCGAAAATTCTGCCCTATCTTGTCGCCGGCTCCGATCTCATCTGCTCGGGCATGGGGTCGATCCTGAAGTATGATAACTCTTTCAATCCATCGCTGATCAACGGCGAGGAGCTTGAAGACTATCTGGTTCTGCAGCGCGATTTCGAGGCGGATGGGGGGCTGACGCCGCTGCCGGAAGAAAAGGCACTGGAGCTCAGAAGCCGGGCGGTTGAAGCGCTCGCCGCGGTCTACGATGAGCTTGGTTTGGCAAAGGCAACACCCGACATGAAACAGAGTGTCGTGGTGGCATCGGGTTCAGACGATACGCGCAGTTTCATGCCGCGCGATGTGGCATTGATCAGTGAAGCCATCAAGGCGCGCGGGATCACGGTTATCGAGGTGATCAAGGCGCTGGCCAAACGGGGCTACCGCGAAGAGGCGGAGAACCTGCTGAATGTCGTGAAGCTCCGGGTCTCGGGCGATTACTTGCAAACCTCCGCCATGGTGCGCAATGGCCGGATCGTCAGCGCCGTCAACGATCCCAACGACTACTTGGGGCCGGGATCCGGATACCGGGTGAACGAAAAGCGCCGGCTTGAACTCAACAGCATTCGCGATGTACTGGATCAGAAGGAGGTTCTGCGTTCGGAAGCCATGCACGAAAAGGAAGAAGCAAAGCGCATCCGCTACAAGGCAGCGGGTGTTGCCGCCCCGTCGAGCGATGCCCGGGATGTGGTCATTGGCATCAGTCCGGCTTTCGGCCTCAAGCTCTATCAGACGACGGCAGGCCATCGGCTTTCGGATGTGCTCGGCGTGATCATGCAAGCGGTTCGCGATAAAGGCCTGGTGCCGCGTGTCGTGCGCTTCCGGCACACGGCCGATACTTCCTTCCTCGGGCTTTCGGCGGCAAGCCTTGCGGGCAGCGGGGTCGGCATCGGCATTCAGGCCAAGGGTACGGCGGTGATCCACCAGCGCGGGCGGCTGCCGCACAACAATCTCGAACTGTTCTCAAATGCGCCAATCACCCGGCTGGAGCATTATCGTGGTCTCGGCGCCAACGCCGCAGCCTATGCCAACGACGAGATGCCCGAACCGGTGGTGGTGCCAACCCGCGGCGAAGCAATGGGTTCGCGCTATCATGCGCGCGTGGCGCTGATTTACGCTATTGAAACCGGGCTCACCACCGAGGGCGCCGCGCCAGAAACTGTCGAGGTTACGTTCACAGGAGCGAAGTCATGAGGCTCACCCGCGCCGACTATCCTCTTGCCGAGACGCAGCCTGACAAGGTTATAGGCCAGCGCGGCAAGGCATTGGCTGATATCACGCTTGATGCGGTCCTGGCGGGCGATGTCACGATGGAGGATCTGCGCATTACTCCCCATGCGCTCAAGGCGCAGGCCGACATTGCGCGCGCCGTCGACCGCCCGACATTGGGGCTCAATTTCGAACGCGCCGCCGAACTGGTTGATGTGCCGCAGGACATCATCATGCAAACCTATGAACTGTTGCGGCCGGGGCGCGCCAAATCGCGGCAGCAGCTGCTTGATCAAGCAAGGCTGATGCGCGATGGCTACGGGGCCGAGCGCATCGCCCGGTTCATCGAGGAAGCCGCCGAGACCTATGAGCAGCGTGGGCTGTTCACTTACCGGTTCTGAGGTTCACATGACGTGGAAGACATCGTTTCGCTCGCTCTACTATGACGGTGCTCCGGAGCCCAATGATCCAGTGATTGACCCCAGGCAGACGGCGCTGCTGGTCATCGACATCCAGAACACCTATCTGGAGCGGCCGGAGCGCCAGAGCCTCTCGCTTGACGAGCAGCGCCGCTACGACCTGTGGACGCCTTTTCATGAGCGCATGCGAAAGTCGGTCATTCCCAATACGTCAAGAATGTTGGAGTGGGCGCGACGTCACGGCATCGAGTGCCTATTCGCGCGGATTGCCTGTCACACGGCAGATGGCCGCGACCGCTCGTTGTCGCAGAAGATGCCGGGCTGGAACAACCTGCTGTTGCCGAAAAACGACCCACCGTCGCAATTGGTACCTGAGTTGCAGCCGGTTGGCGACGAGATCGTGGTCACCAAGACCACCGATTCAGCGCTTACTGGCACGAACCTGCGGTTGATCCTGCATAATCTGGGTATCAAGACAGTTGATCTGCTGCGGCATCTTCACCGACCAATGCGTGTCTTCGACAGTGCGCAGCCTTGCCGATGAAAGCTATGCGGTGATCGTTCTCGAGGATTGCTGCGCTGCGGCGAGCGATGATCTCCACCGCAAGGAGCTGGAGATCATCAACATGATCTACTGCCACGTCATGTCGAGCGGCGAGTTTCAGGCCATCGCGGGCTTGGCAAAATAGCATTACGACTTTAGTATCATCGAATCCATTGGAGGCGAGCACCTGCAAAAAGGGCCGCCGCCGTTGGGGGGAAGCTTATTCACCTGGGAACGGAGGGGCCAATGGCTCAAGACGCCGGACGCGGCACAGTCGACGTATCAAAAGCACCAAATGTGAAGTTGTTGCACGCCAAGGCCGTGGGCCTCGTTGGCGTTCTCTTTCTTGCGGTAACGGGTGCAGCACCCATGTCCGCCATGCTGGGCAACGTGCCGTTCGCGGCAGGCTATGGCATTGGATCCTACACGCCAGCAGCCTTCTTGCTGGCGACCATCGTGCTCACCATCTTCTCGATCGGCTATGCCGCTATGGCGCGGCGGGTTTCGTCAGTGGGCGGATTTTACTCGTTCATCAGCCAGGGGCTGGGCCGCGAAGTCGGCATGTCGGCGGGCATCGCCTCGCTCGCCTGCTATTCGATCTTCGAGGCTTCGCTTACCGGCCTCTTCGCGTTCTTTGGCAACATGTGGCTGTCGCAGCACCTCGGCATCAACGTGCCGTGGATTGTGCTGGCACTGTTCATGATCGCTGCGATCGCTGCACTCGCCTACCGCGATGTGAAGATCTCGGCCGCCATCCTCGGCGTTGCTCTGATCCTCGAAGTTTTGATTCTGGCGATCTTCGTCATTGGCGTGTTGAGTGCTGGCAGCGGCACGAACTTCACGGCTGAGTCGCTCAATGTGTTCAAGGTGTTCACGGGAGTTGCCGAGCAGAAAGTGGGAGAGGTCGCCATTCCGGCAGGCGCTGCCGCGGTAGGCGTGTTCATGGCCTTCTGGTCGTGGGTGGGCTTCGAAATGGCGCCGAACTACGCCGAAGAATCCCGTGACCCCAAGCGCATCATTCCGCAATCGCTGTTACATTTCGGTGGTCGGCCTGGGGTTATTCTACGTTCTCGTGAGCTGGTGTGCGGTTGCTGCCTATCCGACCGAAGGCGAGATGATCGCCAAAGCATTCTCGGACGGCGTCAACTTCTATCTCACACCGATCAAGGGCTTCGTCGGCAACTGGGCCTATGAGCTGATGTTCGTGCTCATTCTCACCAGTTCGTTTGCCTGCGGCATGGCTTTCCACAACACGGCCTCGCGCTACATGTATTCGCTGGGCCGCGACGGCGTGTTGCCGAAGGCGGTTGCCGAGACCCACGACCACCACAAGAGCCCGCACAAGGCTTCGATGGTGCAGTCGGTTCTGGCCGCGATCTGGGTCATCCTTTATGGCATCAGCTACGGCTTCGATGACCCGTCGGGACAGGCCTGGCTCGGCGTTTACACGCTGTTCGCCGTGCTCGGCACCGGCCTGTTGCTGGTGCTGCAGGCGGTTGTGTCTCTTGCCATCTATATGTGGTTCAAGAAGAATGGTGGCGGCGGCGTTTTCACCACGGTGATCGCGCCTCTGGTGTCGTTCGTGGTCCAGCTGATCCTGGTCTATACGCTGGTCGACAATCTGGCGACGCTCGGCGGCACCAACGGCTTTGCGCGCAGCATTCCCTACGTTGCGCTGGCCATTCTGGTGATCGGGCTGATCTGGGGCTTCATGCTGAAGTCGTCGAACCCCAAGGCCTATAACAACATCGGCCACATGATCAACGAAGGTTGATCATCGGTACTTGAACTTGCGGGGACAGCGGGCTTTGCTGTCCCCGTTTCATTTGGAGGACTGATAGCATGACGCAATCACTGAAGGGCCGGTCGGTGGTGGTCACCGGCGGATCAAAGGGTATCGGCAAGGGCATTGCCCGGGTGTTCGCCGGGGCCGGCGCCAAGGTGGTGATCGTGGCGCGCCACGGCGACCAAGCGGAAGCTGCCGCTAGGGAGATCGGCCGCGGCGCGTGGGGCATGGCTGGTGATGTGATCTCGCTCGACAGCATGAACACAGTCATGTCCGAAGCGGCGAAACGCAACGGTGGCATCGACGTGTTGTGCGCTAATGCCGGCATCTTTCCGCCCGCCAGGCTTGAAGACATGACCAGCGAAGAATGGGACCTTGTCGTCGATACCAACCTCAAGGGCACGTTTCATTCGGTGAAGGCGGCGGTGCCTTATCTCAAGAAGTCCGATCAGGGCCGCATCGTATTGACGTCGTCAATCACCGGTCCCATCACTGGCTATCCGGGGTGGACGCATTATGGCGCGACCAAAGCCGGGCAACTCGGCTTCATGCGCACCGCCTGCATCGAGCTTGCTAAATACGGCATAACCGTCAACGCCGTGCTGCCTGGCAACATCGTGACCGAAGGCCTGATCAGCATGGGCGAGGACTATGGAAATACCATGGCCGCCTCGGTTCCGCTCCGGAAGCTGGGGCAGGTGGAGGACATCGGCTATGCTGCGCTGTATTTTGCCTCGAAGGAAGCGAACTACGTGACGGGGCAGACGATCATTGTCGATGGCGGCCAGATTCTGCCAGAGAGCCTGGAGGCACTGAACTCGGCGTGAGACATGCCACCTATGCTGTGATCGCCGGACTTGTTCCGGCGACCCATCGATCAACGATGTCGCCCTTTGAACCAGTGGTCCCCGGGACAAGCCCGGAGATGACATCGAGGGTATATGATGAGGCCCCGCCCCCCACGTCGTCTTCGTGAGCTAGCAAGACTATTGCTGGGGAGTGGGCCTTGTTCGGCAGTGTGGATGGTCATACCCCATGCAGCGTGCGCTGTCAAGGATAAAACTCCTGTCTAGGAAAACTTGCTGAGATACCCCTCGCATAGTCCGACAGTCCCCTCCGTATATGGCAGGCCCATGGATTTGGCGAGGTCGGTTTCGGAATGGGAGCCGATCCAGGCGACAAGCAGCAGGCGGCGCAACATTATGAAGGTCGGGATTTCGACCTCGTCGGCCCTCGGCAGGTTGAGCACTCGACGGTAGCCCTTCTTCCAGCTTTCGATGAGGCCGGGCACCTGGGGCTCGTGCTCATAGAAAGAAACCGGGGTTGCTGCGTCGTACATGTACCAGCCTAAACCGCAGTCGTCGAAGTCGATGACCTTGACCGCCTTACCGTCGATCAGGAGATTGGCGAGGCGGAGGTCGCAGTGGATCAGGCCGAAGCGTTCCGGGCCTTTGCCGTAAGCTGCAAGTCGTCTTCCGATGAGGTCCACCGTGCGGCCGAAGAGCTTGGCCTTGGCGGCATCGACTCCCATGCCGTCGCGCCAGCGGCCCCAGTGAGGCTTCGCCTCACCCAGGCTTGTCTCGAAATCCCAGGTGTGGCGGGTGAACCACGGCGGCCTTCGCCACCGCCTGGTGTGGAGATGCATGCGGGCAGTGACTTCGCCCAGCACTTCAAATGGCGCGGAGAGGTCCTCGCCAATGCCGGGCTCGCTGCCCAATTCCCACTCGGAAAGCACCACATGACGCGGTCGCGGCAATCTCGGATGGCCAACGTGCTGGATCAATTCGCCATCCTTGCCTTTCACCGGCTTTGGTGTGACGACCACACCGGAATCGCGCAGGTCGATGAGCCAGGCGAGCTCCGAGGCGATGGCAGCTTTCGAATGGTAGCCGTCGCGGTGGATGCGCAGCGCCCAACGCCGACCGTCTGCGGCTTCAACCTTGTAGGTCGCGTTTTCCGAGAGGTTGATCATCTTGACCGAAAGAGCGGACGGCAGGTCGTAGTGGGTGGTCGCGGCCTCGGCCACTTCGAGAAGAATGCCAAGCTGTTCGTCGTGGCTCAGGCTGTCGAAGTCGGTCACGTCACACTCCTCAGGTCTTGCGGCCTTCAATTCCTGCCAGAACCCGCTCGATCTCGGCAAGTCCCCGTTCGACGTCTTCGGTCTTGCCCGACATATAGACCCGGCCGGCGGCGCCGATCATCTGGACATCGACGAGGGTCAGTTGCGGCGCCATCTTCTCAGCTTCATTGGCGGCGATTGCCGCGTAGAGGGCGGGCACCATTTCGCAGACCAGCAGTGTTTCCCCCGGCATCACCATAGAGGCCTGGCGGTTGCGGTTGATGATCACTGCGTGCTGGTCGGCGATATTCTCGATCACGTCAGTGAACAGGATGCGCGGAGCGAGCTGGTCGCCTTCGGTCAGGCCCATGCCCTTGAGCACGGCCCGGCCGGCGGCCAACAGCTTGTCCTTGTCTCCCCCATGGATCTCGAGAATGCCGAACTGGCGTTCGACGAACAGGATGCCGGGCTCAACATCGGAGTCGGCCTTGAGGGCGAGGTCCATCACCCGCTCGATCATCAGGCCAGGAGCGACCTCGATGATCAGCGCATGCTGGCCGGCATAGGGCGGATAGCCCCGGGCCCTCGTCGGCGTTCCCATATAGGCGGCAAATTGCGGCTGCAGGTCTTCCAGTGTCAGAAAAACCCGAAGCTCGCCCTTCGCCGCCGTGCGCGGCGCAGGCATGTGCGCTTACTTCGTAGGACCGGCGGTGAAGTGCTTGGAAACGTCGGCGTGGGGCCGCGGAATCACATGTACCGACACCAGCGTGCCGACCTGGCCCGCCACTTCGGCGCCAGCCTCGGTCGCTGCCTTCACAGCACCGACATCGCCGTTGATGACGACGGCGACGAGGCCATCGCCGACCTGCTCGCGGCCGATGATGGTGACGTTGGCGGCTTTCACCATGGCGTCGGCGGCGGCGAGGGCGGCCACATAACCCTTGGTTTCGATCATTCCGATTGCATTGTTCGACATGTTGTCCTCCGTGTTGAAACTACTTCTTGGTTGATTGCTCATCGATGGAGCCGATGATCAGCGCATCGATGGGCGGGGATTTTCCGGGAAACCAGCTCGCGGCGACGGAGCCGGTCGCCACGATCACCTTCTCGCCTTCGCCGCAACCCAGCGGATCGAAGGCCAGGAGCTTCGAATTGGTTTCATCGACCACCACTTCGAGAATGGTGCCCGTGGGCATTTCGCCCAGCTTCTTGGTGGACCAGATGCGGCCCGTAACCGTTGCCTTCAACATCTAGCGTCTCCTTTCGATGGTGAGCCCGAGTTTCCTGGCGCGGTCGCGGGCCAGCGGTGTCAAAACGGCATCGGCAGCGAGAACCAGTGTGCCGATGCCTGCATTTTTGTTGATGGTCTTCTCGGAAATGACGCCGGACAAGGCAACGTCAGTGGTGGGCAGAATGCCAAGCGTGAAGCGCAGTTTTCCACTTTTCACCCGCTCCTGAGTGGATGGGTCAAGCAAGCGATTGATGAAAACCTGCAAATCGGCATCATTCGAAATGCGCACATTCTCCACGGCGGCGAGGTTCGACTTGGCGGGCACTACCTCGCGCAGGACCTCGCGCACCAGGCTCCGGAGTTCGGTGGAGATTTCGGGTTTCAGCGCCATATCACATCCCCAACGCTTCTTCGGCGGCACTTGCGGCGGCGCGGATTTCGGACTCGGTTCCCGACAGATAGAGCCGGCCGGTGGCGCCGATCATGCGGTAGTCGACGATCTTGATGGTTGCCGCCTTCTCGGCTGAATTGGCAGCGAGAATGGCATAGGCTGCGGGCTCGGTTTCGAGCACGAACAGGGTTTCACCGGCCAGGATCATCGAGCCGCCCTTGTTGCGATTGATCAGGAAGGCGTGGCCGGGATCGATGCGGGTGACGATCTTCGAGGCGAGGATCTTGGGCTTCATCGCCTTGTCAGGCGTCATCTCCATGGCCTCGAGCACGGCTTCGGCGGCAGCCTTCACCTCGGCCACGTCGCGGGCATGGAATTCGAGATAGCCGAACTGGCGCTCGACCACCAGAATGCCGCCCTGCACATTGGCCGATTTCAAGGCCACATCGGTCAGCGCCTCGATATCGAGTCCTGGTGCAACTTCAATGATTTGCGCCGCCATTTTGCTTCGCGGCAGCGAGCCACGGATCCAGGTGCCGAGGTAACACATGGTCTGCGGCTGCAGTTGGTCGATGAAGATGTATGAGCGCAGCGTGGACATGATGTTAGGCGGCCATAACCGCTTTTAATTCCTCGAGGATGATGCGGCGCAGTTCGCGGCGGAGGTCGCTGTCGCCGGAGTTATCAACGGCCAGCGCCAGGGCAGGGGCTTCGCGTTTTGGAAGATTCAGCGGATCGATATTGTGATAGTTTCCGAATGTTTCTGAAGCCTCTTTGTTATAGGCAATGCGAGCGTAGTGCATAAGATGATGCGGTGTCAGGTTGTCGCCCATGGAGGAGCCGCCGGCGAAGCCGGTGCCGATGGTCATGGAGGGGCCGAGGTTGGTTTCAAAACCGGAAGCGCCGAGTGAGCACCCGGCATTGACAGCAATGCGCAGGGCCGGAACCGCTGCTGCAAAGGCCATGATGTTTGCTTCGTTCTTCGAATGGATGGCGGCGGAGTGGCCCTTGCCGGATTTCCGCATCATGGAGCGGGCCGCGGAGATGGCCTGGTCGATGGTCTGTACCTTGGCGAAGGCCAGTACCGGGCAGAGCTTCTCGCGCACCAGCTTTTCTTCCGGCTGCACGAGATCCACTGGGGTTACGAGGATTTTGGCTCCTGATGCACGGAAGCCCGCCGCCTCGGCAATGACGCTGGCGTCCTTGCCGATCATCGAAACATTGAAGCCCTGTTCGGTGAACAGCAGGGCGCGGAGCTTTGCGGTTTCCTCCGGCGAACAGATGTGAGCTTTCTCGGCTTTCAACGCATCGAGCAGTTGTCCGGCGATGGACGTGAAGGCCAGCACCGTTGATTCATTGGTGCAGAGAATGGAATTGTCGAAGCTTTTGGAGGCGACGATGCGTTTGGCGGCGAGCTTGATGTCTGCTGTGTCGTCCACAACCACGGGAGCATTGCCGGGGCCGACGCCGATTGCTGGATTGCCGGAGCGATAGGCTGATTTGACCACCGATGGGCCGCCGGTGGCGACGATCAAGTCGATGCGGTCATCGGACATCAATTTTTCGAGAAGTGGAATGTTTGGTTCGTCGATCACCTGAATAGCGCCATCGGGGGCACCGGCTGCCTTCGCTGCATCGGCCAGAAGGCGCGCCGCATCGGCCGAACAGGCCTTTGATTGCGGATGGGGGCTGAGGATCACGGCATTGCGGGTCATCAGTGCCAGCAGTGTCTTGAAGTAGATGGTGGCGACCGGATTGGTGACCGGAATCAACGCGAAAACCACACCTGCCGGGCGCGGCAGCTCGACAATCTTCTTCTCGGCGTCAATCCGTGGGCTGATGAAGTCTTCGTTGCGATAGAGCTCCACAAGGCCCTTGGAGCAGGCCTCGTTCTTCAGGCGCTTGTGAGCGACGACACCCATGCCAGTCTCGCGCACCGCCCATTCGGCATAGTGTTGGGCCTTGGCGTGGCCGGCGGCGGCCACCGCGTCAATGATGCGACTGATAGTGGCGCGGTCGAGTTTCTGCATGCGGGCAGCGGCCCAGCGGGCGCGGTCGAGCATCAACTTGGCGCGCTCGAACTGGACGTCGGGAACTTTGAGGAGGGGCTCGGTCATCTCAAGCCGCCTTCTTCGCCTGATGCAGCAATTCGCGCGCGCGCGGCATGGCGGCGTCGAAGCGGTCCATGATGTCCTGGCAGGTATCCTCCGTCAGCAACACGCCGGGCTTCCATTGCAGCACGCGCTTGTCGAGAGAGGAGAAAATCGCCCACACGCCATGTTCATAGAGGGCCCGCGAAACATGGACGGCCCCTTCCGGATGGTTGGAGAATTCGAGGCCGAGGATCACGCCCTTCTGGCGCACGCCGGTGAAAATATCGCCGTGGCGGGCGATCATGTCACGCATGTTTTCGGCCATGAAATCGGTGACGGTCTGGACATTGGCCACCACTTCCGGCCTCTGCAGCATCTCGATCACCTTGTGGGCGACAATACAACCAAGTTCGGCGCCGCCGGATGTGGAGATATGCGCGGCGCCATCCTCGTGGAGCCAGCCGCCGGCCTTGTCGTTCACCAGTGCGGCACTGATCGGGTAGAGGCCGCCGGTCAAGCCCTTGGCGGTCACCATGATATCGGGCTGCACGCCATAGGCCTGCCAGCCCCACATCTTGCCGGTGCGCATGAGGCCGGTCTGCACTTCGTCGGCGATGTACATGGCGCCGTATTTCTCGCACAGCGCCTTGCAGGCCTGGAGATAGCCGTCCTTTGGCATCGGGAAGCCGTAGGTGGCGGGGATCGTCTCCATGATCAACGCGGCGCAATCGTTGCCCTTCAGGGCGCGCTCCATGGCGTCGATGTCGTTGAACGGCACCTGCACGAAGTCGTCGGGCTGGTCGGCGAGGAAGATTTTGGTGAAGCGCTCATCACCGGTGGCGACTGCCAGACCCGAATGGCCGTGATAACCCTTGATGATCGACACGATCTTGCGGCGCTTGGTGGCGTAGCGGGCACTCTTCAGCGCGATATCGACGGCTTCGGCACCACCTGGCGCGAACACCGCGTATTTCATGCCGGGCGAAACATTGATGAGAGACTCGGCGAGAGCGGCGCGGGCCACCGACGGAAACCAGTGGTTGCCGATGTCGAAATAATCGAGGGCGCCTTTCAGCGTCTCGACCAGTTCCGGGTGGCGGTGGCCGAAATTGTAGGTGCCGCCGTTCAAATGCAGGTCGATCAGGCGGCGACCCGACATGTCGTAGAGAAAATAACCCTCGCGCCGGTCGATGACGAGATCAACGCCGACCGACTGCCAGAACTTGGTCTTGTCAGGATTCCAGAAACGGATGGCCTTGTCGAAGAGGTCCTGCTTCGACTCGAACTTGAAGTGGCCATAGTCGAACATACTGTGTCTCCGGTCAGGAATTGCCCGACTTCCAACTTGTTATGTATGCAATCACAACAAATATCTGTTGTCAAGTGGTCACTCTTTTGCAATCCTCCAACAGCGTTTATGGTAGGTTCCACACCATGTCCAAATCCGACCGCCAGTCCCGCATCGTCGCCGAACTTCGGGCAACGCCATCGCTGCGGGTGAATGAACTTGCGGCGCTTCTCGGCGTTTCGACCGAGACGGTGCGTCGCGACCTCGCCGAACTCGATGAACGTGGCCTCATCAACCGCACCTACGGCGGCGCCATGCGGCCCGTGGCTTTTGAGCCCGCCTTGGCCGAGCGCGAGAAACTGATGGTCGAGGAACGCGAGGCAATTGCCGCGGCGGCGTTGGGCTTTGTGGAGCCGAACGACATCCTGATGATCGGCGGCGGCGCCACCACGCTGACCTTCGCCCGGCGTCTTGCGGTGGAGCGCGACCATCTGACGGTCATCACCCACTCGTTCTCGATCGCCATGGCGCTGGCCAGCAATCCGTTCCACAAAGTTCTGATGCTGCCCGGCCAATACGATGCGCGCGAAGGATTGATCCATGGGCCCGATACCATCGACGCCTTGCAGAAATACCGCGCCCACCATGCCTTCCTCGGGGCTTCGGGACTCACCACCGAAGGGCCCAATGACGCAGGCGTTGGCCCGGCGCTGATCTATGGCGCCATGGTACGGCGAGCGACGCGCACCACGGTTCTCGCCGATCACTCGAAGTTCGAGCGGCCGTCGCTTTCAGTCTATGCCAATTGGTCGCCGTCACTGGGGCTCGTTACTGATGAAGCGCCAAGCGGCGAACTCGGCGCAGCCTTGACGGCGGCGCAGGTTGCCGTCACCGTGGCGTGAGTTGCGGGGGTGGCTGCTGCAATTAAAAAATTTTTCCTCCTGATTTGCGTCATTCCGGACGCGCGCCGGAGCCACGGCAGAGCCGAGGCGCAGCCCATCGCGGCTACGCGATGGGGTAGCGCGCGAGCCGGAATGACGCTGTCCTTCAACGTGTCAAGCGTCCGAAGCTGGATTCCGGATAAAGGGCTTACGTCTTGCGTTCCGCAAGACACGCCCTTTTCCGGAATGACGGGTTTTGGGATTGAATGTTAGATTGCGACCACCCGCGTTCTGTTGCAATGGAGTTGCCGTGACTGATCTTGCTGACTTTGACCATGCGATTGCGCAAGCAAGCGACGCGGCATCGGTTTGGCGGGCGCTTGAAGGCCTGGCGCGCGCTGTGCCGGGGCACAAATTGTTCACGGTGATGACTGTCGATATGGCGGCAGGACTGGCGCGCCGGGCTTACTCCAGCAACGTCAGCGACTATCCGGTTTCCGGCACCAAACCCATTCATCGCGACCAATGGTTCGACGTCGTGCATGGCCAGAAGCGTAGCTTTGTCGCCAATACCATCGAGGACATTGCCGCGGTGTTTCCAGACTATCCGCTCATTCAATCGCTGGGCTGCGGTTCGGTGATGAATCTTCCGGTGGTGCTCAAGGGTGAATTGGTGGCTACCATCAACATGCTTCATGTCGAGCAGTACTACACCGCGGAGCGCGTGGCCGCCGCCGAAGAGCTCCTCACCGTGCCGGCCAAATTGTGTTGCGCGCTCACCTGGCTGTTTGACTTGGATGGGAAAAGGCTGGATTGATTGCGAATGGGGCAGGGCCGGGCGCAATGAATCAGGGTGGGGCAGTTGCAGGAGCGGTCACCAGGCGTATTGCCGCCCTCGCCTCCTCCTTGTGCCTTACTTTCATTGGCCTTACGGCCGTTACTTTCATGATCAGCCGGCTATCGGGCATTGATCCGGTGCTGGCCATTGTCGGGGACAAGGCGAGCAAGGAAGTTTACGACAAGACGTTCATTGCACTCGGCCTCGACCAGCCGCTGATCGTGCAATACGGCTACTATCTCAAGAAGCTCCTGTCGGGCGACCTTGGCGTGTCGGTTCTCACGTCGCAGCCGGTGTTCAGCGATTTGCTGCGGGTGTTTCCGGCGACATTCGAACTCGCCACCATTGCCACCATCATCGGTGTCGTCGTCGGGGTTCCGGCGGGGGTGCTGGCGGGGGCGCGCAAGGGGCGGTGGCCTGACCATGTGGTGCGGGTGGTCGGCCTGTTCGGCTATTCGGTGCCGGTGTTCTGGCTGGGGCTTGTCGGGCTGCTGGTGTTCTACGGCAATCTCGGCTGGGTATCGGGAACCGGGCGGCTCGACGTGTTCTACGACGACATCGTCACGCTGCGTACCGGCGTTATCCTCATCGATGCGGCACTTGATGGCGAGTGGGAAATCTTCCGCAATGCCTTCAGCCATCTCATCCTGCCGGCCGGCATTCTTGGCTACTACTCGCTGGCTTACATCGCCCGCATGACGCGCAGCTTCATGATCGATCAGCTGTCGCAGGAGTATGTGCTGGCGGCGCGGGTCAAGGGCCGGTCGTTCTGGGGGGCGGTGTGGCGGCACGCATTTCCCAATATCATGGTGCCGCTGATCACGGTGATCGGCCTCAGCTATGCCTCGCTGCTTGAAGGTGCGGTTCTCACCGAAACGGTGTTCGCGTGGCCGGGGCTCGGGCTCTACATCACGCGCGCCCTGTTCAACAGCGACATGAATGCGGTGCTCGGCGGAACCGTGCTGGTGGGCGCGGTGTTCATCGGCATCAACCTGTTCTGCGACTTCCTGTACAAAGTATTTGATCCGAGGCTGCGCGGCGCATGAGTGACACGGTGCCGCACGGCTGGATCCAATGGTTGATGAGCGATGCGCCGGCCACGCGGCGGCAGGCGGTCGCCGGAAATTTCTATCGCGGGCTTCGCGCCATCATCGCCAATCCGGCGGCGCTGGCGGGACTTGTCATCATAGTGGTGCTCATTCTCATGGCGGTTTTCGCGGGGGCACTGTCCGGCGGCATTTCGCCCAATGAGCAGAACCTCGCGGCGCGGCTGTCGCCGCCGGGGGCCTCATACTGGTTCGGCACCGACGAACTGGGGCGCGACATCTATTCCCGGACACTCTTTGGCGCGCGGGTGACACTCACCATCGTGGCGCTGGTGTCAGTCATCGTCGTGCCCATTGGTCTCGCTGTCGGCACGCTGGCAGGCTACATGGGCGGCATAATCGATGCCGTGCTGATGCGGATTACCGACATCTTTCTGGCCTTCCCGCGGCTGGTGCTGGCGCTGGCCTTCGCGGCGGCCCTTGGTCCCGGCATTGAAAACGCGGTGATCGCCATATCGCTCACCGCGTGGCCGCCTTATGCGCGGCTGGCGCGGTCGGAAACCATAACCATCGCCCGCAGCGATTTCATCCAGGCGGTCATTCTGCAGGGCGCTTCCACGTGGCGCATTGTGTTCCGGCACATCGTGCCGTTGTGCATGTCATCAGTCATCGTGCGCCTGACGCTCGACATGGCGGGCATCATTCTCACGGCAGCAGGCCTCGGCTTCCTTGGCCTCGGGGCACAGCCGCCGACGGCCGAGTGGGGGGCCATGGTGTCGGCGGGGCGCAATGTCATTCTCGACCAGTGGTGGGTGGCAACCATTCCCGGCATCGCCATCTTCGTCGTCAGTCTCGGCTTCAACCTGCTGGGCGACGGGCTTCGCGACGTGTTCGATCCGAAATCGTCATGAGTGGAGAGCTTCTCACCGTCGAAAAACTGAATGTTGCGTTTCCGGGACGCGGCGGCACCACGCACGCGGTGCGCGACGTGAGTTTCACGCTGGGGCGCGAGCGGCTGGGCATTGTCGGCGAGTCGGGATCGGGCAAATCCACCGTGGGGCGCGCGGTGCTGGGACTTTTGCCGTCCGGTGCGCAAGTTTCGGCACAGCGCATGGCGTTTGCGGGCGAAAATCTTCTTGGCTTCAGCGATGATGACTGGCAGCGGCTGCGCGGCAAGCGCGCCTCCATGGTGATGCAGGATCCCAAGTTTTCGCTCAATCCGGTGATGAAGGTTGGCCGCCAGATCGGCGAGACCTGCCGGCTGCATCTCGGGTCGGATGCGGCGGACGCCAAGCGGCGCGCGCTGGCGATGCTGGAGGCGGTGAAGATCCGCGATCCCGAAGTTGTCTATCATCATTATCCGCACCAGCTTTCCGGCGGCATGGGGCAGCGGGTGATGATTGCCATGATGCTGATTGCCAAGCCTGACGTGCTGATTGCCGACGAGCCGACTTCGGCGCTGGACGTTACCGTGCAAAACGAAGTTCTGCGCATTCTTGACGATCTGGTGACAGATCGCGGCATGGGGCTGATCTTCATCAGCCATAATCTGACGGTCGTATCGAGCTTCTGCGACCGGGTGCTGATCATGTATGGCGGCAAGATCATGGAGGAATGCGAAGCGCGGCAACTGCACAAGGCAAAGCACCCCTATACGCGAGCGCTGCTTGCGGCCGCACCTTCGGTTGAAAGGCCGAAAGCGGAACTTGCCACCATGATGCGCGATCCGGCGTGGCTGGCATGATCGCGTTGGAAGGCTTGAGCGTCACGTTCCACAATGGCGGAAGGCCGATCCGCGCGGTGCAGGACGTTTCGTTCGCAGTTGATGCGGGCGAGACGTTTGGCATTGTCGGCGAGTCGGGATCGGGCAAGTCGACGGTGTTGAAAGCCATAGCCGGGCTGGCGCCATGGACGGGGACGTCCCTCGCCATCAACGGCAAACCGGCCACCTTGCGGCGAAGCCGGGAAGACCGGCGCCTGCTGCAGTATGTGTTCCAGGACCCCTACGCGTCGCTGCATCCGCGGCAGACAGTGGACGATATTCTGCGCGAGCCGCTGGTCATTCACGGCCTCGACAACGCCGATGACCGGGTGCAAAAGGCCATTGCCGATGTGGGTCTGGCACCGCAACACCGGTTCCGCTATCCGCACCAGCTTTCCGGCGGACAGCGGCAAAGGGTAGCGATCGCCCGGGCGCTCATCCTCAGCCCGCCCATCCTGCTGCTCGACGAGCCGACTTCGGCGCTGGACGTTTCGGTTCAGGCGGAAATCCTCAATTTGTTCTCGCGCTTGCGGGCGAGCTATAGCCTGACGTCGATCTTGGTCAGCCACGACCTCGGCGTTGTCGCCCATCTCTGCCGCCGCATCGCCATCATGCAGCTTGGCCGCCTGGTCGAGGTCATTACGGTTGACGATCTTCGTAGCGGAAATGTCGGCGAAGCCTACACCCGGCAGCTGATCGCCGCCAGCCTGGGCTATGTCCGCGCGCAGGGCTGATCTGCCGCGCAGCCGTCTTGCCAAGGGTGCGAAAAGAGTTTCAGATAGAGGCAACTCCGGCTACCGCCGGGGCAAAAATCCAAGGGAGACGTTCATGTTGAAGACCCTGAAATATGCGCTGCTGGCGGGCGTGCTGATGGCGCTGACGCCACAGGCCCTGGCCGAAACGCCGGCCGACACGCTGGTGATCGCCAAGAACATCGACGATATCATTTCACTCGATCCCGCCGAGGCCTATGAGCTTTCCGGCATCGAGGTTCTAGCCAACGTCTATGACCGCATCATGCGGTTCGAGCCGACCGACATCAACACACTGGTGGGTGGTGTTGCCGAGAGTGTCACGGTCAGCGAAGACGGCAAGACCTTCACCTTCAAAATCCGCCCCGGCATGAAATTCGCGTCGGGAAATCCGGTCTCCGCCATGGATGCGGCTTTCTCGCTGCAGCGGGTGATCAAGCTTGAAAAGACCCCGGTGTTCCTGCTGTCGCAATTGGGCTGGACCAAGGACAATGTCGACAAGCTGGTCATGGCAACCGATGACGCAACGCTGAGCGTTACCATCACCGAGGACTTCGCGCCGTCGCTGGTTTATGCGCTGCTGTCTTCGGTCGTCGGCTCGGTTGTCGACATGAAAGTGGCCATGGAACACCAGGCCGATGGCGATTTGGGCTATGCCTGGCTCAAAACCAATTCGGCGGGTTCCGGCGCCTATAATCTCAAGACGTGGAAACCCAGCGAAACCATTGTGCTCGAAGTCAACCCAACTTATCGCGGCGGCGAAGCCAAACTGAAGCGCGTGGTGCTGCGCCACATGCCGGAACCGGCGGCGCAACGCCTGGCGCTGGAAAAAGGTGACGCGGATATCGTGCGTGACCTGACGCCAGACCAAGTTGCCGGTCTCGAAGGCAATAAGGATGTGGTGGTGACACCCAAACCGCAGGCCTTGCTGTACTACGCCGGCATGAACCTAAAGAAGAAAGAGCTGTCGGACGTGCGGGTGCGGCAGGCCATCCGCTATCTCGTCGACTACGACGGCATGGTGAACTCGTTCCTCAAGGGCACCATGCAAGTGCACCAGACGTTCTGGGCATCGGGCTTCTGGGCGGCCCTTGACGACAACATGTATACCTACGATCCGGCCAAGGCCAAGGCGCTGCTGGCCGAAGCGGGCTATCCCAATGGCATTGAGGTCAACATGGAAGCGCCGAACACCGCGCCTTTCGTGAACATCGCCCAATCGATGCAGGCCACCATGGCGGCGGGCGGGGTGAAGCTCAACATCGTCTCGGCGGAAACCAAGGCGGTGATCACCAAATATCGGGCGCGCGAGCATGACATCGCGCTCATCTATTGGGGACCGGACTACATGGACCCGCACACCAACGCCGATGGCTTCGCCATGAACCCGGATAATTCCGACGACGCCAAGGGCAAGCCATTGGCCTGGCGCAATTCTTGGTTCGACGAATCCGTTAACGCCATGACCAAGGCTGCGGTGCGCGAGCGCGACAGCGCCAAGCGCGAGCAGATGTACAAGGACTTGCAAAAGAAGGTGCTGGTGGAAGGCCCCTATATCATCATGTTCCAGAACACCATTCAGCTGGCCCAGCGCGCCAATGTGAAGGACTTCGTGATGGGCCCGTCAACCGACGTGGTCTATTACAACCTCACCACCAAGTAGGCCGACGCGGTGCCGGGATTTCTTGACCGGCGCCGCGCCACGCTGCTGATGCGGGACCAGGGCCTTTCGGCCCTGGTTTTTTGTCAGCCCGAGACCATCATTTACGCGACCGGCGCATTCGCGGGGGTTGCGAGCAACTGGCGCCGCGCCGGAGCGGCGTTCGTCGTCGTTCCCGCCGACGAGGCGGCACCGCTTGTTGCCATTGTTGGCGATTTGCAGGCTGGCAAGTTTCGCCGCGCAGTCGGGCATTGCGGATGTGCGCTCGCACCGCATCTGGGTCGAAACCGATTGCTGGCCGCTTGAAGTGACGACGAAGCCGAGGCGACAATCTCGTCCGGCGCAATATGATCTCAGGACTTCGCTGCTGGAGTTGAGCCAGGTGCTGGGCGAGCGCGGTTGCCTTGGCAAACGGATAGGGCTCGAACTTGGATTTGTTCCGGCGGCGGATTTTCCGGCGTTCGACGGCACCGCGGTGGAGTGGGCCGACTGCACGGCGATTGTCGAACGGCTCCGGGCCGTCAAGCATCCGGACGAGATTGCGAAGCTTCGCCGTGCTGCAGAGTATGCGCGGGGCGGAATTGCAGCGCTGGTGACTTCAATTGCGCCGGGCATGGATGCCGCAGAGATGGCAATGATCTGGCGGGAAGCTGCCATGGCCGAAGCCGTGCGGCGCGGCGATGCGCCGCCGCAATCGGCATGGGCCTATATTGCGGTGGCGGGCGATGGTTTCGCACCGGGTGGAGCGGTGCGAATTGGCGACATCATCAAGATCGACGTGGGCTGCGTGATCGACGGCTACAGTTCGGATGGCGGGCGCACAGCGGTTCTGGGCAAGCCATCCGACGACCAGCGCCGGGTGTTTGATGCGCTGGCCCAAGCTTTCGAGACGGGTTTTGCGATGTTGAAGCCGGGCGCAAGGCTTCGCGATGTCTACCACGCCACTGCCACATGTATGTGGAACCAAGGTTTCGAGACCTATGGCCGCGGGCATTTTGGCCACGGTGTCGGCGCGTCGATCTGGAGCGAGGAGTGGCCGTTCATATCGGCCGATAGCGATGCCGTCCTTGAACCCGGCATGGTGCTGGCTTTCGAAACGCCATGGTATATTTCGGGGCTTGGCGGATTCATCATTGAAGATCAGGTGCTGATCACCGAAGCGGGGTGCGAAGTGATGGCGCCAGCGCCGCGGGGGTTGATCGAAATTGGAGCGTAAGGGCACTGATTGAAAATGGTCAAGACATTTCATATCGTCCTCCAACCCGCGAAGCGGGTGGGAGGACATTCATGGACTGCATGCTCTGAGAGAAGCTTGAACTGGCTCTCCCCACAAGGGGGAGGGAGAAGAAATGTGCAGCCTTCAACAGTCATCCCGCTTCACAGACTTTCAGCGCTTCGGCCAGTGCGGCGATCATGAGATCGGCTTCGCGCCGACCGAACGCCATGGGGGGCTTGATTTTCAGCACGTTGTCAGCGGGGCCATCGGTTGATATCAGCACGCCGTTGTCGCGCATGTGGTTGGCAATGCGCTGGGCATCGGCGGTTGCCGGTTCAAGTGTTAAGCGATCGCGCACGAGTTCGATGCCGATGAACAGGCCTTGCCCCCGGACATCGCCGATCAATTGATGGCGCGTGGCAAGATCGCGGAAGCCGGCCATCAGGTGATCGCCAGTCACTTTGGCTCTGGACATCAGCTGCTCGTTTTCCAGAACGTCGAGCACCGCCATGCCGACCGCCGCGGAAACCGGATTGCCGCCGAAAGAGGAGAAGAACTCCATTCCATTGGCGAAGGCCCTGGCGATTTCCGGCGTGGTGATGACTGCCGCCATGGGGTGGCCATTGCCGATGGGTTTTCCAAGGGTCACGATGTCGGGAACGACATCTTGCGGGCCGTGAGCCCACATGTGGTTGCCGACGCGGCCGAAGCCAGTTTGCACTTCGTCGATGATCACCAGGCCGCCTGCTTGCCGCACCAGGCTTGCGGCTGACTTGAGGTAGGCGTCGGGGAAAAACACCTGACCACCGCAGCCCGAGATCGCTTCGGCAATGAAGGCGGCCGGACCTTCTCCGGTTTTGTGGCGTGTGGTTTCGATGCATGCGGCCACCGATTGGGCGTAGGCCTTTCCGGTTTCAGCGCCGTAGCCCTTGTGGGGGCCGCGATAGGGGTCGGGCAGCATGGCAAGTTCAACATGGTCTGGCTGGCCCCGGCCGCCCTTGCGATTGAATTTGTAAGAGCTCACGTCAATCAGGCCGTTGGTGTTTCCGTGATAGCCCCATTCAATCGCTATGGTGCTGCGCCTGCCGGTGACAGTGCGCGCCATGCGGAGCGCCAACTCGTTGGCTTCAGAACCCGAGCAAACAAGATAGACCACCGACAGGGGCTTGGGAAAGTAAGCGGCGAGGCGTTCGGCATAATCGAGGATGTTATTGTGCAGGTAGCGCGTGTTGGTGTTGAGAATTGCCGCCTGACGGGCCAGGGCTTCGACCACATGCGGGTGGGAGTGGCCGACATGGCAGATGTTGTTGACGCCATCGACGAAGGCTCTTCCGGTGTGATCATAGAGATAGGCGCCGGAGCCACGGACGATTTTCAGCTTACGGGCATAGCTGATTGACAGAGACGGCCCGAGGGCAGCGGCGCGGCGTTTCAACAGAACTTCTGGCGTTGCCGGGTCTGCCACGAAGCTTTCAGGAGCCAGGCGCAGGACAAGATTGGGGTCCGGTGAAATCTTGCTCCACACCGGCCACAGGGATGGCTGGCCGACGCCGGGGAATTCGCCCGATTTTTCCAACCGGTCGGTGATGATCTGGAAATGCAGGTGAGGTGCCCAGCCGCCGTTCACTTGCGGACCGCCGATCGAACCGATCTGTTGGCCGGCTTCGACCAGCATGCCGTCGTGAACCATTGCCAGCGTTTCGCGCGACAGGTGGCCGTAGAGTGTCCAGAACAGCGGGCCGTTCTCGCCAGCCTGATGCTCGAGAATAACGGTCGGGCCATAGTCGAAGGGCAGGTTGTTGTCGGCTACGCTCAGCACGCGGCCCTTGAGTGGCGCGTAGAGCGGGGTTCCGGAGGCGATAAAGATGTCGAGCCCAAGATGCTGCGAACGCCATTCAGGCGAGGCGGGCGTTCTGAACTGGTCACCTTTGTAGACATCGCGATCTTCGCCATAGAGGCCGATGGCGAACTTTGCGTCCTCGGCCGCGAAGCGCCGTGTGAGCCATGACCAATAGGCGCCGGCGTCTTTGGCGTGTTCCATCCCCGGTGCGCCATTGGCCAGCGACAACAGGCAGCGGCCACTGCGGTTGAGGTCGATGTCGAACAGGCTGGCTGGCGCGCATGATGGCGACGACAGCCAAGCGGTGACGGCATCGTGGCTGGCGACCGGGCTGAGGCCTGCGGCGTGGCGGGCGAAGGCCGCGAGGAAGCGGCCGTTGGTCTGGTCCAGGCGCTCGAGGAGGCGGATGGCCGGAGCCTGTGAAACCAGCAGATAGTCATTGTCCGGATAATCCTTGGCGCGATGCGAGGAAATGCAGACACTGGCCGCGAGGCGGGCGGCGGCGAGATCGAACAACACATCGGCCTCGGCCTCTGTGATGGCAAAGAGTTTCGCGTAGGCTGAGATCAACGGCGCCGCTGCCTTGTAGATGTCTTCGGCATCAAGCAATGTGTAAGCGAGGGTTACGGCGAGTTCGTTAATCTGGCGGCCATAGGTCATGTCGCCGAAGTCGATGAGGCCGGTGACTTCGGTGCCATGCTGATTGACGACGATGTTGTTGTCGTTGGCGTCCTGGTGCAGCACGGCGCCGCGCAGGTGGGGCAATCCTGGCAGAACATTGTTCTCGTAACGGGCGAATATCCGGGCCACGAGATCGCGGGGTTCCGGCTTCACGTCGGCGAGCCATGGCTTGACCGCCATCACCTCATCAAGGTTCCACAGGAAGCCCGGCCTGTGTGCAGCGGGATGGCCGAAACCCTGGAGTGCTTGCGACAGGCGGCCCATGAAACCGCCCAGGCTTTCGAGTAGTGCAGGCGTGACGGCGACCGACGACAACAATCGGCCTGGCAAGTAAGTGAGCAGGCGCACGGCGTGGATGGCGCTTCCCATGTGCCAATCAACGATATCAGCGCCTTCCCGGCCCGGCACCAGGCGCTGAACGCCGAGGGTTGCGTCGGTGGCTTCAATGTGGCGCAGCACGGCGTTCTGCAGGTCGAGGAAGCCACGATCTTCACGGGCGTTGGCGATTTTCAGGACAAAGCTGGCGTTCGCCGTTTCGACCTGAAAGTTCTGGTCGCGCTCGCTGACCAGTTCTTTCAGGGTGCCGGTTATGCCGTAGTCGCGTTGTAGAAGTTCGGCCACAAGGGCAGGTGAGAGGCCGGGCTTGGGATGATCAAAAACAGACATGGCCGTATCTTAGTCCAAGATGATGCATGACCCAAACACCCTGTTCTGTCTTCCCGGCTTCCGCCGGGATGACGATAACCGGATCGGGCCTATCCAGATTCATTCCGCTTTCTACGCCACGTCCTTGTATTCTTCGGCGGTTTTGGCACCGGTGATGTAGGAGACGATATCCTCGCCGCTGGTCTGCTCCTTGCGCAGGTTGGCGACGATGCGGCCGCGGCGGAAGACCACGATGCGGTCGGCAAGGTCAAAGACTTGGCGCATGTTGTGGGAAATGAGGATCAGCGGCTCGTTGTTGGCTTTGAGGGTCTTGATGATGTTCTCGACCTGGGCGGTTTCCTGAACGCCAAGGGCCGCGGTCGGTTCGTCCATGATGATGAGCTTGGAGGCAAAGGTGGCGGTGCGGGCGATCGCCACGCACTGGCGTTGGCCGCCGGACATGTTGCGGATGGTGTTGGAGAGATTGGGAATCTTGACGGCAGTGCGTTCCAGGGCCTTGCGGGTGGCGTCGCGCATCGCTTTCATGTCAAGAATTGAGAAGGGTCCAAGGTTGAGCAGGAACTTTTCGCGGCCGAGGAACAGGTTCGAGGGCACGTCGAGATCGTCGGCCAGCGCCAGATTCTGGAATACGGTTTCGATGCCGGCTTCGCGGGCATCGAGCGGGCCCTTCAAGTTCAGTTCCCGATCGTGGAAAATAATCTTGCCGCGGGTCGGTTGCTCGACGCCGGTGATCTGGCGCACGAAGGTGGATTTGCCGGCGCCGTTGTCGCCCATGATGGCGACGTGCTCGCCCTGGCGCAGTTCGAAGTTGGCGTTCTCGAGGGCGTGAACGCCGCCGTAGTACTTGGTCAAGCCTTCGGTTTTGAGAATGATGTCGCTCATCGATCAGCTCCTCGTGCTGTTGCGGCGCTGGCGCCACTGATCGAGCACGACGGCGGCGACGATGATGACGCCCTTCACCATCTCCTGGTAATAGGCGTCGAGTTTCATGAAGGTGAAGCCGGAAATGATAACGCCGAAGATCAGCGCTCCCAGCACGGTGCCAACAATCGAGCCGCGGCCCCCTGATAGCGAGGTGCCGCCGATCACCGTCATGGCGATGGCGTCGAGTTCATACATCACGCCCATGCCGGCCTGGGCCGTGAGATTCTTGGAACTCAATACGATGGCGGCCACCGAAGCGAGCATTCCGGCGATCACGTAGACCAATATCTTGTGGTGTTCGACTTTGATGCCGGTGATGCGTGCAGCTTCCTCGTTGGAGCCGATGGCGTAACAATGCTTGCCGTATTTGGTGTAGCGCAGGATGAGTTGAAACAGGATGGCCAGCGAGATGAATATCACCACCGGCATAAGGCCCTTGCCGATCGATGCGAAGCTTTCTGTCGGGAACGAAATCGGGTTGCCCTTCGACCACCACTTGGAAAGCCCGCGGGCTGCCACCATCATGCCAAGGGTGGCGATGAATGGCGGAATGCGGGTGTAGGCGATCAGCGAACCGTTGATCAGCCCGGCGATCAGGCCGCAGCCGAGGCCCACGAGAATGGGAATGATGACCGGCAAATCGAGCCAGCCCAGTTCCGGGAAGATGGCCTTCGGATTGGGATTGCCGTTGACTATGGCAACTTGGGCGAATGACATGGCGATCATCGCGGTCGCTCCGACAATGGAGCCGGATGACAGGTCTATGCCGCCGGAGATGATGACCTGGGTTACGCCGATTGCAATGATGCCGACAATCGACACTTGCAGGATGATGATTTCCAGGCGCTGCTGATTGAACAGTCCTGCGACGTTCTCGCGGGTGTTGAACAGGAAGCTGTCGCCCAGAACCAGGCGGCCGAGAATTTCAAAGGCCGCGACGATGATGATGAGGGCGATGAAGACGTTGAACTCGTTGGGCCAGCTGCGCTTCGAAGTATCGTACTTCAGCCCGCCCACGCCCTGATTTGCCTGCGCCATCGTCACCTCCACCCCTTCGAAGCAGCCATGCTAGTGCAAGCGGCGGTATTGTAAATCGCCTTTCAAACAAAGCCCGCCAGCTTGAAAAATGGGAGCGGCGGTGGCCCGCCGCTCCCTGAAATGCCCGGACTGTCCGGCTTAGTTCTTCTTCAGGTAGTCGCCGATGTTGGCGGGGGTCACCAGCTGGAAGGGGATCCAAACGCTCTGCTCGACGGCTTCGCCTTTGGCGAGCTTGATGGCTGCATCAAGCGCGCCCTTGCCCTGGCCGGCCGCGTCCTGGAAAACGGTGACGTCAAGGTCGCCGGCCTGCATGGCGGCAAGCGCGTCCTGGGTGGCGTCAACGCCGCCCACGACGACGGTTTTCATGTCCATGTTGGCGGCCTTCATGGCCTGGATGGCGCCGATGGCCATTTCGTCGTTGTTGGCGATGACGCCATCGAACGGCTTGCCGGCCGAGAGCCAGTTGGTCATCATGCTCTGGGCCTGGTCGCGCGACCAGTTGGCGGTCTGCTCGTCGATGATGTTGAGCTTCACCACGCAGCGGCCGTCGGCCATCACGTCATGAATGTCCTTGGTGCGCATGACGGCGGCCTGATTCGAGAGTTCGCCCATCATCACGTAGACGTTGGCTTCGGTCTTGCCGGCTTCCTTGAACAGGCGGCAGACTTCGATGGTCTCAAGCGTGCCCGAGTTCGACTTCGTTCGAAGCAACAAAGGCTTGATTGTCGGGCAGGGTGTCGAGGTTGATCGGCTGGCGATTGACGTAAACCAGCGGGATGTTGGCGGCGGCGGCGGCATCCGACATTGCCTGGGTGGCCGAGGTGTCGACCGGGTTAACGATGATCGCCTGGACGCCCGATGCGGCGAAGTTCTTGATCTGGTCAAGCTGCTTGGCGACGTCGTTCTGGGCGTCTTCGATCTGCACTTCCGCACCCATGGCCGTGGACTGGGCTTCGATGCCATTCCGTAGCACCGTCAGAAAGTTGTCGTCGAACAACGCCATGGAAACGCCGACCTTGGTTTGAGCCAGTGCCGATGTCGACATAAGGGCGGCGGCGGCGAGCGCCAGAAGTGTCTTCTTCATATGTTTACTCCTCCGTGCGAGGCGTCCGGTGGCGCCCCTTGAGTTGCCGGAAACATCCCAGTGAAGGGACGAATGCTTTTGGGAGCGGCATGATGGCTGGTAATCCCGGACGCGCAAGCGCTCGGACCCTCAATCCTCCCATCCCGGCCAAGGCTCTTGAACCGGCCTTGTTCCGCGGTCGTTGCTGATAGAATGTTTGGAACATTAATTCTGATGTTTGGACAATTTATTCCAAAGCCGAAAAAGTCAAGCCCAGACATAAACTGTCGCGGCATACTATCAAAATCTATCAGTGGGTTCTGATACCCGCATCTGATAACTCGATCACAGGCTTTCGCTGATTACCAGCCTGGCGGGCAGCTGCCGGCTCTGGCCGAAATCAATGGTCTCGCCGGCGCAGGCCCGGGACAGGATATCGACGGCAAGACGCGACAACTCGGCGATCGGCGTTTCAAGCGCCATGTCGAGGGTGCCATCGATAAGGGCAGTGCGCGTGTCGCTGGTGACTTCATTGCAAACGGCGACGATGCGGTTGCCGGCGCCTTCGTCGCGCAACGCCTTGATCAGACCTTCGGCGCCGCCACCGGCAACATATATGCCGGCAAGATCGGGATTGCTGGCGATCATGTCGACAATCGCTTCATAGGCGATGCGCGGGTCGTCAAGATTGATCAGCGGTTCAAGCAACTGAAACTGTGGCGCATGCTCGCGCATGTAGCTGCGAAAACTCATTTCGGCCAATTCCTGGCTCAGGTAGCGGTGGCTGCCGAGCAGAATTCCAATCTTTCCCGGTGTCCTGGCCAGCCGAGAAATCGCCCAAGCCGCGGTGCGGCCGGCGCGGCGCGAATCGACGGCGAGATAGGCGGTGCGCTCGGGGGCCGCGACGTCGCTCAGCAATGTCACGACGTGCTTGCCGGCCCGGCGAACCTCGGCAATCGCTTCATTTACCAAGGGATGGTCAACGGCAACGATGGCCAGCCCATCGCAGCGCGCGCCGGCATCGCGAATTCGGGAGGCAATGACCGAGGGCACGATCTGATCAATGAATTCGACAATTGCCCGGCCCTGAATGGAGGCTGCCTGCTTGGTGGCGGCGGTCAGCTCGGCGGCGAAGTTGCGATAGAATTCGTGGTCTTTCTTCTGAAGGAGAAAACCGAAGGTGCGCTTGGGGGTTTCGTGGAGGCGCTGGCGCAATAATCCCGTGGCGTGAAAGCCTATGGCTTCGGCGGCGGCCAGCACACGCCTTGCGGTATCCTCGCGCACCGGCAGGCGGCGGTTGAGCACGCGGTCAACGGTTGCCACACCGACTCCGGAGGCGGCTGCGAGGTCTTGAATGGTAGGGCGTTTGACCACAAGTGCTGTTCTTGGCGTATGATAGAAACTGAGCAATTCTGATAGGCAGGGACGTGAAATACTTGTTCCATTGATGCAATGCAAGTAGCATTCATTCCAGTTTTCAGGATACTGCAAATGAACAAACCGCTTCCCGTGCCCCATGACTACAGTTTGGCAGGCCCGAGCACGCAATTTGCGCTGGAACACGGGCTGGCCAATGCCGAATGGTATCGGGCCCCAATTCCGCGGGCTCGCCTCAAGGAACTGATGCAGCGCTCGGACGGCCCGGCCATCCGCGACACGCTGATGTGGATTGCCGCCTTCATCGTGACGGGCGGGCTTGCCTGGTATTTCTATCCAAGCCTGTGGTCGGTGCCGTTTTTTCTGGCCTATGGCGTACTCTACGGATCGTCGTCGGACTCGCGCTGGCATGAGTGCGGACATGGCACGGCGTTCAAGACACCGTGGATGAACGACGTGGTCTATCACATCGCCTGCTTCATGGTGTTACGCGAGCCCACGGTTTGGCGTTGGAGTCATACGCGGCATCACACCGACACGATCATTGTCGGCCGCGATCCGGAAATCGCCATCATGCGGCCCACCGTGATCCTGAAAGTGATTGGTGTGTTCTTCGCCATTCCGCAGCTGTGGGGCGAGATGAAGAGCATGGTGTTGCACACCGCCGGCAGACTGACAGCCGACGAGGCCGATTTCATTCCGGACATGGAGCGGCCCAAGGTTTACCTCGTGGCCCGCATCTGGCTGGCCATCCACCTCGCGGTCATTGCGCTGTCGATTTACCTTGGCTCGATCCTGCCGATGCTGCTGGTGGGGCCGCTGCCGTCGATGTATGGCGCCTGGGTGCATGTGATGACCGGCCTCACCCAACATGCGGGCCTTCCCGAAAATGTCCTCGATCACCGGCTCAACAGCCGCACGGTTTACATGAACCCGGTGTTGCGCTTTATCTACTGGAACATGAACTATCACATCGAACATCACATGTTTCCGATGGTGCCCTATCACCGGCTGCCGGAGCTGCATGAAGAGATGAAGCCGTATTGCCCGCCACCCTACACAAGCGTGTTGGCGGCCTACCGCGAAATCATCCCGGCGCTGCTGCGCCAGGTGCGGGAGCCGGGCTGGGTGGTTGCGAGGCCCCTTCCGCCGGAACATCCGGCGATAAAGGCCGCGGCCGAATAGAATTTGTTGGAGGATCGAATGCCGCAATGGGTTGAAGCCTGCGCCACCGGGGACATTGCCGAAGAAGACGTCATGCGTTTCGACCATGACGGGCGCACCTTCGCGGTCTATCGCTCGCCCGACGACAAGTATTACGCGACCGACGGGTTGTGCACCCATGAGAAGATCCATCTCGCCGATGGCCTGGTCATGGACAACATCATCGAATGCCCCAAACACAACGGGCGCTTCGACTATCGCACCGGTGCTGCCAGAGGCGCGCCGGTGTGCGTGAACCTCAAGACCTATCCGGTGAAGGTCGAAGCCGGAAAAATTTTGATCGACGTCGGCTGATAACTCATGAGCGATGGCGGCATGGTGATTGTCGGGGCCGGCAAGGCCGGGGCCCGCGCCGCGGTGGCGCTGCGTGATAGCGGCTGGCAGGGTGCCATTACACTGATCGGCGAAGAACGGCTTCCGCCCTATGACCGGCCGCCGCTGTCGAAGGCAGCGATCACCGACGAGGAAGAAGCGCAACCGGTTCTGCTGCTCGACGACGCGACGATGCAATCGCTCGATGTGACGTGGATGGGCGGGGCGAAGGCCTCACGCATCGACCGGGACGCCAAGCAGGTGATGCTGGGCGATGGCCGCAACGTATCCCTATGGCAAGCTGCTGCTGGCGACCGGCGCCAATGCCCGCAAGCTGACGCTTCCAGGCGCCGAGCGGGCACTGATGCTGCGGACCTTTGAAGACATGCAGGCGCTGCGGCGGGCATTCCAGCCAGGCGTCAGTGTGGCGATCATCGGCGGCGGCTTCATCGGGCTGGAGCTGGCGAGCAGTGCCATCAAACGCGGCTGTGCCGTTACCGTCATCGAGGCCTTGCCGCGCATTCTGTTACGCGCCGTGCCGGAAGAGATTGCGGCCGTGGTGGCCAAGGTTCACGCCGACCACGGCGTCCGCATCATCTGCAATGCGCAGATCGGGCGGATCAGCGGCGACAGCGTGGAACTCAAGGATGGCACGGTGGTGAAAGCCGACGTTGTGGTTGCGGGCATTGGAGCCGCACCATGCGTAGCGCTGGCCGAGGCTTCGGGATTGGCGGTCGACAATGGCGTGGTTTGCGATCAATTCTTGCGTACCAGCGACCGCGATATCTTCGCTGCAGGCGATTGCGTGTCGTTTCCGCATCCCACTTTCGGCGGCAAGCGGATGCGGCTCGAGTCGTGGCGCGCGGCCCAGGACCAAGCTGGTGTGGCAGCGGAAAACATGATGGGCAGCGGCAAGATCTACGATGCCATTCCGTGGTTCTGGTCGGACCAATTCAACCTCAGCCTGCAAATCACCGGGCTGCCAGGGGAGGCCGCCGCCACGGTGCGCCGCCCGCTGAAGGACGATGCCTTCATCTTGATGTATGTCGCCGCCGATGGCCGGCTGGTGGGTGCGTCGGGCATCGGCGTTGGCAACACGGTGGCCCGCGACATTCGCCTCGCCGAAATGCTGATCGCCAAACAGGCGAAGCCCGACGCAGCGGCGCTGGCCGACCCGGCGGTGCAACTCAAAGCGCTGCTGAAGGGGTAGGCCACGGACTTAGGGCGGTATGAGATTAGGCTGACGGTATTTAGGTCGTTCCGTCAAACATCATTGCGCTCGAAGTGGAAAGGAGTCTGGTGCCGCTTGCGTGACTCGAACACGCGACCCCCGCATTACGAATGCGGTGCTCTACCGGCTGAGCTAAAGCGGCGGACCGGGGTGGGGATTAGACGGTTTCGGCGGGGAATTCAACAGGGGGTTGGGGGCGAACAGGATTGTGCGCGGCCTCAGCGCAGCTCGTCGCCAATGCCGGGGTCGTCTGGGACGGGGAGTTTTTCGAGGGGTTTGGGGGCTTCGATGCTGGTGGTGATGGCGGGTGCGGGTGTTGGGGCGGGGAGGATGCTGTCGCTGGCGCCGCCTTCGAACGGCACCTTCCATTGGCAATGGGTGATTTCGCCGGTGACCGGAGAGATAGCCACCCAGCGCGGCGAGGCTACGCCATCGGCCACCCACATGGGATCGCGCGGGGCCCGCAAGGCGCGTGACAGCCATTCGCGGGCCCGGCCCTTGTCGCCGCTGGCTTCCTCGATATCGGCCATCAGGGCGCAGATACGGGCCTGGGGCTCGCTGGCGATGAAGGGTTCAAGGGCATTGCGCGCCACGTCCCAGCGCTGGGCGAGGCCGGCAGCGCGGGCCAGCGCGTAGGCGCCTTCGAGGCCGCCGGCGTGGCCCTTCACCAGATCGCGCACGCGCTCAAAGCGCGGCTCCGGTCCATCGCCTGGTTTGGCGTGGGCGATGACCTCGGCGAGATCGGGATGTGGCGCAAGCGCCCAAGTCTCCTGAATGAGTTTCACCGCCTTTTTGAAGTAGCCCTCGGCGATATAGACGCGGGCGGCGACGAGGGTGGCGGGCAATAGTGAGGGGTCAAGCCGGTGGGCACGCAATGCGAGATCGCGGGCACTGGATTTCTGACTGTCTTCGATGGCCAGCGCCTGGGCGGCGTAGACCACGGCCTGCTTGCGATTGGCATCGGCTGACGGCAGGAGGCCGGATTTGGCCTGCTGTTGCAGGGTGTTTGCAGCACCTTCCCAATCGCGGGCCGCCGATTGCAATTGCAGCACGGCGGTCGGAGGCCCAGGCGAGGCGGGGATTGAGCTTGAGGGCGCGCTCGGCATGGGCCTTGGCGGCGGCAACGTCGCCGCCTTGCCGTGCTTCGGCGAACAGGCCGCGAAGGCCGAGCGCCTCGGTTTCGGAAGATTTCGTCATTTCCTCGAAAATGCGTTTGACGGCCTGGCGGTCGCCTTTCAATTGCGCGGCCTGGGCGGCGAGGACATTGACGAGGGGTTCATCGGCGAGGGCATTTCCGGCAATTGCCGCGTGCCTGCCGGCGGCCACGCCATCTCCGGCACCGGCCGCGATGATGCCTTTCGACAGGGACTCCCAGGCCTTGCGATTCTTCCGTTCACGGAGGAACTGGCCGGCGGTGACGGGGCTTCGCCACAGCTTGCGGACGAGGCTCCAGGAGAACAGCAGCAAGAATATGCCGAGCAGCAGAATGGCCACGGCAGCGATGAACTGGGCCTTGATCTCCTTGCCCTGCCAGTGAATGATCACGTCTCCCGGGTGGTCGGCGAGCCAGGTGAACAGGATGACAATGACGACCAGGATGGCGAAACGCCAGAGGAGACGGATCATTGGGCGCCACCCAGGGCGGTGATCTGGCGGAGCACGGCGCCGGCAGTTTCCTCCACGGCCTGCTCAAGCTTCAGCCGCGCGGCGGCACGGTCGCGCCACTGGGTTAGCCCGGTGGGCTTGGCGCCTTCGGCATCGTCGATGCGGGCGATGGCGCCGGTCAGATCGCCGCCATCGGCAAGGCCTGCGGCTTCACTGGCGAGGGCGCGCCAATCGGCTGTGCCGATATCGCGGATAGTGATGATCGAGGTGAGGCTGTCCCAGATCGAATCGAGATAGCCGCCGTCACCTGCCGCTGGCTGCTCGGCTGCCGGGAGGGATGGTGCTAGATCGCGCAGTTCGGTGGCGAGGCCCGGGGCGGTGGGCAGGCCCTTGGCGGCGTGCTGGGCCAGCACATCAAGACCGGGCGCGGCCGGCACCATACGGGCAATGCGCTCGTACTCGCCCTGGAAGGCGGCGCCGGCGGCGATCTTGGCCTTGAGATCGGCGAGGGTTTGCGAAAGGGCCGCGGCCTGCGACTGGCCGCCGGGCGGCACGGCACCGGATTTGAGGCTGGCCACATCCTTCTCAAGCGCATCGAGGCGCTGGCCGATGGCAGCTAAAGCCGCGGCATCGGCGCTGCCGGCGCCACCGCCAGCACCACCCGCCGACACGGCGCTGCCGAGATTTTCAAGGTCGCCGCGCAGATTGGCGATGATCTGTTCGCTGCTGGCGATGCGCGCCTCGAAGGCATCGATCTTCTGCGTTGATTCCTTCATCACCGACTGGGCTTCCTTCACCTGCTGGTCGAGGTGAGAGGTGGTGGTGTTGACGGCATCGATGGAGGCGACCATGGCGTTGAGGCGCTCCTGCAAGGCCTTGTCGTTGGCCTCGATGGCGCCGACGCGGTTGGCGAGTTCGGCGGTGGCACTCGTCGGAAAATAATTCGCCAGCACACCGCGATAGAGCCAGCCGCCGGCGGCGGCACCGAGGATGAGCGCCGGGATGATCCAGCAGGAACATGCGGCGCGATCGCGGGGTCGGGGCGGGCTTGGCCTCGGGCTGTTCGGCCTGGGACTTGACCTCGGTCACGTCTTCGGCGTTGAGATCGATCACCTGCGGTTTCACGGGGCTTTCGGGATTTTCGTCGGTCATGGGGTCGGCCTAGACGGTTCGCGGCGTTTGTTCAAGAAGCGCCAGCATCGCTTCCTCGTGCGGCGAATTTGCGATGGCTCGCGGCCAATCTTCCGGTAGGGCAGTGGCGACATTGGCGGAGAGGCAGAAATGCTTCACCCTTGATGCCTGGGCTTCGAGGCCGTGCTGGCGGACCAGGGCGGCCCACAGGCGGGCGGTGCGGGGGGAGTAAAGCAGAACGCCACTGGCTGCGCCGGTGCTGAGCGCCTTCGCCGCGGCGCCGAGTGTTTCGGCAGCTACAGCGTCGTAGAGTGTTACACGATCAACGGTGAAGCCGAGGGATTGCAGGTTTCCCTGCAGGTCTCCCGAGGTTTCGGCGCCGGAGAGATAGAGCAGGGGGCCGGCCTGCGGGTTGAAATTGGCCGCGATGAAGGCAGTGAGGCCGGCGACATCTCCGCCCTGGGCCTCGGCATGGGTGAATCCTGCATCGCGGGCCGCGGACAGGGACTGCGGACCAACCGTCAGCATGCGGAGCGATTTGATGCGATCGTTGGCGATGAGGGTGCGGATGCCGTTGGCGCTGGTTGCCACCGCTAGCTGGTAGTCCAGGTCGGGAATTTCGATCCCTTCGCGCGGAACGATGCGGAGCAGGGGAATGGGCGTGACGATGTGGCCCAGGGCTTCGAGTTTTGCCTTGAGGGTCCCCGCGTCGCCTTCCGGCCTTGTGACGATGAGGTGCATTGACGTTCTATGTTCCAAGGCAGGCGTTGTGCAAGCTGAAAGGGCCGCTCATCCCCTTCGGGACCTTCTCCCATCCCGCAAGTGGCGGGACGGGAGAAGGC
Organism: uncultured Alphaproteobacteria bacterium; assembly: GCA_963775095.1. Taxonomy (GTDB): domain Bacteria; phylum Pseudomonadota; class Alphaproteobacteria; order Rhizobiales; family Aestuariivirgaceae; genus Aestuariivirga. The sequence goes on from CAVZHN010000014.1 coordinate 160,116, forward strand.
GGATAAAGGTCATGCGCCTTCTCCCGTGCGAGCTGGGAGAAGGTGGCGAAGCCGGATGAGGGACCTTTCAGCGCGCCAGTTTTTCATCAGTAGGCGATCAGGGCGCCGCCTTCGGCGCGGATTTGGTCACCGGCGTCGCGGCCCAGGCGGGCGGCATCGGCGGCGGCACCGTGGCGGGTGGTTTCGAAGCAGTGCTTGCCGTCAAGGGTGAGGGCGTGGCCACGGAACGAGAGCTGGCCATTGGTCAGGGTGGCGTGGCCCGCCAGCGGGGTGCGGCAGGAGCCATCGAGGGCGGCGAGGAAGGCGCGCTCGCAGGTCACGGCGATTTCGGTATCGCGGTCATTGATGCGCGCGAGCAGTTCACGCGTGTGGCTTGCGTCTTCGCGCGTTTCGATGCAGATGGCGCCCTGGGCTACGGCGGGCAACATGACGTCAACCGGAACTTTCCAGGTGATCCTGTCCGCCAGGCCGAGGCGATTCAATCCGGCGCAGGCGAGGAAAGTGGCCTGGGCCACACCGTCCGCGAGTTTCTTCAGGCGGGTTTCGACGTTGCCACGGAACTGCACGGGTTTGATGTCGGGGCGCAAGCGCAGGAGTTGGGCCGTACGCCGGACGGAGGAAGAGCCGACGATCGCGCCCGGTGGCAGATCGGCGATGGTTTTGGCAACCGGGCTCAGAAAAGCATCGCGGGCATCTTCGCGCGGCAGCAGAGCGGCGATCATCAGTTTGCCGGGCAAGGCCGCCGGCATGTCCTTCATCGAGTGCACGGCGAGGTCGATGTCGCGGGCGAGGAGGGCTTCCTCGATTTCCTTGGTGAACAGGCCCTTGCCGCCGATTTCGGCGAGCGGCCGATCACGCACCTTGTCGCCGGACGTGGTGATGACGACGATTTCGATTTCGGCGGCGGCTATGCCATGGGCGGCCATCAGGCGCTGCTTGGTCTCGGTGGCCTGATAGAGTGCCAGCGGCGAACCGCGCGTTCCAATTCTCAGTTTCGGCATTTGCAAGTCATATCCGGCAGGTGCTAGAGCGGGCCCATCTCTTAGACGCAAACACAGGGTCCGTCATCCGCATCATGGCCGCAGGCCCCATGCATATTCTTGGCATCGAAACATCGTGCGATGAAACGGCGGCGGCGGTCATCGCGCGCGATGGCAATGGTGGCGGAAGAATTCTTTCCAATGTGGTGTTGTCGCAGATCCAGGATCACGCGCCCTATGGCGGGGTGGTGCCGGAAATTGCCGCGCGGGCCCATGTCAATCACCTCGACCGGCTGGTGGCAGAGGCGATGGCCGAGGCGGGATTGAGCTACGGCCAACTCGATGGCATTGCCGCGACGGCGGGGCCGGGGCTTCTGGGCGGAGTGATTGTCGGGTTGACCACGGCGAAGGCCATTGCGCTGGCCCATGGCAAGCCGCTGATCGCTGTCAACCATCTTGAAGGTCATGCGCTGACGCCGCGACTTGTTGCAGCCTTGCGCGTTTCCATATCTGCTGTTGCTGATTTCGGGTGGGCACACGCAGTTTCAGATCGTTGAAGGCGTTGGGCGCTACGTCCGCATCGGCACGACGATTGACGATGCCTTGGGCGAGGCGTTCGACAAGACGGCGAAGCTTCTGGGCCTCGGCTATCCGGGGGGACCGCATGTCGAAGCCCTGGCGCGCAAGGGCAATGCCAAGCGGTTTGATTTTCCGCGGCCGCTCAAAGGACGCGGGGATTGCAATTTTTCGTTCTCGGGACTGAAGACGGCGGTGCGCGAAGCGGTGCAGGCGTTGGCTACGGTGAGCGATCAGGACGTGGCGGATATCTGCGCCAGTTTTGAAGCGGCGATTGCCGAGACAATGGAAGACCGGCTGAAGCGGGCGTTCGAGATTTTTCGCGAAAGGCATGGCGCGGTGCGTGAACCCCTGCTGATTGTTGCCGGGGGAGTTGCCGCCAATGCGACACTGAAGGCGGTGTTTGAAGCGAGTGCCGCGGCCAATGGATTCAAGTTGGTGGTGCCGCCGCCACGATTGTGCACCGACAATGCGGCAATGATTGCCTGGGCGGGGGCGGAGCGGCTGGCATTGGGACTGGTGGATACTCTTGATGTTGCGGCACGGGCCCGTTGGCCGCTTGACCAGACGCAGGCAGCGGTCGTTGGCTTCGGAAAGCTCGGAGCAAAAGTATGAGCCGGCGGATTGCTGTGGCAGGCGATGGCGCCTGGGGCCGGGCATTGGCGCATGTTGCGGCCAAAGCCGGCAACCGGGTCATGGCGTGGTCACGCAGGTCGCCGGAGCTCGCATCGCTGGGCGATAGCGAAGCGCTGATCCTGGCGGTTCCGGCGCAGGCAGTGGGCGACGTCATGACGCGGATTGGCGGCCACCTGCCGCCCGGCACGCCGGTTATCATCAGCGCCAAGGGCATCGAACAAACAACCGGCCGGTTCATGAACGATGTGGTGCGCGAAGCCGCGCCGCACACGGTGGCGATGGTGCTGTCAGGCCCGAGTTTTGCCACCGATGTGATGAAGGGCCTGCCGACCGCCGTGGTGATGGCGGCGCCGACGCTGGCCGAGGCCGGGGAGTGGGCGGGGCGGCTGTCGCTTCCCGCCTTCCGCATCTATGGCTCGGATGATGTGCTGGGGGTGGAAATCGGCGGTTCACTCAAGAACGTTCTGGCGATTGCCTGCGGCATTTCCGATGGCCGCGGGCTGGGCGACAGTGCCCGCGCCGCGCTGACGACGCGGGGCTTTGCCGAGCTTACGCGGTTCGGGCGCAAGCTCGGGGCAAAGCCTGAAACGCTGATGGGGCTTTCGGGACTTGGCGATCTTCTGCTCACCTGTTCCAGCAGGCAATCGCGCAACTACTGCTTCGGGCTGGCGCTGGGCGAAGGGGCGAATGTCGCAGAAGCGCTGGCCGCTTCACGGGGCGTTGTCGAAGGCGCGTTCACCGTGAAGATTGCCCAGGCCCTAGCGGCCAAGCATGGTATCGACATGCCGATTGTGGATGCGGTGCACAGGATCGTTGACGAGAAGGCCGCGCCGGAGGAAGTCATTGCGCAATTGCTGGCGCGGCCCGCCGGCGCCGAACACCGATAGGACCCACCATGCTGTTTGCCCTGCTGTGCACCGACAAGCCCAATTCGCTCGACCTTCGCATGAAGGTGCGGCCGGACCATCTGGCCTATCTTGAAAGTCTCGGAACGGCGATGAAGGCGGCGGGGCCGTTTCTCAGCGACGAGGGCTCGCCCACCGGTTCGCTGGTCATCATCGAAGCGGCTGACCGCAGGGCGGCGGAAGCGATGGCCGCCGGCGATCCCTATGCCAAGGCGGGGCTGTTCGCCGTCCGTCGATATCAAGGCGTGGCGCTGGGCGCTGAAGAACCCGGAGGCCAAGTGATGGCTTATTGGCTGTTCAAGTCGGAGCCGGACGTGTTTTCGTGGGAAATGCTGGCGGCCAAGGGAGCGGCCGGGCGAGGAATGGACCGGCATTCGCAACTATCAGGCGCGCAACAACATGCGGCTGATGAAGTTGGGCGAGAAGGGCTTTTTCTATTACTCCAACGAAGGCAAGGCGGTGGTCGGCATCGTTGAAGTGGCAAGCTGGCGCACAAGGATTCGACCTCGGAGGTGGACGCCTGGGAGTGCGTCGACATCCGGGCGGTTGAGAAGGCGCCGAAGCCGGTGACACTAGATCAGATCAAGGTTGATCCGAAACTCTCGGAGATGGTGCTGGTGAAGAATTCGCGGCTGTCGGTGCAGCCGGTGACGGCGGACGAATGGAAACACGTCTGCAAACTCGCCGGCCTCAAGGCTTGATCAACCACGCGGCGTTCATTCGCGCCAACACCAGCGTGCTGGCGCCGCCCCTGGTGCCGGAAGTCAAGTTGCATCTCGCCAATGAGGCGGTGCCGCTATGGCAGAAGACCGAGGAAGAACTTGGCGAAATGGGTCTGCCGCCGCCGTTCTGGGCTTTTGCCTGGGCCGGTGGGCAGGCGCTGGCGCGCTATGTGCTCGATCATCCGGAAATCGTCCGGGGCAAACGGGTGCTCGACCTTGCGTCGGGCTCGGGTCTTGTTGGCCATCGCGGCGATGAAAGCCGGTGCCGAACTCGGTGCTGGCGGCGGATATCGATGCCTTCGCGGTGGTGGCGATCGGGCTGAATGCGGAATTGAACGGGATCTGCCTTGCAAAGAACTTGGCCCCTCTCTCCGCCCACTTGACGTGGGGACGAGGGGGAAATTGTTGCGACAACCTCCATCTTCTCGATAGTCCTCCGCCGACCTTCGATGTCATTCTGGTTGGCGACCTGTTCTATGACAAGGCGATCGCCTCGAACGCTGTTTCGACTGGCTGAGTGCCGGCCAATGCGGATGTGCTGATCGGCGATCCCGGCCGCACTTATCTGCCGCGCGACAAGCTGCAGAAGTCATCGAGTATCAGGTTCCGGTCACCCGCGATCTCGAGGATGCCGAGATCAAGCAGACGCGGTTTGGCGGTTGCAGCGCTGGTTGAGCGCCAGAATTCGCAGCTGTTTTTCGGCTCCGATGTTTCACATGAAACAATTCCTATGATGGCGTGATATGTTGATTTTGTTGCGGTCTTTTGGCCGTCAAATGGCGTGAAAGCGGCGAATTCTTCGCCGCCGGAATAGCACGGGTATTGTTTTCAGGATATGGCGTCCAAATCGGTTAACTCGAGGCAAGTATGACATTGCGCCGCTTGATTACCCGCCAGTAGCGTCGAGGAGTGTCGAAGTACCCTAGCGCTAGGTCTGGCGATCTCCTGAGGTTCGTCGGCGGCCGTGCCGGAATTGTTGAGATAGAGCGCCAGCCATCAGGACGGCGAGCGATGCCCATAGCCAGATGTCGCCGACGCCGCCGAAGAAGATGACGCCGAAGATGACCGCCGCCGGGGCCGAGAGATAGACAGCCTGGGCGGTGTAGGACGAGCCCTTTTCGCGGATCAGGGTGAAATAGGACACGCGCTCTGCCACCCACATGAGCGTGGCCACCGCGATGGTGCCATAGGCCAAGGCCGTGTAAGTGAATTCCCAAGGCGGGGCGAAGGCCAGCATGAAGGGCAGGCCCAATACGCCGGTCCACAGACTTTCGGCTGATCCGATCGAGAATGTCGTGCCGCCGCGTGGCCAATGGCGGCTGGCGTACCAGTTATACGCGGCATAGAGCAGGGGGTTGACGAAGCTGGCGATCAGCCACCAGGACACTTCGCCCGACACCATGCCTTGGCGCGTCAGCACCAGATGCGCGCAGGCCGAGAAACCCAGCAAGATGGCCATGGCAGCTGCCGCGAGCGTGACCGGTTCGCGGCCCGATCATCGCGCCGACCACGAAATTGACGATCGGCGACAGCGACCAGATCAGCGCCAGCTCGGCCGCCGGCACATGCCGCGCGAACGTGAGGCTCAGGGAAAAAGGCACGTTCATGAGCACGGCGCAGATCAGGCTGTAGCGCAGCACATCGCGGTTCCAGCCGATCGCGCCATGTTTCCAGCGGGCCAGGGCGGCGAGGAAGACCGCGAGGCCAAAGCCGGTGTAGACCAGAATGTGGCTTACAGGCACGCCGGCCTTGCCCCAATAGGCATACTGGCTGGGTGAAATGCCCCAGAACAGGCCGAGTGCGACAAAATATGCGAGATGGCGGAGGTTCATTCCGGGGCTTCTTAGACAGGAGTCTGATTGCACGCTATAGACAGTGCCGTCAAAAGACGTACCAATTACCGGCACGAATGGGAGGAATGCGCCTATGGCAGAGAAAGTCTATCCAGTCCCCGCAGCGTGGAAAAAAAAGGCCTATGTCGATGATGCCGCGTACAAGAAGATGTATGCGGAGTCGGTAAAAGACCCGGCCAAGTTCTGGGGCAAGCAGGCGAAGCGGCTGGACTGGTTCAAGGCGCCCACCAAAATCAAGAACACCACCTTTGAATACTCCAAGGTGTCGATCAAGTGGTACGAGGATGGGATTCTCAACGTTTCCTACAATTGCATCGACCGGCACCTGAAGAAGCGCGGCGACCAGGTGGCGATCATCTGGGAGGGCGACGATCCATATTACGACAAGAAGATCACCTATAACGAGCTTTACGAAAACGTCTGCCGCTTCGCCAATGTGCTGAAGAAGAACGGCGCCAAGAAGGGCGACCGCATCACCATCTACATGCCGATGATCCCGGAAGCGGCCTATGCGATGCTGGCCTGCGCGCGCATTGGCGCGGTTCATTCCATCGTGTTCGGCGGCTTCTCGCCGGAATTCGCTGGCGGGGCGCATCAATGACTGCGATTCAAAACTCATCATCACCGCCGACGAGGGCCTTCGCGGCGGAAAGAAAGTGCCGCTCAAGGTCAACACCGACGAGGCGCTGCTGCGCTGCTCGGGCAACGAGAAGGTGATCGTGGTGCGGCGCACCGGTGGTGCGGTGCCGATGACGGCCGGCCGCGATGTCTGGTATCACGACGAGGCGGCGAAGGTTTCAGCGGATTGCAAGCCGGAGAAGATGAAGGCCGAAGACCCGTTGTTCATCCTCTACACCTCAGGCTCGACCGGCAAGCCCAAAGGCGTGTTGCATACGACGGGTGGCTATCTCGTCTATGCGGCGATGACCCATCAATATGTGTTCGATTATCACGACGGCGACATCTACTGGTGCACGGCGGATGTGGGCTGGGTGACGGGGCACAGCTACATCGTCTATGGCCCCTTGGCCAACGGTGCCACCACACTGATGTTCGAAGGCGTTCCCAACTATCCCTCGAACTCGCGGTTCTGGGAGGTGATAGACAAGCACAAGGTCAACATCTTCTATACGGCGCCTACCGCAATCCGCGCTTTGATGGGAGCAGGCGAAGGGCCGGTGACGAAAACCTCGCGCAAGTCGCTGCGGCTTCTGGGCTCGGTCGGTGAGCCGATCAACCCGGAGGCGTGGGAGTGGTATCACCGTGTGGTCGGCGATCACCGCTCGCCAATCGTCGATACCTGGTGGCAGACGGAGACTGGCGGCATTCTGATCACGCCACTGCCCGGCGCTACCAAACTCAAGCCCGGCTCGGCGACGCAGCCGTTCTTTGGCTGCCAGCCGGCGCTGGTTGACGACAAGGGCACGATCCTCGAGGGCGCCACATCGGGCAATCTCGTCATCCTCGAACTCGTGGCCGGGCCAGATGCGCACGGTTTATGGCGACCACGACCGTTTCGTGCAGACTTATTTCTCGGCCTACAAGGGCATGTATTTCACCGGCGACGGATGCCGCCGCGACGAGGATGGCTACTATTGGATCACCGGCCGGGTGGACGATGTCATCAACGTCTCGGGCCACCGCCTGGGCACGGCGGAAATCGAATCGGCGCTGGTTTCGAGCCACCATGTGGCGGAAGCCGCGGTGGTCGGCTACCCGCACGATATCAAGGGCCAGGGCATCTACTGCTATGTCACGCTGATGTCGGGCGAAGGGGGCTCGGACGAATTGCGCAAGGAGCTGGTGGCCCATGTGCGCAGTGAAATCGGCCCGCTGGCGACGCCCGACAAGATCCAGTTTTCACCTGGCCTACCGAAGACCCGCTCCGGCAAGATCATGCGGAGAATCCTGCGTAAGATTGCCGAGGATGATTTTGGGGCGCTGGGGGATACGAGCACGCTGGCCGATCCGGCGGTGGTTGAGGATCTGATCGCCAATAGGCAGAACAAGAAGTAGCGGGCGGCAAGTTGTAGCGGTCTATGCTTCGAGGCTCACGGCGTTACCGTGAGCACCTCAGCATGAGGGCGTTTCAGCAAGTTCCCTCACCCTGAGGTGCGAGCGAAGCGAGCCTCGAAGGGTTCTTCGTTCGGCCCCCAGCGCTGGGCGATCACGCCTTGGGCGGAAGCTGGCCCGAAGGTGTCGACATTGAGATGGCCAGTTCTTCTTCGTTCATGTCGGCGGCAATGTCGCCGAACAATGGCGTTGAGAGATAGCGCTCGCCGGTGTCGGGCAACATGCAGAGGATTGTCGATCCCTTGGAAGCCTTGCTGGCCACCTGCAGAGCCGCCGCGAAGGTGCCGCCCGAGGTGATGCCGACGAAGATGCCTTCTTTCTGGGCCAAATCCTTGGCGGCCTTCATGGCTTCGGGGCCGGTGATCGGCAGCAATTGGTCAATGGCGCCGGCCGCCACGGCGTCGCCGGTAATTTTCGGAATGAAGTCGGGGCTCCAGCCCTGCATGGGGTGCGGCACCCAGGCAGCATGGGGTGCGGAGGGCGTACCATCGGCGTTGCGGGCCTGGGGCTTGCCACTGCCCAGCATCTGGGCATCGGCGGGTTCGGCGACGACGATCTTGGTTTCCGGCCGTTCCTTGCGCAGCACCTGGGAGACGCCCTTCAAGCGTGCCGCCGGTGCCAAAGCCGGTGACCCAGTAGTCCAGCTTTTCGCCTTTGAAGTCGTTGATGATCTCACGCGCCGTAGTGCGGGCGTGCATTTCTGGATTGGCCTCGTTCTCGAACTGGCGGGTGAGGAACCAGCCGTGGGTCTTGGCCAGTTCCTGGGCCTTTTTCACCATGCCGAGGGCGCGTTCGGCGGCGGGGGTGATCACCACCTTGGCGCCGAGGAAGCGCATGAGCTTGCGGCGTTCGACGCTGAAGGGTTCGGCCATGGTGAGAACCAGCGGATAGCCCTTCTGGGCGGCAACCATGGCAAGTCCAATGCCGGTATTACCGCTGGTCGCTTCAACAATGGTTTGGCCGGGCTTCAACTCACCCGATTTTTCCGCCGCTTCGATGACGCCGAGGGCCAGGCGGTCCTTCACCGAGCCAAGCGGGTTGAAGGCCTCAATCTTCACGTAGAGGTTCACATGGTCCGGCGCCAGCCGGTTGATGCGTACGACGGGGGTGTTGCCGACGGTTTCGAGAATGTTTGCGAAGCGAGCCATGACTTAATCCTTCCGAGTTTGGGGGCCTTGAAACTGCAGGTGCCGGACGCCGCTTTGGGCTTTTACACCGGGCCTTCCTAGGTTAAGCGGAGCCTTGGTTATCATCAGGATTGCTTCATGTCATTCGCCAAACTTGACGAGCTCAACCGCAAACTGGAAGCCATCGAACACGCGCAGGCGATGCTTGGCGTCGATGAGGCGGTAAACATGCCGGCAGGCGGCGGGGCCAAGCGGGCCGAGGCGATGGGGGTTCTGGCCGGTCTCTATCATGAAACGGCTACGGCGCCGCATATTGGCGAGTGGATCGGCAAAGCGGAGTCGGAGCGGCTTGACGAACACCAGACAGCAGCGGTTTCCGAATTCCGGCGGGTCTACACCAATATGACCTGCCTCTCTTCCGACTTCGTGGAACGGCAGACGGCGGAGCGCATCCGCTCCGAACAATTGTGGCGGGAACTGCGGCCGAAGGGTGACTGGACGGGGTTTCTGCCGGCGTTCGAAGGCGTGATCGCCACGATGCGCGAGGAGGCCGCATTGCGGGCCGCGGCGCTGAAGCTTGATCCCTATGACGCGCTGATCGAGCAATATGACCCCGGCGGCCGGGCGGCGTTCATCGAACCGATTTTCATCACGCTGAAGCGCGAGCTGACGGCGTTCATTCCCAAGGCGATGGAGCGGCAGAAACAGAGGTACGGCAAGCGGCCGAAGAAGGCGCTGAACGGGCCCTATGACCCGGCGAAGCAGAAGGCGCTGGGCGAGGTGATGATGAAGGCCATCGGCTTCGATTTCGAGCATGGGCGCCTCGACATCTCGCACCATCCGTTCTGCGGCGGGGTTCCCAGCGATGTGCGGATGACAACGCGCTATGCGGCGGAAGATTTCATTCCCGGCATTCTCGGCATTCTGCACGAGACGGGACACGGGCTTTACGAGCAGGGGCTTCCGGCTCAATGGTCGCACTGGCCATCGGGGCGGGCGCGGGGCATGGCTATCCACGAGAGCCAGAGCCTGTTCGTCGAGAAGCAGATTGCCAAGAGCCCGGAGTTCTGGGCCTGGGGTCTGCCACTGGTGCGCGAACATTTGGGGAAAGACGCTTTGCCGGGCTGGGAAGTTGAAGACATGCTGGCGCATGTGCACGCCATCAAGCCGGGGTTCATCCGGGTTGATGCCGACGAGGCGACCTATCCCTTGCACATCGTGCTGCGCTTCGAACTGGAAAAGGATCTGGTTGCCGGAAAGCTGGCGGTCAAAGACATCCCCGAGGCCTGGGATGCCAAGATGCGCGAATATCTTGGGCTTTCGACGCTCGACAACATGAAGGACGGTCCGATGCAGGATGTGCATTGGCCGGCGGGAGCCTTCGGTTACTTCCCAAGCTACACGCTGGGAGCGCTGATCGCGGCGCAGATTATGGCGGCGATGGAGCGCGACATGCCGGGGGTGCGCGGCGATATCGCGACCGGGCAATTCGCCGGCATTACCACGTGGCGGCGCGACAGGATTTGGCGGGAGGCGTCGCGGCAGTCGATCGGCGACCTCATTGTCAAGTCGACGGGAGAGGCGCTCAACCCGCAATATTTCCTTAACCATCTTGAGCGGAGATACCTGAACTAGGTCCGCCATGATTTTGCCAAGAGGGCGGCGTTAAGGACAGACATGGTTAACCGGCGCAGTTTTGTTGGAACAATGGCCGCAGCGGTGCTGCTGCCAAGGGCGGCATTGGCGGGAGCCTATCGCGGGTCGAAAGTGGTGCGCTTCCGGACGCCAGAAAAGCCGGGCACCATTCTGGTGAAGACCCATAAGCGTCGCCTGTTTTTCATCTTGGGCGATGGACGGGCCATCCGCTATGGCGTGGCGGTGGGCAAGGAAGGCTTCGACTGGGCGGGTATCGCCAAGGTCGGGCGCAAGGTGGAGTGGCCAACGTGGACGCCACCGGCTTCGATGATTGAACGCCGCCCGGAACTGGCCAAATATGCTAACGGAATGCCGGGCGGCGAAGACAATCCGCTGGGCGCGCGCGCCATCTACTTGTTCGACGGCGGCCGCGACACGCTGTTCCGCATTCATGGCACCAACGAACCCGAAGTCGATCGGCTCCGCCGCTTCCTCCGGCTGCATTCGCATGCTGAACGAGGAAGTGACCGAGCTTTATGACAATGTGACGATCGGCACGAAGGTCATTGTGCTGTGAGTGAAGGGACCCTTCGAGGCCCGGCTGCGCCGGGCGCCTCAGGGTGAGGGAATAATCTATCTCCCTCATGCTGAGGTGTGAGCGAAGCGAGCCTCGAAGCATGTCTTTCAGATACGTCACTGCCCGTGCCTCAATTACACCCGCGCCATAGGCCCATGTCGAAGTGGAAGTGGTCGGCGTGGTCGGCGTTGTAGTCCGGGCTTAGAACCATATTGAACAGGAGGCAGGAGCGGATGCGCAGATCGCGCAGAAATGTTCCGGCAGCGCCATTCCAGCCCTGCTTCACCGTCACCATCTTGCCATCGGAGAGCCGGAAACCTGCGAGGTCATAGGCATTGGCGGTGGCGTGTTCGCTCAAGTGGCGGGATCCGGCGATGTTGCGGCAGGAATAGCTGCCGAAATCAAGGAGTTCCGAGACCTCCTTGCCGAAGTGGCGGCGGGCCAGGGGTTGGATGTCGTGGCGTTCCAGCAGGTATAGCCGCAGGGCCACATCGCAGCGCATTTCCTCCGGCTCGATCCGGGCACGGGAGAATTTCGCGACAATCACTGTATCAAAGAGTTCGCAGCCGGGCCGGAACGTTTCGGTATGGACGGGAACCACCTTGAACATGGCTTTCGAGCGCCGCAAGGCGTCGAGGCAGGCTTCGGTGTTGCCCTCAATCAGCCACAGCTTGGTGCCGGTCATGAGGTTCGGTGGTTCGTCGGGATTCATGAGCGCCAGCGGGTTGTAGCTTGGCGGGATGATGTCGGTTTTGGCCGCGATGTAGATGGCGGCGGCGATGACGGCGAGAAAGACGAGGGCTTTTTGATGCGGGCGCATGGGGTTTCTGAGCGGGCCAATGCGCCGAAATCAGGGCATCAGGTGTTGATCGCCTCACGCACCCATTGGATGATGTGGCCAGCGGGCATGGCACCCGATTGCCTGGCCACTTCGCGGCCGCCGTGGAACAGAATCATGGTGGGGATCGACCGGATATTGAGTTTGGCGGCGGATTGCTGGGCGGCCTCGGTGTCAAGCTTGGCGAAGCGCACCTGGGGTTCCAGCGCCTTGGCGGCCTTTTCGAACTCCGGGCCCATCATCTTGCAGGGGCCGCACCATTCGGCCCAGAAGTCGACGACTACGGGAATCGAATTTCGCGATACGTGCCTGGCGAAGTTCTGGTCGGTGAGGGCGGTGGGATGGCCGGAAAACAGGGGTTCACGGCATTTTCCGCATTTGGCTTCGGCGGCGGGTTTTTCGGCTGCCAGCCGGTTGATGGCGGAACAGGCGGGGCAGACAATCTCGGACATCGGGCAATCCTCGGAACAGTTTTGGCCAATATGGTGGCTCCGGGAGCGGATCACCATGACCTCCATCAACACTGGCATAGGCCCATGCCTTCGCCAAATGGCTGATTTGCGATATTGCGGCGCACAAGCTAGAACACCGGGGACAACCGGATTGGGGAACCATGGCGGACAGCAGACAGGTCGAACGGCCACTTTCGCCGCACTTGCAGATTTACAAGCCGATGCTGACGATGATGATGTCGATCCTGCATCGCATTACCGGGGCGGCGCTGTATTTCGGTGTCGTGCTGCTGGTGTGGTGGCTGACCGCCGCCGCCTGGAGCGAGGCCTATTTCAATTTCGTGCAGGGGTTCTTCGGTAGCTGGTTCGGGCGGCTGGTGCTGTTTGGTTTCACCTGGGCGCTGATCCATCACACGCTGGGGGGCTTGCGGCATTTTCTGTGGGACACGGGGAGAGGGTTCAATCTTGCTGTGGTTGAACGCCTGGCGCAGCTCAATCTTGCGGGTTCGATCATCCTCACCATTGTACTGTGGGTCATCGGCTATGGGGTGATGCCATGAGCCTGTCGACGCCGCTCAAAAAGGTCAAGGGCTTCGGCTCGGCAAAATCCGGCACCGAACATTTCTGGATGCAGCGGGTGACGGCCATTGCCAATGTGCCGCTGGTTCTGTTCACGGTGTGGTTCCTGGTGTCTCACCTTGGCGCCACCCGGACCGAAGTTGTGGCTTCCATCGCCAATCCATTGGTGGCGCTGATGCTGGTACTGACTCTTGTGTCGGTGCTGTGGCACATGCGGCTGGGCATGCAGGTGATTGTCGAGGACTATGTGCACGGGCATGCGCTGAAACTGGCGTTGCTGCTGCTCAACACCTTCTTCACCGTGGCGCTGGGTGCGGCCGCGATTTATGCAATTCTCAGAATGAATTTTGGACTGTGATGGCTGTTCCCGATAGCAAGAAGAAAGCGCCCACCAGCGTCTCGCTCAATGGCCGCGCTTATGCGATCACCGATCACACGTTTGATGTCGTGGTGGTGGGCGCCGGTGGTGCCGGGCTTCGGGCCACGTTGGGCGCTTCGCAGGCGGGGCTGAAGACCGCCTGCATCACCAAGGTGTTTCCGACGCGCTCGCACACGGTGGCAGCGCAGGGCGGCATAGCCGCCTCGCTTGCCAACATGGGCCCCGATGACTGGCGCTGGCACATGTATGACACGGTGAAGGGTGCGGACTGGCTGGGCGACCAGGATGCCATCGAATATCTGTGCCGCAACGCGCCGACCGCTGTTTACGAACTCGAGCACTTCGGCATGCCGTTCTCGCGCACCGAGGACGGCAAGATTTATCAGCGGCCATTCGGCGGCATGATGATGAATTTCGGCGAAGGCCCGCCCGCCCAGCGTACTTGTGCCGCCGCCGACCGCACTGGCCATGCCATGCTGCATACGCTCTACGGCCAGTCGTTGCGCCATGCGGCGGAATTCTTCGTCGAGTATTTCGCGCTTGACCTGATCATGGAGAATGGCGCCTGCCGGGGTGTCGTCGCCATGAACATGGAAGACGGGTCGATCCACCGCTTCCGGGCGCACCAGACGGTGCTGGCGACCGGCGGCTATGGCCGGGCCTACTTGACGGCAACCTCGGCGCACACTTGCACGGGTGATGGTAACGCCATGGTGCTGCGCGCCGGACTGCCTTTGCAGGACATGGAGTTCGTGCAGTTCCATCCAACCGGTATCTACGGGCCGGGGTGCCTGATCACCGAGGGTTCGCGCGGCGAGGGCGGGTATCTGACCAACAGCGAGGGCGAACGCTTCATGGAACGCTATGCGCCTTCGGCCAAGGATCTCGCATCGCGCGATGTGGTGTCGCGGTCGATGACCATCGAAGTGCGCGAAGGCCGCGGCGTCGGGCCGCTCAAGGACCATATTCACCTGCACCTCGAACACCTTGACCCGAAGGTTCTGCACGAGCGGCTTCCCGGCATTTCCGAGTCGGCGAAGATTTTCGCCGGCGTCGATGTGACACGCGAGCCGATCCCCATTCTGCCGACGGTGCACTACAACATGGGCGGCATACCCACGAACTACCTTGGCGAGGCGCTGGCGGGTGACAAGAAGTCCCCCGAGAAAGTGGTGTCCGGCCTGTTCGCGGTGGGGGAAGCTGCTTGTGTTTCCGTGCATGGCGCAAATCGCCTGGGGTCCAATTCGCTGATCGATCTCGTGGTGTTCGGCCGCGCGGCGGCTTTGCGCTGCGCCGAATTGACCAAGCCCAATACCGCGCATGCCGATCTTCCTGCCGATGCGGGCGAGGCGGCGGTGGCGCGGCTTGACCACTATCGCTTCGCCAACGGCGGGACAGCAACGGCGGAACTGCGGCTGCGCATGCAACGCACAATGCAGGAGGATGCCGCGGTGTTCCGCACTGGTGAAACGTTGGCGCAGGGTGTGAAGCGCCTTGGCGAGGTGTGGAAGGCGGCTGACGATATCAAGGTGACCGACCGGTCGCTGGTCTGGAATAGCGATCTGATCGAGACGCTGGAATTCGAGAACCTCATCCTGCAAGCCGCCGTGACCGTTGCCGGCGCCGAAGCGCGGAAAGAAAGCCGTGGAGCCCATGCCCGCGAGGATTTTCCCGAAGCGCGACGACAAGGGCTGGATGAAACACACGCTGTCGTGGACAGATCGCGACAAAAAGAAAGTCACCCTCGGCTACCGCCCGGTGCATGATTACACGATGACCAAGGACATCGACTACATCAAGCCGAAGGCGCGGGTGTATTGATGGGAGAAGGAGAGCGTCATGTCTGAGTTTCCAAGAATTACGCGCAATCCCGCGGTAATGGGAGGAAAGCCTTGCATACGCGGGATGCGCGTTACGGTTGGCATGATCGCGGGGCAGATTGGCTCGGGAACGACAATTGACGAGATGCTGCAACATTTTCCGTATCTCGAACGTGAAGACATTCTCGAAGCCATTCGCTATGCTGGCGCGATCGCGTCGGACCGTGAAATTGATCTGGCCGGGGCAAATTGAAGCTGGTCGTCGATATGAACCTCGCCTTGGATTGGGTGCCGTTCCTCAAAGAGAGAGGATTTGACTGTGAGCATTGGTCGACGCTGGGAGAACACGATGCACGCGACGAAGTCATCGCGAACCACTGCCGCGAAATCGGTGCAACGGTATTGTCTGCCGATCTCGATTTTGCAAAGCTTCATGCCATTCGCGGCTCAGACAAGCCGAGTGTCATTCAACTCCGTGCCGCCGATCAATTGCCTTCAGCGCTGGGACATTCGGTTGCGAGGGCGCTGACGTTCGCGCGCCGTGAACTCGAGCAAGGCGCCATTATTACGATCACGCCGCTGAAGGTGCGTGTGGCTAGACTTCCAATCGGTAATCTGGATAATTTCTGACATCATGGCCGAATTTTCCCTTCCCAAGAACTCCAAGGTCCAGCCGGGCAAATCGTGGCCGATGCCGCAGGGTACGAACATCCGCGAGTTCAGGATTTATCGCTGGAACCCGGATGACGGGAAGAATCCGCAGGTCGATTCCTATCATGTGAACATGGGCGAGTGCGGGCCGATGGTTCTGGATGCGCTGATCAAGATCAAGAACGAGCAGGACCCGACACTCACTTTCCGGCGGTCGTGCCGTGAGGGGATTTGCGGCTCTTGCGCCATGAACATCGACGGCACCAATACGCTGGCCTGCCTCAAGGCCTGCGAGGATGTGAAAGGCGCTCTCCGCATCTATCCCCTGCCGCATTTGCCGGTTGTGAAGGATCTGGTGCCAGATCTCACGCGCTTCTATGCCCAGCATCGCTCCATCGAGCCTTGGCTCAAGACCACAACGGCGGAACCGCAGACCGAATGGAAGCAGTCGAAGGAAGATCGCGAGAAGCTTGACGGGCTTTACGAGTGCATTCTCTGCGCCTGCTGCTCGACATCTTGCCCCTCCTACTGGTGGAACGGCGACCGCTATCTTGGCCCGGCCGTGTTGTTGCAGGCCTATCGCTGGCTGATCGACAGCCGCGACGAAGCGACCGGCGAACGTCTCGACAATCTCGAAGACCCGTTCCGGCTCTATCGCTGCCACACCATCATGAATTGCGCCAAGGCCTGCCCCAAGGGGCTGTCTCCGGCCAAGGCCATTGCCGAGATCAAGAAGATGATGGTGGAAAGACGGACTTAAGCACGTTGGCGGCGTGGCGTTGAGGGGCTTCGCGGCATGGGTTATCCTGTGGGCAACATCGATTTTGACGGTTTGCCATGCATATCATTGCCCTGCTGCTTGCGGTTCTTGGCGGCGCTGCCTTCTGGTGGTGGCGGCTGAGGGATGTGGGGGCTGCGGCGTCCGACGCCCATGACATGGCGGGGAGGGCGTGGGGCAAATACAAGCGCGCGAAGTTTCGCCGCAAGGTGGAGGATTCGCCGCTCGAAGCGGTTGAGGATCCGGTAGCCGCCGCGGTGGTGCTGCTTTACGCCATGGCCAAGGAGGGCGGCGAGGTGACCCCCGGCATTGAAGCGGCGATCCGCAAGGAGGCCGAACAGACCATCAAGGTCGATAATCCCACTGAACTGCTGGTGTTCGGCAAATGGGTGGCGGGGCATGTGGTGGATGTGAACAACGTGATCCTGCGCTATGCCAAGCTGTGGACCGGGGGGCTTGAAGCCGAAGAGCGCCAGGAGCTGGTTGGCATGGTGGAGCGCATCGCCATGATCGCCGGGGTTCCGACTTCGAAATTGCAACCTTCCCTGCACAAACTCAACGAGCGCCTGGGCCTGCTGGCCGCCTGATCAGCCCCCGGCAAGGCGCGGCATCGACATTGCACTCTCTTTCACAAGCGTTAACGTCTTGTGCCAGGGAGAGACAGGGTGCTGCGGATTGCCGTTGTTGTGGGGTGTTGCTTGAGCTTCCTGGCGGTGCCGGCCGTGGCGCAATCTTCGGCCAGTTTCAGCGTTGGCGTGACCATCGGCAAGAAGGCCAAGCCGCCCAAGCCGGCTGCGGTGGTGTCCAAGCTCACCTATACTTGGGGAGCGGCGGCGATTTCGGTTTCGGAGGCGGGTTTTCGCAACATCAAGCGCCGGGCGCGGGATGATGGCATCTACTGGTTCACTGCGCGCAAGGGCGACAACCAGTTCCGTGTCGCGGTTTCAGCCCGAACCGGGGCGATTGTCGAGGTCATTCCGGCGTAGGGTCTTCGCCCTAGGTTGATCTGGTTTCGCACTGCAAAAAGCTCTATAGGCAGCGGCGAATTCAGACCAAGGTGGATCGCGATGTCGCTTGACAGTTTCAAGGCCCGGAAATCCCTGAAAGTGGGCTCCAAGACCTACACGTATTACAGCCTCAAGGCGGCCGAGAAGAACGGCCTCAAGGGCATATCGAAGCTGCCCTATTCGCTGAAAGTGCTGCTGGAAAACCTGTTGCGCTTCGAGGACGGACGCTCCGTCACCAAACAAGACATCGCCAATGTTGCGAAGTGGCTCGACAACCGGGGCAAGGGCGAGGCCGAGGTGGGCTTCCGGCCGGCGCGCGTGTTGATGCAGGATTTCACCGGGGTTCCGGCGGTGGTCGACTTGGCGGCGATGCGCGATGGCATGAAGCTTCTCAAGGGCGACGCCCAAAAGATCAACCCGCTGGTGCCGGTCGATCTGGTGATCGACCATTCGGTGGTGGTTGATAATTTCGGCAATGCCAAGGCCTTCGCGGCCAACGTCAAGCGCGAGTACGAGCAGAACGAGGAGCGCTACAAGTTCCTGAAATGGGGGCAGGGGGCGTTCCAGAATTTCCGCGTGGTGCCACCGGGCACCGGCATCTGCCATCAGGTGAACCTCGAATATCTGGCGCAGACGGTGTGGACGCGGAGTGAAACCCACAAGGGGAAGAAGGTTGAAGTCGCCTACCCCGATACGCTGGTCGGCACCGACAGCCACACGACGATGGTCAATGGCCTTGGCGTTCTTGGATGGGGCGTTGGCGGCATTGAGGCGGAGGCGGCAATGCTCGGACAGCCGCAATCCATGCTGCTGCCGCAGGTGATCGGTTTCAAGTTTACCGGCAGGCTGAAAGAAGGCGTGACCGCCACGGACCTGGTGCTGCTGGTCACCCAGATGCTGCGCAAGAAGGGTGTGGTCAATAAGTTCGTGGAATTCTTCGGTCCCGGTCTCAATGCGTTGACGCTGGCCGACCGCGCAACGATCGCCAACATGGCGCCGGAATATGGCGCGACATGCGGCTTCTTCCCGGTCGATGGCGTGACACTCGATTATCTCAAGTTTTCGGGGCGCAAGGCGGACCGCATTGCGCTGGTCGAGAAATACTGCAAGGCGCAAGGGTTATTCCTGGCGGCGAAGAGCGAGGACCCGGTGTTCACCGACACGCTGGAGCTTGATCTCGGCACGGTGGTTCCGGCCATGGCCGGGCCCCAACCGGCCGGAAAAATTCGTGGCGCTCGGCGACATCAAGTCCGGATTCCAATCGGCACTCGATCAACCGAAGGACAAGGCGGGTTTCGCCAAGGTGGGCGAACAGGGCAGGCGCGTGAAGGTCGAAGGCAAGAACTATGACCTTGGCCATGGCGATGTGGTGATTGCCGCCATCACGTCTTGCACCAATACGTCGAACCCGTCGGTGCTGATCGGTGCGGGGTTACTAGCCAAAAAAGCCGCTGCACTCGGGCTCAGGTCGAAGCCGTGGGTCAAGACATCGTTTGCACCGGGCTCGCAGGTGGTCAGTGAGTACATGGCGAAAGCCGGCTTGCAGAAGGAACTCGACAAAATCGGCTTCTATCTGGTGGGCTATGGTTGCACCACGTGCATCGGTAACTCGGGACCGCTGGACCCGGCGATTTCCAAGGCGATCAACGACAATGGCATCGTTGCTTCGGCTGTTCTCTCGGGCAACCGCAACTTCGAAGGCCGTGTCAGCCCCGACGTGCAGGCGGCTTATCTCGCTTCGCCGCCGTTGGTCGTCGCTTATGCTCTCGCCGGCTCGACGCAGATCGATTTAACGCGCCAGCCGCTCGGTGAAGGCAAGAACGGCAAGCCGGTGTTCCTGAAAGACATCTGGCCTTCCAACAAGGAAATCGAGACCTTCGTGCGCAAGAACATCACGGCGAAGATGTTCAAGACGCGGTATGCCGATGTGTTCAAGGGCGACCGCAACTGGCGCGGGGTTTCGACCAGCAAGGGCGAAACCTATGCCTGGGATAACACCTCGACTTACGTGCAGAACCCGCCGTATTTCCGCAGCATGGAGATGCAGCCGACGGCAGTGACCGATATATCGGGGGCGCGTGTTCTGGCGCTTTTGGGTGACAAGATCACCACCGACCACATTTCGCCGGCGGGATCAATCAAGGCGGCGTCTCCAGCCGGAAGGTATCTCACGGCCAATGGTGTCGCTGCCATCGACTTCAATCAGTATGGCACACGGCGCGGCAATCACGAGGTGATGATGCGCGGCACCTTCGCCAACATCCGCATCAAGAACCACATGGTGAAGGGGGCCGATGGCGCGGTGAAAGAAGGTGGCCTCACCATTCACCAGCCGAGCGGCGTCGAGATGGCGATCTATGATGCGGCGATGAAGTATGCGGCGGAGAAAGTGCCGCTCGTGGTGTTCGCCGGGCTTGAATATGGCAATGGTTCATCGCGTGACTGGGCAGCCAAGGGCACCAATCTTCTGGGGGTGCGAGCCGTGGTGGCCCAGAGCTTCGAGCGCATTCATCGCTCCAATCTTGTGGGCATGGGGGTGATCCCGTTGCAGTTCAAGGACGGCGAAAGCTGGCAGACACTCGCTCTCAGGGGCGATGAAACGGTATCGATATCGGGCCTGGCTGATGGACTCAAGCCGCGCGAAATGTTGACGGTGAACATCACCAGGGCCGACGGTTCCCGGATTTCGGCTGATGTGCAGTGTCGCATCGATACGCTGGATGAGCTCGATTACTACAGGAACGGCGGCATTCTGCACTTCGTGCTGCGGAACCTGGCGCGCGCCTCCTGAGTTTGCGCCTTCGCGTGATCGAGTCTATGCTCTGCCGGCACGAGGAGGAGACCCGGTCATGACCTATGTCGTTGGATTTGTCGTTCCAGTTCCGAAGGCCAAGCTCGCGGCCTATAAAGCGATGGCGCGCAAGTTCGGCAAGTTGTGGATCAAGTACGGTGCGTTGTCCTATATGGAGTGCTTGGCCGATGACGTGAAGCCGGGGAAACTTACATCGTTTCCGCAGGCGGTTAAGCTCAAGAAGGGCGAAACGGTGATCTTCGCCTATGCGACTTACAAGTCGCGCAAGCACCGTGAACAGGTCGACAAGCTGGTGTTCGCCGATCCAGTGGTACAAAAAATGGAGATGTCGAAGGTCCCATTCGACGGCAAGCGCATGTTCTGGGGCGGATTTAAAGCCATCATTAACCTGTAGGCCAAACATGTTCGTGAACGGGTTTCAAGCGCTCGTGACTGGTTGTTATGGCAGGTTTCGCGCATATAGGAGGCCATGGACAAGATCGACGGCATAACGCGGCGCGGCCTGCTTTTGGCGGGTGCGGCGGTGGCATTGGTTCCGGCTGGTGCGCAGGCGGCGAACCCAGGCGTGACTGTTGTCGAACTGTTCACCAGCCAGGGCTGCTCATCGTGTCCGCCGGCTGATGCCTTCCTTGCGGATCTTGCGAAGACCAAGGGCGTGATGGCGCTCACCTACCATGTCGACTACTGGGACTATCTTGGCTGGAAGGATACGTTCGGCAGCCCCGATTTCTCGCAGCGGCAGTATGACTATGCCAAAGCCCGGGGCGACATGGATGTCTACACACCGCAGATGATCGTGCACGGCGGCAAACATTTCGTCGGCAGCAATCGGCAGAGCGTGACGGGCGCCCTGGCAAACGTCGAAGGTGGGGCAGCCGTGGCACTGGCTGTTGCCGCTGGCAAGTCGGAAGTCGTGATTGATGTCGGCTCAGGCGACCCGGTGGGCGAGACCATGCTTTGGATGCTGCCTGTGACGTCAGCGGCCAAGGTTAACATTCTCAGGGGCGAAATCGCCGGGCAGGAGATTGCCTACCACAACATCGTGCGCAAGATCATTCCGGCCGGCATGTGGAATGGCACGGCGCAGCGGATCGTACTGCCGAAGGATGCGATCCTCACCGAAGGCGTCGATTCATGCGTGGCCCTGCTGCAAAAGGGCAAGGCCGGCCCGATCATCGCCTGCGCGGCGTGGGGGAAGGTAGCGGTGTAGGAGCACTTAAGGCGCGGATGCCCAAAAGGCTGTCATCCCCGCACTTGTTGCGGGGACCCAATCTTCAAGTTCGCCAAAGTCAAAATGTGTTGTGCTATGGGTCGCCGGAACAAGTCCGGCGATGACAGTTTTGTGTCACGCCGCCTTCTTCATCAGCCCGCGGTTGATCAGGCTTTCGGCGATCTGCACGGCGTTGAGTGCCGCGCCCTTCCGCAGGTTGTCGGAGACGACCCACAGGTTGAGGCCATTCTCGATCGTCGCATCCTCGCGGATGCGCGAGATGAAGGTGGCGAAATCGCCGACGCATTCGACGGGCGTCACGTAGCCGCCGTCCTCGCGCTTGTCGACGACCATGCAGCCCGGCGCCTCGCGCAGGATCTCGCGGGCCTCATCGGCCGACATCTCGCCCTCGAACTCGATGTTGACGGCTTCCGAATGGCCGACGAACACCGGCACGCGCACGCAGGTGGCGGTGAGCTTGATCTTGGGGTCGAGAATCTTCTTGGTCTCGACCAGCATCTTCCATTCTTCCTTGGTGTCGCCCGAGTCCATGAACACATCGATATGGGGAATGACGTTGAAGGCGATCTGCTTGGTGAACTTCTTGGGCGTCGGCGCGTCGGTGACGAAGATGCCCTTGGTCTGGTTCCACAGTTCGTCGAGGCCTTCCTTGCCGGCACCCGACACCGACTGATAGGTCGAGACCACCACGCGCTTGATCTTGGCCACGTCATGCAGCGGCTTCAGCGCCACGACGAGCTGGGCCGTCGAGCAATTCGGATTGGCGATGATGTTCTTGCGGGTGTTGCGCGCCATGTACTCGGTCGAGCACGTGGGCGTTCACTTCCGGAACGATCAGCGGCACTTCCTGCGTCGTAGCGCCAGCACGAAGAGTTATCGATGACGATGCAGCCCAAGGCGCCGATCTTCGGCGACCATTCCTTGGAGACGGCGGAGCCCGCCGACATCAGGCAGAAATCCATCCTCGAGAAATCGAACTGCTCAAGATCCTGGCACTTCAGCGATGCGGTCGCCGAAGGAGACTTCAACGCCCATCGACTTGCGCGAGGCGATGGCGTGAACCTCGTCCACCGGGAAACTGGCGTTCCTCGAGGATGGACAGCATTTCGCGGCCGACATTGCCGGTGGCGCCGACGACCGCAATCTTGTAACCCATGTTTAATCTCCTATGGCTCTTCCAGACCCGCCCCCCGTGGACCGTGGGGTTCCGCTTTCGGGCAAAGTGGGTTCAGCCTTCCACCCCCGCGGGGGAAGGCCGGGGGAGAAGGCTTACGCCGTTTTGGTGGTTTTCGAGAGATTTCCCGGCGATGGCACGGCGGCACGCACCCTGCGGGAGCGGCTCAAGTAACCCAGCAAGGCTGGCAAAATCCGGCCCATGACCTGCCTGTCAGTTGATGGGGCGGGTTCTAGCAGGTGGAACGTCCAGTCAACCGCGTCCGAAAAGGGGTTGGCAGGCGTGCCGCTGTCTCGCTATCTAGCGCCCGCGAACCACGCATACTCTCAATGCGGAGAGGTGGCAGAGTGGTCGATCGCGCCGCACTCGAAATGCGGAGTACGCGCAAGCGTACCGGGGGTTCGAATCCCTCCCTCTCCGCCAATCCATCGCCCTGTACGGCCTTCCGGAGAGCGGGATTAACGCGGCATATACTGCCCTATGCTCGGCGGAGGAGCGATTCGATGCGGTCGATCAGGGCGATTGAGGTTGTTGGCTGCCATGCCGAGGGCGAGGTGGGGGACGTTATCGTTGGCGGCGTGGCGCCGCCGCCGGGCGACACGGTGTGGGAGCAGTCACGGTTCATCGCGCGTGACGGCAAGCTTCGGGCCTTTGTGCTGAACGAGCCGCGGGGCGGGGTGTTCCGGCATGTGAACCTTCTGGTGCCGCCGACAACTCCGGCGGCGCAAATGGGTTTCATCATCATGGAGCCGGAAGACACGCCACCGATGTCGGGTTCCAACTGCATTTGCGTGGCAACGGTGCTGCTCGATACCGGCATCATCGCCATGCAGGAGCCGGAAACCCGCATGGTGCTGGAGGCGCCGGCAGGGCTCGTCGAAATTCGCGCCCAGTGCCGCAATGGCAAGGCGGAACGCATCACGCTGCGCAATGTGCCGGCGTTTGCCGATCGGCTGCAGGTGCCGCTGGACGTCGAAGGGCTTGGCACGGTGATGGTGGATACGGCCTTCGGCGGCGACAGTTTCGTGATGGCGGAGGCCAAGCGCGCTGGGCTTCGCCATGACGCCGGACGAGGCTGGAGATATCGCCAAGGCGGGGCGACGGCTGGTGGCGGCGGCCAATGCGCAACTGGGTTTTTCGCACCCGCTGCTGCCGGAGTGGAAGCACTATTCCTTTGCGTTCATCACCGGGCCTCTCGAAACTGTGGATGGCTGCCTCTCCAGCCGCAATGCCTGCGTGATCAATCCCGGCAAGATTGACCGGTCGCCCACCGGCACCGGCGTTTCGGCATTGATGGCGGTGCTCCATGCCAAGGGCGTGATGAAGGTCGGGGAGACGTTCATCGGGCGCTCGATCATCGAGAGCCGGTTCAATGGCCGCATCGCTGCTGAAACTGAAGTGGGAGGCAGGCCGGCCATCGTGCCGGAGATTTCCGGACGCGGCTGGATCACCGGAACATCGACGCTGATGCTCGACCCTGACGACCCGTGGCCAGATGGCTACAGGATTTCCGACACCTGGCCGAAGCTTGAGGGCTGACAACCCCGCTCATTTGTCATACCTATGATCGGGTATGGAGGGCTTCGCATGAATATTGTCCAGATCATCGACGGCAAAGGCCGGCAGCGGGTAGGGCTGGTCGACGGCCAGACGGTGCGGCTGTTGAAGTCGGTCAGCAGCACGCTTGATCTCGCCCAGCGCGCGCTGAAGCAGAGACACCAAGCTTGCCAGGCTTGCGCGCAGCTTGATTGGTCCACAAAGCGAAGACTACGCCGCGGCGCTGAAGGAGAAGCGGGTGCTGCCGCCGGTTTCCCACGCCGATCCGGCACATTGCCTGATCACCGGCACGGGGCTTACGCATCTGGGATCGGCCGCGGCGCGCGATTCCATGCACAAGAAGCTGGCGGCGGGCGAGGACAGCCTGACCGACAGCCTCAAGATGTTTCGCATGGGGATCGAAGGCGGCAAGCCGGCGAAGGGCAAGGCTGGCGTTCAGCCGGAATGGTTCTACAAGGGCGATGGCGGCTGGCTGGTGGCGCCGGGAGGGCCGCTGCCGAAGCCTTCGTTCGCGCTTGATGGCGGCGAGGAACCGGAGATTGCCGGGCTCTATCTCATTTCGCCCAAGGGCGAGCCGGTGCGGCTCGGTTTCGCGCTGGGCAACGAATATTCCGACCATGTGACGGAGCGCCAGAACTATCTCTTCCTGGCGCATTCGAAGCTGCGTCATTGCGCCATCGGCCCGGAGATGATCACCGGCGCATTGCCGGCCAACATCGAAGGCCGCAGCCGCATCTGGCGGAAGGGAAAGATGATCTGGGAGAAACCGTTCCTGACCGGTGAAGCCAACATGAGCCATACGCTGGCCAACCTCGAGTATCACCACTTCAAATATGATGCGTTCCGCCGGCCCGGCGATCTGCACATTCATTTCTTCGGAACGGGAACACTCAGCATTGCCGACGGGGTCAAGACCGAGGACGGCGATGAATTCGAAATCGAGGCGGCACCCTTCGGTGCGGCCTTGAGAAACCGGCTCAAGTCCGTAAGGTCGAAGCACAGGCCCAATCCGGTTCGGGCGCTTTGAGGATCAATGCAACAGTTCATCGCCGTTGATTGGGGCACAACGTCTTTCCGTGCCTATGTGGTCAATGCCGATGGTACGATTGCCGCCCGGCAGTCGTCGGCGCAGGGCATCCTGTCGGTTGCCGGCGGCGACTTCGAGGCGGCGCTTGAAGCGGAGATCGGTGACCTGGATCGGTCGCTGCCAGTGATTGCCGCCGGCATGATCACCAGCCGCCAGGGCTGGGTGGAGCGGCCCTATATTGCATGCCCCGCCAGTGCCGCCGATCTGGCGAAAGCGCTGCACGGCCACGATACCAAATCCGGCCGGCGCATCTGGTTTTCGACGGGTCTCAGCTATCGCTCGGCGGATGGCATGCCGGATGTGATGCGCAGCGAGGAAACCCAGGTGTTCGGCAGCCTTAGACACGGGGCTGTCGCATTTCATCGCACCCGGCACGCATAGCAAGTGGATTACTACGGAAGGCGAGCACATCGTGTCGTTCTCGACCTATGTGACGGGCGAGGTTTACGCGGCGTTGAAGAACCACACGATCCTCGGCAAGATGATGGATGATGGCGTGGATGACGATGCGGCGTTCCGGCGTGGCGTTGGCATGGCGCTGAGGGATCCGGGTGGATTTCTGCAGCGCATTTTCACGGCGCGCTCACTGGCGCTGTTCGGCGAGATTGCGCCAGCGGCCATTCCCTCCTATCTCTCGGGCCAGGTCATCGGTACGGAGGTGGCGCATGCCATACGGCACAATCCGGCCAATGCCGAGTACTGCATCCTGGCTTCGCCGGGGATTGGCGGGCGCTATATGCAGGCGCTTGAAGTTGCGGGGTTGAAGGCGCGGTATGGCAGCGCCGACAGCATCGTGGCGGGACTGCTACGGATTGCCAAAGCAGCGGGATTGGTGACATGAACTTTAGCGACGCCATCGCCCAGTGTGGCATCATTGCAATCCTTCGCGGCATCACGCCGGCCGAAGCACAGGACGTTGGCGCGGCGCTGTTCGAGGCGGGCGTCCGGGTTGTCGAGGTGCCGCTCAATTCGCCAGACCCATTCACGACCATCGAAAAGCTGGCGGCCGGATTTGCCGGGCGCATGGTGGTGGGGGCCGGAACGGTGCTCGACCCCGCCGATATCAATCTGCTCAAATCTCACAGGGGTGAGATCGCGGTTTCGCCGGATTGCAACCCGGCGGTCATCGCCCGCGCCCAGGAGGCGGGCCTCATCGCCATCCCCGGTGTGTTCACACCGACCGAGGCGTTTGCCGCCGTCCGCGCCGGGGCGCAGCATCTGAAACTGTTTCCGGCGGAGGCCGCAAGCCCCTTGACCATCAAGGCGTGGAAGGCGGTGCTGCCAAAGCATGTACAGGTCTATGCGGTGGGTGGTGTCACGCCCGGCAACATGCAGGCGTGGACTCAGGCGGGCGCCGACGGATTTGGCATCGGTTCGAATATTTACAAGCAAGGCATGACGGCGGCGGATGTGGCGAAGGCGGCAGGCGTTTTCGTTGCCGCCTGGAAAGCGCTCAAGAGGTGAGATGATGAAGATTGCGGTGGTGACGGGTGCCGGTTCGGGCATTGGCAAGGCGGTGGCGCTGGCGTTTGGGCGCGATGGCTATGGCGTGGTGCTGGCCGGGCGGCGGGCCGAGGCGCTCGATGCGGTTGCCAAGCAGATCGGCGGCAATGCCCTGGCGGTGGCAACCGATGTGGCCGATCCCAAATCAGTGGCAAATCTCTTCGCGGCGGCGAAGCAGAGGTTTGGACGCGTCGATGTTGTCTTCAACAATGCGGGAACCGGGGCGCCAGGCACGATCCTGCTCGAAGACCTTTCAATCGAGGTATGGCGTTCGGTGGTCGACACCAACCTGTCCGGCGTGTTCTACTGCATGCAGGAAGCTTTCCGTATCATGAAGGCGCAAAGCCCACGAGGCGGGCGGATCATCAACAACGGGTCGATTTCGGCGCATGTGCCGCGGCCGAACTCGGCGCCTTACACCTCAACCAAACATGCGGTGACCGGTCTCACCCGCGCCGGCTCTCTCGATGGCCGCAAGTATGACATCGCGGTCGGGCAGATCGACATCGGCAATGCCGGAACAGACATGACGGAAAAGATGAAAACCGGCATGCCGCAGGCCAATGGCAGCGTGGCGCCGGAACCGACCATGGATGTCGACAACGTGGCGCGCTCGGTTCTCTACATGGCGTCGTTGCCGCTCGATGCCAACGTGCAGTTCATGACGGTGATGGCGACGAAGATGCCGTTCATCGGTAGAGGGTGAAGCAAGTGAGGAAAACCCTCTCCCGGCTCGCTAACGCTCGCCACCCTCTCCCGCGAGAGGATAGGGTTGATCTTTTTTACACCAGTGCCGGCCTGCCCCGGATCATGTCCGAGCCCTTTTCGGCGATCATGATGGCTGCGGCGTTGGTGTTGGACGAGATTATGTAGGGCATGACCGAACTGTCGCAGACGCGCAGGGCGTCGAGGCCATGGACTTTCAGTTCGGGCGAGACAACAGCCATTTCACCGGTGCCCATGGCGCAGGCGCAGGATGGGTGGTGATCGGTCTTGGCGATGCGGCAGGCATAGTCGATGAGCTGTTCGTCGGTTTGCACATCAGGGCCTGGCAGGCGTTCGGCTTTGACGAAGAGCTTCAACGCATCCTGGCGCATGATGTCGCGGCAGAGCTTCAGGCCGCGCAGCGACATTTCACGGTCATAGGGGTCGGACCAGAAATTGGGATCGATGAGGGGAGCGGCGGAAGGGTCGGCGCTGGCAAGCCGGACGGTGCCGCGCGAGCGCGGGCGCATGAGTGCTGAATTGAGTGTTACACCGGGGTTTTCAAGTTTGACAATGCCCGCCTCGATGCCCGAACCCTGGCCCAGGTGCATCTGAATATCGGGGGCAGGGGCGTTGGTGTCGGCATACCAGAAGCCGCCGGTTTCAAAGAGGCTGGAAGCCACCGGCCCTGATTTGGTGAGGAGGTAGCGGAGGCCAGCGAGTGCGGCCCACAGGGGCTTGCCATACTTGTCGTACGTATGATCGCCGGTGCATTCGCAGATCACGCAAGGGTCAAGGTGATCCTGGAGGTTTTCGCCAACGCCCTTGAGGTCATGGACCACCGGCACGCCAACGCTTTTCAGATGGCCGCCGGGGCCGATGCCCGATTGCAGCAGGAGTTTGGGAGAGCCGATGGCGCCGGCCGAGACGATGACTTCGCGATTTGCGTGGATGCGCTCTATGCTGCCGCCTCGCAAAACCTCAACACCAATGGCACGGCGGTTTTCGACAATCACTTTGGTGACCATTTCGGTCATGGTCACGGTGAGGTTGGGGCGCGACAGAGCGGGTTTCAAATAGCCGGTCACCACCGAACAGCGCCGGGCATCGCGCTGGGTGAGTTGATAGTGGCCGACGCCGGAAGGATCGGGGCCTGACAGATCGCGATTGTGGGGAATGCCCAGCTGACCCGCAGCCTTGATGAAGGCTTCGGTGATCGGTCCCGCCGCCACCGGCTGCGACACGGCCACGGGGCCGCCTTTCCCATGAAACTCATTGTCAAATGTGTCGTTGTCTTCACTGCGGCGGAAGTAGGGGATGACCTCGCGATAGCTCCATCCGGTGCAGCCGGCTTGGGCCCAGCCATCGTAGTCGAGGGCGTTGCCTCTCGTGTAGATCTGGGCGTTGATGGTCGAGCCGCCGCCGATCACTTTCGCCTGAGTGTACCAGAATACCCGGTCTTTCATGTGCTTCTGCGGCACCGTGGACCAGCCCCACGAGGCAATGCCCTTGGTCATTTTGGCGAATCCCGCCGGCCAGTGGAACAGGAAATTGCGGTCGTCGCCACCGGCCTCGATGAGCAGCACTTTCACGTCGCGGTCTTCAGAAAGCCGGGCGGCAAGCACGCAGCCTGCCGAACCGCCGCCAACAATGATGTAATCAAATTCAGATTGAGCCATGGCGGTAGAAACTAGCAGAGCAGATCGGTGTGGCAAGACTTGCCATGGTGCGGCGCGCTGATATGGTTCGCGGCCTGTTGCATGAGAGGCGACGATGACGCGGGAAACACGGGTGGCTCTGGTTGGGTGCGGGTTTTTCGCCCAGAACCACCTCAACGGGTGGAAGGACCTTGAGTCCGCGGGGGCGCGGCTCATTGCGGTGTGTGATGTCGATGCAGCAAAGGTGGGGGCGGCCAGTGCGGCGTTCGGGGTTCCGGCCTTCGGTTCACTGCAGGACATGCTGGATACGGTGAAACCTGATCTCGTCGATGTGACAACGCGGATGAACACCCATGTGGACATCTGCGTGGAGCTGGCGCGGCGCGGCATTGCGGCAATCGTGCAGAAACCGCTGGCGCCGACCTGGGAAGATTGCATGGCGATTGCCAGTGCGGCGCGGGAGCATGGCAGCTTCCTCGCGGTTCACGAAAACTTCCGATACCAGGCGCCTCTTGTCGAAGTTAAGCGGCAGATTGATGCCGGGGCAATCGGCGCGCCAAGCTGGGCGCGGCTGTGCTTTCGTACGGGATACGATGTTTATGCCAATCAGCCCTATTTCTACACCGAGGACCGGCTGGCCATTCAGGATGTCGGCATTCATGTCATCGACATCGCCCGGGTGTATCTGGGCGAAGTGGAGTGGGTGAGCTGCGAAACCCAGCGGCGCAACCCCAGGGTCAAGGCCGAAGACACCGCAACGCTGATGATGCGGCATCAATCGGGCGCGGTGTCGGTGATCGAAGCAACCTACGAGTTCGCGGAGGAGCCCCGATCTGTTTCCACATACGCGGGTGGAGATCGAAGGCGACAAGGGCACGCTGCTGCTGCACAGTGATGATGAACTGTTGTTTTCAACCAAGTCGTCGCTTTCGCCGGTTGCCATTTCCAATCCGGCCGGCGGCTGGGTGCAGAAGCCGTGGCATGTGGTTCAGCGCAGCGTCGTCGAAACCAATCGGGCAATACTCAATGCCTTCCGGAGCGGTGTGAAGGCGGCGACTGATATTGAGGATAATCTCAAGACCTGCGCCATTGTCGAGGCCGCCTATGCCGCAGCCGCCGAACACCGGGCGCGGCGGCCTGATGATTTTCTCAAAAGCTAGCCCTGCCGGTTTTCAGGCGACGCGCAACTTGCCGGCTTTGGCGTGGGTGCAGGGACCGCCAGCATGAACATGGAGTGCGCCGTGGGCCAGGTCGAGCGAGATGGTGGAAAGGGTCTCATATTGCGCCGCTGGCGGAGTGTTGGCATTGCGATGACTGCAAACGGCGCCCTCGCCGCCGGCGTGGCTCGACATCGCCGCGAGAATGGATTGAACCGTGGGTTCGGCCATTGCCGCCATCCGACGCTGCAGGAGATTGTAACGCAGCAGAGTGTCGGGGAATTTTCCCGGCTCGGTGTCAAAGCCGGAAAGCCCGGGTGCGAGAAAGTGGTTGGTGTGGATGAGGACACCACGCGTGTCCGGCAATACGAAGCCGGGACCGCCGGGGTGGAGTTCCACGGTCATTGCCGCCGAGACGCCATCTTCATGGGACACGAGATTGATTGAACTCGATGCCGAGACATCGGCGCTGACCAAAAGTTGCGCGGCGCGAGCGATATTCGGTGCGGCATCCAATGCCGAGCGTGCCGCTACGTGCACGGGAAGGCCAATGCGCTTGCCGTCTTCCTTATGATGCAAAATGGTGAACAGCAGGCCGAGGCCCCGGGTGTTCATGCCGATCTTGCCGACGATGCCATACTCGGTCATGGTCTTGGTTACGCTGCCGTCGGCATGAGGAATTTCCCAGACGAGCCAACCATCGCGCATGGCGTAGTACCAGTCCCAGGTTTGAACGGCGGTGGGTGGCGCGCTGTCATGGGGCACGTGGATGACCGCTGAGCACTCGCCACGGGTTTCTGCCCGCAGCAGCGCCAGGATTTCGGTGCGGGCGTTCAGGGCGCCGATCGCCGCGGGTTCGACACCGGCACCTTTGGCGAGGCCAAGCATTTCGGCATGGAGGTCAGGTGCGAAACCCCGGGTGGCCTGCAGCGCGCCACTGCCTGCACTCTCCACATCAAACTTGTTGCCCGCCAAGCCATCGAAGATAGCCTGATAGGTGGCGATGTTGGCGCGGATGCTGGCGGCATGGGCGCGGCCAAATTCCTGTCCGCGGGCGTGCGGGTCAGTAACTGTCGAGCAGAAGAAACGGGTCACCGTGCAATACTGGAACAGATTGCCATTCCCGCCAATGGCTATTTGTCAGAAGCCGCACGAAAGCCATTTCAGGCCTTGGCAACCATTGACGATATTTGCGAGGGCGCGGTAATGGTCGGTTGGGACAAATTTCACCGGCCGCCGAGAGGCAGCGGCCATGCAGTCGGGTTCAGCGAGAGCAATGGCAAGACCGGGTTTGCCGAGCGAGAAGGACGGCTCCAGCGCGCCCGGTCGGCGGCGGGTGCTGACGGCGCTCAACTTTGACCTGGCGGGGTCAACCAAACTTCTCGATACGCTGGATATCGAGGATTATCAGGATCTCATCGGTGATTTTCAGCACGAGGTACGCCAGGCGGTGACGGCGCTGGCTGGCTATCTGCAGGACTTCGAAGGCGATGGCGGGGTTGTCACATTTCCGGTCGATATGGACGCCAAGGATGCGGCGTCGCTGGCTATTCAGGCGGGATTTGCAATCGCCGCCGCCTGCCGGCGCGTTGCCATTCGCTGGAAACGCGCTGACATTCAAGTGAGAATTGGCATCGCCACCTCCATGTCATTGGTTCAAGATGCCGGCCGGAATGCAGCTGGTCCACGGGTGACCGGTGCGGCAATGGCATTGGCGGCGCGGCTGCAGACGCTGGCTGCTCCCGGCACAATTCTGGTATCGCAGGAAACGCGGGGCCTGGCGCGGCGCTCGCATCTCTTTCAGCTTCAGGGCACACAAGCGATCAAGGGGTTTTCGAGCCCGGAGGAAATCTGGCGGGCTATTGGGCCGCGGCGCAAAATTGACCGCTACTTTGCCTTCGGCGATCTCAGCGCGGCCCTGGTCAACCGCATCGATGAGCAGCAGGACATGCTCAGGCGCTGGCGGCGCGCCGTCCATGGCATCGGGCAGGGGTTGCTGATCGAAGGCGAGGCTGGCATCGGCAAGTCACGGCTGGTCCATCGCATGCGGTCGTTCATGCGCGGGCAGAATGCCCGCAGGATCATGTTTCAATGCCATCCCGGCGGACAGCGCACAACGTTGCATCCGCTGTTGCAGGCCATGCCAAAGTTCAATGACGGAACCGGTCAGGCGATCTCCCGCGCGGCCATCGGCCGGCTGTTTCAGGAATCGGGGATCTTTGACGGGGAAGCCATCGATATCTTCGCCTATCTGCTGGGTGCCGAAGGTGCCGGGGCCGGGTTGAAGGATTCGGAGCTTGACGTCATTCGTGAAAAATCGGCTTGGGCGGCGCGAAGCTGCCTTGAGGCGCTGTGCTCGACAGGACCATTGTTGCTGGTGATCGAAGATATTCAATGGATCGATCCGACCAGCCTGCAATTGCTAACGGCGGTACTTCGCGCCGTTGAGTCCCTGCCGGTGCTCGCTGTGCTCACGGCGCGTCCTTATGCCAATGGCGAGCGGCCCGGAATTGCCGAACACCCAAGTTTTGGCACTTGCTCCATTGGAACGGAAAGACGCCAACAAGGTCATCATCGCCAAGTTTCCACGTCATGGCGAGGCCGACAATGCGGCGATGCTTGATCTTATCGAGAAGGTTTCCGGCGGAGTTCCGCTCTATATCGAAGAGATATGCCAATGGGCGGCGGACAACCTGCAGTCGGCACAGGAAGCGCTGGCGAAGAACCGTTCGCCCAACCGGCTTTCGGCGTTCGAAGCGGTGGTTGCGGCGCGGCTGGCGCAACTCGGTGATGCGGCTCTTGTGGCGGGTGCCGCGGCCGCGGCCGGCACGCGATTTGATGCCTTGCTGTTGCATGAAGTACTGCCACATGTGGCGCCCGCGCGCGTTGATGCCTGCATTGCGGAATTACTGAAACAAGGATTCCTCGTTCAAGTATCGCTGTCGGAGCCGGCGCTCTTCGGATTCCGGCACGCGTTAATCCGCGAGACCATTTATAAGGCGATGTTGCGAGCCGAGCGGCAGAGCATCCATGGCAACATCTATTCGGCGGTGCGAAACAAACGCACGCCGGCGCCGTGGATCGGGATTGCCGCCCTTGCCGAACACGCTGAAAGCGCCGGACTGATCGCCGAAGCGATTGAATGCCTTTATGAGGCAGGCCAAGAGAATGCCGCCCGTTCGGCGGTTACGGAAGCCAGGCTGCTGCTGGAACATGGGCTGGAGCTGTGTGGCGGCATTGACGACAGAAATCAGCGCGACAGCCTGATGCTCAAGACCATGTCGATACTGGGGCCGGTTCTCACAAGCAGCGAAGGACCGGGTTCCGAGCCGGCGCAGAGGCTTTACGAAAGTGGCATCGACATTGCCCGGCGGCGGCCGGCCAGTGAGCGCGCCCAATGGTTCCCGATCTACTGGGGCTGGTGGTTTACCGGCAGCGATGTCAATGGCGCGCGCGCCCACGCGCTGCTTGAGGAAATGAAGGACGTCGACAGCGCCGAAGTGCAGTTGCAATCGCGGCATTGCGTTTGGGCCATCGATTTCTATCTGGGGCGCCATGGCATCTGTGTCGCTTCGGTCGACGAGGCGCTGCCGCTTTACGACACGCATCCGGAGCTGCACAATCCTTCGAGCTATGGCGGCCACGACACCAAGGTTTGCGGCCTTGCGCATCGCGGCTTGTCGCTGTGGTTCAAGGGGCGAACGGCGGAGGCCATTGCGTCGCTGCAGGCAGCCAAGGATTGGGCCTATGGGACGGGACACGCCGGCAGCATTGCGCATGCGGTGATCAACAGCGCCATGCTGGCGGCTTACCGGCGCGATTTCAAGCAGCTCAAACTGGAGATCGCGGCGCTCCGCGAGATTACCGCCGCCAACCGCCTGCCGACGCTTGATGCCACGGCGCAGATTCTCGAGGGCTGGTCGATTGCCCTTGAGAGCGATGCAGCGAGGGGCCGAGACCTGATGCGCCAGGGGCTCGACATTCATCGCAAGCTGCAGACACCCGAAGACTATCCGGTATACTGCACCATGCTGGCGGAAGTCCTGGTGAAGACCGGCGAGACGGCGGAAGCACTGCAGCTCCTCGAGGCGATTGCCGGGGAGCAGGGGGATACTGGGCATGCCTTCTGGCTTGCCGAATTGCATCGCCGCCGGGCCCAGGTGATGGCGCTTTCCGGTTCGGCGCCAGAGCAAGTCTTGTCAACGCTGGCGACCAGTCTCGGCATTGCTTCACGACAGGACGCCGTGCCGTTGATCCTGCAAAGCTACGAGACGCTGCTGGCCTACGACGCCACGTCGTCACTTGTCGAACAGTACAGGGAGCGCGCTGCCGCTGCGCGGCGCAATGCAGACCCCGATAAGAACTTGTTCGAACGTGCTGATGCCATCGTGATGCCGGGCCCAAGGGCGTGACCGAAGGATCCTTGCCGGGCACGGCCGCATGGGCCGTTCCTGCAACCATACTAAGGGCACTTGGTGTTACGCGCCTTGCCGATATCACGGGATTGGACACCGCCGGCATTCCAGTGGTGCAGGCGGTGCGGCCGTTTTCCAAGTCGAATGCCGTGTCGCAGGGCAAGGGGGTAACGCTTGCAGGATGCAGCCATCTCGGCGGTGATGGAGTCGGCCGAGAGTTTTTTTGCAGAACGCATGGATCGCTACACCATCACCGTGGCATCGGCGGCGAGCCTCGGTGTTTCCGCCGGCCTCTTCGACAAATTTGCCGACCCGGCTGTCGCCGGAAAATGGCGGGAGTGGGACATTGCTTGGGTTGAAGCCACCAACCTTTTTGACATGGCCAGGACACTGGTGCCACTGGAGCTTGTGCACACTGCCTATGTCATCCCGCCACCAGACTATGATGGCGTGTTCCTGACATCGACCACGGGGTTGGCGGTTTCGACTTCCCGCAGTCATGCGGTGCGGCATGGGCTGCTCGAATGCATCGAGCGCGATGCCATTGCCCGCGCCCAGATGCGCCACGGGTTTCTTCATGACCAGCGCATTGATCCGTATGCGGTGCAATCGCCGGAACTGCATGGGCTGGTGACGACGCTGCGCGACAGGGGCTTCGTCACCGGATTGTGGCTGGCCCCCGCCACCGGCGATGTGCCCACCATCTGGTGCCATGTGATGGAGGATTGTGAAGCGGACCAGGCCATTCTGCCCAATCCGGCGGAAGGTTCGGCGGCGCGCATCAGTGTTGCCGATGCGGCGATTTCCGCTATTCATGAAGCTTGCCAGTCACGGCTTGCCACCATATCCGGGGCCCGAGATGACATTGGCTCCGGAAGTTTCCGGAACATTGGCGATCGCGCAAGGCGGGATGCACACTGGCGATTGCTGACCGAAGGGCGGATGACTGCCGATGTACGTGAAGTAACAACTGCGCCTGACGTAGACGCCGCCGCACAGGTGGATTGGTTGTTGTCGCGCTTGAGCGATGAAGGGATTTCCTCGGCCTTCGCGGTGACGCTCGATACCGAACCCATAGCCGGACTTCACGCGGTGAAGATCATTGTGCCGGACCTGCTGGCACTGGTGGATGGGTGAACAGCATGCGGCCAAAGCTGGTGTTCTGCGGACCCACATTGCCGCCGGATGACCGGCCAGCCGATGCTGGCCTGGTGTTCATGCCACCAGCACTGCAGGGCTCTTTCCTGCGCGCCGTGAAGGACTATGACCCGCAGGCCATCCTGCTGATTGATGGCGGCTTTCAGTCGGCACCGGCGGTGCGGCACAAGGAGATCCTGTGGACGATTGGGCGCGGCATTCCGGTTCTGGGTGCGGCCAGCATGGGGGCGCTGCGGGCCGCCGAACTGGCGCCTTATATGCAGGGCTTCGGGTTGATCTATCGCTGGTACCGGCGGTTCCCCCTCGCACCTGACGATGCCGTGGCGGTTTTGCATGGTCCCGCCGAAGTGAATTTCGCGCCGGTGACCGACGCGCTCATTGATCTGCGCCGGACATTGCGGCGTGCCCTTCGAACGGGACGCATCGGCGAGGACACATGCCGGGCTCTGGACGAGGTGGCACAGCGGCTGAATTTCCGTGACCGCCTCTTTGACCGGGTGATTGCCGAGGCTGTTCCGGTGGAGGCCGGCAATGCAGTGCGTGCGTCGCTTGCTCAATCCCTGGTGCGTCAGAAGCGAATGGATGCGCTGGTGGCATTGGCGGCGCTGCGCGACGGGACCTATTCGCAATCACTCAAATTTGAGGGATTGCCGCTGACCCGGGTGTTTGCGGCGGAGCTCGAGGATGCCGGCTGGCCATCACCCCATTAGCTATCAGGTCTTGCCGTCATATACCGGACAGTGGTTAGATGATAGTGACGCTAGGGCGCGCGGTGGAGAAGATGAGGCAGATTGCGGACATCGGCAGCGATCTTCAGTCGGTTGGAACCCGCTTTCTGATCTATCCGCAGGTTCCGCATCTGGCTGACTATGGTGTTGCGGAAACGGTTTGGATATCGACGCCGCCGGATCGGCTGCGGGCGGGACCTGCCGATCATCGCATCTATGTGCGCGATCCCATGCTGCCGAAGGAGCCCTACGAGTATCCCTATCTGCCGCCGTACACCGGCGACACCTATCCCCCGGCAGAAGCCAGTTTCGACGGCCATTTCGACGCGATAACGCAGGGCTCGCGGCAGTTCCTGGCGGCTCATGCCTACGCCTGCGCCAGCCGGGTGCTTGACATCTGGGAAAGCTATCTCGGCCGGCCGATCACCTGGCATTTTGCCGATACTTACCAACGCCTGGAAATCATTCCCTGCGTTGACTGGGACAATGCCCAGTCGGGCTACGGTTATCTTGAGCTCGGCCAGGACGTGAGCGGCGGCAGCAAGCCGGTGCCCTATGCCCTCAACTTCGATGTGATCGCCCATGAAATCGGGCATGCCATGGTGTTTTCGGTCTGCGGTTTTCCGGCTGGCGCACGGGCGGGTGGCGACTTCGGTCCGATTCACGAATCAATGTCCGATCTCGTGTCGCTGCTGTCGTTCCTGCATTTCGACAGCGGTCTTGACCGGTTGCTGCGCCACTGCAACGGCAATCTTCTTGTGCTCAACGAGTTGAACCGCATTGCCGAATTGGCGGGGGACCGCCAGGTGCGGATTGCCAGCAACGCGCGCAAAATGAGCGAAGTGACCGGCGATGTGCACGACCAATCCCGGCCGCTGACGGGCGCCATCTTCGATACCATCGTCGATGTCTTTCACAGGGTGCTGGTGCGCGACGGACTGGCCGACGGGCGTTTACTCGATGTCGGGCTGCGCGATTTCGATGCCGCCAGCCTGACGGACATTTCCACTTACACCTCCCGGGGTTTTCGCGAACGGCCCTTCCTGTTCAAGAGCGCCCTCATCCAGGCCCGCGATCAGGTGGCGCTGATGCTTGCGAGAACCTGGCAGAATGTCTCGGCTGACGAATTTGAATTTCCAGTTTTTGCCGAAGCGGCGCTGGCCGCGGCGGAACGACTCGACCCCGCGCTTGGCAGCAAGCTTTCGGAGAATCTGGCGTGGCGTGAAATCATCTGAACTGCAAAACCAAAGGAGACCCCCATGAGCGACGACTATCACCGCCCGACACTGAAATTTCCCGATGGCTCCGGATACAATCCCAGCCAGGTCCGGCTCTATGGCATTGCCAGCCCGGTGGAGAGGAGAGTCGAATCAGCCAACAATGGTGAATCGATATCCTTTCCAATCGATGCCGGGGCATTCAACATCGTTGTCGAGGTAAAGAAAGTTAGCCCTTTGGATGGTGACGGGCTGTATGCCACCCACATTGTCTTGACCATGAAGAAGCTTGGAACTCTGGTGATGACTGCGACACTGACAAAGGGTCTCGCAGCCCGGACGGGCAGCGGGATCTCCTGCGGTATCATCGTCGGATATGCCTATGAAGGCCACACCTACGATTTGCCGAAACCCAAGATCATGATTCTTCCGGTTGAGCCGCAGGCGAGAATCCCTGACGATGATTCAGGCTACGATGCCAAGCAAAACGAAAACTATGCCGTGTGGCTGGTCGACAAACTTGACGAGTGCGCCGAGTTTGAGATGAATCAGGGGTTTGTTGAACAGCTGGTGCTGGACGCCAATCTGCCGGGCAAGCGGGCGCCGAACATGTATGTGGGGCGCATGATGCTAGGGCACCGCAGCGGCAAGTTGTCGGACTAGGTTGGGCCGCAAGGCGCGGCTTAGTCATTGGCGCGATTGAAAGGACGAGTATTTGCAGGAAGTGTCTGCCAGTCCGGTCAAGTCGGCATTGGCCGTTTTGACTGAAGCGAAGCCTTTTCGGAATGTTTCAGAAGAAGCCCGGCAAGCGTTGCTGCAGTCGGGGCAGATCCTGAACTTCAAGAGCGGGAGCTTGTTGTTCCAGCACGGTGAACCCGGCGGCTCAATGTTCGTGGTCATCAGTGGACTGATCGAAGTTTCGGTGCTTACGCCGGACGGCCGCAAGATCTCGCTCAACCGGTTGGGCCAAGGACAGTGCTTCGGCGAAATCAGCATGATTGACGGCATGCCGCGCACCGCAGACACGGTGACGCTGGGCGATGCCCGCTTGCTGTCGATCAGCCGGGAGGGTTTTTTCGAAACGGCCCAGCGCTATCCGGAGATTGGCCTCGCCATGGTTCAGTTGCTGTGCGAGCGGGTGCGGTGGCTAAGTGATTCGGTCGAAGACTATGCCATCCTGCCGCTGGAGCGGCGGCTGGCCAGGCGGCTTCTGGTGCTATTCGACCGCTTCGGCGGCGAAGAGCGAAGCATCAAGATCGCCCAGGCAGACCTTGCGGATTTTGTCGGGGCAACGCGCGAATCGATCAACAAGATCCTCATCGCCTGGCAAAAGCGCGGACTGATCAGCATCAGCCGCAAGGCCATCCAATTGCTTGACCACGATGGCCTCAGTGGCGTTGCACGTCTTGCCGCCGAATAGGCTGGGCACCGCTGGACCACATCCGGTGCAGCGAGTGTAGCCCATCTCACAGAAGGCACTGAAACGGCAGACTAGGTTCGGGTCCTCACATCAAGGAGGATATCATGAACCGCCGTCAGCTTCTGTCCAATCTTTCCGGTTTTGCGTTGGTTGCCATGCCGGTTGCCGGATTCAATTCCGGGTTGGCAACTGCCGCCGATGAGTGGAAGCTCCTTCTATCTCCGGCTCTCAAGCCGGGCACCACCCGCATTCGTATTCCGGTGACAGCCGAGCGCTCGTTTCTTTCCGGATTCAAACTTGGTGTCGATGGCAGCGCGCTGAAAGTCCGTAAGTTGCTGCTGCATCGCGGCCCGCGCTCATTGACCATTGTCGATGTAAACCGGGAACTTTTGCCAGGGCAGCGTACCGACGCGCTGTTCCCGGCCGGCGGCCCGTTCCTGCTGCGGGCGATCGGGGTGGAATATGAAGCCCTCACAGCCAGCGCCCCGGAAACAGTGGTTCGCGTGTGGATCACCAGCTGATCCCCACATTTGTCTAGCCCGGCACGCCAGCGGAGCCAGCATCATGACTTGCACAAAAGCCAATATGCTGCTGCTGCTGGCGGCGCTGATTTGGGGCGTCTGCAATGTTGCCCAGAAAACCGTTCTCGATCACATGGGGCCAATTACCGTTAACGGCCTCAAGAGCCTGATCGCCGTTTGCGTCATCGCCCCCTACTATTGGCGGCGGCTCAGCGGCGGCAGTTTGAAGCTGGCCGTGACATCGGGTCCGGCCATCATGACGGCGATCTGCTTTGTCGGTGGCACCACCACAATGCAGATCGGTTATGGCGCGACCACCGTGGTGAACGCCAGTTTGCTGGTGAACACGGCGACGATCATAACGCCGGCCATCGCCTGGTTGGTCATGGGTTCGCGTCCCGCTGGACTTGTTTGGGTCGCGGCGGTTTTGGCCTTCGCGGCAATCAGGCTGATGGGCGGCAGCGGGTTTTCGTTGTTTGGCTGGGGCGATTTCATGTGCCTCGCATCAGCCATGTGTTTCGCGCTGTGGTTTGTCTATCTCGGGAAATTTCTGCAGGCGGGCGGAGACCCGGCGGCCATAACAATCCTGCAATTGACGCTGGCGGGAATTGTCTGTTGTGCCGCTGGCGGGGCTATCGAGCCACAGGCGTGGCAAGGCCTCTGGGCTGGCCTGCCAGAGCTCGTAGTGCTGGGCATTCTCTCCAGTGGTGTGGCCTATCTCCTGCAGGCCATTGCCCAAAAACACACAGCTCCGGCGGCGGCGGCGATCATTGTCAGCGCCGAAGCGGTGTTCGGCGCGCTCAGTGGCGCTGTCCTGCTTGGCGAGGTTTTGACGCCGGCGATCGTTTCCGGAATTGCGCTGTTCTTTGTTGCCGTGGTTCTGGTTCAGTTGCCGTCAAACCTGCGAATCGGCTGGCCGCCCGCCAGAAGTACAGCTGGGCTGGCCTATGCCGCTCGGTCGCGCATTGCGTTCCTCAATCGCGGTATCGGCGAAAGCCGCCGTTCTATTGGCTCCGTGCCTGATCTGGGCGGATGACTTCAATCCACGAGGAATCAGGGCCGCGAAGCGTGATGGTGGCCTTCTTGAATGTTACAGTGCCCGAGGCATCGGACATGCGCAGGGACTTCTGCACCTTGTCTTCGTAACGCTTGAATTTTCCCAGTCCGGTCTGGCTGTCCTGGCTGACGGAAGACACAATGCCTTCCTGGGCTTTCCACGTTAGCCGCACCGTAATGGGGCTCTTATTCTTGGAAAGCTGATCTTCACCGATGACGGTGGCATTCAGTGACGCCATCGACATGTTTGACTTCATTTTGAATGAGCCGGCCGGCAGGTCGCGGACCACTTCAATCTTGGCCAGGCCCTGTTCGGTGCATTCATTCACCCGCAGCATGTGCAGGTTCAGTTGCTCACGCCGGTCGGACGACTTGCTCACGAAAACCGAGGTTTCCGTGACAATGCAGCCGTCGGCACTATGCGAGACGAAGCTCGCGGTGGCCGACTGCAAGCTTTCAACTTTGGCGCTCTGAG
Organism: uncultured Alphaproteobacteria bacterium; assembly: GCA_963775095.1. Taxonomy (GTDB): domain Bacteria; phylum Pseudomonadota; class Alphaproteobacteria; order Rhizobiales; family Aestuariivirgaceae; genus Aestuariivirga. Next base: position 201,578 of record CAVZHN010000014.1, read on the forward strand.
CTGCCACCGGCGCCAGAAGCACGCCAGCAACCACGAGTGCCGCGGCGCCGATTGCCTTGAGATGATTCATCATGGCGGTCTCCTTCAGCAGGCGTTGGTGAACTCAAGAGCCCCGCGATCCGCGTAGCTGATGTCACCGATGCCGGTGTTGGCCTGGTTGGCGTCGTCGCAGCGCGCTTCGCCCAGCAAGTCGACGTCGATTTCCGGGCCGGAGATGGCGTTGGAATCGGCTGAATCGATTGCCGCAGAACCGGCGGTCAGCTGGAAGTTGTTGGCAGCCTGGTCAGCCCACAACGGCGAAACCTGGAGGCCAAGCGTCTCCACACCCGGATTTGCGGTCTTCAGCGACGAGAGCTTGCTGAAGTAGACGCCGTTCCAGTGGTAGACGGAACCGCCGACCGACGAGAAGACGATGTTGCTGTTCGATGTGGCCGGCATCGACGTGGTGGTTACGCGGATGTTGCCGTAGGTGCGGGTGCTGCCAATGCCATTATCGACGCTGACATTGTTCTTGATGACGGAATTCGGCGAGCTGCCCTCGACATTGATGCCGGCGGTGGCGTTGCGATACACGGAGTTGTTGATGATTTTGGCGCCTGTCAATTCCAGGGCATCAATGCCGTGATCACCATTGCGGTAAGTCACGTTATTGATGACCAGGGCGTCACTGCCGCCCCAGCGCAGATTGATGCCCAAATCCTCGTTGGTGTAGGCAATGACGCCTTCGACGGTGTTTCCGGAGCTGCGGATCTCGACGCCAGCAGCAGCGCGGTCAAACACCCGGGCATTGTCGTAGGCGACGACGGCCTTGACCCGGTTGCCGGTGGAGTTGGTGAGAATGTAAACGCCGGTATCGGAGTTGTTGAAGACTTCAGTGCCCTCGACCAGCGAATTGGTGGTTGTCGCCAATTTGATGCCCTTGTAGGACTTGGCGCTGATCCGCAATCCAGAGCGCGTGACCGAGCCTCCGATGATGTTGATCCGTGTCGAGCCGGCGACGTCGATGCCAGTCAAACGCGAATCCTCGACATCGTTGCTGGTAAGGGTGACGTCAGAAGAACTGTTGATGGAAATTCCTTTGCCGTTGGCCTTTTTCACCGTGTTGTTGACGAGTTCAACGTTGGTGCACGACGTGCAGCGAATGCCATCATAGGTCGTGGTGTTTACCGTGAAACCCTCCACCGTGACCCATGCCGAACCGGCGAGGTCAAAGCCATAGGAGCTGCTGGTGACGGTGACCGCGCCGTTGGCTGTCACGACGATCGGCGCCGCCGATGTTCCATCCCTGGTGATCCTGACCAGGCCGCCATAGGTGCCGGGTTCAACCAGCACGGTATCGCCGGGCAGAGCCACCGCCAGGGCGCCGGCAATGGTGCAGAACGGGGTGCCGGTGGCATTCGAACAGGCGACCTGATTGTTGACAACGTAGGTTGCCGCCTGGGCGGGCGAAGTGGCCAACAGGGCGCCACTCAGCGCGGTGGCGCCGAGGACTGCCAGCCGTCTTGCCGATGCAACATTCCATGACGTCCGGACTGCCAGATTGTTTTTCATGTCATGCTCCATTTCACTGTCCCGCCTATTCATTGCGAGGACACATTTGCGCCAACCTTGAGGCCTGATCCGGGGGCTTGTTCCTGGGCTTCGCCAGGTTCGCCTTCGCCGGTTAGGGCCACGGTAATCAAATCTCCCGGCAATACGCCCGGGTCATTTTCGCGACCGACGGTTATGGTCTCGTTGCCGCGGCGAATCACCACCTGCACGTTACCAAGTGTCGGCAACCGGGACAGGTTTTGTTCTGGGGCCAACAGCAGGCCCGCCGTCGTCACCTGGTCCACTAGCCCGCTCACTGTGGCGGCGCGTACTTCGGCCTGCCTCAGCTTCATTTCACTGTCTTGCAACTCGGCCATCACCGCTTCCTTGCGCTTCGACACGAGGTCTTGCATGTCTTTGTCGAGCTTGGCCATCTGTTCGCGCACCGAAAATACGCGGGCATTGGCGTCCAGCTGATCGGACTGAAGATTGGCGGCGGTCGTCTCAAGGGCCATCAACCGGGCGGCGGTCACCACGCCATTTTCCAGCAGCCCCTTGTTGCGCTTGATCTCCTGGGCGGTCTTCTGCAGCTGGTCACGGTTCACTTCGATCAGTTGTTCTAGAACCTTGATCTCGTCGGCATTCAAGGCACGCTGAGTCTGCAGCGCTTCAAGCTGCTGCCGCAACGCATCACGCCGCAACTCGAACATGAGGTGTTCACCCATGCGCATGGCGTCGATGTCAACGCTTTGACCCTTTGGAAAGTCGGCCGGAAAGTCGATACTTTCCTTGTCATCAAGCTCAGCCTGAAGCCTGGCGCGCTTGATCTTCAAGCTGGCGGCGGTTTGCACCAGCATGCGCTGTTCACCCTGCAATGATACAAGGTCACGAACCGGGGGCCTGGCCGTCAGACTGTCTGCCGACTGCAGGCCACCAGCCACGCTCAAGGCGCGCAAGACGGTGAGCCCGGGCCGGAATGGGAATTCGCCGGAGCGGCCGACATCGCCCAGCACATAGTAGGGCCGGTACTCGATGACTTCGACGATGACGTTGGGCTTGTCGATCATGCCAGCGCGCAGCCGCAGCTGATCGGCAATCTGACTACTGGCTTCGGACGCCGTCAACCCGGCTGCCGCAACTTCACCAACCAGCGGGAGGGTCAACTCACCGGTTTCACTCACGGTGAAATCGCCGCCCACGGCCGAAAGGTCGCGTGAGTCGCCGGCCGAGGACTGCCATTCGAACACCCGAACGCGGAGCTTGTCGCTGATGCCGATGCGATACTGCTCAGCGGTGGAGTCCGCCAGCGCGGCGGGCATGGCTGCCGAAGCGAGCGCCAGAAAAACGACGGGGACTTTGAACAAACGGAGCATATGCGGTCCTTACCAAGAACGCCGCGACCCGCTGCTAAGTGGGCATATCACTCTGCCCCAAAAAGCTCATGCCAATATAGCACCGGTCCACTGCAACCAGAAATTATCAGTACGGGCTACAGGGGCCTAATGCTCATAGGGGGAAAGCGCTCTACCACTTTTGAATAGGTGCCTGGCGGACGTGACAGGCAGGGTCGATTCGCGCGGACTATTGCGGGCTGCTTTCAGCCTGCTCTTGTGGGCCGGCGAACACGCCGGAAACGCCAGATGACTTCTCGATCTGAGCTATTTTTGGCCGTTTGGTTTCCTGGTGAAGGCCGAAATAGTTCCACGATACGGTGGCAATCGCCAGCCACAAAGGTATCGACAGCAGCAATCCAACTGCGATGCCCCGGAAGGCATTTGACTCGGGCTTTAATGTCAGGTTTCCCACAATCATTGCTACTTAATAGCAGACTTTTGTGACCACTTGATAACGTATTACCGGCAATTTGGAGATTTGATTAACATGTTTAGCCCCGGGCCAATGCCGGTGTGGCATATGCTGCCGTGGCCTGCGCTGCGAGAATCGGTTAAATTCCGATCTAAATCAGCGGCTTAGCGCTAGAAATCCGGACCAATCACAGGCCGAGCAGTTAACCAGCGCGCCGAGTCGTCTTGGTGAGCAACAACCAGACGGCGATGACGTTGGTTGTGGCATAGCGAAGGAACAGGCGGCGGGGTTCAAGATACATGCGGTAGGCCCATTCGAGGCCAGCCGACTGCATCCAGGCAGGGGCGCGGCTGCGGGTGCCAGACAGGAAGTTGAACAACCCGCCACTGGTCTTCATGACGCCGACTCCGGTCAGCTTGTCACGCCACTTCAAGCAAAAATCCAGCTCGCGCGGGAAGCCCAAGGAAACAAATACGACATCGGGCTTCAAGGCATTGATTTCATTGACGACAGCCTGCTCGTCTTCGGCAGTCTTGAAGTATCCATGGCGAGAGCCGACAATGCGCAGACTGGGATAGAGTCGGCGGGCATTGGCCACGGCCAAGTGGTTTTCCTCAGCCGAAGCGCCAAGCAAGTAAAAGCTCAGGCCATTGGTAACAGCCAGATGGGCCAAATCGTGAAACAGATCGGTGGTGGCGCATCTTTCCGGCACCGAGCCTTGGCCCAACAGCCTGGAGGCAAAGACCAACGGCTGGCCATCGACACTCACCACGTCAGAGCGCGCAATGAGATCAGCAACCTCCCGGTGGCCCTTTCCGGTATAGACTTGGGCCAGCACCTGGCCGTTCACCGAAGTGCAGATCAACGGCGGAGTTTCGGTGCCCTTCGAGGCGATTGCGGCGTCGGCCATCAGGCGGGCAGTCGCCGCCCGGTCCAATGCTGCGACCTTTACTCCACCGATAATTTCAGCCGGAAAGCCCTGGCCAATGTTGCCAGCGCCGGATTGTTGATTGCCCATGCCCACCGTCCACCAAGCGATTGTTCGTCGAACTTCCGCAGGTGACATACTAACAGGATCGACAGCCGCAGCGGTGAGCAAGGAAGGACGAACAGGGCTTCCATCAAAGGGAGTAAGCTCCTCTACCCCCGATGGGCCGTGCCGACCCCCACTTAGCCATGGTACTTTTTTTCCGACAAAGACGGGAAGGGCCGTGTTATTCGGGCGTGTTGAGACCGGGTCTCAGAAATTGACTGGCGTTAGGACGAGCATGAATCAGGTACCTTCCTCTAAATCTTTCAGCGATACGATTGCCCACAAGGGAGAGCGCCGTATTGTTCGCGCGCTGATCCAGTGCCTGGATCGCAAGGCGATCGACTACTGCCACTGGAAGAGCAATTGCCGTCTCGAGGATACACTCAACGGCGACGAGGATATCGATCTGCTGGTGCGCCGCCAACAGGCTGGTGCCTTTCAGCAGGCGATTGCCGAGAGCGGTTACAAGCTGGCGTTGTCTTCGACCGGCGCTGAACACCCGAGCACCTTCCACGCACTGGCTTTGGACTCCGAGTCGGGCGAACTGGTCGATCTGCATGTCTGTCACCAAGTCTACAGCGGCGACAGCCTGGTGAAAAATTATCGCATGGCACTGGAAGAACCGCTTCTCACCGAGACCCGAAAACTTCATGGCATCAAGGTGCCCACGGCGGAACTCGAGCTTCTGTATTTCGTGCTGCGCATCGCACTCAAGCACCTCAGTGTCATCGAGATCCTGAAGTCCAATCGGAAATACTACAAGACCACCGACGAACTCGCATGGTTGCGTAGCCAGGCGTCCAGCCAGGCCGCCGCCGAGGCCTGCCAGAAACTGTTTCCGGCCATTGGCCATGACCTGTTTTTCAGATTGATTGCCGCCATCGAGAGCCCAAGCGGACTGGCGCGCCGCGTGGCGCTGGGATGGAAAGTGAGGTGGCGGCTGCGCGGAACGCGGAGATTGTTGTCGCCCGCCGAGACGGCCTCGCGGTTGTGGCGTTTCATGCTGTTCATCAAGCAACGCCTCACTCGCCAGAAGGGCATGCACCTGCAGACCGGAGGGCTGATCGTCGGGTTGGTCGGCCCCAAGGCAACCGGCAAGTCGACGCTGGCCAACGAATTGGCGCGGCGCCTTGGGCGGCATCTGAAAGTGGTGCGCATTCACGCCGGCAAACCACCGTCCTCGGTCCTGTCGTGGCTGCCCAACCTCTTGGTGCCGCTGGCCCGCAAGATGTTTCCGCACGAACGGCTTTCCGAGTACGAGGCGCCTGAACGGCGGGCCCGGCGTGACTACTCACTGTTCTATGTCGCGCGAATGACATTGCTGGCCTATGACCGCAGGCGGCTGTTGCGGCGGGCACTGCGCCAGGCGGCGGCCGGGGCTATTGTGATCTCCGACCGGTTTCCGACCAAGGTTACAGGAGCCATTGACAGCAGCTGTTTCGACGGCGCTGCAATCGACAATTGCAAGAATGTGCTAAAACGCTGGCTGATGGACTGGGAGCGGAAGATCTATTCGGAAATGCCATCACCTGACGTTGTGCTCAAACTTGAAGCGCCGATAGCTACGGCACTGGCGCGCGATGCCAGCCGCAACAAGCAAGGCGGACCCAACGCCGATGCGGTGCGCCGCCGCTGGGATCTCGAAAGCAGCCCCGACTTCCAGGACTGCGCCGTAGTGTGCATTGATACCACGGAGGCGCTGGCGGAAATCGGGCCGCAAAGCAGCCGTGGCAGTATGGACTGCGCTATAGGCCGTCTTGTGGAAAATCCCGCCGATATAGTTGACTGCACCAGCAATCCCAGTTTGGGCGCTGGCGGTGAGCAGTCATACTTGACGCCGGCATTGTTGGTGTTGGCCGGTGGCGCGCCGGGCGTTCTGGCGTTTGGCACCAAACTGAAAGTCCCGGGCCAGGCGGTGATCGGCCGCTATGCCGCGGTGCCGAGCATTGCCTATCCGCGGGCGCTGGTTCCGCTCGATGGTTCGCGGCAGGCTCTTGCCAAGGTTCTGGCACAGTACGCCGCTGGTGCGGCCAGCCCCTTATCCCGGATGGTTGGAAGACTGGTTGCATTTTCCTGTCTTGTTGGCTTGGCACCGATCGTGTTGCGCGCCCGGCTTGGGCTCGTGGCGACGGCGCCCGGGACCCAGGTTTCGCCGCTACACACGTTTCTCAGCGGCATTCTCGGCCGCTCGGATTTCGCCATCAGCATGCGGCTTGCGCCTGGCCGGCCAAACAGCAAGCCGGTGGTTCAGGCGGTGGCCGCTGATGGCAGCGTTCTTGCCTATGCGAAGTTCGGCCTCGACCAGCTTACAAAGCGCCTGGTGCGCCGGGAAGGTGAGGTACTTGCGGAGTTGGCACCGCTGTGCAACGGAACAGCGGTTCATATTCCAGCCGTGCTGCACCGGGGTGTGTGGAATTCGCTTGAGGCACTCGTTGTTTCACCGCTCGGCGGCAAAGGCCTCATGCCGAAAACCGCGATTGACGTACCGCGCAGGACTGCCGAAGTTATCGCGGGCCTTCGCCCCAGGCGGACGGCCAGGCTTGCTCAGTGTGCCAGCTGGCGGCGCATGCGCGACCAGGCCGTGGATTGCCTTCCTGCACTTGGACCTTACGCTGGAGGTGTCGTGGCCCGGGCAATGGACTGGGTCGAGGAGAGGTGGGGCCAGGAGACGGTGGCTCTTGGCCAAAGCCATGGCGACTGGATTCCGCCGAACATTTCGGTGCTTGCCGATGGCGGCTGCAACATCTGGGATTGGGAGCGGGGCGAGGCGGATGTACCGCTCGGTGCCGATACCATGCAATTCGTCTCGTTCACCGAGATGCGGCGGACAATGGCCAGAAAGCCTCTGGCAGACCGGGTCATCGCAGCAGGTGGCGATGCCCTGGAGCGGCAGGGCATTCCGCGTCAGCAGGCCCAGATGCTGATGGCGTTCAGCCTGATCCGGTCGCTGCTGTGGTTCGGTGAAGCCCGGGTCGAAGGGCGGTCAGCGGAAGTCGATCAGGCCTTTGTGAAAGCGCTTGAACATTGCATGCAGACCGGTGCCGCAGGCCAGAAAATCGTGGCGGGCGGCGGCGAAACGCAAGTGGACGGACCATCGGCACTGTTCCGGGGGCGTCAGTTTATTGACAAGGACAAGACCGCAGATGTCAACTGAACACGCCAATGGCCGCCAGGTCCGCGAGCCATATTTCGACGTTTCCCTTGGCGACTTGTTGGGCGCGCTCTACCGGCGGTGGCGCACCATTGCGCTCACCATGGCGGTGATCGTCATCCCATCATTGCTCTACGGACTTCTGCGCGAGCCGATTTACACGGCAACGGCGCTGCTGGTCGTCGAGCCTCCGGCAAGGGCCGAGAAGGCGGGAGCAAGCCCGCCCTCTTCCGATGCCGAGGCGGAAGCCTTCATCAATACGCAGGTGAATTTCCTGCTGTCGGCGCCGATGCTCAACACGGCCATGGAAGCGATGGGACTCTACGACGATCCGGAGTTTCAGCAGTCGTTCAACCCCTTGCGCTGGCTGCGCGATCTGGTGAAGCCAGTACCCGACGGTGTCGATCCGGAGGCGCTGGCAATCGATGTCGCCAGGCGCGTGGCGCTCAGCAGCTTTCAGGAGAACCTGTTCGTTCGCAACCGGGAAAATTCGCAGGTCATCGAAATCAATTTCTCTTCGCGCAGCGCACCACGGTCGGCGGACGTGGCCAACCGGCTTTCAGCCCTCTATTCCGAGAGCCGACTGAGCCGGATGAACGACGAAATCCTGCGCTGGCAGGAGCGGACAGGCAAGCAGGTGATTGCGCAAAAAAGCGCTGTTATCGCCGCCGAGAACCGGGTGGCCGAGTTGCGTTCAAGAAACCAATTTGTGCAAGGTGGAAACGCCATTCTTACCGGCACCGAACTTGAGGAACTGAACAAGCTACTTATTCAAGCGATGGCCGACGAGAGCCGGGTCAGGACAAAGCTCGAGGTGATCGACAAGCTGCTGGCCGCCGGCGGCACCGCCGATTCCATCAATGAAGTCCTGTCGTCACAGACCATCACACAACTGCGCATGCAGGAGCTCGATCTCAGGCGGCAACTGTCGGAAATCGGATCGGCCTATAGCGAAGACAATCCGCGGGTTGTGGCGATCAAGAAGAATCTGGAGAACGTGCTCGGACGCATTGGCGAAGAAATCACCCGCATCGTTGCTGGCTTGCGTGGCGATCACGAATGGATGTCGGGCCAATCGCGGGCCCTGCGGGAACGGCTGGAAGCCGCGAAGTCACAGAATACTTCGGACAATCTTGCGGCCGTCGCTTTGCAGGAAGCAGAACGCGAGGCGGTTGCCAAGCGAACCGTCTATGAAGATTTGTTGCGGTCGCAGCAGCAGGCGAGCGCTGCCGTCGGCACGGCTGATCCGGGGGCATGGGTCATGTCACCGGCGCTGGTGCCGATCCGTCCAGCTTCGCTTGGTGTCGTATCGATTGCCGTCATCAGCCTGATGTTGTCGGCGATGCTTGGGTGCATTCTGGCGGTTTTGCGCGACCGGCTGGATTTGCGCCTTCAGAATGCCGATCACATCGAGCGGTCGCTCGGTATCGCCTGCGCCAGCCAGCTGCCAAGGCGCGGCCTTGGAACTTCGCAACCCGGTTATTCGCCGCTCATCCGGAGTGCTGGTTCGGCCTATGCCCAGGCGGTTCAGGGCCTGGGCGCGCAACTCACGGCGGCGACGCCGGATGCGAAGATGTGGATGGTCACCGCGCCGCACGAAGCCGGTGCGATCACGGCAACGGCGCTGGACCTTGCAGCTTTCGAGGCCATGGGCGGACGGCGCGTGGTGCTGGCCGACTTTAACAAATATCAGCCTGTGGTGGTGCGCGGCACTCACAGCCCGGTCAAGGAAAAGACAAAGGCAAGGGCTTCCAAAACCAAGGCGAAGGTCAAAGCGGTTGCGCTGCCGGAACTGCCGGTCGTTGTCGACGATGCGACGGGGTTGCATATCCTGCCGCTTGGCGAGACCCAGTCGAAGACGGTGGTGGCCTCCAGCACGAGAACATCGGAAGCGCTGCTCGGCAGGCTTCGCGCTGCCTATGATCTCGTCATTGTCAGCGCGCCGCCGATTCTGGAAGTCAGCGACGGCCACTTGCTCGCCGGCCATGCCGACCATGTACTGCTGGTGCTGCAAGCTGGCGAAACCAGCCGCGACACGGGCATTGCGGCGGTGCAAACACTGGAGAGGTTATCTTCGGCGCCGATTTCCGCCGTGGCCAGCACCCAACCCGCGGGAAATTATGCCGCCTAAAAGCGATCAGGGCCGTTTCTTGAACCGCCGCCGCCTTCTGGCTGCCGGTGTCATGGGCACTGGAAGCCTGGCGGTCGCTGCGCCGGGCGCAGATGGTGCGGGTGAGCAGGGCAAGTTTGATCTCGAACCGGGGATCGGCAAGTCCCGGACCATCGCCGGGAAGCTGGCTGAATCGCCTTCGCTAGCAGATTTTGGGCCGGTCGGTGACGGCATAACCGACGATTGGCGGGCGGTGCAGACAGCTCTCGACTGGGCCCGGACCAGGCCAGGAACGCGGTTGCGGGTGCCGCCGCGGGTTTATGCGATCAGCCAGCCCCTTCTCATCCCACAAGGCATCGAACTGGTGGGCGAAGTGCCGGGCGACGGCAACAACGCGCTGTGCGGGTTCAGGGCGCTCAAAGGATTCAAGTCGCCGCACAAGATGCGGGTGTCGAGCGCCAAGGGTTCCAGAGACATGGGGATCGCGGCGCTGCTGATTTCGCGCGAATGGGCGGAAGGGCGAAGCTTTGCCCGCAGGCTGCATTTGCGGGACCTGTTTCTTGATGTTGACGGCGTGACCGATGCCCAGGGCGGGCCGGTTCACGGTTTGCTGCTGGCCAATCAACAACTCGATCTCGGCAATTTGTGGATCCGCAGCGCTACGGGTTTTGGCGTTTGGATCAACACCCAGCGCCCCAATGGCACATTCATGGCGGCGCTGGTTGACAACGTGCTGAGGCGAGTGTGGGTGCGGGGCGCAGGGGTTGGCGGCGCCTCATTCGAAACCAATGCCGGCACATTTCTGTACGGAGGTTTCCTGATCGGCGCGCTTCCCGGCGTGCGGGATCCGAGCGGCCGGGGCGAGCCGCCGCTGGCTACCGATGGCATCATGGACTATTGCACCGTCGCCGTAGGCCCCGAACCCGAAACCGGTTGCCGGGGCAATGCCATTCATATTACCCGGTCGGCCGGCTGGAGGGTGACCAGTTGCCATGTGAATGGCGCGGGCAGGCACGGCATTGCTTTGGAGCGCGCCTTTCAGACCGAGGTATCGGGCTGCTATGTCGATGGCTGGGGTGTGACGGCGGGCATGGAGCAACACACGCAGGGCGCCATCTGGTGCAGTTCCATTGTCGGGCTGGATGACGGTGCCGAAGGCGGGTTGATTGTCGCTTCCAACCGTATCAGCGGCAGGCCAGTGAAAACCGGCATGGGACCGGGGATGGTGGCAATTTCAGTCCGTGCCGGGTCGATACCGGCGGCCCGCGCCGCGGTCTTGGGCAACACCATCGTGAAGCGGCGCGGCGCCTCGCAGCCGATTGCGGCGTTCGATTTCGCACGGTCGGGACGGGGAGAGCTTTCGGCCATGGTGACCGGCAACAGCGTGTCCGAGACATTGAACGTGTTTCTGGCGCCGTGGAATGAAACAGCGGTCAAGCCCAAGTTCTCCGGAAACAGCTTTCAGTTCGCGGCAGCGCCGCCGCTTGACGGCTGGTTTCCGGCGGGCCTCCGGGTCGACAACAGCGCGCCGGCGCCAGGTGGTTATGGGGGTTGGGTCAGCGTCCGCAGCGGCAAACCGGCGGTGTGGGCCGGATGCGGCAGGATCGAGGTCTAGGCCATGGCTTCGACGCTGGCGATCGCACCGCGGCTGGAAAGGGTTGCCCAAGCCCGGAAAAGCCGGGCCGACCTTTCGATGCTGGTGCTGAAATCATTCCTTCTTGGGCTGCCGCTGTGGTGGTTCCTTGGCACCAGCTTCATGATGCCGATGTTCGTGGCGGCTGCAATGTTCTGCCTGCGGCCGGCCCCGCATCTGCGCTTTACGCTTTCCGATGCGCTGCTTGCCGGCATCATCACCGTGCTCATCGGTTCCGGCTACATCAACGGCTTTCTGGTGGCGGGGCAACCGTTGCGATTCATGGCCGCACTTTACAACATCGCCATCTGGGTCAGCGGCCTGATCATTGCGCAACAGGTGCGGGCGATGCTGGAGGACGGCGAAGCGGCGCGCCGGGAAATAAACCGGGCGGCGTTCTGGGCGTTCATCGTGATGGTTGCGCTGTCGTGGGCCTCGTTCTTCATCGCCTATCTGCGCCGCGACTTCGATCAGCAGATATTGAGCCTGTTCGGCGCCATTGCCGGCAACCATATTCCAGAGTCGGCGGCATTGATCCGTCAATCCACCACCGTGGTCTTCACCAGGGCCGACTGGGGGCTGCCGGGCGTACCGATGCCGCGCATCGGCATCTACGGACCATACCCCAATGCCACGGCTGCCGCCACGGCGGTTCTCGGCACGCTTGCGCTGTTTCACCTGCAAGGCCTGAAACGGTATGGCAAACTGTGGGCGGCGGTTATCGGCTTCATCATCATCTGTACACTGACAATCACGCTCAGCCGCTCGATTCTGGGTGGATGGCTCGCCGGACTGTTGGCGGCGCACCTGTTTTTCGGCAGTATGTGGACGAGGCTGGGGAGCGGCGCGATGATCCTGGCGGCCGTGGCCGTTCTTGGGTTCAGCAGTGCCACGACTGTCGGCGGCTATCGCCAGTACAGTACCGAAAGCCGCTTCGACAACTATTACCGGGCCATCGACGAGACCATGAGTTCCAATCCGGTATTTGGCCTGGGGATGAAACCGCGCGAGGAAATCAGCCATATCGCGGTCGGGTCGCACTCGACGTTCGTTTCGATGTTCACCAAGAGCGGGCTGCTTGGGCTTTCGCTGGTCATCCTCTATGTGGTGATCCTGCCCGGGTTTCGCTGGCTGCGGTTGTGGATGGCGGGCGGAGCCCTGGACGAGGCGGACCGGGAACGATTGCGATTGCTGCTGACCTTGCAGGTGACGGTTCTGGCGTGGCTGGCGTTTGAAGATATTGATGCTCCGGCAACCGCCGCCATGCTCATATTCATTTTCTTCGCGGTGTTCGAGAGCGCCTACGGCAAGCTCGATCTCCGAAGGCCAGCGGGCAGCAACTGGTCTTTCAGGTTGAAGCGGCAGTGAAACCGCCGGTGACGGCTCCCACGGAGGAGACCAGGCCAGTGCCGCGCAAAGGCTTGGGCAAGCGCATTTTCCGGCTTTTTGTGATCCGCGGACTTGGCGTTGCAGCACTCCTGGGCCTCGAAGTGACGCTGGCGCGCTGGCTTGGCGTGGCGGGCTATGGGGCGTTCAGCATCACGCTGGCTTTCGCAATGATCGTGGCACGGCTTGCGCCGATGGGCTGGCCGAACGCCGCGACAAAATACATCAGCAACTACGTGCATGGTGGCCAACCGGCCCTGGTCAAGGGCGTGGTGATTCAGTCACATGTTACGACAGTCATCGGGCTTGTCGCGGCCATGGCGGTCATCGCTGCTGGCCAGGCCGCATGGCCGGCGTTGTTTGGGGCGTTGTCCATCGTCAACGCCATTCCGCTGATGGTTGCTCTGGCGTTTCTCGAGTTGCACCGGATCATGCTTCGCGGGTTCCATCTCGGGGACCTTGGAGAGGCACTGTCAATTCTGGCCCTGCCGCTGGCCATCATCGCGATGGTGTGGATGCTGGCGATTACCAGCCCGGATCGCGTTGTCACCATCTACAGTGCTGTGTGTGTCGTGCTTCTTGGCGTCTCGGCAGCCGCAATCTGGAGAAGCATGCCAGCCGCAAGCCGGGCGATGCCGGCCGAATACAAGTCGCGGGAGTGGTCACTCGCAGCCATTGCGCTGCTGCTTGGAACCATCAGCGACGAGTTGTCGGCGCGCACTTCGATCATCATCCTGGGGGCGGTTGCCGATACCGAAGCGGTGGGGCTCTATCAGGCAGGCGCGCGGATGGCGCTGATGAATGTGTTCGTGCTTCGCATTATCACGCCGGCGGCGGCTCCGCACATCAGCGTGCTCTACCACGCTGGAAAGATGGCGGAACTGCGCAAGACTTACGGGCGGCTTTGCGCCATGTCGCTGGCCGGCGCGCTGGTCTTCTCGGCGATCTTCTGGTTCGCTGGTGATCGTGTGCTCAGCCTGTTTGGTGCAGAGTTTACCAAGGCATATGGTGTGCTCGCCATCTTGTCAGTGGGTTATCTGGCATCGGCGGCGGCCGGACCATGCGCCACATCGCTGATGATGATCGGCAAGGAGCGGACCTACGCAATTCTCGCGGCAGTTTTCTTCGCCGTCGAAGCCGTACTGTGTTTTGTGCTGGCCAGCCGCTATGGCGCCATGGGTGCGGCGGCGGCCACCGCAACGGCATTGGTCATCGCAAACGCCAGTTATCTGGCGTTCTTTTGGCGCGCCACCAGACCAGGGGTCCGGGCGGGCGGCTGACCGCCGCCGCGCCCGGTGTGGTGTTTCAGTTGACCTTGAACGGCACGACGAGAATGCCGCTGTTGGTCGAACCGCGCGGGTCTTTGCAATCGGCCTTGATGATCAGGCGATGTGCACCCTGGGCCGCGTCGCTGCCGACCGGCACCGGGGTAGGGCCAAGGCTGTCGGAGTTCTCGGCGAGCGTTTTGCCGGGTTTGCCGGCGTGGAAATCAGCATCACGCAGGACCTCGGCGTGGGTGACGGCGCGATCGCTGCTTTTACCGTGGTCAACCATTGCCAAGGCTGGGGAAAACGCAGTGCCTACGCCGTCATCGGGCAGTGGCTGGCGGAAACTCGCCTCACAATAGCCGGCGCCCGTGTACCAGCCCTTGCCGCGAAGATACGGGTAGCGGGTGACGGGGCGGAGAGGCCGGCCATTCTTGATGTAGGTCTGGTAGTTGAGCGAGGAAATCATGCGGTTGCCGTCGGGTTCGTCGACATAAACGCGATACCTGATTTCCTGCAGCCCGGATGAGTCGAACCACGACAGCGGCACTTTCCAGCGCAACCACGCTTCGCAGGTGCCGGTCGGGCAAGTCATCCCGGAGAGGCTCTTGTCTTTGATGCGCGTCGTCTCGGTGCTGGGGGTTTTGGTCACCAACACGACTTCAGCGATTTTTCCGGGATTTGCATGCATTACGACACGCACATCGAGGGTGATGTCGGTGGTATGAGTCTCGCGTTCGGGAATGCAGCCGCCGAGATGCACATGGCCGAAATCCGTGCCCGAGGCGTTGGGCGTTCGTTTCCACCACGACTGGGCATCAACGAACTGCCGGCTTTCTGGATAACCGAGGCAGTCGGCGCGATCGGCGCGCGACGGCGATGAAGTTGCTAACGCCAAACCCAATGAGGCAACGGCAAGCGCCATGATGTGGAAGGAACTGCCGGTCTTCTGTGGCAGTGGCGGAAGTTTGGTGACGAGCCATTTGCTCATTTGCCCACTCCTCTGTACTGCCGTCCACTTGGAATCCCGGAGAATCCCTGTGCGCATTTACGAGCGGGGGTGAGACCATTTTAAGGCCGCGTTGCCACATCAGCGCCATGCTTGCCACATGAGCGCCATGAATATAAATCTAGGCAAGCGTCAAGTTTTTGGAATTTGTTCTTATGCGCGGCCGGGTGGAGCGGTTCAGCTTTCGCCGGCTTCGCCGTCGGCTCCGAACATCCGATTGGTGATGAACGAAACTTCCGTTCTGTTCCGTGCACGGAGTTTTCGCATGATACTCCTGACGTGAACCTTTACGGTGCTCTCGCGCATGTTAAGGTGCAGGGCGATGACCTTGTTCGCCTTGCCCTGCCGCAATTCCTGCAGCACGGCCACCTGGCGCGGCGTCAGGCCGCCGACAATTTCAGACTTGGAAGCCGCCGGTTCAGGTGCTTGCCGGTGCAATGCCAACAAGGACTCGGCGGGCACATAGGTGCCTCCGGCTTCGACGATTTTGATGGCTTGTGCTGCAACCTGCAGCGACAGGGTTGAGGGGATGAATCCCTTGGCGCCGGAGCGCAGCGCGCAGTCGGCAATCGCCGCGTTGTCGATGTCCGAGACGACGACGACGGGAATGCCGCAAACGCTGTTGGCCAAGCCAAAGATCTCGTGCTGCAGCCGTTTGGTGTCGGCCTGTGCTGCACGAAGGCAATAGACAATGACATAGGGTCCGGCCAGGCCTTCGTGGCACGCCAGGAAATCGGCGGCGTTGTCGAAAGCGGAAATATTGCCGTTGCGCATCGCGCCGACGGCATTCACCAGGCAGTCGCGGGCCAGCGTCTTGTCGTCAATTAGGAACAGCGTGCCCGGCAATGGCTTGTCCACCGGCTTGAGCTTGGCCTGATTGGCGCGATGCTTGACGTTCGCACCGTGGGGCGCCACGAATGTGCGATGGAGTGGGATGGCTGCGCTCGACACGGTTTAACTCCTGAATTCAAATCGACAACTGACAGATCCGGCGGCTCGGCTGGCTGTCGTGTCAGTAGGCACTGTTTGAAAAGAAAACTTCCCGGACGGTGCGGAGCAGGATTTGGCAGTCCATGGAAAGGCTTGCCGTCCTGATGTAGTAGAGATCGAGGTCAACCCGGCGCTCCATGTCTTCGATCTGGGGAGTGGCGCCGCGCGCGCCGCTCACCTGCGCATAGCCGGTCAGCCCCGGGCGCACCTGAAACCGGCTCCGGTAGTCCGGTACCAACTCGCCATAGTAGGCGTCGTGCTCAACCGCATGGGGCCGCGGGCCGATCAGCGACATTTCACCCCGGATCACGTTCACGAGCTGCGGCAACTCGTCGAGACTGGTGGAACGCAGGATTTTTCCGATCGGGGTTATTCTGGCATCGCCCCTTTGGGCCTGCACGACCGCCGGGTCGGGAGCATGACAATACATGGTCCTGAACTTCAGGAGCTCAAAGGGCACCATGTCCTTGCCATTGCGATTCTGCCGGAAATACACGGGACCGGAAGACGTCAGCCGGATGGCAAGCGCGATGCAGATCAAAACAGGCGAGAGGATGGCCAAGAGCACTAGTGCCATGGCCACGTCAATAACCCTGCGGAGCCTGGAGTTCAGGTACTTGGTGCGTACCTGCCTGCCTGACCTAAGTCCAAAATGCTCTATCGTTACCATGTCCATACTTTCTGGACTTGGCAATCGTCGAAAGTAACGTTGGCTGGCACGGGAGTGCCAGCTGGAAATATAGGCCTCTATTTCAGATCCACCACACGTCTCGCCAAACGTGCAGACCGAGCTTTCGCTACATTGCCGTCCCTTAACAATTAAAATTTAGCGGGTGTCATTTGTTAAGTCTACAGGAATCGAGGCCGATGCGGCATTCTTTCCCTTATGGAGAGGCCACTGATGCAACGGAACAACAGATTGAGTGCGCCCAAGGCAAATTGCCGATTGTTGTTGCAACTTTTGGCGATTTTTCGGGCAGTCCGAGGGCGTTTTGCAGGAGCATTCCTTAACTATTTTGGGGTCGCTCGCCGCGAATCACATGGGGCAGGCCGCGAATCACTTTTAGGCAGTCCACATCAATTGTGCCTGGCGCTTGCTGTCGACAATTTTATGCCCCCAAGTGCGTTCACTTGGGGGCATGTCGAGATGCCGCTGATGGCCATCGGCAAGCGGGCCAAGAAGCCCGCCAGGCATGGTGCCGGCTACAGCTTGAAGTCGATGGCGGTGAGGGTGACGGTCGAACCCGTCCCGAACACCTGGATCTCAAGGTCCGCTCTGCCATCGCCATTCACGTCGCCCTGGACGATCCTGCTGGAGGAGGTCTTCTTGATGCGCAGCTGGCCTGCCTTCCTGGAGAAGCGCTTGCTGCCGATGAACTTGAACGCCTGGTCGCCACCGGCCTTGGAATTGGCGTCGATCTTTGACAGATCGATGAGGTCGACGGCTGTCACCGTGGTACCGGCGTCGAACTGGCTGATCACGTCACGCTTCTTTCCGCGCCGGCTTTCCTTTGGTATGCGGTAGGCGAAGGTGTCAGGACCGGCGCCGCCATTCAGACGGTCCTTGCCGAAGCCACCAGTCAGGCGGTTGGAGCCGCCATCTCCGGTCAGCCTGTCGCCGAACACCGAACCTTCAAGGTTCTGGATGTTTGTGTAGCTGTCGCCTTGGCCATGGCCGGTGTTGGTGCCGGGGCTTTGCAGGCTTGCGGTAACGCCCGCCGGGGCGTGGGCGTAGCTTGCCGTATTGACACCGTTGCCGCCGTTCAATGAATCGCCGCCAGCCCGGCCTTCCAACACGTCATCACCATCGATTCCTTGCAGATTGTCGATGAAAGCGCCGCCGCTGATGTACTGGTTGGCGTCACCACCGGCGCGGTTGACGGCGCTGTCCGGCGCGCGGCCGTAGATCAAATAACTCTTGCCGGCGTTGCCGGCGCCAGTATCGGCCAGGAAGGCACCAACGATGACGTCACTAAAGCCGTCGGCGTTGAGGTCGCCACCCGGTGCCACCCAGCGGCCAGCACCATCTCCGGCGGCGGCGCCGGAAATCTTGAAGCCATTTGTGCCGTCGAGGGTCGAAACCGAGATTGTGGAAGCGAAGCCACCGGACTTGCCAAAAAGTACGTAGGCGGCGCCGGAATCAATGCCAGGGGCATTGGCAAGCGGTGCTGCGATAATCATATCGCCGTAGCCATCGCTGTTGACGTCTCCGGCCATTGCCAGAGACCTGCCGCTGCGGTCAAGCGATCCCCGTCCGGTGACCTTGAAGCCAGTGTTGCCATCGAGACTGCTGAGTTCGATGGGCGAACCGAAGCTGGACTTGCCAAACACGACATAGCTCGTGCCGGATTCGCTGCCGAACGGGTCGGAGAAGGGGGCGCCGACAATAACATCGGAGAAACCGTCGCCATTGACGTCGCCATCACCACCCACGGCACGGCCGCTGCGGTCGATGGTAGCAACGCCGTTCAAGATGAAGCCATTGGAACCATCGAGGTTCAGCAAGTTGACATTGGCGGAAAAGCCGGTGGTCTTGCCAAACACGACATAGCTAGCACCTGAAGCCTGACCGTTGGGTGCGGCACCGTAGGCGCCGATGATGATATCGTCGACACCGTCGCCATTCACGTCTCCAGCGCCGGCCACGGCGCGGCCGGTGCGATCAAAGTTATTGCCACCAAGCAATCTGAAACCATTGTCGCCGGTGAGACCGCTCAACGCCACATTCTCGGCGGGGCGAACCTTGCGGCCAAATACGACATATGCCGCACCGGCCGTCTGGCCACTGCTGTCCTCGGCCGGTGAACCGATCAGTACGTCATCAATGCCGTCGCCGTTAACGTCGCCGGCCGACGAAACCGCCCTGCCACTGCGGTCGAAGGCCTTTTCGCCATGGATCTTGAAACCATTACGTCCATTGAGCGAGCCGAGCGACAGGCTGGCGGGAAACGATCCGCGGCGGCCGAACATCACAAATGTGCTTCCGGAACCGCGGCCGTTGCGGTCGGCACCGTCGGCGCCAACAACGATGTCGCTGATGCCATCGCCATTGAAGTCTCCGCTGGAGACTGCACTGCCGGCCTGATCGTTAGCCGCGGCGCCCACCAGCCGGAAGCCGTTCCTGCCATTCAGGTCGGAGAGCTTGACCAGGCCGTTGTTAAAGCCCCGTTTGCCGAACACCACATAGGCAGCACCGGAGTTTGCGCCACCGGCATTGGAGTTTCGCGCGCCGATGATGACGTCTTGAACGCCGTCACCGTTAAAGTCGCCAGCCTTGGATACTGATACGCCGCTCTGATCGCCGGCGTCCTCGCCCGAGAATCTGACACCGGCCTTGGCACCCAAGCTGCCGAGGTCGATGTTCGGCGGGAATTCGGCGGCCTCAGCCGATGCCGCTGCAACCACAATAGCGGCAGTCGCCAAAAGCGACGAAACATGAACGCGCAGAGTTTTGCGTGGGGGGGATTGCAGATTGTGGTTCACGGTGGCTACACTCCAACATTGGCTGAAGGCCGATTGGTTCCCTGACCTGCCGACAAAGTCAAGCCACGGCGGGCCTCATCGCCATTTGCCCCAGTTGATTTCCCCGGTTCTAAGCCTTTTGGGTAGGCCCCTCGGCGGGTGAGGCTACACCCTTCGCTGTAGACCCAAGCGGAAACTGGCATTGACGGCCAAGCAGCATGCTTTCTGGCCCTCATGGTTAATATTCGCGCGGGAAATCAAGGGCCTGCCGCAACCGTGGGCAGCGGTAAGGCAGCACCTCATGAGGCGAATTGGCAGGCCCTGGACATTCTGAATGGCGCGGCGTTGACCGTTCGGGCGCGCCGTACCTTGAAGTCATCGAAGCTTGGCGGGATTGCTCAAGTCGGCGCCGAGTTCGGCGAGGTCCTGGTAGCGGTCGCCGATGCGGTGGTGGGGGCGACCTCCAGTTGCACCACCAAAGGCAACGATCAACTCATCGCCGGCCGGGGCGTCATGGATTGAGAATTGAATGGTGAGATAATGCGAGCGCCGCCCGGTATCATTCTTGTCCATCAGCGGAATTTGCAACTGAGTATTGCCCGGACCGCGGGTGTTGGTGAACCCTAGGTAGCTTTTGGCAGCCACCGCTTCGCGGTAGAAATTGCCGAAGTGCAGGGTGTGGATCAAAGCTGAAGCATGTTCCATCTCGCCATCCAGACCCGCCATGGCGGCCTTGCCGTAGGCTTCAATGCGATCGCCGCCGCCGGCCAGGGCGATCATGCGATCGGTCAGGAGCTTTCCCAGGATGGGTGCAAAGGCGCGAATCTCCGGTTTGAGATCTTCAACATAGCCACGGCCGGACCACGGGTTCTTTACCACCGCTGCGGCGGCGAACTGGCGGAGCGGCGGTACCGCAGGGCGGGCACCGTCAATCAGAATCTCCTCTTCGAAATTCACCAGCTTCCTGATCTGCAAATTCATCTTTCACTCCAATTCTACATGATCGAGAAACGACAAGAGCGGGGCGTTGAACAGTTCCGGCGCTTCGGCCATCGCCATGTGGCGAAGGCCTGGCAGGATCACTAGGCGCGAGCCAGGGACTTCGGCCGAAATGGCACGGCTCATCTCGGGTGAGTTGCCAAAATCTTGTTCGGCGGTCATGACCAAAGTTGGCGCCGCTATGGGCGGCACCGGCGCTACGAGTTCGGCCACGCCATCGGCCAACACCTGATAGATCGGCGCATAGAATTCGCGGCGGTTGGCGATGATCCATTGGCGCACGAGATTCATGATCGCCGGATTGGCAACGCGGAATGTATCTGTAAACCAGCGCAAAAGTGCTGCATCCACGGTGGCGGCAGGGCCTTCATTGCGGGCCTGAACAACGCGGGCCTCGACCGCGGCCTGTGCTGCGCGGTCACGCGTGTGCGCCGAATGCAACACGGCGAGGGCCCAAAGCCGTTCGGGATAATTCATGGCAAAGCGCCGGGCAATCATGCCACCGAGCGAAAAGCCGGCGACGGCCGCTCTTTCGATGGCGAGATGATCCAGCAGTTCATGAAGTTGGCTGGCAAAGAGTGAGAGTGCAGGGGCGGCGTTTGGCGGGCTGCTTTCGCCATGGCCGAAGAGGTCGAATGTTATGACGCGGTAGCGGGCGCGAGAGTGCGGGCACTTGCCATTGCCAGGACTGGCGGTTGAGGCCGAGGCCATGTACCAGCACCACGGCACGGTCCGTTGCCTCTGGTTGACTCGAAGACAGTTCCGCGCGGCGTTCTGCCCGTGATTTTCGTGCCGCTGCTCATGTTTTGTACCAGCATGCTTCTTGCCGAAAAACTTGCATCTCTATCCGGGCTGCGGTGAAAGGCAGTGACGACGCAGGGAGTTCTACGCCATGACCTTATTGCAGCGCTACCAGATGTTCATCAATGGCGCGTGGCGCGACGCGGCGGATGGCAAGACCTTCGAAAGCTTCAATCCAACGACGGGTGAGGCCTGGGCCGAAATACCGGAGGCAACGGCTGCGGATGTCGACCGGGCGGTGACGGCGGCCCACCGGGCTTTTTCAGAAGGAGAGTGGGCTAACGCCCTGCCAACGGCGCGTGGCAAGCTTCTGCGGCGGCTGGGCGATCTGCTGGCCGACAAGTCCGAGGAACTGGGCCGCATCGAAACCATCGATACCGGCAAAATGCTGAAAGAAACCCGGTGGCAGGCAAAATACATCGCCGAGTTCTTCCACTTCTACGCGGGCGCCGCCGACAAGGTGATGGGCCAGACGCTGCCGATCGACAAGGCCGACATGTGGGCGATGACGATGCGCGAGCCCTTGGGCGTTGTTGCAGCCGTGGTGCCGTGGAACTCGCAACTCTTCCTTTCGGCAGTGAAAGTTGCTCCGGCCCTGGCGGCTGGCAACACGGTTGTCCTGAAAGCTTCGGAATTTGCCTCG
Organism: uncultured Alphaproteobacteria bacterium; assembly: GCA_963775095.1. Lineage (GTDB taxonomy): Bacteria > Pseudomonadota > Alphaproteobacteria > Rhizobiales > Aestuariivirgaceae > Aestuariivirga. The sequence goes on from CAVZHN010000014.1 coordinate 223,396, forward strand.
GCACCGATGCTCGAGTTCGCAAAGCTTGTGGAAGAGGCGGGGTTTCCACCGGGTGTCTTCAATGTGGTGACCGGACACGGAGAACCGTGCGGGAGAGTGCTCACCTCTCACCCGCTGGTGTCGCGCATCAGCTTCACCGGCGGACCGGGTGCGGCCAGGCATGTGCTGCACAATTCGGCTGAGAATTTCGCACAGGTGTCGCTTGAGCTTGGCGGCAAGTCGCCGTTCATGGTGTTTGACGACGCCGATCTTGAAAGTGCCGTCAACGGGTCCATTGCCGGGATTTTCGGGGCATCGGGGCAAAGCTGCGTTGCCGGTTCGCGCCTCTATCTGCACGAGAAGATCGCCGACCGGTTTCTCGACACGATGGTCACCCGGGCGCGGCAGATTCGCATTGGCGATCCGTTGCTGGAGGAAACCCAGATGGGGCCGCTCGCGACCACCGGCCAGCTGGCGCGCATCGAAAAGGAAGTGGCCTTCGCCCAAGAAGAAGGTGGCAAGCTGCTCACCGGCGGCAAGCGGCCAGCAAACCCGAACCGGGGCTGGTATTACGAACCGACGATCATCGAATGCCATGACCAGAAGATGCGCATTGTCGATACCGAGTTCTTCGGCCCGGTGCTGAGCGTGTTGCGCTTCAAGCAGGAAGACGAAGTGGTGAAGCTGGCCAATGATTCGAAATACGGCCTGGCGGCTGGCGTTTTCACGCGCGATGGCGGGCGTGCACTGCGGGTTACAAAGCGGCTGCGGGCCGGCATCGTGTGGGTGAACACTTATCGCGTGGTTTCGCCCATCGCCGAATTCGGCGGCTTCAAGGATTCCGGCTACGGACGCGAAAGCGGCCTGCAGGCAGTCTACGACTACACGCGGCCGAAAACCGTGTGGATCAACACCTCGGACCAGCCGTTGGCCAATCCGTTTGTCATGCGTTAGGGCGGAACAGGTCTTTATTGACCCATTCCCACAATCGTCATCCCGGCGAAAGCCGGGACCCAGCACATTTCCGCCTTGTCCTGCCGTTTGTAAGCCTGGGTCCCGGCTTCCGCCGGGATGACGGCTTTAAGTGGCTAAATCGAGACTTATCTCGCTCTATGTAAACGCCGGAATGACTTCCTTGCAGAACAGTTCGAGCGAGCGCTTCTGTTCTTTGTGGCCGAGGCCGAGGCTGGCGTAGTAGGTGAACTCGTCAACACCCAGCGCGTCGTAGAGCTTGAGCTTGGCGATCACTTCATCGGGGGTGCCGAACATCATGTTGGCACTGAGCATTTTGGGATCGTATTCGGCGCGGTTGGCGATTTCGCTCAAGTCCAACGCCTTGGGAAAGCCGTTCACCACGTCACCGAGGTTCTTGAACAGGTTCTCGAATTGTCCGAGCTGGCGCTGTGCAGCCTTGACCGGGATCATCCAATCGTCCTTGCGGTCATAGACGGCGGTGTGGCGCATCATGGCGAAGACCGGGCGGGGCTTGCCGGGGTTGGCGGCCATGGCCTCATCAAGCCTCGACTTGTAGAGTTCGGCTTCAGACATCGGCCGGGTGAGCGGCCAGGACATGATGTTGAGCCCGTGCTTCACGGCGAAATCGTAGGTTACGGGCGCGCGCGCCGCGACCCAGATCGGCGGGTGCGGTTTCTGCAACGGTTTCGGCACCGATGTCGAAACCGGGAATTTCCAGAATTCGCCATTGTGTTCGTAGTCGCCTTGCCACAGGGCCAAAATTGCCGGCAGCATTTCCTGCATGTATTTCCAGCCGTCGGTTTGCTTGAGGCCGGCATGCATGCGGTCGAACTCACGCTGGTAGGCGCCGGAGCCGATGCCGAATTCAAGCCGTCCGCCGGTCACCAGATCGGTGAAAGCCGCAACGCCCGCCAGCTTGACCGGGTGCCAATAGGGCGCCACAGCCACCGCCGTGCCGAGCCTGATCGTCGAGGTGTGGGCGCCCCACCAGGTGAGAATCTGAAAGGGGTCGGGGGCGATGGTCATTTCCAGGGCATGGTGTTCGGCGGCCCAGGCGATGTTGAAGCCGCCCACCTCGGCCATCTGCACCATTTCCAGTGTGTGGCGGGCGACCTCGCGCATGTCGATGCTGGCGTCCAGCCGTTCGAGGTTGATGGCGAGTTGGAATTTCATGGCCGGTTTCTCCATGTGCTCGGACTGGTAGTCATGGAGGGAAGCCGACAGTCATGCAAGCGGCGGAATGCCGCCTTGCCTCAACTCTCCTGCAATATGCGCAGGCGCTCGATGTTGTGCAGGCCGTGGCGAAGGTGAGGGGCGTCGGGGGCATCCCAGTTGGGCGTCTGGCCACAGATGAAATCAAAGAAAGCGATCGCCATGGCCGGCTGCTCGGTGGCATTTTCACGGAAGGATTCCCAGAACCCCTGGCCGGTTTCATCGCCGTCGAGGCGCGGCAGTTCGGAGCCGTCGGTTGCGATGATGGACGACACGAAAGCCAGGCAGAAGCTGGTGTAGGCATAGCCCTCCGGCCAGCGTTCAAAGCGGCTGTCGGGCAGCGCCGGAAGCGTTGACTTGGTGGGCGTGGAGAGCGCCAGCGGTTTGGTAACCAGAAGTTCGCGCAGCATGAGGCCGGCAGCGTAGATGACGTAGTCGCGGCGGTCGATGGCGGCGAGGTGCTTGCTGGCATCGAAAGCCTGCCGCCAGGCGGCGAAGGCCTGGGCCAGTGCGCCGTGGTCGACGCGGTAGGTTATGCCGGAGCCCGCCAGCAGCAATTCGGTGTTGCGCTCAAAGGCCCACAGGATGGTGCGGAAGCGGCGGGCCTCATGGCTGGGATCGGCAAGGCCGCTGATTTCCGGTTTAAGTGGCGTGAGCATGATTTCTAGGCGCTCCTGGCGAGCAGGGATTCGGCTGATGATTCGTCGGTTATCAGAACATTGATGTCGGCCAGTTTTATGGCGCCGGGAATGCTGGCGATTTTCTCCGGTCCGCCGGATGCCAGAATTCTGGTGGTAGCCTTGCGCAGCTTGTCGATTGAAACGGACATGATTCTCCGGTTAACGGGATGGTCGATAATGTTTCCGCCGGCATCATAGAAGTTAAACAGCATGTCGCCAACTGCGCCACACCGTATCAGATCCTGGCGTTCACCGTCGGTCATGAGATTGAAGCGAAAGGCCGTCGAATTGGCACCCATCGGGCCAACGCTGAGCAGCAAGAGATCGAGTTTTTCGGCCTTGTCGAAAACCTCTCTAAGGCCACAACGTTCGACCAGGGCATGACGGGTTTCCGGCGAGTCAACAACGGCGGGGGCTTGAACCAGAAAGCAGTCGGCACCGACAATGCGCGCGAACTGCCAGGCGAATTCGCCGGGGTTGAAGCGGCGGGCCTGAACGATGCCGCCGAGCAGCGACACGACTTCAACATTCTCGACTTCGGGCGGCGCCAGGGTTTGCAGCGACTCGTGCAGGGTTGCACCCCAGCCGACGCCGACCCGTGAGCCGCTGGCGAGCTGGCCGGACATGAACATGCCGGTGGCAAAGCCGATCGACCTGGTGATCATGTTGGGCGAACTGGGGGCGGGAACGACGACGGCCTCCTTCAGGCCAAAGCGGTCTTTCAGTTCGGCCTCCAAGTGGAAGCATTCGGCAACATCGCCTTCAATCCAGATTTTGACTTCGCGCTGGCGGATCGCTTCGTTGATGTTGCGCACCACGGTGACGCGGCCAATGCCCAGGCGGTCGGCAATTTCATTCTGCGTGAGGCCCTCGACATAATACATCCAGGCGATGCGCATGCGATTGCGAGCAATGCGCCCGGCGCCGCGATCAGCAAGGCTGTCGGCGACGGTCTTTCTATCGCCAGTTTGAACAGGCATTGGAACCAAACCTCCAAACCCACGAGGGCAGTCAAGAGATACACTATTCACTGTTGATGTGCATTTGTTTCAAAAATAACCGGGCAACGGGATGAAATCCGGTTAATTACGAAACATTTGCGTTCTGCATTGGCGTTATGTATTGTAATTCGCAAAGAAGATCAATTCGCCAGTTTTTTCCGGCGCAATGGCAGTTATGGGAGGATCAAGCGTGGCGCGTTGGGGCAGCGGCAAGTGGCATCGCCAGCACCAATGCCGCATATCTTCACATCACTTCCGCACTGAATGCCAGCGACATGTTTGGCCTGACATGTTGCAGCGGCACACCCTTACAGGCTGCAATCCAGGAGGAAAGACATGAGCCTTAAGAAAGCTGGCGGGGTGAACCGCAGGGCGCTGCTGAAGTCCACGGCAATGGCTGGTGCGGCGCTCACCACCGGCGTTGGCGGCGTCTCGCTGTTCAATGTCCGCAGCGCCTATTCACAAAATCTTCCAAACCCCGCTGACGTGCTGGCCAAGATCAACGTCGGAAACATGGTGAAGAAGGACTACCGCGACCAGTACAAGCTGGGCGACAACGACGAGCTCTGGGATCCGACGAAGGACTGGATCCGCACGGTCGATTGGGAAGCGGTGCGCAAGGAACATGCCGGCAAGACAGTGCGCCTCGCCATCGGCGCCGCCGACCGCGAATCCGCTCAGGAGCAGATCGAGCCGTTTGCCCAACTCTCGGGGATCAAGATCGATCTCTTCCCTATTCCTGACGATTCGATGTATGACAAGATCGTCGCCGAATTCCTTTCGGGCAACGCCGGCTTTGATGCTGTGCAGTTCTTCTCACCGTGGCTGGGTGATTTTGCGGCCCAGGGCTTCCTGAAGCCACTTGATGAATACGTCGCCAAGTGGAAGCTGCCGTTCGATGACTGGTATGAAACCTACCAGCGGAACTATGGCCACTGGGGCGACAAGGGCATCCTCGGCATACCCTTCGACTGCGACATCCAGCAGGTGCACGTGCGCCCGTCGATCTTCAAGAAGATCGGCATCAACGAAATCGACCGGGTCAAGACCATTCCGTCCTATGACGAAATGCTGCGCATTGCTCCGGAACTCAACAAGGCCGAACCCGGCGTTGCCGGCATCGGTTTGATGGCGGGCCGCGGTTTCTGGGCGACCTATGCTTGGGAACACATCGCTGCCCAGTATGGCATGCAACTGTTCAACGACAAGTGGGAACCGATCTTCAACGGCGATGCCGGCGTCAAGGGCCTGGAAATGCTCGCGGCCCTTTCCAAGCACGCCATCGAAGGCGTTGCTGCCGCCGACTGGCCCACAAACCGCGCAGCCGTGTTGGGTGGCCAGATTGCCTGCAACATTTCGTGGCAGGACACCGGCACACAAGCAACCCGTCCTGACCAATCGAAGGTGGGTGACGATATCGTAACGATTTATGAACCGCGCGTTGCCGGCGGCACCTATGCGCCGCCGAACATCGCCGGTTCGACCTCGGTTGTCGCTTCCACTTCGCCGGAACCGGAAGCCGCATTCCTGATGCTTGCCTACCTCACCACATCGTCGATCATGGCGATGAACGAAGCCAACGCCAACGGCGTGGCTCCGGGCACCAAGTCGGTGTTGAACAACGAGAAGATGCGCAGCGTTTCGCAACCCGCCAAGGTGTGGGCCGAGTCGCTGGACTACGCCTGGTGCGCACCGCGCATTCCGTCGGGCTTCCAGGTCGAGCAGGAAATCGGTTTCCTGGTCAACGAAGTGATCGTTGGCACGAAGAAGCCGAAGGAAGCGCTTGATGAAGCAGCGGGCAAGGTCAAGGCGATCATGGAAAAGAACGGCTTCTACAAGGGCGCCGACCCCATGAACTTCGCCGCCACCGATCCAGGCCTGTGGATCGGCAAGGGCAAGGCAGCTTACCGTTCTAATCGGCGACGCATGAAAATGGCCGGAAGCAATTCCGGCCATTTCCTTTCCATCTGAAGACTGGTCTTGTTCATCATTGCATGACTATGGACGCCACACTCGAAGTCCGATCCGCCGCCGCAGTCCGGCGATGCGCAAGGCGTTTCCCTACCTCATGCTCGCACCGGCCTGCATTTTTCTGCTGTTTATCACATTGTGGCCAGGTCTTTTCGCAATCTACCGCTCGTTTTTCACCGGCAAGTTCAAATGGGACTATGTCGGCTTTGACAACTACCGGGAACTTCTTGCTGACGAGCACTTCTGGACGGCAATCTGGAATACGCTGCTGCTCGGCTCGATTACGCTCGCTATTGAATTCGTGATCGCCATGCTTCTGGCGGCACTTGCCTACCGGTCGCGATGGGTGAAGGGCTGGCGCATCCTGTTCATGCTGCCGATGCTATTCATGCCATCGGCGGTGGGCTATTTGTGGAAGCTGCTGTTCAATGACGGACGGGTTATCGCCGATCTCTTCGAGCGCCTTGGACTGGTCAACGGCGGCATCGACTGGATGGCCCACACACTCAATGCACGCTTTGTGCTGGTGGTCACCGATGTGTGGCAATGGACACCGTTCATCTTCATCATTCTCGTCGCCGGCCTTCAGGGCCAGGACAAGGAAATCGAGGAAGCGGCAAGACTCGATGGCGCGTCGTTCTGGAGCATGTTCTGGAACATCTCGCTGCCGATGTTGCGGCCGGTCATCGCCATTGCGCTGGTGCTGCGCGGCATCGACATTCTCAACAACATGTCGGCGGTCAATATCATCACCCAGGGTTCTCCCGCCGGCCACACCGAGACACTGAGCTATTTCATCTATCGCACGGCGTTCAGAAGTTTTGAGCAGGGTTACGCCTCGGCGGCTTCAGTGTTGTTGCTCATCGCGACGGTGATCCTGGCGCAAATCCTCATACGGAAATTCTTCAGATCGGGAGCGACGGCATGAGCGAGCGCATGATGGGGCCACGCTGGAGCTCGGCCATCCTGTGGGCCTGGGGCTTGATCTGCCTGCTGCCGATCGTGTATTTCGCCTCGATCGCACTCCGGCCGCGCAACGAGATCATTGCGCCGTCGCCGATCTATTTCCCGACCATCACCACCGAGACCTGGACGAAAATTTGGGATGAATGGCCGATTGGCCTTTATTTCTACAATTCGATCGTGGCGATCACCGGCAGCGTGTTCATCTGTTTGGTGCTTGGCATTCCTGCTGCCTATGCGCTGGCCCGCTACAAGTTCCGGTTCAACGAGGAAATCGGAAACTACATCCTGTCCACCAAGATGATGGCGCCGGCCGCGGTCATCATTCCGATCTTCTTCCTGTTCGGCAAACTGAAGCTGATCGACTCGGTGTGGGCGCTCATGCTGGTCTATGCCGCCATGAACCTGTCGATCGTGGTGTGGATCATCCGCTCCTACATGATCGACATTCCCCATGAGATCGAAGATGCGGCGCGTACCGACGGCGCCTCGGATGGCCGCATTCTGTGGGAAATCATCATTCCGATCTGCCTGCCAGGTATCATCACCGCCGCGGTGATCGCGGCGATCTTCGCGATGAACGAATACCTGTTCACCCTGATCATCGCCTCGAAGAATGCCTATCCGCTATCGGTGGCGCTCGCCAATTTCTCCGGCGGATCCGACGGCATCATCTACAATGCCATCGCGCTCGTGGGCTTTCTAGCGTTCTTCCCGGCGCTGCTTCTGGTCATTCTGGTTCAGAATCACTTGTCGCGCGGATTAACCATGGGTGCGGTCAAGGGATAGCGGTACAACTGGGCATTGCGGCATTGCACCTTGACGCCATCGGCTGGACGCTATGAAATGACATCATGATAAGTACCTCGCTGCAAATCGGGGCATTCGGCAGCCACGCGGTATGCGCGGCGGCCGGGCTTCGCGATGGTTTCCGGGCTGCCCAGTTCTATGCCCGCGATCTCGCCCACACCGACAAATTCGAAGGCGTGAAGCCTCGCGAAGTGCCGTTCGTTTCGCGCGCCGTTGGCGTGGCGGCGCGGCTCCTGGACCGGTTTCTAGGGGCCAGCGCCGATCTTTCGATCCGCATCTTCCTGCCCACATGGCGCAATCTGCCATCACCCTTCGCGGCCGGTTTCCTGCAGGGCGTGGCGGGCGGCATTCACGACCGCAGCATCATCCATAACCCGCTGTTCAACGCCTATTTCTTCCGGGCGGCCAAGCGCATTCTCGAGCGTTGCACGGGCCGGCCCTATCTGGTTCTTGAGCACCGGGTGGATGCGGCCCGGCGGCAACTGGCCACCGCAACCCGGGCAGATGAGAGCAAGGAAAATCAACTGGCGCGCATGATTATCGAGCTTGCGGCGCAACGTACCGTGGCTCGAGCCGGAATGCCCAGCGGGCGCTATCGCTACCTTGAAGGGGTTGATCCTAATCTCGCGGTTGCCGCCATTTCGTGTATCGCGCTGCTGTTTGCCGATGCCGGGAAGCCCGCCGAGATCATGTCGGAGGATGACTTCTTCGATGTGGCGGGAGCGCTGGCCGGCCCGCGCCTGCCGCGCATCGCCGAATTGGCGGAAGCCCGGGATGAAGCGGGCCTGGCCACCGAACTCCGGGCTATCCGGGATCAGTACTGAATACAGCGCTACCTTATGCGGTTGCCGGTGTCGGCATCAAACAGGTAGGCGTGGCTGGCGGCGAAGTCGAAGCCGATGTCGGTGTCGAGGTCCTGGCGGAAATCGCGCGCCGCCTTGGCCACCACCAGTTGCTCGCCGGCGTAGGCCGTCGCCAGCGTCTGGTCGCCGGTCGGCTCGAGCGAGTACAGCTTGGATTTCAAATGCGCAGTTATGGAAGCCGCCACAGTCACGTCTTCGGGGCGAATGCCGAGTATCACATTCCTGGTGTCCACCGCTTTCAGCATTGGAAAACGGATGTTTGGGGCGGTGAACACCTTGCCGCTGATTTCGCCCTTGATCAGATTCATCGGCGGTGAACCGACAAAGCCCGCGACGAAAACGTTGACCGGGTCGTTGTAGACTTCGTCGGGAGTTCCCAGTTGCTGGATCTTCCCCTTGTTCATGATGGCAATGCGGTCGGCGAGCGTCATGGCCTCGATCTGGTCATGGGTGACGTAGACGGTCGTCGCTTCGAGCTTCCGCTGAATGTGCTTGAGCTGGGCGCGCATGGTGAGGCGCAGCTTGGCGTCGAGGTTGGACAGGGGTTCATCCATCAGGAACACCTGGGGATGGCGCACTACGGCGCGGGCCAGTGCGGCGCGCTGGCGTTGGCCGCCGGAGAGGGCGCGGGGCTTGCGATCCAGATAATCGCCGAGTTCGACAATGTCAGCCGCCTCGCGCACCAGACGGTCATGGTCGTGCTTGGGAATGCCGCGCATTCTCAGGGGGAAGCGGATGTTCTCGTAGATCGACATGTTGGGATAGAGCGCATAGCTCTGGAACACCATCGCCACGTCGCGGTCGCGGGCGTCGACATCGTTCATTTCTTCGTTGCCAATCTGGATGGTGCCGGACGTCAGCTCCTCGAGGCCGGCGATCATGCGCATGGTCGTGGTCTTGCCGCAGCCGGAGGGGCCAAGAAAAACCATGAACTCCTTGTCGCGGATTTCGAGATCGATATCGTCAACGCCGACCACCGGCCCCCAGGCCTTCCTGATCTTGCGCAGGGTTATTGAAGCCATATGGTTCCCCCGGTGCCGGGTAGCTGGCACCCTTGTGATGGTTACGCAGCCCGGCTATTTGCACCCGATAGCCAAGCCGACGGTTTGGGCCATATAATAATACTAATTGACTTTCGTAAAGACAAAAGTATCTAATTTACCCAGCCGAGCCCAAGAGGAAACATGTCTAGAACTGCTGCAAAAGCAATGTCACCGCGCATTGGCGCGACCACCGGACTTTCCGCCGATCTGGCGCGGCGCATGGAGAAACTGGGCCGGCCCATCCGCATCGGTCTCATCGGTTGCGGAGAAATGGGGACTGACATTGTTACGCAATGCCGCCAGATGACGGGTATCTCGGTTGCCGCTATCGCGGAAATCAATGTGGACTCGGCGCGCAACGCCTATCGGATTGCCGGCCTGGGCGAGGATGCGGCTCTTGCCGACAGCGCCAAGGCACTAGCGGCGGCTATCGAAGGCCAGCGGCCGGTCATTACCGGCGACGCGCAACTGATCTGCATGAGCGAACATATCGATGTGGTGATCGATGCCACGGGGAAGCCTGCGGTTGGCGCTGAAATTGGCCTCACCGCCATGGAACACGGCAAACATCTGGTGATGATGAATGTCGAGGCCGATGTGACTATCGGAGCTTATCTGCAACACGAGGCCAAGCGCCTGGGTGTCGTTTACACGCTGGGGGCGGGCGATGAGCCGAGTTCGGCCATCGAGATCATCAACTTCGTGACCAGCCTTGGCTATCCCATCGTCGCCGCCGGCAAGGGCAAGAACAATCCGCTCAACATTGATGCCACACCCGATGCCTATATGGACGAGGCAAAGCGCCGGAACATGAATCCGCGCATGCTGGTGGAATTTGTCGACGGCTCGAAGACCATGGTTGAGATGGCGGCCATCGCCAATGCCACGGGGCTTGTTCCCGATTGCCCGGGCATGCATGGGCCGGCGGCAACGCTGCCGGAACTCGAGCGCGTGCTCATCCCCAAGGCGGATGGCGGGGTTCTGTCGCGCAAGGGCGTGGTCGATTACTCCATCGGCAAGGGGGTTGCGCCGGGCGTGTTCGTGGTTGCGGAAATGGCGCATCCGCGCATCCGCGAGCGCATGCATGACCTGAAACTGGGGGCCGGACCTTACTACACGTTCTACCGGCCATATCATCTCACAAGCCTCGAGGTGCCGCTGTCGTGCGCGCGGGCCGTGCTCTACGGAACCGGCGACATGCAGCCTCTGGACCGGCCGGTGGCGGAAGTGTGCGCGGTGGCCAAGCGGGATTTGAAACCGGGCGAGAAGCTTGATGCCATCGGCGAATATGCCTACCGGGCGTGGATCATGACGGTGGAAGACGCTGTGTCGGGCGGGGCTGTTCCTTGCGGACTTCTGGAAGGCGGCAAGACCACCCGGGCCATTGGCAAGGGCGAGCTTCTGACATCAGCCAATGTGCAGGTCGATCAAGGATCGCGCCTCGCCGTGCTGCGGCGGCGGCAGGACGACATGCTGAAAGACCTGGCGGCATGAAATCTCCGGCCAAGCGGGCGCCAGCGGCAAATTTGCGCCCATTCTATCGCAAGTTCGATACGCCGGCTCTCAAGGAGGCGCTGCGCCGCATGCATCTGGTGCGGCGTTTCGAAGAGACGGCCGAGGAATCCTACATGCGCGGCCAAATCCACGGCACGATGCATCTCTCCATCGGCCAGGAAGCTTCGGCCATCGGCGCCACCATGGCGCTGCGCAGCAGTGACTACATCACATCAACCCATCGCGGCCATGGCCACTGCATTGGCAAGGGGGCTGATCCCAAACGCATGCTGGCGGAATTTTTCGGCAAGGAAGAGGGCTATTGCCGGGGGCGTGGCGGTTCGATGCACATTGCCGACGTTGAGAGCGGCAATCTCGGCGCCAATGGTATCGTTGGCGGCGGCATTCCGATTGCGGTCGGAGCGGCACTGGCCATCAAGAAGCAGAAGCGCGACGATGTCGCCCTGTGTTTCTTCGGCGATGGCGCCAGCAACGAAGGGGCATTTCACGAGGCGCTGAACATGGCCGCGGTTTGGCGCCTGCCGGTGGTGTTCGTGTGCGAGAACAACAAGTACGGCATGTCGGTGTCGACCGAACGGTCGATGGCGGTGGCCAATGTCGCGGATCGCGCCAGTGGCTACAACATGCCGGGCGTGGTGGTTGACGGCAACGCCATTGCCGATGTGGCGGAAGCCGTGATGGTGGCGATCGAGCGGGCGCGGGCGGGCGAAGGGCCGACGCTTGTCGAGTGCAAGACCTACCGCACCAGGGGGCATTCGCGCAGCGACCGCAATCGCTACCGCAGCAAGGAAGAAATCGAGGAATGGAAAGCCCGCGATCCGATCACCGCATTCGAAAAGGAATTGCTGGCCCACGGCGTTCTGGCGCAGGGCGACCTCGATCAGGTGCGAGCCGCCGTTGAGACCGAAATCGCCGAAGGCCTGAAGTTCGCGGAAGCTGGCAGCAATCCTGATCCCGCCGATGTCACCCGTGATGTCTACACGCTGGAGATCGTGCCGTGAGCGTTCGCGAGCTGAGTTACGCCCAGGCGGTGCAGGAAGCATTGGCCCAGGCGATGGAAGCCGACGAGCGGGTGTTCCTGATGGGCGAGGACATCGGCGTCTATGGCGGCGCCTTCCAGGTGACCGGCGATCTGGTTCATCGCTTCGGCGAAGACCGGGTGATGGATACGCCGATCTCGGAGCTGGGAGCGGCGGGCGTGGCGGTGGGTGCGGCACTGGCCGGAAGCCGCCCGGTGCTGGAGTTTCAATTCTCGGATTTCGCAACGCTGGCCATGGAGCAGATCGTCAATCAGGCGGCGAAACTCCGCTACATGCTGGGCGGCAAGGCTTCGGTGCCGCTGGTCATGCGCCTGCCCTGTGGCTCGGGCACCGGGGCTGCGGCCCAGCACAGCCAGTCGCTCGAGGCCTGGCTTGCCCACGTGCCGGGCCTCAAGGTGGTGCAGCCATCGACGCCACATGACGCCAAGGGCCTGCTGCTGGCGGCCATCGATGATCCCGACCCGGTGATGGTGTTCGAGCACAAGCTTCTCTACAAGATTAAGGGCGATGTACCGGAAGAAGCATTTCGGGTGCCGATCGGCAAGGCGGTAGTGCGGCGCGAGGGCTCTCATGCCACGGTCGTCGCCACCGGCATCATGGTGCACAAGGCGCTCGACGCGGCGGTGGAGCTTGCTGCCGAAGGCATTGATCTTGAAGTCATTGATCTGCGCTCGCTGCGGCCCATCGACACGCCGGCCATCGTGGCGAGTGTGAAGAAGACGACGCGCCTCATCTGCGTTTACGAGGGTGTCAAAACGCTGGGCATCGGGGCTGAAATCAGCGCCCGCATCGCCGAGAGCGAGGCCTTCGACTATCTCGATGCGCCGATCATCCGGTTGGGCGGTGTTGAGTCTCCCATTCCCTATAATCCGCAGCTCGAGAAAGCCGCCGTGCCGCAGGTGCCGGACATCGTGGCGGCGGCGCGCAATCTGGTTTCGGGCCGCCGCTGATGCCGGTCGAGGTCATCCTGCCACGCGTCGACATGGACATGGCCAGTGGCAAGATCGTCCGGTGGTATGCCGAGAGATGGTGAGCGGGTGGCCAAGGGCAAGCCGCTGTTCGATATCGAGACCGACAAGGCGACGATGGAAATCGAATCGCCCGCCGATGGAACACTTGGCAATGTGTTGGTGAAGGAAGGCGAATCGTCGCCGGTGGGGCAGGCGGTCGCGTTCATCTTTGCCGACGGCGAAGCGCTAAGCGTCGCGCCAAGCATTGCCGCGCAACCCAAGGCCGAAATTCGCGAGGTGGTGCGGGAAGCGCCCGTTGTTGCGGCGCCTGGCGCGATGAGCCAGGCGGATGGTGTGCGGGCAACGCCGCTGGCGCGGCGGCTGGCGCGTGAGGCCGGTGTGGCGCTTGGCGGCATGCGGGGCAGCGGTCCGCACGGGCGCATCGTCGCCGAGGACGTGCGCAAGGCCGGAATTGCGGTGCCCGTCGCGGCGGAAGGAGACACCGAGCGCATTCCGCTTGATGGCATGCGGCGGACTATCGCCGAGCGGCTGACACTCGCCAAGCAGACGGTGCCGCATTTCTATCTGCGCGCCACCTGCGCCATCGATGCGCTGCTGGCGATCCGCGAACGGCTTAATCTGCAGGCCCCGAAGGACAGCAAAGGCTTCCCCCTCTGGAAGCTGTCGATCAATGATTTCGTGATCAAGGCCCTGGCGCTTTCTCTGCAGAAGGTGCCGGCCGCCAACGTCACCTGGGGCGGCGATTGCATCATCCGCCACAAGAGCAGCGACATTGCGGTTGCCGTGGCCGTCGAAGGCGGCCTTTTTACGCCGGTCATTCGCAATGCCGAGGCCAAGTCACTTTCGGCTGTTGCGATTGAGATGAAAGACCTTGCGGCGCGAGCCCGGCAACGCAAGCTGGCGCCCGCAGAATACCAGGGCGGCTCGGCGTCCATTTCCAATCTCGGCATGTATGGCATCGAGGATTTCACGGCGATCATCAATCCGCCGCAGGCTACCATCCTGGCGGTAGGGGCGGCGGTCGAAGCCTTTGTGCCGGTCAACGGCCAGCCGATGCTGAAAACCCAAATGAGCTGCACACTCTCCTGCGATCACCGGGCAGTGGATGGAGCAATTGGCGCCGAACTGCTCGGTGCTTTCCGCAAGTTTGTTGAAGACCCGGCCCTGATGCTGGCATAGACCGGCAAGGGAGAACTTCCGGCCAGGGGAGCGCGCTGATGCCGCAGTATGACTACACATCCATGGGGTTCATTACCTTTGACTGCCTGGGCTGGCCGTTCACCGGCGTGCCGCCGGGCGGCGGTACGGTGTTCATTGATGAGTTGACGCTGGCGGTATCGGGTGCGGCAGGCACGGCGGTGATTGCGGCGGCCAAGATGGGGCTCAAGTCCCTGGCAGTCGGCGGCGTTGGCGATGACCTGATGGGTGATTGGGTATTGCAGCGGCTGGCGCATTTCGGTGTCGATACGTCGTGCATGCAGCGCCAGCCGGGGTGGAAAACTTCGTCTTCCATCGTTACCACCCGGCATGATGGTTCGCGCCCGGCACTGCACATGCTGGGGGCCACGGGCAATTTCTTCGTCGATGATGCGATGGCCGAGAAGATCACCGATACACGCGTGTTCCATGCCGGAGGGGTCGGACTGATGGCGGCGATGGACAAGGGCCGCACGGCGGAGGTGATGAAACTTGCCAAGGCCAAGGGGGCGACCACGACCGTCGACATCTTCGCCAGTTCGCCCAACGATCTGCCGGCCATCGCCCAGGTGCTGCCGTTCACCGACTATTTCATGCCATCAATTGAAGAGGCACAAGCGCTCACCGGCCTTTCCAAGCATGGCGACATAGCGCTGAAGTTTTTCGAACTCGGCGCTTCGTGCTGCGTGTTCACGCTGGGCGGCGACGGCGCCTACTATCATCACAAATCCGGCCAGTCTTTTTATATGCCGGCGTTTGATATCGCCGTGAAATGCACCTGCGGCTGCGGCGATGCCTTCAATGCGGGCTTCGCGGTCGGCCTGGTGAAGGGTTTCAGTGCCGAAGAGACGGTGCGGCTGGCGCAGGCGACCTCGGCACTCAATGCCACAGGGCTTGGCTCGCAGGCCGGAGTGGTGTCTTTTGAGGATACGCTGGCGTTTGCAAGAAATACCAGAACAGGGCTGGCCGTACCCAGATAATCTTTTATTCCCGAGCTTGTCCGGGGACCCACGGTGCAGCTGAACCAGCCCTCATCCCCCTTCGGGACCTTCTCCCACGCAAGGGCGCGGGAGAAGGCGAAAGTGGAGAGAGCTTCCTCAGCTTCGCCTTCTCCCGTCCTCGGGCTTGACCCGAGGATGGGAGAAGGTGCCCGACAGGGCGGATGAGGGCCTCGTTCAGCCTGCACGGCTCCTGAAAATAATCCTTGACGTGTTCCTAGTGATAGGACTATATGGTTGGTGACTGACCCGGAAAGGAGGGGACGTTGTGCATGATGTTCCATGATGACCGGGTAAGTTGGCAGCGCCTGCGGAGTGGGGGAGAGACATTGCTTCCACTTCCCGGGAGTCTCGGACAAGGCCCTCGGACATTAGGACCCCAGCGCCTTAAATGGCTCGGGGCGGGCACAGTTCCCGCACCTAAGATCTTGTCTCCGGCGGAAATCCTGCCGTCCCTTGTGAAAACAGCCCAGACGACCGGGCGCCAGGCTTTGAGCCTCAATACCAACCACTCTCACTACCGCACGTGCTGGCTTGAAGCCTTGGCGGGGACATCCCCTCCACTTTTCTTGCATGCCGCAAGGGAGGCGGCTCAAGTGAGTTAGCGGGCTCGCGTCATCATCCGATTTCTTGAAGCGCTTCCGCACAGAAAGCTGTCGATGGCGGCGGCAAATCCGTCTATGCGCATGGCATGGCAAAGCCGTCCGATCTTGAAATATTCCTTGTCGCCGTTCCGGGGCTCGAAGAAGCGCTGTGCGATGAGGCGCGCAGCCGAGGATTCCGAAACCCGAAGACGGTTGACGGTGGCGTTACGATATCAGGCAAGTGGCGCGACGTGTGGCGGGCCAATCTCGAACTGCGTGGCGCCAGCCGGGTTCTGGCCCGCATCGGCGCCTTCCGGGTGTTGCATCTGGCGCAACTCGACAAGCGGGCAAGGGCATTTCCGTGGCGCGACGTGCTGCGGAACGACGTTCCGGTGCGCGTCGATGTGACCTGCCGCAAATCGCGCATCTATCATTCGGGCGCTGCAGCGCAACGGATTGAGACGGCGCTGCGCGAAGAGTTGAAAATTGCCATCGATGCCGACGCCGACCTGTGCATCAAAGCGCGCATCGAAGACGATCTTTGCACCATCAGCATCGATACCTCCGGCGACATGCTGCACAAGCGCGGCCACAAGGAAGCGGTGGCCAAGGCACCCTTACGTGAAACCATGGCGGCACTGTTTCTGCGCCAGTGCGGTTTTGACGGGACAGAGCCGGTGCTCGATCCGATGTGCGGGTCCGGCACCCTGGTGATCGAAGCGGCGGAAATTGCCATAGGACTCAACCCCGGCCGCGCCAGGCCCTTCGCCTTCGAGACACTTGCGACCTTCGATCCCGGCATGTGGGCCAAGATGCGCGAGGCGCGTGACCTCAAGAGGCCCTTGGTAAAATACTATGGAAGCGACCGCGATGCTGGCGCCATCCGCATGGCGAAAGCCAATGCCGAAAGGGCCGGCGTTGCTGACTTCGTGCAATTTCAGCAACTAGCGATCAGCACTCTCGTGCGCCCGGATGAGTCTCCTGGCCTGGTTATCATCAACCCGCCCTACGGTGCACGCATCGGTGACAAGAAGCCGCTTTTCGGGCTTCATGGTGCGTTGGGCAAAGTGTTGCGAGAGAAGTTTTCGGGCTGGCGGGTGGGGTTAATCACCGCTGACGCTTCGCTGGCCAAGGCCACGGGATTGCCGTTCCTGCCGCCTGGTGAACCGGTTCTGCACGGCGGCTTGCGCGTCCGGTTGTTCCGGACCGAGGCGCTTCCCTGACTTCAGCGCATAGGTGAGGCTCGCAACGGCTCCCTTGTATCCGCCGCCAGTGCTGGCATTCTATTGGTATGTCCGATCAGTCCTTGCGCGAGCGAGCGCAACGCGTCATCCCCAATGGCATGTGGGGCCACATGAACGTGGCGCGCATTCCCGCCGCCTATCCGCAGTATTTCGCAAAGGCTCAAGGCTGCCGGCTGTGGGACGCCGATGGCCGCGAATACATCGACTTCATGTGCAGCTACGGACCGATGATCCTTGGCTATGGCGATGTGGACGTCGAGCACGCCGCCGCCCGGCAGCGGGCCGAGGGCGATATCTTCAATGGACCGAGTGCCAGACTCGTCGAACTCGCCGAGTTGATGACCGATACCGTTCCCCATGCCGATTGGGCGATGTTCCAGAAGAATGGCACCGATGCGACGACGGCCTGTGCGATGATCGCCCGTGAGGGTACGGGCCGCCGCAAAATTCTGCTGGCCAATGGCGCCTATCATGGCGCGGTGCCGTGGTGCAACCCGTACCCTGCGGGCTCGACGGCGGAAGACCGCGCCCACATCGTGCGCTTTGATTACAATGATTCCGCAAGCCTCGAGGCGGCAGCGGAAGCCTGCAAGGGCGATCTTGCGGGCATTTTCGTTTCGGCGTTCAAGCATGATCTTGGCAAGCCGCATGAGATGCCGACGCGCGGCTTTGCCGAAACGGCACGGCGGATATGCGACCAGACCGGTGCGGCGCTTATCGTTGATGATGTGCGGGCGGGATTTCGCTTGCACATCGGCGGCAGCTGGGAACTGACTGGCGTGAAGCCTGACCTCTCGGCGTGGTCGAAGGCGATTGCCAATGGCTATCCCCTGGCTGCGTAACCGGCAATGACCGGTTCCGTGAGGCGGCGGGGCGCATCTTCGTCACCGGCTCGTTCTGGTATGGCGCGGTTGCCATGGCGGCGGCGATTGCCACCATCACCAAGATGAAGGACATCGGCGCCATCGCCATCATGGAGCGCATGGGCCAGCGGCTGCGCGACGGCATTGCGGCGCAGGTCAAGCATCATGGATTGGTGCTCCAGCAAAGTGGACCGCCGCAAATGCCGGTGATGCTGTTCGATGATGATGCCGAGCGCCGCAAGGGCTGGCTGTTCTGCGCCGAAGCACTGAAACGCGGCGTCTATCTCCATGCCACTCACACCATGTTTCTGAGTGCCGCCCACACCGTAGCCGACATCGACCGCGCCCTTGAGGCGACCGATCAGGCGATGGCGGTGGTGGCCCAAGCAAGTTAGGGAGAAAGCAATCGATGACTGCCAGGCCCGGCGAACGCCATCACAACCTGTCGCGCGAGGATCTTGCAGACAAGGCGAAGTTCGTGCGGCTGGAGACGCTGCGGCTGGCCAAAATCTGCGGCGCGGGGCACTATTCGTCGAGTTTCTCGGCGGCCGAACTTTTTGCCGCGTTGTATTATGCGCATCTGCGTTTCGATCCCAAGGACCCGCAGTGGCCGGATCGCGACCGGTTCATCCTGAGCAAGGGCCATGCGGCCATCGGGCTTTACCCGGTGCTGGCCGATCTCGGCTTCTATCCGTCGAGCCTCCTCGACAACTTCACCAAGCTCGGCAGCGCCTTCGGCGATCATCCCAATATGAAGACCATTCCGGGCATTGACTTCTCGTCGGGCTCGCTCGGCCACGGATTATCGATCGGTGTGGGGATCGCGCTGGCCGGGCGCATCCAGAAACGACAGTTTCGCACCTATTGCATGCTGGGCGACGGCGAAATTGCCGAGGGCCAGATCTGGGAAGCTGTCATGTCGGCCAGCCAGTTCAAGTTGCAAGGGCTGGTCGCTATCATCGACCGCAACCAGCTGTGCATTGATGGGCATACGGAAGAGATCATGGCCATCGAGCCGTTGGCTGAGCGTTTCGCGGCGTTCGGCTGGGACGTGCAGCGGATCGATGGCCACGACATCGATGCGATCCTTGGCGCCTTGGGCCGATTAAAGCCTGCTGGCATTGGCAAGCCGCAGGTGATCATCGCTGATACGATTAAGGGCAGGGGTGTGAAGCGCATGGAGCTGTCGCTGCAGTGGCATGTGGCCAATCTGGTGGGCGAAGACTACGACGATGCGGTGGCGGAGATCGAGGCTGGCCTCAAGCCCTATGAAGCGAAAGGCAACTGACATGGCGAAGACTCTTCGCGCCAAGAAGGAAACAGCCGACAGCGGCCAGGGCGTGGACGCGTTCTTCCGCGGCACGGCGGGAAGCGATGTTTCGCTGAAAGATCAGCGCTCAGTTATCGGCACGCCGAATGCCGCACTCCCGGCATTTGTGCTGGGCGAAGAACTGGCCGACATTGCCGACCATGATCCACGCATCGTGGTGCTGACGGCGGATCTGGCCAGTGCCAACCGCACCAATGACTTCAAGGCGCGGCATTCGGATCGCTTCTTCGACTTCGGCATTGCCGAGAAGAACATGATCACCGCGGCGGCGGGTCTCGCCGCCAGCGGCATGGTAGCCTATGCGGCGACGTTTGCGGCGTTCAGCGCGGTGCTGGCCGCCGAGCAGATCAAGACGGATTGCGCCTACCCCGGCATGAAGGTGCGGATCATCGGCCACCACTCCGGCATTTCCATGGGTTTCTACGGCTCGAGTCACCACGCCACCGAAGACCTGGCGATGATGCGGGCGATCGCCGATCTCACCATCGTCAATGCGACCGACGCCAATCATCTGCGGGCCATCCTGCGGGCATCCGTCGACTACCCCGGCGCCATGTATATCCGCCTCAGCCGGGGGCGCGATCCGGTGGTTTATGAGGATGTGCCAGTTGGCTTCAGGATCGGCAAGGCCACGACACTGCGCCAGGGCAAGGACTTGACGATCATCACCTGCGGGTCGCGGGTGCATTTCGCGCTGGGGGCGGCAGACATTCTGGCGAAAAAGGGTATCTCCGCTCGGGTCATCGACATGCACACGCTGAAGCCGCTGGACAAGGCGGCGATCCGCAAGGCAGCGCGCGAGACCGGCGCCATTCTCACGGTCGAGGACCACAATGTCACCGGCGGTCTCGGCAGTGCCGTTGCCGAGGTGCTGGTGGATGAGCCGCGTGTCGCTTTCATGCGCCACGGCATTCCCGACGAATTCGCGCCCGTCGGGCCGCCAGCCGCGCTTTACGCCCACTATCTTCTTGACGATGTTGGCATTGCCAAGAAGGCCAGGGCGTTCCTTTCAGCCAAGCGCAGGGCTTGAGGGCGGAAGGATGTTTGATCGAACCATCACATGCTGTCATCCCGGCGAACGCCGGGACCCAGACTTTCCGCCGTCCTGCCGTTTGAAAACCTGGGTCCCGGCGTTCGCCGGGATGACGGCAGCGGGAGTGAGTCATTCAGAACTCATTCCACTCTAGGGCACGGCGTGGTGCCGCTGGTTCCGCAACAGGTCATCGACCGGATTGATGATTTGCCGGAGCGCATCAGCGATCTTGTGTGGAGGTGGGAGGCCCGTTCGCCCGCAGCCGTTGCGGTGATCGATGGTGACGTGCGCTGGAGTTTTGCCGATCTGGCGGAAGCGGTGCGTGAGGCCAAAGCGCTGCTCACGGATCATGGCATCCGGCCCGGTGACCGGGTGATGGTGGTGAACGAGAATGGCCGGGCCATCGTCGCGCTGGCACTGGCTGCAGCGGCGCTTGACGCCTGGTCGATCATCGTCAATGCCCGGCAAACGGCAGCGGAAATCGCCATAGCAGTCGAGCATGCCGGCATACGCCGCGCCTTCTTTACCATCGATGCATCTCCCGCCGCCGCTGTTCATGCGGCGGAGCAGGGGGCGGAGGTCATCTCCCACAGACTGCTTGGCCGCATAGGTGCCGGTGCGCTCAATGAAAGAACGATGCCGGAGCCGGTGCAATCGTCAGGCGCGGAGCAAGTGGCGCTGCTGGTCTATACGTCGGGCACCACGGGTTCGCCGAAGGGGGTGATGCTCACGCATCGCAATCTTGGTTTCATCGCGGCGATGTCTGGCGGCATGCGTGGTTTCGCGCCTGGCGATATGGTGTATGGCGTGTTGCCGCTGAGCCATGTGTTCGGATTCGCTTCGGTGTTTCTCGGGTCGCTTTATGCTGGGGCGTGTTACATGCCGCGCGCCCGGTTTGAAGCCGCGCAGCTTCTCGACGACATTGGTTCCGGCATCACCCATCTGTCTGGCGCGCCGGCGATGTTTGGCAAGTTCCTGTCCTATCTCAGGCAGGAAGGCCGATCGCTGGGGCCACATAACATCCGTTTCACATCGGCGGGTGGGGCGCCGCTTGACATGGGATTGAAGCAGGCTTGCGAGGCGTTGTTCGGCCAGCCCTTGCACAATGGCTATGGGATGACCGAGGCTGCACCCTCCATGGCGATGACGCGGGTTGATTTTCCGAGGGCCGACGGATCGGTCGGCCAAGCTCTGCCCCATGTGGAACTGGTGGCGGTGGGACCGGACGGAGAAGCCGGTTGCCGATGGCGAAACGGGCGACATCTGGTGCCGGGGGCCAGGCATGATGAAGGGTTACTACAAGTCACCGAGATGACAGCGCAGGCGATCACGCCGGAGGGCTGGCTGAAGACTGGCGACGTTGGCTTTTTCGACAGCGAAGGCAGCCTGCATATTTCCGGGCGCTCAAAGGAACTGATCATCAGGTCGGGCTTCAACGTGTTCCCGCCAGAAGTGGAAAGCGTATTGAGTAAACATCCGGGCGTGATCTTGTCGGCGGTGGTTGGCCAACCTGCAGGAGATGGGAATGAAGAGGTCGTAGCCTATGTGCAGGTCAATCCCTCAAGCCCGCCTTCAGTTGAAGAGCTTGCCGCACTGTGCGCGAGCCAGCTTGCGCCTTACAAGAGACCGGTAAAATTCATTCTGTGCAGTTCATTGCCCGCAACACCCATGGGCAAGGTGCTGAAGCACAGGCTTGCGGCGGAGGCCGTGCCACTTGCCGAGCTTGCCACGTGAATCTCAGGCGGGCTTTCCAGCGAGATAGGCTTCCACCGCCGCAACCGTGCCGCTGCGCCAGACGGCGTTGAGCGAACGGGTGAAGGCCTCGGCAAAGACTGGAGACCTGCCGACATCGCCGTAGATTTCGGCCATGGAAAGCCAGGCCGCCGGGACGGTCCTTGGCTTCGGCCGCCAGGCGCTGGAGCATCGGTCCATTGCGGGTCGTTCGGCTCAATCACTTTGCCGCTTTCGGTGGTGCCGTGAGCAATAACGGCACCACAGGGCCGACTCGAGCGCCAATCCGTCCACGGACTGGCCAGCCTTCAGGCGGTCGGCGGCCACGGGCACGATGAATTTCGGTTGGCGATTGGAGCCGTCGAAGGCCAGGCGGCGGATGGTGTCGCCGATTTTTGGGTTGGAGAAGCGGCGCACGATCAACCGATAATAGTCACTCAAGTCGGTGTCGGGCACCGGCGGAATGGTGGGAATCGTCTCGGTGGTCTCCACCTTGTCGAGAAAGGCCTTTATCAAGGGATGGGCCATGGCGTCGTGGACGAAATGAACGTCAAGCAGGCCGCCGATGTAGGCAATGATGGCGTGGCCGCCATTGAGAATGCGGATCTTCATGTTCTCATAGGGCGTCACGTCTTCCACAAACGTGGCACCGGCTTTCTCGAAGTCGGGGCGGCCCATCGAGAAATTGTCTTCGATCACCCATTGGATAAACTCTTCGCAGAACACCGGCCAATTGTCTTCAATGCCGAAAAACTCATGGGTGAGCTGGCGTTCGCGATCGGATGTGGCTGGCGTAATGCGGTCCACCATGGCGTTGGGGAAGGCGACATTGGCCACTACCCAGTCGGCGAGCGCCGGATCGTACAGCCGGGCGAGGCCGGCGATGGCATTGCGGGTGACCACGCCGTTGTGGGGAACATTGTCGCACGACATGACCGTGTACGGAGCAATTCCGCCAATGCGGCGCAGCGCCAGGCCGCGCAAGATGATGCCAAAGACGCTGGCAGGCGAAGAAGGGTTTGCGGCATCCTTCAAGATGGCCGGATGGCTGGGGTCGAATTTACCGGTGGCGGGATCAATCATGTATCCGCCTTCGGTCACAGTCAGCGACACGATGCGAATATCCGGTTGGGCGAGCCGGGCCACAAGTGCGGGAATATCGCCGGGCGGCACGAAATCCACCATCGGCCCCGTTACCCGCGCCGCGCTTGAGTCTTTTTCCTGTTCGACGACAGTGCTCAACAAGTCCTGCGGCAGCAGGGCTTCGCGCATCTTGGCGTCGGACGGCATTACGCCGGCGCCGACGATTGCCCAATCCTTGTTAAGGCCAAGGTTCAAAAGCCGATCCATGTAGACGCCGAGATGGGCGCGATGGAAGTTGCCAAGGCCAATATGCAGAATTCCTGGCCGGAGTTCGCCGCGACAGTAGGCGGGCACGGCGACGCGCGGGCCGAGTTTGGCAAGGTTGGCGAGGTTCAGTTTGGTCATTGCGGCCTCAACTCATCCACTGGCCGCCGTCGACGTTCAGCGTTTGGGCGACCACATATTCACTTTCCGGCGAGGCGAGAAAAATCGCCGCGCCAACATGGTCGTCCGGCTTGCCCATCCGGCCGTATGGCACGCCCTCACCGACGAGGCGCTTCTTCTCGCCGATGGGGCGGCCTTCATACTTGGCGAACTGGGCGTCGACCACATCCCACATCGGCGTGTCGACGACGCCGGGCGCTATGCCGTTCACGTTTATGCGATGCTTGATGAGGGCGAGGCCCGCCGACTGGGTAATGGAAATGACCGCGGCCTTGGCGGCACAATAGACGGCAACAAGCGGCTCGCCGCGGCGGCCGGCCTGGGAGGCGACGTTGATGATCTTGCCGCCCTTGCCGCGCCTGATCATGCTTACAGCCACTTCCTGAAGCATGAAGAGAAGCCCCTTTACGTTGACATCCATCACGAAATCGTAGCTTTTCTCGGTGATTTCGCCGATCGGCGCCATGTCGAAGACGGCGGCGTTGTTGAACAAGACGTCGATGCCATCGCAGCGCTTTTCGACTTCGGCAACGCAAGAGTTGATCGATTGTAGTTTTGTCACGTCAAGCTTCAGTGCAAAGGCGCCGTTGCCGATGCGGGCAGCGGTTGCTTCAGCGGCAGCCAGTTCAATGTCGGCCACGCAGACGCGGGCGCCTTCGTGGGCGTAGGCTTCGGCCACGGCGGCGCCGATGCCGCGCGCCCCGCCAGTAATGATGGCGACCTTGCCCTGCAGTCTCATGCCTGGCTCCCGGCGCTCATTGGAGAAAATCCACGGCCCGGCTGGCCAGCGCCATGACCGGGGCATTGGTGTTACCAGAAGGGATGAAGGGCATGGCCGAGGCGTCAATCACCCGCAGGCCTTCAATGCCGCGCACCCGCAGTTTTGCGGTCCAGCACCGCCATGGCATCGCCGTCAGGGCCCATCCGGCAGGTACCGACCGGGTGCCAGTTGGTCTTCACGGTGCGGCGGCAATGTTCGGCGAGTCCCTGGTCATCGATCACATCGCGGCCCGGCAGAATTTCGTGGGTTATGCGTGCCGACAGCGGGCGTGCCGCCAGAATGCGCCGTGCAAAACGCAAGCCCGCGACTTCGAGGCGAAGGTCCTCGGGTTCGGCCAGGTAGTTGTTGTCGATCACCGGCTTGTCCAGCGGATTGGCGGAGCGCAAGCGTACGGTGCCACGCGACTTCGGCCTGAGGAGGCAAGCATTGAGGGTGACGCCATCCTGGGGTTTCACGCCCTTCACGTCGCCATCGAGATAGATGGCGGGCACGCAATACATCTTGATGGTTGGGCGTTGGCCGCCGTCGGGGTCGATATAGGCGCAGGCCTCAACGCCTGTACTGGTCACCGGCCCGGTGCGGAACAGCAGGTATTGCAAGCCATTTACGAGGGCGCGCCAGCCCCGGTCTTCGCCGTGGTATCCGAAATGGCCGTTGGTGGCGGCGACGACCGGCACCTCATGGTGGTCCTGAAGGTTTTCGCCGACGCCGGGAAGATCCGACTTGCGTCTTGATGCCATGGGCGGCGAGGTGTTCCGCCGGGCCGATGCCGGAGAGCATCAGGAGTTTGGGCGTGTTGTAGCATCCCGCCGCCAGCAGGACTTCGCGCTCGCAGCGGGTGGTGATTTCCTGGCCATGCCTGACATGGGTGACGCCCGCGCAGCGGCCGTTTTCGATCACCAGGCGCAGCACCGTGCAGCCGGTTTCGATGGTGAGTTTCGAAGCGTCGGTGACCTGCGCGAGAAAGGCATCAATGCCATTGCAGCGCCGCTTGCGGTACGTGGTGAACTGCATGGTGCCGACGCCAGCCTGGTTGGCGCCGTTGAAATCCGGATTGTATGGCAGGCCAAGGCCTTGGGCGGCGAGGACATATTCCTCGGTCAGCTGACAGGTTGTGCCGGTTGCGGAAACGTGCAGCGGCCCATCAACGCCATGCCAGGCATCGTTGAACTGGTGGTTGCATTCCATGGACCTGAAATGCGGCAGCAGGTCGTTAAAGGCCCAACCGCTGCCACCGCCGAGAAAACGATCCCAATGGTCGTAGTCATCATGCTGGCCACGCGTGTAGACCATGGCGTTAACAGATGATCCGCCGCCGAGCATGGCGGCCTGTCCCACCGCCGGGGAGCGGCCATTGAGGTGGCGCTGGGGCACCGGCTGGTGCATTTCCACTATCGGGCTTCCAGCGATGCCCTTCATCCAGGCAGCGGGCATCGGCAAGAGGAAAGCCGAGAGGCCTGGTGGCCTGGCGGGTCCCCGCTCCAGTATCAGAACGCGGGCCCCCATGCCGTTCACCAGCCGCCAGGCGGCCACGCAGGCCGCTGAACCGCCACCAACGATAATGTAGTCAAAGGCCACGCTCAGGACCGCATTGCACTGCCTGCGGCATCGAAACGATGCAAGCGTCCGGCGTCTGGTTTCAAGGAAATGGAATCGCCAGGCTTGCCCGCGAAGTCTCCCGGCGCCCGGACCACAAGGCGGCCCGCCTCGCCGGCATCGACATGAAGGAAGGAATCCGAACCGAGATGCTCCGCCAGTATGATGCTGGCTTGCCAATCGCCACCGGATTTCACGACGGCGATGTGTTCCGGCCGCACGCCAATGGTGGCGGCGCCGTGCTTTTCAGCTAGCTTTCCGGCAATGAAGTTCATTCTCGGGGAGCCGATAAAGCCCGCGACGAACAGCGAAGCTGGCTTGTTGTAGAGCTCAAGCGGCGAGCCCACCTGCTCAATCACCCCCTTGTTGAGGACGACGATGCGATCGGCCATGGTCATGGCTTCCACCTGATCATGGGTCACGTAGACCATGGTGGCGCCCAGTTCCTGGTGCATCTGCATGATCTCGACACGCATGTTAACGCGCAGTGCGGCATCGAGGTTCGACAGCGGCTCGTCAAACAGGAAGGCCTTGGGCTGGCGCACGATGGCGCGGCCGATGGCGACACGCTGGCGCTGGCCGCCGGACAATTGGCGCGGGCTTGCGGTCGAGATATTCCGTCAGATTGAGCTTGGCGGCGGCCTTCTGCACCTTGGCATCGATTTCGGCCTGTGGCGCCTTGGCCATCTTCAGCGGAAAGGCAATGTTGTTGCGCACCGTCATGTGCGGATAAAGCGCGTAGGACTGGAACACCATGGAGAGTCCGCGTTCCGAGGGTCCCACGTCCGAGACGTCCTTGCCTTCGATCTCGATGGTGCCCGAGGACAGGTCTTCAAGGCCGGCGATCATCCGCAGCAGGGTTGACTTGCCGCAGCCCGAGGGGCCGACGAAGACGATGAATTCGCCTTTCATGATCTCCAGATCGGCACCGGGGATGATGACGTGTTCGCCGAAGACCTTGCGAACCTTGCTGAGTGTGATGCTGCCCATGTTACTTCACCGCTCCGAATGTCAGGCCGCGTACGAGTTGTCGTTGCGAGAACCAGCCGATTACCAGGATCGGTGTGATCGCCATGATGGATGCCGCGGAAAGCTTGGCCCAGAACTGCCCCTGGGGGTTTGAGTATTCCGAGATCAGGAAACTTACGGGTGCGGCGTACTTGGTTGTAAGATTGAGCGTCCAAAATGCTTCGTTCCACGACAGGATCAGGCTCAAGAGAGCTGTCGAAGCAATGCCCGGAACCGCCATGGGCGTGAGGACCCGCACCAATTCGTTCCACAGGCCAGCGCCATCCATGCGTGCCGCTTCGAGAATTTCGCCGGGAATTTCCTTGAAGTAGGTGTAGAGCATCCAGATCATGATCGGCAGGTTGAGCAGCATCATCAGCGGAACCATGCCCCAGAAGCTGTCCATGATATTGTATTCTCGCCAGTCCATGCCGTTGCCCCAGTCCTTGAAGACAAGGCCATTCCTGCCGAAGATCAGGAAGATGGGGATGAGCGCGCCGGCCGGCGGCATCATCTTGGTGGAGAGAATCCAAAGCAGTGAATCTTTGGTGTTGCGCGTCCACACCCAGATGGCGGCTGGAACACATACGAGGAGAAGCAGGGAGATACCAACAGCGGCGAGGTGACGGCCCAGCCTTGGGAATAGAGGATGGTGAACGCCACTGCGAGCACGGCGGCCATGATCCCAGCCCAGGTGATACCGTTCAGTTTGCCCGAAGCCTCGCCCTTGGGTGCAAAAGCCATGGACCATGCCGCAGGCACGGCGAACACGAGACCCAGCAGCGTCGACAGTCCGGCGATGATGACGGTGTTGCGCAGATAGGTTACGACGTCGGAGCGGCGCTGCACCTCGGCGAAATTGTCGGTGATCCACGGCGAAATGAACATCGTTTGCGGCATGGCATAGGCGTCGGCTTCTGCCTTGAAGGCGGCCAGTGCTGTCCACAGGATCGGGAAGAACATGAGGATGCCAATGATCCAGGCGAGTATGGCGAAGGCAATCCGGCGGCGGGATGAGGTTTTTATGGCCATGTCAGCTATCCAGGTTCTTGCCCATCATGCGCACGAGGAAGATCGAAACGAGATTGGCGAGAATGATTGCAATGATGCCGCCGGCTGCCGCAGCACCCACGTCGTTGGCGTTCTGCAGCTGCGAAAACACCAGATAGGTGAGATTGCCGGCAAACCCGCCAACGGAGGTCACCTTCAATTCCGCAAAGACGTTCATCAGGAAGATGGTCTCGATCAGGACCACGACGGTGATCGGCCGGGCGAGGTGCGGCAGCACGATGTTCCAGAAATAATCCCAGGACTTGGCGCCATCCATGGCGGCGGCATCTTTTTGCTCTTCGTCGAGAGATTGCAGCGCGGTCAACAGGATGAGGGCGGCGAATGGCAACCACTGCCAGGACACGATCAATCCGACCGAAAACAACGGCGCCTTGCCGAACCAGTCAAATGGCTGGGTGACGCCAAACCAGCGCTGGATTTCGGCAAACAACCCAAACACCGGATGCATCAGGAGGTTCTTCCACACCATGGATGAAACCGTGGGCAAGATGAAGAAGGGCGAGATCATGAGGACGCGCACGAAGCCCCGCCCCCAGAAGGGCTGGTCGAACAACAGCGCCAGTGCAATTCCGCCAACCACCGTGGTGACAAGAGTGCCGCCCACCAGGAGAAGCGTGTTGACGAGGTTCTTCAGGAAGTATGGGTCCTTCATGAAGTAGTAGAAATTGTTCCAGCCGAACCAGAACACCTTGTCCGGGTCCTGGAGGTTGTAACGCAGGAAGGCGAAGTAGATGGCTAGCGCCAATGGCACAAATGCCCAGGCCGTCAAAACCGTTATCGAGGGAAGGAGGGCCCAGTTGCCAAGACGTCGTGCCTGCTTCGTTGCCATGGTCGCATCCGCGTTCGCTTCATTTGTCGTGGGGCGCCGATAGCCCCTGAATCAGCATAGGCGGGAACCCAAGCGTGAGCCATGGGCCCAGCCCGCGATGCCGGCTCCCGCCTACTTGGGGAGGACTGCTATTGAAGGAGTAGCCCTCTCCGCGCTAGCGCGGAGAGGGTGCAATGCCTTTGGCGATTACTTGATGTAACCGGCCTTGGTCATTTCATCGGTCGTGTAGGTCTGGGCCTGAGCCAGCGCGTCTTCGGCTGTCATCTGCCCGGCAAGTGCGGCCGAGAAGAGTTCGCCGACCTTGGTGGCGATGCCTGCAAACTCAGGGATCGCCGCGAACTGCACGCCGACATACGGCACCGGCTTGACAGTCGGCTTTGTCGGATCGGCGGCGTTCATCGAGTTCAGTGTCATTTGGGCAAATGGCACCTTCAGGTACTCGGGATTGTTGTAGAGCGAAACGCGCGTGCCCGGAGGAACGTTGGCCCAACCTTCTTTCGAAGCAACAAGGTTGGCGTAGTCGCGCGAGGTGGCCCAACCCACGAACTTCTGGGCGGCGTCAACCTTTTGCGAACCGGCCGGAATGGCAAGGGCCCAGGCCCACAGCCAGTTGGCGCGTTTGCCGAGGCCCTTGTCCGGCGCCAGCGTGAAGCCGACATTGGCGGCGACCGAGGAAGCCTTCGGATCGATGACGAAGGAACCAGCGGCTGTTGCGTCGGCCCACATGCCGCACTTGCCAGACTGGAACAGCGCCAGATTTTCCGAGAAGCCGTTGCCCGAAGCACCTTCAGGGCCAGCATCCTTCATCACCGTCAGATAGGTGTTGAGGGTGTCTTTCCACTCTGCCGAGTCAAACGTGGGCTTCCAGTTTTCGTCAAACCAGCGGGCGCCGAAGGAGTTCGACATGGCGGTGATAAAGGCCATGTTTTCGCCCCAGCCGGCCTTGCCGCGCAGGCAGATGCCGTTCACGCCATTGGCGCGGTCGGTCATCTTGTTGGCGGCTTCGATGATGAAGTCCCAGGTTGGGGCTTCCGGCATGGTGAGGCCTGCCTTCTCCATCAGGTCCTTGCGGTACATGACGAAGGAGCTTTCGCCGTAGAAGGGTGCTGCATAGAGCTTGCCGCCGGACGACAGGCCGCCCAACACGGCAGGCAGAATATCTTCCGGAGCATCGAGGCCACTCAATTCGACGAGCCAGCCCTTGGCGCCCCAGATCGGCGTTTCATACATGCCGATGGTGAGAATATCGTACTGGCCACCCTTGGTGGAGATGTCGGTCGTCACCTTCTGGCGCAGGTCGTTTTCTTCCAGCGTCACCCAGTTCAGCTTGATGTCGGGGTTCTTGGCGGTGAAGTCATCCGTCAGACCCTGCATGCGGATCATGTCGCCGTTGTTCACGGTGGCGATCGTCAATGTGGTTTCGGCAAGGGCAGTTGTCGCCAGAGCCGCAAAGGCCATAGCGCCAAAAATGCCGGAAATGATTGGCTTCATGTGTTTCCTCCCAGGAGATTGAGCAGGCATTTGCTCAGTAAGCGGGCAGATACTCAGTCTGATGCGCGTCAAGAGTCAACCGGATTCTGCCGGGTGGTGCATAATTTATTCTCGGCAATTCTGCGTTGGGAACAGCGTCCGGCTGTTCCACGGCTATTCCCGCAGCAAGAGTTCGGCCATAATTTCGTTGGTTATCAGGCCATTGACCAGTTTCCCCAGGACCGCCCCCCGCACCGCCCGCAGCCGCGGCACTGCCATGGATACGGCGATAACGGTTCGCTTCACGGGTTTTTGCAGGGGTACACTGAGAACCCGGTCGTTGGTCAAACCGTCGATCAATTCGCCATTTGCGTCGTAAGCCCAGCCAGTGATCTCGCCCACCGCCCCGGCACGCACCAGCGAACGGACTTCCTCGGGTTTGACGAAGCCATCCACCAGCAGGGCTGCCTCGCTGTCGACGCTGCCGACACCGACAAACGATACATCTGCTTGCTCAACAAGATCGATGATGTTGCGTATGGAATTCTGAGACACCAGCAGCTTGCGCTCATGCACAGTGTTGGCAATCACCGGCAGGGGCATGGGATAGTGCGGGGCGCGCACCCGGTCGCCGATGCGGCTGGCGACATCGAATACGGTGGCCGAACCGTCGGGCGCGATGTTGCCGACGAGCGAGACGATTTTGTGCTGGGGGCAATCCATGGGGCTTACGTGCTCAGCCATGGTGCGCAGGGTGCGCCCGGTCCCCATGGCGGCGATCACCGGATGCCGCGACTCGAGGTAGCGCTCCAATTCGGCGGCCGCCACTTCGACTATTCCGAGTGTCGCTGATTTTGAATTGGGATCGGAGGGGGCCACCTCGGCCATCAGCAGGCCAAACTTATCCTTCAGCCGCTGTGATAGTTCCATGCACTTGGCGAGGGGGTGGTCCAGCCGGACCTTGATCAGACGCTCGGTGACCGAAAGCGACACCAGACGCTGGGCGGTCTGGCGCGACACACCGAGTTTGCGGGCGATCTCGTCCTGGGTGTTGCCGGCGATGTAGTAGAGCCAGCCGGCACGCGCCGCATCGTCAAGCCGGTCATTTTCACTATCGGGTCGTCGTGCCATGATGTCCTTCCATGCGAAGCCTAGCGGGAATGCCGCCTACGAGCAAAGTCCCGTTTCGCGAAACAACCGCAGAAGCTCCCGCATGTCGCAAGCCACGCGTCCTACACCGAGGCCTTCAGGCAGGCGATAGCCGGCGCCGATGTGCGCGCCGCCGGCAAAGTGCCACACCGCCATTCGTGCAGAAGTGGCGGCGCGAATGCCCATCTCGCTGTCTTCGATGACGAGGCAATCTTCAGGGGCCGCGCCCATCCGGCGGGCGGCGTAGAAACAGAGATCGGGAGCAGGCTTGCCATTGGCCACCTGCGATGCGGTGTAGGCGCGCCCTGCAAAATAACGCTGCAGCCCGGTGACCCGGAGCGATAGTTCGAGGCGGGCTGGGCTGCTGCTGGTGGCAAGGCAAAAGGGCACGCGCATTGCCGCCAGCATCGGCTCGACATCAGCCATTGGCCGCAAGTCGCGTTCCATGCGCGCCAGAAGGCGGTCGCGGTAACTCATCTGAAAATCACTGGGTATGGGCCTGCCGAAACGTTCCTGGATGCGGCGGGAAGCACTGGCAAAGCTTCGTCCGAGAAAATCACTACGGAAGATCTCGGGGGTAATCGGCAAACCCGATTCCGCCATCATTTCCATCAGCACACCGGCACTCAGCATTTCGCTGTCGACCAGAACGCCGTCGCAGTCGAAGATCACCAGTTTCCAAGTTGCAGCCATGTTGCCGTTGTCCGGTCGAGGTTTGATATGTACTATCCGACCCCATTCAGCTTGCCAATCGCAGCCAGCAGGCTTGGTACCAGGGGGCCGGCCATTGGACTTCGACCGTGCATATGCCAATGCGGCGTTTATTGCGAATGGCGAGGCCTATCCCGCACGATGGGCGACCGCGGCGGCAGCGTTCCGCGACAATCTTGGAAAGCGCGCCAGGCTGGGCATTCCCTACGCCGGTGGAGCGCGCAACAGCCTCGACCTGTTCCTGCCGGAGGGCGAGGCCAAGGGCCTCATGGTTTTCATCCATGGCGGATACTGGATGGCATTCGGGCGCGAAAGCTTGTCTCACCTCGCAGCCGGAGCGCTGGCGCATGGCTGGGCTTGCGCCATGCCCTCTTATACATTGGCGCCGGCGGCGCGTATCAGCGACATCACCCTGGAGATTGTTCAAGCGGTCGAACTGGTGGCGCGGCAAGTGGCGGGGCCGGTTGTCGTCACCGGCCATTCGGCGGGCGGGCAATTGGCGGCGCGCATGGGCTGCGGCGATGTTGCGATAGCGGGTGACGTCGCGAAGGTCGTGCCGATATCGCCATTGGCGGATCTGGAGCCCCTGACCCACACCACAATGAATGCGACGTTGCGGATCGATGCCGCCGAAGCGGCTTCCGAAAGCCCGGCGCGGCTGCGGCTGCGCCAAGGGTGTGCCGCCCATGTCTGGGTCGGCGCCCAGGAGCGTCCGGCATTCCTGTGGCAGGCGCGGTTGCTGTCGGAGGAGTGGAATTGCCCGTGGACCGCTGCCGCCGGCCGGCACCACTTCGATGTGATCGATGATCTCGCCGACCCCAATTCCGCCCTGCTTGACGCCTGCCTTGGACCGAGGTGACAGGCTGAGGTGGTGCTAGCCCTGCGGGTGGCACCAGCGATAGAAAGCCCGCAACCCGCAAACCACTCTTGAGGAAAACCACCATGCGCATGACCACCGAAGAGGCCTTCATCAAGGTTCTGCAAATGCACGGCATTGACAATGCCTTTGGCATCATCGGTTCGGCGTTCATGCCGATCTCCGACCTCTTCCCAAAAGCTGGCATCACGTTCTGGGACTGTGCGCATGAGGGGTCTGGCGGCATGATGGCCGATGGCTTCACCCGCGCCTCGGGCAGGATGTGCATGATGATCGCCCAGAATGGCCCGGGCATCGCCAACTTTGTGACTGCCGTCAAAACCGCCTACTGGAACCACACGCCGCTACTTCTGGTCACGCCGCAGGCCGCCAACCGCACGATCGGGCAGGGCGGATTTCAGGAGGTGGAGCAGATGGCCATGTTCAAGGACATGGTGGGCTATCAGGAAGAGGTGCGCGACCCAAACCGGGTGGCGGAAGTTCTCAACCGGGTGATCATGAACGCCAAGCGGCTTTCGGCGCCGGCGCAGATCAACTTCCCGCGCGATTACTTCACGCAAGTGGTCGATATCGATCTTCCGGCCATCGTCGCCTTCGAGCGGCCGGCGGGCGGAGACGAGGCGATGGCGGCGGCTGCCAAGCTTCTGTCGAATGCGAAATTCCCGGTCATTCTCAACGGCGCCGGCGTGGTGATCGGCGGGGCCATTGCGGCCTCCAGGAAACTTGCTGAAAAGCTCGATGCGGCGGTGTGCGTGGGTTACCAGCACAATGACGCGTTCCCCGGCTCGCATCCGCTGTTTGCGGGACCCTTGGGCTATAATGGCTCGAAGGCCGGCATGGAACTCATCAAGCAGGCCGATGTGGTGCTGGCCCTCGGCACCCGCCTCAACCCGTTCTCGACGCTTCCCGGCTACGGTCTCGACTATTGGCCGAAGGATGCCAAGATCATCCAGGTTGATATCAACCCGAACCGCATCGGACTCACCAAGAAGGTGGCGGTCGGCATCGTGGGCGATGCCAGGAGTGTTGCTGAGGGCATTGCCGCCAAGCTGTCGCCGACAGCGGGAGACGCGGGACGCAGCGACCGCAAGAACCTGATCGCCACCACCAAGTCGCGCTGGGCCCAGGAGCTTTCCTCAATGGACCACGAGCAGGATGATCCCGGCACCACCTGGAACGAGCGGGCCCGCAAGGCGAAGCCCAAGTGGATGAGCCCCCGCATGGCATGGCGGGCCATTCAGGCGGCATTGCCGAGGAACGCCATCATCTCCTCGGACATCGGAAATAACTGCGCCATCGGCAATGCCTACCCGAGTTTCGAAGAGGGCCGGAAGTATCTGGCGCCGGGGCTGTTCGGGCCCTGCGGCTATGGGCTTCCGTCAATCGTTGGCGCCAAGATCGGCTGTCCGGATGTTCCGGTTGTCGGCTTTGCAGGCGACGGGGCGTTCGGAATCGCGGTTACCGAACTCACGGCAATCGGCCGCAAGGAATGGCCGGCGATCACCATGGTGGTGTTCCGCAACTATCAGTGGGGTGCGGAAAAGCGCAATTCGACACTATGGTATGACGACAATTTCGTCGGCACGGAGCTCGACGACGATGTTTCCTATGCCGGTATCGCCAAGGCCTGCGGACTGCAGGGGGTGGTGGCCCGGACCATGGACGAACTCCGCGATGCACTCGCCAAGGCCGTTGAGGACCAGATGAAACACGGCAAGACGACGCTCATCGAGGCGATGATCAACCAGGAACTGGGCGAACCCTTCCGCCGTGATGCGATGAAAAAGCCGGTGGCGGTGGCCGGCATCAGCAGGGACGATATGCGCAAGCAGGAGGTCTGAGGGCCGATTCGCCAAAGCCATTGAAATCGGGCTATTGTCCCGGCCTTGACCCTTGGTTTTGCACAATCAACGAGTGACAGAGGAGACACTTATGAAGAAACTCGTTCTATCCACCGCATTTTCGCTGTTGTTTGCTGGTTCGGCGCTGGCCGCCGATCTTGGCGGCAAGGTACTGAAGGTCGGGTCCGACACCACCTATCCGCCGATGGAAACGGTCGATCCGGCCACCGGCCAGATCGTCGGCTTCGACGTCGATATATTGAACGCCATCTGCGGCAAGATCAATTGCAAGGCCGAGTTCGTGACCACCGCGTGGGACGGCATCTTCGCCGCCCTGCAGCAGGGGCAGTTCGACCTCGTCGCCTCGGGCGTGTCGATCACCGACGAGCGCAAGCAGACCATGGATTTCAGCGAACCTTATATCATCGTCAGCCAGGCGGTGATGCTGCGCGTCGCCGATGAGGGCATGACCATCGACGATTTCAAGACCAAGGGCCTGAAGCTTGCCGCCCAGACCGCCACCACCAACGCCACGCTGGCCGAGGAAATGGTGGGCCGCGACAACGTGGCGCTTTATGACACCTTCGCCGGTGCCATCGTTGCCCTCAAGAACGGCGACGTGGCGGGTGTGGTGATCGATGGCACCAGTGCCGCCGCCTACGAGAAGGAATTCGCCGGCGAACTGATCATCGGCATCAAGGGCCTGAAATCCGATCCGCTGGGCCTTGTCTTCCGCAAGGGCGATGAAAATGTCGCGGCCTTCAACGAGGGCCTCAAGGCGATCACCGACGACGGCCAGCTCGATGCGCTGAAGGCCAAGTACTGGGGCAAGTAAGCTTCGGGTTCTGAAACGAACTTGTAGCCGGGCCCATCACGGCCCGGCTGCATTTGTATTGGCAACAAGGCGGCATCACCATGGACAAGCTTACGCGCATCAGGCCCAGCAATCTGGTGATCCTCGCGGTTCTGCCGTTCATCATCTACCTCTTCACCATGGTGCCGAATTACCGGCGCTCGATCATCGCGATTGTCGGCATTGAAGATGGCGCAGCAAAGTTGCTGGTGAGTTTCCTGTTGCTCGCCGCGACACTTCTGGCCGGGCTGGTGTGGCCGGTGCTGCGGCTCAAAGGCAGGGATGGCGAAGGCATGGGGCGAATGGCGTCGCTCATCGCCATTGCGCTCAACGTGGCGCTGGCCATCTTCCTTGCGGGTTTTGCCGACATTACGGCGCTTGCTTCGTCAATTGTCGCCAATGTCCTCGATCCCGTGACGTCGGACATGGTGGTGAAGGCGGTTACGCCGCGCCGCCTGACGCCCGAAGCGCTGGAATTCGTGGCGGTCCAGACCACGAAAGCGCTGTGGGCCTATGCCGCGATCAGCACCGTGCTGGCGGTTGGCGCACTGTTGGCGCTTTTCGGCGGAGGTGAGACCCTTCCAAGATGGATAAGCAGGATCAATGCGCTGTTTCATGGCGCCATCCTGCTGTTCCTGTTGCTGGTTGCCCATCTCGGCTTCGCTTCGGGCTTGTTCACCACGCTCAGGGCCGGGGTGTTCGCCTATATTCTCGCCGCTGTCCTGGGCCTGTGCTGGGCGGGGCTGCTGAAAGTGGCTCTCAAGCGTCATACGCTGAAGATTTACAGCGCGATATGCGCCGCTGCCATCGCCATTTCGCTTGTGCTATTCGCCCAGCCGCACATCACTTACGTGCTGGCGGGTTCTCTCGACAAGAAAGTGGCGATCATCAAGGGCACGCCGAAATCGCTCGTCGATACGATACGCTTTGGCCAGTTCGACGACACCATCAAGACCGAGATCGGCCTCCGGTCGAGCGCCACGGCGGAGAACGCCATCAAGCTTGTGGAGGCCGGAGATGAGGTTTCGGCGGTGTTCCTGCCGGAAGAACTGGTGCCGAAGTCCCTGCCGGAGCTGTGGCGCGTCAGCTTCCTGGACGAGAAATATCAAACCCCGGCGATATTCCTTCTGGTTTTCGGAATTCTTCTGGCGCTCCTGACCTTCAGCGCCTTTCAGCATCATCGCCACCCGCTGTCGGTGTCTGCCGAGTTTTTCGTCGACACGGTGCGCGGCATTCCGATGCTGGTCATCATCCTGTTCATTGGTTTGCCGTTCGCGGGTGCAGTGAAGGACACCACCAACGGGGCCATCGACATGCCGAATGTGGTGCGCGGTGTCATTGCGGTGGCGCTTGGCTATTCGGCCTATCTGGCGGAAATCTTCCGGGCCGGCATCGATGCCGTGCCGAAGGGGCAGATCGAAGCGGCGCGGGCCGTCGGCCTCAACAACTGGCAGCTTGCCAGGCTCATCGTGCTGCCGCAGGCTCTCAAGATCGTCATTCCGGCGCTCGGCAACGAATTCATCGCCATTCTGAAGGACACTTCGCTGCTGTCGATCCTGTCGGTGCGCGATGTGACCCAGCGCATGCGCGAGTTCCAGTCGGCGAGCTTCCTGCCCTTCGCGCCGTTCAATTCGGCGGCGATCCTCTATGTATTCCTGACGCTGGCCGCCGCCAGCCTCATTGCATCAATCGAAAGAAAGTATGAAGTCAAGCATCGTTGAAGCCCGGCTGAAACTCATCGACCGGGTGAAGTCGCTAAAATTGCCGGACGGATTTGTGTTCGGCGCCGCTACCGCCGCCTATCAGATCGAAGGCGCTCACATGGTTGACGGCAAGGGCGAAAGCATCTGGGACCGCTTCTGCCGCAAGCCCGGCGTTATTGCCGATGGCAGCTCGGGTGATGTGGCCTGCGATCACTATCATCGCTGGCCGGAGGACATCCACCTGATGGGTGAATTGGGGCTAGCCGCCTATCGCTTCTCACTCGCCTGGACGCGCATTCAGCCGAATGGCCGCGGAACGCGCAACAAATCCGGCATCGCTTTCTATGACCGTCTCATCGATGGCCTTCTCGAAGCCGGCATTGCGCCGTTCGTGACGCTCTACCACTGGGACCTGCCGCAGGCCCTGCAGGACAAGGGCGGCTGGTACAATCGCGATACGTCCTCGCGTTTCGCCGAGTATGCCGACATCGCCAGCCGGGCTTTCGGTGATCGCGTCAAGCAGTGGACGACACTCAATGAGCCGTGGACGTTCTGCTGGAGCGGACATGCCACGGGCGA
Organism: uncultured Alphaproteobacteria bacterium; assembly: GCA_963775095.1. Lineage (GTDB taxonomy): Bacteria > Pseudomonadota > Alphaproteobacteria > Rhizobiales > Aestuariivirgaceae > Aestuariivirga. The sequence goes on from CAVZHN010000014.1 coordinate 261,394, forward strand.
AGACGCGCCGGGTCTTGCCGATGGCGCGAAGGGCGGGCTTGCTGCAAGTCACCACGCGCTGTTGGGCCATGGCCTGGCCACACCCATCGTGCGCAATAATGTGAAAGACGGTGCGGTCGGCATTGTGCTCGACCTCAATGTGGTCGAGCCGGGCGGCGGCCATTCGCGCGATGAAGCCGCCGCCATCCGATTCGATGGTGCGCAAAACCGCTGGTTTCTCGATGCGGTGTTCAAGGGCCGTTATCCCGCCGATATGCTGGGCCTCTGCGATGGCTTGTTGCCGGAGATCAGGAGTGACGACAACGCCATCATCGCGGCGCCGGTCGACTATCTGGGCGTCAACATCTACCGGCGGTCGGTGATGGTGCATGGCGATGAACTGCCGCCGCTCAACTTCAAGCGCATCAACCCGCCGGGGAAGTACACGGCGGTCAACTATGAGATCTGGCCGCAATGCATGTTTGACGTGCTGATGTACGTGCACGAGAACTACAAGCCAGCGCGCATCTACATTTCCGAGAGCGGCATGGCCACCAAGGTTGAAACCGTCGAGCCGGATGGCAGCATTCCCGACATTGAACGGGCGCAGTATTACGTCGATCACATCGAACAGGTCGCGCTGGCGGCCAACAAGGGCGTGCCGGTGAAGGGTTATTTCGCCTGGACGCTGATGGACAATTTCGAATGGGCCTATGGCTATTCAACGCCGTTCGGCATCATCCATGTGGATTTTCCGAGCCAGAAGCGGCGGATCAAAATGAGCGGTGAGATTTATGGCCTCATCGCCCGCGCGCACGCTGGTTCATAAATGCCGCGCAACGGCGGCGATCAGGCTTTTGCAAACTTCGCCGGTTGTCATCACGCCGGGTGACAGGCGAAGGACTTGGCCGCGGGCATCAACATGAAGATCTTCGGCTTTGAGTTTGGCAACAACGTTGGTAGCGGGAGATGAATTGGGCAGGCGCAGCATCAGGCTGCCGCCGCGCTTCGCTTCTGGTCTTGGTGTAATGAGTGGCAGGCCCAGGGCGTCGATGGCTTCGATCAGTTGCGCGGTCAGGGCGCGGTTGTGACGAACGAGTTCCAACTTGTCTTGGCTGGCGTGCCAATCGAGGGCTGGCAGCGAGGCAATCGCCGCCACGGCGCCGGGTGTGCCATTGTCGAAGCGGCGGATATCGGGAGCCAGCGCGAAGGTATCCAGCGCCCAGTTGAAGGGATTGTCCTGGCTGAACCAGCCGCGCAATTCCGGCTGGCACTTCGCAATCACATCTGGCGTCACATGCAGAATGCCGGCGCCCGGCGTGCCGCACATCCATTTGAGGCTGGTTGAAATAGTGAAGTCGACTTGTGGCGCCTCGACCGAATACGGCAGCAGACCAGCGGCCTGGGTGATGTCGACGCCGACCAGACTGCCCCTGGCACGGCCATGGGCCACGAGGGCTTCAAGGTCGATGCGATGCGATGATGTCGAACTCACCCAGGTCAGCAGCGCCAGCGCCACATCGCTGTCCCAGCGGGCGATCATGTCCTCGTCTTCGACCCATGACGCACCCTGGCGCAGCGGCACGGTATCGAGCGTGAAGCCCAGGCGCTCCTGCAGGCCGGACAGCAGGAAATGGTTGGAAGGGAAACAGTCGCCCGCCACCAGCAGGCGCTTGCCCTTCAGCACATGCGGGGGAAGGGCCGTCACCAGCATGTGGAGACCCTGGGTCACATTCTCGCAGGTGGTGACGGTGCCCGGCTCGGCGCCGATGATGGCCCGCCAGCGGTCGACGAACTTTTGCCGCTGGCCCAGCACATAGCCCCATTGATCGCCATTGTCCGCACTCCACGCGGCGGCGAAATCAGTCATCGCCGCTGCAAGGTCCTGGGCCTTGCCGGGATACTGGCCGATGGAGTGATAGAGAAAGTAGCCGCCGCTCATGGTGTCACCGCGCATAGGCTTTCTGATAGCGGGTTTCGAGCCAGCTGGTGAGCCGCACCAGCGGCCAGAGGATGGCCACGTAGATCATGGCCGCGCCAATCAGCGGCGTAGGGTTGGCGAAGATCGCCTGGGTGTCGGTTGCCTGTTTCAGAAGATCGCTGGCGGCGACGACGGAGGCGAGCGAGGTATCCTTGATTACCGACACGCAGTTCGACGCCTGGGGCGGAATGGCGATGCGGGTGGCCTGTGGCAGGATCACCTTGCGGAGCGTCGTCCAGAAATGCAGGCCGAGTGCCGATGCAGCCTCGAACTGGCCAAGCGGCACCGATTGAATGCCGGCGCGCACAACTTCAGCCGAATAGGCAGCCATCACCATCGACAGGGCGATTGAGGCGGCCGTGAACGACGAGAACACGATGCCAACGAAGGGCAAGGCGTAATAGATGAGGATCAGCACCACCAGAACCGGCATGGCGCGCATGATGTCGGTGTAGAACACCGCGAGGAGGCGGAAGGGTTTCGGCGCGTAAAGCCGCGTCAGACATACGGCGAGGCCGCCAAGCGTGCCGAAGAATATCGACACGAGACCGAGCAGGATGGTGATCCACAACCCGCGTAAGAGGATGGGGAACGACCGCATCAATATGTCGGTGTTGAAGAAGATGTCGATAGCGCTCATTGCGGTTCCTTGGGCTGGCGAAGGGCCCTTATCCCCCTTCGGGACCTTCTCCCACGCTAGAGCGCGGGAGAAGGCGAATGACCTTTACCAGCCTTTTCCCGTGCGAAGCATGGGAGAAGGTGCCCGACAGGGAGGATGAGGGCTCTTACTTTGTTCAATCCGCCGTCGTTGGAACCGGCAGTGGTGTTACCGTCAAGCTACCGGCGGCGGGGGCGACGCCAAACCACTTCTCGAAGAGCTTGGCCATTGTGCCGTCGGTTTTCATGGCGGAGATGTGGGTGTTCACCTCTTCCAGTTTCTCGTGGCCCTTGGGCATCATAATGGCGAATTTTTCGCCGGTGACGACTTCGGCGACCACGGCGAAACCCTTGGTCTGCGTCGAGGCATAGCGCAGGCCAACGATGTCGTTGACCACGGCCTCGACCCGGCCGTTCTGCAGATCGGTCAGCATGTTGGCGAGGGTGTCATAACTCTTGTAGCCGGCGAAGCCGAGCTTTTCGGCATTTTCCTGGGCCCATTTCTCGGGGAAGGACGTGGCAATGGCGCCGACTTGCTTGCCCTTCAGGCCCTCGGGGCTTGAGATGTCAGATCCCTCCTTGGCGGCGATGCCAAGGGCACCGGTGAAATAGGGTTGGGTGAATGACTGGCTTTCGAGCCGCTCGGCAGTGATGGTGAGAGACGAAATCACCGCATCGACGCGCTTTGAAGCTGAGGCCACAAACAGCGCCTTAAAGTCCATGCCTTCGATGGCCGTGGTGGTGCCCATGCGCTTGGCCACTTCATTGATGATGTCGACTTCGAAGCCTTCGAAGTCTCCGGCTTCGGTCTTGTTCTCCCACGGCGGGTTGGCGGGATAAGACGCGATCTTCAGCGGGTCGGCGGCGAAGGCGAGGCTGGCGGAAAGCGCGAAGGCAGGTGCAATAGCCAAGCCCAAAACGCGGCGGCGGGTGAAAATCATGATCGTTCCTCCTGTTGTCCGTCCGGCTCTTGTTCAGCTGTGGCGTGGCCGGGGAAACGCCAGACTGCCAAACCCGCCACGGATTTCAAAGGGCCAAATGCGTCAGTCCTGAAAACCGGCGCCACGGCCAGCACGCAGGGTGGCGCTGGGGCTCAGGCCAAAGCGGGCACGATAGGATTCGGAGAAACGGCCGAAGTGCGTGAACCCCCAGCGGAGCGCAACCGAGGTGACGGTGGTGCCGGGGGCGGCAAACATCAGGTCGGCATGGGCGCGGGCGAGGCGAAGCTGGCGCCAGAAGTCCATGGGCGTTGTGCCGCGGTGGCGGCGGAAGGCCATCTGCAGGCCGCGAGGGCTGATGCCAGCCGCAGCGGCGATCTTCTCAATAGTGATGGCGCGGTCGAGACTGGCTTCGATGAAGTTCTCGGCGAGCCGCAGGTGGCGCGGGCGGGGTGCTGCGCGGTGGCGGCCCAACAGCGCGCGATAGTCGTGGCTGCCGGCTTCGAGAAGCCCGGTCATCAGGGTTGATTCCATTTGCCGGCCCATCAGGCCGAAGGTGCCGATCGGCTCGTGGCCATTGTCGGCCTCGGCAACGAGATGGAGGATAAGGCTGCGAAGGGCGGCGCCGGCGCCGTGCGACAGGTCGAGAGGGCCACGAAACGTCAGGGGTCCTTCCGGCGGCGCGTTGAGATGGGCTGAGAGATGCTCCATCATCGCCTTGCGGCTTACCTGCAAGAGAACTTGCCGTGTGCCCTCCTGCCAGATCATGGTTGTCGGAAGATGCGGATTGAGGATCGCCGCGGCTCTGGGACTTGAATAGTAATGATCGGAGCCGTTGACGATAGCGGCACCGCCAGCCAGGGGGATCTGCAGCAAATAGAACTCGCCAAGTTCACCGGGGGCTATCAGCGTCTTGGCGCCATACTCGATGTAGTTGAGCGACAAACTCTCACCCGGCAGGTGATGCTGCCGGGCATCTAGCGGCGTCCGGCCGATGGTGTCGAGCCGGTGCGGGCAAAACACCGCCGCCACCCGCTCGCGGGCCTCGTCAAGGTCGGTACTGGCAAACAGCATGTGCCGCCGCAAGGGCGGGGCGCTGCTCCAGGTCTGCATGGCGATGTTCCTTTCCCAGCGGCGGAAACAGTAACACGGATCGGGTCCCCATGCAGGCCGTTTTGCCTGATTTTTTCGTTTTTCGGATAGCCGGTGCGTTTGGCGGATAGCGCCAAATCCCGGGTGGCCGAAATCTACCACTTAACGAAGGGAACGGATCATGCGTGGATTGACGGGCAAGGTGGCCATCGTTCCGGGCGGTGCCACCAAGATCGGGCAGGCGGTGGTGGCGGCGTTCAAAAACGCCGGAACCCGGGTGATGGTCGCCGACATCAATGCCGAGGCGGGCAGGGCGATGGAAACCGAGGGCGTTGGCTTCACGCCTTGCGACCTTCGCGACGACGCGCAGATCGATGGCCTGGTCAAGGCCACAAAGGCCAAGTTCGGCCGCATCGATTTTCTGGTGAACGTCGCCTGCTCCTATCTTGACAATGGCCCGGCATCGTCGCGGGCCGAATGGCTGGAAAGCTTCAATGTCAACGTGGTGGGTTCGGTGGTGCTGATGCAGGCGGCGCGCGCCGAGTTGGCGGCCAACGGCGGCGCCATCGTCAATTTCGGTTCGATTTCCAGCCGCGTGGCGCAAGTTGGGCGCTGGCTCTATCCGGTTTCCAAGGCGGCGATCCTGCAGTTGACGCGCAACCAGGCGCTTGATCTGGCGCCCGAGGGTATCCGGGTCAATGCCGTGTCGCCGGGCTGGACATGGTCGAACATCATGGACCAACTGACCCATGGCAACCGCGCCAAGACCGATCGGGTGGCGGCGCCATTTCATCTCCTCGGGCGGGTGGCGGACCCCGAGGAAGTGGCATCGGCTGTCATGTTCCTGTGTTCGGACGAGGCCAAGTTTATCACTGGCACCGACATTCGTGTCGACGGCGGCTATTCGGCCATGGGGCCGGAGCGCGCCGAACCGGCCATTCCCCTGCTTATGGACTGATCAAGAAAAATCAAAGGGAGCGAGACATGCGGAAGTTCACCATCATCGGCGGCGGCCAGTCGGGGTTGCAACTGGCCATAGGACTTCTCAAGGCCGGCCATCAGGTGCGCGTCGTGCAGAACCGCACGGCCGAAGACATCGAGAAGGGCAAGGTCTTGTCCAGCCAGTGCATGTTCCACAATGCCGTGCAGCATGAGCGCGATCTTGGCATCGATTTCTGGGATGACACCTGCCCGCCGGTCGAAGGCATCAACTTCATGGTTCCGGCTCCTGATGGCACGGGCAAAAAAGTGGTCGACTGGACGGGCCGCCTTGAGAACAATGCCTATTCGGTGGACCAGCGGGTCAAGATTCCGCGATGGATGGCGGAATTCACCAAGCTCGGCGGGCAAATGGTGATTGCCGATGCCGGGCTTTCCGATCTCGAACTCTATGCCCGTCAGGATGATCTGGTGATTGTTGCCTCCGGCAAGGGCGAAATTGGCAAGCTGTTTGCGCGCGATGCCACGAAATCGCCCTACGACAAGCCGATGCGGGCTCTGGCGCTCACCTATGTAAAAGGCATGACGCCGCGGCCCGTGCACTCCGCCGTGTGCTTCAATCTCATTCCCGGAGTTGGCGAATACTTCGTGTTTCCGGCGCTCACCACATCGGGCCCGTGCGAGATCATGGTGCTTGAAGGCGTGCCCGGCGGGCCGATGGATTGCTGGTCGGATGTGAAATCACCGGAACAGCACCTCGAAACATCGCTCAAAATCCTCAATACCTTCCTGCCGTGGGAAGCCGAGCGCTGCCGCAACGTGTCCTTGACCGATGACAACGGCATTCTGGCTGGCCGCTTCGCGCCGACGGTGCGCGATCCGGTTGGGGTGTTGCCGTCGGGCCGCAAGGTTCTGGGACTGGGCGATGCCGTGTGTCTCAATGATCCGATCACCGGGCAGGGTTCGAACAACGCCTCCAAGGCGGCAGCGATCTATCTGAAACGCATTCTCGGGAACGGTGAAAAGCCGTTCGATGAAGCCTTCATGCGCGGAACCTTCGACGCCTATTGGGATTATGCCCAGTGGGTGGTGACCTGGACCAACATGCTGCTGCAACCGCCGCCGCCGTTCATCCTCGAAATCATGGGAACAGCCGGCGTCGAACCGCGGCTGGCGCACCGCATGGCCAATGGTTTCGACGACCCACGCGACTTCTTCCCTTGGTTCGCCGATCCCAATGCGGCGGCCAGCTATCTGGCGGAACTCAGGGCCGCCTGACGGGCTGATGGGCGTCCGCCCCTTGCTCCTGGGGCAGGAACGAAACGAGCTTGGCGCGTACGCCGTCGGGCCAGGTCATTGACGTGTGCTTGTCGAGCCAGCTTGCGGCCAGTACCTGATGGCCGGACCAGCGCATTTCGTCGCCGCAATGGACGGTGTGTTCGACGGTCATCGACGAGCGGCCAACCTTGGTGACGGTCAGGCGGAAGGTCAGCCGGTCGCCAAAGAACGATGGCTTGGAGAAATTGCAGGTGAGGTGAACGGTCGGCGTGCCCCAACGTTCCTTCCAGATGATCTCGTGCCAGGGATAGCCGATCCAGGTCCAGAACTCCTCGATGACGCCGTTGAGGATGTTGAGGTAGGACGGGTAGTAGGCGGTGCCGGAAATGTCGCAATCGCCGAAATTCAACATGCGGTCGGTGGTGAAGCTCGCGGCCATGGGGCTCTCGATCCTGTTGCGTCCACCAAATCTAACATGAGTGTTCGAGCCGAGTCATCCTTGCGCTCATAGGTACTTTTGGGCAGCATTGCCGGAATGGCCGGAGTTGGGGCAGGCATGAAGACCAGTTACGACGCAGTGATCATCGGGGCCGGCCACAATGGCCTGGCTTGCGCCATCCATCTGGCCAAGCGCGGTTGGCGGGTGGCGGTGTTCGAGGCGAAAGGCGAAGCTGGCGGGGCGGTTAAAACCCGGGAGCTGACGCTTCCCGGCTTCCGCCACGATGTCGCCGCCATGAATCTCTCGATGTTCGCAGGCTCGCCGTTCTTGCGCGAGAATGGCGAGGCGCTCGCCCGCCATGGCCTGGCTTTCGCTCCGGCGGAAGACTGTTTCGCTTCAGTGTTTCCGGACAAGTCGTGGTTCGGCGTTTCCAAGACCCTCGACAAAACCTTGTCGCGCCTTGGCACCAAGGATGCCGAAGCTTTCCAGCGCATGCTGGCCAGGTTCGGTGAGGATGCGCCGCATATCTTCGGGCTGCTCGGGAACGAGATGCCATCCTACGCCGCCTTCAAGGTGGTGTGGAAAGCGTGGCGGCAGAAGGGAACAGCATGGACATTGGAGATGCTGCGCTTCCTGCTGTCATCTCCGCGCACCTGGGCTGACACGCATTTTGAGGACCCGAAGGTCAAGGCAACGCTTGCCGCCTGGGGCATGCATCTCGATTTCGCGCCGGATGTTTCGGGGGGCGCGCTGTTTCCCTATCTCGAGACGATGGCCAATCAGGCCTTTGGCATGGTGATTGGCAGGGGTGGTGCCGATACGATGATCACGGCGATGACCGGCTATCTCAGAGAGCTGGGCGGCGAAATTCACCTCAATGCACCGGTGGCGGAAGTTCTATCAAGCGCCGGTTCCGCCGATGGCATCTTGCTCGCCAATGGTGAAAAGATCAGTGCACGGAAGGCGGTGGTCGCCAATGTCACGCCAGGGGTGTTGTTTGGCAAGCTCCTGCCCCAGGGTTCGGGAAACGCGGCGGCGGATCACAAGTTCAAGTCCTTCCGCGCCGGGCCCGGCACCATGATGGTGCATCTGGCGCTCAAGGCGCCGCTCAAATGGAAAGCCGGGCCTGAACTTTCGCAGTTCGCCTATGTGCATGTGGCGCCAAGCTTCGACTACATGACCAGGGCCTACACGCAATGTCTGGACGGGTTGCTGCCGGAAGCGCCAGTGCTGGTGGTGGGCCAGCCCACGGCGATCGACCCGACGCGCGCGCCTGCCGGACAACACATTCTGTGGGTGCAGGTGCGGGTGTTGCCCAAGCATGTGAAGGGTGATGCCGCGGGCGAGATCAAGGGCAAGGATTGGGCGAAGATCAAGGACGCCTATGCGGATCGTGTCATCGCGATTATCGAAGCCCATGCGCCGGGCGTCCGCAAATCGATCCTTGGCCGGGCAGTGTTTTCACCCGATGATCTCGAAGCCGAAAACCCCTGCCTGGTGGGCGGCGATAATCTGTCGGGCAGCCATCACCTTGATCAAAATTTCCTGTTCCGCCCGGTTGCGGGTTTTTCGCGCTACAGGATGCCGATGAAGGGGCTTTATATGTGCGGGGCCGCCACTTGGCCCGGAGCTGGAACCGGTGCCGGTTCGGGATATCTTCTGGGCAAGATGCTGGCAGGGACATGATGAGCGAGACACGCGCCGAAATCCGCCTGCCGACGCAAGAACTGCGCGACGATCTGCCGTTCTATACCAAGACGTTGAAAATGCGCCTCGACATGATCTACCCGGCGGACTATCCGGAAGTGGCAGTGCTGTCGGGCCATGGCCTGCGCATCCGTATCGAGAAGGGGGCGCCGGAAGCGCCGGGAACAATCCGTATACTGACGGATAATCCGGACAGTTTCGCCGGTGGACAGCGTGAACTTTTGGCGCCGAATGGAACGCGCATCGAAATCCGCGAGCTCAGCCCGCCGCTGGTGCTGCCTGCCACGCAACACGCCTTCGTGGTGCGCAGACTGGCCGATCAGGCGCCGTGGGTCATCGGCCGGGCGGGCATGCACTATCGTGATCTGGTGCCGTCCAGGCTTGGTGGCGCGATGATTGCGTCCCACATCCGCATTCCCGATGGCGGTCCGGTGCCGGACATGGTGCATTTCCACAAGGTGGGTTTCCAATTGATCTTCTGCATCAAGGGCTGGGTGGATGTCGTCTACGAGGATCAGGGCGGGCCTATCCGGCTTGCCGCTGGCGATTGCTTCATCCAGCCGCCGCAGATCCGCCACCGCGTGCTGCACGCCAGCGACGGTATCGAGGTGATCGAGATCGGCGTTCCCGCCGAGCATGTGACCGAGATCGACCACGTGATGACGCTGCCGACACCGCAGGTCAGGCCGGAGCGCGAGTGGGACGGCCAGCGCTTCGTGCACAATGTGGGCGCCACGGGCATGTTCAGACCCTTCCGAATTCCGGGATTCGAGGCCCGCGACACGACGATCAATGCCAATACCAGAGGTGTCGCTTCGGTCATGGTGGCGCGGCCGACCGGCGAGGCGGTGCCGTGGGTGAAGCACGACGGCGACATTCTCTTCAGCTTCGTCATGTCCGGCACCATGGTTCTGGAAGGCGAGGGCAAAGAGCCCTATGGGCTGTCGCCGGGCGATGCCTTCGTCATCCCGCCGGGAATGGCGACACGCTACGCTGACGCGAGCAGGGAGCTTGAACTGCTGGAAGTTTCGCTTCCCGGCGGGTTCGTAACCGCGGCCTTGTGAAACCTGCAATCGCATGGAAAAGGCCGCAAAATCCATTAAAACCGCACTCTTGAACCTTGCAAAATCATGGGAATGACATAATCTCGAACTCCCATTCAGAAGGCGAGGACACCCATGGCAAAGAAAACGAAGCCCAGGAAACCGGCCAAGAAGGCCGTTGCAAAGAAATCAGCATCGCACGATCTGGCCGCAGCACTGCTCGCAGGCCGCGTCAAGGTCATCGATCTCACGGCGACGCTCGGGCCCGATACGCCGCTCATCAAGCTGCCGCCGTCGATCGGCCTCAACACGCCGCAAATCGAAATTCACACGATTTCGCACTACGATGACAAGGGGCCGTTCTGGGCGTGGAACTGGCTGAAAATCGGCGAACATTCGGGAACGCATTTCGATGCGCCGCAACACTGGATCACCGGCAAGGACTACAAGGATGGTGCTACCGACACGATCCCGGCCAAAAATTTCATCGCCCCGGTGAACGTCATCGACTGCTCGAAGGAGGTGAAAAAGAATCCCGACTTCCTGCTCACCGTCGAGCACGTGAAGGCCTGGGAGAAGAAGCACGGCGCCATCGAGAAAGGCTCGTGGGTGGTGCTGCGCAGCGACTGGTACAAACGCAATGGCAGCGAAGCCACCTTCCTCAACGCCGATGCGAACGGCCCGCACTCGCCTGGACCGACGGCAGAAACAATTCAGTATCTCATCAAGAAGGGCATTGTCGGCTGGGGCTCGGAAACGGTGGGCACCGATGCCGGTTCGGCAGGCGGCATGACGCCGCCGTTCCCAGCGCATAACCTGATGCACAAGGCGAACCGCTACGGGCTTGCAAGCCTGTGCAATCTCGACAAGCTGCCGCCCAAGGGCGCGGTCATCATCGCAGCACCCTTGAAGATCAAGAATGGCACCGGAAGCCCGCTGCGTGTGCTGGCGCTCGTCGGCAAGTAAGGGCAGGCGATGGCCGACTATGTGATCGCCGGCAGCGGCATCAATGGGCTTGTGGCCGCCTCGCTTCTGGCTCTCAAGGGCAAGAAGGTGGTGGTGCTTGAGCGCAATGACCGGATTGGCGGTTGCATTCGCAGCGAAGAGATCACAGCACCCGGCTTCAGCCATGATGTGATGGCCACCACCTTCGTGCTGTTTCTGCTGTCGCCCGCTTACGCCGTACTGGGGCCTGAACTTGAAAAGCGCGGGCTCCAGTTCGCCCATCCGGAAGTTCCGACGGGCGTGCTGCGGCCCGATGGTTCAAGCCTGGTGCTGACAAGAGATCGCGCCGCCAACATTGCGGCGTTCGACAGACTGGCGGCGGGTGACGGCGCGCAATATGCCGCCGACATGGACCGGCTCGGCGCCAACGCGCCGTTCCTGTTCGCACTGCTGGGCGGGCGCCTGTGGTCGTGGGCGATGGCGAAGACGGTGGCCAGGGAAGCGTGGCGGCGCGGTCCCCGCGCCCTCTCGGCGTTCTTCGGGGAAGCGTTGATTTCGGCGCGGCATTGGCTGGAACCGCATTACAAGTCCGATCTCTTTCACGCGCTGATGGCGCCATGGGTGCTGCACACTGGGTTGGGCCCGGAGAGCGCTTACTCGGGACAGATGGCCAAGGTGATCGCCTTCGCATTGGAAGCGGCGGGCGCACCCATCGTCAAGGGCGGGGCCGCCAATATTCTCAAGGCATTTGCGCAACTGATCGGCGACCATGGCGGCGACATTCGTGTTGGCTGTGACGTCGCCGAGGTGCTGGCCGACGATGCCGGCCGCGCCGCCGGCGTGGTGCTGGCATCCGGCGAAAGGATCATGGCCGCCGAAGGCGTCATCTGCTCGATGACGCCGGCGCAGCTCTATGGCCGTTTGCTGAAGAACCATGCGGGGGCCGAACCGATGCGCCAGGAGACGAAGGGCTTCGTCCATGGCAAGGGCAACATGCAAATCCATTATGCGCTGAAGTCGCCGCCGAAATGGAAGTCGCCGGAGCTGGGCAAGGTGGCGCTCTTGCACTTGACCTCCGGCCTTGATGGCGTGTCGAAAGCGGTGAACGAGGCCGAGCGCGGACTGCTGCCGGCGGAGCCGACCATTTGTGTTGGCCAGCCCACGGCATTTGATCCTTCGCGGGCGCCCGGCGGAAAGGCGATCCTGTGGCTGCAACTGCCGGAGGCGCCGCGCGTGCTGAAGGGCGATGCGGCTGGTGAGATCAAGACACCAAAAGGCCGGCAGTGGACCGAAGCGGTGCGCGAAGCCTATGCCGACCGCGTCGAGGCGATTCTTGCCAAACACATCACCGACTTCAAGACGTCGATCATCACGCGGCGGTGCTATTCGCCCACCGATCTCGAGGCGATGAATGTCAATCTGGTGGGTGGCGATCCCTATGGCGGGGCCTGCAGCATCGACCAATTCTTCCTGTGGCGGCCGCTCCGCGGTGCTGCCAATCATGGAACACCGGTGAAGCGGCTCTATCACATCGGCGCTTCCACCCATCCGGGGCCGGGGCTCGGCGGAGGTTCGGGCTTCCTTTTGGGTTCATCGCTCAAATGACCGGCGATCTGTCGTTCCTGCGCGGCGTGTTGCATCGCGAAGCGGCGTCGGACACGTCTATGCCGTCACTGGCGGAAATCGGGCTCAATTATTTCGTGCCGTATCTGATGAACCGCATTGCCGCCAGTTGGAATGCCGATCTTGCAAATGAACTCCGGCGCTTCGATCTCACCACGCCGCAAATGCGGGTGCTGGCGGTGCTCAGCATCAATTCGGGCCTGACGATCAACGAGCTTTCGGTTTTGACCGTGACCGAGCAATCGACGATGAGCCGGACGCTCGACAATCTCGAGGGCCGCGGCCTGGTTCGCCGTCGCCAACGCGCCAACGACATGCGGGTGCGAGAGGTTGAGATCACATCTGCCGGCCGCCAGGCCTTCGCCGATTTCTGGCCGGTGATGTTCAACCGTTATGAGGAGATGTTCAAGGATGTGGGCGAAGACGAATATTCCAGGTTCGTCGCCACGCTGCACAAGGTGTTGCGCAATATCCGGAATGGCTCGGGCTCGGAGTAGGGCAATGTTCTGTCACGCAACACCGGTGACCCATGACGCCTCAAGCGCGGATCATGCGCAGATGTCGGGATGGAAGGCCTTTGAATTCCACTTTGCGTGGTGCCACGAGGTAAGCGAGGTCCTTGACGCTGCAGACGCTGTGGGCGGAGACGGCGCCGAGTTTTTCGCTGGTGAGAAGAACCGCCACTTCGGCTGATCTGGCGATGATGGCGCGCTTGATGGCGGCTTCCTCGTAATCACCGGTGGTGCCGCCCTCCTTCAGGTGGAGTCCCGTAAGGCCGATGAACGCCAGGTCGGCGCGGATATGATTTATGGCTTCCAGAGCCGCCGCCCCCACCGCCACCATGGAGTGGCGGAACAGCGTTCCGCCAATGAGTATGACTCTGGCGGCGTGGAGTTCGAAGGCGGCGGCAATTGCCGGGCTGTGGGTGATGGCGGTGAACTCCAGGTCCAGTGGAATGGCGCGCAGCAGTTCCATGTGGGTGGTGCCGCCATCGATGAAGACGTACTGGTTGGGCTCGATCAGTTTGGCAGCCGCAAGGCCGAGGCGGCGCTTTTCGTCGCTGGCCATGCCGCGGCGGGCTTCAAGATTTGCCGTGGTGGGCGAGGCAGGAAGCGCGCCGCCGTGGACACGTTGCAGAAGGCCTTCGGCGGCAAGTTCGCGCAGGTCGCGGCGGATGGTGTCGGCGGAGAGGCTGAATTCTTCGCTCATGACCTTGGCGATGATGCGGCCGTCTTTTTTCAGGCGGGCGAGGAGGAGCTGTTTACGCTGCTCAGTCAGCATTGCATGAAGTTACACGATATTGCATGAAATGTCACGATATGCGAAGGTGGTACGGATGGCAAGCCCTGGAGTTTCAACATGCCCAGCAAACCGATGATGATTTTGATTGCCGGCCCTTATCGGTCGGGCACCGGCGATGACCCGGCGAAGATGGCCGCCAATCTCAAACGGCTTGAAACAGCTTCCTGGCCGATCTTCGAAAAGGGCCATGTGCCGATGATCGGCGAGTGGGTGGCGCTGCCAATCTGGCACACGGCGGGTGGCGGCACGGTTGGCGACGATCTCTATGAGCGCATCCTGCATCCTACGGCGGGCCGATTGCTGCAGCATTGCGATGCGGTGTTGCGGTTGCCGGGAGAGTCGAAGGGTGCCGACAACGACGTGCGGATCGCCCGGGAGCGCGGTATTCCCGTCTACTTCGATATCTCCGACGTGCCGGGCGCTGCCTGACGGCGTGAGAATGCCGTAGGCGGAGATGTTCAACCGGTATGTAGCGACGTATCAGTATGTGGGCGGAACCTGATCCTTTTCCCAAAGATGAGAGGGTTGATCAGAGTGACCGCAGCGTCTTCAGCGCGCCATCGAGGGCTGAGCCGTCTTCATCTTTCAGCGCGGCGGTGATCAGGCGGTCGATCCAATGGCCGGCGTCATCGCGGTTCATGAGCAGTGGTGCGGCGGAAAGAACGCGGTCGAATTTCGACTGGCCTCTCGCGTGGGTATCGGAATAGCCCTTGATCAGCCGCCTTGCCTTGATGAGGCCGGTCGCCAGGCCGTAGTTTGCCGGCAGTGCAGCGGATGCAGCGGCAAGCCAAGTTCTCGACATGGGCCATCTCGATCTTATGGCGCAGCAGGCTGCGGCGGAATCGGCGGAGCGAGGAGACGGCATAGAGTTGCAGGAAGCCACCGAATTTTCGCGGTCTGCATATGACGGCCGCGATTGACAAGGCGGTCGATCAGCTTCATCCAGCCTGGCTTTGACGAGATCCAGGCACCAAGCTTGGCGGGCAGGAGGCCCACAATCTCTTCGGCGCGCGGGTGCATGAACTCGGTGAGGTAGACGGGCGCGTCCCCGGCGTTCATTTCATTGGCAATGCGCGCGAAACGCGCTGACCTGGTCTTGAGATCGGCGACGCCGATCACGTCGTCATAGGCCATGGCATTGGCCAGGTATTTGGCGCACGCCGAGGTGAAGGCGTAGCCTTTTGCGGCGCTGTCGCGGCGCGCCAACTTCTCGAGCCGGTCAAGATATTCGGTGCCGTAGGGCACATCCTGGAAGTCGATGGTGCGCTTCAAGCCGGCGAGAGCCAGTAGCTGTGCGGGTTCCGGCAGTTTCCTTACCCGCGCCAACAGAATGTCGAGTTCGGCCGTGCCAAGCGAGGCGGGCAGGGCCGCTTCGCTTCCCGGCTGCACGATACGGGCGGCGGGAAGCTCGTTGGCCGTTGCCTTTGCGAAGCCCGCGGCAAAGCCCTTCAGCGATGCTGAAACGCCTCTGCCGCCTTCGATGATGATGGTCTCAAACGACTGCCGGACAAAAGGCAGAACGCCGGCGCCAGCGAGTGCGCCCAGAATCGGCGATGAAATCACCGTGCCGTTGGCGCGCGCCACCTCGTCCATGTCAAATGCGATGACGCGCCTGGCGGCAAGGCCGGCGGCGGCATCGACGGCGCGCGGGTCGGCAATCGCTTCACCGGGTTTTTCCTTTTCGGCCACCGCGTAGGCGCGGTGGGTGGAGGTGATCAGCACGGTTTTTTCCGGCGTGGAAAGACCACGCAGGATCGAGCGGCCCGCTTCCATCAGTTCGGCGGCGATGATGATGTCGACGTCGCCAGGCGTGGGCATGAGAGCCAGCACGGGTGCCTTTCCGCCCTTCGGCGGCAGCATCTCAACATAGTAGAGTGTTGCGCCAGTGCGCTGGGCGACGCCGGGCACCGAAGTCGATTGCGCGTACCAGCCATTGGCCTCGGCCAGCGCCACGATCCAGTCGGTCAATACGCCGCCGCCCTGTCCGCCCATGGCGAGAATGGCGATGGTGATGGGTTTTTCCAGCGTTATTTGAGCCGGGGCATTCATGCGGGTCCCCGCGCAAACAGCACGCGCCTGTTCTCACGGCGGCGTTGCAGGAAAGAGATGACCATACGGCGCAATCTCATCTTGAAATGATCCCAGGCGCTGGCATTGCGGATCACATCGGCTCGGTAGAAGGATGGACACAACACCGCGGCATCGGCCACGTCGCCGCAATTGCCGCAGGCCACGCAGGAGTTGTCGATCGAAGCTACCGGATCGTCGCGCAGGGGATCGTCGAGATACTTGACGGAGAGCGACGGGCAGCCCGAAAGCCTAATACACGCGTGGTCACCCGTGCAGGTATCCTCATCGACGCCGAAGCGCTGGCGTACCATGCGGGCCCCGCCGGCTTCGGCCTTGTCCATTCGCGGTTTTTCACGGCGCTGCTTGTTCAGCATGCATTCAGAGGAGGCGACGATAATCTTGGGGCCAGGTTCCTTGGTCGTCAGCGCTTCGCGCAGCGTGTCGCGCATTTTGCCGACATCGTAGGTGCGGTCGATCTGGCGCACCCATTTTGCGCCCACGCCCCTTACGGCATCGGTGATGGCATTGTTGGTCTGGCGCTTCTTGTTGATGGCGCGGGACGACATGATGTCCTGGCCGCCGGTTGCCGCCGAATAGTAGTTGTCGACGATCAGCATTACGCCATCATGCTTGTTGAACACGGCATTGCCGACCGACGAGTTCAGTCCATTGTGCCAGAAGCCGCCGTCGCCCATCACCGAGATGACGCGCTTGTCGGATTTCACATTGAAGGCCGATGCGGCGGCGGGGCCAAGGCCATAACCCATGGTGGTGGCGCCGATATTGAAGGGTGGAAGGATCGAAAACAGGTGACAGCCGATATCGGCGGAGACATGGTGCTGGCCCAGTTCCTTCTCGACCAGCTTCATTGCCGCGAAGATCGGCCGCTCCGGGCAGCCGGTGCAGAAGCCCGGCGGGCGCGGCGGCACGACGGTGGCAAGGGCCTGCACTTCCTTTGAGTTCAGCACGGCCGATGGGTCGGGCAGCGGCGGACGGTTGCCGAGTAGGCGCGGCGCATGCTTTTCAAGAAAGCCCAGCAAGCCCTTCTGCATCACCGTGGCGGTGTATTCGCCGGCCATGGGGAAGACGTCCTTGCCGGAAATCCTGGTCTGCACATCACGACGGCGGAGGATGGTGTTGAGCGCCTGCTCGATGAATTCCGGCTGTCCCTCTTCGACCACAACGATGGCTGACTTGCCGGCGCAGAATTTTATGATTTCGTCTTCGATCAAAGGGTAGGTGACGTTCAGCACATAGAGCGGCACCTTGGAGTTGCCATAGGCATCGGATAGTCCAAGCTGCTGCAGCCCGCGCACCACGCCATTATACATGCCGCCTTGCAGGATGATGCCGATGCCGGCGTTCTCCGGTCCGAAAATCTCGTTGAGGCCATTGGCCTTGATGAACTCCACGGCGGCGGGCCAGCGCTTCTCGATCTTCAGCTTCTCGTGAGCGAACGAGGCGGGCGGCAGCACGATGCGGTTCACGTCGCGCCGCGGATTTTCCAGCGCCTCCCTCAGCGTGTAAGAGGGTTTGACATTGTCTTTCGTCTTGAAGCGGCCATGCACATGGCAGCCACGGATGCGGACCTCAACCATGACCGGCGAGTTGGAGACCTCCGAGAGTTCGAAAGATTTCTCCACCATGCGCACCATGGTGGGAAGATCGGGGCGCGGATCCATCAGCCAGATCTGGGATTTCATCGCAAAGGCGTGGCTGCGCTCCTGCATGATCGAGGAGCCTTCGCCATAATCTTCGCCGATGATGATGACGGCGCCGCCGGTGACGCCGCTGGACGAAAGATTGGAGAGTGCGTCGCTCGCCACATTGGTTCCGGCCGTCGACTTCCAGGTTACGGCGCCGCGAATGGGATACATCACCGAGGCCGAAAGCATGGCGGCGGCGGTGGCTTCGGATGCCGACGTCTCAAAATGCACGCCAAGTTCCGCCATGTAGTCGGAGGCGTCGGCGAGGACGTCCATCAGATGCGAGATGGGTGCGCCCTGGTAGCCACCGACATAGGCGACGCTCGATTGTAGCAGGGCCTTGGTGATGGCGAGGATGCCTTCGCCGCGAAACTCGGCGCCATCGCCCAGTTTCAGGTCTTCCACTTCGCGCGCGAAGGATCGTTCAGCCATGGTGCTGTGCCTGCCTCATTCCATGCAAAATCATATACCAGATCAAATTGTGCGACAAGAACGCCCTTATGGCAAGGGCAGAACCGCCCGAACTTGCATGGAATAAGAATGCACTTGAATATTTCTGCGATTGCGGTTGATATGGCGAAAACACCAGGGAGGAGTTCATGACCAATCTTTCACGCCGCCAGATGCTGCAGCTCAGCGCCGCCGGGCTGTTCATCGGTAACAGCCTTGCGATCTCGTCGGCCCATGCCGAAGGCGGCACCGTCACCATCGCCTACAACGTGAACCTGCCGTCGTGGGATCCGACCACAGGCCTTTCGGCGGTGAACCCGACGATACAGTCGATCTACCGTTCGGTGTTCGATCAGTTCATTGGCCAGAAGCCGACGCTGGAATTCCAGCCGGGGCTGCTCACCGAATGGGGCTGGTCGGATGACAAGAAGCAGGTGTGGATGACGGTGCGCGACGGCGTCAAGTGGCACGACGGCTCGGCGTTCTCGGCCGAGGACGTGGTTTGGTCGCTGGAGCGCGCGGGGAAGATGGACGGCGGCAATCCCATCGCCTTCATCTGGTCGAAGATCGGCAACTTCAAGATCGACGGCAACAAGATCACCGCCGACGTTCTGGCCTTCGAGCCGACGCTGTTCAAGTGGATGGCCTTCCTCACCGGCTATGTGATGCCCAAGGCCTACTATGAAAAGGCCGGCATGGAAGGCTTCGAGGCGAAGCCCATCGGCACCGGGCCCTACATGGTCGATCAATTCGAGCGCAATGCCTTTGTGCGTTTGAAGGCCAATCCCGACTATTGGGGTGGCAAGCCTGCCTTCGACACGGTGGTCTACAAATTCGTGCCTGACGCCACGAGCCGTGTGGCTGAAATCGAATCGGGTTCGTCGGATGTTACGGTTGATGTGCCGTTCGAGGAGTTCGACCGGCTGAAGGGCAAGGAAGGGCTCGCGGGTGTTTCCACGCCGGTGTCGGATATCGGCATGATCTTCCTCAACAACGTCGATGCCATGAACGACAAGAACGTGCGCATGGCGGCGGCCCTGGCAATCGACAAGAAGGCCATCGTCGACAAGCTGCTGCGCGGCTATGCGACGCCGATCGACACGCTTGAAGCCCCGCAATACGCGGCCTTCGATGCGTCGATCGTGGTTGGACATGATCCGGCGAAGGCCGCTGAACTGTTGAAAGCCTCGGGCTTCGGGCCAGACAATCCGGTTAAGTTCAAGATCCAGACAACGCGCGGATTGAAGCCCAAGGACTACGAGATGGTGCAGGCCATCGTCGGCATGTGGCGCAAGGTCGGCATCGAGGCGGAAATCGAGGTTTACGAAATCGCCAAGCACTATGAGCTGCGCGCCGGAGACACACTCGCTCCAGCCGCCTTCTACAACTGGGGCAATGCCATCGGCGATCCGACGACGTCGACGGGCTTCGCCATGTTCGGCCCATCGCCGCACTCGGTGTGGAACACCGACGATCTCGACGGCATGATCGGTCCCTTGTGGGGCGAGGCAGACGAGGAAAAGCGCATTGCCGGGTGGAAGGCGGTCGACAAGTACATCGCCGAAAACGCTTATGTCATCCCGCTGATCCAATACCAGCAGCCGATCCTCTACAAATCGTCGATCAAGGTTACACCCAACATCGCCGGTTCGCCGGAACCATCGCAAATGTCGCCGGCGTAAGGCTCCGGACCCTTCGAGGCTCCCCCGGCGCGAGGCCGGGGTCGCACCTCAGGGTGAGGTATAGTAAACCCTCATGCTGAGGTGCCCGGCGCAGCCGGGCCTCGAAGCATATTGAGTACAATGCCCATCGCACACATCCTGTCGCGCGCCGCCTCGGCCATTGTCACGCTCGTTGGCGTCATGGTGATCGTGTTTGTGCTGGTGCGCGTGGTGCCGGGCGACCCTATCGCCATGATGATCGCGCCGGGGGCTTCGGAGGCTGATATTGCGGCACTTCGCGCGCATTATGGCCTCGACCTGCCGATCCACCAGCAGTTCTTCATCTGGTTTGGGCAGGTTCTGCAGGGGAACTTCGGCACGTCGATTTCCTTGAAACAGAATGTGCTGACCACCATTGCCGACCGGTTGCCGGCGACGCTTGAGCTGGCGGGGCTGGCGCTTGGCTTGGCGGCGGTGTGGGGAACGTTCATTGCGCTCCTTTCCACCGCGTGGCGTGGCAGGTGGCTCGAACGCTTCATCGACAATTTCAACGGCATCATGCTGGCGGTGCCGGATTTTATCTGGGGCCTGAGTTTCGTACTGGTGCTCGGCGTGCTGCTTCCGATCCTGCCGATCTCCGGCCGCAGCGATCCATCGATCGACGCAGGGCTTGCAACGCAGTTCTATCTGATTGAAGGATTGCTGCGCGGGCACTTTGTGTTCGTGTGGGATGTGCTGAAGCACATGATCCTGCCGGCTTGCACCATGGCGTTCCCGCTCGCCGCGGTCATCGGCCGGGTTTTGAAGAACACCATGATGGACGTGATGGTGCAGGACTATATCGTGTTGGCGCGCATCAAAGGCCTTTCGCCGCTGCGCATCCTGTTGCAGGAAGCTCTGCGCAATGCCGCGGTTCCGGCCCTGGCGCTGACCGGCGTGCAATTCACTTTTCTCATCGGCGGCACGGTCATCACCGAGCGCATTTTTTCATATCCGGGCATCGGCAATCTGGCCATCGATGCGGTCATCAATCGCGACCTGCCATTGATCCAGGGGCTGGTGCTGACCTTCGGCGCCATCTTCATCGTGGTGAACATGGCGATCGACGCGATGACGGCGTGGCTCAATCCGAGGCTTCGCCATGCCTAGGGACTTGCGCATCTGGCTCGGCGGCGGGTTCATTGTGCTGCTGATATTGGCGGCGATTTTCGCGCCGCTTGTTTCTCCGTTCGATCCGCTGGAGCAGGACTTGCTGATTGCAACTGCTGCTCCGGGACAGGAGGCCGGACATCATCTCGGCACCGACAGTCTCGGCCGCGATGTTCTCTCGCGCCTGATCTACGCCTGCCGCATCGCGCTGACCGTGGCATTCGTGGCGGCAACACTCGCCTGCCTGCTGGGCACCATGCTGGGGCTCCTCGCCGGATATTTTGGCGGCTTCGCCGACACGGTCATCTCGCGGCTCATCGACATCTGGATGGCGTTTCCGCCGGTGCTGTTGTCGGTGCTGCTGGTCGCCGTGCTCGGCACTGGGCTGCATTCGGTCATCATCGCCATCGTGGTCATCGACTGGACGCGCTTTGCACGCGTCGTCCGCGCCGAAACCATGCAGCAGGTGAAACTCGAATACGCCGAGGCGGCAACGGCGCTGGGCATGGGGCGCGGCGCCGTACTGTTCCGCGAAATCCTGCCTAATGTACTGCCCGTCGTGCTGGTGCTGCTGTCGCTGGAAATGGGCATCGCCGTCATCGTCGAGGCGATTTTGTCCTTTGTCGGCTTGTCGGTGTCGACTGACGCGCCAACCTGGGGCGGCATGATCGCCGAGGGCCGCCAGATCATCTATCAGGCCTGGTGGGTGCTGGTGTTTCCGCTGGTGACATTGTTTCTTACAGTTCTTGCTTTCAACCAGTTGGGAGACGGATTGCGCCAGTGGCTCGATCCGATGCTGAAGCGATGAGCCCGGTCATCGAAGTCCGCGGCCTTTCGGCGCGATCGTCAGCGGGGCCGATCCTGCGCGATGTATCGATCACCGTGAACGCCGGGGAAGCAATGGCTCTGGTGGGCGAGAGTGGAGCCGGAAAGTCCACTATCGCCAAGGCGGTGCTCGGCATTCTGCCGCAAGGCATCAAGGTCACATCGGGCGAAATCCTGTTCGACGGTGCCGACCTCTTGTCGCTGCCGCCCGCGAAAATGCGGGCGCTGCTGGGGGTTCGTATCGCACTTATCCCGCAGGACCCGCAGACATCGCTCAATCCGTCGCGGCGCATCGGCGATCAGTTGACGGACGGATTGCGGCTGCGGGCCAGGATGAGCAAGGCCGATGCCAGTGCCAGAGCGCTGGAGTTGCTGAATGACGTGCATATCCGCGA
The DNA here is from genome assembly GCA_963775095.1 of uncultured Alphaproteobacteria bacterium. Lineage (GTDB taxonomy): Bacteria > Pseudomonadota > Alphaproteobacteria > Rhizobiales > Aestuariivirgaceae > Aestuariivirga. The sequence goes on from CAVZHN010000014.1 coordinate 283,573, forward strand.
TGCCGAACGGGTGCTGGGACACTACCCTCATGAGCTTTCCGGCGGCATGCGCCAGCGGGTGTTGATCGCCCAGGCGTTCTCGCTCAATCCGCAGGTCATCATCGCCGACGAACCGACGACGGCGCTTGACGTGACGGTGCAAAAACAGGTGCTGCGGTTGATCCGCCAATTGCAGCGCGAACACGGCACGACGCTGCTTTTCGTCACCCATGACCTTGGCGTGGTGGCACAGATCTGTGATCGCATGACGGTGCTGTATGGTGGCAAGGTGCTGGAGCAGGGGGCAACCGCCGCCATTCTCGGCAATCCGCAGCATCGCTACACGCGCGCCCTGCTTGCCGCCAATCCGCGGTATGACCGGCCGGAACAGAGCCTCAAGCCGGTGCCGGAGGACCTGATCGCCGATCTCAAGCGGGAGATATCAGCCTGATGCTGGTCGAAGCCCGCAATCTCTCGCTCGACGTTCCCGACATGTCGCACCAGGTGCTGATCGGCCGGCGCCGCACATTGCGCATTCTGAAGAACGTGTCGCTGGCGATCGATCGTGGCGAGACGGTCGGCATCGTCGGTGAGTCGGGGTCGGGCAAGACTTCGCTGGGACGCACGCTGTTGCGACTCTATCAGCCAAGCGAAGGCCAGCTGCTGTTCGATGGCATCGACATCACCCATATGCCACGCCAAGCGCTAAAGCCCTTACGGCGGCGCATGCAGATGATTTTTCAGGACCCGCAGTCGTCGCTCAATCCGCGCCACACGATCGGCGCCATTCTCGGCGGTGCCATGGCGCTCCACGGAATCGCGTGCGGCGAGAAGACGCTTGCCGCGGTTGTGGACCGCGTCGGCCTGCCGGCCTCGGCGCTGAAGCGCTATCCGCACCAGTTGTCGGGCGGCCAGCGCCAGCGCGTCGGCATCGCGCGGGCCGTGGCCTTGAAACCCGACTTCGTAGTGGCCGACGAGATCGTATCGGGCCTCGATGTGTCGACCCAGGCGCAGGTGCTCGACCTGCTCAAGGGCCTGCGGGCCGAGATGGGCCTGTCGCTGGCCTTCATCAGCCACGATCTGTCGGTCATCCGCCACATCTGCGACCGCATCGTCATCATGAAGGGCGGCGAGATCGTTGAAGCGGGCGGCACGGCGGAAACCTTCCGCTCGCCCAAAACGGAATTCACCCGTACGCTGATCAATGCCATCCCGCTGCCGGAACCAAGCGAGACCTGGCTGGCGGCGGACTAGGACTGCTCCACAAGTAGTGCCAGTGCCGGACTCGCCACATAACGCCCTTTGAGGTGTGCTGGTACTTTCGCTTCCAGTCCGGCGAGGGTTTGCAAGACCTTTTCCAGCCCGTGGACCCTGGCTGATTCGAATGGACCGCGCGGAAAGTTCATGCCGAGTCTCATGGCGGTGTCTATCTCGCCGGCATCGACACTTCCTTCGGCAATGAGACTTGCGGCTTCATTGGCAAGGGTTGCTTCGATACGGAGCGCAATATCAGTTGCATCGGCAGGCGCTGACCCCGGCGATGCCGGATGAATGAAACCCTTGCCGGACTTGCGGCCAAGCGCACCATTAGCGACCTGGGCTTTCAGCGCATCGAACACATGGTAGCGCGGGTTGCGGCCCATACCTTCGTAGACGCCTGATGTGGCGGCGAGATGCACATCGGCGCCGATGAGGTCAATGAGACTGAGGGGGCCGATGCGATAGCCAGCGGCCAGTATGGCGGCATCAATATCCGATGCACTGCGGCCTTCTTCCAACAGCGCCAGCGCTTCTCCGTAAAATGGTCTGGCACAGCGGTTGACGATGAAGCCGGGACGATCGGCGCAGGCGATCACCGTCTTGCCCGCCGCTTCTGTCAGATGGCGGGCAAGGTCGAGCGAGGCCCTGTCTGTTCCGGCGTGGGCAACAAGTTCCACAAGCTTCATGGCCGGCGCCGGATTGAAGAAGTGCAGGCCAACAAGGCGGGAAGGATTGGCAAGTGTTTCGGCCATAGCGGTCACGGCAAGCGAGGAGGTGTTGGTCGCCAAGACGGCATGGGCATCGACCACGGTTTCGAGTGCCGCAAACAACTGGCGCTTGGCGTCCAACTTTTCGACAATGGCCTCGATCACCAGTTGTGCCTTGCCCAGATCTTGGGGTCCGGCAACAATCTTGAGATGCGACAGGGTTTCGTCGCGTTGCTGCTCGCTGAGCTTGCCAGCCTTGACGCGCGCCGCGAGCGTTTCCGCGAGCCGCGACCTGGCGGAGTTTCGCGTTGCCTCCAAGGCATCAGTCGCCAACACATCGAAATCCTGCCTGGGCATAGACCTGGGCAATGCCGAGGCCCATGGTGCCGAGGCCAACGATGCCGATTGCCGGTCTGGCGCTCATTCTCCCGTGAACTCCGGCTTGCGCTTGCCACGGAAAGCGGCGATGCCTTCGCGCTTGTCGGCGCTGTCGAGAAGGGCCTCAAAAGATTTGCGCTCTTCGACGAAGGCGAGGCCCTGTTCACCGCCCAGCACCAGCGCCCGCTTGGCGGCGGCGAGTGACAGCGGCGCACGCTTCGCCAGTTTGGCGCAGAGTTCCTCGGCAAAGAGAATGGCCGAACCGCCGACGCGCCATGACGCAATGCCCCAGGCTTCGGCGGTGGTGGCGTCGATGATCTCGCCCATCATGACGAGGCGGGTGGCGCGGGCGCGGCCGACGAGTGCCATCAGGCGTTGACTGCCGCCGGCGCCAGGCATGATGCCGAGGTTGGTTTCGGGAAGGCCGACGCGCGCGGTTTCTCCAAGCACGATCAGGTCGGCCATGAGGGCCAGTTCAAACCCACCGCCCAGTGCAAAGCCATCGATGGCCGCCACCAGCGGCTTGGGGAAGGCGCGAATGCGGGCCCACAGGTCCTTGCGCGGGTCGTTGGCGCCTTCGGCGCTGCCCTTGGTTTCAATCTCGCCGATGTCGGCACCGGCGGCAAAATTCCCTTCGGAGCCGCACAGCATGGCGGTGCGGCAGGCCTTGTCCGTGGCGAGACCATCCAGGGTGTCCGCCAATCGCGATAGGAGCGCGGTATTCAAGGCATTCCTGGCGGCAGGCCTGTTCAACGTCAGGCGTGCCCAGCCATCATGATGGTCAATCAGAAGCTCATCCATGGGTGCATGATGGGCATATCCGCAGAAATTTCAAGCTAGAAATTTTAAGCTTGAAATATCGTCCAGACAATGGCAGTCTGCCGCCCGGGAACGATACATCTGGAGGCTGACAATGAAGGTGTTGTGTCTTGGAGGCGGTCCCGCCGGGCTTTACTTTGCGATCTCCATGAAGCTGCGCGACCGTGGCCACGAGGTAACAGTTGTGGAGCGCAACCGCGCCAATGACACCTTCGGGTGGGGCGTGGTTCTCTCCGACGACGCCTTGTCGCGCATGCAGAAGAACGATGCCCAGAGCACCGACGCCATTCGCAGCCACTTCGCCTATTGGGATGACATCGCGGTCGTGCACAAGGGCAAGCGTACGGTTTCGGGAGGGCACGGCTTCGCCGGCATCGGCCGCAAGCAGATGCTCATCCTGTTGCAGGCGCGGGCGCGGGAGCTGGGCGTCGATTTGCGTTTCGAAACGGAATTCAAGTCAGCCGAAGATTACCGCAAGGACTATGATCTTGTGGTGGCCAGCGACGGCATCAATTCCTTGGTGCGGCGGGAATATGTTGATGTCTTCAAACCGGATATCGACACACGGCTGTGCAAGTTCGTGTGGCTCGGCACCCACCAGAAATTCAACGACGCCTTCACCTTCATCTTTGAGAACACCGAGCATGGCTGGGTATGGGCCCACGTCTATCAGTTCGACGCAGAAACGGCGACCTTCATTGTCGAATGCCTGCCGGATACCTGGGACCGCTGGGGCTTTGCTGCGATGTCGAAGGAAGAGACGGTGGCAACGTGCGAAAAGATTTTTGCAAAGCACCTGGACGGGCATGCGCTGATGTCGAATGCGGCGCATTTGCGTGGATCCGCCGTCTGGATGCAGTTTCCGCGAGTGATATGCGAACGCTGGTATCACGGGAATGTGGTGCTGATGGGCGATGCGGCGGCGACAGGGCATTTCTCCATCGGCTCCGGTTCGCGGCTGGCGTTCGATTCGGCGATTGCCCTTGCCGACTACCTTCACTCGGAACCAACGCTGGAACAGGCCTTTCAGCGCTATCAGGACGAGCGGCGGCTGGAGGTATTGCGCATGCAGTCGGCAGCGCGGAACTCGCTGGAATGGTTCGAGGAGGTGGAGCGCTATCTCGACATGCCGTCCGAGCAGTTCGCCTATTCCTTGCTTACCCGCAGCCAGCGCATCAGTCATGAAAACCTGCGCTTGCGCGATCCCAAATGGCTGCGCAGTGTTGAAGACTGGTTTCAGCGCCAATGCGGCGGCATCGAGGGCCGGGCGCCAATGTTCGCGCCGCTCACGCTGCGCGACATGACATTGGGAAATCGCGTCGTGGTTTCGCCCATGGCGCAGTACAAGGCGGTGGACGGTTGCCCCACGGATTGGCATTTCATCCATTATGCCGAGCGTGCCAAGGGCGGGGCGGGCCTCGTTTACGTGGAAATGACCTGCGTCTCGGCCGAGGGCCGCATCACGCCAGGGTGCCCCGGCCTTTATGCGCCGGCACACGAAGCGCGGTGGAAGCGGCTCAACGATTTCGTGCATGCCGAGACGGATGCGAAGCTGTGCTGCCAGATTGGGCACGCCGGCCGCAAGGCATCAACGCGGGTGGGCTGGGAAGAGGACAACGCGCCTCTGGCCACGGGCAACTGGCCGGTGATGTCGGCATCGGCGGCCGCCTGGTCGCCGCGCAACCAATTGCCGAAGGCCATGGATCGCGCCGACATGGACAAGGTGAAGGGACAATTCGTTTCGGCAACGCAAATGGCCAAGCGGGCGGGTTTCGACATGATCGAGCTTCATGCCGCCCATGGTTATCTGATCTCGTCATTCATCTCGCCGAAGTCCAACATCCGCAGCGATGAGTATGGCGGCAGCCTCGATAACCGCATGCGTTATCCGCTGGAAGTATTCGGCGCCATGCGCGAAGCCTGGGGGCAGGAGAAGCCAATGTCGGTTCGCATTTCGGCCAATGACTGGGTGGGCAATGAAGGCATTACGCCAGCCGACGCGGTGGCAATCGCCCGCCTGTTCCATGCCGCCGGTGCTGACATCATCGACGTTTCGGCGGGGCAAACCTCAACCGAGGCCAAACCGGTCTATGGCCGCATGTTTCAGACGCCGTTTTCGGATCGCATCCGCAATGAAGCAGGCCTTGCCACCATGGCGGTGGGCAATATCTATGAGCCCGACCATGTGAACTCGATACTCATGGCGGGGCGCGCCGATCTCGTCTGCCTCGCCCGCCCGCATCTCGCCGATCCCTACTGGACGCTGCATGCGGCGATCCAGCTCGGCGATACGGAAGTGCCGTGGCCGCTCCCCTATCTCAATGGCCGCGATCAGGCCCGCCGCCTCAGCCAGCGTGCCCAGGAGACCATCCGGGCATGAACGCACCATTGGCCAGCAACAAGCGGCGCCTGAAAATGTGGATCAGACTGCTTGGTGTCACGCGTGCCGCCGAGAGCCATTTGCGTGAGTTCCTGCGGGTCAATCATGGCACAACGCTGCCGCGCTTCGACGTGATGGCGGCACTCTATCGCCGCCGCGACAGCGTTACCATGTCGGAGCTGAGCCGCATGCTGCTGGTGTCGAATGGCAATGCTACGGCGGTGGTGGACAGGTTGGAAAAGGATGGCCTGGTCAACCGGGTGAACTCGGAAAGCGACAGGCGCACGGTGTTCGTGTCGCTGACCGCCGAAGGCACGAAGCAATTTGAAACATTGGCAATCGACCATGAGCGCGAAGTGAACAAACTGTTTGCCGGGCTTTCAGATGATGACATCGACTTGCTGACAATCATTCTGAAGCGCATGGGCAAGGGGGAACAGGAATGACTGGACTTGCGACACACGCACCCAAACACTTCCTGTGGAGTGTGAAAAACCGTATTGCAACGGCGCGGCTCAACCGGCCGGAGCGCAAGAACCCGTTGACGTTCGAGAGTTATGCGGAGCTTCGCGATACGTTTCGGGCGCTTGCCGGCGCAACCGACGTTGATGTGGTGGTGTTCGCCTCGAATGGCGGAAACTTCTGCTCGGGTGGCGATGTGCACGACATCATCGGCCAGCTGGTCGGCCGCAGCATGAGCGAGCTTCTGACCTTCACGCGCATGACGGGCGATCTGGTAAAGGCGATGATCGGATGCGGCAAGCCAATCATTGCGGCGGTTGATGGTGTGTGCGTGGGGGCAGGCGCTATCATCGCCATGGCCAGTGATTTGCGGCTGGCGACGCCAGAGGCCAAAACGGCATTTCTGTTCACCCGTGTTGGGCTTGCCGGGTGCGACATGGGGGCTTGCGCCATGCTGCCGCGCATCATCGGGCAGGGCCGGGCGGCGGAACTGCTGTACACGGGCCGCACCATGTCTGCCGCCGAAGGCGAGCGCTGGGGTTTCTGGAACGCACTTCATGAGGCGGCGTCGCTTGAAAGCGAGGCCATGGGACTGGCGGCACGGCTGGCGGCGGGACCGACATTCGCCCACGGCATCACCAAGACGCAACTTCATCACGAATGGAACATGGGGCTGGAGCAGGCCATCGAAGCCGAGGCCCAGGCGCAAGCGATTTGCATGCAGACCAAGGACTTCGAGCGTGCCTATCGGGCCTTCGCGGCCAAGCACAAGCCGCAGTTCGAGGGCAACTGAAATGTCCGACCAGACCTATCTTTCCTGGCCGTTCTTCGAGGATCGTCACCGCGCCCTAGTGCCGGAACTTCGCACGTGGTGCGAAGCCAACCTGCCGCTTGATCACGGTGATGTCGATCAAGCCTGCAAGATGGCGGTGGCAAGACTTGGCGGCGATGGCTGGTTGCGGCACACGGGTGCGGGTGACGGCGAAAGGCTCGATGTCCGAACCCTTTGCCTCATCCGCGAAACCATTGCGCAGTATGACGGCCTGGCGGAGTTCGCATTTGCGATGCAGGGACTCGGCATGGGTGCCATCACTTTGTTCGGCACGGCGGAGCAAAAAAAGTGGCTGGCGAAGACGCGAAAAGGCGAGGCGATTGCCGCATTTGCCATTACTGAGCCGGAAGCAGGCTCCGATGCTGCCGCCGCCAAGATGACGGCCCAGCGCGTTCAAGGCGGCTTCGTGCTGAACGGCGAGAAAACCTACATTTCCAATGGCGGCATTGCCGATGTTTATGTGGTTTTCGCCCGCACCGGCGAAGCGCCCGGTGCCAAGGGGCTTTCGGCGTTCCTGGTCGATGCCAGGAGCAAGGGCATCGAAATCGCCGAGCGCATCGATGTGATGGCGCCGCATCCCTTGGCCCTCATCCGCTTCAACGGTGTTGAAGTTTCCGAGGGCGCGTTGATCGGCAAACCGGGCGAGGGTTTCAAGATCGCCATGTCGGTGCTCGATGTGTTCCGCTCGACGGTCGGGGCGGCGGCACTCGGGTTCGCGCGGCGGGCGCTTGATGAAGCCATCGCGCGAGTCAAATCGCGCCAGGTCGGCGGCGCGCCGCTGGCGGAGCTGCAGATGGTGCAGGGCCACATCGCCGACATGGCGCTGGAGATCGATGCCGCGGCGCTGCTGGTCTATCGCGCTGCGTGGACCAAGGACATGGGGGCAGCCCGCATTACCCGCGAGGCGTCGATGGCCAAGTTGTTTTCGACCGAGGCGGCACAGCGGGTGATCGACATGGCGGTGCAGCTCCACGGCGGCGACGGCGTGCGCCATGGCTTCGCGGTGGAAAGCCTCTATCGCGAAATCCGGGCGCTGCGCATCTATGAAGGCGCATCCGACATTCAACGCATCGTCATCGCCCGCCAGGTTCTTGGGGTAAGTCATGTCGACCGCATCAGTTTCTCCATCCGAAATCGTGGAAGCCGGCGCAAGGCTACTCCAATGGCGTTGCAGCATCGGGGCGCATGATCTTCAGTGGCGGCCTCATCGGCTGGAACGCCAACCAGCAATTCGAGTCCGACGACTTCGTCGACCAGGTGGCGCAGACGCTGCGCAACATCGTGGCGGTGCTGGCAGAAGGCGGGGCGCGGCCTGAACATATCGTTCGCCTCACCTGGTATGTCACCGACAAGCACGAGTATCTGGCGCGGCTCAAGGACCTTGGCCGCGTCTATCGTGAGATCATCGGCAAGCATTATCCTGCCATGGCATTGGTGCAGGTCGTGGCGCTGGTCGAGGACCGCGCCAAGGTCGAGATCGAAGCGACGGCAGTCGTGCCGCAATAGGAGGCCATCATGCTGGGTCCATCTGGTCACACCGATACCTTCACGCGCGACCGGCTGCCGCCCGCCATCGAATGGCCGGAAATCAAACTGCGAGGTTTCGATTATCCGGAATGGCTCAACTGCGCGGTGGAACTTACCGACTGTATGGTGGAACGGGGATTCGGCGACAATATCGCGCTGATTGGCAATGGCCGCCAGCGCACCTACAAGGAGCTCACCGACTGGTCCAACCGCATTGCCCACGCGCTCGCCGAGAACTACGGCGTCAAGCCGGGAAACCGGGTGCTGATCCGCTCGGCCAACAATCCGGCGATGGTGGCCTGTTGGCTCGCCGCCACCAAGGCCGGAGCGGTTGTCGTCAATACCATGCCGATGCTGCGGGCGGGAGAACTTGCGGCGGTTATCGACAAGGCGGAGATTTCTCTGGCCCTGTGCGACACCCGGCTGATGGAAGAACTTGTCACTTGCGCCAAGACTTCAAAGTTCCTCACCTCGGTTGTGGGTTTCGACGGCACGGCGAACCATGACGCCGAACTCGATCGCATTGCCCTGTCGAAGCCGGTGAAATTCACGCCGCCGCCCACCGGCCGCGACGACGTGGCGCTGATCGGCTTCACCTCCGGAACGACCGGCGAGCCGAAGGGCGCCATGGCGTTCCACCGCGACATCCTCATCATCGCCGACGGTTATGCGCGTGAGGTTCTCGACGTGCGGCCCGACGACGTGTTCGTCGGTTCGCCGCCGCTTGCCTTCACCTTCGGCCTCGGCGGGCTGGCGGTGTTCCCGCTGCGCTTTGGCGCGGCGGCGGCATTGCTCGAGCAGGCGAGCCCGCCCAATCTCATCGCGATCATCGAACAGTACAAGGCGACGGTGTGCTTCACCGCACCCACCGCCTATCGCGCCATGCTGAAGGCGATGGCCGAAGGTGCCGATCTGTCGTCGCTGCGCGCCGCCGTGTCGGCGGGCGAAACATTGCCTGCGCCGGTCTACGAGGAATGGATGGCGCGCACCGGCAAGCCGATGCTCGACGGCATCGGCGCCACCGAGATGCTGCATATCTTCATCAGCAACAGGTTCGACGATCATCGCCCAGGCTGTACCGGGAGGCCAGTCAGCGGCTATGAAGCGCGAGATCGTCGATGACGATGGCAATGAAAAGCCGCGCGGTGAAGTGGGGCGGCTGGCGGTGCGCGGGCCGACGGGCTGCCGCTATCTGGCAGATCCGCGGCAACGGAAATATGTTCAGGACGGTTGGAATTTGACGGGCGACAGTTTCTGGCAGGACGAGGACGGACGCTTTCATTTCGCGGCGCGCTCCGACGACATGATCATTTCGGCGGGCTACAACATCGCCGGCCCGGAGGTTGAGGCGGCGCTTCTGTCGCATCCGGATGTGGTGGAGTGCGCGGTTATCGGTTGCCCCGACGCGGAGCGCGGCATGATCGTCGAGGCCCACGTCGTTCTCGCCAAGGGCATGGCGGGCGATGCCGACATGACCAAGCGCTTGCAAGATCATGTGAAGGCGGCCATTGCGCCCTACAAGTATCCGCGCCGCGTCATCTTCACCGCGGCGCTGCCGAAGACCCAGACCGGCAAGATCCAGCGATTTCGCCTGCGCACGGAGGCAACCTCATGAGCAGCTACGATCCCGCCGCCGAGGGCGCGGAAATGAACTTCGATGGCCGCATGTCCTATGGCGACTATCTGAAGCTCGATCTGGTACTTGGCGCCCAGATGCCGCTCACTTCGGCCCATGACGAGATGCTGTTCATCATCCAGCACCAGACTTCGGAATTGTGGATGCGGCTGGCGATCCATGAACTTTCGGCCGCCCGCCAGCACATCGCGGCGGATAATGTGGCGCCCGCCATGAAGATGCTGGCGCGGGTGTCGCGCATCTTCGAGCAGTTGAACAATGCCTGGGACGTGCTGCGCACCATGACGCCGGCCGACTATACGCATTTCCGCAAGCAACTTGGCCAGTCTTCGGGGTTCCAGTCGTGGCAGTACCGGCTGATCGAGTATGTGCTGGGCAATCGCAATCACGCGATGTTGCGGCCACATGCGCATGATCCGAAGGTGACGGCGCTTCTTGAAGTCGAACTCGGCAGGGCCAGTTTCTATGATGAGGTTCTGCGGCTTGTCCACCGGAAAGGCATTGACATGCCGGCGGCGGTTTTCGGCCGCGACGTGCGGCAATCGCACGCGTTCAATGACGGCGTCATGGCAGCATGGCGTCAGGTCTACGAAGCGCCGGAAAAGCACTGGCAGCTCTATGAACTGGCCGAGAAGCTCGTCGACTTCGAAGACTATTTCCGGCGCTGGCGGTTCAATCACGTGACGACGGTCGAACGGGTGATCGGCTTCAAGCGCGGCACCGGGGGCACCGGCGGCGTCAGTTATCTCAAACGCATGCTGGAGATCGAACTCTTTCCCGAACTGTGGCGGGTGCGCACGGTTCTCTAACGCTTCCTGGCGTCGCGGACGATCCAGTGGAGCGGGTGCGCCGCGAAGCCGTGGCATTTGGAGCCGTCGGGGAAATCGACATTCCAGTTTTCCCAGCAGGTGGGTTCTCCGGCTTCCGCCCAGCGGCCCCAGCGGGCGCGGATGATCGCCAGAATGTCGCCGTGACGGCCCACGCGGTCAAGCGCCAGAAATACGTAGTGGTGCATGAAGGGGCTGGCGAGCACCATCTTGCCGGCGGTATGGTCATCATCGGGATCGAGCGCACGCGACACGATGGCGCCGGCCATGTGGTGCTCGGCGCAGCCTGTCAACAACAGCAGCGCCAGCCCGAGTTGCGAGGCGGGAACGCCGAAGGGGTTTTCGTGCCAAGCGCCGTCGTGGTGGAAGGCCGTCTTGATCGCATCGCGCAGGGCGGCAGCACGGCGTTCGCAACCTTCAATTCCAAGGCCGGTGGCGAGATTCAGCGCGTGGAGATAGCGGGCATTGTAGGTGAGGTTGGGTTCGCGGCGGTCGACCGGCGACCAGTCGATGAAAAACCGGCGGCCGGGTTGGGAGTAGATCAGCCCATCGCCACGCACATCGGCGGCGAAGCGGGTCAACATCTTTTCAAGCGTGGGCCGCATCGCGGCGATCAGTTGCTGGCGGCCGTCGCCTTGATACATGGCGAGCAACTCGACCCAGCTGAAATTGTAGTCGACGATGGTGTAAGCGTGAACCTCTCCGGGCAGCACACTCGGCAATACGCCGTCGTCATCGGCGCCGGCCGCGGCCATGACGATGGCGCGGCGCAGGGGCCGGCAATCATCGCTGATTGCCAAAAACGCCAGTGCCTGCGGCACGCAGTCGCCCAGCCATTGCGAACTCTCGCGCCACACGCTGTCGACGAAGCCATCCTGGAGGCAGTTCAGGAGCGTGCGCTGGCACATCAGGGCAATGTGGTTAAGGGCGGGATCGGGATGCAGCGTGTCGTTTGCGGCGACGGGATAGGCTGTGACACGCACCGCAAACTTGAGGGTCAGTTCCACGTCCTGCCGGGCTTCGATGGCGAAGACGATGTAACGTCCGCCGCGCCGGCTGAAGCCTTCAACGCGCTGATCGCCTTCACGCAGAATGTATTCGTCAGTCAGGCGCATGCGGCAGTAGGTCTGGGGATTGGAGAACAGCAGTTCGCCGCCGCGCAGCTTCTCGGCATAACTGACCAGAAGCCGTTCGCCGCCCTTGGCACCCTCAATGTGCGCGCCTGCCTGGCCCACGCAACTTGCTCCGAGATCAAAGGCCCAGAGCAGAACCTCCCCGGCTTTCAGCGTCACGCGCTTCTGCGGTTGTTCGATGGCCGCGGAAGCCCATGTTGCACACAAAGCCTCGTGGGGGTCGTCTTGCAGCAGCGGCCCGCCGCGCTTCACGCGCCACGGCCGGTCGAGGGCGATTTCGGTTTCGTGGAGCAAAGGTACGTCGCGGGGTGAGAGTCCGCGCCACAGGGGGCCGTCAGCGGGGGCAACAAGGCGCGGCGTTGCCCATTCGCCGGGCGCCACCCGCAGGTCGCGGCGCTCGACGCCACTGCCATAGATCGACACACGCTTCACATCGCTCCGCCACGAGGCGTGGCGCCGCACGCGCCAGCTGGCATCGGTTACACAGGCGACCGTGCCATCGCAACTCAACCATGCCAACAACCCGCACACGCCACGATGCACGTAGGCGAAATGCGAGTAGCCGGGCGAATAGACTTGAACGCCGATAAGATTGTCACCAGCCCGCAAATATTGGGTGATGTTGATCTCATCGACCTGCTGGGCATGGGGCCAGCAGCGCGAAGGGCCATGGGCCAAGTATTCGCCGTTGACCTTCAATCTGTACCGGCTGTCGGCGGTGATCCACAGCGTGGCCTGCTTCGGCATTTGGTCAAGCGCCACTTCTTGGCGGAATTCGAAATAGACTTCATGCAAGTCGAAGGGATGGCTTGGCCCGATCCAGAAGGCATCTGGCGGAATGTTCAACACTCAGTGCATCGTGGCGTATTTCGGCGCCAGCTGGCTCGCCAGCCGGTAGGCACGCACCAACCGCATTGGCGGAATGTCGGGCTGGATGAAATGACCGCCGTTGAAGATAAAGCCGCCGCCCGGCGCATAGATCTCAAAGCGCTTGGTGATGTATTCGTCGAGTTCCTCGCCATCGTATTTCAAAAGTCCGTCGATCACGTCGAGCGAACCATAGATGACGATCTTGCCGCCATATTTCTCCTTGATCTCCCGGGGATTCATGCCGGCGCTCTCCTGAACCGGATGCCAGGAGGTGAAACCCATTTCGATAATGTCATCGACGATCTGCATCAAATAGCCGTCACTGTGCAGGTTCACCGGCAGGCCGCGCGAGCGGGCATGCTGGACGACGCGCATGGCATAGGGCTTGATCATCTTGCGCCACATCTTGGGCGAAAACAGCATGGTGCCGTTGGAGCCCCAGTCGTCGGACAGCGTCATCATGTCGACGCCGGCTTCGACGAGGTTTTCGACCTGCACGCACATCCAGTCGGCGTAGCGGTCGAAGAAGGCCGCCATCTTCTCGGGCTCGGCGCCGAGGTTCATCCAGCAGTTTTCAATTCCGAGAAAACTCGATGTACCCTCGACCATGCCCCAGGTGTGGGCCAGCACGCAGCGCTTGCCCTTGTGGTTCTTGATGGCGGTCGCAATGTTGGTGCCGCCGAAGTCATAGTTCCAGTTGGTGAAGTTCAGCCACTTTGGATCCCGGGGATCGTCAAGGCGGATATCGGCAAGCTCGTGAACTTCAAACTTGCGGCCGAACTGGTTGGGAAAGGGCATCAGCCCGACGAACACGTCGATGCCGAATTCCTCGATGAACTTTTCGCGCGGGCCGTATTCGGCCTCGAGCTTTTCCAGGAACTGCTTCTGGTAGAGCCAGCAGTCGATCGGCGTGCGGTCGACGGGCTTCCTATTGACGGTGGCGAGAACGCGTTCGAGGGAGTTCATGTCTGTTCCTCCAGAAGCAGCATGCGCCGCCAGTCCTTGATGTCAACGCCATCGACGAAGCGGCTGTGGAAGCCTTCCCAGTGCACCTGCTCCCACTGCGGCACGATGCCCTTGATTTCGTCCGGGCATGACTTGATGAGTTCGGCATAGGCGTTTTCGAGAAGACGATAGCCCGAGGTGGCGGAAACCCGGTATTTCGGGTGCGGCGATATCAATCCGTCTTCCACCATGGCGGCATCGAGAATGTCCGACATCTCGTGCAGCAGGTCGAGCTTGCGCTCCCATCCCGTGGAAAGCTGCGGCGCTTCATCGACGATGTGGGCGAGCTTCCTTGCCATGCGCGGAAGACGGTGGAACTTCGCCGTCAGCCACTTGTCATAGGGGTAATAGGTGCGGTCGAGCATGAAGGCCATCTGCACGCCCCATCGCAAGGAGCGGGCAAACGTTGTCGAGGCATAGAGCGTGTTGTTGCGGAGCAGCGCCCGCTTCAGGGCGTAGACGCCCATGCCGGAGAAAAAGCGGCACCAATGGGCGAGGCGGCGCAGCCGCACGGGCTCGGGATAGTAGGCGCTCAATGCAGAGCGCACGGCGCTGAAGCGTCTGGAGGGATCGTGCCACACCTCGCCGGCAATCACGTGGGTGATGTCTTCTTCCGGTATCGAAAGCCATTCGGCATAGGTTTCCGGCGGATGGTCGAGACCGATGGTGGAGAGGAGGTGGTGCTGGAGGCTGGCCAGCGCCACGCCTTTGGTGCGGGTGTAGCCTTCTCGCAAGTTCCGCCCGCGCCATGTCTGCGGCAGTCCGGCGGCGAGAAAGTTCTCGATTTCAGCGCCCCTGGCATCGAGCATCGCTTGCGGCAGCAAGGCGTTGACGCGCAGGCCGAAGTGATGGTCGGCCGAGTATTCGTCATCGAGGCCCAACACCTCGGAGCCGTAGCCGAAGAAACCGGCGGCCAGCGCTGCGGTCTCAGCAGGAAAGTGCTTCGTCATGAGCGGGCGCACGATCTCCTCGAAGAAGGCGCGGCTTTCTCCGATGATCGAAACCTTGTCCGCCATCACACGATGCCCGATGATGACCCCTGCACGGCTGGGCGTTCCCTGGATTTTTCAACGCGATAGCCGGAGGCGCGGTAAGTGGCGATGGGGTCGAGCGCTCCGCCATTGCGTTTCCTTGCCTCGGCAAGGATAGGCGAAACATCGGTGATGAAGGCCTGCTTCAGGATTCGGTGGGCGGCCATAACATCATTTGAGGCCTGTGCTGTCTCAAGTTCGGCGCGGTTCACCAGCGAGGCCTGCACGAAGCAGCGCAGGATTTCGGTGGCCGATGACATGAGGCTTTCGATCGGGTCGGTGACGTTGTGCGACTGGTCGATCATATAGGCGGGGGCGAAGTCCTTCACCTTGCGATGCTCGGCATCGACGAGTTCGTTGAACACCAGAAACAGGCGGAAGGGATCGATAGCGCCGGAGTCGAGGTCGTCGTCGCCATATTTCGAATCGTTGAAGTGGAAGCCCGCGAGCTTGCCGGCATGGATCAGCCGCGACACGATCTGTTCGATGTTGGTGTTGGGCGCGTGGTGGCCGAGATCGACGAGGCACTTGGCCTTGGGGCCGAGGGTCTGGGCCGCCAGAAGGTTCGAACCCCAGTCGCTGATCACCGTCGAATAGAAGGCCGGCTCATACATCTTGTGTTCGATGAACATCAGCCAGTTCCCGGGGAGCGCCGCATAGATCTGGGCGGCAGCGTCGAGATAGTTCTCGAAGGCCCTGGTCAGCGACTGCTGGCCGGGAAAGTTGGTGCCGTCGGCGATCCACACGGTGAGGGCGTTCGACCCCAGCTTCTGACCGATATCGATGCACTGCAGATTGTGCTCGACGGCCTGTTGCCGCGTCGCCTTATCGGCATGGGCCAGCGAACCGAACTTGTAGGATTGTGCCTGGCCCTTCTGGTCCTGGAAGGTGTTGGAGTTCACGGCATCGAAGCCGAGTTCATATTGGGCCGCCTCCTGGCGCAGGGCGTTGTAGTCGGAAACGATGTCCCACGGAATGTGCGGGCTCACGGTGCGGGTCGAGCGAGTCAGCTGGTTGATGACGCCGCAGTCTTCAAGCTTGTCGTGAATGTGGCGGGGTTCGCCGGGGCCGGGAAAGCGCGCAAATCGCGTGCCGCCGGTGCCCACGCCCCAGGTTGGCACTGCCACGGAATAATCCATGGCGCGCCTGGTCATTGCCTCGATGGCAATGCCTCGGCGTTGCAGCTGGCGGCCCAAGCTTGCGTAGTCGTCGGCGTGGGCGGCCTCACCCATGGCATTCTGCGAGCCCACGAAGTCCGGTGATATCGCGAAAGCCATGGCTACCTCGAAAAGGTGGTGGCGTTGCCGCCATCGACATTGAGGAAATTGCCGGTCGACTTGTTGGAGAGATCGGAGGCAAAGAAGTAGACGCCCTCGGCGATGTCCTCCGGGTAAACCGAGCGCTGCAACAGCGAGCGCTTGCGGTAATGCTCTTCCAAATCGTCCTCGCTGATCTTGAGCGCCGAGGCGCGTTGCTGGCGCCACGGGCCCTGCCAGATTTTTGAACCGCGCAGCACCGCGTCGGGGTTCACGGCGTTGACGCGGATGCCATGGGGTGCGCCCTCCAGCGCCATGCAGCGGGCGAGATGCAATTCCGCCGCCTTCACGGCGCAATAGGCGGAGGCGCCGGGCGAGGCGGCAACGGCGTTCTTCGAACAGATGAAGATCATCGAGCCGCCGACACCCTGGTCCTTGAGAATTTTATAGCCCTCGCGGCCCACCAGGAAATAGCCGGTGCCGAGAATGGCGATGTTCTTGTTCCACAGGTCGAGGGTGGTTTCTTCGACCGGAGCGGCCAGGGTGATACCGGCATTGTTGACGACGATGTCGAGACCGCCGAAGCGGGCAACGGTCTCCTTCATGGCGTTGATAACAGCTGCCTCGCTCTGCACGTCCATTGTAACGCCGTCGACATTGTCCTTGCCATAAGTCTTGGCAAAGCCTGCCTTCACTTCGGCGAGCGAGGTCTCGTCGATGTCGGCCAGCATGACGCAAGCGCCTTCGGAGAGAAATTTCGCGGCGATCGCCGAACCGATACCGCCAGCACCTCCGGTGATGAAAGCGACGCGGCCCTGCAGGGATTTGGGCTTCGGCATGCGGGCGAGTTTGGCTTCTTCGAGTAGCCAGTACTCAATGTTGAAGGCCTCCTGTTCCGGCAGGCCCATGTATTGCGAAACGCCGGACGCGCCACGCATCACGTTGATGGCGTTCACGTAGAATTCGGCTGATATGCGGGCGGTGGCCTTGTCCTTGGCGAAGGACAACATGCCGACGCGCGGGACAAGATAGATCACCGCATTGGGGTCGCGCATGGCCGGTGAATTGGCGTGCTTGCAGCGGTCGTAGTAGGCCGCATAGTCCTTGCGATAGCCGTCGATCAGCTTGTCCAATGCCGGGCCATCAGCATCTTGCGGTATGATCAATGGACGGATCTTGGTGCGCAAGAAGTGATCGGGGCAGGAGGTGCCGAGCGGCGCCAATTCATCGAGTTGCTTGGAATTTACAAATTCCAGCACTTCCGGGGAATCATTGAAGTGCCCGGCCTTCATCTCGTTCCTGGAAATGCGGCCGCGGATGGCGGGCAACAGGCGGATGGCAGCGGCCTTGCGCTCGGCAGGCGGGAGCGATTGCACCGCCTCGCCTCCGAACACCGGGCGTTTCACATTCTTGTCGAGCCAGGTGGCGGCCTTGTTGATGATACGCAGCGTGGTGTCGTAGCAGTCCTTGGCGGTTTTCCCCCAAGTGAACAGGCCGTGCGAGCCCAGAACGACACCCACAAATTGCGGGTTGTTTTTTGCCATTTCGCCAAGCTTGATGCCGAGGTCGATGCCGGGGCGCTGCCAGGGGAGGTAACCCATCTCGCGGCCGAATACCTCGCTTGTCAGCTTCTCCTGGTCCTTGGCGGCGGCGATGGCGATCACCGCGTCGGAATGCACATGATCGACATGGGGATAGGGCACATAGCCGTGCAGGCAGGTATCGATCGAGGGCGCGCGCGGATTGAGGTCGAAGATGCAATGGTTCAGCGCATGCACCATGGCGTCTTCCTGATCGAGGCTGTTGTACAGGCCCTTGAGTGACTCGAGCTTGTCCAAGTACAGGGTGGCGAAGCCATCGCGTTTCATCGAACCGATGTCGCCGCCGGAACCTTTTACCCACAGCACCATCACGTCCCGGCCAGTCAGCGGGTCATGGCTTTTGACTTTCGCCGAGGTGTTGCCGCCGCCAAAATTGGTGATGCGCAGATCGGCGCCAAGCAGATTTGAGCGGTAGAGAAGGAGGCCCGGTTCATCGAGGGTCTTGGCGTGAGCGTCATCCCAAAGGGAGCGGAGCAATAGGTCTGTCATGATGCCGGATCATATTTCGCGAACCTATCATGTCAATCGCGATTCGTCATTTTGGTGCGCTGCAGTGACGTTTTGCGACGCAATATGAGCGAATCTGCGTTGACGATGCTGGACACCCGTGCCTAACTTGGCCGATGCACGAACGGGAGAGATGGCAGATCATTTTGCGCCAGGTGCGCGAGCGCGGCGTGCTGCGGGTGCGCGATATCGCGTCGATCACCACCGCATCTCCGGCCACGTTGCGGCGCGATCTCGTCAAGCTTGAGGAGATGGGCCAGATCCGCCGGGTGCACGGCGGCATCGAGGTTGTGGAAGCCGCCGCGCAATCGCATCTCGCCACGCGCGCTTTCAACATCAGCCAGACGCTCAATGCCGAAAGGAAGCGCCGGGTGGCGCGGGCAGCGGCGGAACTTTGCGTCGATGGCGAGTCGATCATCATCAATGCCGGTTCGACGACCTGGTTCATGGCGGAATTCCTGCGCCACAAGCGCATGCAGATTCTCACCAACTCTTTCCCCATTGCCCAGGAGCTGATCGCCACCGGCGCCAGCCGCATCGTGCTGCCGGGCGGCGAGGTCTATCGCGAGCAGGGCATTATCCTGTCGCCGTTCGATGAAGACGCGATTCAGCACTTCACGGCGTCCAAGATGTTCATGAGCTGCTATTCGATCTCGCCGATGGGCATCATCGAAGGCGATCCGCTGATTGCGCGGGCCGAAGCCAAGCTTCTATCGCGGGCCGAAAAGCTCGTGGTTGTCGCCGATTCATCGAAATTCGAGCCGCGCGGCAGCATGGCGGTTTGCCAGCTGCAGCGGGTTCACACCCTCATCACCGACGATGGCGCACCTGCTCACCTCCTCGACCACATCCGGTCGCAGGGCGTGAACGTGGTCATCGCCGGGGTGGAGACCGCGAAATCCCTCTCGGCCGCCTGAGGCCCGGAGGATCACACAGCAAACTGGGAGGATACCATGCTGAAGAAGACACTTACCAAACTCGGATGCGCTACATTTCTTGCCACGGGGCTGATGGCCGGCTGGGCGCAGGCCGACAACCATGCCGTTAACATGGTGTTGCTGCCGAAGTTCCTCGGCATCCTGCCATTCGACCAGGCCAACCGCGGCGCCCAGGAGGCCCACACGGAAACCGGCAATCCCGGCACGCTCGAATACATTGGCCCGACCCCGGAAAACTCCGTGGCCGGACAAATCGAAATGCTGACCACCGCCACGACCCAGAAGCAGGGCGTGGTCATGCTTTCGAACAACGCCGGCGACCAGATCGCGGCGGCGGCGGAAGCGGCACAGGCGGCCGGCACCAAGGTGGTGACCTGGGACAGCCCGATCCCGTCGGGCAAGGGCGAGACGGTTTTCGTGGCGCAGGTCGATTTCGGCTCGATCGGCGTGGTGTTGGCCGACATGGCGCTTTCGCTGACCGGTGGCGCCGGTGAGTTTGCGGTATTGTCAGCAACACCGGACGCCGCCAACCAGAACGCCTGGATCGAGGCGATGAAGAAGACGCTGGGCGATGCCAAGTACAAGGACATTAAGCTCGTTGATGTCGTCTATGGCGATGACCAGTCGGAGAAGTCGTACAACGCCGCACTGGCGCTGGTCGACAAGTATCCGAACCTCAAAGTCATCATGGCGCCGACGACGGTTGGCATCGCCGCCGCCGCCAAGGCGATGCAGGATGAAAAGCTGTGCGACAAGGTGAAGGTGTCGGGCCTCGGCCTTCCGGCGGAAATGGTGAGCTACACGCTCGAATGGCTGCGCTCCGGAATTCGCGCTGTGGAGCTTCGTGGACCTTGGCTATCTCACCTATCACGTGAGCTATGCCATCGCCACCGGCAAGATCAAAGGCGACATCGGCGATGAAGTCGACGCTGGCCGCATGGGCAAGTTCAAGATCGAGGCCGACCCGGGCCGCGCCGGATCGAAGCGCGTGCTGATGGGGCCGTTCACGGTCTACAACAAGGACAACGTCGAAGCGGCGTCGAAGTAGTTACGCCGGCCGTCACAACATTCGCCTTCTCCCATTGCCGCGCAACGGGGGAAGGCGGACTGCTTCATAACATTTATCGAGCGTCATGCCCTCTCCGGTCCTCGAACTCCGCCACATCTCCAAAAGCTTCGCGATGACGGCGGCGCTGGCGGATGTTTCGTTCGAGGTCACTGCAGGCGAGGTTCATGCCATTGTCGGCGAAAATGGCGCGGGCAAGTCGACACTCATCAAGATCATGACCGGCGTCTACCAGCCGGATCGTGGGCAGATGCTTGCGGAAGGGCAGCCGGTTACCATCCGTTCGACGCAAGAGGCCCAGGCGCTGGGCATCGCCGCCATCTTTCAGGAGCCGATGGTGTTTCCCGACCTCGATGTGGCCGAGAACATCTTCATCAGCCATCGCAAGATGGGCATTCTGATGAACTGGGGCAGGCTCTATCGCGATGCCGAGGACATCATCGCCAGGCTCGGTGTCACGCTCGATGCCCGCCGCGCTGCCAGCGGGTTGACGCTGGCCGAACAGCAGACGGTGGAAATCGCCCGTGCCCTGTCGCTCAATGTCAAAATGCTGATCATGGACGAGCCCACGGCGTCGCTCTCGGCCCATGAGGTCGACCGGCTGCATGCCATCACCAGGGCCTTAAAGGCGCGCGGTGTCGCCGTGCTTTACATCAGCCACCGCCTCGATGAGATCTTCCGGGTGGCGGATCGGGTCACGGTGCTGCGCGACGGCAAGCACATCTCGACAAAGCCCATCGCCGAAGTTACCCATGATGGCATGGTGCGCGACATGGTGGGCCGGGCGATTGATGATTTCGCCATCAAGACAGCGGCCAACGCCCATGGCGAGCGGTTGCTGTCGGTCAAAAAACTTTCGGCGGCCGGGGTGTTCAGCGATGTCTCCTTCGATCTCCATCGCGGCGAGGTCCTGTGTTTTGCCGGATTGATCGGGGCGCGGCGCACCGATGTCGGCCTGTCGCTGTTCGGCATCCTTCCCGCGACATCGGGCACGATCGAACTCGACGGCAAGCCCATCGTCATTTCCACGCCGCAGCAGGCCATGGCAAACGGCATTGCCTATGTGTCGGAGGACCGGCGCAAGCTCGGCCTCGCCATGACCATGCCGGTTTTCGCCAATGCGTCGCTGGCCAGCCTCAGAAAATTCCTGCGGCGCTTCGGCATGATCGACCGCAAGGCGGAAATCGCCATGGCAGAAGGCTATCGGCAGCAACTGACGATTCGGTCGCCTGACGTGTTGGTCGAGGTCGGCAAGCTGTCGGGCGGCAATCAGCAGAAGGTCATGCTGGCCAAGTGGCTGGAGACCAAGCCCCGCCTTCTCATCTTCGACGAACCGACGCGCGGTATCGATGTTGGCGCCAAAACCGAGGTGCACGGCATCATTCGCGATCTGGCGAAGCAAGGTGTCGCCATCATCGTCATTTCCTCCGATCTTCCCGAAGTTCTGGCGCTTGCCGACCGGGTGCTGGTGATGCGCGAGGGCCGGCAGATGGGCATCTTCGGCATCGAAGACTGCACGCAGGAAAAAATCATCGCGCTCGCTACCGGCCAGCAGCTGGAGGCCAAGGCTTCGTGATGAACCCGTTCCGCACCCTTCACCCGCAGACGCTCCGCATCATTGCGCTGGCCGCCGTGCTGGTGCTCACGGTGCTGTTCTTCACCACCCAGATCGACAATTACTTCAGCCCGCGCATGCTCAATCGCATCGCCACCAGCGCGGCGGTGATCCTGCCCATCGCCATCGGCCAGGCGCTGGTGGTCATGACCCGCAACATCGACCTGTCGGTGGGCTCGGTCGTTGGCATCACCGCCTATCTGGTGGGCGACTATCTGGGCGCGCACCCGGACCTCAATCCAATTCTGGCTTTCTCTCTGTTCATTCTGCTTGGCGCCCTGTGCGGCGCCATCAACGGCGTCCTCGTCGCCTATGGGAATGTGCCGTCGATCATCGTGACGCTCGGAACGCTGGCGCTCTATCGCACCTTCCTGGTCGAATACTCCGGGGCCCGCACCATCACCACCGACAGCCTGCCGAAATGGCTGATTGACCTGCCGCAGGCCACGGCCTTCACCATCGGTTCCCTCGAGGTGCGCATCATGGTGGTCATGGCGCTGGCGGCGGCCATCCTGTTCTGGGTGGTGCTGTCGCGGCTTCGGGTGGCGCGGAAGTTCTACGCCGTAGGCTCCAATCCGGATGCCGCCGTCATGGCCGGCATCAATGCGGCGCGGGTGGTGTTCGTGGCCTTCGTGCTGTCGGGTGCGCTGGCGGGGCTTGCAGGCTTCATCTTCCTGTCGAAGTTCGGCAACATCACCGTGGTTGCGGGCCTCGGCTTTGAGCTCAAGTCGGTGGCCGCCGTGGTGGTTGGTGGCGTCAACATCTTCGGCGGCTCGGGCTCGATCATTGGCGTCATCCTCGGAACCGTGCTGGTTGATACCATCGACAACAGCCTGACGCGGTGGGCTCTTGTCAGCGAATTCTGGCGCGACGCGCTGCTCGGCATCATGATCATGATCGCGGTGGCCGCTGACACGTTCATGACGCGCTCGTTCGGCAAATTCAAAGGCAAGGTCCCATGATGGCGAAGTTGCAAAGCTGGGAAGGGCTGCTGTTCATCATCCTGGTGGCCACCATCGCCGCCAACGTGGCGCTGGCGCCGCAGTTCCTCACCCTGCAGAACCAGATCAACCTGTTCCAGCTGTCGATCGAGAAGATCATCGTGGCGTTGATCATGACGTTCATCATCATCAATGGCGAGATCGATTTGTCGGTTGCTTCGATGATGGGACTGTCGGCCTGCGCCTTCGGCGTCATGGTCAATGCCGGGGTGCCGGCGGGCCTCGCCATTGTCCTTTGCCTGGCGATCGGGGCGATTGCCGGGGCCTTCAATGCCTTCATGATCACCTATGTTGGAATCCCTTCGCTGGTTGTCACGCTGGCCATGCTGATCGGCTTTCGCGGCTTCGCGCGGGTGCTGCTCGAGGATCAGGGCATCGGCAACTTCCCGGCGTGGTTCAATGACCTGAGCCGCGTGGGGTTCATCGGGCCCTTTCCGCTGGCGTTGATCATATTCGTTGTACTGCTGGCCCTGTGCGGTTTCGTTCTTCATCGCACCGGTTTTGGCCGCGAGGTCTATGTGATCGGCAACAATGCCGAGATGGCGCGCTACTCGGGGGTCAAGGTGGCGCGGGTGAAGTCGGCGCTGTTCATCGCCTCGGGAATCGTTTCGGCGCTGGCTGGCCTGCTGTATGCGGCTCGCCTTGCCTCGGTGCGGGGCGATGCGGCAACCGGGTTCGAGCTTGATATCATCACCATGGTGCTGCTGGGCGGCGTCAGCATTTTTGGCGGCAAGGGCACGATGATCGGCGTGCTGTTGTCGATCCTGGTGGTGCTGAACCTCAGAAACGGCATGGCGCTCAGCAACATTACCGGCCACCTTCAGACGGCGGTGATCGGCATTCTGCTGATCGCTTCGGTGCTTGGTCCGAACCTGGTGCAGATGTTGCGGAAACAGGTGGCGTAGCCAACGTCCTCGCCGCACTCGGCGGGCGAGAGGGCCTAAACCAGTTCGTTCATCGCCGTCAGGAACTGCGCCACTTCGGCTTCGGAGTTGTAATGGCAGATCGATACGCGCACGCAAGTCTTGAGGCCGAGCGGGGTCAGAATATTGCCGCTGTAGTGGTCGGCCTTGCGGGTGTGGGTGCGAATGCCACGGGCATTGAGATGTGCCACCACGGCCTCGGAGTCAGTGCCTTCCAGCGTCAGGGATACGACACCCTCGCGCTTCTCTTCTTCCAGCCCGCCGATCAGCGTCACACCTGGCATTTCGGCGAGGCCGCGCAGATTTCCGGTGCCATGCAGCATGGCGCGGGTGAGGGCCTTTTCATGTTGGTGAATAGCTGCGCCCGCCGCTTCGATCCGTGTACGGAGGTTGGCGCTTGAGGTGAAGTGCCCGCCGAGCCACGAAAGGTAATTCACGACGTCGGAGAACGTCGCGTAGGCGCCGGTGTCGCGGGTGCCTAACTCCCAGTTGGCTGGCGGCCCGCCCACCGACTCCTTGGGCAAGGCGGTCAGGCGGGTGGAAGCCCAGGCAATGCCATAGCCATGGCGGGAGAACACCTTGTAGGGCGAAATGGCATAGCCATCGATACTAGCGCTTGCGATGTCGACGCTGCCGTGGCTGGCGTGCTGTATGCCATCGACAATAATGTAGCAGTCGGGTGATGCCTCACGGATTGCCGCGGCAATCGCTGCCACATCGACGGCCATGCCGGTCACCGGTGAGGTGTGGATGATCGTTGCCACTCGAATATCCGGAGACAGATGCTTTTCGTAGGCGGCCAAATCCACTGTGCCCGTCGGGCCATCGTGGGACACGAGGATGTGGGGCCGTCCGGTCACTTTGGCCCAGTGCGCCAGGGCCTGGCGCGAAGCGGGGTGTTCGAGTGTCGAGCCCAAGACAGTGCCACCCGCCCTGGCGCCGACCGTTGCGGTGCGGATCAACCGGAACAGCAGCTCGGTGCCGCTTTCACCTGCGAATACCTGGCCATCGGGGGCATTGAAGAAGGCGCGGATGTCGGCCTTGCCTTTGTCGATCACCGCCATCAGGGCCTTGGAGGCTCCGTTGTCGCGGCCCTGATTGTCGGGAATTGCGGCGTAGATTGCTGAGGTTTCGGCAACGGATTTGAGGGTCAGGGCGCCGCCTGCATTCTCGAAGAACACCCGGGGGCCGGAAAATGGGCAGGTATCGATGTGGGCGAAATGCGAGCGGATGTCTTCGAGCAAGGGGGCAGAGAACATGATGGCCTTTTCCATGAAGCGGATTTCCATGGGCTGCCAAGGCAATTTCGTCAAGCTTGACCAACCCACCGCCGCGTGGCTTTTAGCCCCATGACCAACTCGATCATCTGCATAGGCGCCGGGCAGGCAGCACTTTCCTGCGCGGCGAAGCTCAGGGCGCTGGGCTGTGCCGCAGACATCACGCTCGTTGGCGACGAGCCGTTCCTTCCCTACCAGCGGCCGCCACTGTCCAAGAAATATCTGACCGGCGAGATGGAGCGCGAACGCCTGCTGCTCCGGCCGCCGGAGTGGTTCGCGGAACAGAAAGTCGAATGCCTCACCGGCGTTCGCGCCGTGGCGATCGACCGTGCCGCCAAGACCATCACTTTGGGGAAC
Source organism: uncultured Alphaproteobacteria bacterium (assembly GCA_963775095.1). GTDB lineage: Bacteria > Pseudomonadota > Alphaproteobacteria > Rhizobiales > Aestuariivirgaceae > Aestuariivirga. The sequence goes on from CAVZHN010000014.1 coordinate 308,960, forward strand.
GGTGAGACCCGCGCCTATGGCACGCTGGTGATTGCCACAGGCAGCTCGCCGCGCCGCCTGCCAGATGCAGTCACCCATCAGCTGGCGGGGCTGCATGTGGTGCGGGGAATTGCCGACATTGATGCGCTGTCCAGTGAATTCACGCCCGGTGCCAGAGTGCTGGTTGTCGGCGGCGGCTACATCGGGCTTGAGGCTGCCAGTGTGGCCGCCAAGCAAGGTCTCAAAGTCACAATCATCGAGGCGCAATCGCGCATTCTGGAGCGCGTTGCCTGCAAGGAAACGGCCGAATACTTCGTGCAGCTGCATGAAAGCCATGGCGTCGATATCATCACCGGCGCCAAGCTCGAGGAGTTGGCGGGCGAGGCAGGCCGGGTGACTGGCGCCAAGCTTGCGGATGGCCGCATCATACAGTGTGACGTTGTCATTGTTGGCATCGGCATCACGCCCGAAACCGGGCTTGCGGCGGCGGCGGGACTGGAGATCGAAAACGGCATCAAGACCGACGCGTTCTGCCGCACCAGTGACCCATCAATCCATGCGATTGGCGATTGCGCCAATTTCCCCGATCACGGCGGCAGGTTGCGGCTCGAGTCGGTGCCCAATGCCATCGCCATGGGCGAGAACGCAGCAGCGGCCATTGCCGGATCCCCGGTGCCCTATGTGGCAAAGCCGTGGTTCTGGTCGGATCAATATGACGTGAAGCTGCAGATCGCCGGGCTCAATGCGGGTTACGATCAGGTGGAAACGCGGGGGCCAGGACCGCAGGGCGACTACTCGGTGTGGTACTACAAGGCCTCGCGGCTCATTGCAGTTGATGCCATGAATGCCGCCGCCCACTACATGGTGGGCAAGCGCCTCATCGAAAGCGGCCAGTCGGTGGCTCCGGAAAATGTGCGTGACATGTCGCAAGACATGAAGAGTTGGCTGGCGAAGTAGCCGGGGTTGCCGACCCTTCGAGGCCCGCTGCGCGGGCACCTCAGGGTGAGGAACTCATCATCCCTCATGCTGAGGTGCTCGACGCGCCAGCGGCGAGCCTCGAAGCATCACAGCCCGATCGCCTCGGCGTTGACCACCAGCTTGCGGTCAAGTTTTCCGGCGAAACAATCGAGGATGTTTTGCGCCGCCGAGATCGCCATGCGCGCCGTGCACTCGTCGGTGAGGCCCGCCGAATGGGGGCTGATCGTCACCCTGGGGTTTTTCAGCAGCGGGTTATCGGCCTTGGGCGGCTCATCCACCAGGACATCGAGGGCGGCAGCGGCAAGGCGGCCTTGGCGCAATGCGGCATCGAGTGCTGCTTCGTCAACCAGTCCGCCACGGGCGGCGTTGATGATGGTGGCCGACGGTTTCATCAGGGCGATTTCACGAGCCCCGATGACAGCGCCGCCGGGCATCGACGGAAGATGCAGCGACACATAGTCGGCGCGGGGCAGGGCCGCGTCGATACTCGCCACAGCCTCGGTGCCGGCAAAGTCCTTGGCAAATGGATCGTGGGCCATGACCATCATGCCAAAGGCCCGGGCCAGTTCGGCGACGCGGCGGCCGATGCGGCCAAAACCAATAATCAGACAGCGTCTTGCCGTCCAGCTCGGTGGTCTCGAAGCGATTGCGGACATTCCAGTCGCCCGCCCGGCTCGCCTGGTCGTGGGCCACCGTGCGGCGGGCGGCCGACAACATCAGCATCAGCGTGTGTTCGGCCACCGAGCGGGAGTTCACATCGCCGACAATGGCCAGTGGAATGCGGCGGGCATTGAGGGCAGAAACATCAATCGCATCATAGCCGACGCCATGGCGCGATACGATTTTCAGATTTGGCGCCATGGCGATCTCGGCGGGTTTCAGCGGCTGAGTGCGCAATAATATGGCGTCGGCGGCGGCGAGATAGGGCAGAAAACTCTCGACGCTGACCTCGTTCACGAAATCAAAGCTCACACCCTCAGTGGCTCGCAGGAGGTCGAGCCCTGCCTGGTGAATCTTTCCGGCGATCAGCACATGCGGCATGTCAGTATCCGCTGCTCGACGCGGGTTTGGCTTCGGTGGCCTCGCCGCCGAGAAGCTTGCGTGTGTTGGCAACGGCGGCTTGCGCGGCAGCGGCCAGCAGGCGCACATCGTTGGAGAGCGTCACCAGATCGATGCCCCAGCCGATGGCCTTCGCCGCATAGGCGGGGGCGCCGCAATGCAGGGCCGCCTTGATGCCGGCGCCATGGGCCTTGCGGATGATGGTCTGAATCGCCTCGATGATTTCCGGCTCCTCGCGGTCGAAGCCGGTCGGGTATTTGCGGCCGGTCAGGCCGAGGGTCAGATCGGCGGGGCCGATGTAAACGCCGTCGAGGCCTTTGGTGTTGACGATTGCATCAAGGTTTTTCATGCCGTCGGCGGTTTCGATCATGGCGAGGCTCAGAAGCTCATTGTCGGCGTGCTGGCCATAGTCGCTGCCCGCGGCGAAGACGGCACGGGTCGGCCCAAAGCTCCTGACGCCGTGGGGTGGATACTTCATGTAAGAGACCAGCCGCGCCGCATCCTCGCCGGTGTTGATCATCGGGCAGATGATGCCGAAGGCTCCGGCATCCAGGGCTTTCATGATGTCTGCCGGGTCAAGCCAAGGCACGCGCACCATGGGGGTGACGCCGCTTGCCCGCATCGCCTGCAACTGCGCGGTCGCTGCCTCGTAACCGACGAAACCATGTTGCAAGTCCACGGTCAGCGAGTCAAAGCCTTGCGCCGCCATGATTTCGGCCACGAAGGAATTCGATGTCGACAGCCAGCCGTTGATGGCGGGCTTTCCTTCGGCCCACAAAGCCTTGATGGCGTTTTTGATCATCTCCGCCTCACCTCGTTAACTGCACTTGCGGCCGCCGACATCATGTCCATGGGTGCCGTCGCAGCGGATTTCTCCACCTACTGCAATTTATGTTGCAAGTTTCTCTCTCTTGCAATAAAAATTTCCCCGGAGATCGAAGAATGGCGCTCGCTGCTGTTAGAACCCGGAAGACCGTGCCCCGTCACTACGAGGGCATCGTCAATCTCATTGCCGCCGAGTATCCGACATTGTCCGGCGGAAATCAGCAGATCGCCCGGTATTTCACCCAGAACCCCAACGTCGTCGGCCTTGAATCAATCCACGCCATCGCCGCCAAGTGTGATGTACATCCGTCAAGTGTGGTGCGCTTTTCGCAAAGCCTCGGGTATTCGGGGTTCAAGGAACTGCAATCGGTTTTCCAGACGCGGCTCGCCGAAGCCGCCCCCGGTTTTCACGAGCGCATCAATGCGCTTGAGACCGATCTCAAGCGCAACCAATCGCGCGGCCCGATGGGGTTCCTGCGCGATCTCGCAGTGCGCGATATGGCGTCGATCCAGGGTTTGCTGGAAACGGTCAGTGAAAGGGCGCTCACTGAAGCAGCTACGCTGCTGACCCGCGCCGACACCATTTTTATCGCCGGGCAATTGCGGTCCGAGCCCATTGCCATCCTGTTCCGCTATCTGTTCACCATGCTCAAGCGCCGCGTGGTGCTGCTTGATAGCTCAGGCGGGCTGGCTCAGGAAATGGCCCACACCATGGGTCAGGGCGATGTGCTGGTGGCCATTGCCTTCCGCCACTATGCCAAGGAAGTGGTGGCCATTGCCGAGCAGGCCACGGTGCCGATCATTGCCATTACCGACAGCCAGCTGTCACCCATTGCCAAAAACGCCCGGGTTCTGTTCGCTATCCCTGAAGAAGAGTATTCCTTCTCACGCTCGCTCGCCGCGCCCATGTGCCTTATTCAGTCGATTGCCACGGTGGCGGCTTCGCTGCTGCAGCCGAACAGCAAGGCGGCACCCTATATACCAACGGTCACCGAAGTCGCACGTAATAGCGCGCGGGCCTCGCAACGCGCGCCCTCCGGGAGAATGAAATCATGAAGACGGTCCGCTTGACCATGGCCCAGGCCCTGGTGCGCTACCTGTGCAACCAGTACACGGTGATCGACGGCAAGGAGGAAATGCTGTTTCCGGGCGTGTTTGGCATTTTCGGCCATGGCAATGTCACCTGCCTGTCGGAAGCGCTGGAGCAAGTGAAGGACACGTTTCCCACCTGGCGTGGACAGAACGAACAGTCGATGGCACTGGCCGCAATGGCTTATGCCAAAGCCAAGCGCCGGCGCCAGATCATGGTGTCGCTGTCGTCAATCGGCCCGGGTGCGCTCAACATGGTCACGGCGGCGGGTGCGGCGCACGCCAATCGCATTCCGATGCTTATTCTGGCCGGCGACATTTTCGCCAATCGCCGGCCCGATCCAGTGCTGCAGCAGGTCGAACACTTCGGCAATCCGACGACATCGGTGAACGATGCCTTCAAACCGGTGTCGCGTTACTGGGACCGCATCACCCACCCGGAACAGATCATCTCATCGCTGCCGCAGGCGGTGGCCACCATGCTTGATCCCGGCGATTGTGGCCCGGCGTTTCTTGGGCTGTGCCAGGATACGCAGGAGATCGCCTTCGATTATCCGGAAGCGTTTTTCACCAAGACCATTCACAGTGTTCCGCGCCCCAGGCCTGACAAGTTGCGCGTCGCCGAAGCCGTCAAGCTGATCAAGAGCGCCAAGCGGCCGCTGATCATTGCTGGCGGCGGGGTGCGCTATTCGCTGGCGGAAAAGGAAGTGGCGGATTTTGCGGTGGCGCATGGCATTCCGCTGGCCGAAACCAATGCGGGAAAAGGCGGCGTCACCCACAATCATCCCGCGCACATCGGTCCGATCGGCGTCATCGGTTCGTCGTCGGCCAATGAAATGGCAGGGGCGGCGGATGTCGTCATCGCCATCGGCACCAGGCTTCAGGACTTCACCACCGGCTCGTGGACGGTGTTTGATCACCACGCCAAATTCGTGTCGATCAACGCGGCGCGTTACGACACGGTGAAGCATCGCGCTCTGTCAGTGGTTGGTGATGCGCGCGAAACGATTACTGAGATCGGCGCGGCTCTCGGCAGCTGGAAGGCCGATGCCGCGTGGATGGACAAGGGCCGGGCCGCGTTCAAGGTTTGGAACACGCTGCTCGATACGCTGCAGGCGCCAACCAACGCAGCCATTCCAAGCTATGCCCATGTTGTTGGCATGGTGAACAAGTGGGCCGGGCCGAACGACACAATGGTTACCGCCTCAGGGGGTCTTCCCGGCGAGACCGCCAAGGGCTGGCGCATCAAGAACCCGAACACCTATGATCTCGAGTTCGGATTTTCGGCCATGGGCTATGAAATCGCCGGCGGATGGGGCCACGCCATGGCGAAACGCGGCGATGGCGAAACCATCGTCATGGTCGGTGATGGCGCCTACATGATGATGAACTCCGACATCTATTCAACCGTGCTGTCGGGCCACAAGATGATCGTCGTGGTGTGCGACAACGGCGGCTATGCGGTGATCAACCGGTTGCAGAATTTCAAGGGCGTGCCATCGTTCAACAATCTCATCAAGGACAGCAAGGTGAAGAAGCCGTTCGCGGTCGACTTCGCCAAGCACGCGGAAGCGATGGGGGCGGCGGCGCGGCACTGCGAAAGCCTGGCGGATTTCGAAGCGGCGTTGAAGTGGGCCAAAACCACGGATCGCACCACGGTCATTTCGATTGTCACAGACGCCTATCAGTGGGTGCCGGGCGATGCCGACTGGGACGTCGGCGTGCCGGAAGTTTCGACGCGCAAGGAAGTGCGCGACGCCCGTGCCCATCACGATACCATCCGCAAGAAACAACGCATCGGAGTCTGACGTGCTCAAGGCCAAACTCGGAATGTCTCCCATCGCCTGGTGGAACGACGATCTGCCACAACTCTCCGACGATGTGTCGCTGGAAGAGTGCTTGCGGCAATCCCGTTCGGCGGGGTTCACCGGCATGGAACAGGGTAGGCGATTTCCAGCAACGGCTGCTGAAATGCTGCCGGTGCTCAAGAAGTGCCGATGTCACGCTGTGCGGCGGCTGGTTTTCGGGCACCATCGTCAACGAGTCAATCGAGGCAAATCAGCGGCGCATCCAGCCGATGATCGATCTGTTCAAACAGGTCAATGCGCCGTGCATCGTCTATGGCGAAGTCGGCCGGTCGATCCAGGGTGACCAGTCCAAGCCGCTGGCCACCAAGCCGAAACTCACGGGCGATGAAATGAAAGCCTATGGCCGCCGCATGACGGAGTTCGCGGAGTGGGTGGAAGAGCAGGGCATGCCGCTGGTCTATCACCACCACATGGCGGCGGTTGTCGAAACCGAGCACGAACTCGACTCGTTCATGCACCATTCCGGAATCTCGCTACTGTTCGACGCAGGCCATTTGGCATTCGCCGGCGGTGACGTGTTGCGGGCCATCGACAATCACCACGCTCGCATCAAGCACGTGCACACCAAGGACGTGCGCATGGATGTGATCAACGGATTGGATCGCAGCAAGGAAAGCTTCCTCGATGCGGTGGTCAAGGGCGCCTTCACGGTGCCGGGCGACGGGTCGCTGGATTTCGAGGCAATCGTCAAGAAGCTGGCGGGCTATGGCTACGAGGGCTGGTTCGTGGTCGAGGCCGAGCAGGATCCGAAGAAGTCGCCGCCGTTGAAGATGGCGGAGATTGGCCACAAGGAGCTGATGCGGGTGATGACAGCGGCGGGTTACACGGTCATTTCGTAATACAATTCATGCGCTGGGCTGTTGCCTTTCAGGTCAGCGCGCATAGTATAAAGCCGATGGATGTTCGGACGGCAAGCGGACGACAGAGCCGCCAGCCCGAAGGGAGGTTGCGAGTGCCATTGCTTGATGTGCGTGATGTTTCAAAAAGTTTCGGCGCGATCCGGGCTCTGAGCGACGTCAGTTTTTCGGTGGAACCCGGCGAAGTCGTCGGCCTGATGGGCGACAACGGCGCCGGCAAATCCACAATGGTCAAACTCATCGCCGGCAACTTCCCGCCGAGCGACGGTGAAATCGCCGTGGATGGCGAAGTCTGCCATTTTCACAAGCCCATCGAAGCCCGGGCCAAAGGAATCGAAGTCGTCTACCAGGATCTGGCGCTTGCCGACAATCTGACCGCGGCCCAGAATGTGTTTCTCGGCCGTGAGAAAAAGAAGGGCTTCTGGCCGTTCAGGATTCTCGACAAGCAGGCGATGATTGACCGCTCGGGCGAGTTGTTCGGGGAATTGAAATCGGAAACCCGGCCGCGCGATCTGGTGAAGAAAATGTCGGGTGGCCAGCGCCAGGCGGTGGCCATTGCGCGCACACGGCTTTCCAACGCCAAGCTAGTTCTGATGGACGAGCCGACGGCGGCCATTTCGGTGCGCCAGGTGGCGGAGGTTCTGGAACTCATTCGCCGCTTGAAGCACCAGGGCGTGGCGGTCATGCTGATCAGCCACCGCATGCCCGACGTGTTCGCGGTGTGTGACCGCATTATCGTGCTTCGCCGCGGCGCCAAAGTTGCCGATAAGCGCACGGAAAAGACATCGCCGGAAGAAATCACCGGCCTCATCACAGGAGCGATCCGTGCCGCCTGATCAAACCACAACTGCCGAAACCGGCCATGCCGCCATCACCGACGTCGTCGGCATCAAGGAACAAACGGTCCTGCAGCGCGTGTTTTCAAGCCAGGCATTCTGGGTCACCGTGGCGCTCTTCATGCTTGTCGCCATCATGGCGGCCTACGAGCCGAGTTTTGGCACCTCGGACAACGCCGCCAACGTCACGCGCAACTTCGCGCCGTTCGGCATCATGGCGCTTGGCATGACGGTGGTGATCATAACGGGTGGCATTGACCTGTCGGTCGGCTCCATCATGGGGCTCGTCGCCATCGTGGCGGGCATGCTGCTGACCCATGAGTACCCGTGGTACGTGGCGTTCGCCGCCGGGCTTGCCGCGGGCATTGCCTGCGGGGCGGTCAACGGATTTTTCGTGGCCTATGTCGGCATGCCGTCGTTTGTCGTCACACTTGGAATGCTATCGATCGCCCGGTCACTGGCAGTCGTCTTGTCCGGCAACCAGATGCTTTACAAGTTCGGGCCGGATGCTCCGATCGTGAAGGCCATCGGCCAATTCAAGTGGCCGCTGCATGCGCCGGCAGGCTGGGCGCCGGATTGGATCCCGCAACTCTCGGGCCACTTCTGGGTGATGATCGTGCTGGCGCTGATTGTCGGCTTCGTCTTCAATTTCACGGCCTGGGCGCGCCATCTCTTTGCCATCGGCGGCAATGAGAATGCGGCCCGGCTGACCGGCGTTCCGGTCGACTGGATCAAGTTCCAGGCCTATGTGCTCTCGGCCTTTACGGCATCGGTGGCTTCCCTGCTGCTGCTTGGTTACAACGGCTCGGCGATCAACGCCGTGGGGCAGGGCTATGAACTCCGAGTCATCGCCGCGACGGTGATTGGCGGCGCCAATCTCATGGGTGGTGCCGGCACGGCCTTCGGCGCGGTCATCGGCGCGGCATTTCTCGAAGTGATCCGCAATGCCCTGCTGATGGCCGGCATCGATTCGAATTGGCAGAACACGTTTGTCGGCGCGCTCATCATTCTCGCGGTGCTGCTCGGCATGCGCACTCCCGCGGGCAAGTCGATATTCAGCGAAGCCTGGGAAAGATTCATGCCCAAGAAACACCACTAGATCCGTGGCCGCTGCGGTTACAGCGGCAAACTCAGAGGAGGAGTTAGACCATGAAGAAGTATCTGTTGACGGCGGCGGTGGCCTTTGGCGCACTGACCGTTGCGGCGACTGGCGCCCAGGCGAAGTATACCTTCGCACTGGTTCCCAAAAACATGAACAACCCGTTCTTCGACCAGGCGCGCGACGGCTGCAAGAAGGCCGAAGCCGAATCGAACGGCGCCTTCGAGTGCATGTATATCGGCCCCGGCGAACATGGCGGCGGTGACGAACAAGTCGCCATCGTACAGGACCTGGTGGCCAAGGGTGTCGACGGTATCGCCGTGTTGCGCCTTCAAACGCCGCGGCCATGGCGGTTGCGCTTCAGGCCGCCAAGGAAGCCGGCATTCCGGTACTGACCTGGGACTCGGACACGCTGGCCGAGAACAAGGACCTGCGGGTCGCTTACATCGGCACGCACAACTATGAGATCGGCGTGAACCTCGCCAAGCTCGCCATGACAGTCAAGCCGAGCGGCGGCACGGTATGCATCCAGTCGGGTGGTGCCGCCGCGGCCAACCATAACGAGCGCATGCAAGGCATCCGCGACACGCTGTCGGGCGCCAAGTCCGCGGCGTCGCCCGGCGACCGGCTGGCTGGCCAGAACGGGTGGACGGAAATCGAAGGCTGCCCGCTCTACACCGATGACAACTTCGGCCTTTCGGTGCAGCAGTTCGAAGACATCATGGCCAAGAACCCGAAGCTTGACGCGTTCCTGCCGACTGGCGGCTTCCCGCAGTTCGTGCCGGACGCGAACCGCGCCGCGGTCGGCAAGTTCAAGGACCAGATCGCCTCGAAGGCGCTGGCCCTGATCGTCGCCGACACGCTGCCGGTGCAGATCGACCAGATGAAGGAAGGCCTGTCGCTCGGGCAGGTCGGCCAGCGTCCGTTCGAAATGGGCTACATGGTGATGAACGCCTTCCTCGGCATCAAGGACGGCAAGGGCAATCCGGCTGACCCGACCTACACGGGTCTCGATGTCTGCACGCCGGAAACCGCCGACACCTGCATCGCCAAGTAGGCGACGCTCTGACGAATGGCGGGCGGAAGGAGACTTCCGCCCGTTTTCACAGCGGAAAGAAATGATATGAGAAAAATCGGCATCGGCTTGATCGGAACGGGGTTCATGGGCAAGGCGCATGCCTTTGCCTACCGGGCGGCAGCGGCGACTTTCCCTGATCTGCCCGAAGTCGACCTCGTGGCCATTGCTGATGTGACGGCGGAAGCGGGGGAGAAAGCGGCGAAACAATACGGATTTCGCAAGGGCACCGGCGACTGGAAGACACTGATTGCCGATCCTGACATTCATGTCGTTTCGATCACCACGCCCAATTCATTCCACAAGGAAATGGCGCTGGCGGCAATTGCCGCCGGCAAACATGTTCACTGCGAAAAACCGCTGGCGCCCACGCTTGGCGATGCGGTGGATATGATGAAGGCCGCCGAGGCCAAGGGCGTGGCCACCCAGGTGGGCTACAACTACATCAAGAATCCGGTGCTGAAACAGGCGCGAGAAATGATCGCCAATGGCGAGCTTGGCGACATTACCGGGTTTCGCGGCATACATGCCGAGGATTACATGGCCGATCCGGAAGGGCCGTATACGTGGCGGCTTGACCCTTCGGGTGGCCCTGGCGTCATCGCTGATCTCGGCTCGCACGTCATCAGCATGGCGCGGTTTCTGCTCGGCCCCATTGCCGAAGTGACGGCGGATGTCGAAACCGTCGTCAGGTCGCGGCCGGTGCCCGGCACAACGGAGCGCAAGCCGGTGCTGGTCGATGACATCGCGCGGCTGTTGGTGCGGTTCGAGCGGGGGTGCGGCGGTTCGATCGAAGCAAGCTGGGTTTCGACAGGGCGCAAGATGCAGCTCGAGTTCGAGATTCACGGCAACAAGGGCAGCCTGCTGTTCACCCAGGAGCGGTTCAACGAATTGCACTATTTCAAGGCCGGCGTTGACCCACGCTACGCCGGCTTCACCAAGATCGAGTCCGGCCCGCAGTATGCACCCTATGTGAACTTCTGCGTGGCCCAGGGCCACCAACTGGGATTCAATGACATGAAGACCATCGAGATGGCGGAGTTCATCGCAGCCATCGCCGGGGCCAAACATCATGGCCCGGACTTTCGCGAAGCGGTGGAAATTCAGAAGGTCGTCGATACGGCCATTCGGGCCTCGAAGGCGCGCGGCTGGATGAGGGTGTCATGAGGCTCGCCGGCAAGACAGCGTGGATCACCGGAGCGGGGTCAGGCATCGGCGAAGCGGTTGCCTTGGCGTTCGCCCGGGAAGGTGCAAGCGTGGCCCTCACGGGCCGTGATATCTCGAAACTCGAAAACCTCGCCAAGCGCATTGGCGGCAAGGCGTTTGTGGTGGCGGGTGACGTGGGGGCGCGCGGGGCTGCCGAAAAGGCCGTGGCAAAAATACTCGGCGAAACCGGCAGGCTTGACATTCTGGTCAACAATGCCGGAACCAACATCACCCAGCGCCGCTATCATGACATGTCGGAGGAGGGGATCGACCAGGTGATCGCCGCCAACCTCAGCGGTGCGTTTTATTGCGCCACGGCAGCGCTCAAGCCGATGCGGGCCCAGAAGGACGGCGTGCTGATCCACACTGGTTCGTGGGCCGGGCGGTTCTGGAACATGCTGGCCGGCGGCGCCTACACGGCCACGAAAGTCGCCGTCGCCGCCATGAGCCATACGATAAACATCGAAGAACACAGCAATGGCATCCGCTCGACGGTGGTGATGCCCGCCGAGGTGGCGACCCCCATTCTCAACACCCGGCCCAATCCGCCATCGGCCGAGACGCGGGCCACCATGCTGCAGCCCACCGACATGGGCGAACTCTACCTATTCATCGCCACGCGGCCTTCGCAGCGTATGCCTCAATGAAGTGGTGATCTCGCCCACCGACAACAGGGTGTTCTCCCGCTGAGGGTCAATCCCAATCCGGCGCCCAGGGCACCTTGGCCTTGGTCACCACGCGAAAGTTGGTTTTGTTCAGGGCATCGATGCGCGCCATTTCGGCGTCCGAGAGCGTGAAGTCCATGATGTCGAAGTTGGCGCGGATGTTGTCGGGTTTGGTCGACATGGTGTTCACCACCACGCCCTTCTGCAAAATCCAGCGCAGGGCCACTTGTCCGGCTGATCTTGCCATGGGCTGCGGCAATCTCGGAGAACAGCGGGTAGTCGAAAATCCTGCCGCGGGCAATCGAGGAATAGGCCATCAGCGGAATGCCGGTTTCGCGCGCGGCGGCCAGCAGTTTTGATTGATCGAGCAGCGGGATGGAACTCCACCTGATTGATGACCAGCGGCACTTCGACCGTGGCCTTGGCGGTGCGCATCATGGCTGACGTATAGTTGGAAATGCCGATGTGGCGGGCAAGGCCCCGGCGGTGTGCTTCTTCGAGAAGCTTGAGCGACGGCACGATGTTTCCGCCGGCCGGCGGCCAGTGCAACAGCAGAACATCTGCCGCGCTGGTGCGGAGGTCCTTCAGGCTCTTTTCCACGGAGGCCATGAATTTTTCCGGCGGGTAATTGTCGGGATGAACTTTGGTGACGACGAGTAAATCGCTCGCGGGAATGCCGGAAGAAGCCAGAACTTCGCCGAGGTCGGCTTCGTTGCCATACATCTGCGCGGTGTCGAAGGTGCGGTAACCGACCTTGAGTGCCGCGGTCACGGCGGCGGCCAGTTGGTCCTTCTTCAAAGGCCACGTTCCAAAGGCCCGCTCGTGCCCGTTGTGAAACAGAGTGTTCATGTTGCCTTTCAAGGTAAGTAACCAATTCGTTATTTATCACTCCGTTGCCGGAATGCAAGACCCGGGCGCGGTGCGAAAGAGCTTGGCTGGACTTCAGGCCGAAAGTACTGTCGGATCACCTCAGACTGGATGGAGGAAAGCGATGTACACCAAGCAGGCTTTGCGGTCGCTGGGCGTTGGCCCCGATGCCATCAGCGACAGTCAGAAAGAGCAGCTCGACGCGCAGGGGTTCTTCATCGTCGAGAATGTGCTCTCGGAAGGGGACATCGCCGCAATGCGTTCGGAGTTTGAACGCATCCACGCCGCCGAGAACGAGCGCGGCGGCCATGAGGTGCATGTGGAGCCGGGCGCGCGGCGCATCTCCAACATCTTCAACAAGACCGAAGCCTTCGACAAGTGCCTGGAAGTTCCGGAGATTCTCGCGGCTTCCGCCTATCTCCTCGGCGAGATCAAGCTGCATGGCGCCAATCTGCGCGATCCGGTGCAGGGTTATGGCCAGCAGGATCTGCACGTCGATGTTCCCAAAAAATTCGACGATGACTGGTGGGTGGTCAATTCGATGATCATGCTTGACGAGATGACACTCGAGAACGGACCGACGCGGGTCATCCCGGGTTCGCATCACTGGGCGCCAATCAATGTTCCCTATGTGAACATCGGCGATTGGGAGCCGGCACCGCTGTCGCCGGAAGACGCAGCGCGGGTGCCGGAGAACCTGTCGGCGCCCTATCCCGGCGAAGTGCTGGTGGAAGCGCCGGCCGGTTCGGCGATCATTTGCAATTCATCGATGTGGCATTCGGGCACGCGCAAGACCGGCAACGCCTATCGCCGCATGCTGCATCTCACCTACACGCGCCGCGACCTGCCGCAGCAGCTGGTGCAGCTCGATCATCTCACCGAGGGCCTCTTCAACCGCATGAGTCCGGTGCACCGCTATCTTATGGAAATCGAACCGCCGAAGGACGGCGACGGCATACTGCGCCACCCGAAAAAGCACGGGAAAGGCTGGTGGAATTAGCCGGGTTTCCCAAAGCGCACGAAGGCGAAGCGTTTGGAGTCCGGCGCCCAGTTGGGCACATTGATTGAGCCCTGGCCGCCGAACAACGATAGCAGCACGCGCGGCGTACCGCCTTCCGCCGCCACCAACCGCAGTTCCACGTTGCGGTCGCGCGGGTGGCCTTCGGTGCCTGTCTCGTAGGCGAGATAGAGAATGTGTTGTCCATCGGGCGAGGGATGGGGAAACCAGTTGACGCGATCATCGTCTGTCATCTGCTGCATCGCCGATCCATCGGGCGCCATGCGCCACAGCTGCATGGTGCCGCCGCGCGTCGAGTTGAACCAGATCCATTTGCCATCGGGCGTGTAGTCGGGGCCATCATTGTGGCCCAGGCCACCGGTCAGGCAGGTTTCGGCGGCGCCTTTGACGCCGATGGTGTAAACATCAAAATCGCCGCCGCGTTCGCCGCAGTACACCAGCGTCGTACCGTCGGGCGACCAGCCGTGCCAATAGGAAGGTTGTTGATCTGTCACGCGCCGTGGTGTGCCGCCGGTGGTTGGCAAGGTGTAGATGCAGGACTTCCCAAACTCCGTATGATCGCTGATCGCCAACTGCGAGCCATCGGGAGAAAGCCCATGGTCGTTGTTGTTCCTCACGGCAAAGCCGGTGTTGATGGCATCAAGCCGTACCTTGCCTTCGAGCGCCACCCGGAAAAGCCGCCCATCGCTATTGACAATGAGCGCTGCGCCATCGCGCGTCCAGTTCGGAGCCTCGATCAGCCGGTCAGTGTGCAGCACAGTCGATACCGCGCCCGTAGTGATGTCAAAAATGGCAAGCTCGCTGCGCATGGCACCCTCATGCCAGAATTATCGTGTCTCTTCCAGTTGCCAGCGCCAATCCCCGTTGGGGGTGATCGAAAGCCATCTCGGCGCATGTTTGCGGTCCTTCCAGTAAGGCAGCCACAGGGATTGCCAAACCCGGTGATCCACCTCGCACTGGCCAGCAAACGGCGCCCTGGCCGTGATGCCCGGGAGGTCATGACATGCCAACCACTTCGCTGCAGCAACCCAAATATCGCGCGGGGCCTCGTTGTTGTTCCTTGCGAGCAGTTGGGTGATGAAGGGAATTGGCTTTGAACAGTCTTGACGGACCGACAGCGCTGCCAATCGTTCGCCTTGTCTGCGAATGCTGAAGAAACGATTTCCAAAGCCCGGCTGATTGAGCTTCTGGCTGCGCAGACAGTTGTTGAGTGCCGCAGCCTCCGCAGCCAGTCCGGCGCGGGTGTTCACCGGCACGAATTCAAATCCGTCAAACTCTCCCGATGTCAGATAATCGATATCTTTCCTCGGACGCGCGGGTGCGAAACTCGGCAACAGAGTCTCAATCCAATTGGAGGCCGCTTCCACTGCCGTGTCATAACCGATCTCCGGCCGCCACCTCTGTTCGATCGTCTGTGCCGCCCGAAGTTCAGGCCGTTGCGAATACCAGGCCCACAACGACAGTTGCGCTGTTGGAATCCAGTCAAGGCGCGTGACCTCGCCTGCCGTGTGCCTGGCGCACCAGATGGCGAAGCCCTCGCTGCCCCAGTGGCCGCTTATCGCGACAGTCCACACCCATCGGTGCTGAGAATGCAAGCGCTCCGGAATGTGGTTGGCGATGCGGCGGCGGAAAAGCTCGCCGTCGGGCAAGCATGGAATGGGATGCTGAAAAGCCTCGGGCGCCAGCTTGCGGGTCCACAGCGGCAGCTTGGCGGCGGTAGCCAGTTCCGGCAAGGGCTTTCCGGCGATGACGGCGGCGATGACCGCATCGGCATCGAGCCTGGGGCTTCTGACCGCAAGCTTGAACAGCAACGCCGGAAAACTCCGCGCCAAATCGGCCAAGCGGGAGTGACGTCCGGCAATGCCACAAACAGCTGTGCGCTGGCGGCGGTGAAAGCGGGCAAGCTGGCTGGCAATGGACGGCAGCTGCCTGCGTTTGGGCAAGGGGCGGCGCTCCGCGAGCCCGGCGGGTTTCAATGGCATGACACGGTTTCTCGTTGCGCCAGAACAGAGTCCAGGCGCGCATTGGAACGGGGTTTATACGGATGGTTCCCGGTGGCGCCGGGTCAGCGGCCTGCTAGCCGTTCCGGAACGCCGGGAAGCGATTGAAAAATTTCATGGCGCTTCTCCTGGTCAATACGAAGGAGGGTGCGATTAAATCAGTGTGCGGAGTGATGCAAGCGGAAATGCGCAGGGATGGTAAATCAAGTGCGAGCATGTGGCGAACTTGCAACGACTGCAGCCAGCGTGTTTCACACCGCCTCATACACCCCGTCGCTCTCCCTTACCCGGCCTTGTTCGATCAGGTGGTTGAGGTGGGCTTTGGCTGACAGGCCGGCGGCGCCGTGGAGTTTGGGGTCGAGGCCGGCGTAGACGGCGCGGACGATTTCATCCACCGTGCGGTCGCCTGCCTTGACGCGGTTGAGGATGGCCGCTTCGCGCATGCGGCGGTGACTGATATAGCCGCGCAACAGGGATTGTGGCTCGGTTTTTCCGGGGCCGTGGCCGGGAAGATAAAGTGCGTCATCGCGGCCCACGAGCTTCTTGAGCGAGGCCATGTAGTCCCCCATATGACCATCGGGTGGGGCCACCACGCTGGTCGCCCAGGCCATCACATGGTCGCCGGAAAACAGAACCCTCTCCTCGCGCAGCGCGAAACACATGTGGTTCGACATGTGGCCCGGCGTGAAGATCGCTTCAAGCGACCAGCCGGAGCCCTCAATCACCGTGCCATCCGGCATCGCCACATCGGGCACGAAGTCATGGTCGATCGAGGCGTCGAGGCGCAAGCCCTCAGGGCCTGCCGGCGCAATGCCGCCATAGGCATAGGTAGTGGCCCCGGTTGCCGCCTGCAGCCTGGCGGCCAGCGGCGAGTGGTCGGCGTGGGAATGGCTCACCACGATGTGGGTGACGGTTTCGCCGGCGACGGCGCCAAGCAGGGCCTGGAAATGCGCCTCGTCTTCGGGCCCGGGGTCGATGATCGCCACCTGGCCTTGGCCGACAATGTATGTCGATGTTCCCTTGAAGGTGAATGGCGAGGGATTGCCGCACAACACACGGCGGACAAGCGGCGTGAGCTGCTCCACACGGCCTGGGGCAGCGTCAAAGTCGCGGTCGAAGTCGATGTCCATCAGCCCTGTTGCCTCTTGCCCGCTTGATGCCTAAACCTAGTGAACTCAGTTATCATCCAGCAGGGAAGGGGACTCAAGACCATGACTACCGAAGTGCTCGCCAATCGGCTATGGCCCGCCACCGCCCAATCGGGGCTCACGCGCAACGTATTGCTGGCGGTGATCGGTTCGCTGATCGTGGCCGCCGCGGCGCAAATCAATGTGCCGATGCTGCCGGTGCCGATGACCCTGCAAAGCCTGGCGGTGCTGGCCATCGGTGCCGCCTATGGCAGCCGCCTCGGGGCGGCAACGCTGGCGCTCTATGCGTTGGAAGGCGCCATCGGAATTCCGGTCTTCGCGCAGTTCAAGTCGGGCTTTGTGCTGGCAAGCTTCGGCTATGTGCTGGGCTTCATCGCCGCGGCCTATGTGGTGGGCCTGCTCGCAGAACGCGGCTTCGACAAGTCGATCCCGAAGATGTTCGCGGCGATGCTGGCGGGTGCTGTGGTGCTCTACATTCCCGGTCTTGCCTGGCTGGCCGTTTGGCTTGGCTCGTTTGCCTCGGCGATCGAGTTTGGACTTGTGCCATTCATCGCAGGAGACCTGGTGAAGGCGGCCATTGCGGCTGCGGCGTTTCCCACGGCATGGACGCTTCTGGGGCGCAAGGGTTAACAAAAACGGCGGGTTTCGGACCTGCCGGAACCCGCCTCCTGATTGGTCGGAGTGAGAGGATTCGAACCTCCGACCCCCTGCTCCCGAAGCAGGTGCGCTACCAGACTGCGCTACACTCCGTCATAAAGTCGGGGCGCTTATACGTGCGCTTTTCGCACTATGCAAGCGGGCTTGGCGTGGCTATATCGAGGCCCGCTGCTGGGGCGTAGCCAAGCGGTAAGGCAGCGGATTTTGATTCCGCCATTCCCAGGTTCGATCCCTGGCGCCCCAGCCAAACCAACTCATTTGCCGCATAATTCCGAGGCGATCATTTCGATGATGGGCGCATATCCGCCGAGTTGCTCGACAAGGATTACGGGTTCACCGGCCAGCGCATGAATGGCGGCGCGGACGTCATCAACGGCGTGCATGCCGCAGCCGGTGAACAGGCCCATGACAATGGTGGGACGCCTGCAGGCCCGCAGTGCGGGGAGGAATTCCGGCTCCTGTTCAAGGAATGCAAGTTCGGTGCGGGCGAAAATGCTGGTGGCCTCAAGCCCGGCGCGGATGGCGTGGGCGGCATCGGCGGATTGGCTGGAGTTGCTCGAACCATGGGCGACCAGCAGCAATGTCGCCGCTGAGGGTTGCATACCGGATGAAAGTGCGGCTTCGGCGGCGGCCTGCGCCAGCAGTTTGGGCAAGCGTGGGTTCAGGCCCAGGGGCCGCTCGAAGGCGACATGATGCCCCCGGGCATCGATGCCGCCTTCAATTCCCAGGCGGCCGGGAATGGCCGTCTGGGCGTAATAACCGTCGCTCATGAACAGCGGATAGATTCGAACATTGCCACTGGTGATGCGGGAGGCCGCGTCCTCGATTGTCGGGGTGCCACGCATGAAGCCGACGGTGACCTCGCTGAAACACTTGGCCAGCCGCAGGCGCTTGGCCAATTCAATGGCGAGCATATCGCCGCCATCGCCGCCGCAGTCGCCATGGGCAGCGATCAGCAGGGCTCCGCCATCAGTGGCTGGTGCCGGACGAGAATCGGGTCTTGTTCCAGACATTGTATTTCCCCGACGGTTTGGACATCGGCAGGCGTTTCACTTCCTTGAATGTGTTGGCATCGAGAATGACCAATGCGCCATCTTTCTCGGCAATCGACACCAGCGCAAACTTGCCATCGCGATCGAACTCGACATGGGCTGCCGCCTTGCCGGGCTCGGGGGTGATCGTCCGCGCAATCTCCAGGGTGCGCTTGTCGATGATGTGCATGCGGTCGCGAGTTTTGCCACCCGAAACATCGGCCCAGACATATGGCGTGTTCTCGTGGCTCCTCAGGAAGAAACCGGGGCCATCGGTTGCGATGGTCTTGATCACATGCCAATCGGTCATATCGATGATGCTGATGGCATTGGCGTTGAGATGCGGAGTGGCAACGACCGGCCTGCCGTTCCATTCCCAGGAAATGCCGGACCCCAAATGCGGCAAGCCGGGAAGGTCGATCGTCGCGATGTCGCGCCCGACGTTCAGGTTCACCACATAGGCCTTGTTGCCGTCGCGGTTGGCGCCGATCAGGTGGCGGTAGGGCGGGTCGAAGAAGAAATCATCGATGGCTTCCGGCACGGCGATGCGGCGCAGTGCAAATAGTCCGCTCGATTCCGCCAGGCCCTCGACCATGCCCTTTTCGTAGGAATGCACCATGCCTGTGAACTGCGGTTCGGCATTGGGGTCGGTGGCGATTTCCCAGACCTCGGGCACATCTTTCAGCGCGGCGATGAAGCTGTTGCGCTGCGGTGCCTGATAGACGGCGGACACCCGCGATGGCTCGCCGGTCTTGCTCTTGACGTCGAAAACCTTTTCGACTTTCAGTTCAGCGGTATCGAGGATCACCAGGGAGCGCGGCAGGTAATTGGCAACAGCCAGATGCTTGCCGTCGGCCGACATGGCGATGTTGCGTGAATTGATGCCGGCCCGGACCTCGAGAACAGGCTTCAATCCCCAGATGTCGTATTTGGTCACGAAGCCGTCACGTGACATGAAGAACACGAAGCGGCCGTCGGGAGTGAATTTCGGGCCGCCGTGCAGCGCGAAATGCGTCTGGAAGCGGGTGAGCGGCGCGAACGTGTCACCATCAAGGATGGTGGCGTGGTGATCACCGGCTTCGACGACCACAAAGAGGTTGAGCGGATCGGCCGCAAACACCGGTTTGTCAACCGGCGGCGTGCCGTCAAGCACGATGCGGCTGGCATTGATTTCAGCCTCGCCCCATACCGGCGCCTCGGCCAGCGGCGAGAGCACGAGTTTCGCCAGATTGGCAATCTCATCTTCGCTCAACACTTCGGCGAAGGCCGGCATCTTGGTGGCGGGTCGGCCCTGGGCGATGGCTTTCTCGACGGCATCGGGCTTGATGCGGGCCAGGCTTTCGGGGATCAGTGCGGGGCCGGTGCCGCCGAGGCGGCCCTCGCCATGACAAGCCGCGCAATGGGTTGCGAACAACTCATGAGGCGCGTCACCCGCCTCTGTCTGACCAGCCACAACAAGGAGCGCCAAAGCGGCGAGACTATTCCGCAGCGGCGACATGGGTCCTCGCGCGGAAGGGGGTCACCTCAAGGCGCGGCTTCGCATTGCGCACGCCGATTTCTTCGTCACTGAGATAGCAGGCGGGATCTTCGGCCCAGGGGTTGCCGGTCAGCTGCATGGCGCGGACGCGGGTGTTGCCGCCGCAGACATCGAAGAATTGGCATTCACCGCAGCGGCCTTCGATCACGCGCGGGCGCTGCTTGAGGCCGGCCATCACCGGATCGCTGGTGTCGCCCCAGATTTCCGAGAAGCGGCGCTGCTTGACGTTGCCGAGGTTGTAATGCCACCACATGGTGTCGGGATGAACATTGCCGAGATTGTCGATGTTGGCGATGTTGACGCCCGAGGAATTGCCGCCCCACTCCGCCAGCTTGCCGCGAATGTGGGCTTCCTTTTCCGGGAAAGCGCTGGCGCACCCACAGCAACAGGTAAACGCCATCGGCGTCGTTGTTGCCGGTCACGAACTCCTTGTCTTCGCCTTTGCGCGCCGCGTCCCAGGCGCGGTCGAAAAGCTTATCCATCATCTGGCGCGTAAATGCGTGGTGGGCATCGTCGCCGCGATTCTTGTTGCCGCGCCCGGCGTAGACCAGATGCGAGAGATAGAACTTGTCGATCCGCTCGTGATCCATGAGGTCGAGGAGCCGTGGGAATTCGGCGGCGTTGTCCATGGTCATGGTGAAGCGCATGCCGGTCTTGAGGCCACGGTCGCGGCACAGGCGCAGACCCGCCAAGGCTTCAGTATAAGCGCCATCACGGCGGCGGAAGGCATCGTGAGTGGCGCCGATGCCGTCAAGGCTCACGCCGATGTAGTCGTAGCCGACGGCGGCAATGTCGTCGATATTTCCTTCGGTGATCAGCGTGCCATTGCTTGACAGGCCGACGTAGAAACCCATGGATTTGGCGCGATGGGAAATCGCGAAGATATCCTTGCGCAGCAGTGGCTCGCCGCCAGAGAGGATCAACACTGGCACGCGGGCGGCCTTGAGGTCGTCCATGACCTGGAACACTTCGGCGGTTGAAAGCTCGCCGGGGAAATCGACATCGCCGGAAATCGAGTAGCAATGCTTGCACATCAGGTTGCAGCGGCGGATCAGATTCCAGATGACCACGGGACCCGGAAGGTTGCGGCGTGGCTTCACCGGGGTTGGCGAAATCAGCTCGTTCATGAATTGCGAAACACGGAACATGGTACCTCACGCCGGAAGGCGAAATCCGGTCTTTTTCAGAATGCGTTTGGAATAGAGTACGTCATGGGCGCGCACGGCGTTGCCGAGCAGCCGGCGAATTGTCTGCACCTTGCTGTCGGCTTCAGCGCGCGATTGGCCGTGCACCATGGCAAAGAGGTTGTAGGGCCAGTGTCCCTCGATGCGCGGCCGGCGATAGCAATGGGTGACAAAGTCCAGCTTTCCGACTTCCGGCCCGAGGCGCTCAATCTCGCCGTCATCGACATCCCAAACCGTCATGGCATTGAAGGTGAGGCCAAGCGCATAGTGATTGGGCACGGCGGCGATGCGGCGGATGCGGCCCTCCGCCTGCATGGCGCGCAACCGGTCCATCACCACTTCGGCGGGAACGCCGAGTTTGGCCGCAACAACCTCGTAGGGCCGGGCGACCAGTGGCAATCCTGCCTGGGTAGCGGCAATAATGGCGCGGTCGAGTGCGGACTGGCTGGTGGCTGTCATGCTTCGACTTTCATTCCGACGAAATACTCATCGAGCTTTGGAAGGTTCAGCACCTTGACGCCGGTCAATCCCTCAATTTCGGCGATGACCGCAAGGGTCCTGCCGGGAGACTCGGTGGCAAGCACAAACCACATGTTGTAGGCGTGTTGGCGCTCGTAGTTGTGGGCGACTTCGGGGAAGCCGTTAACAATTGCGGCGATACGTTCGAAGTCGCCGGGAGGAACCGCCATGGCGCAGAGACTGAGGCCGCCGCCCATGCGCTCGGCATTGTACATTGGACCTATTCGCGACAGGACGCCGATGGACTTGAGGCGCGCCAAGCGCTGCAATAGATCGTCCACGGATATTCCGAGGACCAAAGCCGGTGCCGCGAATGGCTCGTCACAGATTTCCAGGCCATCCTGCAGCAGGTTCACCAACCGGCGATCAATGTTGTCGAGTAGCGGTTTCATGCCGCCACCATTGCCGGTTGTGAAAATCGTGCACCGCGCTGGGTGAAGCAGCGGCGGCTGAACAGAATGTCGTGGGGCCGCGATTCAAGGCCCGCTGCGCTGGTCAACCTCGCAACCTGCTTGCGCACCTCCGTGGCATCGTGGCCGTGGATCATGGCGAAGAGATTGTAGGGCCACTGGCTTCCGGACCGGTTGCGGCGATAACACAGGGTGACACCCCGTTCGGTGGCCAAGCGGTGGCCTGCGGCATCCACCCATTCGCAGGGAACATCCCACACGGCCATGGCATTTGCGGTGTAGCCGAGGGCGCGATGGCGCAAGCACGCAGCCGAAGCGCACGATGATTCCGGCATCAATCAGCCTGGCGAGCGTTTCGCGAACGGCAATCTCCCGCCAGCCGAGCATGCGGGCAACCGCAGCATAGGGCTGCGCTGCCAGCGGAAGGCCATCTTCAATCGCCGCCAGCAGGTCAAGCTCGCGGCGCGTGGCCTTGCGCTTCGCCGGTTGTTCCGGACCACGGGCAACTGGAATTCCGTTGAGGCTGAAACCCAAGTCGATGTGGTAGGGGCGTTCGAGGCGGAGGTCGAGAATATCGCAGGCGGTGCGCCGCGAAATGCTCTGCAGGGTGCGCGCGAGTTCGCTTTCATCGGGGGCGGCAACCACAAACCAAAGATTGATGCGGTGCTCGCGCTCATAGTTGTGATTGACGAAACGCTCCTGCGAGACAAGCGCCGCAATCTCTTCAAGCTCGCCGGGTGGGCAGGAGAGAGCGGCAAGGGTGCTGGCGCCCGCCGCGTTAGGGCGCACCACGGCGCCGATGCGGCTGATAATTCCCAGCTGCTGCAGGCGCTGCAGTCCAGCGAGGACATCAGCCTCGTTGCCGTCACTGAGGCGGGCGATTTCGGCAAATGGCCTGCCCAGCAATGGGAATCCACGCTGCCATTGGTCGGCCAGTTCAACAGCGGGATCAAGCGGAGGCGCAATCATAGCCCGATCCGATTGGCGCGGGCGGTAAAGAAAATGCCGCTTGGCTTGCGCGCCGGAAGTTCCGCCAACTTTGATCGAGTCGCAGTGTCATAGACATCGACGCGATCGGCGTCGCGCACCGACATCCACACCTCGCGGCCCTTGGGCGTGAACTCCATGTGCAATACGCCGGGTCCCGGCGCCATGTGATGGACGACTTCGCGGCGGTGCAAATCGATCACCTGAACCGTGTCATTGTGGGGCGGCGCGAAATTCACCCACACGAAGCGGCCGCCGGGTTGCACAATGCAGAACACCGGTTGGCCGTGCACGGCAAGCCGTCCCGTCTCTTCAAAGCTCTCATTGTCGGCGAGCAGCACTTCGTGGCGGCCGACGGCGGGCAGAACCAGCGTGCGGCCGGTGTCGCCCCAGCCCTCGAGATGCGGCATCTTGTAGACGGGCAGGGGTTCCTCACCCTTGCCGTAACCGGCCAACACGCGCGAGACAGTCAGCGGTTCCTGCCACATGTCGACATGGGCGATGCCGTCTTCGCCAAACAGCCCGGCCAGGTAGTGGCGGCCATCGGCGGTGACATAACCATCATAGGGCAGCTTGCCAGCCTTGCCGATGATGCGCACCACCGGCGAACCCGGCGCCGAACAGTCGATGAGCCAAATCTCACCGGCGTCATAGAGCGAGACCATGAAGCGCCGGCCCGGCAGGTCGACGAGGCCGACGGTCTTGGAGAACGGGCCTTCGCCGCCGCCGGCCTTGATGTCGAACAGCGGCTCAAGTGTTGCATGGTCGAAAATCTTGACGCCGCCCGGTTCGTAGTTGGAAACGGCGATCAGCTGGCCATCGTCGGAAATGGCGCCGCCGATGGCGTTGCCGGCCTGAACGATGCGTTTGACGATGCGCTGTTCCAGCATGTCGATGCGGGTCAGGCCGCCATCGCGGCCGAACACAAAGGCGAAGCGCTGGTCGGGCGAATAGACGACTGCGGCGTGGGAGAGGTCGCCCAGCCCTTCGATGCGCTTGAGTACGCTGCGGCTGCTGTGTTCGACGAGCAGAACCGAACCGCTGGCGCGTTCGATGATGAGGCCCAGGTCACCGGTGCCGCGCAGTTGCGGCGTGGCGGCGCGCGCACCCAGCGGCAAAGCGATCAACGGTGATGCAAACAGGGCGCGGCGCGAAACGGTCATTGCGCTATTCCTTGTTTCAGGGACCGGGCAATCCACAGGGCCTCGGCTTCGGTGATCATGCCGCGCCACGGCGGCATGGGCGTTCCGCTGACGCCATCGAGGATGACTTCGGCGAGCGCTGCTTCGGGAAATGGCGCCAGCGCCTTGGGCAACAGCGGCTTGCCGAGGCCGCCCTTCATGGTCAGGCCGTGACAAGAGCCGCAATCCTGCAACACCAGATTGGCGAGTTCGCGCTGGCGCTGAGGCGACAGGGTATTCAGCGCCTAGCAGCGGGGCCTGCCATCAGGCTAACCAGCAACAGCGGCAGCAGGGCTCGCATCGCACAGCGCCTCATGTTTCATCAGGATGGCATGCAGCGACACAACTTCGCCGACAATGAACAGAACCGGCCCAGCGAATGATTGCGCCCGCCAGGTCTTCCGCAAGGCTGGCGAGCGTGGTGGTCAGCTTGCGTTCATTGGGCAAGGTCGCATTGTTGACGGCCATCACCGGTGTTGTGGGTGCGCGGCCTTCCGCCAGCAGCCTTGTGGCGATTTCGGTGATGCTGGCCAGCCCCATGTAGATCACCAACGTGGTTGCGGGGTCGGCCAAACCCTTCCAATCGAGATCGAGTGCGGCATCGTCACGGCAGTGACCGGTGACATAGCGCACGCCGGTGGCAATTCCGCGATGGGTCAGCGGCACACCAAGTGCTGCGGCTGCGCCTTGCGCCGATGTGATGCCGGGGATCACCGAAAACGGAATGCCATGACTTTGCAGTTCGATGGCTTCCTCGCTGCCACGCCCGAAGACATAGGGATCGCCACCCTTGAGCCGCACCACGCGGCGGCCGCTGCGGGCATGTTTCACCAGCAGCGCATTGATTTCATGCTGCGGAACCGGATGGCGCTTTGGTTCCTTGCCGACGTTGATCAGCGTTGCGCCAGCAGGCACCAATGCAAGCACGGCGTCGGAGACAAGGCGGTCATAAACAACCACATCGGCTGATGCGATCGCCCTGGCGGCCTTCAAGGTCAACAGCTCGGGGTCGCCAGGTCCGGCGCCGACGAGCGTTACGGTTCCAATCGGTTTCATGGCTCGTTCCTCCCCGAAGGCCAGAGGCGGGCGCGAGATCCGAATCCCGCGCCCGCCGATACGCAGATCAGTAAATGTCGTTCCGGGTGTTGAAGGCGTTGAACTTGCCGGTTGGCGTCACCAGGCGCTTGTCCTTGATGACGTGCTTCAGCTTCAGGGTCTTGTCGTCGACCACTACAATGGCCGATTCCTGCTGCTTGCCGTTCCACACGGAGAACCACACCTCGTCGCCATCCTTGTTGAACTCGCCCTGCACGACGCGGCGCTGGCCTTCGGTGATGCCCGCCCATTCGCCGATCGGCAGCACGGTGCCTTCCGGCTCTTCCTTGGTCATGTCATCGACGCTGTAGACCAGCACCGATGCGGAGAATTCGGACTCGGGGTTGAGAGGCGTATCGATATAGAGGTGCTTCGACTTGGGGTGCGACTTCACGAACAGCGAGCCGCCGCCCTGTCCCGTCAGTTTCTGCACCACCTTCCAGGCATGATCCGGATGACCTTCGGGATCGGTGCCGATCAGCGAGATAGTTTCGTCGCCGAGATGGCTGGTCACCCACACCGGACCAAAGGTCGGATGCACGAGATTGGCGCCACGTCCGGGGTGTGGGGTCTTGCCGCCGGACTCGAACAATGCCGTAAGCTTGCCTTCCTTGGTGTCGACGACGGCAATCTTGTTACGAGCATTGGCGGCCACCAGGAAGTAGCGGCCGGTCGAGTCGAAGCCGCCGTCATGCAGGAAGCGCTCGGCCTCGATGTCTGTCGTCTTCAGGTTCTTGATGTCGGAATAGTCGACCAGCAGAATGTGGCCAGTTTCCTTGACGTTGACCACGAACTCCGGGCGATAGTGGGAGGCGACGATGGAGGCGACGCGCGGCTCGGGGTGATATTCCTGCGTGTCATAGGTCATGCCGCGGGTGGAAACCACCTTGAGCGGTTCCAGGGTTTCGCCATCCATGATCACATATTGCGGTGGCCAGTAGGACCCGCCGATGGCGTATTTGTCTTCCCATCCCTTCATCTTCGAGGTTTCGACCGAGCGGGCTTCGGAACCGATCTTGATCGACGCCACCTTGGTTGGCGGGTCCATCCACAGATCGATCTGGTCGATCTTGGCATCGCGACCGACCACCAGCAGATAACGGCCGGAAGCCGAGAGGCGCGAAATGTGAACCGCGTATCCGGTCGGGATGATCTGGATGATCTCCTTGGTGCCGCCGTCGATCAAGGCCACTTCGCCGGTATCGCGCAAGGTGACGGAGAAAACGTTGTCGATGTCGAGTTTGTTCATTTTCTCCTTCGGCCGCTGGTCAACCGGCACCAACACCTGCCAGGAGGCCTTGATCTGCTCCATGCCGAATTCCGGCGGCTGGGCCGGTTCGTTCAACAGGTAGCGGGCCATCAAGTCGACGTCTTGCTCGTTCAGATCTCCCGAGGTGCCCCAGTTGGGCATGCCGGCGGGTGAGCCGTAGGTGATGAAGTCGCGGAGGTACTCGAAGCCGTTCTTCTTGGTGAGGTCGGTGGTCAATGGCTTGCCGGTGGCGCCTTTGCGCAACACGCCGTGGCAGCCGGCACAGCGCTGGAAGTAGATCTCATTGGCCTTGGCGAATTCTTCGGGTGTCAGAACCGGGTCACCCGGCTTGGTGCCGGGCTGCGCGACCTGCAGATCCTTCATCACATCAAGGCTTGGCTGATACTGGCCACCGGGTGTTGTATCGTGCTGCTTCAGGTCCTCCTGCTTCGGCGGGTCCTCGGCGAATGCCGGAATTGGAGAGGCGGCGCCAACGGCCAACAGGGCGGCGAAGGCGGCGATGATGGAGGCATTCTTGAACGGATGGCCGGTTGGCATGAGTCTCTCCCATAGGTTTGTTTCATGGTAACGATGGAGGATTGGAGCCCTCTCGCACCTTGATTTTCATCAAGCGCCCGATCCGTTGTGCTTGGCCTTGACTTAGATCAAGGAGGCGATGCGGCGGCGGGCCGATCAAGGGGCATGGGAATGAAGCCTCTCCTTGCTGCGATTGTTGCGGCGGTGCTTGCTGTGCTCGCCAGTTTGCCGTGTTTTGCCGCAAGCGATGAAGAGATCAGCCGTTTTGCCGCCGCAGCACTTGATGTTGATCCCAGTACCGTGACGCTGACGCCGGCCGACGTTGCCGGCCGGGAGGTGCGGGTTGACGGCAAGAAGGCCGGATACATTGGTTCGACTTGGGCGATTTCACGCACCTCGGGATATTCGGGCCGCCCGGTTGATGTGCTGGTGCTCGTCGATGGCAATGCCGTCATACGCGGAACGCTGCTGGTGCAGCAGGAAGAACCGGTGCTGACACTGGGCATCACGCCGGACCAGATTTCATCCTATGTCGGCGGTTTCGCGGGATATGATCTCAAGAACCCGTTGAAGACTGCGCAGCTGCCGCCGGGAATTGCCGGCGCAACGATCTCCAGCGGCGTTATTCGCAGCGGTATCATGCATACGGCGCGCAGTCTGGCTTCTCACTTCGGGCTGCTGGGTGGCGCTGGCGCGGCAACGATCGACATGCGACCGGCGAAGGCAGTGGCGTGGCAAAGCCTTGTGGACGGCGGGGCAATGGCCCACAATTTGATCACCGCACAGGAGGCGGACGCGGCATTGGCGGTTGCCGGAACACTGGCGCCCGAAGCAACGTTCATCGAACTGTTCATGGCAGTTGCCGATCCGCCGGAAACCGGCACAAGCCTTTTGGGCGATGCCGGCTATGCGGCGTTGATGGCGTCGCTCGAACCTGGCTCGCACGCGCTGTTTGTGGGGGCCAACGGTCTCTATTCGTTCAAGGGCACGCAATGGCGAAAGTCGGGCCAATTCGAGCGCATCGAGCTCACCCAGGGCGGGCGCACAATTCCACTTCTGGCCGATCAGCACCAGCCCCTCGAGTCAATCAGCGCCAGCGGTGCGCCGGAACTTCGCGAGCGGGCGATCTTCGTGCTGCCGCCGGAAACGGAGTTCGATGCGACGAAACCTTTCCAACTGGCGCTGCTGGCCAGCCGCGAAGACAGTTCCGGCACGCTCCATTCGGCCCGGTTTACGCTTGATCACGCATTGCCGCAGCGGCTGCTCAAGGCATCCGCTCAAGTGGCGCCAGCTGTCGAACAACCGCTCTGGGAACAAAACTGGTGGTCCCGCCTTCCGGCCATCGCCGCGGTGTTGGCGATGCTGCTGGCGCTCTATGTCATCCTGATTTTTCAGAATCAGATTGCCGCCAGACCGCAGCTCTATCGCCGGATACGGATTGCCTATCTGCTGACGACGGTGGTTGTGCTTGGGGTTTTGTTGAGTGCGCAGCTGTCGGTCGTGCATGTGCTGACCTTCGTGCAGGCGTTGCGCGGCGATTTCTCGTGGGAGACCTTCCTTCTCGACCCGGTGATCTTCATCATCTGGGGTTGGGTGGCGGTGGCGCTCCTGTTCTGGGGCCGGGTCTATTGCGGTTGGCTATGCCCGTTCGGCGCCCTGCAAGACCTGCTCAACATGCTGGCGCAGCGGCTTGGCATCAAGCAGTTCAGCGTGCCGTTCATGCTGCATGAGCGGCTGTGGCCCATCAAGTACATCATCTTCCTCGGGCTATTCGCGGCGTCGCTGGCTTCGATGACGCTGGCTTTCAAGGGTGCGGAGGCCGAACCGTTCAAGACGGCGGTCACCTTCCGCTTCATGCGCGAGTGGCCGTTCGTGCTCTATGCCATGGCGCTGCTGGCGGCGGGGCTGTTCGTCGAGCGCTTCTATTGCCGCTATCTCTGCCCGCTGGGGGCGGCACTTGCCATTCCGGCCAGGCTTCGCATGTTCGAATGGCTGAAGCGGCGCCCACAGTGCGGCCGTGAATGCCGTATCTGTTCCACCAAATGCCCGGTGCAGGCGATCCATCCGGAAGGGCACATCAATCCCAATGAGTGCGTTTATTGCCTCAATTGCCAGACACTCTACCATGACGAGCACATCTGCCCGCCGCTGAAGGCACGGGCGGCGCGGCGGCCGGTCTTCACCCAAGCGGGAAAGCCCATCACATGAAACTCACGCGGCGAAAGTTGTTGATTGCGGCAGCCGCAAGCGCTGGTTTGGGTCTTGCCAATGGGCGCAGCGAAACACTGGTGTGGCGTGGCCTGGCATTGGGTGCCGATGCCGAGTTGCGTTTCTCCGGCATCGAAAAAGCCAAAGCGGAAGGCCTGTTGCATCAGGTGCTGGCGGAAGTCGAGCGGCTGGAAAACATCTTCAGCCTGTACCGCCCGGGCTCGGAACTGGTGCGGCTCAATAGCGATGGATACTTGGCGCGGCCCAGCCAGGATATGCGTTTGCTGCTCGAACAGTCACTGCACTACTGGCGGGAAACCGGTGGTGCCTTCAATCCGGCGCTGCAGCCGGTGTGGACGTTCCTGTCGCGGCACTTCGCAACGTCCTCACACCCGCCAGCGCGCGCCGACTTGCGCGGCATCGCCACGAGCTGCGATCCGTCGCGCATATCGCTTGAAGCGTCCGGCATTCGCCTTGGGCAGGGGATGGCGCTCAGTTTCAACGGCATTGCCCAGGGCTATATCACCGACCGCGCGGCGGAATTGCTTTTCGCCCGCGGCATGAAGGACGTGCTGGTCAATCTTGGCGAGCATCGGGCTCTTCCCGGAATGCCATGGCCGGTAGGGATTTCGGGCAGCGACAAGGGTGTTCTGTTATCCAATCAGGCCATTGCCCAGTCCTCGGGTGCGGGAACCGTGCTGTCGCCGGATGGCCTGTGGCACCACCTGATTGATCCGATCAACGGCGAAAGCGCCAATCGACTTCAAGAGGGTGACGGTGGTGGCAGACACGGCCACGGCGGCGGATGCATTGTCGACCGCGCTGTTCACGGCCAAACAGGGCATTGAAGCTGAAATTGTCCGCAAGTTCAGGCCGGCGCAGGTTATGTTCGAGCCACTGACGGCTTGACGTATGTCAAGGCTTGGGCTTGCCAAGTCCGCTTAATGGCCGTGAAATCAAGGAGGTTTCCATGGGAACGATGCGTTTGATGATTGTCGTTGCAGCCGCAATTGTGGCCTTTGCGCCTGCCGCCAGTGCCGGTGATGCGGCCAAGGGCCAGAAGGTCTTCAACAAGTGCAAAGCCTGCCACGAGGTGGCAACCGACAAGAACAAGGTTGGCCCGACCCTAAAAGGGGTGTTTGGGCGGACGTCGGGCACTGTTGAGGGCTTCGCCTACTCCGACGAGATGAAGGCCAAGGCAATTGTGTGGAGCGCGGAAACGCTGAAACCCTATCTTGCCGATCCGAAAGCCGTGGTGCCGGCGGGCAAGATGTCGTTTGCCGGCCTGAAGAAGGAGGATGAACTGGAAGACGTGATTGCCTACCTGATGGAGGCCACGAAGTAGCCTCCAGAACATAACCCTCAGTTGTTGCAGTTGAACGCAGGCGCTCGTCACGCCTGCGTTCTTCATTTGGGGTCCGCCCCCAAATGTTTGACTTCGATCAAGGAGCGGCGATTGCCGCGGCACCATTGTCCGGCAGTCGTAGGGACTTGCGGAGGGCGAGACATGACCGATCAGACCAGCACAACCAGTGAAGCGCCGCCGGAGCGGGTTCCCGCTATGCAGCGGCTTCTCGACAATCCGTTTTTGCTGCTGTTTTTCGGCGTTGCCGTGCCGGCAGCAATCTACCTGATCTGGGGTCTCATGGAGATCTCGCAGATTCCAATCGCAAAGTAAGGGGCACGTCATGGCAATACATCCGCCCGAATCACGGATTTGGTGGAACGAACCAATCGCCAAAGGTGAACTCGTCTGGATCGCCGTCGCCTTCCTGTGGGGCATCATCATGTTCTTCATGATGATCTACTGGCACCTCGAGGGAAAACAGAACCTGTCGCCGGAAGTCTATCGCATCGATCCGGCGGTCTTCGAGCAGCGCACCAACGAATTCGCCGAGAAATACAAGGTGCGCGACGAAGGCGACAGCGGGTTTCCGGTGGCGAAGCCCGCGCCCGGCAGCGACGTCTATATGCTGGCGAGGCTGTGGCAGTGGTGGCCGGTGCTCGAGCTCGAACGCGGGCAAAGCTACCGGCTGCATCTGTCGTCGCTCGACTGGCAGCACGGATTCTCGCTGCAGCCCAACAACATCAACATTCAGGTTCACCCGGGCCTTGAGCACATCATCACCATAACGCCCACGCAATCGGGCGAATTCAGCGTGGTGTGCAACGAGTTCTGCGGCCCCGGCCATCACCAGATGGTGGGACGCATCCATGTGGTCGAGCCCGGCCAGGCGCAGGCGCCCGCCGCAACCTCGCAGGAACAGGGAGGCTGACATGGCAACAGCTGTTGCGCAATCCGGAGCCATGGCCGCGCTGGCCGCGAAGTTCCGCACCTGCCCGGCAACCGGGCTCAAAGTCGATCTGGCGGCCGAACGCCTGATCAAGGCCAATGCCGTCGCGGCGGTCATCTTCCTGGCGGTCGGCGGCGTCTTCGGCCTCCTGGTGGCGCTCACCCGCTGGCCCGCCGTGCATCTGCTCGATGCCGACTGGTTCTACCTGGTCCTCACGGCGCACGGCCTCGACGTGCTGCTGCTGTGGATCATCTTCTTCGAAATGGCGGTGCTGTATTTCGCGTCCGCCGTCATACTGTCGAGCCGCATCGCCGCGCCGCGCTGGGCGTGGCTCGGATTCGCGCTCATGGTGGTGGGCGGCGTTCTCACCAACGTCGCCGTGCTGCAGGGCGATTCGAGCGTGATGTTCACGTCCTACGTGCCGATGCAGGCGGCGCCGAACTTCTATCTCGGCCTCATCCTGTTTGCGGT
Organism: uncultured Alphaproteobacteria bacterium; assembly: GCA_963775095.1. Lineage (GTDB taxonomy): Bacteria > Pseudomonadota > Alphaproteobacteria > Rhizobiales > Aestuariivirgaceae > Aestuariivirga. Next base: position 340,889 of record CAVZHN010000014.1, read on the forward strand.
CGGCGCGCTGATCGGCTGTTTCGTGTTCTTCGGCACCCTGGTGATCGCCAAGGAAGAAAAGACCTACGAGGGCTCGATTCCGCTGGTCACCTTCGGCGCGCTGACGGCGGCAATCATCGCGGTCTTCACCATCGCCTCGGGCGCCATCATCCTCATTCCCACCTGGCTGTGGTCCTTGGGCTACATCAGCCACATCGATACGCTGATGTACAAGCTGGTGTGGTGGGCCATGGGGCACTCGTCGCAGCAGATCAACGTCTCGGCGCATGTGGCGATCTGGTATCTGATCGCCGCGGTGACGGTGGGCGCCAAGCCGCTCTCCGAGAAGGTGAGCCGCATGGCGTTCCTCATGTACATCCTGTTCCTGCAACTGGCTTCCGCCCATCACTTGCTGGTGGAGCCGGGGCTCAGCTCGGAATGGAAGATCGTCAACACCTCCTACATGATGTATCTGGCGGTCATGGGCTCGATGATCCATGGCATGACGGTGCCGGGCTCGATCGAGGCGGCGCAGCGCAAGAACGGCTTCACCAAGGGCGTGTTCGGCTGGCTGCGCAACGCGCCATGGGGCAACCCGGCCTTCGCCGGCATGTTCATGTCGCTGGTGCTGTTCGGCTTCCTCGGCGGCATCTCGGGCGTCGTGCTCGGCACCGAGCAGCTCAACATCATGATGCACAACACGCTGTATGTGCCCGGCCATTTCCACGCCACGGTGGTGACCGGAACGACGCTGGCCTTCATGGCGGTCACCTATCTGGTGGTGCCGCTGATCTTCCAGCGCCAGATCATCTGGCCGACGCTCGCCAAGTGGCAGGTCTATATCTTCGCCATCGGCGCGGCCGGCATCTCGCTGTTCATGATGGGCGCGGGAACGCTCGGCGTGTCGCGGCGGCACTGGGACATCACGTTCTCCGATGCGCCGCTGTAGCTTCGGCTATCCGGACGCGGCGTTCCTGATGATGGGCCTCAACGGACTGTCGGCCATCCTCGCGGCACTCGGCGGCGGGCTCTACGTGGTGATCGTGGTGGCGTCGATCCTGTGGGGCAAGAAGGTCGATGCCTCGAATGTCGGCCAGTCGCTCGGGCCGATGCCCAAGAAGGTGGTGCATGATTCGGTGGCGACCTATGGCAGCGCCGGAACCTGGCATCTGCCCGGAACCTATGTGCTGGTCGGCGTCTTCTTCACCTCCTTCGTGCTCTACTACTTCGTGAACTGGAAATACCTCTCCGAACTCTGGCCGATGCAATAGGGGAGCAACGACCATGAACGCCGCCATGCCGCTCGTCAAAGATGTGATCTCGATCTTCAAGTTGAGGATTGGCGTCACCATCATGATGAGCGCCATCGGCGGCGTTGCGGTAACTCCGGGGCCGCTACCCGAACTGTGGCGGGTGGCGCTGCTGGGGCTCGCGGTATTCCTGGCCTCGGCCAGCGCCGGGGCTTTCAACCAGTGGGCGGAGGCCGATCTCGACGGGCAGATGAAGCGCACGGCCAACCGGCCGTTCGCCACCGGGCGGCTAAAGGCCAATGGCGCGTGGCTTGCAGCCATACTCGGCCTGTCTGGTCTTCGCGGTGGCCTTGGCCTACGCCGTAAGCAATGCCTGGGCCGCCTTTCACACCTTCATGGGCGCCTTCGTCTATGGCATCGTCTACACCGTCTGGCTCAAGCGCCGCAGCTGGACCAACATCGTGGTCGGTGGTGCTGCCGGAAGCTTTGCGGTTCTGGCGGGTGCGGCGGCGGTTGATCCCACGATTCCGATGGAAGCACTGTTGCTCACCGCTCGTCATCTTTCTGTGGACGCCGCCGCATTTCTGGAGCCTGGCCATCGCGGCCCACGAGAATTACGCAGTCGGCCAAAGTGCCCATGCTGCCGGTGATCGCCGGAGACACGCTCACCGCAAAAGTCATTCTGGCGCATACGGCGGTTCTGGTTGCTCTGTCGGTGGTACCGGCATTCTACGGCATGGGTCCCATCTACCTCGTGGGGGCACTTGCTGGTGGCTTGGTGTTCGTGTGGACGAGCATCAGGCTGGTGCTCGAACCGGTGCGCAAGCGGGCGATCCAGAATTTTCTGGCGTCGCTGCTGCAACTGGTTCTGCTGCTCTCCGGCACAATTGCCGACCGCGCAGTTGGAGCCTTGATGTGAAGTGGTGGCCCGCCCTTGCGGCGTTGCTGTTGTTGCCGTCGCCCCTCCTGTGCCAGCCCGGCTGATGATGCTGCCGCCACGTCGGAAGATGCGATCGGCGGGATGGTGCCTGATCTCCGATTCACCGGCACCGACGGCCAGACCGTGTCGCTCGCGACGTTGCGCGGAAAGCCCGTGCTGCTGACCCTGATCTACACCGGCTGCGCCGATGTTTGCCCGGCGGTCATCGAAAGCCTGGCGCCGGCCGTCACCGCTGGCGAGGAGGCACTGGGCAAGGGAAGCTTCACGTGTCGTTACGGTGGGCTTCGACACGCGCAACGACACACCGCAGCGCATGCGGTCATTCGCGCGCGAACATGGGGCGGGCGGCGACAACTGGCATTTCTTATCCGCCGACAGCAAGACGCTCGATGAGCTGACCGCTGCCGTGGGCTTCAGTTACTTCTCGTCGGCCGGCGGTTTCGATCACATGGCTCAGGTCACGGTGATCGACAAGAACGGCAAGGTCTATCGTCAGGTCTATGGTGGCGGCTTTCGATCCGCCGCAAATTGTCGAACCGCTTGAAGGAGCTGATCTTCGGCCGCGAAAAGCCGTTCTTGTCGGTGGCGGGCATCTTGCGACCGGGTGAAGCTGTTCTGCACCGTCTACAATCCCAATACCGGGCCGCTACTATTTCAACTACTCGCTGTTCGTCTCGATCTTCATCGGCCTTGTCAGCCTTGGCCTCGTGCTGTTTGTGCTGGTCCGCGAAACCCGCAAGGCCATGCGAACCGGCAGGACCTGAATGATGGCCATGTTCAAGCGCCTGCTGCGCGCGGGGTTCGGCGGCGCCGAGACGGTGCTGTCGAAGGCCTTTCCGCCGGCCTGGAATCCGCTGCTCAACCTCGGAGCGCTGGGCTTCTTCTTCTACTGGATCATCACCGTCAGCGGCATCTACGTCTATATCTTCTTCGATACCGGCATCACCCAGGCCTATGCCTCGATCGAATACATGACCCACGACCAGTGGTATGCGGCGGGCGTCATGCGCAGCCTCCACCGCTATGCCTCGGATGGGCTGGTGGTGGTCATGCTGCTGCATCTCACGCGCGAATTCGCGCTCGACCGGATGCGCGGCGTGCGCTGGTTCAGCTGGGTCACCGGCATTCCGGTGCTGATCATGGTCTATGTGGCGGGCATCAGCGGCTATTGGCTGGTGTGGGACAAGCTGGCGCAATATGTGGCCATCGTCTCCACCGAGTGGCTCGACATGCTGCCGTTCTTCGGCCAGCCGATCGCCCGCAATTTCCTGGCGCCCGACGCGCTGGAAAGCCGCTTCTTCACGCTGATGATCTTCATGCACATCGCCGTGCCGCTGATCGCGCTGTTCGTCTTGTGGCTGCACCTGCAGCGCGTCGCCAAGCCGCGCATCAATCCACCGCGCGGCCTGGCCGTTGGCAGCGGGGCTGTCGCTGCTGGTGTTGTCGCTGGTATATCCGGCAATCAGCCATGCACCGGCCGATCTGGCGCAGGTGCCCGGAGATCTTGGGCTCGACTGGTTTTATCTCCCGGCGTTCCCACTTATCGAGCGAATGCCTGGACACGATTACCTGGTCGGCATCGCTGGCGTTTGTAATTGTCATGTTGGCCATCCCGTGGCTGCCGCCGATGAAGAAGGCAAGACCGGCTGAAGTCAACCTGGCGAATTGCAATGGCTGCAGCCGCTGCGCCGAGGATTGCCCCTATACGGCGATCACCATGCAGATGCGCAGTGACGGCCTGCCGTTCGAGGGGGAAGCGGTGGTCGACAGCGATCTCTGCGTGTCCTGCGGCATCTGCGCAGGGTCTTGTCCAACGTCCACGCCGTTCCGGCGCATGTCGGACCTTATTCCCGGTATCGATCTGCCAGACCGGCCGATGGCGGCGATCCGCGAAGAGGTTGAAAGGGAGGGCGCGAGGCTCGCTGGCGAAGGCCGCATCATGGTATTTGACTGCGTGAATACGCGGGCCGGTTCGGCGGCGAAGTCTCCCTCAATTGGTGTCGTCACCTTGAACTGCATCGGCCAGCTTCCGCCGTCATTCATCGACTACGTGATCAGCCGCAAGCTGGCGGATGGCGTGGTGCTTGCCGGGTGCAGCGAGAACACCTGCCACAACCGCTTCGGCGGCAAGTGGATGGATGAGCGCCTGGCGGGAATGCGCGATCCGCATCTCAGGTCGCGGGTGCCGCGCGAGCGCTTGCGGGTCTTGCAACCCGGCCAGATGGCTCTCCGGTCTCGCGGCATTCGCCAGCGTGCTGGCGCCGCTGGGGCGCTATGCAACGGCCGAGGGCCAAGCCCAAGGAGCGAGTCGATGCCTAGCATTGCCGGAATTCTCGGCCAGGGCGTCGTCTATGCGTTGTGCGCGGCGGCGGTTGGCTATCTTTCGGCGTCACCCGTCTATCGGCAGTTCCCGGACGACAGCGCGCAGATCAAGCTGTCGTTCCGGCATGGGGCCAGCCGGGTGGAGGATTGCAAAAGGCTGACGCCCGAGGAAATCGCCAAGCTGCCGGCCAACGAGCGCCGCCCCAACACCTGTGCGCGCGAGCGCATGGCGATCACCGTTCGATTGCTGGTTGATGGCGCGGTGCTGTTCGACGAAGTTCTGCAACCCACCGGGCTTTCGGGCGACGGTCCGGCGGAGGCCTATCGCAAATTCATGGTGCCGGCCGGAAAGCACCGGCTGGAGGCGCAGCTGCGCGACAGCAAGCGCAGCGAGGGCTATGACTACGAGAAAACCATCGACCTTGATCTGGTGCCACAGCAAAGTGTGGCCATCGACTTCAAGGCCGACCAGGGAGGCTTCCTGTTAAGGTAGCGAGGCACATGGCACTGATTGTCTGGCGCAAGGAGTTCGAAACCGGCATTGCCGACGTCGACCATGAGCATCGCGAACTGGTCGATCTCATCAACAGTCTGCATGCGGAAATCGAAGCAGGGCGCGGAAGCCGCGCGGGTGCGCGATTTTCTCGGCGAAGTGTTCGCGCGGATCGCCGCGCATTTCGCGCTCGAGGAGTCGATCATGCGCAAGCACCGCTACGACGAATACGAGGCCCACAAGGCGGAGCACGAAAAACTGCTCGACGAGATTCGCGACATCATGGACGATGCCGAGGACAGACTATGGCGCGGCGCTATCGGAAACGGTGCGCGACTGGTTCGTCAATCACTTCAAGTCGAAGGATGCGCGCCTGCACAAGCGGCTTGGCGTGTAGCGGCCATCAGCCGTCTTCAAATTCTTCGGCATAGATGCGGAGCCTGGCGATGTCGGCGACATGGGCCTGATTCTGTTCGATGTTGACGCCGATGGATTTGAGCCTGGCAAAGGCCCGCGACAGGCTTTCCGGCTGCATGCCGAGGCGTCCGGCAATCAATGCCTTGTCGTAGGGCAGGTTGATTTCGCAGGGCCCGTTGTGGGACGGGCACAGGGATGACAGAAACTCGGCGACACGCTGGGCGCCAGTGTGAGCTTTCAGTTGCTCGATCTGCTGCACCAGCATGTGCAGATGCATTGAGGTGGTTGCCAGCATGGCAATGCCGATATCGGGATTTTCGCGGATCAGCCGGAGCAGGTTGCCGCTCGAGAGCTTCAAAATGCGTCCGTCAGTCACCGCTTCGCCGCTCGCCGGAAAGCGTCCGGCGACGAAGGCGGCGGCTTCAGCGAAGCTCTGACCACGGGTGAATACGGCCACCACGGCTTCGCTGCCCGAGGGTGTCAGGCGGTAGACTTTCACCCAGCCATCGAGCACGACGAAGAATGAGGTGACCGGATCGCCTTGCACGAACAGCAATTCGCCGCGTTTCACCGCGGAAACAACCGCCCCTTGCATCAGCGCGTCGAAGGCCGGCGGTGGGAGCCCTGCGAATACCGGCGCCAACTTGACGGCGGCAAGGTCGGCCGTTGAAATTGCTGAAGTCATCCCCAAGTCCCAGCTGAGGCCCAAACCCTAGGCGATTGCCCGGGAATTGCCAACCCTCAGGGCTATTCCAGGGCCGATTGCTTCTCTTTTAGAATCTGCGCGTAGACGTTGATCACCAGCGCGGCGAGCAAGATGAGGCCACGGATCAATATCTTCTGGAAACTGTCCATCTGAATGTGGTCGAGGCCGTTGTTGACGACGCCCAGCACCAGAAGGCCAATGATGGTATTGCCGACGCCACCTCGCCCGCCAAAGAGGCTGGTGCCGCCCACCACCACGGCGGCGATGGCGTCGAGCAGGAAGGTATCAAACTGGTTCTGCTGGGCAGAACCGAAATAGGCCACACCCAGCATGCCGGCGATACCGGAGCAGAACGCGCAGATCATCATCACGGCGGCGATGATGAACTTGACATTCACGCCGGAATACTCCGCCGCCTCGCGATTGCCGCCAACCATGTACACATAACGGCCAAAGCGCGTGTAGGTCAGGACGAAATGGGCGACGGCAAGAAAAATCACAAAGACAATAATGGTCCAGCCGATGGGGATGAACATCGCCTTGCCCGCGGCGTCGATGCCGATCGGAATCCTGAAGGCAATCTTGGAACCGAGTGTGGTCACCAGGTCGGGGTACTGGTAGGCGATCTGGCCGCGCACCAGCATGGCCGAGACACCATTGGCGATTTGCATGACGGCCAGCGTCATGATGAATGACGGGATGCCGATCACCGTCATGCCGAAGGCGGTCACCAGGCCGAAGGCCAAAGCCGCCGCCAATGCCAAAATGACGGCGATCCAGCCTTGCACCGGAATGTTGGCGATGTTCACGTAGTCGGGCTGAATGGTGAAATAGGCGACAGTAATGCCGACAGCGTTGGCGACAGCGGCAACCGACAAGTCGATCTCGGCGGTGAGGATCACGAAAGTGAGGCCGATGGCGATGATGCCGGTGATCGACATCTGGCGCAGGATGTTCATGCCGTTATCGAGCGACATGAAGGTGGGGCTGGCGAGACTGAAGAACAGGACGAGAGCCACCAGCGTGAAGACGGGTGCGATGTTGCGCAACTGGTCGGCCAGGAAGTGCCTGGCGTTGAAGCCCCGGGCCGCGGTTTCGACGTTTGACATGCAGGCGTTCCCCGGGTTCGTTATGCGGCGGCCAGAAGGTCGGACTTCTCGATCCGGCCGGCCGAAAATTCCTTGACCACGTGTCCCTTTTTAATGACGGTCACGCGATCGGCAAGGGTTAGAATCGTCTCGGGCTCGGTCGAGAGCACCAGTACAGCCACACCCCGGTCGCGCAGCGACTTGACAATGCGGATCACATCTTCCTTGGCGCCGACGTCCATGCCGCGTGTTGGTTCCGAAAGGATCAGTACCTTCGGCATATGTGTCAGCCACTTGGCGAGCGCCACCTTCTGCTGGTTGCCGCCGGAAAGCGATCCCAAAGCGATGCCGGTCCGTGGCGGCCGTATCGACAGATCCTTGATGTGGCTTTCAGTGATCTGGCGCTCTTGTTTGGGCTTGAGGAACAAGCGGTGGATGCGGTCGAGTATGGCGATCGACACGTTCTTGAATACGGGTTCGGAACGGAACAGCATCATGCGCCGGTTCTCGCCCACGAAGGCGATGCCAGCCCGGCGGGCCGCGGCGGTCGAGCGAAACCTGATGGGCTTGCCACCAACCTTGAGCAAGCCCTTGCGCAGTGGCAGCTTGCCGAACAGGGCGCGCGCCAGTTCAATCTGGCCCGATCCCATGAAACCATAGACGCCGGTGATTTCGCCGGCCCGGAGATTGATGCTGAAGTCGTGCAGGTACTTACCGTCGCTCACATGGTCGGCGGCGAGTACGATGGGCTTGGCGTCGTCACCTTTGAGGATCGCTTCCTCGCCCATGTGCATGTCCTTGGAGCCGCGGCCGATCATATGGGAGATCACCGCGTCCTTGTCGAGCTTGGCGGTTTCTTCGGTAATCACCTTGCGGCCATTGCGGAACACGGTGATGCGGTCGGAAATGGCGATGACATCGTCGAGGAAGTGCGAGATGAAGATGATGCTCCGGCCCTCGGCACGCAGCCGCCGCAGCACGTCGAACAGCTGCTTCACTTCGGGCGGCGACAGGGCTGATGTCGGTTCGTCAAGAATGATGATGCGGGCGCCCGAGAACAACACGCGCGACAGTTCGACGAGCTGTTGCAAGCCGACAGGCAGCGAACCCATGGTGCGCTTGGGATTGATGTCGAGGCCCAGGCCTTTGAGGAGTTTTCTGGCCTCGCGATTCATGTGGGCCCAATCCACCTTGCCGATGGCGTTGGTGGGCTGCTTGCCGAGGAACACATTTTCGGCGACGGTCAAATCGGGAACTGCGGAAAGCTCCTGGTGCACCATGCCGATGGAGTTGGCGAGCGCGTCACGCGCCGATCGCAGGCGCACCTCGCGGCCGTCGATCTTCATCACACCATCAAAATCGGTGTGAACGCCGGCGATGATCTTCATCATCGTCGACTTGCCGGCGCCATTTTCGCCAACGAGACCGTGAATTTCGCCCTGGCGCAGGGCAAAGCTCACGCCCTGCAGGGCCAAGACGCCGCCGAAATGTTTTGACGACATCGATCAGTTCGAGCAGGGGCGGCGCGCCGCCCCCGCTCTCAGGAGAAGAAGATTCCGTCATGAAGCCGGAATCAGATCAGGAAGTTCTTCTGCAGCCAGAGATGACCGGCAGCCGTTTCCTTGGTGATGACCGGGCCGTCGGCCAGGATGAAGTTCGGAATGTCCTTACCGGCCATTTCGCCACCGACCACTGCGGCAACGCCCGCGGCAATCGACCAGCCGTGGATGCGGCAAGACGGGTTGCGCACGGTCGCCACCATCTTGCCTTCCAGTACGGCATTCACGGCAGGCGGCATGGCGTCGACACCGGCGACCAGAATGTCGTTGCGGCCCTTGGCTTCCATGACGTTGCGGGCGGCCAGTGCCATGTCATCGTTATGGAAGAAAGCGCCCTTGATGTCGGCATGCTGGGTCAACAGCGAGTCCCAGATGCGGGCCACCTTGGTCACGTCCCAGTCGGCGGGCTGTTCGTCGAGCAACTTGATGTTGCCATTGCCGTCGATCACCTGGTGGAAGCCCTTGGCACGGCCCTGGGCGCCGGAATGGCCGAGTGCGCCCTGAGTCATTGTGACATTGCCCGCCCCGCCAATTGCGGTGACGAGGGCGGCGGTCACGACCGAGCCCATCATGATGTTGTCGGGGGCGATGAAGGTGTGGAGCGCCAGCTGGCCTTCGGGCGCCATCATCGTATCCATGGCGATGACCGGAGTTCCGGCATCGATCACCCGTTGCATCGGTTCATTGAGCGTGCCGATGCCGAAGGTCTGCACCGCCACGAAGTCCCACTTCTGGGTCGCGAGGTTCTCGATGGTGGCGCGCTGTTTGGTGGCCGAGAGTTCGCCGTCGAACCACGTCAGTTCAACGTTCATCAGTTTGGCCCAGGCTTCAGCTGCTTGCTTGCCTTGCGCACACCAGGTGGCTTGCAGGCCAGCGTTGCTCATGGCGGCCTTCAGCGGCTTGGCGGAAGGCTTCAGTTCCTGGGCGATGGCCGGGTCGAAGCCGGCGTCGGCCAGCAGGGCGGCGCCCAATGCCGTGACCCCAAGCTTTTTGAATACGTCTCTCCGGTTGGCGGCTTCCTTGATCAGGTCGTCGAGCATTTGCGGTTCTCCTCCATGTCCTGCTGCCTGTCACCCTGTTACAAAAGCCAAGACCGTCACGCCAGGCACAGGACTTCCCAGCAGCGGTAGATGACGCGGGTGTCGGCGAAGCTTCCGACAAGTTTCGGAGTTTGTCCAGCAGCCTTGTATGACAAATAGCGCTGCTGCGGTGCGAAATTGAATTGTGCGTTTGCGAAACCTGCGAGCAGTTGTTCGCAAATTGGGCAATCCTTCATCGTGTAGCTGGACAAGCAACGCGCTTCACTCAATCATGCTATGCGTTCAACGATTGGATCATCGACCAACTATGGCACTTGCAACACCCGAAGGCTACGCGCCGCAGTCTCCCGCAACGCTCGCATCCTATCTTTCGCGAATCGATCCGGTGCGCCGAACGCTGGGTGGCAATGCTGCGTCGTGGAACATCGCCGAAGTTGGCGATGGCAATCTCAATCTCGTGTTCATCGTCAAGGGGCCTTCGGGCGGGGTCGCCGTCAAGCAGGCCTTGCCCTATGTGCGGCTGGTTGGCGAGAGTTGGCCGCTGCCGTTGTCGCGCGCCCACTACGAGCACATGGCGCTCCGCGAACAGGCGCGGCTCACTGGAGCATTGGTTCCGGACGTGTTGCACTACGATGAGACCATGGCGCTCATCGTCATGGAGCTTCTGGAACCGCACATCATCATGCGGCGCGGGATGATTGCCGCCACCGTCTATGCGAAGTTCGCCGATGACATCTCCACCTTCATGGCGCACACGTTGTACTTCACGTCCGACCTGGCGCTCACCGCCGACCGCAAGAAGGCGATGATCGCCGCCTTTGCCGGCAACTCGGCGCTGTGCAAGATCACCGAAGACCTGATTTTCACCGATCCCTACAGGATTGCCGAACTCAACCGCTGGACATCGCCGCAGCTCGACAGTTTTGCCCGGCGCTGGCGCGAGGATGCCGATCTCAAGGTCGCCGTATCGCGGCTCAAGCTGAAATTTCTGTCGAGCGCCGAGGCCATGCTGCACGGCGACCTGCACACCGGATCCGTCATGCTCACGACCGAGAACACCCGGATCATCGATCCGGAATTCGCGTTCATGGGGCCGATGGGATTCGACATTGGCGCGGTCATCGCAAACTTCCTGATCAATTACTTTTCGCATGACGGCCATGAGGAAGGGGCAGGGGATCGTGACGGTTACCGGGAGTGGGTACTGGCCACCACAGTGGAGATATGGAATGGCTTTCGCGCCAAGTTCGTGGATTTATGGCGTAACAACGCAACAGGCGATGCCTATCCCGCTTCGCTCTTTGCCGGCCCGGCCGGTGCTGCCCGCCTCGAACAGGAGCGGCAAGCCTATATGGATCGGCTTTGGGCCGATACGCTGGGGTTCGCTGCCGCCAAGATGACGCGCCGGGTTTTGGGCCTCGCCCACAATATCGATCTGGAATGGATCAAGGATGCCGATCGCCGTGCTCAATGCGAGGCACGAGTCCTTACTCTGTCGCGCGAGATGATGGTGAATAGCGGCCGGTTTGGATCGATCGGGGCAGTTGCCGACGCAGCCCGCGACCTGCGGCGGGAGAGGCTTCTTTAGCAGGTCCCATCCGGCAACTATTGTAACGGTGTTCCAACCTTCGCCGGAACAGGTCCGGCTGTGGCAGAGGTTGTGAAAGGTGGATGGATAACCGAGATCACGTCCCGCAAAACGTTCGATACGGAGTTTCGGAATTTTCCGGCGGCTGGGCGTAGGCTGCGAAACCTGGCTGTTCGTCGAACGGCCTGGCGAGGACCTTCAGCAGCGTGTTGAGCGGGGCGAGATCGCCGGCTGCCGCCGCGGCCAGGGCTTCTTCGACGCGGTGATTGCGGGGAATATATTTGGGGTTGGCCTGGCGCAGGGCGCTTGCCGCATCCTTCACAAGGAGCGGGCGCCAGCGGCTTAACCACTTGCCGGCCTCGGCAGCGTTGTCAACCTGCGCCAGGAAGGCTTGATCGACACCTTCCGCCGCATCGGCGAGGGCCCGAAATGTCAGAGTGTAGTCGGCCTTCGCGGCCTGCATCAGCGCCAGCAAATCGGCGGCAAGCTCCGCATCATGCTGGCAAAGGCCCAGCTTGGCGCGCAAGACGCCGTTCCACCGGTCCTCGAATTCCGCTGCAAATCCTTCGATGACGGTGGTGGCCAGCACCACGGCCTTCTCCTGGTCAGCATCAATCAGCGGCAACAGGGCTTCGGCAAAACGCGCCAGGTTCCAGCTGGCCAGTGCCGGCTGATTGCCGAAGGCATAGCGGCCTTGCTGGTCGATCGAACTGAACACCGTCCGGGGATCATAGGCATTCATGAAAGCGCAGGGGCCATAATCAATGGTCTCGCCGGAGATCGCGGCATTGTCGGTGTTCATGACGCCGTGGATGAAGCCCACACCCATCCAGCGGGCGATGAGTGCCGCTTGCAAATTCCGGACACGGACCAGCAGGGCAAGATAGGGGCTGGCATCGGCTGCCAAGTCCGGAAAATGCCTGGCGATTGAATAATCCGCCAACTGACGAAGTTTTCCGGCATCGCCGCGGGCGGCGAAGAACTGGAAGGTGCCGATGCGAATGTGGCTCGACGCAACACGGGTCAAGACGGCGCCGGGGAGCGGCGTTTCGCGGTAGATGGTTTCGCCGGTCAAGGCCACGGCGAGCGCGCGCGTCGTCGGAATTCCCAGGGCATGCATGGCTTCGCTGATGATGTATTCGCGAAGCATTGGCCCCAGCGCCGCCTTGCCATCGCCGCCTCTCGCAAAGGGCGTGCGGCCGGAGCCCTTCAGCTGAATGTCAAAGCGGCGGCCCTGCGGGTCAATGATTTCGCCGAGCAACAGCGCCCGGCCATCGCCAAGTTGGGGGGAGAATCCGCCGAACTGGTGACCGGCATAGGCCTGGGCAAGCGGCGAGGCGCCCTCAGGCACTTCAGCTCCGGCAAAGATGGCGGCGGCGCGTTCGTCCTGCAATGCCGCAGGATCGAGCCCCAGATTAACGGCCAGCGGCGCATTGAAGACGACCAGGTGCGGCGCCGGTCCACCTTCCGGCGCGGCATTCACATAGAACCCCGGAAGCTCACGGGCGTAGGTGTTGTCGAAGGCAAAGGTTGCTGGCATCGCCCCTATGTAGTGCGTCTCGCCTTCTGCCGCTATGGTTTCGAGCCGATCTGGTGATTGGCCATGATTTCAAGAGCGCACACCAGAGCCGAATGGTCTTTCTTCCCCAGCCCATTGGCGGCACAGGCCGCGAACATCTGCTGCGAGGTGGCGGTGTTGGGCAGGGCAATGCCCAGTTCACGGGCTCCGGCCAGTGCTAGCCCCAGGTCCTTCTGGTGCAGCTCAATGCGGAATCCGGGATCGAAGGTGCGCTTGACCATGCGCTCGCCGTGGACTTCGAGAATGCGCGAGGCGGCAAAGCCGCCCATCAGCGCCTGGCGCACCCTGGCCGGGTCGGCACCGGCCTTGGAGGCAAAGAGCAGGGCTTCGCCCACCGCCTGGATGTTCATGGCGACGATCATCTGGTTGGCAACCTTGGTGGTCTGGCCGTCGCCATTGCCGCCGACCAGGGTGATGTTCTTGCCCATCTTCTCGAACAGCGGCTTGACGCGCTCGAAGGCAGCCTCTGGCCCACCCACCATGATGGTGAGGGTTCCGGCCTTTGCTCCCACCTCGCCGCCGGAAACCGGGGCATCGAGATAGTCGGCGCCCAGCGCATTGACCCGCGCTGCAAAGTCTTTGGTGGCCATCGGCGAAATCGAGCTCATGTCGACCACGGTCTTGCCGGCCGACAGGCCGTCGGCCACGCCGTCCTTGGTGAACAGCACCTTCTCGACGTCGGGGGTGTCGGGCACCATGACGATGATGATCTCGGATTTCCGGGCCACCTCGGCGCCATTGGCACAATTGACGGCGCCAGCCTTGGCAATCGCCTCGGGCACGGCGCCGTGGGTGTGGACATATAGCGTGTGGCCGGCGGCCAGCAGGTGGCCGGCCATGGGAGCACCCATGATGCCAAGGCCGATGAATCCGACGTTCATGTACAGTCTCCTTCAGACAAGGGTTTTCATCCAGCCGAGGCCTTCCACGGTTGTGGCCTTCGGCTTGTATTCGGCGCCGATCCAGCCCGCATAGCCGATGGCATCGATGTGGCGGAACAGGAAGGGGTAATTCAGTTCGCCAGTGCCTGGCTCGTTGCGCCCGGGATTGTCGGCGATCTGGATATGGCCGATGCGCGGCATAAGCTTCGAGAGGGTGGCGGCGATTTCGCCTTCCATGCGCTGCATGTGGTAGATGTCGTATTGCAGCTTGAGATTTTCGCTTCCCACCCGGTCGATCATGGCGATGCCGTCCTTCGAGGTGTTAAGCAGGAAGCCGGGAATATCGTAGGAATTGATCGGCTCGATGATCAGCCGGATTCCGGCGGCCTGCAATTCCTTCGCCGCGAAGGCGAGGTTCGATGCCATGGTTTCAAGGCCCTTGTCGCGGGCGACGCCTGAGGGAAGGATGCCGGCCAGGCAGTTTACCAGCGTGCAATCGAGCGCCCTGGCGTAGTCGATGGCCTTGCCGACGCCTTCCTGGAATTCGCCGGTGCGCTTGGGGTCGCAGGCGATGCCGCGATCACCCTTGTCCCAGTTGCCGGCGGGCAAATTGAACAGCACCTGTTTCAAGCCATTGCTGTTCAGGGCATCGGCCACCTGTTCCTTGGGTAAGGCATAGGGGCCAATGTATTCGACGCCCTTGAACCCGGCCTTGGCGGCGGCGGCGAAGCGGTCAATGAAACCAACCTCGTTGAACATCATGGAAAGATTGGCGGAAAATTTCGGCATCGGCCTCTCCTAGTCCAACAGGGCAATGGCGGTCGGCGCGTCTTCGGCGGTCAGCGCCAGATCCTCGAACTCACTTACCTTATCAAGGTCGGTGCCCATGGCAATGTTGGTCACGCGTTCAAGGATGCATTCGACGACAACGGGAATGCGCAACTCGTTCGACAGCTTCTGCGCCTGGCGCAGCGCTCCGGCGATTTCCTCCGGATCGGTGACGCGGATCGCCTTGCAACCGAGCCCTTCGATAACCTTTACATGGTCGACACCGAACTGGCCAAGCTCGGGACTGTTGATATTCTCGAAGGAGAGCTGCACGCAGTGATCCATGTTGAAGCCGCGCTGCGACTGGCGGATGAGGCCGAGATAGGCATTGTTCACCAGTACATGCACGTAGGGCAAGCGGAACTGGGCGCCGACCGCGAGTTCCTCGATCAGGAACTGGAAATCATAATCGCCGGAGATGGCAACGATGGGTGACTTTGGGTCGGCAGCGCGCACGCCGAGGGCGGCCGGCAAGGTCCAGCCAAGGGGGCCCGCCTGGCCGCAGTTGATCCAGCCGCGCGGCTTGTAGACATGCAGGAACTGGGCGGCGGCAATCTGCGAGAGACCGATGGTTGAAACATAGGTGGTGTCGCGGCCGAACACCTTGTTCATTTCCTCGAAGACACGCTGCGGCTTGATCGGCGCTTCGCTGAAGTGAGTCCGGCGCAGCAGGGTCTTCTTGCGCTCGCGGCATTCGGCCACCCATTGGCCACGGTCCCGGAGCTTTTTGTTCTGGCGCCATTCGCCGGCCACGGCGATGAGTTGCTCAAGGGCGGCCCCGGCGTCGGAAGCGATGCCGAGATCGGGGCCGAACACCCGGCCGATCTGGGTTGGTTCGATGTCGATGTGGGTGAAGGTGCGGCCCTTGGTATAGACTTCGATGGTGCCGGTGTGGCGGTTGGCCCAGCGGTTGCCGATCCCCAGTACGTGGTCGGACGCGAGCAGCGTGGCATTGCCATAGCGATGAGCGGTCTGCAAACCCGCCATGCCGACCATCAGCGGATGATCGTCGGGAATGGTCCCCCAGCCCATTAGCGTCGGAATGACGGGCACCTGCACCAGTTCGGCAAATTGCACCAGAAGGTTGGAAGCATTGGAATTGATGATGCCACCACCGGCGACAATCAGCGGCCGCTCGGCGTCGTTCAGCATGGCGATGGCCTTCTCGGCCTGGGCGCGGCTGGCCTGCGGTTTGTACACCGGCAGCGGCTGATAGGTTTCGGGATCGAACTCGATTTCGGCCATCTGCACATCGAAGGGCAGGTCAATCAGCACCGGGCCGGGGCGGCCTGAACGCATCAGGTGGAATGCCTGCTGGAAGGTGCCAGGCACCTGGGCTGGTTCACGAACGGTCACCGCCCACTTGCACACCGGCTTGGCGATCGCCTCGATATCGACGGCCTGAAAATCCTCCTTGTAGAGCCTGGCGCGCGGCGCCTGGCCGGTGATGCACAGGATCGGAATTGAATCGGCGGATGCCGAATAGAGGCCAGTGATCATATCGGTGCCGGCCGGTCCGGAGGTTCCAATGCACACGCCGATATTGCCGGGCATGGCGCGCGTGAACCCTTCGGCCATGTGCGATGCGGCTTCGACATGGCGGGCCAGAATATGGCCGATGCGGTTTCGCGGTTTCATGGCCGCGTACAGTGGGTTGATAGCGGCACCGGGAACGCCAAAGGCTTGTTTGATGCCTTCGATTTCCATGATCAGAACGGCGGCGGCGGCGGCGGTCATGCGCGGCATGGGTGGGGTCTCCCGAATTGGACAAGGTAACCATAGCAGCCATTTCTGACTTGTTCCATATTTCGGAATACTATTCCGAAATATGGAATGGCGATCTAATTCATAATATTTACAGTAGCTTACTGGCTTCCGCGTGTGGTTGTTTGGGGCCGCCGATGGCCGCCGTCATGGCTTGGGCGGATTCGTGCACGCGCTGGCCCAGTTGGTCCAGCAGGCCGGCCGTGACGCGGGAACTGGGGCCCGAAATGGAAATTGCGCCGGCCACCTCGCCGGTGTGGTCGAAGACGGGTGCGGCCACGCAACGAATGCCGAGGGCATTTTCCTCATCGTCATAGGCGAACCCGTGGGCTCGCACCTCTTCGAGATTGCGCCGCAGGGCATAGGGGGTAGTCAGGGTTTTTTCGGTGGCGGCATCAAGACCATGGCGCTTGATCACGGCATCGACATGGGCTGACGGGCGATGGGCGAGGATGGCCTTGCCGGAGCCTGAAGAGTGAATCCTGGCGCGGCCGCCGGGCCTGGCAATCACCCGCATCGAGTGCCGGGTTTCGACCTGGGTGAGGCAGACGATCTCGCCTTCGTCTTCGATGTAGAAGCTTGCCGATTCTCCGGTGTCGGCCATCAGCTGCGCCAATATGGGCCTGGCGATTTCCACGAGGTCGCGATTGCGCAGGAACGCCGATCCCACCACAAATGCTTCTATGCCGATTTTCCACAGGCGCTCGGCTGGTTCATAGCGCACGAAGTGGCGGGCCTCGAGGGTGGTGAGCAGGCGGTGGGCGGTTGTCTTCGGCTGCTTCACCATCAGCGCGATGTCGGCAAGGTTCATGCCCTCCGGCACCTTGCCAAGGGTTGTCAGGATATCCAGCGCCTTGTTGAGAGACTTGGCGGCGGTGCCGGTGAGGTCTTCATCGCCGCCGGCTACGCGCGCCATGGCTTCAGCGCTGGAAGGAACCGAGCTTCATGTGCCGGTTCACATCCTTGTAGAGGAGATAGCGGAAGCGGCCTGGGCCACCGGCGTAGCAGGCCTGGGGGCAGAAAGCGCGCAGCCACATGAAGTCGCCGGCCTCGACTTCCACCCAGTCGTTGTTGAGGCGGTAGACGGCCTTTCCTTCCAACACATAAAGCCCGTGTTCCATGACGTGGGTTTCGGCGAATGGAATTGCCGCGCCGGGCTCGAAGGTCACGATGTTGACGTGCATATCGTGGCGCAGATCCTCGGGATCGGCGAAGCGGGTGGTCGCCCATTTGCCGTCGGTGCCGGGCATGGCAATGGGTGCAACGGCATCGTCGCTGGTGACGAAGGCCTCGGGGCGAGCGATGCCGTCAACCGCTTCGTAGCGCTTGCGCACCCAATGGAAGCGCGCCGCTTCCTTGCCGGTGTTGCGCAACGACCAGTCGCTGCCGGCCGGAAGATAGGCATATCCGCCCTTCGACAAATTGTGAGCCTTGCCGGCAATGGTCAATGACACGCCGCCTTCGACCACGAAGATCACGCCTTGGGCCTCGTTGTCGGGTTCCGGCTTGCCGCTGCCGCCTCCCGGAGACACTTCCATGATGTATTGCGAAAATGTCTCGGCGAAGCCGGTCAGCGGCCTGGCAATCACCCAAGCCCGGGTGTTGTCCCAATGCGGCAGATAGCTTGTCACGATATCGCGCATTACGCCCTTGGGAATTACCGCATAGGCTTCGGTGAAAACGGCGCGGCCGGTGAGGAGTTCCGTCTGCGGCGGATGACCGCCGTGCGGGGCATAGTAGGTGCGTTCCGACTTCATTTCTTTCTCGGGGTTTTGGCGCAATACAGTTGATAGAGCGTTTCCACGACAGCCTGAGCCTCGGGGCTTGCAAGCCTGTAGATAATTTGTTGGGCCTCGCGCCGTGTCTTGACGATGCGCTCGCGGCGCATGATGGCGAGGTGCTGGGAGATCGCCGACTGCCGCAGGCCCACGGCCTGCTCAAGGGCGTTCACTGATTTCTCACCCTCCACCAATTGACACAAAATCCGCAAACGGCTTTCGTTGGCCAGCACTTTCAAGAGCGTCGTGGCGTGGCCTGCCTGTTGGTGAAGCTTTTCGATATTCATGGGCTTGTCTGATAGCTGCTAAGCCACCGGTTTTCAATTGCCTACACCTTGAGGCGCTCGCTTTCCGAAGCCTTTTTGGCCCAGGCCCGCTTCACAAGCTCGGGATCAAGCGCCACCACCGCCAGGAATTGCGACAGGAACACCTTGCCAGTCAGCTGGTCGAGAAGCCGGGATTTGCGCAACCGGTCCATGACCGGGCCCTTCACTTCCGAGAGGTGGAATGTGACACCCATGTCCTTCAGGCGCTGGTTCAGGGCTTCGAGGCTTTCGAGCGCGCTGGCATCGATATCGTTCACGGCGGAGCAGATGAGGACGAGGTGTTTCACCTGTGGCTTATCCAGCAGCAATTCCACCAGACGCTCTTCGAGGAAGCGGGCATTGGCGAAGTACAGGCTTTCGTCGATCCTCACCGACAACACGTTTGGCGAGGTGACAACGTCGTGGCGCAGCACATTGCGGAAGTGTTCGGTGTCGGGCACCAGGCCCACCACCGCCACGTGGGGCCTTGAGGTGCGATAGAGGAACAGACCGACCGACAGCACGATGCCGGAGAGGAGGCCGATTTCCACACCTTCAACAAGCGTCATGCCAATAGTGGCGGCGGCGGCGGCGAAATCCGGCTTCGAGTAGTTCCAAGTCTGGCTCAGCACCTTGAGGTCGGCCATGGACATGACGGCGACGATGATGGTCGCTGCCAGCACGGCCTGCGGCACGTGAGCGATGAAGCCGCCCAAAAAGGTGATGACCAGGGCGATGCCGGCCCCCGTCAGCAGCGAGGAGATGGGTGTCTTGACGCCCGCGTCATAGTTGACGGCCGAGCGCGAGAAGCCGCCGGTCACCGGAAAGGCGCCGCAGAAGGAAGCGATGATGTTGGAGGCACCAAGGCCCACAAGCTCGTTGTTCGGTATCACCAGGTTGCGGTGCTTGGCGGCAAAAGTCTGGGCCACGGAAATCGACTCGATGAAGCCGATGAGACTAATCAACAGGGCGGAGAACATGAGGTCGCGCCACACCTCGCCCGAGAAGTAGGGCAGCGTGAAAGGCGGCAATCCCGAGGGTAGGGCACCGACGGTCTTGACGCCGGCCTGTTCCAGGTCCAGCGCCAGCACCTCGGCGGTGGCGACAGCGGCGGCGATCAGCGGCCCCATGCGGGCAAGCGTCGTGGCCACGCTGGATCTTACGCCTAGGCCGGTCAGCAACCTCGCCAAGCCATTGCGCATGAGAATGAGGAAGATAATCGCCGTGCTGCCCAACAAAGTAGTTGGCCCATGCATCTCCGGCAGTTTTTCGTAGAGCTGCGGCAGCAGTTCCAGCAGCGTGCTGCCCTGGGTCTCGATTCCCAGAACGGTCTTGAACTGGCTCACCGCGATGAGAATGGCTGATGCGGTAACGAAGCCCGAAACCACCGGATAACTCAGGAAGTTGGAAATGAAACCCATGCGGAACAGACCCATGAGGGTGAGGATAACGCCTGACATCAAGGCGAGCGTCAGGGCCATTGTCACATACTCGGGGCTTCCGGCCGCGGCGTGGGGGGCCAAGGCCGAAGCTGTCAGCAGCGACAGCACGGCCACCGGCCCCACTGCCATGAAGCGGCTGGTTCCAAATAGCACATAGCCGATCAGCGGCAGGATCGAGGCATATATGCCGGCGGTCACCGGCAGGCCAGCAAGCAGCGCGTAGGCGAGCGACTGCGGCAGAAACATGAACGAAACGATTGCCGCACCCAGCAGGTCGTGCAGGAAAGTCGCCCGATCATAGGTCCGCGCCCAGTGCAGCAGCGGAATCAAACGCCCCCAGCCCGAAGCTAGCCTCATGGCCGGATCATTCTGGGGCGGGGCTGGATCTCGAAACGCAATCGGTTTGCGGTGATACACGCCTTGGCCGTCATCCCGGCGAAAGCCGGGACCCAGGCTTTCCACCGTTCTGCCGTTTGCAAGCCTGGTTCCCGGCTTTCGCCGGGATGACGGCGCACTTTGGCTTGATCAGTCATCATTCCGCTCTACTGGCATAGCAGGCGTCATCGTAGCGCCAATCTCTTGCCAAATCGTGGATCAGGCCGGTTCGCTTGACGGGTCATGGCTTCGCGGGTCATGATTGGCAAAAGGCATAACAGGAGGACGTCCATGACCAGCAGCAAGCTCATCATTCCTTCCAGGACCAAACTTTCCCGGCGCATGGCGCTCAAGGCGCTGGGCGGGGCCGCAGCACTCAGTACGGCCCCCGGTTTCGTGCGGTATGCCCAGGCCCAGTCGTCGGAGCCCATTCGCATCGGCTTTCAGGTGCACCGTACCGGCATTGGCGCTGCCTATGGCAAATGGTACGAGCGCACCACCACGGCGGCGGCGGCGCTGATCAACGAGGGCGGCGGCATCAATGGCCGCATGGTCGAAATAGTTCCCGAAGACGATGGCACGGACCCCGGCCGGGGTGCCGAAGTGGTGGAAAAATTCGCCACCCAGCACAAGTGCGACGTGGCCTTCGGCACGCTGTTCAGCCATGTGGTCATGGGCTCGGCGCCGCGCGCCGGCGAACTCAAAATTCCCTATTACGTGGTCTCGGAAGGCCATCATGTGGCCTCGGGCGGCCTCAACCGCTACACCTTCCAGCCGGGCATCACGGACGTCAAGAGCCAGGTTATCTCGCTCGCCCCGTGGATCGCCAAGAATGTCGGCAAGAAGGTCACGATGATCTTCCCGGATTTCGCCTTTGGCCACGATCATCGCGATTACTTCTCGGCAGCGATCAAGGCGCAGGGCGGCGAGGTCAATGCGCTGATCCCCATTCCGCCGACCGAATCGTCGTTCACCCGCTATTTCCCGCAGATACCAGCCGATACCGAGGTGATCTACCACGTCATGGTGGGGCCAGCGGTTCTCACTTTCGTCAAGGAACTGGGCGAGCATTTCGGTTCGCAACATCCGGCATTGTTTGGCTTCATCGACAGCCTGGAAGCGGTCGATCTCAAGAGCCCTGGCCTTGAGTTCCTCGAAGGCTCCTATCTCTGGGAGGCCTATCCGCGCTTTGCCGGGGCGGCCCCAAGGCCCACGATACGTTCTACCGCGAGAAAGTGGGCGTCGATGCCAATGGCGCCAGCGTCTCGGACCCCGCCGATATCTCGACTTTCAGCCACATGTTCGGCTGCTGGGAAACGCTGCACGTGATCAAACATGCCATGGAAGCGGCGGGCTACCAGGGTCCGGCGGACCGCGGCAAGCTTGTCGAAGCCACCGAAGCCATGACCGCATTCGCCGAGGGCAATGACCATCCGCAGGGCGATAAGCAGTTCAACGGCAAGATCCACCAGTGTTTCGGCCACCAGAACATCACGCAAATCAAGGGCGGTGTCGCCGACGTGGTGTACCGCACCACCATTGAGGAAGGGCTGTACGAGCCGGAAGGCGACTATACCAAGATGGCGCTGTAGGGAGCCATTACGCCGCAACAATAGACCGTCATCCCGGCGAAAGCCGGGACCCAGGCTTTCAAACTAAAGTTTTTTGAAGACATTGCGCGGAAAGTCTGGGTCCCGGCTTTCGCCGGGATGACGAAATAGGTCAAAACGTTCGCGCGTGAATTCGCGCTAGCCAGAGTGCCGCACTTTGTCCTTCTTCCCGCATCTCTTCCTCGCCATTCTCGAAGGCACCGTCGCCGCCGCGACGCTGGCACTGACGGCGCTTGGGCTGTCGCTCACGTTCGGCGTCATGCGGGTGGTCAATGTCGCCCATGGTGAATTCTATATGCTGGGCGCCATGGTGGCGTGGTGGGCGTCGCGGCTGGTTCCGGCCTCGCCGCTTGCCGGTTTCCTGCTGGCGCTGATCGTGGCGCCGCTGGCCGTGGCCGCCGTGGCCTTCATCACCGAACGGCTGGTGCTGCGGCGGATCAAGTATGATCCGGAGGCGACAATCGTCGCCACCATCGGCCTTCTGTTCGTCATTCAGCAGTTGGCGCTGTCGGTATTCGGGGCGGAGGCCAAGGCGGTGGCGGCACCTTTCACCTATCGCATCGCATTCCCGTGGTTTGGCTATTCCGGCTACAAGCTGTTCGTTGTCGCCGCCTCGCTGGCGCTGCTGCTGACCGCCTGGTGGGTTCTGGCGCGCACCCGTTACGGTCTCATCATGCGCGTCACGCAGTTTGACCGCGAGACCGCAACGGCATTCGGAATTCCGGTGGGCAAGGTCTATGCGGCGGTGTTCGCAATCGGTGCAGCCATCGTTGCAGTTGCAGCCGTACTTCTCGTGCCCATCCAGCAGGCGCACTATCTCATGGGGCTCGATCCCCTATTGATGAGCTTCATCGTCGTCATCATCGGCGGCTTGGGCTCGATCAAGGGCAGCGTGGTGGCGGCCTTCATCATCGGCATGGCCGATGGCATCATCTCGGTGTTCTTTTCGCCAACACTCGCCTCGATATTGGCTACGCTCTTGGTGGCGCTGGTGCTGGTGGTCAGGCCCCAGGGGTTGTACGGGGTGGCGGCGCGATGAAGAACCTCCTGCTGCATGGCGCCGTCGTGGCGGTGTTGTTCTTCGCGCAGTTCGTGGCTTCCGACTATGTGGTGCTGACGCTCACCCGCATCATGGTGCTGGCGATTTATGCGGCGGGTTACAATCTGCTGTTCGGCTATGCCGGGCTCCTGAGCCTCGGCCATGCCATGTTCTTTGCCACCGGGCTCTATACGGCGGCGCTCGGCGTGACACTCGGCGGCTGGTCCGTGCCGGTGGCCTTCGTGGCCGCCATTGCCGCAGGCCTTCTGGCGTCGCTGGTCATGGGCGCCATCACGCTTCGCGCCTCGGGTGTCGCCTTCATGATCGTCACGCTGATGTTTTCGCAGGCCGCTTTCCTCACGGTGTTGTACTTCGGCGAGTATACGAGAGGCGACGAGGGCATCGTCATTTCGGAAGCGCAGCGGCAGTTTTCCTTCCTGGGGTCGCATGTCGATCTTACCTCACCGGTGCTGCGCTACAATCTGGCGCTGGCGCTACTGGCGTTGGTCATCGCCGCAATCCTCGCACTCGTCGGCTCACGCTTTGGCCACGTGCTGGTGGCGATCCGCGAGAATGAAAACCGCACCACCATGCTGGGGTATGACGTGATGCGCTACAAGCTCACGGCTTTCGTGATTTCGGGAACGCTGGCCGCCATGTCTGGTGCCGCCTACGCGCTGATGTTCGCCTATGCCGGGTCGACGCTGGCCTCGATCCAGTATTCCATCCACCCACTACTATGGACGTTGCTGGGCGGGGCGGCGACAGTGCTCGGCCCGGTGCTCGGCACGGGATTGATGTTCGTGCTGGTCGATGCGGCGAGTTCGTTCACCAACGCCAGCCTGCTGATGGTGGGGGCGGTGCTCATCGCTCTGGTGCTGTTCTTTCCGAAGGGCATTCTCGGAACCCTGCGCCAGCGCTTTCTGTCGTGGCTGGCATGACGCATCTTCTGGAAACGCGGGGACTTACACGGGTGTTCGGGGGCCTCCGCGCCGTTGATACGGTGGATTTCACGATTGAAGAATGGCGAGGTGCGGGCCATCATCGGCCCCAATGGCGCGGGCAAGACGACATTCGCCAGCCTCGTTGCGGGCCGTATTGCGCCGAGCGATGGCGAGATCCGTTTCAAGGGTGAAGACATTACCGATCTTGCCGCCCACGCCCGCGTCAGGCGCGGCATTGCCTACACTTTCCAGATCACCTCGATCTACGGCAACCTCACATCAGCCGAGAATGTGGCGCTGGCCGCCCACGGTGGCGATGCCATGGCGCCATTGGCGCGCGTCGGGCTTGCGGATCGCCGCCAACAGGTGGCGGGCACACTGGCCTATGGGCACCAGCGGCTTCTGGAAGTCGCCATGGGGCTGGCGCTCAAGCCGAAGCTGCTCATTCTCGATGAGCCGACGCAAGGGTTGTCGGACGCCGAGATCGCAAATTTCATTGCGCTTGTGAGAGGGCTCGAAGGCGAGACCACGGTGCTGCTGATCGAACACAACATGCCGGTGGTGATGGCGCTGGCTCATCGCATCACCGTCATGGATCGCGGCCGCGTCCTGGCGGAAGGTGAACCCGGCGAAATCCGCGCCTCGCATGCGGTGCAAGCAGCCTATCTCGGAACGGCATGATGCTGGAACTCCGGGACATCGATTGTTTCCATGGGCAAGCCCAGGTGTTGCGGCGGTTCTCGCTCGCCGTGGCGGCCGGTGAAATCCTGTGCCTGCTCGGGCGCAACGGGGCGGGCAAGACCACGGCGCTCAAGGCCATCATGGGCCTCGTTCCGCCGCGCAGTGGCGAAGTGCTGCTCGATGGCGAGAATCTGGCGAAACTTGCGGCCCACGAAATTCCGCGGCGCGGCGTCGGTTACGTGCCGCAGGGACGGCGGCTGTTTGCCGAACTCACCGTCATGGAAAACCTGCGCGTCGGCTTGATGACGCGAAACAGCGGGCCGGAGGTTCTGGACCGGGCCCTCACGCTGTTTCCGCTGCTGCGCGAACGGCTCGATCAGCGCTCTGGCACGCTGAGTGGCGGCGAGCAGCAGATGCTGGCCATGGCGCGGGCGCTGTGCATCGATCCGAAAGTCCTGCTTCTCGATGAACCGACCGAAGGCCTCAGCCCGGCGATGATCGACCGCATCCGCCAGTCGGTCATTGACCTCAAGGCCCATGGTGTCGCTATCCTGCTGGTCGAGCAGCGCGTCGATGCAGTGCTTCCGGTCGCCGACCGCGTGGCCTTCGTGGAGAATGGCCGGGTGACGGCGATACTTCCGGCCAAGAAACTTGCCGCAGATCGCAAGCTGATCGACCGCTATGTGGGGGTCGGGACTTGAGGTCGCCGCTGGCGCTGACGTTTCTGGTGGCATCGGCGACGGCGGCTGAGGCGCACAGTGCCGAGCGCGGGTTTGTGTTGCTGCTGCCGACGGGTTTCATTGTCACGGCGGGGGCGGTGGCGGTTGCCCTGTCGTTTGCGGCCTTGCTGCTTGTTCCGGAGTCATGGTTCAAGGGCCTATTCGCCCGCGAAAGACGGCTGGGCCACCTGCCGTTGCCTTCCCCGCGCCTCACCAGTTTCATTGCACTTCTCATCCTTGCGGCGTTGATCTGGAATGGCCTGGCCGGTTCACGCGATCCGCTGGAAAACCTTCTGACGTTATCAGTGTGGGTGCTGTGGTGGGTGGTGATTGTGCTGCTGCACCCGGTGATCGGCAATCTGTGGGCGTGGATCAATCCCCTTGGCTGGCTGCGCGCCGCACCCCGCATGGCGTTTCCCGCCTATGTTCCGGCGCTGGCGATCTTCGCTGGCTTCGCATGGTTTCAACTGGTCTCGGCTAGTCCGGAAGATCCGGCGGTGCTGGCCAAAGCGGTGTTGATCTATCTCGCCGTCGGCTTTGCCGGAGTCACCTTGTTCGGAACCGAGGCATGGCTCGCCAAGGGCGATCCGTTCGCGGTGTTCCTGCGTCTCCTCGCGGCGGCGGCGCCTTTGCGGCGTGACGATACTGGTGATGTTTACTTGCGATTGCCGGGCAGTGGCTTGGCGCGGCTTCCGCCTTTGCCGCTGGCGGGTGTGCTATTCGTGCTGCTGACACTTGCGTCGGTGTCGTTTGACGGGTTCGCCAACACATTCACCTGGCTCTCCTGGGGCGGCATCAATCCGCTGGATTTCCCCGGGCGCACGGCGATGATGGCGCAAAACACGATTGGCCTCATCGGCGCCTTCGTCCTGCTTGCAGCGCTCTACTTGATGGTGACGGCATTCTCTTTGGGCGGAATGGGCCGTTTCGTCTTCTCACTCATCCCCATCTCCATTGCCTTCCATTTCGCGCACTATCTGACGGACCTGCTGGTAAACGGGCAATACCTGCTGGTGGCGCTGGGCCTCAAACACGATCATCCGACCACGTCGTTTCTCAACACCGCCAGCGGCGCCACGGCGATCTACAGTGTGCAGACGATTGCCATCGTCACCGGCCACATGGTTGGCGTTGCCATCGCCCACCGTATTGCGCTTGATATCGCGCCCGGCAATACAATGCGCGCCGAGCTGCCGCTGGCGATGCTGATGGTGCTCTACACCGCATTTGGATTGTGGACGCTGTCGGCGCCGGCGATCAGTTAATGCCCGCCTGCCGCCGCCGGGGGGGCTTTCAGCAACTCCGGAATCTTCTCGGCGGGTGGGGTGTTGCGCGAGCGCCCGGAGCGCACCACGCCGTCGATCACCGTCATGCCGACGCCTGGCAGGTTACCCTCCTTGATCGAGGCCAACATGTCCTTGCCCGGCGCGTGCTGGGCGCGGTCGATGACCACGAAATCGGCTGATCGCCCCACTTCAATCAGGCCGCTGTTCAGTCCGCGCATTCTCGCGGTGTTGCCGGTGGCAAAGCAGAAGGCGATTTCGGCGGGCACATCGCCGAGGCTCGACAGCATGGCGATCATGCGGAGAATGCCAAGCGGTTGCACGCCGGAACCGGCAGGAGCATCGGTGCCAAGGATCACCCGGCCAGGCTCCTTCAATTCAAATGCCGTGCGCATGGCGAGGAGCCCGGCGCGTTCGTTGCCGTTATGCACGATCTCGATGCCGCGCTTGCAGCTTTCGCAAAGACAGGTGATCTGGCTGTCGGGCAAGGCGGTGTGGCCGCCATTGATGTGGCCGATAATGTCGGCGTCGGCCTCGAGCACCACGTCCTTGTCGATCAGACCCGAACCCGGAATGGAAGGCCCGCCGGTGTGAATGGTCGACTGAATGCCGTATTTCCGCGCCCAGGCCACCATCTGTTTGGCGGTCTCGCCGGCCTTCACCGAACCGAGCCCGACCTCGCCCAAGAGCTTCACCCCGGCCGAGGCCAGGTCCTTGAAGTCCTCCTCGACCATGCCGTTTTCGATGACCGGCGCACCGGCCAGCACCTTCACGCCGGAGGGCCGGAAATTTTCGTACCAGCGCTGCGAGGCTATCGCCATGGCCTTGAGGCCGACGATGTCCTTGGGGCGGCCGGGCGCATGCACTTCGCCCGCCGAAATCATGGTGGTGACGCCGCCGTGCAAACACGAGTCGATCCAGTTGATCTGCTGCTGGCGCGGCGTGTAATCGCCGATCACCGGATGCACGTGGCTGTCGATCAGGCCCGGCGAAAGCGTTGTCCCCTTCGCGTCAATCAGCGTGTCGGGGTTGCCGGTGTCGAGGTCCTTGCCATAGCCGATGGCGGTGATCACGCCATTCTCAGCCACGATGCAGTCGCCATCGAGAAACGGCTTCTCGATCATGCCGGAGAGGATCAGGCCGATATTGCGGATGACGAGTTTCATGATTCAATCCTCCGGGAATGACGGCTCCGCAATGCCTTGCACTCCTGGCTTGTAGCGGAACAAGCTGCCGGACAAGGGATAACGCGCCATGGTTTCAGGCGGCAATCCGTCGGTCGCAGTGGTGATGAACAGCTCGTCGAGATCAGGGCCGCCAAAAGCCAGGCTGGTCACATGGCCCGATGGCACATGCAGTGTCAGCAGCTTCTCGCCCTCGGGGCTCAGGCGGATCACCCGTGCGCCTGCCCATTGCGCCGTCCAGATGCAGCCTTCGGCATCGACTGTCAGGCCGTCGGGAATGCCTTCTTCCTCCGTGTACGAAGCAAACAGCGTACGGTTGCGTGGGCGAAGATCGCCGGGTGCAATATCATAGACGAAGGTGCGATAGTTGGCGCTGTCATTGAAATACATGCGGCGGCCATCGGGGGAGAAGGCGGGGCCATTGGAAACCGGAAAACCGACATCACCTAACGCCCAAGTGCGGCGGTCTTGCACGCACCACAGGGCGCCGCGCGGGTCGCGTTCCTTGTCATGCGACGTGCCCACCCAAAGTCGCCCCCAACGGTCGGTCTTCAGGTCGTTGTAGATCGTGGCGTCGCGGCCCGCTTCGGGATCGCAATAGGGTGTCAGTGCAAAGGTATCGAGATCGATCAGCGACAATCCATTGCGGTGGCTGATGATCAGGCGCTTGGCATCACTGGTGATGGCGGCGGAGCCGATGGGCGGGGCAAGCGACAAAGTCTCGTGGGTGGCCTTACCGGTTGCGAGATCGAAGGCGTGAAGGCCGGGGTCGAGAAGGTCTGTCCAGTACAGGCGCTGGCGGGCCTCATGCCACAACATGGATTTGCCCAGGCGATGGGTGGCTTTCAACAGCAGGGTTGCTTCAGCGGTTTTCATTCCAGTTCCCGGATTGCAAGGGTTAGTGTAGCCTCGTGGCCAAGCAGAACTCAATGGGAGGATCGCCATGGGCACACGCATTTCTTTTCCGCGGCCGGACGGCAAGAAGGCCGAGGGGTACCTGGCGAAGGCGGCGTCGGCTTCGGCGCCGGGCATTGTGGTGATCCAGGAATGGTGGGGGCTGCAGGACCAGATCAAAGGCATCTGCGACCGCTTGGCTCTCGCCGGTTACGAGGCGCTGGCGCCAGATCTCTATTCCGGCGTCGTCGTGCCCTACCATGACCGTGAGGCGGCGGGGAAGGAGATGAACTCGCTCAATTTCATGGACGCCGTCGACCAGACGGTGCGTGGCGCCGCGCAATACCTCAAGCGCAGCGCGCCGAAGGTTGGCCTCACCGGCTTCTGCCTCGGCGGCGCCATCACCACGCTGGGGGCGGCGCGCATCCCTGAGCTTTCAGCGGCGGTCGCATTCTACGGCATTCCGCCGGAAGGCGCGGTTGATGCCGCGAAGCTGTTGATCCCCTATCAGGGGCATTTCTCGAACAACGACGATTTCTTCACGCCGGACGCAGTGCGGAAACTCGAAGCGGCACTGAAGGCCGCGGGCAAGTCACCGGAAATCTTCTTCTACGACGCCGGCCACGCCTTCATGAACGAGCAACGCGAAGTCCACGACCGCGAGGCCGCCGACATCGCCTGGAGCAGGATGCTGGGGTTCTGGAAGAAGCATTTGGGGTAGAGGGAAATGCCGTCATCGCGGCATTTACCAGGTGAAAAATGCGAGACGAGAAGGCTCCCGCAGTTTACATTCTCGCCAGCAAGCGAAACGGGACATTGTATGTCGGCGTCACGGCGAGCATTTGCAACAGGATCGCCGCGCACCGGCAGGGTGAAATTCCCGGCTTCACGCGCCGCTACGGCGTCAGGATGCTTGTGTGGTTCGAGAGTCACCCCGATATGGCAAGCGCCATCAAACGCGAGAAGCAGTTCAAGGAATGGCAGCGAAAGTGGAAGCTCGAACTTATCGAAAAGTCGAATCCCCTTTGGAACGACCTGTATGAGGAAGTCTGTGGAGGCTGAGTTCACCGGCTTCAGAAGTCTCGTCTTCGCGGCGAAATGAGTACTGACATTAGTCAACTCAAGCACCGTCATCCCGGCGAAAGCCGGGACCCAGACTTTCAGCCGCATTTCCATTTTGAAAGCCTGGGTCCCGGCTTTCGCCGGGATGACGGTAACCAGGAGTGTTTGAAAGTACGGCGACTTTCGCGGGAATTTCAGCCCGCCTTCACGCCCCCTTCACCTCTTCCCAACTCGTCGCGTCTTCGTCGTAGAGATGCAGTTCGCCCATGGCGATGTCGAACCAGGCGCCATGGATAGTCAATTCCCGCTGGTTTTCCTTCATGCGGATCCACGGGAAGGTGCGGAGGTTGGCCAGGGAGTGTTCAACCGAGGCGCGCTCGATGTTGCGCTCGTGAACTTCAAACGGCGTGCCCTCGGGCAGCGGCACGACGCGGGCCACGTCCTTGATGGCCCGCATCCAGCTGCCGATGAAATCGGTATGGGAGAGCGGGATGCCATCGGTGGCGATGACGGCGCGAATGCCGCCGCAGCGGCCATGGCCCATCACCACGATGTGTTTCACGGCAAGCGACAGCACGGCGAATTCGAGGGCGGCGCTGGTGGCGTGGTGGCCGCCGTCGGGCTGGTAGGGCGGTACGAGGTTAGCAACATTGCGGACGACGAAGATTTCGCCGGGCCCGGCATCGAATATGGTCTCGGGTGCGGCGCGCGAGTCGCAGCAGCCGATGATCATCACCGTCGGCTTCTGCGCGCCGGTTCCCAGCCTGGCATAGCGCTCGGCCTGGTCAGCATAGGTCGAGGAGCGGAAATTGCGATAGCCATCGAGCAGGCGTTGCGGCAGCGGCATGGAGTTCCCCATCAAAGAGCCAGTTCGGCGTGTTGCATGTCGGAAGCCTGGGCGAGGTCGAGAACCCTCTGCAGGTTTGCGGCATGGCGGAACGATGGTTCCTGGTTCTTGCCGGTTTTTACGGCGGCCGCGAATTTCTGGTAGTTGGTTTCAACCGGGTCGGGGACGATGTCGCGCCACACCGCCTTCTCGACATCTTCGCCGACGCAGGCGCGGAGCTTCGAACCTTCGGTGGTGTGCAGCACCTCGACCGCGCCCTTGTCGCCGTGCACGCGCAGGTGAAGTTCGTTGAGATGGCCTGTCGCAAAGCGCGAGCCGTGGATGACGCCAATGGCGCTGTTCTTGAAGGTTACCGCCATGGTGAAGCCGTCGTTGGCATCGAGCACGTATTCGCCGATCCGCCCTCCCGGCGCCTTGTCGAAGGCCCGAAGCTTGCAGAACAGATGATCGACTTCGGTGGCCGCGCCATAGACGGCGAAATCGAGAATGTGAATGCCGGTGTCGCCGAGGCAGCCATTGCTGCCGTGTTTCTTGGAGAGACGCCACAACCATTGTGGCTCGGTTTTCCAGTCGCCCCACTGCTTGGATACGAGCCAGCTCTGGCGATAGGCGGCCTCGATATGGCGCACGGTGCCGACTTCTCCGGCCAGCACCATGGCGCGGGCTTTCTGCAGTTCGGCAACATTGCGATAGGTGAGGTTCACCATGTTGATGAGGCCGCGCTGTTCCGCGGTGTCGGCCATCTCTTTGGCGTCGGGGTAGTTCACGGCCAAGGGCTTTTCGCAGAACACGTGTTTGCCGGCGGCCAGGAGCTTCATGGTGGTGGCATGGTGCACGCTGTCGGGCGTCACATTGGCCACGGCATCGAACTTGCCCCAGGCGATCGCCTCGTCAAGGGAGCCGAAACTCTTGGCAATGTCGTGCTTCTCGGCGAAAGCGGCGGCGCGGGCCTTGTCGGTGTCGACGCCGGCCACGAGTTTCACGCCGGCAATCTTGGCGAAATGCATGGCGTGTTGACGGGCCATGCCGCCGGTGCCGAGAATAATCAGACGCATGAACGGGCCTCCAAACTGTGGTGGCCCGCTCATATGGCGATTGCGCAGTACGCGCAAGTCCGGGTCAAAGGGGCTTCAGGCGGGCCTCGATCTCAGCGCGGCGGGCCTCAAGGAACGGTGGCAGCGAAAGCGTAGTGCCAAGTTTGTCCATGTCTTCGTCGGTGGCAAAGCCCGGGCCGTCGGTGGCGATCTCGAACAGCACGCCATTGGGCTCGCGGAAATACAGGCTCTGGAACCAGAAGCGGTTGACGGGGCCGGAGTTCGGTATCTTCAAGTTGCGCAGGCGCTCGGCCCAGGCGTCGTAGTCTTTCGATGCGATGTTGAAGGCGACATGGTGCACGGACCCTGCGCCCTGTTGGGCGGGCGGCAGGGTAGGGTCGACGGTCACGTG
The DNA here is from genome assembly GCA_963775095.1 of uncultured Alphaproteobacteria bacterium. Classification (GTDB taxonomy): domain Bacteria; phylum Pseudomonadota; class Alphaproteobacteria; order Rhizobiales; family Aestuariivirgaceae; genus Aestuariivirga. Next base: position 372,932 of record CAVZHN010000014.1, read on the forward strand.
CAGTTCGGCGACGGCACCGGCGCCCGCCATCTTGTAAACATGGGTGCCGTTCATGGCGCCCATCGGCACCATGTTCATCACCTTGGTCAGCACCGCGTCGGTGCCGACGATGCCGGGCACGCTCATGGTGATGGGACCGAGGCCGCGGATCTGGTGTTCGGCGGGAACCGGACTGTCCGCCCACGGATGAACGTCACCTTGCGCATCGGCGACGAGGGCGAGGCGCTGGCCTTCATGGTCCTCGAAGTTGAGGGTCGGGCGTCCGGCCACATCGGCGATTTTTTCGACATTCAAACCATTCATGGTCAAGCGGTGCTGCCACCAGGACAGGGAGGCGTCATCCTTCACCCGGAAACCGGTGCGAGTGATCGAATGCGTGCCGCGGCGTTCGCGGCCCACCGGCCAGTCGAAGAAGGTGATGTCGGTGCCGGGGGAACCCACGCCATCGGCATAGAACAGGTGATAGGCGGAGGTATCGTCCTGGTTCACGGTTTTCTTCACCAGGCGCAGGCCCAGAGTCTTGGTGTAGAATCGGTGATTTCCGGCTGCATCGGCGGTGACGGCGGTCAGATGGTGGAAGCCCTTGAGTTTCATGTCAGTGGTCCTTGAGGAAGCGGGTGGCGAGTGTCAGGTCATTCTGGGTGAGGCCGTGGCCGACGGGCAGCACCTCGTGCTGCACTTGGGCTCCGGCGGCGCGCAGATCGGCGGCAAGTTTTTCGGCGCGCGACAAGGGCATCATCGGATCCACGTCACCGGAGACGATCAGCACGGGCGCATTGACCTTGGCAAGCGGTGCCACCGACAGCGGAACCATGGCGCGCAACAGGATAGCGCCGGCCAACACCTCGGGGCGTAAGTACATTAGGGCGGCGGCGATGTTGGCACCGTTGGAGAAGCCGAGCGCAATGGGCGCGGAAATTCCATAGGCGTCGCGCGCCTCGGCGATGAAACCGGCCAACTCGTGAGCCCGCGCTTTGACATCGGCCTCGTCGAACACGCCTTCGGCAAGCCGCCTGAAAAACCGCGGCATGCCGTTTTCCAGCACTTTGCCGCGCGGGCTGAGCAGCGGCCGCCCCGGCGCCACGGCCTGGCCCAATGCGATCAAATCGTCTTCATTGCCGCCGGTGCCATGGAGCAGAATCAGCGGCGTACCCTGGCCTGGCACAAAGCGGTGGATGTGGGAGAGGTTCGGACTCATAATTGTGCAGATAGTTGTTACAGTTTGAAAATGCAAGTGCCCCGTTGCCTTGGCACCCGGCCTCACCTATAGAGCTTTCATGACCACCGCGCCCGCCATATTCACATTTGCAGCCGCCCGGCTGCCGCTGGCGCTTCTTCTTAGCTGCCCCTGAGGGCCGGCCGGGCTCCTGCCTTGGCTCTCCGGGGATCGTGTTCAAACCCAGCTAAGACAGTAAAGAGACCCCGATCATGATGATCAACCCCCACGAAAAATACCAGCCGTTTCCGCCGGTCAATTTGACCGACCGGCAATGGCCCAACAAATCCATCACATCGGCACCCGTGTGGTGTTCCGTCGATCTCCGCGACGGCAACCAGTCGCTGATCGAGCCAATGGGGCCGGACCGCAAGCTCCGCATGTTCGATGCGCTCTTGAAGATGGGCTTCAAGGAAATCGAAGTCGGATTTCCTTCGGCCTCGCAGACGGATTTCGATTTCGTCCGCCATCTGATCGAAAAGAACCTGATCCCCGATGGCGTCACCATCCAGGTGTTGACACAGGCCCGCGAGGAATTGATCCGCCGCACCTTTGAAAGCCTCAAGGGTGTGAAGAGCGCCATCGTGCACCTCTACAATTCCACCAGCGAGTTGCAGCGCCGTGTGGTGTTCAAGCTCGACCGGGCAGGGATCATCGACATCGCAGTGAAGGGCGCCACGCTCATCCGGCAGATGGAGCGCGAGCTCGGCATGGAGAGCGTCATTCGCCATGAATACAGCCCGGAAAGCTTCACCGGCACGGAGCTCGATTTCGCCAAGGACATCTGCGAGGCGGTGATCGAAGTCTATGAGCCGACGCCCGCAAAGAAGCTCATCCTCAATCTCCCGGCCACCGTCGAAATGTCGACGCCCAACGTCCACGCCGACCAGATCGAATGGTTCTGCCGCAACATCAAGAAGCGCGACAGCGTCATCATCTCGCTCCACCCGCACAATGACCGGGGCTCGGCGGTCGCCGCCACGGAGCTTGGCCTCCTCGCTGGCGCCGACCGCGTCGAGGGCACGCTGTTCGGCAATGGCGAGCGCACCGGGAATGTCGACATCATCACGCTGGCCATGAACATGTTCAGCCAGGGGCTCGATCCCGGGCTCGATTGCTCGAACATCAATGAGCTGGTGCGCATGGCGGAATATTGCAACCAGCTCCCCATCCATCCGCGCCACCCTTACGCCGGTGATCTCGTGTTCACGGCGTTCTCGGGTTCGCATCAGGATGCGATCAACAAGGGCTTCAAGGCCATGGCGGCGTCGAACCGGCCGCTGTGGGAGGTGCCCTATCTGCCCATCGATCCCATGGATCTCGGCCGCAGCTATGAGGCGGTGATCCGCATCAACTCGCAGAGCGGCAAGGGCGGCATCGCCTATATCCTCGAAAAAGAACACGGCATCGAACTGCCGCGGCGCCTGCAGGTCGAGTTCTCGAAAGTGGTGCAAGCCATCGCCGATGGTGAAGGCGTGGAGCTTTCCGCCGAGCGCCTGTGGACGGCCTTCGAGGGCGAATACCTCGATGGCAATGGCCGCTATGCCTTCATCGAGCACAAGACCAAAGGCGATCACGGCGACCAGGGCCTCACGGCGAAGATCACCGACGACGGCAAGCTCAAGACCATCCAGGGCCACGGCAACGGCCCGGTCGACGGCTTCGTCGACGCCATCCGCAAGGAGAGTGGTGTTGCCTTCGACGTCGCCGACTACCGCGAACACGCCATGGGCACGGGGGCCAACGCGACGGCGATTGCCTACATGGAACTGCGGCTGCCCGACGGCGCGACGATCTTCGGTGTTGGGATCGACAAGAATATCGTCGTCGCCAGCCTCAAAGCCGTCCTAAGCGGCGTCAACCGCATCGGGAAGCGAGGATAACTCGCCCGCTTGTCCTCTCCCCTTCGCGGGAGAGGACAGCCCATCGCGCAGCGATGGGCAGGAGAGGGGAGTGGCCGCCCCGCGCTGAATCCTCCTATTGTCATCCCCGGGCTCGTCCCGGGGACCCATCGCGCAATGGGCTCAGCGCCCGATTGCATTGAACAATGGGTCGCCGGAACAAGTCCGGCGATGACAGAGGTTGTGTGATTGACGTGCGGTCGAACGAGTGAATACTTGCGAACGAGGAGGCAAACCGAAATGAACAAACGTCCATCTCCCCATGACGTCGTGGCCCTTCTGGCCGACACTCCGTCCAAACACCTTGTCCGGGGCCAGGTCGGGGATTACGGATTACGGTGATGTGGTGGACGGCGCCCACCTGGTGAACAGGTGATACGGCATCAATTGTGCCAAGATGGTTCCGTTGAAGCAACCAACTGAGGAGCCATCCACCATGACACAGATTAGCACCATCGGGCTTGATATCGCAAAGAGCAGTTTTGCCGTTCACGGATTTGATGTGGAAGGCAGGACGGTTTTAAAGAAGGGCCTGAGGCGGGGGCAGGTCTTGGGCTTTTTCGCTTGTCTTGAACCCTGCCGGGTTGGCATTGAGGCGTGTGCCTCGGCGCATCACTGGGGGCGGGAGATTGCCAGGCTCGGCCATGACGTGAAGCTCGTCCCGGCGCAGCGGGTGAAGGCGTTCCTGCCACGGCAGAAGAACGACGCGGCCGATGCCCAGGCGATTGCCCGGGCGGTCAAGGAGCCGGAGATGCGCTTTGTGGCGGTCAAGAGCCTGGAGCGGCAAAGCATCCTGATGCTGTTCAAGTCGCGCGACCTGCTGATCGGCCAGCGCACCCAGCTGCTCAACGCGCTGCGGGGCCACTTCGGCGAGATCGGAGTCGTGGTGCCGAAAGGCCCGCATGAAGTTCGGAGTCTTGTCGATCATGTGATGCACGAAGACAAGGCGCGGGCCCTGCCGGAAGCGATGGGTGCGGCGCTTCGCCCGCTGGTGGCCGCGCTGTTCGCGCTCAATGATGAAATCGCCGTTCTCGACAAGGCGATCCTCAAGCTGCACCGCGCCGATCCTGTGAGCCAGAGGCTGGCCACCGTTCCCGGCATCGGAACGCTGATCGCCACGGTGCTCGCGGCCACGGTTGATGATGCCGCCGCGTTCAAGGGCGGGCGCGAGTTCGCCGCATGGCTCGGCCTTGTACCGAGGCAACATTCGACGGGCGGCAAAGCGCGGCTTGGCAAGATATCGAAAATGGGCAATCGCGATTTGCGGCGCCTGCTGGTGGTGGGCGCGCACGCCGCGCTGTACCGCATCAAATCCGGCAAAACGCAAAGCGTACTGGCTGATTGGGCGCGCGGGCTTCTCGGCAAGAAGCCGTTCAAACTCGTCGCCGTGGCACTCGCCAACAAGATGGCGCGCATTGCCTGGGCCATCATGGCGCGAGGCGAAAGCTACGATCGCGCTCACGCCGCCATGCCGGCCTGACCGGAAGCCGAAGTCCGCAACGCAATTGGCAGGGTGACTACGCGATGATGTGAGAGCGATGCGCACGTGGCGCAGCCAACCGGAAAACCCGTTGCACTGTCAAGCGAATGAAGAGCGCGATACGGTGATTGGGACTGGTGGATGCGAACCTCATCAGGGCCAGCAGTCATCATTCCAGACTGCAACACAGGCCGGAGACATGACCGCACCCGCGCCAACCGCATCAGCAATCGCAAATCAAACCCCCTTGCCAACAGGGCGCCGTCCAGACATGACAGTGCATGAAACTATCAGGATTACGGTGACAGATTACGGGATTACGGTGACAGTGCATGAAACTATTAGATTACGGTGACAGTGCATGAAACTATCAGCTCCCCTTACACAGCCTGCCTCCGAGACTTCATCCCACTCTCCCTCCCCGTCCTCACCGCTGGCCGCACCACCATTTCCACGTCCCGCCAAAATGCCATCAGCAGGGTCAGCTGGAGTTCGATGGAGAAGCCGTGCGGGCGGCTGCTTGCTTAGATCGCTGGCCTTTGCCATCCCGCCAATTGCCCACCCAACGCCCCCCGTGTAGCATCCTATTGGCGGGCACTCACTTTCCCGCCAACGGAGAGCGGCGCATGGGCTGGGACTGGACTTTGATTTCGCAGGTGGCGTCGGTGATTGGTGTCGTCGGCGGGCTTGTCTCGCTGGTGTTCCTGGTGCGCAGCGTCAGGCGCAATGCGCGGGCGATCGAAGGTTCGACGGTGCAGTCGCTGATGAATTTCGAAAAAGACGTTTATGCGATGATCGCCGCCGATGCCGGGCTCTATCTCAAGGGTTGCGAGACGCCCGAAAAACTCAAACCGGCAGACCGCCTCAAGTTCAAACGTATCGTCTCCACCCAGATGTCGATGTTCTACAGCGCCTTCGCCCAGCATAGCGAGGGGTTGATCGACGACGAGGTGTGGGAGGCCTATGCCAATGCGCTCCGCACCTATCTGAAGCCCGCTGGCTTCCGCGCCACCTGGCAGGCGATGGAACTGCACTATCCCCGGAGCTTCCGCGAGATGATCGCCGGGTTGTGAGGCGGTTAGGAAGGGCGGATGAGGGCCTCGTTCCGCCAGCACGGCTCCTGAAAATAATCCTTGACTTGTTCCTAGTGATAGGACTATATATTCCTCATCCAGCCCGGAAAGGAGGGGAACATTGATCACTGCTTCTCACAATGACCGGGTTGGATTGCAGCGCCTGCGGAGCGGGGGAATGAAAGCGCCCCCACTTCCCGGGAGTCTCGGGCAAGGCCCTCGGACATTAGGACCCAAGCGCCTTAAATGGCTCGGGGCGGGCACAGTTCCCGCACCTAAGATCTTGCCTCCGGCGGAAATCGCTGCGTCTCTTGTGAAAACAGCCCAGTTTATCGGGCGCCGGGCTTCGAGCCTCATTACCTCCATCCACACTTCCTGCACGTGCTGGCTTGAAGCCATGGCGGGGACATCCCCTCCACCTTTCTTCCGCGCCACCACAGGAGTTCCCCCGTGAATATCATCCGTCGGCTGAACAAACACCTGAGACGCAAGCCGCCGCCGCCAAGGCGGTCGCGGAGGCCATGGCTGGGCTTCACGTCCCATGACATGCCACGGGCCGAGGCGCTCGCCATCTGCCCGTCGCCGCGCTGCCGGAGAGCCAAGCGCTGCATCGCGGCGGTCGACAGTCTCTATTGCCTGCGCAGCCACCATGCGCTGGACGAGTTGAACGCCATCCACGCCCAGAGCGAGCTCCGGAAGGATCTCGACACGGTGATGCCGGTCGTCGATCCCACCGACTTTGTGGCCAGGGCCGAGCGCCTCGCCGAACTGGCTGAAGTGCGCCGGAATTACCACAAGCGCATGGTGGAGCGCTGGAAATCCGGGGCGCTCGATCATCTCTACGGGCCTTATCGGGCAAGTGGCGTCACGCTTTCGCCGCCGCCCAAGGCCTATGTGGACGGGACCAAAACAGGGGTGGACAAGGCCACGGCCCCGTCCTATAGACCGCGCCGCAGGTTCCGGTCTCCGGAACCTTCGTGCCTTTGAGGCGCGGGCGATTAGCTCAGGTGGTAGAGCAGCTGACTCTTAATCAGCGGGTCGTAGGTTCGAGTCCTACATCGCCCACCAATCTCCGATGAAAAATCAGCGGGTGGTGATCTTGGCCTTCAGCGCCTTGGCCGCAGCGGTATCGAGGGCGCCGAAGCGCAGGTTGCAGCTCCAGCTTTCGCCGAAGGACAGGAATTTCACATTGCCGCGCTCGCTTTCAATCTTCAGGCCATTGGCCTCGGCAGTCGACGGCAACACGATGCCGATGGCATCCTGGTCTTCGGTCCTGGTCATCCAGCGCACGGCACGGGGAAGTTCCGAAGGCCGGTGAGTGACAAAATCGCCGGTGCCATCGGCATGCTGCATCAGCGTGTGAGCCTCGCCATCAGTATCTGATGCATAGTCCATGCCCATGACCAGTTCGGGATCAATGGCCCGGCCCTTGACGATCTTGCGATGCCTGGAGATATCGGCGGACATTTCGGCGATCATCGCTGTGAACGCCGCGGACGGCTTGAAGATATCGGGCAAGGTCGTCCGCAGGCGGATCGATTTTGGATCGTTGGGCACGGCGTCGATCAGGGTTCCGCCATCGGCGGGGCGGAAATTGATGTGGGCCAAATACATCAGGCTCATCGGCCGGTGGAACAGGTTCCTCACGGTGAGCGACAGATCGATGAAGGTATCGTTGGCGCGGAGCTTTACGATGGGTGTTGCCAGATAGTGCCAGGTGAAGGCCATGCGGTGTTCATAGCCGCCGGTCAGCGCCATGTAGGGGCCGGCGTCATCGCGGCCGGCGATCAGCTGCGCCGTCTGAAACCTGGCATTGGGAATTTCACCGTGGAGGGCATGGGTGTCGCCGGGGCCGGGATTGCCCATGGCGGTCATGCCGCAGTGGAGAAAGAAGGCGCCGTAATTGTCGAGATAGTTTGGCGTGTCGACGGGCTCGTCGAACATGGTTTTCATGGTGAGGGTGCGGCCGAGAAATTCGGCGTCCCAGATCTGCTGGCCGTGAAACGGCAGCAGCAGGATCGAGCCCTTGGCATTGCGGATGCGCAGGGCCTTGACGCCGGAGCGGTATTTGAACACCGAGGCGGTCATGCCGCCCGATGTCACCAGCGTGGTTTCGGCCGTGGTGAAATCCACGGCCCCGAGATCGATGATCATTTCATTCTCCGCCATGTCAATGCCCTCCACCCGCCAGCCTGCGGCCCTTGGGCTGGCCGATGTCGCGGAGCATGGCGGTGAACCATGCCGTGCCGATATCAAAGGGTCTGCCGCCCTTGATCCTGGGGAATTCGATGGCGCGCAATTCATCGCCACGTTCCTCGTCGTGGCCGATGACGCCGGAAACTCCTGCAAGGGCGCATTCCACGGCCTTCACCACCATGACGCGGATCAATTCGAGATCGGCTGAATTGGCGGCGGATGAGCGGGCGAAATATCCGGATTTCTGCACCAGAGTCTTGTCGGCCAGCACGTCCTTTGCAAACTGCTTGCCGAACCAGTCGCCGACCTTGATCTTGTCGAGGGCAATGTGGCCAAAGGCATCGCGCTGCGGGGTTTCGCCCTTGGCTTCCATCTCGCGGACGATTTCGTTGACGCAGGCGCCCTCGGAAACAAAGACGTTCACCGAGTTCTTTTCATCCATCACCCGGCGCAGGCGTTTGGCCTCGGCTGCAATGTCGACTTCCATCTCGGGGACATAGATGGCGTCGATATCCTTGTGGCGCTTGCCGAGGTTGAACTGGGGCAGGAAGTCCAGGGCGCTCATGCGCTCGCGCCAGGCGCGGGCGGCGGCGGCGGTCAGCCAGCCGCAGTTCCGCCCCATCACTTCGTGGATGATAAGCATGCGCGAAGAGGTCGACTGCTCGTTGACGACGTTTTCGAAGAACACCGCCGACTGCTCGGCGGCGGTGAAGGCGCCGAGCGTCTGGCGGATAGGGATGACGTCGTTGTCGATGGTCTTCGGCAGGCCGACGACGGTGAGGTTGTAGTTGTTGTGTTTCAGATAGGCGGCGAGATCGGCGGCTGTGGTGTTGGTGTCGTCACCGCCGATGGTATGCAGAATGGTGATGCCGTCACTGACAAGCTGATTGGCCGCCACTTCCAGGGGATCCTGGCCGGCAGTCACCAGGCCGCGTTTCACGCAGTCGGCGACATTGGTCAGCTTCACCCGGCTGTTGCCGAGGGGCGAACCGCCATGCCGGTGCAGCACATGGGCGGCTTCGCGCACTTCGGGGGTCACGGGAATGGACTTCCCCTGCAGTAGGCCCTTGTAGCCTGTGAGGTAGCCGATCATCTCGGCATCCGGCCGGACTTCGCTGTAGCGCTCGATGAGGCCCCCGACGGCGGACGACAGGCAGGGCGCCAAGCCGCCGGCGGTGAGCATTGCAATCTTATGTTTTGCCATCGGAATCTCCTGCGGGCCGAAATCAATCGCCGGTCAAGCTCTAGGAAATCCTGGCACTCTCCGCAACTGTCTGCCAGTGGCCCGCGTCCGATTTGCCATTGAATGCCGAAACGCGGTTCCTATGTGAGGGGGGTCAACACAAGGAGGAAGGGAACCATGACCTCTACTGCGTCGGGTACCTATCGTGAGAGTTTCGAGGCCGGTCAGCACAGCCACAAGCGGCATTGCGGCGGCGGCATCAAGTCGAAGTGGTCGCCATGGGAGATCGGTGCGATGGTCGCCGGTTTCGTGGTGTTCTGGCCGCTGGGCCTTCTCGCCCTGTTCCTGAAGTGGAAGAACGGCGAGATGTGGCGCGGTGCCGCCGAACAGAAGGCGCCGTGGGAGGGTTTCAAGGCGCCGGACTTCGGCAGCTGGAAGTCGCCCGCCTATGGATTTGCCGGTTCGGGCAACGCGGCGTTTGACGACTACAAGCGCGAGACGCTGAAGCGCCTCGACGAAGAGCGCCGGAAGCTCGAGGAAGAGCAGAAGTCGTTCCGCGAGTTCGTGGAGCACGTGCGCCGGGCCAAGGACAAGGAAGAGTTCGATCGCTTCATGGCCGAACGCCGCACCGTCACCGAGCCGCCGAAAGACAACGGTTAGGCTTTGGAGAGTTAAGCAGAAGCCCGGCAGAAATGCCGGGCTTTTGGTTGTTCAGGGCCGTTCCAGATCGCGATTGCGGACCGGTGGCATGGGCGGATCCTCGCGGTCGAGCGGCCGCAGGCCCGGGGTCTTGCGATCGCCAAAACCGGGCGCCCGGGGGGCGGGGCGCATGGGGATCGGCCGGTTGGCGTCGTCGGCGAAGGACGCCAGGCCCGGGCCAGCAATGGACTGCTCGATCAATACGTCCTGGGGCCCGCCAATCAGGATGAGGTGCTCGACGTTGTCGCGGCGGACCAGGACCAGGCGGCGCATCTTGTCGAGTTCGTGGTATTCGCTGATGCCAATGCGCTGGCCGCGGCGGCCGCGCACCCGGCCGGCAAAGGTCCGCCATATCATCAGAATGACTAGCAGCACCGCTAGAATGATCAGTGCTGCAATGATGACGTTGATGTACTGGCTGAGAAACTCCACGCCACACTCCCCCTCAATGGTGCCGTCCGTGCGCAGTCTAGCACAATCCAATGCGCCGCAAACCCTGGGTTTGCGCCTGCGTCCCAAAGGATTCCGCCGCCGCCCAAATGGCCTATACTTCGCGTTGATTCGGGGTTTGGGTTGGCATGGCGGAAATGAGGGGGTCTCCGGTGCAGGAGGCAGCAGCGGAGATCAGGCATGGCCCGTCGTGGGGCCGCCCCATCATCATTGCGGTGCTGGCATTGGCGGCGGCCGGCATGGCGCTGGCCGGAGCCTATGCCTTGGGCGACAGTGTTTCGCCGTGGCTGCTGCTGCCCGGTGGCGTTCTGGCGGCTGTCGGAATTTTCATGCTGTTCGGATTGAGTGCCGGGCTGGTCAGGGTCGGCCCGGAACAGGCCAACCGGTCATTCTTTGACGGCTTGACCGATGTGCTGGGTGATGCGGTTTCAGTGACCGACCACAAGGGCAGGGCTGTCTATGCCAATGGTCCCTACATCACGCTGGCGGCCAATTCCGGCGCGGCGCGGCTGGTTGGGCTTGATGCGCTCTATGCCGGGTATCCTGATTTTGCCGAACCCGTTTACCAGTTGGCGCAGGCGGCGGATGACGGCAAGCGCGAGGAGCGTGAGGTGCGTTTGCTTGCCGGATCATCGGCGCCCGGAGCCAAGTCCGACCAGCCGGTTTGGCTCAGGCTGACGGTGGCACCGATGACCTTGGCCGGCGGCAAGACATTCACGGTCTGGCGGCTTGCCGATATCAGTGCCGACCGGGCGCGGCAGGAACAGGCCTTCGCAAGGCTGCAGTTCATCATTACCTATCTCGACCATGCGCCGGCCGGTTTCTTTTCGACGCTGCCATCGGGGCGCATCGACTACATGAATGCCACGCTCGCCAACTGGCTGGGCCTCGATGTGGCGCAATCGCAAGGCGGGGTTCTGTCGCTTGCCGATGTTCTCGGCAAGGGTGGTGCGAGGCGGCTCGCCGGTGTGGCGCCACAGCCCGGAGGGTCGGTGACGGAGAGTTTCGATCTCGACATCGCGATCAAGGGCCGCACACCATTTCCGGCCCATATTCTGCACCGCACGGATTTCGATGCCGCAGGTAAACCGCAACTGTCGCGTTCGCTGGTGATACCTGCTGAGGGTTCGGCGGCGCTGCCGGCCAGCGACCTGGCCAGCATGAAGCTGTCGCGGTTCATTTCAGCTGCACCTCTGGGCATTGCCGAGACCAACGCCGAGGGCGTGATCGAAGACGCCAATGCCGCTTTCCTGTCGCTGTCGCCGAAGGCCAAACGCGGAGCAAAATTCGCCGACATGGTGGCGGAAAGCGAACAGGGCGCGGTGCTCAAGGCACTGGCCGATATTGCCGGAGCAGCGTCGGGTGTGGTGGCCATCGATGTCACGGTGCCGGGTAACAAGGCGCGCATCGTGCAATTCACACTCACCAAGCTGACCGCCAGCGAAGGCACCGTCGTGGTGTTCGCGGTCGACAAGACGGAAAGCCGGGCTCTGGAAATGCAGGTGGCGCAAGGCCAGAAAATGCAGGCGGTGGGCCAACTGGCTTCCGGCATCGCCCATGATTTCAACAATGTTCTGACGCCGATTATTGGTTTCGCCGACCTGCTGCTGGCCAAGATGCGGCCAACCGACCCGGCCTTCGCGGATGTGATGAATATCAAGCAGAATGCCAACCGGGCGGCCAATCTGGTGCGGCAGTTGCTGGCGTTTTCGCGGCGGCAAACGCTGCAGCCGAAAGTGCATTCATTGACCGAAGCGATGTCGGACCTCGGCAATTTGCTGGGCCGGGTGCTGGGCGAAAAGGTGGCACTGAACATCAGCCACGGGCGCGATCTTGGCCTGGTGCTCGTCGATATTCACCAGTTCGAGCAGGTAGTCATCAACCTTGCGGTCAATGCCCGCGATGCCATGCCCCAGGGTGGCACACTGTCGGTGCGCACGTTCAACATGACGGCGGCGGAAAGTGGTGCTGTCAATCCGGAGGTGATGCCGGCCGGTGACTATGTGGTGTGCGAAGTCGAGGATACCGGAAGCGGAATTCCGCCGGAAATCCTGAACAAGATCTGGGAGCCGTTCTTTTCAACCAAAGACGTGGGCAAGGGCACGGGGCTTGGGCTTTCGACGGTCTATGGCATTGTCAAGCAGACGGGCGGATTCATCTTCTGCGATTCGACGATCGGCAAGGGCACGACGTTCCGCATTTTCCTGCCGCGGCATTATCCGGCTCCGGAAGCCGCACCGGTTCCGAAGGCCGAAGCCGACGCCAAGACGAAACGCGCCGACCTGACGGGCAAGGGGCGCATTCTGGTGGTTGAGGACGAGGATGCCGTCAGGGCCTTCGCGGTCAGGGCGCTGGCATCGCGGGGATACACGGTGGTCGAGGCCGATTCCGGCGAGCGGGCGCTGGAGGTGTTCGAGAACGACGCCAAGGGTTTCGAACTCATCCTCTCGGACGTGGTGATGCCGGAAATGGACGGCCCAAGGATGCTGCGCGAGTTGCGAAAGCGCGGCGTCACGACCAAGATCATTTTTGTTTCGGGCTACCCCGGCGAAGAGTTCGAAAAGGATCTCGAGGGCTACGAAGATTATGCCTTCCTGCCGAAGCCGTTCTCGCTGAAGCAGCTGGTGGAGAAGGTGAAGGATGTGATGGAAGGGTGAGAGCCGTCACGCGGCCCGGCCCCACCCGCCTTGCTGCGCAAGGCTGACCTCCCCGCAGGCGAGGAGGGATGAAGGTTTGCTATCCCTCCTCGCTTGCGGGGAGGGTGGCGCTCAGCGCCGGGTGGGGGCTGTTTACCGCTCCCGGGTTTGGAGAACAAAATGAAGCGAACATCCGGCTTGGCCAACTCTCCGCCCGCAAAATACCGCGAATTCGTTGAATTTGTGTTTGATCGCCCAGAGTGTGATACGCATGCCTCTGAAGCTTGGTACTTCGCTGAGGATTTCGTTTCAGACTTTGATGCCACGAATCCCGAGATCGTCGAGCTATATACCCACCTCATGAGGAATTGCGGACGTGACCTTGCGCACTTCACTGACACGCAAGTTGCGCTAGGGCTCTCCTATCTCTTCAACAACAGTTGCGGCAGCCTCATGTTCGCATTCCATAGTGATGAAGTTGCAATGGATCGGCGGCTGACGGCACTTGCTGCCATGGAATTCTTGTACCGCGATTGTCTCGACGTCAGGTGTGCCCCGTTGCTGGGGGACATCAATGAGATTAGCGGACTTCCTCTTAATGGTATTTGTTACATGCTGTGGGATGTTACGCCGCTCAACTTCTGGGAAGCGACCAGGAACCGGGATATGGAGCCCGTGGCAGATACAATCTTTTCGGTGCTTGAGGGCGGCCTCTCGTCTCGAAACGATGCTACCGTTGAAAGCGTCTTGCATGGACTCGGTCACAGGAAGTACCGTTATCCCAAGCGTGTTGAGGCGATTATCGACAAATTTCTTCTCCAAAGGAAAGATTTGCGGCCCGAACTGCTGCAGTATGCGAAAGCCGCTAGGACCGGCATGATCAACTGAGGACTTGTGGGCGTGAAATCACTCTTCCAAATTGCTGGAACTATTCACTTTGGGGCAACTGGTGGAGAAAACGAAAGATGTGATGGAAGGGTGAGAGGGCTGGTTGGGAAACTGTTGTCAGCCGTAATGCACAAGTCACCTCAATGCTGTCATCGCCGGATTTATTCCGGCGACCCATGGCGCAGCTTTGCGATAGGTTGCTGGGACAAGCCCGGCAATGACAGATATAGAAATATTGTCACGCGGCCCGGCCCCACCCGCCTTGCTGCGCAAGGCTGACCTCCCCGCAGGCGAGGAGGGATGAAGGTTTGCTATCCCTCCTCGCTTGCGGGGAGGGCGGCGCGCAGCGCCGGGTAGGGGAGTGTCAGCCGCCCTGAATTCGCGGCAGCAGGTAGATCTCCGCTCCCTCCGGCAGCTTCTCGCCCCAACTGTCGCGGAAGATTTTGCCGTTGATCGACACGGCGATGCCCCTGGCGATGTGCTGTGACATGCCGGGGTATTGTTCTTCGAGTTTGCGGAAGAGCTCGCGGATGGTTTCGGCTTCGATCCAAATGGAAGAGGCTCCGCCCGCTGCCGGACGGAGCCCTCCCCAGAGATGCACTTCGTGTCGGCTAGCGGCGGGCATCCTCGATGGCCTTGAGAATGCGGGGCGGCGACATGGGCACGTGGGTCATGCGGACGCCCACGGCGTTCGACACGGCATTGGCGATGGCCGCAAGCGGCGGCACGATCGAGGTTTCACCAACGCCGCGCACGCCATAGGGGTGGTTGGGGTTGGGGATTTCCAAGATTTGAGTGTCGATCATTGGCAGGTCGGAGCACACGGGAATGCGGTAGTCGAGGAAGCCGGCATTCTGCAGGCGGCCATCTTTCCCGTAGATATACTCCTCGTTCAATGCCCAGCCGATGCCCTGGGCGGCGCCGCCCTGGAATTGGCCTTCAACGTAGGTCGGGTGCACGGCCTTGCCGGCATCCTGCACCACGGTGTAGCGCAGCACCTTGGTGAAGCCGGTTTCGGGATCGACTTCGATATCGCAGATGTGCGAGGCGAAGGAAACGCCGGCGCCATCGGCGACGATTTCGTTGTGGCCGGCGATGGGACCGCCGGTGTTTGGCGCCGCAGCGGCGATTTCCTTCAAGGACAGCGGCGCGAGATTGCCGCGACTGGCGCCCATGGCATGGGCGCCGCCGTCTTTCCATTCAACATCATCAACCGGGATTTCCCACATCTTGGCGGCACGCCCCTTGAGGACGTTGATGGCATTGCGGGCGGCGAAGACGGTGGCCATGGAGGACGAGAAGGTGCCCCGGCTGCCGTCGGTCATGTCGTTGTGGCCGAGCGACGAAGTGTCCGCGACGATGACCCGGACCTGGTCATAGTCAATGCCGAGTTCTTCGGCGGCGACAAGGCCGAGCGAAGCGCGCGAGCCGCCAACGTCGATGGTGCCGACAGCGACGTTCACCGTGCCGTCGGGCTGGACGTTCAAGTCAACGCAGGTTTGGCCACCGAAGTTGAACCAGAAGCCGCAGGCCATGCCGCGGCCCTGGTTCTTGCCGAGGGGTGCCTTCATGTGCGGATGCTTCTGCACGGCTTCCAGCGTGGCGCCGATGCCGATCGGCCCATAGACCGGGCCGTAGGACGATTTGGTGCCCTGCTTCGCGGCGTTCCTGATGCGGAATTCGACCGCATCCATGCCGATCTTGTGGGCGATCTCGTCGACTACGCTTTCGACCGCGAAGGCTGCCATGGGGGCAGACGGGGCGCGATAGGCGGCGGTCTTGGGACGGTTCACCGCCACTTCATAGCCGACGGCGCGCACGTTCTTGAGGTCGTAGCAGGCCCATGCGGTCATGCAGCCCAATTCGGCCCACATGCCGTAGAAGGGACCACCGGAATAGCGCAGCGTTGCGTCGGCGGCGACAATCGTGCCGTCTTTCTTCGCGCCGATCTTCACGTCAATCGAGGTGGCGGAGGTGGGGCCCGAAGCGCGAAACACTTCGTCACGGGTCATGACGAGTTTCACCGGGCGGTTGGCCTTGCGCGACAGGGCCAATGCGACGGGCTCAGCCCACACATGAGTCTTGCCGCCGAAGCCGCCGCCGATTTCCGACGAGGTGACGCGCAGCTTTGAGACGTCGAGGCCGAGCAGCGTGGCGCAATGGTTGCGGTAGACAAAGTGGCCCTGGGTGCACACCCACAATTCACCCTGGCCATCGGGGCCGACATTGGCGACGCAGGCATGGGGTTCGATGTAACCCTGATGGGTCTGGCCGGTCTTGAACGAACGCTTGATGACGACATCGGCTTCCCTGAAACCGGCATCAACGTCGCCGTGGCCATATTGCGTGCGCTTGAAGACGTTCGATGGTTTTGTGGGCTTGGGTTCGACGCCCTCGGTGAAGACATCATTGCGGAGGATTGGTGCACCCGGCTTCATCGCTTCATCGACATCGGTGACGTGGGGGAGAATTTCGTAGTCGACCTTGATGAGCTTGAGCGCCGCCTTGGCGGTTTTGGCATCGACGGCGGCCACGGCGGCCACGGCGTGGCCGTCATAGAACACCTTGTCGCGGGCCATGCAGTTCACCAGCGTATCAAGCATGCCCTGATCGCCGTTGGTGAGATCGGGAAGGTCAGCGGAAGTTAAGACCGCTTTCACGCCCGCCAGCTTTTCAGCCTTGGACGTGTCGATCTTTTTGATCTTCGCGTGGGCATGGGGGCTGCGCAGGATGAGAGCGACGAGCTGGCCCGGCGCGTTGTAGTCGGCGCCATATTTGGCACGGCCTGTCACCTTGTCGATGCCATCGGGGCGCAGAGGCCTCGTGCCAACCTGCTTGAATTTCTGGCCGGTGAAGTGGGTGTCGAGTGGCATGTTATGCTCCTCTCATTTCTTGGGCGGCGTCCTGGACGGCGCGTACGATTTTGTCATAGCCGGTGCAGCGGCAAAGATTGCCGGCAAGGCCAAAGCGGATTTCTTCTTCGGAAGGATTGGGGTTCTTGGCGAGCAGCGCCTTGGCGGCGACCAGGAAGCCCGGGGTGCAGATACCGCATTGCAGGGCGGCATGTTCGATGAACTTGGTTTGCAGCGGGTGCAGCTTGTCACCCGAAGCCATGCCTTCGACGGTTTCGATCTTGCGGCCTTCAGCCTCGGCGCCGAGCATCAGGCACGAGCAGATCAGGCGGCCATCGACGATGACCGAGCAGGCGCCGCAATCGCCGGTGCCGCAGCCTTCCTTGGCGCCCGACAGGCCGACGCGGTTACGCAATACGTCGAGGAGCACTTCATCGGCTTCGCAGATGAAATCCACGGCATCGCCGTTGATGGTGGTTGAAACTTTGACCGACATTATTTGCCTCCGGCGCGTTTGTAAGCGATGGCTGCGGCGCGCTTGGCGAGAACGGCTGCGACCTTGGTTCGGAATTCGATGGTGCCGCGTTTGTCATCAATCGGGCGGCAGGCGGCGGAACAGGCCTTGCCGAGCTTCTCCAGTGCCGCATCATCAAGCTTGGTGCCGATGATGGCCTTGGCGGCGTCGGCCACCAGCAGCACGGTGGGGGCAACCGCACCCAGCGCTACGCGGGCGTCCTTGATGGCGCCCTTTGCATCGAGCGACAGGCTGATGCCGCAGCTGACGACGGCGATATCCATTTCCGAACGTGGGATAAAGCGCAGATAGGCGTCGCCCGATTTCGCGGGCCGCGCCGGCAGCACGATGGCTTCGACGAGTTCACCCTTCTTGAGCGAGGTCTTGCCGGGACCGGTGGCCACCTGTTCCACTGGAATGGTGCGCTTGGCCTTGGGACCCTGGATCACCGCTTTGGCGCCAGCGGCGACGAGGGCCGGAACGCTGTCGGCGGCAGGACCGGCGTTGCACAAGTTGCCGGTGACCGTGCAACGGCCTTGGACCTGCTTGGAGCCAATCAAATTGGCGGCTTCGACGACGCCGGGCCAGGCCTTCTTCAGGGCCTTGTCCTCGCCCATCTTGGCGCAAGGGACGGCGGCGCCGATGGAGAATCCGGAGGCGGTTTTCTTGATGTCGGACAGGCCCTTGATGCGCTTGATGTCAACAACGAGATCGGGCTCGATGTAGCCGCCTTTCATGCGGACCAGAAGGTCCGAGCCGCCGGCCAGAACGTAGGCGCTGCCCTTGGCCTTGGCCAACAAGGCAGACGCCGCCTTGACGGTTTGTGGTGCTTCGAATTGCATAATCGTCACCTTGTTTGTGGAATCCTTTGGCATTGTGGTCCATGGGCCATGGAAGGTCAACCGCATGCGGCAATCGCGGCATGCCGTGGGCGCGGGGCTGCCAGCAACTAGGCCATTGCGACATCGCAACGCAGATTGTTGGCCTGGAAGGCGTCGGCAAGTCTTGGTTGCGGCGTGCGCTCGGTGATCAGCACATCGACTTCATCAAGGCCGCAAACCCTGATGAGCGCCTGACGGCCGAACTTACTGGAATCGGTGAGAACCATTGATTCTTCGCCGCGCGAGATGACCATGCGGGCAAACTCGGCTTCGGCCAGGTCATGATCGGCAAGGCCCAATTCGGCATTGACGGCGGCAATCGAGATGACGGCGTGGCGCACATGGAATCCGGATGCAAAAGCCAGTGCGGAAGGGCCGAAGGCGCCACCGTTCGAGCCATTCACCTCGCCGCCCGCCAGGTAAACGCGATTGCCATTGGCTGTCGCCAGGGTGCGGGCAATGTCGGAAGAATTGGTCACGACGGTGAGATTGCGCTTCTTCAGCAGTTCGCGGGCGAAATAGCTGGTGGTGGTGCCATTGTCGATCATCAGGCTGTCGCCATCACTCACCCTTCGGGCGGCATGACGAGCAATGGCGCGCTTGGCCTCGGCATTTTCGCGCATGCGGCGTTCAAAAGGTTCTTCACCCAGCGCATAGGGCATGGAGACCGAACCGTGCTGCTTTACCAGTTCACGGGCGGCGGCAAGCGGCTTTACATCGCGCCTGATGGTTTCGAGCGAGACACCGAGGATTTCAGCGAGGCCGATGATCGTGCAGGTTCCGCGGTCCCTGACATGGCGCAGAATATCGGATTGGCGGGCGGTGAGGCTTGTGGACATGAGTGAGGTTTGGCGTGGGAAACCGGCAATTTCTGCTAGTATACTCCAAATTCGGGCGAAGTCTGTAGGTGTTCCCCACAAATTACAACATTTCTGTTGACTGTTGAGCGGAATGGGCAATGTTCGCGACATGCAACAGTCCCATGAAGATCGGGTGCGTGCCTTGCCACTGTGGAAAGGCAACGTAACCATTTCGGCGCTCAAGGGTGGGGTCAGCAATGCCAGCTTCGCGGTTTCGGATGCCACGGGCAAGTATGTGGCGCGGGTTGGCGAGGATTACCCCTGCCACCAGGTTTCACGGGCGCGGGAAGCCATTGCCTCGCGCGCGGCTTTCGAAGCTGGATTGTCGCCGGAGGTCGTGCATGTTGAACCGGGGCTGATGGTGGTGCGCTTTCTCGAGGCGCGCACCTACGGCGAGGCTGATGTGCGGGCCAATGCCGAGGCTTGTGTCGAGATCGTGCAGCGTTGTCACCGCGACATGTCCAGCCGCATTTCCGGCCAGGGGGCGATCTTCTGGGTGTTCCAGATCCTGCGCGACTATGCCCACACGCTGAGAACCGGCAAACACCGGCATGTGCCGGACTTGCCCGGCTGGATGAAGATTGTGGACGAGTTGGAAGCCGCGCAGGTGCCACTGCCGATCATCTTCGGGCACCATGACCTGCTGCCCTCAAACTTCATGGACGATGGCAAGAGGCTTTGGCTGATCGACTGGGAGTATGGCGCTTTTGGCACGGCGATGTTCGACCTTGCCAATATCGCCGCCAACAATTCCTTTGATGCGCGGGGCGAGCGGGTTTTGCTCAAGACCTATTTCGGCGCGCCGACGGCGGCGCTGGAGCGGGCGTTCCATGCCATGAAGGCAGCGAGTGCCCTTCGCGAGGCGCTGTGGGGCATGGTCTCGGAACTGCATCTCAACGCGCCGGGCGTCGACTATGTGGCCTATGCGGCCGAATATCTTGGGCGCTTCGACCGCGTCTATGGCGATTACAAACGGAACTTCTGACACATGATATTACCTGCGCAAGCGCAATTCGTCGTCATCGGCGGCGGCATCATCGGCTGTTCGACGGCCTACCACCTGGCCAAGGATCACAAGGCCGATGTGGTTTTGCTGGAGCAGAACAAGCTGACGTCCGGCTCCACCTGGCATGCGGCGGGGCTGGTCGGGCAGTTGCGCTCATCGGCGTCGATCACCCAGGTGCTGAAATACTCGGTCGATCTTTACAAGCGGCTGGATGCCGAGACGGGGCTGGCGACCGGCTGGAAAATGACCGGCTGCCTCAGGCTGGCAACAAACGAAGATCGCTGGACGGAATACAAGCGGCTGGCAACCACGGCACAGAGTTTCGGCATGGAGATGCATCTCGTCTCGCCCGCCGAAGTAAAGAAGATGTGGCCGTTGATGGAGGTGTCCGATCTGGTTGGCGCCTCGTGGCTGCCAACCGACGGGCAGGCCTCTCCCTCCGACATCGCGCAATCGCTGGCCAAAGGTGCCCGCATGCATGGGGCGAAGATTGTCGAAGGCGCCGGCGTTATCGGTTTCGACATTAGGGATGGCCGGGTGGTGGCGGTGAAAACGACGCTCGGCACCATTGGCTGCGAAACGGTGATCAATTGCGGCGGGCAATGGGCGCGGCAGATCGGCGCCATGGCCGGGGTTTCGGTGCCGCTGCAGGCTGTCAAACATCAATATGTGATCACCGAGAAGATCGAAGGCCTGGCGGCGGATGCGGCGACACTGCGCGACCCGGACCGGCGCATCTATTTCAAGGAGGAAGTGGGCGGGCTGGTGTTCGGCGGCTATGAGCCTAATCCGATTGCCTGGACGCAAGGTGACATCCCGGCCGATTTCGAGTTCCAGCTGTTCGATGATGATTGGGACCACTTCGAGCAGCACATGGGGCAGGCGCTGGCGCGGGTGCCGGTACTGGAAAAGGCCGGCATCAAGAAGATGATCAACGGGCCGGAGAGTTTCACGCCTGATGGCAATTTCATTCTCGGCCAGGCGCCGGAACTGAAGAACTTCTATGTGGGCGCAGGCTTCAATGCCTTCGGCATCGCCTCGGGCGGCGGTGCGGGCTGGGTTCTGGCGCAATGGGCGGTGGCGGGCGAGGCGCCGATGGATCTGTGGGTCGTCGACATCCGCCGCTTCGCCGACCTGCACAAGGACAGGCAGTGGACCAGCGACCGCACGCTGGAAGCCTATGGCAAGCATTACACCATCGGATTCCCGCATGAGGAATACAAGAGCGGGCGGCCACGCATCGTGTCCCCGCTCTATGAGCGGCTGAAGAAGCAGGGCGCCTGCTTCGGTTCGAAGCTCGGCTGGGAGCGGCCCAACTGGTTCGCGCCCCAGGGTGTGGCGGCGGAAGACATCTACTCCATGGGCCGCCAGAACTGGTTTCCGCACGTGGGGAACGAGCACAAGGCGGTGCGCGAGGGGGCGGGACTTTTCGACCAATCGTCCTTCGCCAAATACGAGATGCGGGGCCGGGATGCGGCGGCGGCACTCGACGGGATCATGGCCAATCGCCTGCCGGCCGTGGGCAAGCTTGCCTATACGCAGATGCTGAACACGCGCGGCGGCATCGAATGCGACCTGACGGTGGCCCGGCTGGCCGAGGATCACTTCTACCTGGTGACCGGCACGGGCTTCCGGACCCACGATTTCGCGTGGATCGCCGATCATATCCCAGCGGGCATGGATGCGGCGATCAGCGATGTCACCGAGGCTTTCGGCACACTATCGCTGATGGGGCCTAAAGCGCGCGATGTTCTCGCCAAGGTTACAGCAGCCGATGTCAGCAATGCGGGCTTTGCATTCGGTGTGGTGCGCGAGGTGTCCATTGCCGGGCACCGGTTGCGGGCGCTGCGCATCACCTATGTCGGCGAACTTGGCTGGGAGTTGCATGTTCCGATTGCGGCAATCGGCGATGTCTATGACGCGCTGATGGCGGTGGGAGGAGTGACCAATGCCGGGTACAGGGCCATCGAGTCGCTCCGCCTCGAGAAAGGTTATCGCGCCTGGGGCTCCGACATCACGCCCAATGACACGCCGTTTCATGCCGGGCTTGGCTGGGCGGTGAAGCTCAAGAGCCGCACGCCGTTCCTCGGCCGCGAGGCCTGCGAGAAGACCGCTTCGGCACCGCTCAGCAAGATGCTGGCGGGGTTCACGACGGAGCGCGAGGACATCGTGCTGGCGGGCCGCGAGACCATTTTGCGCGATGGCAAGTTTGCGGGCTATCTGACCAGCGGCGGCTATGGCTACACGGTGGGACGGCCCATTGGATATGGCTATGTGCGGAACAGCGAAGGTGTTTCGGAGGACTATGTGCGGAGCGGTTCCTACGAACTGGTTGTCGCCAAGGATGTGGTGAAGGCGAGAGTGCATCTTGAGCCGCTTTACGATCCTTCCAATGCGAAGGTGAAATCGTGAGCTTCCGGGCAGACCGCCATATTCACATTCTGATTATCGGCGGCGGGGCCATTGGCGCTTCGCTGGCCTATCATTTGGCGCGCGACGGGGCGAAGGACGTGCTGCTGGTCGAAAAGGCGCAGCTCACGCACGGTTGCACCTGGCATGCGGCGGGGCTTGTCGGACAACTTCGCGGCAAGAAGAACCTGACGCGGCTGATGCAGAATTCGGTCGCGGTGTTCGACCGGCTGGAAGGCGAAACCGGACAGGCCATTTCCTGGAAGAAGGTTGGCTCGCTGCGGCTGGCCGGCAGCGCTGACCGGTGGAGTGAAATCCGCCGGGCCATGGGCCAGGCGAAGAGCTTCGGCGTCGAGTGCTTCTCGTTATCGGCGGATGAAGCGAAGAAGCATTTCCCCTACATCACCACCGAAGGCATCGAGGGTGCGGCGTTCATTCCGGGCGATGGCTATATCGATCCCTATTCGCTGACCATGGCCTATGCCAAGGGAGCGCGGAGCAATGGCGCGAAGATCGAGGAGGGCGTGTGCGTCGAGGAGATCGTTGTCGCGGGGCGGCGGGCGGTTGGCGTCGTGACCAACGGCGGCAACATCTCCTGCGACATTGTGGTGAACTGCGCCGGATTATGGGCCAAGCGCGTGGGTAACATGGCGGGTGTGCCGCTGGCGGCGGGGATTGTCGAGCACCAGTATTTTCTCACTGAAAAGAAGCTGTCGTTCGATGCGGGGCTGACCACGCTGCGCGACCCCGACAATAATTTCTATTTGAAGCCCGATACGGGCTCGTTTGCCATTGGCGGCTGGGAAGATGGATCGAAGGGTTTCCATCGCGGACTGCCGCCATTCAGTTTCGGGCGCGAATTGCTGCCACCTAACATGGAGCGGCTGGAGCTCTTTGCACTGCCCGCCGCCACCAGGCTTCCAGTCCTGAATGAAGTTGGCATTCAAACGGTGATCAACGGGCCGATTCCGGTTTCGGCCGATGGCGAGCCGATCATGGGGCTGGCGCCGGAACTTGACAATTTCTATGTGGCCTGCGGCTTCACGGCGGGGATTGCCGCGTCCGGCGGGGCGGGGCTTGCGATGGCCAACATGATCCTGCATGGCGATGCGGGCATGGATCTGTGGCCTTTCGACGTGCGGCGCTTTTCGCGGGTTCATGCGCAACCGCGCTATCTCGAGGACCGGGCGATCGAGGCCTATGGCGCCTACTACAAAATCCACTGGCCGGGCGAGGAAACCCAAGCGGGCCGGGGTTTGCGGCGTTCGCCTCTTCACGACATTCTCGACCGGGCGGGTGCGGTGTTTGGTTCGCGGGCCGGATGGGAGCGGCCCAACTGGTTTGCGCGGGGCGACAAGGATGTTCCGTCCTTCGAAGGCAAGCCCAACTGGTTTGATGCCGTTGGCGCCGAAGTGAAGGCCATTCGAGAGCGCGCCGCCGTCATCGACCAGACGTCGTTCTCGAAGTTCGAGATTTCCGGCAAAGGTGCGGAAGCGGCGTTGCAGCGCATCGCAGCGAATGACGTTTCGGGCGCACCGGGCAAGGCCATCTATACCCAGCTCTGCAACGCGCAGGGCGGCATCGAGGCGGATGTGACGCTCATCCACGATGGGCCTGACCGTTTCCACCTCGTCACCGGCTCGGCCTTTGGCGTCCATGACCGGGGCTGGGTGGAGAAGCATTTGCCGGATGGCGTTGAAGTCCGTGACGTGACCAACAGCTTTGCGACGCTCAACATCGTGGGCCCCAGGGCCCGGGATATTCTGCAGGCGGTGACCGATGACGATGTTTCGAACGCGGCGCTGCCATTCCTCGGTGTGCGGACGATCGATATCGGCCATGCCCGGGCGATGGCGGTGCGGATCGGTTATGTGGGGGAGCTCGGCTACGAACTCTACATCGCGCAGGAATTCGCGGCGCATGTGTACGAGATGCTGTGGCTGGCGGGGAAAGCGCACGGCATAGCCAATGCCGGCTATCGCGCCATCGACTCGTGCCGCATGGAAAAGGGGTATCTGTACTGGTCGGGCGACATCACGCCGGACTACAACCCCTATGAAGCGGGTCTTGGCTTCTGCGTGGCACTGGACAAGGGCGAGTTCATCGGGCGCGCCGCGCTGGTTGAGGCCAGGTCGAATGTCACCCGCAAGCTCTGCACCTTCGCCATCGATGGTTTCGCGCCGCTGCATGGCGGCGAAGCGATCCTCAAAGGCGGCAAGGTCGTGGGTTCGACCTCCAGCGCAGGCTATGGCCACCACCTCGGCAAGACCATTGCGTTCGGATACGTTTCGGCGGAACTTGCCAGTGAAACGGATTTCGTTGTCGAGGCGTTCGGCAGAGCCTATGCGGCAAGACGCGGCCCGCGCTGCCTCTATGACGCGAAGATGGAGAAGCTGAGGGGGTGACATGGATGACCAAGGTGTAGCCGAGGCGCGAAAGATTCTCGCGGGCCTGCAGCTTTTCTGGACGCTGGATGACGGCGATATCGAGGTGACGCGGCTCGGCGGGCTGACCAATCTGGTGTTTCGCGTCGATCATGGGGGCGAGCAGTATGTGCTGCGCATCCCGGGCAAAGGCACCGAAGAGTATATCAACCGCGAGCATGAGGAAGAGACGGCGCGGGCGGCGGCGCGGGCGGGGGTCAGCCCCGATGTGGTGCTGTTCGACAGGAATACCGGTGTGATGGTGACGCGGCTGGTGGATGGCGCCGTGACCATGTCCCAGGAAAACTTCAAGGCCATAGAAGGCGCGCCAGGGCGGGCGGGGGAAGCGCTGCGCAAGCTGCACGCCTCGGGTGTGCTGTTCCCGTTCCGCTTTGAGCTGTTCAAGATGATCGACGACTATCTGAAGATTCTCGCGACCAAAGATGTCGAGTTGCCGGCGGGCTATCACGACGTGGTGCGCGAAGCGGAAGGAGTGAAGACTGCGCTGAGCACTCACCCGCTGCCGATGGTGGCTTGCCACTGCGATCCGCTGTGCGAAAACTTCCTCGACCAGAACCGCAAGCGCATGTGGATCGTCGATTGGGAGTATGCGGGGATGAACGATCCGATGTGGGACCTTGGCGACCTGTCGGTCGAAGGCGGATTTTCGCAGGCACAGGACGAGGAAATGATCCGCGCCTATTTCGGCGGCGAGCCTTCGGCCTCGGAACGCGGGCGCATCGTCATCTACAAGGCGATGTGCGACCTGTTGTGGACGCTGTGGGGCCTCATTCAACATGCCAACAAAAATCCGGCCGACGATTTCTGGGCCTATGCGCTGAACCGCTTCGGGCGTTGCAAGGCGTTGATGGCGGATCCGGCGTTTTTCTCGCATGTGGCGGCGGTGCGGAAGGGTTAGGGTGGAACGATGATTGAAGGGACAGCCCAACTACCGTCATCCCGGCGAAAGCCGGGACCCAGACTTTCGGCGCAAAGATTGCCAGAACACGTCGTTTGAAAGCCTGGGTCCCGGCTTTCGCCGGGATGACGACAAGAAGAGTAGTTAATTCCAGACACTTGCCGCTTTAGCCCTTCACCGCCATGCAGCGCTGATATCTGGCGTTGACGCGTTCGGCGAAGATGGCGGTGGTGAGCCGGTTCTTGATCTTCACGCTTTCGAGGGTGATTGCTGGAAGCTGGGCGAAAGGGGCGGGTTTGCCGGCAGTCGTGGCAAAGGTTTGGCGCAGCAGCCTATAGGTGCGGGTGGCGACGAATTCCGGGGACTTCTCTTTCAGGAGGTCGGCACGGATGTCCTTGTCGGTCAGCGGCAGGCGGTGTTTCTCGACGGCAATACGCAAAGCATTTTCCGAGTTGGTGACCTTGGCGAGGGTGTTGCCGGGCCTTGCATAGGCGAGAAGGTCGCCATCGCGCGACAGGTTTTCGCCGGAGAGCGTGGCGATCACCGACTGGAAGGCGGCATTGCGGCTGGCATAACGGCCGGCGTTGTAGTCGGCAAAGCGGTAGATTTTCTTGTCATAGCCCGTGTCATAGCCGAGCAGCTGCCGGATGCCGTATTTCATGCCGCCTTTGCGAGTGTAGAGGTTATCGCGCAGGGCATATACGTCTTGCAGCGACATGGCGGTCCAACGCTCCTGCTTCGTCGTTTCCAGCGCGAAAGCGACAGAGACCTGCATGGAGCCGATGGTTGAAACGTCGTTGCGGTCCTCGATGTAGCTGTTCAGCAGGCCGCTGTTGACGATGAAGGCGGTCTCGGTTCGGCCGGCGGCATAGGCCAGCATGGCGCGATAGGTGAGGTCGAGGTCGCGCTCGGTCTTGGCGGCGCGAATCTGGTCGCGAAAGCTGTTCTTGGCATCGGGCACGGTTTCGAGCCAGGCCAGAATTCTGGCGCCAAGGATGGGTAATGCGTCGAGCTTGTCCTGCAATGCCTTTTCAGCGAGCTTGCCGAGGCCGGGCACCGCGGGATTGGCGATGAAGCCCGACTCCTGGCTGATGATGGCGATGGCCGAACAGATATTCTCGCGGTTGGCATCAATGCCGTTGTCAGCGAATCCGCTGAGCATGTCGGCAGCCCAGCCACCGGGGTCTTTGACATGCGGATCGGCAGTGCGGATGAGTTTGACCAGGTCGAAGCTTTCGGCGACGGCTGGTTGTGCCACAGCGAGCGCCAGGCCCGCCGCGAGGCAAAATCTTCGAGCGTGTGACTTCATTCCAGCCGACCCTTTGCCGCCGGGGGGACCCAAGCGGCAAAAGGCGGCAAGACCATGGCCCGGCTTCAGCTTTCGCGGTAGGCGCCGGACTTTTTGGCGGCACAGGTGGCGAGATAGTCCATCAGGCCGGGGTTGAGGCTGTCATAGGGCTCGAGGCCCAACTGCTTCAGGCGTTTGCGGATTGCCGGCATTTTCGATGGCGGGGTTCCGCTTTCGATGACCGACGACACGAAGGCGGCAAAGCCTGGCGGCGACCAGCCCTTCTGCTTCGACAGTTCAGTGTGAATGAAGGACAGGCCCTGGAACGGGTGGCCTTCGCGGGTGACGGGGCCATACATGTGCGTGCCACAAGAGGTGCAGGCGTGGCGCTGGATCAAGGCGCTCGGGTCGACGACCCTGAGCTTGTGCTCGTTGGCGGTGACTTTCACCTTGCCGGTCGGCGCCACGGCGACGACCGAGAACATGGCGCCATCGGGTTTCCAGCACTTGGTGCAGCCGCAGGCATGATTGTGTGCGGATTGCGACGAGATTTCCACGGTGACGGGGTCGGTAGCGCAATTGCAGGTGAGGGTTCCACCGGCAAAGCCCTTCTTGGCCGACTTGGCAAAGCCATTGTCGATTGCCGGGTGAAGGGCGATGGCGGGCGCTGCCTTGCGCGCCGGCTTGGCCTTCTTCGTTGCTTTCTTGGCGGTTTTTTTCTTGACTGCTTTCTTGGCCATTTGGACCTCCCGGTTTCTGGCTTGGTTCAGTTGTCAGAAAAGTATGACGCTGCGGATGGACTTGCCTTCGTGCATGAGGTCGAAGGCCTTGTTGATGTCGTCCAGCGGCATGGTGTGGGTGATCATCGGATCGATCTGGATCTTGCCGGACATGTACCAGTCGACGATCTTCGGCACGTCGGTGCGGCCCCGGGCGCCGCCAAAGGCGGTGCCCCGCCACGAACGGCCGGTGACCAGCTGGAAGGGACGGGTGGAAATTTCCTGGCCAGCGCCGGCGACGCCGATGATGATCGATTGGCCCCAGCCGCGGTGGGACGCTTCCAGCGCCATGCGCATGACTTTGACATTGCCGGTGCAGTCAAAGGTGTAGTCGGCGCCGCCGATCTGGTCGGCGCCGCGCTTGGTCATGTTCACGAGATGGGCGACAAGATCGCCGGATATTTCGCTGGGGTTGACAAAGTGCGTCATGCCGAAGCGTTCGCCCCATTCCTTCTTGCCGTTGTTGACATCGACACCGATGATCATGTCGGCGCCGGCGAGCTTCAGGCCCTGGATGACATTGAGACCGATGCCGCCCAAGCCAAACACGATGGCGGTGGCGCCGGCTTCCACCTGGGCGGTGTTGACGACGGCGCCGACACCGGTTGTGACGCCGCAGCCGATGTAGCAAATCTTGTCGAAGGGCGCGTCTTCGCGCACCTTGGCAACGGCGATCTCGGGCAGGACCGTATAGTTCGAGAAGGTCGAGCAGCCCATGTAGTGGTGGACCTTCTTGCCCTTGTAGGAAAAGCGCGAGGTGCCGTCGGGCATGACGCCCTGGCCCTGGGTGGCGCGGATCGCCGTGCACAGGTTGGTTTTGCGCGACAGGCAAGATGGACACTGGCGGCATTCGGGCGTGTAGAGCGGGATGACGTGGTCACCCTTCTTCACGGTGGCGACGCCGGGGCCGACGTCAACCACGATGCCCGCACCCTCATGGCCCATGATGGCGGGAAACAGGCCCTCGGGATCGGCGCCGGAAATGGTGAACTCATCGGTGTGGCAGACGCCGGTGGCCTTGACCTCGACCAGCACCTCGCCTGCCTTTGGGCCTTCGAGATCGACCTCGACAATTTCGAGGGGCTTTCCCGCTTCAAAGGCAATGGCGGCGCGCGATTTCATGGGGTTCGGTCCTTGCGGCGGTGGAAGTTTCGCCACGCATCGAAGCCCCGAAGAGGGAGCGCGTCAAGAGCAATCATGTTGCCGCGGCCGGCGGCGATCACTTCGAGGTGCCATTCGGCGGGGTGCTTGGTGTCCGCCGCCAGAATGCTATGGTGCTGGCAGTGGGAGTGGCAAGGCAGCATGGGTCGAGGGGGCATGAGAATTCTCAGTGCCGTTACGCAAGGGTCCGGCACGACTAACGAGGATGGCTTCGGTTGCATCGAGCGCCACGGCGCCGTCTCGGCGGCCTGGGTGTTCGATGGGGTGACGGGGATCAATGGCCGGAACATCCTGGGAGGCGGCACCGATGCTGCCTGGCTGGTGGCCAGGGCCGATGCCGGACTGACAAATCTGGCCGGGCAGGACTTGGCGCTTGAGGATATTCTCGGCCAGCTGGTCGATGGCCTGTGCGCTGACTGGCGGGCGGCGGGTGTCGAGGTTCCGCCTGACTACGACCCGCCGGCCGCATGCCTCATCCTGGTGAAGCGTTATGGCGATGGCTGGAAGGCGTTGCGGCTTGGCGATTCGTGCTTGCTGGCGCGAATGGCGGATGGAACGATGACGACGGCGCTGCCGGAGAGTGCCTTTGACCACTGGCTGGCGGCGGAAGCGAAGTTGCGGCGCGATGCCGGGGTCTTGGATGTGAAGGCGCTGCTGGCCGAATTCCGGCCGCAGTTGATGGCGTCGCGGGCCAGGCGGAACGCGCCTGGCGGCTACGGCATTCTGGAAGCCGATCCGGCGGCGGCAAAGTTCGGCGAATATCTCGATCTTGGAAATCCGCGTGACTTGCTGATCTGTACCGACGGATTCTATCGCGCCACCGATCACTACGAGATGTTCTCGGATGGCGGCCTCATGGATGCCTGTATGGAAGATGGCGTTGACCGGGTGCTGGCGGAGATGCGGGCAGTTGAGATGTCCGATCCCCTGTGCCAAAGGTTCCTTCGATTCAAACCGGCGGATGATGCGACCGCCGTGATGCTGGGAGCCCTTGATGAACCGCGCCGACTTTGAAGCACTGGACCGCGCTGACCCGCTCAGCCACATGCGAGCGCGCTTCGTCATTCCCGAGGGATTGAACTATCTCGATGGCAATTCGCTGGGTGTTCTGCCGAAGCATGTGGCCGCACGGGTGCAGAAGGCGATCGAAATCGAGTGGGGGCAGACGCTGATCAAGAGCTGGAACGAGCATGGGTGGTTCGAATTGCCGCAGAAAATCGGCAACCGCATTGCCCGGCTGATCGGCGCGGAAGCCGACAGCGTGATTGCCTGTGACACGATTTCGGTGAATCTGTTCAAGGTGTTGGGAGCGGCGCTTAAACTCAATCCGCAACGGAAAGTAATCCTTTCGGACAGCGGAAACTTTCCATCGGATCTCTATGTAGCGCAAGGATTGCGTGATCTTCTGGATAATGATTTTGAATTGAAAATCGTCGCGCCGGAAGCGGTCGAAAGCGCCATCGACGAGACAATTGCCGTGACGATGATCACTGAAGTGGACTACCGCACGGGGCGGCTGCACGACATGACGGCGCTGACGGCCAAGGCCCATGCCAAGGGCGCGATTGCCATATGGGATCTGGCGCATAGTGCCGGCGCCACGCCGGTTGACCTCAAGGGTGCGTCCGCGGATTTTGCCATTGGCTGCACCTACAAATACCTCAATGGCGGACCGGGGGCTCCGGCGTTTCTCTATGTGAAACCGGCGCTGCAAAACAAGGTGGCGCCGCCGCTCGCCGGGTGGTGGGGGCATGCGGCGCCGTTTGCTTTCGATCTCGATTACCGGCCGGCGCCGGGCATCATCCGCAATCAGTGCGGCACGCAGCCGATGCTGTCGATGATCGCGCTTAATGCGGCGATGGATGTGTGGGATGACGTTGACATGCAGGTGGTGCGGGGGAAGTCGATTGCGCTCTGCAAGCATTTCGCGGAGCTGGCCGAGGCGCGGTGCGGCAAGCATGGGCTGTCGCTGGCGGGGCCACGCGAATTCGAGCGGCGCGGCTCGCAAGTGTCGCTCAACTGCCCGGAAGGCTATGCAGTGATGCAAGCGCTGATTGCCAACAATGTCATTGGCGATTTCCGCGCCCCCGACAAGATCCGTTTCGGCTTCACACCGCTCTACACACGTTATGTGGATGTGTGGGACGCAGCCGAGACACTCGCCCGGATCTTGGACGAGCGGCTTTGGGACGCGCCACAGTTCCTGGCGAAGAAGGCGGTGACGTGAGTTCGGACCGAAAAGAAGTGTGATGGAACCACCCAACGGCCGTCATCCCGGCGAAAGCCGGGACCCAGACTTGCCGCGCGATGACCGCGAGATCACTGAGTTTGAATGCCTGGGTCCCGGCTTTCGCCGGGATGATGGGCAAGAAGTGTGAACACTTCTAATTTCACCCAGCCCTATGCGCCTGCCCCGTAATCGCGCCTTGCCGCTTCTTCGCTGATCACACCGGCTTCAAGATCGGCCTTCACCAGGGCGGGGTCGCGCCTGGCGGGGGTTCCAAATCCGCCGCCACCGGCGGTTTCCACCAGCAGGCTGTCGCCGGCCGGTATGATGTGAATGCCCTTGTCGGGCAGGGGCGTGCCCGAGCCCAAGCCGGCATAGGCCTTGCGGCCGTGGGCGCCATTTTCGCGCCCGGCGGCGGCATTGTGGATGCGATCGAATGTGGCGGCGGAAATGGCAAAGGGGGCCGCCTGGCGGTTGGCGATTTCGATGCGCTGACCGAGGCCGCCGCGCCATTCTCCGGCGCCGCCGGAGTCGGCGAGGTAGTGCTTGCGCTTGAAATACAGAGGGCACTGGTTTTCGGTGACCTCGATGGGAATGGTGCCGACGCCCGACGGGAAGGCGGTGGTGGCAAGTCCGTCCTTGCCGGGCCTGCCGCCGATGCCGCCCAATGCCATGTTGATGACGGCAAAAGGCTTGGCTTCGGCGGTTTGCTCGGGCGGAACCCGTCCGTGGGCGGAATAAAGCGAGAGAATCCAGATCGGCCCGGCGCTCTCGGCCTGAACCTTTCCCGGCAAGGCTTGCGACAGGCAGCCGAACACGCTGTCGGCCAGCATCTGGCCGATGACGTGGCGGGCGGTGACGGGCGAGGGGCGGATGGGATCGACAATCGTTCCGGGTTCGGTGACGAGGTCGAAACAGGATAGCGAGCCGATGTTGTTCGGCACATGGGGGGCAATCACCGCCTTGAGGCCAAAGACCGCATAGGCATGGGTGTAGGTGCGCGGGCTGTTGATGCCGAACAGCGAGGCGGGGGAGCTTCCGGTGAAATCGACGGTGATCTTGCCCTTGCGGATCGTCATTTTGCATTTGAGAACGAGGGGACACTCATAGCCATCGAGTGGCATGTCGTAGGCCCATTCGCCCTCGGGAAGCTGCCTGATGGCTTGGCGGGCACCCTTTTCCGACTGGGTGAGAATGTGCCTGGCGAGGGGTTCGATGGATGTGAGTTTGAACTCCGTCATCATGTCCACCAGGCGGCGGGCGCCGGTGTCGTTGGCGCTGATGAGGGAGAGGATGTCGCCCTTCACTTCCACGGGACTGCGCGAGTTGGCGAGGATGATCGACAACACATCGGTGTTGAGGACGCCCTGGTTTCTGATTTTCAGATGCGGAACGAGGGTTCCCTCCTCGAACGAGGAATTGGCCTTGGCCGACATGCCGACGCCGCCGACATCAATGACGTGGCAGGTGGAAGCGAAGAAGGCGACGAGGGTTTTGCCGAGGAATACCGGGGTCATCATCACGTAATCGAACAGGTGCCCGGTGCCGAGCCAGGGGTCGTTGGTGATGAACACGTCACCCGGCTTCATGGTGGATTGCGGATAGTGCTTGAAGAAATGGGCGACGGCGGTGGCCATGGTGTTTACATGGCCGGGGGTGCCGGTCATCGCCTGGGCGATCATGTTGCCTTCAGTGTCATAGACGCCAGCCGAGAGGTCTCCGGCCTCGCGGGTGATGGTGCCGAAGGCGGTGCGGAGCAGGGACTGGGCCTGTTCCTCGACCACGGCGATGAGCCGGTTCCACATCACCTGGGTGCGGATGGCGGCGAGGGCGGAAGCGGTCATGAGAATGCCGCCCTCACCCTGAGGTGCAGGGCGCAGCCCTGCCTCGAAGGGTTATTTCCCGGCGTGTGCGGCGATGCTTCGAGGCTCACGGGCTCTGCCCGCGAGCACCTCAGCATGAGGGGACATGGGGTCACTTCACTTTCTCCATGACGATGTAGCCGAGGCTGTTGATGGCGGCGGCGAAATTGGCGCCGACGATGGTCGAGGTTTCGTCTTCGGCGATGATGCAGGGGCCTTTGACGCGTGAGCCCGGTTTCATGTCGAAACGCCAGTAAACCGGGGCCGGCGTCATTTTGCCGATTACCGGATCATAGACGGCGCGTTTGCCGCGCGGCTTGGGGGCTGACCTCGCTGTGGCCTTGGCGGCGCGCCTGGGTTTGGGCGGGGTCGACGAGACGGTGACCGACCAGGTGATGGCTTCGGCTTCCTGATTGGGAATGCGCAGGCCATAGACCTGCTCGTAAGTTCTCTCGAAGGCGGCCTTGAGGGTTGCGCCATCCCTGGCCGCCAACTTCCTTACCGGCACGGCGACGCGAATTTCGTGGCCCTGGCCGACATAGCGGCAATCGGCGATGATCTGTGTGCTGAGCTTCTGGCCTTTGGTGGCGGGCTCCACCACAGCGCGGGCATCGCGGGTCATCTGGGCCAACAGCGCATTGACCCGATCAGCTTCGAAGCTCTCGAGCGAAACGGCCGAACTGCGGGTGATTTCATAGGCGACGGGGGCGCGCAGGAAGCCGATGGCCGAGCCGACTCCCGCACCCTTTGGCACGATGATCTTGCTGACGCCGACCTTTTCGGCGAGGCGGCAGGCATGGAGCGGTGCACCGCCGCCAAAGGCGATCATGGTGCAGGAGGCAATGTCGCGGCCCAACTCGATGGCGTGAACGCGGGCGGCATTCGCCATGTTTTCCTCGACGATTTCGGCAACACCGGCGGCGGGCCAGAAACCCTTGAGGCCCAGCGGCTCGCCGATGTTTTTCTGCAGCGCGGCCCTGGCGCCGTGCTCATCCAAGCTGATTTTGCCGCCGGCGAAATAAGCGGGGTCGATCTTGCCGAGCGCCAGATTGGCGTCGGTGACGGCGGGTTCGGTGCCGCCGCGGCCGTAACACACGGGGCCGGGGGTGGAGCCGGCGCTATCGGGGCCAACAGTGATGCGGTCCAGTTTATCGACGCGGGCGATCGAGCCGCCACCGGCGCCAATTTCCACCATCTCGATCACCGGAATGCGGACGGGGATGCCCGAACCCTTCATGTCGCGGTAGGCCCTGGCAATTTCAAACTTGCGGGCGCGCTCGGGCTCGCCATTCTTCAGCAGGCAGATTTTCGCGGTGGTGCCGCCCATGTCAAAGGACAGGACATCGGGCAGGGCGCATTCGGTGGCAATTTCACTGGCCAGAATGGCGCCACCGGCGGGGCCCGATTCAACCAGGCGGATGGGGAAGCGGGCGGCGGTTTCAAGCGTCGTCAGGCCACCACCGGACATCATCAGGAAGAACGGGCAGCGCAGGTCCATGGCCTGCAGTTCATCGCCCAGGCGATGCAGATAGCCGGCCATCAGCGGGCGCACATAGGCATTGGCAATGGTGGTGGAGAAGCGTTCGTACTCGCGGATCTCGGGCGCCACTTCGCTGGAGATGCAGATGGTCACGTCCTGCGGCAAATGGCGTGAGAGGATGTCGCGCACGCGCCGTTCGTGGCCGTCATGGGCGTAGGCGTGGAGCAGGCCGATCGCTACGGCCTTGATGTTTTCAGCCATCAGCTGCACGGCCATGAGGCTGAGTTTCGACTCGTCAAGAGGCACAAGCACGTCGCCATTGGCGGCGAGGCGCTCGCTTACTTCGTAGCGCAGGGTGCGCGGCACCAGGGGCACCGGACGGTCGATCATCAGGTCATAGTGATCAAAGCGCTTCTCGTAGCCCTGCTCGACAATGTCGCGGAAGCCTTCGGTGGTGATGAAGGCGGTTCTGGCGCCCTTGCGTTCGATGAGGGCGTTGGTGGCGAGCGTCGTGCCGTGGATGAAAACGCCGACATCGCGGGCGGCGCGGCCAGACTGTTCGAGCACCAGGCGCAGGCCCTCGATGACGCCCAGTTCCGGGGCGTGGGTGGTGGTGAGAACCTTGCCGCTCCAGCGTTTTGGCCCATCCTCGAGCACGATATCGGTGAAAGTGCCGCCGATGTCGGCGGCCAATTTGAGGTTTTTTGGCATGGCGGGCATTTATCGTGCCTCAGGACAAATTGGCAAGGCACATCATGGGGTTTGATGGATTTACTGCATTTGCTATGGGTATGCCTTGAGGTACGCAACGCAAGGAACGTCATGGCCAAGGTAACTATTCAGGATGTGGCACGGGTAGCGGATGTCAGTGTCGCCACGGTCGACAGGGTTTTGAACCGCCGGCCGGGGGTGCGCAGCGTCACCGTCAACAAGGTGGAGCAGGCAATCCGCGATCTCAACTACCAGCCGGACCGCATTGCGGCGCGGTTGGCGCGATCGCGCGAATACCGGTTCTGCTTCATCTTGCCGGAGCGCATTTCGGATTTCTGGCAACGCATCGGCGATGAAGTGAAGCTGATGGCCGACCGCATGGCGGGCGAGCGGGTTTCGATCACGGCGCGGCCTGTCGATGTTCTGGATGGCGAAAAGCTGGCGCAGACGCTCGATGCAATCGGTGATGATTTCGATGGCGTGGCGGTGGTGGCGCTGGACCATCCGGCTGTCAGGGAGGCGATCAATGCGCTGTCGGGCCGCGGTGTGGCGGTGGTGACCCTGGTCTCCGACGTGCCGGGCTCCAAGCGTGTGCACTATGCGGGGATCGACAATTCCTCGGCGGGGCGCACGGCGGCCAATCTCATGGGGCGGTTTCTGCGCGGGCTTAAGGGCAAGGTCGGGCTGATCGCCGGTTCGCTTGCGCTGCGCGACCACATCGAGCGGCAGTTCGGCTTCGAACAGGTGATGGCGCACGAGTATACTAACCTGGCGGTGCTGCCGGTGCGCGAATCGCGCGACGACTGGCAGAAGCTGGAGGAGATGACGGCGCAGCTTCTGGCCGAGCACCCCGATCTAATCGGGCTCTACAATGTCGGCGGCGGCACGCGCGGCATCGTTTCGGGACTGGAGGCGGCGGGCCGGGCGCGGGACATTGTGTTCATTGCCCACGAACTGACCGATCCCACCCGCCGCGGCCTTATCCGCGGCACGGTCGATGCGATCATCAATCAGGACCCCGGGCATGAAGTGCGCAGCGCCGTGCGCGTGCTCATGTCAAAGGCCGACAATGTGCCGCTGATCGAAGGCCAGGAGCGGATCAGGATCGATATCTTTCTCAGGGATAATCTGCCGTGAGATCGTTGCGCAAGGCTTCTCCGGCAAGCGCCAGAAAAACTACCTCTCAATAAGTATTGTCTGTTCGCCAAGCAGGTAAAAGGCTCCCCCTCCATTAACAAGGTTGGCGCGGACGCGGATGGTGTTTGTGCCTTTTTTGCCGTTGCCCACAACCACAAATGTGGCGCGAACATTAGAAGAGTCAGCGATCGAGTCGTCCCCGGAGCAGAACCTATCGCCGTTGCCCGGCGCGTTGGAGGGAGAAACCACTTGATTGTTCAGCAGTATGTCAATGCTGATGTACGTGACGGTAGTCCCCCCAACTCCGCATTCGGCGTTGTAAGTGATCGCAATTTTTCCGGACCGCGGCAACGTGAACGTTCGCGAAGTTGCTCCGGCGGTGTCCAACGGCACGAAAACCGAGGCTGTGTTCGATTCGAAGTCGCTGGTTGTTGCCAGGAATTTCACGACCTTGGCGTCTGCTTCGTCTGAAGGCAGCAGGGAAATGACCGAGAGAAACGACAACCCGGCGATCGCGTGTTTGCGAATTTTCGACATCATCGATCTTCCTCCGGTCAATGTGTTGCACGTTGGCCTTGTCTGCTCGGCGGCCAACCACCAGGGCAAGATACTGCCGTTTCCAGCGCGCAGAGTCTAGCGTACATTTGGGTACACTGGAACCTGTCCAGTTCAGCCGCCCGACAATGTGCCGCTGATCGAAGGCCAGGAGCGGATCAGGATCGATATATTTCTGCGGGATAATCTGCCCTGATCCGCGCCATGTTTGGCGTGCGGCTGTTAGCGGTGATAGATCAGCAGCGAGCGTTCGTCGACGATGGCGGAGGTTCCGGAGATCGTGCTGCAATGGACCGTGAACAGCTGCAAGCCGGCGGGCACGTTGGCGACTGCCCAATTGAAGCCGTTCATCGATATGCCGTCGCCGGTATCGTGGGCGGCCATAGGGGCGCTGACGTCGCCCGGTCCTGGGACGACCACACCATTGCGCTTCAACGTGAGAATGGTGAGAGCGCCACCAAAGAATTCGGCGGTGAAGTGCACGGCAACCGTGCCGGACGAGGTGTTGTTGATGCGGCGGCTGAGCAGGATTTTTTCCACCGCGTTGCAAGTCGTGTCGGCAACATCGAAGCTCGCCGACACCTTGTTGATGAAAGAGGTGGGGACAACCACGCGGGCGCGGACAGACCTGCCGCCTGGCGAGCCATCGCTCGGGTCGGCAATTGCGTTGGTGGCGCCGGCCAGCAGCATGGATGCGGTGAGCGACAATGCGAGCGTGCTGAGTTTCAAGATGGTCATGGGGTTCTCCTTGAGTTGATGGCATTGCAACCGCATGGCGCGATGCAACGCGCCTTATTCAGCACACGGAGCAAGTGGTGTATGTGAACTACCGCACAGGGTGCACGATGATGCCGCCGCAGTTGGTATTGCTGCGCAGGGTGATATGAATCACAGCTGGCGTAAAATTACCGAACGAATTCGAATGTGGGCGGCGTCAGAGCAGAATGAGTCTCGATTGACTCACTCCTGCTTTCGCCGGGATGACGGAACAGGGTGGTTGGTTTAAATATCTCTTTGCTTAATTTCTAAAACAGTCCGGCTGGCGCTGGCTGGCCGAGGATGAAGCCGGTGCCATCGAGAGAATAGATATCGGGGCGGAAATTCACGCGGCCGTCGTCGGTGGCCCAGGCTGTTAGATACATGAAAATCACGTTGGGCGGGTCTTGCACGGGCACGGCATGGGATTCCTGGCTCGCGGTGATCAATTCAAACTGGTCGTCGGTGTAGCCGTCCTGGCCGTTCATGATCCAGTCGACGAGCAGGCGCACCTTGTCGACGCGCACGCAACCGGAACTTTGATAGCGGGCGTTGCCGCCGAAGTCCTCGCGGTGGGGGGTGTCGTGCATGTAGACCATGTGCTCGTTCTTGAAATTGATCTTCACCATGCCAAGCGCGTTGTTGTCGCCAGACTCCTGGCGGAAGAAATAGCGTTCCCCGGGAGTGCTGGCCCAATCGACGAGAGCCGGATCGATTTCCGGTCCGTTCACGCCGTCGAATACGCGGATGTTCATTTCATAGAGATAGTTCGGATCCTTGAGGAGCTTGGGAATGATGTCGCGCTCGACGATCGAAGCGGGGGCTTTCCAATAGGGATTGAAGTTGATGTCGCTCACGGCGCTGATCAAAGTGGGCGAGGGGCGCTCGAGCTTGCCGGCCACCACGTTGTGGCGGGCGAAGACGATGCCATCCTCGACCGCTTCCAGTTGCACGGAAGGAATGTTGACGAGGATGTTGCGGCGGCCAAGGGATTGCACAAAGGTTGCGATGCGCGGCTGGTTTTCGCGCAGCGTGAACAGGCGGGCGTCGGCCGATATGTTCAACTCAGCACGGGTGCGTTCGTCGACGTTGCCGGAAGGCGCCACGCCGTGACTGATCTGGAATGATTTCACGGCTGATATGACTTCGGCGTCGTAGGCTTCGGGCTTCTCGACGGTGAGGGTTTCGAACGGCAGGAAGTTTTCGCGCACCAGACGCTGGCGGAGGGTGATGACGGCAGGGCCCTTGGCACCCTTCTGTAATTTTGCCTTGGGCACTTCCGGCCAGCCGCCAGCGGCAACGATTTCCTCATAGGCCGAGATGGCGCCGATCAGGGCATCGGGCGAACCGAAGGTGAGCATGGCTGGCTCGTTGCGGCCCGCCAGGTTTTCGGTTTTGGTGCCAAGCTTGCCGGAAATCGCGGTTTGCGGGGTTATCGAGGTGATCGAGCCCGTAAGGTCCTGGCTTTGGGCGAGCGCCAGTGGTGCTGCCGCCACGAGACCAGAGACTGCTGCAAGGGAAGTCCAGAACTGCCGTCGATTGAGCACGATTTCTTCCTGCAAAGCCCGGTTTGGCGGAGACAGTCCGCCAACTCGGTAAATGGTTACTTAATTTTGAGGCGAACTACACCAAGAGCGCGACATCAATGTGGCGTGATCGACACCACCTGGCGCTTGAATGGCAATTCCAGGTGATCGCGGGGCGGGAGGCCCAGTTCCTCGGCATAGCGGCGGCCCGCATGCACGGCGGCGGCAATCGTGCCGGGGGCGAAACAATCTCCGGCGCGGGCTGGACTCAGGCCTTTTTCCCGCAACTGCGCGAACAGGGCATCTTGGGGGTCGCGGGCGGTCACCAGAATCACCGCGTCACAGGCCACTGCGGTTTTGGCACCCGTGAAGACACAGGCGGTGGTGACGTGATCGGCCGCCACGGCGTTGACAGACCGGTTGGCGATGATGGTGACGCCGAGGCCTGCCAGGCGCTGGTGGATCTTCACCTGCTCCAGGGTGTTCTTGGTGAAGATCGAGACGAGGGGAGCGGGCGTCACGATGGTGACGGTGTAGTCCTCCCGGCGCAGCAACTCAGCGAGGATGCCGCCCATGTAGTAGTGGTCGTCGTCATAGATCACGACGTTGCGGCCAACGGGGCGCTTTCCCGACATCAGGTCATCGGGCGTGAGGCATGGCGGTGTGATGTCAATCGGCGCGTGGTGATGGCGTGCAGTGCCATCGTCGCGCCAGCGTGAGCCGGTCGCCAGCAAGATGTGATCGGCGCCGAACTCCTTGACGCTTTCGGCTGACATCGCGCTTTCGAGATAGAGGCTGACGTTTGGCATTTTTCCGATCTGCAGCATTCGCCAGTCGCGCACCCGGCCCCAGGTGGCAAGTCCTGGCAAGCGGCATTCGCGGGCCACGCGGCCACCGGCTTCGGAGCCGGCATCGGCAATGGTCACGCGATAGCCGCGGGCCCCGAGGGCGCGGCCGGCCTCAAGACCGGCGGGACCAGCGCCGATCACCAGGATGTGTTCATCGTTGTCGCGCGGCCTGATGATTTCCGGATGCCAGCCGCGCCGCCATTCCTCGCC
This sequence comes from uncultured Alphaproteobacteria bacterium, assembly GCA_963775095.1. Taxonomy (GTDB): domain Bacteria; phylum Pseudomonadota; class Alphaproteobacteria; order Rhizobiales; family Aestuariivirgaceae; genus Aestuariivirga. The sequence goes on from CAVZHN010000014.1 coordinate 413,058, forward strand.
CATCGCCGGGTTCTGGGTGCAGCGGGCGGGCGAGATCGTCATGTCGCCGGACACGCAGATGTTGCAGCCAATGCATTCGCGGATGTCGTCGAGCCGGCCCTCTTCGATCTTCTTCGGCAGGAAGGGATCGGCAATCGACGGCCTGGCGGCGCCGATCATGTCCATGATGCCCTGCTTGATGACGCGCACCATGGCGTCTGGCGAAGTATAGCGGCCGACGCCAACGACGGGCTTGGTGGTGAGCTTCTTCACGCCGGAGATGTAGGGTTCCTGAAAACCTTCTTCGGCAAAGCGCGCGGTTTGCGAGTCGTTCGACCAGGCGGACAGCGACAGGTCCCACAGGTCGGGGAGTTCGGCCATCATGGCAATGGCGTCTTCGACTTCGGCTGGTTCGAGACCGGCACTTCCGGAAAACTCGTTCATGGCAATGCGCACGGGAACCGCACAGGTGGCGCCCACCGCATCCTTGGTGTCTTCAATCACCTCGCGCAGCAGGCGGGCGCGATTGGCGAGCGAACCGCCATATTCATCGCCGCGAAAGTTGGTGGCGCGCGACAGGAAATGCTGGAAGATGCCGAGGCCGTGACCGGCGTAGACATAGATGAGATCGAAGCCCGCCTTCTTGGCGCGCAGTGCCGCGGCACGATGGGCGCGGCGGAGATTGCGGATGTCATCCTTGTCCATGGCGCGGGCGTGGGCCTGATCATGGAATGTCGACGAGACCGGCATGGCACTGGCGGCGATGGAAACTTCGCGCGACCAGCTGTTGGGGGCGGTATAGCCGGAATGGCAGAGTTCGATGGCGGCCAGCGAGCCGTGCTGGTGTATCGCCTCGGCGATGCCAGCAAGCATCGGGATATCGTGATCGCTCCAGATGCGGAGCTCGACATAGGGTGTGACGTCGGCGCCGTGGTGGATCTCCACCATTTCGGTTGCGACCACGGCCCAGCCGCCTTCGGCCTTCATGCCGCGCATGGCGGCATTGGCGGCTGGATCGCGATAGCCCATGCCATTGCAATGGGGCACCTGGTAGAACCGGTTGCGGGCGGTGACGGGCCCGATGCGGACGGGTTCGAAGAGAATGTCGTAGTGCTTGTCGCGGCTCATGTTTGTCCCCTCTGCCGGTCTTTCCTAGCAGAGGCGAAACGCCTATTGCTACGGGCAAGCGAGGGCTGAAATGACGCTGGTATATTCCGACATTGAAGACGCCGCACAGCGCATCAAGGGCTTTGCGGTGGAGACGCCGGTTGTCGAGTCGGTGGCGCTCAATGCTTTGACGGGCGGGCGGGTGCTGATCAAGGCTGAGTGCCTGCAGCGCACGGGTTCGTTCAAGTTCCGTGGCGCGTGGAACATGATTTCGCGCCTCGACAAGGCGAAGCATCCGGGCGGGGTCGTTGCCTTTTCATCGGGAAACCATGCCCAGGGTGTTGCCGCGGCGGCGCAGATCATGGGGCTTGCGGCGGTGATCGTGATGCCCGTGGATACACCGGCCATCAAGATCGCCAACACCAAGGGATTTGGCGCCGAAGTCGTGACCTATGACCGCCTCACCGAGTCGCGCGAAGCGATTGCCGAACGGCTGGTAACCGAGCGGCAGGCAGTGCTGGTGCCACCTTTCGAGCACAGGCTGATCATGGCGGGACAGGGGACCGCCGGACTCGAGTTGGCACATGAAGCGGCGCGGCGCGGCGCTGCACTCGACGACGTGATCGTTCCATGCAGCGGCGGCGGGCTGGTGGCGGGCGTGGCCACGGCCTTTGCCCGGTTGTCGCCGCGGACCAAGGTCAGGACGGCGGAACCGGAAGGCTTTGACGACATGGCGCGTTCGCTTTCCTCGGGGCGGCGCGAGAAAAATGAGCGGCTCGGCGGATCGATCTGCGATGCGCTGCTATCTCCATCGCCTGGCGAACTCACCTTCGCGGTCAACAGCAAGTTGCTGGGACCGGGCGTTGTGGTGAGCGATCAGCAGGCGGGAGCGGCGGTGCGCTTTGCCTTCGAGAGGCTGAAACTGGTTGTTGAACCCGGCGGGGCGGTGGCGCTTGCCGCTGTTATGACAGGCAAGGTTAGCGCCAGGGGCCGGGTCATCGGCATCGTCGCGTCGGGCGGCAACGTCGATGCCGGACTTTATTCCAAACTTATTCAGGATGCGGCGGCGGCTTCATTGTGAAGTGGCACGTTCATCTCCTCTCCGGCCTTGTGGCGAATGATGACGATGCGGCGCTTGGGCGGCTCTTCAGTGTTGGCGATGGCAGGGGCAATTGGTTCAGCCTCGTGATGCACCGGCTCGGGCGCGAAGGGATCAGGCGCGTCGGCATTCTCGCTGCGGCGAATGATGAGCCTGGCGCCCCGCGGTTCCAGCTCCGGATCCGATTTGACGGCACGCGGTGCGGTGGGCGGTGCGGGCTGGAAGATGTCTTCGTCCTTCTTGAAGTACCTTAGGTGCCGGGCCTCGAGGTTTTCCTCGCTGGGCATCGCCTCAGCCGGACGGTCGATTGCCTTGGTGATACGGCTGGCCATGTTGTCGGTTTCGGCAGATGACGTCGCGCACCGCCATGATCCGCTCAAGACGCTGGATGGAATCGAGGACCATGTTCAGCTCATGGGCCCGCTGCCGCCTGGAGAATTCGTCGAGAAACCAGCGGCCGCGCGGCGTTTCCATGACCAGGCGCTCGATCGCTTCATAGCTTTCGGTAATCTCGGGAAGACCCGCCGCACTCGACATACTCACGCAACTCCACTCACCTGGCAACAAACACACGCGTTGCCCAGTCGGCGATTATCTTTGAAACTGGTGAATGTTTCGTTTAGAGGCAACTCGGCCCACGCGAATATTTTCCATGCCCTCCCGCAATTTCGGCACCCGGCTATCGGCCTTCAACGCATTCCTGTTCCTGGGCGTCGGCATTCAGACGCCGTTCCTACCGCTATGGTTGAAATACAAGGAGCTTACGACCGCCGAGATCGCCGTGGTGATGGCGGCGATGGTGGCGGTACGCATTATCGCCATGCCGGTTGGAACATTTATCGCCGACCACACGGGCGACCGGCGGCGGGTCATCATCGTTGCCGCGGTCTTGACGTTCGCAAGCTACTGCCTGCTGGCGATGATGGGCGGGTTTGTGCCAATCCTGGTGGTTTCGATGCTGGCGGGCGCCTTGTTCGCGCCGGTGGGGCCGCTCGCCGAAGTGTTCACGATCGAAGGCAGCCAGCACCATGGATTGGACTATGGCCGCATCAGGCTGTGGGCATCGGTGAGCTTTCTGGCCGGCAGCCTTGTCTCCGGGGCGCTGTTGGAGCGGCTGGCGGTTGGCTGGGTGATCTACCTGATCATCGCCGCGCAGGGACTAGGCGCGATCGTGGCGTTTCTGCTGCCGGCCGACCCGATGCGGCGGGCGCACGACGAGAAGCCGGCAAGGCCCGCCGCAATCATGGCGGTGTTGATGGCGGCGCCCTTCGTGATCTTTCTGGCGGCGGCCGGTATCGGGCAATCCAGCCATGGATTGTTCTACGCCATGGGGTCGGTGCACTGGGACAATGTGGGACATGGCAAATTCACCATCGGGGCGCTGTGGGCGGCGGCGGTCATCGTCGAAGTAGTGTTCTTCGCGTTTTCAGGATTGATTGCCGGCAAAATCAGCCCTGCCAAGCTCATCCTGCTTGGGGCAGCGGGAGGCGTGGTGCGGTGGCTGCTGTTCGCCATCGACCCGCCGTTATGGATTCTCTATCCGGCAAGCGCGCTGCATTTTGCTTCCTTCGGCCTGACGCATTTCGGCACCATGCACTATCTGCAGCAACATGTGCCGGCGGGTATGAGAAACACCGTGCAGGGCGTGTTCTCGGCGCTTTCCGGGGGCATTCTGCTGTCGGCGGTGATGTTGAGTTCAGGGCCGCTCTATGAAGCGTTTGCGGGTTACAGTTATCTGTTCATGGCGGGGATTTCGGCGATTGCGCTCGGGCTTTCGGCAATTCTGGTGCGGGTCAGCCCCAGAGTTGCGGCGGGGCCGGGTGCATGATGCTGCCTTCGAAGCGGATACCAGGCTGGCGGTCGGCCTTCAGCAGCAGCGGTCCGTCGAGATCAACCACATCGCTCAACTGGCCGACGAGCATGGCAGGCGCCATGGCAAGCGAGGTTGCCAGCATGCAGCCAGTCATAATGCGCATGCCCTGGGCGCTGGCTGCCCGGGCCAGGGCAAAGGCCCCGGTGAGCCCGCCTGTCTTGTCGAGCTTGATATTGATGGCGTCGTATTTCCCGGCAAGTTGAGCAAGGGTCTCGGGGCCGTGGACTGACTCGTCGGCGCAGACGATTACCTTGCGGGCGAGGCCGCGCAACGCCTCGTCGTTGGCGGCAGGAAGCGGTTGCTCAACGAGTTCAACATTTGCCTCGGCGCAGGCGGCCAACATTTCTTTCAGGTTGGCCGGGGACCAGCCTTCATTGGCATCGACGATGAGACGCGAAGCCGGTGCGGCCTGGCGGATGAGGCGCAGGCGCTCGGCATCACCTTCGCGGCCCAGTTTGAGTTTGAGCAGGGGCCGGTGGGCTGCCGTTGCCGCCGCCGCGGCCATGGCCTCCGGAGTGTCGAGGCTCAGCGTAAAGGCGGTCACCAGGGATTGTGGCGGCTGCAGCCCGGCGCGCTGCCACACGGGGATGCCGGTGCGCTTGGCTTCCAGATCCCACAGGGCGCAATCAAGGGCATTGCGGGCGGCGCGGAGTTCGACGAGCCGGGGTACATCAGCCCGCGTGATGCCGCGTTCGATTGCCGGGCGGGCGGCTTCGAGGGCGGCAATGACCGCCGGCACGGTTTCATTGTAGCGCGGATAGGGAACGCATTCGCCACGGCCTATGGCACCATGCGACCGCGAGCGTGACAACCACGACATCGGCTGACGTTTTGCTGCCACGGGAAATCGTGAAGCTGCCGGCGGTCGGGAATGATTCAGATGAAACGGTGAAATTCATGGCGGGAAGCGAATAGCGCGGGCCGGGACGGGAGGAAAGAGTTGACCCGGTTGCCGCGCCATTCGCTACTGCTGGTGTGGCAGTCTTCCCGCCGCTTCCGCCAGCATTACATAGATGCGGCCGGATTCGGACGCCAGGCAGGCTTCGACCAGGCGCTCGCCCTTCGGGCTTTCGCTGACCGTATCAAGCAGGCGCTCGAATAGCCTGGTGTAGGCATCGACCTTGCCGCGTACCAGGCGGTCGCTGCCATAGCGGCCGGACAGCATCTTCTCGAAATTCTTGCTGCGGGTTTCAAACAACCGGCGGCTGTAGACGTCGCGTTCGCCACGGCCATAGGAGCGTTCGAGGTCCTTCGGCAGGGTGCCATCCAGCGCCTCCACCAGATCACGCGCGGCTTCGTTCAGCTTCTGCACCAGGCTGCCCATGGCGGCAGGCAGTTCCGGCGGCAGGTCGCGCTCGGATTTCACGGTGGTGGCCGGACCGTCGCTCCGCTCGATGGCTTTTCTCAGGGCGCTCACCGGCTAGTCTTGCGAAGCTTGTGCCGGGGCGCCCTCAGATTTTCCCGGCGAAGGCTCTCCTCCGCGGCGCAGGCTTAGCCCTGGCCCCGACAGGTCGAGGGAACCTGATTGTCGCTTGACCACGTCGGCCAGGGCGTTAAGGGCGGCGATCTGGTCGGACACGACGCGGCGCATGGCGTCGGCGTTGGAGCGGGTTTCCTCCGGCAGGTCAATGATGGCGCGCTTCAGGTCGGAACGCGCCAGGTCGATGTCCTTCACCACCTGCTGGGCGGTGAGGCGCATGTCCTGGGCGGTCTGCTGGAAGTCGCTGGCGGTCGACGACAGCATCTCGTTCATCGAGCCATGGCGCGCTCGTGCTGTTCGCGCAGGATTTTCGACGCCTGGGAAATCTGGCCGCCGGAGCTTGCCTCCATGCGTTTGATTTCGGCCTCAAGGTTGTGCGAGGCCTGGGCTGCCTGGTCGGCCACGATACGGCTGATTTCCTTGGCGCGGGTTTCGGAGTTGGCGAGCGAGTCCTCGATGAGGTTCATGTAGTTGGTCATCACCGCATCGATTTCGCCGGCGCGCTTGGCGGCGTCGGACACCAGTCCTTCCAGCGTCGACTTGCGATTGGACAGCACGCGCTCGACTTCGTCATTGAACTTGTCGACGGAACGGTCGACGAGCTTGGCAACGTCTTCAAGGCGGTCCGACATGCGGCTTGAGGTCATTTCGAGCTTGCCGGTCATCTGCATGGAAATGCCTTCCAGGCGCTCGTCGAGCGTCGAAGCGGCGGTAGAGAGTTGGTCGGCGAGGTAGGTGTTGGCGGTCTCGACATGCTTGGAGAATTTGCGGTGGGCATCGTCCATGCGGGACGAGGACTTGCCGACGGTATCGTCAAAGCCCTTGGCCGCCTGATCGATGCGGTCGACGAGCAGGCCGGTTTCCTGTTCGAGCCGGCCGGTGATCTGCAGCGTGGTGTGGCCGAGATTTTCATAGACGGCATCGCGGGCCTTGCCGAGATCGGTGATGATCTGGCTCGACGCCGTGTCGATGACCTCGGCGAATTTGGCGCCGGTGCCGGCGAGCTTGCCGGAGATGTCGCCGGTGACGCGCTCGAGCAGGGTGGTTGCGACGTCGAAACGATTGCCCAGTTCACGGGCCGTGGCGTCGATGCGCGAGAACATGCTGGTGCCGGCGGTATCAAGCTGAGCGGTGACTTCGCCGGCGGTTTTTTCAAGTCGCTGGGAGATCAACTCGTTGACATCGGTGACCTGCTTGGCGACGTTCAAGGCGGTATCGGCGAAGGCGTTGGTCACTTCGCTGGACGTGGCATCGAGCTGTTCGGTCATCATCTTGGTGTTGGCGGTGAACAGCGCGGATAGCTCGGTCGATGTGCGGTCGAGCCTGCCGGTCAAATCATCGGTACCGGCCTGGAACAACGCGGCCAGTTCCTGGCTGGCATGTTCAAGCTGGCCGCCCAGGCGCTCCGAGGTCGAATCGAGCAGGCCACCCAATTGCAGCGACTGCTGGTCGAGCTGCACGGTGAGTTTCTCGGTGACACTCGACACTTTGCCGGTAACGCTTGAGGCTGTCGTGTCGATCAGCGTGGTGATGCGCGAGGCCGTATCCTCGAGTTCGCCGGTGATCTGGTGCGAAGCAGAATCGAGGCGGGTGTAGAGTTTCTGGGCGGTATCCTCGATCTGGGTGGTCATGCCGCCCGACGTCGATTCAAGCCTTGTATAAAGCTGATGCGTCGTATCCTGCAGGCGGGTTGTCATTTCCCCGGACGAACGCTCGAGGAGGGTGAACAGTTCTTCGCGGGCTGACGTGATGTTGTGGATGAAGTCGCCGGAGACGTTGATCAACTTCTCGGTGACGAGACCGCCCGAGCCCTCGATGTTCTGGGCAAGGGCTATTCCTGAGTCCTGCATCTGGCGGAGGACAATCTCCGAGGTTTCCTTGAGATGGGCTGATATGGTGCCGCTGGTGGTAACCAGCAGTTCATTCAGGTTGCCGCCGGTCGACTGCATCTGGTTGGCGATGCCGGAAGCCGTCTGATCGAGGCGGGAGTAAACGGCGCTGGTCACGGTGTCGATCTTGTCGGCAACCGAAGTGACCGTGGCGTTCATGTGGCCATAGAGACGTTCGGCGGCGCCATCAATACGGGCTTCAAGTTCTTCAACTGAACTTCCGGCGGACCGCTCGAAGCGCTGCAGTCCGGTTTCGAAGACGTTGCCGAGGGCGGAGGACGCCTGTTCGACCCGGCTGGCCGTCGATTGGGTGCGATCATCGAGGTCGGTCATCATCCGGCCGGCCATTTCTTCGATGCGGCGATTGACCAAGCCAGCTTGTTCGTCGAGACGGCCAAACAGCGAGCTTGCCGATTCATCGAGCTTGACGACGATTGCATCGGCGTTCTGGGCGATTTCGCCATAGAGGCGCGCGGCACTTTGCTCGACGCGGCCGGTCAGGCCGGAGGTCGAGGAATTGAGCTGGCTCAACAGACTGTTGGCGGTCTGGTCCATGCCGGCCAGCAACTGGGCGCTGCTGGCGGTCATGGTGTTGGCGATATCGGCGGCGGAGCCATCAAGATAACCGACGAGGTCGGAGCGCGCCGTGGCGACGCGGTCGAGATAGTCGTTGGTTACGGTTTCCAGGCCCTGGACAACAATGTTGCGGCTCTGCTCGATGCGGCTGCCGGCTTCGATGGCGGTGCGCTCAATGGCCGTCATGGCTTCGGTCGTCGTGGACTTGAGATGATAGGAAAGGTTGCCGCCACTGTTCTGGATGACCTCGGCAAGCTCGGCTGTTGCCTGCTTCATCTGATCGGACGAGTTGATGGTGGCGCGCTCGACGGTGCGGGCGATTTCCTGGTTTATGGTGCCGAGCTGTTCGACCGACTGGCGGATGATGCCGGCGAGCGAGCCTTCCATGCCTTGCACATTCTGGCCAAAGGCAATCGACTCGGAGCTGAGGATGCCGGTGGCCTTGGACAGGTTTTCAATCTGGTTGTGCAGGTGGGTGGAAAACTCGCGCAATTCGGTGACCATGACGGATGTCATGCGTTCCATTTGCGAGGTCTGGCCGCCGATTTCATCGCCTGCCGTCGCGGCGCGGCTGGCCACTTCATCGATGGCGCGGGCAAGGTTCACGGTGGTTTCGCGGAGTCCGGTTTCAATGCGCGATAGGGTGGTCTGGGCATTGGTGATGACGCCGTCCAGGGACTGGGTGTTCGATTCAAGACGGGTGAGCAGGGGGTTGGCGTCATTGTTGATGATGAGGCCGGCCTGATGGAGTGCCGCGCGCTGGTTCTCAAGGCCGGACACCAGGCCGCGGATGCGGTCTTCATTGCCGCCGAAAGCGCGCTCGATGGCGGAGATTTCCTTGTGGACGATTTCTTCCAGCACGCTGGCGCGCTGCACGGCATGTTCGACACCGCCGACCAGCAAGTCGACTTCATTGCGCACCGCCTGGGCTATGGTGGTCAGGCCTTCGGTGGCGATATCCTGCGGACGGATCAGCCGCATGGCCGACTGCATGAGAACTTCCGAGACCTGGCGGAGCTGCGAGGCCCGCCACAGGAAGTAGGCGGTGACCCAAATGATACCAATCGGCAGCACCAAAAGCGCCAAAGCGCTCATGGTGTCCGGCATGTTGGCGGTGGAGAAGGGGGCGGTGCTGGCCAGCAGGGTGTTGGAGAACACAAATGACCAGCCGGCGATCCAGATCAGCGACAGAAAGAAAGCGACATAATAGGGCGCATAAGACGGCGAGCGGCGCAGCTTGGCCATCATCATGGAGGTGCCGGGGTCGTTTTCGTTGGCCGGGCGGCTGCGCAGTGCCGGGCTATCGGCGGCGGGGCGGGAAGGTTCCCGGCGCTGCAGTTCTGGTTCGGCCGTACGCTTGTCCTTGCGGCGCGTCTCCGTCGTATTGGCTGCCATGATGTTTTCCCGCACCCACTCACAAATTACTGGCGGATTGTCTGCCGCCAGTCTCCTAATCTCCCGGCCGGATCGCCCGCTTTCGCGCGCGATTGCCTCCCTTTCGGGGGATTTCCCAGCCTCACACCATACCCCATTGCAACCGCCGCATGAACCAAAAGGGTGGTGGGGGGAGCGACTAACTTAAGTTTTGGTTAAAATTGTGGATCGAATTGAAATGACTCGTGAAATATTAACTTCATGGGCCGCCGCTAGAGTTCAGGGCCAGTGGGCGGCACGCACAGGGTGTGCCTTTTTGGGAGCGCTTGCGATGGCTTTGGAGGCCGGTGACCGGGCGGTGCATGGTGAGCACGTCAGCGATCAAGGCGATGTTTTCGACCGTCCCCATCTGGTCCGCTATACCCTGGACAATGCCGAATTGGAGCGGGAAATCATCGGGTTGTTCATCGGGCAACTGCCGTCGATCATTGCCATGCTGGAGGAGGCCAACTCACCTGAAGCGTGGAAAATGGCGACCCACACGCTGAAAGGCTCGGCCGCGGCGGTGGGGGCGACGGACATTCATGGCAGTGCGGTTCACCTCGAAGATCTCGGCTATGTTTCTAACGTTGACGTAAAAGTTAAGTTAGTTAAAGAGCTGCGAGGCAAGTTTGAGCGGTTTCATGCGGTAATCCGCAGCATTTACCCCTAGAGCCTGTCCCGCCAAAGTGCGAAGCGGTTTGGCGGCAAGGACATGCTCCAGCATTTTGGTCTTGCGCACTTCCTTGCCGGCGACGTGATTCCACGCCGCCGGGAAGCGCGCTTGCACGTTTTGTTGTCTTTCCGGCGCCAATCCCCTAGATAGCCGTTCGGAAAAACGAACGGATGGGCCGGAAGGGCGTTATGGCAAAGATCACATTCATCCAAAGCAATGGCACCGAGCAGACCGTCGACGGCACGCCGGGCATGTCGGTCATGGAAACGGCAGTCAAGAATTTGGTGCCAGGAATCGACGCCGATTGCGGCGGAGCTTGTGCCTGCGCGACCTGCCATGTGTTTGTCGAGCCGGAGTGGCTGGCAAAGACCGGCAGCCGCAATTCGATGGAAGAGGACATGCTGGATTTTGCCTTCGACGTGCGCGAAAATTCGCGGCTGTCCTGCCAGATCAAGGTCTCCGATGCCCTTGACGGGCTGCGGGTGCGCGTTCCCGAAAAGCAATTCTGAGAGACGGGGTTCGAGATGTCTGAAGTCATCACTACCGATGCGGTGATCATCGGCGCGGGGCCGTGCGGCCTGTTCGCCATTTTCGAACTTGGCCTTCTCGATATCAAATGCCAGGTGATCGACATTCTCGACCGGCCAGGTGGTCAGTGTGCGGAGCTTTACCCCGAGAAGCCGATCTATGACATTCCAGCCCTTCCGATTGTCACCGGCCATGACCTGACGCTGCGCTTGCTGGATCAAGCCAAGCCGTTCCATCCCGAATTTCATTTCAACCAGATGGTAACGGAACTCACGAAGCTGGGGGATAACAGTTTCGAACTCAAGACCGACGGCGGCATGGTGTTCCATTCCAAGGTCGTGGTGATTGCCGCCGGTGGCGGATCGTTCATGCCGAAGAAGCCGCCTATTCCGGGGATCGACGCCTACGAGGGCACGTCGGTGTTCTATTCGGTAAAGAAGATGGAAGCCCTGCGCGGCAAGGACATTCTGATTGTCGGCGGCGGCGACTCGGCGCTTGACTGGACAAACAATCTGCAGCCTATCGCCAAGAGTCTCACACTGCTGCACCGCCGCGACGAATTCCGTGCCGCACCCGACAGCGTGAAGAAGATGCGCGAACTGGTCGAAGCCGGAAAGATGCAGTTCAAGCTCGGCCAGGTGACGGGCCTGAAGGGCGATGACGGCAGGCTTTCGGCGGCGACAGTCAAGGGCAATGACGGGCAAATCTTCGATATCAACTGCAACGCCATGCTGCCGTTTTTCGGGCTCACCATGAAGCTTGGCCCGGTGGCGGACTGGGGCTTGCAGCTTAACGAGAATCTCATTCCGGTTGATACGGCGAAGTTCGAGAGTTCGACGCCCGGCATTTTCGCAATCGGCGACATCAACACCTATGCAGGCAAGCTGAAGCTCATTCTTTCGGGATTCCACGAAGCGGCGCTGATGGCGCAGCAGGCGTTCCGCTACAAGAACCCCGGCGAGCGGCTGATGTTCCAATACACGACGTCGAGTTCCAGCCTGCAGAAGAAGCTGGGTGTTGCGTGATGTTCCACTATCTCACGCTTGGCAGCAACGATCTGAAGCGCTCAGGAGTCTTATACGACGCTGTCATGGCGGTGCTGGGGGCGAGACGCACGGTCGAACGCGACAACGAGATTGCCTATGGTCTTGAACCAGGCAAGAACCTCGTGTGGCTGGTGAAGCCGCATCTTGAGTATCCCGCGACCTGGGGCAATGGCACAATGGTGGCGTTCACTGCGGCTTCGCGCCAGCAGGTGCGAGATTTCCATGCAGCGGGGATTGCGGCGGGTGGCACCGACGATGGCGCACCGGGACTTCGCTACTCGCCAACATTCTATTCCTGTTACCTGCGCGACCCGGACGGCAACAAGCTTTCGGCAGTGTGCGAGTTGGCGGAGTAGGGCTTAAGCGGCGTGGGCAACGCCGTCCGCGCTTGCGATGCGGGTGAGAAACGGGTGATGCTCAAGACGACGACGCCAAGTTCCGGCCTGCGGAAGAAAGCGGAGGTCAGATGAAAATCCTGTATGTGACGCTCGGTACCAATGACGTTGCACGGGCCAGGCGATTTTACGACGCGGCGCTGGCCACGCTGGGCTTCAGTTGCCGGGTGAGCGGCGAAAACGGCATGGGCTATATTCCGGCAATCTGGCCAGAGGGCGGCACCGAATGCCTGCTGTGGGTCGAGAAGCCGTTTCTCGAATACCCCGCCACCTGGGGCAATGGCACGATGATCGCGCTCGCCGCTGAAACCCGCCAGCAAGTGAGGGACTTTCATGCCGCAGCGTTGGCCAATGGCGGGGCCGATGACGGCCCGCCCGGGCTCCGGCGCTATCATGAAAACTTCTACGCCTGCTATGTGCGCGACCCCGACGGCAACAAACTTTCGGTGGTGTGCGAGGCGGCGGAGTAGGTCCTGAAGGCAAGGCCTTCTTCCGGCGGCGGCGAAGCCTGTCCACTTCGTCACGGCGGTTGGGCCTGCCCAACAGTTTGCGAAAGCCGTCGCGGCGTTCGTGGACGGAGGCGATGGCGAGGCCCATGGGAACGCCCGATTCGACCAGCAAAGCTTCGCCCAGTTGCAGGCTCGACTCGATTGTCTCGGGAACGGCCTCGGTAACGCCCTTGCCATAAAGGCGGATGGCGTGGCGTTCATCGCGGGCTCTGCGCAATGATTTTCAGCTCGGGGTGTTCGGCGCGGGCCGTGGCCACCACGTCGTCAACCCGCGCCGGGCTGTCCATGGTGACGGCCAGCGCCTTGGCATCGGCGAGGCCGCAGGTCCGGAGAAATGCCATGTTGGCGGCATCACCGAAGTAGACGCGGATGGCCGGCCTTGCGTTCCCTGGTGACCAGTTCGGCATCGGCATCGACGGCGATGAAAGGAATGTTGTGTTCGGTCGAGCATGGCGCCAACCAGGTGGCCGACGCGGCCAAAACCGGCGATGATGACATGCTGGTGCTGATCGGCAGGCGGTGGTTCGGCAAACACAGCGGTGTTGGAGGCGCGGTCGCGTACGGCGAGCAGCCAGCGCGCCGCAAATGCCAGAAGCGGAATGGCGATCATCGTCAGCGTGACGATCAATTCGGCATCGGCCGTGTCGCTCCGGGTGATGCTGCCATTGCCCTGGGCCTGCTTGATGATGACAAATGCGAATTCGCCACAGGGGCCGAGCAGCATCGCCGTCTCGAAGGCCGTGGCATTGCCGAAGCCGAACAGGCGGGCGAGCACATAAATGATGGCGGCCTTCATGGCGATGAGTGCTACGGCGAGACCGGCAATCCGCAGCGGCGCATCAGCCAAGCCCTGCAAATCGATGCCGAGACCAACCAGCAGAAAAAAGGCGCCCAGCAGCAGGCCCTTGAAGGGCTCGATGATGGCCTCAATGGCCCGGCGGTATTCGGTTTCGGCAAGCATCAGGCCCGCAATGAAGGCGCCAAGCGCCATGGACAGGCCGGCCATCGAAGCTGCAACCGCGGTGCCGACGGCGATGAGCAGGGTGACGGCCAAAAACATGTCGGCACTGCGGGTTCCAGCGACGGCGCGCAACAGGGGCCGGAGTGCGAAGCGGCCGACCAAAACGATCAAGGCGATCGCAAGGCCGGCCTTGGCGAGCGACAGGGCGATGGTTGCCAACAATGGGCCTTCGTTGCCGCTGCCGAGAATCGCCACCATCATCAGGATGGGGATCACCGCCAGGTCCTGCAGCAGCAGAATGGAAAAACTGGCGCGCCCGGTGCGCCCGCCAAGGCGCTTTTGCTCCGACAGCAACTGGATGACGATTGCCGTCGACGACAGCGACAAGGCCGCGGCAATGATGATGGCGCTCTCAATGCTTAGCCCCAAGGCGCTGCAAAGCCCGGCAAGCGCCACCAGGGTGATCACCACTTGAAGGCTGCCAAGGCCGAAGACCAGGCGGCGCATGGTCATGAGGCGCTCGAATGAAAGTTCGAGGCCAATCAGGAACAGCAGGAACACCACGCCGAGTTCGGCGAGATGCGACAGGTTATCGGGATTGTTGATCTGCAAATGGCCAAGTGCCGGAATGCTCAACGACCAGTTGACCAAGAACATCGGGACTCAAGACTATACCGACCAGCAGGAACGCCAGAACCGAGTTGATGCCAATGCGCATGAACAATGGCACGACGAGGCCCGCTACGCCGAGGATGATGATGAACTCCTTGTAGTTGGCAAATCCCTCTTGCATGGCCTGCGGATTCCCTTCGGCGCGACTCTGTGGCATAGCGGTGAAAATTGAAAGTCAAAATGCGGAGTGCGCACATGTCACCCAAACCTCGTGGCCGCGATCTTGGCCTGCCGTTCGACGGCACCACCGGCCGCTACAATGCGATTACCGATGTGGCCGGCGTTGAAGTGGGCACGGTTACGCTGGTTTCCGGCGAGGGAAAGCTGGTTGTTGGGCAAGGGCCGGTGCGCACTGGCGTCACCGCAATTCTGCCGCGCGGCAAGGCCGATGCCCATGTGCCATGCGCCGCCGGTTACTATTCGCTCAACGGCAATGGCGAGATGACGGGCGTGGTGTGGATCGAAGAGTCGGGTGAGTTGCAGACGCCGATCACCATTACCAACACGCATTCCTGCGGGGTTACCCGCGACGCGACGATCCGCTGGCTGGTGGAACGCAAGGTGGGGACGGGGCAGTTGTGGGGCCTGCCGGTCGCGGCCGAAACCTATGATGGCGACTTGAACGACATCAACGGGTTTCATGTGACCTCAGCACATGCGATGCAGGCTCTCGATAATGCTTCTGGAGGTCCGGTTGAGCAGGGCAGCGTGGGTGGCGGCACCGGCATGCTGTGCTACGACTTCAAGGGTGGAAACGGCACGGCGTCGCGGGTGGTGGAAATCGCCGGTACACTCTACACAGTCGGGGTTTTCCTGCAGTCGAATTTCGGGCGGCGCGAGGATTTCATGTTGCGCGGCGTTCCGGTCGGGCGCCATCTGACGGAGCACAAGCTGCGCGGCAAGGACCAGGGATCGGTGATTGTCATCGTGGCGACCGACGCGCCGCTGCAGGCCCACCAGCTGAAGCGGCTGGCGCGGCGCGTGCCGATGGGGCTGGCGCGCACCGGCACAGTTGGCAACAACAGTTCGGGCGATATCTTCCTGGCATTTTCGACTGCCAACCGGGCGGCGTTTGCGGCAGGTGGGGGAGGGCCGGTGACCATGGAAACTTTGCCCAACGAATTGATCGATCCGCTGTTCCGGGCGACGGTTGACGCCACCGAAGAAGCGGTCATCGAGTCGATGATCGTCAATGACACGATGGTCGGACGCGATGGCAACACGGCAATCGCATTGCCGGTTGAAAAGATGCTTGATGTCATGCGGCAGTATGGCCGGCTGTGATGGAGCTGGCGCCAATTCTGGCTGGCAAGGGTCTCGATCAGACGGTGGCGGCACGAGTTGCACTGGTGGCGCAGCCGTTGCATCTGGCCGCCGGCAAGCCGGTGTTTTCGCCGGGTCAGAGCGTGCGAAAACTATCTTGTGGTGGCAGCCGGATCGGTGCGGGTTTCGACGATGACGGAGAATGGCCGTGAGGTTGTGCTCTATCGGGTGGGGCCAGGGGAGGCTTGCGTTCTGACCACCGCCTGCCTTCTGGCCGGCAAGGACTACGGTGCATTTGGGTCGGCGGAAACCGACGTTGAGGCCTACGCATTGCCGAAGCGGGCCTTTGAAGAGTTGCTCGACAGTTCGCCGGGTTTCCGGCGTTTCGTGTTCGGCGAATTCGGTAGCCGTCTGACCGACATGATCGCCGTTGTGCAGGACCTGGCCGAACGCCATGTCGACCGCAGGTTGGCGCGGTTTCTCCTGGACACGTCAATAGACGGTGCGGTGAAGATGACGCACCAGGCGATCGCTTCCGAACTTGGTACGGCGCGCGAAGTGGTGACGCGGCTTCTCCGGGAATTTTCGAACCGAAGGCTGGTGCAGCTGCATCGCGGACGCATTGTCATCGCCGATGGGCCTGCATTGTCACGGCTGCAGGACACTCTGTGACCAAGTCACAGACGGAATCTGGCAGAAGGCGTAGCTGCTAACTCCGGTAATCAGAATTCAAGGAGAGAACAAATGACAACGAATGTTGGAATGGCCGACCGGGTGGTGCGCGTGGTGCTTGGCCTGGCGCTGCTGTGGTTTGCGTTGTTTGCCGCGCCTACCGGTTACAACTGGATCGGCTGGATCGGCGTTGTGCCGCTGCTCACAGCACTTGTGGGTTTCTGCCCGCTGTACTCGCTGATCGGCGTGAGCACTTGCCCGATGAAAAAGGCCTAGCCTTCAACTTCCGCCAGTTCCTTGGGGGTGGGCGCATGGTGTTGGGCAAGCCGCATCAGCAGGGCGCCCGCCGCCATGGCGGCCACAAAAATGAATGACTGGCTGTTGCCAAAAGCCAGACTGGCGAGAGCGGGGGCCGGGCAAAATCCGGCCAGGCCCCAACCGGTACCGAAGAGCACAGCGCCGCCAACCAGCTTGGCGTCTATCGGGGTGGTGGCGGGCAGCTTGAATTCCGCGGCAAACAGCGGATGGCCCTTGGCAAGTATCAGCCGGTAGCCAACGAAAGTTGCAATCAGTCCGCCGGCCATCACCGTGATCAAGGTCGGGTCCCAGTTTCCCAGCACGTCGAGGAAGTTGAGGACCTTCATCGGATTGACCATGCCGGACATGGTGACGCCGGCGCCGAACAACAGGCCCGATAGAACAATGGTGATGAAACGCTGCATTACGCGCCTCCAAGGTGGCGCGTGGCGAAAACCACAAGCATTGCCACGGCCATGAACACCAGCGTTGCGGTGATTGACCGCGACGAAAGCCGGGCCAGGCCGCATATGCCGTGGCCGCTGGTGCAGCCGGATCCGAGTGTGGTTCCGGCACCGACCAGCAGGCCGCCGATCACCAACGTCGCGGTTGATCCGGCATATGTGATGGTGCTGGCATCAAAAAAGCCGAGGGCCACGGCTATTGCGGCGCCAATCAGCAGCGAAACCGTGTGCACGGCGCGCCAGGTGAACTCCTCGCCAAAGTTGCGGGTGAGCAGGCCGTTGAATATTCCGCTGGCGCCGAGAATCCGGCCATAGCCAGCCATCAGGACAATTGCCGCAAGGCCAATCGCAAGTCCGCCGGCAAGGCCGGCAACGGGCGTGAAGTCTGTCATATTCGTTCTCCCTAATATTATTCTGGGGGAACGGGAGCTGAATGTAAAGGGCTGCCGAGGAACGACAGTATTTCGCGGGCGCCGCGCACAGCGGCGGTTTCACCGGTGCGGCTGAAATTCCGCGCGAAGGTTTCTTCCTGAAGCTGGCGCATGGCTGGCGCGAAAGGCAAGGCGCGCTGCAAAGCTTGCGGGAGATCGCTCACCCGGTCGACAAGCTGGCCCATGGGCCAATGCAAATAGCCCCTGCTCTGGGCTGGTTCATCGCCGTGGGCGCGGAGAAAGATGGCGGGGCGCGGGTTGATAATCCACTCGTAGATCTGGCTGCTCACATCGCCCAGATATATGTCGGCGGATAGGGTGTAGGTCATATCGACACTGTTGGGGCTGCCGAAGTCGAAGTGAATGTTCCTGGAGCTCCGAAGATTGCGCGGAAGGTCATTGCGCCACTTGGCGACTCTGTGGGCTGGCGAAATGTGGATGCGGCGCTGGTACAACATGATGTGCGGGGCGACGATGCAGTTGTAGTGCTGCTGGGTGGCAAAGAAGCGCACCACATCTTCACCCATGGTGTACCAGGACGATAGATATGGATTGAAGTGCGGGTTGTAGAGGACGACCGGCTTGGTATCGGGGAAGAAGGACTTTCGGGCGGCGAGGTTGATGGTGTCGAATTTCGGGTAGCCAATGATACGGCTGTTGTCGGCAGATATAAGGCCTTCGGCGATCAGCTTGTCGCGGACTGCCGGCCCGAACAGAAGCACGAGGTCGAAGAGCATATTGACCTTGCCATGGCCGGGAGCACCGGCGGATACGCCGTGGGGAACGTAAATGAGCTTCACATTCGCGAGGCCAAAGCGTGTCTTGAGCATGGTGCTGGTGGTTTCGGGTACCACCAGGGCTTCGAAACTCGAGAGCAGCCGAAGATTGTCGCGCAACATGGCGACGCGGCTGAATGGCGCGAAGCGGTCGCCGATCGGACGGAGCGCTTTCATGACCGGGCTCATGGCGAGGCGCTCGAACTTCAGCTTCGCTTGCACGCCAGATGGGAGCAGGCGGCGAGCTTCGTCTTCCTGCGCCTGGCTCGACGAGATGATGGAAACGGCGGCGTGGCCCGCGAGTTCGGCGGCGATGGGGGCCGTGTGGCTGACCTGGTGGGGAACGTCGTGATTGTAGAGAAAGCCGATGCGATGCATCAGGGCCGGGCCTTGCGCAGATAGTCATGGATGGCGTCGGCGGCGCGGACGAGGGCTCCCGGTGATACATCGCCGAGGGCGCGCGCGGCGGTTTCGGCCTGCTGCCGGGCATAGAGTGCATGACGCGCTTGCGCTTGCCGAAGCGCGGCCGGAAGTTCAGCCGGTGTCTCAATCACGTCGCCGAGATGCCATTGCATGAAGTCCTTGTTATCCTTCCAATTGGCGCGGCTCGGATTCAAGAAGATGCATGGCCTGGGTACGGCCAGGAATTCATAGACCTGGCTGCTTACGTCGCCCAAGTAAATGCTGGCGGCCATGGTGTAGGTGTTGTCGACGCTGGACCACGACCCGGGGTCGATGACGATATTGGCGGTGCCGCGGTCGCGCCATTTCTGCCTTACGCGTTCCGGCAACCTCCTGAACATTTTTACGTGCGGGGCAACGATGAGGTTGAATTCATCCTGCTTCGAGAAGTACTCGAGAATTGGCTCGATGAAGACCGGCCAGGAACTCAAGATTCTTTCGCGATGAGGATTGTAGAGTACGACAGGCCGCTGGTTAGCGAACAGCCGGGCGCTGTCGCGGTACAGCTTCACCGTGGAGTCGAACTTGCAGTATCCGGGAACTGCGTAGTGGCCGGGGCGAATGAGTTTCTCAGCAAGCATCCGTTGCGCACAGTGCTCGCCAGGGGGGAGTACAAAATCAAAGTCCGCCGTTTCCGGCAGGTAGCTTACGGCCCGGGAACCGGCACCGTGAGGAACGAGGATGAGCAGCGGCCGCCGCAGACCGACTTTGCGGAGAAATGAGTCGGTGTTCTCGGAACATATCACCGCGTCGTAGGAATCGAGCATGCCGGCGGTTTCGCGCATGACCTGCTCTTTCCAGAAGCCCAGAACACTGATGCCCTGGACGGCGGCAAGCAGGGGGCTGCGCTGGTATCTGATCATGGGAACAACCGGGCCACCGAGCGCCTTACGCAAGCGTTCGATGTGCGCGGGAATGTCTTTGTCGCCGTAGACGATGTCGACTTGATATCCGAGACGCCCGGCCAGTTCGAAAGCGACGCCAGCGGAATGGTAGGCTTGATAGGCTTCGCCGGTGTAAAACAGCGCAATCCGCTTGGAGCTTTGCCCTGGCGTTTCGGACTTGCTGGCCAGTAGAGTGTCAGTCACGTCATTTTCCACGGGCAGCAGGGCTTTTTCGCGAACTGGCGCGCTTTGGCGGTTTTTTTCGCAGTGGTCCCTTGGCGGTTTTCGCTTGCTTGATCAACTTGGAGGTCTTGTTGTCGACGAGGTACAGCCGGTCGGCGGCGAGCGTCCAGGCGGAACGGTGGGTAATGGCGATGATGGTGTACTGGCCTTTGAGCGCGGTAATGCTTTCGACGATGGCTTGTTCGGTTTCGGGATCGAGGGCGCTGGTCACTTCATCGAGAATGAGGAGCTTGGGGGCAGTGACGAGAGCGCGGGCGATGGATATGCGCTGGCGCTGGCCGCCAGACAACCTGCTGCCAAGTTCGCCGACACTGGACTCAAGCCCGTTCGCCCGCTGCAACAGCGATTCAATGCCCGCTTGCTTGATGGCGCCCGTCACCTGTTCGTCGGTGATTGCCGGATCGCCGAGCGCCACATTCTCACGGATGGTGGCGTGCAAGAGGTGCAGTTCCTGCGGCACATAGCCAATCTGACGGCGCCAAGCCGCCAGGTCGAGCGATTCAAGCGACGTGCCGCCAACCAAAACCCGCCCGGTACTGGGGCGGTGCAAGCCGATCAAGAGATCAATGAGCGTGGTCTTGCCGGCGCCCGAGGGGCCCTGGAGGACAGTGAGCTGATTGGCGGGAATTTCCAGATCGACGCCCTTGAGAATCGGCCGCTTGCGATGGGCAAAGCTGACATCCTCAAAGCGGCAGCCTTTGCCGATGTCAGGCTTGATCTTGCCGCCCAGCGGCTCCTTGTTGGCCCTCGCCAGTTCGGTCATCTCTTGAACGCGGGTGTAGGAGTTCTCTACCGCAACGGCTTTTTGCAGTTGGCGCTGCATCCGCGAGGTCGCAGCGACAATCTGGAAGAAGATAACGCCGCTCACCACCAGTTCCGGCAGCGGCGTTTGCCAATGGCTGTGGGCCAGATAGACGCCGCCGCCCACCAGCAGGGCAATCAGCAAGTCGCCACCCTGGATCATGCCCTGGATCGAAAGTTCGCGAATCACCAGGGCGCGGCGCATGCTCTTGAGCAGGACGCCCATGCCGCTGACCAGCTTCTGGTAGCGCGACATCGACTTTAGAGGTTTAATGCTGGCGAGAACATCAACCATCAGGGTCGCCAGCTTCTGCATCTGTTTGTTCTGTTGGGCGCCCGCCTGCCGCGCCGCCTTGATGAGGCGGGAGAAGGCGAGGAGAATGATGGCCCCGGCAACCAACGCGACGCTTGCCAGCCGCCAGTCTATGAAGAATGCAATGCCGGCGTAGGCGGCAACCTGGGCGGCGCGGGCGATGGTCTGCGCGGCGAGCATG
The DNA here is from genome assembly GCA_963775095.1 of uncultured Alphaproteobacteria bacterium. GTDB lineage: Bacteria > Pseudomonadota > Alphaproteobacteria > Rhizobiales > Aestuariivirgaceae > Aestuariivirga. The sequence continues at coordinate 434,048 of CAVZHN010000014.1, forward strand.
TAGGCCTCACCGGACCGGGTCGAATCAACGCTCAACGCATTGGCAAACTTGCCGCCGCTCTGGCCGGAGTAGTAACCCCAACGGGCATCGAACACGGCATTGATCAGGCGGCGGCGAACATTGATGGCCACCTTGGCCGAAGCAATGCCGGCGTAAGACAGCGCGGAAAATGTCAAGACGGCCTTGATGACCAGAAACGCCGACACAAATGCGATGAGATAGCCAAGGGACGTCGGAATGCCGAGCGAGGCAATGCCATCCATGATGACTTTGTTCATCGGCGATGAGTTTGCCGACGTGCCGCCGGCAAGCTGGGAGGCGAGGGGAAGAAGGGTACCCATGCCGATTGCCTCGGCAATGCCGGCGAAGATCAGGCACAGCAGCACCAGGAACGGGCGCGTTCCCTCAGCGGTAAAGAATATCCTGAAAATGGTTGTCATGAACTAGGATGGAAATCTCAAATTTGCGATGGCGGCGGACAATATCCGGCAAGAGGCGATAACTCAAGCGCCGCCCCACCTTGGCAAAATGGGGGCATTACAAGTCCTTTACAAGACGAAGTGCGTCGTAAATGGCGGCATGAATGTTGCGCGAGGCAACGGCATCGCCGATGCGAAAAAGCTGGAAGCGGCCGGTGGGATTGGTGGTGATCCGTTGCGCAGTTCCGGCAGCAAGTGCGTCATAGTCGACTTCGCCGCGATTGCTTGATAGCTCTTTGAGATCGAAGTAGAGGTCGGCGAGTGGGGCCGTGCCGTTTTCAACGACAACCTGGTCGACAAGGCGTTCGCCACAGTCACTCGCCGAATAGGGACTCCACAGCGACACCTTGATCTTGTTTCCCTGGCGGGCGAGGGCGCGGACTCGGGTCATTGTGGTGATTGTGGTCCTTCTGGCAGCCAGCGTCTTCATGTAGGGCACGAGGTTGAGGCCGCCGGTTTCGGGAGCGAACAAGCGCTCGGGGCTGACGATTTCAAGTTTCGAACCGCTATTGGCAATGCGTTCGGCGGCGGACAGGCCGGGGTGGGCGCCATTGTCGTCGAAGACCAAAACGTCTTCAGCCGGTTTCACCTCGCCCGAAATGATTTCCCAGCTCGAGACGGCAAGCTCGGCGCCCTCGGTGAAAGACGTATTCTGGGGCAGGCCGCCAGTGGCAATGACCACCACATCGGGTTCGAGCGCGGTCACGAGATCGGCGTCGGCGACGGTGTTGTAGCGCAGTTCGACGCCGAGGCGCTGGCATTGGGCGAGGCGCCAGTCGACAATGCCGATGAGTTCGCGGCGGCGCGGATTGTGGGCGGCCAGGCGAAGCTGACCACCGGCTTCGCCGGCGGCCTCCAGAATTGTGACGCGGTGGCCGCGCTCTCCGGCGACGCGAGCCGCTTCGAGGCCACCTGGTCCGGCACCAACAATGACGATATGGCGGGGCGGGCCGTCTGATTTCCTCACCTCATGGGGAATTGTCGCTTCGCGGCTGGTGGCCGGATTGTGGATGCACAGCGTGTCGTGGCCTTCATAGAGCCGGTCCAGGCAATAGGTGGCGCCGACACAGGGGCGGATGTCCTGTTCGCGCCCCTCGGTGATCTTGCGGACGATATGCGGATCGGCGATGTGCGCCCTGGTCATGCCGACGAGATCGAGCTTGCCTTCGGCGATGGCGTGGCGGGCGGTGGCGACATCATTGATGCGTGCGGCATGAAACACCGGAAATTTGGTGAGGCTGCGAACTTCACCGGCAAAATCCAGATGTGGCGAAGCACGCATGCCGCTGACCGGAATGACTTCGGCCAGTGGCGCATCATGATCAATGTGACCTTTGATGATGTTGAGAAAGTCGATGAGGCCCGATTGCTGGAAGGCCCGGCAAATCGCCAGGCCTTCATCTCTTGAAAGCCCCTGGTCCCAGTCTTCGTCGGCGGCGATGCGCAGGCCGACGATGAACTCGCGGACCGACCTTGTCGCGCACCGCCTGCAAAACCCGCATGCCGAAGCGCAAACGGTTTTCCAGGCTGCCGCCATATTCATCGGTGCGCGCGGTGGTGGCCGGTGACCAAAAACCATCCATGAGGTGGCCGTAACACTCGAACTCGATGCCATCGAGGCCGGCGGCCTTCATGCGCTCGGCGGCATTGGCGTAGTCCTTCACCACGCGTTCGATATCCCAATCTTCCATTTCTTTGGGGAATGCGCGGTGGGCGGCTTCGCGCACGGGAGAAGCCGCAATGACGGGCAGCCAGTCGGCCTTGTTCCAGCTGGTGCGGCGGCCAAGGTGGGTGAGCTGGATCATCACCGCCGTGCCGTGGTCATGGCACTGGTCGGCGAGCAGCTTCATGGGTTTGACGATTTCGTCTTTCCAGGCCAGCAGATTGCCGAAGGCTGGAGGCGAATTGCGCGACACGACGGCCGATCCCGCCGTCATGGTCAGCGCTGATGCCGCCCTTGGCCTTTTCGACGTGATAGAGCCGGTAGCGTTCCCCCGGTAATCCGTTGTCGTGATAGTTCGGTTCATGGGCGGTCGACATGATCCGGTTTTTGAGGGTGAGGTGCTTCAGCTTGTAGGGTTGCAGCAGCGGATCATTGGCGCGGATCAAGGTGGTCATGGGCTGCATAGTATCGTTGCAATGGCGACCCGCAAGGGCCGACATCGTGGTGGTTGCGAGCCTGCTAGTGGCCGATGACCGGCTTCAGGGCGCGGAGGGCGGATTCGGGGAGGCGATAGTAGGCGGCGCGCAGCGCGGGCCGCAGGGCCTCGAGATAGAGCCTGCCGAAAAGCCAGCCGGCTTTGGTCAGGGGCAGATGGTAGTCGTTGGCCGCCATGGCGGACGAGGACCAGGATTCCTTATACTCGTCATTGGGAACCATGAGGTCGAAGACGGCGCAGCCATCCCTGAGGGCGAGGCGCTGCGACTGATCCATATGAAGCCTGGCAGCCGAATAGTCGGTCAGGGCATTGACGTGCGAGGTGATGAAGGCGAAGTGGGTTTTGCCATAACGCAACCCCAGTTCCCACGAAACAGGCTTGCCGCCCGCCCTGAGGCAAGTGACGGTGAGGCCGGTGCAAGTGGCGGCTTGCGACATGGCGGAAAGAAATCTTGGAAGCCTTGGGCAGCCGAGGATCGAATTGTGACGGCCGCGCTCGTTTACCCACTGGCTCTTTTCGGCGACCGCCTGCGCTATGGTGGCGTCAAGTTCGGGGCCGGGCGGGATCACGTCGAAGGTCACGGGTCCGAGATCGTCTTCCAGGCTCTTGCGTATCTTCTTGCGGCGCTTGCGCTGACTTGATGAGTAGCGGGCATCGTAAGCCGCATCTCCAGCGAAGGCCGTGAGATCGAGCCAAGGCGCGTGTTCGGTTAGCCTGGCATTGTGGAAGTTTTCGCGGGCGTGATCGCGGATCGTCGCATCATCGCGGATGTGGCGGAGCCACAACACGTCACCGGCGCGCTCGGAGCGCAGAAGTTCAACGGCCGCGTCACACCACACTTCGGCTGTTTCAGCTGAATCGAGGAGTATGTCACCATATTGCGAGAGGGGCTCCGACAGCCAGCGCAGGACGCGCGTGGGGCCTGTTTGCACCTGCATCAGTGGCCAGACGAACACCAATCTGCCGCCGCGGTGACCGGTGACAATGGCCGGCGACTGATCGGTATCGGCATAGCAGGCAACCCAGTTCTTGACCCAGTCGAAGGATTGAAACACGTTGTGCGGGCGGCCGTGGCGGGTTTCGAGATCGCGCCAGTTTGATTCCAGCGCGTGAAGGCCGGTCTCGGTGGTGATCAGCGACAGGTGGCCATCGGCGGGCAACCGGGCATGGCACCATGGCGACCGGCCGCCGACCGAGCGTAAGTGATCATCCCAGCTTTCCGCCATTCTCGTGTTCGCCCGACCCATTGGCTGCCCCACAATTTCGGTGGACTGTTGCAGCTATTCACTGAGATTCCGTTGCGGACTGCGGGCAGAGTAAAGGTTTGGTTAATTTGCATCCGGCTGACCGGTACCGGCATGGCCCAAATGGTCGAGGCCCGGAGAGTTTCCGGGCCTCGTTGCCGGTTATTCCTGGCCTTCGTCGTCATCGTCCGGGCCATCCATGCCCTGGCCGCCGTGCATGCGGCGCTTGCCATGGCCATCGCGCATCTGGCGGTGGTCGTCGAGGTTCAACAGCTTGTCGCCATTCTGATCCATGCGAGCCACCATGTCTTTCAGCGGGCTCTGGTATTCTTCAATCGTCAGGTTACCGTCGCCGTTGGCGTCAAACCGCTGGAACTCCCGCACCATCATCTGATTGCGGGCCTTGAGCCACAGGGCTTCAAACTCCTTGAGGGTCAGGCCGGCGTTCTTGTCGGCGTCAAACTCGCCGAAAGTGGCGGTGCGGTTGGTGTCGATCTCCTCCTGGGAGATGGCGCCATCCTTGTTGGCGTCGTAACGTTCGGCCATGTTCATCATCATGCCGTGGCCGCCGCCATGGCGGCCCATGCCCATGCCCCAGCCGCCGCGGTCGGCTTGAGCGAATTGCGTTAGTCCAATGATTGCGGCGATACCTGCAACAGCGGCGGCGCCCAGGGCGATTTTCGATTTCTTCTGCATGATCAACTCCTCGTGGTGCAGTTATGCCGGAAAGACGCTCGGTGCAGTTCATTTCCGGCGCGAATTACGCCGAATTAATGTTCAGCGCAGCAGGGCCTTCATGGCCTGATCAAGGCCAGCAAGTGTCAACGGGTACATGCGGCCTTCGAAGGTGCGGGAGATCAAGCCGGTGGACGGCGTGTAGTGCCAGTATTTCTCGGAGGCGGGATTGAGCCAGACGGATTTTTCGTAGGTTTCGGTCAGGCGCTTCAGCCAGAGAATGCCCGGCTCTTCATTGAAGTGCTCGACGCTGCCGCCGGCATGGGTCAACTCGAACGGGCTCATGGACGCATCGCCGACGAAGATCACCTTGTAGTCCGCGGCATAGGTGTGAAGGAGCTTCCAGGTGTCGATACGCGAGCCGTTGCGGCGCTGGTTGCTTTTCCAAACACCTTCGTAAAGACAATTGTGAAAGTAGAAGTATTCCATGTGCTTGAATTCGGCGCGGGCTGCCGAGAACAGTTCCTCGCAGACGCGGATGTGCGGATCCATGGAGCCGCCGACATCGAAGAAGATCAGCACCTTCACGGTGTTGCGGCGCTCGGGAACGAGTTTGATGTCGAGGAAACCGCGATTGGCCGTGGCGCGGATCGTGCCGTCGAGATCGAGTTCTTCGGCCGCGCCCTCCCTGGCGAATTTGCGCAGGCGGCGGAGTGCAATCTTGATGTTGCGGGTGCCGAGTTCAACCTGGTCGTCGAGGTCCTTGAACTGGCGCTGGTCCCACACTTTCACGGCGCGGTTGTTGCGATTTCCCTCCTGGCCGATTCTCACGCCAGCCGGGTTGTAGCCATAGGCGCCGAAAGGCGACGTCCCAGCGGTTCCGACCCATTTGCTGCCACCCTGGTGGCGGCCCTTCTGTTCCTCGAGGCGCTTGCGCAGTTCATCCAGGATCTTGTCGAGCCCTCCTAGGGCCGCGATCATCTTCTTCTCTTCTTCGGTCAGGAACTTCTCGGTGAGTTTCTTGAGCCACTCCTCGGGGATGGTGGCGAGGAGCTCTTCGGCGGTGAATTCCAGGCCCTTAAAGACGTGGCCGAAGACACGGTCGAACTTGTCGAGATTTTTCTCGTCCTTCACCAGAGTGGCACGGGACAGATAGTAGAACTGCTCTGACGAGAAACCTGAAAGCCCGGCATCCATCGCTTGCATCAGCGTGAGGTACTCCTTCAGCGAGACCGGAAGCCCGGCGGTGCGAAGCCCGGTGAAGAAGTTGAGGAGCATCGGTCAGATCTGGATGATGTTTGTTGGAACTATCGATTGGCTGCCATTCCGGCGAAAGCCGGAACCCAGGCTTTCAAACTGCATACCGGCTGAAAGTCTGGGTCCCGGCTTTCGCCGGGATGACAGTAAAGGATTGGGCATATCTGGGCTCATGTTGCTCTAGTACCAGACTCCCAGGCGCTGCCAGCGGATCTTGGGGCCACCGACCGGCGGCACGATGGAGGGACCGGGTTCGGCGCGCTCGACGGCGGTTGGATAGGCGTGGCGGCCATCGTTTTTCAATGCCATGAGGCGGGCAATACGGTCTTCGGTCTTGGGATGGCTGCGGAGCATCGATGGCTCGGGCAGGCGGGAGCCCGGCAACACCAGTCCTTCCCATCTTCCCTGCTGGCGTTTTTCGAGGAGAGCCAGGGCGGTCGCAAGTCCTTCGGGGTCGCCGGTGAGGCTGGCGCCATCGAGATCGGCATCGAACTCGCGGGCCCGCGACAGGGCGAGTTGCAGAAGGCCGCCAATGGTGGGAGCGAAAATCAGGAGAGCCAGGCCGATCACCGGGATGTTCCAGCCCAGGCCGAAGAAGGCGGGTATGCCGAGAAGGCCGAGAGTCGACATGAAACCGGTGATGCGGTTCAGCACATCGGCGAGACCCATGACCTTGAGGTCGCCGTTTTTCACATGGGACACCTCATGGGCAAGGATACCGGCGAGCTGGCGGAGCGACATGGCACGCAGCAGGCCGTCGGTGACGGCGACAGCGGAGTCTTCACGCCTGCCGACGGCGAAGGCATTGAGAATCTGGCTGGGCACATAGTAGAGGCGCGGCACGGCGGGAAGGTCAGCGCGCTTGGCAAGATCGCGCACCACCTGATGCAGTTCGGGAAGCTCATGGGCATCAAGCTCCCGGGCCTTGTACATCTTGAGGACCATAGTGGGCGACATGCGGCCCAGCGCATAAATGCCGATGGCGCCAAACACGGCAGCGTATATCAGCCCGGACGTCCCGAACACCGTCCAAGCCATAACGCCGGCAAGCAGAGCGGTGATGGCTACCAGCAGGATAGTATGAATCAGGTTGCGGAGATTGAAGTTGCGTTCGACAGCTTCGTTGATCGCGGACATCTCAGCCTTCCTTCTTGCCGTCGCCGAAACTTACAAGTTCGCGCAACAGGCTGCCAAGCGATTCCCGGGCATGATGCCTCACGCGGAATGGGGCGGCAGACTTCGCAGGCCGCAAGCCCGATGCGCGAGGTGAGGATGCCGTTTACGGCGCCCTCGCCGAACCGCGCGGACAGCCTGCCGAGAAGGCCGCGGCCGATGACATGCTGGATGAGATTGTCGGAGAGCGCGAGCCCGCCTGCCACGGCCAAGTGGCCAACCACCATGCGGGCCAGGCGAAAGGTCGAAAGCGTGGCCGGACGGCCGCCATAGAGGGTGGCGATTTCGCGCAGCATCCGGAGATTCTGGGCGGCGACAAACAGGATGTCGAGGGCGGCGGCGGGGGTGACGGTGGTCAGCAGCGTCACCCGCCTTGCGGCGCGAGCGATGATGCGGTGGGCTTCTTCATCGCGCGGCGCCACCAGGTAACGATCGGCGAGTTTCACCCGGTCCCTGGGATCGAGAATGTCGCCGGTGTGCTCGGCCAACTGCTTCAGGCCCCATTGGGCGTCGGGCCTGGCGCGATAGAGGCCCTTCAGTTCGTCTATAGCGTGGCCGGCGGATGTCTTATCATCAGCGTTGATGGCATGGGCGGCGGCGCGCTGGATATGCTCAATGCGGCGCAACCGGGCGAGGCCCCAGATTTCGCGAACCACAATGGCGAGTGCCGCAAGTCCGGCGACGCCGGCCACTGCCAGGGCGGTCCAGCCGAGGGCAGGCGATCGGGCAAAGAAGTCTTCGATGAGCTGGGTGACTGCCAGGCCCGCCCACATGGTGACAAGTGCCAGCAACGCGCCGGCCAACAACCCCGCCCAGCGAAATCGGCGTGGAGATGGCAACGGGGCTGGCGGAATGACCGTCAGTTCGCCTTGTGGTTCCGCGGTTTCAAAGGCGATCTTGACTGACGGTTTTAGCGGCTCTTCCTCGTCATCGAGCACGAAGGCGCGGGGTTTGCGGTGGCCTTCGGTCATGCGAGGCGGTCTCCGATCAGGAAGTCGATGGCGCGGTCCAGGCGAACATGGGGAAACACCTTGCCTTCGGCAATGGGTGGCCGGAAGCGCAGGAATTTGAGTGCGCCTTCAAGGCTGCCGTCAATGGCCTTCTGGGGATCGGCGGGCAGGTCGCCGGGGAAGATGGCGGCTTCGGTTTCGCCGTCGAACTGCGTGCCGCCGAGGGCCTCGCCCGCTTCGGGTGTTCCGGCGATGCATTCAAGTTCAACGCCGCGCTGTTTCACTTTGGCCTCGCGGGTGGCGCGAATGGCGGCCAGTGCCGCCACATCAATTCCGGCACCGGCATACTCAGCGCGAGAGGCCGCATCGTGCAATATGTGGCGGAGGATTGCTTCCAGACGGTCGTGGCTTTCATGGTGCAGGAGATCGGCCTTGGTGGCTGCAAACAAAATGCGGTCGGCGCGGCGGCCGAACATGGCGGAGAGCATTGAGTTGCTGCCCTGCCGGAAACAGGAGAGCACGTCGGTCAAGGCGCTGCGGAGGTCGACGACGGCGCCGGCACCGGCATTGAGCGCGGTCAAGACGTCGACAAGCACGATCTGGCGGTCGAGCCTGGCGAAGTGGCCGAAGAAGAAGGGTTTGACGATCTTGGTGACATAGGAGTCGTAGCGGCGCTGCATCAGCGCGCCCATGGTGCCGCTGGCGAACTGGGTGTCGGCTGCCACATCGAGCGGCGCGAAGGCCAGAAGCGGGGAACCGGCGTAGTCTCCCGGCATCAGGAAACGGCCAGGCGGCAAGGCGGAGAGCCCGGCGTCATCCTTGCGGCACAGCGACAAATAGGCGGTGAAGACTTCGGCGGATCGAATGGCGGCAAGTTCGTCGGCGGGGCTATCGGCTGCAACGCTGTTCAGGTTTTCGTGCCACAAACTTGCGCGGGTGGCCCGGGTGCCCGACCGGCTGGCGGCCACGGTGGCAGCGGACCATTGGGCATAGGTCTGGTTCATCAACGGCAGGTCGAGCAGCCATTCGCCGGGATAATCGACGATATCAACATGGAGGGTCCCGCCCGAAAGGTTGCGGGCGAGGAAACCTTGCGGCTCATATTCAATGGTCAGGCGCAACTGACTAATGCGGCGCGTACCTTCCGGCCAGTGGCGCTTTTTCGCGGTCAAATCCGCGAGATGATCCTCATAGGCGAAGCGCGGCAGGCTGTCGTCGGGCTGGGGCTCGAGGAATACCCGGCGGATGCGGCCTTCGGCCAATGCCTCGAGCATCGGCAGGCGCCCACCTTCCAGAAGGGCGCGCACAAATGCGGTGATGAACACGGTCTTGCCAGCGCGCGACAGGCCAGTGACGCCAAGGCGCAGAGAGGGCGAAACCAGCCCGGCCGCGAAGTCCTTCAGCCCGCCAGCGGCGAGGCGGCTGCCATCCCAAAATGTTTCGAAGTTCAAAGCCATAGCCCCCGATCCCGCCTAGTTGGCGCGAGATTGTGGCGATGGCAAGTGGGGTCAGCCGGTTCCCGAGGTAATGTCCTTGGGGCGAATGAAGTGGGTAAGGGCGAAGGCCTCTTCGCTAAACGTACCCCAGTTCGGGAGATTGGCCTCAAAAACCGCCAGCGCTCCCGGTCGGATATTTCTTCTTCAGCCTTTCGGCAAGCTTGGGGTCCCCGGCGCCCACCAGGCGGGCGGCGAGACCCTCAATTGACGGGTTGTGGCCGATGAGAAGCAGGGACTTGGCGTTCTTTCCCTTGGTGCGGATCAGTTCCGCCAGCCGGCCGCCATTGCCAAAGTCGTAGACATCCTCCTCGAAGAATATTTTTGGCGCGGATTTCAGCTCTTCGGCGGCAATTGACCAGGTGTCCTTGGCGCGCCGGGCAGGAGAACACAAAACCATATCGGGCAGCAAGTCACGCTCGCGCATGATCCGGCCCATGGCCTGGGCGGCGGCCTTGCCGCGACCGGTGAGCTTGCGGTCGCGGTCATCGATGTCAGGATCGCCCCAGCTCGATTTGGCATGGCGCAACAGCATCAGTTTCAACACGCTAGGGTGGTCCTTGGTCATGGTTTGTTAAACCTGCCGAATGTGACAATGGCATGAAGGTCACGACCCGGCCAAGCTGCTCCAATTTTATGCATTCCATAAGCCGAACATTGAGAGATTCAACCTAGACAATTTTCCTCAAGTTGCCGCGGTTGTTTTTGAAGTGGGTAAGCGAGGTTAGTGTCATGGGCCGGCAAAGGTCATTTCTCTCCAACCAATCGGGAAACGTCACAACTTTCCTGGCCCTAGCGGCCATTCCCCTCTTGCTCGCCGCCGGGTCGGCCATCGACTATATGCGGTATGCCGACGCGAAGTCCGATCTTCAGTCGGCCCTTGATGGCGCGGCACTCGCGGCGGCGCTGCCCAATGGCTTGACCGATGCCCAGCGCATCCAGATCGCCGAGGACTATTTCAATGCCAACTTCGGCTACTCGCAGGTTGAGCAGCCGGACCCGGTCATCACCGTCTCAGCGTCCTCGGTGCAGGCGACCGCCGCGTTTCAGCTGCCGACCGGCCTGATGAAGATCGCCGGCATCAACACCATGTCTTACGAAGGTTCGGCGGAAGTCATGCGGCCGTTCGCCGGGGCCGCGGAAGTCGTGCTGGTGCTCGACTACTCGGGCTCGATGAACAAGAAGAACAAGTATCAGGACATGCGCGACGCCGCACTCAGCATGATCGACAAGCTCGACGCGGCCATCGACGACGGCAAACTCAAGATTGGCCTCGTGCCGTTTTCGGCCATGGTCTACACCAGCATGCCCAAGGAATACGTGACCCACTCCTCGGCAACGGCAACATGGACCGGTTGCACCCAGGACCGGCGCTTTCCCCACAACACGAATGTCAATACGCCTGACACCGGTGATAACAACACCAAGTGGGGTTACTTCGACAGTGGTTCGGAGAATTCAGGTTCGTACAACTGCCCGCAATACGACAACAAGGGCCTCAAGATTGTGCCGTTGACAAGCAACATGGCCTCCGTGAAGTCGAAGATCAGCGCCATGAAGCCGGTTGGCAACACCAACATTCCGCTGGGCGCCGAGTTCGGCTGGAATCTCCTGGACCCGCAGGCGCCCTACACGGAGGGCGCGGCCTATGCAGATCCGCTCACCCGCAAGTTCCTGGTCCTGCTGACCGACGGTGTGCAGACATCGAAGCAATGGGGCCCGGATGGAACGTCGACTGTCGGTCACGGCAATCAGAATCTCCTGACACTGTGCGACGGCATGCGGGGCAGCGGCATCACCGTTTTCAGCATCGCCTTTGACATCACCAACACGGCGGTCACCGACCTGCTCGAGGCTTGCGCGCCCGGCCGCTACTTCGAGCCCGACGCCGGCGGCACGGAAATTCTGGCGGTGTTCGATGCCATCACCAAGCAGATCAAGAACCAGACAGCGCGTATCATGAAGTAGCCGGCTATTCGCCGATGCCGCCGAGGTCAAACGGCGTGCCCTGATAGACTTCGTTGATCCAGTTGCCGAACAGCAGGTGGGCGTGGCTTCGCCAGCGGTTTTCCGGCGGGTTGGCGGGGTCGTTCTTGGGGAAATAGTTGGCTGGTAAGTCAATCGGCTTGCGCGCGGCGACATCGCGGAAGTATTCCTCGCCCAGCGACTGGGTGTCGTATTCGATGTGGTTGAACATGTGCAGCGCGCGGTGGGCGGGGTCATTAATCAGGCAAAGTCCCGCTTCATCGGACTCCATCAGGACTTCAAGTCCCTTGCCGTTCGGCAGGTCGTGGCGGTGATTTTCCGTCCAGCGCGAAACCGGAATCGAGAAGTCGTCGGAAAATCCGCGCAAGTAGGGTGACGCCGGATTGAGATTGCGGTGGCGGTAAACGCCGAAGGCTTTCTTCGGCAGGGTATGTTTTGGCACGCCATAGAAGTGGTGCAATGCCGACTGCGCCCCCCAGCAGATGTTCATCGACGAATGGACGTTGGTTAGCGTCCAGTCGAAGATGCGGCGCAGTTCGTCCCAGTAGTTCACGTCTTCGAATTCCAGCAGTTCGACGGGCGCGCCGGTGGTTATGAAACCATCGAACTTCTGCTCCTTCACATCTTCCCAGTCGGAATAGAAGGCGAGCATGTGTTCGGCCGAGGTGTTTTTCGGCGTATGGCTGGTGATCTTGACGAGGGTGAGATCGACCTGCAGCGGCGTTGCGCCAATCAGACGCGCGAACTGCGTCTCGGTCTTGATCTTGTTGGGCATGAGATTGAGGAGGCCAATGCGCAGGGGGCGGATATCCTGGCGCATGGCGGTTGCCTCGGTCATCAGCATGACGCCTTCGCGCTCAAGCGTGGTGCGGGCCGGCAGATCGTTGGGAATGCGAATAGGCATGGCGTCAGGCTTTACCGTCAATGGCGCGGCCGACGAGCGCCAGGAAATCTTCCGGCGAATTCACCCCCGGCACATCTTCCATATGAACCTTGTAGCCGAACTTCCGGGCGATGGATTCATAGAGCGGAATGCGGTGGCGCAACAGCTGCTCAAAGCCCCACACCGCGAAACCATCGGGATCGACGGCATCATCGTGGACGATCTTGTTCAGGTCCTTGTACTCGGCCCATTTGTCGTCGAGGAACTTCGGTTGATAGTACATCGGCTTGGGGTTCTTGCGGAAACGCTCCACCAGCATTTTGGTATGGGCGGGGTTGCCTTCGATGTAGAGCAGACAAGGTGTGTTCCGAGAGGCATTTCAGAACAGGATCCACCACGTCCGGGAAGTTGACCACTTCGCACAGGCTGCCACCTGAATCGCAGACGAAATTGCCGTACTGATAGATGTCATGCGCCCGGTCGATGAAATGCGGCACGTCGAGGAGGGCGCGGATTTCCGCTTCGCGATGCTGGTTCTGGCGGCGCTTGTATTCGGCGAAGGGAATGCCGCCCTTGGCCGGATTGCCGGGTTTGCCGAGATAGGTTGACAGCGGGCTGAGATTTTCGAAAGTGATGTTGGATGTCAAATGGATCGAATCCGACAACAGCAATTCGCGCAGGAAGGGGACCTTCATCGCCTCGCGCTTGAAATTGTCGACGATGTGCTCGCCCATGTAGCGGGTGCCGATGCGGTAATCGACGGAATAATGGAACCAGCCATTCTGCTGCAGCATGCCGGCCAGCGTGGTCTTGCCGACACCGGACATGCCGAATAGAGTCACGGCCCTCTGGGGTCTGTCACGGAATTCCTGAGATGACTTAAAGCGCATGGTATCCCTTAGCCGAAGCGCGGCCCCATGTTCAACTGCTGGAGTTTCGATGCAAACCCCCAATCACGCGATGGCCACATGGTATGAGGCAACGGCCAGCCGCGGGGTAGCACGGCCCGCCCTGTCCGGTCCGGTGGAGGCCGATGTGTGCGTGATTGGCGCGGGGCTCGCGGGCCTCACCACGGCGCTGGAGCTTGCGCGGCGCGGTGTTCCGGTGGTGCTGCTGGAAGCCAATCGCCTGGCCTGGGCCGCTTCGGGGCGGAACGGCGGGTTCGTGTCCAATGGCTTTGCCCAGGGCAATCCGGCGATCGAAGGGCGGGTTGGCAAGGAGGCCAGCCGGGCGCTCTACGACTTGTCACGGCACGGTACCGAGTATGTGCGCCGCGAAATCGCCGCGGGCGACGCCACCATCAAGATGGGCGACGGCTGGCTGAATGCCGTGCGCTACGATGCGGGACACGCCAAGGAAGATGAGGCCGGGGCCGCGAGCCGCGACTACGGGCAGGAAAAGCGGGTGCTTTCGGTTGCCGAAACACGGGCGCTGCTGGTGAGCGAACGGTACTTCCAGAGCAGTCTCGATCCAACAGCGTTTCATATGCATCCGCTGCGCTATGCGTTGATGCTTGCCCAGAAGCTTGAAGCGGCGGGTGGGCGCATTTTCGAGAACTCGGCGGCACTGTCGGTTAGGCGCGACGGCTCCCGGCATGTGGTGCGCACGGCGGGTGGAACGGTGACGGCGGCCAATGTGGTCTATTGTGTTTCGGCACTTGACCGGACGATCCACAGCGCCACCGGCCGGGCCGTCTTGCCGGTTGCGACTTACATCGCCGTTACCGAACCCATGCAGCAGGATGCGATTCGAACGACCCATGCGGTTTCGGACTCGCGGCGAGCGGGGAACTACTACCGTTTGATCGACGAGGGCCGCATCCTGTGGGGCGGTGCCATTACGACAAAGGTTTCGGAGCCAGCGCGCCTGGGTGAAGACATGAAGCGCGACATGCTCAAGGTGTTTCCACAGCTCGGCGATCCCAAGATCGACTACGCGTGGGCGGGATTGATGGGGTATGCACGGCATTTGATGCCATTGATCGGCGGCGACGGCGCGGGGCAATGGTGGGCGACGGCATTCGGCGGCCATGGCATGAACACCACGGCAATGGCCGGGCTGCTGATTTCGCGCGCTATTGCCACAAAGGACGATGAATACCGGCGGTTTGCACCCTTCGCGCCGGTGTGGGCAGGCGGCCCATTCGGGCGGGCCGGTGTACAGGCCAGCTACTGGTTCATGCAATGGAAGGACGCCCGCGATGAACGGCGGCGGTGAGTGATGATGTCCTCTCGCCCGCGACGCGGTGGCATTGTTCCGCATCTTTTCCTCCCCGCCGCCGATGAGGCGCGGGGGAGGTGGCACCGCGAAGCGGTGACGGAGGGGGGTGGTTGCAGTGAAGGGGAAGCGGCAATTGCATACTCAGCTGCCAGCACCCCCCTCCACCTCGCATGCGCTCGGCACCTCCCCCGCGCCTCATCGGCGGCGGGGAGGACGATAGATTTGTGAAATCGATAGGTTGGCGGGGCGAGGACAGGGTTCTACTTCGCGCCCGCCTTCTCCAGCATGGCGATCATTGCGGTGAAGCCGCGCTGCTTGGCGTGGGCGAGGGGTGAAACACCTTCGCCGTCGGCGAGGTTCACGTTGGCACCGGCGGCAATCAGCTGACCGAGTATGTCCTGATGGGTGGGGCCGCCGTCGGAGAGGATGATGGTTTCGAGCAGCGCCGTCCAGCCGAGTTTGTTGACGTGATCGATGGCGATAGGGGTTTTCAGCAGTTCACGGACGTTTTCGGGGTAGCCATGGTGGGCGGCGGGGATCAGGCCGGTTCCGCCGTAGCGGTTGGTGTCCTTGAGATTGGCGCCGGCCTTGAGTGTCATCTTGAGAATTTCGAGCCGGTCCTCGGCAGCGGCATAGAGATAGGGGGTGTCGCGGATATTGTCCTTGGCGTTGACATTGGCGCCGGCCTCGATCAGCTCTCGCGCGGCGTCGATGGCGTTGGCGCGGGTCGCCGCCATCAAGGCGGTGCGTTGAGCGCTGTCGCGGGCCTCGAGATTGGCACCTGCGGCGATGAGTTGCTTCACCTTGGCGGCATCATTGGCTTTTGCGGCGATGTGCAAGGGCGTTTCCATGTTGTCCTCCGCGAAGGCTGGTGTGGCGATGAATACTGATGCCAAGAGGTGGCGTCTGTTGAACACGTCAGCGGCCTTCACGCTTCGTCATGAAGGCCAGGCGTTCGAATAGCATTACGTCTTGCTCATTCTTCAGCAGCGCGCCGTGCAGCGGCGGAATGAGTTTGCGTGGGTCGCGTTCGCGCAGCGTTTCGGGGCCGATGTCCTCATTCAACAGCAGCTTGATCCAGTCGAGCAGCTCAGATGTCGATGGCTTCTTCTTCAGGCCCGGCACCTCGCGGATTTCGAAGAAGATGGAGAGGGCCTCGTTCACCAGGCGTTTCTTGATGCCGGGAAAGTGCACGTCGACGATCGCCTGCATGGTTTCGGCATCGGGGAACTTGATGTAGTGAAAGAAGCAGCGGCGCAGGAAGGCGTCGGGCAGTTCCTTTTCGTTGTTCGAGGTGATCATGACGATGGGCCGGCGTTCGGCCCTGATCGTCTCGCCGGTTTCGTAGACGAAGAATTCCATGCGGTCGAGTTCCTGCAAGAGGTCGTTGGGAAACTCGATGTCGGCCTTGTCGATTTCGTCGATCAGCAGCACCGGACGCGTGGCATGGGTGAATGCCTGCCACAGCTTGCCGCGCTTGATGTAGTTGGCGATGTCGTGGACTTTCGCCTCGCCCAGCTGGCCATCGCGCAGGCGGCTTACGGCGTCATATTCGTAGAGGCCTTGATGGGCCTTGGTGGTGGACTTGATGTGCCATTCGATGATCGGCGCACCCAGGGCCTCCGCCACTTCGCGGGCCAGAACGGTTTTGCCGGTGCCGGGCTCGCCCTTCACCAGCAATGGGCGCTCGAGAACGATGGCGGCGTTCACCGCCACCTTCAAATCTTCGGTGGCGACATAGTCTCTGGTGCCTTCAAAGCGCATTGAACCTCCGGGCATTTACCACCGCTGTTTGCCAGATTTTCACTGGTTTGTGCTAGCCCATGCCGCGTGCCGCTGAATTCGCCCTTTTACCCCGGGTCAAAGGGACGTTCTGGTGGCACGGCAAAGGCTATTGTGGAAGCCAAACTTGGCAGCTATAAGCCCGCGCCACGAGAGGGTTAACAGAGAGTTCGAGATGGCTGTTGAAGTCGACGAAGACTACAAACCCACGGATGACGAGCCGTTCATGAACGAACGGCAGAAAGAGTATTTCCGCGCCAAACTGCAGGCCTGGAAGGAAGAAATTCTAAAGGAAAGCAAGGAAACCATCCTGCATCTGCAGGATGAAAATCACGTGCTTCCCGATCTTGCCGACCGCGCTTCCTCGGAGACCGACAGGTCGCTGGAGCTCCGAACCCGTGACCGGCAGCGCAAGCTGATTTCGAAGATCGAATCGGCGATCAAGCGGATCGACGATGGCTCCTACGGCTATTGCGAAGAGACGGGCGATCCGATCAGCTTGCGCCGCCTCGACGCGCGGCCGATCGCCACCCTGTCGATCGAAGCCCAAGAACGCCACGAACGGCGCGAGAAGGTTTACCGGGACGATTGAGCCCCGGTCAGCACTTTCAACCCGGTGACTCGGCTTTGGCGATTGCCGCCGGAGTATGCCCTGCGGTTTGCGGGGGCAGTATGTAGGGCACGCGAAACTTCAGGAATGGCGCTTCGATAAATCGGAAGCTCAAGTACCCAACCGGGTAAGCAGCAAGCAGGAATAGGGCTGACGCCGCGCAAGCCAGATAGAAATTCGAAAGATCGACAATCTGCGTGTGAACGTAGTTGGCAACGGCGAACACCACGAAGAAATGCAGCAGGTAAATCGAATAGGAGTAGGAACCAATGCGGCCGATGAAACCGGAAATTCCGGTGTTACGGGGCGCAAAGCTGGTTTCGTACCAAGCAATCACTACGGCGAACACCGCGCCTTCAAACACCGGGAAGAATATCCAGACAGGGCTGCTTGAAGGGTATGACGGTTGAAGGTAGTAGCCGCCGCGCCAATCAAATACCCAATACGCGAACAGGGAAGCGGTGGTCACCAAAGCCACAAGGGCGTGCTTTCCTTTGAGCTTGTGGCGCATCGAACAGGCGACAATCCCCAATACGAATTGATCAATGCGCCCAAAAATCGTCCAGTAGGCCAGGGATTGAACTTCGCCATTCAATAGAAAGTAAGCGGCACGGTGTGAGACAGCCGCCACCAAGACAACAGCGGCAAATCCCGGAGAGTGGCGGAAACACCAAAGCAGAAGCGGCAATATGATGTAGAAATGAAACTCCACGGCAATCGACCAGCCGCCGTTTGGCAGTGTCGGGTAAATCACACCCAGGACGATGCGCCACCAGTATTCAGGCATGTTGCCGCCAGCATAATAGTGCTGCATAGCCGAAACGCCAAAAACCAGGAACAACAGGGGCAAGAGCCTGAGGCCGCGATTCGTCAGGAATCGCAGGTAGTGCACCCGTTTGCCTTCGAGAAGGCGCGCGAAGATATAGCCACTCAAGGCCATGAAAAGCGCCACACCGGCGTGGCCTTCGTCAAGCAATGCAAACGGGAATATTGCCGGGACATACTCGAAGGGCACGGGAATGCCATAGAAGCCATGGGTGAAATGCCAAACGATGACGAGATAGATTGCGAAGGCCCGCACCTGATCAAGCGCCAGGAAGTGCTCTCCGCCCGACGACCTCACGAGATCATCTTCGGGCCGCCGCATTCGTGCAGCTGGTGCCTATCGCTCATCGCCTATCCCGCCCGGCTCATGGAAAGCTAAATCGGAGACTATACGATTCGATTGGCTTTTGACATGGCAAGCCCGTCATGCCTCCCGAGCAGCGGGCGGTCAATTGAACCTACGCCCCTCGTCTCCTCGTCTGCGGGCCTGACCTGCCGAGCCAGACTTTCAGGGACACAATTCGTTGAACAAGTGGGTGGCCGGTTCAAGCCCGGCCATGAAGAGTCTGGGGAGTCAATTCCAGCTGACCGCCTGATGCTCTAGTATCGTTTCACAAGTCAGATCGTAGCCTGCAATTCGGGCACCCACATTTGACATGTGGATGAATGATCACACGAACAAGCTCACTTTTTTGAAAGTGCGCACGTCGATCAGGCCCTGATCGGATATCCGGAGTTCGGGGATCACCACCAGCGCCAGGAAGGCGTGCTGGATCACGGCGTTGTTGAGGTCGCAGCCGCAGGCCTTCATGCCGGCCACCAGCTTGTCGGCTTTCACCGCAACGATTTCGGCGCGCTCGTCCGACATCAGGCCGGCGATGGGCATTTCGATCTGGGCGAGGACTTCGCCCTTGCTGACCAGCACCATGCCGCCGCCGATGCCTTTCAGAAGATTGGTGGCCATTGCCATGTCCTGCTTGCTGGTGCCGACCACGACGATCTGATGGCTGTCGTGGGCGACGGTCGAAGCCAGGCCGCAATCGGCCTTGTAGCCAAAGCCTGACACAAATCCATTTACGACGCCGCCGGTGGCGTGGTGACGCTCGACCACGGCAACCTGGCAGACATCATTGTCGCGGTCGACATCGACGAGACCGGAAGAGACGGCGAGGGTGCGCTCGAGCGCGCGGCTGGGGGCCTGATTTTCGATGATGCCGATCACCCGGGCGGTGACGGTGTTGGCGCCCGGAGGGGCCTTGATGTCAAAATCCGCTGATGTAACCGGGCGTTTCATGTTGACGGTATTGCGCACCGAGGCGGGATAGGGGTAGGCCGGGATTTCCGCCGTCAACTTGCCGTTCTCGGCCAGAACTTTTCCGTGGGCGACGACCAATTCAATCGGCAATGCGGCGAGGTCGGAGGTCAGGAACAGGTCGGCGCGGCGGCCGGGGGTGATCGAACCCAGTTCGCGTTCGAGGCCGAAGTGGGTTGCGGTGTTGAGGCTGGCCATCTGGATCGCCGTCATCGGCTTCAGGCCATGGGCAATGGCGTGGCGCACGGCGCGGTCCATGTGGCCTTCGCCAACCAGTGTGCCGGAATGGACATCATCCGTGCACAGAATAAAATTGCGCGAGTCGAGGCCCTCCTCGGTGATGGCCTTGATCTGGGGGGCAACGTCGAACCAGGCGGAGCCCAGCCTGAGCATGGCGCGCATGCCCTGGCGCACCCGGGCGATGGCGTGGTCGACATGGGTTCCCTCGTGGTCGTCGGCGGGACCTGCCGCCACATAGGCATGGAACGGCAGGCCCTGATCGGGCGAGGCATAGTGACCGCCCACCACCTTGCCGGCCTTCTGGGTCATGGCAATTTCGGCCATCATCTTCGGGTCATTGGCGATAACGCCGGGGAAGTTCATCATCTCGCCGAGGCCGATGATGTTGGGCCAGGCCATGGCCTCGCGCACTTCTTCGGGCCCCAGAGTGGCGCCGGGGGTTTCGAGGCCGGGGGCGCTCGGCACGCAGCTTGGCATCTGCACGAACACGTTGATGGGAAGGCTGAGCGCCTCGTCATGCATCAGGCGCACGCCGGGCAGGCCCAGCACATTGGCGATCTCATGGGGGTCGATGAACATCGTCGTGGTGGCGTGGGGAATGACGGCGCGGGCATATTCGGTGACGGTGACCATGCCGCTTTCGACATGCATGTGACCATCGCACAGGCCCGGCACCATGTAGCGGCCCTTGGCTTCGATGACCGTGGTGTTCTTGCCAATGGCGTGGCTGGCGTCGGGGCCGACAAAGGCAAAGCGGCCTTCACAGATGGCAATGTCGATATTGGCGATCACTTCGCCCGAATGCACATTCACCCAGCGGCCCTGGCGGATGACCATATCGGCCTTCCTTCGGCCCATGGCGGTGTCAACAAGGGCTGGTCCCACTTCGTGCCAGGGCTTGAGCGGCATGGCCTATCCTTTCATGACGGCGAGGGCTTCTTCAAGGAGGGGGCGCGAGCCCGCGGTAATGACATTGCCACCTTTGGCGGGATCACCGCCATTCCATTCGGCCACGTGGCCGCCCGCCCCTTCGACGATGGGGATCAGCGGCATGATGTCATAGGCCATGAGATTGGCGTCCATGGCGATATCGAGATGGCCCGCTGCCATGACCGCGAAGAAATAGGCGTCGCCACCAAAGCGGGTGAGTTGGGCTTTGGATCTGAGGCGCTGGAATGCGGCCTGGTCTTTCTCGGTGCGGTAAAGTTCCGGCGCGGTGGTGCCGATGCGGGCATTGGCCAGATTCACACCGGTGCGGGTTGTTGATCTTTTGGCGGTCGCCGCGATAATCGTGCCATGCGCCATGGGGGTTGCCGAAGAACATGTCGCCGACGACGGGTTGATTCATGAGGCCGACAACGCAGCGGTCCTCGAACATCAGGCCGATCAGCGTGGCCCAGGTGGGCATGCCGCAGACGAAGGACCGGGTGCCATCCACCGGATCGAGAATCCAGGTGAAGCCGGACTTTCCTTCCTTCCAGCCATATTCTTCGCCATGGATGCCATGGTCGGGGTAACGCTCTTCGATCATGTGGCGGATGATGCGCTCGCCGGCTCGGTCGCCTTCGGTGACCGGATCCCACACTGGGCCAGACTTGACGTCGATGTCGGCATTCCTGCGAAAATACGGGAGGATTTCCTGGGCCGAAGCCTGGGCAAGAGTAATCGCGAAATCAGTGAGGTGGTTCCAGTCGGGATTCATGGCGGCTCCGGGCATTGCCTTTCCTATGGGAGTGCCGGCTGCGCCTCAAGGGGCGACTCAGTTGTGCAGTGCAGCATGAAAATCGTTGGTATGCGAATGCTGCATGGCTATATGTCTCGCCGATTGACGAATGAATTTACCAATGTATTACAACTTGTTACGTTCATCTTCTGGCGCGAATTTGGGTTCTGTTCTGGCCGCCTGAGCAAGGAATCCTGCATTTCATACTTGAAATAGGGATGCTGCACTGCCAAATAATCGGACGCAAGGCAGAGATGTCTTGCTGCCCTTCCTGGGCGTTTCCTCCCTAGACTTGGGCCGGTCCACCTTGGTGCATCGGCCCTTTTTTTATTCGGCTGCGAGCTGGGCCGGCACCAGCTCGGCTGTCAGTCGGTCGAGGAGCTTGCCGATGATCCGGTCCATGGCAGCACGCAGCACGGCAAAATCCGGCAATTTCTCCAGGTTGGTTTCGTTCAGATACAGCCCGCGATTGATTTCGATCTGCAGGGCGTGGCGGCCGCGCAGGGGTGCGCCCTGGTTCTGGGTTATGAAGCCCCCGGCATAGGGCTTGTTGCGGACCACCCGGAAGCCCTCGGCGGCGAACAGGCTCTCGGCCATCGACGTCAGTTCATTGCCGCAGGAGGCGCCAAAACGATCCCCCAGAACAATGTCGATGGAATTGGGGGGTGCTACATGGGCAATGGCACTTGATGGCATGGAATGGCAGTCAACCAGCAGCATGGCGCCGTTCTTGCCAATCACTTCATCGGCCAATGCGGCGAGCGCCCGGTGGTAGGGCAGATAGATGGTTTCAATGCGGGCCTGGGCTTGGTCAAACGACAGTTTGTGGCGATAGATATCCTCGCCTTCGGCCACAACCCGCGGAATGGTGCCAAGGCCACCCGCCACCCGCGGCGACGTGGTGTTGGCGTAACCGGGCAACGGACCGCTGAACATGCGGGGGTCCAGCTCATAGGGTTCGCGGTTCAAATCTATGAAGCTGCGCGGCGCGTGAGCCCGCAACAGGGGGGCGCCGTGGTCGAGGCAACCCATGAACAGCTCATCAATGTAGCAATCTTCGGATTTCCGCAGTGCGGCTGGCGAAAGCCGCGATTGGCGCAGGAAGGCGGGGTCGTAATAGCGGCCGCTGTGAGGCGAATTGAAAATAGCCGGCGCCGACCAGCGGACCGGGGCAAGAATCTCGAATGCTCGCGATGTAGCGGTGTTCATTGGCCCCGTGTGCTGCGCCGTTCCCGCCACACTATCGGGCATGGCCAGGGTTCTGTCTACCCGGTATCGTGCTTCACAGTGCGTTTACCCCGCGGCTGGTACAAGCCTTGCACCGGCTCCGCGTGGGGTTCACAAGACTTAAGGAACGTGCCTAATATGACCGAGACAAAAATGGCCAGGATCATTCTCGCGGAAGATGACAATGACATGCGGCGCTTTCTGGTGAAGGCGCTGGAGAAGGCTGGCCATCAGGTCACTCCGTTTGCCGAAGGCGCCAGTGCCTTCGAGGAAATAAAGCAGACGACTTTCGACCTGCTGCTCACTGATATCGTTATGCCGGAAATGGATGGAATCGAACTGGCCAGGCGCGCCGCCGAGCTCGATCCGTCGCTCAAAATCATGTTCATCACCGGTTTTGCCGCCGTGGCGCTGCACCCCGATTCCAAAGCGCCGAAAGACGCCAAGGTGCTGTCCAAGCCCTTCCACCTCCGCGATCTCGTCGCCGAAGTCGACCGCATGATGGCCGCCTGAATAGGCTAGGCCGGTTCGTCCCAGGCTGGCAGTCCGTCGATGCTCATGGCATTCTTTTCGCGCCGGTAGGCGGCATTGTCGGCTTCGGTCTTGCCCGCCGCCCATTTCTCGAAGGAATCGCGTTCGGCCTTGAAGTCCATGAGCGGCACGCCAAAGCCGCAGGAGTCGGCGATGCGGGTTATGCGGGCCCTGATGATGGAACGGGGCACTTCCGGAAGGGCGAAGAGGGCGTTCAGCCTGTCCCAGTCGGCGTGGCCGGGGGCCAAGACTTCTCCCGATCCATATAGCCGGAAGATTTTCGGTGGTCCCTCGAAGGCGCAGAACATGAAGGTGATCCGGCGGTTCTCGCGCAGATGCGCAATGGTCTCGGCGCCGCTGCCGTTGTAGTCGAAATAGCAGACGGTTCTGTCATCGAGCACGCGAAACGCGTCCATGCCCTTCGGCGAGCAATTGATGTGATGGCCGGCCGACAGCGGCGCCGTGGCCACGAAGAAAAGCTTTTGACGGCCGATCCAGGCCTGTAGCTGCGGGGTGATGGCGGGATAGACTTTTCCCATTTTGGGGGAGCTCCAGAAGACCCAGTTGCTGACAGCCTATTCCCGCGCCGCAAGGCTTGCAACGCGCCGCTTCCGCCGCTATGAAGCCCGCTTCCGCGTCAATAGTGGGTGGTTAGCTCAGCGGTAGAGCACTACCTTGACATGGTAGGGGTCACAGGTTCGATCCCTGTACCACCCACCATCCGGTTCTGCGACAATCGCTAAACCCGACGCTTCTGCGGGAAGCCGCAGCGAATGGCCTTCGCGCTGTTCAGGCGGGTTGTTGCCGGTCTATGCTTTGCGCCAATCTTGGGCGGGTACGCGGCAATGAGCATGGTGACAATCTCAGACGTTGCCAAAAGGGCAGGGGTGTCCAGGTCCGCCGTGTCTCGCGCCTTCACGGACGGTGCCAGTGTTTCAGCGAAGACCCGCGCCAAAGTCGAAAAGGCGGCGCGTGAGCTGGGTTACCGGCCATCGATGATTGCCAGGAGCCTGGCCACCAAACGCACCAAACTCATCGGCCTTGTCGCCAACAATTTCCAGAACCCAGCCTTCCTGCAGATCTTCGACTACTTCACCGAAGAGCTGCAGGCGCGCGGTTTCCGCCCGCTGCTGGTCAACCTCACGCACGAGACGAGCCCGGAAAAATCCCTGCAACTGCTGCAGCAATACAGCGTCGATGGGGTTATCGTTGCAACCTCGACTTTGCCGCCAAATTTTGCGGGAACATTCCGCAAGGCAGGCATTCCGGTCGTCCATTCACTGGGCAAACACCAACCCTCCGGTGAAATACATGTTGTCGGAATTGATAATGTCAGGTGCGGCGAGCTTGCGGCGGAAACGCTGGTTGAGCGTGGTTACATCAAGGTCGGGATTATCGGCGGACCCGAGACGGCAACATCAACCAAGGATCGGGTCAGCGGGTTTTCGCGCCGGGCCAAGCGATTGGGCCTGAAAATTGCCCGAACACTCTACGCCTCAAACTACACCTATGCAGCAGGGGCGGACGCCATGCAGAGGCTGCGCGCGGCAGCCGAAGTTGAAGCGGTGTTTTGCGGCGATGACCTGATCTGCATGGGTGCCATGGACTTCGTGCGTGCCGCCGGCTTGAAGATTCCGGCCGACATCGGTTTTCTGGGTGTCAATGACATCTCGATGGCAGGGTGGAGCGCCTATGATCTGACAACCGTGCGACAGCCATTCCGCGACATCATACAAAGCTCAATCGAACTGATAACAGACCTCGTCGACAATCCCGATCGCGTGGTTGAATCCCGGCTTTTCGCCTGCGCCATCACCGAGCGCGGCAGCCTTCGACCGAAACCGAAAGCCGTTGCCTAGCGGGCGGCAAGCGGGTGGCGTTTTGCAACCGATTGCACTAGATACTTGGGGCCAGGAGATTGTCCATGAATCACATGTCACCCACTGCCGGCCCGGTTTGGCTTGATTCGAAATCATGTTCCCTGGAAGAGTTTCGGGCCTGCGTTGAGCGCAAGACCAGGAAGTCCGACGTGCCGCTGGCGTCGGATGTCATCGCCAACATCCCTGTCTACGATGCATCCGACGTGCGCCGCGGCGCGGGCGATCTCGAGAAGTTGCGGGCCTTCATGGCTGAGTGGCACCTGGTGTTCCGGTCGGGAGCGGGCATCATCATCGTCCGCAATACCTATGAGAACCTCGAGTTGGTTGATCTCGTCACCGGCATTCTTGGTCGCCTGATGGCGGAAGAGCGCGAAGGCAGCGGCGGCAAGGGTGATCACTTTGCCGCGGCGGGTTCAAATTCGAGGCTGTGGAATGCCCACGAGAAGCTATGCCTTGCCGATGCCGAAGCCTTCGTTCTCTACAACGCCAACCCCATCATTCCCTTGGTCAGCCGTGCCTGGCTTGGGCCGCACTTTCAGATCACCACCCAGGTCAATGTGGTGCATCCGGGCGGCAAGGCGCAGACCTGCCACCGCGACTATCACATGGGATTTCAGACCCTGGACGAATTGACCGGGTACCCCGCCCATGTGCACTGGCTGTCGGCGGCGCTGACGCTGCAAGGCGGAATTGCCCACACCGACATGCCGCTGGAGACGGGGCCCACCAAGCTCTTGCCATTCTCGCAAACCTATCAGCCCGGGTACTTCGCAACCCAGTTGCCGGAATTTCGCGCCTATTTTGAACAGAACTACTCACAGGCGCCGCTGGCCAAGGGTGACTCGCTGTTTTTCAATCCGGCGGTGTTTCATGCCGCCGGCGACAACACGACCAAGGACGTGCATCGTTTCGCCAATCTCATGCAGATCGGCTCGGGCTATGGCCGCTCGATCGAAATCGTCGACCGGGCCCGCATGTGCCATCACCTCTATCCCACCCTTGCCGCCATGAAGGCCAAGTTGTCGGCGCAGGAACTCGATGATGTGGTGTCGGCCTGCGCGGAAGGCTATCCGTTTCCGGCCAATCTCGACATCAATTCACCGCTCGGCGGCATGGCTCCTGAAAGTCAGCAAGGGCTGATGCGCCGGGCGCTGAAAGACAACTGGGATACAGCGAGGTTTCGCGCGGCACTTTCGGCGCAGCAGGAGAAGAAGCGGTCGCACTGATCAGGCGCGCCCGGATGATCCCAACCCGCGTAATACCAGGCGGGCTGCTGTCATGACGGGTTCTTGGGTGTCCTTGAGAATGGCGATGCGGTCGAAGCGGGCGGGGTCTTTGTTCACAGCGGCGCGCAAGGCATTGCCAAAGGCCATGCGCAACTCCGTGCCGATGTTGAACTTGCAGATGTGGGAGCCGGTGGCCAAAGCGCGCCGCTGATTGGCGGGGACGCCGGAACCACCGTGAATGACCAGCGGTACATTGGTCACAGCCGCGATGGCGGCGATGCGCGCTTCATCAAGCTTGCCCTCGTGGTTCTGCTGCAAATGGACATTGCCGACAGAAATCGCCATGGCGTCAACGCCAGTCTCGCGGGCAAACTGCGCGGCTTCGGCGGGATCAGTCCCGGCAGAGGCCGCACCACCAGCGTAACCAACAAACCCGATCTCGCCCTCGCAAGATACGCCCGCTTCATGCGCCATGGCAACGATCTCTGCTGTCTCGCCGATGTTTTCGCGCAGCGGTTTTTTTGAACCGTCGAACATCACGGATGTGAAGCCCTCGGCAATTGCCTGACGGCATTCTTCCGCCGAATAACCGTGATCCAGGTGGGCCACCACCGGAACCGAGGCAGCCTCCGCCAAATGCCGAAACATCTTGGCGACAATGGGAAGCGGCGTGTGCTCGCGGCACCCGGGACCGGCTTGCAGGATGATTGGCGCACGCTCCAGCTCGGCGGCGGCAACGAAGGCGCACATGTCCTCCCATCCCAGGCACACCAGGCCGGCGACGGCGTAGCCGTGCTTCAGTGCGGGCTGCAGGACCTCGGCCAGCGTCACCAGACTCATTTGAACTTGGCCACCATGTCGAGAATGCCGGGGATGGTGTGCAGTTGCGCGGCATGGGTGGGTTGGAAATACTGCTTCAGGCTGCGTTGGCTCAGGCCACCCAGGATGGTGAAATAGTACATCTCATAGCCCGGCAAGGCGCAGCAGGGGTGATAGCCCTTGTCGAGCAGAATGGTGGACCCATCCATCACGTGATAGGCCTCGCCCGGCTTGTTGTCCTCGCGCTGCAGCATCTGCAAGCCGGAACCATAGTTGGGCTTGAAGCGGAAATTGTAGGTTTCGTCGTGGCGGGTTTCGTCCGGCAAGCGGTCGGTGTCGTGCTTGTGGCTGGGAAAGCCGGACCAGCCGCCGGCCCCGACGGTGAAAAGCTCGCTTACCAGCAGGCGGCCGACGCGATCATGATAGCTCTGCCCCAGAATATGCTTGATCTTGCGGTGGGTTTTGGTTTCGTCAGAGCCATACTGAATCCTGTCGATGTCTGCGGCGCGCACCGCGAACGGCTTCAGCGTCTGATCGTATCTGGCGCCGGCAATGAAAATTTCGGCATTGTCTGACTGGCAAGTGAGGCGCGCGCCGGCGTTGGTTGGCACGTAAACACCCTCCGGCTCGCCATCCCAGACATCAACACGGCGATTGCCAATGTCCTTGTAGGTTTCGCCAGCCACTGCAACCGTCACTGTTCCGGTGGCGGGCACCACGCAGGTTTCGTAGCCAGCGATGCGATATTCAAAAATTTCGCCGCGCTGCAGTTTGACGATGTTGAAATAGTTGAGCGGCACTAGCGGATTGTTCACATCCACAATGGCGCGGTTGTTGTTGTCGTGCGGTGCAATGTGCATGAAATTTTTTCCTCGGCCTCAATCGGGTTCGGGCTGCAGCGCCATGAACGCGTCAAGCTCGGCGGTTGTCGGCATGGCTGGCGCACAGCCGACGCGCGACACCACGATGGCGGCGGAGGCTGAGCCACGCAGCACACTGTCGCGCAGGGTACGGCCGCCGGCAAGACCGGCAAGCAGGCCGCCCATGAAGCTGTCGCCAGCGCCCGTGGGCTTCAAGGCGGTGGTCTGGTAGATTCCCGTCTTGAATTCACCGGCGCGGGTCATGGTGACGGCGCCCTTTGATCCCAATTTGTAGACGACAATCTCGGCCTTGGCCTCGAGCAAACTCCTTGCCTTGGCGAGGCCCTTGTCATAGCCGCCGGCCATGAAGCCGAACTCCTCGTCGTTGCCGACAATGATATCGCACAATGCCGCAGCGCGCGCGTAAGCTTCGGCCGCAGCTTCGGCGGATGGCCAGCTGTAGGGGCGGTAGTCGACGTCAAAAATCAGCGGCAGGCCGGCCTGGCGCGCAAGGTCGAAGGCGCGGAACGCGGCACCGTACGAAGGCTGGGCGGCGAGCACGGTTCCAGTGGTGATCAACGCGCCGTAGTGGCCATAGCCGACAGCTTCGACATCGGCGATGTCCATCTGGAAGTCAGCCGCGCCATTGCGGTAGATGACTGACTGATGGTTGTCGGTCCGGGTTTCGGCCAGCGCCAGCGAATTGCGCCATTCGCCGCTGACCGGCTTCACATGGGTGCGGTCAATGCCATAATGATCGAGCTGGTTGAGGCAGAAGCGGCCCACGGCATCATCGGACACGCGCGTCAGCAGCGCGGCCTTCATACCCTGCCGCGCCAGCGCCACGGCAATGTTGGCGGATGAGCCACCGAGTGCCGCAACAAAACCCTTGGCATCTTCGGTCCGGGTGCCCGGCGGGTCGGGGTAAAGATCAAGCCCGGCGCGCCCGATCACCAGGAAACTCTTGCGAGCGAGCTTGCTAGCAAGTGCTGGCGTCATGGACCTCAAACGCCCTTGCGCTGTTTGGGGCGCGAAGCTTCCCAATTCTTGTGGGCCTCGAGAACTTTCTGGCTTTGCGAAACCTCCGGGGTGCCCACTTCCCACCAGGTGTGGCCACCGGTGGTCCAGCCTTCGTAGGGGTCTACCTTCATGACAATCACCGACGTGCGGTCGCTGGCCTTGGCGCGCTTGAAGGCTTCGCCCAGCTCGCCGGGGTTGGAAACGGTTTCAGCCACGGCTCCCATGGCGGCCGCGTGGGCGGCAAAATCGACGGCGAAGGCTTCAGGCACCGTCGGGCAGTCGGCGATCAGGTTGTTGAAGCTTTCATTGCCGGTGTTATTCTGCAGCTTG
Organism: uncultured Alphaproteobacteria bacterium; assembly: GCA_963775095.1. GTDB lineage: Bacteria > Pseudomonadota > Alphaproteobacteria > Rhizobiales > Aestuariivirgaceae > Aestuariivirga. The sequence continues at coordinate 462,952 of CAVZHN010000014.1, forward strand.
TTGATGACGGCGAAGCCACCATTGTCGAGCACGAGGATGATGAGCTTCTTGCGGGTGAGTGCTGCGGAATAAATGTCGGAGTTCATCAGCAGGTAAGAGCCGTCGCCGACAAACACGATGGTGTCGCTGTCAGGTTCGGATTCCGATTGGGCAATGCGGGCGCCCCAGCCGCCGGCTATTTCATAGCCCATGCAGGAGAAGCCAAATTCGACGTCAACCGTGCCAATATCAAGGGTGCGCCAGTTGGCGGTCACTTCGGCGGGCAGGCCGCCGGCAGCCGCCACCACCCGGTCGCGCTTGTCACACAAGGCATTCACCACGCCAATGGCCTGGGCATAGGAGTTGGGCCGGTTGCCGGGCTTTACGTTCCGCGCCACGTATTCATCCCACTTGGTACGCTCAAGCTGTGCGGATTTCGTCCAGGCGGCGGGTGCCGTGTAGTCCCCCAATCCCTTGCCAATTTCGAGCAGGCCCAACTTGGCATCACCCACCACGGCTTGCGAGAAGTGCTTGGCGGCGTCGTGGCGGGCGGCGTTCAAGCCGATGATGCGGGCGTCGTGCGCAAAGGCTGTCCACGAGCCGGTGGTGAAATCCTGCATGCGGGTGCCGACAGCGAGAATCACATCCGCCCTTTCGGCAATGGTGTTGGCGCTGTCGGATCCGGTGACACCCACCGGTCCGATGTTGAGCGCATGCGTGGCCACGAAATTGGCGCGTCCGGCGATGGTTTCGACGACGGGAATGTGGTGACGCTCGGCAAATGCCGTCATTTCGGCGACGGCGCCCGAATATTGCACACCACCGCCTGCGATGATGATGGGCCGCTTGGCGGATTTGAGCATGTGCACGGCGGCCTTCACTTCCACCGCATCCGGCGTTTGGCGGCGGATGTGATGCAGGCGCTTGTCAAAGAAGGATTGGGGATAGTCGTAGGCCCAACCCTGCAGATCCTGGGGCAGCGCGATAAAAGCCGGGCCGCAATCGGCAGGGTCCAGCATGGTGGCCAGGGCGGCGGGCAGGGAGTTGATCACCTGCGCCGGGTGGGTGATGCGGTCCCAGAAGCGGCTCGTGGCCTTGAAGGCATCATTCAAGCCAAGGGCCGGATTGCCATAGTGCTCAAGCTGCTGCAGCACGGGGTCAGGCAGGCGGGTGATAAATGTATCGCCGCACAGCAACAGCATGGGAAGCCGGTTGGCGTGGGCGAGTGCTGCCGCCGTCAACAGGTTCGCGGTTCCCGGCCCGGCGCTTGCCGTACAGAACATGAAGCGGCGGCGAAGATGGTACTTGGCATAGGCGGCGGCGGCAAAACCCATGCTCTGTTCGTTCTGGCCACGGTAGAGCGGCAACTCGTTTCGCAGGCCATAGAGCGCTTCGCCCAAACTTGGCACATTGCCGTGGCCAAAGATGCCAAAGCCGCCGCCACATATTCGTTTTTCAGCTCCGCCGATTTCGATGTATTGATTGGCGAGATAGCGGGTAATGGCCTGCGCTACCGTCAACCGGACTGTTTTTTGGTTTCCGCTCATGATCCAATCCTGCCCAGAATTACCACGCGTGGGCAAGCCCTGCGTCTCTCTTGTTGCGCGGGCCGCGCACATGAGATACGAGATTTGCAACCGGTTGCAAAGTGTTTTTGAACCGAAGGACTCGAATGTCTGAAATTGGCATTGGTATTGTCGGCGGCGGCTACATGGGCAAGGCCCATGCCGTAGCCATGGCTTCGGTTGCTGCGGTATTTGGCACGGCGCTTCGGCCGCGGCTGGAAATGGTTTGTGCCAGCCGGCAATCGTCGGCGGATAAATACCGTGAGGACTTTGGTTTTGCGGCGTCGACCGACGATTGGGGCCAGTTGGTGAACAACCCAAGGGTTGAGGCGGTCATCATTGCTTCGCCGCAGGAGTTTCATCGCCGGATCGCCGAGGCGGCTCTTGCCCTGGGAAAACCGGTCTTCTGCGAAAAGCCGCTCGGCGCATCGCTGGCGGATGCCAGGGCCATGACGGCCGCTGCTGAATCGGCTGGCGCCGTCAACATGGTTGGCTTCAATTATGTGCGCACGCCCGCCACGCAGTTTGCCCGCAAGCTGATTGCCGATGGCGCCATAGGAGACGTGAACTGGTTCCGTGGCGAACACACGGAAGACTTTTTCGCCGACCCCACCTTGCCCGCCAGTTGGCGCACGCGCGGCATGGCCAATGGCACCATGGGCGATCTGGCGCCGCACATGATCAACTGTGCGCTGGCTTTGCTCGGGCCGGTGACTGAGGTGATGGCCATGGTGGAAACGGTGCACGCCGAACGCCCCTTCGGCACCGCCATGGAAAAAGTCACCAACGATGATCATGCGCAGCTGATGTGCCGGTTCGAGCGGGGCTCAATGGGTCACATGTATTTCAGCCGTGTCGCCACCGGCCGCAAGATGGGTTACGCCTATGAGGTATTCGGCACCAAGGGTGCCATCCGTTTCGACCAGGAAGACCAGAATGCGCTGTGGCTCTACCGCGCGGAGGGCCCTGATGCCACGCGCGGCTTCACCAAGATCCTGACAGGCCCAACACACCCCGACTATCAGGCATTCTGCCAGGGGCCGGGTCATGGCACCGGCTATCAAGACCAGATCATCATCGAGGCGAAAGACTTTCTCACGGCAATCGCCACCGGAAATCCCACCTGGCCGACATTCCGTGATGGTCTCGATGTCAGCCGCATCGTGGCGGCGGCCGTGGCATCCAGCGAGTCCAAGTCGTGGGCAAAACTCACTTCATTCTGAAATCTTGAAAGGTTCGAGACGCATGACAATCCGCATTGGCAATGCGCCCTGTTCATGGGGCGTGGAATTTGCAAATGATGCCCGCAATCCCACCTGGCAAACCGTTCTCAGGGAATGTGCTGATGCCGGCTACAAGGGCATCGAGCTTGGACCTGTGGGTTTCATGCCGGAAGACCCGGCAGTTCTGGGGCCAGCACTTGCCCAGAATGACTTGGCGCTGATTGGCGGGGTCGTGTTCCAGCCATTCCATGACGCCGCAAAATGGGAAGACGTAATGGATGCGTCGGTGCGTACCTGCAAGGCGCTGGTGGCGCATGGGGCAAACCATTTGGTTCTCATCGATTCCATTTCGCCGCGCCGGGCGCCCACTGCCGGCCGCGCCAAGGAAGCCGAGCAAATGGACAAGGCCGAATGGGCGGCCTTCCGTGACCGCATTGCAACCGTGGCAAAGATGGGCACGGAAACCCACGGCCTCACGGTTGGCATTCACGCCCACGCGGCGGGCTTCATGGATTTCGAGCCCGAACTGGAGCGCCTGCTTGATGAAGTGGATGAGAAGGTTCTGAAAATCTGCTTTGACACCGGCCACCATTCCTACGCGGGCTTTGATCCCGTGGCTTTCATGAAGCGGCACATCTCTCGCATCAGCTACATGCACTTCAAGGACATTGACCCAAAGGTGAAAGCCGAGGTGATCGCCAAGCGCACAGGATTTTATGATGCCTGCGGGCAAGGCATCTTCTGCAATCTCGGCAAGGGTGATGTGGATTTTCCGGCGGTGCGGCAAGTGCTGCTCGATGCGGGCTTCAAAGGCTGGTGCACGGTGGAGCAGGACTGTGACCCGACGCTCGACGTGCGCCCCATGGATGATGCGCGCGCCAATCGCGAGTATCTCGAAGCAATCGGCTTCAAATGATCAACTGAACTGAGAGGACGCCACGATGGCAAGACTGAACTGGGGACTGATCGGTGGTGGGGAAGGCAGTCAGATTGGCCCGGCCCATCGCCTGGGGGCGCGGCTGGATGCCGAATTTGAATTCGTGGCCGGGGCGCTTGATCATCGGCCCGATGCGGGCCGCGACTATGGCCAAAGACTGGGCCTTGCGGCCGACCGTTCCTACGGTGACTGGACCGAGATGCTGGCTGGCGAAAAGAAGCGTGCCGACCGCGTCGATCTGGTGACGGTCGCCACACCCAACGCCACGCATTTCGCAATCACCAAGGCCTTTCTTGAGGCGGGCTTCAACGTGCTTTGCGAAAAGCCGATGACCATGACAGTTGAAGAAGGCGAGGAGATCGTCCGCGTCGCCAAGTCAACGGGCCGCATCTGCGCGGTGAACTATGGCTACACCGGCTATTCGCTGGTCCGCCACATGCGGGCCATGGTGGCGCGTGGTGATTTGGGCAAGGTGCGGCTGGTGGTGGCTGAATTTGCCCACGGCCACCACGCCGATGCCGCCAACGCCGACAATCCGCGGGTGCGCTGGCGCTATGATCCCGCCCAGGCCGGCATCTCGGCACAGTTTGCCGATTGCGGCATTCATGCCCTGCACATGGCAAGTTTCGTGACCGGACAGGAAGTGGAACGGCTGTCGGCCGACATCGCGTCGTGCATTGCAAGCCGCGTCCTGGAGGACGATGCCATGGTGAACTTCCGGATGTCCGGCGGAACGGTGGGCCGGTTGTGGACATCGTCGGTGGCCATTGGCCGTCAACATGGCCTCGGCATCCAGGTCTTTGGCGAAAAGGGTGGGCTCCGCTGGTCACAGGAGCAGCCAAACCAGCTGTACTGGATGCCGTTGGGCCAGCGCCTGCAAGTGATCGAACGTGGCGAAGGTGGCTTGTCACCGGAAGCGGACCGCGCAAGCCGTGTCACCGTCGGCCATGCGGAGGGCATGCCGCTGGCGTTTGCCAATATCTACAAGGATCTGGCCGAGGCCATCCACGCCAACAAGCAAGGCCGCGCCATGGACCCAGCGGCCAATCTTTACCCCCGTGCCGAGGATGGCCTGCGTTCCATGGCTGCGGTGTTCGCCGTGGCGGAATCCGGCAAGGCGCAGGGCAAATGGCTCGACGCCCGCCCGCCGATGTTTCGGGGGTGAAGGATCGTCACTGCGATGTTCGGCCATGACTTGAACTCAAATCTGTCGGCGATCCGTGAAGGTGTCGCCGACGTGTGCCGCCGGTTTCCCGGCGACTATTGGCGCCAATGCGATGCGGCCCGCAATTATCCAAGTGAATTCGTTTCGGCGCTGATGCAGGAGGGCTATCTGGCGGCAATTATTCCAGAGGAATTCGGCGGCTCCGGCCTCAATCTGACGGCGGCTGCCGTTATACTCGAAGAAATTCATCGCCAGGGCTGCAATGCCGCGGCGTGTCATGCCCAGATGTATACAATGGGAACGGTGCTGCGCCATGGCAGCGCGGCGCAGAAGAAAGCCTATCTGCCGAAGATTGCCGATGGTTCTCTGCGCCTCCAGGCCTTTGGTGTGACCGAACCCGCCAGTGGCACCGACACGCTGGCGCTCAAGACCACGGCGACCCGCGATGGCGACAGCTACATCATCAAGGGTCAGAAGATATGGACATCGCGGGCCGAGCATTCCGACTTGATGCTGCTCCTGGCCCGCACCGCGCCCCGCGATCAAGCGGCAAAGAAGACCGATGGCCTGTCGGTGCTGCTGATCGATCTCAGGGAACTGGTGGGCAAGGGCGTCACCATCCGGCCGATCCGCACCATGATCAATCACTCCACCACCGAAGTGTTTTTCGACAATGTGCGCGTACCGGCGTCGGCGCTGGTCGGGGAAGAGGGCAAGGGCTTCACTTACATTCTCTCCGGCATGAATGCCGAACGCATCCTGATCGGCGCGGAGTGCATTGGCGATGCCAAGTGGTTTCTCGAAAAGGGCGCGGCCTATGCCAGGGAGCGGGTGATCTTCGGCGCGCCGATCGGCAAGAACCAGGGTGTGCAGTTCCCGCTGGCGAGGGCTTTCGCCCACATGCTGGCCGCCGAGGCTATCGTCTACCGTGCCGCCGGCTTTTACGATGCGGGCCAGGACCCGGGCGTCGAAGCCAACACCGCCAAGATGCTGGCGGCCGATGCCTCATGGGAAGCGGCCGAAGCCTGCCTGCAGACCCATGGCGGCTTCGGATTTGCCGAGGAGTACGATGTCGAGCGCAAGTTCCGCGAAACCAGGCTCTATCAGGTGGCGCCGATCTCGACCAACCTGATCCTGTGCTTCCTGGCCGAGAAAGTGCTGGGCCTGCCCAAATCCTATGGCGAGAAATGACGGGCCGGGCAGCGGGGGTGGCGGGTTTTGTGCACTGTCACCGAAATAGAGCGGATTCCCCAATGTTTGGCATTCGGAAGCATTGCAAATGGCTTCGTTTTGCCTTCGAATTCATTGTGGTTTCTTCGCGATTGGCGCTGCGATCGCATCCGGGCCTGGCGCCCAAGAGCTTGAAAGCGGAGGTGTTTCACGTGAAACATTTCCTATTTTGGCAACCTCAATGTACCTGAGAAATTTAGTCCCAATTCAAAAATTGAAACTCTCGGTTACAAAATTTCAGTGGACGCGGAAGCGCGCAGTGGATAGCCAACGCAGCCGCAGATGAGGAAATTCGTAATATGAGAATGATGGAACGCCGCGGTTGGGTGCCATCCGGCCCGGAGCAATTCATTCAAACGGTTGCGGCACAAGTTGCCAGGCAGTCGGCCGAAGACAATGAGAAGAGCCTGCTGCAATGGGCCGATGAGAACCGCACCATTCACGAGCGCAATTGCGTCAATCTCAACCCTGCCACCAATGCCATGAACCCCAAGGCGGAAGCGTTGCTGGCCAGTGGCATCGGCTCACGACCGTCACTCGGCTATCCCGGAGACAAGTACGAGATGGGGCTGGAGGGGATCGAGAAAATCGAGGTGATGGCGGCCGAACTCGCTTGCGAGGTGTTCGGCGCGAAATACGCGGAAATCCGCGTGGCTTCCGGGGCAATGGCCAATCTCTATGTGTTCATGGCCACTTGCAAGCCGGGGGATGCGATCATCGCGCCATCTGGCGCCATTGGCGGGCATGTGACTCACCATGCCGCGGGGGCGGCGGGACTCTACGGGCTGGTGACGCACCCGGCACCCATCGATGTTCATGGCTACACGGTCGATATCGACGCGCTCCGGGCCGACGCCCAGCGGCTCAGGCCGAAACTCATCACCATCGGCGGCAGCCTGAACCTTTTTCGGCATCCCATCGCCGATATTCGCGCCATCGCCGACGAGGTGGGTGCCATCGTGATGTTCGATGCCGCACACATGTCGGGAATGATCGCTGGCAAGGCCTGGCAACAGCCGTTGGAAGAAGGTGCGCATGTGATGACCATGAGCACTTACAAGAGCCTGGGCGGGCCGCCATCCGGTCTTATCGTCACCAATGATGCTGATATGGCACAGAAGCTCGATACCATCGCTTTTCCCGGCATGACAGCGAATTTCGATGCGGCGAAATCGGCGGCGCTGGCAATGACACTTCTCGACTGGAAGGTTTTTGGCCGTGACTATGCGAAAGCTATGGCGGCAACGGCGCGGGCGCTGGCCGCGGAACTTTCAGCGCGTGGCGTGAAGGTTCATGCGGCGGATCGCGGCGGTACGACTTCACACCAGTTCGCCATCGAGATCGCCGGGCAGGCTTCGGCCAAACTTCTGCGCCAGGCGAATATTCTCACGTGCGGCATCGGGCTTCCCATCGCCGAGGTGGCGGGCGATATGAACGGCCTTCGCATGGGCACGCCGGAAATCGTGCGCTGGGGCATGACGGAAAAGGACATGCCGGTGCTGGCGGGCTTCATTGCCGATGTGCTGACCGGCAAGCGCCAAGCGCAATCGGTGGCGCCGGAAGTGGCGGCATTCCGGGCGCAGTTCACCAGGTTGCATTTTGTGCGCACCTAGCAGTGGAGACTTTCCGGTTTCTACGGCTTGCGGATGCAGGCCCCCGTGCCGCCGGGATCGCAGATTTCGCCCACCCCGCAATCGAGGTCGCGGGTGCAGGCGGGCGGCGCGTTGGGTGGTGCCAGAGTGATGTATGGCGTCGAAACCCTTTGGCCGGGGGGAACAAAGGCAGGCGCACGACTGCCGGCCTCGCCAAGCGAGCGGATGTAGAGATAGAGTGACTTCTTGTCGTCATCGCTCATCGCCCGCACATTGTACCAGGGCATTGGCGGAAATGACTCAAGGCCTTTCATAGAGGTTACAAAACCGTCGGCTGAGAGACTGGCGGCGGTCAGCCGCAGGTTTGCGGCATAGCTGGTTCCCCATGGGCCCTGGAAGCCAACCGGACTTCCTTTCAGCGCCAATCTGTCCGGCACGCAAGCCCATTTCAAACTTGGCATTTCACTGGTCGCCGGTGCTGCCATTGTCTGGAGTTTCGGCGGCACCATCGCTCGTTTCCTGGAAGTGACGGACAGCTGGACCATCGTGTTCTGGCGGTCAATCTCGGCGGCTCTCTATCTCATGGGTTTCATGCTAGTGCGCGACGGGGTGCGCGGAACCGCGGCGATGATCCGTGACATGGGCCTTCCGGGGCTGGGCGTGGCGCTGTGTTTTGGTACGGCTTCGAGCGCTTTCGTGGTGGCGTTGGCGCACACGACCGTGGCCAACATCTTACTCATTCAAGCGGCAGCACCGCTGATTGCGGCACTGCTGTCGTGGTTGCTATTCCGCGAAAGAGTCTCGGGTTTCACCTGGGCCGCCATCGTGGCGGTGTTTGCCGGCGTCGCCATCATGGTTTCGGGCTCGTTTTCGGGAAAGGTTTCGCCGCTGGGTGACGGGCTAGCGGTGGTGATTGCCGCGTTCTTTGCGACCGCCACGGTGATCACCCGGCGGCATGCCCATCTCTCGATGCTGCCGGCAGTATTTCTTGGAACGGTGCTGTCGGCGGTGCTGGCGGTTTTCCTGGCGGGCGGGTTTGCGGTTTCGCTCAGCGATGCGGGGTTGCTGCTGGCGTTTGGGGCGCTCAATCTGGGGCTGGGATTGTCGCTGTTCGTGATCGGGGCACGGCTCATTCCGGCAGCGGTTGCGGCGCTGGTCAGCACTACAGAACCGGTTCTCGGACCGCTTTGGGTGTGGCTCATCCATGGAGAGGCGCCGGGGCTGCGGACGTTGATCGGCGGGGCTGTGGTTGTGGCGGCGCTGGTCGTTCACATTCTGATCGACTGGTGGCGGCAGCCACGCACCCAACCCGGTGCTATTCCAGAGGGTATGCTGTGATTGCGCAGGGTCTGGGCCTAGAGCTTGCGGTGCGGGGCCCATGGGAGTAATTCCCCTTGCAAAGCTGACAAGCGAGGGAAGCCCGATGCCGCGTTACCGTTCACACACTTCCACCTTCGGCCGTAACATGGCGGGGGCACGCGGGCTCTGGCGGGCCACCGGCATGACCGATGCCGATTTTGGCAAGCCGATCATCGCCGTCGTTAACTCCTTCACACAGTTCGTGCCAGGGCATGTGCACCTCAAGGACCTCGGCCAGCTGGTGGCCCGCGAGATCGAGAAGGCCGGCGGGGTTGCCAAGGAGTTCAACACCATCGCGGTCGATGACGGCATCGCCATGGGCCATGACGGGATGTTGTATTCGCTGCCGTCGCGCGAGATTATCGCCGACTCGGTCGAATACATGGCGAACGCTCATTGCGCCGATGGCCTGGTGTGCATCTCCAATTGCGACAAGATCACCCCCGGCATGCTGATGGCGGCGATGCGGCTCAATATCCCCGCCGTGTTCGTTTCGGGCGGGCCGATGGAAGCGGGCAAGGCGGAGATACGCGGCAAGATCAGGTCGCTCGATCTCGTCGATGCCATGGTGGGGGCGGCCGACGACAAATACACCGATGAAGAGGTGGAGACGCTCGAAAAGGAATCGTGCCCGACCTGCGGCTCGTGTTCCGGCATGTTCACGGCGAATTCCATGAACTGCCTGACCGAGGCGCTGGGCCTTTCGCTGCCTGGCAACGGCACGACGCTCGCCACCCATGCCGACCGCAAGCGTTTGTTCGTGGAGGCGGGCCATCTGATCGTCGATCTGGCGCACCGCTATTACAAGCAGGATGACGCCTCGGTGCTGCCGCGAAATGTGGCGAACAAGAAAGCCTTCGAGAATGCCATGAGCCTCGACATTGCCATGGGCGGCTCGACCAACACGGTGCTGCATATTCTCGCGGCGGCTTACGAGGGCGGCATCGATTTCACCATGGACGATATCGACCGGCTGTCGCGCAAGGTTCCGGTGTTGTGCAAGGTGGCGCCGGCGGTTGCCGACGTTCACATTGAAGATGTTCACCGGGCCGGTGGCATCATGGGCATTCTGGGCGAGCTTGATCGCGGTGGCCTTCTGCATCGCGACACGCCGGTTGTTCATGCCGAAAGTATGGGCCAGGCGCTGGAGCGCTGGGATGTGGCACGGACAAATTCGCAAGCCGTGCAGAATTTCTTTCTCGCGGCACCGGGCGGCGTTCGCACCACCCAGGCCTTCAGCCAGGAACGGCGGTTTGAAGAGCTTGACCTTGATCGCGTCAAGGGCGTGATCCGTTCTAAGGAAGCCGCGTTCTCCAAGGACGGCGGCCTCGCGGTGCTCAAGGGCAACATCGCCGAGGAAGGCTGCATCGTGAAAACGGCGGGTGTTGATGACTCGATCCTGATTTTCTCCGGCCCTGCCAAGGTGTTCGAAAGTCAGGACGCGGCGGTCAAAGGCATTCTGGGCGGCGAGGTAAAGCCGGGCGACGTGGTGGTGATCCGCTACGAAGGCCCGCGCGGGGGGCCTGGCATGCAGGAGATGCTTTATCCCACCAGCTACATCAAATCGAAGGGTCTCGGCAAAGCCTGCGCGCTGGTGACTGATGGGCGGTTCTCGGGCGGCACATCGGGCCTCTCCATCGGCCATGTCTCGCCGGAAGCGGCGGAAGGCGGCATGATCGCGCTGGTCGAAGAGGGCGATACGGTCGAGATCAACATTCCGAAGCGCACGATCCATCTGGCGGTTCCCGCTGATGTGCTGGCCAGGCGCAAGGCGGCGCAAGAGGCGCGAGGCGCTGCGGCGTATTCGCCGGCGCACCCCCGCGAACGCAACGTAACGATGGCGCTCAGGGCCTATGCGGCGCTGACGACGAGTGCGGCGAAGGGTGCGGTCAGGGTGGTGCCGTAAGCGGCAACCACCCCTCTCCTCCCCCACCATGCTGCGCATGGCGGGTCCCCTTCCTCTCCCCACTCTGTGGGGCGAGGACGATTTGGAATGTCCGCTTGCTCGCGCGGTGGCCGGGAGGGCTTGCCAACCATATCGAATTGCGCAAACCTTTGATTTCTGACACTGGTTGTCGCGCGCATGTCGGTTTTGTTCTCGTTACCAAGAGTGGTGACTATTGTCCGCTGGCAGAAATTATGACCTTCTGATTGTCGGCGGCGGCCTGGCGGGAGCAGCTCTTGGCCGGTCCATGGCTTTGGCAGGCAGGCATGTTCTCATTATCGAAAAGAGTCTCGAGTTTCGAGACCGCATTCGTGGTGAAGTTCTGCTGCCTTGGGGCGGCGTGGAAGCGATGGAGCTTGGCATTCATAAGCTCCTGCTAAATACTTGCGGCCAGGACCTGCCGCGCGAGTATTTCATCCGCGGCGGTGTCGAGCGCCCGCCGCGAGAGTTTCAGACCACCGCTCCCAGAGGAAACGGGATCGTCAGTTTCTTTCATCCCGAAATGCAGGAGGTCTTGCTTACCGAAGCGGAGCGTTGCGGCTGCGAGGTCTGGCGCGGCGCACATGTCAGCGCCATCGATGTGGAAGGCCGGCCCAAAGCCAGGATTGAGACCGGCAATGGCCAAAGGGATGTCGAAGCTACGCTGATTGTCGGCGCAGATGGGCGCAACTCTTATGTCGCAACACTCCTGGGCTTCAAACGCGAACGGGATCCACCACATTTGTTTTCCGGCGGGTTTCAATTGAGGGGCAACATTCCTACCGACCGCGCCTTGTATTTCTATCAGCACGGAGCCTCTGGCCGGGGTGCAATCCTGGTCAGCAACAAGCCCGGCAACTACCGTGGCTATGTCTTCCATCACGTTGATGCCTTGACGCGCCGGTGGTCAGGGGAGCGCGACTATGCGGCTGCGCAATCACACTTTGTTGACGTCGGTGCGCCTCGCGCTTGGATCGAAGCGTTAACGCCACATGGCGTGCATGCCACTTTTGACGGAGCGCATCAGTGGATTACCCACCCTGTCCGTAACGGCTGTGTGCTGATTGGCGATGCTGCCGGTTCCAGCGATCCCGTGTGGGGCTGTGGACTTTCGCGAACCTTGCGCGATGTTCGGCTGCTGCGCGACCGGCTTCTGTCCGACAATGATTGGACCAAAGCCAGTGCGGCCTATGCCAGCGATCACGACGACTTTTTTCATCGATTGCGCCGTGCGGAACATGTCAACGCGACCCTTTTCTTCACCATGGGCGATGACGGCGATCGGCTGAGGACGAAGGCCTTTGACCTGCTGCAACATCACCCGGAACTGGCACCTGACACGGCAGGGCTGGGGCCGGAGTCGAACTGCACGGACGCAATCCGAAAAGGCATTGCTGGGTTTCGTTCAATGGAAGGGTAGGCGATCAGTCAATTAACGGGAGTGACCGCCGCCCGCGCAGCGGGTGGGAGGACTCAAGTTAGCAGCTTCTCGATCTCCGCGAGATACGGCATCGATGGTGCGGTGCCTGGTCTGGTGACGGAAATGCCGGCGGCGGCGGAGGCAAATCGGCCGGCCAGCATCATGTCGGCGCCGGCGGCCAAGGCCGCGGCGAAGGCGCCGACGAAGGCGTCGCCGGCGCCGGCGGTTTCGAGCACTTTGCCGGCATAGAAGCTTGGCAGGAAGCCTTGCTTGTCGCGTGAATGCACCAGCGCGCCGAGGCCGCCCATGGTGACGATCACCGTCTTGGCGCCCTTCCGCACCAGAATGTCAGCGGCCTTGCGGGCGTCATCGGGGTTTGAAACTTTCACGCCGGTGAGGCCTTCGGCTTCGCTTTCGTTGGGGATCACATAGTCACAGAGGGGATAGATGGCGTCGGGCACCGGCGCCGCCGGGGCGGGGTTGAAAATGGTGATGACGCCCGCTTGCCTGGCAATCTCCAGCCCGCGCATCGCCGCCGGTATCGGTTGTTCAAGCTGGGTGACGAATACGGCTGATGAGGCGATGATATTGGCTGCGGCATCGACATCCGTCGCGCTGATTGTTCCCGCTGCTCCCGGCACGACGATGATGGCGTTTTCGCCGTTTTGGTCGTTGACGAAGATATAGGCGGCACCTGTCGGCTGGTCCGGCATCTGGGCGACGAAGGGGGTAATGCCTTCCTTCGACCAGGCGGCAATGGCGATGTTGGCGAAGGCGTCCTTCCCGAGTTTTGATATGAAAGTGACCTTGGCGCCAGCGCGGGCGGCGGCGACCGCCTGGTTCGAGCCCTTGCCGCCGGGGCCCATGGCGAAGCCCGAACCGATCAGCGTCTCGCCGATATTGGGTTGCCGCCCCGCCCGGAATGCGAGGTCGGCCACGAAGATGCCGAGGATGGCGACGCCTTGCCCGGCCATGGATCAGGCGTCCTTGGGCGGGATGACACCCTTCTTCAGGATGAAGCAGCCGTAGAAGCGGGTTTCGCCGGTGACGATCACCGCATAGGCCTTGTTGGCGCGCTCGTAGAAATCGAAGCGCGAGATGATTCCGAGCGGCGTGGATTTGCCTTCGGCTTTGTCGATGGCCGCCTGCACCTCCTTGTGCACGGGGAGCACCTTGGCCTCGTCGCCGGTGATGCCCATGCGGGCCGCCGGGTGATCGACGAAGCTATCGAGCGGGAAGACCGAGAGGATGGCTTCGACGGTTTCCGCCGCCGTGAGATTGTCCATACGCAGGAGCTTGCCGGTTACTGACTTGCGGGCCGTTGCATCGGCAGGAAAGTTGGTGTCGGCGATCACCAGATCATCGCCGTGGCCCATGGCGCGCAGAACGCGGATCACGTCCGCAGTCAGGCGGTTGTCGAAATTTCGCAGCATGTCATTCTCCGTAGGGGATCCAGATATTCTTGACCTGCACTGACTGGCGCAGGAACAGGGGGCCTTCGGCCTGGTCCGTGGCGTACCAATCGGTCGCAAGGCCGTGGTCGGTGAAGGTGCGTTTGAGATTGCCGATTGAAGATTTCTCGGCGGTGGCGGCATTGGCCTTCGAGCCGAACACCCAAAGGGCATCGACATCGTCATGTTCGGCCAATGTCTTGAGCAATGTGTCGCGGGCGCCGGTGACGATGTTGACAACACCCGCTGGCACATCGGAGGTTTCGAGGATCTGATAGAAGTCGGTTGCTGGTAAGGGCGAACGCTCGCTTGGCACGACGACGACGCGATTGCCCATGGCGATGAGAGGCGCCACCAGCGAGACAAATCCAAGAAGCGGCGCTTCGTCGGGGCAGATGACGCCGGCGACGCCGATGGGTTCATTCATCGCCAGCGCCACACCGCGCAACGGCGGTTGATGCACGGTGCCTTCGTATTTGTCGGCCCAGGCGCCATAGGAGAATAATCTGTCGATCGCCGCGGCCACTTCGCGTTTTGCTTTCGGAGAACCGGTTAACGCCTTGATACGAGACTCAAATTCGGCAGCGCGGGCCGAGAGGTTTTCGGCGATGTAGTAGAGGACCTGGGCGCGGTTATGGACTGTGGCTTTCGACCAGCCTTCGGCTGATCGGGCGGCGGCGACGGCGTTGCGAATATCTTTCCTGTTGCCTTCGCCGACCTCACCGATGAGCTTGCCGGCGGGCGAGACAATGGGGCGTGAATAGTTGCCATCGGGCCTCGCCTGCTTGCCGGCAATGAACAGTTTGGCGGTGCGGTCGATTGCCGGCTCATCGAAATTGGGATTGACCGTGGCTTCAGGAAGCGGCGGTAGTTCGGGTTTCGGTTGGCGATTGGCCCATGCCTTCGGCTTCAGGTATTCGACAATGCCTTCGCGGCCACCTTCGCGGCCGAAGCCAGACTCACGATAACCGCCAAAGCCGACGCTGGCATCGAACAGGTTGGTGGCGTTCACCCACACAACTCCGGCTTGCAACTTCGGTGCGATGTCGAGAGCAAGCCCGATGGTCTCGCTCCAGACCGAAGCGGCAAGGCCGTAGCGCGAGTTGTTGGCGATGTGCACGGCTTCATCGGGCGTGCGGAAGGTCATCGACACGAGAACGGGGCCGAAGATCTCTTCGACCGCCACGGTCCAGGCGGGCTGCACATTGGTGAGAAGTGTTGGCAGGAAGAAACAACCCTGGCCGGGGAGCGAAATCTCCGGCTGGAATATTTCTGCGCCTTCGGCCACGCCCTTGTCGACCAGCGAGGATATGCGCGAGAGCTGAGTGGGATCGACGATGGCGCCCATGTCGATCGCCTTGTCGAGGGGGTGGCCGACGCGGAGCTTTGCCATGCGGCGCTTCAAACGGCGGTGGAAGTCTTCGGCGATGCCTTCCTGGACGAGAAGCCTGGACCCGGCGCAGCACACCTGGCCCTGGTTGAACCAGATGGCGTCAACCACGCCTTCGATGGCGCCATCGAGATCGGCGTCATCAAACACGATGAACGGCGACTTGCCGCCCAGTTCCAGCGTGAGGGATTTTCCCGTTCCCGCGGTTTGGGCGCGAATCAGGCGGCCCACGTCGGTTGAGCCGGTGAAGGCGATCTTGGCGATGGCGGGGTGGGCGACGACGGCAGCTCCGGTGGCGCCTTCGCCGGTGACCACGTTCAGGACGCCCGGCAGGCAGGCCCGCCTTGGCGCTGAGTTCGGCGAAGAGGAGTGCGGTCAGCGGCGTGAATTCGGCGGGCTTCAGCACCACGGTGTTACCGGCGGCGAGGGCAGGGGCGACCTTCCACGACAACATCAGAAGCGGGAAGTTCCACGGGATGATCTGGCCGACGACGCCTAGGGGTGCGTAGTCTTTCAATTCCGTATCGGCGAGCTTCGCCCAACCGGCGTGGTGATAAAAGTGGCGGGCGGCAAGGGGCACGTCGAGGTCGCGGGTCTCGCGGATGGGCTTGCCGTTGTCGAGGCTTTCCAACACGGCGAACAGCCGGGCATGGCGCTGCAACATGCGGGCGAGCGCGTAGAGATGGCGGGCGCGGGCGGGGCCTGAGAGCTTCGACCATTTGGGATAGGCGGCCTTGGCGGCTTGAACAGCGGCGTCGACATCAGCGGCGCTGCCGTTGGCGATCTTCGCCAATACTGCGCCAGTAGCGGGTTCGCGGGTCTCGATCTGCGCGGCGGCCTTAACGAAGGCGCCGTTGATGAAATGGCCGAAGCTGGCGTCGTGGCTCTTTAGCCAGGCGCGGGCCTCGGCGTCGGATTCAGGGGCAGGCCCATAATCCATGGTCTCGAAAAACTCGGCAACGCTCATGGTGAGGCCATTTTGTCTACCGCTCTTCGCGAAGCGGGAAGGGCCATCGCGGGCGCGGAGCGCCGGGTGGGGGCAAACGGGAAAGACCCGTCACCCTTCGCGTGCGGGTGGCGGTTGAAGGCCGAGTAATGGCCGGTGACATGGTGTTCAAGCTGGCGCTCGATATCGGCGAGGAGGG
The DNA here is from genome assembly GCA_963775095.1 of uncultured Alphaproteobacteria bacterium. Lineage (GTDB taxonomy): Bacteria > Pseudomonadota > Alphaproteobacteria > Rhizobiales > Aestuariivirgaceae > Aestuariivirga. The sequence continues at coordinate 479,332 of CAVZHN010000014.1, forward strand.
TTGAGGCGCCGACGCGGAAGAGATCGGGCTCCAGCCATTCGCGGCCCAATTCTTCCTTCATCAGGATCTGATAGTTCAGCACGTCCTTGGCCGCCGAAATGCCGCCGGCGGGCTTGTAGCCCACCTTGAAGGCGGTGCGCTGGTGATAGTCGCGGATCGGCGCGGAGCATGGTGAGGGTGACCAGCAGCGTGGCGTTGGTGGCTTCCTTGCCGGTGGACGTCTTGATGAAATCAGCACCGGCCATCATGCAGATCATCGAGGCCTTGGCGACATTGCGCAGGGTCTTCAATTCGCCGGTGGCAAGGATGGCCTTCACATGGGCGGCCCCGCAGGTAACACGGAAATCGCGCATCTCGTCGTAGAGGGCTTTCCAGTTTCCGGTGAGCACGTGTTCGCGGGTGATGACGATGTCGATTTCCTGGGCGCCATCATTCACCGAGGCTTCGATTTCGCGCAGCTTCACGTCATGGGGCACGAGGCCCGCCGGAAAACCGGTGGAGACGGCGGCGACGGGAATGCCGGAACCCTCAAGGGCTTCCACGGCGGTGGCCACAAAGCGATGATAGACGCAGATGGCGCCGGTGGTGATGTGCTTGTCCGGCCATGCCGAGCTTTTCAAGGATGTCGTCGCGCACCGGACGCATGGCCTTGGCGCACAGGCGTTTCACCCGGCCCGGCGTGTCATCGCCCGAGAGTGTTGTGAGATCGATGCAGGTGATGGCCTTCAATAGCCAGGCGGCCTGGGCATCCTTCTTCACGGTGCGGCGGCCGGGCAGGCTCGCCACCCGGCGCTCGGAGGCCGACAGGTTAATGCGCATGTCTTCGATCCAGTCGAGGTCGAAGGCGGTGCCGGCATTGCGCGCCGGATGGGGCAGGGGGAGGATGTTGGTCTGGGCCATGGCCGAAAGGTAGGCGCGGCTGGCGAGGTGGCGGTCAAGAACGCAAATGCTGCCGGAATTCCAGCATTGTCGCGCCAAGATCGCTTTCTAGCGTCTGCTCTCCAGCGGATGGCCTGAAGTTCTTACGGCGATCCTTCTCGACATTTCCGCATCAACAACAGGAGGAAACCCATGCGTCTTTTTCACGCCACTCTTGCCCTTGCCTTTTCGACAGACCTGCACCGCCTCAGCAGCCAGGCCCACGCGGGTGGCAGAAATTCCCCGCGTTGAAGTGGCATTCGTGCTCGATACCACGGGCTCAATGGGCGACCTGATCGACGGCGCCAAGCGCAAGATCTGGTCGATCGCCACGACCATTGTCGAAACCAATCCGGATGCCGACATCGCCATGGCGCTGGTCGCCTATCGCGACATTGGCGATGAATATGTGGTGAAGACCGAGCAGCTATCGGAAGACATTCAGGGCATTTATGGCCGGCTGGTGCGGCTTGAGGCCGATGGCGGCGATGACACGCCGGAATCGGTCAACAAGGCGCTCGATGAGGCGGTCAACGGTTTGCAGTGGTCGAGCGGCGACAATGTGCGGCGCATCGTGTTTCTGGTGGGCGATGCACCGCCGCATATGGATTATCCGCAGGAGCGGCAGTATCCGGAAATCGTTCAGCGGGCGGTGGACCGCGGCATCATCGTCAACACCGTGCAGGCCGGCGACATGTGGGAGACGACGCCGATCTGGAAGGAAATCGCCCAGTACGGGCGCGGCCGCTACATGGCGATCCCCCAGGATGGTGGGGCCGTGGCAGTGATCGTGACGCCCTATGACGACGAAATCCTGCATCTGCAGCGCATGCTGGATGATTCAGTCGTGCCCTATGGCGCACCGAAGCAGCGGGCGGAGTTGAAATCCAAGATCGATGAGCGCGCCGCGGCGCCTTCCTCGGTGCAGGTCGAAAACTCCGAGTATTACGCCAAGCGCTCGGGGAAGAAGGAAGTTGTGACTGGCGGTGGCGATCTGATCAGCGACCTTGAAAACAAGGAGATCGATCTTGGCAAAATCGCGCCGGCGGAGTTGCCGGAGCCGTTGCAATCGAAGACCATTGAAGAACAGCAGGAATGGATTGGCACCATGGCGGCGAAGCGCAAGACGCTTGAAGCGCAAATGAGCGAAGCGATCGCCAGGCGCGATGCCTATGTCGCCGAACAGCGGAGCACAGGTGTTGCCGCTGCGCCGGCCGATTCATTTGATGAGGCCGTGAAAGACACGTTAAAGGTGCAGCTGAACTGACGCTGTTTCAGCGGCTGATCACCACAGCGCTCAGGCCCTCGGGGTCTATGACCTCGAGGGTTCCGAATTGCGAGGCCCATTTGCGGCCAGCGGCGTAAGCGCGCTCCATAGTGCCGTCGCCAGTTTTGAGTAGGCGCTCCATGTGCCATTCGTTGTCGGCGCCAGCGGCAGCGCGTACGCCAGTGAAGGCGGCAAAAATCAACTCGGGATCGATCAGCTCGATGGTGCCGGCGACTGCGCGGCCGGTCTGCGGGGTACGCAGCAAGTGGTTAAAGGGGACGATCACTTCCTCGTCCTTGCTGGCGGCAATGCCGGTATACGGCACGGAATTTTGAGGAGCCTTGCGGCGGCGGCCGAGAACGCCGTCGTAAATCCGGGTGGTGCGGGTGAACACCCGCCTCAGGCCCCTGAACAGCCCGGCGTGTTCGGCCACCGCCAGGCCGAAGGTCACGCAGCCGCCACCTTCAAATTTCGAAGGATCGTACATCAGTCCAAATCTGCGCCAGGGCTCGCCGGGATGGGTTACATAGCGATAGAGGAAGTCGCGCATGCGGTCGCAGGCGACCCGGGAGATTTCCAAGGCAAGCACATTGCCATGGCCTCTTTGCAGGATGCGGGCGTGTTTCTGCCGCACGGCGTCGCGCATTTGCATGCGGCCGTCGGTGTAGGTGGTGAGTAGCGGCGTCATGCCCCAGCCGGTGAGCGCCATGAAGAGCGCCTGGCGGCTGCTTTCGCCGGTTTGCCCGGCCATGCCGCGGCGTCCATTGCACTGCCAGGCCACCGCCACATGGCCGATGCGGTTGCCACGAAAAACCCGCTTGCCGAGCGTCTGGCGTACGGTTTCAGAACTGCGGACATCAAGCGGCGCTCCAGGAGGCACTTGCACCAGGACCACGTAGTTCCGCGCTTCATCCAGCTTCAGGGTTTTCAGCGCCGGCGGCCAACCTTGTTCATAGGGCGCCAAGACCGTTTCGCGGCCGGCAGCGTGCGCCACCGGCGCAAACATCACCACCATCAGCGCGAGGAGAATTCCTTTTCCTGCCTGCCGCAGCACCAATCCCTGCCCATTCGCAACGAATCTGTTGGCGGAAAGCTACACGGGGGTTTTTCGTTTCACAATCACAAGTTAGAGAGGCGTGTTGGCGGATGGCACCTTCACCAGGGCCTCGCCTTCGAGGACCAATGTGCGGCCGACCAGGCAGCGGCAGGCAAGTTTCACACGGCGGCCCTTTTCGACGAGGTCGATCACTTCGACTTCGGCTCTCACAAGGTCGCCGATCTTGACGGGGGCCCTGAAGTTCAAGGTCTGCGACATGTAAATGGCGCCGGGGCCGGGCAGCCTTGTGCCAATCACCGCGGAAATCAGGCTCGCCGTGTAAAGGCCATGGGCGATGCGGCCGCCAAAAGGCGTTTTGGCGGCAAAGTGTTCCGACAAGTGGATGGGATTGCGATCACCACTGATTTCGGCGAAGCCGACGACATCGGAGGATTTCACCTCTTTCTCGTAGCTCTCGGTCATGCCGAGGGAGAGGTCTTCGAAATACAGGGTGCGGGTTGGCGGCAGCATGATTCACCTTCCGGTATGAATGCCCCAAAGATTGATCAGGTGCACGGCGGCCAAAAGTACAATGAAGGCGCCGATGATCAGCAAGGGCGTGGTTGGCAACAGCGAGGTATCCAGCGACTGCTTAGGGCGGCGTTGCAGCCAGGCCATGGTGGCAGTCAATCCGGCACCGAGGGCCAGGGCAGCGAAGGTGATGGTCAGTTCCATGGGTTAACAGCGGCACCGGGGCTTGGTTGACAGGCTTGCCGGGGCCTACTATAGACCAGCCAAGAAAACAACGGGTGCTGCCGGACCATTGGTCTTATGTGCCTGAAAAATCAGGTGAAGTTCATGAAAGTCCGCAATTCGCTGAAGTCGCTCATCAAGCGGCACCGCGACAACAAAATTGTCCGCCGCAAGGGCCGGGTCTACATCATCAACAAGACCAATCCACGCTTCAAGGCGCGCCAGGGCTAAAATCCGCCTCTCGAAGTTTTGAACGCCGTGACGGGGTGACCCATCACGGCGCTCTTTTTGTTGCCGCATTGACTGTTGTATGATCGGCGTCATGCGAAGATTCCTTGCCGTGCTGCTGATCGCCGTTCCGGCCTTTGCCCATGCGCAGGAGGCGAAGGAAAACGACGGGGCGCCAACCGCGGCGGTTGCCCGCAAATCACCCGCCGAATTGCGCGCCGACCAGCTTGACCGGCTGTTTGCCCGCCTGCACACCGCAAGGGACGGTGCAGATGCAAAGACTGTCGAGCAGAACATCTGGCAGTTGTGGATGGCATCCGATTCACCCACCGCCGAGGTGCTACTGCGGCAGGCCACACTGGCGATGGGCGAGAATGCCAATGACCAGTCGCTGAAGATTCTCGACCAGCTGGTTGAAGCCGAGCCGGGTTTTGCCGAGGCGTGGAACAAGCGTGCGACGCTGCTATTTCAATCTTGGCCGCTTTGACGATTCACTTTCAGACATCGAACGCGTGCTGGAACTCGAGCCCCGGCATTTCGGGGCCTTGTCGGGACGCGGCATGATCCTCATGCGGCAGAAAAAATTTCCGCAGGCGCTTGATGCCTACAAGGAGGCGTTGGACATGAACCCGGCCATGGAGGGGGTCAAAGACGCCGTGAAGGCGCTGGAGAAATTCCAGCAGCCGATTTGATGTCGAGGTTCTTGCACGGTTCTCACCTGTCGCTTTGCGAGGATCCGAAGCTGAAGAATTTTTTGATGCGCTGGCCAAGAGTTGGCTTGTTGAAGTGAAAAATCTTCTGGGGTGCGGTTTTGGTGGCGACTTTCTTCTTGCGTTTTTTGGCGGGTTTTGACTTGATTTCTGGTTTTGCCACAGCCACTTCTTTTTGGGGTGCTGCTTGTTTTGATGGCTCGATTTCATCCGGCACTGCAATGGCCTTCGCATCACCATTCTTCAAAATGATGGTTTGATTGGCGGGTTGCTGCTCGGTTAGGGCGGCGCCAACAGCACCTTCCGTTTCATCACACTTATAGACCACCATGCCGCCGGTTTTTATATCGACCTGGCTTGTGCATTCGGCGTTGGCGGGGCTTGCCAGAGCAGAAAGCACAGCAATCGCCATGGCCGACAGGGGGAGGCGCGACGGGAAGGCTCGGGATGATGGTTCGAAAAGGTTCAATAGAGGATCGGCTGCCGTTTATGTGGCCCCTACTATCGCACGCGCGGCGGCGGCCAGGTTCGAATGCGATTTGGAAATGATTTGTTAAGGTAAACGAGGCCGGATCCGGGACTTATGCCTAGTTGCCCGCAGCGCCATCTTTGCCGATGTAGGCGATGCGCAGCATGTTGGTGGCGCCGGGGGTGCCGAGGGGTACACCGGCGGTGATGATGATGCGCTGGCCGGGCTGGGCGAAGCCTTCCTGGAAGGCGATGCGGCAGGCCCTTGCCACCATGTCGTCAAGGTCCTGGGCGTCGGCGGTCAGCACGCAGTGAAGGCCCCAGCCGAGCGCCAGGCGGCGCGCCGTGGTGGCAATCGGCGTCAAGGCAATGACCGGCGTGTCGGGCCGTTCGCGGGCGACACGGAGGCCGGTCGAACCGGAGCCGGTGTAACAGACCATGCAGGCGAGGTTCAGGGTTTCCGATATAGTGCGGGCGGCGGCGGAAATGGCGTCGGCGGAGGTCGGCTGCGGGTCGTTCCTTTGGGCGGTGATGATCGATCGATAATGGGTGTCGCGCTCGACTGACTGGGCGATCTTGTCCATCATGGCGACCGCCTTGTCGGGCCAGGCGCCGGTCGCACTTTCGGCTGACAGCATGATGGCGTCGGCGCCTTCATAGACGGCGGTAGCGACGTCGGAGACTTCGGCGCGGGTGGGCACAGGCTCGGTGACCATCGATTCCAGCATCTGGGTGGCGACGATCACCGGCTTTCCGGCCTTGCGGGCGGCGCGGGTAATAAGTTTCTGCTTGGCGGGCACGGTTTCAAGTGGCAGTTCGACGCCCAAATCGCCACGGGCCACCATGATGCCGTCCGATAACTCGAGAATCTCTTCCAGGCAATTGAGAGCCGAGGGCTTCTCGATCTTGGCCATGACGCCGGCGCGGCCACGGATGAGCTTTCTTGCTTCAGCCACGTCGTCGGGGCGCTGCACGAAGGAGAGCGCAATCCAGTCGACACCGACGTTGGCGGCGGCTTCGAGGTCGGCACGGTCCTTCTCGGTCAAGGCCGGAATGGGGATGACGGTATCGGGCAGGTTCACGCCCTTGCGGTCGGACAGGGTGCCGCCATAGACGACGCGGGTTGTGAGCTTGGCGGCCTCGGCCTTGGTGATTTCGACGCGCAGGCGGCCATCGTTGAGCAACAGGCTGTCGCCCACCTTGGCGGCCGCGTAGATTTCGGGATGGGGCAGAGAAACGCGGGTTTCGTCGCCCGGCTTATCCAACATGTCGAACACGAAGGTACCGCCGGCCTTGATGGAAGCTTCCTTGTTCTTGAAGGTGCCGATGCGGATCTTGGGGCCCTGCAGATCGGCAAGAATGCCGATGGGGCGCGACAGTTTCAGTTCGACCTTGCGGATATCGGCATGGAGCTGGTGCAACAGCTCATGCTTGGTGTGGCTCATGTTGATGCGGAATACGTCGGCTCCGGCAAGGAACAGCTTCTCCAGCATTTCCGGCGTGGAAGACGCAGGGCCAAGCGTGGCGACGATCTTGGCTTTGCGATTACGGCGCACGTATCCTCACTGTGCCGGCGTGGTCTTTTCGCCAGACAGCGAAACGGTCCAGTCGGTTTCCTCGCCGGTATCGACCTCGAAGAATCCGGTCTTCTGGTAGCCGCGGCCCTGGCAATCGTCGATGCCGCGGATGGTGAAAATCTTGTCGCGGCTGCAGAACATCGACTTGCCGCCCCATGATCCGCCCTTGTCGTAATCGACGGCGAAGACATAATAGTAGCGGGCGATCAGCGCGCCCTTGAGCAGCGGCAGGCACTTCTGCGGTTCAATGGTCCACCAGCCTTCGCTGGCCCAGCCTTCCTTGTCCTTGTAGCCGATGGCAACGCCGACGCGGCTTGTGGTGTTGTTGCACATCTTGAGATCGGCAAAGGCGGGCACGTCCATGACGCCGAGCAGACCGCAGGCTGCCGCCGCTATCGCCGTTGTCCTAAACATACCACCGCCTCCACGCCCAATCCGCGAATCGGTCATAACATTCCCTCTAGGTCCAGTGCCGTCAACCGCCTCGCTGGCGCCGATAGGTGACGGCCAGTTTGGCAACATGATGACTGAGCGTTTAGCGTCAACTATATGCTCACGTCCATGACCAATATGCCGATACAAGACCATTACGAATTTCACCCCGGCGCGGACGCAAGCGGATTGCTTTTGTTGTGCGACCACGCCCGGAACCACGTGCCGCCGGAGTATGGAAGCCTAGGCCTGGCCGCTGCGCAGTTCGAGCGCCATATCGCCTATGATATCGGGGCCCGTGACCTGACGCTGGGACTGGCGAAAAGGCTCCGGGCGCCGGCCCTTCTGACCTGCCATTCGCGGCTGCTGATCGATCCCAATCGCGGGCTGGACGATCCGACGTTGATCATGAAACTGTCGGATGGCGCGGTGGTTCCGGGCAATGCCGCGGTTGATGAGGCGGAGCGGGAGCGCCGCATTGCGCTGTTCTGGCGGCCATACCACGATGCCATTACCCAAACGCTTGACGCAATGGTGGCGCGGGGGCTGCTGCCGGTGATCGTGTCGATCCATTCGTTCACGCCTATCTGGAAGGGTGTTTCGCGCCCGTGGCATGTGGGGCTGTTGTGGGACCGCGACGACCGGCTGGTGCGGCCGATGCTAGAGGCGCTCAGCGCCATGCCCGGTCTGGTGGTTGGCGACAACGAGCCCTACCACGGGGCGCTCGAAGGCGACACGATGAGCATGCACGGGACGAAGCGCGGCATTCCCCACGTGCTGATCGAAGTGCGCCAGGATTTGATTGCCGATGCGGCGGGGGTTGAGGCGTGGGTGGAGCGGCTGGCGGGGGTGATGCCTGGCCAAACTTGATCGAGCATCGCAAGGATACCCTCTCTTCTTGCTTGCTGCCGCGAACCTGTTAGAAGCCTCGACGAACGTCCCGGCCGGTTTGGCCTGGCACTTTATGGCCCTCATTCTGGAGATACCCCGTGGCTTTTCCGCCGAACTATAATCAGGAGCGCAACAATCGGGCGCGCGCCAAGGCGCAAAAGGCGCTCGACAAGCAGGCGGAGCGCGACGAGAAGTCGGCGCAGCGCAAGCGTGAGCGCGAGGCCGAAGAGAGATCAGCGCAGGCGTCGCCCCGCGGCAAGGAACAGGATTGATGGCACGCAAGAAAGAAAAGATTATCCAGGGCTTCGTGATGTTCGACATCGTCTACGAAGACGGCTCCAAAAGCTCGCGGCGCAAGGTCTCGGCGGCGGATATCGCCGAGCACGGCGATGACCACGCCAAGACCATGATCATGGATCAGGACCGCAAGATCGCCGAAATGTCGGGCAACAGCCGCGGCGCCATCCAGACGATCACCCGCTCCGAGGCTTAGCGGGCCTCGCGGAACGAGACGAGGCGATTGGTGCTTTCGTCCCACAGGGTCAGCCTGACGCACTTCAAGCTCTGCCAAAGGGTCATGCGGCCGATATTGCGCAGTTCGGGATAATCCTTCAGGACCTGCGGCAGGCGGTGCATGGGAACACGGCTGGACAGATGGTGCACGTGGTGGATGCCGATGTTGCCACTGAGCCACATCAAAGGCTTCGGCAGGTCATAAAATGAACTGCCATGCAGTGCGGCATCGGGGTGGGACCAATCGGGCTCGTGTTGCCAATAGGTGCGCTCGAACTGGTGCTGCACGTAGAATAGCCACACGCCAAGCGAGGCGGCGCCGATGACCATGGGCAGCTGCACCACCAGAAAGCTGCCGAAACCCATCATGTAAATCAGCAGCAGCGACATTGCGGCGATGCCGATGTTGGTGAGCTGGGTGCTGGCCCAGGGCATGGCGCCTTCGCGCATGGCGCCGAACGGCAGGCGGTGGCGGAAAATGAACAGGTAGGCGGGCCCCAGGCCAAACATGACGGCGGGATGGCGATACAGCCGGTAGCGCAGGCGGCCAAGGGGACCAAGCGCTCGATATTCGCGGACGGTCAAGGTATCGATATCGCCAATGCCGCGGCGGTCGAGATTGCCGGAGCCGGCGTGGTGTTCGGCGTGGGACTGGCGCCAGAAATCATAGGGCGTGAGGGTAAGGATGCCGATGACGCGGCCGACCCAATCGTTGGCGGCGCGCGAGGAGAACATGGCGCCGTGGCCGCAATCGTGCTGGATCATGAACATGCGGATCAGGAACCCGGCGGCGGGAATGGCGGCTAGCAGCGCCAGCCAGATGCTGAGGGTCGTAAGATACCACATCAGCGCCCACAGGCCGGCCAGCGGCAGGGCGGTGACGATGATTTCGCGGATGGCGCCGGCATTGTCGGGGCGTTTGTAAGCGGCCAGCCGGGTTGGCCAGAGGCGGGCGGCAGTTGCCGCGGTTGTTGGGTTTTCCAGGAAGGTTACTCGGGTTCAGGCCGGGCAGATTCCCGGTGCAGGATGCCTTCATACCATGAAATTGTGTAGCAATGGTGGAGAATTGCAGACCCGGCAATTCAGGTGTGGATGAGGGGCGGCAAGGGCTGGCGTGGAGGCCGGGGCAGGGACTAAATGACCCCCGATCCCCAGACTGGTGGCCCATGGCAATTGACGAAAACACACGGATTGAACTCGAAGCGGCGGCGTTCCGGCGGCTGCTTGAGCATCTGCGGCAGCGCACCGACGTGCAGAACATCGACCTGATGAACCTCGCCGGGTTCTGCCGCAACTGCCTGTCGAACTGGTACGAGGAGGCGGCGAAGGCCAAGGGCGCTGCCGGTGACGCGGGATGAGGCGCGGACCATGGTCTATGGCATGGCCTATGACGAATTCAAGGCGCGCTACCAGCGCGAAGCAACGGCGGAGCAAAAGACCGCCCTCAAGACATCGCACAAGCATTGAGAGATTGAAGCACCATGGCTGATACCAAGACGACCTTTGCGCAGGGCCAACTGCGGACCATTGTGGAACGCATCGAACGGCTGGAAGAAGAGAAGAAAACGATCGCCGCCGACATCAAGGAAGTTTATGCCGAGGCCAAGGGCAATGGCTTCGACACCAAGATCCTGCGCAAGGTGATTTCGCTGCGCAAGAAGGAAGCGACCGAGCGCGAGGAAGAGCAGTCGATGCTCGATCTCTACATGGCGGCGCTGGGGATGATCCCGGAAGCGCGCGGCGAAGCGGCTATAGCGCGGCGATCGCAAAACGGCTGATATGGCTGCGAGCCACGCAAGGCCACTCGCTGTTTCAGGTGTTCGGCGATCTAGCGCAGGGCGCCGAGCTTCAGCTTTTTCGGGCCGCCAAAGTTACCCTTGGCTTCGCGGTTGACGATCAGGCTGTCGGTCTTGCCTTCGGCAGTTTCCTGCTGCGAGGGGGCGACGTTGAGGCGGGGCAGGCTGGCAGCTTCGGCATTGCCGCCGGGCAGGATGCTGGCGACAGCGGTTTCGGCGAAAGGTTGCGGCTGGCCGTTGAGACGAAGATCGCGTTCACCGCTGGGCGTCAAGAGCGACGGCCAAATCGCCAGGTTGGTTTCATCCGATGCCCCAAGAGTGCGGAGGACCGGTTCACCGTCTGAGCAATTCAGTAATGCTGTTCTTGCCCTTGGCGGAAATCGGGTTGTCGTAGGGGCTTTCCATGAGGGCGGTGGCGGCAACAAGCGCGCCCAGGCCGTCGGATGCCGGTTGTTCACCTTCACTGACGCTGCCTTCGGGGGCGGCGGAGACCGGCTCGATCTTGATATTCATGGCGGCGGCCATGAGGATTTCGATGGGCTTGGGGCGCGGCTTGGGTATGACCGCGGCGGCGGCCAGGAGTTCGACGGCTGCCGGATCTTCGAGCTTCGGCTTGTCCTTCGGGGTGGCCGGCGCTTCGGCGGCACTTTCGGCGAGTTCAGCCATATCCTCGTTGTCATAGAGGGTGGCGGCTTCGGGTGCGGGTTTGCCTTTGCCCGTTGTGCTGGATTCGGCGACGGCAATCATGCCGGCCTTGTTCTTGCGGGCACCGACGGTTTTGCCGTATTCGCGGAAGATCTTGGCCATTTCGCGCGAACTGATGCCCGGGCCCCAATGGCGTACTTTGCCCGAGTCAACATGCAGGAAGCCGGTGGGGCCGCCGGCCGAACGGTAATAGCCAACACCGCCCACTTTGCGCACCAATGCGGAGTTGCGCATCTTGAGGGTGGGGACGTCGGGGAAAAAGATATCGAGGGCCTTGCCCTGAATGTGCTGGCTCTTCTTCGCCACGTTGCGGCCGGAGCGCTTGAGGAAGGAATTGGTGCGGGCCGAGCGGTAGCCGGAGACAATGTGCACGGGCTTCTTCGAACCCAGATCGGCGTGCAGTTCCCATACCAGATCGATGGTGCGGGGATCGATGGTGGTGACTTCGTTGCGGCGCCAGTCACGCAGGAACCAGTTCAGCTTCTTCATGGCGGAAGGCACGTATTTGCCGTTGACCATGTAGGTGATGGTGATCGATTTCGCCGGTGTGGATCTGCTTCATGGAAATGGTGCGCGTCTCGCTGCCGGACATGGCCGGCGAGGCGAGATTGGACCAGATGCCCATGGACAGGGCCGCCACGAGTGCGGTCGAGGCCAAGGCCTTTTTCAGGCGCGAAGTCAATTTCCGACGCTGTCCGTTTTCCCTGCAGTTCAAAACACTTACCCCACATACTATCGGGTAGGATCCCGATTTCCTCTGGTACCCCAACCGGGATGCCAGCGGACTTATTGCCGTCCGCATACACCCAAAAGGGACTTCAAACAAGAATAAGGCCACCGTGAGGCAGTCCTCCACGCCTGCCAGCATGCCCAATTATGATTAACGGCCACTTAAATGGCCGCCTTGACCCAAAACAATCCTAGCGCTGGGCGACCGTGAGGGTTGTCATGGCCTTTCCCATGGTCAGGTCGCGCTCGTATATGTCTTTGAAATACTGGATTTTTCCGGTTTCGTCGGGCCATGCGGTGAAATAGGTGATGTAGACCGGCACCTTGTGGCCGAGCTTCACCGTTTGGCTCCTCTTGCTGTCGGTATTGGCGTCGATCTTGGAGCGCTCCCAACCGAGCAAAACTTGGGCGAATTCGCGGGGGTTTTGCACACGTACGCAGCCGTGGCTGAAGGCGCGGCTTTCCTCGGTGAAGAGGTCGCGGTTGGGCGTGTCGTGCATGTAAATGTTGTGCTTGTTGGGGAACAGGAACTTCAGCTCACCCAGGGCATTCTTGGGGCCCGGCGGCTGCTGGACAGAAAAGGGCACGGCGCTGCCATAGGACCACCAGTCGACATTGGACGAGCGGACGCGCTGGCCACTGCTGTCGGTGACCACGTAGCCAATGCGATCAAGATAGCCGGGGTCGTTGCGCAGCTTCGGAAGATATTCGCCGGCGATGATGGAGGGCGGAATGCCCCACGACGGGTTGAACACCACCGTTTCGATTTCGTCATTGAAGACCGATGTCTGGGTCGTGGGTTTGCCGACGATGACGCGGCTTTGCCAGAGTTCGGTGGGGCCGTCGAAGACCTGCACCTTGTAGGCCGCCTGGTTCACGAAAACATGGCGGGGCGCCAATGTTTTGGGTAGCCAGCGCAGGCGCTCCATGTTGGCGATGAGCTGGCTCGGACTTGCTGGCATCGACATTCTTGCCGAGAAGGCGGATGGTCAGATTATCCAACATGCCGGTCTGCTTGAGGCGGACCGACTTCTGATAGGCCTTGAGCACCGCCGACAGGGATGGGTCGAGAAGGTTGTCCTGACCCGTGACTTCGGGCGGCGGCACCTGGATGCCAAGCTGCGCCAGGCGGCGGCGCAATAAGGAAATGCGGGGATCGGACACGCCGACTTTCACCCTTGGGCCTTCCTCCAGCGCGACCGGTGGTTCCTGGAACGGTTTCCTGCTTCCGCAGAGCGGCAAGTTCGCGTTTCATGGCCTCATAGGCCGGGTGCTTCGGATGAAGGCCCTGCAGATAGGTCTCAATGAACGGCGACCAGGAGATCACCTTGACGGCGACGCCGGGATTCACGGCTTCGGGCTTGATATCGTTGTAACGCGAAAGTTTCCGCGGGTCGAACTGGCCGGCACTGGCATGGCGGGCGTAGGTCAGGACGGCGGCCGTCAGGCCAAGGTCGAGACGGGCCAAGGCCAGCGGGATCGGCTGTGTCCAGCGCATCAATTGCCGCGAATGACGGCAGCACGGGTGGCAAATAACGGGCGGGGGTCAGCCCCTCTTCACTGGCGGCGGCGAGGATTTTGAGAACGGCGCGGGCCCGTTCGCTGGGCCTGCCAGCGTCGATCCACATGGGCCGGAAACCGGCTGAATGATAGGCCGCAAGGATCGCGGTCTTTTCAGTGGGCAGGACCTTAATGCCGAGATTGGCGTCAGCGAGGGCATCGAAGATCGCCGCATCGGCAGAGAGAAATGGCCTTACAGCCGGGAGGAATCGCGCCACCCAAAGCCACAAGCTTTTCCGGCACATAGGTGAGGTTACCCATGCCGAAGCCTTCGGAGACATCGTCATCCCAACCACCGTCTGGAACGCGCTTGATCGGACTGCCATCGCCCGAGGAAATGATCTGGACGCCGGAGTCATCGTCTTCCCACCAGCTGTCGAAGATGGTCGTCTTTTGCCCTTCTTCTTGAAGAGTATCTTCTTCTTGGCCTGGACGATTTTCTTGCCGGATTTCTTTGACTGGAACAGGGTTTCCAGGAAACTCTTCTTGCGCTCGAGCGTTTGCGCCTCAGCCGTGACGGCACCCATGCCAAAGGCCAGGTTCAGCGCCACAACGCAAACATTCAGGGAAAACCGCTTCATCGCCATCACTTCCATCTCACCTCAGCACCGTAGATGTGGTTTTGCGGCTTTTCAACGGCTGTACGACGCTAAGTTGCAAGTTTTGATGGAGTGTTACCCGCTTGCCTCTTCGAGGCCCAGGTCCTTCATCTTGCGGTAGAGGGTGGAGCGGCCAATGCCCAGTTTGCGGGCAACTTCCGACATCTGGCCGCGGTAGCGGTTCATGGCGAGGCGAATCATGTCGGCTTCGACGTCTTCCAGGCGGCGGACGTGGCCGCCATCGGTGACAACCGGAATGCCAATGGCCATGCCGTCGCTTACGGCACCGCCGGAGGATTTAATCTGGGGGCCGCCGGTGACGGCCGAGGCGCCGTGTGGCAGTTGCGGTTTCACGGGGGCAGCAGGGGCGGCCGGAATTTCGACATCGTAACCTTCGACCAGGGCGGCGATCTGCGGGAAATCCTGGACCATGCAGGGTGTCGCCCTCGCACAGGACGATGGCCCGGAAGATGGTATTCTCGAGCTGGCGCACGTTGCCGGGCCAGGCATAGGCCTGCAACATGGCAAGGGAGCGGGCGTCGATGCCGCGGACCTTGCGGCCTTCCTCGGCGGCGAAGCGGGTAATGAAATGCTCGACGAGGGCCGGAATATCGTCCTTGCGGTCGCGCAGCGGCGGCACCATGATCGGGAACACGTTGAGGCGATAATACAGGTCCTCGCGGAACTGGCCGGCCTTGACCATTTCGATCATGTTGCGGTTGGTGGCGGAGATCAGGCGAATGCTGACCTTCACGGGTTTGCGCGAGCCCACCGGATCGATTTCGCCTTCCTGGATGGCGCGCAGCAGCTTCACCTGCATGTCGAGGGGAAGTTCGGCCACTTCGTCGAGGAACAGGGTGCCGCCGTCAGCTTCCTGGAATTTGCCGAGATGCTTGGCGGTGGCGCCGGTGAAGGAACCTTTTTCATGGCCGAACAGAGTCGAATTCGACGAGGTTCTCGGGGATGGCGCCGCAGTTCACGGCGACGAAGGGACGGCCGGCGCGCTCGCTTTCGCCCTGGATGGCGCGGGCGATCATTTCCTTGCCGACACCCGATTGGCCTTCGATCAAAACCGGAATGTTGGACTGGGCGCCACGGCGGCCGAGGCGCAGAACATTGGCCATGGCAGGCGAGGAGGCGATGAGGTCGTCAAAGGTGAGCGATCCGGTGACCTTCTTGTTCAGGCGCTTCACTTCCTCGGTCAAGGCATTGACCTTCAGAAGAGTTCTGCATCGAAACCTTGAGGCGCTCCGGCGATACTGGTTTCACAACGAAGTCGTCGGCGCCGGCGCGCATGGCCTTGATGACGGTTTCAATCGAACCTTGGGCGGTTTGGACAATGACCGGGATGTCGCCACGCACGCCCTGCAGGCGCTCAAGAAATTCCAGCCCATCCATGCCGGGCATGTTGATATCGAGGATGATGAGTTCAACGCCGGCGCCCGACTGGTTCTTCAAGAGGTCGAGGCCGCGCTGGGCGCCATCAACGGCGACAACATCAAACCCCGACCGTTTCACGAGTTCTTCAAGGATGCGGCGTTGGGCGGGATCGTCTTCGACAATAAGGACGCGGGACGTCATGCGCTGCTGAAAACCTTCATGGCGGTGGAAATGTGGGTTGAAGGCAGTCTGGCAGCGAAGGGTAAAGGCGAGCTTAATGACCTAGCGCAAATGGGGACAGTGGGTGTGGACCGTGGTGCTTGATGGAGATCAAGCGGGGAGCAGGCCAAAGAGCTCTAGGGTGGCAAGGAGACAAGGACTGCCGTGAACTCGACCAAGCTTGCACTTGTTACAATTGCCCTGGTCGGCCTGATAGCCGGGTTCATCATGCCCGAACTGGGGCTGGCATGGGCGCAGGAAATTTTGTGGGCGGGCGCGGCGCTGGTGGTGCTGGCTTTCCTGCTGTTGGAGATCGGGTCGTCGCTACGGCGCGGCGAATTCGGCCTCGATATTGTCGCAGCACTTTCGATGTCGGCGGCAGTGCTGTTCGGCGAGGAACTGGCGGCGGCGGTGGTGGCGCTGATGTATTCCGGCGGGCAACTGCTCGAAGACTTTGCACAGTCGCGGGCCCGGGCGGAGATGAAGCAGCTTCTGGCGCGGGTGCCGAAGCGGGCGCTGCGCTATGCGGACGGGCAACTTGAAGACGTGCCGATTGACGCGATAGCGCCCGGCGACCGGCTGCTGGTGCGGCAGGGGGACACGGTGCCGGTGGATGGGGTGATCAGCAAGGGGACGGCTTTGCTCGATCAATCGGCGCTGACCGGCGAATCGGTTCCGGTGCGAAAGGAAGAAGGCGAAGCGGTGCAAAGCGGCGTTACCTCCGCCGACATGGCCTTCGACTTGCTGGCTTCAAAACGGGCCGGACGATTCCACCTATTCGGAAATCGTTCGCCTGGTCGAACGGGCGGCGAATTCCAAGGCGCCGATGGTGCGGCTGGCGGACCGTTATGCCATGTGGTTCCTGGCGCTGACGGTGGCGATTGCCGCCTTCGCCTGGTTCACATCCGGCGATGAACTGCGCATGCTGGCGGTGCTGGTGGTGGCAACACCTTGCCCGCTCATTCTCGCCGTGCCAGTGGCGCTGGTTTCGGGATTGAGCCGGGCGGCTGCACGCGGCGTGCTGGTGAAGAGCGGGGCGGTGCTGGAAAGGCTTTCGCTGGCGACGGCGCTGGTCATCGACAAGACGGGAACGCTGACCCGCGGCAAAGCTGAATTGATCGAAATTCATCCGGTGGGAAAACTCGCTCCGAACGAGGTGTTGCGGCTGGCGGCTTCACTTGATCAGGCCTCGGGGCATGTGATCGCCGCCTCCATCGTCAACGCCGCACGGCATCGCGGCTTGGCGCTCACCATGCCGGAGAAGGTGCGGGAAGTGGGCGGCGAAGGGATTTCCGGGCGGGTGGGGCGGCATACGGTGGTGGTTGGCGGGGCGGCATTCGTTAAACGCAAGCTGAAGCGCAGGACGATGCCGCTGCCGGATGTGGCCGAGGGTACGCTGATTTCGGCGGTGGCGGTCGATGGCCGGCTCGCCGGATTTCTGCTGATGGCCGATGGGCTCCGCGCCGATGCTTCAGCGGCGATCCTGCGGCTGCGGCAGGCGGGCATCGCGCATATCGTGCTGGCATCGGGAGACCGGGCGGCGATCGTCAACAGGGTGGGCGCTGAACTTGGGCTTGATGAAATCCATGGCGAGCTTTCGCCACAGCAAAAAGTTGATCTCGTGGCGGCCCAGCACTCCAGGTCCGTGGTCATCATGGCGGGAGACGGGGTGAATGACGCACCCGCGCTGGCTGCGGCCGATATCGGCATCGCCATGGGGGCAGGCGGTTCTCCGGCTTCGGCCGAAGCGGCTGATGCGGTGCTGCTCAACGACAATCTTGAACGCATTGCCGAGGCGGTGGAGATCGCCAAACGCGCGCGGCGCATTGCGCTGGAAAGCGTCGTGGGCGGGACTGGGACTTTCAATTGCCGCCATGGCGGCGGCAGCGCTCGGCTACCTGCCGGTGTTGCAGGGGGCGTTGCTGCAGGAAGCAATCGATGTGGCGGTGATCGTCAACGCGCTCCGGGCGTTGCGGTAGAGTCGCTTTTCACCGAGCTATCAACTTGGATCATGCCGAACATCAAACCGCCGGGTTCGGCGCAGGTGGCATACCAGCCAACCCCCGGCACGGGCAGCTTTGGTTCGATCACCTTGCCGCCGTTGGCCAACACCTTTGCGATGCAGGCGTCGAGATCGGCAACAGGCACGGTCAGATTGACCCACGGCCTGCCGCCGGTGAGTGCAGTATCGGCGATGGCACCGATGCCGCCATCGATTCCCGGCTCGCCGACCGGCCCCGCTGCAATGCGATAGTATGCATAGGGCATCGGGAACTTCTCGAAACGCCAACCGAAGAGGGCGCCGAAGAAAGACCTTGCCGCATCGAGGTCGGCGACGGTGAGGTCGAAATAGGTAGGCTTCATGACGAATCCTCCGACTGACTGGAGCAGTAGGTAGTCCAGGGCCGGGAATGGGGCATTGATGCCCGTCAACCGCGGTTGGCGCCCGGGTTGCCTAAGCGAGCCGTATCCCCCATATGGGTCACCCGACATTTCAAAGGACCGCCGATGACCTCCACCGCACTTGGAACGCTGCCTGAATGGAATCTCGCCGATCTCTATGTTGCGCCCGATGATGCGGCGTTTGCGGCGGATATGAAGAAAGGGGAAGCTGAGGCCAAGGCTTTTGCGGAAAAATATCGCGGGAAGCTGGCGGAGCTTTCGGGGGATGGACTGGCGGGGGCGCTGAAGGACTACGAAGCGCTGTCTGATCTTCTGGGGCGCACGGGGTCCTATGCCCAGCTCTACTATGTCGGTGACACCACGGATTCGGGCGCGCGCCAAGTTTTATGGCGATGTGAACGCCAAGCTCACCGAGATTTCCACGCAGTTGCTGTTCTTCGAACTGGAACTGAACCGCATTGATGACAAGGCGCTGGCGGAAAAACTGAAGTCAAAGGCGTTGGCGCACTACAAGCCGTGGATCGACAATCTGCTGATGGAGAAGCCCTATCAGCTTGACGACAAGCTGGAAGAACTGTTCCTGGAAAAATCGCAGACGGCCGCTGGGGCTTTCAACCGGCTGTTCGACGAGACGATGGCGGGCTTGCGGTTCAATGTGGATGGCGAAGAGCTGTCGCTGGAGCCGACGCTGCATCTGCTGGTCGACAAGGATGAAGCCAAGCGCAAGGCGGGGGCCGAGGCGCTGGCCAAGACGTTTCAGGCGAACCTCAGGCTGTTTACGCTGATCACCAACACGCTGGCCAAGGACAAGGACATTTCCGACCGTTGGCGGGGCTTCAAGGACATTGCCGATGCGCGGCATCTTTCCAACCGGGTAGAGCCCGAAGTGGTGGCGGCGCTGGTTTCGGCTGTCCATGCGGCTTACCCCAAACTGTCGCACCGGTACTACAAGATGAAGGCCAAGTGGATGGGCAAGGACAGGCTCATGCACTGGGACCGCAATGCGCCACTTCCGGCCGAGGACACGGCGGAGGTGCCGTGGGACAAGGCGCGGGCCATGGTTTTATCCGCCTACGGAGCATTCGCGCCGGAAATGGCGGCGATCGCCCAGAGGTTTTTCGACAAAAAGTGGATCGACGCGCCGACGCGGCCCGGCAAGGCGCCGGGAGCCTTCGCGCATCCGACGGTGCCCTCGGCGCATCCTTATGTGCTGCTCAACTACATGGGGCGGACGCGGGACGTCATGACGCTGGCCCATGAGCTTGGACATGGCGTGCATCAGGTGCTGGCGGCGGGGCAGGGGGCGCTGATGGCGTCGACACCGCTCACGCTTGCCGAGACGGCGAGCGTGTTCGGCGAGATGCTGACCTTCCAGAAGCTGCTGGCGGAGACCACGGAGGCGAAGAAGCGCAAGGCGCTGCTGGCGTCGAAAGTCGAAGACATGCTGAACACGGTGGTGCGGCAGATCGCTTTTTATTCCTTCGAGCGCGAGATTCATGCGGCACGCAAGGAAGGCGAGCTAACGCCCGAGCAAATCAACAAAATCTGGCTTGACGTTCAGGTGAAAAGCCTGGGTGACGGGATTGAATTCGGGCCGGGCTATGAGACCTTCTGGACGTATATTCCGCACTTCATCCACTCGCCGTTTTATGTCTACGCCTATGCCTTTGGCGATTGCCTGGTGAACTCGCTCTATGCGCGCTACCGGGAAAGCGAGGCGGGTTTCCAGGAGAAATATTTCGCGATGCTGAAAGCGGGTGGCTCGAAGCACCATTCGGAACTGCTCAAGCCTTTCGGCCTTGATGCGACAGATCCCGGATTTCTGGCAGAAAGGGCTGTCGGTGATTTCGGGGATGATCGACGAGCTTGAGGAGATGTGAGGGGATTGAATTTACCGGAGTTGCCCATGCGGCTGATTCGAAGAGGATCGATGCCATGGCGACGATGACATGTGCGCTGCTGGACAGGAGTTGGGTCGACGCGCCGAGTACTGCCTATAGCAACGCAAGGACTATCGTGCGCGACTCTCGATCCGCTATTGACACGAGGCTGCAATCTGGCGCAAGGCTTGTTCACCGATCCTCGGAATGTTTGCCGAGGTTGTCTGCGCCGAGATCCGAACGGGTTCGCGTCATGAATCATCGCAAGGTCCGGCCAGCCCGGACTACGGTGAAATCTTGCCGATGGCGAAATCCACGCGACTTTATTTGCTGAAGGCCTTCCAGGGCCAGGGCACCGTGCAAGCAACTTTTGCTTGCGGGCCGTAGCACACTGCGCAAGGTCAGGGCGGGAACCGGCATGGTTGCGATGAGATTTTCAGCGGGAACGGATATCGGCCCGATCACGTTTCTACGCGGCACAAGGTGGTGTTGTTGCAGGCGAAATGGACTTTGAACTTGGCGGCAAGACAATGACCGAAGTCGCCTATGTTTTTCCGGCAACTTGCCTTTGACCAGTGACCCTTCGCCGCGCTTGCGGCTTGTGCCACCAGTGGCTAGAAAGGCCCGAGATTCACGCAATCGAGGGGAATATCATGGCTGGGCACGGGTCTTCGGGCGGCGACCATTCGAACTGGATGAATGAGCACCGCGGCGCCTATGAAGGGTTCATCAAGGGTTCGGTTGGGCTGGCGCTCATGTGTTTCTACGTGCTGGTGGCGCTGGTGTGCTTCCGCTTTGCGCCGACGCTCAACGTGTTCTTCGGTTTTGCCGGGCTGATCATCGGAGCGATCGCGGTGGCCATCGATGCCCGCACGGGCGGCCGTTGGTTCTTATCCGGCGGCTTTCTGGTGCTATTCGGCCTGCTCGTCGCATTCCTGATATCGTAACGGACCACACATGAAACTGGCGATCCCTGCGGAAACGACGGACGGGGAGGCGCGGGTTGCGGCCTCGCCCGACACGGTGAAGGCCTATGTGAAGAAGGGCCTCGAGGTGCTGGTGGAAGCCGGTGCCGGGGCTGGCTCCAACATTTCCGACGAGGCCTATGCGGCGGCGGGCGCCAAGATCGTCAAGGACGCGGTAAAGGATGCCGACATCGTTCTGGGCATCCGGCGGCCGTCGGCCAAACTTCTGAAGTCGTGCAAGAAGGGCGCTTTGCTGGTGGCGGGGCTCGAGCCCTATGGCGAGCGGTCGGGACTCGACGCCATCGCCAAGTCGGGGGTTACGGCGTTTGCCATGGAGCTGATGCCGCGCATCACCCGGGCGCAATCCATGGACATTCTATCGTCGCAGGCGAACCTTGCGGGCTACAAGGCGGTGATCGACGCCGCCGGGCATTTTGGCCGGGCGTTTCCGATGATGATGACGGCGGCGGGCACGGTGCCGCCGGCCAAGGTGTTCATCATGGGGGTGGGGGTTGCGGGCCTGCAGGCGATTGCCACGGCGCGGCGGCTTGGCGCCATCGTTTCGGCCACCGACGTGCGCAAGGCGACGGAAGAGCAGGTGAAGAGCCTCGGCGCCAAGTTCGTGTTTGCCGATATCGAGGAAGCGGCGACGGCGGCGGGCTATGCGCGCGAGCTGACAGCGGAAGAGAAGGCCAAGCAGGCCGCACTCGTCGCCGAGCATGTGAAAAACCAGGACATCGTCATTACCACGGCGCTCATTCCCGGGCGGCCGGCGCCGGTGCTGATCACCAAGGAGATGGTGGAATCGATGAAGCCCGGTTCGGTGATCGTCGATCTCGCTGTGGAGCGCGGCGGCAATTGTCCGCTGTCGAAGCCCAATGAAGTGGTGGTGCACAAAGGTGTTTCCATTCTCGGCACAGTGAACCTGGCGGGCAGGCTTGCCGGAAACGCTTCGCCGCTGTTCGCCAAGAACCTCGCCAACTTCCTCGATCTCATCGTGCAGAAGGATGGCACATTGAAAGTTGATGAAACAGATGACTGCATCAAGGGCACGATGATCGCCAAGGATGGCGCACTGGTGCATCCGATTTACGCGGGGGCGAAGTAATGGAACAGATTGCGCACGCGGTTGATCCGTTTATCTCGCTGCTCGGCATTTTCGTGCTGGCGGTGTTCGTGGGCTACTACGTGGTGTGGAACGTGACGCCGGCGCTGCACACGCCGCTGATGAGCGTGACCAATGCCATTTCGTCGGTGATCGTGGTCGGCGCACTGCTCGCGGTCGGGGCTGGGGCGATCGCATCGGGTTCGACCATCGCCATGATCTTCGGCTTTCTCGCGCTTGATCCTCGCCTCGGTGAACATCTTCGGCGGCTTCCTGGTCACCAGCCGCATGCTCGCCATGTACAAGAAGAAGGACAAATAGGCGATGTCGGCCAATCTCGCAGCGGTTCTCTATCTGGTCTCCGGCGCCCTGTTCATCATGGCGCTGAGGGGGCTTTCGTCGCCCGCCACATCGCGCACCGGCAATACCTACGGCATGGTGGGCATGGCCATTGCGGTGCTGACGACGCTGGCGCTGGCGGCACCGGCGAGCGCCATGGCCTGGGTGTTGATCATCGCCGGCATCGCCATCGGCGGAGCGATCGGCGCCTACATGGCGCGGACCATCGCCATGACGGCGATGCCGCAGCTTGTGGCGGCCTTCCATTCGCTCGTTGGTTTGGCGGCGGTGTTCGTGGCGGCGGCGGCTTTCTACGCGCCGGACGCTTTCGGCATTGCGTCGAACGGCGTCATTCATGCGCAGAGCCTCATTGAAATGTCGGTGGGTGCGGCGATTGGCGCCGTAACGTTTACCGGTTCGATCATCGCCTTCCTGAAACTTGATGGCCGCATGTCGGGCGCGCCGATCATGCTGCCGTCGCGCCATGCCATCAATCTGGCGCTGGGCGTGGCGCTGATCGCCTGCATCGCGCTGTTCTACTTGAACCAGCAGGCCATCGTGTTCTGGCTCATCGTGGCGATCAGCCTGGCGCTGGGCTTCCTGCTGATCATCCCGATCGGCGGGGCTGATATGCCGGTGGTCGTGTCGATGCTCAACTCCTATTCCGGGTGGGCGGCGGCGGGCATCGGCTTCACGCTGGGCAATACGGCGCTGATCATCACCGGCGCGCTGGTCGGTTCATCGGGCGCCATTCTTTCCTACATCATGTGCAAGGGCATGAACCGGTCGTTCATCTCGGTCATTGCCGGCGGCTTCGGCGGCGAAACGGCGGGACCGGCGGCGAAGGGCGAGGCGAAGCCGGTGAAGCAGGGCTCGGCCGACGACGCGGCCTTCATCATGAAGAATGCGGGCTCGGTCATCATCGTTCCGGGCTACGGCATGGCGGTGGCCCAGGCGCAGCATGCGCTCCGCGAAATGGCCGACCGTCTCAAGAAGGAAGGTGTCACGGTCAAATACGCCATCCACCCGGTGGCGGGCCGCATGCCCGGCCACATGAACGTGCTGCTGGCCGAGGCCAATGTGCCTTACGACGAGGTGTTCGAGCTTGAAGACATCAACTCGGAATTCGGCCAGGCCGACATCGCCTTCGTGATCGGCGCCAATGACGTGACCAACCCCTCCGCCAAGGACGACCCGACCTCGCCCATTTATGGCATGCCGGTTCTCGAGGTGTGGAAGGCCAAGACGGTGATGTTCATCAAGCGCGGCATGTCGTCCGGCTATGCAGGCGTCGACAACCCGCTGTTCTGGCGCGACAACACGCTGATGCTGTTCGGCGACGCCAAGAAGATGACGGAAGAGATCGTCAAGGGGATGTGAGGGGGCCGGTTTGGCTCCCAGCTGCTCTTGGACCGGTCATTTGCCAGTCATGCCGGTGCGCGGGCTAAACTGGATTCCTATGTTGAAGTCCATATCGGTGACAGCAATTTGGATCCCGAAGCGCGGGTGTTCACGATCCCAATCCGATATTCCAGGCCTTGTCGATTGAGACGGGGACGGTTGAGGACTTTGTGGACGTTGTCCGGGCATTGGCGCCAGAGGTGATCGCGGCAAACCTGCCTGGTTCGCCTGGACCGCATACTGCTGCATGTAGAAGCGCGAACTTTGATCTGGCGGTCGCCTGATTGCCCGATGATTATCATCGTGAATTGCCACGCCGCTGGCTGCCGCAGATTGGTCAAAGATCCGAAGGCGGCAAGGGAATTCATCGAGAAGTGGGCTTCACTCTCCAACCAGGCCAAGTAGTGATTGTCTCCCAGGTCAAAGAGCCGCCACACGGCGAATGAAGTTTTATAACTGCCATGCCTGCTCAAACCATTTTCCCGCTGGACGATCCAATCAGCACCTCCGCCGGGATCCGCCAACTCCGCATGAGCTTGCGGATCATTGCTATCGACAGCCCGCGCTTGCGGTCACAGCACCTTCGCCGATGCGGTCCCTTGTGCCGATGAAAACCATTCGATGGTCTATGCGATTTGAGCCCCAACTGTTCCATGCGGAACTTGATGGCCTCGACCGGGTCTGGCGCTCCATGGCGGAAATGCTCGGCCTCGTAAGCATCGACCAGGGTGGCGAAGAATTTCGAGGCGGTCGCCCTTGGCGGTGCCGCTCTATCGCGCCACAGAGGATTTCAATTTCGGCCATGGCGGCTTCGATAGTCTCGTTCGGTGCGAATGCGGTTTTAGCTCAGCCATGATATTTCACGTCCTTCACGTTGATCACGATCATAGTCTCGGTGCGTTCCAATCCATTTGACCCAGAAGGATCGATTTTTCAGAAGTCGATGGCGGCGACGCAGCCGATAGTCGTTGCCCTTGATGTTGAACACAACACGTTGCCGGAAACAATACTCGCATATGACTTACTGTGGAACCAGCGTGGCCATGATTCGGCACACTTTGCCTTGCATGAGGTTCCGCAAACCAGATCTGGAAGTCGAAGCTTGCGTGCTTGTTGATTCTTGCGATTGTCAACAGATGTTCAGCAAATCACTTGAGGCGTTCGCCGTGCGATAATTGTCATAGGCACGAAATTAGCAAGGACCCAAGTTCAGGGAGCGTGAAGATTTGACTGAGTTCTACAGCGCCAGCCCCAGCAGCGACAGGAAGTAGATCGCCACGAAGAACACGACGATGGCGATGTTGAAGCCCGACAGCATGGCGCCGTCCTTGCGGCGCTTTACTTTTGGCGTCCGGCGCGTGCGGTCAGCGGTATGGCCGGGTTTTGCACTGTTCATATCCGTCAATCCCCACCCCGCCATGCAAGCCGGGCCGGGCCGGGAAAACTGGGCCGGCTTTTGGCCCCCTAAGCGAGAAGTCCCAGTAGCAGCAGGGCATACATGCCCATGAAGAAGAAACTGACCACCCAATTGAATCCGGCCACGAGGGCGCGGTCATGCCGGTGGTTGGCGCCGCCGCGAGGATGTGGCGTCTGGTGGACAGGCCTCATCGCGGAACTATGGCGCGGCCGCAGCGCGGGAGCCAATGGCTTGGAGATTTCTGGTTAATGCCAGCGGCGGGGCCGATCCGCCCTCCCCATTTGCCATGCAATCGTCTAGATTAACCTTCAAACGAATGCCCCGGGTGGGGGCACCGAGGAATCATGGCTGAAACTACCGAAACAACGGCGGTCGAACCGCCGCGCGTCTATCTCGTCCATATGCTGGTTTTTACGCTTGCGGTGGCCATTCTGGCGGTGGTGCTGCTGCCCGGCGTCCGGGCGGCTTTCATGGCAAACCCGGGACTTAATGGGCTGATTATCGGCACGCTGCTGCTCGGCATGTTCCACACCTATCGCATGGTGTGGCGGCTGTTTCCGGAAGTGAACTGGGTCAACCATTTCAAGGAGTCGGAGGAGAGTGCCGATGTGGTGCGGCCGCCGCGGCTGTTGAACCCGGTGGCGACGCTTCTGCGCAGCCGCCAGTCGGCGGTGATTTCGCCGCTGTCGATGCGATCACTGCTCAATTCCATGGCGTCGCGGCTGGATGAAGCCCGCGACCTCTCACGCTATCTGGTGGGGCTGCTAATCTTTCTGGGACTGCTCGGCACATTCTGGGGCCTCCTGGAAACAGTGACGTCGGTCGGCAACGCCATTCAGTCGCTCGACGTGACTTCGGCGCAATCGGGCACGGTGTTCGAAGAGCTGAAGAGCGGGCTGGAAGGTCCGCTCAAGGGCATGGGACTTTCGTTCTCGAGCTCGCTGTTTGGCCTCGCCGGTTCGCTGATCCTGGGCTTCCTCGACCTCAAGGCGTCGCAGGCCCAGAACCGCTTCTACAACGATCTTGAAGACTGGCTGTCGACGATCACAACGATTTCGGCTGGGGATGGCGGCAATAGCACTGCGCCCGTGTCGCAGTTCCTGCGGCTGGATATGCAGAACCTGCAGAAGGCGGTGGACAAGCTTTCGGCTGGAATCGACGCTGCCCGGGTGACGGGTGGCGGCGGCGTGAAGGCTGATAATACCGGCTCGATGGAACAACTGGCCGATGCGGTGGCGAGTCTGGTTACGCAGATGCGCGAAGAACAGAAGATGGTTCGGCAGTGGGCGCAATCACAGCAGGTGCAGCAGAATGAAATTCAGCGGCTGCTGCTGAGGACCACGGCGACCACGCCGGCGCGCGGCCGGGCGCGGATTGACGAGGAATAGGACCGATGGCATCGCTGTCGCGCCGCCGCCGCCAGGAAGAAGCGCCGTATTGGCCGGGTTTCGTCGACGCCATGGCGCAGCTTCTGCTGGTCATCACCTTCCTGCTGTCCGTGTTCATGATCGCCCAGTTCCTGCTGGCGCGGCAGATTTCCGGCAAGGATTCGAGCACTCGGGCAATTGCGCTCGCAGATTGCCGAGCTCACGCAACTTCTGGCGCTGGAAAAGAGCGCCAAGGCGGAGGTTGAGGGAACGCTGGGTTCGGTGCTCGACGATCTCAACAGCGAGAAGGCGAAGGCGGCCAGCCTGATGGCGATGCTTGACGCCGAAAGCAGCAAGGGCATGGCGGCCGGCAGTACCATTGGCGGGTTGACGACGGCGCTCGACAAGGAAAAGACGATCTCTTCAGAAGCGCTGGCCAAGGTCGAGCTGCTGAACCAGCAAATTGCCGCCATGCGGCGGCAGCTGCAAACCATCAATTCCCTGCTGACCGATGCGGAAACCAAGAACAAGGCTTCGGAGGCGCAGATTGCCGACCTGGGCAAGCGGCTCAACTCGGCGCTGGCACAGAGGGTGCAGGAGCTGACGCGGTACCGTTCGGAGTTCTTCGGGCGGCTGCAGGCAGATCCTGTCGCAACGCTCGGACATTCTGGTGGTTGGCGACCGGTTCGTGTTCCAGTCGGAAGTGCTGTTTCCCAAGGGTTCGGCTGAATTGGGTGCCGACGGCAAGCTGGAGATGGCAAAGCTCGCCGACGCGCTGAAACAGCTTGAAAAGGAAATTCCCGGAGACATTGCCTGGGTGCTGCGGGTTGACGGGCACACCGACGCCGACCCGATCCAGTCGGTACTGTTCAAGTCGAACTGGGAACTCTCGGCGGGACGGTCAATTGCCGTCGTCAACTTCCTGATCGAGAACGGGGTGCAGCCAAGACATCTGGTGGCGGCGGGCTTCGGCGAGTTTCAGCCGCTGGAGCCAGGGGCCACGGAAGAATCGAAATCGCGCAACCGGCGCATCGAACTCAAGCTGACGGAACGTTGAACTGCAGCTTGGCGAGCCTGGCATAAAGCGGCGACTTCTTGATGAGTTCGGCGTGCTTGCCATGGGCCACCAGCTTGCCGTGCTCGAACACCAGGATGCGGTCGGCATTGCTGACGGTGGCCAGGCGATGGGCAATGACCAGGGTGGTGCGGTCGTGGGTGGCCTCTTCAAGGGCTTCCTGAATGAAGGCTTCGCTTTCGGCATCAAGGGCGCTGGTGGCTTCGTCGAGCAGCAGGATCGGCGCGTTTCTCAGGATTGCCCGGGCGATGGCCAGGCGCTGGCGCTGGCCGCCTGACAGCGTCACGCCGCGTTCGCCCACTTCGGTGTCGTAGCCCTTCGGGAGCTTGCGCGCGAATTCATCAACGCGGGCGGCCTTGGCGGCGGCCAGGGCTTCGGCCTCGTTGGCGTCGGGCTTGCCGAAGCGGATGTTTTCAAGAACCGAACCAGAAAAGATCATGGTTTCCTGGGGCACGGTGGCGACACGGGCGCGCAAATCCTGGGGCGCCACCTTCCGGATATCAACGCCATCGACCCGGATTGCGCCTCCCTGCGGGTCAAAGAATCGCTGGATCAAGGCGAAAGTGGTGGACTTGCCGGAGCCGGAAGGGCCGACAATGGCGACGGTTTCGCCTGATTTGATGGCGAAACTCACGGCATCGAGCGCCAGGTCGTTGGGCCTTGTCGGATAGCTGAATGAGACCTTTTCAAATTCCAAGGTGCCACGGGCGGGAACCGGCATGGCAACGGGATCAGCGGGTGCGGCGATCTGCGGTTGCTCGTCAAGCAATTCGACGATCCTCTCAGCAGCGCCGGCGGCCAGCTGGATTTCGCCCCAGACTTCCGACAATTGGCCGAGCGAACTGGCGGCCAGAAAGGCATAGAGCACGAACTGGCCGAGGGTGCCGGCACTCAGGTTGCCGCGGATCACCTCGCTGGCGCCGAACCACAGGAGGCCGACGATCGACAGAGCGACGATGGCGATGATCGAGGCGGTGAAAATGGCGCGGGCCAGGGTGCGAATGGCTGCCGCCTTGAAGGAAAGCCTGGTCGAATCTTCGAAGGCCCGGAGGGCGGCTCCTTCCTGTACGTTCGATTGCACGGTGGCGATGGCTGTGAGACGCTCCTGGGCGAAGGCGGCGCTGTCGGCGATGGTATCCTGGGCGGTGCGCGACAGTTTGCGCACCTTGCGGCCAAAGAAGATGATGGGCAGTACCAGAACCGGAATGGCCAATAGCGCCATGCCGGAGAGCTTGGGGCTGGTGGCGACCATCATGATGATGGCGCCGACGAACATCACGAGATTGCGCAGCGAGATCGACGCGGTGGACGAGAAGGCGGCCTTGATCTGGGTGGTGTCGGCGGTGAGCCTGGAAATGACTTCGCCGGTTCTCTGGGTTTCGAAATAGCCCGGGCTGAGTTTCAGCAGATGGGTGAACACGGCATCGCGGACATCGGCCACCACGCGCTCACCGAGCCAGCCGATGCAGTAGTAGCGAACGCCCGAACCGGTGGCGAGGATCAGGCCAATAGCTAAAAGCCCCAGAAAATACTGGTCGATCAATGCCACTTTGGAAGCGTCAAAACCATTGTCGATGATACGGCGCAGGGCCACCGGAATGATCAGCGTGGCGCTGGCCGCCACGAGCAGGGCGACAAATGCAGACAGAACCTGGATCTTGTAACGGGTGACAAAGGGCAGGAGGCGGGCCAGCGGCCCCAGATCGCGGCCACGGGGCCTGCGGCGGGCCTGTTCGACGTAATCCACGGTCATATTCCGGACACTTGCCTCCCTGTGGGCCTTCCTGTATAGCCGCCGCCTGAACCCAGACAATACTGTCTCAACGAGGCGGCGCCGCTGGCGTCCTATAGCGAGTTTTCGTCATGAAGGAAGGCATTCACCCGAACTATCACTTGATCAATGTGGTCATGACCGATGGCAGCAAGTTCGTGACCCGTTCGACCTATGGCAAGTCCGGCGACACGCTGTCGCTCGACATCGACCCGAAATCGCACCCGGCATGGACCGGCGGCCTGGGCACGCTTCTTGACCGGGCGGGGCGGGTTTCGAAGTTCAATCAGAAGTTCGGATTTCTCAACAAGTAAGCACACTGTATCAAGTGACCGACGAGCCCGGCCGCTGCGCCGGGCTTTTTGTTACCGCAGGCTGGACAAATCAGCCGGTGCGGAAAGCCGAGGCGAGGCGATTGAGCTGGGCGTTGACAGGACTTTCGGCCGGCGTTTCGGCCTTGCCCTGGACGTTCAACATGACGTCCAGTTTCTGAACTCTCATGTGAAGATTCAGCGAGCGGTCGACCAGCGTGTTGAGGGCATCGGGCAATTGCTCGGCGCCGGCCAGTTCATGGCCGCGGCCGATGTCCGACAGGCTGATGCGATGTTTTTCGCGGCGGGCTTCATCGTGACTCATTTCGCCGCTGCCGATGGCGCGCTGCAGGAGCAGCCATGAGGCGAGCTGCATGAGGCGGGTGGTGAGCCGCATGCTTTCGGTGGCATAGGCAATGGCGCCGTGGCGATCGAGGGCGCGGGCATCCATGCGGCCGGGACCATCGAGATAGTTGGCGGTTTCCTCAACCAGGCCCATGCCTTCCTTGAACACTTTCTCGAATTGTTCCGAGGCTGTGAACTTGGCGAGAAAATCGATGGTGCTCGATGGCGACGGCATGCTTAACAACCCCTTACGCGAAACAATAAACTTACGCGAAAACCCTAGATGATCATGGGGCGTGGCGCGCCTCCGGTCAATATGGTTTCCGCTGTTGTGCACGGCGTTCGCTGTACTTGGGATGACAGAGCAAGTCTGGTGCCAGAAAAAAAAGCCGCGCAAAAGCGCGGCTTAAGTCTTAACAGGGAGGCGTCAAACAGAGTGGACAGGAGCCACTCGGACAATCCAGAAGACTGGATTACAGGATTCAAATTAACGTTAATTGATTACCGATTGGTTAATGGCCCAGCCGGATTTCCGGCGGAACAAGGAACAAAAGGGGGATCACGACCTGAAAAACGCGTCGGCAGCCGTCTTGCTCGCCTGTTTTGAGGTTATCATGGTCCTTACCCGGAGGATTTCCGACTCCAGATCGTGAACGCGCTGTTCCAGTTCGGCAACCGACAACAGGTCAAGGTTTTCGCCTATGGTTACCGCCGGAGGCTTCTTGGGCTGGTCTTCTAGGTCCATGGCAGTCTCCTTTCGTGCCAGTTTGGACCATGGCAAAGTGGGACTCAACAGGCGAGGGATTGTGACATGGGAGACATGACGGCGATTGCCATTACCGCACCGGGCGGGCCCGAGGCACTTGCGGCAGTAAGGCTGACGGTGCCGGTTCCGGCGCCCGGGCAATTGTTGGTGCGGGTGAGGGCCGCCGGGGTGAACCGGCCGGACATTCTGCAGCGAAAAGGCGGCTATCCGCCGCCGCCGGGCGCGCCTTCTACGCCCGGGCTTGAAATTGCCGGCGAGGTGACGGGGATCGGGCCGGGCGTTCAGCGCTATGAAACTGGCGACCATGTCTGCGCGCTGGTTCCAGGCGGTGGCTATGCGGAATACGCTGTTGTGCATGAAGACAATGCCCTGCCGGTTCCGCCGGGGTTTTCCATGGAGGAGGCGGCGGCCATACCGGAAACCTTTTTCACGGTGTGGACCAATGTGTTCGATCGCGGCGGGCTGCGGGAGGGCGAGACCATTCTGATCCATGGCGGATCGAGCGGCATCGGCACCACGGCCATCATGCTGGCCAAGGCGTTCGGGGCACGGGTGATTGTGACGGCGGGCAGCGACGAGAAATGCGCGGCCTGCACAAAGCTGGGGGCCGATCTTGCCATCAACTACCGGACCGAGGATTTCGTCGCAGTGATGAAGGCCAAGGACATTGCCGCCGATGTCATTCTCGACATGGTGGGCGGCGACTATGTGGCGCGAAATTTCAAAGCGGCGGCGATGAACGCACGTATCGTGGTGATTGCTTTCCAGCAGGGTTCGAAGATGGAGATCGACCTCCTGCCGATCATGATGAAGCGGCTGTTATCTGACCGGCTCGACCCTCCGTCCACGGAGCGTTTCGGAAAAGGCGGAGATCGCCAGGGCGCTGGAGGAGAAGGTGTGGCCGCTGTTTGCGGCAGACCAATGCAAGCCGATCATCTATCGGGTGTTTCCGCTGGCCGAGGCGGCGGCGGCGCATAGGCTGATGGAGTCGAGCGAGCATATCGGCAAGATCGTTCTGCGCTGCTGAAGTGGAGGAAGCTCAGCGATTTGAATCGGTTAGCGGGCCTGGCTGAGAAATCGATTCAACCCCGAAAACGCGTTGCATCGTGGCTTCCGGCGCTCTATATGAAGGCATCCCCAACACATTGTCCACCAGGACAGGGAACCTGAGCCGGTTCCCAAGGAGCGAAAAGATCATGTCGAGAGCGCCACTTATGCCAAAGGCCACCGCCGTGTGGCTGGTCGAAAACACCGCCCTTTCGTTCCGCCAGATTGCCGACTATTGCAATCTGCACGAGCTCGAAGTGAAGGGCATTGCCGATGGCGATGTGGCGGCGGGCATCAAGGGACTTGACCCAGTGACCGGCGGGCAATTGACCCGCGAGGAAATCGCCAAGGGCGAGGCCGATGCCGACTACCGGCTGAAGATCCTCGAATCGAAGGTCAATGTTCAGGTGCAGAAGTCGACGGGCGGGCCCCGCTACACGCCGGTTTCACGCCGCGGCGACCGGCCCGACGCCATTCAGTGGCTGTTGCGCTACCATCCGGAACTTCCCGAACTCGGCCGTCATGAAGCTGGTGGGTACGACCAAGTCGACAATCGCGGCGATCCGCGACCGGTCGCACTGGAACGCCACGAACATCAAGCCGGTGGATCCGGTGTCGCTCGGCCTGTGCTCGCAGCTTGAGCTCGATTTTGCCGTGCAGAAGGCGGCGCGCAAGGCCGGCAAGGGCCAGGTTTCCGACGCCTCGCCGATGCGGACGCTGATTCCTGCTTCCGAAGTTGCCGGAACCGCCGCTCATGCGGCGGCCCAGGCGGCCGCCGCGGAGGCCGCGGAAGCAGCCATGCCCGCCGCCGATATGAAAGACGAAAAGCGCGAGTATGACGCTGACTCGGTGTTCGCCAAACTCAAGGGCGTGGTGGCGCCGCAGGACGGCGAGTAAGCATCATTCCCTGACGGGCACGGTGTAGTTCAACGGCATGCGGCCACCATCGACGTAGATGGTCTGGCCGGTGATGTAGCTGGCGTCGTCGGAGGCGAGGAAGGCGGCGATGGCAGCGACCTCTTCGACTTCGCCGGGACGGCCCAGGGGCGTTCGCGACATCACCCGCTTGCGGTCTTCCGGGGTTGCCACGACGGCGGCGAACATGTCGGTACGGATCGAGCCGGGGCCGATGGCGTTGACGCGGATGCCGTGGGCGGCGAGCGAGATTGAAGTCGATGTGGTGAGCTGAGCGACGCCGCCCTTTGAGATGCAGTAGGGCACGATGGTGGCGATGGCCAGGGTGTCGTTTACCGACGACATGTTGATGATGGCGCCGGGCTTTCTGCCGGCCTTTGCCTGCTTTACCATTTCTCGTGCTGAGGCCTGCAGCATGAGGAAGCTGCCCTTGAGATTGACGCCGAGAACGCGGTCGTAGTCGGCCTCGGAGAGGTCGAGGAAGTCGCCGATCACTGAAATGCCGGCGTTGTTCACGAGAATGTCGATGGCGCCGAAGGTTTTTGCGGTGTGCTGAACGAGGGCTTGCACATCGGCGGATTTCGATACGTCGCAATGGGCATAGGTAGCGCCGATTTCGGTTGCGGTGGTATGGCCCACTTCGTCGAGGACATCGGAAATCACCACGGTGGCGCCTTCGGCAACAAAGCGCGTGGCGATGGCGCGGCCAATGCCGCGGGCGGCGCCAGTCACAATGGCGATGCGGTTCTGCAGTCTCACTTAGCGGCTCCTATTCGGGGGAAGACACGCCCTGATCGGGATCGAACACGATCGAAGCAAAACGCACATGACGGGGCCGCGACAGGATGAACAGCGCGGTTTCGACGATGTCGCGGTTGGTGGTGCGGCTATCGGCATCGCGCGCGGTGTTCCACTGCACTTCATTGAGGGGCGAGATATCCTTGATCCAGCCGGGGAACAGGGCGTTGACGCGGATGGGCCTTGCCAGCAGTTCCTGGCGGAGGCCCTCGCTCATGCCGGCCTGGCCATGCTTGGCGGCATAGTAGGCGACGGAGGCGGTGGTCAGCTGGGTGTTGGGGATGCCGGAGATCGAGACAATGTTGAGAATGTCTCCGGCGCCGGATTTTTCCAGCAGCGGAATGAGCCCGCGGGTGAACAGCAGCGTGCCGGTGACGATGCCGGTAATGGTCTGGCTGATCGCCAAGGCATCATTGTCGTGGAGTTTGCCGGGCAACCACTGGGCGGCGTTGTTGATGAGAATGTCGAGTGGCGTTCCTTCGTCGCGCAATTTCTTGGCGTAAAGGGTGACGGCGCTGACGTCGGCCATATCGAGGGTTACGGTTTCGGGGCGCTTGCCGGTGCGCAGCCGGATCGATTCGGCGAGGGACGTGAGATTCTCGATGTTGCGGCCGGTGAGGATGAGGTCTGCTCCCTGGTCGGCGAGACAAACGGCCAGGGCCGCGCCGAGGCTGCGGCCGGCGCCGGTGATGAGAACGCGTTTTCCCTTGAAGGACATGCGCGCATTAACTCAGAACGTGTCTGCCGCGTCAACCGTTCTGGCAAATGCCGCAATGATCAACGCGGCAACACCGTGAGGCCGAGGGCCAGCGGCAGACTGGTCAATCCGGCGGCGAAACCGATGAGCGGCGGGCCGGCCAAGAAACCGGAATAGCCCAGAGTGGTGACGGCGGCGATGCCATGGCCCGGCGAATCGGGTTCGAGCCGGCCGCCGCCGGCAAACAGCACAGGCGCAATGTTGCCAATGCCGAGGCCAGCAAAGATAAAGGCGAGAATGGCGAGCCAGGGGGAAGGGGCGAGCAGGGCTGCGGCGGTTCCGGCTGCGGTGAGCAGTGAACTTGCCAGCACCAGCCGGATGGCGCCGAATTTCAAACGCAGAAAATCGCCGGAGAAACGCGCCACGGTCATGCCGCCTTGGTAGAAGCCGAAGGCGAGGGCGGCGAAGCTCGCTTCAATGAAGAATTTCTCGCGCAGCATGATGGCCGCCCAATCGAGAATCGAGCCTTCCACCATGAGCGCGAGGAAGCACAACAGGCCGAGGCCAATGGTGGCGCTGTTTGGCCAGGCGAAGTGCGAACCCGGGGCGCCCTTGTCGGCGTCGCCGGGAAGCAGATAGCGGCTGGCGGCCAGCATCAGTACGAGGCTGGTGAGGCTCGATATGAGCGCCTGGACCAGGGGGCCAAAGGCCTGCAGCAGGCCGGCGCCTGCGAAGGCCCCGAGGGCGCCACCGAGGCTGAAACCGCCGTGGAAAATCGACATGGTGGGAAGCTTCAGGCGCTTCTCGACGGCGATGCCGTGGGCATTCATGGCCACGTCCATGCTGCCGATGGCGGCGCCCATGGCCAGCCCGGCCAGAACGAAGGTGGCAAGCGTTGGCGCGGAGAGTGGGCCAAGAAATGTGATGCAAAGCAGAATGCCGGTCACCAGCGTGATCCGGGCGCTGCCGAACTTGCTGATCAGCGGGCCGGCCAGCGGCATGGCGACAACCGCACCTGCGGCGAAAGCCAGAAGTGCCAGGCCAAAGGTTGCCAGGCCAACGTCCAGCCGTTCCTTGGCGAGGGCAATATGCGGCACCCAGGCGCCAATCAGCATGCCATGGGCAATGAAGATCGTGATCACGGCCCAGCGGGCGTGTGCGGCATTGTCTGTGGTCATCGAATTCCCCGTGTGGGGGCGCTCAATAGCCGATTGCATGGACCCTTGCCATGCTGCATTCTTGCATGACTGATCCGAGGTTGGGGAACGGCGGTTCAGCAGAACATTGAGTTTTGCGGGGATATTGCCATGACCCAAGACGCGGTGGCCGGCGTGAAGCGGCCGATTGCGATCAACACCATTACCTACAACGATGTCGCCAAGTCGCTGCGTGAGGGATTGCGCGATTTCCAGAAGGCGCCGCTCTACGGCCTGTTCTTCGGCCTGTGCTATGCGGCTTTCGGGTGGTTCATCCTGCTCTTGCTGTTCCGCTATGATGCCGGGGCCTATGGCTATCCGCTGATGACCGGCTTCGCGCTGGTGGCGCCGTTCGCGGCAGCCGGACTCTATGAAGTTTCGCGGCGGCTGGAACGGCACGAAGCGCTGAGCTGGGGCGCCGTGCTGGGCTGCGTGTTCGGGCGCGGCGGCAAGGCCATCGGCATCATGGCGGTGGTGACGACGTTCAGTTACATTATCTGGCTTGATATCGCGGCGGCCCTCTATGTGATGTTTTTCGGATTGAAGCCACTGCGCATGCCGGGGCTGATCGAGGCGATCCTGACGACGCCCACGGGTTTTGTGTTTTTCGCGGTGGGCAATACGGTTGGGGCGGTGATCGCTTTTCTGGTGTTCTCCATCATGGTGGTTTCGCTTCCCATCGTGTTCGACCGGCAGGTGGATTTCGTGACGGCGATGATCACCTCGGTCAAATCGGTGATCGCCAACCCGAAACCGATGCTGTTGTGGTGCGCCATCATCGGCGTTTTGCTGGGGCTGTCGCTGTTGTCGGTGTTCCTCGGGCTCGTTGTGGTGCTGCCGGTTCTGGGGCATACGACATGGCACTTGTACCGCCGGGTTGTTGATTGAGGAGGTTACCCATGAAAGACGTTCGATTGCTTCGCCCATGTTTCTCGATCTGCCATCGGGTGCCGTCGGGCGCATGCGGGAGCCGGGGGACGTGGTGATTGCCGCTTTACCGGCAGCAGGCGAGCAGATCGACAGCGTGGCGCCCATTCATCGGGAACTGGCGGAAACGGTAACCAAAACCTTGAATGGCGGAGAGCGGCCCTTCGCCGTGCTTGGCGATTGTTGCCAGGTTATTCCCATGATGGCGGGGATCGAGCGCGCCGGTCTCAAGCCCGCTCTTGTCTGGCTCGATTGCCATGGCGATTTCAATACCTGGGAGACAACGCCATCGGGATTTCTCGGTGGCATGCCGCTGGCGATGCTCACGGGGCGCGGCGACCAGCGGATGATGCAGGCGGTGGGGCTTCAGCCGATTGCCGATGACCGCGTGGTGCTGAGCGATGGCCGCGACCTCGATCCCGGGGAACGGCAGCTGGTGGAAGGATCTGGCATCCACTTCATTCCGGATGTCCTGTCGCTGGAGTCGAAGGACCTGCCCGCTGGCCCGCTCTACCTGCATTTCGACAGCGACATCATCGATGCCAGGGAAGCACCGGCTTTCCTTTATCCTGCGGTGGGCGGACCGACGGCTAGCGAAATGGCGGATAAGCTTTCCGCCATCATGGCCACGGGACGGGTCGTGGCGGTATCGACCACGGTGGGTTGGAATGTGGAGCAGGATGCCGACGGCAAAACCGAAGCTGCCGTGCGCAGGGCGATGAAGGGTATCGACCAGTGAGCTACGTGGCCTCGTAGCTGAAGCCGTAGAGTTCAACGGTTTGGCCGGTACTGGCGCGCTTCAGTTCGACGCGAATGAGATAGTAAGAAGTCGGTTGTTATGACGGGAACCAGACGCACCAACGGCTGCTGTTACGCCACTGGCGGGGGGCGCAGCATTGGAATTGAATTGCAACACGGTGGTCTTGTTGCCGAGGCCCTTGGTCGTGCCAATCAGCAGGATTTTCACCTGCCCGGTGGTCGCAGCGCCACCGGAGTCGCGATAGGTCACGACCATCGACGAGGCCGGCGATGTCGGCATCACCAAGTTCAGCCTGGCTCATTTGGCAATGGAGCACGATGGTGCCTGTCTTGCCGGGCTTGAAGGAAACCTTGTTCGCCGAGACCTTGTAGGGTCCGCTGACCGGAATGCATGAGGCCGCGGCAACTTGCGGTGTAACGGCATGGGCCGGAACGGCAAGAGCGAGGGCGCCAATTGAAATTGCGGCGGTGAATACGCGTTGCATGCTACACTCCTTCAAGTGTTGAATGCCGCTCTTGATTTCAACCTATAACAGGCTCCGCTTCGCGTCAATCGAGGTTGTTAGAAACCGACAACAGTGAAGCTGTGGAACTCCACCACCTTGCTAGCGTTGGATCTGCTCAGTTCAATTTGAATGCTGTAGCTGAAATTGTCCGAGTTGAGAGTTGGAAAGTTGACCGGACTAATTGGGCATCGTAGGTCGTTTCTGCGAAGTCGTTGGAGTTGAAGAGTGAGCTGGCGAAAACGGCGCCCGTCGCTGAGTTGGCAGCGTAGAACTTGGCCTTGACGAAGCGGAGCTGCCAGTGCCGCTTGAATCGCGAAATTGCATCACCAGCCGCTTGGTGGCGGTCGGCACCTGACGACCGCCCTGAATCCAGCGGGCAGGCAAGTACGATCTTGCCTGTGGTTCCAGTCTGAAGCGCGCCCTCTCGTGGATTGCAAGACGATTCTCTAGCGCGCAACCGACAGGAGTTATCGCGCAAATCGCGAGGCGTAACACGACCTGCCGGCCGTGACGCAGCTCTGGTCCTGTCGATCCCGGATCACTGGGAGCGGGTCGGAGGCCATCACCGCATCGAAAGTGGCCGTTACCGGCGGCGGAATGACGCAAATGAAGGTTTCCGGTTTATCAGCCATTAAGGGCGTTCGGTCATAGTTCCGCGGTTGCAACAAACGGGACGAACGGGATGGATACCTCGGCCACGGTGGCGGGACTGCGAGCGGGGGATGCTTCCCGGCCTGGTTTCGGCGCCCTCCTGCGCAAGAGCATCAACGCGCACGGGCTGTTTCTGGTGCTGATCGCCCTCTACTATGCCGGATTCCTGCTGCTGCTGCGGGCGCGGCCGGACATGGAGGCTTCCAACTTCCTGGTGATGGCGCTGGGGTTCACGGCGTTTTCGCTGCCGATCATGTTCATCGGCCTGATGTTCACGCGCTTCTATCATATCGCCACGGTGGTGAAACCGGAGCGCCCCATTCCGGCTTTGGCTCGCGACATGAAGGCCTATCTCAGCAGCCACGCACGCATGGCGCATGGCCTGCCGATGGTCGCCGTGATGGTCATGTTCATGTATGTATTCGTGCAGCTCAAGGCCAATATTCCCATTCTCAATCCATTCGCCTGGGACGAGGCGATGGTGAAGTGGGAGGCGGCACTGCATTTCGGCTATCAGCCATGGGAACTCATGCAACCGGTGCTGGGTTACGCGCCGATCACCTTCCTCATCAACCTCAACTACAATGCGTGGTTCGCGGTGATGTGGGTGGTGTGGGTGTATTTCGCATTTGCCGATGCGACAAGCCAGACGCGTACGCGGTTCTTTCTAACGTTTTTCGTCGCCTGGATCATTGGCGGCGGGGCGATGGCCATCTGGTTTTCGTCGGTGGGCCCGTGTTTCTACGGGCTTCTGGGACTTTCTCCCGATCCGTTCGCGGCGCAGATGCAGTATCTCCGGGCCGCCAACGAAACCCTGCCGATCTGGGCAGTGAGCGTGCAGGACATCCTGTGGGCGGGCTACCGGGAGGGCGGGAGCATCGAAGGCATTTCGGCTTTTCCTTCCATGCACAACGGAACCGCACTGCTGTTCGCGCTGGCGGGCTTCAAGGTGAATCGCACCATGGGCTGGCTGCTGGCGGGGCACGCGGCGCTGATCTTCATCGGCTCGGTGCATCTGGCGTGGCACTATGCGGTCGATAGTTATGCCGCCTGGGCGCTGGTCCTGCTGTTGTGGTTGATGATGGGGCCGGTGGCGCGGTGGTGGCACGGAACCCGGGCGCAGCGCGAGCTTGACGTGGCCCTTGGCGGCGGATCGGCCTGAGCCATGAGCGACGTCGCAGTCGGTCATCGATCGCGGCCCTGGCGCAGCTTCCTGCTGCTGCTGGAGAGCTTTCGCGCCCAGTGGATATTCTTCGTTCTTCCGGTGGTTTATCTGTTCAGCAACTGGCTGATGCTGTCGCGGCTCGACAGCTATCAACAGGCACCGGTCTACGGCTTGCTGATGGCGCTGTTGTCGTTCACGGTGCCGGTCGGGATCATCGCCATGCTGGTGCTGCGGCTGGGGCAATACATGTTCGTCATCAAGCCGCAGTCGGCGATCCGCACGCTGGCATCGGAAACGGCTGAACTGGTCATCAAACCCCGGCTGCTGATCAACGCGCTGCCGGTGTTCGCGGCGATGATCTTCTTCAACAAGGCGATGGTGGAATTGAAACCGGCCATTCCGGCGCTGATCCCGTTCTCATGGGATGTGACGTTCATGGCGTGGGACCGGCTTCTGCATTTCGGCGCCGATCCCTGGCAGGTGCTGCAGGGCTTCATGGGTTTCGATGCGGTAACGTTTGCCGTCAACATGGCCTATAACTTCTGGTTCGTGGCGCTGTTCGGAGCGTGGTTCTGGTTCGGGTTCCAGAAGGACGCCAATGAACTGCGCACCCGGTTCTTCCTGGCCTATATGCTGTCGTGGTGGATCGGCGGCGGATTGCTGGCGGTTTTCTTCTCATCGGCGGGGCCGGTTTATTACGGCGCGCTTGGCCTTTCGCCCGATCCGTTCGCGGCACAGATGACCTATCTGCACGATGTCGATTCGCGCCTGCCGATCTGGGCGCTCGATACCCAGAAACTGTTGTGGGATGGCTACACGGGCAAGACCGCGGCGCTGGGCATTTCGGCCTTTCCCTCGATGCACAATGCCAGTGCGGTGCTGTTTGCGCTGGCCTTCTGGGGCGTTTCGCGCAAGGCGGGCTGGTTCTTCATCGGCTACGCGGTGGTCATCCTTCTCGGTTCGGTGCACCTCGGCTGGCACTATGCCATTGATGGCTATGCTGGCGTTGCGATTGCCGTAGTGGGCTGGTGGGCGGCCGGGCCAGTGGCGCGGTGGTTCAGCAATCTTGCCGCGACACGGCGCTACAACGAAGGTCTTGCCTCACTTTGAATTGAGACGCGGGTAGTTTATGAGGCATCCGAATTTCGAGGGTGCGCGCATGTCCATCTACACGACCGATCTCGACAAGAACCAGGCCAACTACCAGCCACTCACGCCGCTGAGTTTTCTGCAGCGTTCGGCGGCGGTTTACCCCGATCATCCGGCGATCATTCACGGCAAGGCGCGGGTTAACTATGCGGAATTCTACCGGCGCTGCAAGCAGCTTGGCTCGTCCTTGGGGCGGGCGGGGATCGGCAAGGGCGATACGGTTTCGGTTCTCCTCGCTAATACGCCGGCCATGCTCGAATGCCACTATGGCGTGCCGATGACGGGTGGCGTTCTCAACACGCTCAACACCCGTCTTGATGCCGCGACGATTGCCTTCTCGCTCGATCATGCCGAGGCGAAGATGCTGATCGTCGACACGGAATTCTCGAAGCTTGCCAAGGACGCGCTGCCGTTGATGAAGGGGCCGCGGCCCATCGTCATCGATTACGTGGATCCGGAGTTTGCGGTGGAGGGCGAACGGCTGGGATCGATCGACTATGAGCAGTTTGTGGCGAGCGGGCACGAGGACTACCAATGGCACTGGCCCGATGATGAGTGGGAGGCGATCTCGCTCAACTATACGTCGGGCACCACCGGCAATCCGAAGGGCGTGGTCTACCATCATCGCGGCGCCTATCTGCTGGCGCAGGGCAATGTGCTGACCGCGTCGATGCCTAAGCATCCGGTCTATCTGTGGACGCTGCCGATGTTCCATTGCAATGGCTGGTGTTTCCCGTGGTCATTGTCGGTGGTGGGCGGCACCCATGTGACGCTGCGCTGGGTGCGCTCGAAGCTGATCTGGGAGGCGCTGGCCGAACACAAGGTCACGCATTTGTGCGGGGCGCCGATCGTCATGTCGACGATCCTCAACGCGCCCGCGGAAGAAAAGAAAGCGATGACGCAAAAGGTCGAGTTCTTCACCGCCGCCGCGCCGCCACCGGAAGCGGTGCTGGCGGCGATGGCGGAGCAGGGGTTCAATGTCACGCATCTCTACGGCTTGACGGAGACCTATGGACCCGCCGTGGTCAATGACTGGAAGAGCGATTGGGATTTGCTCGAAGGGCCGGCGCGGGCCGCCAAGAAGGCCAGGCAGGGGGTGCGCTATCACGCGCTGGAAGATCTGACGATCATGGACCCCGACACCATGACGCGGGTTCCCGCCGATGGCGAGACGATGGGCGAAGTCATGTTCCGCGGCAATATCGTGATGAAGGGTTATCTCAAGAATCCGAAGGCCAGTGCCGACGCCTTCAAGGGCGGATGGTTTCACTCCGGCGACCTCGGCGTGCTGCATGCCGACGGATACATCCAGATCAAGGACCGTTCCAAGGACATCATCATCTCGGGCGGCGAAAACATCTCGTCGATCGAGGTGGAAGACGTGCTCTACAAACATCCGGCAGTGCAGGCCGCGGCAGTGGTCGCCAAGCCCGACGAGAAGTGGGGCGAAACGCCTTGCGCGTTCGTTGAACTGAAACCGGGCAAGAGCGCTACTGCGGAAGACATTCTTGAATGGTGCCGGGCCGGCATGGCGCGGTACAAGGTGCCACGGCACGTAGTGTTCACGGAACTGCCGAAGACGAGCACGGGGAAGATCCAGAAGTTCAAGCTGAGGGATTTGGCGAAGGGGGTATAGGAAAGTGGCAACTAAGGAAGACGTCGGAGTTCGATACGAAGGCCGAGACAAGTATGTACGGAAGAGTAACATTGGCGATTTCATAAGGGGTACTCATGCTCGAGCCCAACATGACCAATTTAGCTCTGACCGTCGCGATTATCAAGGAGGGACTAAAGTTGGATATATTCGCAAAGACATGCGTTGGATAAGCGACAATAGATGAAGGTGACACGCATGAGGTTGACAGTACCGAGTTTGTCACGGATGACGAAGGCGAACTTGGAGTTAGTAGGCCTGCGTGTAAGAGTTATTGATGCTCCCGTTGAACCTGCTCCACTGAGCTCGAAACATATCGTGCTCAACGCACTCGGCGGGGAGCTGCTTGTCCTTGCTTCGGTGGCAATCGGATTCGCGGTTAAGCAAGCCCGAGCGAGAAGCAGAGTATCCGCTAGGACGAGAGCGTGGAAGGGATCAAGGAACTGGACTTCGAGTGAGATAAGTGGGACAGAATGGAATAGCGACATCAACTGCGGCTGGCTATCGAGTCGCTGCAACATGGCCGAACCGGTTGAGGTTCGATCTGACGTAGTAGCCTGCTACACGGATGTGGTGTGGTGAAGCAGTCGAACTCACTGGCAAGACCACAAGGAATTCAGAAGGCGGATAGGTGGCAATCTGCAATTCGAATCAGATCTGATCTCAAGGAATATGGTGCAGCGATTTGCTAGTCTGCGCCAAGCCGATCGCTACAACACCTGCGGCCACAGAAGTGGGGAGAATGCTGCAGCTTTTCAAAGCTGCTGAACTAGTCTGAGAGAAACCGATTTGGCTGAGATATCGAGTAAGCCTGTTAGCCAGAAATCATTACGCTCGTATCGGCAACTTGGAGGTAGAATTTGATCCGCCACACGGTGGTTTTTCGATTGAAGCATGCCCCGGGCTCCGCTGCCGAGTTAGCGTTTCTGCAGGCTGCAGAAATTCTTGCTGATATTCCTGGCGTTGAACGCTTCGAGCAGTTGCGGCAGATTAGCCGCAAGAATGACTATGCGTTCGGGTTCTCGATGGAGTTCAAGGACCAGGCGGCTTACGCGCGTCTACAATGATCATCCCGATCACGTGGCCTTTGTGCGCGACCGGTGGATTCCCGAGGTCGAGGCGTTCATGGAGATTGACTATGTGCCACTGGCGGAGGGTTGAGCCATGAGCGAACAGGACCTGTTTTCGTGCGTTGCGCATTGGAGCGCCATCGAGGGTGGCGATGATAACCACTACAATGGCTCGGACGAGATGCTGGCGATTTCGGCGTCCTATTCGGAAGCCTTCAAGATGATGCGGATCGGGGTTCACCATGAGCGCTTGCTGCCGGGGCGGCGGCTGTGCTGGCCGCACGCGGAGGCCGACGAGGAGGAGTTCGTGTTCGTGCTGGAGGGCGAGCCCGAT
Source organism: uncultured Alphaproteobacteria bacterium (assembly GCA_963775095.1). Taxonomy (GTDB): domain Bacteria; phylum Pseudomonadota; class Alphaproteobacteria; order Rhizobiales; family Aestuariivirgaceae; genus Aestuariivirga. The sequence goes on from CAVZHN010000014.1 coordinate 523,126, forward strand.
CTGTGGCTTGACGGGCAGGTGCGGCGGCTGAAGCCTGGCGACGGCGTTTCGTTTCCGGCGGGAACGGGCATTGCTCATACGTTCATGAACAACACTGGGAGCGACGTGCGGGTTTTGGTGGTGGGAGAGGCCAGCCGGCAGCGCAGCCGCATTCACTATCCGCTGCACCCCAAGCGCAACGCGGAGATCGGCACGCGGCATTGGAAGGAAGCTGAAGGCCGGCCGCTTGGGCCGCACGACTGCATTCCCGACAAGGCGCGAAAGTGAAGTCGCTTGCGGCTATCACATTCTTGGTGCGCGACTATGATGAGGCGATTGGCTGGTTCTCGCGTTGCCTTGGTTTCTCGCTGGTTGAAGACACACCACTTGGCGACGGCAAGCGCTGGGTGGTGGTGGCGGGGCAGGGTGGAACGCGCCTGCTGCTGGCCCGCGCCGATGGGCCGGCGCAGCAAGCGGCCATTGGCCATGCAGCCGGCGGGCGCGTGGCGTTCTTCCTGGAAACCGACGATTTCACTCGCGACCATGCGGCGATGGTTGCGGCGGGTGTCACATTCCGTGAGGAGCCGCGCCATGAGTCCTATGGCACCGTGGCGGTGTTCGAAGACCTTTATGGCAACAGGTGGGACCTGATCAGCTCTCGGGCTTGAAGGACGCGGCGCGTTTTTCCGCTTCAGTCTTTTGTTCGGGCGTGAGTTTCGAGAGCAACGCATCAAGCTCGGCATCGGGCCTGCCGCCCTGGCGCTGCGAGGATGTTCCATTTCATCGCTTCGACCGGATCGGCTTCGACGCCCTTGCCAAACGCGTACAGTCTTGCCACGCGGTTTTGCGCCACCACATTGCCGCGCCGGGCGGCGACCAGCATCCACTGGGCACCGATCTTCTCGTCTTTCTTGACGCCTTCGCCGCGAAACACCAGCACGCCGTAGTCGAGAGCGGCATTGGCATTGCCCTGGCTTGCCGCCTTGGCGAACCACTTGGCGGCTTCGATGTGACTTTTGTCGATGCCGCGGCCTTCAAGATAGAGAACGCCGAGATTGTATTGGGCGTCGGCAAGCCCACGTTCGGCCGACATGGAATACCAGCGGAAGGCTTGCGGCCAGTCGGGCTGGTTTCGGAAAGCGCCGGAGTTCAAGAGGCCCATGTTGAACTGGGCTTCGGGACTTCCGGCTTCCGCCGCCCTGGCGACCCAGCCTGCACCCTTTTCGTAGTTGATGGCGCCGAGGGAGCCATCGAGATAGAGCATGCCGAGCGCGAATTGCGATGCGGCGTGATCCTTTTCGGCGGCCTTGGTGTACCAGGCGATGGCGGTTTCAAGATTGATCGCAGTGCCGAGGCCTTTCTCGTAAATGGCGCCGAGCATGGCCATGGCGCGGGCGTCGCCAGCATCGGCCAGGGGTTCGGCGATGGAACGGGCGGTGGCGTAGTCCTTGTCGTCAAAGAGGGCGGCTGCCTCATCGAAATTCGCGGCGGCGAGCGCCGGATAGGCTAGGCCGAGAAAAGCAAGAAGGGCGAGGGTGGTTCTCATGCGTTCAGCGTTTGCATCAGTTGCGCGACGATGCGGCGGGCGGCTTCAGGGTTTTCCCACATGGCATCGGCAGGGCGGATAAAGTCAGGCTTCTGCGGCAGCAATGTGTCGAGGGCTTCGGGCGCCACGGGCGCGAAAGCCACGCAGGGGATTTGCAGAAACTCGGCGCACCATTTGACGATGGGCTCGCCGCCGATCGAAGCACTGTTCTGATTCAGCGCCACATAGTCGGCGCCGGCTTCGGCGGCCTCCATGGCGAGATGGCGGGAGCCGCCGGCGAAGACGCCGAGGATGTTGGTCTTGCCCATCGCCGCGCGGAGGGCGGGGAGGTCATCATGCTCGGCATCGGCATGCAGGCCATCGCAGTGGCTGTGCATGGCATCGCGTGGTTCGCCGGTGGTCATTACGGCAAGCCCCAAGGCCTGGGCCATCGGTGTCACTTCCCTGGCAAGCGATGGCGGCAACAACAGGCTGGCGATGTCACCCGCCTCGCAAGCCGCTTTGATGCAGGCCGCGACATGGGCGGTCGGTTGATCTGGGGCAACGAGGAACAGGCGGGGCGTGGTCATGCGAATCGAACTCCGGCGCCTGTTGAATCAGTTTCGCTTGGCCAAGTCCATGGCGACGGCGGCGGCAGTTTCCTCGCCGGAAATCACCGCGGCGTCGAACCAGCCGGCGTCCGAACGAGGCGATGTCGGAACTGGCGAAGGCGAGGCGGCCGGTCATCGTCCAATTGTGCGGTGCGTGAGCGGCGGCGTGGCCCAGTATTCCCGCAACCCAGGCGCCGCGGGAATGGGGATCGGCGTTCCAGTCATGCCAGTCGCCAGCGCGGAAGCGGGCTTCGGGAAAGAAGTCGGGTAACGGCGTGTTCAATGTCGCGCGGCAGGCTGGGCTGCCACTCGGGGCCGGCGACGCCGAAACCCACGGCGAGTGTCGCGCCGTCGCTGGCATGGCGCTCGGTGAACATCCATTCGATGCCGGTGCCGCCGCCGGTGGCCAGAACGCCCACCGGCACGCCTTCGAGCTTGGCCCACACTTTCACGGCGCGGCCATTGTGGCCGAGCTGGCGGCCTTCGGCGCGGGGGCCTTCGAGCGGCGGATCAAAGACGATGTGACCCAGGGGATTGAGCCCGGTGGCGGCGATGACGGCGCGGGCCTCGAACTCTTCACCTGATGTCAGCAGCACTTGCACACCTGCGGCGCCGTGGGAAATGGTGTGGACGACGGCCTTGAGGCGGATCGGCAAGGCTTCCGCCGCGATGATCCGTTCACAGAGCGATTGCACGCCGCCCTCCAACGTGCTGACCCATGGAATGCAGATGCCATCCGGCGTGCCGTCGCCGTGGCTGAGGCTGCTCAGAAACTCGGTGGCGGGAACAAGTGTCTTGTCGCCATTGCCGGACACCGTCCACCAGGCGGAGAGCAACTCGCGGATGGCGGGCGGGGCGGCGATCACATCGAGATACTGCGCGAAGGAGAGGTGTGCGAGATCGCCGGCTTGGCGCGAAGCATAGCGGGCGGCATCGGCTTTCAGCCTTTGCAAGGTCGGATCTTCGGCAAGGCTTTGCGGTGCCGCGTGATGAAGCGTGCCGCCGTGGAACCAGCGGCGGGTGACAACCGGGTGGCGCGGCCGGAGGCCTATGCCGTATTCCCCGCAGAGTTCGCGGATGCGATGCTGCCAGGGGGTGATCCAGGAACCGCCGAAATCGAGAAGGTCGGCGCTGCCGGTGAAGGCGCGGGTGAAGCCCCGGCCGCCGGCGCGGTCGCGGGCTTCGAGAAGTGTGACGGACAGGCCGGCACGCTTGAGGTTTCGCGCTGATATGACACCCGCAAGGCCCGCACCGATGACAATGACGTCCATGGGGGCAGTGTGATGAACCATTCACAGAACCGCAACTTGATTTTGGCCGTCTGCCGCGAGGGGCAGGGTTGAAACTACGCCGCTTTCTCTTTGGCCTCGGACCATTTGCCGGAAGCGGCAAGGGCGTTCATCCGGGCGCGGTGGGCGAAGGCCTGGCGGGCCGCGGCGAGGTTTTCGGCTTTGCCGCCCCAGACTTTCAAAGCATCGGAATGAAGTGCCCGGCTAAAGGAAAAGGTGAGCCGCCAGGGGAGATTGCCGATGGCATTCATCAGCTGCAGATGACGGGTGGCATCGACGCTCGACTGGCCGCCGGACAGGAAGGCGATGCCGGGAACCGCTGAGGGTACGCAGCGCTTCAGGACCCTCACGGTTTTTTCGGCCACTTCCTCGGGCGAGGCCTGCGTTGCGCAAGTTCTTGCCGCTCAGCACCATGTTGGGCTTGAGGATGATGCCTTCGAGTGCGACGCGGGCAAGGTGAAGCTGGTGGAACTGCTCCTTCAGCACCCACTCGGTCACTTCAGCGCATTTGTCGATGTCGTGATCACCGTCCATCAGGATGTCGGGCTCGACGATCGGCACGAGGCCGCCCTGCTGGCAGATCGCCGCATAGCGGGCGAGGGCGTGGGTGTTGGCGGTGACGGCGTTGTCGCTTGGAAGATGAGTGCCGATGGAGATCACGGCGCGCCACTTGCCGAACTCGGCGCCGAGCCCCGCATATTCCGCCACGCGCTCGGCGAGGCCATCCAATCCTTCGGTGATGACTTCTCCGGGGCAGAAGGGCAAGGGCTTTTGGCCGATGTCGAGCTTGATGCCGGGAATGGCGCCGGTGGACTTGATCATGTCCACCAGCGGTTGGCCGCTTGCGGACTTCTGGCGGATCGTCTCGTCGAACAGGATGACGCCGGAGATGCAGGACGACATGGCATCGGTAGCGCCGAACAACATCTCGCGATAATCGCGGCGGCTGTCTTCGGTCGAGGCGAGCCCGATCGATTCGAAGCGCTTGGTGATGGCGGCGGTTGCCTCATCGGCGGCGAGGATGCCTTTGCCAGGCGCTACCAGGCGCGTGGCGACGGCATTGAGCCTGTCGAGCATTTCAGACCTCGAGTGCCTTGACACCAGGCAGGGGCTTGCCTTCGAGCCATTCGAGGAAGGCGCCGCCGGCGGTCGAGATATAGGTGAAGTCATCGGCGACGCCGGCGTGGTTCAAGGCGGATACGGTGTCGCCGCCGCCAGCGATGGTGGCGAGCTTGCCGGACGGTGGTGAGGCTTGCGGCGTGTTTGGCGGCAGCAACCGTGGCGGTGTCGAAGGGCGTCAGCTCAAAGGCACCAAGCGGGCCATTCCACACAACAGTCTTGGCAGCGTCAAATGCGGCCTTCACTGCGGCTACCGAAGTTGGCCCGACGTCGAGGATCATGTCGTCGGGCTTCACATCGCTGATCGACACAACGCGGCTCGGGGCATTGGCCTTGAACTCCCCGGCGACCACGACATCGGTGGGCAGCAGGATGGTGCAGTTCTTCGACTTGGCGGTGGCGAGAATGGCGCGGGCGGTTTCCGCCAGATCATGCTCGCACAGGGACTTGCCGACCGGGTGGCCCTGGGCGGCGAGAAAGGTGTTGGCCATGCCGCCGCCGATGACGATGGTGTTGGCGATGGCGGAGAGATTGCCGAGGAGTTCGAGCTTGGTCGACACCTTGGCGCCGCCGACCACGGCGACCAGCGGGCGCTTCGGGTTTTCGAGGGCTGCCTGCAGGGCCTTCAGTTCCGCTTCCATGGCGCGGCCGGCGTAGGCTGGAATGTGATGGGCGATGCCTTCGGTGGAGCAATGGGCGCGGTGGGCGGCGGAGAAGGCGTCATTCACGAAGATGTCGCCGAGGCTGGCGAGAAGTTTCGAGAAGCCTTCGCCGTTCTTTTCTTCCTCCGGGATGGAAGCGGGTGTTTTCCATCAGCACGCAGTGGCCAGGTTTGACTTTCACTTCGGGCTTTGACAGCCAGTCGGTGAAGTGGAATGCCACGGGGCGGCCGAGGATTTTTTCCAGCGCCGGGGCCACGGGCTTCAGCGACAATTCCGGCACGACCTTGCCCTTGGGCCGTTCGAAGTGGGCGAGAACGATGACGGCGGCATTGTTGTCAAGCAGTTCGCGGATGGTCGGCGCCACGCGCTCGATGCGGGTGGTGTCGGTGACCACGCCATTGGCAACGGGCACGTTGAGATCGACGCGGATCAACACGCGCTTGCCGGAGACGTTGACGTCGTTCAGTGTACGGAAGGCTGGCATGTTATCTCATTCTCCTCACCCTGAGGTGCCCGGCGCAGCCGGGCCTCGAAGGGTTGGTTGCAGGACTTGTGGCGCATCCTTCGAGGCTCGCATGCCGCGAGCACCTCAGGATGAGGGTGAAGGTGTTGGCCGGCATGGGTTATGCCTTCGCCGCCTTCACCGCCGCCTTGGCGGTGATGCCGAATTTTTCGTAGAGGACTTCGGCGGGGGCGGAGGCGCCGAAGCCCTTCATGCCGATGAAGGTGCCGGCGGGGCCGATGAAGCGGTCCCAGCCGGTGCGCACGCCGGCTTCGATGGCGATGCGGATTTTCTCGGTGCCCATGAGCTTGTCCTTGTAGGCTTTGCCCTGGGCTTCGAAGAGTTCCATGGACGGCACCGAGACGACGCGGGTGGGGGTTCCGGCCTTGTCGAGGGTTTCCTTGGCGGCGATGGCGATTTCGACTTCGGAGCCGATGGCGAAGATCACCGCCTTCGACTTCTTCGCCGAGGGGGCCACTTCGTAGGCACCGAGGGCGCAGAGGTTCTTCGCAGAGAATGCCAGGCGGGCGGGCTTCAGTTTCTGACGGGTGAGGGCGAGGATGCTCGGGCCTTTGGAATTCTCCAGCGCAAGTTGCCAGCATTCCACCGCTTCCACCGCATCGCAGGGGCGGAACACCTTGAGATTGGGGATGACGCGCAGGGCGGCGAGATGTTCGACGGGCTGGTGGGTCGGGCCATCTTCGCCGAGGCCGATCGAGTCATGGGTCATCACATAGATGACGCGCTTGCCCATCATGGCCGAGAGGCGGATGGCCGGGCGGCAATAGTCGGTGAACACCAGGAAGGTGCCGCCATAGGGGATGACACCGCCGTGCAGCGCCAGGCCGTTCATGGCGGCGGCCATGCCGTGTTCGCGAATGCCGTAGTAGACATAACGCCCGCCGTAGTTGGCGGCGTTCAAGGGCTTCAGGTCCTTGGACTTGGTATTGTTGGAGCCGGTCAGATCGGCCGAGCCGCCGATGGTTTCCGGCACCACGGCGTTGATCACATCGAGGGCGTTCTGCGAGGAATTGCGGGTGGCGATATGGGGCGGGTTCTTGGCGAGTTCCTTCTTGTAGTTGGCAGATCGCATCGCCGAATCCCTTGGGCAATTTGCCTTCCATGGCGCGGGTGAACTCGGCCTTGTGAGCGGAAGCGGCAAGGCGCTTATCCCATTCGGCGCGGGCGGCGGCTGCCGCGGCTGCCGGCGGCGCGCCAGGCGTCCATCAGATCCTTCGGCACTTCAAAGGGCGGGTAATCCCAACCCAATTGCTTTCTGGCGGCGGCGATTTCTTCGGCGCCGAGGGGCGAGCCGTGGACACTGTTGGTGCCCTGCTTTTTCGGCGCGCCGTAGCCGATGATGGTTTTGCAGGCGATCATCACCGGGCGATCCGACGATTGGGCTCGCTTGCAGGGCGGCGGCGATTTCATCGGGGTTGTGGCCATCGACGCGGCTGACGGCCCAGCCGGAGGCGGCGAATCGGGCGAGTTGATCGGTCGAATCGGACATGCCGACGATGCCATCGATGGTGATGCCGTTGTCGTCCCACAGGACGATGAGGTTTTTCAACTTGAGGTGGCCCGCCAGGGCAATGGCTTCCTGGGAGATGCCTTCCATCAGGCAGCCGTCGCCGGCCAGCACGTAGGTTTTGTGATTTACCAGATCATCGCCAAAGCGGGCATTGAGGTGGCGCTCGGCGATGGCGAAATCCCACGGCATTGGCAAGGCCCTGGCCCAGGGGGCCGGTGGTGGTCTCGATGCCATCGGCATGGCCATATTCCGGGTGGCCTGCGGTTTTCGAACCCCATTGCCGGAAGTTCTTGATCTGGTCCAGCGTCATGTCCTTGTAGCCGAGCAGGTAGTTCAACGAATACAACAACATGGAGCCGTGGCCAGCGGACAGGATGAAGCGGTCGCGATCCGGCCAGCGGGGGTTTGCGGCGTCGAATTTCAGGAACTGGGTGAACAGCACGGTGGCGACATCGGCGGCACCCATGGGGAGGCCGGGGTGGCCGGAATTGGCTTTCTGGACCGCATCCATGCTGAGGGCCCGGATGGCGTTGGCCATGGAGCGGGTTTGGCCGGGCGCTAACATGTTCATGGCAAGTGGTTCCTGATGTGACGGGCTGAATCGGCGCCTCATTATCACCTGACCCCTCAGAGTCAATTGTGGACGGTCAAACGAGGCCTTCGGCAGGCGTTGCACAGGAGGCCCGGTCAGCCTATGTTGCGCGCACCTATGTTGCGGGATTCTCGTGACTTGTCAGGGGCAGAATGACGAGCACTCACAAACTGGATGAGGTTTTCGACCGGTTCGATCAGGCAGTGCGCCAGTTCGATGGGGCGCTCGAACGCCTGCTGGAAACCGGCAAGCGCGCCGAGACCCTGGCGCATGAGACGGAGTCCTTGCGCCGGGATCGCAGCAAACTGGCCAGTGAACTTGATCTCGTGCGCAGCAAGGCCAACGAACTTGTCGATACGTCGAAGCAGGCGGCGGGAAAGATCGATGCCGCCATGTCGCGCATCCGCGCCGTGCTGCATTCGAACAGCGGGGGCTAGGCCGTGGCTCACGTTATCGTCGAGGTGAACGGGCGGCCCTACACCATGCAGTGCCCTGACGGCGAAGAGGATCATCTGCGCGAACTGGCACGGCTCATCGACACGGAAGTCTGCGCGCATCAAGCAGAGTGTGGGTTCGGTTGGCGATATCCGGTTGCTGGTGATGGCGGGGCTGATGGTGGCCGACCGGCTGTCGGAATCAATCCGCAAGATCGAAGACCTGGAAGATCAAGTGCGCGGGTTGAAGGAAGACCGGGCGGCGGGGCTCGATGACATGCGGACGCTGGAACAGAAGGTGGCGAGCAAGCTCGATGTGGCGTCGAAGCAGCTGGAACGGCTGGCGAAGGCGATTGACGGGGGGTAGGTTCCCCACTTGTGCCGGTCTGATCTCCAAGTGGAGTACCGCATCGCCGCAGTGGTTCGGACGTGGTGTGATGCCGGGGTTTTCTGGGAGGTTGACATGCCGCGTATTAGTCATCTCGCCATCGTCTTTCTTCTCTTATCGATTTCGCCGATACTCGCCGCGTCACCGCAGCCGGTCACCATGCCCAATGGCATGGTGGTGACATCGCAGCGGATTGCGTCCGAGGTTGGCGCCGATATTCTCAGGCAGGGCGGCAATGCCATCGATGCGGCGGTGGCGGTGGGATATGCGCTGGCGGTCGTGAACCCGTGCTGCGGCAACATCGGCGGGGGCGGATTCGCTACGCTGCACCTCGCCGATGGCCGCGACGTGTTCGTGAACTTCCGCGAAAAGGCGCCGAAGGCAGCAACCGAAACTATGTTCCTCGACGCCAAGGGCGAAGTGGTGAAGGGCTTGAGCCTGAAGGGCCATCTGGCGGTGGCGGTGCCGGGGACGGTGATGGGCCTCGACACGCTGCTGGCGCGCTATGGCACCATGGCGCGAAGTGCGGTGATGGCGCCGGCGATAAAGCTTGCTGAGGAAGGCTTCATGTTGAGCCAGGGTGACGCCGACATATTGGCGCGGGGAGCCAAGGATTTCGCCGAACAGGCGAACGTTGCCGCCATATTCCTGCGCGACGGCAAGCCGCTTGGGGCGGGCGAACTCTTGGTGCAAAAAGATCTCGCGGCAACGCTTCGGGCCATCGCCGAGACGGGCCCGGACGCCTTCTATCGCGGTAACATCGCCGCCAAGGTTGCGGCGGCCAGCGTGGCCAATGGCGGCGTTCTGACGAAAGCCGATTTTGAATCCTACACGGTGACCGAAGACGCGCCAGTGCGCTGCGACTATCGCGGCTTCGTGGTGATCTCCTCGCCGCCGCCCAGTTCCGGCGGCACCGCGATCTGCATGATCCTCAACATTCTTGAGGGCTATGACATCCGCCAGGCGGGCTGGAATTCGTCGGCGGCTGTGCATCTCATGACGGAAGCCATGCGGCATGCTTTCGTGGACCGGAATTTTCAACTGGGCGATCCGGATTTCGTGACCAATCCTTTGGCGAAGTTACTGGATGAAAGCTATGCCGCTCTCATCCGGCAAAGATCGATCCGACGAAGGCGACACCGTCGAAAGACGTGCAGCCGGGCGTGGCCCCGCACGAAGGCACCGAGACCACGCATTATTCGATCGTCGACAAGACGGGAAATGCCGTGTCGGTGACCTACACTATCAATGCGCTGTTCGGCGCCAAGGTGATTGGCGGTGATACTGGGTTCTTCCTCAATGACGAGATGGACGACTTTACCGTGAAGCCCGGCGTGCCGAACCTGTTCGGGCTGGTGCAGGGCAAAACCAATGCCATTGCTCCCGGAAAGCGGCCACTCAGTTCGATGAGCCCCACGATTGTCACGAAAGATGGCAAGACCTTCATGGTGCTGGGTTCGCCCGGCGGATCGCGCATCATCACCATCGTTGTGCAGACGCTGCTCAACGCCATTGATCACGGCATGGACATCCAGATGGCGGTCGATGCGGCGCGCGTCCACCACCAGTGGCTGCCCGACGAGATCGCGGCGGAGCCATTCGCGCTTTCGGCTGACAGCCGTGCGAAGCGCTCGAGGCGATGGGACACAAGATCGTCGAGCAATCACCGTGGGGTGCCAATGAGGCGATCCTGATTGGCCTGCCGCGCCTCCGGAGGGCACCGAGAGTTCCGGCAATGATGCCATGGCGGGCGGCAAGACGCTGCCGGGCCTGCTCTATGGCGGCCACGATAGTCGGCGGCCGGCAGGAAGAGTCGCCGGGTATTGATGCGGGTTGGACTTTTTGGCGTTGCGCGCCTACATTGATGGGTGGCGGGCTGCCCGGTTCGTGGGAGCAATTTTTCCCTGGGGCCTATGCGATTCTCATTGGGAGCTGTCCCTGTGCCGGACCGTGGTCTGGCGTAAACGGCGCCCACCTACGTAAGTAGGGACCCGGGATCGTATCCTCTCACGGCCTATGGTGGCTCGCCGCTCTTCTTTCCGGATTTTCCATGGACCTTGCCGATATCAAGAAACAGGCGCGCCGCGACGCCGCGAAGCGCCGGGCGGAGGCGCATGAGGGGCTGAAGGATACAGCGGGCGAGGCGCTGGCCTTGCGCGGGCTGCCGGTGGCACTGACGCCCGGCATTGTTTCGGGGTTCATGCCGTACAAGAGCGAGATCACCACCATCCCCTTGCTCAACCGCCTGCGGCGCGAGGGCTGGGTGACGGCTTTGCCGGTCGTTCTGGGCGAGGGGTTGCCCTTGGAATTTCGCGCCTGGGTGCCGGGGGAGAAGCTGGTGCCCGGCGTTTGGGACATTCCTATTCCCGAGAAAGCCGAAGAGGTTTTTCCCGATGTGCTGCTGGTGCCGGGGCTGTTCTTTGACCGCTCGGGCTATCGGCTGGGGTATGGCGGCGGGTTCTACGACCGTACGCTGGTGAAGCTCCGGGCGCTCAAGAAAGTTGTGGCGATCGGTGTTGGCTATCACGCGCAGCTGGTGGACGTGGTGCCGCGGGCGGACTATGACCAGCGCCTCGATTTCATCATGACCGAGGAAGAGACGATTACGTGCGGCTGATTTTTCTGGGAGACATTGTCGGCAAGAGCGGGCGCGATGCGGTTCACCGGGAGTTGCCGCTGCTGCGCGAGCGCTACAGGCCGGACCTGGTGGTGATCAACGGCGAAAATGCCGCCCATGGCTTTGGCATTACCGAGGACATCTTCCTCGACCTTATGGCGGCGGGGGCCGATGCCGTGACCCTTGGCAATCATGCCTTCGACCAGCGCGAGGCGCTGATTTTCATCGAGCGCCACCCGACGCTGATCCGGCCGCTCAATTGGCCTGCGGGTTGCCCGGGGCGGGGCACGGCGATGATCGATACGGCATCGGGGCGGCGGGTTCTGGTGATGAATGCCATGGGGCGGGTGATGATCGAGCCGCAGCTGGATGATCCGTTCCCGGCCATTTCGCGCGAACTCGACGCATGCCGGCTGGGGCACGACTGCGACGCCATTCTGCTGGATTTTCATGCCGAGGCCTCTTCCGAGAAGATGGCGATGGGGCATTTCTGCGATGGCCGGGCCAGCCTGGTGGTTGGCACCCACACCCATGTGCCGACGGCGGACCATCAGATCCTTTCGGGCGGCACCGGCTACATGAGCGATGCCGGGATGTGCGGCGACTATGATTCGGTGATCGGCATGGACAAGGCCGAGCCGACTGCAGCGCTTCCTGCGCAAGCTGCCGGTTGAGCGGATGAAGCCGGCTGAAGGGCCTGCGACAGTCAGCGGGGTGGCCGTTGAGACGGACGACGCGACGGGCCTTGCCATGAAAATTTCTCCTATACGCGCGGGTGGAAGACTGCAAGCTGCTGAAATTCCGTTCTGGTAATGTGAAAGCGCGACAATTTTTTGTGCCTGCCAGTCAAAAAACTCTAGTGACGGCCCCCGGTTCCACGTTAGTATCGACGTACAACGCCTCATGAAAAGATGGTGGCGGCATGATGCTCCACAGGGTTGAGAGCGGCAGGCCGAAGCCGGCACGGCGTTGCAAATGGGGAGGGTCTGACAGCAGCGTGGCAGCAGTGCCGCGCCCGGGGTCTTTCCTCCCGCAATGGGTTTTGGCCGGTGCGCCGGCATTACAGGAGGAATACTGAATGAAGAAATTATCACTGGTGTTGGGAGCTGCGTTGCTGGCCAGCACCGCCATGATGGGCGTGGCGAAGGCCGCCGACGAGCTAACGATCGTGTCGTGGGGCGGGGCCTATCAGGAGAGCCAGCGCAAGGCGTTCTTCGAGCCCTACAGTGCGGCGGGCAACAAGGTCACCGAGGCTGAGTACTCCGGCGAGTATGCCAAGATCAAGGCGATGGTTGAAGCCAACGCGGTGACCTGGGACGTGATCGACGTCGACACGGCGACGGGCCTTCAGGGCTGCGCCGAGGGCACCCTTGAAACCATCGACTGGGCCAAACTTGGCCTGGACAAGTCGAAGTTCATCGGTGGCGACATCATGGACTGCGCCGTGCCCAACATCGTTTACGGCACGGTATTTGCCTACGACACGTCGAAGCTGGCCACCGGCCCAACAGCCATGACCGACTTCTTCGACCTTGCCAAGTTCCCCGGCAAGCGCGGCATGTGGAAGAACCCGGACGTCAATCTTGAGTGGGCCCTGATCGCCGATGGCGTTCCGGCCGCCGATGTCTACAAGGTTCTCGGCACGCCCGAGGGACTTGATCGCGCCTTCAAGAAACTCGACACCATCAAGAGCGAAATCGTCTGGTGGGAAGCCGGCGCCCAGGCGCCGCAACTCTTGGCCGATGGCCAGGTGGTGATGACAACGGCGTGGAACGGCCGCATCCAGGCGGCGATCGACAAGGACAAAAAGCCTTTCAAGATCGTCTGGGACTATCAGGGCCTTGACTGGGACTGGTGGGCGATCGTCAAGGGCGGCCCGAAGATCGAGGAAGCCTATCGCTTCATCACCTACGCGTCGCAGCCCGCGCCGATGGCCGAGCAGACCAAGCACATCGCCTATGGCCCGGCCAACACCGAAGCCATTCCGAATGTCGAAGCGGCCACGGTTCCCAACCTGCCGACGGCGCCGGACAACATGAAGACGGCGCTGATGATCGATCCGCAATTCTGGGCCGACAACAAGGACCAGATCCGCGAGCGCTTCAACGCCTGGCTGGCGAAGTAGCAACTGAACGAACTGCTCTCTCCCGTGGCCCTGCCGCGGGAGAGGGATCAGGTGAGAATTCCCGTGGCAGCAGTTGCAGACGCAGTTTCCAATGATGTGATGCGCGCTGCCGATGGCACGCCACTCAAGGTGAAGTTGCGGCAGGCCGAACGAAAGCAGCGTCGGCGCGCCATGCTGCTGGTGGCGCCGTTGTTTCTGTTCATCGTCGTCACCTTCCTGTTGCCCATCGGCATCATGCTGCGCAATGCCGTTTATGATCCCGATATCCGCAACACCATGCCACAAACCGTGGCGGCGATCGCCAGCTGGGACGGCGCAGATGTGCCGGGCGAAGAGGCTTTTGCGGCACTTGCCGCTGATTTCAAGGCGGCACAGGCAGCCAAGACCGCGGCGCTGATCGGCAAGCGGCTCAATTTTGAAATCCCCACGCTCAAATCCAAAGTCGTGGCAACTGCACGGCAGATCGCCAAGGTGGAGCAGGGGCCGTGGAAAGAAGCGATCGTCGGCATCGATCCGATCTGGGGCGAGCGCGGCACGTGGATTGCCATCCGCAATTCGGCGCCGGCCATTACCGGCTATTATGTGCTGAGCGTTCTCGATCTCAAGCGCTCCGACGACGGCGGGGTGGAGCGGGTGCCGGAGGACCGGCGCATCTATGTGAACATTCTCGGCCGTACCATGGGCATCAGCCTGCTGGTCACGCTGGTGACGCTGGTGCTCGGTTATCCGGTCGCTTACATGCTGGCGACGCTGCCGCAGCGCACCGCCAGCCTCTTGATGATTTTCGTGCTGCTGCCGTTCTGGACATCGCTTCTGGTGCGCACCACGGCATGGACCATCCTGCTGCAGGATGGCGGCATCTTCGCGCAGATGATGAACATCACCGGGCTCACCTGGATTCTCAATGGCCTGGGTGTGCTTGACGGCGATCCGCTGCTGAACAAATCGCGATTTGCCACGGTGCTGGCGATGACCCACATCCAGCTGCCGTTCACGCTGCTGCCGATCTACTCGGTCATGAAAACCATTTCACCCACCTACATGCGGGCTGCGAAGTCGCTCGGCGCCACGCCCGGTTATGCATTCCGCAAAGTCTACATGCCGCAGACGCTGCCGGGGGTTGCCGCCGGTTGCCTTCTGACTTTCATCCTGTGTCTCGGTTACTACATCACGCCGGCCCTGGTCGGGGGCCCACGCGACAACATGATCGCGGGCTTCATCGACAGCGCCATGAACAGCGAAGGCAACTGGGGCAAGGCCTCGGCGCTCGGCCTCATGCTGCTGATCGCCACGATGGTCCTGTACTACATCTACAACCGCTTGATCGGCATCGACAAGATGAAGTTGGGTTAGGACCATGGCGCTGCCCGCCTATCTGACGCGTTCGGAACGTATCGCCCACTATGCGCTGCGGGTGTTCGTCGGCCTGGTGCTGTTGTTTCTGATCGCGCCGATCCTTGCCATCATGCCGCTGTCGTTCAATTCCGAAACCTTCTTCAGTTATCCGATGCCGGGATACTCGCTGAAGTGGTACTTCGGCGAGTACGGGTTTTTCACCAACGAACGCTGGACCAGCGCGTTGTGGATGTCGATTGTGGTGGCGCTGGCCACCACGTTTCTGGCGACGGCGCTCGGAACGCTTGCGGCACTCGGCCTGTCGCGCGGCAATATCCCGGCGCGGGCGGCGGTGATGGCGGTTCTGATCTCGCCGATGATCGTTCCGGTGATCATCTCGGCCATTGGCCTGTTCTTCTTCTACGCCTTCACCAATCTCAATGGCACGCTCATCGGAATAATCCTGGCGCACACGGCGCTGGCAACGCCGTTCGTGGTGATCACCGTGACGGCCACACTGGCAAGCTTCGATCAAACGCTGATGCGGGCCGGAGCTTCATGTGGAGCGCCGCCACACACGGTGTTCTTCAAGGTGGTGATGCCGCTGATCCTGCCGGGCGTCATTTCGGGCGCGTTATTTGCCTTCGTCACGTCGTTCGATGAGGTGATCGTCATTCTGTTCATCGGCGGACCGGAACAGCGCACCTTGCCACGCCAGATGTTTTCCGGGATACGCGAGTTGATTTCGCCGACGATCACCGCGGCGGCCAGCGTGCTGATCGTATTCTCCACCGCCATGCTGCTCACCGTCGAATTGCTGCGACGGCGATCGGAACGGCTGCGGGGGATCCGAAGCTAGCGGCTCTTCTTCAGATATCTTGGCGCCTGTGCAGCCGCTTCCGGCGTTGCTATGGTGGCGAGGGCATCCATGGTGCCTATGGCGGCGGCGAGGCGGCCCTGCGCCAACTGGGATTCGGCTTGCTTCGACATTTCAGTGAGAGTTGCGATGGCCGCGAACAGGCGGCCGGAGGGCGCGTGATCGGCAAGGGCGCGCACCTGGCGCAAGGCGGCGGAACCTGCTGTTCCGGCCATTCCCTCGGCGGCAAAGGCCAAGGCATTGTGATGATCGATCCGTCCCGACATAGTTTACTCCCACACACTGACCGGCAAAGCATGACCCCATGAGGCTTAAGGACGGGTTAAGCTTGTTTTGGGGGTGGCGGCGGCCCTATAAGGCCGCAAAATAAAGCATTCGAGGACGCCATGGCCGGCCATTCACAGTTCAAGAACATCATGCACCGCAAGGGCAAGCAGGACAAAATCCGGGCCCGCAATTTCTCCAAGCTGTCGCGCGAAATCACCGTTGCCGCCAAGGCCGGCATTCCCGACCCTGCCGCCAATTCCCGCCTCAGGCTGGCCATTCAGAATGCCCGGGCCGAAAACCTGCCGAAGGACAATATCGAGCGGGCCATCAAGAAGGCTTCGGGTGGTGATGCCGAAACCTATGACGCGGTGCGTTATGAGGGCTATGGGCCAGGTGGCGTGGCGGTGATCGTCGAGGCGCTGACCGACAATCGCAATCGCACGGCTTCGAATGTGCGGGCACTGTTCACGAAGTATGCAGGCAATATGGGAGAAACCGGTTCGGTCGCCTTCATGTTCAGCAAGGTGGGCGAGATCGTGTATCCCGCCGCCAAGGCCACGGGTGACGCGATGCTGGAAGCGGGGATCGAGGCCGGCGCCGATGATGTGGTTTCCGACGAAGCAGAACACACGATCACCTGCGCGTTTGAAGCGATTGGCGAAGCGTCATCGGCACTCGCCACAAAATTCGGCGAAGCTTCGACGGTGAAAGTGGTGTGGAAGCCGCAGACCCTTGCGCCTGTTGATCAGGAGAAGGCCGAGACGCTGATGAAGCTGGTCGATGGCCTCGAGGAAGACGACGATGTGCAGAACGTCTTTACAAATGCCGACATCCCCGAGGATGTGATGGCTAAACTCGACGCGGCCTGAGATGGCGACGCAGCGGTTTCGCCCCACGGTCTTCCACAACACCATTGGCGCGCATGCGCCGTCCTTGCGCATCGGCGACGGCGATACGGTGATCACCGAGACACTCGATGCCCATGGCTTCGATGCCGAAGGCAAACAGCGGGCGCGCGACCCCAATCCGATGTCGGGGCCGTTCTTCGTTGAAGGAGCCGAGGCGGGCGACGGGCTGGAAGTTCAGATCGACCGCATTGACATGAACCGGGCTACGGGATGGACGCGGTCCGGCTTGGCCTGGCACGTGGTCGACCCATCCGAAGTTCGCAACATGCCGGGGCGCGACAAGATTACCTGGAACATCGATCGCAATGGCCAGAAGATTTCACTGCAGGATGCACCGGCAGAGCTCGCCAAGTGGTCGATGCCGCTTGACCCCATGATCGGCTGCCTGGGCGTGGCGCCGGCCGAAGGGCAGTTCATTTCTACCGCTACTTCCGGGCCGTCCGGCGGCAACATGGATTACAATCGCATCAAGGCGGGAACCACGATCCGCTTTCCGGTTTCGGAGAAGGGCGCGCTGTTCTTCCTCGGCGACGTTCACGGCGCGCAGGGCGATGGCGAGATTGCCGGAACCGGCATCGAGACTTCGGCTGATGTGCAGTTCACGGTGCGGGTGATCAAGGGCGGGGCGTTGGGCTGGCCGCGCGGCGAAACGGCCGAAGACATTTTCACCATCGGCAATGCCCGGCCGCTGGAGCAGGCGCTGCAGCATGCAACGACCGAGATGCTGAATTGGCTCGCTCAGGATTATGGACTTGATCGCCTTGCCGCATCACATGTGCTCGGCATGGCGGTGCGTTATGATGTGGCGAATGTCTTCAATCCGGCATTCTCGGTGGCCTGCCGTGTGCCGAAAGCGGCGCTTGCGGGACTGGCGCGATAGGACTTGATTGGTGCCATGGTACGAATCATCGGCATCGATCCTGGGCTTCGCAACACCGGCTGGGGGATCATCGAACAGGACGGGCAGCGGCTCATCTATGTGGCCGATGGCAGCGTGCATTCCGACGCGGCGGCGGAGCTTTCGGTGCGGCTGCTGCAGATTCACCAACAGCTTCTGGAGGTAGTTGCCCGCTTTGCACCGGACGAAGCGGCGATCGAGGAGACATTCGTCAACAAGGATGCGCGGGCCACGCTGAAACTCGGCCAGGCGCGGGGTGCAGCCATGCTGGCGCCCGCCATGCACGGCCTCGCAGTATCCGAATATGCGCCGAACCAGATCAAGAAATCGGTGGTGGGGGCGGGGCATGCGGAGAAGGACCAGGTGAAGCACATGGTGCGCATGCTATTGCCCAGGGCGGAGATGAACACGGCGGATTCGACCGATGCACTGGCCATCGCCATCTGCCATGCGCACCATCGCAAGCCCTTGAAACTTGCGGCGGCGCTGGCGCGTTCTTGACTTGTTCTATGCGTGGCCTTAGCAGGAAACCATGATCGGAAAACTCAAGGGGCGGATCGACAGCTATGGGGCGGACTGGGTGATCGTCGATGTGGGTGGCGTCGGTTACCATGTGTTCTGCTCGTCGAAGACGTTGGCGGCACTTCCGCCCGTGGGCGAATTCGCCGAGGTTCATACCGAAATGCTGGTGAGCCAGGACATGATCCGGCTGGTCGGTTTTTCTTCGACGCTGGAGCGCGAATGGTTTCGGCTGTTGCAGACCGTACAGGGGGTGGGCACCAGGGTGGCGCTGGCCATTCTGTCTACACTTTCCTCGCACGAGGTGGCGAGCGCCATTGCGCTGCAAGACAAGGCGATGATCGGGCGGGCCAATGGTGTTGGCAAGAAATTGGCCGAGCGCATCGTGCTGGAACTCAAAGACAAGGCGCCGGCCTTCACCGGAGGTGACGCCTCGCTCGCCAAACTGCAGGCCGATCTTGATGCGCCAAGGCCCACGGCGGCGGTCGATGCGGTGTCGGCGCTGGTCAATCTGGGTTACGGCCAGGTGCAGGCGGGTGCCGCCGTTGCCGCCGCCATGAAGAAGGGCGGCGATGATCAGCCGACGGAGAAATTGATCCGCCTGGCGCTGAAGGAATTGGCGCTGTGAGTCGCTGTTACACAATCCATTCCGCCATCATTCCGGAAAAGGGCGGGTTTTGCGGCACGCAAAACGTAAGCCCTTTGTCCGGAATCCCGTTGCGGGCGACGGACGCGTTGAACGAAAGCTGGATTCCAGCTCGCTCCCTCAACATTTGCTTCGCAAATGCCGGTCGCGTCTGGAATGACGGATCGAGAACTGGTGTTCGTCGGGCGGGGTTCACCCCATGACCGCCCGCCTCGTTGACCGTGACCGGAAGCCCGAGGATGGCGATACCCATCTCAGGCCGCAGATGCTTTCGGAGTTTGTCGGGCAGACCAAGGCCAAGCAGAATCTGCGGGTGTTCATTGAGGCGGCGAAGGCGCGGGGGGAGGCGCTGGATCATGTGTTGTTCGCGGGGCCGCCGGGGCTGGGCAAGACGACTCTGGCGCAGATCATGTCGCGCGAGCTTGGCGTGAACTTCAGGGCGACGTCCGGACCGGCCATTGTCAAGGCCGGGGACTTGGCAGCACTGCTCACCAATCTTGAAGACCGCGATGTGCTTTTTATCGATGAAATCCATAGGTTAAACCCGGCTATTGAGGAAGTACTTTATCCGGCCATGGAGGATTTCCAACTCGATCTGATCATTGGCGAGGGGCCGGCGGCGCGGTCGGTGCGGATTGATCTGGCGAAGTTCACGCTGGTGGGCGCGACGACGCGCACCGGGCTTTTGACCACGCCGCTGCGTGATCGCTTCGGCATTCCGGTGCGGTTGGATTTCTACACGGAGGAAGAACTTCTCGACATCGTCAAGCGCGGGGCGCGGGTGCTGCAGGTTGCGGTTTCCGAAGATGGGGCGCGGGAGATTGCCAAGCGCTCACGCGGCACGCCGCGCATTGCAGGCCGGCTGCTGCGGCGGGTGCGGGACTTTGCCGATGTGGCGGGCAGCGCAACGATCGACCGCAAGGCAGCGGATGCGGCATTGCTGCAACTCGATGTCGACCATCGTGGGCTTGACGGGCTCGACCATCGCTACCTCAATTGCATTGCCGTCAATTTCGGCGGCGGGCCAGTGGGCATCGATACGATTGCCGCCTCGCTGTCGGAGGCGCGCGATGCCATCGAAGACATTGTCGAGCCCTATCTGTTGCAGCTTGGATTTCTGAACCGTACGCCGCGCGGGCGGCTGTTAACGCCGCATGCCTTCAAGCATCTGGGGTTGGCGGTGCCGCAGCGGCCGGAGATCACCCAAGGGGTTCTGCCGCTGGGCGATGAGGATGACTGAGCGCTGGCCGGATTTGGCGGGGCGCATCGCGGACGGGGTGCACATACTGCCGGTGCGCGTCTACTACGAGGATACCGACCGGGGCGGGGTGGTCTATCACGCCAACTATCTCAAATATTGCGAGCGGGGGCGCTCGGACTGGTTGCGGCTACTGGGCGTGCACCAGGACCAGTTGCCGGACCTGATGTTCGTGGTCCGGCGCATGAGCTGCGAGTTTGTGAGGTCAGCGCGGCTGGATGACCTGCTGGAAGTGGAGACCCGATTCCTTGAGCGTGGCGGGGCGAGGCTGGAACTTGACCAAATCGTCAAGAAGGCGGGGGAGACCGTCTTCCAGGCGAAAGTAACGGCCGCCCTTATTGACAGCGCAGGCAGGCCGCGGCGGTTGCCACCGGAACTGGAAAAACTCCTGCCGTAACCCTGCTTTAACCATAATGGACGCATGTGGGCCGGGGCTGGCGTGCGCACGACCGGCTTTGTGGCGTTTCCTTGAAAACATGAGGAATCGCCGCAGTTTCGACAGAATCTCCCTGTTTCAGGGCGCCTTCTCCGGGAAATTGGGGTTGGTGGGTTGCGGGTGGCGTTTGGACCTTGGTCCACGCCTGCGGGAAAGAACGGGAAGAATGGATCCGGTCGTAGTCGATCAAGTGGCGCAGGGCGGGCATATTTCGCTCTGGCATCTCGTGTGGCAGGCGTCGTGGCCGGTGTTTCTGGTTATGCTGGGGCTGGCACTCGCCTCGGTGTGGGGTTGGGCCATCATCATCGAAAAGCTGTTCACGGTGCGGCGGATGAACTCCGCCAACGACCGTTTCGAAAGCTCCTTCTGGTCCGGGCAATCGCTCGAAGACTTGTACTTGTCGCTGGGCAACAGCAACAACATAGGGCTTTCGGCAATTTTCATGTCGGCGATGCGCGAATGGAAGCGCAGCCAAGATGCGGCCCTCAGAGCCGGTTTCCAAGGCGTGCAGAAGCGCATCGAAAAAGTGATGGATGTGCAGATCCAGAAGGAAATGCACGACGTCGAAGCGCGGCTTTTGTTCCTTGCCACCACCGGATCGGCAGCGCCATTCATCGGACTGTTTGGAACCGTGTGGGGCATCATGACCTCGTTCCAGGCCATCGCCAACTCGCAGAACACCAATCTTTCGGTGGTGGCGCCGGGCATCGCGGAAGCATTGTTCGCCACGGCCATCGGCCTTCTTGCCGCCATACCGGCGACAATCTTCTACAATATGTACACCTCCGATGCGGCCAAGATCGGAGCGCGGCTGGAGAATTTCGCTGACGAATTCTCGGCCATCATTTCGCGCCAGCTTGACGAACGGGTGTAGGGATGGGTGCAGCGGCAGGCGGAGCTTCCGGCGGTTATACCAGGCGCAACTCAAGGCGCCGGGCGAGCCGGCCGGCAATGAGCGAAATCAACGTGACGCCGCTGGTCGATGTGATGCTGGTGCTGCTGATCGTGTTCATGGTGGCCGCACCGTTGATGACGGTTGGCGTTCCCATCGAGCTTCCGAAGACTGAAGCCAAGCAGATGGATGCCAACAAAGAACCGATCACCATCACGGTGCAGAAGGACAAGACCATCTTCCTGCAGGAAAGCAAGATTTCGCTTTCGGAACTGGCGCCCAAGCTCATTGCCATCGCCAAGAACGGTTATGAGGAGCAGATCTTCGTGCGCGCCGACACCAGCGTGGAGTATGGTTCGGTGATGGAAGTCATGGGACTTCTGAATGGCGCGGGATACAAGAAGATCGGCCTGATCACCGGCACCATTGAAGAATTGCCGGACGCCAACTGATCATGCGCTGGAGCCTCACCACATCCTTCGTGCTGCATGCCGCTATTCTGGCGGGCGCGCTGGTGGTGTTGCCCAACCCGAAAGAATTTCTGGTGCCGCCGACCCAGGCGATCCAGGTCGATATCAGCAACATCACCGACAAGACCCAGGTGATGAACACCACCAAGACCGAAACGCCGAAGGAGCAGCCTAGACCTAAGAAGGTGGAAGCGCCGAAGAAGGTTGAGAAGCCGGCTCCCAAGGTCGAGGAAAAAGTGAAGAAGGCTGAGGTGGCGCCGAAGCCCGAACCTGAGAAGGTTGAGCCGAAGAAAGACGAGCCGAAGCCCGAAGAATTGAAGGACCTCATCAAGGATACGCTGGCGGAAGCGCCGGAGCCCAAAAAGGAAGAACCGAAGAAGAAGGAAGAGCCCAAGAAGAAGGAAGAGCCGAAGAAAAAGGCCGAGAAAAAACCGGACAAAAAGAAGAAACCCAATTTCGACGAGATTGCCGACCTTCTCAACAAGACCGATGAGGAGAAGACGGCGCCTGAACAAGAATCAGATGGTGCGGCGACCGAAGCAGCAGCCGCCAAGACTCTGCAAGGCAGCGACAGCGCCCTGTCGGCCACCGTCATCGATGCTCTCGTACAGCGGATTGACTCGTGCTGGTCGAAGCCGGCGGGGGTGGTTGGCAAGTTCATTAATGTCGCCATCCGCCTGCGCCTGAACCAGGACGGTTCGGTGAACGGCATACCGGAAATTCTTACGCCCTCCAGCGACCCGCTGATCGATGCCACGGCGCGCTCGGCGGTTGCCGCCGTCATGGATTGCCAGAACTACGATTTCCTGCCTGCCGACATGTACGACAGCTGGAAGGACCTCAAGATCAACTTCGATCCGAACATGTCGTTCGGCCCGACCTCGGAACCCAGCTGACCATGAGACCGAACGCGACTTCGCATTCCACACTGACGAACTGGCTTGCGGCCATCGCGCTGGTATTCGCGGCGATGATTGGCACCATGGCTGCAGCACTGGCGCAGACGGAAATCACCGTCACCGGCGGCAAGATCAACCCGATCCCGATCGCCATCACGCCATTCCTGGTGGGAGATGGTGCTGGCGATGCCGCTGTGACCATCAATGAAGTGATTACCAACGACTTGCAGCGGTCCGGCTATTTCACCCCGTTGCCACCCGACAGTTTCATTGACCAGATTTCGAGTTTCGACCAGGAGCCGAATTTCGTCAGCTGGCGGCAAATTCAGTCCAAGGCGTTGGTGACCGGTCAGATTTTTCTGCAGGGCGGCAAGGTTCGCGCCGAGTTCCGGCTGTTCGATGTCAACACGCAGCAGCAACTGGCGGCGCAGCAATTCACGGCATCGGCCAAAAGTTCGCGGCGGATCGGCCACCTGATCGCCGATGTGATCTACAAGGCGATGACCGGCATCGATGGTTACTTCGACACGCGCATTGTGTTCGTGGGCGAAGACGGCCCTAAGGACAAACGCCGCAAGCGGCTGATGATCATGGATCAGGACGGATTCAATCCGCGGCCTTTAACCGACGGCAAGGATCTGGTGCTGACGCCACGGTTTTCGCCCAATGCGCAGGAAATCACCTATATGTCGTTCGGCCGCGACACACCGCGCGTCTACCTCCTCAACATCGACACCAAGCAGCGCGAGATCGTCGGCGAGTTCGCCAATATGAGCTTCAGCCCACGGTTCTCGCCGGATGGCAACGAGGTGGTCATGAGTTTGCAGGACGGCGGCAATTCCAACATCCATGAACTGGACCTCAGATCGCGAAATGTGATGCAGCTGACCAACACACCGGCCATCAACACGGCGCCGAGTTATTCGCCGGATGGCGGGCAGATCGTGTTCGAGTCGGATCGCGGCGGCACGCAGCAGATTTACGTGATGGGGGCCGACGGATCGGGCCAGAACCGCATCAGCTTCGGTGAAGGCCGCTATTCGACGCCAGTGTGGTCGCCGGACGGGCAGTGGATCGCCTTTACCAAACAGGCGGGTGGAAAATTCGCCATCGGCGTGATGCGGCCCGACGGGTCGGGCGAACGCATTCTGACCGAAGGCTTTCATAACGAGGGGCCCACTTGGGCGCCCAATGGACGGGTCATCATGTTCTTCCGCGAATCGGGCGGCGAGAATGGCGGCCCGCAACTCTATTCGGTGGATATCACCGGGTACAACGAACAGCGGATCGAAACCCCGGGCTTTGCCTCGGACCCCGCCTGGTCGCCACGATTGAACTGAAACCTTTGCGGGGCCGGGGGGCCCAATGGTTGCCACGCGGGGATGCGTGAGCCGCCTTGCAAATCGAAACGGAGAGAGAAAATGAAGACGTCTGTGAGTATGAAGGTGGTGATTGCGCTGATGGCGGGCCTCGCCCTGGCGGGTTGTTCCAAGAAGAACACGCCGGACCTTGAGGCCAATACCGGAAGCGTTGGCCAGGCCGCGCCCGGTTCGGAGCAGGATTTCGCCACCAATGTGGGCGACCGGATCTATTTCGAGAATGACCAGACCGCCCTCACCGCCGAAGGCGAAGAGACACTGCGCCGCCAAGCGGCGTGGCTCGAGAAGTATCCGGATGTGATGATTCAGGTCGAAGGCCATGCCGACGAACGTGGCACGCGCGAATACAACATCTCGCTATCGGCCAGGCGGGCCACCGTCACGCGCGAATTCCTGATCGCCCAGGGCGTAAAAGCCAAGCGCATTTCGTCGATTGCCTACGGCAAGGAACGGCCGGTAGCTTCGTGTGATGCCGAACAGTGCTGGTCGCAGAACCGCCGTGCCGTCACCGTCATCACCGGCGGCGCCAAGACGAGCTAGGGCTTGGCCGGTGTCCATGCGCGGGTCAGGGTTTGTTAACCCTGTGCCGCGACAATGGGAAACTGGCACAAAGCTTGCCGCCGCAGTGCCGGTGACGGCGAGAGCGGCTGAATTGAACCGGGCGGGGGTCCGGAAGAGGAGTGGGAAGTCATGATGCGTCATTTGGCGGGTTTCAGGATCGCGGCCCTGTTGTGCTGTTTCCTGGCTCTGGCGGCCTGTTCCAAGAAGAACACCCCCGACCTTGAAGCGGGCGGCGGGGCCGGCGACGTCAAACCCGGGTCGGAACAGGATTTTGCCGTTAACGTCGGGGACCGCATCTACTTTCTCGTCGACCAGACGACGCTGACGCCTGAAGGCGAGGAAATCCTTCGCCGCCAGGCCGAGTGGCTCAACAAATACTCGAACGTGACCATCCAGGTCGAAGGCCACGCCGACGAGCGCGGGACGCGCGAATACAACATTTCGCTGTCGGCAAGGCGGGCCACGGCGACCCGAGAGTTCCTGATTGCCAACGGAGTTGGCGCCAAACGCATCGCGTCAATCGCCTATGGCAAGGAGCGGCCAGTGGCGCTTTGCGATGCCGAACAGTGCTGGTCACAGAACCGGCGGGCGGTGACCGTCATTACCGGTGGTGCATCCTAGCAACACCCGGAAGGAAACCGGCGGGCATCCCTCATTAGCCTCAATTTCACCGCGTTTCGCGCCCACCTCCGGCTTGACGGGTGAAACGGGCGGCCGTTGAACAATGGTACGATTATGCTGAAATACTTGAAATCTACGGTGGCAGTAGCGGCGATTGCCGGAGCCGTTCTGTTGACGCCCGCCCAGGCGCAAGATGCCTCGGAACTGGCGCTCCGCATGTCGCAACTTGAGGAGCAGGTCCGGCTGCTGACCGGGCAGGTTGAGCAACTCACCTTCGAAATCAAACGCATTAAGTCGGCCAAGGCCGACGCGCCCGCCACGGACGAACAGGCGGTGCCATTCAAGAAGAAGACAGCTTCGGCATCTTCCGACATCATCGAATCACAGCCCCTTGAACCATTGTCTGGGGGCGTGGAGGCCGAGGGTGCGGAACAGATTCTGCCGCTGCAGCGCAAAGCCGAGACGCTGGAAGATGATGGAACAGGCCTCAAGAAGGCGCCACCGCCAGCGGTTCTGGGCAGCATGAGCAACAAGGCGGCATTGCCCGACGATGGCGGATTCCAGGGCCAGGTTCTGGTTGCTCCGTCGCAGGAGGAAGGGTCGGTCGCACTCCAAGAGCCGGCGATCGAGCAAGGTGAACTGGGCAGCGCCGATGGAGTGGAGCAAGTGGCGCTGGCGCAGGATTCGCCCGATGCGCTTTATGAGCGTTCCAACGAAAGCCTGTTGCGCCGCCAGTTCGGCGATGCGGAAGCCGGATTCCGCACGTTCCTCGACAAGTATCCGGACCACAATCTGGCCGGTAATGCCCAGTATTGGCTGGGTGAGACCTTTTATGCCCAGGCTGACTACCGTCAGGCGGCCCAGGCCTTCCTCAAGGGCTACCAGGAGTATCCCAAGAGCCGCCGGGCGGCCGACAGTCTGCTGAAACTCGGCATCTCGCTCAACAAGCTGGGCCAGAAGGACAAGGCCTGCGCCGTGCTTGGCACGGTTGGCAGCGAATATCCGAAGGCTGTCGAAGCCCGCAAGCGCGCCCAGGCTGAATCCGGCCGTGCCGGCTGCGCTTCGTAGCGGGTTCGTCCCCCAAGATATTTTTCGCCGTCTTACCAAGACCAAGCCGGTAGCGCTTGCTGTCTCGGGTGGTTCCGATTCGATGGCCATGCTCCGGCTCTTTGCCGCTTGGCCGGAACGCCCCGAAGCGACGATTCTCACGGTCGACCACGGGCTCCGGGCTGAATCCGCTGATGAGGCGCGGCAGATGTCCAAGTGGTCCAAAGCGGCCAGCCTTCCACACGTGACGCTGCGCTGGGAGGGAACCAAACCCACAACCGGACTTCAGGCCAAGGCGCGCCATGCCCGCTACGAGCTGATGGCGGAGTGGTGCCGGGAGCAGGGTGTGTCTTGTCTTCTCACTGCCCACACCATGGATGACCAGGCCGAGACGGTGCTGATGCGGCTGGCGCGGACCACGAGTTTCGACAGCTTGGCCGGTGTTCCGGCAATGGGGGCGTGGCGTGGACTTGCACTTTACCGGCCATTGCTGAATGTGCGGCGGGAGCAGCTTCGCGATTATTTGAGCGCGGCCGGGCAGGGTTGGATCGATGATCCAAGTAATTTGGACGAGCGCTTCGAGCGGGTTCGAATCCGCAAGGCGCTTCCGGTTCTCGAAGGGCTTGGCATTACCGTGGAGGCCCTGGCCGGTTTTGCCGCCGTGGCCCGCGAGGCCTGCGATGGATTGTGGGGGGCGACCGCGGACTGGGTAAAACTCCATGTCCGGGTGTTTGATGCGGGATACTGCGCCGTTCCGCTTGAGGCTTTCAGCGGCCAGGCGGAAATCCTCAAACCGCGAATCCTCGGTTGGCTGATTGCCCAGTTTGGGGCCGGGACGATGCCGGAACCGGCGGAGCTGGAATTGCTGGCGGCGTGGGTCGATGAGGGCGGCAGCCGCCGGACCCTGGGAGGGGCGCTGATCGGCAGGCGCAAGGACCACCTGATCATTGGCCGGGAACCGGGGCGGATTGCCGGGGAGGCGCTCACCCTTCCCGAATCGGGCTTCGGCCTGTGGGACCATCGATTTGAGGTCAGGGCAGCCCCCGGAAGCCAGGTGACTGCATTGGGGCCTGCGACCTTGCCCCGCGCCAAATCGCTTCCGGCGTTTGTCCAGCAATCACTTCCGGCGATTACCCTGCCGCATGGCGAGCTGTGCGTGCCGCATCTCGGAGTGGGATCGGGAGCCTCAGCCATGTTTCAGGCGAGATTTCCGGGCTAACGTTGCGTTTACACTATTGACGTGCTTGGAAACCTTGGGCCCCGGCCCTATGTTATGATGAATTCTAGGGAAAGAGGCCGGGGTGGCATCATAGCTTCCGGCCAGACTTGAGGGATCACGTGAATCAGTTCCGCAACTTTGCCGTCTGGATTGTCATCGCGTTGCTGCTGTTCGCACTGTTCAGCCTGTTTCAAGGGCAGGTCGGGCGGAGTTCGGCGACCGAACTCAGCTATTCCGAGTTCATTGACAAGGTAAACGCCGGGTCGGTGACCAGTGTTACCTGGTCCGATCAGGTGATCACCGCGAACCTCAGCGATGGCAAGAGCATTCAGACCTATGGTCCGCTGACGGAAGATGCGCTCAAGACCATGCAAGGCAAGGGTGTCAAGGTCACGTTCCGGCCGGCGCAGAGCGACTCACTGCTGGCCAATGCGCTGATTTACTGGTTGCCGATGCTGCTGCTGATCGGCGTGTGGGTGTTCTTCATCCGGCAGATGCAGGCCGGTTCCGGCAAGGCCATGGGATTTCGGTAAGTCCAAGGCCAAGCTCTTGACCGAGCGCCATGGCCGGGTGACATTTGAAGACGTGGCGGGCGTGGACGAGGCCAAGGAAGATCTTGTTGAAATCGTCGACTTCCTCAAGGATCCGCACAAGTTTCAGCGGCTCGGCGGCAAGATACCGAAAGGCGCGCTGCTGGTCGGTCCTCCTGGTACCGGCAAGACGCTGCTGGCGCGGGCCATTGCCGGCGAGGCCAACGTGCCGTTCTTCACCATCTCGGGTTCGGACTTCGTGGAAATGTTCGTGGGCGTTGGCGCATCACGGGTGCGCGACATGTTCGAGCAGGCCAAGAAGAACGCGCCGTGCATCATCTTCATCGACGAAATCGACGCCGTGGGCCGCCATCGCGGCGCGGGCCTTGGCGGCGGCAACGACGAGCGCGAGCAGACGCTGAACCAGTTGCTCGTCGAGATGGATGGTTTCGAGGCCAATGAGGGGGTGATCCTGATCGCCGCCACCAACCGGCCGGACGTGCTCGATCCGGCTCTGCTGCGGCCCGGCCGTTTCGACCGGCAAATCGTGGTGCCGAACCCGGATGTGGCGGGCCGCGAGAAGATTTTGAAAGTGCACATGAAGAATGTGCCGCTGGCGCCGGATATCGACGCCAAGACTATTGCGCGCGGCACCCCCGGCTTTTCGGGCGCCGACCTTGCCAATTTGGTGAACGAAGCGGCGCTGCTCGCCGCGCGGCGCAACAAGCGCATGGTGACCCAGCATGAATTTGAAGAGGCCAAGGACAAGGTGATGATGGGCGCCGAGCGCCGGTCGCTTGCCATGACTGAGGACGAAAAGAAGCTGACGGCCTATCACGAGGCGGGACATGCGCTCGTGGCCATCAATGTGCCGAAGTCCGATCCCGTGCACAAGGCGACGATCATTCCGCGTGGCCGTGCTCTCGGCATGGTGATGCAGCTGCCCGAGGGCGACAGGCTGTCGATGAGCTTTACGCAGATGACCTCCCGCCTTGCCATCCTGATGGGCGGGCGCATTGCCGAGGAACTGACCTTTGGCGAAGACAACGTGACTTCCGGCGCACAATCGGACATCGAGCAGGCGACGCGCCTCGCTCGTGCCATGGTGACCCGCTGGGGCTATTCGAAGACACTCGGCACGGTGGCCTATGGCGAGAACCAGGAGGAGGTGTTCCTCGGCCACTCGGTGGCGCGTTCGCAAAACGTTTCCGAGTCCACGTCCCAGATCATCGACGAGGAAGTGAAACGTATCGTTGCCGAAGGCTTCAGTGCGGCGCGGAAAATCCTGACCAAGAAGAACAAGGACCTCGAAACGCTGGCCAAGGGGCTCTTGGAGTACGAAACTCTTTCCGGCGAAGAGATCGCCAATCTGCTCAAGGGGGTTCCTCCCAATCGTGACGATGGCACGACGTCACGGCCTTCCGGCACACCGGGTTCGGCGGTGCCGAAGTCAGGTCGCGCCAAACGCGGTGGTGGCGCTTCCGACATGGAACCGCAACCGCAGGCCTGATGGGCAAAGTCTACTACAGGCCGGTCGGCCTCTCCCATGGAGAGGCCGCTCTCGTTTCGGTCGCACGAGGGGCCGCCGGGCGGCTGGGTGGGCACCAGACGATCGCCTTTCATGCCGTTGAAATGATCGAGCGGCGCGATGGTCAAATCACCCGCGAGGTAATTGCCTATGGCGACTTGCCGAAGTCCGATGCGCTCGTCCGCATTGAACAGAGCCGTACGCCATACTCGGGCGCGCCGGCGATCATGGGTATCGTCAACGTGACGCCAGACAGCTTTTCGGATGGCGGGCAGAATGCCGAAACCGACGCCGCCATTGCCCAGGGACTGAAGCTGGCGGAAGAGGGCGCCACGATTCTTGACGTGGGCGGCGAGTCAACGCGCCCCGGATCGGAGGCGGTTTCGGAAGAACAGGAGCTGGCGCGGGTGATCCCGGTGATCGCGGCGCTAGCGGAGGCCCGGCACCTTGTTTCCTGCGATACGCGCAAACCCAATGTGATGCGGGCTGCAGTGAAGGCGGGTGCTGCCATCATCAATGATGTTTCGGCATTGCGTTACGATCCGGCAAGTGCTGCCACGGTTGCCGCGCTTGGCATTCCCGCCGTGCTGATGCATGCCCAGGGCGACCCGCGGACCATGCAGCTTTCGCCAACTTATGACAATGTGGCACTCGATGTTTACGATCATCTTGAAGAACGGGTGGCGGCGGCGCGGGCTGCTGGTATTGAGCAGCTGGTGATTGATCCCGGTATCGGCTTCGGCAAGAGCTTCGTTCACAACCTCGAAGTCCTGTCGCAGCTCACGCTGTTCCATGGGCTGGGCGTGCCGCTGCTGGTGGGCCTCTCGCGCAAGGCCTTTATCGGGGCGTTAACCGGCGAGAAAGTGGCGGGCAAGCGGGTTAACGGCTCGGTAGGCGGCGCCGTTCATGCTGCGCTGATGGGGGCCCATATCCTGCGGGTGCATGATGTGAAGGCCACAGTTGAAGCGCTGGCGGTGGCCTGGGCGGCGGCCGATCCGGCGGCCAGTGGGTTGATGGGGTAGATATGGCACGGAAGTATTTTGGAACCGATGGGGTGCGCGGCACGGCGAATGCCGGGCCGATGACCGCCGACATGGTGCTGAAGATCGGCATGGCGGCGGGCGGGCTCTATCAACGCGGCAGCCACCGCCACCGGGTGGTGATCGGCAAGGACACCAGGCTTTCCGGTTACATGATCGAACAGGCGTTGACGGCGGGGCTGCTGGCGGCCGGCATGGATGTGTTCGTGCTGGGGCCGGTGCCGACACCGGCGGTTGCCATGCTCACCCGCTCGATGCGCGCCGACCTCGGGGTGATGATTTCCGCCTCGCACAATCCCTATCAGGACAACGGCATCAAGATCTTCGGGCCGGATGGCTACAAGCTTTCCGACGAGCAGGAACTGGTCATCGAGGATATGCTGGACAATCCGGCGAAGCTCGTTGCGGCAGCGCCGGAAAAGATCGGCCGCGCCACGCGCATCGAAGATGCGCGGGCCCGCTATATCGAATTTGCCAAACGGACGTTTCCCCGCGACATGAAGCTCGATGGGCTGCGGGTGGTGATCGATACGGCCAACGGAGCTGCCTACAAGGTGGCGCCCACGGCGCTGTGGGAATTGGGTGCCGAAATCATCCAGATCGGCCATGAGCCCGATGGCATGAACATCAACCGCAAGTGCGGTTCGACCTCACCGGAAGCGATGTGCGAAAAGGTGCGGGAACTTCGCGCCGATATCGGCATCGGGCTTGATGGCGACGCCGACCGGGTGACCATCGCCGATGAAAAGGGCCGGGTGATCAATGGCGACCAATTGATGGCGCTGATTGCCACGGCCTGGGCCGAGCGCGGGCAATTGCAGGGCGGGGGGCTGGTGGCTACCGTCATGTCGAACCTGGGGCTGGAGCGCCACCTCAATGCCAAGAATCTAACGCTGGCCCGCACCAAGGTAGGCGACCGCTATGTGGTGGAACACATGCGGGCCCATGGTTTCAATGTCGGCGGCGAACAGTCGGGCCATATCGTTCTTTCGGAATTCTCGACGACGGGCGATGGTTTGCTGGCTGGGTTGCAAGTGCTTTCAGAGGTCGTCCGCCTTGGCAAACCGGTGAGCGAGGTGTGCAACGTGTTCACGCCGCTGCCGCAGTTGCTGCGCAATGTGAAGTTCAAGGCGGGCCAGCCGCTGGAGAATTCGCAAGTGAAAAGTGCCATTGCCGACGCAACCGTGCGGCTTGGAAACTCCGGCCGCCTGGTTATCCGGCCATCGGGAACCGAACCGCTGATCCGGGTGATGGCGGAAGGCGATGACGAGGGATTGGTCGCGAAGATCGTCGATGAACTGTGCGGCGTGATCGCCAAGGCGGCGGCTTAACGCTTCAATCCTTTGGTGATCTCGGCCACATCTTTGTCGTCGAGCATGAGGCTGCGGAGTTCCATGGCCTTTTTCGGATATTCGACGAGGTCGACCATGGCGCCGTCACCCGCAGGCACGTAGGGCTTGCCATCGCAGAAATAGTAGAAGTCAGTGGTCTTCCTGGCGATGCCAAAGGGGCCGTCTTCGATGAAGGCGTGGCGGATATAGTCGGTGCGGGTTGAGGCTATGCCATAGGTTGAACGATTGACGACGCCGAGACGGGTATCCTGGCGGCCGGATTCTCCGCCGTCGATGCGGATAATGGTGTTCAGCCGGCCATCGGGCTCGCGATAGATTTCCCATACACCGCCTTCCGTGGACTGAACATCGGTCACCTCGATTTCCTTCGGTGTCATTTTTTCGAGCGAGGCCTCCAAGGCTTCGGAAATCGCCGCGAGTTCGCAATCTGCCAAGGCTGCCGTCGACGAGAGGCAAAGGGCAAGAAACGCAAGTTTCATCGGGAGGTCCTCTGGAAGCTGAACGATTGCATGCGGCTGACGGCGATGCCGCCGAGAATAAAGGCGAGGGCCGCAAGAATTGACCAGTCGAGGGGCTCTTGCAAGACGGCGGCGCCGAGCAACAGAGCGAAGAGCGGCACGAGGTAATTGACATAGGACACAAAGCTGGGGCCGACGCGGTGCATCAGCCAATAGCTGACGACGGAGGCCACTGCGGTGGGCAAAAGGCCGAGACCAAGGACCGCCAGATAGGCCGAAGCAGGCTTTCCGGCAACGCCACCTGGATTGAGCAATAGCGCAAAGGCCACAGCCATTATGGCGGCGAACAGGCAGACGGCGGCAGTTTGTTTCACCGGATCGTCAACGCCCATGCGCTTTGCTGATACGGCGTGAACAGCATAACACAGCGTGCCTGCCAGCACGGCCAGTTCGCCGATCAACTCATCGCCTGACAGCTTGAAGTTCAGTAGCTGTTGCGGCCCGACGAGAACGAGAATGCCAATGAAGCCGAGGAGGAATCCGGCGGCCTTGGGCATTGTCAGGCGTTCTTCCGGCAAGGCGAAATGCGCCATGACCACGAGGAACAGGGGGACAGCGCCCATCAGCAGCCCGGAGACGCCGGATGACACATAATGCAGGCCCCAGGTGATGAGGAAGAAAGGAACGGCGTGGCCGATGAAAGCAAGCCAGGTGAATTTCCGCAGCTGTTCGCCCGTCGATTTCAGGGAATGGCCGGTGAGCAGGGCATAGGGCAGCAGCAGCACCGCAGCCACGGCGAGACGCAAGGCCGACACCCAGGCGGCATCGAGGTCAGCGACCGCCACTTTGCTCATGGCAAAGGACGAACCCCAGATGACAACGAGAAAGGCCAGGGCGGTCCAGTCTGAAGGGCGGGCGTTGGGGGGCATGGCCCATGGGTTGCCGTATGGTTTCCAGTCCGTCAATGACATTTGCCGCATTGGAACAAAACACTGTGGCAAAGGCGCAACAGACACAATCCGTCACGGTGCCGCCGCAATGCGGCCCGTCTTGGGCCAAAGGCGGCAACTACCTTCGTCATATCCACATGGGGATGCTTGTCAGGAGGTTAGTATGAAAGCGTTTAGGATTACATTTCTCGCCGCCGCGGTTTTGACCGGAACGGCCGGTTTTGCGCTGGCGGCCGACTACGATGCGCCAGCCGATACCGGCGGTGATGCCTTCGGGCTTTACCTGCGGGCCGATGCCGGCTGGTCATTCCTCGACTGGACGGAAAACGATAACTCGCCGGTGCTCGGTGGTGGCATTGGTTACCAGCTCAACGGTTATCTGCGCACGGACGTTCGCGCCGACTGGGCGGGGAATTACGATGTAGCGCCGGGCGCCGAAATGTCGATCACCACGGTGACCGGCAACATGTATTTCGACTGGGACAACACTTCGGCGTTCACGCCCTATGTCGGCGCCGGTCTCGGCTGGGGCTGGGCCAATGGCAGCGGCATTCCGGACGACAATGGCTTCACCTACAATCTGATGGCCGGCGTGGCGATGGATGTCTCCGACAACATGGCCATCGATGTCGGCTACCGGATGCGCGAAGTCATGATCGACGGCCAAAATCCGCTGGAACACCAGGTCATGGCGGGCTTGCGATTCTCATTCTGACCGGCAATCGCGCACGGTCGGGAGAAATGGCGGAGGTGGAGCAATCCCCCTCCGCTTTTTCGTATTTGTTGATTCCTTAATGGTTTTCCGGCATAGCGGTGCCGGGCTAGCCCTCCCCAACGAGGGCCAGTCCATCTGTAAGGATGGAGAACTAGAATGACCACGACGATGCCGGCCGTGCGCCCGGCAAACCCCAATTTTTCATCCGGCCCTTGCGCCAAGATCCCGGGCTGGACTGCCAATTCCCTCGCAAATGCACTGACTGGCCGCTCGCATCGCTCGGGGCCCGGCAAAGCGCGGCTCAAACTCGCCATCGATCTGACGCGCGAGGTGCTTCAGGTTCCCGGCGATTACCGGATCGGCATCGTTCCGGCGTCCGACACAGGCGCGGTCGAAATGGCCCTGTGGTCTCTGCTTGGCCGGCGCGGTGTTGATATGCTGGCGTGGGAGAGTTTCGGTGAAGGCTGGATTGGTGATGTCGTCAAGCAGCTCAAGCTCAAAAATGTGCGCGAGATCATCGCACCCTATGGCGAACTTCCCGAACTCTCCACCGTGAATTTCAGCAATGACGTGGTGTTCACCTGGAACGGCACGACATCGGGCGTGCGGGTGGTTGATGCGTCGTGGATCCCGGCGGAGCGCGAGGGGCTGACGATTTGCGATGCGACGTCGGCGGCGTTTGCCCAGAACCTCGATTTCGCCAAGCTCGATGTGGTCACCTTCTCGTGGCAGAAGGCGCTGGGTGGCGAGGGTGCCCATGGCGTGATTGTTCTGAGTCCCAGGGCTGTCGAGCGGCTGGAAACCTACTCGCCGCCGTGGCCGATGCCGAAAATCTTCCGTATGACTTCGGGTGGCAAGCTCAGCGCCGGCATTTTCGAGGGCGAGACCATCAACACGCCGTCGATGCTGTGCGTCGAAGACTATATCGTGGCGCTCAACTGGGCCAAATCAATCGGCGGACTAAAGGGGCTGGTGGCCCGGGCGGATGCCAATGCGGCTGTTATCAATGGCTGGACGTCGCGTACGCCGTGGGCGGAAAACCTTGCCAAGCGGGCTGAGACGCGGTCCAACACGTCGGTGTGCCTGACACTCAAGGGCGATGCGGCGGTGGCGAAGTCCATAGCTAAGCTGCTTGACGCTGAAGGCGTGGCTTACGACATCGCGTCGTATCGCGATGCGCCGCCGGGGCTTCGCATCTGGTGTGGCGCCACCGTCGAAACTTCCGATCTCATCGCGCTGCTGCCATGGCTCGATTGGGCCTATGCGCAAGCTTCCGCCTGACTTCATTTTAATTCACAATCGAGGAGTAGCCGATGGCACCCCGTGTTCTCGTTTCCGACAAGCTTTCCGAAACCGCCGTGCAGATTTTCCGCGACCGCGGCGTTGATGTCGACTACAAGCCCGACCTCGGCAAGGACAAGGATGCGCTGCTTGCCGCCATTCCGGACTATGATGGGCTGGCTATCCGTTCTGCCACAAAGGTGACACCGAAGGTCATCGCTGCGGCTTCCCGGCTGAAAGTCATCGGTCGGGCCGGCATTGGTGTCGACAATGTTGATATTCCAGCCGCCACCGGGCGCGGCATCGTGGTGATGAACACGCCGTTCGGCAACGCCATCACCACGGCGGAACATGCCCTCTCCATGATGATGGCGCTGGCCCGGCAAATCCCCGAGGCCAATACTTCGACCCATGCCGGCAAATGGGAGAAGAACCGCTTCATGGGTGTCGAGCTTTTCAACAAGACGCTTGGCGTTATCGGCTGCGGCAACATTGGCTCAATCGTCGCCGACCGGGCGATTGGCCTGAAGATGAAGGTGATTGCCTACGATCCTTTCCTGTCGGAACAGCGGGCCATTGAAATCGGCGTGGAGAAGGTGGAACTGGAAGATATCTTCGCGCGTGCGGATTTCATTACGCTGCACACGCCGCTGACCGACAAGACGCGCAACATCGTCAATGCGGAGACGCTGGCACGGTGCCGCAAGGGGGTGCGCATCGTCAATTGCGCGCGCGGCGGCCTGGTGAACGAGGATGCCCTCTATGATGCCCTGAAGTCGGGCCAGGTGTCGGGTGCAGCCCTCGATGTTTTCGAGACCGAGCCGGCGACCAGCCACAAGCTGTTCGGGTTGGAGAACGTGGTGGCTACACCGCACCTCGGCGCGTCGACCGGCGAAGCCCAGGAAAACGTGGCGCTGCAGGTTGCCGAGCAGATGGCCGACTATCTGATCACCGGGGCGGTGAGCAATGCGCTGAACATGCCGTCGATTTCATCTGATGAGGCGCCGCGCCTCCGGCCCTACATTGCGGTTGCCGAGAAGCTCGGTTCATTCGCCGGCCAGCTCACCGACACGGCGATCACCGGCATCATCATCGAATATGCTGGTGACGTGGGCGAGATGAACACACGGGCGCTGACTTCGGCGGCGCTGGCTGGAATTCTGCGTCCGCAGCTGGGGCTCGTCAACATGGTGTCGGCGCCGGTCGTTGCACGCGAGCGCGGCATCAAGGTTGACGAAGTGCGGCAGACGCAGCGCGGCGCCTATGAAACCTACATCCGCCTGACTGTGAAGACCGAAGACATGGAACGCTCGGTGGCGGGCACGGTGTTCTCGGACGGCAAGCCGCGCCTTATCCAGATCAAGGGCATCGAGCTCGAGGCCGAGTTCGGCCCGCACATGCTTTACATCACCAACGAGGACAAACCGGGGTTCATCGGAGCCCTCGGCATGCTCCTCGGCAATGCCAACGTGAACATCGCCACTTTCAACCTCGGGCGAAAGTCGCAAGGGGGAGAAGCTATCTGCCTGGTGCAGATCGATGAGCCGGTGCCGGCGTCGGTGCTCTACGCGTTATCGAAACTGTCGCAGGTCAAGCAGGCGAAACCGCTGGAGTTCTGAGGCTTCACATCTTCGTCGGGTCGATGCCGTTGATGGTGACGCTGCCTTCCGGCGTGCTCTTGATTTCCCACATCAGCGCGCCGTTTTCACCGGCCTTCGACATGCCCTTGGCCATCATCATCATGGGGATCATCTGGCCCATGCCCATTTCGGCGGGAATGGCCTGGATGGCAGCCAGCAATGCGTCGAAGCCCGCCAGCGTTACGGTGGCTTCACCGGCCGGGTTGGCCATGGGGCCCGCTGTCATGGTGCCCTTGAAGCCGAGGTTGGAGAGCTTGTTGACGATGAAGCTCGGGCCAAGGCCGAGTTTCACGATGCCTTGGGGCAGGAGGGCCGACAGCAATTGCTGCTCCATGTCACTGGGCAGCGGCGGTTCCTTGGAGAGGTCGAGATTGTCGAGGATCATGCCGGCCGGCGAGGCGAGATCGAAGCCCGATACTTCGAAGTCGATGGCGGTGCTGGTGGGCACGAGGTCGACTGCCCAGGGCGGGATAAGGGCGGCGGGTGCGGTCAGGCCCTCAAAGCCAAAGGCCTCGCGGAAATAGCCATCATTGACGATGCCATTCATCGCGGCAGTGAATGTCAGCTTGGTGGCTCCGAAATCACCAAAGGGGCTAGCCACTTTCAAGGCATCAGCCGACGCTGTTGCTTCAACGCGGGTCCACAGGGGAATGGCATTGCGCAGCAGATCCTTGAAGGCTTGCTGATCCTTGATGATCAGCTCCTTGGACGGGTGGGCCACAAGGAAGGCAACAAGGCTGGTTAGGGGCTTGAACCTTATGCCCCTGATGGTGTTGTCCTGGGTGATTGAGGCAAGGGTGATGTCGAGGTCCATTTGCGGCATGCCGGCGGTGGGGTTGGCCGGGATCGAGACCTTTTCGCTGATGTTGGTCATGCTGTAGTGGCCGGTGCCATCGGCGCTGTCGCCTTCGGCCGGTTGCATGGCCGTTTCATAGGTCATGGACTCGATGTTGTAGGCGGCGGTCTGGGGGCTTTCGCCCGGCGGGGTGATCACCTGGTTGTAGGTGAATCCGGTCAGGGTTCCCGAGGACGACTCGAAATATCCCAGCGCCTCATCGAAAATGCCGGTGCCCTTGTAACTGGCAGCCTTGCCGGAGATATCGGCCACGCCACCACCCTTGAAGCCAAACTCAATGGCCTGATCCTGATCCACCTTCCATTTGCCGCCACCTTGTTCGGTCAATGTCATTACGAGAGGCGTGAAGGAACCACTGAAATCGGCCTGGTTCGCCTTGGCAAGCAGCGGTGCAAAATCGATCTTCAGGCTGTAGGTCTCGCCGCCCGGGGTGATGGTGACAACGCCCGGCTCGGCAGTGAGGTAGGCTTGCAGTGCTGATGTGATTCTGGCGGCGCCTTCGGGAGTTGCGGCGGCTAAGGCCGAGCTCGCTGTGGTGATCAGAAGTAGGGCGGTGAAAGCGGTCCGGCGAGATATCATGAAATTCCATCCTCGATGAAACGGTAGCCCATCCTCGGGGCGAAGCTGACACTCCTGCCCCGAAGCGTCAATATATTCATTTTAGGTTTTTCTTGCGGATTGTCTCTGCTCCGTGACGATGAGGCCTTCGGCGATGAAATTGCGCAGGAACCGATCGAGATCGCGGCCGAGCTGGCGCGGGCTGACGGTGGCGAAGACTTCGCAAAGAATGGCGAGGATGTCGCGGCGCGTTGACGGGTCTTCGATGGTCAACCAGATGACGGCGGCTGTGGCATTCAAATGCTTGATGGTGGTGGGAGTGACCAGAAACACGTCACCATCGACGAGATGGGTCGCGACATCGGCGTTGCGCTTGTAGCGGATCGCCTTCGTCATGCGAAGGTCTTCGCCAGGAGTCGGGCGGCCTCGCCGGGGTTGCTGTAACGCAACCGGTATTTGCGGCGGCTGCTGGCCAGCCGGTGCAGGCGGTCGAAGATCTCCGCCATGGGCAATTGGCGTATGATGTTCTCGGCAATCAGGTCCTTCAACACTTCAGCGGTTCCGGCCTCCGTTAATTGGGCCTTCCCGGAGTCGCGGCGTTCAGGGATGACGAAGGACTTGATTGGCGCGCTTTCGCCGAGCCCGGCAATGTGAGTGGGACCAAGCTTGAGATAGTGCCAGGACCCATCCACGGGGCCGCTGTGGGATTTGATGAAAGCTTTCACGGGGCGCGAGAGATTGGGTGCCAACGGTACGCGCAGCCTTGGCTGCAGGCCAAGAGAGACGCCGCGTTCGGCCGGCGGGGCTAGCCCGAGAACGTCATCGCAAAATATTTTGTGGCCATGGGCGGCGAGCGCGGCAACGAGGGTGGACTTGCCGGTGCGGCCGCGGGCCGGGAAACAGACGAGGCCGCCGCCGATTTTCACAGCGCCACCGTGGAGGCAGAGATGGTCGGGGTGATCGTCCAGAAACCAGTAGATTGCAGCGTCGTGGACATCGGTGATGACGCGCATCGGAGTTCGCGGGGGGATTAGGTCCCAATCTCTTGCCTTGGCGGCCCCGCGTTCCTGCCAATGCCAGCCGTTTGCCCTTCTGGTGATGATGCCGCGCGGCCGGTTGCCGGGGAAATCCGAGACGCTTCCCACCTTTAGGTTCCAACCCTGGTAGACCTCTGGTAATCGGGCCAGGATGTCTTCGCAGTTCACGAAGTCCATGGCCCAGCCCGTTGAACCGAAAACAAGGCGCTGTTTGACGGACTGTGCGGGCATGCCAGAGCCTATACAACGCAAGCGGGACTGGAATGTCCAGTCCCGCCTCCGTTTCGATCAGATTCTGAAATCCTAGAACAGGCTCTTGCGCTTGCGCTTCTGCTTGGACTTCCGGCTGCGTGACTTGCTGGACGAATTGTCGCCGTCGTTGTCATCGTTGTCATCGTTGTCATCGTTGTCGCCATCGTTGTCATGGTCATCGCCGTGGTCGTCGTTGTCATTGTCGTCGTCGCCGCCGCCGGTGGTGCCATGAGAGCCGCCGCCGCCGCCGGTGGAGCCATGAGAGCCTCCGCCCCCGCCACCCGAAGAGCCGCCGCCGGAATTGCCATCCTTGGCGTGGGCCTTGCTGATCGTGAGGGCCGCCGGGACCATGTAGATGCCGAGGGCGAGAGCGCTGATGCGCGAGAGGGCCTTGCGGCGGTCGAGAAGTTTGGATTCTGACATTTGGATAATCCTTCTGTGGTGCGGTGCCCTGCTTTGTGCAACCCAGCGCTGGCACCGTTCGCCGGAATGGTCAAAAGCTAGCACCGGCGTGATGACAGAAGGCCTATGAGAACTGTCAGCATACTGTCAGGCGCGTTGCATGATTCCTTAACCCTAACGCAACCTTGCCGCGCTTTTGCCGCATGGTGGCTGTTGAGTGCGGCGGTTGGCCGGGGGGCCAACTGGAGGAATTCATGCGTTATCGCTTAGCTTTTGTGCTGCTCGTTTCGACGACCTTTACCCCCGCCTTAGCTACTGATTTCAAAGCAAACTCCCGGATTGACGCGGTTACCGTCTTCCCCTCTGGCGCGGAGGTTACGCGGCTCGCCGAGCAGCAGATCGGGGCCGGCGACCACACGCTGGTGTTCGAAAACCTGCCGGGCGACCTGCTGCCGGAGACCATCCGGGTCGAAGGGACTTCGGCCGGTGACATCGAGATCGGGTCGGTCGACTCCAAGGTGATGGCCGTTGCAACCGCGCAAGTCGATGGGCAGCGCAAACAACTCATGGCCCGAATCGAGGCGTTGAACGACGAGCGCACGGTTCTCGACCAGACGATTTCGGATGCCGAGTATCAGAAAAGCCTGATGCAACAGCTGGCGTCCGGAGCATTTGCCACTCCGGCCAAGGAAGGTGAAACCAAGGTGTTTGGGGCGCCGGAGCTTGGCAGCCTGCTCGACCTTGTCGGCGGCAAATTGCTGGTGCTTTCCAAGACCATTCTTGACTTCGCGGGTGCGGCAACGGGCGATCGACAAGGAGGTGATGGACATCCAGGTGAAGATGTCGGAACTGGCGCCGCAAGAGGTGCTGCGCACCACGGTCACCGTGCACCTTTCGGCGCCAGCGGCGGCGGCGGGTACGTTCAAGATCAAGTACCGCATTGCCCAGGCGGGGTGGCATCCGATCTACGATGCGCGGCTGACGACGCCGGACAAATCAACGGAAGCCAGGATTGAGCTGGTGCGGCGGGCCGAGGTGGTGCAAGCGACCACCGAGAACTGGGACAATGTGGCGCTGACGCTTTCGACGGCACGGCCGGTTGGCGCAACGGCGGCGCCCGACCTCCAGTCCTATTTGCTTCAATACTACACAGAGCGCGAAGTGGACGCGATGAAGAGTGTTGGCGGCAATGTTTCGCGCCTGGATGCGCCGAAACCCGCCGCCGAAGCGATGCTGGAAGACGGGTCCCTCGACAAGGAAAAGAAGGATGAAGACAACCGCTTGCGGCAATTGCAGGCGGAGGTCGAGATTGCCGGTTTTCAGGCGCTTTATGCCATTCCCGGCAAGGTGTCGGTTGACAATACCGGCACTGCCAAGAAAGTACGGATCGCCACCGACATGCTCGACGCCAAGCTGATGGCCAGGGCAGTGCCGAAGCTCGATGCCAATGCCTATCTCACCGCATCCTTCACGCTGGGCGGCGAGACACCACTGCTGCCAGGGGCGGTGATGCTGTACCGTGACGGGGTGTTCATGGGGCAGGGCTATGTCCCATTGCTGTCGCCGGGCGATGAAACGCGACTGGGTTTTGGCGCCGACGATCTGATCAAGGTGAAGCGCGCCGAGGTGAAGCGGTTGTCGGGCGAGGAGGGCATTCTTACAACCTCGAATGTCGATACGCGGGTGTACGACATCACAGTGAAGAACTTGCACGATTTCACAATCCCCGTGCAGGTACTGGATCAGATTCCGGTATCCGCCGCCGAAGACATCATGGTCGAAGTGCTGCCGAGCATGACAACGCCGACCACCAAGGACTTCGAAAAAAAGCCGGGCGTTCTTGCCTGGGATTTCGAACTCGAAACCAAGGGCGAAAAGCTTATCAAACACGGCTACAAGGTCACCATGCCGGAAGACATGAAGGTGGGGATGAATTTGAACTAGGAATTTTTCTGGTCTCATTGTCGCTGACGCTTTGCTAACGGTCCCGGTGGTTGATCCACTCCGGGGCCGTATGTGCAACAGGCGTCAATCGACGAGGGGGTATAGCGTCCACAAGCCCCAGAGGATGAGAATCACGCCGGAGAATTGCGTCAGTCGCAGTTTGGCGGGGATGAGTTTTTCGGCGGCCACATAGGTGGCGAGGCCGATTATCCAGAGTGGTTCCATGACTCCGCCATAGAACAGCAGGCCCATCAGCACCCAGCAGCATCCGAGGCAGTAGGTGCCGTGGGACAAGCCCATGCGGACGGCTCCTACCAACCCCGCCTGCCAGTTGCGGGCGAAATACATGATGGGGCTCTGGCACTTGTGGAGGCAGGCATGCTTGAGCGGCGTCATCTGGTATATCCCTGCTGATATCAAGAGTGCGCCACCGATTGCCGCGCTGGCGGTAGCCATCATGCCGGTCAACGGCACGAAAGCGCCGAGCAACGCCTGGAACATCACGGCGCCCAGGCTGAAAGCCGTCCAGATCGCCGCATAGCCCGACGCAAACAGTGCGACGGGCCCCACCGTTGCGCCCTTCTCGGCGAATTTGCGGCTCATGGCGCCATAAGCAAGGATGGCGGGCGCTGCGGAAGGCAGCATCATGGCCATCATCATGGTCCACCACATAATGAAGACCAGAACCCAATAGGCAACTGCGCCGCCAATGGATTCAACCGGCAGCATCAATAGGCCGCCAGACTTCAGCGTTGCGCCAAAACCTATAGCAGCCGCCAGCACGAGACTGGCGAGCACAACCTTGCGTTCATTGCGAGCGGCGCGTTCGGAAAGGGTGTCCGGACGCGCCACTCTGGTGGAGTTCAATGCACGATGCCGTTGCCAGTCAGGTGCAGGATGGCGAGGTGCGCATGGCGCCCCTTGTTGTCGAGCTTGATGGGGCCATCAGAGCTGGAGCTGCCACTGGCGAATTCGGCGTTGCTGAATTCAAAGCCTTGGCGCAATGAAACCTTGGGGTGATGGGCGTTGCCGGTCACTGGGTTGCGGATCGCCTCGGTAGTCACCTCAACCACACCGGGTACGCTGAAGTGGCCCACGCAGCTTTGCATGTCTGACTTGAACTCGATCTTCTTGAACATCGGTGTGTGAACCGTGTCGCACATCGAGATGAAGACATTGAAGAACGTGGCGCCCGGCACGGTTTCCTGCCCAGACATGATCTTGAGCAGCGCCTCTCGCTGGGCTTCGGTTGCCCGTTCGTCGACGATGGGTAGGATCTCGCCATGGCCCATGTGGATGGGGCCGGGCCACGCGGCAGTGGCGGCCCAGTTGAGGCCGTCAAGCTTCACGTCACCAAAGTGACCTTTTTCGATGTGCATGGCGACGGCCGCCCGGCAGGTGCCATCGGTGGGTAACGCGTTGAACTGGCAGGGGCACCCATAGGAACAATTGCAGGTCGCGATCTCGGGTCCGCGGATCATCCAGTCGGTCATGGCCATCGTAATCTCCCTTAAGCAGTCGGAAGTTACCCCCGGTGTTCATGTCAATATCACAGTCGATGGCAAAGGTCGATCAGGCTTCGGAGGAATTCCAGCAACTTGGCGTTTGATTGCCAGTGGCATTTGTGTATGACCTGCCAACGGCTCTGGCGGACTGTTCCCGCCAGGGCCGTTCGCTTGTGGGCAAGGAAGCTAAAATGGCCAACGTGGCAGTGGTGGGCGCCCAGTGGGGTGACGAGGGCAAGGGTAAGCTGGTTGACTGGCTGTCGGAGCGCGCCGATGTGGTGGTGCGTTTCCAGGGTGGGCACAATGCCGGGCACACGCTGGTGATCGATGGCGTCACCTACAAGTTGTCGTTGCTGCCCTCTGGCATCGTACGGCCGGGCAAGCTGTCGGTCATCGGCAATGGTGTGGTGATCGATCCATGGGCTTTGGCGGCGGAGATCGACAAGCTTTCCTCGCAGGGCGTTTCGGTTTCTCGTGAGAATTTGCGAATTGCCGGAAATGCCACTCTTATCCTGCCGTTACACCGCGAACTTGATCAAATACGCGAAGCAGCGGCGGGGGCTGGGAAAATCGGCACGACGGGCCGCGGCATTGGGCCTGCCTATGAAGACAAAGTCGGGCGCCGGGCCATTCGTGTCAACGATCTGCATGATCTTTCGACGCTTGGCCCGAAGGTTGAGCGGCTTCTGGCGCATCATAATGCGCTGCGCCGTGGCCTTGGCCAGGCGGAGGTGAAGGCCAGCGATTTGCTGGCGCAAATTGCCGAAATCGCGCCGCGCATCCTGCCGTTCTCGGATGCGGTGT
This sequence comes from uncultured Alphaproteobacteria bacterium, assembly GCA_963775095.1. Lineage (GTDB taxonomy): Bacteria > Pseudomonadota > Alphaproteobacteria > Rhizobiales > Aestuariivirgaceae > Aestuariivirga. The sequence continues at coordinate 567,584 of CAVZHN010000014.1, forward strand.
GGCAGCTTCTTGACGAGGCCAAGCGTGACGGCAAGCGCATCCTGTTTGAGGGCGCACAGGGCATTCTGCTGGATATTGACCACGGCACTTATCCGTTCGTGACGTCGTCCAACACGGTGGCGGGGCAGGCGGCGGCGGGTTCGGGGCTGGGGCCATCGTCGATCGGCTATGTGCTGGGCATTGCCAAGGCCTACACCACACGCGTGGGTTCCGGTCCGTTCCCCACAGAGCAGGACAACGACATCGGCGAGTTGATCGGCCAGCGTGGCCGCGAGTTTGGCACGGTCACGGGGCGCAAGCGGCGCTGTGGCTGGTTTGACGCGGTGCTGGTGCGCCAGGCGATCAAGACCAGCGGCATCCATGGTATCGCGCTGACCAAGCTTGACGTGCTCGATGGCCTCAGGGAAATCAAGGTCGGCACCGGCTACATGCTGGATGGCAAGCGTGTTGACCGCTTCCCGGCGGCCGAAGAGGCCCAGAAACGGGTGGAGCCGATTTACGAAAGCTTCGAGGGCTGGGAAGGGACGACGGCAGGGGCGCGCTCATGGGCGCAGCTTCCGGCCCAGGCGATCAAGTACGTCAAATATCTCGAAGAGCTGATCGCGTGCCCGGTGGCGCTGCTGTCGACAAGCCCGGAACGTGAGGATACGATCCTGATGAAGGATCCGTTCGCGGACTAAGTCCAGAGGCGCGGATCGCAAGGGAGAAACGGCGATGGATGCACAGCAGCTCAAGGACATGCAGACGCCGCTCAAGGCACACTATCGCGAGGCGCCGAAGTCGGCGCTCATCACGCTGAAGGCCGAGGGCAGGCTGGGCGAAGGAATTTCGTGCTCGGTGCAAACCGGCCGGGCGCTGGTGGAAGCTGGCCTTCACAAGGCGACCGGCGGCACTGGCTTGCAGGCTTGTTCAGGCGACATGCTGCTGGAGGCGCTGGTGGCCTGTGCCGGAGTGACGCTGAACGCCGTTGCAACAGCGCTTTCCTTGCCACTGCCGGGGGCCACGGTTCGGGCCGAAGGCGACCTCGATTTCCGAGGAACGCTGGGTGTCGACAAAACCGTGCCAGTGGGTTTCCAGACCATCCGGCTGTTCTTCGATTTGGAAGGCGAACTCGGTGACGAGCAGAAAGCGCAATTGCTAAAACTCACCGAGCGCTATTGCGTGGTGTACCAGACTCTGAAGGCTTCACCGGCTATGGACGTCCGGATGCAATAACCAATTCGGAGCTTAATTCAACCTGCCATCAAGCGGCACGTGCTGGGATTTGGTTACGCGCAGCATTGTGGCGGCGTACGGGTGCTGGGGGTTGATCAGCAGATTCCAGGTGTCGGGCAGGATCACCGAAGGCACGCGCAGCAGGGGCGTTGAGCCTTCGTGAAGCCAGCGATCGCCGATGTCGCGGGTGACCGGCAGTGATGTTCGCCAGTTGCCGGGCAAGGCGCTGGATTCAATCTCATGTGTTATCACGCCCTCATCGGCATCAATGGTCAGCATCTGGAAGCTGTCGGGTATCAGGCCATCCTGCAGGTGGACGAGGAATTCCACAAGCGCGCCCGCAGGGTGTTCAGCCGTGTAGACGACCGGACGGCCACGGGTATGCCAGCGGGCAGAGAAGCGCCAACCGCCAAGGCCCGAAAGGTCGGCGTAGTTGGAGATGCGCCACAGCTTCAAATGAACATGCCGTGGTCGATCTGGCCCAGAAGCTCCTCGACGACGCGGGCTCCGGCCTCGGATTTCAACAATTCGAAGGGAGGCTTGCCGCCGAGCGCCGACGTTGGGTGCCGCAGCCACCGGTCGGCCTTGCGGGGGTTGCCAAACACCCGGTCGGCTTCCGCCGAGATGCGGGCCACCCTGTAAGCGCGGTCAGTTTCCTCGGCGTTCAGGGGCTCATTGCGGGCCTTGCGGCGGGCAAAGGTGCGCTTGGGGATGATCAATTCCTCAATCTCGGCCTGGCTGAAACGTCGGGCCCAGGGGCTCAGGGATTTGACCGTCAAATCCGGCAATACGCCATCGCCCCGGGCGGCCTCGAGAGCCCGTTGGAACAGCTGGCCGAGTTCCGAGGACGCCGACGGGAACAAGGTGGGGCTTTGGGCTTCGGCAAAGCCATAATTTTGAGCAGCATTTTCCATAACCGTCACATAGTCCCTTTAGAGCCACTTTGCAACACTATTCTACAAAATGGCACAAACCAGACGTAATCGGCTATTTCTGCTTGCCGTTTCCGGGCCGCATAGTCTTGTCGAGAATGTTCTCGTCGCGGCCGATGACATGGGCGGTGGTACCGACAATCAGCGGATCGGGGTCATCGACGACCTTGCGATTCTTGCCGGGGTAGGGCAGCGACGACAGGAAGTGCTTCATGCAATTCAGCCTGGCGCGCTTCTTGTCGTTGGACTTGATGATGGTCCAGGGGGCATCGGCGGTGTCGGTGTAGAAGAACATCGCTTCCTTGGCTTCGGTGTACTGATCCCACTTGTCGAGCGAGGCCTTGTCGATCGGCGACAGCTTCCATTGTTTCAATGGATCGTGCTCGCGCGACTTGAAGCGGCGGAGCTGCTCGTCGCGAGTGACGGAGAACCAGTATTTGAAAAGCCGGATGCCGGAGCGCACGAGCATGCGCTCAATCTCCGGACACTGGCGCATGAATTCGAGATAGTCATTGGGCGAGCAAAAGCCCATGACCCGTTCGACGCCGGCGCGATTGTACCAGGATCGGTCGAAGAACAGGATTTCACCGGCGGCCGGCAGGTTTTCGATGTAGCGCTGGAAGTACCATTGGGTACGCTCGCGGTCGTTGGGCTTTTCAAGGGCGACGACGCGGGCGCCGCGCGGATTGAGGTGCTCCATGAAGCGCTTGATGGTTCCACCCTTGCCGGCAGCATCGCGGCCCTCGAAGATCAGGATGATGCGCTCGCCAGACTCTTTCACCCAACTCTGAACTTTCAGGAGTTCGACCTGAAGGGCGGCCATCTGCTCTTCGTAGACCTTGGTGCCGATGCGCTGTTGATAGGGGAATTCGCCGGATTCGAACGCCTGGCGGATCGCTTCGGGGCTCGAGCGCAGCTGGCTTGGCCGCGGCCGGGCTATCGGGGCTTTTTCGCTTTCAATCTTGGCTTCGCTGACGGTTGGTACCGCTGCTGTCTCGCCGGTCATGGTTACCCCCTCACGGACTCGTCGCTAGGAGATTACATTCACCCCGGCGCCAGGCTTGGCCATTGACCTCAATCAAAAAACTGGGATGAAACGATCAGAAATCGCGCTTTTCGACGAAATAACCATAGAGGGAAGACAGCACCGACACGCTGAACAGGGTGTAGAACACGTTGAACACCATGCTCAGCGCCAGGCCAGTGGCGGCACCGAGCGTGAAATTGACGGCCATGACTGCCGAAGCCACGGAAAACAGCAAGAAGCCGGAGAAAAGGGCTATGGCGCCGTTGATCAGGAACACCGCCATGAGCTGCCAGAAGTTGTCCTTGGTGGCGCCGAGGGCATCGCGAAAACCAAAGTCGGTGCGGCCAAGGGCGACGGCGGGCAGCTTAATCGACAGGGTCATGGCGAAAGTGCCGGCAACAATAGCGGCCGGGACCAGCAGAATGGAGGCAATGGGCGGCAGGAACACCAGCGCCAGGCCGAGAAGGACAACCGGCGACACGGCCATCAAGACGACCAGCAGCGAGTTGCCGAGATAGCGCCACACCAGGCCATCCAGCCGCATCGGCTGGCCGGCCGGATCATCCTTCAGGATGTAGCGATGCCAGTTCACGGCGATCGAGCAAAAGGCAGCCAAGCCAACCGCCGCCGAGGCCAGCTCCAAAGGCGACATGGAGCCGGCTTCTCCGGGATTTGACGGCGGCTCGGTGGTCAGCAGTGTGACGATGCCGATCCCCAAGAGGATGGCTGTCCACCACAGGCTGAAGCGAATACCGACCGGTGCAAAGTCAAGAACCGAACGGAGGGCATGGGCGATGGCCTTGGCGGGTTGCAGTTTGCGCATTTGTTCCCTGTGTCGAGCGGCTCACCTAGCCGGTCACGGGGGCAAAGGGAAGCCTATGGCACCGGCTAGCTCGAGGACGCGCCGCGGATCGGGATGACTTCGGCGGCGGGCGCGGCTTCGCGGCCGGGACGGCGCTGCAGGCCCATGGCGAAGTTGCGCATGATGATCGCTGCGAGGTCTTCAACGCGGGCCGGGCGGTCGAGAAGGTAGCCCTGGGCCAAGTCGCAGCCGAGGTCGCGCAGGGTGGAGAATTGCTTGGTGTTTTCGATGCCTTCGGCGGTGACGGTGAGGCCGAGGCCATGGCCGAGCTTGATGATCGAGCGGAGAATGCCGCGGGCACTCTGGCTCTCGTCGAGAGCGTTGACGAAGCTGCGGTCGATCTTGAGCTTGGAGAACGGGAACTTCCAGAGATAGCTCAAGCTGGAATAGCCGGTGCCGAAGTCGTCGAGGGCAATGGCCACACCGGTTTCGCGCAGGGTGCTGAGCTGCTGCAGCACCAGCTCACTGTCTTTCAGCAGCGTACCTTCGGTGATTTCGACTTCGAGCCGATAGGACGGAAAGCGATTGCCCTGCAGGGCATTCTGCACGTCGCTGATCAAAGTGCCGGAGTAGAATTGCGCCGGCGACAGGTTAACGGCCACCACGAGGTGGGCCGGCCATTCGGACGCGACGCGGCAGGCTTCCTGCAAGCACCAGGCGCCGATCTTGTTGATGTGGCCGGCCTGTTCGGCAATCGGAATGAATTCAGCCGGGGAAATCGGCCCCAGTTCAGGGTCGTTCAGGCGGATCAACGCCTCGAAGCCCGAGAGTTCGCCACTCCTGATGTGATAGAGCGGCTGAAAGTCGAGGCGGAAGGTGTTGTTGGCGGTGGCTTCGGCGACGGCGCGCTGGACGGCGACGCGGCGGCGGGCATCCTGAGCGATCTCGGGATTGAAGAAGCCATAACCGGGCGCTCCCTGCTCCTGGGCGGAGCGCAGGGCCAGATCGGCGGAACTGGAGAGGGCTTCGGCGGTTGCGCCATCGGACTTGGAAAGGGCAATGCCGGCGTGAACCGTGGTGGGAATCTGGGTGCCGCGATGGACGGTGGGCTGCGAGAGTTTGGACGACAATTCCTTGGTGAAGCTGAGGATTGTCATGGGATCGGCGACGTTTTCGAGGATCAGGCCAAAGCGCCCGGCATCGAGACGGCCAATCCGCGCCGCCGCCGGAGATGATTCCATGAGCCGTTCGGCCGCGGCAATGACCTGTTGTTCGGCGGCCGCGGTTCCGTAATTCTGGCCGGTCGCGATGTAATCGGCGATCTCGACGATGATCAAGGCGGCCTTCTGGCCGTTGGAGGAGGCGAGTGCACGCTCCAGCTCGGCGATGAATGTCTGGCGATTGTCGAGACCGGTCAGAGGATCACGGCGGGAGATCTCGAGGAGGCGGCGCTCGGCCTCCTGCTTCTGGCGGGTGCGATAGAAGAACCCAACCAGCGGCGCTGCGACCAGCAAGAGGCCCAGGAACGTGTAAATGGTCGCCGCCATCCGAGCGAAGTTGGCATGGCGCCCGGTCTGATCGACATTGGTGATGATCCAGCCAACGCGCGCGCCGCTGTCGAAGATCGGAAGGGCGGTGGAAGAATAGTGAGCGGGTTCGCCGGGATTGACGGCTCGGAGGATGATGGTTCGGGGTTTTTCGCCTTGCAGGACGGACAGGTGTTTGGAATCAGCTGTTGCCATTGTCTGAGGCGAACTGGCGGTCTGAAGGAGATCATCGGACCGCAGTATCAATGTGCCCTTTTGGTCATAGACGCGGAAGGAATAAACGCGGCTGATCTGGCGCGCAGTTTTGAGGAATTCCTGGGTGTCGGCGGACGGGGGCTGCCCCTTGGCGATTTCCGGCAGATCGGCGATGCTCAGCGAAAGATAATCAGCCCAGTTCTGGGCGTCGGCTGTGGCCTCGGTTTCAAACAGGCTGTAGGTTGCATGGCGCACGGTGAACAGTCCGGCCGCGGCTACCAGCGCAGCCAGGACTGCAAAGGCGGCAAACGGCAGGTATTGCCTGTCGAAAACTCTGCCGAGCCAGCTGTTCATAGATTTCCCAATCCCAATGTCGTCCCAATTGCAGGTTTAACGGAGGGTTCCCGAAACATGCGTAAAGTTTTCTGGCCCGGGGCTGGATTGGTTGGAGGTTTGGTTTATGAATGATGAGGAACGCGGCTTACCACGGTGTGGCGTTGACCGGCGCGCGGTGCTTGGCGGCCTCCTGCTTTTCGCCCAGACGATTACCGCAAGTGCCCGCAGTTACAAGGAATTCGCGGAATCTCTGGTGGCAAATCCGCCGCAGGGCTCAGCGTTCCGGGCCGATATTGAGGGCGAGCTGTTAAGACTTGCCAATGGTTACCGTGCGGCAAAGGGGCTTTCGCGGCTCGACGCCGACGCAGTGTTCCGGACAGCGGCGCGGGCCCAGGCGGCGGACATGATGGTCAACAATTTCATCGGCCATCGGGCCAGCGATGGCACGCCGTTCGAGCGCCGGCTCAGGGCGCTTGCCGGCAATATCCAGCGGTTCGGCACGGTTGGTGAAAACGCGGCGCGGGACTCACAAGATACCGCCGTCAATGGGGCCAAAGCGGCATCGCTTTTTCAACAGTGGGTCGACAGCCGCCCGCATCGCGCCAATCTCAAGAAGCCTGACTACGCCTACGTAGCGACCGGTGTCATTCAGCGCGGCAATACCATTTGGGCGATCCAGATTTTCCGGGGCGAGGAGCGGGAGGGATTGTTGTTTGGCGGCGCCACAATCAATGGAAAGAGTGCGGCGCCGTCACAGTAGTGGCTATCGTATCGCAGCAGCTGACGGAAGTGCCGCGCGAGCTGGTGGAAGCATTGCCTTTTGGGCGGCATTCTTCACGGCTTTCTGCACCTTCTCGAAGGCGCGGACTTCGATCTGGCGGATGCGCTCGCGAGAGACGCCGAACTCCTGGGAAAGATCCTCGAGGGTCGCAGGATCGTCTCGCAGGCGCCTGGCCTCGAAAACCTTGCGCTCGCGGTCGGTGAGCTTGTCGAGGGCTTCGATGAGCAGCGACGAGCGCAACGATGCTTCCTGGTTGTGGGCCAGCATGTCTTCCTGGTTTTCGCTGTCGTCGACCAGCCAATCCTGCCATTCACCTTCGCTGTCGGCTCTTACCTGCGCGTTGAGCGAGGTATCGCCGCCGAGCCTGCGGTTCATCGATACGACGTCGTCCTCGGTCACGCCAAGGCGCTTGGCGATGAACTTCACCTGGTCGGGCTTCAGATCGCCTTCCTCCAGCGCCTGGATCTGGCCCTTGATCTTGCGCAGGTTGAAGAACAGCTTCTTCTGGTTGGCGGTGGTGCCCATCTTGACGAGCGACCAGGAGCGCAGCACGAATTCCTGGATCGAGGCCTTGATCCACCACATGGCATAGGTGGCCAGCCGGAAGCCCTTGTCGGGCTCGAATTTCTTGACCGCCTGCATCAGGCCGACGTTGCCTTCGGAAATGACTTCGCCAACCGGCAGGCCATAACCGCGATAGCCCATGGCGATCTTGGCCACGAGGCGCAGATGGCTGGTGATCAGCTTGTGGGCGGCAGCGGTGTCGCCATGCTCTTTCCAGCGCTTGGCGAGCATGAATTCCTCTTCCGGCTGCAGCATGGGAAACTGGCGGATTTCCTGGAGATAGCGATTAAGACCGCCTTCGCCGGCGGCAATTGCAGGAAGTGATGCTGTCTGTGCCATGGTCTTCCCCTTTCGTTTCAGGAGGCCGATATAGGGACACACTATGCCAAAAATAAGGTACTCGGCTAGTTACAATTAATCAACAACCCGTGTTTACGCTTTGGTCAGGGTGGACATGAGGTGCGCCAGATCCTCGGGTGGCGAGCTTTCGAAACGCATGGGCTGGCCTGTGACGGGGTGTTCGAATCCCAGCAACGTGGCGTGAAGGGCTTGCCGATTCAACGTGTTAAGGGCCAGTCTTGCAGCCTCCGGGAGCTTCTTTTCGGAGGATTTGAAACCTGACCCATAGGTCACATCTCCCAGCAGCGGATGGCCGATATGCGCCATGTGGAGGCGGATCTGGTGGGTGCGGCCGGTTTCGAGCTGGCAGCGCACAAGGCTGGCCACGGCTGGTGCGCCGAAGGTTTCCAGCACCTCATAGTGGGTGATGGCCTGGCGGGCCGAGGCTGACCGGGAAACCGCCATTTTCTGGCGGTTGGCGGTGGAGCGGGCAATGGCACCCTCGACCGTTCCACGCGGGCGTTCGGGCACGCCCCAGACGACGGCGAGATAGGCGCGCTGCAGCCGCCCGTCACGGCCGTGGGCGGCAAATTGCTGTGACAGCGCCTGGTGGGCCCGGTCGTTCTTGGCGACGACCAGAAGACCGCTGGTGTCCTTGTCCAGCCGGTGGACGATGCCAGGGCGCTTGACGCCACCGATCCCCGACAGGCTTTCGCCGCAATGGGCGATGAGGGCATTGACCAGGGTGCCGGTCTCATTGCCGGCGCCAGGGTGCACCACAAGGCCTGGCGGCTTGTCGATGACGATCAGATCGGCGTCTTCAAACACGATGTTGAGGGCGATGGTTTCGGGCAGGGGTTCGGCGGCGGCGGCCTCAGGGATGACCACGGCGAGGAATTGCCCGGCCTTCACCTTGTGGCGGCCTTCGGTCACCACCTTGCCCTCGACAGCAACACGGGCATCCGCAATAAGGCTCTGGAAACGCGCCCGGCTGACTTGCGGAAAAGCCAGGGCCAGAACCTTGTCGAGGCGGCCATCGAGGCCGGCCACGGCTTGCAGATGTTGTGAGAGACCGGTCGACATGGATGACAGCGCAAATTCCCCGAAGGCCGCAGCCGAAGGCGAACAGCCCGGCATGAAATATCTGGTGGCCGCCGTATACATCATGGGCGTGCTGCTCGTCCTGTGTTTTGTCGGCCTGATCGCCGCCATCGTGTGGAAGGCGGTGGGCAAGACCGACGATGTGGCTGTTACGCCGCAGGTGCTGGACCTCGGCCTTCCCGCCGGCACCACCATTCACAACATGGCGGTGGACCGCGACCGGTTGGTGATCAACACCGGCAGCGAAATTCTGGTGATCGATACGAAGCAGAACCGCATCGTGTCGCGCATCGCCGTCACCGCCAAGTAGGGTGCTTGCGAAGGCCCGTATGGGCGGTTATAGGGAGCGCCTGGCCTCATGCTCCCTTCGTCTATCGGTTAGGACGGCAGCCTCTCACGTTGCAAAGGCGGGTTCGATTCCCGCAGGGAGCGCCATCATTCAGGCAAAGTGTTTGTTCCGCATTGGTCATGGAGCTGATGCGCTGGGCTTCGACTGGCGCTATGCTCGACGGAGCAGAGCTGATAGTCATCTTCTCCAACCGTCGTGATCGGGAGCGAAACATGCCTCCGGATGAAAAGCCCTCGAAGTCGGAACGCGCCGGCGCCATGACTCGCGACCGGATGATTGCGCATATCCGCGCCGCCAACGAGGTTGCTCGCGACGCAGTTACGCACGGCCACCACCCGTTTGGCGCGGTGCTGGTCGGTCCCGACGACCGCGTCATCATGCGTCAGGCAAATATCGGCACCGTGCGCCACGCCGAGACCGAACTGGCGCGGCGCGCGGCGGAGGCCTATCCGCCGGAGTTTCTGTGGACCTGTACGCTGGTCTCAACCGGCGAGCCGTGTGCGATGTGCACCGGAACGCTGTACTGGGCGAATATCGGCCGGCTGGTCTACGGCTACGAGGAAACCAAGCTCCTCGAACTCACTGGCGACAGTCCGGCCAACCCGACCATCAATCTCGCATCACGCACGGTGCTCGCTGCGGGCCAGAAGAAGATCGAGGTGTTTGGTCCATTCCCCGAGATCGAGGACGAACTGCTTGCTCCGCACCGGGGCTTCTGGAAATCCGCGCCGACAGCTTGAAGGCCGTTGCGAGGCGCGAGGTTGTTGCCACTTCCCTCGGGGAGCGCCAGCTTACAATTCTCAGATTACCCCAGCCGCTCAGATCTTCGGCAGTTCGCCCGGGGCGGGGACGCCGGCGAAGGGGTTGGGGCGGCCCTTGGGCTTTTCCTTGGGCTTGGGCATGGGCAAGAGGCCTTCGCGCTGGGCTTTCTTGCGTTCCAGCTTGCGGGCGCGGCGGATGGCTTCGGCCTTCTCGCGGACGCGTTTCTCGGATGGCTTTTCGAAGGCGGCGTGGGCCTTGAGTTCGCGGAAGATGCCTTCGCGCTGCATTTTCTTTTTCAGGAACCGCAGCGCCTGATCGACATTGTTGTCGCGAACCATTACCTTCAAGAGCGATCCTCCGAAATTGTTGCCGGTTTTTTTGCCGCCTTGGCCTTCGGCTTCTGGCGCCACAGCTGATAGCCGTTGGCGCTAATGCCGGTTTCGATGGCCTTGCGGGAGAGGCCGTGGGGCGGGTCCTGATCGGGGCGGACAACGCCAAACCCCGTCCATGGCGCAAAGGATTCCGGCAGGCCATTGCCTTTCGAATCGCGCGAGAAGCAATAGAGGCCAGCCGACTTGGGCGTCTGATACATGTAAATGTTTCCGATCATGGCTCTGGCCCTTCGCAGCACGGGTTAGAGAAAAAGCGGATCGCGCCAGCTCCGGAGCCGGCGCGTCCCTGGCGATCGCTGGTCCCTGCCGCCAGTACATCCGTGGCTGGCGGGACCAGAATCGCAATTGCGATCAGTTGGTGGTCTGAAGGCGGTCGGCCGACGACTTGCCGTTGCGGCGGTCGGTGACGATTTCGTAGGAAACCTTCTGGCCTTCATTGAGGCTGCTGAGGCCGGCGCGCTCGACGGCGCTGATGTGAACGAACACATCGGGTCCGCCTGACGTCGGTTGAATGAAGCCAAAGCCCTTCTGGGCGTTGAACCACTTGACTGTACCTGTTTGCATAGCTTTTCCTTTCAAGATGCAATGCACGAACGTGCGCGCGCGATATGCACGGCACGGTATAATCGATGTTCTGGAAGTGAGGGATAGGGCTAGTGCACTTGATCTTGAAAAGCGCGGAGCCAAGCCAACCGGCCGAAACTCGATGCCGCTACATAGGCGCATTACCGGCCGAATACAAGGAAAAATACAGCCGCTATGGGGCCGGCACCGGCCTGGCGATGTCGGCACACCACAGGCCACCGTCTTCCTTATGTGGCGGAAGATATTCGCGGCCGGGTGGAATGGCTTCGAAGGCGGCACCGAGGTCGTCGGCCAGATAGTCATAGCCTATCGGCTGAAAGCGGTTTTCGGGATCGAGAAATTTGTAAAGACGGCTGCGGGCCTGGCGGCGCTCGGGCGTGAGCATCTTCAGGTGGTAGAGGTTAACATTGCAACGCCTGGCCCGGAACCAGCCATCGGGAAACCAATTGCCATGCAGGCTCATGGGCCGTTGGCGCGGTGGCCAGTAAGCCGGGAAGAACCGGGCGAGCCGCTTCTTGCCCCACAAGCCATCGACGCGATAACTGCCGGGCGCATAGAGTTCGCGCAGGCGCAGCAACCAGGCGGTGCGGGGACCTTTGTTCACCAGCTTCAGCAGTTTCTTGCGGGCATTTCGTTCAATACGCTCATCGGGGTCGATGGCGAAAATCCAATCGGCGCCGTGGCGCTTGGCTGCGGCGATGAGCTCGAAATGGCGCTGGACTTCATTGGAAAACACATCCGTGGCCTGGCGATCATCATAGGCAACCCAGCCATCGACGATGGGCGCGATGTTGGCGATGAGGGCGGGCACCAGGTGGGCGTCATAGCGGAAGGAGAATGCGGCGAAGATGCGGGGTTCGCGGCGCAGGCGCCGGCCGATGCTGGCTGATGGTGATTTTGTGAAAGTTATCGCCGACAGGGGTTGGTGGTTATGGCGAAGCGACCAGATGCCGATGAGCTTAGCTGCCATTCCGGCGGCATAAACCGGCAGAGATGCGAGGGCCATGAAACGATCGCGGCCGCGCAGTCCCTTCCAGGCCAGGGCCGGGACTTGCCGGGCGCTTATGAGCATCCGCCATGACAACTGCGTGGCGCTGTGACCGCGCAGGTTATAGATTTCGGCGCCGTAGCGCTGGCCACGGCGGAATTGGCCGGTAACAAATCGCAACAGGTTGGTGTTGTTGCGGTGGATCGTAATGACCCTGCCGACCCATACGGGCCGGTCTCGCGGCGCGAGGCGGGAATGATATTCGGTGTCTTCGCCGGTGCGCAGGGTTTCGTCGAAGGGGCCGTGGCGATCGAGCAGGGCCCTCGTGTAGGAGGCGCTGTAGCGCAATGCCAGTTGCCGGGGCAGGTGGCGCAAGCGGCGCGGAAACAGCACGAGATGGTCGGCCCAGGCAATGAGGTTCCATGGCCGGTCATGCATCATGCTGCTGGCGACGGCGGCGGCGCCCGTGCGATGGCGCTCAAGGCGCAAATGGGCCCAGCCAGGTGCCGCACGGCAGTCGCAGGCGAGAAAGGCAATGACCGGGGCCGTCGCAACTGCCAGGCCGAGATTGCGGGCGCCGCCGGCGTAAAGGCGTTTCTCGGTGGTTACGATCTTGATGCGGCCAGCGAAGCCCGCAAGCAGGCCCGCGACATCGCCGCCGCCGGAATTGGCGACAATGATTTCGCAGAGCACGTCCTGGGCGACTAGCGACTGTATGGCGCCGGGTAGATCGGGGTCGGCATGGGTCGAGAGAACGACGACGGAAAGTTCAGGCGCTGACACGGTTATGCGGGTTTTGTAAAACCGGCTTCGAGCTTTGCTTCGAGTTCCACCAGATCATCGGGCAACGGAAGCCCCATGGCGCGAAACTGCGCCAGCTTCTGGCGCAGCTGTTCGTGCACCTCGTGGAGGTCCTCGGGGTTGTCCTCGATCGAAGTCAGCAGGTAGGCGATCTGAGCCTTCAGTTGTTCAAGCGCCATGATCCGTCTCCATTAGCCTGCGACATCTTTGTTGAGGTTGCGGAAACGTTTGGCAAGCGACACGACATTGGCAACGGATGGATCGTCGGTGGCGGCAGCCTTGCCGCCTTCAGTGTCAGTTCCCTTCAGGCGTTCGGTCCAGGCGGCGTCAAGGCGGGCCAGTTCTTTCTGCAATTCGGCGGTATCATTGGCGGCGGCGGCCAATTTGGCGTCGAGATCGGCAGGAAGCGAAGGTGCGGTCGCGTCATCAGGTTTGTTGCGATTGGCGGCGATTTCCTCGGAAAGTGCCGAGAGTTTCTGAATGCGATTTTCGATGCCCTGGGGCGCTTGCTGCCGCCATTTCTGAGCCAGGCATATCGGTGAGAGCTGCAGTCGCCAGGCCGGCTTCGAGGCTGGTCAGCATCTGGCTGCGCTCGGCGAGATCACTCTGCAACCTGGCAAGTTCGGCAGCCCTGGCGCGCGGCTTCGGCCTCAAGTGCTGCGATGCGATCCTTCAACAGGGAGATTTCACTGTCGCGGACATTCACGTCTTCGGTAAGCGACTGGATGCGATTGCGGCTGCGGGTGACCTCAGCCATCTGCTCGGCCATGCGGGTCTTCACGGTTTCAAGATGGGAGCCGAGCTTTTGCGACACCAATGCGTAATCGGCGCGCAGGCGGTCGCGGTCGGCCTGCAGTTCCTTCACGGTGCTGGGCACCTGCTTCTGCATGCGCCGGGCGCCGAGGCGGATGGCGATGGCCCAGAAGAAGCGGCCGACGAACAGCGCCAGCAGCGATGCCAGGGCGAAACCCAGGACAATGAGCAGCAGTGTCTCAGTTTGTGACATCGGTCCTCCGGAACTCACCAATTAGTAACCACTTGCCGGGCTCTTTGCAAAAGCGCTGCCATGACGCAGCGCCCTTTGTCGCAAAAGTGCTGCCAAGGCGCAGCCGCTCAAGCCCAGACTGGCGGTTTCCAGAGACGGAATTGTGACGAATTTTACACGATCAGAACGGGTTCCAGGTCGGTTTCGGCGAATATTTCAGATAGCCGACATTGGCACCCAGCCTGGCACCCACGCCGGTGCGGATGGGGGCGAGGGTGATGTCGCCCTTGCGCTCGAAATTCACGCCCAGACCGCCGACCAGATAGGCTGACCCTTCGACGCCGCCAAACCGGGTGTGCAGATCCTCGGGGCTTGAGGAGTTGTAGACCAGCACCAGGGCGCGGGAGCCGTTGGCGCCAAAGTCAAAGCCGACAGATGGCCCCTGCCAGTAAATGCGTTCCGTGGTACCATCCTTGTAGTAGATGGTGCCCTCGCCAAAGCGCAGGCCGCCGACGAAAGCACCAGCACCTTCTTCACCGACAATGTAGGCGGTGGGTTCGCCCTGTTTCTGGAACACGAATTCGACCGCCTTGGCGATGCCGCGGCTTGTCTTGCCGAAGAACTCGTGGCCAACGCCGAGAATTTCCTCGGTGGTGTAGGTCGAGTTGGAGGTCTTGCGCTCGGCTTTGGAAATGGAACCGGTGGTTTGGGCCAACACCGGGGCGGCAATGCCCAACGCTAAACCGAGCATCGTGCCGAACAAGATCTTACGCATCATCATACTCACCTCGTTAACTCCATGCTCATGCCGGCCCGATGGGGCGCAGGCGTGGCACCGTCCACAACGCCGCGACACTATCAGCGTGTTCTTTCAGCATGGTTAATGGCGGGTTAGGCGCTGGCGATAAATCCGGGATTGTCGTAGCCGCGGTGACGCTTGCCATAGGCGAGGGGGGTGCCATCGGTGGTTAGCACCTTGCCGCCGGCGGCCAGCAACACGGCCTGTCCGGCGGCGGTGTCCCATTCCATGGTGCGGCCAAAGCGCGGGTAGAGATCGGCTTCGCCCGCCGCCACCAGGCAGAACTTCAGCGACGATCCGGCGGAGCAAATGTGCTTGACCCTGACGGTCTTGAGATAGTCGTCGGTGGCGGCATCGCGGTGCGAGCGGCTGGCGACCACGGTGGCACCGGCGGCGGGCGTGGTGCGCACGGCAATGCGGCGCCATTCGAACTGATCGGCAGCTGTTCAATGCGCCATGGGCTGCGCCAATGCCCGCTTCGCCCCAGAACAGGCGCGATAGGGCAGGGGCGAACACCACGCCGGCAACCGGAACGGCATTGCCGATAAGGGCGATGTTCACGGTGAATTCGCCGTTCCTGGAAATGAACTCCTTGGTGCCATCCAAAGGATCGACCAGAAAGAACCTGGTGGCGACATCGGGAATGCGGCCCTGGGATGCCGCTTCCTCGGATATCACCGGTGTTGCCGGTTCGAGTTGCGCGAGGCCGGCAAGGATCACCCGTTCGGCGGCTTCGTCGGCTTCGGTCACCGGCGTCAAGTCACTCTTGGCCTTAGCGGAAAAATCGGTGGCGTAGATCGCCATGATCTCGCGGCCGGCTGAGATGGCAATGTCGATGAGGCCCTGCACAAGCGGGGATGGGTTCAGTTTCATACTATCAGGATTGGTTGTTTCGGCGGCCTCTATGGGCGCTTCACCGGGCATCGTCAATGCGGAAATTGTTCCGTGGTTTTGCTAGAACGGATGCACGAATCACATGTCTTAACGGGGGTTTCATGACCGATGCCAGGCTCACCGATCTCGATCTCGCGGCGCTTCTGTGCAGCCGCGTTTGCCACGACGTGATCTCGCCAGTTGGGGCGATCGCCAATGGCCTCGAACTCTATGACGATCCGGAAATGGATGCGGATACCAAGGAAACGGCGCTCGACATGGTGCGGTCTTCGGCGAAAACGGCGGCGGCGAAACTCAAGTTCTGTCGCATTGCCTTTGGCGCGGCCGGCTCGGCCGGGGCATCAATCGACATGGGTGAAGCGGGCGAGATCGCCAAGGCGTTCGTCGGCGACGAAAAGGTGAAACTCGACTGGCAGGCACCGCGGGAAAACCGGCCGAAGCAGCAGGTAAAACTCCTGCTCAACATGATGCTGATGGCGATGGCGGCCATTCCGCGTGGCGGCACGGTGACGGTTGCGGTCAATGGCGAGGAATTCAGTGCCCGGGCCGAGGGCGAGCGTGCCAAGGTGCCGGAACAAATTGCCGATGTGGTCGACGGGATCGGCCGATCTCGCCACACTCGATGCCCGCCTGGTGCAACCCTACTACGCGCGCATTCTGGCGCGGTCGGCAGGATTGTCGCTATCGATGGCTATGGACGGCGAGACGGCGGCGGTGGTGAAGGCGGGGCCCCGGGCGGCATAGCCATTGGCCTTGCCCAATTGCGACAGAGACTATTCATCGGCGGCGGAAAAGCGAGGGGACGGTCAAGGCAGGCGCTTGGCGCTGGTACAAATCACCCATCGCCATCACCTGTCCCGATGCTTACGCGGCATCTTGCAACGGCTTGACAGGGGGCTGTTTGTGCTGGCGTGCGCACCAGAGGTCGTAATTCGACTGCAGGGTCATCCAGAACCGGGCCGAGCTGGCACCGGCCATTTCCAGCCGTACAGCGAGGTCCGGGCTGATGCCGGCCTTGCCGTTCAGCACACGCGACAGCGCCACGCGAGACATGGCGAGTCTGCCGGCCGCCTCTGTCACGGAAAGCTCGAGCGGATCGAAGACGGTTTCCTTGAGGATGGAGCCGGGATGCGGGTGATTGTGCAGCATGATTTCTGTCCTCAATGGTAGTCGAGATAATTGACAAGTTCGACGTTGGCGCCAGCAAAGCGGAAGGTGACGCGCCAGTTTCCATTCACCCACACCGACCAGTGACCTTTCGCTTTGCCCTTGAGCGGGTGAAGCCGCAGGCCCGGTTGATTGAGGTCTTGCGGCTCTGCCGCCGCATCGAGCATGGCGAGGATCACCGCCAGTCTCTGCGCATGGGTCGCCTGAATTCCCCGCGTAGAGCCTGTGCGATAGAACACAGCGAGGCCCTTGTGCCGGAATCCAAGTATCATATACGGACTGTATCGCGTATCGTGTCAGTTTGCAAGTCCGCCTGGTGCGGCCCCACTACGCGCGCATTCTGGCGAAATCGGCAGGCTTGGGGTTGAGCATGAGGATGGATGGCGAGACAGCGGCGGCGGTGAAGGCGGGGCCGGCCTAACGGGCCTTGCCCCGGCAGTTGCCAGGGCAGGGGATTGGTTCAGTTCCGAGAATTGGTTACGCGCTTTCGCGGATATCGTCGTCGCCGTTCATGGGGGGCGCGCCTTCGCGCAGCACGTAGCCTCGGCCCCATACGGTTTCGATGAAGTTCTTGCCGCCGGCGGCATTCGCCAGCTTCTTCCTGAGCTTGCAGATGAACACGTCGATGATCTTGAGTTCCGGTTCGTCCATGCCGCCGTAGAGGTGGTTCAGGAACATTTCCTTGGTGAGGGTGGTGCCCTTGCGCAGCGACAGGAGCTCCAGCATCTGGTATTCCTTGCCGGTCAGATGCACACGGCTTCCGGCCACTTCGACTGTCTTGGTGTCGAGGTTCACCAGCAGATCACCGGTCAGAATGACCGACTGGGCGTGGCCCTTGGAGCGGCGGACCACGGCGTGAATGCGGGCCACGAGTTCGTCCTTGTGGAACGGCTTGGTCATGTAGTCGTCGGCGCCGAAGCCAAGTCCCCTGACCTTGTCTTCAATGCCGGCGAGGCCGGAGAGAATGAGGATGGGGGTGTTGACCTTGGAGACGCGCAGCGTTTTCAACACTTCGTAGCCCGACATGTCGGGCAGATTCAGGTCAAGCAGGATAATGTCGTAGTCGTAGAGCTTGCCGAGATCGACGCCTTCTTCACCCAGATCGGTGGTGTAGACGTTGAACCCCTCGGACTTGAGCATCAATTCAATGCTCTGGGCCGTCGCGGTATCGTCCTCGATCAGCAGTACCCTCATATCGAATCCCCTATCGTGCTCGGACCCTGGTTGGATCCTTCTGTTGCCCTGGGCGAACCGGCCCAGGCGCAATTAGCCGTTAACACTCGCAATCAAGATAAGCTTGGAAAGGTTAACAAAACCTAATCCGGACAATTCCAAGTTAATACGCCGCCCTACTAGGGCTGGTGGGTTCCGGCGGCGGCATACCATTAATCGCGATGCGGCGATTTTGAGTTCATAGTTATCCACCACGTGCCCCATCGGCTTCCGATTTACCCGCCCTTAAGCTTACCGGTCCATCATGTGATGTGCGACGGCCGGAATCTCCTGCGTAGTTGATTCGGACCAGCGTGAGAAGGGCGGATTTCCGCCCGTGAGTTGTGTTTGTGAGGGTACCATGCGTTCACGCGAAACGCTTCTGAGGCTGCACCGTTTCCGCACCGAAGAGAAGCGCCGTCAGGTTGCCGATATTGACGGCATGATCCAGGATTTCATGCGCAAGTTTGACGATCTCGATGCGCAGGTGAAGTTCGAGGAGGGCCGCACTGGCGTTGCCGACCCCGCACACTTCAATTATTCAATGACCGCAAAGGCGGCGCGTTCGCGCCGCGACAATCTGATGAAATCGATCGGCGAACTCCGGGACCAGTTGGCCGATGCCCAGTCAGCATTGAGCGACGAAGAACAGGAACTGCGACGCGCCGAGCTTCTGGTCGAAAAAGAGTCGGGTTCCTCGCATTCGATGTCGCCGGGCGCCACGGTGGCTGGCGCCATGCAGGTCAGGCCAGCCTGAAACGCCGCATTTTCTCGTAATAGGGCCGGGCGGCGCTGGCAATTTTCGCCAGGCCGGCCGGCAAGTTCGATGGGTCTGGTTTCGGGTTTTGAAAACCCGGTCGAAGCCCAGACGGCATTGTACCAATGGGGCGCCCAATTGCCATCAAAGGGCTTGGGGCCCGCCGGCCAGTTCAGCATCGCTTCGTCAAAGGCAATACCGCAGGCGGCACAAAGCTTGGTGAGAACGCCGCGCGGATCGGCCAGCACATCTTCGGCGTCAATCACCGGCGGGGCGTGGCCCAGTTTCTGCGCCACCACGTCGAAGATTTCGGCCTGTTCCACGAAACCAATGGCGCGCAAGTCGACGTCGGCCCATTTTCGCGTGTAGCTGGCGAGCACCCGGGCTGGATGCGCGGATCAAGAAAGAGTTGGTGAGCTTGAGGATCCAGTCGCGGTCACGGCCTTCCAGCATGTGGTGGGTCATGTGCTTCTGGTAGAACAGGGGCCTTTGCTGTTCGGTGGTGCACCGGGCCACCAGCTTGTTCCAGTCGCTTTCATTGGCGGCAATGATGGCGTCACGCATTGGGTGGTCGTTGCCATGATTTATGAGCGAAAAGGCATAGAAGGGCTCGTCCCAGGCGATGCAGTCGGGCCGGTTGCCGAAGGCATACATCATGGCGGTCGAGATGTTGCGGGGCCCCGACCACATGGCGAGGATGGTCAAGCGAGGGACCTCCGCGTGTCCTTTTTGCACAGGTCCTTGTAGGCCGCCGAGAGGCGCCTGGAGATGGGGCCCATGCCTGACCACTCGGCTGTAGACAGGGGGTGCCGCACTGGCCGGCCGTCAATCACCCGCACCGGCACCAGTCCAGCGAAGGTTCCGGTGACAAAGGCTTCATCGGCGCCGTAGACGTCGTAGAGTGAGAAGGCTTTCTCGAAGACGGGAATGGCATTGTCGCGGGCGAGGCGGATCATGGTGGCGCGGGTGATGCCGGGAATGCAGTACTGCCCTGTCGAGGTCCACACTTCACCGCGGCGGACAATGAAGAAATGGGTGGAGTTGCAGGTGGCAACAAAGCCATGCGGGTCGAGCATCAGGGCTTCATCGGCACCGGCATTTGCGGCCTGAATACAAGCGGTTATGCAGTTCAGCTTGGAATGTGAATTAAGTTTCTGATCCTGCACATCGGGAGGCCCACGGCGGACATTCACGGTGAACAATGAGAGGCCGTTTTCGAGCTTGTCGGGATTTGGCGATTTGTATTCGGGAATGATGACGATGGTGGCGGGCGAAATCGTCACCCGCGGGTCCTGATAGGGTGTTGCCTTCACACCGCGCGTCACCATCAGGCGGACATGAACGCCGTCGGTCATGTAGTTGGCGTCGAGGCACTCGAACAGGCGCTTCACCAGTTCGTCCGGCGACAGGCCAATGTCCATGAAGATCGCCTTGGCGCCTTCGTAGAGGCGCTCGATGTGTTCGCGCAGGAACGGCACGCCGCCCGCCACCAGGCGCAGGCCTTCCCAAACACCATCGCCCAGATATGAAACCGGAATCGAACACCGAGACGACCGCCTCGGCCCGCGGGGTCAGCTTGCCGTTGACGGAGATCAGGATGTCACGATTGCGCGGGTCGATTTTGGCGTCGTGGAGATTGGTCTGGAGGTCATGGGACATGGCCTCCAGTTAGCGGCGTTCGGTGCCAAAATCAAACGCGCCGGGATTTCTATTCCCGCGTCTTGTCCGGCGCCTCCCAGGCGTGGTCGCCGGTTTCGCCGGCAGCGATCTGATCGCCGGACAGGACCTTGGTGATTTCAGCGCGCGAGATTGCGGGCGGCGTCGATCAGTTTTTGGCGGTCTCCGGCATGCTGGGCGGTTTCGCGCAGGATTTGCTCGTCGTGGGCTTTGAAGGTGCGGGCGGCGCGGAAGGCCTCGAAGGGATGGCGGCCAAGGGCTGTCAGTGCGGCTTCGGCCACATCGACCGAACTGGCAAACACTTCGCGATGCACGTCTTCGACACCGGCGTTCAAGAGCTCGTAGGCATGCACACGGTCGAAGGCGCGGGCGATGATGCGCAACTGGGGAAAATGCTGGCGGGCGGTGTGCACCAGCTCCATGGATTTCTCGCGGTCGTCGATGGCGACGATCAACACCTTGGCGTCGCGGGCGCCGGCGGCTTCGAGAAGATCGGTGCGGGTGGCGTCGCCATAGTAGACCTTGAAGCCGAACTGGCGGAGGGCGTCGACCTGTTCGGCGTCGTGGTCCATCAGCACGGCCTTGAAGCCGCTGGCATTGAGCAGGCGGCTGACCGTCATGCCGAAGCGGCCGTGGCCGGCGATGATGACCTTGGCACTTTCGTCAATCACATCGGCGGCGCGGGCCGCACCGGCGCGGAGGAAACGAGGCTGCAGCAGTTTTTCATCGGCGATCATCAGCAGCGGGGCGAGCGCCATGGAAATTGCCACCATGGCCACCAGAATACCGGCCTGGTGGGCGGCGAGAAGACCAAGACCGGCGGCGAAGGAAATGAGCACAAAGGCAAACTCACCGCCCTGGGCCAGCGAGAACGAGAATCTCGAGCTGTCCGGGCGAGCCATGCGAAACAGTTTGGCCAGCGCGAACAGCACAAGGAATTTGAGCGCCACGAAGCCGAGCACAAGACCGATGAGCGACAGGGGCTGGTCGATGAGCAAAGAGAAATTGATGCCGGCACCGACGGCGATGAAGAACACGGCGAGGAGGAGGCCCTTGAAGGGATCAAGGTCCATTTCAAGTTCGTGGCGATATTCGCTTTCAGCCAGCACGACACCGCCGAGGAAGGTGCCAAGTGCCGCTGACAGGCCGACGAACTGCATGAGGAGGGTGATCGACACGACGATGAGCAAAGCGAGCCCAACAAAGATTTCACGGATGCCGGAGGTCGCCACGAAGCGGAACAGGGGCCGCATGAGGTATCGTCCAGCGAGCACGATCAACGCTACGGCTGCGATGGTCGCAGCGGCCTGGGCCCAGGCCGGGAACTCGGCAATGAGGTTCATGCCGTGGCCTTCGCCATGCTGGGCGGCTTCGACGGCAATCAACGGCAGCAAAGCAAGAATGGGGATAACGGCGATATCCTGGAACAGCAATACGGCGAAGCATGATTGCCCGGCGGCGGTTTTCATCAGGCCGCGTTCGTTCAGGCTTTGCAGCACGATGGCCGTTGACGACATCGCCAGGATCAAGCCCGCAGCCAACGCGGCGCGCCAATCGAGGCCCAAGGCCAATGCGGCGACGCCGATGGCCAGCGCCGTTACCACGACCTGAAAGCCGCCGAGGCCCAGAATCGAGCGGCGCAATTGCCAGAGCTTCGAGGGCTGCAATTCCAGCCCGACGAGGAACAGCATGACGATGACGCCTAACTCGGCGAAGTGCATGACATCGCCGGTTTCGCTGCCCAGCAAATTGAGTGCCGATGGCCCGATGATGATGCCGGCAATAAGATAGCCAAGCACCGAGCCAAGCCCCAAGCGGGTGGCGATGGGGGCGGAGACGACGGCCGCTGCCAGATAGACGAAGGCGCCGAGCAGGGCGGTTTCAATGTTCATGACGAAACCCTCGCCGCGAAACTCGCGGGTAGCACAAAATCATGACTGAGGTGCTTCAAAGGATCGATGCGGCCATCGCGCAGGCCGACGATCAGGTCGCGGTAGGCTTCGGTCCGTGCCGTAAGATCTGGCGATGATATTCTCCGGCCAGCGTTGACGATGAAGGGCCTGATATAGGCCATGCCGCAGAGATGGGCCGTCTGGTTGAAGGGCGAGAGCAGGGTTTCGATGGCGTAGCGGTTGCGGCCATCCGGCCGATAGGCCTCGGACGTGCCGCCGGCGGACATGGCGTTCATCAGAAATTTTCCGGCAAGCCGGGTGCCGCCGGCGCCATAGGCCCAGCCGTTTTCGAGCACCAGGTCCTGCCATTCCTTGATGATGGACGGCGACGAATACCAGTAAAACGGATGCTGCAGCACGATCAGGTCATGGTCCAGGAGCAGTGCCTGCTCGGCTTTCACGTTGATTTCGAAATCCGGATAGGCGGCGTAGAGATCGTGAATGGTGACATTCTCCAGACCAGAGATGGCCGCCAGCATGGCCTTCTGAACAACGGATGTGGAGAATTTGGGATGGGCGAAGAGAATGAGGACTTTCATGGGTGCATCATCCCAGCCCGTGCTATGAAAGGAAAGAGCGAGTTTGAATCCTTCCCGGGCACTTCATGTTACCGTCGCCGCTTGAAATTATCCGCGACGTTGCCGGCCCACCCGATGGCCAGCGCATCGTCGATGTTGGGTGTGGCGAGGGTGCCCTGGTGGAGGCGCTGGTGGCGGCCGGTTATGATGCCGAGGGTGTTGAACCGGGGGCTTTGGCGATTGCCGCGGCCAGGCAGCGTGCGCCACACCTGAGGTTCCAACAGTCGGGTGCCGAACAACTGCCGTTTGACGACTCAGCGTTCGACGTGGTGGCGATGGTCAATGCGCTGCATCATGTTCCGCAGCCTGGGATGCAATTGGCGCTGGGCGAAATGCGGAGAGTTCTCAAGCCCACGGGCAGGCTGGTGGTGATCGAGCCCAGCATCACCGGAAGCTTCTTCGAAGCCTTGCGGCTCATCGAAGATGAAACCGCCGTACGCACCGCCGCGCAGGCGGCACTTGATCAGGCTGTTGCATCAGGCGTGTGGCGAACCGACAAGGCGTTTTCATATGACCGGCCCGAGAGTTTTACGACCATCGACCAGTTCATTGCCCGGGTGGTGGCCGTCGATCCGGCCCGGGCAGACATTGCCAACAGTAACCGGGCAGCAGTTCTTGAGGCCTTCGCGCGACACTCGGTGGCGGTGGAAGGTGGATTGCGCCAGCTGGTTCAACCAATGTTGGTGCGGGTTCTGGCGCTGGTGTGAGCCCGCATGGCTGCCATACGGCCTGGCAGGTGGCCCTGGCCCAATGCTTCGGCTAGTGGAGGATGAAGATAGATGGAACCGCCTTGTTCCGTCATCCCGGCGAAAGCCGCTATCGTATGCACACATCTTTCTTGACGGTCGAGCGCGAGTTTGAATCTTTGTGCGTGTCTGCTTTTTGTGGAGGCGCAGCTGATGGATTGTCCGGTTGGCGGGTTTGGCGACTTGCGGCTCGAAAAAGGGGGGCGCGGCTGCTGCGGTCGCTGGTGGAGAGACCTTGCGGCTGCATCCGCAGGCTGGGCGGCTCGCGGGCGGGGGAGATGCAAATCCACCGTTTGCTGCGCAATCCGAAAGTGACTGTTGCCAAACTTGCCGCGCAGGCTGGCCTGCGAACTGGTCGGCTGGCGCAAGGCCGCGATGTCATTGTCATCCAGGACACCAGTGAGATCAGCGTGAATGTGACGGAGGCGGGTGTTGCGGGATTTGGACCGGTTGGCCGCGGCGGCGCGGTGCGCGGCGTCTTGGTGCATGCCGGTTTGTGCGTGGACAAAACCGGCGCGGTTCTGGGGCTTGCCGATGCCCAGGTGTGGACCAGGACCGGGGGCGAGCCGGTTGCCGCAAGCCGCAAGCGGGAGTTTGCCGGGAAGGAATCGTACCGCTGGCTGAAGACCTGCGAACAGACGGTGGAACGGCTTGCGGGGGCGCACTCCATCACCATTGTCTCGGATGCCGAGAGCGACATTTACGAGCTGCTTGCGGGTAAACCCGCAGGCGTGCATCTGGTCGTGCGCAGTTCCAGGGCCAGGCGGCTTGCGGATGGTGAACTGCTGGCCCGGAAGCTGGAGCAGACGCCGTCTTGCGGCACGATTGAGCGTACCATTCCGGCCGCACCCGGGCGCAAGGAACGGCGCGCCAAGCTTGAACTGCGTTATGCACCGGCCAGTCTCAAGCGTCCGGACCAGCTTGTCCATGATGCCCCGCCAGAGCTTGTGGTGAGCGCTGTCGATGTGCGCGAAGCCTGGCCCCCGGAAGGGGTTTCCCCGGTTCATTGGCTGATCGTCACCACCCACGCCGTTGACAGCATGCAAAAGGCCTCCGAAATCGTCGACATCTATCGCCGCCGCTTCCTGATCGAACAGCTGTTTCGCACTCTCAAGACGGCGGGCTTCAACATCGAGAGCGTCGAACTCGGCGACCCGCAAGCCTTTATCGCCTTCACCGGCTTTGCGCTTCTCGCCTCCGCCACCATCCTGCAACTGGTCAAGGCCCGCGACGGCAACAGCGGCCAGCTCCTCAGCCATGCCTTCGAAGCCGATGACAGGCCCGTTCTCATCGCTCTTTCGCGCAAGCTGGAAGGTAAAACCAAAAAACAGAAAAACCCGCATCCGCCCGACGACCTCGCCTTTGCATCCTGGGTCATGGCCAGGCTCGGCGGATGGAATTGCTATTACGGCCAGCCAGGACCGCAAACAATGCGACATGGTCTCGAACGCTACCACGCCATCAAACTCGGAACAGAAGTCGCAAAAGATGTGTGAATCTGATAGCGGCGAAAGCCGGGACCCAGACTTTCCGCCGAAGCTTGCCGTTTGACAAGCCTGGGTCCCGGCTTTCGCCGGGATGACGGAACAGGTGTGAGTTCATCATGACTCATACCGCTCTAGTGACAGGACCATGACAGCCCAAGACACGGTTCAGCCTCATGCCCCTGAAACCACGGTCGTCGCCATTATCGCGGCGGTGGCTTTCGGGCATTTTCTCAACGACATCATGCAGTCGCTCATCCCGGCGGTTTATCCACTGCTGAAAGACGAGCTCAAGCTCAATTTCGGCCAGATCGGACTGATCACCCTGGTGTTCCAGGGCACGGCGTCGATCCTGCAGCCGCTGATCGGCCTCTATACCGACAGGCGGCCGATGCCCTATTCGCTGGTGGTTGGCATGGGCTCGACCTTGCTGGGGCTTGTGCTCATGGCCCATGCCGCGAGTTTCGCAGTGGTGTTGGCAGCGGCGGCGCTCATCGGCATCGGCTCGTCGATCTTCCATCCGGAATCCTCGCGCGTGGCAAGGCTGGCAGCGGGGGCGCGGCCGGGATTTGCCCAGAGTTTCTTTCAGGTGGGCGGCAACATCGGCTCGTCGCTGGGGCCGCTGCTGGCGGCCTTCATCGTGCTGCCTAATGGCCAGGCGAGCCTACAATGGTTCGCGGTGCTGGCGTTGACCGGCATGCTGGTGCTCGGCCTGGTCGGCAATTGGTTCCGGCGCGAGGGGCTGCGGCGCGTCAAGGCGCGCAAACTGCGGGATTTGAGTTCAGAAGTTTCGCGCGCGGTGGTTGTCGTCTCGCTCGCCATCCTCGTGGGGCTGATGTTCTCGAAGTTCATCTACATGGGTGCGTTTTCGAGCTACTACACGTTTTATCTCATGGAACACTATGGGGTTGACGTTGGCACGGCACAGGTGGGGCTTTTCGTGTTCCTTGCCTTCGTGGCCATTGGCACCATGGCGGGCGGGCCGATCGGTGATCGCATCGGCAGGAAGCGGGTCATCTGGGTGTCGATCCTTGGCGTGCTGCCGTTTTCGCTGGCCATGCCCTACACGGGTTTTTATCTCAACATCGCCCTGGCGGCGGCGGGCGGGTTTATCCTCGCCTCGGCGTTTCCGGCCATGGTGGTTTATGCCCAGGAACTTGTGCCCTCCAAGACCGGGATGATCGCCGGGCTGTTCTTCGGGCTGGCCTTCGGTTCCGGGGGCATAGGAGCGGCGGTGATCGGCCAGATTGCCGATGCGACGTCGATTACCTACACTTTCTATCTGTGTTCGTTTCTGCCGCTGCTCGGGCTTCTGGCGTTCTTCCTGCCGGATATTCACGAGCATCGGGAAAAAACATGAGGCCGGAGACTTTCATCTCCGGCCCCTGAAAACCCTGTATGACGCAGACTTACTGGCGATATTGCTGGATGCGCGTGGTCCTGAGACCGGCCAGGCCATGGCGGTCGATGGAACGCTGCCAGCTCAGATACTCTTCGACCGTGAGCACGTAACGCTCGCAGGCCTCTTCCAAACTCAACAAACCGCCGCGCACGGCCGCCACGACTTCAGCCTTGCGGCGGATCACCCAGCGGTGATTGCCCGGAGGCGGCAGATCGGCGATCGTTAGCGGACTGCCATCGGGCCCGATGACGTAGTTTACGCGTGGACGCAACTGACCATTCATGTACGCAACTCAACCTAAACGCAGGTACTCACTGCAGACCATCCTAGGTGCGCCCTCTTAAGATAAGGCTAAACAGCCGTGAACAAATGGCAAATGCTGCCAAGGCGATGGTTCAATTCGCTACAACTGGACGGCCACAGGTTTACTTTTGTGGCGACAAAGCCCAATTAGGCCGTCATGACGGTCAGTCGCGCCATTCTGGATCGGGTTCGGGAAAGCGTTGCTTTGCCGGCAGGTGCTCGGGTTGTGGCCGCAATGTCGGGCGGGGTCGATTCCTCGGTGGTGGCCGGGCTCTTGAAGCTGGCGGGCTACGAGGTGGTGGGCATCACGCTGCAGCTTTATGATCATGGGGCGGCCATTGCCCGGAAAGGGGCGTGTTGCGCCGGGCAGGATATTCATGATGCCCGCCGGGTGGCCGCAGCCCTCGATATTCCGCATTATGTGCTCGACTTCGAGTCACGCTTCCGGGAAGCGGTGATCGATGAATTCGTTAACGGCTATCTGGCCGGGGAAACGCCTGTGCCATGCGTCACTTGCAACCGCACGGTGAAATTTGCCGATCTTCTGGCGCGGTCGCACGAGCTCGATGCGGCGGCGCTGGCCACCGGTCATTACATCGAAAGCCGGGCGCGGGGGCAGGGGCGGCACCGCGATCTGTTCACACCCGCCGACCTGGCCCGCGACCAGAGCTATTTCCTGTTCGCCACGACGCAAGCGCAAGTGGACTATTTGCGGTTTCCACTGGGTACTCTCACCAAGCCGGAAACCCGGGCAATCGCCGCGGAGCTGGGGCTGGCCGTGGCGGACAAGCCGGACAGCCAGGACATCTGCTTTGTTCCCGATGGCAATTATGCCGATCTTATCCGCAAGCTTCGCCCCGAGGCAATCGCGCCGGGCGACATCGTGCATGTTGATGGCCGGGTCCTTGGCCGCCACGACGGTATCGTCAGTTTCACCATCGGCCAGCGGCGCGGCCTCGGATTTGCCGGGGGCGCGCCTTTGTATGTGGTCAAGCTCGATGCGGCGGCACGGCGGGTGGTTGTTGGGCCGAAAGAGGCGTTGCGCCGCAACACCATCGGGCTTGCGGCGATCAACTGGCTGGGCGATGACGCGCTGCGGGAGCAGCCCGCGCGATGTGTTTGCGAAAATCAGATCGACGCGCGCGCCGGTACCGGCGAGTGTTCGATTGTCGGACGGCCGGGCAATCGTTGACATTCATTCCGGCGAGTTCGGCGTGTCGCCTGGCCAGGCTTGCGTCTTGTACGACGGGGACGGCGCAGGCGCCCGGGTGCTTGGCGGCGGGGTCATAGGGCGCGAAGACGTGATGGTCGCGGAAGCGGACGGCGGCGATGGTGAATTGAAGAACAGGAGTGCCTCATGAATGCCACGAAGCCAAAACTTGCCCGCATAGAGAACGAGGATGTGCAGCAGGCCTATCGCCGCTGGGCGCCGTTCTATGACAAGAGTTTCGGTCTCATCACCGAGGCTGGCGTGCAACAGGTTACGGCCCGCGCCAACCAGCTCAATGGCAAATTGCTTGAAGTGGGGGTGGGAACGGGTCTGGCGCTGCCACACTACAAGCACTCCCTTGAGGTGACCGGCATCGATCTCTCTCCCGACATGCTGAAGCGGGCACGGGAACGCAGGCCAGGGGCCGAGCTTCTAGAAATGGACGCGACGAACCTGCGCTTCAGTGACGGCAGCTTCGATGTCGCGGTGGCGATGTTCGTGATGACCGTGGTGCCCGATCCCCAGGCGGTCATGCACGAACTGGCGCGGGTGACGAAACCGGGCGGCCGGGTGTTGATCTGCAATCATTTCAGTGTCGACAAGGGGGTGCGTGCGCTGGTGGAAAAGAAGCTCGCGAAGTTTGCCCACAAGCTGGGCTGGCGCGCCGAGTTTCCAGTGGAAACGCTCATGGTCGACAATCGTCTCGAACTCGTCGCCAAAACGCCGCTGAAGCCCTTCGGATTCTTCACTTTTCTCGAGTTTCGCAGGCGCGGTTGAGCGAATTGCCTTCGGGCAGGGGCTTGCCTATAGTTGCCGCAAACAAGGAGAGCCGCCCCCGTGGCAAAGTTGAAAGTGCATCCGAATCTTGACCGGGAAGTCAAGAAAGGCGTGGCCTGGGCCGTTCATGCCTTCACAACCAGCGGCATCGTCCTTGGTTTCCTGGCGCTCGTCGCGGTTCTCAAGAATGATCCGGTGGCGGCCTTCATGTGGCTGGGGCTGGCGCTGTTTGTCGACGGCATTGACGGCACGCTGGCGCGCAAGGCGCGGGTGCTGGAGCATACGCCAAATGTCGACGGGCGCACGCTCGACAATGTCATAGACTTTTTCACCTATGTCGCGGTGCCGGCGCTGATGGTCTATTGGTTCAACATGACGCCGGTGCCCAACGCGTTTTTTGTGCCACAGACGTGGAGCCTGGTCTCGGCGGCGACGATCATGGCCGTGTCGTGCTACACGTTCGCCAACACCGGCATGAAGTCCGATGACTACTATTTTGTCGGTTTCCCGGCCCTATGGAATGTCGTGGTGCTGTATTTTTTCATTCTCGACACCGGCTGGGTCGTGAACCTGATAACGATCATCGCCTTGGCGATCCTCACCTTCATCCCGATCAAGTTTGTGCATCCCTTGCGGGTAACCGACTGGCGCGAAATCACCATACCGCTGACCGTCTTATGGGCGGCATTGTCGCTCAGCCTGATCTTCGCCGCCAAGGATCGCAGCGACTGGGGCATGGTCGAAGACGTTCAGCTCTGGGTGTGGGTTGCCGCCTCGGTCTATTTCGCGTCGATTTCCCTGTGGCGCACCTTCTTCAAATACAAGGACATCGATGAAGAGGCGGGCGAGGACGAAGCCGCCCCGCACTGACCGCCGCGCTTGACTTACCCGCCCCGTTTTCCCTATAGAGCGGCCACCCTGGCGGGGTAGCTCAGCTGGTTAGAGCACGGGAATCATAATCCTGGGGTCGGGGGTTCGAGTCCCTCTCCCGCTACCACTTATCTCGCGCCGGCGCGGCTTTCGCCGACCTTTCTTCCAGCCCGCGTCTCTTCAGGGGCGGCCTTGAAGTTCCGCAGCAAACTCGCTCGCCACGTTGAAGGCCCATCGCTACGGGGATGCTTTGGGCTGGCCTATCGCGATCCAGGGACCCGGGCACATTGCATGTCTGGGCGATTGTGATTACCAATCGGGATGTCGTTCTTCCAGGACTATCGCTGCCATGAGCTATTCCACTTCGCCCCGTCCGACATTCGACCGGCCGACGGCTATTCCTTATGACCGTGTGACCCGGCATCTTTGGGGCGATGATGAATCTGGGCGCGTTGATGACTGGATCTACGCCTCGTCGCAAAGGATTCATCAACTCGTCTTTGGTTTGCCGCCGTCAGGTGCCTTCCGTCATTCGCCGGACTACCGCACCGTGTTTGGTGCCGATGAAGTCTTGTTTGTTCTCCAGGGAGTCTATGCCTCCGCCAATCCCGAGACCGGCGAAGTGCAGGTTGCAAGACCGGGAGAGGCTATCTTCTTCCGCAAGGACACCTGGCATCACGGCTTCAATATTTCAACCGAGCCCCTGCGCGTTCTCGAGTACTTTGCACCACCGCCGGCAACCGGAACATCGGGTGCCTATGCGCGCACCCGGCCCTATGTTGACAAGCCTCGATATGGCCGCGACGAATGGCTTGGGCGGTTGCCCATGGAAAATGCCGCATTGACCAAGTCCAACACCATGACGGTGGTGCGCGAAGCCGATATTCATTGGCGGTTGGAGGGTGACAAGCAAGGCGCGCTGGTCGGCCTGTTTGCTGCGACAGAGCATCTCACGGCGGGCAAAGTTGAGCTGATGCCCGGGCAGGTGGGTGCAATCGAACGCCACGGCGGTGACGAGAGCCTTTACGTATTGAAGGGTACGCTCAACGTCCTGACACCCGAAACTGAAGGGCAGAGATGGTTCGAATTGAGTCCGCGAGACGGTTTCTTCGTTCCTGAAGGCGCGCCGCACCAGTATCAGAACCTCTCAGCCGAACCTGTCGAATTCTATTTTGGTGTCGCGCCGCGCTATTTGGCTGCATGAGCGTTCTGGCCTTTGATATCGGTGGCACGAAGACCGCACTGGCGTTGGTTGATCCCGTGGCGCTGTCGGTCATGCGCCTTGACGAAATCCCCACCCCGGCGCCTGAGCAATCAGGACGGGAATTCCTGGCTTCACTTGTGACATTGGCTGCAAGACATACTGCAGGCACAGATACAATCGGAGTCTCGCTGTGTGAAATCGTGTCGCCTTGCGGCACTATTGTCAGCGGGCACCGGGTGCGTTGGAACGGCCTTCCGGTCCGCGAGGCGTTTTCGGAGGTGAGGCCGACGGTCATAGAGTCGGATGTGCGATGCGCCGCCCGAGCCGAGGCAGTCGCGGGAGCCGGGCAGGGCCTTCAGAGCTTCTTCTATGTCAATCTCGGAACGGGGATCAGTTCGTGTCTGGTTGTTGAAGGCAAGCCATGGGCGGGTGCGAATGGCTCGGCGATGGTGTTGGCAAATGGAAGGACCCGCGTGAGGGACGCGCTGGGCAAGCCCCACGAACATGTGCTTGAAGAGATCGCCGGCGGTGAGGGACTTTCCGCGGAGTATGAACGCGCGGTGGGTATGCGGCTGCCTGCCTGGGGGGTGCTGAATGCAGCGTCAGGTGGAGAAGCCGCAGCTCTGACCATCGTGGGCCGCGCGGCAGAAGCAACAGGCATGGCCCTTGGACACGCAGCGGACTTGCTGGATCCCGCCGCTATCATTGTTGGCGGGGGACTGTCTCAATCGGCAGCTTATCTGACGTTGATCGAAGAGGCTATGCGCGAACTCCATTTGGAGTGAGAGTGTGAAAGGTGTGCCGTTCTTCCGTGCAGCACTCGGCGCCGACGCACCTTTGCTAGGCGCAGCGCTTGCCGCAATCACCACAGGCAAAGGATTGGCATCCGGCCGCCGCTGAAATGAATGCGTTGCGCGCTGCCTCAGGGCCTGATGATGTATCGCTCCACAATGTCTTGATTGAGCTCAATGCCAAGGCCGCAGCCTTCCGGTAGTTCCATCCAACCATCTTCAAGCGTGGGTTCGGGCGAAACGAGATCGCGCCGCAGCGGGCTTTCATAAACCAGTGGTGAAATGAATTCGAACAGAGGCGCGGCTGGGCATGCCGCCTGGAAATGACGTCCGGCGTGGGCAAGAATACCCGTCTTCCAACCGTGCGGAATGACTTCAACCCCTGCCAGCTCGCACATGTCAGCGATCCGGCGAATCTCGGTGAAGCCCCCACACCGCGCAATGTCGGGCTGCACCACATCCACCTGCGCTGTTTCGATCCATTCCCTGATCTCAAACCGGGTGGCGGCGAACTCGGCGCCGCAGATGCGGATCGGCGATCGCTGCGCGAGCTTGGCATGACCATCGAGATCATCGTGCTGCAGGCAGGCTTCAGCGAAATGGGGATTGGCGTCGGCAATTCGTTCGAGCGTCCATTGCGCGTCGCGCCAGTTGTGCCAACGATAGCCGAAGTCGAGAGCCATCAGCATGTCGGTACCGAGCATCCGGCGGCCTTCTTTGATCAGCTCCACCAATTCGGCGTCGGTCACCAGATCGTAAAACAGCACTTCCATTTTGACCGCCCGGAAGCCGATCTCTCGAGCCCGCCTGAACTGTTGCGCGATAATGTCCATGAGGTCGTTGACTGTCTGTCCAGGCTTTGCGAGTCCGGGATAGATGGTGCAATAGGGGCGGAGTTTCTCGCGCCGTGCACCGCCCAGCAATTGGTAGACGGGGATGCCCAGTTGCTTGCCCGCCAGGTCGTGTATTGCGATGTCAATGGCAGACAAGGCGTGAATGCCGAGACCGCGCCGGCCCGAATAGAGCGTTGCCTGGTAGAGTTTCTCGTAGAGTGCAGCCGTTTCCACTGGATCGGCTCCGACCAGTAATGACGCGGCGTTCTGGCTCCACAAGTGGCCGGTGGGCATTTGAATGAAATCGCGAACGGCAATTGGTGGCGCATCTGCTTCGCCAATGCCGGTGCGGCCTTCGGCGTCGGTCACTTGCACGACCACGGTATCAACAGTTAAGTCGAGGGCGTCGGCCTCGGACTTTGGCAGCGCAAGGGGAAAGACATCGACCTTCTTGATCGGACAGACATCGCGCCGGCGGACCTCGGCTTTCATTTCTGATGCTCCTTCCAGTGCGGGTTGCTCCATGGCGTGAGCGTGCTGGGCGGAAGTGGCATACGCCCACGGATCATGTCAGCCGCTCTTTCGGCAATCATGATGGTGGCGGCATTGGTATTTCCACTCACAATTGAAGGCATGACGGACGAGTCGACGACGCGCAAACCTTCAGTCCCAATCACACGGCACTGCGGATCGACAACTGCCATGGGATCATTTGGTATGCCCATACGGCATGCTCCAACGGGATGGTAGGCCGTATCGGCGTTGTGGGTGAGCCATCCGTCCAGGTCCGTGCTTTTGGCCGCTTCCGGCCCGGGTGTGATCTCTTGGCCAAGAAAATTCTTCATAGCCCGCTGAGCGAGGATCGCCCGGGAAAGCTCGATCCCGTTGGCAAGACGCCGCCGGTCTTCAACCTCCTGCAGATAGTTGAAGCGCACGCGCGGCGGTTTGTTGGCGTCATCGCTTGTGATCCACATTCGTCCTCTGCTCTTGGGCTGGACCAGATCAATGTGCACCTGGAAACCGTGTTCGCCGATGCTCTGGTCGGATTGTACCGCGCCTGGAGCCAGCGCCAGCGGCAAAAAGGACAGTTGCAGGTCGGGATGCCGGATACCTGCCTCGCTACGGATGAAAGCACCGACATCAAAGTGATTTGTGGCGGCTGGCCCGTTCTTCGACAGGAACCAGCGCAGCCCCGCAACGGCCTTGCCCCATGGCTGCACGGTTCGATGCAGGCTGACAGGGCGTGGGCAGCGATAACGCAAGACAACATCCGGGTGGTCGTGTAGATTTTCTCCGACACCCGGCAGGTCGACAACCGTTTTTACTCCCGCGGCCCTGAGTTGATCCGGCGGTCCTATGCCGGACAGCAGCAGCAAATGCGGGGATGCAAAAGCGCCGGTCGCCAGGATGACGTCCGACCGCGCGCTGATGGTCCTTACAATGCCGTCTTTCTCAACCCTTATGCCCACGGCACGATTGCCATCCATGACAAGGCAAAGCAACTTTCGTACGCGAGAGCAGGGACAGGTTCTTCCGGCTCAATGCCGGCCGGAGGAAAGCGTTGGCCGTGCTCTGGCGGGTACCGTTGTGGATGGTCTGTTCCATCACACCGGCTCCTTCTTGGCGCGAACCGTTGATATCGATTGTCCGCCCGTAGCCGGCTTCCTGGGCTGCCTCCAGAAATGCCGCGTTCAAAGGGTTTCCTGTCGCGTCACCCTGCTTGATGTGAAGAGGCCCCGAAGTGCCGCGCCAGCCCGCTTCGCCATGCGAGCAGTTTTCGAGCCTTTCGAAATATGGCGCCACGTCTGCAAACGACCAGTCCGTGCATCCTTCCTGAGCCCAACGATCAAAATCAAGGGGATGGCCGCGGACATACATCATGCCGTTGATGGAGGACGTCCGCCCAGCACCCGGCCCCTAGGGTGAGTGATGATGCGATCGCCGAGAAATGCCTCCGGTTCGGTTGCGAACCGCGTCACGTGCCGGTCGCCGGCCAGAGGATAGGCGAGCGCTGCCGGCATCTGAATCTGCCAGTCCCGGTCACTGCCGCCTTCTTCAATAAGGGCAACGCTCGCGTCGGCCTGTTCGCTCAAGCGGTTGGCAAGCACACACCCTGCCGAGCCGGCACCAACGATAACGAAGTCAAAGCCGTCCGCTGCTTGCTTTGCGCCCCGTACTCGGCTTGCCGTCATGCCTTCTGAATACGGCCGTACTCCTTGAGGAAGTCGTCATAGGTCGCCCATTCGCTCAATTCCGTCGGAGGCATCGGCTGCAGGCGCGCCTTGGTGAGTTTGTCGGCCAGGCTGGCGTAGCCATAGGCGTCAACCAGTTCTTGCGGCAGGGAAGGCACGGCTTCGATATTGGTGATGCCCGCGCTTTGCTCCGTCGCGAAGATCTTCTGCGGTTCAGGTGACAGGATGTGATTGATCATCTTGTAGGTCAGATCGATGTTGGGGGCATCTTTGGGGATGACCAGGCAATCCATGAAGAAGTCCGGTGCCTTCCTTGCGGGATTGTATAGCGGATTGTCCTTGCCCTTGGCCTTGACCCAAACGGCTACGGCTTCCCAGCCGATAGTTCGAGACCACAACTTCGTTGCGCGCGAAGGCATCACCCATGTCGCCATAGCTTGGGAAGAAGGCGCGTGCATGTTCCTTCTTGAGCATCGATCTGCTGGTCGATGAGCTTGGCCAGTTCGTCTTTGGTGATCAACGTGCCGTCGGGGCGCGCCCGTGGTCACCGTGCCCCAGATAAGAAGATAGGCGAGGGGATCGTCCACCATCGCCACCTTGCCCTTGTATTCGGGCTTGAAGATATCGAGCCAGCTCTCGGGTGCCGCTGGGACAACGGCAGGGTCGTACATGAGTCGGCAGCGAACCCCAGTTCCAGGGCACGCCCAGGAGATTGCCGTCGATGCGGATTGCGGATTGCGTGGTGAATTGCGGAATGAGATCTGCCGAAAGCGTTGATGCGGCGTCACATCGATGGGCTCGATCAGTCCGCCCTCGAGCCATCAATTGGCAGATAACCGAAATACATCGGTGATCAAGGTCGGTTTTGCCAACGCCGCCGGCCTGCAACTTGGTGATGATCTCTTCGTTGAGGCAATGAAGGTCGGCTGAAAATCGATATCGTTGTCCTTGAGGAAAGTGCCGGACGTGATTGGCGTCTCGTAACCCTGCCAGCCCATCCAGGTCATGGTGGTGGCGGCTGCGGCGGGGGTGCGGAAAGCCCGAGCGCTGATGCACCGGCGACGGCGCCCAAGCCCTGCAGGAGCCCACGCCGCGAGAGCTTTGACATTTCGAGAATTTCGATAAGACAATCTACGTTACCCTTCATCAACATGTGTCTGTCCTCCGACCTTGACCTGCAACGGGCTTCTTGTCTGGCTGTACGAGGAAGCTAACGTTAATAATAGAGCATGGTCAAGATGGTGTCGGGTATTGGGGTGGCTTGAGCGGTTGAGGACTGGGTGGCTACGGCAGCCCTTGCCGGTCGGCCTGTGGCCTGCGAGTGTGGTTTATCTCAGGCTGTTCGTGGTACCTCTCTTGTTTTTCATGGTAATCAGTTTCTGGACGGTGCGGGCGAGGATGATGCGACCAGCGTTCACGCTGAAGAACTATATGGAGACATTTACAGACTATGGTGACGTTCTGGTCTACACGCTTGCTGTGCGGATGTGCAATCATCACGACGGTTCTGGCTTTCTCTTTGCTATGCGTTCGTTTCAAGCTTGGCAGCTATGGGAATTTTTTTCTGTTTATCGCACTGGTGACGCTGTTCGGCGGTTATCTCGTCAAGATTATACCTGGAAGAGTATTCTGGGCACTGAAGGAGTGCTCAACAAGGCTTTGTGGCTCTGAACTGATCGATGAACCTGTCAGTGTCTTCTCTATAGCGCCAACGGCGTTGTCATCACGCTCTCCTATTTTCTGCTGCCTTCGCAATTCTTCCAGTTTATGGCGCATTGCGCGGCATCAAGGACGTGACCTGGAAGCGGCGCGCGAATTGGGGGCAAGCTCGTGGCGCGTCATGCGCGATGTGGTGTTGCGCAATGCAAGGGTGGATTGGTAACAGCTTTACGCTGAGTTTTCTTATTTCGGCTGGCGACTATGTCACGCTCAAGTTTGTGGGCGGAGGTGCTGCTCTGATCGGCACCTTTATCGAAAGCCAGTTCACCTCCGCATTTAATTGGCCCTTGGCGCAGCTCTGGCCTTTGTGACGATGCTCTCAACGCTGCTGTGTTCTCGCCGCTAAGCTGGCCTGGACTGGAACCTGAAACCATGATCCTTCAGAGGTTGCGAGATGCTTTGTGGATAGGCATCGCTGTGGTAATCGGGCTGTTTCTTCTGCTGCCGATGCTTCTGGTGATTGTGTTCAGTTTCGATGAATTGGCGCTTACGAGCCTGCCTCTCACCGGTTTTACGTTGGACTGGTACATCAAGCTGGTGCGCTTTGATTATTTTTGGCCGGCGCTGAAGAATAGCGTGCTTATCGGTGTGCTGGTGAGTGTCATCAGCGTCGTCAATGGAACTTGGCGGCGCTGGCGCTGGGACGGATGGAGCAGCGCAAGGCAGCACGCTTCATCTATATCCTGAGCCTGCCAATGATGCTGCCGTCACTGGTGATCGGCATCGCGCTTCTGAGTTTTTTGTATGGCTGCTGACGATGTGTCTGGCATAGTCACGGTAATTCTTGGGCAAATTGTAGTGATGCAACCGTTTGTCATCGCTATCGTCTATGCGCGACTGCAGAACTTCGACTGGGCTATCGTTGACAGCGCCGAGGATCTCGGCGCTACACCGGCGAAAGCGTTTTTCACCGTGACTTTGCCGGTGATCCAGCCGACACTTGTGGGGGCTGAATTGATTGCACTGGCTATTTCGCTTGATGATTTTATTATCACCTTTTTTATGATTGGCAGTGGCAATACACTGCCGACCATGGTGTGGGGTCTGGTGCGCACTCACTCGACCGACGATCAATGCGTTGGCGACGCTTCTGATCGCAGCCAGCATTGGATCGACGCCTTGGCACTCAAACTCAGCAGTTACCGGGGATGAGTATGGAACTCGCGATACAGGGCAAGACGGCATTGGTGACGGGTGCAGGGCGTGGGCTGGGCTTTGCGATAGTCAAGGCGCTTGTCAGTCAAGGCGCCACCGTTGCGATCAATGACAAGACAGAGGAAGCCGCTCAGCAGGCAGCAAATCAATTCGGCCGCGCGGCGATTGCCGTATCAGCCGATCTTGCAACCGAAGACGGCCCCTTCCGCTGCGTTGATCAGGCGGTGAAAGTGCTTGGCGGTCTTGATGTGGTCGTCAACAACGCTGCGATCAACATCGAAAACCCCGTGGAACTGACGACCGATGAACTTTGGGATGCCCATCTCCACGTGGTATTGCGTGCGCCACAGCTAATCATGACGCGAGCCATGCCAAGCCTGAGAGAACGCAAGGGAACAATCCTCAATATCGCTTCCGAACTGGGGCTTCATGCTATTCCCAACAATGTCGCCTATGTCACGGCAAAGCACGGACTTCTGGCATTGACGCGGGCTGTTGCCATGGAAGTGGCCGGCGACGGCGTCAGAGTCATGCGCTTCGTCCTGGCACGATGGACACCGAGCTGATGCGCGGGTGCGCTGAAGCGAGTGGCGATCCTGCGCACTACTACTCAGCGTTCAACGCCTATCATCCGGTTGGGTGTATTGCCACGCCTGAGGAAGTGGCCTGCTTCGCGCTCGTCATGCTCTCGCCTCTCGCGGCCTTCATGACGGGAACGGCGGTTGCCTTCGATGGTGGCAGCACTGCCGGGCGCGCGTGGAGGCCCTTGGCATGAGTGGCAGGCGCATTCTCGTGACGGGGTCCACGCGTGGCATTGGCCGGGCGATCGCCGAGCGTTTCTTGAGAGACGGAGAATACGTTATTCTGCATGGCCGCTCCGCTGAAGCGCTTGAGGCGGCGCTCTCGGAGTTGCGTCAGCACTTTCCGGATGTGAAGGGCACCGTAGCTGATCTTGCCGACCGGCAAGCCATCCAGCGTCTGGCAAAGGCGTGTGGCACGATTGATGTTTTGGTCAACAACGCCGGCTTCTATGTGGAGGAGACGATTGATCAGGTAACAGCAGCGAGCTGGAACTCGCTGATGGCGGTCAATGTCAGCGCCGCGTGGTTTCTTGCCAAGGCGCTTTTGCCGGGGCTGAGGGAACGATGTGGAACAATCGTCAACATCGCGTCGGATGCGGCGTTTGTTGGCATCCCCGGGGGGGCGACTTACTGTGCGTCGAAAGGTGCAATTGTCGGGCTGACCCGTGCGCTGGCGATTGAATTGATGCCTGAGGTCCGGGCCCTTTGCGTCTGCCCGGGACCCGTTGAGACCGACATGATGAGGGATCAGATGAAGTACTCATCCGACCCGGAAGCGGTGCGATCTCAGTGGATGACGTTCGCGCCATTGAATCGGGTGGCGAAGCCTGAAGAGATCGCCGCTCTCGTTGCTAGCGCGGCAAGCGCGGAGACGGGTTTTGCCACGGGTTCTGCATGGCTTATTGATGGTGGGCAAACGGCTGGAAAGCGGTTGGGTTAGTCCCGGTCCTCGAGGACAATCATGCTGTCGAATTGCCACGACACTATGCCATCGCTGCCGGGCGCAGCTGTTGTGCCGTTGATCGGCGAATTCTGCTGCAGCCGTTCGCCGGAACGCAGGAGCAGCACGTGGCGCACATGGGTGCCAAAAAAGGTGACATCCTCGATCATGCCCTCGGTCTTCACATGGCCTTCGCCGCCAGAACTCAGAAGCACGCTTTCCGGCCTAATTACTGCGACCACGGGTCCGTCCGGGCCTGGTGAAGCAAATTCTGCTCCGCACCTCAACTGCACGTGGTCCCGGTCGCGCTTGCCGGTCAAGACGTTGGCTTCGCCGATGAACTGGGCGACAAACCTGCTCTGTGGCCTCAGATAGAGGTCCTCGGGCGAGCCAAGCTGTTCAAGCTTGCCGTCGTTCATGACCGCGATGCGGTTGGCTAGCGCCATCGCCTCGCCTTGGTCATGGGTGACGAAGACGAAAGTTCCGCCCACTTCCCGGTGAATGCGGCGCAGTTCTTCCTGCATGGACTGTCTGAGCTTCAGATCAAGTGCCGAGAACGGTTCGTCGAGCAGCAGCACCGGCGGTTCCATGATGAGTGCTCGCGCCACGGCAACGCGTTGCTGCTGGCCGCCGGAAAGCTCGCTCGGCAGGCGGTCGGCAAGTGCAATGAGCTTTGTCAATTCAAGCATGCGCCTTATGCGCGCTTCGATGTCAGGTGCGGCAATGCGCTTGAGCTTGAGGCCATAGGCAATGTTCTGCCGCACCGTCATATGGGGAAACAGCCCATAGCCCTGAAACACCATGTTCGTCGGGCGGCGCTCCGGCGGCTGCTCCGTCACATCCGTGCCGTCGACCATGATGCGGCCACTGCTGGGCTCGATAAACCCGCCGATCATGCGCAACAGCGTGGTCTTGCCGCAGCCCGATGGGCCGAGAATGGCAAGAAAATCGCCGGCGATGATTTCGAGGTCAAGGGGTTTGACCGCCGTCACCGGACGATAGTTCTTGCTGATGCCCGCGAGGCCGACGGCGACTTGATTTGTCATGGAGTTCTGCTGTCTTTTGCTTGAAATCATATTGTCCGCTTCCGGCAATTGCGTCAATCTGGGCGCATGCGGATTACCGATATCGAGGTCCACGAGTTGCGGGTGCCTGGCTGGGCAGGCGCTACTTTCGATGGCTCCTATGATAACTGTGTCGTCGTCGTGCGCACCTCTGATGGCCTGGCAGGCGTGGCTGAAGTCGACAGCGTTCCCTCCGTCATTCGTGCCATCATCGAAGCCAGGCCGTCGCACCGCCATGCCATGGGTCTGCGCGCCGCGCTCGAAGGCTTCGATGTTGCGGACCCACTAGCTGCATGGGATCGCATGTATGATTGCACCCATTATTACGGCCGGCGTGGAGCCGTCATTCACGCCATCAGCGCCATTGATATTGCCTTGTGGGATCTCACGGGAAAGCGCGAGAACCAAAGTATCTCGAGATTGCTTGGCGCGCCGAAGCGAAACCGGGTGAAGGCCTATGGCACCATCTATCCGTTGGGTGAAAATGAAGACGACGTTCGCCGCAATATTGATCGCGGCCTTGCACTCGGTCTGAAAGCCATAAAAATCTGTGCGGAGCCTCACTGGCCAGTAAACTTCGGCAAGGCAGAGAGACTCATACGCGCGGCAAGGGCACATGTTGGCGCCAGCATTAACCTCATGATCGATGCCGCTGCAGCCTGGTCCAGGCCCGAAGATGGCCTTCCGCTGATGCCATTGTTCAAGGAACTAGCCTTTGACTGGGTGGAGGCGCCACTGCCCGTTGACGATATCAAGGGCCACCGGCGTTTTCAGGGGTTTGGCGTGCCGATTGGCGGCGGTGACCTCGGCCTGACGACGCGCTTTGAATTCGCCGAGATGCTTGAGCAGGGCCAGGTCGACATTGCTCAACCCGATGTGACGATGGTGGGCGGCTTGACAGAACTCATGCGCGTTGCCCACCATGCCTGGTCACTCGGCAAGCGCGTCGTGCCGCATGGCTACAAGTCCAACATCACCATCGCTGCCAATCTGGCGTTTCTGTCGCAGGGCTTGGCGGAAGAATTCTGCGAGTACTCCACAAGCCAGTCACCGCTGCGTTGGGAGCTTACCAATGAAGCCTTTGAGATCGAGTCCGATGGCAGGATTGCGGTGCCAGAGGGGCCAGGACTTGGAGTAAGCCTCAACGTCGATACTGTCAGGCGCTTCGCGGTGCAATGATGGGGCAGGGTGGCCATGTGTTTTGCGATTGGGCGCATGGATCATTCGTCACCCACCGGCTTGGCGGCATGACGGCGCCCGTGGCGTTCAAGTTTGACGATGGGGTGCCGTTCTCGCCATTGGCAGTGCCGCCTTGGGAAGACGAGGCTCTGCCGCGCGCGACACCCGGCCATATCCGTGGATTGCGCGGGGTCTTTCCGTGCCTGCCGTTCGGCGTCAGCACCATTCCGCCGGATGCAGCGCCACGCTGGCGCAACTGCGATGATAGCGCGGCCAATCCCATGCATGGAGCGGGCGCCAACGGCACGTGGCGGATCGACCATGTTGCCGTCGGCGAAGCGCGGATTGACTTTGCGCATGCCGACGATGATGTGATCGCCTGGTCCGCGCAGCGCATCAGGCCAATTGCCAACCGTGCGGCAATCTCGTTTTCTTATCGCGCAATGCCGCGCAGCAATGTCCGGCTTCCGTTCGGCTATCATGTGATGCTTGACTGGGCTGACGGGATAGAACTGGACCCCGGTCCATTTGTACTGGGCCTTACTTATCCCGGGACGTTGCATCCTGGCCAAATGTTGAGTTTGCCCAACTCGTCATTTTCGTCGCTCGACGTGGTGCCCGGCACACCTCCTGGGATCAATATGAGACGTCCGGACTGGCTAGGGCCAAGCGAAGATGTGGTTATGCTGCGTGGCGTGCAAGGCAAATTCAGTGTGTCCTACCCGTCCCTGCGCCGCCGCCTCGACATCAGCTGGGACCCGGCCATCATGCCAAACTGCCTGGTGTGGTACAGCCGGTTCGGCCTAACGGAGGAGCCTTGGCGCGGCCGCTACTCGGCCATCGGCATTGAGCCGGTCGCTGCTGCCTTTGATTTTCTGCCGACAGTCTCGGCCGCACCGAATCCATTGAATGCAACGGGCGTGACGACAAGTGTCGATCTCACGAAAGATGTTGAGTTCACCGCAAGGCTTGAATTGGAGGCTTTCGCAACATGACGGACGAAGTGCTTCATCCCGACTGGACGGTGAGCAGCGTCACGCGGGACAAGCTGGGTGAAAGCCCGGTGTGGGTAGCTGAAGAGCGGTCGCTCTACTGGGTCGACTTCTATGGTCCCATTGTCCGTAGGCTGAGCGAAGATGGCGAAGTGACAAGCTGGACACTGCCGGGTGTGGCGCAGGTTGGTTCCATCGTTGCGGCGACGGGCGGACTGCTCGCCGCAACCGACAAGGGGTTGTTTGTATTCAACGCTCGGACCGGTGATTTCAGCTTCGCCGGCAATCCCAACGAGGGGCGAGTGGGGGTCGGTTACAATGATGCGAAAATTGATAGGCAGGGCCGCTATTGGGTCGGCACTTTCGATACAGCGGGATCGGCGGCACGGGGCATCCTTTACTGCATTGATCGCGAGAGCCGCTGCCATGTTGCCGACAGCGGCTACATCGTCTGCAATGGCCCTGCC
Organism: uncultured Alphaproteobacteria bacterium; assembly: GCA_963775095.1. Lineage (GTDB taxonomy): Bacteria > Pseudomonadota > Alphaproteobacteria > Rhizobiales > Aestuariivirgaceae > Aestuariivirga. Next base: position 610,230 of record CAVZHN010000014.1, read on the forward strand.
TTCTCACCCAACGGTTCGACGCTCTATTTCAGCGATACGCTGGGGCGGCAGGTGGTTGCCTATGATCTGACGCCAGACTCACCGGTGCTGCGCAACCGCCGTCTGTTCTTTTCCCTACCGGAAGGTGAAGGCATGCCCGACGGCGTGACCGTCGATGCCGCAGGCCATGTGTGGCTGGCCCACTATGGTGGCGGAATGATCAGCCGTATTGATCCCACGGGGAAGCGCTTGAAGCGCTATGCTGTTCCTGTCTCCAATGTCACCAGCTTGTGCTTTGGCGGGGTTGACCTCGACAAGCTGTTTGTGACGACAGGAGAGTCTCTCGTCACCGCTAAAGATACCGTGATCAAGGCTGGCATGCTGCTCAGTTTCAAGCCGGGCTGCATCGGTCTGCCTGATCTGGTGCACTAACGATATCTCCAAATACGAATGATCTTGGGCAAGCAAAGCTTCTTCCTATCACTTCTTTCACTAGAGCGTCATCGTTGTCTGGCGCTGCTTGCATACCATGAAAACGGTTGTCAGACTCTTTGCACGCGGCAAGCTTTTCGCCGTAGTGCTAAGGAGGGATAGGGCGAATGAGCATTTCTAGACTATTCTCGAATTTTGCTAGCGTTCTTGGCTGCCTCTAGACACGTCTCGTCCGGTCAACTCGCTGATATTGTTACTATACCCAGGAATCATAATCCTGGGGTCGGGGGTTCGAGTCCCTCTCCCGCTACCAACTTTCAATCCACAGTCCGAAGAATTGGGTGGCAAACTGTCCCCGAGAGATGGGTGACTATTCTGGGCCGAAGGGATTGACGACGGTGAGTTGCTCGAACTTCCGGCCATGTTGCAGGTCTTCGGAATATAGCGTGGCGCAGTCCGCTGAGATGGCTGCGGCGACGATCAAGGCATCGTAGAAGGAGAGGTCATGATCGCGGGCCAATTCCACGGCAGCGGCGTGGGTTTCGGTGGTCAAAGGCACCGGCGGAACGAATACCGCGAGGGCATCGTCAACAGCTTCGGCAATTTCGCTCCAGTCGTAGCCAAGCTTGCGGCGGGCAACGCTGGTGAACTCATTCAAGACCTGGACACTGATCGTGCCGCCGGAAGACATGAGATGCCGGGCGATATCTGCCTTGCTGCCAAGCTGCTGGCCATAGACAAGAATGTTTGTGTCGAAAAAGACCTTCACCGTTTGTTGGCTTCGTCGCGGTCGAACTTGTAGCCTTCAGGGAGTTGCCAATTTCGCTGGGCCATGCGCTGCAGCGCTTCCTTGCGGTTCTTGGCCTTGTCGACCACGAGCGTGGTCTTGCTGGCGGTGACCACGGCCAGTTCGTCTCCGGCGCTCAGGTCGAGTTCGTCCACCAGTTCCTTGGGTAGGCGCACGCCGAGGCTGTTGCCCCATTTGGTAATCCGCATGATAGCCTCCAATGATATCTTCCGATATGTATATCATCATGATATCATTTGCAAGGCGGGGCAGGGAACGATAATCGGGAACGAGGGAGTTCCACAATGACCATCCACTACGCGGCGCGCATGGCGCAGTTGAAGCCCAATGCTATTGGCGAGTTGCTGCGGCTGGGTGCTGAGCCGGGGATTATCTCATTCGGCGGTGGCTATCCCGATGCTTCGCTGTTCCCGCTCGACAAGCTGAACGCTATCTACAGCGAGGCCATCACCCGGCATGGGCAGACGGCGCTGCAGTACACCGTGTCCAATGGACTTCCCGAACTTCGCGGCCAGATCGCGGCGCGGATGACGGCAGGTGGAACACCGTGCGGGGCTGATGATGTTCTGGTGCTGCAAGGCGGCCAGCAGGGGCTTGATCTCGCCGCCAAACTGCTGGTCGATCCGGGCGATGTCATCATCACCGAGAACCCGACGTTTCTGGGCGCCCTCATCGCTTTCGATCCGTGCCAGCCACGCTATGTGACGGTGCGAATTGATGACGACGGCATGGATACCGATGATCTGGCGCGGGTGCTCAAGACCAATCCCGCCGCCAAGATGATCTACACAGTGCCGGATTTCCAGAACCCCACCGGCGTCACCATGGCGCTCGGCCGCCGCCTTCGGCTCATCGAGCTGGCCAACCAGTACGGCGTGACCATTGTCGAGGACACGCCCTATCGCGAGATCCGCTACCGGGGCGAACATCTTCCGACGCTCAAGAGTCTCGACACCGAAGGACGGGTGATCCATCTCGGCAGTTTCTCCAAAATTCTGGTGCCCTCCATGCGGTTGGGTTGGGCAGTCGCTTCCCAAGAGATCATTGCCAAGCTTGGCCTCTTGAAGCTTGCGGCGGATACACAATGCGGCACGCTCAACATGGTGGTGACGTCGTTGTTCATGGAACGCCATGATATCGATGCCCACATCGCCACGATCCGCGAGACCTATGGGCGGAAGAAAGATCTGATGCTGGCCACGATGCGCGAGGCATTTCCGCAGGAGGTGTCGTTTACCGATCCGCAGGGTGGGCTATTTACATGGCTGACTTTTCCCAAGGGGTTCGACGCAGCGAGGTTCATGCTTGAACAGGCCCTGCCAAAGGCCAAGGTCGCCTATGTTCCCGGCGCCACATTCTTTCCGGTGGTGCAAGAAATCAATCACGCGCGCGTCAATTATTCCGCCCAGCCCGATGACCTCATTGTCAAAGGCATCGAGGCGCTGGGTCATTTGCTCAAAGCCGAACGATCCCGCTGAAGGAGATGCCAATGGCTGTTACCGTCCATCGCGTTACACGCCAGCCGCTGGACGGTATCGATCGCTGGCAGGGCGTGCCGCCGGCAATCATAGCCGATGTTTCGAAGGGTTCCTGCCAGATCGATCCGGCGATCCGGCCGTTGAACCCGCCGGGACGGCAGCCAAAACTGTTTGGGCGGGCCGTCACCGTTTCCTGTCAGCCTCCGGATTTTGGCGCCGTGCTCTATGCCATCGATATGGTGGGGCCGGGCGACGTGCTGGTGATCGCGGCTGATGGCAACGCCGGCACGGCGATGATCGGCGAAATCCTGGGTGGCCAGTTGCTGCGGCGCGGGGCGGCGGGCGTTATCTGCGATGGGGCAATCCGCGATGTGGGCGAGCTTGCGGCGATGTCCAAGCTTTCAGTGTTTGCCCGCCATATCACGCCACGCGGGCCATCAAGTTATGAGGCAGGGACCGTCAATGGCACGGTGCGGGTTGGTGGCCGCGAAATCCATCCCGGTGACCTGATCATTGGCGATGATGATGGACTGGTATCCCTGACACCCGCCGACATGGTCACCCATGTTGATGCGGCAGCGAATAAGCTGGCGCTTGAGGCCGGCTGGCTGAACAGCCTGGCCGGAGGAGGCACGGTCGGGGGCACGTTCAACCTGCCGCTGGTTTGATCTGAATCAGCCGGCGGCGCAACGCGGCAGCGTATGGAGGGCTCGAAGAAACAGGAGCCCAACCATGTTGAACACACGATTCAGGAAACTCACGGGAATGCACAGCGGCCATGTCTACAAGGTCGTGGCGCCTGCTAACGAGCACGAAAGCCCGGTGCACTGGTCCATGCAATGCGAAGGTGAAGCCGACGACAGGATCACGGTGGCGGAAGACAAGCTGGAAGACCGCAAGCTGTGGGAGCCAGTGGGTTAGACTTCAGGCCGCCACGCGATTGCGGCCGGCGGACTTGGCTTCGTAGAGCTTGGCATCGGCGCGCTTCAGAAATGAATCGCTCGATTCCATGCCCGACCATTGCGCCACGCCAAAGGATGCGGTGATCCGCACTGGCCGGGAAGCCGAGGTGGCGATGTCGTGGCCTTCGATCTCCGACTTTATCTTCTGGGCAAGGCCGGTGGCATCGATGGCTGAGGTTTCCGGCAGGATGATCGAGAATTCCTCGCCACCGTAGCGGGCCACGCAGTCGCGGCCCTTGACGTTGCGGTTCAAGACCTGGGCGAACCAGCGCAAAACGTCATCGCCCGCCTGGTGGCCAAAGCGGTCGTTGACCTGTTTGAAATAGTCAATGTCGGCCATGATCAGGCTGACCGACTTGCCGCTGCCGCGGGCTTCGGCCAGTTCGGTGGCAAGGGCCAGATCGAAGGCGCGGCGGTTCTTGACGCCGGTCAGGCTGTCGCTCAACACTTCGACCTTGGCGACCGCCAGATTGTTGCGCAACTGGTCGATCAGGCGTTTCGAGGATTCGAGATTGGCCTGCAGATTGGCGCTTCTCCGGCGCATGTTGTCGTTTTCGAGGATGAGGTAGGAGACGATCATTTTCATCTGCTCGGGGCTGGCGACGGCCGGCAACTGCTCGGCTATTTTGTTGAGAGCGACGCTGAAATTACCGCTGGCTTCAAGCTGGTTGCGCACCAGATGCAGGAGCTTGGCGACCTCGCCGCTGACCTGCTGATCCAACTCGGGATTGCGCGGAGGAGGTACGGCCACCGGCTCCGGCGCCGGACTGACCAAAACGCTCAGACTGGTGGCCACCAATGTGATGGCCAGCAGCAAGGTGACGGCGAAAAGCAGGAAGCTGCGGCCGGGCAGACTTACAGCCTTGCCATCACTGGTTACCAGCATCGCCCGCCAGCCCTCGCTGTCCCATGGTATCAGGCTTGCCGTGAAGCTGGGCCAGGCCGGCCACATGATCATGGTGAGCGCAACAAAGCCCGCCAAGCAGGCCACCGCCGCAATGGCGATCCGAATAGTTTTCCGCATGTTCCCGCCCAAAGGTTTTTTGCAGCGCTAGAGCATGGGGCTTGCGGCAAACTTGCGGGGCAGGCTAGCCTCTGTCCTTCAGGAGTACACGATGCGCAAATCGCCCAAGACCATCATCACCTGTGCCATCACCGGCTCGATCCATACGCCGTCGATGTCGCCGCACCTGCCGGTGACGCCGGATGAAATCGCCACCCAGGCTGTTGATGCTGCGAAGGCTGGTGCGGCCATCCTGCATCTTCACGCCCGCAATCCGGAGAACGGCAAGCCGGAGGGCTCGCCCGAGACCTATGCCAAGTTTCTGCCGCGCATCAAATCAGGCTGCGACGCGGTGATCAATATCACCACCGGCGGCGGGCAGGGCATGAGCGTCGACGAGCGCCTCAAGGGTGCTGAAACGTTTTCGCCGGAGATGACCTCACTCAACATGGGCTCGATGAACTTCGGCCTGTTTCCCATGCTGGGGCGCTACAAGGAGTTCAAGCATGAGTGGGAGCGGCAACATCTCGAGGGTTCGAAGGACTTCATTTTCCGCAATACTTTCGGCGACATAGAGAAAATCGTTGAGAGATTGGGCAAAGGCCACGGGGTGCGCTTCGAATTCGAATGCTATGATGTTGGCCACCTCTACACGCTGGCGCACTTCCTTGACCGCAAGCTGGTGACGCCGCCGCTGTTCGTGCAAACGATCTTCGGCATCCTGGGCGGCATCGGGCCCGATCCGCAGAATGTGCTGATGATGCGCGAGACGGCGGAGCGGCTGTTCGGTGATCAATACTATTGGTCGGTGCTGGCGGCCGGGCGTTTCCAACTGCCGTTCTGCACCATGGCGGCCACCATGGGCGCCAATGTGCGGGTCGGGCTCGAAGACAATCTGTTCCTCGGGCGGGGCAAGCTAGCGCCGTCGAACGCGGCGCTGGTTGCCAAGATGCGGCATATTCTTGAGGAACTATCGTTCGACATCGCAACGCCAGCCGAAGCCCGCGAGATGCTGGGCCTCAAAGGGGCGGCGGCGACGAAGGTTTAGGGCAGAGCGCTGAGACCCCTACGGGTCCGACAGCTTTTCCATGTTGTCGCTGTGGCGCCGGGTTGCTGCTTCGAAGCGGTCTTCGAAGGTCAGCATGTTTTTCTTCGGTTCCTGATAGTAGGCCGTGAGTTTCAGGAGACTCACGAAAGTCTTGTTCAACAGGCGTCCCCAGAAGCGCATGGGACGGTTGAAATCGAACAACAGAATGACGCGCTCGTCCTTGGTGTTGTTGAACACCTCGTGCTCGTAAGTATCATCGAACACGAATATTTCACCGGGGCGCCAGACGTTGATGGTGTCGGCGACGCGCATGTAGCAGTTCTCAGGCTGGCGCGGGATGATGAGACCCAGGTGGGCGCGGAGAATGCCCTTGGTCACGCCGCGATGGGCGGGAATGTGGTAGCCGGGTCCGAGGATCGAGAACCATGCGGTTTGCAGCTCAGGCACCTTTTCGAGAAGGGCTGTGGTGACCGGCGCCTGTTTGCAGTTCTTCTCGAGCTTAGTGCCGAAGCCAAAGAGAATGAAGGTGCGCCATTTTTTGCCTTTGGCGATGCGCATCTGGTCGGGCGAGACTTCCTGAAACACCGGAATAGCTTCGCGGTGCTTCAGTATCTCCCGGATTTCAGCTTCGATGGTTTTCCAATTATCGGTGAAGTCTTTCAGAAACGGAAAGTCTTTCAAATCATGCACCGGCATGTCGCCGACGGCCGATTGGCTGCCGAGGAAACTTGCCAGCCCACGGATGAGTTTCTTGCCGGCGTTCTTGACATAACGGCGGCGCGCCTTGCGGAAGCGCTGGCTGAAGCCATCGTTGTCGGTCACGGTTGTGTTTGCCATCGCCCACCCATACCCCAATCGAATCCCAAGCTCAACGCGGGTGTCACTGACGCGACGCCGCAGTCACTGGTCAATCCCGGCATTTGCGGCTAACTGGGGCGGAAACAAGGATTTCCCGATGTGGGTGCGAACGCAGCTTAAGATCGGCTGGGACGATCTTCTGGCGGGCTATTTGGCGAGCTTGCGGAAGTTGGATAGGGCAGCCGAGCTAGCCAGGGCCGAATCGTATTTCGACGATAGCGGAGACACCATCGCCACCTATTCGGTGCGCTCGGGCTTTGACCTGCTGATTCAGGCCCTGGGCCTGAAACCGGGCGATGAAGTGGTTTTCTCGGCGCTCAATGTCCGGGTCATGGTGCGCATCGTCAAGGAACTGGGCCTGGTGCCGGTACCTGTCGATCTCGACGTGGCGCACACGGCACCCAGCATCGAGCGGCTGCAAAAAGTGATTACGCCGCGTTCCAAGGTGTTCGTGGCGGCACATCTTTTTGGAGCGCGCATGGATCTCGATCCGGTGTTTACCTTCGCCAAATCCAAGGGGCTGATAACCGTCGAGGACGATGCCCAGGCGTTCAACGGCTTGGATTATCCGGGATCGCCGGTTGCCGACGTCTGCATGTATTCGTTCGGGCCGATCAAAACGTCGACGGCTTTGGGTGGAGCACTTGTTCGCGTCAAGGCGCCGGAACTCCGCCAGAAGATGCGCGGCATTCTCGCAACCTATCCGGTGCAGCCGGACGCCCAACACAGGGGCCGCATCACCAAGTTCATGGGCCTCAAGATCGTCACCCTCCGGCCGGTGATGCAGATGATCTACCGCTACTACAAGTCCAAGGGGCAGAACTACGAGGACAGTCTTGCCAACAAGGTGCGCGACGTGGCGGCACCGTCCAGCGACAAGCCGGTTTCCGGTAATGCCAACAGCAAGATCCGTTTCCAGCCTTCGGCTACCATGCTGTGGCTGATGAACCGCAGGCTGGCGCGGTTCGAGCTGTCACAAGTCGATCAGCGGCGCCTCAAGGGCGAAACGCTGACACGGCTCATCGGCGATGCGGTGGTGCTGCCGGGCCAGGCCAATGCCCATCACGATTACTGGGTCTATCCGCTGCTGGTGAGCAAGCCCAAGGTGTTCATCGATGCGCTACGCGCCGAAGGTTTCGATGCCGCCGACCTGCCGCGCTCGCAACATATTGCCGAACCAGCTGACAGGCCGGAACTCAAGCCTGTTACTGCGGCGGCGGTCATGCGCGATCTGATTGTTGTTCCGTGTTACGACACGATGCCGGACAAGGAACTGGAGCGCCTCGCCGCTGTCGTCAAGAAAGTCGCCGCCACCGTTCCGGCCCGGAGAGAGCGATGAGCGAGCGCCGCGTTCTGATCATTGGTTCCGGCATCATCGGTGCCTCGATCGCCTGGCATCTGGCGAAGGCCGGGGCGCAGGTGACGGTGCTGGATGCCGGTGACACGGGCGGGCTTGCGACGCGCAATTCCTGGGCGTGGATCAACGCCAGCTGGGGAAATCCGGAGCCTTATTTCCGGCTACGCGAACGCTCGATGCTGGAATGGCGGCGGATTGACCGGGAGGTGCCGGGCCTCACGGTGAACTGGTGCGGTGGCTTGTGTTTCGATCTGCCACCCGAAAAGCTTGAGGTCTATGCCCGCGAATATGGTGGCTGGGGCTATGGCATTCGCCGCGTCAATGCAGCCGATATACGGAGCATTGAACCGAATTTGAAAATGATACCCGAGTTGGCATTGCATGTGGCGGAGGAAGGGGTTGTCGAACCGCTGGCCGCGTCCAGGGCGATGCTGGCGGGGGCGGTGGCGCTCGGTGCCGAAGTGGTGGCGCATGCCCGCGTCAAGTGGCTGGTGGAAGATGCTTCGCGCATCACCGGCGTTACCACCGACGAAGGCACATTCCATGCCGACGAGATTGTGCTGGCGGCGGGGGCAGGGTGCCAGCAGCTCCTTTCTTCAATCGGCATCACGCTGAAACTCAATGCTCCGGCGGGGCTTCTGGCGCATTCGAAACCTGCAGGTGAATTGCTGCGTGGACTCGTCATGAGCGAGGGCCTGCATGTGCGGCAAACGGCCGAAGGACGGCTGGTGGCGGGAACCGATTTCGCCGGTACCGACCCGCTGGACAACCCGTCAGGGACGGCTGAAAATCTCATGGCCCGGGTTCGCGCCATGGTGGCCGGAGCAGAGGCCCTGGACCTCGATTTTCATACGGTCGGTTATCGCCCAACTCCGGCTGATGGGTTTCCCGCGGTGGGCCGCCCGAAGGGGCGGGAAGGGCTGTATGTCGCGGTCACCCATTCCGGCATCACGCTGGCCCCGGCCATCGGCCTGTTTGCGGCGCAGGACATACTCGACGGCCAGCGTGACCCGCTGCTCACCCCGTATCATCCGGACCGGCCTGAACTGGCATGAGCCTCATACCGCTCGCCTTGTGCCCGAAAGCGGTGCTTGCCGGATTGAAAGCGGTGTTGACCGACATTGACGACACGCTGACGCTGCACGGACGCCTGCCGCCTGAAGCTTTCAAGGCGCTGGCCGATCTGCGGGCCGCCGGCCTCAAGGTCATCCCGATCACCGGAAGGCCCGCCGGGTGGTGCGATCACATCGCCAGGCAATGGCCGGTTGACGGTGTTGTCGGCGAGAATGGCGCGTTCTCGTTCCGCTATGACGAAGTGTCGCGGAAAATGTTGCGAGCATATGCGCAGCCGGCAGCGGAGCGGGCGGCGAATTCCAGGAAACTCTGGTCCATTGCGCACGAGGTGCTGAAAGAATTTCCGGGGACCGCCATCGCATCTGACCAGGCCTATCGCGAGATCGATGTGGCGATTGATTTCTGCGAGGACGTGCCGCCCTTGCCGCTTGAAACCGCGCAGGCGATTGCCGATCGCTTCGCGAAGGAGGGGGCGGTTGCCAAGGTTTCGTCGATTCATGTGAATGCCTGGTTCGGTGCACATGACAAGCTCACCATGTCTCGCAGGTTCCTGGCCGAAGCCTTTGAAATTGACTCGCTATCGGATGGCGATTGTGTTGCCTATGTGGGCAACTCGCCGAACGATGCGCCGATGTTTGCCGGATTTCCGAATGGCATCGGCGTGGCCAATGTCATGAGCTTTGTAAAGATCATGGCGCATCTGCCGCGCTATGTGACCAAGGCCTATGGCGGGTTGGGTTTCGCCGAGTTCGCTAGCGCCGTTCTGGCGGCGAAGGGCCGATGACCGGGCAAACTGTTCGCGGCGTGATCATTGGCGGCGCGGGTGGTTATTTGTTCTGGCTCTTGCATGTTCCGGCCCCGTGGCTGGCAGGCAGCATGGCGGCGGCGGTCATCGCCATCTTCGCCGGTATCAAGCTCAACATGCCGGACTGGCTGAAGGCCCTGTCGTTCATCTTCCTCGGCATTCAAACGGGAACGAGTGTCACCTGGGAGACGGTGGACCGGGCGGCGCAATGGCCGCTCAGTCTGGCGCTTCTCGCCATTACGGTCGTGGCCGTGGTGTGGGCGTGTTACGCCTACTATGTGCGGATGCGGGGCTGGGACAAGGAAACGGCGCTGTTTGCCAGCCTTCCCGGAGCTCTGTCGCTGGTTCTGGCGCTGGCTTCCGAAACCAAAGCCGATATGCGCAAGGTGACGATTGCCCAGTGCATCCGCCTGTTTTTTCTGATCGCCGCACTTCCGGCCTTCATTCTGTGGCTGACGCCGGCGGAGCAGGTGGTTCCGGAAGTGCTGGTCATCGGCAGCTATTTTGAGATTGCTGTCGTGGTGGTGCTGTCTGCGGCGGCGGGACTGGGGCTTGAACGGCTCAAGGTTCCGGCAGGTCTTATTATGGGGCCGGTGATCGTGGCGGCAGCGCTGGAGCTTTCCGATGTCATTCATGGCACGGCGCCCAATTCGATACTGATCCCAGCCAACATCATTCTCGGCGTAGTGATTGCCGCACGCTTCAACGCCTTCACCTTCGGCGAATTCAGGCAGGCCCTGCGCGAGGGCTTTTCCGGTTTTGTCATTGCGCTGGTCATTGCAATGGCGGGTGCGGCTGTTGCCAGTTGGGCGGGCGGATTGCCGCTGGCGCTGACGCTTCTGGCATTCTCGCCGGGCGGGCTCGACGCGATGACGCTGATGGCATTTGCGCTTGATCTCGATCCGGCCTACGTCGGCGCCCACCAGATTGCCCGCTATGTGGGCATGGTGCTGTTAATGCCGGTGGTCACGGCCTGGCTTCTGGGCCGTATCAATGGGTTCAGCGCGCGGCCCGCAAAGCTGGAAGACGAATGATGGACATCCTGCAATCCAAGGCGGCCATCGCCATCGGCACGCTGATTGCACTGCTCATTCTCGAGCGCATTTTCCCGATGGCCACGTTCATCGGGGGCTTGCGCCGGGTGGGGCGCAATCTCGGGCTGTCCGGCCTTAACGCCGCTCTGTCGTGGCTGATCGTGGTGCCGCTCACCACGGCGGTGGCGGCCCATGGGCTGGACTGGCGGCCCGCTATATGGGCAGGCTGGCCGGGGCTCATTGCCGACGTTGTCATTCTCGATCTGTGGATCTACTGGTGGCATCGCGCCAATCACGCGCTGCCCATTCTGTGGCGGTTCCATGAAATCCACCACCTCGACAATTTCCTCGATGCCAGTTCGGGCCTGCGCTTTCACTTTGCCGAGGTGCTGCTGTCGTCGCTGGTGCGGGCGGCGGTGATCTTTCTGCTGGGCATGCCGCTGGCCAGCGTTGTGGTGTTTGAAACACTGGTCGCCATCTTCGCGATGTTCCAGCACTCGAACCTGCGCTTGCCGCGGCCCTTCGAGCGCGTGCTGTCGTGGTTCATCGTCACGCCATCCATTCACTGGATCCACCACCATGCGGTGCGCGGTGATACCGACTCGAATTACTCATTCTTGTTGTCGGTCTGGGATCATGTTTTTGCCAGCCGCAGCCCCACGGCGCGCACGGTCGAAATGCCCATTGGCGTTGAGGGCCTTGCCGACAAGCCACTGCCGGAGCTGTTGCGGCGGCCGTTCTTCAAATGAGGCATAAGCCGCTATTCGGCCCCAATCACTTGGTCTAAGGCGCCGATAATTTTAGGAGTTTCCATGGCAGAGGGCAGACCCTTGCGCGACCTTCTTGTGCAGTTGCTGGCGACGGTGATGATCCCGGTGACGGTTGCCGGCACGGGCCTTTACTACACACGCTGGCAGCAGAACCTGAACGACCTCAAGACAATGATCGACCTGGTCAGCGATCAGACACCGGAAAAGCGCAAGTATGGCGTCGCCATGTTCGAGTATCTGCTGAAGAACGACAAGGTGCCGGTGGAATTCGTGGCGGCGCAACTGGCCTATGCCAACTCGTCGTCGGACCGCGAGCTGTTGCCGTTGATGGAGCAGGCGCTGCTCAAGGCATCGGCCGAAAACGACAAGGTGGCCGACATGTTCCGCCTGGCGTTGGAGCGTATGCCGAGCCGGATGTTCGTTCACGCCATGAATGAAACGCAGCGCAATTGCATCCGCTTCCTGATGAGCAAGGTGCCCGATACCGAGCGCTCCAGCCTGACATTGCCCGGATTCGCGCGGGCCACCTGGAGCGGCCAGCGCCATGAGCTGCGGGTGTTCCGCGATACCGATCTGGAGCGTGGCCAGGAAATCGTCATGACCTTCCGAAATGTTGGCCTGCCGCTGGAGATGGTCGATCTGTCTGCCAATGCGGCAATTGCCAACAAGGCAAGGCCTAATACGTTCGAGATGTGGCTGGGACGGCCGGACTTGCCGGCGTCGTGCCCGAAGGGGTGAGGGGATGGGGTGGCTGGAGCTGTTCCGGCATCTCTGGGTGGCCGATGAACAACGTTTGCCTTCTGAAGTGAAAGCGCAAAACGCCAAAACACTTGAGGCCATTTCAGAACTCAAGGCAGGGAAAGGCAAGCGGCACAGGTCAGTCAAGGCACTGATGGCGGACCTGAATGAGGAGGATTGAGTCCGCCACGGTTTTCCGGAAAGTTCTGAAGAAGCTCAGAGTTCAATCTGATTACGCAACCTCTGTTTTCGGCGCAAACGCTTTCACCTTGATCCGCTTTTCTGTCTTGCGCATTCGGGCGATGTCGTAGCTGTTTTGCATGCGCATCAGGGTGTCCATGGAAACACCAAAGGCTTTCTCGATGCGGAGCGCCATTTCTGGTGACAAGTCTACATGCTCATTCAGCAGCGCTGAAAGTGCTGGCCGCGTGACACCCAGGGCTTTAGCCGCATCGGTGACCGACAGCGGGATGGCTTCGACGATCTCGTGGCGGATGAAGCCTCCGACATGGGGCGGATTTTTCAGTCTGATACCCAATTCACCAGTCATGATCTTCTCCTAATGATAGTCCTCAAAGTTGAGGTCGATGATTTCGATGTCTTGCCTGTCGATTCGAAACGTGATGCGCCAGTTTTTTGTGACCGAAAGGCTCCACATACCCCTGCGGTTGCCAGTCAGCAGGTGCGCCTTCCAGTTTTGAATGGCGCGAAGTTCGACCTCGTGCTGCATATCTTGCAGGAACAGGACAATTCGCAGGACCTTGTCCGCGACGACCGCGGGCACACCCTGACGGTCATCATGTTCGATCAGGTTCCGCAATCCCTTGTGAACGACATTGCGAATGCGCATGGTCAGAAAATAGGAGCACTTCCGTCTTCCGTCAAGTGACGGATAACACGTTGCTCGCCGGTGAGGTGTAACTAGCATTAAACGCGCCACGACAAATATTCTGAGCCAAATGATCCGGCGCGAGTATTTGTAGCCACGGAATTAGTCCGTGCGTTTCGTCCCCCGCCGCGTGGCCCAACTCCTGCTAGGTTCTTCGCATGGACCTTGAACACCGCCGATATGTCCCAGAATGGGGCAGGAGTTGGCGTTTGGGAGTTGATTTGAGTGGTGCAGGCTGACAGCACAGCCGGACTGGGACTGCGTGAGGCGTTGCGCGAGGCGCGGATGGCGGAAGCCATGCACCGCGAAGCCGTGGCGGATATTCGCGATTCCAAGTCGTTGCGGCTACACGCCTTGAAGCTTGAGATCGATGTGGTGGTGGCTGCCTCGCCAGAGGCCAGGCAAAACTTCGACGTGGCAATCTCTCCCGGCGATCCGCCGCGGTTGTGGCTCGACCCCATCTCATTCGTGGAGATGGAGCCGGACTACCGGACTTACCGGCTGGTGCAGGATACCAGCGCCGGGCGCGAAGTACTGGCCGAAACTACCGATCTCATGGGTATGGTGGAGCAGGTGAAACGGCTTCTGGCCTATCGCGTCATCGCCCGGGAACGCCAGGTTGCGGGAACTTCCCTTAAGTCAAATCTTTCCGGCGGCTATTCCTCGAGCGCCGTCATCCTGGCCTGGCTGACCGGTGTGGCGCTTGGCGCGCTGACCCTGCTCGGCGCCAGTATCCTCTTGAAACAACTATAGTTTTCCCAGACCCTCTGGCCGTTACAAACTGAAACACCTTTTGATTTCAGTGGCCCTGCCATTCCTGTTACCCAACACTCATGGTGGGCCAAACGAGTCCGGGAAGCCGGATTTGTTGAGTAACAAGAAGACGTCAAAGAGGTTTTGAGATGACTGGGGCGGCAGTGAGGCGCGAAGGTGCCAGCGAGTTGATGCGGACGCCGCGCAGAAATTCCACGCTTGTGCAGAAGCTGGGCGGTTTCGATACGCTTGCCGAAGGCCTTGACTATGCGGCGCAGGGGCAAACGGGTTTCAATTTCTATTCGGGGCGTGGTGCGCTTCAGCATGTGCTGCCCTATGCGCAATTGCGGCGCCGGGCGGTGGCCACGGCGCGCAAACTTCTGACACTTGGCCTCGCGCGCGGCGACCGGGTGGCGGTTGTTGCCGAAACCGGGCCGGAGTTCATGGACGTGTTTTTCGGCTGCCAGTATGCGGGCCTCATTCCGTGTCCGATGCCCTACACCATGTATATCGGTGGCAAGGAGTCCTACATCGATCGGGTGGCCGGCATGCTGCAGGCGGCCAAGGCCTGCATCGCTATCACCTCCGGTGATCTTGAAGGCCTGATCGGCGAGGGCGCCGCCAAGGCCGGAGTTTCCAAGGTGCTCACCCATGAAGGGCTGCAAGCCATTCCGGAAGCGGCAGTGAAGCTCGAGCCGTTCCGGGCCGATGAAGAAGCCTACATTCAATATTCGTCGGGCTCGACGTCGAACCCCAAGGGCGTGCTGATCAGCCAGAAAGCAATAGTTGCGAATACCACAGGCATTCTATGCGATGGCCTGAAACTTACGCCTGACGATCGCGCCTTTTCGTGGCTGCCGCTCTATCACGACATGGGGCTTGTCGGTTTCTGCCTGTCGCCGATCATGGGGCAGGTGACAGTCGATTACCTGGCGACCACGGCGTTCGCGCGGCGCCCGGCGCTGTGGCTCAAGCTGATGTCGGACAATCGCACGACGATCACCTTTTCACCGAGCTTTGGTTTTGATCTCGCTTCGCGCCGCATTAATGGCGAGGCGGTGACGCTTGATCTCGGTGCCATTCGCATCGCCGGCATCGGTGGCGACATGGTGCGCGCCGATGTACTGAAGCAATTTGCCGAGACACTCTCGGTGGCGGGGTTCAACCCCAAGGCGTTCCTGCCGAGCTATGGCATGGCGGAAACGACGCTAGCCATTTCTTTCAACGATGCCGGAGAGCTTTTCCGCGTCGATACCGTCGAACGCCAGGCACTGAAATCCGAAGGCAAGGCAATTCCCGCCGAGGCGGGACCGGCGGCCCGCAGCTTTGTGGTGTGCGGCAAGCCGATGGTGGGCAGCACAGTCGAAATCCGCTCGGAAGCAGGCGAGGCGCTGGGTGAACGCGCGGTGGGCCGCATCTTCGTCAACAGCCCGAGCCTGATGTCTGGCTACTACCACGATGATGAAGCCACGTCGGCGGTTGTCGATGGCCAAGGCTTTCTCGATACCGGCGACATGGGTTACTGGCTGGATGGCGAGATCGTCATTACCGGCCGTGCCAAGGACCTGATCCTGCACAATGGGCGCAATATCTGGCCGCAGGACATCGAATGGGCGGCCGAGCAGGTGGAGCCGTTGCGTGACGGCGACGTGGCGGCCTTCGCGGTCGAGAATGAACGCGGCGACGATGATGTGGTGGTGCTGGTGCACTGCCGGCTGTCCGATCCGGCCGCCATGGAAAAGCTGCGTCACGATGTGTCGGCGGTGGTGCACCGCGGCGCCGGGGTCGAATGCAAGGTCGTGCTGGTGCCGCCGAAGAGCTTGCCGTTCACGTCTTCCGGCAAACTGTCGCGGGCCGGGGCACGGCAGAAATATCTCGGCGGCGAAATCGCCGAAGTGGCGCCGCAGGTGTTCCTGCAGGCGGCGCAGTAGAGTTACTTTTAAGCTTCTTCCGGTCTCATGCCTCTTACCGTCGCCATGACCGGCGCCACGGGCTTTGCCGGGCGCCATGCCGTCGAGGCCCTGCTGGCGAAGGGCCACAGGGTCAAGGCCTTGGTGCGCGATGCCGCCAAGGCGGCCTTGCCGCCGCCGGTTGAACTGGTGGCGGGCGATCTCGATTCAGCCGATGCGCTCGCCAAGCTTGCCGGAGGGGCCGATGTTTTTCTGCACGTGGCGGGGGCTATTTCGGCGCTCAATCGCGCCGGGTATTTTGCGGTCAACCAGATCGGCACGCTCAATGCGATAGCGGCGGCGAAAGCAGCAGGCGTCGGGCGCTTTGTCTATGTGTCGTCACTGGCGGCGCGCGAACCTTTGTTGTCGCCTTATGGCGCCAGCAAGGCTTCGGCCGAGGACATCGTGCGGGGCGTTGGTCTTTCGCATGTGATCCTGCGGCCACCCGCCATTTATGGCCCGGGCGACAGGGCGACGCTGCCGCTCATCAAGGAACTGACACGGCCCATTGCCATGTTGCCGACCACGGCTGATACGCGCTTTTCGCTTTTGCATGTGAGTGACATGGCCAGAGTCCTGACCGAAGCCTGTGAAGCCCGGCGCGAAGGGGTTTTTGAACTCTCCGATGGGAAGGCCGAGGGATATTCGTGGGGTGAGCTGTGCGCCATTGCCTCGGTCCATCAAGGCCGCAAGGTGCGGCCGGTGTTCCTGCCACGTGGGCTGGTGAGTGCCGTTGCTTCGGCCTCGGAAGCTATCGCGCGGTTTCGCAAACAGCCCGGCATGGTGAGCCACGGCAAGGTTGCCGAGCTCTATCATCCGGATTGGGTGGCACAAGGAGAAGGCTGGCCTCTCAAATCCTACACGCTTTTCCCCGAAGGCTTCGCTGGAACGCTGGCCTGGTACCGGCAGCGGGGATGGTTGCCGCAGGCGCGCGGGGCCGGTAGAAGCACAGCCCAGAACAAATCCGAGACCCGCCCATGACCGACACAGTCCAGCAGATCTGCAAGCTTCTCGAGCCGTTCAACAGCAATGGCTCGAAGCTTTCGGCCGACACCGACATATCAACCGATCTCAACATCGACTCGGTCACTGTCATGGATTTCGTGATGGAGGTTGAAGATCATTTCGACATTGAAATTCCACTCAACGTCCTGTCGGAAACCCGCACCATCGCGGAACTCGCCAAGGTCGTCGAAACGCGCACCGGCAAAGGCTGACACCATGATCGATCTGTTCGACAAGCACCGCGCCCTCGCCGAACGCCACGCCCGCATGCTGGCGGTCGGGGCGGACGCGGTGGGCCTGACCAACGAGCAGATGCTGTCTCCGACCCGCGCCATGATCAATGGCCGCGAGACCATTCTGGCCGGCACCAACAATTACATGGGCATCACTTTCGAGGCTGATTGCGTGAAGGCGGGGCAGGAGGCATTGGTGCAGTTCGGCACCGGCACCACGGGTTCGCGCATTGCCAATGGCACCTATGCGCTGCACAGGCAGCTTGAGGCGCAGCTGGCTTCTTTCCTCAACCGCCGGCATTGCATTGTATTCACCACCGGTTATCAGGCGAACCTCGGCATGATGGCGGGGCTGGCGGGCCCCCGCGACACAATTTTCCTCGATGCCGATTCACACTCGTCGATCTATGACGGCTGCACGCTTTCGGGCGCCAAGCTGGTGCGCTTCCGGCACAATGACGCAACCGATCTCGACAAGCGCCTGGCGCGATCGGAAGGCGAAGAGGGCGGGCGGCTGGTGGTGCTTGAAGGCATCTATTCGATGCTGGGCGACCGGGCACCCTTGGCCGATTTTGTTGAAGTGAAGAAGAAGCGCGGTTTCCAGTTGCTGGTCGACGAGGCGCATTCTTTTGGCGTTCTTGGCCCCCACGGCCGCGGCCTTGCCGATGAGGCCGGGCTCGAGGATGAAGCCGATTTCGTGGTCGGCACGTTTTCGAAAAGCGTTGGCGCCATTGGCGGCTTCGGGGCGGGCAATCATCCGCTGTTCGAAACCCTGCGCTATGCCATGCGGCCCTACATGTTCACGGCGTCGTCGTCTCCCGCCTCGATCGCCACATCGATCGCCGCGATGAAGACACTGGCGAGGGAACCGGAGCGCCGCGACCGGCTGCGGCAGAACTCCGAGCGGCTGTTCAACGGCTTCAAGGCGCTGGGGCTTGAGACCGGTTGTGAAGCGGTCAGCCCGGTGATTGCCGTCAAATGCCCCGATGAACCTTCGACCATCGCCATGTGGAACGCGCTGCTGGCGGCTGGTGTCTATGTCAACATCGCCTTGCCACCCGGCACGCCCAACAAACTGTGCCTGCTGCGCTGCTCGGTTTCGGCGGCGCACACGGAATCGGAGATCGACACGATCATTCACCTGTTCGGGGAAGTGGTGGCCAAGGGGCATGGGAAGAAGGTTGTGAACGGGTAGCACAAAAGTGCCCTCATCCCCCTTCGGGACCTTCTCCCATTCCGCAAAGCGCGGAACGGGAGAAGGCGGATAAAGGTCATGCGCCTTCTCCCGTCCGAAGGATGGGAGAAGGTGGCCGACAGGCCAGATGAGGGTTGGTGCAGCCCGCACGCTCTCAAAAAAAAAGATGGAAGTCCGAATCCATTGCTCGCCAAGCGGGGCGAGGACAACAGCTACCGCACTGCGCCGCTCTTCAGCAGTTTTGGCAACAACGTCAGGCTGGCAATGATCGGATGGCGTTTCTGCCAATCGGACAGTTCCACTTTCTGCCCGGAGTGGCGTTCGATTTTCCAGGCGAGGTAGTCGGCGCCGCCGGTGAAGGTGAAGGCGGCTTTGATCAGCCGTGATAATGGACCATAGTTTGCCTTTGAAGCGGCGGAAGCTCCAGATTGCCTGCCGTGGCTCGACGTGGGCCAGAAGCCTGGCGGCTTCACGATAGTATTCTGCATTGGCCTCAACAACGCTGCGGGCGCGCGATGTGGTTTCGGCGCGGAGTTCGGTTGCGTAGGTTGCGGCGAAGCCGGCGGTCCAGATGTCGAGCGGGTCGCGGGCATCGGTGAGGGCACGGGCATTGGCGAACATCGTCTCCGCCGCTTGCGCGCAGGACTTCGCCACCATGGCGCGGGCAATCGCGTCCGACGCCCAGACCAATGCGGAGGGCTGTGAAAACCTCGCCCAGAAATAGGGGTTGTCGCGTTTCATCCAGGCGGCGAACAGGGCACGCGGCAGCACGGCGTATTTGGCGCGATAGGTGCGGCCCTGGAATTGGCATTCAGCATAGTAGACATTGGGCGGCGCCAGGCGGCAGGCGAAGCGGCTCAGGGCATTGTTGCTAACACCGGCGAGTGTTTCAGTCAGAACGTAGAGATCAATCAGCGACTCGGTAGTGGCAACGCCGCGCAGGCATGAGCCATAGGCCAACACTGCGAGGACTTCTGGGTGCTGGGCCCGCAAATGGTCGGCCATGGCGCTGATCTCCGGCGCCACATTCAAGGCAAGCGTGCGGCCGGCGAGCTTTTCCATCATTTGCCCAGCAGATAGGTGAACGACGGTCCGGTTTCGATGCGCAGCGGGTCATCGGCGGGGCCGTCGAAAAACTCACCGTCGATCACGAAACTGACGTTCGACCACACCTCAAGCACCGAAGCAGCGCGGCTGGTGGCGCCGGGCGGAACGATACGCGTTTCGCTGCCATACATCAGCGGCAGCAGCCAGCGCCAGACATTGGGCACGGGATAAGGGAAGACGCTGGCGCGCAGGCCTGGCTGCTTGCCGCCCCAGAAAGGGCGGGCGCCGAGGATCAGCTTTTCCAAGGTGGTTGCCAACATGAGCAGCTGGGTGCCGTCGCTCATCGGCTGGCCGTCGGCCAGCACGCGAATGGCAAAAGGCCGGTCAAAGCGCGTCAGGTCATTGGGGTCGGGCTTGCTGAACACGGTTTTGGCGACGGCGCCGGCAAGGGTTGCGAAGGTGGCCCAGTTGCCTTTCACGCCCTTGGCGTTGAAGGCTTGCTGGCAATAGAGGGTTGCTTCGGAAACGGCACCGGTTCCGAGAAACATGCCGTGGCGCGGCCGGCCATCGCGGGGGTTGGCGGCGCGGAGCGTATGGCGGTGACGCATTCCGCCGCCCGTTGGGCTGGCAATGAACGCGGCTTGGGCATCGAGACCTGTGTGGCGGAAACCTAAATCGGCTGCCGTCATGTTGGTGGTGCCGTGGGGCAGTAGTGCCAAGCGCGGCAAGTTGCGGAACGGCTTCCTCTCGGCGAGTTCGGTCTGGATTGCCTGGATGGTGCCATCGCCGGAGCTGATGAATAGCTCCGTGACGCCATCACCGGCCAGTTCATCGAGCAGCGCCGGGAGCCTTGCAAACTCTTCGATCACCTTCACCGAGACGTTTGGCGAAGCACGGAGCTTCTCGGCAAGGGTCAATCCCTTGCCACTGGATTTCCCCGACCGGGGATTGACGATGAGGCCGGATCGCACGGTTCAGACCCTTTCGGCGCGCAAGGTGAGCGAGGCTGCGAGGGCCACAAAACCGATCACTGGAAACCACGCCGCGAACCAGGGCGTGACAAAGCCCAGTTCACCAAGGGTTACCGAAACGCCGTCGGCGACAAAGAACAGAAAACCCAGGGCCACGCCGGCCGCGAACAGGCCACCGAGGCCGCCGCCACGGCGGAAGCGCGAGGCCAGGGGAATGCACAGGGCAATCATCACCAGGCCGGTGAACAGCAGCGACAGACGCTTGAACCACCAGGTCTGATAAACCCAAATGGGCTTCAGTCCGAAGCCGCTGTTCTCGACGAAATACCGGAGGTCGCGGAGGCTCAGTTCCTCGGGCTCGCCGGTGCGCTGGCCGGCGGCGGCGGGTGTCAGTTTGCCATCATAGGGCATGGTGTCGAGGTGCTGGCGCGAGCGCTCGTCAGCAAAATAAACATCGACGTTCTTCAGCACCCACTTGCCGCTTTCGACCACCGCACCCACGGCGTAGATCTGCTGAGCCATGATGCCCTTGGCATCGCGGCGGAAGATGACAACGTTGGCGAGGACCGTCGAGGCGTCATTGGCGGAGCCAACGCGCAGGATATCGTTGCCGGAGCGCATCCAAATGGCATTGAAGGCATCGCCTTTCTTCGAGATCTTGCCGTAGTCGCCGACGCCCCAGAGCCTGAGCTGCGGCGAGACGCGGGGAATGACATAGTCGCCAAGAACGAAATGCAGGGCGCCGATGGCGATCGCCAGGGGCAGCAGCATGCGGGTCAGGCGCAATGGCGAAACGCCGGTTGCCCAAAGTGCTGCCATCTCGTTGCGGTAGCTGAATTCGGTCAAGGTCAGGAGCATGGCCAGCAGCACGCAGATCGGCAGGAACGTTGCCAGCAACACCGGCAGGCGGGCAAACATGTAATCGGGGTAAATCGAAAAGTCGTCGGGGCGGATATTGCCAATTTCCTTGGAGAACGTCACGACTTCGAGCAACAGCACGAACAGGCTGATGCCGATGAGAATGCCGAGGAAGCGAACGAGCACCATGCGGGTCAACAGACGGGCAAGCGTCGTCATGCTGCCTCGCTCCGGCGGAAGGGGCGAGCGATGGCGCCGGTCACCGCGCTCACGCCGTCGCCTAGCAGTTCGATGGCGTTTTCCACCCGGTCTCTGCCGAGCCGGTATGAGGCGTTGTAGAAGCGCCAGGAGGTGAATGCGAGGAGCAGCGCGAATGGCGCCCATATGGCCCACAGCGGGCTGAAATTCGAAGTCTTGACGGCCAGGCTCCCCTGTTCGATCACCTCGTGGAAGGCGATGATTAGCACCATGGCCAAGCCGAAACGATAGGAACGCTGGCTGCGGCGGTGGCCGACGGCAAACGGCACAGCGAGGAATGGCAGCATCGGAAGGCTGAGAATGTAGACAAGGCGCTTGTTCAGTTCGGCGCGCATGGAGCGCCGCGACGCGCCGGCGGGCGGCGATGACCACTGGGCGATAATTTCAGGCAAAGTGAGTTCGCGCTCGTCATCACCGCGCAGGCGGAAGACCTCGGGGGTTTCTTCGCCGAGCGGTGTATCGGTCTTGTCGAATACCGTTAAAGTTGGCGCCTTGGGGGCGGGGAAGCCGGGAAAGGGAGCGGGTTGCTTGAAGGTCATGCGATGGCCGTTCTCAAGATGCAGCACGGGCCGCAACTGGCCTTCCACTTCGACCAGCGTGCCGCGTTCCGCTGTTACGGCTTCGTTGCCCTGGTTCTTGTCGTCGGTGTAGATGAAGACTTTGGAGAAGATGCCGCTGTCGCGATCCAGGCGTTCCATGATGAAGGTGCGGTTCTCCGACTGCATGAACACGCCCTCGTCGGCCATGTAGAATATTTGGACGTTCTCAACGTCGAAGACGATGGCGCGATAGGCATAGCGCGCATAGGGCTGAACCCAGCCGATCACCCACAACGAGATCACCATGAACAGCAGCGACAGGATCGCCACGGGCCGCACCATGCGGCCGAGGCTCACTCCGGTTGCCATGAACGCGTCGATTTCGGTGTTCTTTGAAAGCCTGCTGAAACCGAACAGCAGCCCCATGAACAGGGCGGCGGGTATGGCGGTGCCGAGATAGTGCGGCACCAGATAGGCCAGCATCTCGAACACCACGGCAAAGGAATTCTTCTTGCCAAGCGTGTTGTCGAGGATGCGCACCATGCGCTCGGCCAGCAGCATGACCATGCCGATGCCCATTGCGGCAAGCAACGGCGTGGCAATCTGCTTGAGGATGTAGCGGTCGAGAATGCGGATCAATAGGGCCTCGATGGAGAACGTGCCTGTTTACCGCATCAAACCATCAAGATGAAAGCGGCATTTCCGGCCCCCAGGCGATGGTGCCGGTGTCAGGGTGGTAGCGGCGCTGGTGCAAGGTGATGGCCCACCGCCCGTCGCTGCGGTCGATCTCGTAAAGGTTCCATGCGGCGGGTGTGTGGCGGCCGCCAACTGCCATGGAGGCCGAGGGAACGCCCACCGCATAGGCGGTTCCGAAGCGCGTGGTGAGCGGGTTCACCATGTGGTGGTGATTGTGGCCGTGGAGGATCAGTTCAGCACCTTCGGCTGTTATCAGGTCCTTGAAGGCGGCGGCGTCGGTCAGGGCCTTGCGGGCTATGGCGAGGCCGGGGAAGGGCGGATGGTGGATCATCACCACGCGGGCAAAGCCACGCTCGCGAAGGTCGCGCAACAGGGGGCCAAGCGACTTGAGCTGGTCCGTGCCCAGCGTGCCACCGGCTTTGCGCAGGTTTTGCGGCACGGCCGAAGAGAGGCCGACCAATGCTACATTTTTCCGCAGGCGGACGAATGGAAATGGGGTTGCCAGCCTGGCGCTGAAAGCCGGTTCCGCCACCCGCATTTCGCCCGTCATCCACGGCGCCATGTGGGAAAGACCGTCGCGCCATGGCACCTCTACGTAGGCATCGTGATTGCCGGGAACGAAGGTCATTGCCTTGCCATCGCCCAGGTGCTGCATCCATGTGGCGGCGCGGGGAAATTCAGCGAGGGCCGCGATGTTCACGGCATCACCGGTGAAAGCGATGTGATCGGGCCTCGCTGCCATGATGTCGGCGGCAATGGCATCGGCTACCTGCGAGATGTGGAGTTTGCGCCGGATGAAGGCCCATGACATGGCGCCGACCAGGCGTTTCAGCGCGAAGTCGCGGTAGGCCGCACCGGGGGGCAGGGGGCCCAAGTGCAGGTCGGAAAAGTGGGCGAGGGTGAACATCAGTGGCGGCTCGCCAGAATGCGTTCGGCAAGGTCCTTGTCGGCGGGCTTGTCGATGTCGATGGCGGCTTCGGCAAACGGCATCAAGATGGGTTTGGCGATGAGGCCCAGCTTGCGCGAGACGATGGCGAAGGCACTCTCCAGCGTCAATCGCCCCAGCAGAAATCGGACGAGCGGTGATATGCCAAAGGCCGCAACCAGGCGCCACGGCTTCTTGCGTATCTGTTCAAGGTATTGCCAACGCTCGAGGAGGGCGATCGACCGTTCGGTATTGAGGGCAAAAAGATTGCAGCCCGAGACGCGATCGTGGCCGAACGTGAAGAAGGTCCGCACTGATTCCGGGTAGGCGGCGAGAATGGTTTCGGCTGATGCGAGGCCGGCGCAGAAGTCGGCGCCGGATTTCTCGGCGGCGGCACAGAAGTGCTTCACCATAGCGGGCGTCAGCAGGGCGTGGTCGCCGGTTGTCACCAGCACAGGAAAGGTGACATCGCCGGCCCGCACGGCTGCCAGAACAGAACCGGGGGCGCTTTCCGCCGACTGCACCACCAGCACGCGGTCGCCCAACAGTTCCAGCGCCAATTCTGCATCCTCAATCGAGACAGCTGTGCGCTTTGCAACGCCCGATGCGGCAACGGCGTTGGCGACACGCTTCAGCATCGGCACGCCGGCCACCGGGAATCATGCACTTGTTAGCAACGCCATAGGCCTTGGCCATCGGGTCATCAGGCCCGCGTCCCGCCGCCAGAATGAGCACCGACCAGTTCACAGGACTTTCTCGTAGATGCGATAGGTCTTGTAGGGCTTGCCGCCGAGGCTCTCGATCATCCGGCGCATCGGCAGGTTGTCTTCAAGAATCCAGCCGAGTTCACCGGATACGGTGCCACGTGACAGATGATAGCGGCGCACCGTGTCGATCACCCCGATTGCCAGGGCCGAGCCTTCAATGGTGCCGTGGAATTTCTTGCGCACCCCCATCAGCGGCATGCGCACGGACTTTGGCGGGCGGGCCAAAAGATTCCACGCCACCTTGGCCCAGCCGAAGGGCAGCAGCTTGCCATCAAGGCCGGCGATCCAGTCGTTGATATTGGGCAGGGTTACCGCCATGGCGGCGGGTTCGCCCTTCCAGCCGGCAATGCGCACGTATTCATTGTTCACAAGCATCTTCAGGTCATTGCCAAGCTTGGTGATTTCTTCCGGCGTGAACGGCACGAAACCCCAGTTCGACGACCATGCGTCGTTGAAAATCGAAATGACGATGTCGAGATCGCGTTTCAAATTCTTCTTGTCGATGGGGCGAATGCGGAGGTCGTCGGATTTCAGCGCCTTGGCGTAAATCTGCTGCATGGCGCGCGGCGGTTCGACCCTGGCATCGTAGTCATAGACGATCACGTTCTTGATCTTGGTGAAGCCTTGCTCCGCGATGCGTTGGTCATAGTAGGGGCGGGCATGGCCCATCATCATGTTGGGCGGGCGGTCGAAACCATCGACCAGCACCCCGGTTTCGTCGTTGATCGAAAATGAGAAAGGGCCCTGAACGCGGGAGAAGCCCCTGGGTTTCAGCCAATCGCCCGCCGCTTTGAACAGAGCGGCAAAAATTTCCGGATCGTCCTCGGCTTCGAGGAAACCGAATTGGCCCACGCCGTCCTTGTGGCGCTGCTGGCGCAGGCTGTCGGCCTGGGCTGATATGCGGCCCACGGCGCGGCCGTCGCGATAGGCCACGAACAACTGCACTTCGGAATGCAGGAAGTAGGGGTTCTTCTTCGGATCAAGATGCTCAAGGCGCTCGAAAAAAAGCGGCGCCACCCAATGGGGATCATTGGCATAGAGCGGAAATGGCACCTTCAGGAAGGCAAGCTTTTCGGCTTTGGTGGCAACGGTGCGAACCGTGATGGCGGGCATGACCGAGGCATAATGTGATTGCCCGGCCAACTCAAGCTTGCTTAACAGAGCCAATGCCACTCAATCCGGCCCTCAAGTTCTTCCTGCATCCCTGGCATCGCATTAGCCGCGGGATGACACTGGGCACGCGCACGGCGGTGATCAATGGCAGGGACGAAGTACTGCTGGTGCGCCATGGCTATGCGGCGGGCTGGCATTTGCCGGGTGGCGGGGTTGAGCGTGGCGAGACGGTTTTCGAATCGGCGCGGCGTGAAATTCTGGAAGAATCGGGGATCGTGGCGGAAGAAGAATTGAAGCTTCATGGAATGTTTTTGAATGATGCCAATTTCAGGGGCGATCATGTGGCGGTGCTGGTGCTGCGCAAGTTCCGGCAGGAGCCATTCAAGCCATCGTTGGAAATCGCCGAGGCGCGTTTATTTTCGGCGCAGGCTTTGCCGGAGGGAACGACCGGCGGCACGGCGCGGCGGATCGCCGAGATATTGCAGGGCCAGAAGCCGGCCAGCCACTGGTGAGACTTGACGGAGCGCCGGCATTTCCCTATGCGGACGACCATGAACGGAACCGGACAAATCACGCTGCGACGACGCGCCCGAGAAAACTCGGCCTGCGCCACGCCCCGGTTCTGACGTCGTCCGGCCGGGTGTTGTTCAACTCATCCGGAATTGCGACCATGACATTCACCGTTCAAGACGCTGCTGCCGCCGATCAACCGGCCATCGAGCATCTGCTCGATCTTTCCTTCGGCATCGACCGGCGCACCAAGACCTCCTACCGCCTGCGTGAGGGAAGCCATGCGGTTGATGGCCTGTCGCTGGTGATCGGCGATGAGGGCGTGGGCATTGCCGGGGCCATCAGCTTCTGGCCGCTGGCCATTGGCGAAAGCGGAACGCCAGCGCTGCTGCTCGGCCCCCTGGCGGTTCATCCACAGCGGCAGAACCTGGGAGTAGGTCTTGCATTGATGCGCGAAGGCCTGGCGCGGGCCACGTCGCGGGGCCACCGGCTGGTTCTGCTGGTGGGTGACGAACCCTATTATGGGCGGGTGGGGTTCAAGAAGGTGCCGCGTGGGGTGATGCTGATGCCGGGGCCAACCAATCCCGACCGCTTTCTTTATCTGGAACTCCAGCCCGGGCGCGCTTGAGGGCGTATCATGGCATGGTGCTGCCGCACTACCGCTTTGCCGAAAAATCAGCGGCCTTCGCGGTACCACATGGAACTGGCAAGCAGCAGCAGCACGCCGAGGCTTAGGAGGGTCGCAAACAGCGGCACTTCCGAAACCGACGTGACGCGATAGGCATTGTTGGCCTTGAGGCCGAGCCAGCCGGAGCCCGCCATGGTGCGGCCGGCCGCCACCTTGGCGATGCTGGGCACGCCATCTTCGGCCCAGACGATGGCGCCGCCAAGCGCATCGGTTGCCGGTTTCAGCTTGGCGCTGGTCGCTACGATATCGGAGGCTTCGCGGGCGTCGGCATTTCCCGCCGCCGCCACGGCTTCGAGCGATCCATCATTAAGGCGGAACAGCCCAGGCTCGGTTACTTCGATGCGGCCCTGGAACAGTCCGGGAGATTGCTCGGTCAGCGGAACCGTAACCGACTTGCCTGACGGCAGGGTGACAACGACCGGTTCGGCGCTGTCGGACATGGTGCGGCGTTCGATCACCATCTGTTTGCCGGATTGAACTCCGCCGAGGGCCTCTTCCTCGAGATCCGGCTCTTTCATCAGCCAATGGGCCATGCGGCGCAAAAGCTCGGTGGCAGGTCCGCCGCCTTCGTAGCCGCGCGACCACAGCCAGCTCTGGTCGGAGAGAAGCTGGGCGACGCGGCCCTCGCCAGCGTGCGACAGAACCAGCAGCGGTTTGTCACCGGGAGCTGCCATGACCACTTCGCCTGAAGTCGTGTTGGCCTCGACATAGCGCAGCCAGCGGCCCCAGCTTGGCGTTTCGCCGCCACTTCCCGGCAGACTGCGGGTGACCGGGTGGCGCTGGCCGCGGCCGGTGATGGCCGGCTTGTAGCCGCCATCGACGATCTGCCCGGAGGGTGCCGAATTGAGAATATCGGCCAGCGGCGTGGTGTAGAGGCCGTCCTCGGCGGCGAAATCGGGGCCGGAAGCAATCAGCACGGCGCCGCCGCCATTCACATAGTCGACGACATTGGCGAGATAGGCCATGGGCAGCACGGCCTGGCGGCGGTAGCGGTCGAAGATGATGAGGTCGAATTCGTCGAGCTTTTCGACGAACAGTTCGCGGGTGGGGAAGGCGATCAGGGCGAGTTCCTTGATCGGCGTGCCGTCCTGCTTTTCGGGCGGGCGCAGGATGGTGAAATGCACGAGGTCGACGGAGGCGTCGGCCTTCAGCAGATTGCGCCAGGTGCGCTCGCCGGCGTGGGGCTGGCCGGAAATCAGCAGCACGCGAAGCCGGTCGCGGATGCCCTCGGTCACGGCGATGGCATGGTTGTTCTGCTGGGAGATTTCATCGTCAGCGGGTGCGGCGGTGATCTCGGTGATGTTCTGGCCGCCATGTTCGATGGTCACCGGGAATTCGACTTCGGCGCCGGGCTGAACGGTGAGGACGTCGGACTGGTCGCGTCCATGCTTGATGACGACGTCGATGGCCGATCCTTCGCCATTGGTATCGTCGATGCGGAACTTGACGATCTGTTCCTTGCCGACAATGCCGAAGCGCGGCGCCTGGGTGATGACGACGCGGCGGTCGCGCTCCCTGCTGCCGCCGGTGATGATGGCGTGCAAGGGCCCGCCGAGACCGGATTTCGCGACGTCGGCGGGAACGTCGTGCACCTGGCCATCGGTGATCATGATGGCGCCGGCGAAGCGTTCGGGCGGAATGTCAGCGAGCGCCCGGTTCAAGGCGGCGAAAGCTCTGGTGCCATCGTCTTCGGCTGTGATGCCAGAGCGCACCTCGATGGTGCGAAGCTCGGTGTTGGGGAGCTTGCCGAAATCGGTGCGCAATTGGGCGAGGGCGGTGTCAGTCTGAGCGGTGCGCTGGCCGGCATCCTGGCTGAGACTGCGATCAACGACGACTACGGCGATGTCGCTGAGGGGTTCACGTTCCTCGTTGCGAAACACCGGGTTTGCCAGGGCGGCGACAATCAGCGCCAGCGACAGGGCGCGCAACACCAGCCCGCGGGTGCGGGCAAAGGCCATAGTGGCAATCAGCACCAGGCCGATAGCGGCAATTGCGGCTATCGCCCACAGCGGCAACAGCGGATCATAGGTGGCGGCCCAGCCCATTATTGCCCCAGCCTCTCGAGGAGGGCCGGCACGTGCACCTGATCGGCCTTGTAATTGCCGGTCATGGCATACATCACAATGTTGATGCCGGCGCGAAAGGCGAACTCGCGCTGGCGGTCGCTGCCGGGAATGACGGCGTAAAGCGGCGTTCCGATGTCGTCCATGGCCCAGGCGGAGGCATAGTCGTTGGCGCCGATTATGATCGACGACACGCCATCGGTATTGCCAAGAGCGGCGCCCTGGGCGTCGGGGCGTTCGACCCACAGGCGGCCGGCCTCATAGCGGCCGGGGAAGGTGCTCAACAGGTAGAACGCCTTGGTCAGTACGTGTTCTTCGGGCACCGGTTCAAGCGGCGGAATGTCGAGTTTCGCAAGCATGCGGCGGAGCGCATCGGCGGAGGCGGTGGTGTTGCCGGCCAGTGCGTCGAAGCCCAGGCCATCGTCGCGCAGGTCGAAGAAAATGGTGCCGCCATTCTTCATGAAGGCATCGATCTTGGCGAGCACCGTATCGGATGGCACCGTGGCCTCGGGCCTGACCGGCCAATAGAGCAAGGGAAAGAACACGATCTCATCGCGCGAGATGTCAACGGCCGCCGGTTCGGCGGCTTCGACGGAGGTGCGGTCGCGCAGAATGGCGGTGAGGCCCTTCAGGCCTTCCTCGCTGATGCGGTCGATCTCGGCGTCGCCGGTCAGTACATAGGCGAGGCGGGTTTCAAGGGCATTCTGCAGGGCGAAGTCATCGGCCGCCTGGGCATGGGCATCGTCCATCGGCATGAAAGCGAGCAGTGCCATAGCGGCCGCCACGCCGCGATTGCGCAGGCGGGTGAGGCCGCCACCAAGGAACAGGGCCGCCAGGCAATCAAGCAGGAACAGGATGGCGGCAATGCCAAAAGCATGGGGGGCCAGCGGCAGGGCTGGCCGGGGCGCCATGGACCGCAGCGCCACCGATGCCGGCAATGTGACAATCGGCGAAAGGGCGTCGCCGGTCTGCGACAGGTTCAGGGCGCGCTCCTGGGCGCCGCGGGCATAAAGTCCCGCCGGGTGTTTGGGGCTGGCTTTCGCCTTGTCAATCTCGGTGACGGCAATGGGCTCGGAATCGGGCAGGGGGTCGATCAGTTCGCCAAACCCGCTGAGGGCGCGGCGCGGCACGTAGGCCTGCTCGGCGGCATCGTTGACTGTACCGGGTGCGGCACCGCCACCTGCCGCCGGTGCGGCGTCGAGAAGCTTCCTCAGCATTTCGACGAACAGGCCGGTCAGCGGCAGGTTCGACCAGTCGGCGTTGGCGGTGACATGAAATAGCACCAGCGTGCCCTTGCCTTCGCGCCGGGCGGTGACCAGAGGTGTGCCATCTTCGAGCACGGCCCACACCCGGTCTGGCAGGTCGGCGTCGGGTTCGGCAAGGACTTGCCGTGTCACGCGCACCGATGGATCAATCGCAAGTCCAGCGAAGGGGCTGTTGGCTGGAAAGGCCTGCAGGGCCTGGGGTGTTTCCCACGAAAGTGCCGAGCCCAGCGAGCGGCCACCCTGGCGCAATGTCACCGGTACCAGGGGGTCGGCTTCAGGCCCCTGTTCCAGCCCGGCAAGCCGTGGCCCGGCAAATCGCACCAACATGCCGCCACGCTTCACCCATTCGGCAACCACCTGCTGGGTTTCGCCGGGAATGACGCCGATATCGGCCATCACCAGCATCGAAAGGCCGGCGTCGAGGGCTTGCTTGAGGGCGCCGGGTTCGGCCGGTTCGCTGACTTCGCCATAGGGTTCGATGGCCCGTGAGACATAATAAAGCGGCGACAGCAGGGGCTGGGCGTCTTCGCTGGACGCGCCCGATTGCAGGGCAATGGTCTTCCTTCGCCAGCGGTCGTCGAGAAGGAACACGGCGGAAGCATTGCGCACATTTTCCAGCGAAATGCGCGACACTTCGTTGCGCAGTTCAATGGGAAGTTCGAAATTGGCATCGGCTTTGCCGGCAGTTGGTTCAAAGCGCAGCACCAGGTCACCGAGGCTTCTGCCGTTGGTTGCGGTGGCGGTGGCCTTCACCTCGCGAAGTTCCGACGCTGGTACGCGCAAGGCAGTGATGCGAATGCGGCTGCCCTCAACCACGGGGGTGGCAAGGGCCAGCGGCAGTCCGGCCGGTTCCGGCAAGATGGCCTCGACCGAGGCTTTGCCGTTGGCAAGCCCCGCAAGGCCGGTGGCAAACGTGTTGGCGTCTGCCTGTTTCAAGCCATCGCTGAGCCAGATCACGCGCAGCGCCGCCGCGCTGGCAAATGACTTTTGAAGCATGGCGAGTGTGGCAGGCAGATCGGCCTCCAGGGCGCGGGGGGAAAGAGCGGCGACGCGCTTGGCAATGCTATCATTGCCGGAAGTTTCGAGATTTTGCGGCCGGGCGGTTGCCGTGGTGGTGGCCAGTGAAACTACCGTGCCGGCACTGCCGGCTTCATCGAGAACGTCCTTGAGAACCGCCTGACGCTTGTCCCAGCCTTCGGCGGCGGCCCAGCTGTCGTCGATGACGAGCAGCAGCGGCGTTGAATCAAGTGCTGCCGTGCGGCCTGGGGCGAAGGCGGGGTGCGATACGCCGAGGATGAGCAGGGCGGCAATCGCCATCCTCAGCAGCAGCAGCCACCATGGTGTCTTGTCGGGTTCCTGTTCCTTGCTGGTGAGTTCGAGCAGGATGCGGAGCGGCGGAAACTTCACGGTCTCGGGGCGCGGCGGCGTGAAACGCAGCAGCCACCAGATGACCGGCAAGGCCAGTAGCGCGGCCAGCGCTAGGGGCGTCGCGAAGGTGAAAGCGGAAAACCAGGTCATTTCCGGCCCCGCAGGTGTTCGCCGCCAATCAAACCGTGCAATGACATGAGAAGTGTGGCCGGTGGTGTATCGGTGCGGTGCACGGTGAAAGTCCAGCCGAGACGGGTGACCAGATTGCGCAAGCCATCGCGATGGGCGCGGAAGCGTTCGCCGTAGGCCTCGCGCAGGGTTTCGGTTTTGCCAGCCAGGAATTTGCGCGGGCCGCCGTATTCAAGGAACTCCATGCGGCCCTGCCAGGGCAGGGTTTCCTCGGCAGGGTCGCAGACCTGCACGACATGGCCAGTGGCGCCCGTGGCGGCGAGCGGGGTGATTGCCGCGGCGATGTCTTCCAGCGGCTCGTAGAAATCACTGAGCAGCAACACGGATGCAAAGCGGGGGATCTTGGCTGCCGGCGGCAGGGCCGGGCCGGCAGCGTGGGTCATGGCTCCGGCAATGCGCAGCAAATGAGACTTGGAATGCCCCGGCCCAAATGGCGCACCGATCATCGCCACCCGCTCCTGGGCGCGAATTGCCAGGCTTCCGAGCGCCAGTGCAATGAGCTGTGCGCGGTCGCGCTTGGTTGCGCTTGCCAGTTGCGAACGGAAGTCCATGCCTGGAGAGGCGCTGGCCCATAGCCACAGGATGTTTGCCGCTTCCCACTCGTTTTCGCGGATGAACACACGGTCGCTTCTGGCGGATTTGCGCCAGTCGATGCGGCTGGTGCTATCGCCGAAGGAATAGGGGCGGTATTGCCAGAAACTTTCGCCGGGCCCGGCGCGCTTCCTGCCATGCACGCCGAGGAGCACGGTGGCCATGATACGCTCGGCTTCCACCAGCAAAGGCGGCAGGGCGCGCGCCGCGGCTTCGGCGCGTTCGTTCAGAGCATAGGCGGCGCTGCGCGCGATGGCTGCCATCAGGCAAGCTGTTCCTTCAGCCGGGCAATCACGCTATCGATGGTGTGGCCGTCGGCGCGGGCGGTATAGTTCAGCGCCATGCGGTGGCGGAACACCGGGTTCACCAATTCCAGCACGTCATCGACCGAAGGGGCCAACCTTCCTTGCAACAGGGCGCGGGCGCGGACGCCCAGCATCAGCGCCTGGCTGGCGCGGGGGCTCGGGCCCCAGGCAATGTTCTTGTTGACGAAGGCATCGGCTGATGCATCGGGCCTTGCCGAGCGCACGATCTTGAGAATGGCATCCGACACCTGCTCGCCCACCGGGATCAAACGCACGAGGCGCTGGGCATTCATCACATCGGTGGCGCTGAATACCTTGTCGGCCACATCTTCGGCGGAGCCGGTGGTTGAGAACAGCATGCGCCGCTCGGCTTCGAGGCTGGGGTAGCCGACGTCGATTTCCAGCAGGAAGCGGTCAAGCTGGGCTTCGGGCAGCGGATAGGTGCCCTCCTGCTCGATGGGGTTTTGGGTGGCCAGCACATGGAAGGGCCGCGGCAGATCGTGGCGCACGCCGGCCACGGTCACGTGGTGTTCCTGCATGGCCTGGAGAAGTGCCGACTGGGTGCGGGGGCTTGCCCGGTTGATTTCGTCGGCCATCAACAACTGGCAGAACACGGGGCCCGCCACAAAGCGGAATTCCTTGCGGCCCTTGTCGCTTTCCTCCAGCACTTCCGAGCCCAGGATATCGGCGGGCATCAGGTCGGGGGTGAACTGCACGCGCTTCTCCGAAAGGCCGAGAACCGTGCCGAGGGTGGTTGCCAGCTTGGTCTTTGCCAGACCGGGAGCACCGACCAGCAATGCGTGGCCGCCGCCCAGAATGGCGGTCAAAGCCAGTTCGATCACCTCGTTCTGGCCAAAAATCACCTTGCCGATCGAGGCTCTGGCCTTGGCCAACTTGTCGCCCATGGCTTCAATTTCGGTAACGATCTGGCGGTCTGCTTCGTTGATGCTTGCCATGGGTCTCACTATAGTTGGGAAGGCTTGGAGTTTGGCTTCGAAACCAAGGGTTTGATAATGACATCCTCGTGAAGGAGAATGGCCTAAAAGAGGCGGGTTGGTTCCGACTCAATGGGGCGCATAATAGTTGAGAAAATGACCGCAGACACGCGTGATGCAAGCAATCCGTTAAGGGGATTGAAAGAAGCCCAGGCCGGCGCCAAAGGCCTGCCGCCGGTGCACCTGTGGAACCCGCCGTTCTGCGGCGATCTCGACATGCGCATCGCCCAGGATGGCACGTGGTTTTACATGAATTCGCCGATTGGCCGGAAACCGTTGATGAAGCTGTTCGCTTCGGTGCTGCGCCTCGACGATGATGGCAAGTATTATCTGGTTACACCGGTCGAGAAATGCGGCATCCGGGTCGATGATGCGCCGTTCACGGCAATCCGCATGCGGGTTGAAGGCGGTGGCCAGGACCAGATCATCCATTTCGAGACCAACACCGACGACGAAATTGACAGTCGACCCGGCGCACCCACTGCGGTTCACCAATGAAGTGGGCACCGGCGGCCTCAAGCCCTATGTGCGGGTGAGGGCCAATCTCGATGCTCTGGTTTCCCGCGCCCTGTTCTATGACCTTGCGGCGGCGGGCACCACCGAGGGCGAGTGGTTCGGCGTGTGGTCGTCGGGCACGTTCTATCCGATGCAGAAGGCCAGCGAGATTGGGCTTCAGGCATGAGTTTTCGATATGATGAGGCGGAGTTTCGCGCTTTGGCCGGCGCGCGCCTGCATGCGGCGCCGGCAGTGGACGCGCGGTTTTCCGACGACGATCTGAACCCCGAAGCAAGGATGATTCCGGACGGCGTCAAGATGCGGCCCGCCGCCGTTCTGGTGCCATTGGTGACGCATGAAGGCGGGCTGTCGCTGCTCCTAACCCAGCGCACCGAACATTTGGCGAAGCACGCGGGTCAAGTGGCGTTTCCTGGCGGTAAAATCGACGCGGACGATGTCGATCCGGTGGCTGCGGCGCTGCGCGAAACCGAGGAAGAAACCGGCATTGGGCGCGACTTCGTGGAGCCCATCGGGTTTCTCGATACCTATCTCACCGGCACGTCCTTTCGCATCACGCCGGTGGTGGCGGTGCTGCGCCCCGGCTTCACGGTGACGCCGCATGCGGGCGAAGTGGCGGATGTCTTTGAGGTGCCGCTGGCCTTCCTGATGGATCCCGCCAATCACCTGCGCCATTCGCGGGAATGGCAGGGCAAGGAGCGCCATTTCTACGCCATGCCGTTCGGCGAGCGCTATATCTGGGGGGCGACAGCGGGGATGATCCGGAACTTGTATGCCCGGGTTTATGGTGGGCCATGACGAAGCTTCCCTCGCTTGCCCGCGCCAAATTCCTGCGTGACCCGAAGCTGCAGAAACTGTTCGCGGCGATTGCTGCTGCAGGTGGCGAGGCGCGGGTGGCGGGCGGGGCGGTGCGCAATGCGCTGATGAAGGTGCCGGTGAGCGACGTGGACATCGCCTGCGACCTGCCGCCGGAACGGGTGACGGCGGCATGCGTCGCGGCAGGCTTCAAGGTGGTGCCCACTGGCATTGACCATGGCACAGTGACGGTGGTTGTTCATCATCATCCTTTCGAGGTGACGACGCTCCGCCATGACATCGAGACTGACGGGCGCCGGGCTAAAGTTCAGTATACGGACGATTGGCAGGCTGACGCCATGCGCCGCGACTTTACGATGAATGCGCTCTATTGCGATGCCAAGGGAAGAATTACAGACTTTACAGATGGTTATGCCGATATCCTGCGAAACAGAATCCGCTTTGTGGGAAGCCCAGCGAAACGCATCGAAGAAGACTATCTGCGCATCCTCAGGTTCTTCCGGTTCCATGCGCGGTTTGGCAAGGGCGCTACTGACAAGGCAGGGCTTGCCGCCTGCCGCCGCCAAGTTAAGGGCATCGCCGGGCTTTCGGCCGAGCGGCTGCGCCAGGAAATGATGAAGCTGCTTGCCGCACCCGGGGCCGTTTCGACGCTGAAGGTGATGGCCCGCAGCGGCATTCTCAAACACGTGTTGCCGCACACGGCGGAGTGGCGGGTGCTGGCCAGGCTTCCCGCAGACCCGCTGCCGAGGCTCTTTGTTCTGGCCGCCGAACCGGCTGAACTTCGAGAGCGGTTCAAGTTGTCCAACGCCGAAACAGAGCGCATCGCCGCGCTGATGTTCGACATGCCGCCATCGCCGGCGCTGCGGCTGCGCGAACATCGGATCATTCTCTATCAACTCGGGGCCACGAAGTGGCGCGATCTGGTGCATCTTGCCTGGGCGCGGTCGAAAGCACCTGCCAGCGATGCCGGATGGAAGCGGCTGCTGCGCCTGCCGGACCGCTGGCCCATTCCAAAACTGCCGGTTACCGGAAACGATCTGATTAACGCGGGCATGGCGCCCGGCCCGGAATTGGGGCAGGTATTGCGCCGCATGGAAGACTGGTGGATGGCGTCGGATTTTAAGCCAGACCGCCAGGCGTTGTTGGCGAGGGTGCGGAGATGAGGGTTATTGCAACGGTTCTGACAACAATCCTGGCGTGGGTTGCCAGTGCTGCATCCGGCGCGGCCGATTTCAAGTCGGTGAGGGATTGGACGGGCAGCTGCGATGAATATGCGTGCGTTGCCGAAGTTACAGGGGCTGGTGGCACCGCCATGGGCGGGCAGGGATTCCGGCTGCAGATTCACCGTTCCAACGACAAGGAAGCTGCCTGGTATGTCAAGCTGGTGGCAAAGAAGGTTCCCGGTCCCGAAGAGGGCAGCGCAGTGCTGGTCAGCATTGATGGCGCGGAAGCGATAGCGACGGCACTTCGCGCCGACCAAACGGGCGAAGGCTTTGATTTCGCCGATCAGAAATCGCTGGAAAAAATCTTTCCGCTGCTGCGCAAGGGCAATGGCGTAAGCATCCGCTATGGCGAACAAGGTCGAAGACTTCTCACTCTCTGGCATCGCCGCGGTGCTGTTGTGGATCGACGAGCGCCAGGGACGGGTTGGCAACTCCGATCAGGTTGCGGCCATCGCGCCGGATCCGTCGATCGGTGCGGCGGAGGTCAAGGGCGAAGATGCGAAGAAGCTGCGCGAGACGCTGCTCGGCACGAGTGTGGCCTATGACTGCCAGTGGGCTGGGCCGGAAGGCGACCCCGAGACGTTCTTTGCCGAAGCGTTTCAACTCGACAGCGATCATGTGCTTTATCTGGTGCGCTGCATGATGGGGGCCTATCAACCTTCCACCCAGGTTTTCTTGAAAAGCTTCGACCGGCTCGAGCCTTTGGCCTTTCCCGATTATTCCGATGCTGACGGATGGGGCGGAACCAATTATCTCGGCTATGCCGAGTTCGATCCCAAGACCAAAGAATTGCACAACTACACCAAATTCCGCGGCATCGGCGATTGCGGCACGTCATCGGACTATCGCTGGACCGGTTATACATTCAAGCTGCTGGAATACCGCTACCGTGACTGCGACGATGACGCGCCGGTTGATCCGGAAGGCGAGCTTCCGGAGTTTCCGGTTGTTTACAAAGCAAAATGAAGGGGACGACAATGGCCGACATTGTGATCATGAAGACCACCGGCAAATCGGCGCCAAAGGTTGATGTGGGGGCCGCCGATCCGGCGACCCTGCTGAAGGGTAAATACAAGACCCGAACCTGGAACCATTTCACCGGCGAAAAAGACCGGCTCTATTGCGGCATCTGGGAATCGACACCGGGCAAGGTCACGGTCGATTACAAGGAGTGGGAGTTCTGCCACTTCATCGCCGGCAAGGCGCAGCCTCACCAATCACAAGGGCAAGAGCTGGACCGTCAAAAAGGGCGACGCATTCATCATTCCAGCGGGCTTCAAGGGCACTTGGGAGACCATCGAGAAAGTCAGGAAACACTACGTAATCCTGCAGCCGGAGAGCTGATGCGCGAACGCAAGGGTGCGGCCCTGGTCACCGGTTCGGCCAAACGCATCGGGCGGCAGATCGCGCTTGACCTGGCCGCCGATGGCTGGGACATCGCGGTCCACTGCCACACCAGTATCGACGAGGCCAATGCGGTGGCGCGGCAGATCATCGGGCTCGGCCGCTGGGCCATCATCGTGCGCGGCGATCTTGCCGATGCTGATGTGGCCGGACCGGCTGATGGCGGAAGCCTCGCAGGCGCTGGAGGGCATCACCTGCCTCATCAACAATGCCTCGATCTTCGAACCCGACGAGGTCGGGCAGATCACGCCCGCCAGCTGGGGCGAACATCTCGATACCAACCTCAGGGCGCCGGTGTTTCTGTCGCAAGCCTTCGCCCGCCAGCTTCCGGCCGCCACCGAAGGCAACATCATCTCGATCATCGACCAGCGGGTGTGGAAGCTCAACCCGAAATTCTTTTCCTACACCATGTCGAAGTCGGCGCTGTGGACGGCGACGCGCACCCTGGCCCAGGCGCTGGCGCCACGCATCCGGGTCAACGCCATCGGTCCCGGCCCGGCGTTGCCGAGCGTGCGCATGGACGAGGAAGAATTCGCCAAACAGTCGCGGCTAACACTGCTCGGCCGCGGCACGTCGCCAACGGAAATCTCGGCGGCGGTCAAATTCATACTGTCGCAACCGGCGCTCACCGGCCAGATGATTGCGCTTGACGGCGGCCAGCATCTGGTATGGCAGACGCCGGATGTGACGGAGATTACCGAATGACCAAGAAGCCGATGATCAGCCACCACGTGGCCAATGCCGCCTCGCGGCTGCGCCATGTGTTCGTGCGCGATCTTGAACTGACGGCGCTGCTTGGCATTTATGACCATGAGAAGACCGAGCCGCAGCGCATCATCGTCAACATCGACCTGTCGGTGCAGGAAGGTTCGGGCGACGACGATATCGGCCATGTGGTGAGCTACGAGATCGTCGTCAAGAAAGTCGAAGCGATCATCGCCGAGGGCCATATCAACCTGGTCGAAACCCTGTGCGAGAGGATCGCCGAAGTCCTGCCTCACCGACAAGCGGGTAATGGCGGCGAGGGTCCGGGTGGAGAAGCCGGACATCATTCCAAATGCGAGGAGTGTTGGCGTGGAGATCGAACGGGCGCGGTGAATTATCTGAACAGTTTTGGCACTTGGTTGGTCGGCAGGTAGCTCACATTCCTGCCGGTCTTGATTTTGCGCAGTAGGCCCTTTTCAACGAGGCTCTTCAGGTCTGCAACAGCTGTGACATAGCCAATATCGCTGTTGATGTTATGGTATTCGCTCAACACTGGTGCGGCGCTCCTCGTCTTTAGATAGGTATTGGAGCAGCCGCAATTGGCGGGCATTGAAACCTTGGCCGCTTTCCAGCAACCGGTTCCGCTGCCGGTTCTCCACGACCTTTCTGTTTCAGGTAGTCTTGAAGGTGTTGCCGCGCCAGCTTCAGTTTGTCGACGTTGTATTGGATGAAATAGTTGAGATCATAGCCGTCCTGCTCGGCGTAAATGTAGGCCATTGCGTATTGTTTCGGGGATTTGAGGATTCGTTCCGACAGAGAAAGATAGGCAAAGGCCCAATAACCTTTGCGCAACATGTACCAATAGAACAGCAAGCGCGCGAGCCGCCCGTTGCCGTCTTCAAACGGATGCAGAAGACCAATCCAGAAATGAAGCATGATGGCCTTGAACAGCGGGTGGACAAATCCGGAGTTGTCCTCGTCATTGGCAAATTTGATGAGCCGCGGAAGGTGGGCTTCGACGAATTCTCGGTCAGGCGCGACATAGGCGACGGTCGTTTCGTCCCATGGCATGATCTTCAGCCGGTTGCCATCTTCGTCAAGCGTGTCGCGTAATGTGCCTTCCAGTGCCGCGTCTTTGAGCGTGCCGCTCGTTACTTGCTTGTGTAGTTCCAAGAGCAAGTTGAGCGATAGCGGTTCATTCTTCAGGTTTTCTTCGATTAGGAGCATTGCGCGATGATTGTTGACAATCATCAACTCACTCTTGTCGCGAGGCCTGCGTCCCTCATTCAACATTCGTCTAGCGGCCTCGCGCGAGGTGTTTGCGCCTTCCAGTTTCGATGACGCAATTGATTCTTCAATGAGATTTCGCCGGATGATCTGCCGTTTGTCGCCCTCGCCAAAATCGGAAATGCCGATCATGTTTCCGCCGAGTTCGAGATCGACGTGGTGGAGGAACTCGACATTACGATGGGGGTCAAAGGCGTATTGACTGCCGTCCTTGTCGACAATCGGGGTTGGCTTCCGGGCGAATGTTCTATTTGCCTGTATGATCCGCCACAGGTTTTCACGATCATCTGCTGGCAGGTTCTTGTTGCGGAACTCATCCCAAGACAAATAAGACTCTTTGACAGCCGTGTGGAGTTCCCGGATTTCTTTCCGCTGAAAGAGCTCATGTATCCTGGGAAAGTCCAGGGGTTTGTTTGAGCTATCAAGTTTCTGAATTTTATATGTTTTTTCTGGTCAAAGGGGCATTTTATGTTCAATTCCGATTCTGAATTGTACCTATATTGCACGAGTCCCCGATATATTCAATTGTGAATGTGAATTGTATATGAATTGAACCCGTCAAAGGGTGAAGATGAACGTGACGACGCAGGCAGAGATGCTCATCCGGCTCATGCCTCCTGTCGCATCCAGGCGCGGAACGCCTTAAATATCCCCCATGACCGACTCACCCGCCATTCCCGGCGCCGATATCATCCGGGACTTTGTGACCAGGCTTCCGGGGAAGCCGGGGGTTTACCGCATGTATGATGGCAAGGGCGATGTCATCTATGTCGGCAAGGCGCGGAACCTGAAGAATCGGGTGTCGAACTACACGCGCATGGGCGGGCATACCAACCGCATCGCCACGATGATTTCGCTCACCGTCCACATGGAGTTCGTGACGACGACGACCGAGGCCGAGGCGCTGCTGCTCGAAGCCAATCTGATCAAGAAATTGAAGCCGCGCTACAATGTGATTCTGCGCGACGACAAGTCGTTTCCCTACATTCTCATCGCCAAGGATCATGCGGTGGCCCAGCTCACCAAGCACCGCGGGGCGCGTAACCGCAGGGGTAGTTATTTCGGGCCATTCGCGTCGGCAGGGGCAGTCAACCGGGCAATTAACACGTTACAGAAGGCCTTTCTCTTAAGATCATGTAATGACAGCGTTTATGAGAATCGCACGCGGCCTTGCCTGCTGTATCAGATCAAGCGCTGTTCGGCGCCTTGCGTTGATTACATCGCAGCTGAAGCCTATGCCGAATTGGTTGCGGGGGCGGAAGCGTTTCTGGCCGGCAAGAGCCAGGTGGTGAAGGCCGAACTGGCGAAGCAGATGGAGCAGGCGGCGGAAGCGCTCGACTTCGAGCAGGCGGCGCGTATCCGCGACCGTATCCAGGCCATGAGTTTTGTGACCGCGCAACAGGGCATTAACCCGCAGACAGTGGACGAGGCAGATGTATTCGGCCTCGCCCAGGAGGGCGGCCAGACCTGCATTCAGGTGTTCTTCTTCCGGGCCGGGCAGAACTGGGGCACGCGGGCGTATTTTCCGCGGGCTGACAAGAGTTTTGATCCATCGGAAGTGCTGGCCTCGTTCCTCGCCCAGTTCTACGACGACAAGCCGATCCCCAAGCTCGTTCTGCTGTCGCATGAGCTGGAAGAGCTGAAATTGCTGGAAGAGGCGTTTTCGGCCCATGCAGGCGCCAAGATCGAGGTGGCGGTGCCGCAGCGCGGGGAAAAGCGCATGCTGGTCGAAAGTGCCGTCACCAATGCGCGCGAGGCGATGGGCCGGAAGCTTGCCGAAAGCTCATCCCAAGCGAAGCTTTTGGAGGGGGTGCAGCGGGTTTTCGGGCTTGAAGCGCCGCCGAAACGGATCGAAATTTACGACAACTCGCATATCCAGGGCACCAATTCGGTGGGGGCCATGGTGGTGGCGGGGCCCGACGGTTTCATTAAATCGCAATACCGGAAGTTTAACATTCGTTCACCGGATGCGGCTCAGGATGACTTCGGCATGATGCGCGAGGTGCTTACGCGGCGCTTTACCAGGCTCCTGAAGGAGCAGGGCGAAGCCGTGGCCGAGGAACCTGATGATGAAACGTCATGGCCGGACCTGGTGCTGATCGACGGCGGCCAGGGGCAACTTTCGGCCGCCAAGGCGGTCCTCGATGATCTCGGCCTCTCGGACATGCCGGTCGCCGGCATTGCCAAGGGGCCGGACCGCGACGCGGGGCGCGAACACTTCTATGTCATGGGCAAGCCCTCCTTCATGCTCGAGGGCCGCGATCCGGTACTCTACTACATTCAGC
Organism: uncultured Alphaproteobacteria bacterium; assembly: GCA_963775095.1. Taxonomy (GTDB): domain Bacteria; phylum Pseudomonadota; class Alphaproteobacteria; order Rhizobiales; family Aestuariivirgaceae; genus Aestuariivirga. Next base: position 651,981 of record CAVZHN010000014.1, read on the forward strand.
GCCTGCGCGACGAAGCCCACCGGTTCGCCATCGGCTCACACCGGGCGAAGCGGGCCAAGGCCATCGGCATCAGCCCGCTCGATGAAATTCCGGGTATCGGACCCACCCGCAAGAAAGCCTTGTTGCAGGCCTATGGGTCGGCCAAGGCGGTGTCACGAGCCAGTGCAGCGGATCTCGCAAACATAGCGGGGGTGAGCGCCACGCTGGCCCAGGCTATTTACGACCACTTCCATGAAGGTGCAGAATGACCGATACGATGTCGGAAGCAGGAATCAGCAAGGTGACAAGCTATTCGAAGGTCTGGAACCTTCCGAACATTCTGACCTATGGCCGTATCGCCGCAGTGCCGGTGGTGGCGGGGCTCCTGATGTGGGGCAGCATCAATGCCCGCTGGTGGGCGCTCGGCATCTATATCGTGGCGGCGATCACCGATTTCTTCGATGGTTATCTGGCGCGGAAATGGCAACAGCAGTCTTCACTCGGCCGCATGCTCGATCCGATTGCTGACAAGGTGCTGGTGGCCGTGGTGCTGCTGGTGCTGTCGGCGGACGGCATTTTGTTCGGCGGCCACATCTGGGCGGCGATCATCATCCTGTCGCGCGAGGTGCTGGTGTCGGGGCTTCGCGAGTATCTCGGCGAGTTGCAGGTTTCGGTGCCGGTCACCAAAATCGCCAAATGGAAAACGACCGTCCAGCTTTTGGCAATCGGCTTCCTGATCGCTGGTCCCGCCGGCGATACCATCATGCCCTACGTCACTGAATGCGGCATCGGCATGCTGTGGATCGCCGCCGGCCTCACGCTTTATTCCGGATACGATTACTTCCGGGCTGGCCTCCGGCACGTGGTCGATTGAAGCGAGATGAAGTTTGTTCGATACACTTGGTTCCGTCATCCCGGCGAAAGCCGGGACCTAGGCTTTCAAGCGGCAGAATGTCGGAAAGTCTGGGTCCCGGCTTTCGCCGGGATGACGGTAATTGGAGTGGTTCAATCGAGACTCGTTCCGCATAGCTCGTTATGAAAATCCTGTATTTCGCGCGGATCAGGCAGATCGTCGGGCGCGGCTCCGACGAACTCGACATTCCGGCCGCCGTCAAGACCGTCAGTGAGCTGATCGATTTTCTGGCGGAGCGCGATCCCGGCTGTGCCGCCGCCTTCGCCGAACGGCGCACCCTGAAAGCCGCCGTCAACCAGGCCCATGTGCAGCTTGATGCTTCGCTGGCCGGGGCTCGCGAGGTGGCGTTCTTTCCGCCGGTCACGGGGGGATAGGCGCGTAGCTTTCCAGGGCCTGGCGGCCAGCATCGGCGAGGCCATAAATTCCACGGTCCAATTTGTGGAACCAGCCATAGACATTGCCGCGGAAGATGGTGGCGGCGCGATCGACCTTGGTTGCCGCCTTGACATCGCGGATGCGGGCCGGGCCGTTCAGCGACAGATGCACAGCGCATTTGATGGCGTCCTGGCGATAGGCGGTCATCAGCGGTTTACGGGTCGAGCCGCCGATGTTCGGGTCACCGCTTCTGGCGTTGAATTCCTTCAACAGGCGGCCACGCCGCTTCAGGTTGGGACGAGGTTGGTAGGGCACCGGGTCGGCCAGTACTTCGAGGCTGCCGGACGCCGCGACAACGATCAGCCCGAGCCCCAGGCGGCGGCAGAGTTTCAGCGCCCCGGCGGTTACGCCGCGCTTCGGGCGGGCAATGGCAACATAGACATGGTCGGACACCGTCAGCCGGTCGACCGCCTGGTAGAGCAGGGCCAGCGACAGGGATTGCTTCAGTTCGACGATCACCAGCAGTTCGCTCCCGCGCCGCCCCACAACATCGCAGGACAGGACTTCGGATTTCACCTCATAGCCCTGGGCCACGAGGTGGCGCTTCACGGGCAGGTAAAGATCGGTTTCGGCCATGGCGGAGGCTTACCGCGATTCGCTTTTAGCCGCCTCGCTTCCCACGAACGGCAAACAAGCACGATGCACCTGCTGGCGCAGCCAACGGTGGGCAGGGTTACGGGTGTGGCGGCTGTGCCAATAGAGTTTCACCTCAGGCGCAGGGACTTCAAAGGGCAAATCGAAAACCAGCAGCCGGTCGCCGGCGGCAAAGCGATAGGCAAATTGTGCCGGGACGGCGGCGGCCAAACCACCTCTCGCCACGGCGGCCGTCAGGGCATGGAAGTGCGGAACCGCTAGAACCGTGCGCCGGCTGCGCCCCAGCTTCGCTAGCGCCTCGTCAACCATGCCGGTCATCGTGCCATCAACGGAACGTATGGCCCAGTCGAGTGCGCATAGGACATCAAGTGTTAGTGCCCGGCCGGCTGAGATCTCACCACTCAGCACGGCGTGATGACTGGCAGATACAATGACTTTGAAGGGCGACCGAAACAGCAACTCGGTAGCAATCCATTCGGGGACACCGAGCGGGCGTTCGAGTGCCAAGTCAATGGCGTCATCCTTGAGCAGCCGCTCGACGTCGCCGCGGGCGCTGTCGAGAAAGCGCAGGGAAATCACGCTTCCATCCCTGCCGAATTGCTCCACGAGGTCGGGCACCAGCACGGTGGAAAAGAAGTCTCCACCCATCATCGTAAAGGTGCGGCGGTCGGTTTTCGGGTTGAAGGCCCTTTCGCCGCCGAGCAGAAGCTCGAGTTGGGAAAGTGCTTCTCGCACACCGGGGGCAAGAGTCTCGGCACGTGGCGTTGGCAGCATGTCGTTGCCCTGGCGCACGAACAGCCGGTCTTGCAGGAGGTCGCGCAGACGCTGCAAAGCGGCACTGACGGCAGGCTGGCTTAGCCCCACCTGTTCACCGGCCCTGGTCACGCTGCGCTCGCGCATCAGGGCGTCGAATACTCGCAGCAGGTTGAGATCGAAGGCAGCGAAATTCATGGGAGTGATGGAGCCAATAAGATCATTCGATTTCATGCAAGGCGGTACTTGTCATAGATGTTTGACGGTCAAACGCAACGGCCCTCCGCGGCCGCAATAGAAGGAAGTCCTCCATGAAAACCGCAATCAAGTCATCGCAGTCGCTGGGTGGCCTGCAGCTCCTCGGCACGCTCGTCAAAGTCCGGCTTTCGGCCGCTGACAGCAACGATGGCATCTCCATTCTTGAGCATCGCATGCCGGCCGGCGAGGCCACGCCATTGCACATTCATCGCAATGAAGACGAGATATTCCATATGTTTTCCGGGCGCATGCGGCTCGAAGTTGGCGGCAAGACCGTGGTTGCCGAAGCCGGCGATGTGGTGATGGCGCCAAAGGGCGTTCCGCATCGCTTCATCGTCGAGGCGGATACCCATGTCATGACCATCATGCGCGGCGGCGACTTCGAAGCGATGGTGAAGAACGTGGCGCGGCCTACCGCACTTGATGTCCCGCCGCCGCCCGCGCCGCCGAGTCCGGAGATGGTCAATGCCCTGGTGGAAACCTGTGGCCGCCACGGCATCGACATCATCGGCCCGCCGCTGGCGGCGTGATTTGGGGGCGGTCTACGGCGTCGTGATCTGTGTCACATCATTTGTACACGAACGCTGTAAATCTGCGCCGATAATCTTCAAGGGAACGAAGCTATGAAAAGCAAAACTGTATTGAAGGCCATGGCAATCGCCATGGCGGCTTCGGTGTTCAGCCTCATGCTGGCGGGCGCACTGCGGGCGGAGGAGACCCAGGCGGAGCGCGGCAAGTATCTGGTTGGTGTTGCAGGCTGCAACGACTGCCACACGCCGGGCTACTTCCTGGGCCAGCCGGATTTTTCCAAGGCGCTTTCCGGTTCAGAAGTGGGTTTTGAGATTCCGGGTCTTGGAGTGTTCCACGGCTCCAACCTCACGCCTGACAAGGATACGGGACTCGGCAACTGGACGAAGCAGCAGATCATCGCGGCTTTCACCACTGGCCAGCGGCCCGATGGCCGCGAACTTGCGCCGGCCATGCCGTGGCGTGGATACGCCAGCCTGACACCTGAGGACGCTGACGCAATTGCAACATATCTCATGAGCCTCGAACCCATCGCCAACAAGGTGGTGGGGCCATTCGGGGCCGGCGAAAAGCCCACAGGCTTCGTGATGCGCGTGCACCCGCCGGGGCAATAGGAAAAAACGCTGTCGCTGCGTCGCGCAATCGTCTGGCGCGTGGCGCAGTCACTGCCGCCGACGCGGCGAAGATGAACAAACGCTGACAGCTACGGTGCTTTTTCAGCCACCGCGCAGCCATTGCGCGGTCACATTTTTTTGCGATTGAGGTTTTGCCACTGAGACGTTGTGGCGGCAAATGATGCGCGGGGAACATAGCGCATCAACGAAGGGGCTGCGTAAATCAATGCAACACATGACACCGGGAGTTCAATCATGAATCGCTACACTCTATCCACCAGCTTTTCGCTGGCCTGTTTGCTGGCACTTGGCGGCAGCGCCTTGGCGGCGGAACACAATGGCCAGGCGAACACGGCCGAGGACCGGGACAGTTCTCGCGCCATTTCTTCCGGCAACTGCGATGGATTGACGGCGACGAAGTTCAAGGCCGACACGGATGTCAACGACACGACTTCTTCGGGCTCATTCGTCACGGTTCACGGCACGGCGACCGCCTTTAACCAGTCGGCGGCGGGTTGCGTCATCGTCACGTTCAGTTCCGAATCCTATGCGGAGTTTGACCGTCTATTGTTTGTCCGCGCCCGCCTTGATGGGACGAAGACCGCAGCACCAGGTGCGGTTCAGTTCAGCGGCGACGATGATGAAGACGACGATGGCCGCTGGGCGCGTTCGCGGTCCTTTACGTTCATTTTCCCGTCAGTCGCCACAGGCAATCATACTGTAACGATGGAGTTCCGTTCGAGCTCGTTCGGGAACGCCGTGCATCTTGGCAAGCACACGACCGTCGTGCAACATCGCTGAGGAGCCATCATGAGGAGGCGACAGTCATGAAACGCATTCAGCTTCTGGCCAGCGGCGCCGGCTTTGCAGTTTTGATGCTGATGGCCGCGCCGTCACTGGCGGGGAGTGGTCAATACAACAATCCCGGCGCGCAATGCGCACCGGGCCGTCCGAACTGTGTTGTCCAATGCAAGCCGGGCAGGCCAGGTTGCCGTCCGGCGCCGGGTTACTACATGTACCATCCACACCCCGAATCGTACGCTGAAAACCACGGTGGGTACTTCAATGCCTATCCCGTTCGGCCGTGGCGGGGGTACAGTTGCGACTCGGCTGAGGAAGCCCTGGAAGACCGGGGCTATCGCAATGTCTCCGCGAAGGACTGTAGCGGCGGGCGCTACGGTTTCACCGCCAACAAGAACGGCCGGCGCTATTACATTACGTTCAATGCGCGCACCGGACGTATCCGGCGCGAAGCGATATAAGCCATTGAGCACTCGGCAACGCCAAACGCGGCGTTGCTGATCCTATATTGCCTAAAGATACCTGGCCCTTTCTTCGGCGCTCACGGCGCTACTGAGGATGTTGCCCTCATGGCTGCGGGTTTTTTGACCAAAGGCCGAGGTTCCTAGAAACGATGGTGCCGGGACTGTTGACAAATCGGCGGCACAGGACGAGACTCGCGGTTGTCAGGTCTATGCCCTGCACGCAGCGATTGTTGTGTCTCGCGTAAGCGTCGAAACCGGTTTCTTGCCGCAAACGCCGTTCGGAGGCCCCAATGCCAACTTCAAACCGCAACCACACCGCGCCGGCCACCGCAGCTCCAGATGTAGCACGAGAAGCCCACGAGGCGCTGCAGGCCTTCGGGCTGCTCAGCCAGTGGAACGTGGCACTTGCCTCGCTCTATGCACGGCGCTGGCAGGAGCTTGCCACGCTCCCCTGGCAAATGATGCAATGCGTTTCGGCGGATGATCTCAGCGACCTGCAGGTGAGTTACGCCCGCGGAATAATGGCGGACTACCGGGCCGCGGCCGGCAATCTGGCGGCGATCATGAAAGGCGCAAGTGCCGACAACTCGGCCGCCGAATCCTACGCCGAGACCCTGCTCAAGGCGCAGGCCGATGCCAGGGAAATCATCGACCAGGCCAAGGCACAGGCGAAGAAGATTGCGGGCGAAACCGATCCCGCCGGCGGCACCCAGGCAACGGAGCGAAAAGTCGCCTGAGCAGCGTTAAACTCGCACCGCATTGGAATAGGCGTCCATCAGCGTCCTGGAGATATTGCCGGGCTTGAAGGTGTAGGGGCCGATTTCTGCCACGGGTGTCACCTCGGCGGCGGAGCCGACGATGAAGCACTCGTTGAAGGTCGCAAGCTCTTCCGGCATGATGCGGCGTTCGATCACCTCGAGGCCCTGCTGCTTGGCAATCTCGATCGCCGTCTGGCGGGTGAGGCCATTGAGGAAACAATCGGCAATCGGCGTGTGCAGCGAGCCGTCCCTGGTGAAGAAGATGTTGGCGCCGGTGCATTCGGCGACGCGGCCCTGCCAATCCAGCATCATGGCGTCGGCATAGCCCTTCTTCTCGGCCTTGTGCTTGGAGATGGTGCAGATCATGTAAAGCCCCGCCGCCTTGGCGTGAACCGGCGCACAAGCCGGATCGGGCCGGCGGTATTCGGCGATGTCGAGCTTGATGCCCTTCATCTTGGTCTCGGGGTCGAACATCGACGGCCAGGCCCAGGTGGCGATGGCCACGTGAATTTTATTGTGCTGGGCGGAGACCGCCATCATTTCCGAGCCACGCCAGGCGACGGGGCGCACATATTGATCGCCGCCGCCATTGGCGGCCACCACCTGGTCCTTGGCGGCGTTGATTTCCGCGACCGAGAACGGGATCTCGAAGTCCATGAGTTCGGCGGACTTGCGCAGGCGGGCTGAGTGCTCGGTTGATTTGAAAATCTTGCCGCCATAGGCGCGCTCGCCCTCGAACACGCAGGAGCCATAGTGCAGGCCATGGGTTAGCACATGCACCTTGGCTTCTTTCCAGGGGACCATGCCGCCGTTGAACCAGATCCAGCCGTCACGTTGGTCAAAAGGTATGATCGTCATGGCAAGCCTCGCATTTCCCGATTATATGTCGGGCGATACGGGCCAACACAGGCGCTTCGCGCAACATCGTTTCGTTTGGATGGCCTCCAGAGTAACAGAATGGAAAAATATGTCAATATGGCTGACATAATTTCTGCCGGGGATGTCGGCGACGACGAAGTGGTCGCGCTGATTGAGCTGCTGTTTTTTGCCTATCGTGATTTCGTGTCCGATCCGGACGAGGTGTTGAGTGGCCTCGGCTTCGGGCGGGCCCACCACCGTGTCGTGCATTTCATCGGCCGCGACCCGGGCATGACTGTGGCGCAGCTTCTCGACATCCTGAAGATCACCAAGCAAAGCCTGGGCCGGGTGCTCAAGGAGTTGATCGACAAGGGTTACGTCTTTCAGAAGGAAGGCGAAAATGACCGGCGCCAACGGCTTCTGCATCTCACCGAAAAGGGCGAGGAGTTGCGGCAGCAGCTGATGGCACCGCAGAAGGTCCGCATCCGGCGGGCGCTGGCGAGCGCTGGCGGCGATGGCGGACACAATTATCGCAAGGTTCTGTTCCATCTGGTGAGCCCTGAAAACCGCGAGGCGGTCCGTGATTTCATCGAGAAAGCCACCGTGGTGGGCGAGGACAGGAGATAGCGAGTGCCCGAAGCACCACATATTCTGGTGGTGGACGACGACCGGCGGCTGCGGCAGTTGCTGAAAACCTACCTCGCCGAAAACGGCTTCCGGGTCAGCGCTTCTGGCAACGCGGCGGAAGCGCGGGCGGCGATGGAAGGACTGGTGTTCGACGTCATCGTTCTCGACATCATGATGCCGGGCGAAAGCGGGTTGAGCCTCACCCAGGCCCTGCGCGAGGCCAACAACAAGGTACCGATCCTCATGCTGTCGGCGCTCGCCGATACCGACAACCGGATCGATGGCCTGGCGGCGGGCAGCGACGATTATCTGCCGAAGCCGTTTGAGCCGCGCGAGCTTCTGCTGCGCATCCAGAACCTGCTGCGGCGCGTGGCGCCAGCTGCGAAAGAGCCGCGAGAAGCGCGGTTCGGGGTCTTCACCTTCAACAGCCAGCGCGGCGAGCTGCGCAAGGACGGTGAGCTCGTTCGCCTTACGACGCGCGAGAAGGAATTTCTGCGGCTGCTGGCGGCGCAGGGCCGGCGAGCCTGTCTCGCGCTCCGAGCTTTCGCCACCGGGGGCTGAAGACAGTGCCCGCAGCGTCGATGTGCAGATCAACCGCCTGCGCCAGAAAATCGAAACCGACCCGTCAAATCCGGTTTACCTGCAAACCGTACGGGGTGCCGGCTACGTGCTACAACTGAACTGAGCCATGGCCCGCAACGCCCTTTATCACCATTTCAACCGCTTTCTCGAGGCGCATTTGCCGTCGGGCCTCTATCAGCGCGCCCTGATCATTCTGGTGGCGCCGCTGGTGCTGCTGCAAACCATCATGACCGGGGTCATCCTCGACCGGCATTGGGACAGCGTGACGCGGGTTCTCGCCAAGCAGATTTCGCGCGAGATCGGGCTCATCACCGAGCTCTACGAAAAGTCCGACAAGACGCCGGAGGGCCGCAAGACCCTTGAAGCGATGATCAACCGGCGGCTCAAGCTGGGCTTTCGCATCCTCAAGCGCAACGAATTGCCGCCGCCGGTCGAGCCGCCGCTGTTCTCGCTGGTCGACAGCAAACTCAGCAAATATCTCGAAGCCGATACCGGCAAGCCGTATTCGATCGATTCGGTTTCGATCCCCGGCACCATCATCATCCGCGTCGAAGCGGAGAAGGGGGTGATCTTCCGGGTGCGCCTCGACGAGGCGCGGGCCTATGCCGTCAACACCGATGTGCTGATTTTCTGGATGGTGTTTTCATCGGTCATCCTGGCAGGCATCGCCATCATGTTCCTGCGCAAGCAGATCAACCCGATCGTCGACCTGGCGCGGGCGGCGCAGAGTTTTGGAACCGGCCGCGACACCGGGCAATTCAGCCCGCGCGGGGCCACTGAAGTGAAACTGGCAGGGCAGGCCTTTCTCGACATGAAAGACCGTATCGCCCGGCACGTCGAACAGCGCACCACCATGCTGGCCGGCGTCAGCCACGACCTCCGCACCATCCTCACGCGCTTCAAGCTCGAATTGGCGGTTCTCGGCGACGGACCGAAGGTCACGCCGCTCAAGGAAGACGTCGATGAGATGCAGCGCATGCTCGAGGCCTACATGGCGTTTGTGCGCGGTGACGGCGGCGAGACGGCGGAGGAGACCAATCTCGAAAGCGTCATCATGGCGGCGGCGCAGTCGGCCAGAAACACCGCCAGCAAAGTTGATGTGGAGGTCAGTGAGGGCCTCATGGCCCGGGTGAAGCCCAACGCATTCCGCCGGCTTCTGGTCAACATCATCGGCAATGCGGCGCGCTTCGCCAAGCGGGTGTCGGTCAAGGCGGCGATCGCCGGGCCGACGCTGACAGTCACCATCGACGATGACGGGCCGGGAATCCCCGCCAACCAGCGGGCCGATGCCTTCCGGCCGTTCGTGCGCCTCGACAATGCCCGCAATCTCGACCATTCGGGCACCGGGGTTGGGCTTGGCAATCGCCCTCGATATCGCTCGCGCCCACGGCGGCGATGTGCAATTGGACGATAGTCCACTGGGCGGTCTTCGCGCCGTGGTGCAGATACCGGTGTAATGATGAACGATTTCCGTCTTGATCCCCTGTGGCTTAAACTGAATTTCCTCAACCTGGGCCCGCAGGTCACGGCCAATCCGTTTCTGCAAATGCTTGGGCAGCAATATGGCTGGCCGATGCCGATGGCCAACCAGGTCATGGAGGAGTATCGCAAGTTCCTGTTCCTGGCGATGCGGGCGGGCCATCCGGTGACACCGCCCAATGTCATCGAGCAGGTGTGGAACTTCCACATTCAAACCGCGCAGGATTATTGGGAAAAACTCGGATCACTGATTGCCGAGCGGCCGGTCGCCGAAGGCATTGGGGCTTCAGCCGCCAATGCCATGGCCGACCAGTATCAGCAGACGCTGGCCTCCTACGCCCGCATCTTCGGCATGGATCCGCCAGCCAACATCTGGGGGAAAGACGCGCCCAAGGCCGACCCGCTGCAGCCCTTCACCGATTTCTGGCGCAAGATGATGGGCCTCGACCGGGGAAGCTACTAGTCAATACAACCTGCCGCCATTGGGCACGGCGCGTTCCACCGCGGCCAGCACCACGTTGCCCTCGCCGTCGGGGAAGCCGAGGGTCAGCACTTCCGACATGAAGGGGCCGATCTGGCGTGGCGGGAAGTTGACGACCGCTGCCACCTGGCGGCCCAGCAAGGTTTCCGGCGTGTAGTACTTGGTGACCTGGGCTGAAGACTTTTTCACGCCGACCTCGGGCCCGAAATCGATTTTCAATTTGAAGGCGGGCTTGCGCGCTTCGGGGAAGGGGTCAACGCCGACAATGGTGCCAATGCGGATGTCGACTTTCAAGAAGTCGTCGAAACTGATGGTCACTGCACGTCCTCCGTCTCATCCCCTATTCTGTCATTGCCGGGCTCGTCCCGGCAACCCATAGTTAGTCCTGTGAGACCCTCGGCGCTTTGGCATGGGTCCCCGGAACAAGTCCGGGGATGACAGGCGTTGGGGCGGAATTAACTCGCCAGTTCGCGGGAGCGCTGTTCGGCGGCGGCGATGGCCTTGTCGAACAGGGGACCCATGCCGTCATCGGCCATCAGCACCTGCAAGGCGGCGTAGGTGGTGCCCTTGGGCGACGTCACATTGTGGCGAAGCGTTGCCGCATCGGTTCCGGATACGCGCATCAGTTCGCCTGCACCCGCCACGGTGGCACGGGCCAATTGCATAGCGAGTGCGGCGGGCAGGCCCACCTTCTCACCGGCCGCCGCCAGGCATTCGGTCAAATAGAACACATAGGCTGGCCCTGAACCCGATACGGCGGTTGCCGCGTCAATCAAGTCCTCGCGCTCCACCGTCACCACTTCGCCCACGGCCGACAGCAGCGTTTCGGCGAGTTTCATCTGGGCGGGCGAGACATTGGTATTTTGCGCCATGGCGGTAATGCCGCGGCCAACGGCGGCCGGGGTGTTGGGAATGGTACGGATTACCGCAGCATCCTTGCCGAAGTGGCGCTCGAAACTCGCTATGGTCTTGCCTGCCGCCACCGAAAGGATGAGCGGCTTCGAAGCGCCCATTGGCACCACGCCCGGCAGGACGTCGTCCATCACCTGCGGCTTGACGGCGACGACGATTACTTCGGCATCGGTCACGGTCTTCACATCGGGATTGAGGCGAATGCCGTGGCGATCGATCAACGCCTTCATTTCGGGCGGCGGAGCGGGATCGAAGGCCACGACCTGGCGAGGGTCAGTGCCGCCTTTCAGCCAGCCTTCGAGCAGGGCACCGCCCATCTTGCCGGCGCCCACCAGAACCAGCGTCCCCTTCAATGCGATCATTCAGGCTTCTCCCACCGTCTCGAACAGGCTGGATTCGAGCGCCTGTTCGGCGCTGCGCCCGGCCCACACGACAAACTGCACGGCAGGAAAATAGCGCTGGCAGGTCTCGACCGCCAGCTTGATCAGCATTTCGCATTGGGCGTCGTTGGCTACAGCACCCCCGGTCAGCAACAGGCTGTTGCGGTGAACCAGGCTGCCGTCGGCCTGCCACAGGTCGAAGTGGCCATGGAGAAGCTGCTCGTTGATCTGGGCCACGAGGCGTGCGGCTTCGTCACGCCGGGCGGCGGGAACCTTGGCGTCGAAGGTCACAGCGGCATGTAGCGTCTCCATGTCTTCGCGCCAGTTCAAGGCGACATGCAAATCGCTCCACGAGCCCTCGAGCAGCATGGTCACTTCAGTTTGCGTGGTGCGGTCGAAGCTCCAGCGCTGGGCTTCGGCCAGGCGTTCAACGCGGTCGAGGGGGTTGGGCTCTTTGGTTTCGAAGGTGTGCAGGCTCGGCATGGGCGCAAACTGCCGAAGCGATTGAGTCGTCACAAGGTGCTGACAGTGTGCGGAAGTGATTCCTCCACAGATTACTTGATGACGATTGGCGCCGCCGCCTTGCCGGGCTCGACGCTGTAGAACAAATCGGCGGGTAGCGTCTGCCAGTCTCCCACCGTGCCATCGGGCCAAATCACCCGGAGTTCGGCTTCGGCGCTTGTGCCCAAGCCAAAATGCCAGAAGCCCGACTGGCCGCTGGCATGGCCACCGCCGGCCAGGACTTCACGGCGCAGTACGCGATCAGCATTCTTCACTTCGATCCAGGCGCCGATGGCATCGCGATTGGCGCCGGGCTGCGCCAGCTTCACTTCGATCCAGTGATTGCCGCTCGGCCGTGGTGTTGCGCCACAATTGTGCTGTCTCCCAGCGGTTGACCACCACGAGATCGACCAGTCCATCGAGGTTGAAATCCGGCATGGCGGCGCCGCGCGAAATCGCGCCGCTGCCGACGCCGGACGTGCCGCCCGTCTCGATGAACTTGCCATCAACGTTCTGCACCAACAGGTTGTTGGGGTCCTTCATGGCGAAATCCGGCATTTCGGCCACGTTGCCCTTGGCCACGAACAGGTCGATCAGTCCGTCGTTGTTCACATCCTCGAACTGGGTGTGCCAGCCGGTCGACGGTTTGAGATCGTCGCCCATGTATGGGCGGTGGGCGGTCAGGCCCTTGGGATAAGCGACATCCTTGTAGCTCGGCTTCGGCTTGCCGTCCTTGGGGACACTGGCCAGGGTCTGCAGCTTGTGGTCAGCCATGCTCGACAGGTAATATTCGGGGTAGCTGTCGCCGTCGACATCATAGCTGGCGATGCCCATGCCCCAGATGCGCAGGTATTTCCAACCTTCGGCCTCGGTGTAGAGCTGCGGTAGCTTGCCGGGCTCCACCTTCCACATCTGTTCCTGACCGCCCTCGTAGTATTCGCGGTCGTTGGACACGCGCAGCGACGGCGTGCCCGAACGGTTCCAGTCGCTGAACATCATCGAAAGCGGGCAGTAGCTTGGCTTCAGCGGCAGGGCGGCGGCGAATTTGGTCTTCACCGGCAACTGGACGGTGCAACCAGTTGTCGGTGCAGCTTCCCCATGGCGACATTTCCTCCAGCCGGTTGATGTAATTTCCCACGGCAAGCGTCGGCCAGGCGCTGCCTTTTTCCCAGGTTGCCGCGAAGGCCACCGACCAGGCGTCACCACCATCAAAGCCCCAGGCCTCGTTGGCGCGTTCGAAGCGGCAATCGCCGAGGCCCTTCATCACCACGTTCTCGCCAACGCGCAGCACCACCAGGTCGGTCTTGCCGTCGCTGTCGATGTCGAGAGGGTAGGCGCCCGTTACCTTGTCGAGTTCAAGGCCCGACTTCTGTTCCTCGAATTTCAATTCGCCGCCGCGGGCCGAACGGTTCGCGTAGAATTTGGCGGGGGCCAGGCCGCCGGCCAGATACATGTCGGGGAACTGGTCGCCGTTGCAGTCAAAAGTGGCCACACCGCCGCCGACCATATACTCCCAGTCGCCCTGATAGGCGCTGTTGATGCCCGATGATTTCGTCTCTTCAACGAAGCACGGCAACACCACATCGGCGAAAGCCGGTGCCGAAGCCACCAGCACCAGGGATGCAAACAAAACACGCATCACTGTTTCCTCGTCTTCAAGGCGTTGACATAGCCGCCGATGCAGCGGCCCTGTTCCAGGCCGCGCTCAATAGCGGCGCGAAAATGAATGCCGCCGTAGAGGCGCGAGATCGCGGCTTCCTCGGCCGCTGCCCAGAAGCTTGGGAACGCCCGCGTCTTCAATCCGTCGCGCTCATGGGTGGCATCAGCGAAGGCGAAGTTTTCGCCGAAGGCCTGGGCCAAAACCGTGGCCGCAGCACCAGACTGGGTGCTGTGGCCAGACGGATACTCCGGGAACGGCGGGGTGATGAGCAGCGGCTCCCATTTGGGATCAATGTGCTTCTTGATGTAGGTCACCGGCCGCACCAGGTCGTACTGGTACTTGGCGTCCCAACAGCCAATGAAGCCGTCGGCAATGGCAATGCCGAGGCGGGCGAGAACATCCACCTGTTTGTCAACCGGCACTTCATCCCGCGCGAAAATTCCCAGCGCAACCCACACCCAATGGCCGGGCGGGGTGGGCGACAGCATGGGATCGTCGGACCAGAAGCGGGCAATGATCTTGTGTTCTTCACTGAGATTTTTCACGGCCTCGTAGGTTTCGAGCGCCTGCTTGTAGAATTCGGAATTCTTGTCCTCGCTATAGGTGGGGGGCGGTGGCAAGGGGCAGGCGGCGCCATTGGGCATGGCAAACGTGCGGTTGTTGCCCCAGCCTGGCAGCAGCGGCACCTGCTGCAAATCAATGGTGCTGGTCGGCACCCAATGGCCCGGCCCCGGGGTCAGCTTGTAGTCCACAGGGAAACCGAGGTTTTCTATCATTGGCACCGCCATCGGTTTGCGACCATGCGAAAATGTGATTGGCGACCGCCTCACCTTGCGCTTCGCTGCGGGCCACCACGTCGGCGGCAACGCCTTCAGCCACGTCCACGCTCAGCTTGCGGTCCATGGCCTTGAGGGCGCGCTGGCCGGTTGGCCCCGTGTTGAAAAAGAAGTTGCGGGCGGCTGACGACATGGCGGCTTGCAGCACGACCGCTTCATCATACTCCGCGCCAGGCTCGCGGGCCGGCGGGGCGGTTAGGCCATTCAGCTGGCCGGCCAGGGTTGTAAGGTTGTCATCGCCAGAGGCCACTGCCTCGAATGCCGTCACACCGAAGTAGGCGAAGGAGCGGCTGGCCACCGGCGGCGAATAGGTCGGCGTGTGGCGGACGAGTTCGAGGATTAGTTCGTACCACTTGGCGAGCACGCTCTCAGGTTTGGCGGCATGAGCGGGCGCCGCAAACGCAAAGACAACAATGAGAACCAGCAGCCGAAGGTGTAACATGGGCGACAGAAAGCACGAGGTATGGTGAGAGCGCAAGCACATGCGAACATCTCAATACTGTCATCGCCGCAACAAGCCCGGCAATGACAGTCGTTGCAGACGCCCCTCGGCTCAGTCGGCTTTCTGGTCGGAGTCCGAACCGCCGGCGCCAAGCTTTGCCTCCAGTGCGGCGATGCGGCGGGCGAGGGCGTCGTTTTCCTCGCGGGCCTTCTGGGCCATGGCTTTCACCGCCTCAAAGTCCTCGCGCTTGACGATGTCGAGATTGTTGAGCACCCGCTCTACTTGTCCCTGCACCAGAACATCGATTTCGCGGCGCACCCCTTGGGCGGCGCCGGCGGCATTGGTCATCAGCTTGGCAAGTTCGTCGAAGAAGCGGGAAGACGTGGTGGTCATGGCGGAGCCCTTTGTTTCGCCTTAGCTATGCTGCATCCGCAATGATTCAAGTGTGCAGAATATCTCATCAACTCCTTCACCCCCGCGAAAGTGCAGCAGTTCGGCCAAGGCGAGTGCGAGTTGAACAACCACCCCTCATCCCCCTTCGGGACCTTCTCCCCGCCGCGAGCGGCAGGGAGAAGGGAATTTGTGTCCCTTCTCACCTGCACGGAGTGCGGGGAGAAGGTGGCGAAGCCGGATGAGGGGTGCAGTTCAGAATGGAAAAGATCACCCTCCTTGACCTCTGCGCCGCCCCGTGAAACACCGGGGCATGTTTGCGGTGATTTCGTTTCCCACTATCGATCCGGTGATCGTCGAGTTCGGCCCCTTCGCGGTGCGCTGGTATGCGCTGGCCTATGTGGCGGGGCTGCTGTTTGCGAGCTGGTACATGAAGCGGCTGGTCGAGAGCCCGCGCCTGTGGGGCAGTGTGGGCCCCACCATGACCCGCGCCCAGGTCGATGAATTCTTCATCTGGTCGGTGGCCGGCGTGGTGCTCGGCGGCCGGCTTGGCTATGTGCTGTTCTACAAGCCGCTGCACTATCTGATGAACCCGCTCGACATTGCCAAGATGTGGGATGGCGGCATGTCGTTTCACGGCGGGTTTCTCGGCGTGGTGGTGGCCTGCTTCATTTTCGGGCGGCGCATCGGGGCGGGGCTCGACCAGATGCTCGATCTCGGCGCCGCCAGCGTGCCGGTGGGCCTCGGCCTTGGCCGTATCGCCAATTTCATCAATGGCGAACTCTATGGCCGCGCCACGGATGTGCCGTGGGCCATGGTGTTTCCGGCCGATCCGGCGCAACTGCCGCGCCATCCGAGCCAGCTTTATGAAGCGGCGCTTGAGGGCCTGGTGCTGTTTCTTGCGGTGTGGCTTGCCACTCACCGCTACAAGGCACTGAGTTTCGCGGGCCGGGCATCTGGCGTATTCGCGCTGGTCTATGGGCTTTCGCGCATAACAGCTGAATTCTTCCGCGAGCCCGACGCCCATCTGGGATTCATCGCCAACTTCCTCACCATGGGAATGATCCTGTCGCTGCCGCTGGTCGGCGTCGGCATCTGGCTGCTCATCCGGTCGCGCCGTGACGCCGCTTGAAGGCTTTATCCGTGAACTGATCGCCAGCGAGGGGCCATTGCGCCTCGACCGCTACATGGCGTTGTGCCTCGGCCACCCGCAATACGGCTACTACATGTCGCGTGATCCGTTCGGGGCGCGGGGAGATTTTATTACCGCCCCCGAGGTGTCGCAGGTGTTCGGCGAACTGATCGGCGTGTGGTGCGCCACGGCGTGGAAAATGATGGGCGAACCCGACCTCGTTCAATCTCGTTGAGCTTGGGCCAGGGCGCGGCACGCTGATGGCGGATATCTTGCGGTCGGGGCGCGTGGTGCCGGGGTTCAGGGAGGCGGCAAAGGTGGCGCTCGTTGAAATGTCGCCGACGCTCCGCGCCATCCAGAAGCAAGCCCTGGGCGATGCCGCGTGGTATGGAACGCTGGAGGATGTGTCGCCCGGGCCTTCAATCATCGTCGCCAATGAATTCTTCGATGCCATTCCGATCCGGCAGTTTGAAAAGCGCGACGGCAAGTGGCTGGAGCGGGTGGTGTTCGCCGGCGAGGCAGGATTGCAACTGGGCCTTGCTGATGCACCCGATCTCGCGGGCCAGGAGAGCCACGGCATTGATGGCAATGTCATTGAGTGGGCGGAATTCCGCAGCGAGATTGCGGCAGGTATCGGCCAGCGGCTGGCGGTGGAGCAGGGCTATGCCTTGATCATCGACTATGGCCATTTGCAAACCAGCCATGGCGATACGCTGCAAGCCATGCGCCAGCACCGGCATGTGCCGGTCACCGATCAACCCGGCGAAAGCGATCTCACGTCGCATGTGGATTTCGAGGCGCTGGCCAAGGCCATCGTGGCGGGCGGCGGCAAGGTGGCGGGGGCTGGCCCGCAAGGCGATTTCCTGCGCGCCATGGGGCTCGAGCAGCGCTTCACTCAGCTGGCGGCCAAGGTTGACGCCGAGACGCAAGCCAAGCTCGGCCGCGCCAAATCACGGCTTGCGGATCATGACCAGATGGGTAACCTGTTCAAGGTGCTGGCGGCGCACGCACCGGGGCTTTCGACACCTTATCCATTCGGCCGGTCATGATCACATCGCAAACGCTGGCGTCGGCAAACATCGCTCACGGTTTTTTCACGCGCGAAGGCGGGCATTCGGCTGGGCTGTTCAGTTCACTCAACTGCGGCCTCGGCTCGGGTGACGACAAGGACATCGTGCGCCGCAACCGCGCCACCGTCGCCGCAGCGCTGGGGGTCGGCGAACCATCACTGCTGAGCGCCTACCAGGTGCACTCGGCCGAGGCCCTGCATGTTCAACAACCATGGGACACGGCGGATCGCCCCAGGGTCGATGCGCTGGTCACGGCAACGCCCGGCCTGGCCATCGGCATTCTGACCGCCGACTGCGGCCCCTTGCTGTTCGCCGACCCGCAGGCCGGAGTCATCGGCGCCGCCCATGCCGGATGGAAGGGCGCGCTGACCGGCATCACCGAAGCGACGCTCGTGGCAATGGAAAAACTTGGTGCGCAGGCGCACGAGCGATCACAGCAGTTATTGGCCCGATGATTTCCCAGGCGGCCTACGAAGTTGGTCCCGAGTTTGCCGAGCGTTTCACCGACCAGGACAAGGCCCACAGCAGATATTTCACGCCATCGCCCAGGCCCCGACACGCGATGTTCGATCTTCCGGCCTATCTCGAAGACCGCTTGCGGCGTGAGGGCGCAGGCCAAGTTGTCAATTTGGGTCTTTGCACTTTCGGCGATGAGGGACGGTTCTTCAGCTACCGCCGCACCACGCACCGGTCTGAAAGGGATTATGGCCGGCAGATCTCTGCAATTGTATTGAGGTAGTTCTCATGGCCCTGCATTTTGCCCGTTCCGAATATGCCGAGCGCATCGCCAAGGCCTGCAAAGCCATGGCGGCGCAGGGGCTTGATGGCCTGCTCATGTTCCAGCAGGAGAGCATGTATTATCTCACGGGCTATGACACCTTCGGCTTCTGCTTTTTCCAGTGCCTCTATCTCGGCGGCGATGGCAGGCTGGCGCTGCTCACGCGCTCGGCCGACCTCCGCCAGGCGCAGCACACGTCGATCATCGAGGACATCCGCATCTGGGTCGACCGGGCCGGGGCCACGCCCGCCTCGCAACTCAAGGACATGCTGGAAAGCCTCGGTTGCCGCGGCAAGCGGCTGGGCATCGAGACCCAGGCCTATGGCCTCACACACTACAACGGCAAGGCCGTGGACGCGGCACTTTCGGGGTTCTGCAAACTCAGCGAAGCCAACGCACTGGTGAATGACATCCGCCTGGTGAAGTCGCCTGCAGAACTGCGCTACGTGCGCAAGGCCGGGGCGCTTGGCGATGCGGCGCTGAAGGCCGCGGTGCGCAAGACCAAGGCGGGGGCCGATGAAGGCGATATTCTTGCAGCACAGCAGGGTGCTGTGTTCGCCGGCGGCGGCGATTATCCGGCCAATGAGTTCATCATCGGTTCAGGGCGGGATGCGCTGCTGTGCCGCTACAAGTCGGGGCGGCGGAAACTCGCAAAGCGCGATCAGCTGACGCTGGAGTGGGCGGGTGTTTATCGCCACTATCACGCCGCCTTCATGCGCACGGTGATCATCGGCAAGCCGAGCAAGCATCACCTTGCCATGGATGAGGCGGCGCGCGAGGCGCTGGCCGAGGTCGAAACGATGTTGCGGCCCGGCCACACGGCGGGCGAGGTGTTCGATGCCCACGCCCGGGTGATGGACCGGCACGGCATGGCGGAGCATCGCCTCAATGCCTGCGGCTATTCGCTGGGCGCCAAGTTTACCCCAAGCTGGATGGACAGCCCGATGTTCTACAAGGACAATCCGGCGGTGATCAAGGCCGGCATGGTGTTCTTCGCGCACATGATTGTGATGGATTCGGGCAGCGGCAATGCGTTTTGCCTCGGCCGCACCTATGTGATAGGGGAAAAACGCGCGGAGCCTGTGTCGAGGGCGCCGCTCGACATGATCGTTCGCTAGGCAAGGGGCAATGACCGGCAGCAGGGTGGCAGAAGGAATGCATGGGCTGCGATTGGCGCTCATGCTGCTGCTTGGCCTGGTGCTGGCGGCCTGTGCCGGATCGGGCGGAGACCCGTTTGAAAAAGACGGTCCGGGCGACTCGGCGGCCAAGGGCAAGACGCCGCCCGCCATTGCGCTCCACGCGATGCGCGGCATTCCGCCTGCTATCGGCGCCGATTTCAAAACGGTGTTCGCGGTATCGGCCGGTCAGCGCGATATCGGCATTGTCGAAGGCGATCTCGTCGGTGGCAATTTCGGCATCGAGCTGGTGTTCGATGCGGTGGCCGACGGCGGCGGTTCGCGAATCACATTCCAGTCAATACTGCGCAACGAAAAGCGGGTGGCGGTCGATCAGGCGAGCGGCGAGGAAAGTGCGCCCGGTGCCAACGGCTGGGAAGGCGTTGGCGCCGATACGCTGCAGCGAATCGCCGATAAGCTCGCCGTCCACATCGCCACCAAGCTTGCGGCCATGGGCTATGCGACGCGGGTTTCCTCGCTGATCCGTCCACCGGGCGAAACTTACGCGCTGGCTGGAGCCAATGCCTCGAAGGAGATTGACTTCGAAACTCTCGACGGTCCGGGCGCCGTGGATCCCACCACCGTTGCAGGCGTTCCGGCGTCCGGTTCTATGCAGTCCGAGAAAACCCAAGAGGCGGCGGAACCAGAACAGCAGGTTGCGGCGGCAGAACCGCAAAAGCCGAAAAAGAAGCCCGCCGAAAATGCCACGGTCATCCGTGCCGTGGCGGTTCTGCCGGTGAAGGGCGCGCCGGGCAATGGCAATGCCGAGTTGACGCGCGCCATGCGCGAGACCTTGGCCAAGGCCGGTTGGCCAGTGCTGAAGGCGCCGCGCGCCGATGCGCTAACGGTGGCCGGCAACGTGGTGCTGGCCGATGCCAAGGGCGGCAATCAGCAGGTGAAAGTCAATTGGGTGGTGAAGCATCCGGAAGGCAAGACACTCGGCGACATCAAGCAGAACAACGCGGTGCCTGCCGGTTCGCTCGACAAGGGTTTCGGCGATGCCGCCGTCATGGTGGCCGAAGCCGCGGCCACCGGTATTTTCGATCTGATCAAGCGGTACCGTTAACGCTCGATCTTGAATTGTGCGGTGACGAGACGCAGCGCACTTATAGTGGGGCATTCATGGAGAAACGATGAAGGTCTTGTTAGCAGTCGAGCACTTGCCGCTGCGACGCAAACCGCGGAAGCGGTTTGTCGAAGAACGGCCTGAAAGGGACTGGGTTGCCGGTCAGGGGCCGATTGGAATTGTTGCGACGATCGGGCGGCACTTCGTGTACACTCCGTTCGCGCTTTTGTCAAGTTCAATACATCAACAGTTCCTGAAGGGCACTGCCACACTTAACTTGTATTTAGGCAGTTCGTTTGTCGCAGTACCAGCGACTGTCACAAGTGAGCTTGTGAATCCGCGACTTCAGTGAAGCCAAACCTGGTCGTGGTCCGCTTCAATGTCGGGCCGCAGGAGTTCATCGTGAACATGACGCGGCTTTGATAGACGCAATATGCCGGGCGCAATGGCCGACACGCAGGCCGCGGCCAGCCAAAACAACTTTCCTGCTGACGGCGGTAGCTTTGCCGGCAACGCGCAGGAACACAAACACATGGAGTTCAACATGAAACAGCTCTTACTCGGTGCATCACTCTTTCTGGCTTTGGCAACGGCTGCCGAAGCGAAGTGCTCGAAAGCGGCACTCAGCGGAACTGGGTTATCTATCCGACAGTGGTAGCAGCGGCCCGGCTGTTACCATTTCCGGCGGCGCATTCACGGTGAGTGGCACGCCCTATACGATCTCTACATTCGGCAGCAACTGCAAGGGCGCTGGAACGTTTGGTACCGCCCCATCGGTCCTGCCGATACTTGTGACGAGCGAGAGCGTCAAGTCGACTTCCACGGCAAAACCGAACATGCTGACGATTTCGATCTTCTCGGGTCCGATTACGGTAACACAGCAACTGGTCAGAAAGTGACGACGTCAAGTGCCGGAGCGATTGGCGATGACAGCTTGGATCATGTTTGCTGGTTCGCTCAAGACCAACCGGCGCAGCATACGTCTTGCATTATAACTTGAATTTCCCCCATGGGGATAACTGGAGAAAACCGATGAAACGGATTTTTGCGATATTGGCCTTCGCTGGCCTGACGGCAACCTCCGCCCAAGCCGCCTGTTCGAAGGCGAGCCTAAACGGGCTGTGGACCTTAGATGCTGGTGGCACTTCGCTAGCGACCTCCATCACCAACGGTGCATTCTACTTTACCACCAACAAGTTCACCATTTCCACACTGTCTGGCAGTACATGCCGCGGCACGGGCAACTTCCTGGACGTCAGCGGCCCCACAAACTATCCAGCAATCTTTGCAGTCGAGGCGAGTTCGAGGGATGCCAACGGCAAACCCAATCGCCTGGTTGCCGGTTATACGACAGACAGTGGCGTGAATTATTCTGTCTTGGTTTTGACGCGGCGCTGATGGTGGCGGAAGCCGCGGCCACCGGTATTTTCGATCTGATCAAGCGGTACCGTTAGGCCTTATCACGGAGGTGCGCAGACACCCGCGACGATGCCGCGTGGTCCGAAGGCATTGCAGATTGCCGTGGTGTTGGCGCTGCTGAACAGGGCGGTGTCGGCGTCGAGGATGGCAATCAGGCCTTCGGCAAACGTGGGGTTGTTGGGCACCAGGGTGTGGCTGTCGAGGATCAGCTTGTCGGCGGTGGTGCGGCCCACGGCCGTGTGCAGATCGCGCAATCCTTGCGACCAGATGCGGCCATCGAGATGGACTTCGCTAACATAACCGCCGGGATAGACGATGCCTTCGTCAAGCCGCCGCCAGCACGTTCCTTCCGAGTCGAAATCGCCGAAGCAATTGGCCCAGACCGCCGGGGTGGTGTCCGGCGAATAGGTCCAATAGTCGCCGAAGCCCTCGCCCATGGCGCCGGCTTCGCTGTCGAACGCATACTTCCCGTTAGATGCGGCGTCCTGCAGGGCATGGCCATATTCATGCAGCACGATGTCGGCGTCCTCGGCATCATCAACGCCGCCGTCGCCGAATGCAATGTAGCCTGCACCTACCGGTGAGCCACAATAGAATGAATTATCGATAGTGAGGGCATGGGCATCAATGCGCACCGGCGTATTGAGCATGTTGGTGAAGCCAAGGCTCTTGATGTGCCGCTGGGTGGTGTCGATGGTGTAGTAGACCATCGTGTGTTCGAAGTTCGATTGCGACCGATTGTACTTGAAGCGCTTGTTCGCCCTGGATTTCGGCGGCAGGCCGACAAACAGATTGCCAGAAGGCGCATTCATCGAGAAGCGCCACGCTGTGGTTCGTGGTTTTCACATGGGGCCCGCGCAAATAGAACCGGCCGTTCTTCTTCTTGATGCCCTTGAGGTCGCGGATGAAATAGGCGCTGCCAAGGGCTGGGTAATTGGCATTGTTCTGGTCGGTCAGAGAGCCGTTGTCCAACGTATGGGTGGGGTTCGGGATAAACACCTTGCCGCGGCCGGTGGCGCTCTGCACGGCGCTACGGGTCAGCACAATGGCGCCGGTGGCGGCGTCGACATAGTGGGTGATCGGTCCGGCCTTTACGGCGTAGACAAGCCGCGCTCCGGACTTGAGGCGCAACAGGCCGAGAACCGGCGTTGCGGCGGCGGGCAATGGCAACTCGTTGGCGCCGGTTTTGTCATAGACACCAGAGCCCTTTTCCTCTGCCTTGGTTACGGCTTCAGATGGCGAAATTCCGGCGGCGACATTCAGTGTTGCGGCGTCGGCATCGGTCACGGCATTGCTGGTGACCAGAAACACCTGGCCCTTGGCATTTACATGGATGTCGATGGCGCCTTCAAACACCGGCAAGCCATTGGCCACCTGCACATAGGTATAGTGCGTGCCGCTGAGGCTGGAGCGCTCGGATGCGAGTTTGAGGTTGGGCCTGGCCAGGCCGAGCAGGGCAGAATTGGCCCGGATGAATTTTGCCGCCACATCACCCGCCTTGGCTGACGAGGAGGTGGTCTTGCCACCGCGCAGGGCGATGATCTGACTACCATCGGCGGACCAAGTTGCCGCCCAGCCGCCGCCGTTGGCGGCAACAAAGGTCTTGAGATCGGATTCAGAGGCGGCAGCCGCAGGCGTGGATGACAGCAGCGAAGCGGTCAGGAGGGTGAGCGTCAAAGTCCTTACAAAGCTGGAAATGATCATTTCTCTGGCTCCATCATCAAAGCGAAATCCGCGCCCCCGCGTGGCCAAACCTGATCTGGTTCGCGGCCGAAGTCAACCGCCGCGCCATGACTTGGTTTGATGGCTCATGTGAATGCAGTTGCTGGTTTTTTAGGATGCTCATGGGCCCTGTGGATAAGTCAAAGGCGGGTTTGCATTGCCGCTGCCCGGTTGATATAGACCCGCCACACGCGAGAGAGCAGGGGATCCGGACCATGATGAAGATCGTCGCGGGCAACAGCAACCGTCCGCTGGCCGAAGGCATCTGCTCTTATCTCAACCTGCCCATCGTCAAGGCGGTGGTGAAGCGTTTCAACGACATGGAAGTGTTCGTCGAGATCCAGGAAAACGTGCGCGGGCAGGACATGTTCGTTGTGCAATCCACGTCCTTCCCGACCAACGACCACTTGATGGAACTGCTCATCATCATCGATGCGCTGAAGCGGGCGTCGGCCAAGCGGGTCACCGCGGTGCTGCCGTATTTCGGTTACGCCCGCCAGGACCGCAAGCCTGGTCCGCGCACGCCGATTTCAGCGAAGCTCGTCGCCAACCTCATCACCCGGGCAGGCGCCGACCGGGTGCTCACCGTCGATCTGCATGCCGGGCAAATCCAGGGGTTCTTCGATATCCCGACCGACAACCTGTTTGCCGGCCCGGTCTTCGTGCGCGATATCAAGGCGCATTACGACATGCAGAACACGGTAGTGGTATCGCCGGATGTCGGCGGCGTGGTGCGCGCGAGGGCGCTGGCCAAGCGCCTCGATACGCCGCTCGCCATCGTCGACAAGCGCCGCGAGCGGGCCGGTGAATCGGAAGTCATGAACATCATCGGCGATGTCGCGCGGCAAGTCGAGCATCCTGATCGACGACATCGCCGACTTCGGGTGGAACGCTGGTGAACGCCGCCGAGGCCCTGCTGGCGCAGGGCGCCAAGGATGTCACCGCCTATATCACCCACGGCGTGCTGTCGGGCGGGGCGGTTGCCCGCATCACCTCGTCGAAGCTCAAGAACCTGGTGATCACCGACACGATCCAGCCGACCGAAGCGGTGAAGATCGCCCGCAACATCCGGGTCATCCCCATCGCCTCGCTGCTGGGCGAAGCCATCGGCCGCACCTCGCGCGAAGAAAGCGTGTCGAGTTTGTTTGAGTAGTTTTGGTCCTATCACAGTTTCGCAGGAGCTTGGCAGAATACGAGCGCCGTGTTAGTTTGCCGGTAGAGTGGGCATCTTCTTTCGACTTCGCAACAGCAAAGGAGTTTAAGGTGACAATCACTGCATCCATGACCAGTTTATTCCGAGTTTCACAATGCGCTGTTTTCGCAGCAATGACCTTCGCGGTGATGGCAACGCCGGCTTCGGCCGCAGGCCCCAAGGCTTTCGGTAAGTCGACTTCCAACTTTATCGACGACTTCGCTTCCAACACCTATGTTCCGATACTTTCGCGTACATTCCGGGTGCCCGCAAAGGGCGTGTTATTGATCTCAGCCTCCGTAAACATAGAGGAGGACGAATGCTGTTGGGTAACGGCAGAACGAGCCTGAATTTGAAGGTGGATACAAAGCAAGTCTGGGCGGATGAACAGGGCTTTGAAGTTTCAACGTCTGACGTTGATTGCTTAATGCTCAAACTGGTTCCATGACTGTGGTGGTGCCGGTATCTGGCGGAAGCCATACGGTGAGCGTCCTCGCCAAAGAAATTGGCTCGGGCGCGTTCATCAAGTCGCGCAGCCTGAGCATTGTTTATTTCCCGAATGGCAGCGGCGTTACCATCCCCGTTCCTGCGCCGGTAACAAAGTTGGGCAATCAAAACCAGTGATGGGGCGGGGTGCGGCCGCGCTGTAGCCAGTCTAATGTTGATGGATGCTGCACATGGAATCGCCGCGGTAGTTAAGCGCCGAACTCCACAAATCCGCCATGGTGGTGTAGGTTCATCGCATCTTTCGCATGGGTGTTTGCGATGCTGCTTCGTCTCCTGGCGTGCTTGATGATCGTGGCTCTGCCCGCCCGCGCCATGGCGGCGGAGTGTCTGGCGGTCGCTTCCAACCAAACCGGGCCGGTTGTCGTTCCGGCGGCGCTGGCCGAGGGTGAAGTGCGGATCGAGTATCTCGGGCATTCGACATTTCTGATCGAAAGCCCCGGCGGCATTCGCATCGCCACGGACTATTCCGGTTATGCCGGCGGCATCGTGCCCGATGTCGTCACCATGAACCGGGCACATTCCTCGCACTACACCTCCATCCCCGACCCCCGCATCCAACACGTGCTGCGCGGCTGGAGCGAAGACGGCAGCCCGGCTTAGATTGACGTCGTGGTGCGCGCGAGGGCGCTGGCCAAGCGCCTCGATACGCCGCTCGCCATCGTCGACAAGCGCCGCGAGCGGGCGGGTGAATCGGAAGTCATGAACATCATCGGCGATGTCCGCGGCAAGTCGAGCATCCTCATTGACGACATCGCCGACTCGGGTGGAACGCTGGTGAACGCCGCCGAGGCCCTGCTGGCGCAGGGCGCCAAGGACGTCACCGCCTATATCACCCACGGCGTGCTGTCAGGCGGGGCGGTTGCCCGCATCACGTCGTCGAAACTCAAGAACCTGGTGATCACCGACTCGATCCAGCCGACCGAAGCGGTGAAGATCGCCCGCAACATCCGGGTGATCCCCATCGCCTCGCTGCTGGGCGAAGCCATCGGCCGCACCTCGCGCGAAGAAAGCGTGTCGAGTTTGTTTGAATGAAGTGGCGTGGTGCAAACGGAAAGGGCCCTCAACCGGCCTGTCGGCCACCTTCTCCCACGCAAGAGCGCGGGAGAAGGCGCATGACCTGTTAAAGCCTTCTCCCGTCCGAAGGATGGGAGAAGGTGCCCGAAGGGCGGATGAGGGCTGATTCAGCCCGCACACCGCCGGAGCCTGTTCAACGGGTATGCTCTTTCAGAAACGCTACCACACGCTCCACAATCTGGCGGTGAATGCGCGCGCGGTCGGTACCTTCCGGGTCGTCGCAGATCGGGTCTTCGCCTTCATCGATCAGCAATTGCTGCGCGCTCGGCTTGCACTCCGCGAGGAATGTAAAGTGCCCAGCGGGCGCCAACACTTGGTACTCGGAATCGGGGATTATCCCAGACAAGTTGCGGCCCTTTGGCCCGACATCAATCGCCTTCCAGCGCTCGTCATTGCCGAGGTTTATCAGCAAGACAGGCTTACTGATTGCGGAAAGGCTTTCGCCCGACATGCCGTAAGCCATGCCAGGGTCGATGGCGATGGCGGCCGAAATGCGTTTGTCCATCATGTCGCTTTCCCAGCTTTCGGGAAGGGCGGCCAGGTCAACGCCGCCTTTGGCGAAAAACTCGCAATCCGTCGCCTTGCCGCCAGGCTTTGCGCAGTATTGGCGATAGGCGGCGCGGTCCATGCGGGCCCCGGCGATCGTCAAAGCGGTGGCGCCGCCAAGCGAAAAGCCGAGTACTGAAATGTTGTCGATATCGACATGGGGGCCGAACACCGGGTCTTTGAGGAAACTGTCGAGTGTTGCGCGAAGATCGGCGGCGCGGCTGGCGAAGTCGATGGAGCGTCGTGGCGATGAATCGCCTGATGTGCTGCCGGGGTGGTTGAGGCCCAGCACCATGAAGCCTTGTCCGGTCAGGGCTGACGACAGCCAGCCCATATTGTCCATGTTGCCGCCGGACCCGTGGGAGAGCACGACGAGCGGATATTTGCCGTCTGCAATGGCCGGTCCGACATAGGCGGGTGTTCCCTTGAACACCGGATTGTCACCGACCACCGACTTGTAAGTGGTCTTGCCGGCTTGGTACCACACGGAAGCGGCAATCGGCGCTTCGCGGTGCGGGGCGTTTATGGCGAGCCTTTCATAGCCCGGAAAATCCGCCGCCGTAGCGGAGGATACAATTGACGCCGTGCAGAGCAGGGCGGTGATGAGGATGTTGCGCATGGTGTGTCCTTTCATGGGTTTGCCAACACCAGCAACCTTGCCGAAACGGTGTCCAGCTTGCGTCCTCGAACCGGTTTTAGGTCGACTGGAACCGGTTTTCGCACTAGGCCTCGGGGCATGCTGGTTCTGCCCATTCCGCTCATCGCTTCGCTCATGCTGGCCGGGCTGTTGGTCTTCGCGTTGCTGCGAGGCGGCGTGCAGCGGCTGTTCCTGGTGCTGCTGGCGGTGGCCGCTGCGCAGGGCGCTGTCGTGTCAATGACCCAGTATTATGGAATCGCCTGGTTGCAGCCAGTGCAGGCGGTCATGGCTGCGGCGATCCCGCCACTTGCCTGGATCTCCTTTCAATCCACGGCAGTACGAAAACTGGAGTGGCGGCGCGACATTCTGCATGGCGCTGCTCCGCTGCTGGCCGCAATGGCGCTGTTTGCGGCAACCGACGCGCTCGACATCATCGTCTCGGCTGCCTTCCTCGGCTATGGCGCCGCCATTCTGGTTTCCTTGCGCGGGGGTGCGGATGGCCTGCCGCTCACGCGGCTTGAGGCGGGTCAAGGGCCGGGGCTTGTGTGGGGCGGAATCGCCACTGGCCTCATCGTCTCGGCGCTCAGCGATGTGATGATCGTGGCCGCAATTGCCACGGGCCATGAGGGTCTGAGGCCCGTCATCATCAGTGTGTTCTCGGCGTTGACGCTCGGCCTGTTTGGCGCGCTGATCATGTCGCAAAGCCTTTCCGGAGACGAGCAGGAAGCGCCGGCGCCACCACTCGCGCCTATCGATGAAGTCCGCGCGGGCGAGATCATGGCCCGGCTGGATACATTGATGGCGGGTGAGCGGCTCTATCTCAATGCCGATCTCACGCTGGAACGGTTGTCGAGGCGCCTACTGGTGCCCGCCAAACAATTGTCCACCGCCATCAACCGTGCGACAGGCGAAAACGTATCGCGCTATGTCAACGCCTTGCGCATCGACCATGCCTGCGGGCTATTGCTCGAAGGCCGCAATGTCACGGAAGTGATGCTGAGTAGCGGCTTCAACACCAAATCGAATTTCAACCGCGAATTCCTGCGACTCAAGGGTTCGCCGCCCAGCCAATGGCTCGCCCTCCACAAATCCGCCACGCTGGTGTAGGTTCATCGCATCTTTCGCATGGGGGTTTGCGATGCTGCTTCGTCTCCTGGCGTTTCTGATGATCGTGGCTCTGCCCGCCCGCGCCTTGGCGGCGGAGTGCCTGGCGATCGCTTCAAATGACACTGGTCCGGTGATCGTTCCGGCGGCGCTGGTCGAGGGCGAAGTGCGGATCGAGTATCTCGGGCATTCCACTTTCCTGATCGAAAGTCCCGGCGGCATACGCATCGCCACCGACTATTCCGGTTATGCCGGCGGCATTGTGCCCGATGTCGTCACCATGAACCGGGCACATTCCTCGCACTACACCAGCGACCCCGACCCCCGCATCCAACACGTGCTGCGCGGCTGGAGCGAAGACGGCAGCCCGGCCGTCATCGACGTGGTGGTAGGCGACGTGCGCATCCGCAATGTGACAACCGACATTCGCGGCGGCGAATATGGCTCGAGGCCCGACGGCAATTCGATCTTCGTGTTCGAGATCGGCGACCTGTGCATTGGCCATCTCGGCCATCTGCATCACGAGTTGTCGCCCGCCCACCAGGGGATGATCGGCAGGCTCGACGTCGTCATGGTGCCGGTCGACGGCGGCTACACCATGGCGCAGGTCAACATGATCGGTGTACTGAAGGAGTTGCGCGCCCAGGTGGTCCTGCCCATGCACTTCTTCACGCTCGCCAATCTTAACCGCTTCCTGTCGGGCATTGGCGAACATTTCCGCGTCAACCGCGTGTTCAAGCCGGATATTGTGCTATCCGCCACCACCCTGCCGGACATGCCGGAGGTCATGGTGCTGGAGGAATAGTTCTGTTAACGTCCCACCCGCAGGGGGCTGCTTGGCGGAGAAACTTCAATGAAGATCGCGATCGCATTTCTCGGCCTTGGCCTGCTGGCTTTCCCGCACCAAGGCATTGCCGTGACAAAGACCCTTGCCAGCGCTCCCGTCGGGCCTAGCGACAGCAGCGGGAATTTCCTGGGCTCCATTGTTAGCTGCAGCATCTTCAATGCGGGCGCCGATCCGGTGACATTCACAGCGCGGGCGATCCTTAACAGCGCGGGCGTAGCGCAGGCGCTCTCGGTCGATACGTGTAGCATCGCGCCACTGTTGCCGAAGCACAGTTGCGAGATGGAGTACACAAATGCTGTTGTGAACGGCAGATTCGCATGCCGGATCAAGGCAAAGGGGGCTACCGTCAAAGTGCGTGGGGTCGCCGTGTTCCGGCCTGACGCCAGCAGCGTTCTAATGAGCACGCCGATTGAGTAGCAGCCGTTTGACAGAATTGAGATATGGCGCCGCCGGCGGCGGAGGCGAAGACGTGATCTTCGGGCCGAGGCGGTAGGGGCGGGGCGCCAACCCGCATCCAAATTGAAGTTGGCGGCGTTCAGCCCTATATGGCCCCCATGCAACCTATCATTTCCATCCGCAACCTGTCGAAAACCTACAAATCGGGGTTCCAGGCGCTCAAAGACGTCAATCTTGATATCCGCAAGGGTGAAATCCTGGCCCTGCTCGGTCCCAATGGGGCGGGCAAGACGACGCTTATCAGCATCATCTGCGGCATTGTCACCAAGACCAGTGGCAGCGTCATGGTCGATGGACACGACAACGTTACGGACTTCCGCGCGGCGCGAGCATTGATCGGGCTGGTGCCGCAGGAACTGCACCTGTCGATCTTCGAGAGTACCATCAATACCGTGAACTTCAGCCGGGCGCTCTATGGCAAGCCGGCCGATCCCGCCTACATTGAAAAGATTCTGCGACTGCTGTCGCTGTGGGACAAGAAGGACCAGAAGATCATGACGCTGTCGGGCGGCATGAAGCGCCGCCTGCTGATTGCCAAGGCGTTGGCCCACGAGCCGCAAATCCTGTTCCTCGACGAACCTTCGGCTGGCGTTGACGTGGAACTCAGGAAAGACATGTGGAACGCAGTGCGCGATTTGCGCGCCTCGGGCGTCACCATCATCCTCACGACGCACTACATCGAAGAAGCCGAGGAAATGGCCGACCGGGTCGGCATCATCCGCAAGGGCGAACTGATCCTGGTCGAGGACACCGCCAAGCTCCTGCATCAGTTGGGTCAGAAGCAGCTCACGCTTCAGCTCACCAAGCCGCTCAAGGCCATTCCGAAGAAGCTCAAACCTTACAATCTCGTGCTGTCGGCGGACAGCAAGGAACTGACTTACACCTACGACGCCCACCAGCGCGATGGCATGTCGAAGCTGTTCGAGGATCTGACGGCGGCGAAACTCGTCTATTCCGATCTCCGCACGGCGCAAAGTTCGCTCGAGGATATCTTCATAGGGCTCGTCAAATCATGAATTTCGCCGCCGTCGCCGCCATCTTCAGGGCAGAGATGCACCGCTTCTTCCGCACCATCGGCCAAAGCCTGGTGTCACCGGTCATATCGACGACGCTGTATTTCGTGGTGTTTGGCGCCGCCATTGGCCCGTCGATCCAGCAGATTGAAGGTGTCAGCTACGGCGCGTTCATCGTGCCGGGGCTGATCATGCTGTCGCTGCTCACCCAGTCGATCAGCAATGCGTCGTTCGCCATTTACTTCCCGCGCTTTGCCGGCACCATCTATGAATATCTTGCGGCTCCGATCTCGGCGATGGAGATGGTCATGGGCTTCGTGGGCGCTGCCGCGGCGAAGTCGATGCTCATCGGCCTTGTCATTCTGGCAACGTCGGCATTGTTTGTCGATCTGCACATTGCACATCCGTTGTGGATGGCGGCGTTCCTCATTCTCACCGCCGTCACCTTCAGCCTGTTCGGCTTCATCATTGGCATGTGGGCGGACAGTTTCGAAAAGTTGCAGATCATCCCGACGCTGATCCTCACGCCGCTGACGTTTCTTGGCGGCAGCTTCTATTCCATCAAGGTGCTGCCCGAGCCGTGGTTCACCATCTCGCACTTCAATCCGGTGGTTTATCTGGTGTCCGGCTTCCGCTGGAGCTTCAACGAAGTGGCTGACGTGAACATCGGCTGGAGCCTATTGGCGACGGCCGGTTTTCTCGCAGCCTGCCTCGCCGTTATCGCCTGGATGTTCCGGACAGGGTACCGGTTGAAGAACTATCGCCGTCACTGCATCTTTGGCGGGGCGGCGTCAGCGCGGATCACTTCCAGTTTTACCTTGGTGACGAAGGCGGCAAGCGCCCCGATGACGGCGAGCAGCGGTGCGGCCAGCACCACGGCACCGCCGGCAATGGCGCCGATGGTCAAAGGCATTTCAAGTATGATGTCGCCATCGGGCTCGACCAGCCGGATGCGTTTCACCCTGCCTTCCGCCGCCAGGCGCTTCACGCTGGCCACCAGTTCCTCGCCCGCCACATCGATTTCTTCGCTCCAGGTCCGGCCAGGTGCCGGGTTCGGTGTTGCGGTGTTCCGTGCCTGTGTTTCGATCTTTTCACTTTCCATGATTGGACCTCCTGCTATCAGTTGGAGTTATCAACAGCACCGGGTTACGGAACGTGCCTTGATCAAGGTCAACAGGCCGTGAGCGGTTGACAGGGATCAATGCGAGCGGCGGTCGTTGCGCCACAATACCTATCAATGTTGGACGGCGTTCGATGCCGATGATGAGGCAATCAGATGTGGAGCGATCACATGATGTGGTGGGACAACGGAGGCTACGGCATGTTTTTCGGACCCTTGTTCATGATCCTCGCTCTGGTTGCGACGATCGCATTCATCGTCCTTTTGGTCCGCTGGCTGAGTGGCGCGCCTGGTGGAAATCCATTTGGAGTCCCGGCCGTTCCGGGGCGCGCGCCGCTCGATATTCTCAGGGAGCGGTTCGCCAAGGGCGAGATCAACAAGGACGAGTACGAAGAACGCCGCCGCGTGCTGGAATCCTGATGCCCGGCCCTGTGATTCGAACTTGTTGGCGGCGGTTGCACTGGAACCGCCTCAGGTGGTCAAGGACTTGGCCAGCGTCACGATTTCCCGCCAGTGCAGAATCTCAGCGCCAATTTCTTGCGTAAGCAGATTGTCAGCCATGGCTGTGCCGAGCCGCTCAACAGTGATGCCGCGATACTTGGCGAGGCCACCCATCAACAGCGGCGAGAGCAGGGGCCAGAGGGTCAGCAACACGCCTTGGCCGAGGCCATAACGGTTGGTCCGGGTGATCAGCATCGAGGGCTGGAAGGCGCTGAAGCGGGGAAATCCGAGGCCCGCGATTGCCTCGCGGAGTTCGCCCTTGCTGCGCAAATAGAACGAGCGCGACGCGGCATCGGCGGCGACCGATCCCAGCAGTTCGAAATGGCCAATGCCCGCCGCGTGGCATGCCTTGGCAAAACCCAATACCGCATCATGGTCAATGCGTCGGAACTCTTCGTGCGACACTTTGCTGGGCTGACCCACGCCCAGAGTGCAGATCGCGGCGTCATGGCCTTGCAAGTACCGCGCATAGGACGCTGAATCGAGCACGTCCACCACATGGGACGTAACCTTGGTATTCGCTGCGTCAAGCGGGCGGCGCACCAGCGCCGTCACCCGCGCCACTTCCGGCATGTTTTGCAGCCGCTGAAGAACCGAAGTTCCGACGGCTCCGGTGGCGCCGATGACGATGACGTTCCTCTTGGGGGGAGCCGATTTGCCCATCCTGAGATTGTCAGCCACCTGGCTGCGCGATGCAAGACTTGAAGAGTTCATCGGCAGGGCGCGACGGCCGGCAGGCAATCTTCAATTGCCGGAGTGGTGCTTTCAGTTGAATTCTGCGAAACATCTGCTCCACCCCCCTCACGCCAACGCAAGAGCAGCCCATGGCCATTACGCTGAACAGCCGATCGGACTTCACCCTGGAAAACTGCAGGCGCGTGGCCTGGGGCGGCGAAGGCGTGGTGATCGGCGACGTGGCGAAAGCGCGAATGACCAAGGCCCGCGCCGATTTCATTGAACTCGCGGCCCGGCCGGACATCACGATTTATGGCGTCAACACCGGCTACGGCCATCACGCCAAACAGTGGCTCGATGCAGCGGCCCAGAAGAAGCATGCAGCGGCGCCGACCTTTCACCGTGCCGCGTCATGGGGTGATCCTCTGCCGGAGCGTGTGACACGGGCCATGGTGTTTGCACGGCTCGCCAACTTCGTTGAAGGCCACGCCGCCATTTCCCCCGGCGTTGCCGCGAAAGTGGCGGCCATGCTGGATGGCTCGCCTTTGCCGATGGTGCCGGCGCGCGG
This sequence comes from uncultured Alphaproteobacteria bacterium, assembly GCA_963775095.1. Lineage (GTDB taxonomy): Bacteria > Pseudomonadota > Alphaproteobacteria > Rhizobiales > Aestuariivirgaceae > Aestuariivirga. The sequence continues at coordinate 685,828 of CAVZHN010000014.1, forward strand.
CCAAGGCGGGGCCGGCGAGATCATGTCGCTTTCGCATCTGTTTTGCAGGTTGCCGGAAGATATCGAGATGGGTCCGAAAGACATGCTCTCACTGGTGAACGGTTCGCCGGGTGCCGCGGCGCTGATCGCCGACCAGAGCCTCGCGGCGAACGGCAGGTTGCCGATCGCCACGGAAATTTTTGCCCTGGCGGCCGAGGCGTTCAATGCGCCGCATGGCCACTTCGCTGCCGAGTTGGAGGGCTACTGGAACAATCCCCATGATGCCAAGGCACTGTCATTGCTCCGTACACTGATGGGCCCCGGTCACGGCGGCGCCCGCCGGCCCTATCAGGCGCCGGTCAGCATCCGCATTCTGCCGCGCGTTCTGGGCGAAGCGTTTCGCACCGCTGCCGCCGCCGAAGACATTGCCCGGCACTCGCTGGTTGCCGTCACCGACAATCCAGTGGTCATCCCCGAGGATGAGCGGCAGGGGTCGGACCCGGTCATCAGCACCGGCGGTTATCATAACATTCAAGCCGTCGCGGCGATGGATGGACTTGTCGCCGCCTATACCAACCTCGCGGTGCTGGCCGGGCGGATCGCCGCCAAACTGCAGGATGGGCCGGTTTCGCTGTTGTCACCATTCCTGGGGCTTGCCGATGGCCGCAGTTATCTCGGCGTGCTGCCCATGGCCATCGTCGGTTATGAGGAAGAGATGCGCATGCTGGCCCAGCCGACGCTGCTGCCGGGATCGGAGAGCGGCGGCTTCGGGCAAGACGATGTGGCATCGCCGGTGTTTCTGGCCTGGTCGAAACTCGACCGCGCTGGACTTTTGCTGGATCAGACTTTGGCAACCCTGGCTCCCATCGCATGCCGGGCATTTGAGGTAACAGGGCGCGCAGCGCCGGACGTGCTGCATGACCTTGCTGCTCTCATCAAGCGGGACTTTCCCGACAAGGCGGACACCGAACCGTTTGGCATCGGAATCAGCAACCTCGCCAAAGCACTGCGAGAGCGAGTCTATCGGGCCTGATGTTAAAGCCGCATCGGCGCATCGCGGCATGACGGACTGATGGGCGCTTGAAAGTAAGGCAAAAATGCCTTACATTGTGCTTGACATCGAGGAGCCACATAATGTCCCAACTCACCCTAACATCCAAAGGCCAGGTCACGTTGAGGGGTAATGTATTGAAGCATCTGGGTGTTGTGCCAGGGGAGAAGATCAACGTCGAGCTCCTCCCTAACGGGCGGGCGGAAATCAGATCCGCCAAGCCCACGGGGACGATTGACGGGTTCATTGGGCTCTTGGCCGGCAAGTCGAAGGTGGTGCTCACCATCGAAGAGATGAACAAGGCTGCCGCCGAAGGTTGGGCAAAGGCACATGAAAGTCGCCGTTGATACTAATGTACTCGCCTGCGCGGTGCTGTGGGACGACAAACGCCAGGCACGGGCGGCAGCAAAGCTGCTCAGGGATGCGGTGCTTGTTGCCGTGTCGCTACCCTGCCTGTGCGAACTTGTATGGATTCTCAAGCGCGGTGCCAGGCTTGGCGACGGCGATATCGTGCGGGCCATCGAGGCGCTGGTGTCGGCCGAAAACGTGGCTGTGAACCGCCCCGCCGTGGAGGCGGGGCTTGCCATGTTCCGAGCGGGCGGCGATTTCGCCGATGGCATCATGGCCCATGAAGGCCAGTGGTTGGGCGGCGAGACTTTCGTGTCGTTCGACAGGGAGGCGGTGAAACTGCTGTTGGAACAGGGACAGAAGGCGAGAGTGCCGAGGTAAGGCCCGTCTGTTGCATGACTCCCGCACTTTGCCCTACAGCTTCAATTTTGCCATGGCCGGGCTTGTCATGTCCATCTCATACAGGCCTGACGCAGCTGACGGGGACGAGCCCACCGCTGTCCAGTTAAGTCAATACGCGTTGAACCAGCCCTTGTGCTTCCTGAAAATAATCCTTGACACGTTCCTAGCGATAGGACTATACACCCCTCATCCAGCCCGGAAAGGAGGGGAACATTGATCACTGCTTCTCACAATGACCGGGTTGGACTGCAGCGCCTGCGGAACGGGGGAATGAAAGCGCCCTCGCTTCCCGGGAGTCTCGGGCAAGGCCCTCGGACATTAGGACCCAAGCGCCTTAAATGGCTCGGGGCGGGCACAGTTCCCGCACCTAAGATCTTGCCTCCGGCGGAAATCGCTGCGTCCCTTGGTAAAACGGCCCAGACTATCGGGCGCCAGGCTTTGAGCCTCTCTACCCACCACCCACTCTACCGCACGTGCTGGCTTGAAGTCTTGGCGGGGACATCCCCTCCATTTTTCTCGCGCGCCGAAAAGGGGGCGGCATCTATGAGTTAACGGCCAGAAATCACAGGACATTCTCCGGAACCTTGCGCTGGCCGCTGGCTTCCGCTATAGGCGCGTCCGCTCGTTCCGGCGTCGTTCACCCCTGGAGGAAGGCTGGCACGGGTTACTCAAACAGGAGAATACCATGTCCAAGATCGTGCAGCTCAAGGCCGCGTCGCGCGCCCGGGCAGGCAAGGGGGCCTCTCGCGCAGTCCGCCGTGAAGGCCTCGTTCCTGGTGTCGTCTATGGCGACAAGAAGGAACCGCAACTGGTTTCGCTGAAATACGGCGAAGTTCTTCCCCATGTGATGACTGGCCGTTTCATGTCCACCCTTGTCGATCTCGACGTCGAAGGCAAGACGGTGCGGGCTATTGCGCGTGACGTGCAGTTCGAGCCGGTGCGCGATTTGATTGTGCATGTGGATTTCCTGCGCCTCGGTAAGGATGCCCGCATCGCCGTCGATGTGCCGGTGCGTGTCATCGGCCAGGAAAAATGCCCGGGCCTCAAGGCCGGCGGCGCTCTCAACATCGTGTCGCATGAAGTCGCACTCTATTGCTCGGCGGATTTCATTCCCGACGAGATCACCGTCGATGTGTCCGAGTTGCACATTCACCAGTCGATCCATCTGTCACAGCTGAAGCTGCCGGAAAACGTGAAGCCGGTGAGCAGGGACAATTCGACCATCGTCACGGTCGCCGCCAAGGGCAAGGAAGAGGAAGTTCCGGTGGAAGCAGCGGTTGCCGCCGAAGTTCCGGCTACCGCCCAGAAGGCGCCGGCTGCCGGTGCCGCGGCTCCCGCCGCTGCAGGTGGCAAGGACGCCAAAGCCGCCGCTCCCGCCAAGGGCGCGGCCCCGGCTGCCGCAGCACCTGCGGCCAAGAAGAAGTAAACTTCTTCGCCGGAGGGCCAAATGTACCTCATCGTGGGCCTCGGCAATCCGGGGCCCAAATATGCGGGAAACCGGCATAATATCGGCTTCATGGCGGTGGACGAGATGGTCCGCCGCCATCACTTTTCGCCGTGGCGCAGGCGTTTCCAGGGCGAGTGCGCCGAAGCCACCATGGCCGGCGAGAAAGTTCTGGCGCTGAAGCCGATGACCTACATGAACGACAGCGGCCGCGCCGTTGGCGAGGCCATGCGCTTCTACGATATCGACCCGTCGCGGGTAATCGTGTTCTACGACGAACTCGACCTCGATCCCGGCAAAGTGCGGGTGAAACTCGGCGGCGGTGCGGCGGGGCATAACGGCATTCGCTCAATGATTGCCCATGCGGGTCCGCACTTCCAGCGGGTGCGGCTGGGGATAGGCCATCCGGGTGACCGCGACATGGTGTATCCGCATGTGCTCTCGGATTTCGCCAAGGCCGACCGCGAATGGCTCGCTCCGCTGATCGACGCGATCGCCGAACATGCGCCGCTTCTGGTTCAGGGCCAGGAGGCGAGCTTCCAGAACAAGGTGCATCTCGCACTCAATCCCCCGGCGGTGAAACCGCCAAAACAAGAAACGCCGGCGAAACCGCCGAAGAAGGAAGAAGACTGATGGGTTTCAAATGCGGCATCGTCGGATTGCCGAATGTCGGCAAGTCGACATTGTTCAACGCCCTCACGCAAACGGCGGCGGCGCAGGCGGCGAATTATCCGTTCTGCACAATCGAGCCCAATGTCGGCGATGTCGGTGTGCCCGACCCGCGCCTCAAGCTGTTGGCGGACATCGGCGGCTCCGCCCAGATTATCCCGACGCGATTGACGTTTGTCGATATCGCCGGCCTGGTCCGTGGTGCTTCGAAGGGCGAGGGGCTTGGCAACCAGTTTCTCGCCAACATTCGTGAAGTTGATGCCATCGCCCATGTGGTGCGGTGTTTTGAGGATGGCGACATAACCCATGTCGAAGGCAAGATCGATCCCATCGCCGATATCGAGACCATCGAAACCGAGTTGATGCTGGCCGACATGGACTCACTCGAGAAGCGCGTGGTGGCACTCGAAAAGAGGGGCAAGACCGGCGACAAGGAAGCCAAGGAACTGGCCGAGCTGATGAACCGGGCACTGGTGCTGCTGCGCGAGGGAAAGCCCGCGCGGCTCGTTGAACGCACGGTGGATGAAGAGAAGGCGTTCCGTGGCCTTGGCCTGCTGTCTTCAAAACCCGTACTCTATGTGTGCAATGTCGAGGAAGCCGCCGCCGACAAGGGCAACGCGTTTTCCGAGAAGGTTTTCGCGCGCGCCAAGGAAGAAGAGGCGGTGGCCTGCGTTGTCTCGGCCAAGATCGAGAGCGAAATCGCCGTACTGCCGGAAGCCGACCAGAAAGATTATCTCGAGGCCGTGGGATTGTCCGAGCCAGGACTCAACCGCGTCATTCGCGCCGGTTATGACTTGCTGCACCTCGTCACCTATTTCACCGTTGGCCCCAAGGAAGCCCGCGCCTGGACCATCACCAAGGGCACGCGCGGCCCCGCCGCCGCAGGCGTCATCCACACGGATTTCGAAAAGGGCTTCATCCGCGCCGAAACCATCGCTTACGAAGACTATGTTGCCAACAAGGGCGAAGCGGGTGCGCGCGAAGCCGGCAAGTTCCGTCTCGAAGGCAAGGACTACGTGGTGCAGGATGGTGACGTGATGCACTTCAGGTTCAATACGTAGAGCACAGCAATGTTTGATCGAACCACCCTGTGCCGTCATCCCGGCGAAAGCCGGGACCCAGGCTTGCGAACGGCAGAATGGCGGAAGGCCTGGGTCCCGGCTTTCGCCGGGATGACAGATACGGGAGTGGGTCAATCACGGCTCATGTTACGTTAGATGCCGGCGCCCCTGCACTACGAAGACTTCCACGTGGGCCAGGTTTTCCCACTCGGACCCTATCCGGTCGCCCGCGAAGAGGTGCTGGACTATGCACGGGAGTTCGATCCGCAAGACTTTCATCTCGATGAGGAAGCGGCGCAAGCCTCGGTGCTTGGTGGCCTTGCGGCGTCGGGTTGGCACAGTTGTGCGATGATGATGCGGATGATCTGCGACGGCTATCTCAACCGTTCGGCTGGCATGGGTTCGCCTGGCCTGTCGGACGTCAAATGGCTGAAGCCGGTTCTGGTGGGTGAGACGCTCACCGGCACGATGACCGTTCTCAAAGCCCGTGTGTCCAATACCCGTCCCGAGATGGGCATCCTCGAATGCCGATGGGAGATGTTCAACGCCACGGGCGAAATGAAGATGGAACAGACCGGCATCAATTTCATGCGGGTGCGCCGGCCATGATGGGTTTGCCGCTGGAGGATATCGAGATCGGCGCGATCCATGATCTTGGCCACTATGAGTTTACGCGTGAAAATGTTCTGCATTTTGCCGGGCGATTTGATCCGCAACCGTTCCACCTCGACGATGCGGCGGCAGCGCGGGGTCCCTTCGGCAAGCTCGCGGCTTCGGGCTGGCACACGGCGGCGGCGTGGATGAAGTGTTTCGTCGCCACCAACCAGGTGGCGGAAGCCAAGCGCCGCGCCGAAGGCAAGTCCTGTTACACGACCAGGCCGTCACCGGGATTTGAGAATCTCAAATGGGTCAAGCCGGTCTATCCAGGAGACACCATCAGCTATCGCTTGACAGTCTCTGGCAAACGCTACCTTGCCTCGCGTCCCGATCTCGGCATGCTGTATTCGCTCAACGAGGGCTACAACCAGAATGGCGAACTGGTGTTTTCGTTTGATGGCAAGGTGCTCGCAGCGAAACGGCAAAGCACCTAAAACGACACGCCGCGCGGGATCAAGCGGTGGTCGTAGGCCTGGCGTTCGAGGTCTTCGCGGAAATCCGGGTGAGCGATCGAGATGAGCGCCTTGGCGCGCTCAGGGACCGACTTCCCCTTGAGGTTGACCATGCCGTATTCGGTGACAACATACATCACGTCAGAGCGCGGCGTGGTGACGATGTTGCCGGGCGTGAGGTTGAGTACAATGCGGCTGCGGCGGTCGCCTTTCTTGTCGTAGGTTGACGAAAGGCAGATGAAGGACTTTCCCTCCTTCGAGGCATAGGCGCCACGCACGAATTGCAATTGCCCGCCGGTTCCGCTGATATGGCGGTGGCCATCGGACTCGGACGCGGCCTGTCCCTGCAAGTCGATCTGCGTAGTGTTATTGATGGAAACCGTGCGGTCGTTCTGCATGATGTTGTGGGGCAGGTTGGTGTAGTCGACCGGCAGACACGTAAAATCGACATTGTGGTCGAGCGTATCGTAAAGACGCTTCGAACCGAGCGCGAAAGTGTAGGCAACCTTGCCGGGGTACAGGGCCTTACGACCGCCAGTAACCTTCCCTGACTTATAGAGATCAATGATGCCATCGGTCAGCATTTCGGTGTGAACGCCGAGGTCTCTGGCGCCGCTGGCGAGAAGCTCTGAGCACACGGCGTTGGGCATTCCGCCAATGCCGATCTGCAGGCAGGCACCATCGTCAATCTCGGCGGTGATCAGCCGGCCCACCGCCCGGTCGACATCGGTGGCTGGAGGGTTGGGCAGTTCCGCCGCCGGCTGGTTGTCGCCTTCAATGATGTAGTCAACTTCGCTGACATGCACGCCGGTTTCTTCGCCGAGGACATAGGGGTTGCCGTCGGTCACTTCGACGATTACCAGCCTGGCGCGTTCGATGATGGCGCGATGCCAGAGATTGGCGGCGCTGAAATTGAAGTAACCGTTGGCGTCCATGCGGCAGGTCTTGAGAATGACGATGTCAACGGGATCGATGAACCGGCGATAGTAGTCGGGGATTTCGCCGAGGTTTAGTGGCATGTAGCTGCAACGTCCGGCATCGTGCTTCCGGCGGTCGTAGCCGGAGAAATGCAGGCTGAACCAGAAGAAGTGATTGCCATCGGGATCGGCTTCGAGCACGGCGCGGGGCCGCACCGACAGGCAGGATCGAATTTTGACATTGGCAAGTTCAGCGGCGCGCAGCGCCAGTGCCTTGTCGAAGACATCGGGCTGGCAAAGCGATGTTCCATAATCGAGCCACATGCCCGATTTCACAAGGCCTGCGGCTTTTTCGGCGGTGATCGTCCGCGCTTCGTGCCGTGCCGTTCTGCGATTCATGCTTTCCCTCCGCCGCGCCGGTTTTCAGTGCCCTTCGAACCCTACCAGCGTGTGGATCTTCACACCCTTGGCCTTCAGTCTTGCAGCCCCGCCCAGTTCCGGCAAGTCGATAACAAACGCCGCTGCGACCACCTCGCCGCCCGACTTGCGGATCAGATCAATTGCAGCGCCCGCCGTGCCGCCGGTGGCGATCAGGTCGTCGATGAGCAGGATACGGTCGCCTTCACGGATGGCATCGGCGTGAATTTCGATGGTATCGACGCCGTATTCCAACTGGTACTCCTGACCGATCACGCGTGATGGCAGCTTGCCCTTCTTGCGGATGGGAATGAAGCCGCGCCCCAGGGTGTGGGCCACGGCGCCGCCTAGAATAAAGCCACGCGCCTCAATGCCCGCAACGTAGTCGATCTCGCCTTTCAGGAATGGCCAGGCCAGTTCGTCAACCGCGGCGCGAAAGCCGTGAAGGTCGGAAAGCAAAGTGGTGATGTCGCGAAACATGATTCCCGGCTTGGGATAATCGGGAATGGTGCGGATGTAGCGTTTGATGTCGAAGCCGTTGCGCAGGTCCATCGGATATCTCCCTCAAGGCCACTTAACGGCAGGCGGCATGGAGGACAAGATCGCATCGACGTTGCCCCCGGTTTTCAGGCCAAACAGGGTGCCGCGATCGTAGAGCAGATTGAATTCCACATAGCGGCCGCGCCTGATCAGTTGCTCGTCGCGATCGGCTGTGGTCCATGGGGTGTTCATATTGCGCCGGACGAGCTTTTGGTAGACGTCGAGGAAAGCCAGGCCAACGGTCTGGGTGAAGGCGAAGTCGGCGTCCCAGTCTCCTGAGTTGTGGTGATCGTAGAAGATGCCGCCGATGCCGCGCATCTCGTTGCGATGCGGCAGGAAGAAGTATTCGTCGCACCATTTCTTCAGTTTCTGGTAGTCGGCCACGGGGTTGGCGTCGCAGGCCCGCTTCATGGCGGCATGGAAGTCAATGCTGTCGGGGTCGTCTTGGTTCCGCCGCCGGTTCAGCACCGGCGTCAAGTCGGCGCCGCCGCCGAACCATGATGTGGTGGTCACGATAAAGCGCGTGTTCATGTGGACCGCCGGCACATGGGGGTTCCATGGGTGAATGATCAGCGAAATTCCGGAAGCCCAGAAGCGCGGGTCATCCTCGGCACCGGGTATCTGCTTGCGATATTCCGGGCTGAACTCGCCGTGGACGGTGGAGGTGTGGACGCCTGCCTTTTCGAAAACCCTACCGCGGAGCATCGACATGACGCCGCCGCCGCCTTCCGGGCGCGACCAGGGCTTTATCTCGAATTTCCCGGCGTCTCCTGCACTCCGGCTTTCCGCTTCAAGATCCGCAAGGGCAACGCAAGTCTTATCCCGCAGGTTTTCGAACCAGACCCGGGCGGTTTCCTTGTGAAAGTTCAGCACGTTTTCCTCGAAGATGCCGGGCTGGCGGGCTCGGGTTTCAGGCGTCAAAAAGCTTATGAAAGGTTACAGCCCGGCGGTCAAATCGACGCAATCTCCGAAGTTTTTTGTTAAAGTATCTGTGCGACCTTCTTCACTCAGAAATTGTATCGGCCCCCTTTACATCTAGTGCCAGGAGTTCGCCCATGGACGTATTGAAGCGGTTGTTGCGCAGTGCCTCGGGCAATGTGGCGACGACGTTCGCCATCGCGGTCGTGCCCATCCTGCTTGGCACTGGAGCGGCCGTCGACATGATCCGCGTCAACAATGCAGAATCCGTCTTGCAGGCCGCAGCCGACGCAGCGGCATTGGCTGGCGGCGCCTCCACCAAGACCACTGATGCGGAAATCATCGAGATTGCCTCACAGTATCTGGACGCAAACGGTGCATCGACCGTGGTTGAGACGCTGGACGTCGAGGACTTGGTTAACGACCCGGTGAACGGCAAGTTCAGCGTCACCCTGCAGGGCAAAGTCAAAACCACTTTTCTTTCTTTGGCGGGTATCAACACGGTCGACATTGGCGCCAATTCGGAAGTTGCCCGGGGGTCCAGCGGGCCGCTTGAGCTGGTTCTGGCGCTCGATACAACCTATTCGATGAGCGAGGACGACAAGATTGGGACGCTGAAGACCGCGGCAAAAAACCTCGTCAACAGCATCATGACAACAAGCTCCGTGAAAGTGGGTGTGGTTCCGTTTGCGGACTATCAGCAGCTGGGGATGGCCTATTCGGGAAAATCCTGGCTCAACGTGCCGCCGCCAGATGTGGGCAGCTATCCATCGTGCACGACCACCTATCCTGAAAAATCGGGATGCTCCACGACTGCAGATACATGCTACTCCGACGGCGTGCCCTATTCGTGCACGAACGAGACTTGTTCGCATTGGGGGCCTCCGGAATACTCTGACTGTACGACCGTGAACTACTCCTATGAGTTCGATGGCTGCGTACAGTCGCGGCCGCAGGACTATCACGATTCGATTTCCGACCCGGATTCGCCGCAATACCCGGGTGTCAGGTGGCGCTGCAATGTCGATATGCGCGAACTGACGGCAGTCAAAGCCGATGTGGTTTCCACCATCAATTCAATGTGGACTACCGGCAACACTTACATCCCATCCGGTCTGATCTGGGGCTGGAACATGCTGACACCTGAAGAGCCGTTGACGGCAGCGGAGTCACAGGCCTCGATCGCCGTCAAGGGCGGGCAGAAAGTGTTGGTGCTCATGACGGATGGCGCCAATACGGTGGCACCCCAGAGTCCTGACGGCTACTTCGGCAATCCGGCGGACTACGGTTATGGGGCGGGCCCCGGCTACGCCAACGGCCTCACGACTTCCTTGTGCGAGAAGATCAAGGACTCGGGAGCGGTCGTCTATACTGTTCTGTTCGACGTTGATGATGCCGCTACCGAAACCATGCTGCGTGACTGTGCCAGCGATCCGGCCAAGAGTTTCGTGGCCGACGATGCGAGCGAGTTGGTGGCGGCCTTTGCCGACATTGGCGTTTCGCTTACCCAGCTTCGGCTGGTGAAATAGGCGGAAAGGCGCCGAGCTGCCGTAGCGCTTCACCGGTGACCATGGCGCAAGCCATGGCGACATTGAGCGAACGCAAGCCCGGCAACATCGGGATGGTCACACGGATGTCGGCAGTGGCGTGGACTTCCTGCGGAACGCCGGCACTTTCGCGCCCCAGCAAGAGCATGTCGCCGGCCATGAAGGTCACGGCCGTGTACGGAAGGGTGGCACGGGTGGTCAACAGCACAAGGCGCCTTCCCGAGGTGGCTGCCCGAAAATCCTGCCATGACCGGTGGCGGATCAGTTCGGTCTTTGCCAGATAGTCCATGCCGGCCCGTTTCAGCGAAGAATCAGACCAGGTGAAGCCTGCCGGCTCGATGATTCTGACCTTAAGCCCCAGGCAGGCGGCCAGGCGCATGATGGTGGCGGCATTGGCCGCGATGTCGGGCTGGAAGAGGGCTGTTTCTATCATGATTCCAGCTTTCTAGCCTGTGATGGGCGACGGTCAAAATTCTCGGTTGCTGCGACACTTGATGGCTGGACAACCGGCCAGCCCAATGTCACAACGGCGCGGATTTATGCGCCGGGGGGAACTTGCCCCCACCCCGGGGGCCGGCGCCAAACAGAGGGAAAAGACGTGTCCACAGCCGAACATGCGGAAGTCAACCGGCGCGATTTCTTGTATATCGCCACCGGTGCCGTGGGAGCCGTTGGCGCTGCGCTGACGGCCTGGCCATTCATTCATCAGATGAACCCCGACGCCTCGGTGCTGGCGATGGCTTCGATTGATGTTGATCTTGCTCCAATCGCCGAAGGGCAGGCCATCACCATCAAATGGCGCGGCAACCCGGTGTTCATCCGCCACCGCACGGCGAAGGAAATCGAGGCCGCAAAGGCGGTCAAGCCGGAAGACTTGCCGGATCCGCTGGCGCGCAACGCCAATGTCAAGGACGGCGAACCCGCCACCGACGAGAACCGCGTGGTCGGCGGCAAGGAGAATTTCCTCGTCATGATGGCGGTCTGCACCCATCTCGGCTGTGTGCCGATCGGCAATGACGGCGAGTTCGCGGTGGTCGAGGGTTCGGCCAAGACCGGCGGCTGGTTCTGCCCGTGCCATGGCTCGCACTACGATACGGCTGGCCGCATCCGCAAAGGTCCGGCACCGGAAAACCTTGCCGTTCCGGTCTATGGCTATGAGACCGACACCAAGATCCGCATCGGCTGAGAAGGACAACAACAATGAGCGGACATTCGACCTATCAGCCCAAGAACGCCTTCATGAAGTGGTTCCATGCGCGGCTGCCCATCATGGACATGGTTCAGGGCCAGTTGATGGACTTCCCGACGCCGAGGAACCTGAACTACTGGTGGACCTTCGGTGGCATCCTCGCCATCATGCTGGTAGTGCAGCTGATCACCGGCATCGTGCTGGCAATGCACTACACGCCGCATGTGAGCTTTGCCTTTGACTCGGTCGAGCACATCATGCGCGACGTGAACTACGGCTGGCTGCTGCGCTACATGCACGCCAATGGCGCGTCGATGTTCTTCATCGCCGTCTACATCCACATGTTCCGCGGCATGTACTACGGCTCCTACAAGGCACCGCGCGAGATTCTCTGGATGATCGGCGTCATTATCTATCTCATCATGATGGCCACGGCCTTCATGGGTTATGTGCTGCCGTGGGGCCAGATGAGCTTCTGGGGCGCCAAGGTCATCACCAACCTGTTCTCGGCCATACCGTTCTTCGGCGACTCGATCACCACCTGGCTGTGGGGCGGCTTCGCCATCGACAACCCGACGCTCAACCGGTTCTTCTCGCTGCATTACCTCTTGCCCTTCGTGCTCGCCGCCATGGTCGGCCTGCACATCTGGGCGCTGCACGTGACCGGCAATGGCAACCCGACGGGCGTGGAAGTGAAGAGCGGCCAAGACACCTTGCCGTTCCACCCCTATTACACGATGAAGGACACTTTCGCGATCGCGGTGTTCTTGCTGCTGTTCGCGGCCTTCTTGTTCTTCGCGCCGAACTATCTGGGCCACGCCATCAACTATCAGGAAGCCAACCCGCTGCAGACGCCAGCGCATATCGTTCCGGAATGGTATTACTTGCCATTCTACGCGATCCTGCGGGCGATCCCCGACAAGCTTGGCGGCGTCGTTGCCATGTTCGCGTCGATCCTTATCCTGCTGGCGCTACCGTGGCTTGATACGTCGCGGGTGCGGTCCGGTTCCTACCGTCCGCGCTTCAAGCAGTTCTTCTGGATCTTCGTGATCGTGTGCGTGGCGCTCGGCTATCTCGGGTCTAAGCCGGCGGAAGGGGCCTATGTGATCTGGTCGCGCATTCTCACGGCCTATTACTTCCTGCACTTCCTGGTGATTTTGCCGGTCATCGGCCTCCTCGAGAGTCCGAAACCTTTGCCGCCGTCGATTTCCGATGCGGTACTCGCCAAGAAGAAGCCCGCAGCCGTGCCTGCCGAGTGATTGGGGGAATGAATATGAAAACGCTCAAGACACTCGCAATTGCCGGAACGGTGGTGGCTGCAATCTCCGGAAGCGCCAGCGCGGCGGAAGGTCAGAAGCCGTCCAAGGACATTGCCTTCTCATTTGAAGGACCCTTCGGTCATTTCGACCGGGCCCAGCTGCAACGGGGCTACAAGGTTTACAAGGACACTTGCGCGGGGTGCCATTCCCTGAGGTTGGTGTCATTCCGCAACCTCGCGGATCACGGCGGGCCGGAATTCAGCGCCGAGCAGGTGAAGGCACTTGCCGCCACCTTTGCCGTGCAGGATGGCCCCAACACCGATGGCGAAATGTTCGAGCGCCCCGGTGTTCCCTCTGATCGCCTGCCGTCGCCCTTCCCGAACGATGCCGCGGCAGCGGCAGCAAATGGGGGAGCAGCGCCCCCCGACCTCTCATTGATCACCAAGTCGCGGGCCGGCTGGTATGGCACATTCAACCAGCTCATCAACGGCATCGGCGGCCCCGAGTATGTTTACTCGGTACTGACCGGCTACGAAGAAGTGCCGGAAGAGTTGAAGGCCGAACAGCCGGAAGGCAAGGGTTACAATCCGTATTTCGCGGCGGGTCACTGGATTGGCATGCCGGCCCCACTCAGCGATGACGCCGATCCGTTTGACGACGGCACGCCGGCAACAGTTGACCAGAAAGCGCAAGACATTTCCGCCTTCCTCGCCTGGACGGCAGAGCCCAAGATGGAAGAGCGTAAGCAGACTGGCTTCATGGTGATGGTGTATCTCGCCATCCTGTCGGTGCTGTTATACCTGGTGAAGAAGAAGCTGTGGGCGAAGGAACACTGAGCCTCGGTGCCATTGCACGAAAGTCAGGCCCGGATGAAAATCGTCCGGGCCTTTGTCGTCAGTGCTTCGCGGTCTTCGATCCGGCGAGGTCACCGATCACCTTGCACGAATGAGGCTATTCGGCAAGCTGTGAATACCTTCCAGCCGCACATAGCAATCGTGCTTCAGACCGGCCTCTTCCGGTTTGAGCAGGGCGAAGTCGCTGGGCCACTGATCGAGCATTGCAGCAGTGATCATTGCCATGACCGTATGGCCATTGGCTGTATTGAATTCCCTGGTGGACACGACGAGTGCGCGGCCTGCGCTTCACGGCTGGCCGTTCCATGAATGGGAAATGGTACGGCGGCGACCTGCCAATGATCACAGATCATTGAAGGCTTTTTCGTCTTCCGCGGAGTCCCATTCACTCAATGTTTTCTGCAGGCTCTAGATAGGTGTCGCGAGGATCAACGATGCCGGAAGCCGAGGTGAGAACCTCGTTTGGCTTTCATCGCCTTCCAGAATTCCACGGTCTTGCCAACCGGCCGCAGGCCATAGGTTGGGCGCCCGTCCTTGCCGTCGGCCATGCGCTCCCAATCGGCGCACGATAGCCCTCGATCACGGGTTCATCTAGCGCGTGCCTGCGGGAGTTGCCGCAGCAGGCAATCGTATCGCTGTCCTGCATCCACATTCTTGAACCAGATCACATCATCATTGTTGAGAAACGTGCCCATGAAGTCTGCGCCCGATTTATCATTGCCGCCTGCAAGATATGCTAGACCACAGGGCTATGTCAACCCACGCGCATCATGCAGGTGGGAGACATTGCCATGACCAAATCAGTTCTCGGCATCATCGGCGGGTCGGGTGTCTATGACATCGAGATGGACAAGGCGCGGTGGAAGACGGTGAAGTCGCCGTGGGGAGCACCATCCGATCAGGTGCGCGCGGGGGAGATCGATGGTCTGCCGGTGGTGTTTCTGCCGCGCCACGGACGAGGCCACGTCTATTCGCCGACGACCATCAACTACCGCGCCAACATCGATGTGATGAAGCGCATGGGGGTGACCGATCTCATCTCGCTTTCAGCCGTGGGTTCACTCAAGGAGGAGTTGCCGCCTGGGACCTTTGTGCTTGTCGACCAGTTCATCGACCGCACTTTCGCTCGTGAGAAGTCGTTCTTCGGGACAGGGTGTGTTGGGCATGTGCCGTTCGCTCACCCGGTTTCATCAACGTTGCAGGACACAATCGAAAAGGCCCTGAAGTCTGAAGGCATCAGGCACGCGCGTGATGGCACGTATGTGGTGATGGAGGGCCCGCAGTTTTCAACGCTCGCCGAGTCGCGGCTTTATCGTTCTTGGGATGCGTCGGTGATAGGCATGACCAACATGCCGGAGGCCAAGCTCGCCCGCGAGGCTGAAATCAGCTACGCGACCGTGGCGATGGTGACTGACTACGACAGTTGGCACGAAGAGCATGGCGAAGTCGATGTCACGAAAGTCATCGCGGTTCTGACGGCCAATTCCGGCAATGCCAAGCGCCTGGTCACGCGCATTGCCCGGGATTTTCCGCGCCAGCACCCGGCTTGCGCCAATGGATCGGACAGGGCGCTGGATACGGCCATCATGACAGCGCCAGACAAGCGCGATCCCAAGCTTCTCAAGAAGCTCGATGCCATTGCTGGCCGCATTCTCAAAGGGACAAAGTCCGGCTAGAGTTATCTCACTCGGGCGGAATGCCGGTTACTCAGGGCGCGGCAGCGGCACTCGTGTCCTTCGATTTCCTGGTCATCACATAGCGCAGGAAGGGGTGTTGAAGCAGCCGCTTCTGTTCGGCGGCATCAAATGCCTGATGGCGCTGGTTACAGCTGCGGCGCATTTCGGCCCACAGTTTCTCCGATCGGGTTTCGGCTTCATTGCAACTCTTGGCGGAAATTTTTGCTACTTTCGCTCCCAATTTGGCGGCGCATTCAAGCCATATCGAGCGATGGGTTTCCTCGTGTTTTTTCAGGAACTGGGAAAAGCGCTGGAAGCGCGTGCGCTCGGCCGAGGAGAGCTTGGTTTCCTCCTTGATTTTGGGCAGCCTGATCACGAAATCGATCTTCAGCCGGTAATCCTCAATGCGGCAGTTGTTTCTGCCAACCAGTTTGCCTTCCTGGGAGGAGGTGGCGGATGTCGAGGCGTAGGCCTTGGCGCCATCGACGTGGGGGCCACGCCGGAGCATCGAGTCGTAGATGTCGACCAGGGTTTTTCCGGAGATTGCATAATAATCATAGCGCGTGGTGGCGATGGTTCCGGCATGGGCGAATGATGCCCACACGGCAATGGGCAAACACATGGCAACAGCCCGAATACGCATACTTCCCCCCTCGGATGTTTTCGGGGATTTTGGCGTTGAACCCGTCAAGAATCAAGCGCCGATGAGGAGAAAATTGCTGGCCTTGCCGAAGCCTCGTAATTGAAGCATATTTGATACTGCGCCGTTTGCGGTTGCAAAGGGGCGCAGAGGCATGGCTTTTTCGAATTCGGAAGGGCGTCTCCCCAAAAGGGTATGCCCGGATTGAGTTGAAATCCGCTCTGCCTGGCTTGCGGCAGGGCCTCCATCCCTGCCTGCGGGTTGCAACTGGGACAGGGAGCGAGTGCTTTATGCGCCAAAGTGGCACCGTGAAGTTTTTCAACCAAGCAAAGGGTTATGGTTTCATTTCGCCCGATGATGGCGGTAAGGATGTGTTTGTACACATTACGGCCGTGCAGCGATCTGGCATTCCGGAACTTAGCGAAGGGTTGAAGATCAGCTTTGAAGTGCAGCCAGACAAGCGGGGCCGTGGGCCCCAGGCCGTGGAGTTGCAGCTGATTTGACGTAGATTGGAGAAGGCCGGACCATGGGGTAGGGCTTCGAAGTATCGGATTGACGGCGGTGTTTTGCTGCAGCGCAATGCTTGTGGTTCCGGCGATGGCCGGCAAGAACTGCGTGTGCAAGGCGAATGGGCATGACTACCATGAGGGCGACATTGCCTGCATCCTGGGCAAGCTGTCGCGCTGCGAGATGTTCGTCAACAATACCACCTGGAAAAAGATTGCCGACGACTGCCCAGAAGTAAAACGGCAACTTGCACCTACCCTGGTGGAACGGTTGCAAGGCCTGCAAGCCAGCCCGCGGCCCAGTGCCTGCTGACAAAGGGTGCGGCAAATGCCATAGGGGCGGGCATGAAGCGCGCTCTTGTTCTCCAGCATATGGACCATGATCACCCCGGCCGGTTCCTCGACTTCTTTGCCGAAGACCGCATCATTCCGCATGCGGTGCGGCTGTGGGAGGGGCAGGGGATTCCCAGTCTTGCGGATTTTGATTTCATGTTTGTACTCGGCGGTGCCCAGGACACGTGGCAGGAAGATCTCTATCCCTGGATCGCAGCAGAAAAGCAGGCGATCCGTGAGTGGGTTTGGGACCGGGCCAAGCCGTATTTCGGAGTTTGCCTTGGCCACCAGTTGCTGTGCAATGCGCTGGGTGGCGAAGTCGCACCGGCAGAAACTCACGAAATCGGAGTTTTCGACGTTGCTTTGACTGAAGACGGCAGATCGCACCGGCTGTTCAGCGGGCTGGAAGCCAGCCACAAGGTCATGCAGTGGCACATGGCCGAAGTGAAACGGGCGCCGCAGGGCGCCAAGGTGCTGGCGTCGTCTCCAGCAGCAGCGATCCAGTCGGTGGCAATTGGCGACCATGCAATTGGCACGCAATTCCATTGCGAGTTCTCGGCCCAGACCGTCGCAGGCTGGAATTCCTTGCCTTCGTACGTTGCCAATCTCGAAAAGCACCGGGGCGAAGGTGCCTATCAGCGCCTCGTTTGCGAGAGCTATCCGCTGATGCCGCAGATGCATGCCATGACCCGGCAGATTTATGACAACCTGGTTACCGCAACGGGCCTCAGGCGTTAAGCTGCTCCCGGGTGAGCCAGAACACCTCGCCTTCGCTTTCGGCGGTATCTAGCCAGAAGAAATTCAGGTTGGGATAGTCCTGCTCAAGAATATCGCGGCCGGTGCCAATCTCGCAGAGCAGGCCACCGCCCGAATTGAGATGGGAAGCGGCCTCCTCGAGAATGCGGCGAACGATATCCAGCCCGTCATCTCCGCCGAGATGGGCGATCACCGGTTCCTGGGCGTATTCGGGCGGGAAAGCTGCCACTTCCTCAGCCGCCACATAGGGCGGATTGGTGATGATCAGATCATAGGTGCGTTGTTCAACCGGCTCGAAAAGATTCCCCTGTAACAAGCTGATACGATTTACCAAATCATGCTCACGCAGGTTGATTTCGGCAACCGCAAGGGCGTCGTTGGAGAGGTCGGCGGCATCGATATCAGCATTGGGGAACTGGCTGGCGGCGAGGATGGCGAGGCAGCCGGAACCCGTGCAAAGGTCGAGTATTGACTGGACGCTACCGGGATCGGGGATGAGCTGAAATCCCTGGCCCCCGAACAGGCCCGAAAACATCAGTTCGCCAATGTAAGACCTGGGAACGATGACGCGCTCGTCGACATAGAACGGCAAGCCATGAATGTAGGTGCGATTGACCAAATAAGGCGCCGGTTTCCGGGTGTCGACGCGCTGCCTCACAAGTTGAGCCAAACGCTGGCACTCGACAGCCGTGAGGCTGGCGTCGAGCCAGGGATTGATGTCGTCCACCGGTAGGCTGAGGCCCTCGAGGATAAGGAAGGCGGCTTCATCGAGAGCGGTGCTGGTGCCGTGGCCATGCGAAAGCCGGGCTTTGCGAAACGACGATACGGCCCAGCGCAGGAAATCGCGGACTGTTGCCAGTTCAGGCGGCGCGGTTTTGGCGTCGGGCATTGTGCCTCTCGGAAGTTGCGGCAAAGAGGGTTTGAATCACGGTGGCCTACAGAATGACGGCTCCCCCGGCAAAGGTCCAGACCGGCGGCAATTCGCGTGCCACGAGCCAGGCCCAGAGTGGCGAAAGGGTTGGCTCGACCAGGGCAATCAATGAGAGTTGTGCGGCTGGCACGCTGCGGGAACCCATGGTGACGAGTATGAGTCCCAGAGAGAAGCTGAAACCCGTTGCGGCCGAAATTGCGGCAATCAAGCGGAAAAAATTCTCTAGCTAAGTGCAGCGTCGCGCACCAGCTTGCCGCGGCCGAAGACCGTCAACAGAAACAGCAAACCGTGAAAGGCCGCAACGGTGACAGGCATGGCGTTGATGCCAAAGGCGTCAATGGCGGCACCGGCGATCGGTGGGCCAATGAGCCCGCCGACACCCCACATGGTGGTGAAGGCGGCCGAACCAGCAATGAGATCGGCGCCGCTGAAGCGGTCACCCATGGTTGCCAGCGCAATAATATAGGGACCGAAGGCTGCCGCCGAAATCAGGATGGTCACCGGCCACACCAGCCATGTTGTCACGACGAACGGCAGGCTGAGGCAAAGTGCTACGGTGACAGCGGCTGTCAGTATCAACACACCGTTGCGCGACCAGCGATCTGCCAGCATGCCCAACGGAGTGAAGAGCAGGATATTGGAGATGATGGCCACGCCGAGGATGGTGCTGCCGGTCGACATCGTCAGCCCGGAACGCATGGCGAAGATCGTAAAGAAAGATATGAACACGCTGTCGAACAGGGTTACCGCCAAGACGCAGAGCAGCAGAAGCGGTGCCCGTTTCACAAATCTCATGAAGGTGTCGCCACTCTTCGGCGCGAAGTCGACTTTTGAGATGTTGACCATGAACAGAGGCGCGGCACTGATCGCGACACAAATTATGCCAATGGACCAGGGTAGCCAGCCATCTATTCCGGTGATGGGCAGGACCAGGGGCCCCACCGCAAAGGTCATCGCCAGAACGCTCGTGTAGAAACCCATAATGCGGCCACGGGATTTTTCGCCGGCAAACGTCAGGACCCAGGATTCGCTGATGACAAACAACAACCCTACGAAGATCCCGAAGACAAAGCGCACTAGAAACCAAGCCCACAGGAAAGGCAGGACCTTGAAACTCGCGAGGCAGGCAACGATTACAACAATAGCCGTTGTGGCCACGGCCTTGGAGCCGTAGCGGGCAATGATCTGCGGCATGAACGGGCCGGCCAGCAGAACGCCGATTGGTCCCATGGCGGCATTGGCACCGATTATCCAGGCCGGAATGCCTTGCCGTTCCATGAGCAGCGGCAGCAGCTGCAGGACAAGTCCGGTGGCAATGTCGCAACAGGCAACCGTCGCCACGGCGGCGACCAGGTTGCCCCATTGAGTGCCTTGCGGGGAATTCGTTTGCATGTTTGTGTTTCTTCCCTGGATCACTGGCCTTAGCGGTTGACCGATACTGCGGCAAGCAGGCGCCGATGGTTGCGCATGCCGTGATCAGCAGCTATGCAGCGCGGCCATGCCAAAACTCAAAGTCCTGCTGTGCCCTGTCACGCCATTTCAACAGAATTGCTCGATCGTCATTGACGAGGAGACAAACAAGGCAGCCGTGGTCGATCCCGGTGGCGATGTGGCGCAGTTGCTGGAGGCCATCAAGCAGGCAGGCGTGGCGGTCGATAAGATACTGCTTACTCATGGGCATATCGACCATGCCGGGGGTGCAGAGGAGTTGCGCGGGGCACTTGGCGTGAGGATCGAAGGCCCTCACCAGGCTGACAAGTTTTTGCTCGATTCATTGCCGGAGTCGGGGGCACGCTTCGGCATGCTGGAGGCGCGAGCCGTGGCGCCCGATCGCTGGCTCGACGATCATGATGAGGTTACGGTTGGCGGACTCACCTTCAAGATCGTGACGGCGCCTGGCCACTCGCCGGGATCGGTGATCTATTTCAACGCCGCGAACAGGTTCGCGCTGATGGGCGATGTGTTGTTCCAGGGATCGATCGGCCGTACCGATTTGCCCGGCGGGGATCATGAAACGCTGCTGGAGTCGATCCGCGAAAAAGTTTTGCCGTTGGGTGACGATGTCGTTTTCCTTCCCGGCCACGGAAACGCCAGCCGCATCGGCGACGAACGGTTGAACAATCCGTTCCTGCGGGACTAGACCTTCATCTCCACGAGCCGCGACTTGGCGGCGAAGAAGGCATCGCCCGTCGTCTTGAATTCGCCGCAGACCTGCGGCGCCTGGCCAAATTTTTCGCAGAACTGGCCGTCGGAGGCGCTCCAGGTGCCGGTGCCGCCGCCTTTGGTATCATCCTCATAGGAGAAAGTGCCGTCGGCGTTGTAGGTGATAAAGCCGTTGCCATCGTCGCGGGTGTACTGGAAGGTCTTGCCGGAAATCGCTGCCTGGATTTCTCCCGCCGTCAGGGCTCGGATGGCTTGCGGCTGAGGCTTGCCCGCTGCGTCCGCCGCCATCCTTGGTGAAGCGCACGCCGCTGACATTATCGCCACAGGCGGCGAGGAGGGCGGCAATGGCAAGGGCGGCGGCGAAGTGAGTCGGTTTCAATGTCATCGTCCTGTTGTGGGCCGGGCATGTGCCATGGCGGCGGTTTTCCTTCAAGCGATTTGGCCGAGAAGCACGGTGAGTTCACCGAGATGCGGCAGGCGGCGGTAGCGATCCTGGCCGTCCGGAGCTTCCTCGTGTTCGAGTTCCCAGGTCAGTTCATGGGGCACATGCACGCCCCAACTGCCGGCGGCGATGGCGGGGACGACGTCGGATTTCAGGGAATTACCCACCATCATGGCGCGCTCGGGGCCATCGCCGTGGCGCTGGAAAACCCGAGAATAGGTGCTGCTGGTTTTTTCGCTGACAATTTCGACGCCGGAGAAGTAATCGCCAAGGCCCGATTGCGCCAGCTTGCGCTCCTGGTCGAAGAGATCGCCCTTGGTGATCAGCACCAGGCGAAAGGCGCCGGAGACATCGGCCAGGGTCTCGTGCACGTGGGGCAGGGGTTCGATGGGGTGGGACAGCATGTCCCGGCCCATGGCCAGGATTTCGGCAATCACTTTTGGCGCCACAGTGCCATCGGTCACTTCCAGGGCGGTTTCGATCATCGACAGGGTGAAGCCCTTGATGCCGTAGCCGTAAAGCTTGAGATTGCGGCGCTCGGCATCGAGGAGGCGTTTTGAAATCGCCTGGTCATCACCATGGCCGGCCAGCAGGGCGGTGAAGCGCGCTTCAGTGAAGCGGAAGAAGCGCTCGTTCTGCCACAGGGTGTCATCGGCATCGAAGCCTATGGTGGTGAGGCCGGGCAATCAGGCATCGTCCGGATCGGTTTCGTCGCGGGTCTGTTTCACCACCACGCGGGTGCCGAGGGGCACTTGCTCGAAGAGTTCGGCGATATCCTGGTTCAGCATGCGGATGCAGCCCGATGACATGGCCTTGCCGATGGTTTCAGGCGCATTGGTGCCGTGAATGCGGTAGCCGCTGTCGGAAAAGCCGGCGTAGAGGGTTTGCGAAAACAGGTAGAGGGCGCGGGCGCCGAGCGGGTTATCTGGACCGCCGGGCTGGCCGTTGGCCCATTTGCGGGCGTTCTTGTCGCGCTTGACCATTTCCCTGGGTGGCACCCAGCGCGGCCAGCGGCGCTTCATGCGCACTTCCGCCTCGCCCGACCAGCCGAAGCCCTCGCGGCCAACGCCGACGCCATAGCGGATGGCCTGGCCTTCGGGCAGCACAAACAACAGCACGCGTTTGTGGGGGCGGACAATGACGGTGCCCGGTTGCTGCTGGCCGCGGTAGGCCACGACCTGGCGCTGGTACTTCTCGGGGATTATCGAAATGTCGGCGGGTTCAACGGGATAGTCGACGGGTGATTCGGGGGGCGGCAGCAGCAGCGGATCGTATTCCAGCTCGTCGCCGTAAAGATCGCTCTGGGCCATGGCCCGCGGGGCCGCGGCAAGCGTTGCCATGCCGGCCAAGAGCAAGGTGCGGCGGTTGAGGCCGTGGATCATGTTCCCCTTCCAATTCTGCTGATTTGACCCGCCATTTGCCGCTTGGCCTTGGCGGGATTGTGGCAGCGGCGGGGCGTTCAGGCTGATGTGATCCACGGTGACTTAAAGGTCACTCCGGGGTCAGCCAGCCAAAGTGAACGTGGCTTTGCCGGCCTGGTAGGTGCCGCCCGAGCCTGAGAACGGGTAACAGGTCAAGGGCACGCCATCGGGCAGGAAGGACGCCGGCGCAAAGCTCTCGCAGAGCTGGCCTTCCTTGGTGGTCCAGGTGCCGCGGGTGGTGCCTTTGCCATTGACTTCGACGAGCGAGGTGCCGTCGGCGGCGTAGAGCGTGGTGCCACTGTTGTTCGGACCCTGGAAGTTCCAGCTTTTGCCGCTGAGAATATCGCGAATTTCGGTGGCCGACATGACGCCGGGCGTGGTGGTTTCCGGATCCGGCGTGGTGCCGATATCGGTTTTCTTGCTCGTCAAATCGCAGGCAGCAAGCAAGAGGGCCGCGAAACTCAGCGCCCCCCAACGGCCCAGGCGGCCGGAATGACTGGTCATAAGTTGAAAACTCCTGGTTATCCCCTTGGGAAGGTTAGCATAGCTGTGCGGGTGGGTGAAGGGCGGAAGCAATGGAGCCGGGTTATGGGGCAATGTGATGGCGGGCCGGTGGGGAACGGGCATGGGTGATCCTTTGTGGAAGCGGCACATTCCGCTCCCCGGGGGTGGTTTTCCCTTCCGCCATAGGGAAGGGATGCGCGGGCGCTGCCCGGCGCGGTATGCTGGACCTCTATGGCCCAGCGGGATGGCGCTGGGTTCAGCGCCCGCGCGGCGGGTCTTCTGCGCTGTCCGGTCTCCGCTTCGGCTCTGTCCAACCATCGGGACTGCCTAACTGCCTGCCAGAGGCGCGGGGGTCGTAGTGTCCCCGGAAGAGGCCGGAAGCCCCCGGGGGCGGTGAAAACGTCTTTCACCGCGCGCGGGCCCGCCGCCCCCTCCATCCTTGACCACCGTCATGACCGGGACCCCTTCAGGAGAGAGCAAAAGGAATATATGCCATAGGAAAAGAAATGTCAAGAACAATTCCACCCTCTCCCCTCGCGGGAGAAGGTGGCGCGTAGCGCCGGGAGAGGCCAGGCACGCGGCCACGCCCCGCTCCCCGACGCTTTCGCGGCTCCCTCGCCCGCGAGGGGCGAGGGTTGGCGTAACGTCTTGCGTTATATGACGCGATGCGATATGGTGCGGCATGATCCGGAGTTTTGCGGACCGGGAAGCGGAGAAAATCTGGCGGGGAGAAAGGTCCCGACGGTTGCCGCCGGATATTCAGCGAGTGGCTTTGCGCAAGCTTCTCTACCTGAGCAGGGCCAAGACGGTTACGGACCTGCGCATGCCGCCAGGTAATCAGCTGGAATCCCTGATAGGGGATCGCAAGGGGCAATGGTCGATCCGAATCAACGGCCAATGGCGTGTATGTTTCAAATGGGTGAAGGACAATGCGGAAGATGTTGAAATCGTCGACTACCACTAGAGCTTCGGCGCTTCTTGCCGATCCCCACGCCCGGAGAAATCCTGCTGGAGGATTTTCTCAAGCCCGCCGGGCTTTCGCAGAACGCGCTGGCCCGCGCTATCGGTGTTCCGCCGCGCCGCATCAACGAGATTGTTCTTGGCAAGCGGGCGATAACCGCTGACACGGATTTGCGGCTGGCGCGCTATTACGGGATTTCGCGAAGGGATTTTTCTGGGGCTGCAGGCCGACTACGAACTTGCGCATGCGGCGGCGGGAGTTGGGGAAGAAGCTGGATGCGATCAAGCCGCGGGCGGCGTGAAGAACAACATGAATGAAAAATAGTTTATCCTAGGTTGAGCGCGGACCACTCGATCACTTCAATTCTCATTGAAACTAGTTCTGCACCGTTGCAGCCTTGAACTTAGATGTTTGACGAATATCCATGGCGTAGCCAGCTTGTCATAGAATGACAAATACGAGACTTGCCAAGTTCCTGCTGTGACTTTGGTGCATTCTGGTTTCGGCAATAGCACATATGTTTGTGACAATCTCATGGCGCTGTGTCAGTCCACTGGAAATGACTGCCTTCGGTTATGTGAACATCAACTGTAGCACACGCGTTCATTCTGTAGGCAGAATTTCTCAAAGACGGAACAACGTTTCTCTTGCCACCGCTCCTTGCAATTGAAGTCATAGCCTCTTCCTTCATACCTTAGTTAAGAAAAACCCCGCAAGTGCAAGGTCTCACGGGGCTGTCATTCTGGCTAACGCCGTTGGGCGCAACTTTTCCAGAAGAATGCTCCGAAATGCCGTAACCTCTGATATTTTTCCCAGAGCCTACGCGCTCTGTCGAACATGCGCTCACCAGGTTGATCAACAAAACTTCATGATCAGGGCAATCGTCGAACTGCTTCTCGAAAATTGTCGACCAACACTGTATAAGCGTCGAGTATTGCGCAAACCAGTACGGCAAAATGGCTGACCCGATTTTCCCATGACTACGAAGATCAATACGTTCAGAATCCTCAATCTCTTAGTCAAATAGGAAGTGGTGGCCTTGGAGCAGCTCGGAATAGTTCTGAGTGTAGCTTCTTGTCGAGCGTATGCAATTCACTATCGTTCATCAACATTCAACGATCTCAAATACTCCGAATCATAACGAACACGATGAGTTCATAGACACGGTACCTTAGTTCTTCCAATACGAGATTTGATATTGCCCGTTAATCTTTTTTGCGCATGTCGGCGGAGCGAGGGTGGCGATGTCCTGTTCGATTTTTTCGAGCTTGGTCATGGGGGTAACAATAGCGGAAATAGGCGCACGCTGATAGACCGCCCCGCGATGCTTTGCATCGCGGGCCCATCAGTCATACGCCGAAGGCGGCGCACAGCCACGTTCCCCCCGGCTATCGCCGTGAGAAGGACGAAGTACGGCTTAACGCTTCGGGCCGCGCCAGGCTCTGGTGCCCGGTTTCCCGGCTTTGGCCGGCTTTGCGCTGGTTGGGTTTGGGCCAGGGGCGATGGCGGTGGCGGGTTGGGTGTTAGTGGTTTATTCGATCAACCGGTCATACTCGGCGTGTTCGCCGATCCAGAACCAGACGAGGCCATCCTAGGCTTCGACGGCTAGGGCGCGATAGCTTCCTCCGGCGCGGACAGACCAATACTTGCCCATGCGTTTGAAGCGCAGTGACAATGGCGGGGATTCTGCTGCAGAAGTTCGAAATGCTTATCGGCCAACTCCCTCACATTGGGTGGCAATGTCCGATAGGCCTTCCAGAACGATGGCGATGCGAAATGCATCAGAGAGGCTTGGTCAAACCGGCTTTGTGGTCGGCAAGGGCCTGTTCACCAGCTTGTCGAGCTTCCCCGCTTTCGCATCCGCTTCAATTTGGCGGTCCCAAAGATCGGCTTGATACTCGGCCAGCCAGTCCGACAGTTTGCGGATGTCGGCGGGGTCGAGGGTGGCGATTTGCTGTTCGATTTTTTCGAGTTTGGTCATCGGGAGCTTATAGCAGAAACCGCTGGGCGAACAGTTGGGGCGGCTCGCCGCCGCGATGCTTTGCATCGCGGGCCCCATCCGTCTCGCGCCTGCGGCGCGATCCACCTTCCCCGCCCTTTGGGCGGAGAAGGATGAAGCGAGGGTTAGCGTTCGGCAATCAGTTTGGCGATGGCTGGTGGCATGGCGCGGCAGGCGCAGTGTTGGGCGTGGGCGCGGTGCCATTTGATGCGTTGTTCGAGCGTCGGGTTCAAGGGCATGCGGTTGGCTTCGTGCCAGGCGCGGTTGAGTTTGGGCTTGACGGCAGACGTGGGGCCCGGCTTTCGCCGGGGTGACGGCTCAGGGGATGCAGCGGTATGGTTGGTCTTTCCCATGGCTAGCGCTTCGGGCCGCGCCAGGCTCTGGTGCCGGGTTTGCCGGCTTTGGAGCCGGCTTTGCGTTGGGTGGGTTTGGGCCAGGCGGCGGTGGCGGGTTGGATGGCGCTTTCCCCACCCGGCGCTGGCGCGCCACCCTCCCCGCTGCGCGAGGAGGGATAAGAAAGGTCGCGGGAGAGGGGGTCTTCCATCACGGCCAACTCGACGGCTTTTAGGCGTTTGACTTCGTCTCTCAGTCTGGCGGCTTCTTCGAATTCGAGGTTGGCGGCGGCTTCGCGCATGCGTTTTTCCATGTCGGCCAGGACTTTTTGCAGGTTGTGGCCGACCAATGGGCCAGCGTCGCCGGCGTCGACCATGACGTGGTCGCGCTCGTACATCGAATGCATGATGTCGTTGATGTTGCGCTTGATCGAGGTTGGGGTGATGCCGTTTTCGCGGTTGTAGGCTTCCTGTTTTTCGCGGCGCCTGTTGGTTTCGGCGATGGCGCGGGTCATCGAGCCGGTGATTTGATCGGCGTACAGAATAACCTTGCCGTCGACGTTTCTGGCGGCGCGGCCGATGGTCTGGATCAGTGAGGTTTCGGAGCGGAGGAAGCCTTCCTTGTCGGCGTCGAGAATGGCCACCAGGGCGCATTCGGGGATGTCGAGGCCTTCGCGCAGCAGGTTGATGCCGACGAGGACATCGAAGGCGCCGAGGCGGAGGTCGCGGATGATCTCGATGCGCTCCAGGGTGTCGATATCCGAGTGCATGTAGCGAACGCGGACACCTTGCTCGTGCATGTATTCGGTCAAGTCCTCGGCCATGCGCTTGGTCAACACGGTGACCAATGTGCGATAACCGGCGAGGGCCACCTCCTTGCATTCGGCGACGAGATCGTCGACCTGGGTTTTCACCGGGCGGATGATGACCGGGGGATCGATGAGGCCGGTGGGGCGGATCACCTGTTCGGCGAAAACGCCGCCGGTCTGCTTCATCTCCCAGCCGCCGGGGGTGGCCGAGACGCAGATGGTCTGCGGGCGCATGGCGTCCCACTCTTCGAAACGCAGGGGGCGGTTGTCGATGCAGGACGGGAGGCGGAAACCATATTCGGCGAGCGTTGCCTTGCGGTTGAAGTCGCCCCGGAACATGCCGCCGATCTGCGGGATGGTGACGTGGCTTTCGTCGATGAACACCAGGGCGTTGTCGGGGAGATATTCGAACAAGGTCGGCGGCGGCTCACCGGGTTTTCTGCCGGTGAGATAACGCGAATAGTTTTCGATGCCGGCGCAGGAACCGGTGGCCATCATCATCTCGATATCAAACAGGGTGCGCTGCTCGAGGCGCTGGGCTTCGAGCAGGCGGCCGGCGGCATTGAACTCGGCGAGGCGGATGCGGAGGTCGGTCTTGATGCGGGTGACGGCCTGTTCCAGCGTCGGCTTTGGCGTGACGTAGTGCGAGTTGGAATAGATCTTGATCTGGTCGAGCTCGGCTGACTTCTGGCCGGTGAGGGGATCGAATTCGGAGATCGTTTCGATCTCGTCGCCGAACAGTGACAGGCGCCAGGCGCGGTCCTCGAAATGCGAGGGGAAGACTTCGATGGTGTCGCCGCGCACCCGGAAGGTGCCGCGCACGAAGTTCTGGTCGTTGCGCTTGTAGTGCAGGGCCACGAGGTCGGCGATCAATTGGCGCTGCGGCGTGCGCTCGCCCTTCTTGATCATGAAGGCCATGGCGGAATAGGTTTCAACGTCGCCGATGCCGTAGATGCAGGAGACGGAGGCGACCACCACGACGTCGTCACGCTCGAGCAAGGCGCGGGTTGCCGAGTGGCGCATGCGGTCGATCTGTTCGTTGATCGAGCTTTCCTTCTCGATGTAGGTGTCGGTGCGCGGCACATAGGCTTCCGGCGTGTAGTAGTCGTAGTAGGAGACGAAATATTCGACGGCGTTTTCCGGGAAGAAGCTCTGGAACTCGCCATAGAGCTGGGCGGCGAGGGTCTTGTTGGGGGCGAGAATCAGGGCCGGGCGCTGCGTCGCCTCGATGACCTTGGCCATGGTGAAGGTCTTGCCGGAGCCGGTGACGCCGAGCAGAACCTGATCACGCTCCTGGGCATTGGCGCCGGCGACGAGTTCGGCGATGGCGGTGGGCTGGTCGCCCTTGGGCTCGAAGGGCGAGGAGATGACCAGGGGGTGGCCGCCTTCGGATTTCTCGGGCTTGGGCGGCTTGACGGGGGTGAAGGTGGCGGGGGCGAAGAATTCCGGGCGCAGGCCCTCGAGCCCGGCGCGGGGTGCGACGGGGACTTCGGGATAGCCGGCGAGTGGTGCCAGCGGTGCTTCGGCGAATCCGCCGTCCTGTCGTGAGTGGCCCATGGTGTCCATATAGGGCGCGAAGCCGGCGGGGGGAAGGCGGCCTGCTGACAGCTGCTGTCAGTAGGCGCGGCGGATGGCGTTGGCGAACAGGCCGAGCGACAGGGCCATGGTGACGGTGGCTATGGCGATGTTGGTGGGTGGCGCGAAGCCGAGGGTCCAGGCGGTCCAGGCGATGGCGGAGGCGATCAGCGGCACCAGCAGGAACAGGGCGTGGCGGAGGGGACGTGGCGGCAGTTCCACCCAGCGCGTTAACAGCGGCGGACCCGGTGGCTGGCGGCCGAGGGCCCACAGGGCAATGGCGATCAGCAGCGGGAAGGTCAGCATTTCCCAGCGTGGTGCTGCGGCGAAACGCATCAACCAAAAGGCGGCGAAGATGCCTGATACCACAAGGAATTCGGTCTTGGAGATCGCCAGCAGGGATTTTCCGTAGCGGTCGATCAGCCATTGGGCGATCACCGGAAAAGCCGCCAGGCCAAGGAGATAGAGCACGCTTGCGGCTGCACCTGGCATCGGCTGGCGTTCGGCCGGCCACCACATGGCCCACAGGCCGAAGCCGGCGCCCATGGCCAGCAGCAGGGCGATTTGCCGTTTGGTGTCCCAGCCTGCCGACAGGCGCCAAAGCCAGAATATCAACAGGGCGGTGATCAGCGCATGCCAGGCGAGGGGCGTCCAGGCCAGTTGAAAGGGGAAGGACAGATACATTTCCTCGACGATCACGCCTTCGACCAGCCATCCGTAGATGGCGCCGCACAGGAACAGGCCGTGCAGGGTTGATACCTGGTAGCGCACCAGCAGCGCCAGAAAGGCATAGGCGCACAGGGAATAGGCAAGCCAGGTCACCGCCAGATCGGTTGCCGAGGAGTTGTCCGGTGGCACTGACCAGAACAGCATTTCCGAGCCATACATCATGATGGCACCGGTGGCGGCAACGCCGAGAAGACGTGTGACGACCGCATTGACTGCTGGCATGGTGGCAGGCTGGGCTACGAACCCGGCGGTCTCAAGGCGAACGGTGGCGCCGGGCGACTACAGGATGCCCTGCACGACGATCATCAGCACCACCATGGCGGCAACGAAGCCTAATTCGGTCCACATGGCGTAGGCGCTTTTTTTGGTGAAATGGGCGCCGGCGGCCATCAGCACCATGATGGTGATGGCGATCAAGATGATGGTGGCCAGGGCGTTGCTGGCGGCGGTGATGCCGACCAGCCAGGCGAGCAGGAAGGTGCCGATGGCCTGCAACACCATGGCGGCGACGGGCACGGCGCCGGCATCACGCCATCTTGACGCCGACGCCTTCGGCCCATTTGACGCCGAAGAGCTTCGGGCTGTACCACAACCAGCCCAGGGCAAAGGACAGGACGAAGCCAATGATGACGGCGAGCCAGTTCACGTTGGCGGTGAGTTCAGTCATTTGTCGCTTCCCCATATTTGTCGTGGTGTTTCACCCAGCTCATGGGCCAGGGCAGGCTGTCCTCATCGCGGCCCTTGGGCACGAGATCGAGGAACTGGTAGGCGGCGTTCAGATTGTCGAGGCCACGGGCATAACACGAATAGGTGTGAAAGACATCCGTGCCCTGGCGCGTGAAGACGCTGAGGCCCGGCAGCTCGCCCGCATCTTCCTTCGGCTTGTCGTAGTTGTAGACGAGGGTTTCACCGGGGCCGCCGGAAACGCCGAAATCGTTGTTGAAGCTGGTGCCGGCACTCGACACCCAATCGAAATGCCAGCCCATGCGCTGGCGGAAGGTCAGCAGTTTCTCAAGCGGGGCGGCGGAAACACAGAGCATGGCGACGTCGCGCTGGTTGAGATGGGTGATGATGCCGTCGAAACTGTCGGCCCAGAAGGAGCAGCTCTTGCAGCCTTGCTGCCAGTCCGGGCCGAACATGAAATGATAGACGATGAGCTGGTTGTGCTGCCCGAAGAGTTGCGGCAGCGACAGGGTGCCGCGCTCGGAGGTGAACGCATAGTCCTTGTCAACACGGTAACGCGGCAGTTCGCGGCGCTTGGCGGTGAGCGCATCGCGGGCGCGGAGAAGGGCCTTCTCTTCGGCGAGAAGATCAATGCGCGACGCCAGCCACTGCTGGCGGGTGGCTGTCATGGTGCTCATGTCAGCACCAAAGGCATCTTGTCGAAGATCGCCTGCCAGCCCATGCGATGGTTTTCGCAGGATTCGGCTGTTGCGAAGCGTTCGTGCAGCAGCGTCACTTCGGTGCCGCCGGTGACGTCGGCGAAGGTGACGGTCACCAGCGTCGGCTGGCTCGGGTCGCCATCCCAACCCCAGGTGAACACCAGTTTCTTGCCGTCAATCACTTCCTTGTATTCGCCGACGGCGACGGGGGTGTCCTCCTCGCCCTTCATGGAAATGCGATATCTGCCGCCGGGCCGGACATCAAGGATCTCGGCATTGGGTGTGCGCGGGCCCGGCGCGAACCATTTGGCGAGAATGTCCGGGGTCGTCCAGGCGGCGAAGACCTTGGCGCGCGGCGCCTTGATGGTGCTGGCAACCTTCAGGCTGTGGGTGTCGGTCATGGCTTTTCCTTTTCTTCGAGGAGCGACTTGAGTGCGTCGAGGCGCGTGGTCCAGAAGCGCTGGTAGAAGCGCAGCCATTGGTCAGCGGTTTTCAGGGCTTCGGGGTTGAGGCTGATCATCTGGAAACTCCCCTCCCTGCGGCGGGCGATAAGGCGGGCGGCTTCGAGGACCTTGAGATGTTTCGATACGGCGGCAAAGGTCAGATCATGGGGGCGAGCGAGGTCGGTGATGGTTTGCTCGCCCTTGGTCACCTGGCGCAGAATGGAGCGCCGGGTGGAGTCCGACAGGGCCTGGAAGATGCGATCGAGATCGTCTGTTTGGGTCATCATTTCAGTGTTCAAGAGCCGACGGCCATTGTCAAACTCATGCCGCTTTCATGGCGCCGATCTGGGCCATCATGGTCATCGGGTTCATTTCGAAAGCTTCGCGCGCCACTTTGCCGTTCTTGATCTCGAAGATATCGATGAAGGTGAAATCGACGGGATTGCCGGTGGCGGGAATGCCATTGAATTCGCCAGTGTGTTTGCCGGTCCAGCGGCCGCGCACCGCGATGTGGGTCGAGTCCTCGACGAGCAGGGTGAGTTCATGTTTGCCCGCAAAGGACGAAGTCATCTGCTGCATCATGCCGATGTGTTCATCGGGGCCGAGGGGTTGCGGGGTCATGGGATTGTGGAACTGGTGATCTGGCGGCCATGAGTTTTTTCACCGCGGCGAAATCCTTGTTGTCGATGGCGGCGAACCAGGCCTTGGCGATGGTTTTGTTGGACATGTGCGGTGCTCCCTGTATAGCGGCTGAATAGCCAACACTCAACCGAATAGTTGAGTGTGATAGAGGCACGCAAAACCGGGAGTCAACCGAATAGTTGAATGTTTATCCGAAGGCGAGCGCGCCGGACGCCAGCCGCCTGGCTGGAGCGACTACGAATTGGAGTCCGATTGATTCCCGATGTTATGTTCCAGGAGCCGGGACGACCAGAGCGGGATGATGTTTGATGGAATTGAGCGCTATTTTCCTGCCCACAAGGGGCGGGAGGCCGGTCAGATGTCATAAGTTTTGGATCATGTCACCAAAACCGAATGAGCTAGTTCCGGTGATAATAACTATCGTTGTCGGCGTTTCGGCTCAAACCCAGTCCATGAACCTCCCGTTCGTTCATCATGGAAAGCAAGTGACGGTCTCTGGCTCGTTGTGATCGAGATTGAGCAACAGCTCTTAACGCGGACACGATCCAATGCAGTGATCGAGCGATCGACCTAAGTACTTTGCGAACAGTGATCATCTTTGCGTCCTCGCAACATCCGGCGCAAGACTGCTGCGACTCCGAGGGAAAGTCGTGAAAACACTCTGAAAGAGATCTGAAAACGGCTGAGATTAGCTGATTTCAACCGGCGAAAATGCGATCAATGGCGCGTTTTTCTCTACGGCCCAGCAGCATCCGCTTGCACACACTCCTGAAGGCGGGAGACAATATGTCCATTCTCAACGGCAGTCGAACTCGCGCAAGCTGGGAAGCCCGCTTTGCGCATCTGCCCGACGGCCTTTGCCCGGTCAGCCCCGCCCCAATCGGATGTGCCTGTCCAACTTTCAATCGTTAAGTCAGGATACTTCTTCGTCCCTTCAGCAACCAGCGCTTTCGCCTCATCGCTGCGATCCAGCATGGCCAATATAATCGCACCGTCGATGTAATCGGGATCAAGGTACTTTTCTCTTGGCAACCGATTGTGAACGGTGAGCGCTTCTTGGTACCTGTCCGCTGAAATGAATGCACCTCGCATGAAGCGCAGTGCCGAAGGCGGAGCGGCGGGGTTGAGGCGGAACGCCTGTTTTGCCATGTCGGCGCCCTTTTCAGGCAGGCCGAGGTTCGCAGCCCAGTAGGAATAGCGGGCCAGCACGTCCGCTGAATTTGGATTGAGCCGCAGCGCTTCCTCGAATTCGGACTTGGCGCGTTCGGGATGGCTATGGCGCGCCAAGGCAAAGGCCAAACCGGCATGGGCCTCGGCATCCAAAGGATCGAGTTCGACTGCCCGGGTGACCGCTTCTTCATAAAGCCGGTGCGTCTTGTCCATGTCGGTGGTCCATTGCGACGAAATCGCGTAAGCCGAGCCTAGCATCGTCCAGGCGCGCGCAAAGTGTGGATCAATTTCAATGCTGCTTTTGAACAACTTGATTGCCTCATTGACACTGGCCTCGTCTTCGCGATTCTTGGCCTCAATGCCCGTAAGGTACAGGTCGTAGGCGGTCAGATTGCCAGGGCGCTTGCGCATAGCCGCGGCTTTGTCGGCTGTCAGAACGGTTCCCGTGAAGCCGCCTATCTTGCCCGCCAATTCCTGTGAGAGTTCGGTCTGGATCGCGAAAATATCTGCCACCGGTCGGTCCCACCGCTCCGCCCAAACACGTACGGCCGATGACGCGTCAACCAGTTGAGCGGTCACGCGTAGCTGCGTGCCCTGCCGTCGGATGGACCCGTCAAGGACGTACCGCACATGCAGCTCCCGGCCAATCTTCTGGATGTCATGCGGCTCGTCCGCGTAGATTCTCGTGGAACTTTGAGCGATGACCTCAAGGTCCCGGAATCGTGTGAGGTCGGTGATAACGTCTTCGGTAAAACCGGCGGCTAAATAGCTCTGTTGTTTGTCGTCGCTTTCATAGTTGAAAGGCAGCACGGCTATGGACGGGGTATCCACGGAATTTTGGTCCGGATTTGTCTGCCAATTATGGACGCCGAAAGTGATCGCCATGAAAAACACGCTTGCGTAAAGTGCGGGACGCTTCCATGCCCCATGTTGATTTGATTGTGCATTGAGCCTTGTAGTTGCAACCCCCTCTGTGCCTGTTAGCGTGTTTGTTTCTACGATAACAAGGCGATAACCCCGCCGTGCCACGGTTTTCAGGACCGATTGATTGTCGTCCCCTAGCACGCGTCTGATCTCGTGAATGCATTGGACGAGGCTGTTGTCGGTCACTGCCACGTTCGGCCACACTGCGGCCATCAACTCGTCTTTGGTGACAACCCGATCTGCATTAAGAGCCA
Organism: uncultured Alphaproteobacteria bacterium; assembly: GCA_963775095.1. GTDB lineage: Bacteria > Pseudomonadota > Alphaproteobacteria > Rhizobiales > Aestuariivirgaceae > Aestuariivirga. The sequence continues at coordinate 720,124 of CAVZHN010000014.1, forward strand.
GATACTTAAGAACTGCCAAGGATTGGGGCCTCAGCGGGATATCGCTACCTTCCGGATTGCGCAGCACTTCCGCGGCAGTATCGAACGTCCTGCCATTGAGCACGATTACCGGGGACTGTCGCTCGCCCATGTTGCTATTCAATTCCCTGACAAATGCGGGGAAGCAATGTTCCGGGGGTTGGGGTTGAGTGCCGCAACCACTGTCCTAAACACATCCATGAGGCATCGCCGAAAAACAACCTGTTGATAGTGGAAACAATAGACGGAACGACAGGCAACCGCTCATCATTTCTGGTAACTGGCCTGAACCCCAACGACTTTCCCGCCTAATGGTGAGCCACGGCGTAGTCGCGGAGGACGTTGGATTCCATTTCCGCTTCTTCAAGCCTGGTCTTGACGATGTCGCCGATCGACACGATTCCGCGGAGCGTGCCGTCGGCGATGACGGGCACGTGGCGAATGCGGTGGCTGGTCATCAGGCGCATCACTTCGCGGATGCTTGTTTCCGGCCCGCAGCTTTGCACGTTGTGCGACATCAGCGACGAGGCCGGCTGATCGAGCACGGCGGTGCCGTGTTCGGTGAGGCCGTAGATGATATCGCGTTCCGACAGGATGCCATCAACGTGGCTGCCGTCCTTGCTGATCACGATGGCGCCGATGTGTTCCATGCGAAGCATGTGGGCGGCGGTGGCAATTCTGGAGTCGGGCGGCAGGGTGAAGACCTTGTTGCCCTTGCGCGAAAGAATGTCGTTGATGCTCATGGCAGACCCTTTCATTGATCAGCATGACCGAACCTGGCGCGGCGCTTCGGATCGGCCTGGCGGTGGCCATCATACGCCTGCCGGCATGGCAAGAGAATGGCCGCGTCAATTTTGCCGGGTGGCCGCCGGTTTGCCGCGGCGCTTGGCTGCAACGTGGGTTAACAGCGCCAGGGCGCTGCCTGCCGCCATGAACCAGAAGACGGCGAAGGGCCAATTGTTTTGCAACGAGCCGACGAGTTGCGAAGCGGCGGCACCGCAGGCCATTTGGGCGAAGCCGGCCCAGCCGGCCGCAGCGCCGGTGATGCGGGGATCGACGGAGATGGCGGCGGCGGTGGCGTTGGGGATGGTGAGGCCGTTGCCGAAGCCGGCCAAGGCCATGGGCAGGAACAGGGTGGCTGGCGTCAGGAAGCCGGTGACGGCGGCGGCAAGGCACAGGAGCCCGCCGCCCATGGTGATGGTGCAGCCGATCATGATCATGCGATCGATGCCGACGGCTTGCGTATAACGGCCGGACAGGAAGTTCCCGGTCATGTAGCCGCCGGAGACGGTCACGAACCACAGGCCATATTCCATGGGGGTGCGGCCGAGGACATCGACCATGACATGGGGGGCGCCGCCGAGGAAAGCGAAGAACACGGTTGAGGTGAAGGCCAGCGTCGTGGCGTAGGCGCGGAACTGCCGGAGGCCGAGCAGGCGCACCGCCCCCTCGATCATGCCGGGTGCGGCCGAAACACCGGAGCGATTGACATGGGTTTCGGGCAAGGCGCGCCAGGCGGCGACAAGGGTTATGGCGCCGACAACCGCCAGCAGCCAGAAATCGGTGCGCCAGCCGGACAGCTTGTCGATGAAGCCGCCGAGCATGGGGGCCACCATGGGTGCCACGACGAAGGCCATGGTGATGTAGGAAATCACGCTGGCGGATTTCTCGCGATCAAAGACATCGCGCACCATGGCGCGGGCCAGCACGATGCCGGAGGCGCCGCCGATGGCCTGGACCAGGCGGGCAATTATGAGCGTTTCGATGTTGGGCGCGATGGCGGCGGCCAGACTGGCGATGACGAACAGCGCCATGCCGCCGAGCAACAACGGCCTTCGGCCATAGCGATCCGACAGGGGGCCATAGCCCAGCTGGCAGACGGCGAGGCCAATCAGATAGAGCGTGAGCGTCAACTGCGCCGTGCCATAGCTTATGCCGAACGACTTCTGGAGGCCGGGGATCGACGGAATGAAAATGTTGAGGGCCAGCGGGCCGATGGCGCTGATGGCCACCAGGATGGCGAAAGACGGGCGCGGTACTACACTGGTGGTCATGGCTTTCCTTAGTGCCGATATGCGCAAAGCGATAGCCAAACCTCGCATTGTCTGGCATGTGTGCGCGGCATGAGAGGGTTGTTGGTTGCCGCGGCGATTTTCGGTCTTGCCGCGCCGTGTGGTGCGGCAGAGGTGCTGCTGCCGCTGAGCGATGCGGCGACGTATTTTTCGCCGGCGCTGGGCAAGCAGGTGAACGTGCGGTTTGGCGCTGGTTTTGCTGCTACGCATTTCGACAAGGCCGACCTCGACCAATTGGTCATCAGCGAGTTGCCCGAGGGCCAGGTGTGTTTCTTCGGCCAGGAGCACGGCATTGATACCGACGACCCAAGGCTCAAGGATGTGGCGCGGCCGGACCAGAACGACATCTGCGTGAGCCGTGGCGAAGTGGCGATCCGCCATGTTCTGCAGGACGTGGCCGGCGCGCCGCGGGTTCCGTTCTATTCGACCGACAAGGCGAAGTGCGCGTGGAGCTGGGTGAAGGGCAAGGATGTGGGCGTGTGGGCCGAAACGTGCACATTCGACAACGGCACGTGGAGCATTGCCTATGACGAGAAGAACGACACTTTCACGCTCAACGTGGGCGGCAGCGAGCCCTATCCGGTATTAAGGCAATTCCACAAGAAGGCGGAAGAGGGGCCGGAAGCGCTGTTGCCGATGTTGCGCGAGAAGGCGCTGATCCCCAACGACAGCGAATGCATCTTCGCGCCAGCCGACAGCGATGAACGGCCACCGGGGTGGGAGCTTCTGGAAATCGTGCCGATCGGCAAGCGCAAGGAAGTGCTGGAGGCCCAGCCGCAGGATGAGATTCCGGAACCGCCATGCGGGGTGGTTGGCTATGCCGTCGACTATGTGGGCTTCTTCATGATTCCCGGAGACGCACAAGGACCGGGTGTTCCACGTCGATCTTGGCCAGGACGGGACGATGTTTGACCCGTTCACGATTACGCCGTTTTGAGTTTCACAGCCAGCCCACGATGAACTATCGCCATGCCTTTCACGCCGGGAATCATGCGGATGTGCTGAAGCACGCCGTGCTGGCGCGGCTTTTCGAGCACCTGAAAAAGAAGGACAAGGGTTTCCGCTTCGTTGATGCGCATGCGGGCGTTGGGGTTTACGACCTGCAAGGCATTGAAGCGTTCAAGACGGCTGAGTGGCAGGGTGGCATCGGCAAGCTGGCGCAACCATTCTCCAGCGATGTCGAAGCGTTGCTGGCGCCCTATCGGCAGGTGATCGCGGCGCTGAACGATGGTGGCGTGAAATTCTATCCCGGATCGCCGGAACTGGCGGTGCGGTTGATGCGGGCGCACGACAGTATCGTCCTCAATGAACTGCATCCCGAAGATTTCGCCGCTGCCGAGCGGCGCTACGCCAACGACAAGCGGGTGTGTCTGACGGCGCTGGATGCCGAAGTTGCAATCAAGGCACAGTTGCCGCCGCCGGAACGGCGCGGGCTCATACTGATCGACCCGCCCTATGAACAGAAAGACGAGGCGGCGAGGGCCGTGGCCATGCTGGCCCAGGGGCTGCGGCGCTTTGCGACCGGGGTATTCGCGCTGTGGTATCCGATCAAGGCTGACCGTATCGATGAAGCGATCAGTCGCGAGGTGAAGGCATTGGATGTGGCGGGGACACTGCGGGTGGAGATGCAGGTGCGCGAGGCGTTTGCTGGCGGCGGACTGGCGGGTTCCGGCCTGATCATCGTCAATGCGCCGTGGAAACTCGACGACGAATTGCGCGCCATCGTGCCGGCTTTGGCGCAGAGGCTGGGGATTGGAAGGTGGGGGCAGGCCAAAGTGACGTGGCTGCTGCCCCCGGCCTGATCAATTGACGGCGGTGGCGATGACCGCCGACAGGTCCTTGTATTCTTCGCAGGTTAGGCCGCAGCGCTTTTCGATTTCGCCGAGTTCCAATCTGGCGAGGTCAATGCGGCCGGCGGCGACGTAGCCTTCGCCGAGATATTCGCGGGCCAGCACGAAATCGGGATCGATGGCCAGGGCTTTGCGATAGTAGGTGATGCCGATTTCGAGGTGGCCACCCTTGCGATAGCTGTAACCAGTGTAGTTCAGGACGCGCGGATCGTTCTGGTTTTGGATGGCGGCGAGCACGGTCAAGGCCCAATTATATTCGCCTTCCTTGGCGAGGGCGCGGCCCTGGAGATAGAGTTCGCCATCGGGAAGAATGCCGCTCTCGACCTTGACGCACTTCTTCACCTTCTTGCCGTTCTCGGTGACATCCTTGACCACTTCGCCCTGCTTGCATTTGAGTTTCTTGGGGGAGGTGGTGGTGGTGCTGTCACTGTCGCTGGCGGCGAGGGCGGTGCTGGCGAATGCCCCGCAGAGGGCGCTAACCAGCAAGAGTTTCGAGAGTTTGGGCATTGGCTGTCTCCTTGGTTTCAATGGTTACGCTGGCCGTGGCACGGCCATTCCCCTCGTAACCGATCATTAACATGAACGCCGAGTTAACGCAGTGTTCAATTCCGGCTCAGTTACAGTCTGCCATTGTTTGGCCATCGACAGAGATCGAACGCAAACACAGGAGATTGAAATGACCAGGACCCCCAAATTGATCGCTCTCGCAGCCGGTATGATGTTGGTGACGGCAGCAGGATTTTTCGCCACGGCAGCTGAAGCTTCCACTGGCAACGTGCTGAATTGCCGCGCCAACACAAGGTCTTCAGTGATCGATTGTTGCCAGCAGATCGTCAGGAAAAAGCGGCCGAAGTGGATGCTCAACGCCGGAGCGAGCTGCGGTGCGGCGGCTTCCTGTGTAGCGAAGACGGTTCGCGGCACGTCGATCACCCATGTCAGCAAGCCGAAGAAGGTGATGGTGTGTTCAATCCATCGCATCGACAAGCCGGACAAGCCCGACAAGCCGGACAAACCCGACAAACCGGATCGTCCAGACACGCCGGATACGCCGGATCCGCAGACCCGGATCCGCAAACCCCGGATCCGCAGACCCCGGATCCGATCCGCTGAGCTCTTGAAAATGAAGGTGAAGGCGGCCGATAAGGCCGCCTTTGCCGTTTAAGGTTGCCAGTCGTAGATCCACCGCAGGCGCTGCAAGAACTTGCCGGGGGGCATGGCGCGCAGGGCCAGGTTGCGGGCAACGCGATGGAGGCCGCTGGCATGATACGTCTGGCCGAGAGCCAACGATTGGGCCTGAATGCGCGAGCAGCGCGGGCGGCGCTCGGCTTCGAATTCAGTCAATGCTTCTGTCACAAGAATTGATCGTGACAGGCAATCGCGCAGCACAACCGCATCTTCGAGCGACATGGCGGCACCTTGCGCCAGGTAGGGCAAGGTGGCGTGGGCGGCATCGCCGACCAGAACCACGTTTCCGGATTGCCAGCGTGGCAGGGGGTCGAGGACGGCGCCGCGCCATTTCAGCCAGACTTGTGGTTTGGCGATCAATTCAGCAAGACCATCGCAGGCATTTTCAAGGCGTGGCGAAAGGCCGGGCGCTGACCAGCCAATGCCTTCCCAAGCCTCTTCAACGGCCACGACGATGTTGAACTGCCGCCAGGCGCTGACCGGATAGTGCACGGCATGGGCGCCGGGCAGCAGCCAGAGGGTGACGGCGTCGGCGATGATGGCCGGCGGCACGGCTTCGAATGGCAACAGGGCGCGGTACAGCGTGTGGCCGCAAGGCTTGCGGCGGCTGGCCCTTGAAAGCCGACATGCGGATGGCGGAACGAATGCCATCGGCGCCAATAACCGCGGCTCCCCTATGCAGTTCACCATTGTCGAGGCGCAACTCGGCGCCTTCCGCGGTGGTTTGGGCGCTCACGGCGCGGGATGACGTGCTGAGCGCGATGCCGCCGGCGGACTTTGCCACGGCCAAGAGCCCGGCCAGCAGGTCGGCGCGGTGGGCGACACGGTAAGGTGCTGCGAATTTTTCTTCGAACGTTTTGCCGAGACGGATGCGCTGCAGGAGGCGGCCGGTCAATCCATCGCGCACATGGATTTCGGTTGGGATGACGCAATGGGGTTCGATCGCATCCCAGGCGCCAAGGGCGCGCAGGGCGCGCACGGCATTGGGCGACATCTGCAGGCCGGCGCCCACTTCTTCAAAGGCACTGGCTTGTTCAAACAGGCGCACGTCCCGGCCGCTGGCGGCCAGGGCGATGGCCGATGCCAGGCCGGCGATGCCGCCGCCGGCAACGAGAATGGGATTCTCGCTCATCGCCGGATATTGCACCAATTGCGGGGAAATTTGCTGCGGCGGATTGAGCCTTGCGGGGAGGGGGCCTTGCCTCTAGGAAAGCACCGGTTTCTCCGTTCAAGGGCTTTCCCCATGGGTTTCATTTCCGATTCGCTGAACCGCATTCAGCCTTCCGCCACCATTGCGATTTCCACCAAGGCGATGACGCTGAAGGCCGAGGGCCGCGATGTGATCGGGCTTGCCGCCGGCGAACCGGATTTCGATACGCCCGACAATATCAAGGACGCGGCGATTGCCGCCATTCGCGCCGGCAAGACCAAGTATACGCCGGTTGACGGAATCCCTGAACTGAAGAAGGCGATTTGCGCCAAGTTCAAGCGCGAGAACGGGCTGGACTACACGCCATCGCAGGTGTCGGTCGGCACCGGCGGCAAGCAGGTTCTGTTCAACGCGCTGATGGCGACGGTGAATCCGGGCGATGAGGTGATCGTGCCGGCGCCCTATTGGGTGAGCTATCCGGATATCGTGATGCTGGCGGGGGGCACGCCGGTGTTCGTCGATTGCACGCTGGAACATGGTTTCAAGCTGCAGGCCAAGGACCTGGAGAAGGCGATCACGGCAAAGACCAAGTGGCTCATTCTCAACTCGCCATCGAACCCTTCGGGGGCGGCCTATTCGCATGCCGAGCTGAAGGCGATCACCGATGTGCTGGTCAGGCACCCCCAGGTGTGGCTGCTGACCGACGACATGTATGAGCATCTGGTCTACGACGATTTCAAGTTCGTGACGGCGGCGCAAATCGAACCCAAGCTTTATGACCGCACGCTGACCATGAATGGCGTTTCCAAATCCTATTGCATGACCGGCTGGCGCATCGGCTATGGGGCGGGGCCGGAGGTGCTGATCAAGGCGATGTCGAAGCTGCAGTCGCAGTCGACGTCCAACCCCTCATCGATCGCCCAATGGGCGGCGGTGGAAGCGCTCAACGGGCCGCAGGACTTCATTCCGCGCAACAACGAGGTGTTCAAGGAGCGCCGCGATCTGGTGGTGTCGATGCTGAACCAGGCAAAAGGGCTGTCGTGCCCGACGCCGGAGGGAGCTTTCTATGTCTATCCCTCATGCAAAGCGACGATCGGCAAGACGGCACCTTCGGGCACGGTGATCAAGACTGACGAGGACTTCGTGACCGAACTTGCTGGCCGCCGAAGGCGTTGCAGCGGTGCACGGCGGGGCGTTCGGCATGTCGCCGTTCTTCCGTATCTCCTATGCAACGGCCACCGATGTTCTAGAAGATGCCTGCAACCGCATTCAGCGGTTTTGCGGAAACTTGAGGTGACTGCCACATGATGTATCAAGCGACGGTTCCGGTTCTCAGCCATTTTATCAAGGGCCTTTCGGCCATTCTGAAGAAGGCCGAGGCGCATTGCGTGGCGAAGAAGATCGAGCCCGAGGCGTTGTTGAAGGCCAGGCTCTTTCCGGACATGTTCCACTTCACCAAGCAGGTGCAGTTGGTCACCGATTTTGCCAAGGGGCCGGCATCGCGCCTTGCCGGTGTTGCCGTGCCGAGTTTCGCCGATGACGAAAAGACATTCGACGAGTTGCAGGCGCGGCTGCAGAAGACCATCGACTATCTGGCCACACTGAAGCCGGAACAGTTCGCCGATGCGCTAACCCGCACCATCACCATCAAGGTGGGCGGCAATGACATGAGCTTTCCCGGCGGGGAATATCTGATGGGCTACGCGCTGCCGAATTTCCATTTCCACCTGACCACCGCCTACAACATCCTGCGCCACAATGGCGTGGAACTCGGCAAGGGCGATTTCATGGGGCGGGGCGTGCGGTAGGGGCACCAGATCGGTGATCTCCTGCTGCCGTGCATTGCATCCGCGCACAGATGCCGCCTTCACCCAACGCTTGCATGGGTGCTGCGCGCAGGCTCGAAAGGGCCATCATCCCCCTTCGGGACCTTCTCCCACGCAAGGGCACGGGAGAAGGCGCACAACGGGATTCAGCCTTCTTCCGTGCCGAAGGATGGGAGAAGGTTGCCTAGAAGGATTCGCTCCAATGAGATTGGGGACGGCGGTGCCGGCTCCTGCGCGGCACTGTTGCAGAGAATGCACAGGGGCCATGATTCCCGGAAGGGCCGTATTTCGGGCGCAATCGGCGACAAGAAGGGGGCTTCAACAGCAGAGGTATGTAATGATTAAAACTGTAGTTTCCGCCGCCCTTGCACTTGGAATCCTGGCTTCGGGCGCCAATGCCAAGGCCGGCATCAAGATCGGCGTTCTGACCTGCAATATCGAAGGCGGGATTGGCTATATCATCGGCTCGTCCAAGGATGTGAGCTGCACCTACAAGTCGGTTGGCGGTAATGTGGAGCGCTATCGCGGGTCGATCGGCAAGCTTGGCGTCGATATCGGCATCACCACGGACACGGTGCTGGCTTGGGCGGTGTTCGCGCCGGGCAAGGTTTCCAAGGGGGCATTGGCCGGGACCTATCTTGGCGCCACGGCGGAAGCCACGGTGATCGCCGGACTTGGCGCCAACGTGCTTGTTGGCGGGTTCCGCAAGACCGTCAACCTGCAGCCGCTGAGTGTGCAGGCGCAGACCGGGCTTAATGTCGCGGCAGGGGTTGCCAGCCTGCACCTCAAAGCCAAGAAAGTGGTTTCGAAGTAACGGCTCATACTCGAGGTTCAACGGGCCCGGCGGCGACGCCGGGCCCGTTTCATTTTGAAAGACTCGTTTTTCGCTGGACGCTCGCCTGAATCAGAGTCAAGCTTTGCAGTGTTGGGGCCGCTGTTGCGTGGGTTCCCCCCACACACGTGCCGTCCCCGGCGAGGCAAGCAAAGGAGGATCGGTCATGGACACAACCACCGGCAGAAGGGCTGCGGGCTCGCGGTGCATTGCACTTGTGGGCCCCTATCTCAGCGGCAAGACGACACTTCTCGAAGCCATCCTGTTCCGCACCGGGGCCATTCAGCGGCAGGGCAAAACCTCAGACAAATCGACCGTGGGAGACGCAGCGCCGGAATCGCGCGCCCACGGCATGAGCGTTGAACTGAACGCCGCCACCACGCATTTCATGGGCGACAACTACACGTTTATCGACTGTCCGGGTTCAATCGAATTCGCGCAGGAAGCGCGCGCGGCACTGGCCGGGTGCGACGCGGCAATCGTCGTCTGCGAGGCGGACGAAAAAAAGGTGCCGGCCCTGCAGCTCATCCTCAAGCAGCTTGATGAACTGGGGCTGCCGCGCTTCGTGTTCATCAACAAGATCGACAAGACCGAACTTAGCCCGCGCGACGTTCTGGCGTCGATGCAGCCGGCGAGTTCGCGGCCGCTGATTTTGCGGCAGATTCCGATCTGGACGGCGGGGGTGGTGAAGGGTTTCGTCGATCTCGCCCTGGAGCGGGCCTTTGTCTATCGCGAGCAGGCTGAAAGCCAGATGATCGACATGCCGGCCGAGGTGGCCGACATCGAGAAGTCGGAACGTTTCGCCATGCTGGAGAAGCTCGCCGACCACGACGACGAGATGATGGAGCAGCTGCTTTCCGATATGGAGCCGCCGCGCGACCGGGTGTTTTCCGATCTTTCGCGGGAATTGGCGGAAGGGCTGATCACGCCGGTGCTGTTCGGCTCGGCCGAACACGGCAATGGCGTGGGGCGGCTTCTGAAGGCGCTGCGGCACGAGGCGCCGGGGGTTGCCGACACGGCGAAGCGCCTGGGCCTCAAGGCCAATGGCGGCGCGGTGGCGCAGGTGCTTAAGACGTTCCACACCGCCCATGGCGGCAAGCTGTCGCTCACCCGCATTCTGACGGGCGAAGTGGCGGATGGCGCGGTGTTCCACGGCGGGCACGGCCAGGACGCGCGCACGGCCGGGGTGTTCACGCTGATGGGCTCGACCCCCAACAAGCTGGCGAAGGCAACGGCCGGCGATACGGTGGCGCTGGGCCGCCTTGAAGGCATCGCTACGGGAGAAACGGTGGCGACCGCCAAGGGCAGCACGGCGCAGCTTGCCGATGTTCCGCGGGCGCCGGGGGTCTATGGCATGGCGATTTCGGTTGCCGACCGCAAGGACGAGGTGAAGCTGACAAGCTCGGTCGCCAAGCTGATCGAGGAAGACCCGTCACTTTCGCTCGAGCACAATCAGGACACGCATGAACTGGTGTTGTGGGGGCAGGGCGAAATGCACCTGCGTGTGGCGCTTGAACGGCTGCAAGGCAAGTTCGGGGTGCATGCGCAATCGCGGCCACGACGCATTGCCTACAAGGAAACGATCCGCAAGTCGACGCAAATTCGCGGGCGGCACAAGAAGCAATCTGGCGGGCACGGGCAGTTCGGCGACATCGTGGTCGAGATCAAGCCGCTGGCGCGCGGCGAGGGCTTCGCGTTCACCGATACGATAACTGGCGGGGTGGTGCCCAAGACTTATATTCCGGCCGTCGAAACCGGCATCCGCGAGTGGATGAGCCACGGGCCCCTGGGCTTCAATGTCGTGGATTTCACGGTGAACCTGTCGGACGGCAGCTATCACGATGTCGACTCATCGGAAATGGCGTTCAAGACGGCGGCGCGCATTGCCATGAGCGAGGGCATGCCGCAATGTTCGCCGGTGCTGCTGGAACCGTTCGTGGCGGTGGAGATCCATGTGCCGAGCGATGCGACTTCGCGCATCAACCAGATCGTGACGGGCCATCGCGGGCAGTTGCTTGGCTTCGACGGGCGCGAGGGATGGCCCGGTTGGGACACGGTGAAGGCGCATATGCCGGAAAGCGAAATGGCATCTCTGATCATCGAGCTCAGATCGGCAACGGCGGGGGTGGGGACATTCACCTTTGCTCATGATCACATGGCGGAGCTGACTGGAAGGGCCGCCGACCAGGTGGTGGCCAGCAGGAAGGCGGAGGCAGCGTAATACAGTCCTACCTCGCCCTTCGAGGCCCGCGTTCCGCGGGCACCTCAGGGTGAGGTAGGATTTTTTGTTTTCTCATTCTGAGGTGCGAGCGGAGCGAGCCTCGAAGCATTACTTCGGATTGGCCTCGTGGAGACCTGAGTCCGGCTGTTTCATCTCGCCGGCGCGCATTTGCTTGACGGCGTTGATCAGGGCGTGGGCGGCGGTGCGGGTGTCTTGCTGGACGGCGTCGTCGTTGTCGAGGTCGAGGTGGTTTTCGGCGTAGGTGCCGCCGTAGCCGATCAGGGCGTCGATCTGGGCGCGGCGGCCGGCGGGGATCAGGCCTAGGTCCATGAGCCAGTCGGTGAGGATGCGGCGCAGGTTTTCGGTGCCGGCGACATCGCCATGGGCGATGACCGAAAACACCCGGCCGGCCAGATGGCGCGGGTAGTTCCAGCCTTTCAATTCCAGTTCCTTGGCGAGTTGCGGGTTCTTGCCGCCGGTGGTCGTCGGGTCGGGGTTGCCGCCATCGGCGCAGACCAGGCGGTCGATCATTGCCTTCAGGCCGGCGGGCGCCTGGTACCAGTTGACCGGCGTCACGATCATCACGCCGTGGGCTGCCGTCCACATGGGATAGATGTCGTTCATCCAGTCCGACACCTGGCCCATGGCGAAGTTCGGGTAACACGAACATGGCCAGTGGCACAGCGGCTGGGCGGTTGATACGCAGGCCTTGCAGGGGTGGATGAGGCGGCCGTATTGCGAGGTGAGCAGGGAGAGATCGAGGACTTCGACCTCGAAGTCTTTTTCGGCTTCAATCACTTCCTTCGCCAACATGGCGAGGCGCCAGGACTTCGACATTTCGCCGGGGCATGACTGGTCGGAACGCATCGAACCATTGACCAGCAGGATGCGGTTCGGCGATTGCGGATTTTTCTGGCGGGCCTCGGCTTCGGCGATGGCGTTGCGGGTTTGCAGCCACTCGACCGGCAGATTGGCATCGGGGTTGGCGAAGCCCTCGCCAGCACGGGCCTTTACCGGGTTCTTGCGATAGACATTATAGCCATCCCAGGCGGTTTCGATGATGGCCTGAAGTGCTTGCTCATTGGCGGCGAAGGCCGGATCGAAGAAGCGGTCGCGAAAGCGGCGGTCGAATTCAGCCCTGTCAATCTGCACGTCGGGCATGCCCTTGCGGGGTAGGATAGTGGTCATGTTCGTCCTCCTGAATTGGGCGAGGCGGATACACACCTTGGACGCAGGCGGCCAATCAAGCCAGTTCACAAACATCACTCTATTCAAACACGCCGGATCAAGCCAGTGTGAGAAGTGCGTTGCACTTTCAAACTGTCATCCCCGGACTTGTTCCGGGGATCCATCTTTCAACGGTCTACTCGCGGACGCATGGGTCTCCGGAACAAGTCCGGCGATGACAGAGTTAAGATGCCATCACCATCGCCATGCCCGGTGACAGCCAGAAGGGCGGGAGCCAGGCGGCGAGGCTGGAGAAGGGGAGGACTTCGGGGTTGAGGGTGATGCCGAGCTGATTGCCCATGAAAGTGCGGCGGGCTTCGATGCGTTGCCACGCTTCCGGGTATTGCGCGGCAAAGGCCTTGCGGGTTGTGTCATCGGCCAGCGCCACGCCGTCTTCGATGTTGGTGGTGAAATAGTCGGTGCCGGTCGCCGGGATGACGTCGCATTGCAGGGCCATGCCGGAGGCGAGTTGCAATCTCGAGCCCTGGCGGATGGGCGAGTGCAGCCATTCGTCGAGATGAATGAGGTGGCCGGGGTTGAGGCCGATGCCGAAGAACGGGTCGGAGAGTTTCGACATCACCGCGTCATACATGGCGCCGCCGGTGGCGCCGACGGCCAGAGTTTCATACCAGCCGGCCACCGCTTCGAAATAGGGGGCGACGAGTTTTGGCACATAGTCCTGAATGGGTGGCGGCAGTTCGTTGGCATCGGCTACCAGGAATCCGGCGCGGCAATTGAGGGCGCCCATCAGGCCCAGGCCGACGACGATTGGCTCTCCACGTTCGATGACTTTCGATGACGGCGAGGGCAGGCCGTACTTGGCGCGGGGGCCGGAGCACATGCTGATGTGGATCGATTGCATGTGGCCGTCGAGGGCCATGTTCTTCACGCAGTCGAATTCGCGCATGCCGGGCTTCGCACCGAGGATGAAGCGGCGGATGGCATTCGAGGTTTTGGTGGCGGCGTATTCGAAGCAGGCGAGTTGTTCCACCTCGTTGATGGCACGCAGGCCGGTTTGCGGATGCATGAAGAGCAGCGCGGCATTTTTCACCGGGCCGAAGCCGCGCAGGGTTTCGACGAGATAGTTGGGGGTTTCGAACCAATCGGCATCGAACACGCCGTCTTCGGTTTCGTAACCCTTCCAGCCGGCGAGGCCGATGGCCATGCCCTTGGCGAGGCCCGCTGCACTCAGGAGCTCGGGCAGGGCGCGGGTCTTGTCGCGTGGCTGGCCCATGAGGCTCAGGGGTTGCCACAGCACGGGCTCGAAACTGCCATTGGCGCATTCGGCATAGGGCAGGCCTTCATTGCCGGCGAACAGCACGACGCGGGTTGGGGTGACCACGCAAATCGCTTCCTCGAAACGCGGATCGTAACCGGTGGCCCAGGAGATGTTCGCCACATGCTCGCGGTCGCCAAAGATGACGACAGCATCAAAGCCCGCTTCTTTCGCGCGGGCGCGGAGGCGGGCGATGCGGGCGGTGTAGAGGGAGTTCGGCAGCGTAGGTTCGAAGACGGGATCGCCGAAATCAGGGAGGGTGACGGGGGCGAGGCGGGCGTGGGGCATGGTTCGTTGTCTCCGCTGCCGATTGTGGCGAGGCACGGCAAATAGCGCAAGCGTGAAGGGTGTTGATTTGGCTGAAACGGCGAAGCGGCCTATGTCTTCGTGCAAAGAGGAGACACTTGCATGCTCATCAAACGCCCCAAGGGCTGGGAATTGCGCGAAAACCTGGTAACGCCGGAATCGCTGTTTTTCAACCGGCGGTCGTTTCTGGCAGCCTCGGCGGCGGCCTTGATGGTGCGCCCGGCACTGGCCGAGGACGACCCCTCCAAGGGTCTTTACCCTGTCAAGACCAACCCCAAGTTCGCCGATGCTGGACGTGCAGTAACAGATGAGGCGATGAACGTAACCTATAATAACTATTACGAATTCAATACTTCGAAGCGGATTTCGGAGCTGGCGGAAAAGCTGCCGATCCGGCCGTGGACGGTGGTGATCGACGGCGAAGTGGAAAAGCCACTGACCCTGGGCATCGACGACCTTTTGAAGCAGATGACGCTGGAAGAGCGCATCTATCGCCACCGCTGCGTCGAGGCGTGGTCGATGGTGGTGCCGTGGTCGGGGTTTCCGTTGTCGCAGCTGGTGGCACTGGCCAAGCCCAATGCTAACGCCAAATACCTGCGATTCGAGAGTTTCAACAACCCCGATGTGGCGCCGGGCCAGCAGGACGGGCTGTTGGGCGGCTACCCGTGGCCCTATATCGAGGGGCTGACCATGGCGGAGGCGATGAACGACCTGGCCTTCGTGGTGACCGGGGCCTATGGCAAGCCGGTGGCCAAGAGCATGGGTGCGCCGATCCGCATTCACCTGCCGTGGAAGTATGGCTTCAAGTCGGCCAAGGGCATTGTGCGGGTGAGCTTCACGGCGGAGAAGCCCCTGAGCTTCTGGGAGCAGCTGGGGCCTTCGGAATATGGTTTCTGGGCCAATGTGAATCCCGAGGTTTCGCACCCAAGGTGGAGCCAGGCGCAGGAGCAGGTGCTCGGCACCGGTGAAATGGCACCTACTAAATTGTTTAATGGTTACGGGGAGTTCGTGGCTGATCTTTACAAGGGGCTTGAAGCCGAGAAGCTCTATATGTGATAAAAAAAGGCCGGACGCATGGTCCGGCCTTTGAGTTACTTGGCCCCAAGGGGCTTTGCGGAGAGATACAAGGGGAGGGAGTAACCCCCGCGAACGCAGCGCCGCGCATAGCGCGAACCACTTGAGAATGCGGGCTGCGGTTGGGCTTCGCAAGGTTGGCCGCGGCATGGGTGCCATGCCACTTTGACATGGAAATGGTGGAGGGGTTGTGGTGTTAGTATAGGTCATGACTGTTGACCTATTCTTGGCACTCGCTGGTTTTGCGCTGGTGACGTCGATCACGCCGGGGCCGAACAACCTGATGCTGCTGGCTTCGGGGGTGAATTTTGGGTTCTGGCGCTCCGTGCCGCACATGCTGGGGGTTGGGCTGGGGTTCGGGTTCATGATCCTGGCGGTGGGGCTTGGGCTCTTTCAACTGTTCGAAGCCTACCCCGTCATGCACAAGGTGGTGGCCTATGTGGGGGGTGCCTACATGCTGTACCTGGCATGGAAGATCGCCAATTCCGGGCCGGTGGGAGATGGCAGCTTCAAGGGTTCGCCGATGACGTTCCTGGGGGCGGCGGCGTTCCAATGGGTGAACCCCAAGGCATGGATCATGGCAGTGGGGGCGATCGCCGCCTATACGCTGCCCGGCAATTATCTGTGGACGCTGGTGCTGGTGAGCGCGGTGTTTGTGCTGGTCAACATTCCGAGCATTGCGACCTGGGTGCTGTTCGGCACCGGCATGAAGCGGTTTCTGAACGACCCTGGGCACATGAAGGTGTTCAACGTGGCGATGGCTGTGTTGCTGGTGGTTTCGCTGGCGCCGATTGTCTGGCGTTGACCGAAAGTACTTTCGTGGAACCTGCCACCTGAAAGGGCCCTCATCCCCCTTCGGGACCCCGTATCAAGTACGGGGCAGGCTCTTCTCCCATTCCGCGGAAAGCGGAACGGGAGATGGCGGATAATGGTCGCCCACCTTCTTCCGTTGCGAAGCAATGGGAGAAGGTGCCCGAAAGGGCGGATGAGGGCCCTTTCAGCCGGTGCGAACTACCCCTTCGCGGCGATCTGTTCGGCTTTTTTCACCAGGACTTCGGCCTGGCGGATGGAGGCGTAGTCGATGAGGCGGCCGTCGAGGGAGACGGCACCTTTGCCGGCCTTGGCGGCTTCGTCCATGGCGGCGATGATGCGTTTGGCCTTGGTGACATCGGCTTCGCTGGGGCTCATCACTTCGTTGGCAAGCGCCACTTGCGAGGGGTGGATGGCCCATTTTCCTTCGCAACCCAGAACGGCGGCGCGGCGGGCGGCGGCTTTGAAGGCGTCGGCATCGGAAAAATTGCCGAAGGGGCCGTCGACAGGGCGGAGGCCGTTGGCGCGGGCCGCCACCACCATGCGTGCAATGGCGTAGTGCCACATGTCGCCCCAGTGGGTTTCGCGGCTGCCGTCGGCCAAGGGTTCGGTCAACACCGCGTAATCGGCGTTGGCGCCGCCGATCGAGGTGGTGCGGGCCTTGGTGGAGGCGGCATAGTCGGCGACACCGAAATGCAGTGACTCGTTGCGCTTCGAGGCGGCGGCGATTTCGTGGACGTTCTGCATGCCGAGGGCCGTTTCGATGATCATTTCGAAACCCACCCGCTTCTTGCGGCCTTTGGCGGTTTCAATCTGTGTACAGAGCATATCGATGGCGTAGACATCGGAGGCGGTGCCGACCTTGGGGATCATGATGAGATCGAGGCGGCCGCTGGCCTGTTCGAGCACGTCGACGACATCGCGGTACATGTAGTGGGTGTCGAGGCCGTTGATTCTTCACCGATAGCTGCTTGTTGCCCCAGTCGATATCGCCGATGGCCTGGATGATGTTCTTGCGGGCCTTTTCCTTGTCGTCGGGGGCAACCGCATCCTCGAGGTCGAGGAAGACCACGTCGGCGGCGGATTTCGCGGCCTTTTCGAAGAGTTGCGGCTGCGAGCCGGGCACGGCCAATTCGCTGCGATTAAGCCGGGCCGGCGCCGGTTCGACATTGAAGAAGCTCATGTGCGGTTCCCCTGTTTGCAAATTGATCGGCGCGGAAGCTAGTCGGTGAAGCGGGTCCGGCGCAAGCCCATGCGACAATCGCTGCCGGTGAAATAACTCAGTAGGCTGATGAATCGGTACCCGCCGGGCTGTCGTGGCTGGCGCCTGAATAGTGGAAGGCGATGGCCTGGGCGCGGTTCTTTAAGCCGAGTTTTTCGTAGAGATTGCGCAGATGGAACTTGACGGTGTTGATGGAGATGCCGAGTTCGGCGGCGAGTTCGGTATTGGTGCGGCCGCGGGCAAGGGCTGCCAGCATGGTCTTTTCGCGGGCGGTCAATTCCTCACGCGGGTCGCGCTTCAGGTTGCGGACGTCGAGATAGGGAAACACCATGCGGCCCGCCGACACGGCGGCGGCGATGTCGAGCAATTGTTCGGGTGGGGTATCGCGGGTGCAGAAGCCGGCCGCCCCGGCCGCCATGGCGCGGCGCGGAATTTCCGGATCGTTGGAGGAGGCATAGATGACGATGCGCGGCGGGTTCGGACGGTCACGCAGGATGGGCAGAAGGCGCTCGGCGCCCAACAGCGGCAGGTGCCAGTCGATGACGCCCAAGGGCACCGGAGCCCGGAGACAGGCTTCGAGAAAGCCCTCGGCGGATTTGGCGGTGGCCACAAGGCTGAAGCGTTTGTCGCGCTCGAAAATCTCGGCGAGGGCCTGCAGCATCAGCGGGTTCGGGTCGGCGAGGATCATGTCGACGGGGGTGGCCATGGCCGGTAACCTACCTGAGTGGGTAGTGCTACACAAGGCGCAACTTGTCATATCTGCCCATAAGGATAGTTATTTTGCAATACTTTCGGATGCCATGAGGCTGGCGGAGTGAGTGTTTTCACCGGAAACCTACCCGCCCATAGTCCTCTCACGAATCCGGAGCTCAATCCGGGCGGCTTCAGGAGGGATCGATGCCGGGCATCAAGGGAATTTTCATTCCGGGGCCGACCAACGTACCGCAGGCGGTGCGGCTGGCCATGGACATCGGCATGGAGGACCAGCGGGCGCCCGATCTGCCGGCTTTCACGCTGCCATTGTTCGACGACCTGAAGAGGGTGTTCAAGACCCGCGACGGACAGGTTTTCCTGTTCCCGGCGTCGGGCACCGGCGGCTGGGAAGCGGCGATGAGCAACACGCTGTCGCCCGGCGACAAGGTGCTGATCGCCCGCTTCGGCCAGTTCTCGCTGTTGTGGGCCGACATGTGCCAGAGGCTGGGGCTCGATGCCGACATTGTCGATGTGCCGTGGGGCGAGGGCGTTCCCGTCGAGATTTTCGCCGACAGGCTGAAGGCTGACAAGGACCATCGCTACAAGGCGGTGCTGGTCACGCACAACGAGACCGCGACCGGGGTGACGAGCGATGTGGCGGCGGTGCGCCGGGCGCTCGATGAGGCGAAACATCCGGCGCTGTTGTTCGTCGATGCGGTGAGTTCGCTCGCCTCGATCGACTTCCGCATGGACGAATGGGGTGTCGATCTCTGCGTCTCGGGCTCGCAGAAGGGTTTCATGATGCCGGCCGGCCTCGCCATGGTCGGCGTGTCGCAGAAGGCGCTGGCGGCGCGCAAGGCGGCAAAGCTGCCGCGCTGCTATTTCGACTTCGAGGATATGATCAAGGCCAACAAGGACGGGTTCTTCCCCTATACGCCGCCCATTCATATGCTCCGTGCGCTCCGGGCTTCGATCGATATGCTGTTGGCGGAAGGCCTCGAGAATGTGTTCGCCCGGCATTTCCGGCTGGCCGAAGGGGTGCGCCAGGCGGTGGCGGCGTGGGGGATGAAGCTGTGCGCGGCGCAGCGCAAGTGGCATTCCGACACGGTGAGCGCCATCGTCATTCCGGAAGGCTTCGACTCGGGGGCTCTCGTCAAGCATGCCTACACGGCCTATGGTCTGTCCTACGGCGTGGGGCTCAACAAGGTGGCGGGCCGGGTGTTCCGCATTGGCCATCTCGGTGACCTCAACGAGATCATGTGCCTGATGGCGCTGGCGGGTGCTGAAATGGCGATGCGCGATTTGGGCATTCCGGTCGAGGCCGGCTCTGGCGTTGCCGCCGCCGGCGATTACTATCGCAGCACGCGTGCGGCGCCTGCGAAGCTCGCGGCCTGAGGAGGAAGCCATGGACATTCACGAGTATCAGGCCAAGGAAATTCTCGCCCGGTTCGGCGTTGCGACGCCCAAGGGGGCGCTGGCCTACAGCCCCGAGCAGGCGCACTACCGGGCCCATGAGATCGGCGGCAAGCTGTGGGTGGTGAAGGCCCAGGTGCACACCGGCGGGCGCGGCAAGGCGGGCGGCGTCAAGATCTGCCGCAGCGAGGATGAAGTGACGGAGGCGGCCGAAGAGCTGCTTGGCAAGAAACTCGTCACCCACCAGTCGGGGCCGGCCGGCAAGATCATCTACCGTCTGCTGGTCGAAGGCGGCGTGGCCATCGCCCGCGAGCTCTATCTGGGCTTTGTGCTCGACCGCAAGTCGGAACGGGTGATGGTGGTGGCATCATCGGCTGGAGGCATGGAGATCGAGGAGATCGCCGCCGAGAAGCCGCAATCCATCATCCGGGTGAGTGTCGAACCGGCGGTCGGCATGCAGGCCTTCCAGGCGCGCGAGATCGCCTTCGCCCTGGGGCTCGCCGCGGCGCAAATTCCGCAGGCGGTCAACACCATTCTCGGCTGCTACCGGGCCTTCGAGGACCTCGACGCGACGATGGTGGAGGTCAATCCGCTGATCGTCACCGAAGACGGCAACGTCATGGCGCTCGATGCCAAGATGACCTTCGACGACAACGCCCTGTTCCGCCATCCGGCAATTGCCGAGCTGCGCGACAAAAGCCAGGAAGACCAGCGCGAGACCCGCGCCACGGATCGCGGCCTCGCCTATGTGGGGCTCACCGGCAACATTGGCTGCATCGTCAATGGCGCGGGCCTGGCGATGGCGACCATGGACATGATCAAGCTGGCCGGCGGTGAGCCCGCCAACTTTCTCGACATCGGCGGCGGGGCCACGCCGGAGCGGGTCGCCAAGGCGTTCAAGCTGGTGACGTCGGATGCCAATGTGGAAGCCATCCTGGTCAACATCTTCGCCGGCATCAACCGCTGCGACTGGGTGGCGGAAGGTGTCGTCCAGGCGCTGGAGAAGAACCCGGTCAAGGTGCCGGTGATCGTGCGCCTGGCGGGCACCCATGTGGAAGAGGGGCGCAAGATCCTGGCGCGCTCCGGCCTGCCGATCATCCGCGCCAATACCCTGGCCGAGGCAGCGCAGCGCGCCGTGGCGGCGTGGCGGAACGACAAGTCGGCCAACCTCAAGGTGGTGAACGCATGAGCATTCTTCTCGATCGCGGCACGCCGGTTGTGGTGCAGGGCATCACCGGCAAGATCGGCTCCTTCCACACCCAGGAGATGATCGACTACGGCACCACTGTGGTGGGTGGCGTCACCCCCGGAAAGGGCGGCACCATCGAGCGCGGTGTGCCGGTATTCGACACCATGAAGGAAGCGGTGGAGAAGACCGGGGCGACGACATCCATCGTTTTCGTGCCGCCACCGTTCGCCGCCGACTCGATCATGGAAGCGGCCGATGCCGGCATCAAGACCTGTGTGGCGATCACCGACGGCATTCCCGCCCAGGACATGATCCGCGTCAAACGCTACATGCGGCGTTATCGCGCTGAAGCCCGCATGTGCCTGATCGGACCCAATTGCGCCGGCGTTATCTCGCCCGGCAAATCACTGGCCGGCATCATGCCGGGGAATATCTATCTGCCGGGGCGAGTCGGCATTGTCGGGCGTTCGGGCACGCTCGGCTACGAAGCGGCGGCGCAGATGAAGGAACTGGGCATCGGGGTTTCGACCAGTGTCGGCATCGGCGGCGATCCGATCAACGGCTCGTCGTTCAAGGACATCCTCGAATTGTTCGAAGCCGATCCCGAGACCGATGCGGTGGTGATGATCGGCGAGATCGGCGGACCGCAGGAAGCGGAAGCCGCGGAATACATTCGCGATCACATGAGAAAGCCGGTGGTTGCCTATGTGGCGGGGCTTTCGGCGCCGAAGGGCCGCAAGATGGGCCATGCCGGGGCGATCATCTCGGCGTTCGGCGAAAGTGCTTCCGAAAAGGTCGAGATCCTGCGCGAGGTCGGCGTCAGGATTTCGGTGACGCCGGCCGATATCGGCAACACGGTGTTGGGCGTGCTGAAGGCGGCTTAGCCGACGCCAGGCTTCAGAAACTCCACTCCTTGGCTTTGGAGACCAGGAAGTCGCGGAAGACGGTGACGCGCTTGGTGTCTTTCAGCTCTTCGGGGTAGACGAAATAGGTGTCCCACTCCGGGGTTTCATAGGGGAATTCAACCTGCACGAGGCCCATGTCGGCGGCCACCAGATAGTCGGCGACGGACGCGATGCCGATGCCGGCTTGCACGGCGCGGCGCAGGCCATAGGCATTGTTGACGCGCAGCACCACGGGGCGCGGGTCGCCGTCGGAGCGGCCAACGGTTTCCAGCCAGTTCATCGAGTTGAGATAGCTGAGGCCCTGGCCGAAGGTGAGGATCTTGTGTTTGTCGAGGTCTTCGATGGTGCGGGGGATGCCGTGTTTCTTGAGGTAGTCGGGCGAAGCGTAGAGGTGGTTGTGCACCGTGAACAATTTGCGCTGAATGAGGTCGGGCTGGGTGGGGCGGCGGAGGCGGATCGCCACGTCGGCCTCACGCATGGCGAGGTCAAGCTCCTCGTCATTGAGCAGCAGGGTGACATTGATATCGGGATAGATCTCAGTGAATTCCTTGAGGCGCGGAGTGAGCCACACGGAGCCCAAACCGACGGTCGTAGTGATGCGGAGTTCGCCGGAGGGCTTCTCCTTGGAATCCATCAGCCGGGTTTGGGCGGCGGTGAGCTTGGTGAACACTTCATGGGCGGTGCGATACAGGACTTCGCCCTGTTCGGTGAGGATGAGGCCTCTGGCATGGCGATGGAAGAGCGGCACTTTCAGGCCGTCTTCAAGGGCGCTGATCTGGCGGCTGACGGCGGATTGCGACAGGCCCAAATCATGGCCGGCATGGGTGAAGCTTCCGGCATCGGCCACGGCGTGGAAGATGCGGAGCTTGTCCCAGTCCATGATGCTATTCAGCGGCATGGCGCACCTCGCCCTTGGCGTGCAGCCATTTTTCGGCTTCCAATGCGGCCATGCAGCCGAGCCCGGCGGCGGTGACAGCCTGGCGATAAATATCGTCGGTCACGTCGCCGGCCGCGAACACGCCTTCGATGGCGGTGGCGGTGGTGCGCGGCTCGGTGATCAGGTAGCCGCCCTGCTTGAAGGGCAACTGGCCTTCGAACAGCTCGGTTGCCGGCTTGTGGCCAATGGCGATGAAGATGCCGTCGGCCGCCACATCCTCGACGGCGCCGGTCTTGACGTTCCTGAGGCGGCCATGGGTGACGCCCTTGGGATTGTCCGTACCCAGAACATCTTCGAGGACGGTGTTCCACATCACCTTGATCTTGGGATGCTTGAACAGGCGGTCCTGCAAAATGCGCTCGGCCTTGAATTCGTCGCGGCGGTGGACGACCACCACTTCGCTGGCGAAATTGGTGAGGAAGAGGGCTTCCTCGACGGCGGTGTTGCCGCCGCCGATGACCAGCACCTTCCTGTTGCGGTAGAAGAAGCCATCGCAGGTGGCGCAGGCCGACACGCCGAAGCCCTTGAACTTCTCCTCGGATGGCAGGTTCAGCCACTTGGCCTGGGCACCGGTGCAGATGATGAGGGCATCACAGGTGTATTCCTGCCCGGAATCGCCTTTGAGCCAGATCGGCTTTTCCTTGAGACGTACTTCAGTGATGGTGTCGGAAACGACTTCGGTGCCGACGTGCTCGGCCTGGGCCTTCATTTCCTCCATGAGCCAGGGGCCCTGGATGACTTTGGCAAAGCCCGGGTAGTTTTCGACATCGGTTGTGATGGTCAGCTGGCCGCCGGGCTGAATGCCTTGAATCAGCAGGGGATTCAGCATGGCGCGGGCGGCATAGATGGCGGCGGTATATCCGGCTGGCCCCGATCCGAGAATCAGGACACGCGAATGGCGGGCGGGCATTGGAGACTCCAGGTCGCTATGAGAAAATAACATAGCTCATTTGGGGATTGGGACAAGCCCACTACAAGGGCTTGTGAACAGACCGGATCAGGCTGATTTGCGCTCGGCAGCGGCGGCAGGCTGCCTGCCCAACAGACCGCTGGCCAGGTCGGAAATGGCTTCAGTCAAAGGTTTCGGGCGGCTGTAGAGGAAGCCCTGCATGAACCGGCAGCCTTCGTCGCGCAGGGCCTTGGCCTGACCTTCGGTTTCGACCCCCTCGGCGACGATCTTGATGCCGAGGTCGCGGCCAATGCCAAGGACGGCACGGATGACGGCACGATTGGCGCGCTGTTCGAGCATGCCGGCAACGAACGACCGGTCAATCTTGACGATGGCGATCGGGAGGTGCTGCAAATAGCTCAGCGAGGAATAACCGGTGCCAAAATCGTCGATGGCGATCTGGACGCCAAGCCGGTTCAGGCTGAACAGCAAATCGCGGGCGGCTGTCCGGTTCGAAACCAGCACCGACTCGGTGATTTCCAGGATCATGCGCTGGGGGGCGATGTTGAAACGGTTTAATTCGCCTTCGACATGGGCGAGGAAACCGGGCGAGCGGAACTGGTTGGCCGAGACGTTGACGCTGAATTCCATCTGACTGCCGAGCGCGGTGGCTTCTTCGCAGGCGCAGGAAATGGCCCAGGTTCCAAGCCCTGTCATCAGGCCGGATTGTTCGGCGACGGGAATAAACTCGGTGGGCGAGATTTCGCCGAGTGCGGCACTGTTCCAGCGCATGAGGCCTTCGAAGCCGGTTACCTTCAGGGTGTCGGCCTCGACGATAGCCTGATAGTGCAGGGCGAGCTCGTTATTGGCGATGGCGCCGCGAAGGTGGTTTTCGATATTCTTGCGATGCTCGATAGCCATGCGCAACTGGTGGTCAAAGAGCCGCCAGCCGTTGCGGCCGGCGGCCTTGGCTTCATAGAGGGCGGTGTCGGCGTGTTTCAGCAGGGCTTCGGCGCTGTCGCCGTGGCGGGGGTACTCGGCGATGCCGACGCTGGCGCCCAGATAATGACTGCGGCCGGCGATTTCCACGGCAATGCGCATGGCGGCGACGACGGCGCGGGCCATGCGCTCCGGATCTTCAATGTCTTCGCTGGCCGCAGACAATATGGCGAACTCGTCGCCGCCGAGACGCGCGACGGTGGACTGGGGCCCGGCGAGGACCACCAGGCGCTCGCTCACGGTGCGCAAGACAGCGTCGCCGGCGGCGTGGCCGAAGACATCGTTTACGTCCTTGAACATGTCGAGGTCGACGCAGTAGAGAACGAAGCGGTTGCCGGGCATCAAGACGTCGCGGGCCAGCCTGGCCATGAAGCTGTTGCGCGATTTTGCGCCGGTCAGGCCATCGACGGTGGCCAGCTGGTTCAGGGCGTTCTCGGCCGATATGCGTTCGGTGGCATCCTGGATGGTGCCTTCGATGAACAAGGGAGTGCCATTCTCATCGCGCACAAACCAGGCATTCTCGGTTACCCACAGGCGTTCATGGTTTGCATGGCGAAAGACTTCCGACACGAAATCCTTGACGCGGCCGTCGCGATTCAGAATCTCGCGGAATTCGGTTGAGCGGCCCGGCTCGACATACCAGTTGGCACCGAGTTTCGCTACAGCGTCAATCTGCTCCGATTCGGTCTTGTAGCCGTTGAGGGCCACCAGAGCCGGATTGGCGCGCATCGGATTGCCATCCAGCGTGTCGCGATAAATTCCGTAGACGGAGTTTTCAAACAGGCTGCGATATTCGCCCTCGGCGCGGCGCAAGGCGCGCTCTTTCTCGCGGTCGGCGGTAATGTCTTCGATCAGCAGGACAATGCCGCCCTGGCCGGTAGCAGCCTGGTGAATCTCGACTGTCCGGCCGTTGGCGCGCTCGAGCACGGCGGTGTTGTCTTCGTCCAATTCCACCGACGCTTCGCCCAGGGCGGAGACGAGCGAAGCGAGAGGATAGGGTGGTGCCGAAAAGCGTTCGGGCAAGTCCAGAAGTTCACAGGTTTTGTGGTTGGCGACTTCGACGATGCCGGCGGCGGACACCATCATGATGCCGTGCTGCATGGCTTCAAGCGTCAAGCGCAGCTTGCCGGTGGCGTCGGCCAGGCCGGAATTGGAGCTTTCGACCTCGCTGACCATCAGGTGAATGGAGCGGTCGGTGCGGCGGCGGTCGTCCTCGTCTTCCTGGTAGGTGAGCGAGACGAGGCCGATCAGTTTGTCGATGTCGAGCGTGCCGTCCGGACCCCGGCATTTCTGCAACTGACGCTTGAGGATGCGATGGGGTTCCATCACGCGCACTCTTCGGTGATGGTCATAACGGTCATGGTCTGGTTGTGGAGCTCGACCTGGCCAGCCCCGGCCAGGGGAGCGAACTCACCGTAGGAGTAGAAGCCGGCGACCGGAACGCCGCCGCCGAGGCTGTCGCGCACCGCGTCGATCTCATCATCGGTGCGCTGGCCCAGGAACATGCGGCGGCCGATGCAACTGAACAAGAGGGCGGCATCGGGGGGCGAGGCGTGGCGATTGCGGAGATCGCTGGCGGCGAGAAAAGCGGCTTCGCGCAGTTTTTCGCTGCTGGCGCGCATGAGCTGGGCGGACCACCCTTCGGGCATATTGCCGGCGAAAGTGATGGAGCCTGTGGCGCGGTTGATCGACAGCAGGGTGCGGATCAGTTCCCGGCCGCCGCCGGGATCGCGGATCATCATGGGAAAGCGGAGGCCGCTGGCGGGAAGCAGGGTAGCTTCCTCAGCGAGGTAGGTGGTGTAGAGCTCAAGGGCGGGCCTGCCATCGAGTTCATAGACAACATTCCGGCTGGCTCTGGTGATTTGGCGGCGCGGGCCGAATGCCGACCAGCCGCCACCGCCCATGGCATTCATGGTGATGTGCTTGCCATAAAAGCCGACGGCAGCCACCACGCCGGCAACGGGTGAGCAATTGGCGCCAACCAGGGTCGCTTCGAAGCGTTCGCCATCTCCGGCCATGCCGCCGGCGACGGGGGTGCCCGGGGGCACGGCACTGGCGATGCCGGCCGCGAGGTCGCCGCCGTTCACCATCAGCCCGTCGGTCAGGACAATGATTCCGGCAAGGTTTGGAGCGCGGAGCTCACGGCCGATGCGGACGCCGGCGGCAAATGAATCCAGGGCTTCGGAAATCGGCAGCCGCGCCAACCGGGCGGTTGAGCGCTCCATGGACATGGCGAGGCCGACCACGGGTTCGTCGGACAATCCTTCGCCGCCGATCTGGCCGCCGGTGGAACAGCCGGTCAGGATGGCGTTGGGGAAAGTGGCCCGGAGGCTGGGGTAGAGGCTCCTGTCTTCCAGGGCCTGGCGCCCGCCAAAATAGAATACGACATCGGCATCGCGGGCCATTGGATCTGGCGCGTGGCGATTGTTGGGGCCGTTCCATTGGAAGCTATGGGTTTGCAAGGTCAGGAGTTCCGGATTGGGGATAGTTGGACCGTACACTTTGAAATTGTATTAAAGCGCCCCTGGACATTCAGGTGTTATCGCGCTCCGGCAACAATATTGCTAAAGGCGATGGTATGAGTCTCGCAATTCAACTCGATGCAACCGATTGGCGTATCCTGCGCGAGTTGCAGCGCTCCGGCCGCATCACCAATGTGGAGCTTGCCTCGCGCGTCGGGTTATCGCCGCCACCTTGCCTCAGGCGGGTGCAGGGGCTGGAGAAATCCGGGGTGATTTCCGGCTACCGGGCACAGCTCGATGCCGGGAAGCTAGGTTTCGAAGTGGCGGTTTTCGCTTTCGTGGGTCTGAAGAGCCAGGCCGAAAGCGAGCTCAAGGCCTTCGAGGAACGGATTTCCGGCTGGGCGCTGGTTCGCGAGGCTTTTGCGATTTCTGGGGAGGCCGATTTCCTGCTGAAAATCGTGGCCCGCGACTTGCCGGGTTTGCAGGAGTTCATCATCGGCGACCTGACAGCGGCGGAGAACGTCGACAGCGTCAAGACGACGATCATTTTGCGGCAATCGAAATATGAACCGGGAGTGCCGATCACGTGAGCACATTGGAGGCCGCGAGGGGCGGCTGGTTCAACATCATTTCGGCAACTGTCACCGCTGTCGTGGTGGGATTTTCATCAACGGTTCTCATCGTCATCGAGGCGGCGCGGGCGGTTGGGGCCACACCATCGCAACAGGCTTCGTGGATCGCCGCCCTGTGTTTTGGCATGGCGATTTCCGGTCTGGTGCTGTCGTGGCGCTACCGGGTGCCGGTGATCACCGCATGGTCTACCCCTGGGGCGGCGCTGATCGCCACTAGTGCGGGCGGGGTTTCCTACGCCGATGCACTGGGGGCTTTCGTGGTGGCGGGCCTGTTGATGGTTGTCGCCGGATTTATCAAGCCGCTGGAACGGGCCATCGAACGCATTCCGGCAGCGGTGGCCGGCGCCATGCTGGCCGGGGTGTTGCTGCGCTACGTGCTGGGGGTGCCGGGAGCGGCGCTGGCGATGCCGTGGTTCGTGTTGCCGCTGATCGCGGCGTTCTTCGTATTGCGGCTGTCATTCGCACTTTATGCCGTGCCGGTGATTGTGGTGGCGGGTGCTGTCATGGCGCTGGCGGCAGGCGGTTTTGCCGAGAGTTGTTGCACGCTCGCCGTCACGCGGCTTGAGTGGACGACACCCGGGTTTGATGTTGCGGCCATCGTGAGCCTCGGCGTGCCGTTGTTTCTGGTCACCATGGCGTCGCAGAATTTGCCGGGCTTCGCGGTGATGCGGGCTTCCGGCTATCAGCCACCGGTGGCGCCCAGCCTCATCGGCACCGGGCTTGCTTCGGTGGCGTTTGCGCCGTTCGGCGGCCATGCCATCAATCTCGCGGCGATCACTGCCTCACTGGTCATGGGCCCCGACTGCCATCCCGATGCGTCGCGGCGGTGGCTGGCGTCCATCCCGTATTTCGTTCTTTATTGCGCGGTGGGGCTCGCCGCGGCGAGCTTCGTCGAGATCCTCGGCAGCCTGCCTTCAGCACTGATCACGGCGATTGCCGGGCTGGCGCTGTTTTCGCCACTGCTCGGCGGCCTCACGGCGATGATGAAAGCCGATGGCGATATCGAGTGCGCTGCCGTGACGTTCCTAGTGACGGCTTCGGGGGTCACCGTGCTGGGCGTGGGCTCGGCGTTCTGGGGGCTGGCGGCGGGGCTGGTATTGTATGGGGCGCGGCACTTGCTGCGGAGTTTCAACTCGAAATAGGCTTGATGTGGCCGGTTTCCGCGTGCCTCGAATTGTTATTCTCGCACCTTCACGCCGATGCTTTGGACGCCAACCAGGAATTCACCGGAATTGGGGGCGGACAGGTTTTGCAGGAACTTGGCGTAGACGCGGCGGAGGCCGACCAAGTAGCCGGGGTCGATGGCGGGCGAAGTGATGCGCATTTTGAAGTAGTATTTTCTGCCTTTCTTCGCCTTGAAGGACACCTCGCCGGCCATTGGTGCGAGGCAGGGGCCAGTGGCGGTAGCGGTGCGGCAGATTTGCGCGGTGAACAGGAAAGCGGGATCGGTTTCACCCGGTGGACGGAGATATTCGGCGCGGGCGGTGAGCCTGGCTGTCTTGCCGGAGTTGACCACCATGAAGCGGGCGTTGACGCTTGAACTGGGTGACATGACCAGCAGGCTGGAGGGCGGGCTCAACTTCTTGCCGGTTATGGCGGCGGGCTTGAAATTTGGGGCGATGCTGGCGGCGAAGTTGTTGATGAGGATCAGCGGTGCATCGTCGGTGTTCGTGCAGGTGGCGGTTACCGGGCCGCGCACGTCAGGATCAGCGATGTGACCTTCCTGACTGGTGGTCCGTACACGGAACGTCCGGGAACCTCCCGGCGGCACATCGAAGATATCATTAAGGCCGCCAATCGGCTTGGCGCTGGACGGGTTGATGCGCTGGAACTCGGTCTTGAAGCGGCTCTGATAGGCGCTGGCGAAGAAACAGCCGGAGGCGCCGCCGCCACCGGTGTTGGCGAGCTTGACGGTGAAGGACTGCGGCTTGTTGATTTCGCCGGAGCGGATCTGCGGGGATGGCGTGAGTTCGAGTACATCGGGCTGCAGGTCCGACTTCACATAGATGAGGGCGGGGTGCCGGGCGCGGCCAACGATTTTGCTGCCGGCCTTGGCGGTGAACACGAATTCGCCGGTGACGGCGCGCACCGTTGTGGCGTCGAAGGATGGACCGAACGTGAATTCCTTGAAGGCCGCGGCACCTGGGGCGAGGGTGAAGCTTGAGGGTGCCACGAGCCCGGCGCCCAGGGTGGAACTGGCTGACACGGTGACGGTTTTCGACGTGGCGTTGTAGACGATGAAGCCCGGGGTTTCACAGGCGGCACGGCCGCCGTTGCCCAGCGGGCAGATGTAATCACGGCCCTGGTAGGGGGCACCCGCGAGGGTTGCCAAGAAGCTTGTGAGGCCGCCACCCGGCGGCAAAACGGCGGTGTTGAAGTAGATGTCGCCTTCACCGCCATCCTTGGCGCCGGCCTGCAACTGATAGGTTTTTTCGGCCTTGACGTTGAAGGCCACAAGGCTCTGGTTGGCGATTGCAAATCCCGGGACGGCGGTATCGTCGTTGCCAGCGAGCCTTACCAGACTGGACAATGCAGTACCACGATAGGCGGCGAGTACGGTGTCCATGGCGCTGCCAAAGGTATGCACGACGACGCGGCCATCGGACGGGGCCTTGTAGTTGGCCCACACGGTTTTCTGCATCAGGCCACCCTCGGTGGGCTCGCCTGCGTCAAGCGTGGCGCCGGTGTTGTTCACGCGGGTTGCCGATTGCAGGCCGTCGGGGATCGATGATTGGCCCGCCAGGAAATAAGTCTTCGACAGGCGGGCACCCGCACCGATCTTGTCGAACGAAAAGCTACCCGCCGCAGCAGCACCGCAGATGCTGACGGCTAGTGCCACGTAGGTTGCAAGACACCTGTAGGTGAAGCGAGACATTGCGGCATTCTCCAGTGCGATCCCGGAGGAAATAAGGCGCGCGGGCTGTTAGCGCCACTTCACCTTGGCGATTTCGTAGCTTTTGCCGCCGCCGGGGGTTGAGACCTCGACCGAGTCTCCCGGCTTTTTGCCGATGATGGCGCGGGCGATGGGGGAGGTCACCGAAATCTTGCCCTTCTTCACGTCGGCTTCGAATTCACCGACGATCTGGTAGGAAGCCTCGCCGTCGGTTTCCTCGTCGATCAGCGTCACCTTGGCGCCGAATTTCACGGTGTCGCCGCCGAGCTTGGTAATGTCGATCACCTCGGCGCGGCTGATCTTGTCCTCGAGTTCGGCGACGCGCGCCTCGGTCCAGCCCTGCTGCTCTTTCGCCGCATGGTATTCGGCATTTTCGGAGAGGTCGCCGTGCGAGCGTGCTTCCTCAATCGCCCGGATGATGCGCGGGCGCTCCACCGACTTCAGGTGCTTGATTTCCTGCATCATGGCGGCATGGCCGTCCGCCGTCATCGGCACTTTTTCCATCGGACACGTTCCGTTCGTCAGTTTTTGCCAGCCCGCCCGGAAAGCCGGGCGGCGCTAAGGCAAGCAATTTCACGAAAAACCTTGCCCGGCCTCATGCAGGTGCATGACGTGCCGGGCAGACGGGGAAGATGGCGCAAATCGGGACGGATTTCAAGGGGGAGGGGTTGATATCAGTTAGCCAAGTATGATATCATATTTCCAATACTGC
Organism: uncultured Alphaproteobacteria bacterium; assembly: GCA_963775095.1. Classification (GTDB taxonomy): domain Bacteria; phylum Pseudomonadota; class Alphaproteobacteria; order Rhizobiales; family Aestuariivirgaceae; genus Aestuariivirga. The sequence goes on from CAVZHN010000014.1 coordinate 750,917, forward strand.
GAGGAGCCATGGCCGCCGTTGTAATCCGAAGCCTGACGGAATCCACACACCAAGCTCTGAAGCGCCGGGCAAAGGCCCACGGGCGCAGCACGGAGGCCGAGATCAGGGATATTCTGGAGAAAGCTGTTGGGCCAGCTACTCCAGCCGTTGGGAAACTCGGAACCGACTTGCACAAACTGTGGAAGGAGACCGGTGAGTGGGCACTGGACTTGCCGCCACGCTCTGAGCCAATCCGCATCGTTGATTTTTCCAGTCCCGGATTTGGCGAAGCGGACGGCGATGATCCTTGATACAAACGTCATTTCCGAGCCGCTTCGAGCCCGACCCAACGCCGAGGTTATGCGCTGGTTGGATGCGGTCGATTTGAACGCTTGCTACCTTACGGTGATAACCGTGGGGGAGTTGGTTGCGGGAGCGGAAAGGCTTCCGGCAGGCAGAAAGCGGGAGGGACTTGAACGCAGCATCGATATCATCATCGGTGAAAAATTCACCGGCCGGGTTCTGCCATTCGACCTCCCTGCAGCGCGAAAATGGGGAGTCATCACCGAGCGCCTGCGGCGGATTGACATGAACGGCATGCAGCAAGACATGATGATAGCTGCCATTGCGCTGGCCACCGGAAAAAGCATTGCCACGCGGGACATCCGGCCTTTTGTTGCGACGGGCCTGAAAGTCATCAATCCGTGGGCGGAGTAATTAGAAGTACTCCTGCAAACTCCTGACCTCCAGCCTTCCGGCCTTCTGGGCGGCGATGGCTTTGGTGACCGCCAAAATGCCGGGGAGGGTGGTGTAGTAGGGGACCTTCTGCAGCAGTGCTGTCTGGCGGATGGGTTTTGAGTCGGAGAGCGACGATTGGGTTTCGGTGGTGTTGAGGACCAGTTGCACGTCGCCGTTCTTGATGGCGTCGACGATGTGGGGGCGGCCTTCGAGGACCTTGTTGATTTTGGTGGAGGGCAGCCCCTTGTCCTCGAAAAAGCGCTGGGTGCCGCCAGTTGCCACCAGATTGAAGCCCATGGCGACAAGCTGGCGCATGGCGGGGAGGATTTTCGGCTTGTCGGCGTCTTTTACAGACACGAACACCGTGCCGAGCATCGGCATCCGCATGCCCGCACCCAGCTGGCTTTTGGCGAAGGCCATGTCGTAGCTCATGTCGAGGCCCATGACTTCGCCGGTCGAACGCATTTCGGGGCCTAGTAGCACGTCCACGCCGGGGAAGCGGTTGAAGGGGAAAACCGCTTCTTTTACAGCGACATGGGCAAGCTTCTTCGATTTCAGCTTGAAGCTGGCCAGGCTTTCACCGGCCATGACGCGCGAGGCAATCTTGGCGACCGGAATGCCGACCACCTTGGCAACGAAGGGCACGGTGCGCGAGGCGCGGGGGTTCACTTCCAGCACATAGACGAGGCCATCCTTGATGGCGAACTGCACGTTCATCAGGCCGACGACATTCAGGGCCAGCGCCATGACCTTTGCCTGGCGCTCCATTTCTGCGATCACCGGGGCTTTCAGCGAATAGGGCGGCAGCGAACAGGCGCTGTCGCCAGAATGGATGCCGGCTTCCTCGATATGTTCCATGACGCCGGCGATGAACACGTCGATACCATCGGCGATGACATCGACGTCGACTTCGATGGCGTTGGACAGATAGCTGTCGATCAGCACGGGTGAGTCACCCGAAACCACCACGGCCTCGGTGATGTAGCGCTGCAACTGGGCATCGTCCTTGACGATTTCCATGGCGCGGCCGCCGAGCACATAGCTGGGGCGGATGACCACCGGGAAGCCAATGCGCTTGGCGATCTTCTTGGCTTCGGCGCCGGAGCGGGCGATGCCGTTTTCGGGCTGGCGGAGCTTCAGTTTCTTCAGGAGCTTGGCAAAGCGGTCGCGGTCTTCGGCCAGGTCGATGGCATCGGGCGTGGTTCCGAGGATCGGCACGCCCGCCTGTTCCAGCGCGTGGGCGAGTTTCAACGGCGTCTGGCCGCCGAACTGGACGATGACGCCGTGCAGCGTGCCGTTGGATTGCTCGGTGTGGATGATTTCGAGGACATCCTCGGCGGTGAGCGGTTCGAAATACAGGCGATCCGAGGTGTCATAGTCGGTCGACACGGTTTCGGGATTGCAGTTGACCATGATCGATTCGAAGCCCGCATCGTGCAGCGCGAAGCAGGCGTGGCAGCAGCAGTAGTCGAACTCGATGCCCTGGCCGATGCGGTTGGGCCCGCCGCCGAGAATGATGACTTTCCTGCGGGTGCTGGGACGGGCTTCATTCTCGCCGTCATAGGTCGAATACATATAGGCGGTGGGCGAGGCGAATTCGGCGGCACAGGTGTCGATGCGTTTGTAGACGGGGCGCACATTGAGCTTGTGGCGGTGGGTGCGTACTTTGTCTTCGGAAATCTTGACGAGTTCACCCAACCGTTTGTCGGAGAAGCCCATGGATTTGAGCTGCTTGAGATTGGCCGCATCTCTCGGAAGCCCGCGCTCTCGGATCTTCGCTTCGGTTGTTACGATCTCCTCGATCTGGCGCAGGAACCAGGGCTCGTATTTGCAGCTCTCGTGGATCTGGGCGACGGTAGCCCCCATACGGAAGGCCTGGGCGATCTTCAGGATACGGTCGGGCGTCGGCGTGCCTAATGCGGCACGGATGGCGTTTTTGTCGTCGCCTTCATTGGCGCCGGCGATTTCGATTTCGTTGAATCCGGTCAAACCGGTTTCAAGGCCACGGAGCGCCTTCTGCATTGATTCCTGGAAGGTGCGGCCGATGGCCATGACTTCACCAACCGATTTCATGGCGGTGGTCAATATGGGCGAGGCGCCGGGGAATTTCTCGAAGGCGAAACGCGGAATTTTGGTGACGACATAGTCAATCGTTGGCTCGAAGGCGGCGGGGGTGGCGCCACCGGTGATGTCGTTGGCGAGCTCATCGAGCGTATAGCCGACGGCAAGCTTGGCCGCGACTTTGGCGATTGGGAAGCCGGTGGCCTTGGAGGCGAGCGCCGATGAGCGCGACACGCGCGGGTTCATTTCGATGACGACGAGGCGGCCATCGGCGGGGTTGACGCCGAACTGCACGTTGGAGCCGCCGGTTTCGATGCCGATCTCGCGCAGCACCGCAATCGAGGCGTTGCGCATGATCTGGTATTCCTTGTCGGTCAACGTCAAGGCAGGCGCCACGGTGATCGAGTCGCCCGTATGGACACCCATCGGGTCGACGTTTTCGATGGAACAGATGATGATGCAGTTGTCCGCCGTGTCGCGGACCACTTCCATTTCATATTCCTTCCAGCCCAGCACCGACTCCTCGATCAGCACTTCGGCTGTTGGAGAGGCATCGAGGCCCTTCTCGACAATGTCGAAAAATTCCTCGCGGTTGTAGGCGATGCCGCCGCCGGTGCCGCCGAGCGTGAAGGACGGGCGGATGATGCAGGGCAGGCCCACTTCCAACATCGCTTCGAAGGCTTCGACCATGGCGCGGTTGCGATACTTGCGCAGGCGCTCCGGTTCCTGCGCCGCCCAGCGGGCTTCGAAGGCTTCGAGATCGCCGCCGCCATCGCGCAGGCGCGCCACTTCGCCGGCATAGAACTCCTTGTCGCCATCCTTGGCGGCGGAGGCGTTGGCGAGCATCGACTTCGGGGTTTCCAGCCCGATCTTCTTCATGGCCTCGCGGAACAGTTCACGGTCTTCGGCCTTGTCGATGGCTTCGGCCTTGGCGCCGATCAGTTCGACGTTGAACTTGTCGAGCACGCCCATCTTGTTGAGGGATAGTGCGGTATTGAGCGCCGTCTGGCCGCCCATGGTGGGGAGCAGGGCGTCCGGGCGCTCTTTCTCGATGATGCGGGCGACGACTTCCGGGGTGATCGGCTCGATATAGGTGGCGTCGGCCAGATCCGGGTCGGTCATGATGGTGGCCGGATTGGAGTTGACCAGGATGATTCGGTAGCCTTCGGCCTTCAGGGCCTTCACTGCCTGGGTGCCGGAATAGTCGAACTCGCAGGCCTGGCCGATAATGATCGGCCCCGCCCCGATGATGAGGATGGATTTGATGTCGGTACGTTTTGGCATGCCCAGGGAAACCCGATTTGGGGTTCCCTACACAAGTGGGACGGGGATTCCAAGGAATTCCGCCGTGCCGGGGCGGGCTGTGGGAAAGAATGGACCTGCGGCGGACCGGGCGCGAGAGGGGGCGTTGTTGCCCGGCCCGCCGCTGGTTTCCTCCGCTCTACCGTCTAGGGCGGAAGCTCTTGAACTCAGGCGTCCAGGCAGCGGACGTCCTGGCAAATCTTGACTGTCTCGGCCTCAAAAACCGGCCATGCCTGGTTCTTGTAGACAATGGTGATGTTGTGGCTGGCGGCCGGGCGAACGGCCGCGGCGTTCTTGCCGACGCTGTGGACAACACCTGCAGACAGAAACACGAAGGTTAAGGCGGCGGTGGCGATCAGCGATTTCATTGTTTCTCTCCCAAAAAGAGAACGTAAGTTGATGAGTGCAAGTTGCATGCCGACGCTGGAACCTGGGCTGAATGGGCCGTTCATCTGGCGTTTAGGCAGAGGCCTCGACGAATGAGAATGGGGCTCCGGGCTTTCCGGAGCCCCCAAGTTTTGGGCGGTGGTTTGCAGGGGATGGGGGACCGCCCGATACGAATTGCCTTCAGACTGATTCGCCGGCGCAGTCTTCGGTTACGCAATCTTCCACGACGAGGGGGCCAATCACCGGAAAGGCCTGATTCTTTTCGATAACCGTGAGGTTCTTGCCGGCGGCAATCATCGGATCCTGAGGGGCAATGGCGGCCAGCGCGGTTGCGGCCGAGCCGATCACCAGCATGACAAAGAGTGTGTAGCGAGCCATTTGACGTTTCCCTGATGGGCCGCCTGTGCGGCCTTGATGACCCTGTGTTAGGCTGCCATGGGGCAAACGAATGTAATGCAAATCACAAGTTGGGCTGACTCTGTAAAATTATTTACATAGGGAATTTAGTCACGGGCGTTGACATATCGCGCCGCCCTCAGCCCACCAGGCTGAGCATGGGGCGGGCGGGGTGTTTGCCAAAGGCCTTGACCCAGTCGCGCAGGGCATCTTCGGGAAGGGCGCGGGAGAACAGGTAGCCCTGGCCAAAGGTGATGCCCAAACCGACGACGGTCGCCAATTCGCCATCGGTTTCGATACCTTCGGCGACCATCTGAATGCCGAGTTCGCGGCAAAGGGTGGCGGCGGCTTTGACCAGTGCAAGGTGGCGCTGGGCCTCGGGCATCAGCTGATTGTCGATGTGGCGGATGAAACTGCGGTCGAGCTTGATGATGTCGACGGGATAGTTGGCGAGGTGGCTGAGCGATGAGTATCCGGTTCCGAAATCATCGAGTGCAATGCGGGCACCCATGGCGCGGAGTTCGGTGAAGAACGCGGCGATGCGTTCGTCGTGGTTGAGCAGGGCGGTTTCGGTGATCTCGAAGACGAGGTGGCGGGCAAGGGCGGGCTGGGCCCGCAACTGGCCGAGCAGGCCGGTCATGAAGCCAGGTTCAAGCTGGCGCGGCGAGAGGTTGACCGAAATGTAGTGCAGTGCCGCACTATCCCCGCTGGCGAGGGAGCGGCAGGCATCGAGGCCAGTGGCAACAACAAAGTCGCCAACCGGCGCAATCAACCCTGAATTTTCAGCGGCCATGATGAATTCGGCGGGCGAAAGGCCGCTGCCGCCATCCTCGAAACGCAATAAGGCCTCGGCGCCGCAGGGCCGGAGTTCCTTGAGGCAGATGATGGGCTGGTAATGGAGGCGAAGCTGGTGGTGTTCGAGAGCCAGGCGCACCCGGTCAACGCCTGCAAGCTTGATTTTCATGGCGGCCTCCACGCCAGCGGAATAGACGGTGACCTTGCCGCGGCCATCCTGTTTCGACTTGTACATTGCAAGGTCGGCCAGCCGCATCAATTCGGAAAGATCTGTTTCAGCCGAGAGCGGGCCAGCAATGCCGATGGAACAGCCTACATGGGCGGTGATCTCCCAGATGGTGAAGGGCTGCAGCATTGTTGCGAGAATATTGTCGGCTACTGCCTGAGCACCGGCAATGCTCTCGGGATCGCGGAGGATGATGGCGAACTCGTCACCGCCGAGCCGGGCCAGGAAATCGCCTTCGCCGATGGCCCGGCGGATGCGGAAAGCGGCCTCACGCAGCAGAACATCACCTGCCTCGTGGCCGTGGGTGTCGTTGATCCACTTGAAGTTATCAAGGTCGATAAACAGCATGGTGAGACCATGCGGACTGTCGGAGGGGTTGTTGATCTGATCGAAGAACTCGACAAAAGCCTGGCGGTTGGGCAACTGGGTGAGATGGTCGGTCACCGACTGCAGGCGCAGGCGGCGGCTGGCGGCATTGAGGCTGGTGACATCGTTCAACACGCACAGGTAGTCGCTTTCGCCAGCGTCGTTTGGCGGCTGCAGGGCCGCCGACAGCTGGACCTCGAGGACGGCATTGCCACGGGTGGCAATTTGCAGGGGCATTGCTGCAATGCTTGCGCCGTGCAGGGGGACGACTGCCGGTTTCTGGGCATCCGGTGCCACGGCCAGGAAGTGCTGCAAGGACTTGCCGATCACTTCGGCGCGCTCATAACCCATGGTTTCAAGCCAGTAGCCGCTGACATTGGTTATGTCTCCGGCGCAATTCATCGAGAACATCAGGCCGGGGGTTTCTTCGTAGATCTGTTGCAGGCGCTGCAGCGATTGCTGGCGCTGCTCGGCCTCGCTGGCGAGGCGGCCCTGCATCTTGTTGAAAGCGGCAATCACCGTGCCGAGTTCGTCGGAGGGATGGGTGGAGACGTATGACGCTCCGCCCTTGTTGGCGCTGCGGCGAATGGCGGTCAGGAGGTCGCGCACGGGGCGGCCGATAATCCAGGAAAACGCGAACCACGAGGCCAGCGACGCCATCAGCAGGCTCAGGGTGATGGCGGCGTAAGTGAAGCGGCTCTTTTCGGCGTTGACGAGCGCCAGTTCGGCGTCGGTGAACTTTATGGTCATGACCTGGCCGGGGCGGCCCGGCACCGGCAGGCGCAGATCCTGATAACCGGTTTGACCCTTGCAGCCGATCTTGCGCGGTGCGGCAGCGACGGGGTGGCTGCTGACAGTCACTTCGGCGCAGCGCACCGCGGTGTCGGACATCAGCAGGCCAAGATAGGTTTCCATTTGAGCGACGTCGGTCTGGACGGTATCACGGGCCACCAATGCACCGACCCGGGCGGCAAGGTTGCCGACCCTGGCGCTTAGCTGGTTGCGTTCGTCGCTGGCGAAAATCGATGCCAGGAGCGTGAGGCCCAAAATCGACGCCAAGGCGAAGACCGGCATCTGCACCAGCAGAAACTTGCCGAAGAGCTTTCGCGTCGATAGGCGCTCGCGCATGATGGGGGTTTTCTTACGCCGAGGAGACTAGTTCGACGCCACCTTGGCGTTTTTCTCGATCTTGTGTTCAAGTTCCTCGTCGGCGGTGAAGTCGGTGTAGAAGAACACATAGCGGCCGGAATCTGCTTACGGCATAGAAATTCACCATGAGGTCCTTGCCTTCAGCGTCGCGGAAATCGGCGCAGAGGTAATAGTAGTTTCCAATTTTCCAGATCGTCGGATGGGCCTTGGCCGGGAACACCTTGCGCACCTTGCCAGAGGCCGGATCAAGGTGAAGCAGGGCGCCATCGACCGACAGCTGGTCGATATGGTTCTGCATGGCGGCCTGAAGGCCGGCCAGTTCCTCGGGGGCAACACTTTCTTCGGCAATGGCCGGAAGACTGGCGGCAAAAAGGAAAGTTGAAGCGGCAATTGCGCGGGCGAAAATGTTCATTGGGGGCTCCTGGTAAAGTTCGCGTGATCAAACGATGCCGGAAGAAGGTTAATCGGACGGAGTTGAACAGCCGTTAGCCTGCAACTTTTTGGTGAAACGCCTAACCGGCGATGAAGGAGCAATCGGCAAGTTTACAAAAAAAGGCCCCGGAACATTGGTCCGGGGCTCAGTTGCAGGCAGCGTTTGCAGGGGATGGGGGGGAAGTACTGCCTGGGGAAACAGTAATGTCGGAACCGGAACGCGGGGTTTCAAGCCTAGCGAGAGGGGGCGTTGACAAGCTCTACGCCTCGCGTTCCGGATTGCCTGGCGATATGCCGCCCGACAAAATCAATCTCAGACTTGCGCGTCCGAACAATCCTCCACGGCGCACTCTTCAACAATGATGGGGCCGATAACCGGGAAAACCTGGTTCTTTTCGATGACAGTGATATTACGGTCCGAGCATCAGGCCGGGCGATTGTTCGGGCGACGCCGCGGCAAAGGCGGTGGCGGCGGTGGCGGCGATGGCAGTGGCGATGAGAAGCTTGCGGATCATGGTGGTCACCCCGAATTCTCGATGTTGGGTGCACACTATCGGGGGCCGATGGAACCCAGACTGAATGCGCCGTTCATCTGGCGTTTATTTGCGCGGGGATTCGTGCAACCATTTGACAGGGAAGCAACGTAATTGAGGCATGAGCAGCGCAATTGAGGCAGTGGACCGCGAACTGGGGCAACTTCTGGTCCAGGTGGCGGGTGGCGACAGGAGGGCCTTCGGGCGGCTCTATGACCTGAGTTCCGGTCAACTCTTTGCGGTGGCCAAAGCCGTCCTGCGGCGGCCAGAGCTTGCCGAGGAGGCGCTGCAGGAGGCTTTCATCAAAATCTGGCAGCGGGCCAGGCAGTATGATCCGGGGCAGGCGAGGCCTCTGGCCTGGCTTGCGGCCATCGCCCGCAATCAGGCAATTGACATCAGGCGGCGATTTGCCGAGCGCTTGCAGGCCTCGGCATCGGAGGCCGACGAGGCCGACACGCCGGTTCTGGCCGAGGCGGAATTGGCATTTGAACTCAAACGTTTGCGCGATTGTCTTGGGAGATTACCGGAAGACCGGCAGGACATGGTTCTGCTGGCCTATTATCAAGGATGGAGCCGTGAGGAGCTTTCGGCCCAGTTCAAGCGTCCGGTTACCACGGTGAAGACGTTGTTGCGGCGCAGCCTTTCAGCCCTCAAGGAGTGCCTCGATGGCCGCGTTTGAGGACAACAGCAGGGAAGCGCTGGCGGCCGAATATGTGCTGGGCACGCTGTCGGCTGAGGAACTGGCGCAGGCGGAGCGCGACATCGCCGCCGATCCGGAATTTGCATTTTTAGTTGGAGAATGGGAGCGGCGGCTGGCGCCGCTGGCCCTGGCGCTGGAGCCCGTTGCTCCGCCGGCGCCAATCAAGGCCCGCGTTCTGGCGGCCATTGCGCCTTCGGGCTACGATGCGTCGAACATTGTGCAACTGCAGCGCCGGGTCAATCGCTGGCGGCTTGCCACGGGGCTGGCTGCAGCACTTGCGGCGGGGCTGGTGGGTATTTTGCTGCTGCAACCGCCGGTGCCGCAGGGGCGGTTCGTGGCGGTGCTGCAGACGGAAGGTCCGGGGCCGGCCTTCCTGGCTTCCGTGGACCTGGCCAGTGGTACCATTTCAGTGCGGACGGTGGGGGCCGAGCCCTTGCAGGGCAAGTCCTATGAGCTTTGGGCGCTGGGGGCGGGCCGCGACAAGCCACAGTCGCTTGGGGTCATTGCTGCCGACTTCCGCATTCCCGCCGAACGGCTGGGCAAGGTGGAAAAAGCGGCTCTCAACGATACGACATTTGCGGTCACCCTCGAGCCGGTGGGCGGTTCGCCCAGCGGATTGCCGACCGGCCCGGTGGTTTATTCCGGCAAGCTGGTGGAAACCGAGTAGGACGCCGCATTCCTGCCCCAGTAACGGGATTTTCTTGGCTGCCGCGAGGGGATTGCCGATGCGTGCTGCGGACTGGGCACTTGGGATGGCGTTGCTTGCCCTGACGGGCTGCGCGGCGGAGGGCCCGCGCTATCAGCCTGCGGCGCTTGAACCACTCAAAGGCCAGGGCATCATCTATGTCTACAGGCCGCTGCTGGACGTGGGCCGGCGCGGCGAGAACCCGCATGTCACGGTCAATGGCGTTTCCTATGGGGGTATGCGGCCGGGCTCGTTCATTGCCGCCAACGTGCCGGCTGGTGAAATCAAGGTGGTGGTGCAGCAAACGATGTTCATGGTGCTGCCGACCATTCCGAAGAGTGTCGAAGTCACCGTGGTGCCGGGCAGCAATTCATACGTGCGGGTGAACCAGTCGATCGATTCGGCCGGCGGGGCGTGTGGGCGGCGGCGTGCAGGTGACCCAGTCGATCTCAATCGAAGAAGTGCCATTCGATATCGGCCAACAGGAACTTGAGGCGACGCGGCAGAATCATTGATTGGCTTCCGTCCCCGCCGGAAGGAGTGGTACAGTTCCGTCATGTCCCAAGACCTCAATTGGAAATCCGCCACCAAACTTCTCAAGGGCTATGCCAAGAAGAAATTTTCGCCGGTCGAGGTGGCGAAGGCGTGCCTCAGACAGATCGAAAAGCATGACAGCGCCATCAACGCGATGTGCGGGGTGCATGGCGATGAGGCGCTGGCGCAAGCCAAGGCCAGCGAGGCGCGATGGCTGAAGGGCGAGCCAGCGGGGCCGGTCGATGGCGTTCCGGTGCTGGTGAAGGACTTGCTGCTGGTGCGCGGGTGGAAAACCCTGCGCGGGTCGAAAACCGTCGATCCCAACCAGGCATGGGACAATGACGCGCCGTCGGTGGCGCGGCTTCGCGAAAGTGGCGCGGTGTTGCTTGGCCAGACGACGACGCCGGAATTCGGCTGGAAGGGGGTGACCGATTCACCGCTCACCGGCATTACCCGCAATCCGTGGAACCTCGAGAAAACGCCGGGTGGCTCATCGGGCGGTTCAGCGGCGGCGGCGGCGGCGGGCTATGGGCCTTTGACGCTGGGCACGGATGGCGGCGGGTCGATCCGCATTCCGGCGGGGTTTTCGGGAATCTTCGGGCACAAGCCGAGTTTCGGACGGGTGCCGGCCTGGCCACTCTCGCCGTTCGGCACGGTGGCGCATGTCGGGCCAATGACCCGCACGGTGGAAGATGCGGCCCTGATGATGAATGTCATCGCACTGCCGGATGCGCGCGATTGGCATTCGCTGCCTTATGACGGGCGCGATTATCTCAAGGGCCTCGACAAGGGCGTAAAGGGCTTGCGCATCGCGTTCAGCCGCACGCTCGGTTATGTCGACGTCGATCCAGAAATTGCCCGCCTGGTTGAAGATGCGGTGCGGGTGCTGGAGGATCTGGGGGCTGATGTCGAAGACGTCGATCCGGGTTTTGAAGATCCGGCTGATACGTTCCGCATTCTGTGGTGGTCGGGCGTCAAGGCGCTGCTCGGGAAAGCGCCGAAAGAGAAGCTCGATGTTCTCGACCGCGACCTGGCCGATGTCGTCGAACAATCGCGGGCCATTCGCTGGAGGACTATCTCGAAGCGGTGAAGCAGCGCGGGGCGCTTGGCGCTCAAATGCGGCAGTTCATGGTGAACTACGATGTGCTGGTGACGCCGACCCTGCCCATTGCGGCCTTCGATGCCGGGCGGCTGTTTCCGAAGGGCCATGACGACACGGCGAAGTGGGTGAACTGGACGCCGTTTTCCTATCCCTTCAACTTGACGCAGCAACCGGCGGCGAGTGTGCCTTGCGGATTTACGGCGGCGGGGCTTCCGGCGGGACTGCACGTGGTGGGGCGGATGTTCGACGATGCGACGGTGCTGCGGGTCGCCCATGCCTACGAGAGTGCGGCGGACTGGGTTAAGCGCAGGCCCAAACTGTAACCGCAGGTTCAAACAAAAACCGCCCTCGGTCACGCATGGCGCTGGGCCATGCAGACGGGGCGGCGGCAATGCAATTAACAGCTCTAACCTCCGGCGGCACCTGGCCACCGGCGCGGCTGCAATCTTAACTCAAATCAGGCCGCGGTCTGGTGTTCGAGGCGGCTCATTTCGTCCTTCAATCGGAGTTTACGGCGCTTCAATTCAGCGATTTCCTCGTCGGAACTGGCCGGGTGGGCCATGGCTTCAGCCAATTCGGCCTCCAGGGCCTTATGCTTGGCTGCGAGCTCACTGAGATGCGCTTGAAGGCTCATGCATTCCTCCTCTCAGGATTAATAGACGACGGTATGATGACACAGAGTTGGGGGCTTGTCGAACCCCCGGCAAGAGCATAGTGGAAAGATAAATAAAATGCGGTACAGCCTGTCCGGAACAGGTACACGTGAAGCCATGAATCTCGATACATTGCAGGAAGTGGCGTTGCGGTCGAAGCTGCAAAGCCTGCTACAACAGCACCGCGATCTCGATGCCGCCATTCAGTCTCTTGAAGCCAGCGGAACCGGGGACCAGTTGCAACTGCGGCGGCTGAAGAAGATGAAGCTCGACCTGAAAGACAAGATTTCGACCATTGAAAACATGCTGATTCCCGACATCATCGCGTGAAGCCTGTGCAAAAAACCGCACCCGTCGCCATCATCATGGGCAGCCAGTCGGACTGGGCGACGATGAAACACGCCGCCGAAACGCTGGAGGCGCTGGGGGTGGCTTGCGAAGCGAAAATCGTTTCGGCGCACCGCACACCGCAGCGGCTTTATGATTTTGCCCATGGCGCCAAGGGCCGGGGCATCAAGGTGATCATTGCCGGGGCGGGGGGTGCAGCACATCTGCCGGGCATGACCGCGGCGATGACGCCGTTGCCGGTGTTCGGGGTTCCCATCGAATCAAAGGCGCTGGCGGGACAGGATTCGCTCCTGTCGATCGTGCAGATGCCGGCCGGGGTGCCGGTGGGAACATTGGCGATCGGCAAGCCCGGGGCGATCAATGCCGCGTTGCTGGCGGCCAGCGTTCTGGCGCTGAACGACGAGGGGCTGGCGGCGCGGCTCGATGCCTTCCGGGCGAAGCAGACGGCGGCGGTCGCCGAAACGCCGCGGGACAACGAATGACCAGGCTTGGCGCGGCGCTGCCGCCAGGTTCGGTGGTGGGCATTCTGGGGGGCGGCCAGCTTGGGCGCATGCTGGCGCTGGCGGCGGCGCGGCTGGGCCTCAAATGCCACATCTATGCGCCGGAACAGGACAGCACGGCGTTTCAAGTGGCGGCAGCCCACACGGTTGCCGCCTACGACGATTTCGACGCGCTGGAGATGTTTGCGCGGGCGGTGCACGTCGTCACCTATGAATTTGAGAACGTGCCAGCGGAAACGGCTGACTTTCTTGAGCAGCGGGTAGCGCTGGCGCCGTGTGCCGCGGCACTGGCGGCGGCCCAGGACCGGGTGGCGGAGAAGACGTTCATTGCCGGACTGGGCATTGCGGTGGCGCCGTTCATGGCGGTTGACGATGAGATTTCGCTGGCGGCGGCGATCACCCGCATCGGCAAACCGGCGATCCTCAAGACCCGGCGCTTCGGTTATGACGGCAAGGGCCAGGTGAAGATACAGGGCGACATGTCGCCCGAGGCGGCGTTCGCGGAAATCGGGCGGGCACCGGCCATTCTCGAGGGCTTTGTGGAGTTCACCAAGGAAATCTCGGTGATCGCGGCGCGTGGCTGGGATGGCCAGATTGAAGTGTTCGACGTTCCCGAAAACCTGCACCGCGACCATATTCTGCACACCTCGACGGTTCCGGCCCGGCTGCCGCCGGGCGTGGCGGAAACAGCGCGCGGCATCGGCGGGAAGATCATCGCGGCGCTGGATTATGTGGGGGTGATCGGCGTTGAACTGTTCGTGGGCGAGCAGGGGCTGGTGGTCAACGAAATCGCCCCGCGGGTCCATAACTCCGGGCACTGGACGATGGACGCCTGCACGGTGTCGCAGTTCGAACAGCACATCCGGGCGATCTGCGGCTGGCCGCTGGGCTCGGCCCACCGGCATTCGGACGTGGTGATGATGAACCTCCTGGGCGAGGAGGCAGATGACTGGGCGAGGCTGGCGGCGGAGCCCAATGCGGGCCTCCATCTCTACGGCAAGACCGAAGCCCGGCGGGGCCGGAAAATGGGCCATATCAACCGGCTGACCCCTCGACAGCCCATTTAAGCTGTGCTATCCCGCCGCCACTTTGCGAGGCCCCGTCGGGCCTCTTTTACCTGTTAAACCCTTCGAGATGAGATCAGAGGTTACACTTGCAAGTCGTCGTTCGTGACAACAATGTCGATCAGGCCCTCAAGGCGCTCAAGAAAAAGATGCAGCGCGAGGGGATTTTCCGCGAGATGAAGCTGCGCGGACACTACGAGAAGCCCTCCGAAAAGAGAGTCCGCGAAAAGGCTGAGGCGGTGCGCCGGGCGCGCAAGCTGCAGCGCAAGAAGCTGCAGCGCGAAGGCCTTTTGCCGATGCCCAAAAAGGTTGAACTGCCGGGGCGCGGGCCCCGCCGCGACCAGTAGACACCTGGTAACTCAGAATTTCAACGCCGCCTGCGAGAGCAGCGCGGAATTCGATGGCTCTGCGCAACTATTCGCGCTCAACCGCTGCGCGGGCGAGGGCCCGTTGCGCTGGTGGTCTCAGGTGGTTTCGACGGCCAGTCGGCTGCCTTCCCAATAGGCGGCGTAGCCACCGGCGGCGGTGCCGGGCTTGGGTGTCCAGATGACATTCTGGGTGCCGGACAGGGCAGCCAAGGCAAAGCTTGCAACGGTGGCGCCGGTTTCATCCTTGATCACAACCTTGACGGCGGCAAAGCGTTCTCCGGCATTGCCGACGGCGAACACCAGGACCTGGGGGGCGTCGCCTTCACTGGCAAAGGCGGCACGGGCCTTGCCCGATACGATACTTGCCGCCGCCGAAACAGCTGATACAGGGGTGATTGTGTCCATTTTTTTGGCCTCCGGCCTCGCAGTCCTCCAACAAACAGACAAAGCCTAACATGCAAAAGTTGCAGAAATCAGCAGTGCATCCGGTGATTGAGGGAATGGTTATGCCGATGGTTAGCCGCGGGTTGCGGGGAAGGCGCGATTTTTAGGGTTCGCCGCGGCCGGCTTCTTTCAGTGCCGCCTTGAAGGCGGCCAGGAGCTCGCCATTGGTGGCGAGGATGTTGCCGCTGATGGCGGCATCTAGCCTGCCCGCCGCCACCCAGGCGAGCGACAGGGCCGCCGAGCCAAAGCCCCTAAGGCCGATGACCTTGCCCTGTAGCACCCGCCAGTCCGGCGCGTGATGGGCCACGCGCCTCGCCGCCGCTATGGCGCCGTTCACCAGCTAAAACTCGGTCTTGCAAATGACGTCCATTCGCGCCGATTGTGCGCCAAGAGATAAATGTGACAAAACTAGTTGCATTTCAAAGGATGGTGCCCCAACTGAAAGTTCTGGCCTTCGCGGCCAGCGATATCTCACGGGTAGGAAGGAAACACCACCATGTCCAAGACCATCCTCATCACTGGCGCCACGGGCAACATTTCGTCTGAAATTATTGCCAAACTCAAGGGGTCCGGCCACCGCCTAAGTGCGCTAGTACGCAATCCGGAAAAGGCCGCGGCACTGGAGCAACAGGGCGTTAAGGTCCATGGCGGCGATCTGGAAAAACCCTGGACCCTTGGTCCCGCATTTGCCGGCGCCGATACCGTTTGGATCCTGACACCGCCAGGACCACGCGCACCGGAGCAAAGTTCGAACGCCTTGTGGGCAGCACGGCAGGGTGGTGCCAAGCACGTGGTACGTATGTCGGCCATCAATGCCGCGTACAATGCCCCCACTATCAACAGCCGAATGCATGCACTATCGGATGCGGAACTCGCTGCCTCCGGGATTGCGTTCACCATCTTGAAACCGCATTTCTTCGCCCAGAACATGATGATGGTGGCGAAGAGTGTTGCGGAGCAGGGCATGATCTATTTCGCGTTGGCAGATGGCAAAATGGGCATTGTCGACACCCGCGACATCGGTGATTTTGCGGCCCATGTGCTGACCACGCCGGGCCACGAGGGCAAGACTTACACGCTCACGGGCCCTGCCTCTCTCTCTATGCATGATATTGCAGCAACGATAGGAGTGGCGGTTGGCAAGGATGTGAAATACGTCGCAGTACCGGTCGATGCCGCCAAGCAGTCAATGTCGCAGATGGGCATGGACGACTGGACGGTAAACCTGATGGGCGATTACATGACGGCCTACAGTGCCAACTGGGGTGATCTAGTGACCGATGACTTCCAGCGCGTTACTGGCAAGGCGCCGCGCAGCTTCATGCAGTTCGCGACCGACTTCGCCGGAGCGTTCCGCAAGGCGTAAACACCAACTCCCAAGCATTGCTGGCAAGGGCCCGTCGCAAAAGCGGTGGGCACCCTCGTCCCTATCGGCAGAGGATAACCAGTCAACGCCAGAGTGGCTTTGCATCAACTTGCATTTCGTCCATCGACGCGCGATCCCCACGGGACGGCAGATCGTGTCGGCGCAGTTTGATAGGGCTGTAATCGCCTAATTTGACTCGCGCTTCATCGCCACCAGCGAAACCATGGTCGATCCACGCTAAAAAACTTGATCGCCGGAGCGGCTGCAGACGACATTCTCTACACACCCAACATCTCCGGCGTGGCCGCCAACTTCCTGCGACCGAGCCCTGAGGCCAACGGACTCAATCCCAAGAACCTGCCCTGTCACGAGGGCCTCGATATCGACCGTGAAGCAAAAGCTTGGAAAAACTGTCTGGTCAGCCGGGCATAGGGTTGGCGCCATCACTGAAATTCGGCCAAAGCGCCGACCTATGCAAGCGCCAGATCACAGAATGCCAGGATGCAATGCAGGCCGCTGCGCAAGATGCTTCCATGGCCCCGTGGTATTCGAATTAACTGGATTGCAGGCAGCCCATCTCCCTTTGAATGTCAGTAGTTGGCCAAAAACAGATATGGGAACCGGCATCGCAGAAATCCGCAATGGTCTCGAAGCTGCCACTGGTCGCGCGCCCTCGCGCTGCGAAAATCGGAAACTTACAATAGGCTCAACCCACTAGGTTTCGGGCTTGCTCGCTTCCTTGAGTGCTGCCTTGAAGGCGGGAAGGAGTTCACCGTTGGTGGCGAGAATGTTGCCGGTGTCGAGGGGGCTCTTGTCGCTATCGGGATCAACCGCATAGCCACCGGCCTCGCGCACCAGCAGCATGCCGGCGGCAACGTCCCAGGCGTTGACATTGCGGACGATGGCCGCATCGAGCCGGCCGGCC
Organism: uncultured Alphaproteobacteria bacterium; assembly: GCA_963775095.1. Lineage (GTDB taxonomy): Bacteria > Pseudomonadota > Alphaproteobacteria > Rhizobiales > Aestuariivirgaceae > Aestuariivirga. Next base: position 767,970 of record CAVZHN010000014.1, read on the forward strand.
GCCACCCAGGCAAGTGCAAGCGCCGCCGAGCCGAAGCCCCTGATGCCGATGGCCTTGCCCTGCAGCTGGGCGAGTTCGGCGCGCGACAGGCCATGCTGCTGGCCGCCGCGGTGGGGAATTTCATAACTTACCAGGGTGTCGTGAATGTCGGTACGGGCGGCAACCCTCATGCGCTTGTTGTTGAGGAATGCGCCCTGACCTTTCTCGGCGTGATAAAGTTCATCGCTGATCGGGTTGTAGGTGACGGCGGCGATGAGATCGCCCTTCTTCTCGAGCGCCATGGTGATGGCGAAGACCGGCACGGCGTGCATGAAGTTGGTGGTACCGTCAACGGGATCGATGATGAAACGATGGTCGGGGTCGGTGCCGGTGGTCAGCCCCGATTCCTCGGTGAGGATGGAATAGGTGGGGCGGGCTTTGGCGAGCTCTTCGCGCAGGACCTTGTCGGCTTTCTTGTCGGCGGCGGTTACATAGTCGCCGGGGCCCTTCACCGACACCTGCAGGCTGGCCAATTCGCCATAGTCGCGCTGCAGGCCGCGCGCCGCCTTGCGGACGGCGGCGATCATGACGGTCAAGGCGGGGGAGGTGGACAGCACAGCGGCGCTTTCTGATTGCGGGAGCGCCGTCTTAGGCAATGCGGGACGAAAAGGAAAGGGCCCGCGCTGATGGCGCGGGCCCAGACATGCTGGCCAGGCGGGAAATCAGCTGGCTAGGCCAGTGAAGAGATACTCGACCGTGCAAGCGTTCAGGAGTTCGTCACCCCACGGATTCTGGATGTAGCCTCCCACAACAATCGTGCCGCTGGACTTGACCTTGCTCGCAACACTGAATTTCATAACTGCATTCGGATTTGAAAGCGGATTGAAGGAGTCGGACCGACGCTGGAGGCATCATCAATATCGGTCAACGTGGCGCCCACATTGCCATTGATGCGCCTGCCATCGCCACCGTAGGACCAGAACACATTGATCGCCGTGAAGCGTTCATTGGTGACGTTCTTGTATTCATGGAAAATCGCGTTGTCGCGATCTCCCTGGTTTGGAGCCACCGGCGCATCCCGGGCTGACCGCAACCCATTTGAGGCGACCTTTGTAAACATCGGCGAGACGCCGTTGGCGTCAAAAGAGCAACGCCACCATGGACGCGGCAACTGATAACTTCATCATGAACGTGTTCCTTAATCATGGCTTGGGAAATTCATTTGCGCTGCTTCCGGTCACTACGGAGTGAGGTAATCCCGGTTTTGGTAAGAGCCTACGAAATCGACAACGCACTTCGCCTGCGTTGCCTTGCCCATCGATCTGACCGCGGAATGACCAGGGTCTTGGTTCGAGCTCAATGGCCCGGACCGACAGGAGACGAACTTCGACCGCTTTGCATCCCACTCCGAAAGCCCGTAAAGGCTGCGTCGGAGCGTCGACACATTTGAGGCGGGGTTGAGGAGCTGTCCCGTCGAAAAATCGCCACCTTATCTTCTATCGGTTCGACGGAAGCACCGTCCAATCGTCCGCATTCTTCACGGACGCGCGGGATTGCGACAGCATCTTTGAGCCTGATGCGCCGCGGCCTTGGCTTCTTGGTAAACTCAATGTTGCCGTCGGAACTGGACTTGGCTGTTGGCACCGCCAGCCCAACGGCCACCGGCGATATACTGCCATTGATTTCAGCATGCGATCCTCCTTATGGATGCCGCCGCGCAAACGGCAGTTTCGTGACCAGGGTCTTAGATGATCACGGAAACCGCATAGGACTAACAATAGAACGCGGTTGCAAGCGATAAAATTCAGTGGCTGCCAGTGCCTGGGCGAATTTGGAGGGCAGCGAAATTCGGGTTTTATTTAGTGATTTCAGTTGGCTGGGGGACTAGGATTCGAACCTAGACTGGCGGAGTCAGAGTCCGCTGTCCTACCGTTAGACGATCCCCCAAGGGTGCCGAAGTGGCGCCTAGATAGCGCCGGGGCGGGGGCATAGCAAGTGGCGATGAGGGGGCCGGCATGGCGGTGGCTCTCCGCTGCCGTGGCAGCGGAGAGCCCATGGGTCAGAGTTCCTTGCCGCCCCATTTCTTGCAATCTTCGGCGGAGGCATTGATCCAGCCCTGGCCCTTGCAGGCGGCCTGGCCTTTGCAAGCGTTGCTGGCGGTCTTGCAGGCGCCCTGGCCCTTGCAGGCATTGACGCCGTAGCACATGACCTTGCCTTCGGCGGCCGAGGCCGGCGTGGCGATGACCGCGCTGCCGATGGCAAATGTAAATGCGGCGGCAGCCAAGGCGGCGCCCGAAATCGTGGTGATCTTCATGATTGTCTCTCCTGTTTCCACAAGCGCCCGTGTGGTGCGCGTGACGGAGACTGGCCACGACAATGGTCACCCACAAATAAACTCGCCGTGCATGGCTTTCACGGCGCTGTTACCGCAGCAGGCCGGGACCGGTTGCGGACATAAAGCTTCGGGCTAGCGGCGCGGCAGTTAGTAGGTGAGGCGCACCGAACTTTCGTTGACCTTGTTGCCGATGCTTTCGAAGGCCGCCGTCAGTTGCGAAACGTCGAGCGAGTTATAGAAGTGCTCGATCGATGAGCCGCAGGACTGCAGGGTGTTGGTGGCGATGGTCTTGTCGGCGCTGTCGAGGGCGTCGAGGGCGAAACCGATGGTGTAGACTTCGATGCCCTTGGCCTTCATGGCGTTGCACATGGCGATGGCGTTGGTGGAGAGCCACGACTTGTCCTGGTCCTTCCAGCCGCGAAAGGTGTTGTAGACGCCATCGGTCATCAAGATGGCGATCTTGCGCAGCTTCGGCTTGCCGGCGCTGTTGGTATCGGTCAGCAGGCTGTAGCTCTTCGGCTGGCTCTGGCCGGTCCAGACGTTCTTCCACTCCGGCGACAGCATGTACCAGCTGAAGGCGGTGCCGAGCACGCCGGCGGTCGAGCCATAGGCTTCGAGGCCGTTGATGCGGCTCTTGAGCGCCGTGGTGTCATTGGTCAGGGGCAGGATCTGGTTGGAGTTTGGCACGTCATAGCAGTTGCCAGCCGAATCGAAATTCCAGTGGGTGGCGGGATTGTTGTTGCGGTTGCCGGTGGCGGTGGTGGCGCGGGTGTTCGAGCTGTCACGGCCTTCGGTCATGCGCGTGCCATCGTGGCCATTCAACAAGAAGCCGTTCTTCGGCTCAGTGTCGGTCAGGTCAAAGCGCCAACCACTGTCATAAAACCTGTCAGTTACACAGGGCAGGATTTTCCAGTTGTTGTAGTAGCTGGTGGTGTAGCGGGTGCAGGTCCAGTTGCCGCCGCCTTCCGAGCCGCCGCCGCCGGTGCTGGCGGTGCACATGCGGTACCACCCCGACCAAGTTGGCTGCAGGCCGGTGAGCTTGTTCATGGTTGAGCCGCTGGCGGCATCCTGTTCGACGCGTACGCGGGTGGAGAAGGGGACGATGGCCACCCTCGATGTGTATTCCGACTGGTCCGCCCACACCACCTTGTCGACGAGGAGTTTGGCGGCGGCCTTCAGGGCATCGAGCTTGGGGCTCGAGGTGCAGGGGCCTTCGCCGTCGTTGCACATCGAGCCGGTGACGTCGAGCATCAACGAGATTTCGAGGTCGCTGCCGGGTGAAGAGGAGCCGGCTTGAGCTTCGCCCTTGGCGCCGGATTCGGGAAAGAGTAGGAGGCCGTCGATGTCCAAAACCTGCAGGAAAGACGTTTTGACGATGGCGTTTCCGGAAGCGACGATGCCAGTGCCGGCGGCGTTCAGATTGAAGGCAATCGAATTGTCGGCCAGTTCGGACGCCGACGGGAAATTCTTGGCGAAGTAGCTTTGGGAAACTGCGAGGGCGGCTTGCTTCTTGCCACCATTCTCCATGAGCGCCCGGGTTCCGGCGAGTACGGCGCCATCTATGGCGGCGATCGCTTCGGTCTTGGCGCTTGACCAGCGGACATAATCGATGGCTGCTCCGGCGGCACCGACCATTGGTATGGCGGTGATCGCGGCGATCATCGAGATATTGCCGCCGATGTTGCGGTACAACTGTAGGGCGGCTGTGGTGAGCTTGTTCATCTCAGAATTGCAATCTGTTGTTGTAACCCTGTATAGGCTGCAACCATACAACAATGCCCAAAGGAACTTACTTAGTATTGGCGTAACGAGACCGCTCACATTGCTGGAATCGGACTGGGGGCGGTGCCTGGGTGACAGCCTGCGGCGCCAGATTGCATCTGGCGTTGCGCGCGCTCGACCGCGATTCGCGATGGAATTTCAGGGGCCTAGCGCGCGTTCCGGCGAAATGGAATCATTTCGCCGATAAGAACTCGCGCCAGATCAATAGTTTGTGCCTGTTCTTATCGCAAAACCGCTACGCGCTTTTGCGGAACATGCACTAAGTGCGGAACTTGCGGATGAGGTTGGCGAGGCTTTCCTGATTGCCGGTTTGGCCTGCCGCCGGTTGCGGCTGGGGCTGCGGTTGCGGCTGGGGTGCCGGCTGCTGACCGAAGCCACCGGCCGGGGCCTGACGGCGGATCGTCTGCTGCTGTGGCGCAGGCTGGATGGGCGGCATCTGGCGCTGGGCCGGATTCTGCGGTTGCTGTTGCTGCGGCTGGGCCTGTTGGGGCGGCAGCTCGATCTGTATGCCTTCGGCGGTGTAGCCGGCGCCGTCCGGGTTATGGCTTTGGGCGCGCCAGCGATGGACGATCTCATGCAGGAACGAGTCGTCGGGCAGGTCCATGGCCCAGTTCTTGGTGAACGAGGCGGTGGTGCTCTTGGGCAACATGTCGGCGGGCAAGATGTCGAATTTGATGCGGGTAGGGAGTGCGACACCTTCGCCGAAGGCAATAGCTTCGCCGGTGCCCATGGTCGACATGAACTCCAAGAGGCTGGCCGCGGCATCGGAGATGCCAGCGCGCAGGATTTCCTGGTCGCGCTCGTTGGTCAGGCGCATCGAGAAGATGGTGTTGCACTGGGACAGAATGGTGGGATCGAGTTCGGCCGGACGCTGCGACACGAGGCACAGCGACACGCCGTATTTGCGGCCTTCCTTGGCAATGCGCGAAATGGCCCGCTTGGTCGGCTCGAAGCCCAGGGTCTTGTCGATCGGCACGTAGCGGTGGGCTTCCTCGCAGACGAAGGTCAAGGGAATGCGGCCGGCACTCCACACGCCGAAATCGAAGGCGAGGCGGGCCAGAACCGAGACCACGACGTTGATGATTTCGCCGGGGAGGCCGCCCAGTTCGAGGATGGCAATGGGCTTGCCGTTCACCGGAATGCGGAACAGGCGGGCCAGCACCTGGGCCATGGTGTCCTGCACCGTCAGGCTGCCGAACATGAAGGAATAGCGCGGGTCGCGCGAGATGGTTTCAACACGCGACTTGAGGCGCTTGTAGGGGGCGAGTTCGCCGCGCAGTTCGAGTTTGCCGATGTACTCGTCGAGGAGGCCAGTGAGGTCGGAACTGCGATAGGGAATAGGGGTATCGACGCCGATCGCCGTGATGTCGACGGGATCGCGCACCCGCGAGGCGGCGCGGTCGCGGCGCTGGTTCGACATGTAGCGGGCCTTGGCCATCGGAATCAGTTCGCGCAGAACTTCGACGTCGGCTTCGCGGTTGGGCTGCTGGCCGATGAGGATTTCGACGATTTCGTCGAAGTTCAGCAGCCAGAACGGCAGGTTCATGTTGTCGGGCGTGATGATCTCGGCCATGTCCTTGAAGGACTGGGCGTACTCGCGGTGGACATCGAGCAGCAGGATATGGGCCTGGGGGTTCCTCTCGAGGATGCGGCGCAAGACCAGGGCCACGGTGCAGGATTTGCCGGTGCCGGTGGTTCCCATGAATGGCGAAATGCTTGCCCAGCATGTCGTCGATCTTGATCATCGCCGGAATGGCCTGATCCTGCTGGATGTGGCCGACGCGCACGGCGGTTTCGGTGTCGCAGGCATAGGCCTTTTCGAGTTCCTGCTTGTTGGCGCGGAACACGATGTCGCCGAGCGAGGGATAACAGGAAATGCCGCGGCGGAACGACTTGGGATTGCCGCTGTCGTCCTTCGGCAATTCGCCGATGAATTCGACTTCGACGATGCGCATTTCACGTTCGTCGGAATTGTGCGTGGGCATGGGCGACGACAACGCCGAGACCATGGCGAGCGAAATCGACTTGGGGGTATCGACTTTCAAGAGCGTGCCGATTTCCGGGCTCTTGTCCTGGTGTTCGGCGGAACGATGGATGTCGATATCGATGAGCAGAATGGCGTGGGCGCCGGTCACCGCCACGATGCGGCCGACACGCTCGATGGCGTCGGTTCTCACGGCGGCGCCAAGTGGGCTAATGGACTGCTGGCGGTACATTGCGTCTGCTCATCCGTTCACTGAATTGTTCATCATTGCAGGGTTTCCTTGGGTCTGGCGCCGACAACCGGAATGACGATGGTGACGCGGGTGCCAGCACCCTTCTGGGAATCGATCTTCAAGTCGCCGCCATGGAGGCGGGCCAGGGCATAGGCGATCGGCAGGCCGAGGCCGGTGCCTTCGTGGCGCTTGTTGAAGGCGGTGTCGACCTGGCCAAACGGGCGCATGGCGGTTTCGACTTCCGAGGGCGACATGCCGGGACCGGTGTCGGTCACTGAGATCAGGGCATAACCCTGCTGCCAGGGGGCCGCCTCGATGCGGATGCGGCCGCGATCGGGGGTGAATTTAACCGCGTTACTCAAGAGATTGATGACGATCTGCTTGAGGCGCAAGGGATCGGCAAGAATTTCCGGCAGGTTAGGGGCAATGGCGGTTTCGATGGCGATGTTCTTCTCGCGGGCCTTGGCTTCGACGATAACCATGCAGGAGGCCAGCACCGGCGCGAACTGGATGGCTTCGGCGTCGACCGACAGCTTGCCGGCCTGAATCTTGGAGACATCGAGGATGCCGTTGATCAGCGACAGGAGATGTTCGGCGGCCTGTTTGATGTATCCGGAGTACTGGTGAATTTTCTCGGCCGAGGTGATGTTCTGGGTGAGCAGCATGTCGGAAAAGCCGATGATGGCGTTCAACGGCGTGCGCAGTTCATGGCTCATGTTGGCGATGAATTCGGACTTGGCCTTGGAGGCCAGTTCGGCATCAACCTTGGCGGCGTTGAGGGCAATATTCTGCTTTTGCTGGACCATGGCCGAGCCGAAGTGATCGGAAAACTCCGACATCAGCGACCCGTCTCTGAACCACCTTGACCCAAAAGTACGCATTTTGCCCCTTTACCTCCGCTGGCATTAATGACCTCAAGGTCTCAATGGCGGGTTAATGTTCCCGTCGCGAGTGGAGCGATCAGGCGGTTTCGGCAGTGGTGGCGCGGCGGCCCGTGGGCCGCAAACCTTAAGAGATGGTTATGACAAGGCTATTTGAGCCGCCAGCGGAAGCTGTTACAGTCTTGCCAACGCAATGTATTGGGGTGGTTTCAGCGCTCCGGGAGCCTGCTTCCGTCGAGTGCCGCCAGCCCTGGAAGGTTGAGACGTGGATGCGAGCAACAGGGCGGGTGATGACCGCCCGCGCCGCAGTTCGGATGCTTCTGGAAAGCCGTCAAATGGCCGGGGGAAGGGGGATTCGGCCCTGCCGCGGCCTTGCGGCAATTTCTATGGAGCGCTCGATCTCGGCACCAACAATTGCAGGTTGTTGATCGCCACGCCTTCGCACCGCGGTTTTACAGTGGTGGATGCGTTTTCGCGCATCGTGCGGCTGGGCGAGGGGCTGGGGCGCAGCGGCGATCTTTCGCAGGACGCCATGAACCGCACGGTGGATGCCTTGAGGGTGTGCGCCAACAAGCTGAAATGGCGGAAGGTGGAGAAGGCCCGGCTGGTGGCCACCGAGGCCTGCCGGCTGGCCGGCAACGGGGCGGCGTTCATCGACAGGGTGCGGACGGAAACCGGGCTGGTGCTGGAGATCATCGACCGCGAAACCGAAGCGGGCCTGGCGGCCACCGGGGCGGAACCGCTGATCGAAGCCGATGCCGAAACCGCACTGGTGTTCGACATCGGCGGCGGGTCGACGGAGATCATGTGGATGCGGCGCGATGGCCAACGCTTCGAGATCGCGGCATGGACGTCGCTGGCGGCTGGCGTCGTCACCATTTCCGAACAGTTTGGCGGCGGTGTTGACGTGACACCGCAAAGTTTTGAGGCGATGCGGGCTTTCCTCCGTCCGATGCTGCAGGAGTTCGCGGGCCAGGTTCGGCAGGTTACCGGCGCGGAAGCCCGGCCTTCGCATCTCCTCGGCACGTCGGGGACGGTGACGACAATCGCCGGGGTGCAGATGGGACTGGCACGCTACGACCGCAGCAAGGTTGACGGCTGCTGGCTCAACAGCGACGACATCGGCAATGTTACCGCGGAGCTGCTGGCGATGACCTATGACGAGCGCTCGCATAACCCGTGCATCGGCCGCGAGCGCGCCGACCTGGTGCTTGCCGGGTGCGCGATCCTGGAAGAGATACGGCTGACGTTTCCGGCCGAGCGCATACGGGTGGCCGACCGGGGCCTGCGCGAAGGCATTCTCACCACACTGATGAAGAACGACGGAACATTGGGGCGGCCATGACGAGGCCAGGAGCCAAGGAAAGTGTCGGCGGTCGCAAGCTCAAGGTACGGGTCGAAGACCGGCAAGGGGCGCACGGTTTCGCAGAAGATCTGGCTCGAACGCCAGCTCAACGACCCTTATGTGCGCGAAGCCCGCAAGCAGGGCTACCGGTCGCGGGCGGCCTTCAAGCTCATTGAGATCGACGACAAGTACAAATTCCTGAAACCGGGGGGCCGGGTGGTCGACCTCGGGGCGGCACCGGGCGGCTGGAGCCAGGTTGCGGCGCAACGGGTGAAGGCCGAGGAGGGGCGCGGCAAGGTGGTGGCGATCGACATGCATGGCATGGACCCGATCACCGCCGTCACCATCTTCAAAAAGGATTTCTACGACGACGACGCGCCGCAAGTGCTGATCGACGCGCTGGGCGGCGAAAAGGCTGACTGCGTGCTCTCCGACATGGCGGCGCATGCCACCGGGCACCGCCAGACCGATCACATCAACATCATTGCGCTTGCCGAAGCGGGCTATGATTTCGCCAAGTCGGTACTAAAACCAGGCGGCACCTATCTCGCCAAGGTTCTGCGCGGCGGTACCGAGGGCGAATTGCTGAAGATGATGAAGAAGGATTTCGCCAAGGTTTCGCATGTGAAGCCAATGGCCAGCCGCGACGATTCGGCGGAACTGTTCGTTCTGGCGATGGGGTTCAGGGGGTAGGCCTATGGATCTCGAAACACATCGGTGCTGAGATAGCGCAGGCCGGAATCGACGATCAGCGTGGCGACTGTTGCTCCGGCGCCTAGGCGCTCAGCCACTCGCAGGGCCGCCGCGATGTTTGCACCGGTCGAGGTGCCGGCGAAGATCGCCTCGTCGGTGGCCAGGCGCCTGGCCATGGCCTTGGCGTCGGCGGTCGACACGGTCAGTATCTCGTTCACCTCATCGCGGTGCCAGAGGGGTGGAACAAAGCCGAGGCCAATGCCTTCGATTTTGTGCGAGCCCGGCGGACGGCCCGACAACACGGCTGATTCATCGGGTTCGACGGCGAAGACGGCGATATCCGGTTTGTGCTTCTTCAACGCCCGGCTCATGCCGTGCAGCGAATGCGCGGTGCTGACGGTGTGAACCACGGCATCGACCTTGCCACCGGTCTGTTGCCAGATTTCGTCGCCGAGGCCGAGATAGCCGTCGGCGCCATCTTCATTCTTCAACTGGTCTGCCCACCAGTGGCCCGGCGCCTTGCTGATTTCCCCGGCCCTGGCGATCATCGCCTGGATGAGTTCACGGGTGATCTTCTTGTTGTCGCTGGGGATGTCGGTGATTTCGGCGCCAAAGGCCCGCATGGTCCAGCGCTTCTCGTCACTAAAGGCATCGGAAAACACGAAATGGGTCTTGTAGCCCAGCGCTCTCGCCACCAGCGCCAGCGAAATGCCGGTGGTGCCTGCGGTATATTCCACCACGATTCCGCCCGGCGGCAAGGCGCCACGGCGGGCAGCACTTTGTATCAGGTTGCGTGCCAGGCGGTCCTTCATGCTGCCGGTTGGATTGGCGGATTCAAGCTTGGCGACAATGCGGGCGTGGCCCTTGGGCACGACATTGCGGAGTTCGACGAGTGGCGTGTTGCCGATGGCATCGAGAATATGGTTGGACTGCGTCATTGAGCGCTTTCTCCTGCAGCAGTAATCCCCGATGGCATTACCGCTAGCACGGGTTGGAGTGGGCTGAAAGGAGCCGGGCGGCGGCGTGCTCGCGAATGGCGCTTGATTCACGGCGGGAAACAGCAGCAAATGGCCGGGGGTGAACGAGGCTCGGACTTCGTGGAGGACGGCCTCATGAAATTCGCAGTATCACTGTTGCTTGCGGCTCTTGCCTTGGCAAGCTCAGGTCTCGCCGATGTCAACATTGCCGCCTATGGATGCCCAGCGCGGCCGTGAACTCTACATCAGCAAGGGCTGTATCGGCTGCCATGCCGTCAACGGGGTGGGCGGCCAGCACGCGGCGCCGCTTGATGCCGCGAGCATGGATCCGGCGGGGAATCCGTTCGAATTCTTCGCGCGCATGTGGATCGGCATCAAGCCAATGATTGCGATGCAGGAAGACAAGATGGGCCAACAGGTCGATCTCACGGCGCAGGAACTTGGCGATCTGGTGGCCTTCATTCACAACGCGGAACTGCAGAAATCGATTACCGCGAGCGAGATTCCGGACAACATCGAAGACATCATGGAGGACTGAAAGATAAGCGGCGCGGCGATTTCAAAGATTTCGCCGCGCCGCCTTTTTTCGAGAAGTCGAGACGTTCAGTTGATGGTGAAGGTGCCGACCATGCCGGCTTCCTTGTGACCTTCGATGGCGCATTCGACCGGGATGTCCTTGCCGGTCTGCACCGGCACGATGAACCATTCGATAGTGCCGCCGCCGGCCACTTCAACTTCGGTGATCGCGCCCTTCACTTCGGAAATCATTTTGCCGTCGGCACCAAGGACTTCCACCTTGCGGGTGAATATCTTGGCGACGAACTCAGGTGCTGCAAACTCGTGTTTGATATTGTCGACATTCTTGAACACAAGCTTGTAGGCTTTGCCGGTTTCGAGATCGATGTGATTGGGCTTGAAGTACATGTGCTTGGCGTCGACCTGGCCCATCTCGATCACGATCTCCACGGGATCGGCGCGGCTCAAGTCTCCGCCAGCATAGGCTGTTGTCGCAAGGACAAGTGCGGTTGTGGCAAGCACGAACGGAAGGGACTTCATTTGATTTCTCCTTTGCTCCCCGCTGTGGGGGATCGCGTAAACTGCCAACTAGAATAAGCTAGGTTACAATTTCTGCTTCCGCCTTGACGCAGGTCAACGAATCCCGGCCCAGGGCTGGTGAAAGCCGGCAAGCAAAGCGGCGGCGCTTGTGCCCTGCTGTTTGTTCCGGTGACGGGTTATGGTTGTCGGTAGTCACGGGCTATTTGCCAGTAACCGCGAGGTGCGTCGTGCCCACAAAAACATGGATTGCCGCCAATGCCCTTGGCGAAGCCATCGGAATTGCTGTTGTGGCAACGATCTATGCGGCACTCGAACGCGGCGTTGTTCACGGCGAAGTTCCCTGGATACTCGCCGCCGGTGCTTGGGAAGGGTTATGTCTTGGCATAGCACAGTCCCTGATGCTTAGGCGCCTTGGGATCAACGCCTTGCACTGGACCGGGATGACGATCATTGCGGCAACGGCGGGCTACGGGCTTTCGCTGGCGGGTGGGGCGGGTGGTGGGGCCGAAGCGGTGGCTGAACCGGGTCTGTTGTTGATCGTTGTGATGGGGGCCGGTCTCGGGCTGTTCATGGGCCTGATGATGGGTGCTGCGCAATGGCTTGCAGCGCCGCGGCGGCTCTCCATCCTGCGCTGGTGCCTGGCCAATGGCCTCGGCTGGATGCCGGCGATGGTGGCGATAATGGTTGCGGCGACGTCAGCCGGCGCGGGCAGTTCTCTGTTGTTCGTTGCCCTGACCGGGCTTGCTGCCGGAAGTGTCGCCGGCGGATTTGTGGGGATTTTTACCGGTGCGTTCGGGTTTACCCGTCCCAGCAAATGCTAGAGTGACTGATGCTGACAGCAGGCTGACAGCCTGGTGTGCTAGCTGGTGATGTGAAGGAGAAACGCCATGACTGACGAACTGGTTTTCTATACCAATCCCATGTCGCGCGGGCGCATTGTGCGCTGGATGCTGGAGGAGGTGGGCCAACCCTATCGCGCCGAGATTGTGCAATTTGGGCCGGAAATGAAGGGCGCCGCCTACACCGCTATCAATCCGATGGGCAAGGTGCCGGCTGTGGTTCACCGCAGCATCACCATTACCGAGGCTCCGGCCATTCTCTGCTATCTGGCCGATGCCTTTCCGCAAGCGGGGCTCGCACCTGCGGTTTCGGATCCTGAGCGCGGCAGCTATTACCGCTGGTTGTTCTTCTGCGCCAGCGCTGTTGAGTACGCAGTGGTCAACCGCTCGTTCGGCTTCGCGGTGCCGGAGGAAGGCAAGGGCCGCATTGGCTATGGCAGTTATGATGACGTGATGGCGACGCTCGAGAAGGCGGTGACGCAATCGCAGTATCTGGCGGGTGGCAAGTTCAGCGCCGCCGATCTCTATGTCACGGCGGCCCTTGGCTGGGGCATGATGACCGGCTCCATCGACAAGCGCCCGGCCTTCGAATCCTATGTCGCCCACCATCTGCAGCGACCGGCGGCAGGCCGGGCAAGGGCCATCGACGATGCGCTGATGAAGCCGCAGGGCCTTTAGATTCAAGCCTTGCCCCCGGCCCCCTTGCTTGTTATGAGCAGCCGCCAACCAAGCGAATCCCGCTGTTTATTGAGGTTGGCTGATGACACGCCGCGAAATTCCCGAGTATTTGACGTTTGACGATGTGCTGATGAAGCCCGGCGCTTCATCGGTGCTGCCCGCCGATGTGTCGGTCAAGACGCGGCTGACCAAGTCGATCTCTTTGTCGATCCCGATCATTTCGGCGGCCATGGACACGGTTACCGAAGCGCGTCTCGCCATCGCCATGGCGCAGATGGGCGGGCTTGGGGTCATTCACAAAAATCTCGACGCCGATGTGCAGGCCGAACATGTGCGCCAGGTGAAGCGTTTCGAGAGCGGCATGGTGGTGAACCCGATCACCATTGCGCCGGATGCCACACTCGGCGATGTGCTGGCGCTCAAGGAGCGCCACAAGATTTCCGGCATTCCGGTTGTCGATGCGGCGGGCAGGCTTGCCGGCATCATCACCAACCGCGATGTGCGTTTCGCCACCGACCTTCACACCAAGGTGGCCGATTTGATGACCAACGATAATCTGGTGACGGTGAAGGCGGGGGTGGACCGCGACGAGGCCAAGCGATTGCTGCACCAGTATCGCATCGAAAAACTGATCGTTGTCGATGACGACTACAAGTGCGTTGGCCTGATCACCGTCAACGACATGGAAAAGGCCGCTGATCACCCATTCGCGGCGAAGGACGAGCAGGAGCGGCTGCGGGTGGCCGCCGCCACGGGGATTGGCGACAAGGGGTTCGAGCGCGCCGAACTGCTGATCGATGCCGGGGCTGATGCGCTGATCGTCGATACGGCGCATGGACATTCGATCAACGTCATTCACCAGGTTTCGCGCATCAAGAAGATTTCCAACAAGGTGCAGATCGTGGCGGGCAATGTGGCGACCTCGGAGGCGGTGAAGGCGCTGATCGATGCCGGGGCGGATGCGGTGAAGATCGGCATTGGGCCCGGCTCCATTTGCACCACGCGGGTCATCGCAGGGGTCGGCGTGCCGCAGCTTTCGGCAATCATCGAATGCGCCGAAGAGGGTGCGAAGCAGAACATACCGGTGATCGCCGATGGCGGCATCAAGCTTTCGGGCGACATGGCGAAGGCCTTGGCGGCGGGAGCGGAAGTGGCGATGATCGGTTCGCTGCTGGCGGGGACCGACGAAAGCCCGGGCGAGGTCTATCTCTACAATGGCCGGAGCTACAAGGCGTATCGCGGCATGGGGTCGGTGGGGGCCATGGCGCGGGGGTCGGCTGACCGCTATTTCCAGGCGGAAGTGAATGACAGGCTGAAGCTGGTTCCCGAAGGCATCGAGGGCCAGGTGCCTTACAAGGGACCAGTGGGTGCTGTGCTTCACCAGCTTGTCGGCGGGCTTCGTGCTGCCATGGGTTATGTGGGGGCGGAATTGCTGGCGGAATTGCGGGCCCGCGCGCAGTTCATCCGCATCACCTCGGCTGGCATGCGCGAAAGCCATGTGCATGACGTGATGATCACCCGCGAGGCGCCGAACTATGGCGGGCAGGGATAGCGCATGCGCCTTGCAGGCCGTGTTGCCGCGGCGATTGACATTCTAAAAGAGATTTTCGAGCGCCACCGGCCGGCGTCGGAGGCGCTGAAGGACTGGGGCAAGGCGCACCGGTTCGCGGGATCGACGGATCGCCATGCCATCGGTACGCTGGTCTATGATTGTCTGCGCAAGCGCAATTCGTTGTCGGCACGCATGGGCGATGGGCGGCCGCGGGCTCTGGTGCTGGCGGCGCTGGTTGACCTGTGGGGGCGGACGGCGGAGCAGGTGGTGGAGCTGGCAAGCGAAATCCATGGGCCAGGCGTTCTGAGCGAGGGCGAGGTTTCGGCGCTGACGCGGGCCATGCGGGATGACCTGCCGGTCAAGGTCAGGGGTGATCTGCCGGAGTGGCTGGTATCAAGTTTCGAGGCAAGTTTTGGCGCGCGGGCGGCTGAAGAGGGGGCGGCTCTCGCCTCGCGCGCGCCCATCGACTTGCGGGTGAACACGCTGAAAAGTGATCGCGCTTCAGTGCTGGAAGCATTGTCGCGGTTTGGCGCGGTGGCTGGCCCGTTGTCGCCCTTCTCCGTGCGCATTGCGGCACCGGGACCCGAAACGCGCAATGCCAATGTGGAAGCCGAACCCGCCCATGGCCTTGGCTGGTACGAAGTGCAGGATGCCGCTTCGCAGGTGGCGGCACTGTTGTCGGGTGCGGCACCGGGCGAGACCGTGGCCGACATTTGCGCCGGGGCCGGCGGAAAGACCCTGGCGTTGGCGGCGATGATGCAGAACCGGGGCAGGCTCGTTGCCCACGATACCGACCGCTTCCGGCTCCGGCCGATTTTCGAGCGGCTGACGCGGGCGGGGGTTACGAATGTCGAGGTGCTGGCGGCTCAGGACGGCGGCAAGCTTGGTGATAATTCCTTCGATTGCGTGCTGATCGATGCGCCATGCTCGGGCTCGGGTGCCTGGCGGCGGAAGCCCGATGGCAAGTGGCGGTTGACTGAAAAGCAGTTGCAACAAAGATTCAAGGACCAGCGGCAAGTGCTTGAAAACGGTGCCAAACTGGTGAAGTCCGGGGGGCGGCTCGTTTACATCACCTGCTCGGTTCTGAAGGAAGAGAATGGCGATCAGGTGGGGCAATTTCTGGCCCAGCACGCGGATTTCAAGCTCATCCCCTATGGCGAGCAATGGGCCAAGACGATCGGAACCGCACCGCCGGTTTCGGCCGATGGCTCGACGGAGACACTACTGCTGACGCCCGCCCAGCACGGCACGGACGGGTTTTTCGTGGCGGTGATGGCGAAGGCATAGAATGCCATGATGTTTGACGGAACAACTTAACAATCGTCATCCCGGCGGAAGCCGGGACCCAGACTTGCCGCACAAAGACTGCCAGAACACGTAGTCTCAAAGCCTGGGTCCCGGCTTTCGCCGGGATGACGGCAATGGGTGGGGACAGGTCTAGACTTGCTTTCCCTAGCCATTCCTCGCCACAAACTTCGCCATGGCTTTCAGCGTTTCCTCGCTCACGTGGTGTTCGATGCCTTCGCTGTCGATGCGGGCGGTTTCGGCTGATATGCCAAGCGCCAACAGGAAGCCTTCGACGATCCGGTGTTTGCGCTGGCCGGCGTCGGCCAGGTTCCAGCCGGTTTCGGTGAGGAAAATCGAGCGATAGGGCTCCTGGGTGACCAGGCCGCCGTCCTGCAGGCGCTTCAGGGTTTTTACCACCGTGGCATTGGCGACGCCGAGGCGGAGTGCCACGTCGGTGCCGCGGGCCTCGCCTTTCTCCTCGATCAGTTCGGCGATCAGCTCGACGTAGTCGGCCGCCAATTCCGACGTATGGTCGGCGCGGACGCGCTTGAACGCCGCCGAGCGGATTTTGGCCGCCGCCTGCAACTTTCTCTTCATGGACCTGCAATTACCCTATTGCATATAGTTTAGCCAATGCTAAACTTTGGGTAGCTTGAAGTTCTCGAGAGTACACCCGTGAAACCGATGGACATTAACAGACGCGCGATTCTGGGCGCGGCGGCGGCTCTGCCGCGTGGCGGCCACCTCGGCGTTGGCGCAGGACACGGGTGGCCACAGCCACGGCGCCGGCGACCAGTTCAACAACATGCTGGTGGGCGAGGTTGATCATGCCGCCAACGGCTTCGATCCCCACGCCATTCTGACCGACTGGGACCAGGGCCAGGTGGTGAGCGATGACGATGGCCGGGTGGTGCGCGAGTGGGTGATCAATGCCGTCGACCATGAATTCGAGGTGGCGCCGGGCATCAAGTTCGCAGGCTGGTCCTACAACGGCCGGATTCCCGGGCCGACGCTGCGCTGTGTGGAAGGCGAGCACCTGCGCATCAGGTTTCACAATGGCAGCAGCCATCCACATTCCATGCACTTCCACGGCATTCACAGCGCCCGTATGGATGGCGTTCCAGGGGCGGGCATCGTGGCGCCCGGCGAAGACTTCGTCTATGAATTCGATGCCAGGCCCTTCGGCTGCCATCACTATCACTGCCATGCCGTGCCGCTGAAGCGGCATATCCACAAGGGCCTTTACGGCGCCTTCATCGTCGATCCCGATCCCAACCGCCACCCGGAGCAACGGGCGCGCGCTGCTTCGCGCCTGCTTGGCAGCCCGGAGAATGCGGGCTGGCAGGAGTTCATCATGGTGATGAACGGCTTCGACACCAATTTCGACGACGAGAACGAATTTTACGCGGTGAACTCCATTCCCTTCGCGTATTTCAAGAAACCGATCCGCATCGAGAAATCGCGACCGGTGCGCGTCTATCTCGTCAACATGACGGAATTCGATCCGATCAACTCGTTTCATCTTCATGCCAACTTCTATGACTTCTACGATCACGGCACGACACTGGAACCGACGCTGCGCACCGTCGACACGGTGATGATGTGCCAGGCCCAGCGCGGCATTCTGGAGTTCAGCTTTGCTGATCATGAACCTGGCCTCTACATGTTCCACGCTCACCAGTCGGAATTCGCTGAACTCGGCTGGATGAGCCATTTCGAGGTGGTGGCATGACCGGGAGCCGCGCATGGCTTGCCCTTCCGGCGGTCATCCTGGCATTGACGGTCGCACTGCTGCTGTGGTGGCGGCCGCTCGATCAACTGGCGAGTGGTTCGCCGCCGGTCGAGGAAGCGGTTATCGAAACGGTGCGGCTGACGCCGGGGCTCATTTCGCTTGACTTGCGCAGTGATGGTTCGGAGCCGGTGGTGATCGCCCAGGTGCAGGTTGATGGTGCTTACCGGGTTTTCACCGCGACGCCGAAAGAGCCATCGGCCTGGCTGGGGAAAACGCGCATCGACATTCCCTACCCTTGGATCGATGGTGAGGCCCATCATCTGGCGCTGGTAACAGCAACCGGAGCGGTTTTTGATCACAGCATCGATGTGGCGCAAGCGACGCCAGCGGTGTCGGGACAATCGCTGGCATTGTTGTTGGCGGTTGGTCTTTTGCTGGGCGCTGTACCGGTGGCGACCGGGCTTCTGGTGTGGCCCGCCATGCGCGCCATGCCGCCCGCAGCCGTCGCCTTCCTTCTCGCCCTCACCGTGGGCCTGCTGGCCTTCCTCTTTGTCGACACCACACTAGAAGGACTTGAAGCCGCCCATGAGACTATCGGCCGCCTGCGTGGGCCCACGCTGTTCTGGGTGATTGCGGCGCTGACTGTCTTGCTGCTGTTGCTCATGGGGCGGCGCAGCGGGCATGCGCCGGAAGGCTTGCGGCTGGCGTTTTTCATCGCCCTCGGCATCGGCCTGCATAATCTTGGCGAAGGACTGGCGGTCGGAGCGGCACTTGCCGCGGGTTCGGCGGCGCTCGCCTCCTACCTGGTCATCGGCTTCACCATTCACAACGTCACCGAAGGCATCGGCATCGCGGCACCGGTGGCCGGCTGAACGGCCGCGCCTTCTGCACTTCCTCGGGCTCGTCGCGCTGGCCGGATTTCCGGCTGTTATCGGAACCATTGCCGGAACCCAGGCGGTGAGCCCGCTGTGGATTACGGTATGCTTCGCCATTGCGGCGGGTGCAATCCTACAAGTGATCATCGAAGTTATGGCGCTGCTGATGCGGCGCGGTGGCGTGGCGCGGCTGTTTGAAGGCCCGGTGGCTGGCGGATTGGCCAGCGGCCTTGCCGTCATGTATGCGACGGCGTTGCTAACATGACGCCACCCAGCGAGGACGCACTGGCGCAAGACTCTGGGGATGTGGTTCAGGACAGAGGTTGGCGCGGGCGCAACGGTGAGCCATCCCTCGCCGACGTTTTCGCAACCATTCGCGTGCCGCGCTCGGGCGGGATATTCCGCAAGGCGCTGGCCTTCATGGGGCCGGGGTTCCTGGTTTCGGTCGGGTACATGGATCCCGGCAATTGGGCGACGGCGATCGCCGGGGGCGCACAGTTTGGCTATGCACTGCTGTTCGTGGCGCTGCTTTCGAACGTCATGGCGATCATCCTGCAATCGCTGACGGCAAGGCTGGCCATCGGCTCGGGCCGCGATCTGGCCCAGGCCTGCCGCGATGCTTACCCGCGGCCGGTGGCCTTTATGCTGTGGCTGTTCGCCGAAATCGCCATCATCGCCACCGACATTGCCGAAGTGGTGGGCACGGCCATCGGCCTCAATCTGCTGTTCGGCATTCCGCTGGAACTTGGGGTCATCATCACGGCGCTTGACGTATTCGTGGTGCTGGCGCTGCAGCGCCTAGGGTTCCGCTGGGTGGAAGCCTTTATCATCGCGCTGCTGGGCGTGATCTTCGCGTGTTTTTTCATCCAGATCGCCATGGCGGATCCCGATTGGCGCGGCGACGATTATCGGTTTCGCGCCGACCGTCGACATCATCCGCGATCCCAACATGCTATATCTGGCGCTGGGTATCATCGGGGCCACGGTCATGCCGCATAATCTTTATCTGCATTCCGGCATCGTGCAGACGCGGGACTATGGCAAGTCGCTGCCGGAAAAGCGCGAAGCGCTGAAGCTTGCGACCTTCAATTCCACTTTCGCGTTGATGACGGCGCTGTTGATCAACGCTTCGATTCTGATCCTGGCGGCGGCCACATTTCATCACACCGGAAATTCGCAGGTGGCGGAACTCGAAGACGCGCATGCCATGCTGGCGCCGCTGGTCGGCTCACTGCTGGCGCCGAAGCTGTTCGCCATTGCGCTTTTGTGCTGCGGCCTCAATTCGACGATCACCGCGACACTGGCTGGCCAGATCGTGATGGAGGGATTTCTAAACATCCGGCTGCCGGCGTGGCTCAGGCGATTGACGACCCGCATGGTGGCGATTGTTCCGGCGGCGGCGGTGACGCTCTATTATGGGTCGGAGGGGACGGGAAAACTGCTGATCCTCAGCCAGGTGATCCTGGCCTTCCAGTTGCCGTTCGCGGTGGTGCCGCTTGTGGCCTTCACCCAGTCGCGCGCCAAGCTTGGCGCACTGGCCGCGCCACGCTGGCTGACGGGGCTGGCCTGGGTGATTGCGGTGGTGATCATATCGCTGAATGTCAAACTGTTGTGGGAACTCGCCACGGGCTGAGGGCGGCGTCTTGCAAGGCTCTGGGCCTTCGCCTAAAGCCCTGCCATGCATGACCGGATTCTGATTGTCGACTTCGGGTCCCAGGTGACCCAGCTGATTGCCCGGAGGGTGCGCGAGGCGGGGGTTTATTCGGAAATCGTGCCGTTTCAGGCGGCGGAAAAGGCCCTGGACTGGCCGGGGCTCAAGGGCATCATCCTGTCGGGCGGGCCAGCGTCGGTGCATGAAAACGCCAGCCCCAGGGCCCCGGAGCGGGTGTTCACGCGGGGGCTGCCGGTGCTCGGCATTTGCTATGGCGAGCAGACGATGTGCGCCCAGCTGGGCGGCAAAGTCGAAGCCTTCCGATCATCGCGAATTCGGCAAGGCGTTCGTCGACGTGAAGGAAGCCAATGCGCTGTTTGATGGCGTGTGGGGCATGGGCGAGCGCCACCAGGTGTGGATGAGCCATGGCGACCGGGTGACGGCGATTCCGCCGGGCTTCAAGGCTGTCGCAGTGAGCGACGGCGCTCCCTTCGCGGCGATTGCCGACGAAGCGCGGCAGTTCTACGCCACGCAGTTTCACATGGAAGTCGTTCACACGCCGGATGGGGCGCGGCTTCTGAAGAATTTCGTTAGCGAAATCTGCGGCTGCAAGGGCGACTGGACCATGGCGTCATTCCGGGCCGAGATGGTCGCCAAGATCAAGAAGCAGGTGGGCTTCGACCGGGTGATCTGCGGGCTTTCGGGGGGTGTTGATTCCGCGGTTACCGCTGTTCTCATCCACGAGGCGATCGGCGAACAGCTCACTTGCATTTTCGTCGATCACGGGTTGATGCGGCTTAACGAGGCCGATGAAGTGGTGCGGATGTTCCGCGAGGCCTACAACATCCCGCTCGTCCATGTCGATGCGTCGAGACTTTTCCTCGATGCGCTGGCTGGTGTCACCGACCCGGAGGTGAAGCGCAAGATGCATTGGCAGATTGTTCATCGACGTGTTCGAGGCCGAGGCCAAGAAGGTGGGGGGTGCGGGTTTCCTCGCCCAAGGGACGCTGTATCCGGATGTGATCGAGAGCGTGTCGTTCACCGGCGGGCCGTCGGTGACCATCAAGTCGCATCACAATGTGGGCGGGCTGCCGGAGCGCATGAAGATGAGGCTCGTGGAACCCTTACGCGAGCTGTTCAAGGACGAAGTGCGATTGCTCGGCCGCGAGCTTGGACTGCCGGCGCATTTTGTCGGCCGTCATCCGTTTCCGGGGCCGGGGCTGGCGATCCGCATTCCCGGCGGCATCGACCGCGAAAAACTAGATATCCTGCGCAAGGCGGATGCCATTTATCTCGACGAAATCCGCAAGGCGGGGCTCTATGACGCAATCTGGCAAGCGTTCGCGGTGTTGCTGCCGGTGCGCACGGTTGGGGTGATGGGCGATGGCCGCACCTATGACCAGGTGCTGGGGCTTCGCGCCGTGACCTCGACCGACGGCATGACGGCGGAAAGCTATCCATTCGATCACGGGTTCCTGTCGCACGTGGCGACGCGCATCATCAACGAGGTGCGGGGCGTCTCGCGGGTGGTCTATGATGTAACGTCGAAGCCTCCGGGCACCATCGAGTGGGAGTGAGGGATATGGCAGGGAAGCGTTTGATCCTCACTTACGGTACCTACGATCTCCTGCATTACGGGCACTTGCTGCTGTTGCGGCGAGCCCGGGCTCTGGGCGACAGCCTGGCAGTCGGGCTCTCGAGCGAGGAATTCAATGCCATCAAGGGCAAGCGGGCGGCGATGAGCTATGAGGACCGCAAGGCATTGCTCCTGGAACTGCGCAGCGTCGATCAGGTGTTTCCGGAACACAATTGGGAGCAGAAGGCCGACGATATCCAAAGGCTCGGTGCTTCGGTACTGGTCATGGGTGATGACTGGGTGGGCAAATTCGATCACTTCAACAAGTATTGCGACGTAAAGTATCTGTCGCGTACGCCCGACATTTCGTCGACGATGCTGCGCAAGGCGCTGACGGAGGGTAGTTGAGTGCCGCAACCGACAGGCCGCCATCAATGAGCCGATGGCGGGGCGCCTTGCTGGCGGCCACGCTGGTTTGTCTCTACCGGGTGTTTCCTTGGGTGGCCCGGCTGGCGGCGGACGTGAACACATTTAACCGCCAGGACCACATTCGCCGCCGCAATACCCGGCGCCAGACGATCAATGCGCGCGTCGCCGACCGGGTGCTCGCCGAGCTGCAGCGTATTGCCGATGAAACCGGCGCGCGCCTCTTTCCGGTTTCGGGAACGCTTCTGGGCCTCTATCGCAACGGCGGAGTGCTTCCTCATGACTTCGATATCGATGTGGGCTTGTTGGCGTGGGACGAGGCCCTGAAGGCGTTCCTGGAGGCCGCGAAACGGAGCCCGTTCTGCAGGGGCAGCAAGCTGGTGGGCCTGCCCGCCGGATACCGGTCGATCAATCCCTGGCTTCCGGAACTGGAAGGAGGTGTCGTTTGCCACAAGTTGGCGATGAAGCCGCCGGACGGAAGCGATGCCGATGCTGTTGAAGTCGACATATTTCTGCACTTTCGCTGCGAAGGCCTGGTCGCCCATGGCATTGCCAACAGGCTTTGGCTCAACACCGAGTTCGACTTGGTGCGGCGGCAGTTCGGCGAACACCGGATGCTGGTGCCGGCGGATACGCCCAAGTACCTCACCGAGAACTATGGCGACTACGAAATCGAAAAAACCGAATTCGAAAACCTGGTCGATTGTCCGAACTGCGTGCTGGTAAATGGTGTTGACGCGGTGTTCTATGTGGCGAAGATGCGCAAAATCTACTTGCTCGCGAACTGGACTGCCCGCATGAGAGTCTTGGATGGGATTTATCACGATTTTATCAAGCAATTGCTGCTCAAGCGGCATCAAACTCCGGGGTGGAAAATTCGCTCCGCGGCGGCGCCGGGGGATTGATGCTGGCGCCTTGGCGGCAAGGCTCGCGCGGCTGGCGATGAGTTACGGATAGACGGGATGGCGAATGTTTTTTCATTAATCGAGCGCGAGCTCGGGTTGTTCTTCAACGCCGGAAAATATGCCGAACAGGAGTATTTTTCCGCGAACTATGGGGCGGCGGCCATCGACCCCAACCTGGTCATGCTGGAGAGTTTCTGGGGCACGAAGATTACCTGCAACCCTTATGCAATCTACAGGCGGCTGCGCGACGACCCAGAGTACGAGCATCTGCGCTTTGTGTGGTCGGCTCAGAAGGGCACCATCGTTCCGCCCGATGTTGAAAGCGATGCCCGCAGCGCGGTGGTGATCCGGCACGGCGTGGCCTACGCCAAGTCGCTTCTGGCCGCCAAGTATGTGGTGAGCAACTCGACTTTGCCGGAGTATTACATTCGCCATCCCGATCAGGTTTATGCCAACACCTGGCATGGCGTGCCCCTGAAGTTCATGGGTTATGACGCCGATCCGCGACCGGGCACCATCGCCAATTCGCAGCACAACTTTCTCCATGCGACGCATATTCTGTTGGCGGGGGAGTACGCCGCCCGCAAGACCGTGGAGTCCTATGGCGCCTATGGGCATATGGCTTCCAAGATTACCCATGTTGGCTCGCCGCGGGTCGACACCATGCTGACGTCGCAGCCCGGTGATGTCAGGCGCAGGCTTGGCATCAGGCCGGGCCGGAAGCTCGCGGTTTTCGCGCCGACATGGCGCGGCTTGATCGACGACATCAAGAAGGATTCGACCGACATCGCGCGGGCCGCCGCGGCGATTACCGCGGCAGCAGGCGCTGCGTATGACCTGGTGGTTTCAGCGCACAATTTTGTCCATGCGCAGGTTCGAAAGGACGCGCCGGGAATCCATCTGGTGCCAGACGATTTGGACATCAATGAAGTGCTGGGCGCCACCGATGTGCTGGTCAGCGACTATTCCAGCATCGTTGTCGACTATCTGGTGCTTGACCGGCCGATCATACTCTATGTACCGGACCGTGCGGACTACGAGAAGACGCGCGGCCTCTATATTTCGCTCGACGAACTGCCAGCGGCGATCGCCACCAATGGTGACGGTCTCGTCAAGGCGTTTGCCAGTCCGGCGAAGCCATCGCACTTCGAGTCCTATGACAGGATGCGAAGACTGCTGGTTCCCTTCGAAGACGGCAATGCCGCGGCGCGGGCCGTCGCGACGATGATGACTGAGCGGCCAACAGCAGTGCCGGCCGGCGAACGCAAGCATGTTGCCATTCATCCCGGCGCCATGAAGACCAACGGCATTACTTCGTCATTTCTCAATCTGCAGGCAAACCTCAACCGGCACAATGTGCTGACGACGGTCCTGTTGGCGGCATCGGCGCTCGACCGCCATCCCAGCTCTGGCCAGAATATGTTGAGGATTGCTCCTTCCAGCCAGGTGATCGTCAAGGGCAAGGTGCAAGTGTTCACGCGGGCCGAACGGCAAGCATTCGGACGCTGGATGCGCAAGAAGGAGTTCACTTCGGCGGAAGACCTGAGAACGCTGCACAAGGCTTCAGTACGCGAGTGCCGGCGCATCGCCGGCGGTTTGGAGTTTGATGCTGCCGTGGACTTCGGAGGTTATGCCGAACGGTGGTCGATGATCATGGCTCGCATGCCGGCGGGCTCGCGGGCGATCTATCAACACAATGACCTGTGGGCGGAAGCGACAAATCATGACCACTACCGCGACATGGAGCACCTCCACAACGTGTTCGAAACCTACCGGTTGTTTGACCGGATCATTTCGGTGTCACCGGAGCTGATGAAGGTCAATCTGGAGAACCTCGCAAAATACTACCGCAGTCCGGATGTAGCGCGATCGGTGCGCAACACCATTGTCGCTGAGGATGTGCGGGAGAGGGCGGCGGCGGCGTTGTCTGAAACCGCACCTGGCGTGCCGGCGCCCGGCAGTTTCGACGGCGCCAAGCGGCTGATGATGCTCGGCCGCCTGTCGCCGGAGAAAAACCCCATCCGGATGCTCGATGCCTTGCGCGTTGCAGTCGACCACGGCTACAAGCTGGTGCTCTATGTAGTCGGCGAAGGGCCGCTGGCCGGTGCGGTTGCGAGCTATGTTCGCAAACTCGGCCTGGGGCAAAAATGTGGTGCTGTGCGGGGCTTTGCAGAATCCATTTCCATTGTTGAAGGCCTGCGATTGCCTGGTCATGTCATCGGACTATGAGGGCCAGCCAATGGTCATCCTGGAAGCATTGACGCTCGGCAAAGCGGTGATCGCATGCGACATTCCCGGAACGCGGAACAGTTTGGGTGGCGGCTATGGCCATCTCGTTGAAAAGACGACGGCCGGACTGGCCAAGGGGTTCGCTGATTTCTGCGAAGGCCGGCTGCAGTTCAAGCCGTTTGATGCCGAAGCCTATGTGGATGAATGCGTCGAGGAGTTCATGCAGAGCTGCGGCATCGCCGACAGGCCGGAAGATGCTTCGGGCCGGGCATTGGACCACAGGCCATAGCCATGCCGCTCTACCGCGCGAATGGCCGCCTGGTGTTGTTCGTACACGTACCGAAAGCCGGCGGCACGTCGATTGAACAGTTGCTGCGGAATGCCGGAGCGTTGGAGGCGCTGCGCTCACGGCGAAGAGTTGGCGGAATGCTGACGACGCCACAGCATATGCATGCCGCACTTTACGACAAGCTGATTGACAAGAACATCTATGACTACGGGTTCGCGGTTGTCCGTCACCCGATGGACCGCCTGCTTTCGGAGTATTACTGGCGAGATCACCTGCGCATACAAGCACCGCCGATTGCGCTTGAGACGTGGGTGTCATGGACCCTCGAACGCTATGGCCGGAACCCTTATGTTTTCGACAATCACATCCGGCCACAGAGCGAATTCATTTCCGCGAAGATCGAACTGTTCAAGCTTGAAGCAGGACTGGACATGCCGATCGAGGCGGCACTCCGGGCGCTCGGCCTTGGCGTTCCAGCGGGGGAGCGGCCTCGCGCCAAAGCGTCGCGCCGGAGGCCGGTTGTGCTGTCGGCGCAAAGCCTTGAGCGGGTGCACGCGCTCTATCAGAGGGACTATGAGGTGTTGGGTTATGATCCGGCGCAGCTTCCGGCCGAATTGGAAATCGACAATGCCCCTCCACCTCCGGTGCCGCCGAGACGCCCCAAGCCCAATAGGGCGGTGCGGCTGTGGCGGAGCATTTTCAGCAACAAAGGACTGAAGAAGAACTAGGCTGGCGGCGTTGCGTCGGCCCTACAGTAGTTCCGGGTATAGGTTCTCATAGTCAACGCGATACAGCTTCTTTATCCGCGACACCAATTCGTCGGAAATGAAGTCGTCCTTGCTGAAGCGTTGGGTGCCGTTGAAGCGCACTGTCATGAACGACATCAGTTCTTCACGCGGCAGAAAGCCGGCCATGAAATCCAGCATGTCTTCGCGATTTTCATACTTGAGCACGGTATCGACGCGGTTGCCGGCGTGGAGCCCCAGGTTGAAGAATTGCGGACGAAAATGCCTGTCGAATGTCTCCATGTTGCGGGTTTCGAGCCAGCTAAGGAACTGCAAGATAGTGACCTTCGGCTGCTTGTTGCGGCTCAGGTCGACGCCGTGGAAACACGTCAGCCGGTCACGGAGTCCGGCATGGTCGGGTGCGGTGTTTTCGTAGATCTTGGAAAGGAATCCCGAGATGAAGCGATGCAGCGGATTGCGGATGACCGAAAAGCATTTGGGCTGCAAGCGAGAATAGACGGCGAACACGTCTTGCTGGCTGCGTTCGTTCAGGGCGGCAAACTTGGGCGGCACCAGCCCCAGCTTCACCTTCAGTTTGTGCATATTGCTGCCAGGCAGTTGGCGGCTGCCGGCGGTGACGATGAGTTGGTTGACGGCGTTGCGGCTGTCGTGAATATTCGGCGAACGCGGGAACTCATAGTCGTGATTGATGCGAAATATGAAGTTCTTCAGCATGGTGCAGCTGGCCTTGTGATTCATCACATAGGCGAGCGGCACAGTGTCCCCAAATATCAGCCTGATGTTGGCCATGTCGACTGCTCCAGCGCGGATTCGGGGGTGTTCATATCGAGAGCGTTCCTTGAGTTCAACTGCTTTGGTCCCGGTGACCAACTGGAGCCCGGCGGAGAACAATGACCCGCGGTGTGACGACGGTTTTCGCCAGTCAGCGGATAAGCGCCCGCAAACTCAGCGCTGGGCCGATGTCGCGGAAGGCAGACTGGAGTTTGGCCACGAAGTCCTTGAGCTTGGGGCGGAGATCGCGGGGGACGGCTGCTTCGTCGCCGAGCATGAAGGCGCGGAAGCTGAAGCGGTGGCTATCGATGATGTCGGCCAGCTCGTGGCCAAGGGCGGGCATTTCAATCATCAGATCGCGCGGCGAAGCGCGGTAGGCGCTGCCGACCAGGGCGTTGCGCACCGGTACAATAATGTCGGGCTGCAAAATGGACTGGACGTTGGCGGCGACAGCAACGGATTCCGGGTCCTTGTCGATCACGAACAGAATGGCGATGGCGAAGCCCTGCTGGCGGGCTTCGGAGGCGAAGTTCAACTGCACCGCTGCATCGCAGAATACCGGTGTGGCGGCGGCGGGAAGGTCGATCACATAATCGCGGCCGGGAGAGGCGAGGATGGTGTCGAACAGTTTCATTTGGCCGCGAACGTCGTTGAGGTCGACCAGAGCGGTGCGGCCAGGAAACATGGCGCGGAGCGGCCCTTCTGGTACGTCGGCATCGAGAACATAGGGATCGGTGCCGTCGATCAGCAGGAAATCGACCAGCACGCGCGCCAGCAGGGTTTTGCCGTTGCGGTGCCGGTCGGAACAGACGATGTAGATCGTTGGCTGGCGGGCCAAGACCGCCTACGCGGCGACGGCCGCGGGCCCGCGGCCACCGGTCAAGAGGTCCTGGATGAGTTTGACACGGGCAAATTCCTCATCGATCTCCGAGCACCACTTGCGCACATAGCCCCTCAGCACGAAGGAGAACTTGCCGGGTTGGCCATCGGCGGCGCGGTTGTCGATAAAGTCCTTGAAGGTGACACCGGCGACATCAACCTGCTCGAAGGCCATTTCATTGAGCTTTGGCACGTCGATTTCCTGGGCCTTGGGAATCTTCTCGAAATATTTGCGGTGAGTGGTCTGGTCCCATTCGAAGAAGTTGGTCTCGTTGATGAAGTTGCGGGCGACAACGTATTCGACGCCTTGCAGGTATTTGGCGATTTCGCCGATCTCGTCGAGCGAGGCGATGGAGGGGCCGACCACATGAAACAGGCCCAAGTTGAACTGGCCATTGCGGGCCGCTTCGAGAACGCCGATGCGCTCGAAAAGGTCCAGGGAATAGGACATGTTGCCGGCCTTGAAGTCGACGAGGGTGATCGGCACGTTGGCGGTCTCGAGGGTGTCCAGGACCTTCATCTGGTGGGCGACGTTGGCGAGATCGATAACCTCAGTGATCGACGGGTAGAAGCGCTTCAGGGTGCCTCGCGGATTTTCGGTGTCGAAAGCGCGGGTCAACACGTTCTTGCGCGCAAAAAAGTCGAGCAAGGCGCGAGAAATCGTGGTCTTTCCAACGCCGCCCTTATCGGCGCCGACCAGTATCAGGGTTGGTTTCATGGGACTCCCTCTGCATTTTTGGCTACAAACCCAAAGCGCTGTATCACGCCCGGGGCTTCGAGTAAAACCATGGCTTTCGGATGGCGGCAATCGCGGCGATAATGGCCGGGGAGGAGTTCATACATGGCTTATGTTTACCTTGGTGTGGTGCTGTTTTTCGGCAGCCACCTGTTTTCCATGCTGTTTCCGGCGTGGCGGGACCGGCTTAGGGCGCGGCTTGGCGAAAATGCCTTCAAGGGGCTGTTTGCCTTGGCCAGCATTGCCGGCATTGGCTTGCTGGTTTACGGCTATTCGCAGGCCTGGGCCACGGGCGAGGGGACAACGGTGGCTTACGATCCTCCGGCTTGGGGCCGCCATTTGACGATGCTCTTGACGCTGCTGGGCTTCATCCTGGTTGCGGCATCGCATGGCAAGGGCCACCTCCGCGCCAGGCTGCGTAACCCGATGTCGATCGGTGTTGCGCTATGGGCGCTGGGGCATCTTCTGGCCAATGGCATGAAGATCGACCTTTGGTTGTTCTGGCCTTTCCTGGGGCTGGCGGCGTTGGACATCATCTTGTGCACGGTGCGCGGCAAGAAGCCGGAGTTCCAGCCGCAGGTGCGCTCGGATGTCATTGCGGTGATTGCCGGGATGGTGCTTTACGCGGCGTTCCTACTGTTGTTTCACCCCTATGTGCTGGGCGTGCGCGTGGTTTGATGGTTGTTCTGGCGGTTGGGGTGGCGCTGTTCGCGGTCCTGCATGCCGTTCCGGCGGTGCCGGCACTCAAGGCGGCGATGAAGGCGCAAACCGGAGAGCAGGCCTATGGAATGGTCTATGGCCTCGCCTCGGTGGTGGCTATCGTGCTGATTGTCGTGGGTTGGCGCCTTTCGCCGTTCATCCCCGCCTATGAACCGCCGCCGTGGGGGCGGCTCGCCAACTTCGGACTGATGTTTGTGGCCTTCCAGTTCCTCGGCATGTTCCTGTTTCGCGGCGGCTGGCGGCAAGTGGTGCGCTTTCCCATGGGGATTGCCGTAGTGATCTGGGCCACGGGCCACCTTCTGGCCAATGGCGACTGGGCCAGCGTCATTCTGTTTGGCGGGTTGATGGGATATGGGCTCTTGCACATCGCCTTGGGCATTGCCAATGGCGTGCGGCCGGCGGCCGAGGCACGGGCCGGGCACGACCTCATGGCGATGTTGGTGGGGCTGGCGCTCTATGCGGCGATGACCCAGCTGCATCCGGTGGTGACCGGGGTGCCGGTGCTTACCCTGATAAAGTAGGATAGGTTGCTGCAGTGCAATATTGGCTGTAAGGTCGGCATCATGTCTGTTCAGGCCCAAACCAAACGCATCACCGCGCCGGAACTCCTCGCCCGCAAGGGCGGAGCGCCGATCGTGTCACTCACCTCCTACCACGCCCATACGGCGGCGATTGCCGACAAGTATGTGGACTTCCTGCTGGTGGGCGACAGCCTCGGCATGGTGATGCACGGATTTGAATCGACGCTGCCGGTGCCGCTCGATCTGATGATCATGCATGGCCGGGCTGTCATGCGCGGCGCCAAGCGGGCGCTGATCGTGGTCGACATGCCGTTCGGCTCCTATGAAGAGAGCCCGCAACAGGCCTTCCGCAATGCCGCAAAGGTGGTGAAGGAAACCGAGTGCGGGGCCATCAAGCTGGAAGGCGGCAAGCGCATGGGCGAGACCATCAAGTTTCTCACCGAGCGCGGCATTCCGGTGATGGCGCATATCGGGCTGACGCCGCAGTCGATCAACATTCTCGGCGGGTTCAAGACACAAGGGCGGACCCGCGACCAGTGGGCGATCATCGAGGAGGATGCGCGCATCGTCTCCGAGGCCGGGGCCTTCGCGGTGGTGCTGGAGGCGATTGCCGAGCCGCTGGCCGTCAAGATCACCAATGACATTCCCATCCCAACCATCGGCATTGGCGCATCATCGGCCTGCGACGGGCAGATTCTGGTGATGGAAGACATGCTTGGCCTTTCCCCACGGGTTCCGAAATTCGTGAAAGAATTCGGCAAGGTGGGGGCGGCGATTGAAGGCGCCATCAAGATGTACGCCGATGAAGTGCGGGGACGGAGTTTTCCGGCGCAGGCAAATACTTATGAGGTAAAAGACTGAAGCAGGATGATGTTTGATGGAACCACCTTGTTCCGTCTTCCCGGCGAAAGCCGGGACCTATACTTTCCGCCGTCCTGCCGTTTGCAAGCCTGGGTCCCGGCTTTCGCCGGGATGACGGAACAGTAGTGATTCTATCATAACTAACACCACTTTAGCCGGAGCTCACCGTGGTGCGGCGGCGGGCCCGTGCCAATTGACGATTCAAGTAATTCGTGACCAATATTCTTGCGGCGACAGCCAGACGGAGGGGGCTCTGAGAAGGAGATCGTCGTTATGAACATCGCGCGTTTTATCGCTCTTTCGGCCATTGCCATGGGCTTCACATCGATGTCCGGCCCGGCGGCGTGGTCGGCACCCGTCTGGTCCAGCGCGGCGGGCGGCTGCGTTCCCTATGCGCAGTCGGTCAACGCCAAGCGCTATGTGAACTCCGGCTACTACATCGCCCACCGTGGCGCTAACGTCGATGCCATCAATCTGATCTGCCCGATCACCGATGCGTTGATAGCTGGTCCTATCTGGAGAATTGAGTTCACCTACATGGACAGCACCGGCTTTGGCCCAGGCGCTTCGGCGGTCGCCAAGATCATGTCGCAGTCGCGAACCACGGGGGTGGCGGCGCAGGTTGTCAAGTTCAGTTCCGACAGCTTGGCGGTGGCGGCCATCACCAAGGGCGACAAGCCGTTTACTCACACCTTCGACTTCGATGCCAACGTGTATTTCGTCCACATCATCCTGGACCGCGCCAATCCAAATCAGGACGTGCGGGCCTATAGCGTGGCGATCAAACCCGACGTGCTGTGATGCCGGAACGCTGCCGGGGGTAAGCGCTTCGGCACGAAGCAACATTCCGGCCGCCACCAACGGCTGCAAGATGAAGTATTGGACCGGGGCCGGAATGACACGTTGCTAGGTGTTGACGCCATTGGCCCCTTGTGTAGGCTATGACCGGGCTGCCGCATTTGCAATGCGGGGCCCTGACGGGGGTGTGAGTTGATGAAGTGTTCACGTGCCGCGGGCCTTGGTGCCTTTACGGCGGCCGCTTTCATGGCGCCAACACAGGCGTTAGCAGTCGAATGGGTGTGGTCATCGGCGGCCGTTGCCTGCACGCCGACTTCGGGCACGATCAACAAGGCGAACTACAGTTCGGGCACGTATGTGGCGCATCGCGGCAAGAAGACTTCGGTAATTGTCTTGAATTGCCCGATCTGGAATGTCACGGCCTTTGCGGGAAATCCAAACTGGTACCTTGACGTAACCTACCTCGACAGCAATGGCAGCGGTGGCGGGGCCGTGGTGGAAGTGAGGGTAATGCGGCAAAACCTGCAAAGCGGCGTGACCGATCAAGTGGGTCTTTTCAGTTCCAACAACAATGAGAATTCCACGGCAATCCATCAATCGACGGTGACGTTTTCGCATTCATTCGACTTCCAGATCAATGCCTACTACGTTCAGATCAAGCTGGATCGCAGCAGCACGGCGCAGAAAGTCCGCGCCTACAACGTGGAATTAGTGACTGCCCCGTGATGGGCTGACATTCAAACGCCATGATCCGGACTATGCTTTTTTGGCGAATGACCCGGGGCTTGACCATGGCACTTTCACGACGGGAACTCATGGCGGCTGCGGCGCTCATGGTGTCGCTCGTTCCGGCAGATGCCCAGGTTTCTGGCGACGGCTTTCAGGTACTGCGCGCTGCAAAGCGCAAGCTGCCGTTGCTCGGCGGGGACGCGCCGGAAACCGACGCCTGGACGTTTGATGCCCAGGTGATCCGCGCGCGGCAAGGGCAGGAATTCAAGCTCCGCATCGTCAATGAACTCGATGTCGATCTTTGGCTGCACTGGTTCGGGGTGCGGGGGCCAAGCGACATGATGACCCTCAATGTGATGCCGGGCGAGGCCAATGCGGCGGAGTGCGTATTCACGCCGCCCGATGCCGGAACCTTCTGGCTGGGGACGATGGCCGAGCAATCGCGAACCCGCGACATGGGGCTGGTGGCCATGTTCATTGTCGAGGAAGCCGCTTCGGTGGCGGGCCTTGCTGACCTGCCATTGATCCTCGATGACTGGAAGATCGACGACGCAGGAGTGATCGACCCGGAATTCAGGCGACATGAACCTGGTGGTGGGCGAAGGCCGGCTCGGCAACTGGTTTACGATCAATGGCGCCTTCCGGCCACGCCTGGCCATGGCCCAGAACGCTTTCACCCGTCTCCGCCTTCTCAATGCCGCCAACTCTCGCGACATGCCGCTGCAGTTCAAGGGCGACGATCCCTTGCTCATTGCGCTTGACGGCCAGCCGGTCAAGCCACGCAATCTCGGGCAGACAAGCTTTTTGCTGGCGCCCGGGCAGCGGGCTGACCTGTTGATCGGCATAACACCTGGCGATACACGCTTGGCCATCGATCTGTTCGAGGATGTGGTGGAGATCGGTACGCTGACCGGGGGCGGCGGTGCGTTGCCGGAGATTGCCGACAACTTTGCGCTGCCGGCCAACCCGATCAGCACGGCGATTGATGTTGCTGCCGCCGTCACCGTGCCGCTGGTGATCAAAGGCGGCGAGAAAGGCGGGCTATCGGGTGCCCTGTATCGGGGTCAGCAGCTGGACCTCAGAGGGTTGCTTGAGCAGGGCATGGCCTGGGCCTTCAACGGGGCGGCGGGGGCGGGTGGGGCTCCGCTTGGCACGTTCAAGCTCGGTGAGACGGTGGTTATCGCGGTCGAGAACGCCACGATTTTCGAACAGCCAATCCACATCCATGGCCATGTGTGGCAGGAGATTGAACGGAACGGCCAGAGGCTGGAGGGCGAACCGTTTCGTGACACGGCAGTCATTCCTGCCAAATCGTCGGCCCAACTCGCGCTGGTCGCCGACAACCCGGGAACCTGGGCGATCCAGAGCCTTGTTGCCGAGCGCGCCGATTCCGGCTTGACCGTGGCTTACGTCGTGGCCTGAGCGGGCAAGAAGCCGTTAACTTTTTGGGTGCCTAATCGGGGGAAATCCTTCCGGAGGCAGCATGTCAATCGAGGTTTTCGGGTTTTTTGCCGGCCTGGCCTGCGTAGTGGCTGGCGGCATTGCGTTTCTCAAACTGGAGACGTGGCGGGCCAATCACGACGCCTATGGCCGCAAGCCGGTATCGGGCCGGCGCGGAAATGCCTTGATTTGGC
Organism: uncultured Alphaproteobacteria bacterium; assembly: GCA_963775095.1. Classification (GTDB taxonomy): domain Bacteria; phylum Pseudomonadota; class Alphaproteobacteria; order Rhizobiales; family Aestuariivirgaceae; genus Aestuariivirga. Next base: position 801,668 of record CAVZHN010000014.1, read on the forward strand.
CAAGCCGCTGATCTACCCCGGCTCGCAATCAGCATTTCAGCGAGGAGCCGGCTTTGAGCGAAGAATCCCTGTTTCGCGAGGTGGACGAGGAGGTCCGCCAGGAACAGTACAAGCAGCTGTGGAAGCGCTACGGCAACGTTCTGGTTGCGCTATGTTTCGTGGTGGTTGCCGGGGTTGGCGGCTTCAAGGGCTGGCAGTATTGGCAGATCAAGCAGTCGGAAACGGCGGGCGAGAATTTTTTCACCGCCCTCAAGACGGCGGCCGGTGAAAAGCCGGAAGAGGGCCTGCAGCAGCTTGCGGCCGATCGACCACAAGGGGTTCAAGACGCTGGCACAGATCCGCTCGGCGGCGCTTCTGGCCAAGCAGGGCAAGACCAAGGAAGCCCTCGACATCTATTCGGTGGTGATCGGCGACATCAACGCGGCGCCGGTGCTGCGCGACCTGGCGGCCATCCGGGCCGGCTATATCGAGGCCGATACGCTGGCGCCTGCCGATCTCAAGGCGCGGCTGGTGCGCTTCGATGCCAGCGACAGCACTTGGAAGAACGAGATGCGCGAGATTATCGCCGTTTCCGCCTGGCGCACCAAGGATTACAAGATGGCCGACGACATGGCCCAGGCGATCATCGCCGACCCGCAGGCCGGACCCGGCATCCGGCAGCGCGCCCAGCGCCTGGCGGGACTCCTCAGACCACTGCTGGCCACGCCCTGATGCGATTCAAGTGCGCAATTCTGCTGGCCGTGGCGGTGCTGCATTGCCGGCTGTGGCGCCGGCGTTGATGATACGGTGCTTCCCGGCCCGCGCGAGGATGCAATTCCGGGGCAAGCGGTTTTCCCGGCGCCCGGCGAAGACAAATTGCAAACGGCGCTGCCTGGCTGATGGGCGCGCCAGAAGATATCGCGGTGGCGCCGGTGTGCCCCGATCCCGGCGACAAGAGCGATCCCAATTGCGTTTCCGATGACAGCTCGTCGACGGACGGCACGTTCAGTGACGGTCAATGACCGCAACCATTGCAATTCTCGGGCGCCCCAATGTCGGGAAGTCGACGCTGTTCAACCGGCTGGTGGGACGCAAGATCGCGCTGGTCGATGACCAGCCGGGGGTTACCCGCGACCGCCGCGAAGGCGAAGGCCGCATCGGCAATCTGAAATTCCGGGTGTTCGACACCGCCGGCCTCGACGAGGCGCGGAAAGATACTCTTGAAGCGCGGATGAGCGCCCAGGCGGAACGCGCCGTTGACGATGCCGATCTAATCTTTTTCGTGATCGATGCGCGGGCAGGGGTTACACCCATTGACCAGCAGTTCGCGGCGCGCATCCGCAAGAAGGGCAAGCCCGTGGTGCTGGTTGCCAACAAGGCCGAAGTCACGGGCGGCGGATGCCGGCATTGCCGAAGCCCATGGGCTGGGTTTTGGCGCGCCGCTGGCGATATCCGCCGAACACGGCGAGGGACTTGATGCGCTCCACGATGCAATTGTTCCGTATGCAGATGATCATCCGGACGAGTTGCCGGACGAAGACAAGGCGACGGGACCACTGCGGCTTGCCATCATCGGCCAACCCAATGCCGGAAAATCGACGCTGGTGAATGCGCTTCTCGGCGAGGACCGGATGCTGACGGGACCGGAAGCGGGCATCACGCGCGACGCGATTTCGACCGATTTCAAATGGTCGGACCGCGAAATCCGCCTGTGGGACACGGCGGGCATCCGGCGCAAGGCCAAGGTCGACGGCAAAATCGAGAAACTTGCGGTGTCGGATGCGCTACGGGCCATACGCTTTGCAGATTGCGTTGTTGTGCTGATCGACGCTTCGATACCAATCGAAGTCTCAGGATCTCACCCTCGCCAATCTGGTGCAGCAGGAAGGCCGCGCCGTGGTGATGGGTTTTTCGAAGTGGGACCTGGTCGAAGACAAGATCAAGACCATGAAGCAGATCCAAAGCGACCTTGAAGACGTGCTGCCGGAAATCCGCGGCGTACCGGTGGTGACGCTTTCGGCCAAACAGGAACGCGGCCTCGAAAAACTGATGAAGGCGGTATTTGAAGCCGATCAGCGCTGGAACAAGCGGGTTTCAACCTCGCAGGTCAACCGCTGGCTGGAGGGTGCCGTCGAGCGCAACCCGCCGCCGGCGCCGGGCGGGCGGCGCATCAAAATCCGCTATGCGACGCAGCCCAATGCACGGCCGCCGACGTTTGCGATTTTCGGCAACCAGCTTTCGAAGATGCCGCAGAGCTATCAGCGCTATCTCGTGAATGGCCTGCGCGACACCTTCGATCTCAAGGGCGTGCCCATCCGCATTTCGCTGCGCGGCGGCAAGAATCCTTACGACAAGGACAAGTGACTCCAATGTCTGTCATCGCCGGATTTATTCCAGCGACCCATGGTCCGGCATGCTGAACGATGGGTCCCCGGGACAAGTCCAGGGATGACAGTTTTTGGGAGGATGTGTGATTTCCTCAGTCCACGGAGTAAGCTGTCACCGTGTCTTCGAGCATGCGCGGCACGATTGCCGTGCGGCCCTTGTCGATAGTGTCGAGATCGGCGCTTCCGGTTGCCATGTCGAGCAGCACTTCGTGTGTGCCGTCCTTGCGGATGCGGAGCAGGGCGCCGGCCATGAAGTCGGTCGACAGGAAATTGCCGTGAGCATCGCGCTCCAGGCCGTCGAGGTTGCCAATCAACTGGCCGCCGCCCAGACCGTTCACTTCTTTGGTCTTGAGGTCGATGGTGAACAGGTTGCCGAGACTATCTGTCGAGCCATCGTCGTGCATGCCGCGGCCCCAGCCGGCCACTAGCAGCTTGCCGCCATAGATCACGCGCAGGCCGTTCACATGCATCAGGCTGTCATCGTCATACCAGATCGACATCTTGCCGCCTTCGAGCTTCCAGATTTTGCGCTTGGCGATGTCGGAGACATAGACATTGCCGCTGGCGTCGACGGCGGGATCATTGAGGAATACGGCGCCTTCGGCTGGATAGGTGTTGGTGATCTTGCCGCTGCGGGTGTCGATTTCGATCAACCGATCAATGTCGGTCACCCACAGGGTGAAGTCCTTCATCACCATGCCTTTGGGGGCGTTGAGGCCTTCGATCCATTTCAGCGCAATGAGCTTGCCATCGCGGGACAGTTTCGAAATGAAGCCATTGCCGTCCTTGTCGAGAGGCGCGCCACCAATGTTACTAACGTAAAGAACCTGATGGGGAATATCGAGGTCAACGCTTTCCGGGTGGCTGAAACCGCCCAAGGACCATTTTTCCTTGGTTTCCGATAGCGCCGTATTGGCTCCCCACACCAATGCCAGTGCCGCAAATCCCACGCCCAACAACCTGCCGTTCATTACACTTCTCCTGAAACTCACCAATGGTTACGGCCACATCCAGCAAGGACCGTGCCAGCAGGTAAGGGGCGGCGCAAGCGCGAAGGCAGGGCGGCGGGTTCAGATTTCGTATTGTTTGAACAGACCCTTGGGGTCGAATTTGTACACCGCTGCGTTATCGGTGAAATCCGGGGTGCAGAGGGGCACGATCTGGGCTGCCACTTCATCGGGGTGGGGCAGGGTTTCAGGGTCTTCGCCGGGCATGGCGGTGGCCCGCATCTTGGTGCGGGTGGGGCCGGGGCTGAAGCAATTGGCGCGGATCGGCGTGGTCGCCACTTCGCCGGCATAGACCTTCACCATGGCCTCCAGGGCGGCCTTGGGGATCGCATAGGTGCCCCAGTAGGGCCAGCACTTCCTGGCGAGGCCGGAAGTCACGAACACGGCGCGGCCGGCGTCGGAGACGCGCAAGAGCGGGTCGAGAGAGCGGATGAGCCGGTAATTGGCGGTCAAGTTGATGGCCATGGCATCGTCCCAGACTTTTTGGTCGAGGTGGGCGAGGGGTGTCAGCTTGCCAAGGGTTCCGGCATTGCCGACCAGAATGTCGAGCTTCTTCCAGCGCTCGAAGATCGCCGCACCCAGGCGGTCGATGGCATCGAAATCCTTGAGATCAGCGGGAACGAGGGTGGCGCTGCCGCCAATGGAGTTGATCTCGTCGTCCAACTCCTCGAGACCGCCCACGGTGCGGGCCATGGCGACGATGTGGGCGCCTTCCCTGGCCAACGCCAAGGCGATGGAACGGCCGAGGCCACGCGAGGCGCCGGTGACCACGGCGATGCGGTCTTGCAGAAGCTTGGCCATGGCGCTCAGCCCGCTTCGGCGAGGAGGGAGAGTTGCTGTTTGCCGCGCTCTCCCGTCAGGTCGGTGAGGGGGGTGGGATAATCGCCGGTGAAGCAGTGATCGGTGAACTGCGGGCGAAGATTGTCGCGGCGCTCATACCCGGCGGCGCGGTACACGCCATCGACGGAGAGGAAGGCGAGGGAGGTGACACCGATGTAGTCGCGCATTTCGTCGAGCGAATGGGTGGCGGCGAGCAGCGATTTCTGCTCCGGCGTATCGATGCCGTAAAAATCCGGGTGGCGGATGGGTGGACTTGAAATCCGCATGTGAACTTCGGTGGCGCCGGCCTCGTACATCATGCGCACGATCTTCACCGAGGTGGTGCCGCGGACGATCGAATCGTCGACCAGTATGACGCGCTTGCCCTTGACCACGGCGCGGTTGGCATTGTGTTTCAGCTTGACGCCGAGCGAGCGGATGGTTTGGGTCGGCTCAATGAAGGTGCGGCCCACGTAGTGATTGCGGATGATGCCGAGTTCGAAGGGAATACCGGTTTCCTGCGAATAGCCGAGGGCGGCGGGAACGCCGGAGTCGGGGATGGGCACGATGACATCGGCTGCTACGGCGCTTTCGCGCGCCAGTTCGCGGCCCATGGATTTCCGCACTTCATAGATCGAACGGCCGCCGAGCATTGAATCGGGGCGGGAGAAATAGATGTATTCGAAAATGCAGGGCCTGGAAGGTTGCCTGGGGAAGGGCCAGTGGCTTTCGATTTCGCCGCCTTCGGAGATCACCACCACTTCGCCATTTTCGATTTCGCGCTCGAAGGTTGCGCCGATGATGTCGAGGGCACAGGTTTCGGAACACAGAATGTAAGCGTCGTTCAGCTTGCCGAGAATCAGCGGCCGGATGCCGAAGGGGTCGCGGGCGCCAATCAGCTTCTTGTTGGTCAGCGCCACCAGGGCATAGGCGCCTTCGAGGTTGCGCAGGGCGTCGACATAACGGTCGACCATGCGTGACTTCGGCGATTTCGCCACGAGATGCAGAATCACCTCGGTGTCGGAGGTCGATTGGCAGATGCAGCCCTGGGCGATGAGTTCCTTGCGGAGCGTCAGGCCATTGGTGAGATTGCCATTGTGGGCGACGGCAAGACCACCGGTGGCCAGCTCGGCGAACAGTGGCTGGACATTGCGCAGGATGGTTTCGCCGGTAGTGGAATAGCGCACGTGGCCGAGGGCGGCGCGGCCTTTCAGGCGGTCAATCGTCTTGGCGCTGGAAAAGTGGTCGCCGACCAGACCCAAGCGGCGTTCGGTCTGGAAGCGTTCGCCATCGAAGGAGACGATGCCGGCGGCTTCCTGGCCGCGGTGCTGCAGGGCGTGGAGGCCGAGGGCGGTGAGGGCGGCGGCATCGGCATGGCCATAGATGCCGAACACCCCGCATTCCTCTCGAAGGCGGTCGGCTTCAAGGTCAACATCGATGCCTTGCATCATTGGCCCTCTCCGGTGCCCGATTGGCCCATGGCCGGCTTTTGCTGGCCGGTGCCTTCAATCAGATTGTCGAGGCTCTGGGCGTCGTTGTTCTGATAACCCTCCTGGGCGTTGCTTTTTTCAGTGCCGCCCGTCGATGGGCTGGGGTTCTTCTGCAGCGCGGTGTTGGTGAGGGTTTCGGCGATGTCGGGCGGCATGAAGGAGAGGAGAAGCTCTCCGGCCGACTTCAGATAGGGCAGGCTGGTGGCATCGCGCACCCAGGGTTCCTGCTTGTCGGCGGGGAGAAGCCAGCCGTAGAACAGGTAGGCGATGGTTACCAGTATGAAGCCACGAGCAACGCCATAAAGAAAGCCCAGGGTGCGATCAAAAGCGCCGGCCGCCGAATCAATCACCAGATCGGAAATCTTGACGCTGATCAGCGATACGATGATCAGCACGACGATGAACACCACGGCGCCGACGGCGATTTGCGCCAGCATGGGCTTATCGAAATAGGGCATGGCGAGGTCGACCAACGGCTGCTGGCGGATGGCGATGTAGGCCGCCAATGCGGCAAGGCCCCAGGCCACCAGCGACAGCACTTCACGGGTGAAGCCGCGCATCAGGGCCAGAAGCCCCGAAATCAGCATGATGCCGAGGAGGATCAGGTCGAGAAGCTGGAAACCCATGCGTAGTTACCCATGCCGCTAAATCGTGCACCTTATAGGCAGCTTTCTTTTATCAGGCTAGGCCAAACGGCGGCTGCCTTTGTCCTGTGCCGCAGACCAGGCGACGAGGTCCATGATGGTTTCAAGTGCCTTCACTTTCAAACCCTTGGCACCCGGCGTTTCTGCCGCGGCGGCGATGACCGCTTCCTTCAGCCCGAGCTTTTGGGCTTCCTTGAGGCGGGCCTCGGTCTGGCCCACGGGGCGGATCATGCCGGAGAGGGCGATCTCGCCGAAAATTGCCGTGCCGGGGGGAATCACCGTGCCGGTGAGCGAGGACAGGAGTGCCGCCGCGACCGCGAGATCAGCCGCCGGTTCACGCACCTTGAGGCCGCCGGCGACATTGAGATAGACGTCGTTGTTGCCGATGGTGACACCGGCGCGGGCTTCGAGCACGGCGAGTATCATGGCGAGACGGTTCGAATCCCAGCCCACGGTTGTTCTGCGTGGCGTGCCGAGCGGCGAGGGCGAGACGAGGGCTTGCACCTCAATGAGCAGGGGCCTTGTGCCTTCCATGCCGGCGAAGACGGCGGTGCCGGGTGTTGGGTGTTCATTGGAGCCCATGAACAGGCGCGACGGGTTGCTGACTTCCGTCAGTCCGCCATCGGACATTTCGAACACGCCGATCTCGTCGGTGGGGCCGAAGCGATTTTTGACGGCGCGCAGGATGCGATACTGGTGGCCGCGGTCGCCTTCGAAGTAGAGCACGGTGTCGACCATGTGCTCGATAACTTTGGGACCGGCGATCTGACCTTCCTTGGTGACGTGGCCGACCAGCAGCACAGAGGTGCCCTTGGTCTTGGCAAAGCGGATCAGAGCTTCGGAACCGGCCTTCAATTGCGAGACGGTGCCGGGCGCGGCTTCGATCACCGGCGACCACAGGGTTTGAATCGAATCGATCACCGCAACGGAAGGTGGGGCGCCTTCTCCCAAGGTGGCGATGATATCCGAAACATTGGTTTCGGTGGCCAGCAGCACTGGGGCGTCATCGAGGCCGAGGCGTTGGGCGCGCAAGCGCACCTGGGCGATGGCTTCCTCGCCGGAGATATACACTACCCGTTCGCCGCGCCTTGCGAGTGCGGCCAGCCCCTGCAGCAGCAAGGTAGATTTGCCGATGCCGGGATCGCCACCGATCAGCACGCCGGAGCCTGGCACGAAGCCGCCACCGGCGACGCGGTCCAATTCGGCGATGCCGGTCATGATGCGGGGCGGGGCCGGGGTTTCGCCCCTGAGGCCTACGAGCCTGGTGGGCCGGCCCTTCGGCAGGCTTGCCCCCTTGGCGCCGGACATTGGGATGGCCGCCGTCTGCTCCTCGACGATGGTGTTCCACGCCTCGCAGGCATCGCATTTGCCGGACCATTTGGTGGAGGTGGCGCCGCAGGACTGGCAGACATAGGTGGAGGTTGCTTTCGCCATGGCGCAACTATGCTGGAACAATAAGAGAACGCAAGCGCAGTTTTGATCCCGATCAAATGAAATCAAACTGTCTCTTTCCTATCTCTACAGAAGCAAGGTCAAACACAGGAGGTTCTCATGGCCAAGCATTTCCTGCCTGAGGTGTTCGGGCGGTCATCGGGCAACGATATGTTCTCGTCGCTGCAACGCGAGATCGACAATGTGTTCAAGGATTTCGGGCGCGGCCTTCCGGCATGGGGCGGCCTCGGCGGCGACACGATGCCGCTCAAGCTCAATGTTGCCGAAACCGACAAGGCTGTCGAGGTTACGGCGGAAATCCCGGGCGTTGAGGCCAAGGACATCAATGTCCAGCTCAAGGACGGGGTTCTCACCATCAAGGGCGAAAAGAAATTCGAGAAGGACGAGAAGCAGAAAGATTACCGGATGATTGAGCGGTCCTATGGCATTTTCGAGCGCTCCTTCACGGTTCCTACGGAAGTCATGGCCGATAAGGTGGACGCGTCCTTCGACAAGGGTGTGCTGAAGATCCTCCTCCCCAAGGCCCCCGAAGCCCAGGCGAAAGTGCAGAAGATCGAAGTCAAGCCAGCGGCTTGACCGACATGAGAGAAAGCGGAGCGCGGGACGGCCTCCGCTTTCTTTCGTTCAGGGCGAGCCGTTGTCCGACAGGATTTGGGCTGCTCCGGCCAGGGCGTTGCGGAAGGCGGCGTCGAAGTTGACGCCCTTGATGTGCCAGTGGTGTTGGGCGCCATTGCCATTCATGTGCCAGTCGGCGACCCAGCCCAGGACCTTGGGCTCCCATTTCAAAACACCGAACAACGCAAGATCGGCCTCGGCGCGGGCGGCGAGGGCGTCGAGCGCGGGCAATTTTGATTCCGAAAGTTCCTCGAATGAGAGACTGGCTTCATCGAGCAGGGAGCCAGGAACGAGAGCGATGGGCATGCCATATTTGTAGGACGCGAGATCGAAGCTCTCGCGCATGAGGTCGCCGAATTCGCCATGCGACGTGAGGATGAAGTTGCGGGCGATATGCTGGACCTTGAGAACGACCATCACCTTGGGCCGGTTCTTGCCCCAGGGCTTCGATCCCACTTTGGCCAGGGCGCCGTCGATCTTGTCGGGGCGATAGTAGACGGTCATTTCATAGGGGCGGTCGCGGGTGCCCTGTTCATCCATGATCGGGCGGCCGGCGTAGAGGTCGACATAGGCGTATTCGCGGATGGCGAAGCTTGAGTTCTTCGACATGGCGATGACTTCGGGATTTTCGGCAAGGCGCGGGTCGCCGGAGGCTTTCACCATCTGGTCGATGAAGCAGCGCTCGAGGCCGGGCAGGCGGGTTTCCTCACGCTGGCCGGTGACGCGGGTGTTCGACAAATAGACATTGACGAGCGCCGCCTGGACGCTGCTCACGCCTGACAACAGCAGCGCTGCAGCCATCAGTAAATGCTTCATGCGACCCGCGCTTTCTTGCGGTGCCCAAAGTGGCGGCGAACGGTGCGGCTGTCAACGGTGCACACCAAACCGTGATGGATTATTTGGCCGATTGCCAGCGTATGTTGCATATAGTTCAGCACTCTACAGGGAGGTCCATATGCGCCGTACGATCCTGCTCACTTCATCATTGCTGTTTGTTGCCGGTTTTGCCACGCCGGTTCTGGCCGATGCCGCTGGCATGAGTTTCTTCGTGACCAGTGCGGGGCCGGGCGATGGCGCCAATCTTGGTGGCCTTGAGGGGGCGGATGCCCATTGCGGCAAACTCGCAGCGGCGGCGGGTTCGGCGAAGACCAGCTGGAAGGCCTATCTCAGCTCCACCGCACCGCAGGGCGAAGCCGGTGTCAATGCCCGTGACCGCATCGGCAAGGGGCCATGGCAGAATATTGCCGGCGTGGTGGTCGCCAGTTCGGTCGATGAGCTGCATTCCGACACGTCCAACATCACCAAGGAAACGGCGCTCACGGAAAAGAGCGAAGTGGTCAAGGGCCGGGGCGACGACGTGAACATGCATGACGTGCTGACCGGCTCCGACCCGCATGGCATGTATTCGACGGCGGGTGGCGACACCAACTGCAAGAACTGGACAAGCAACGCCGAAGGCTCGGCCATCGTCGGCCATCATGATCGCATGGGCCTCAAAGACACGCGGCATATGAAATCGTGGAACTCATCGCATGGTTCAGCCGGCTGCAGCCAGGAGGCGCTGAAGAAGACCGGCGGCAATGGGTTGTTCTACTGTTTCGCGGCGGAGTGAGGCAGCGGAGTTATCGAACCATCCAAGTTCTGTCATCCCCGGGCTTGTCCCGGGGACCCATTTCTCAAGGCGTTCACTCGTCCGTCGCGCTATGCCATGGGTCGCCGGAATAAATCCGGCGATGACAATCACCAAGTAACGCGTGCCATACCCTCACTCTTCAAACGTCACCCTGCCATCGCAGATTGTCGTCACCGGACGCACGGTGGCGATCTGGTCTTTTGGGGTTTGCTCGAGGTCGCTGTCGAGCACCACGACATCGGCGAGGTAGCCTTCCTTCAGCATGCCCTTGCGGTCTTCCATGAACTCCATGTAGGCGCCGGCTCGGGTGAAGCCGTCGAGGGTGTCCATCAGGCTCTGCGACTGATCGCGGCAGCCGGGCTTCAGGGGCACGGCGGTCATCGCCGCCTGCATGCCGAGCCAGGGGCTCAGGGGGGCTACCGGCCAATCGGACGAAAAGGCGATTTCAGCACCGGTTTCGCGCAGAGTTTGCCAGGCATAGGCATTGGGCAGTTTATCGCCGACGCGGCTGAGGATCGGTTCATGGGGGCTGCCGGGAACACCAACGCCAGCGATCGGCTGCAACGAGGCGATGACGCCGAGTTCCTTGAGGCGCGGGATATCGGCAGGGTCGATCAATTCGATATGCTCGATGCGATGGCGCGAATTCGCGGGCGCCATTCTTTCGGCGGGCGAATTCATAGCCATCAAGCGTACGGCGCACGCCGCCGTCACCGATTGCATGAACACTGATCTGCATCTGGCGGGCATCGATGCGTTGGGCGAGGGCGTTGAACTCGGCGGCGGAGAACAGGGGGGCTCCGGTGTTGCCGGGATAACCCGGATAGTCTTCGAGCATCAGGGCAGTCAATGTTTCGAGGACGCCGTCGATGAAAATCTTGACACGATCACAATGCAGCATGTCGCCCTGGTACTTGGCGCGCATGTCAAAGGCTTCATCGACGCGGGCGAGCTCAAAGAAGTTTTTCTGGTGGAAGGGAACCTCAACGCGGGCGTTGAGTTCGCCGTTGTCGAGCAGAGTTTTCAACAGTTCAAGCTGGTACCAGTTGCCGTCCATGTTGTGCATGGAGGTGATGCCCAGCGATGCGGCGAGGGCGATACCCTTTTTCATGAAGCTTTCGTCGATGGCGCGCTGGGCGGGGGTGGCCGGCGGATCAGGATTTTCGGCTGTCGTCATGCCCAGCCATTCGCGGCCGCCGGTAGGCGTCAGGGCCAGGGCCGGCATGAAGGCCGCCGCTTCGCGCAGTTCGCCGGTTGCCAAGCCGGCACTATCGAGGACGATCTCGTTGCCGGTTGGCAGCTTGCGGCCGTGCATCAGGCCTGCGGCTTCGAGCGCCAGGGTGTTGGCCCAGACCGTGTGATGGTCAAAACACAAGGCGATGAAAGGGACATCGGGCACGATGCGATCGAGAAGCTGGCGGGTGATTGGGGTGCCGGCGCCGAAACTTTCGTGGGCAATTGCCGTGGCGACGATGACCGGCTGGCCCGGGTTTTTCGCCCGATATGCGCCGACGGCGCCGGAGATAGCTGCAAATCCCGATAGGCCATTCAGCATCAGCGTTTCGTTTTCGACCGCACCGATGAACAGGTGGACGTGGCCTTCGACGATGCCGGGCATGACAGTTTTGCCGGCCGCGTCGATCACCCTGGTGTGTTTGGCTTTGAAGCCACCGAGATCGCCCGCCTCACCGACGGCGATGATGCGGTTTGCGGCAATGGCGAGCGCCCCGGCGCGTGGGCGGGCCCGGTCCATGGTGAGAATACGGGCGTTGGTGATCAGAATATCGGCTGATGGCATGTTGTTTCCTGAGGGCCAAAAGCCGATTATGCTTCCACGAATCCGCCACATCAAGCCGGCACTTTCGGCCCAAACAGGCAACACCGGGAAAAATCGACATGAACAGACATGCAGAAACTTTGGCGGCCGCGGCAAGTGTTTTGCTGGTGGCGGGCAGTGCGGCGCTGGCGGCCAATACGGTTTTGGGCATTTTCCCCAAGAGCCTAAATGGTTCAGGCGGTGGCGGGTCAGTCATCACCTGCAAGGAAGGCAAGCGCTTCCTGCAATTGAAGGGCTACAGCGTTACCCAGGTGATCGACTGCCGGCCGCGCTTTCTGCTGTACACGGCCATGAAACAAGGCATCATCTACACGGTTACCGTCGATGGCCACTACCCGCGCATTGCCGACGTCAACCGTGATCATTGACGGGCGTTGAATTGCCGGGCCGCCGGTGCCATATTGGGCGGGTCGTCAACAATTGAAAGGAGGTGATCCGATGTCAAGTGAGTTCACTGTATCTGGAGCACACCTCGTGCGGATCGTCAGCCTTGCGGGCGCAAGCGTCTGACATCAGCGGATAGGGGATGCCTCAGATGCATCTCACGGAAGGGCTGCGGGTGACCGCAGCCCTTTTTCTTTCAGGGCTTCAGAACATCCATCTGGATCGGGCCTTCGGCGCGGCCGTGGATGAACTGGTCAACGTAGGGGTTGCCGCTGCTGTCGATCGCTTTGGCCGGCCCGTGCCAGACGATCTCGCCCTTGTGGATCATGGCGATGTCGTCGGCGATTTTGCGGGCCGAGGCCATGTCGTGGGTGATGGATATGGTGGTGGCGCCGAGGCGCTTCACGCAATCGACGATCAGATTGTTGATGACGTCGGCCATGATCGGGTCGAGGCCGGTGGTCGGCTCGTCGAAGAAGATCACTTGCGGGTCGGCGGCGATGGCGCGGGCGAGGCCGACGCGCTTTTGCATGCCGCCTGAAAGTTCAGCGGGATAGAGACCGGCGACGTCGGCGGTGAGGCCCACTTGCCCGAGCTTTTCGATGGCAATGTCTTTCGCCGCTGACCTCGTCATGTTGCGGCCCTGGACGAGGCCGAAGGCGACGTTTTCCCAAACGGGCAATGAATCGAAGAGGGCGCCCCCTTGGAACAGCATGCCGAAGTGCTGCAGGTAATCGTCGCGGGCCTTGCCTTTGAGGCCGACGACACTCTCACCACCGACGGTGATCTCGCCGTCATCGGCCTGCAGAATGCCGAGAATGCATTTGAGCATCACCGACTTTCCTGTGCCGGAGCCGCCGATCACCACCAGCGAGTGGCCTTTGGCCACCGACAGGTTCAGGCCGTTCAACACCTTCTTGGGGCCGAAGGCCTTGCGCACGTTGGTGAGAGTGATGTGAGCGGTGGTCATCGCCTACTCCGAGAACAGCAATGACGTGAGCGCGAAGTTGGCGGCGAGAATTAGGATCGCCGCGGAGACTACGGCGTTGGTGGTGGCGCGGCCGACGCCTGCCGCACCACCCTTCGAGTTGAAGCCGTGATAACAGCCCATGACGGCGATGATGAAACCGAAGACGGCGGCCTTGATGAGGCCGGAGGTCACGTCGCCGAGCTCAAGAAAATCCACGGTGTTCTTGATGTAGGCGGCGCCATTGAAGCCCAGGGAGCGGGTGCCGACGATATAGCCACCCATGACGCCGATGGTGTCGCCCACCGCCACGAGGAGCGGAAGTGTGATGACAGCGGCGATGATGCGGGGGCCGACGAGGTATTTGAACGGATTGGTGGCGAGCGTCACCAGCGCGTCGATCTGTTCGGTCACCCGCATGGTGCCGAGTTCGGCGGCAATCGAAGCGCCGACGCGGCCGGCCACCATCAATCCGGCCAGCACCGGTCCAAGCTCGCGGGTGATGCCGAGCGCCACAATCGAAGCCACTAGGCTTTCGGCATTGAAGCGCGATGAGCCGAGATAGATCTGCAACGCCAGTGCGCCGCCGGTGAAGAAAGCGGTGAGGCCGACCACGGGCAGCGAGAAATAGCCAATGCGCAGCATCTGGCTGCCGATCTGGCGCGAGGAAATATTTCGGCGTCAGGCCCTGAACGAGGCCGTCCCTGAGAAACAGCACGACGCGGCCCACCTCGTTCAGGAGGGCCAGGGTGGCGCGGCCGATGTGGGCGAGAAGGTTCAAGCGGCGGTATCCGATTCCCGTTGGGAATAGAGCCTTGCATAGCGGCTGCCGAGCCTCGTCAGCAACTCATAAGAAATCGTGCCGGCCCAGCCCGCCGCCTCGTCGATGAGAATGTTGGGCCCAAGGATTTCGGCGCGGCTGCCGCGCACCACCGACTGCGGCGGAAGGCCAGTGATGTCGATGGCCATCATGTCCATGGAAATGCGGCCGACGATGGGGCAGCGCTGGCCGCCGAGAAACACTTGCGCCGGGCCGTTCTCCTGCTTCGAGCTCAGGGCGCGCGGCACGCCATCCTTGTAGCCCGCACCCAGCACGGCAATGCGCGACGGGCGCTTGGCTTCCCAGGTGCCGCCGTAGCCGACGGTTTCTCCTGATTTTACATCGCGCACCTGCATGACGGTGCCTTCGAGGTGGGCGACGGCGCGCATGGGGTTGGCTGAACCGGGTGTCGGGTTGCCGCCATAGAGGGCGATGCCGGGACGCACCAGATCATGGGTGAAGCCTTCGCCCAGAAAGATGCCGCTGGAATTGGCGAAGCTCGCCGGCACGCCGGGCAGTTTGCGGCGCACCTCGGCGAAGGCATCGCGCTGCCTGGCGTTCAGCGGGTGCGGCGGCTCGTCGGCACAGGCGAGGTGGCTCATCAGCAGGTTCACGTTCAGCCCGTCGATCAAGAAACTGTCTTCGAGCAGCGCCGCGAATTCGGTCATCGAAAACCCGAGGCGATTGATGCCGGTGTCGACATGCAGGGCGCAAGGGAGCTTGCGGCCATAGACGCGGCCGAAGCTTGCCCATTCGCGGGCCTCGTCAATGGAAATCAGGCCGGGGCGCAAATCGAGCTTGGCGTAGAATTCCGCTTGTCCCGCGAACAATCCATCGAGCACATAGATTACCGCCTGCGGCAGGAGCTTCCGTAATTCCTCGCCTTCCTTGGGGCGGGCGACGAAGAAGCTGCGGCAGCCCGCCAGCCACAGGGCTTCGGCCACCGGGGCGATGCCCAGACCATAGGCATTGCCTTTGACGGCTGCCCCGCATTCGGCTGTTACGGCGCGGGTGGCAAGGGCCTTCCAGTTGGCCTTGAGGGCTTCAAGGTCAATGGTCAGAATGGCGCCGGCGAGATCCTTGGGAGTATGCATTGCGCAAGCCGCTTAGCGAATGGCCAGCCTCCGGGGAAGAGCCTTGTGCATGTTCCGCAAAAGTGTGTCGCCGCTTTGCGATAAGAACATGCACAAACTATTGATCTGGTGCGAGTTCTTGTCGGCGAAATGATTCCATTTCGCCGGAACGCGCGCTAGTTTAGGCGCGATGTGATTTTCTGCATGCGGCCAAGCAAGGGTGCGAAAACCGGGGCCAGCCACTTATGGGTCTTTTGCGGTCTCTTCCTGACCTCCAGATCCTTGCGCATGTGGCCGAGCAGCGCGTTGTTGAACAGGAAGATATGTTCGCCCCTGGTGACGAAATCAAAATCATTGGCGAGTGCGGCCTTGAGAAAGTTGGCTGAGCGGCGGCGGAATGGTTTCAGCCAGTCATGCAATTCGATGACGATGCACGGGAACCGCCGCATCCAATCAGTGTTGGCGGCAAAGACCTTGGTCTCGCTGCCTTCGATGTCGATCTTGCAGATGAAAGGTTTTAGGTCCTTCGCCCAGGTCGACGCGAGGATGGTGTTGCAGTCGACAACTTCGACCGGGATGTCGCCCTTGGCGCCGACCTGGTGGCCGGCGTCACTTGGCTTGCGGTTCAGGAACAGGGTGCCCGGCGCGCCGCCCAGGGCGCCGCGAAAGACATGGAGGTTGGTGATGCCGCGGGTGTTCATGTTGAGAACGGCGAGGTTGGTGGCATCGGGCTCAATGGCAAAGATGTTGCTGCCGGGATAGATGGCATTGAACCACAGGATGCTGGCGCCGATGTTGGCGCCGGCATCAATGATCAGCGGCCGCTGTCCACGCAGTTCGGTTTGAAAGTATTTTGCGAGGGCCCGGCCCTGGGGCCAGCGGTCCATGGCGAAGCCGCGCTCGGCGAAGATCTGCCGGATCATCGATCGATCGGAACGCGACTGCCGGCGGAACTTGATTTCGACGACTTTACGGCCGGCCCGCCTGAAGCAGGAACCGATTCCTTGTAGTGCCACTGCTGCTGTCTCCGCTGGCAAAGTCGCCTCGTACCTCCACGACAGGCGTTGCATAGGGCCAGCCTCGGCTGTGTGCAAGGCCAGTCAGAGGGTCAGGTCATGGCCAGCGGCGCCTTGCGGCGGGGCGGCGGAAAGGCCGTGTCGAGCGCGGCAAAATCGCCGGCATCAAGCACAATGTCGCGCGCCTTGGCGAGTTCATGCACACGCTCCACCCGCGCGGTCTTGGGGATCGCCATGACGCCAGGCTTGGCGAGCAGGTAGGCAATGGCGATGGCGGCGGATGTCACGGCATGTTTGCGGGCAAGAGGTGCCAGGGCCGGGTGGTTCACCAACTCGCCGCCGCCCAGCGGGCAATAGGCCATGAGCGGCATGGAATGGCGTTGCAGCCACGGCAGAAGATCCCATTCGGGCCCACGGGTATCGAGGGCGTATTGCACCTGGTTGGCGGCGCAGCGGTTGCCATTCGCGACGGCGGTCAGGTCTGCCATGGCGGCAGCATCGAAATTGCTGACACCCCAATGGCGGATCTTGCCCTGTGACTTCAGCGCCTCGAATGCAGCGACGGTTTCAGATGGCGGAAAGCTCCCGCGCCAATGGAGCAAGTAGAGATCGATCACACCGGTGTTGAGGCGTTTCAGGCTGTGTTCGCAGGCGGCGAGCGTTCCCTGGCGCGAGGCATTGGATGGCAGGACCTTGCTGACAATGAATACCTTGTCACGCTGCCCGGCGATGGCCTCGGCGACGACGGTTTCGGCGCCGCCATTGGCATACATTTCGGCGGTGTCGATCACCGTCAATCCGAGATCGATCCCGGCCTTCAACGCGGCCACTTCGGCCTTGCGGTTCGCCGCGCTCTCGCCCATGTGCCAGGTGCCGAGGCCAAGGGCTGGGAGGGTTTCGCCGGAGGGGAGGGTGACGGTGTTCACTACTGGAACTGCTCCGGCAGATAATCCGTGCGCATCAGGTTTTGGAACTTGGTGAGGGTTGCGTCGAATTGCAGTTCGACGGTGCCGGTGGGGCCGTGGCGCTGTTTGCCGATGATCACTTCGGCAACGCCGGTTACCCGGTTCATCTGTTCCTGCCACTCGAAATGCTCCTGGGTGTTGGGGCGCGGTTCCTTGCGGGCGAGGTAATATTCCTCGCGGTAGATGAACATGACGACGTCGGCGTCCTGTTCGATCGAACCTGACTCGCGCAGGTCGGCCAGTTGCGGGCGCTTGTCGTCGCGGTTTTCGACCTGGCGCGACAGCTGCGACAGGGCGATCACCGGCACGGCCAGTTCCTTGGCCAGCGCCTTGAGGCCGACGGTGATTTCGGAAACCTCCTGCACGCGGCCTTCGGCGGCGCGGCGCGTCGAGCCGGAGAGCAGCTGCAAATAGTCGACGACCAACAGGCCCAGGCCGCGCTGGCGTTTCAGGCGCCTGGCACGCGCCGCCAGCTGGGCGATGGTCAGGCCGCCGGTTGCGTCGATATACAAGGGGAGCGACTGCAATTCGCGGCTCACTTCGACGAGGCGCTGGAATTCGTCTTCGGTGATCTTGCCGCGGCGGATGCGTTCCGACGATATGCCGGACTGTTCGGCGATGATGCGGGTGGCCAGTTGTTCCGCCGACATTTCAAGCGAGAACAGCGCCACGACGCCGCCATCCAGCACTTTCACCGAGCCATCGGCCAAATGTTCGGGCCGGTAGGCCTTGGCGACATGGTAGGAAATGTTGGTGGCGAGAGCGGACTTGCCCATGGCCGGCCGTCCGGCGAGGATGATCAGGTCAGAGGCCTGCAAGCCCCCCATCTTTTCATCGAGGTCCTTCAACCCCGAGGAAATGCCGGAGAGACCACCATCACGCGTGATAGGCGTTGGCGGCCATGTCGATCGCCTCGGTGAGCGCCCGGCCGAACTGCTGGAAGCCCTGGCCGTATTTGCCGGTCTCGGCCATCTCGTAGAGCGTTTGCTCGGCGCGCTCGATCAGGTCCTTTGAGGTTTCTTCGACCGGCGTATCAAAGGCCTCGTTGACCATGTCGCCGCCGATGGTGATGAGCTTGCGGCGTTGGGCCAGCTCATAGATGGTGCGGCCATACTCCTCGGCGTTGATGATCGTTGTCGCGGCTGCGGCGAGGCGCGCCAGATATGCTGGTCCGCCGATTTCCTTCAGCGTCGCATCGTTGTCGAAATAGGTTTTGAGGGTTACGGGGCTTGCCAGCTTGCCGGCGCGGATCAGCGTCGAGGCGGCCTCGAAAATGCGGGCGTGCACGGCTTCCGAGAAGTGATCGGGCAGCAGGAAGGCCGAAACCCGGTCGCAGGCGTCGTTGTTGGTCAGAATGGCGCCGAGCAGGGCCTGTTCGGCCTCGAGGTTGGCGGGCGGGGTGCGATAGCTGCCGTCATCGGCTTGGGCCTCGACGGGGCGAAGGTTGGGTTGTGCTGACATGGCCTTGTGTTAGCGAAATGCCGGGACTTCGAATCAAACTTGATCGAATTATGCGCTCTATTCACAGGGGCAGCAAAATTTGGCTTGACGGCTCAACCTCGCGGCAAACCGCGCTGAAGCCCTTGAATTTCTTCGGCAACGAAGTGTTGAAGCTCCCAGAGATTGACGTCGCGGATGCCTTTCTCCTCGAGCATCAGGACGGTGCGATAGAGATATTGGGTGGCAGAACCCAGATCGCCCGCCGCCCGCGCCAGCACACGCGCCACTTCCGTCAGCGGCAACTTGCCCGCATAGGATCGGCCATCGGCGGCGGCCACGAACGTCAGGGCTTTCACCATGCCGTCGGGGGTCATGACATCGACCCATGCGGGCTGGTTTGAAATCGGAATGTCATCCAACTCGCGAACGAGAATGCGCCGGAGATGTTGGGCATGATCGCCAGCGGGCAGCCGATAGGCGATGCCCTCGCAACTGCCGCCCCGGTCCAGGGCCATCATCAGGCAGGGAACGTCGTGGGTGCCGCGCCAGCGCTTCATCCACAAGCAGAAGGCCCGATGCCAGCCATCAACGGTGGCGCTGCGGCTTTCGGCAACTTCGAAAACCGGATTCCATATGAGTGAACCGTAGGCAAATATCCAAAGGTCTTTGGGTGCGTGTTCGGTCAGCAGGGCTGCGGTCATTGTGTCGTATTCGGCGTCGGTTGGTTCGCGTGTGCCGGGCTCGGGGCCGGGATCGGGCTCGGTGCGCTCAACCATGGCCACCAGTTCCGGCGTAAGGCTCATGCGCGAAGGATGGGCTCGCGCCATCACGCTGTCACCGCTTCCGGATGGATCTTGCGGCGTTGGGCTCGCGCATTGGTCACCTGGATTACTTTGAAACAATGGATCGGGAGGTACACCTGTTCAGGCATGGCTTCCACGCTCGTGCAATGTCACGCCGGAATGAAACTGTTCGACTATTCACGCAAATTCCACAAGACCGCAATGCGCAAAGCGGATCACCTTGCAGCCATTCTCGACAATTCCAGAGCTGTGTGACACAATTGGCGGATAGGCGTTGCTATCATGCGTCCCGGCTGCGTTCCCCCTAACCCCCACGGTGGAAAGTGACATGGCACCCCAGGCAAATCTCAAGACACTTGTTGCTGATCTCAAGGGTAGTTTTGGCGGAGAACTGCTGCAGGCCGGCGACGCTGGCTATGATGAAGCACGCAGGGTGCACAACGGGCTGATCGACAAGCGGCCGGCGGTTATCGCCCGGTGCCGGGGAACGGCTGACATTGCTGAAGCGGTCAAATTTGCGCGCCGCACGGGGCTGGAAATCGCGGTGCGCGGCGGCGGCCACAATGTTGCCGGACGATCGACCGTCGAAGGCGGCCTGATGATCGACCTCGCCTTGATGAAGGGCATCCACGTCGATGCCAAAGCGCGAACGGCCAGAGCCCAGGGCGGCGTCAACTGGGGCGAGTTCAACCGCGAAACGCAATTGCATGGTCTCGCCACGACGGGTGGCGCCATCTCGACAACCGGTGTTGCCGGGTTGACGCTTGGTGGCGGCCTTGGCTGGCTGATGGGCAAATACGGAATGTCGGTCGACAGCCTCATTTCGGCTGAGGTGGTGACGGCGGACGGTTCGGTTGTGACGGCGAGTGCGGCGGAACATCCGGACCTGTTCTGGGGCCTGCGCGGTGGCGGCGGCAATTTCGGCGTTGTCTCGTCATTCGAATTCCGGCTGTATCCGGTGGGTCCGATGATTACTGGCGGGCTGGTGGCCTATCCGTTCGACAAGGCAGGCGAGGTGCTGCGCTACTACCGTGGCCTTACCGCGGCACTTCCCGATGAAATGGTGGTGTTCGCGGGCGTCGTCCATGCGCCCGATGGTTCGGGCACCAAGCTGGCGGCGATCCTGGCGGCGCATTGCGGCAGCCTGGCAGAAGGCGAAGCGGCAATGAAGCCGATCAAGGCTTTTGGCAAACCGGTGATGGATGTGCTTGGTCCCATTCCCTACAGCGCCATGAACACCATGCTCGATGCCGGCAATCCCAAGGGGGCGCTCAATTACTGGAAGGCCAATTTCGTTCCGGAATTGAGCGATGGCGCTATCGACACGGTGGTGAAGGCTTTCGCATCTTGCACGTCGCCCATGAGCGGCATTCTGTTCGAGCATTTCCATGGTGCCGCCTGCCGCGTTCCGGTCGCCGAAACGGCGTTTCCGCACCGCGCTTCGGGATACAACATGCTGTGCCTCGGGCAATGGATGGATGCCGGTGACAGCGCCCGCCAGATTGGCTGGGTGCGCGACACTTATTCGGCCATGAAGCCCTACATGGCGGCAGGGCGCTATGTGAACTACATGAACGAGGATGAATTGGGCGAGGGGGCCGCCGCCTACGGCGCCAACCAGGCGCGGCTCAAGCAGATCAAGCGCAAGTATGATCCTGACAATTTGTTTCACCTCAACCAGAACATCAGCCCGGGTTGATTGGCTTTCCTCTGCGAGTAATTCTTCACGGGAAAACGGCCACTTCAATCAGCGTCATGGCCGTAGCCGGCCCGCCGCTGCCGGATACGGACGTGGGGAGTATTAAAGTGGTCAAGGTCCACGGAGTTGCATGAGCGCGAAACTCAAACACTTGCTCGGCAACGAAGCAGTTGGCTGGTTGGCCGGCCGCCTGCATGATGCACATGCGGCTTTTGACCGGGATGGTTTCACAGTCCGCTGCCTCGCCGGGCTTGAGGCACTGGAGCTGAAGACCCGCGCCCATCATATCGCCAGCGCCATGGCGATGTATCTTCCCGCATCGTTTCCGGAGGCGGCGGCGATCATAGTGCGGTCACTTGAACCGGAAATCGAGGCAACCGGCAACACGGGGCTTTCGGTACTGCGCTACATGCCGCATGACCGGTTCATCGAAATCCGTGGCCTTGACCATCCCTCAGCGGCCTATGCGATGCAGGAAGAGGTGACGAAACGCTTTTCTTGCGAATTCAGTATCCGGGCGTTTCTTGTCCGCCACCCCGAGGCAACGCTGGAGCGCATGCAGGGCTGGGCGGTGCACGAGAATGCCCATCTGCGGCGGCTTGCCAGTGAAGGCTTGCGCCCCCGGTTGCCGTGGGCGGCAAGGGTACCGGCACTGGTGAGTGACCCTTCGCCGGTGCTCGCCGTTCTGGAATTGTTGAAAGACGATCCAGAGCGTTATGTGCAGCGGTCAGTTGCTAACAACATCAACGACATTGCCAAGGATCATCCGGACTTGGCAGTTGAACTTTGCCGCCGCTGGCTTGTGGATGCGCCGCCAGCGCGGCAATGGATTATCGGCCATGCCATGCGCCATCAGGTGAAGCGAGGCAACAAGAGGGCACTGGCGCTGTTTGGCCATCACCAATCGCCCCGAATTGAGATCACCGACGTCAAGTTGAAACCGAAAGCCGTGCAAATGGGCGGCGTGTTGGAATTCAGTTTCAGCCTCGTCAGCACGGCTCGGAAGACCCAGGACCTGGCCGTCGACTACGCGGTCCATTTCGTCAAGGCCAATGGCGGCCTCCGCCCCAAGGTTTTCAAGATCGGCAAACTGGCGCTGGAACCGGGTGCCAAGGCTTCAATGGGCGGCAAGGTTTCCTTCGCCGACATGACGACGCGCAAGCACTACCCGGGCCACCATCAGCTGGCCCTGCAGATCAACGGACAACCGTTCGAAATCGCAACGTTCGCGGTCCGCCGCTGAGCGCTTCGACTATTCCGCCGGGATCGACTTCAGCCTTGGGCGCTTCTGGTCTTCGGCGCGCAGCATGTCTTCTTCGGAGATCATGTAGTTGCGCGTCAAGGGCAAGGCGTTCTGGTTCTTGCAGAACTGGATCTGGAAGTTGTTCATGCCGGCGAAGCGGAAGGCGCATTCGGAGGCGGCGAGGTAGAACTCCCACATGCGGCAGAAGCGCTCGTCGTAGATTTCCCGGGCGCGTTCGCGATTGGCCTGGAAGCGATCGGCCCATTCGCGGAGTGTCCGGGCATAGTGCAGGCGCAGGATCTCGATGTCGGTGACATAGAGCTTCTCACGCTCAAGATGCGGCAGCACTTCGGACAGGGCTGGAATATAGCCGCCGGGGAAAATGTAACGCTTGACCCAGGCGCTGGTGGCACCGGGGCCATCGGAGCGGTTGATGGAGTGGAGGACGGCGATGCCATCGTCCTTCAGCAGGCTCTTGGCTTTGCGGAAAAATTCCTTGTAGTGGCCGACGCCGACATGCTCGAACATGCCGACCGAGACGATGCGATCGAACTGCTCGTTCAAGTGACGATAGTCGAGAAGACGGAAGCTGACGCGATCGGCGAGGCCACGCTGCTGGGCGCGCTCGCTCGACAGCTTGTGTTGCTCTTCGGAGAGTGTCACACCGGTCACCGTGGCGCCGGTGGCCTCGGCGAGGTAAAGACCGAGGCCGCCCCAGCCGGAGCCGATATCGAGAACCTTCATGCCGGGCTTGATGCCGAGCTTGGCCGCGAGGTGGCGCTTCTTGGCGAGTTGGGCGTCTTCGAGCGATGTCTCAGGCCCCTCGAAATAGGCGCAGGAATATTGCCGGTCGCGGTCGAGGAAGAGATCGTAGAGCTTGCCGTTGAGATCGTAATGATGGGCGACGTTGGCCCTGGCCTTGCCCACCGGGTTGTACTGATCCAGGCGCTTCATGAATTGGCGCAGGCGGTTGAAGAGCTTGGCGGCGGGCGGGTAGGCTTTCTGTTCGGCGTTGTCCATGAGGATCGCCAGCACATCGAAGATCGAGCCCTGTTCGACTTCAAGGCCACCGGCCATGTAGGCTTCGCCGAGGTTGAGATCGGGATCGAAGGCAATCTTGCGGGCCCAGCCGGGGGTGGTAATGCGCATCACCACGGGGGTTCCCGAACCGTCGCCGTAGGTATGCGGCAGACCTTGCGGGTCGATCACCTGCAAAGCGCCGGATTTGACTACATAGTTCAGCACCCGATCCAACAATGCGAACATGGCATGCACTCCACAGCCTCGCCGCCAGCCCCACACCAGCGGTTCCGAACATGATTAATGAAAGTTTAATATCAAGCGGGCGGTTGCGGCAAGGGGGCGGGGCGGGGTGTGGTTAATGGGCCACAAAAAAGGGGCCGCCTTGTGGCAGCCCCTTGGGATCGTTATCGGTTTAGCAATCAGGCGTTGTCTTCCCCGCCTTCGGCCACTTCCGCTTCCTGTTCGAACAGGGCTTCGGCGGCGGCTCTGGCTTCGGCGCGGTCGGAGACCGGGCCGGTCAAGCACTTCGCCGCGGGCCTGGGCTGCGGCTTCTTCGGCCGAGCGGGCGACGTTGACCTTGATCGTCACTTCGACTTCGGGATGCGGCTGGACCGTCACATCATAGAGGCCGATGGTCTTGATCGGGGAATTGAGGACGATGTGGCCGCGATCGACCTTGACGCCGGCGGCGGAGGCCGCCTCGGCGATGTCGCGGGGCGAAACCGAACCGTAGAGCTGGCCCAATTCACCGGCCTGGCGGATGATGGTGAAGCTCTTGCCGTCGAGAGACTTCGCTTCGTCGGCGGCACCCAGGCGGCGTTCGGCGTTCCGTGCTTCGAGAACGGCGCGTTCACGCTCGAACTTCGCCTTGTTGGCGTCGGTGGCGCGCAGCGCCTTGCCGCGCGGCAGCAGGAAATTCCGGGCGTAGCCGGTCTTTACCTTCACCACCTCGCCGAGGTGGCCGAGCTTGGAAACGCGCTCAAGAAGAATGACATCCATGTTGCGTTCTCCTTACTTCAGCACGTAGGGCAGGAGGCCCAAAAAGCGCGAGCGCTTGATGGCCTGGGCCAGCTCGCGCTGCTTCTTGGCGCACACCGCGGTGATGCGGCTCGGCACGATCTTGCCGCGTTCGGAAATGTAGCGCTGCAGCAGGCGCGTATCCTTGTAGTCGATCTTGGGCGCACCTTCACCGGTGAAGGGGCAGCTCTTCTTGCGGCGGAAGAACGGGCGGCGGGCGGGTTGTGCGGTTGACATTATTGGGCCTCCCCGGTTGCTTCACCACGATCGTCACGGCGGCCACGGCCACCGCCGCCGCCACCAAATCCACGGCCACCGCCGCCACCGAAGCCAAAGCCACGGTCATCGCCGAAGGACGCCACGCTCTTCGCGGTCTTCGCGGCGGCGCATCTGAGCCGACGGGCCTTCTTCGAGTTCCTCGACCTTCACGGTCATGTGGCGGATCACGTCTTCGCTGATCGACATCTGGCGCTCCATTTCGGCCACGGCGGCCGAGGGGCTGTCGATGTTCATCAGCGTGTAATGGGCCTTGCGGTTCTTCTTGATGCGGAAAGAAATCGACTTCACGCCCCAATACTCGGTCTTGGTCACCTTGCCACCGCCAGCGGCGATGATGCCCTTGAACTGTTCGACCAGGGCGTCGACCTGCGGTTGGGTCGCGTCCTGACGGGTCAGGAATACGTGCTCGTACAGAGCCATGTTGGTTTTGCCTTTCGTTCGCGTTTTCGCTGCTTTCAACCCCCGGCGCAGAGCCTCTTTCGAACCCAGGAAAGGCTCGAAAGACCGGTCAAACGAAAGAGCGGAGACACGGGAAGACGGGGTCAAGCCCCTGATTTTGCTGAGTGATCAGCGAAATCCTTCCGTTCAGCCCCCGGCCGGGTGACAAAAGCTGAGGGGTGTATGGCAGACCGGACGTGGCATTGCAAGCAAACCTGCCCCGGTGGCTACTCTTCCGCCGCTTGCGATTGCAGGGCCTCGATCACAGCAATCGCCCGGCCGGCATCGCGTTCGTGAACGAGAACATGATCGTAGACCAGTGCGCATTGCGGCACGACCGAAACTCCGGCATCCGCGAGGGCGCCAATTACCGGCGACAGGTAGCCCGCGACGGCAATGTCAAGCGGCACGTCAAAGGTGATGGCGATCAGCGGGCCGAAGGCTTGGCGATGAACATTCTTTCCTTTGTGTGCATCCCAGACCGGGGTTGGAAGGATGACTGCCACCTCGTGCCGGTCGCGGATTGCCGAAGCATAGCACTCGCGAGGAGGCACATCGCGAAGTATGGTTGCCGCCTCATGCCAATCCTCCGGCTTGAATGCGGCCATCCAGTAAGTGCCGGGCCACACGGAAGGCTTGGTCTGACGCCAAAGCGCTTGCACGTGAAGACTATTGAAGTGGGCCATGGTGTGATCCGCCCGCCGTGAACTGGCGGCTAAAACTGATTGTGGCGTTGTCGCGCCGAGGTGAGTAGCAGCATGCGAGCCGTGCGTCCAACGGTGACGGTCTCGCTTGTGGCGGATGAAGGCGGGGAAAGTTGCCGCGATGATTGTTCGAGTTCATATTCACTATTACGAATGTTTAATCTGCATTTACCGGCGGTTATCAGCGCGGTGTCAGTTTACGTCGACTATCAGCATCGTGCCGCACACGGTGGCGGCAGCAGTGAAATGAATCAAAGAGGATTGAAGAATGAAGCGTTTTCTGATCGCCGTTCCGCTGGTTGTTGCCATGTCCGCAGCGGCCTTTGCCTCTGGCACCAAAATTGTGAACAGTTCGGGTTTGCCCATCGATGAATTGATGGCGGCCGCACCTGGAACCAAGGATTGGGGCAAGAACCTGATGGAAGGCATGGCGGAGGGCTCGCTTGAGGCCGGCATGACGGCTGAAGTGGCGGAGCTTGCCGATGGCGTCTATGACCTCCGCATCTCGGCGCCCGACGAAAGCATTCTCTGCTACATGAGCAATGTCGAAATCAAGGGCGCGGCCGTCGAGCTGACACCCGAAATGGGCAAGGCCTGCAAGTAAGTTTCCGCGCGAGCGGGGCGTGAAGGGGGTGGCGCAAGCCACCCCTTTTGTTTGCGGCGATCAAGTGTCATGCTTTGTGTCTCCGGTGGAGGACAGTACATGATCCGGTTTTGTTCGGCGGCATCATTGATGATATTCATTTCGGCCGCACAAGCGCAGACCGAGCCCAACATCGGCCCGCGCACGTTGGAGGTTTTTCCGCAAGGCGAGGAGCGGTGTTATCGTGGCTCGTTCGAGACTGTGAAAAAGCGGCAGTTGGTGCAGTCGTTCCAGCTCTACCGGCTGCTGCGGCCTGATCCGGCGAAAGAGGCACTCGAGATGACCGCAGACGAGGCGGCGGCTTTCGACAAGCGGCCCGATGCGGTGAACTGGGCCGATGTCGTGGTGCGGCTCAAGGGCCATGACGGGGTCTTCGATCAGAGCCTCTCCTGTTATGATGGCGAGGCGGGCACGCATGTACGCTGTGGTGTCGATTGCGATGGCGGCAGTTTCACGCTCAATCCGGTTGATGGTGGCGTGGCCATCGCCTTTGAGGAAGGCAATGGCCTGTCACTCAACGCCAGTTGCGGTGAGCCCGATGATTCCGGCCGCAGCCGCTGGCTGACGGCTGAGGAAGCGGGAATGTCGATGACGTTGCTGGCGCAACCTGCCGAGTCCTGTCTCGCCGATGATCGTGCCGCGAGGCCCGCCTTCGTCAAAGACGACACGCCGCTTCGCGACCGGATTGGCCCGGGCAAATGGAACTGCCTGTCGCGCGACTATGACAAAGCCCATCTCGCCAAGCACCCCAAGCAGAAGGTGAAGTCCATAGCGCTTGCCATTGAAGGTGCGCCGCGGGTGGTGACCGATGAATATGGCTATCGCTCCACAGTGTTCGATGCCGGGCTTTCCATTGTCTTGCGCGATGGCGACACGGGGTCCGAGAAACTGGAATGCAGCGCCGATGACTATCAGTTCCGCTGCGGCGAGGCGTTTCGGCTGCGCCGCAACGACGGCAATTCGGCGATGCTGCTTCTCGGCGCCTATGGCGGCGAGGAAAGCGAAGTTCCGGATAGGCTCGCAGGACTGAAGGTGGGCAGTGATGACCTTATCTTCCGGCTCGATGGCGGTGATGGCAGCTGTGCGGCGAAGTGAGGTTCAGCCGGCTGTCCAACCGGCATAGATGTTCATCCAATCCCGGCGCGGATCGACTGTCGTGAGGCGATGATGGCGGGCGAAATCCGGAGCCTGGCCGTGGGCGGCTTCGGCGGCGAAGAGGGCGGCAGCGGTGGCGGTGAGTTCAGGCTCGTCGATCACGGTTATCGGTTCGCCGAACATGCTGGCGCGCAGTTCCACCAGGGCGCGCGAGCGGGCCCAGCCGCCGGTGGCATAGATGGGGGCGGCGGGAACACCGGCACGGGTCATGGCGGCGAAGTGTTGCCTGGCACGAAAGGCGGTCTCCTCTAGGGCTGCACGCAAACGCTGGGCATCGCCGGAAAGCGCTGCCTTCGGCGGTTTAGCGGAGGGCGAACCGGCTATGGATGGAGCCGACAGCAAATCGCGGATCACCGCGTCATCGGCTACGGCCTGATGCAAGGCTGCGGCGAACTCGATGGGGCCGATGCAGGCGACGCCCGGACCTCCGGCGGCGGGCACCGACAGGTCCACGCCGCTTGCGGTGATCGAAGGCGGAGGGGCTTCGGCCTCGCCATAGGTGGCGTTGGCGGTGCCGAGGGAATCGACGCGGGCGTCCTTTTGAATGCGGCGGATGGCCGATGAGGCCATCGGGTGATCGTGACCGGCGGCGACCAGAAGGGTGTTGGCATCGGCGGCGCCGCTTGCCGTGAGCGCGGATGGACGCGCGGTGCCGATGACATTGCCGGCGCGCAGCAACCGGGGCAGGGGAGGCGCGCCGCTGGCTTCGAGAAGCTCGGG
This sequence comes from uncultured Alphaproteobacteria bacterium, assembly GCA_963775095.1. GTDB lineage: Bacteria > Pseudomonadota > Alphaproteobacteria > Rhizobiales > Aestuariivirgaceae > Aestuariivirga. The sequence goes on from CAVZHN010000014.1 coordinate 829,920, forward strand.
AATCCATTGGCGGGTGTAGACATCGAAGCAGCCGGTGCGCGGGGCAAGGGTTTCGCTGATGAAGGGCACGCCCGACCAGCGCACGGCGGGAAAGTCGGCGATGGTGATCCAGTGTTTCGCCCCCTTCAGATCGTCAGGGCGCTGACGATTGAGCCAGCGCCATTTTCCGGCGGTCATGCAGAAATCAAAGCGGATCGCCGGGTGGGCGCGGGCGGCGGGCAACAGGCCGACAGCAGCTGAATCCTTCTCGCCGCGTTTGTCGAACCATGAGAGGGCGAGGCCCAATGGCATCAGGTTTTCATCGACGCCGACGCCATCCTCGCCAATGCCGCTGGTGGCGATGGCGGCCAATGGCTTGCCCTTGCCAACAGCGCGCCAGCCTTCGATGACCAGCGATTCGAGAGCCTCAAAAAGGTGCAGTGCGTCGGTTACCGGGCCGAGGCCATCGTGCTGTTTGGGCGTGGCAACGGACTTGACCCAGGCGGTGCGGCCCTGTTCGTCCATGAGCAGCACTTTGAGATTGGTGCTGCCGATGTCGATACCGCAGATCAATCCGCCCATGGGCGCGGGCTACCAGCGGCGCTTGAACTTGATGCGCGAGGCCTTGGCCATTTCGGCAATCAGCCAACTCACCTCGTCATCGGGCCGCTGCCACACCTTGCGGCCAACCACCACGCCCTGGGCGCCGGCTTCAATCGCCTCGCTTACATCGCGCAAGGTGGACCTGGCGTCGCCACTCAATGGGCCACCCGCCACGACGATGGGAATATCGAGTTCGGCACACAGCTTGGCCGTGGCATCGGGTCCGGGGAAGGTGATCTTGATGATGTCGGCGCCAAGGTCATAGGCGACGCGGGCCACTTCCATTTCGGCTGATATGATTTCCGGGCTGCGTGGGGAGGCCAGAAACACCGGCTCGACCATCACCGGCATGTGCCACTTGGCAGCCTCGGAAACCACAGTGCCGATGCGCTGGCAGTAGTGCAGCTTTTCTTGATCATCGACATTCCATGGCAGCAGCAACTTCACGCAATCGACGCCAAGGCGCACGGCGTCCTCGACACTGGCCACCAGGGTGCCGGTGCCGGTGGCGGGCGCTGCCGTCGGCCAGAAGGCATCGATGGCCAGGATGCGGGCCATGGATGGGGCGTTGGCCATGTCCACTTCCGAGGCCTTGGCGATGCCGGTTGACATCATGAAGCCGGTCACATCTTCCTTCAAGAAGCGGCGCATGACGGCGACCGGGGCTTCGAGCTGCGGCACGCGGCCCCAGACAAGGCCGTGATCGATGGGAACAACAAGAGCGGCGCGATCGGCGCGCAACACACGGTTCATACGGTAGGAGGAAGAGAAACGGCCCATGTCGCGATCCCGTGTTTGCGGCGACGAACCTAGTCGACCGGGCCAATCGCCGGCAAACACTTTTTCGGGCGAATGCGGCGATGCGGATTACGGAGCAGCGGCCGGGGCGGGCTCCGTTGACGTGATGATCAGCATGCCCTTGCCGTTGTTGGTGGCCTGGAACTCGAACTTGTTGCCTTTCAGCAGTTTGTCGATCAGGAACAGGCCGTGGTCGGCGGTTTTGGCGCGAAGTTTTTTCGGGGCGTTGGCGTCCATCGCCACGTCGCGATAGGCGCACTGGCCGTCACCGGGATCAGAGTCCTTGGCCGGTGCGGCGGCGGCGGTGAACATCACGGTCACCGGACCCATGGATTTGACGCGGGCCGACATCTTGCCGCCGGCCTTGCAGACGACGGCGATCGCCTGTTCCTGGGCGACGCCCGCGGCAGGACTCATCGCCATTGCAGCGATCAACAGGCTTGCAGCGGCATGGCGGATCAATCTCATAGCGTCATTCTCCAGTCGTTCCGATAGTGTCGAGACCCTAAGACCATCCAATTCGGGCTCAATTCAGGCAGGCTTGCCGCGTGTCGTGGCCATCGCCTGCACAAATCGCGTGAACAGATAATGGCTGTCTTGCGGCCCCGGCGAAGCCTCGGGGTGATACTGCACCGAGAACACCGGGCGGCCTTCTAGGGCTATGCCGGCGTTGGAGCCATCGAACAGCGAGACATGGGTTTCAACCACGCCCTTGGGCAGGCTGTCGCGGTTCACGGCGAAGCCGTGGTTCATGGAGGTGATTTCCACTTTGCCGGTGGTGAAGTCTTTTACTGGGTGGTTGGCGCCGTGGTGGCCCTGGTGCATTTTTTCGGTTTTGGCGCCAAGAGCCAAGGCCAGCATCTGGTGGCCGAGGCAGATGCCGAACACCGGCTTGCCGGAAGCGACGAGTTTTCTGATTTCCGGCACGGCGTATTTGCCGGTCGCCGCCGGATCACCAGGTCCATTCGACAGAAATACGCCATCGGGGTCCATGGCCAGAATGTCTTCGGCGCTGGCATTGGCGGGCACTACGGTGACGTCGCATCCCGCACTCGTCAGACAACGGAGGATATTGCGCTTGAGTCCATAGTCGACGGCGACAACCCGGTAAGCCCCGCCATCGGCTGACGTGTAGCCTTTCTGCCAATCCCACAGTTTCTCGTCCCACTCCATGCGCTGGGTGAGGGAGACATCCTTGGCCAAATCCATGCCTTCGAGGCCCGGCCAGCTGGCGGCCATTTTCTTGAGCTTCGGCACATCGAATTTGCCCTTGGCATTATGGGCGATGACGCCATTGGGCATGCCGTTTTCACGGATCATCGCGGTCGAGCGCGCGGGTATCGATACCGGAAAGGCCGATGATGCCGCGGGCCTTCAGCCATTTGTCAAAGTGTTTGGCAGAACGGTAATTGGCCGGATCGGTGACGGCGGCCTTGACGATCGCCCCGACCACGCCGGCGGAAGCCGCCAGATTGGTGGTCTCGATATCCTGGTCGTTAGTGCCGACATTGCCGATGTGGGGGAAGGTGAAGGTGACAATCTGCCCGGCGTAGGAGGGATCGGTCAGCACTTCCTGGTAGCCGGTCATCGCCGTGTTGAAGCACACTTCGCCCACGCCAGAGCCTTCGGCGCCAAGCCCCTGGCCTTCGATCACCGTGCCGTCAGCCAGCACCAGCAGGGCGGTGACGGGCGGGCTCTTCCAATCGCCAAACGTCGGGCGCAGCGGGGCTTTGGCCTTGGCGGCCTTGTTGCGGGCGGACATGATCGAGTCTCCGGGAATTTGGCGGTGTATGGGCGAGGAGGCTCCGTCCGTCAAGGTTGCGGCGCGGGGTAAATCCGCCTATGGAGCGGCTTTCCGAAATTGCCCACAGGATTACGCCCATGTCCCTTCGCGACACGATCAACAACGCCCTGAAAGATGCCATGAAGGCCGGCGACAAGCGCAGTGTCTCGACGCTCAGGCTGATGAACGCGGCGATCAAGGACAAGGATATCAACAGCCGCACCGATGGCCACGATTCGCCACTTACTCCGGATTCGGGTTTGATCGACCTGTTCGCCAAGATGGTGAAGCAGCGCCAGGAATCGGTTGCCGTCTACGAACAGGGCGGCCGCCCGGAACTGGCGCAAGTCGAGCGCGAGGAAATCGACATCATCCAGGGCTTCATGCCGAAACAGCTGAGCGAGGACGAAGCCAAAGCCGCCGTCGCTGCGGTGATCAAGGCGGTGGGTGCGGCGAGTGTCAAGGACATGGGCAAGGTGATGGCCGAGCTCAAGGCAAAATACGCCGGGCAGATGGACATGGCGAAGGCCGGAGCGGTAGTGAAGGCGCTGCTGGGATAGGTATTGACAAGTTAGTTGTCAAACATCATATTGACAATATGGTTGTCAATGTGAGGTTCCCATGTCGTCTGCCGAGTGGCTTCGCGCCAATTTTGAACCGTTGCAGTATGCCGCGTTCTTTGGGGCGCTGGCGGTTATCGCGGCGCTGGAACTGGTCATTCCCGTCCAGGAATCACCGGGCATGCGGCGGCGGAGATGGCCCACTAATTTCGGGCTCACTGCGCTGAACATCGCAATCGTGAGCGTCATTCCGGTGAGCGGGTTGCTGGTGGCCGACATGGCCAAGGCGAGCGGGGCGGGGCTGTTGAACATCGCGGGTGGCGGTGCTGTGCTGGCGGTGTGGGCCGGACTGCTGCTTCGCAGCCTCACAAATTATCTGGTGCATGTGGCCATGCACAAGGTGCCGCTATTGTGGCGGTTGCACCGTGTGCATCATTCCGACACGGCGTTCGATGTGTCGACGGCGGTGCGCTTTCATCCGCTGGAGTTTGTGGTGCAAGTGCCGATCGGCCTATCGGTGATCTGGCTCATGGGCATTCCGCCGATTGCCATTGTTATCTATGAACTGCTGGATGCGGCGATGGCGGTGTGGACCCACGCCAACATGCGGATCAGTCCGTGGGTCGAGCGGCCGTTGCGGCTCTTCCTGGTCACGCCCGCCATGCACCGCATTCATCACTCAAGCCTGCCTGCCGAAACCGACAGCAACTATGGCGCAACGTTTTCGATCTGGGACAGGCTGTTTGGCACGATGCGGCAAAGGCCGGCGGACGAACTGGCCAGCATGCAGATTGGACTCACGGAATGCCAGGACCGGCGGAGCCGTACCCTGCTTTGGCTTTTGCGGCTGCCGTTCATCCGCTTGCTTGCCCTTGAAAGCGAACGGAGGCAATCATGAACCACCATGAAAGCCCAGCTTGCCGACTTCAACCGCTACATCCAGCAGATTCGCCTGGCCTTCCAACGCCTGCGCAGGGCCGGGGAACTATTGCACGCCGATCTCGATATCTCCTTGTCGCTGCGGGCGATTCTGGAGTGGCTTCAGGAGAACGGCAGCCAGACGGTGCCGAAAATCGCCGAGGCGAAATCGGTGTCGCGGCAACATGTGCAGAAATCGGTGGACGAGCTTGTGGCCCGTGGATTGGCAACAATAACGCCCAACCCTTCGCACAAGCGCTCGGTGCTGATCGGCATCACTGGCGAGGGCCGCAGGGTGTTCAAAGAGATGCAGAAGCGCGAGGCCGCCGTCATGTCCGCAATCGCCGCGAAATCCGATGGCGAGGCGCTGGCCCAGGCGCTTGACCATCTCATCGCCTTCAATGGCGAATTGAACAAATTCCTGACGGAGAATTCCGATGACCAGCCTGACTGAAACGCTCACTCCCAATTACAACCACCCTTCGCACTGGCGCCAGGTGCTTGCTGCGGTGGCGCTTGGAACATTGGCGGCTGTTGCTATTTTGTGGAGTTGGAACGAGGTGGCGGTGGCGTTGTTCGGCGCGCCACCGGCGCAATTCAAGCATGCGGTGGCACCGGTTGCGGCGCTGGCGCTGCTCTGCTGGATGTTGCGGATGATCTGGCGGGCGCCATCCGGCGATCACCAGCGCTTCAGCGCTTAGCCGGCGTCTGCCGCCGGAAGCCATGGGCTGGGGATTTCCCCGGCCTACCGGCATCTCGAGGTCAGATTCAGACGATCTTCGTCGTCACCTTCACATTCTTGCGGATGGCGTGGGAGTAGGGGCACACCACATGGGCTTTCTTGGTGAGCGCCGTTGCGGTGGCCTTCGGCACCCCCGGCAGTTTGATTTCAAGTCTGACTTCAATGCCGAAGCCCTTCTTGTCGGCGCGTGGGCCGAAACTGACATGGGCCGTCACCGAAGAATCGGGCGAGATGGGCACCACCTTCTTCTGCTTGCTCGACACATATTTGATGGCGCCGAGCAGGCAGCTGGAATAGGCGATGGCGAAAAGCTGGTCGGGATTGGGACCGTCATGCTTGCCGCCGAGTTCCTTGGGGTGGCCGATCTTGAGGTCGAGCATGCCGTCGGCGGTTTTCGCCGTACCGCCGCCGCGCCCGCCGACCGATGTTGCAACCGCCGTATAAAGTTTCTTGATCGCCATGATTCCCTCCCTTGGTGAGGCAACAGGTTGTCATTCACTCCGGAATATCTGCAAGGGCGGCATTTCGTCAGTCGAGACGCAGCGCCATCAGCAGTTTGTCATGATAGGTGCCAGCGATGAATGTGGCGCGGGGCTCGCATCCGTAAGTTTCGAAGCCGCAGGAACGATAAAGGCGCTCGGCTGATGCATTGCCCTTTGTCATGCTGAAGGTGATCTGCGTGAGGCCGGGAATGGCACGAGCCTCTTTAATCAGTTTACGGACGAGTTGCCCGCCGATGCCGCGCCCGGCAAAGTCTTCATGCACCGCCATGCCATAGAGGCTTGCCTTGTGGCGCTCACTGGCACGGTCGCCGCCGGAGAGCCCGGCGGTGCCGATCAGGCGATTGCCATCGAAAGCGCCGATGAGGAAGTGGCGCGGGTCGCCGGGCGTGGCGATGCGAGAGGCGTACCAGTCGAGCGCGCGGGCTTCAGCTTCGGCTGATGTTGATGAGAACGCGGAGGGATAGTGGGTCAAGGCGCATAGACGCGAAAGGCGCGGTAGATCGATTCCTCGCCTGGAACGAGTTTCCGCACCGCATTTCGGGAGTTTCCCACCGCCTCTCCAACCCGCTTGACGCCTTCACCATATAAGAGTGTTGGTAGGCCATCATGCGCTTTTCGCCGTCATTTCTGGACGATATCCGTGGCCGGGTCGCCATCTCTTCGGTGGTGGGGCGCAAGGTCGCATGGGATCGGCGCAAGACCAATGCCGGGAAAGGCGATTATTGGGCGTGTTGCCCGTTCCATGGCGAGAAGTCGCCGTCGTTCCATGTCGAGGACCGCAAGGGGCGCTACTACTGTTTCGGCTGCAAAGCGTCGGGCGACATCTTCACATTCCTGGTCGAGAAGGAGGGTGTTAGCTTTCCCGAGGCTGTGGAGCGCCTGGCGCAGGAAGCCGGGCTTCCCATGCCGCAGATTTCGGAAGCTGATGTGCAGCGCGAGGAACAGCGTGCAAGCCTTTATGATATCATGGAAATCGCCAGCCAAGTTTTTCGAGGCGGAACTGCAGTCGGCGCGCGGCGCCAAGGCCCGGGGTTACCTTGCTGACCGGCAGCTCTCGGTGGCGATCCAGAAGGAGTTCCGGCTGGGTTATGCGCCCGATGACCGGTCGGCGCTGCGCAACCATCTGGCGGAGAAGAAAGTTGCGCCGGAACAAATGGTTGAGGCGGGCCTCATCATCCAGGGCGAGGGGGCGAGCTACGACCGGTTCCGGGATCGCGTCATGTTCCCGATCCGCGACCCGCGGGGGCGGGTGATTGCCTTCGGGGGCCGGGCGCTTTCCAAGGATGTTCCCGCCAAGTATCTGAATTCGCCGGAAACGCCGCTGTTTCACAAGGGCCATGTGCTGTACAATCTCGACAAGGCGCGGGGGCCGGCCCACGAGCAGGGGGCCATTATCGCGGTTGAAGGTTACATCGACGTGATCGCCATGCACCGGGCCGGGTTGCCAAACGCCGTGGCCCCCCTCGGTACGGCGTTGACCGAAGACCAGCTGGCCATCCTGTGGCGCACGGCACCTGAGCCAACCCTTTGTTTTGATGGCGATAGCGCCGGCATCAAGGCGGCCTACCGGGCGCTGGACCTGGCCTTGCCGCTGCTGAAGCCCGGGCATTCCCTGAAGTTCGCCCTGCTGCCCGAGGGCCAGGATCCGGATGACCTGCTGAAATCCCAGGGCGCCCAGGCGGTGAAGGATGTGATCTCAGCCGCGCAGCCACTTTCGGAGGTGCTGTGGCAGCGGGCGCTCACGGAAAACGACCGCGCGACGCCCGAGCGCAAGGCTCAGTTCGAACGGGATTTACGGTTATTAATCAATCAGATCGGCGATGATGTTGTGAAGAAGCATTATCTTGCGGATATGTCGGCCAAGTTGCAATCCCTGTGGGGCCAAACGGGCGGGAAGGCCAATCGGCGCGAGCGGACCGTTCCAGTCTTTCCAGTCGCGGAAGCCGTTCAAGCCGGGACAGAAACCATGGGATATTGCTGCCCCGCCTTCGCCCCAGCTTCGCGCCCTGGCCGGGGGCGGGCAAATGGCCCACGCCACGGAACGGCGGGCGCGGATGATCCTGCTCTCTCTCATCAATCACCCGGACCTCATCCACGACGTTCTGGACGAAATTTCCCACCTCGAATTGCCGCAACACGAGCTTGACTCGCTCCGTACACAAATCATAGATAGCGCCGCTCTCAATTCCGGCCTTGACGGGCCGGGACTGAGGGCCCACTTGCTTTCCAGAGGGTTGGGTCCGTTATTGGACCGCCTCGAAACCCAGGCGAAGCGCCTGAACGAATGGTTCCTCAGTGCCGGGGCAGCGCAAGATGACGCCCGCACAGGCCTTCGTCAGATGATCGCCCTGCACCGGAAAACCGTAACCCTCGAGCGGGAGCTCAAGGCGGCCGAAACCGCCTTTGCCAGCGAACCGACGGAGGAGAATTTGAACGCGCTCAACGCGGTGCGCGAGCAATTGTCGTCCCATGCGGGATCGGAAGCCCTGATCGAGGGTTTCGGGGCCGCTTCGGGGCGGCATGGTTGCCGACATCAGTCTGAGCGCAAGGCGCGCCGCAACAGGGTTAAGGGGCAGTTAACGCCCTCGACCGTAGTTTCGACGCCGAATCACTTCATGTTCCGGCTCTCCCACGCCGGCAACCCGCAGGACGACACACATGGCCCGACCGCAGCCACGCGCAAACCGCAACGAAGACCAGCATCCGAAGGACCAGCAGGAAGAAAACGAAGCCGGCTCCAGCGGCAGCGGTGGCGATGGCGGCGATGGTGGAGACAGCGGCGATACTTCGGACTCGCCGGTCCTCGATCTTTCGGATGCCGCCGTCAAGCGGATGATCAAGCTCGCCAAGGCGCGGGGCTTCGTCACCCTTGACGAATTGAACGCCGTTCTGCCGTCGGACGAGACGAGCCCGGACCAGATCGAAGACGTTTACGCCATGCTCAGCGAAATGGGCATCAGCGTCGTCGAAAGCGAGGAGGAGAGCGAGAACCTCGCCGCCAAGGTCGAACAGGAAGCCGAAGGCGAGTCGACGGAAACCGCCGTCGTCAAGGTCGAGGCCGCCAAGACGCCGGCCGACCGCACCGATGATCCCGTCCGCATGTATTTGCGCGAAATGGGGCAGGTGGAGCTTCTGTCGCGCGAGGGCGAAATCGCCATCGCCAAACGCATCGAAGCCGGCCGCGAGGCGATGATTTCCGGCCTGTGCGAAAGCCCGCTGACCTTCCAGGCCATCATCATCTGGCGCGACGAATTGAACGAGGGGAAGATTCTTCTCCGCGACATCATCGATCTTGAAGCGACCTATGCCGGCCCCGACGCCAAGAAGAACCAGGGGCCTGTCGCCACGCCCGCACCCTACGTTCCGCCCAAGGAAGAAGTGAAGAAAAAGGCCGAGGCCAAGCGCCCGGAAAACCGCCGCGCCGCGATGATGGCGCGCAAGGCCGATGATGAATACGGCGATGTTCTGTCACCGGAGGATTTCGACAAGCCGGTGGTCGAGGAGGAGGATGACGACGAGGGCGATGACCTCGGCGTGTCGCTCTCGGCCATGGAAGCGGAGCTGAAGCCCAAGGTTCTGGAAATCTTCGATTCGATCGCCCGGCAATACAAGATCCTGCGCAAGTTGCAGGACCAGGAAGTCGCTGAATTCGACGGAACTCTCGCCGTCGCAGGAGCGGCGCTACAAGAAGCTCAGGGACGACATCATCAACGAGGTGAAGTCGCTGTCGCTCAACAACGCCCGCATCGAGGCGCTGGTCGAACAGCTCTATGACATCAACAAGCGTCTCAACTCGCTGGAAGGCCGGTTGATGCGGCTCGCCGAAACCTACAAGATTCCGCGCGGCGAATTCCTCAAGGAATACCAGAGCGAGGAACTGAACCCCGACTGGCTGAAGCGCGTCGGCCGTCTTTCCAAGCATGGCTGGAAGAAGTGGGTCAACGACGAGAAGGAATCGATCAAGGTCATCCGCGACGAGATCTACGATCTCGCCACCGCCACGGGCCTGCAAATTCCGGAATACCGCCGCATCGTCGCCATGGTGCAGAAGGGCGAGCGCGAGGCGCGCATCGCCAAGAAGGAAATGGTCGAAGCGAACCTGCGCCTCGTCATCTCTATCGCCAAGAAATACACCAACCGCGGCCTGCAGTTCCTCGATCTCATCCAGGAAGGCAACATCGGCCTGATGAAGGCGGTCGACAAGTTCGAATACCGCCGGGGCTACAAGTTCTCGACCTATGCCACGTGGTGGATCCGCCAGGCGATCACCCGGTCGATCGCCGACCAGGCGCGCACCATCCGCATTCCCGTGCACATGATCGAGACGATCAACAAGATCGTGCGCACGTCGCGCCAGATGATGCACGAGATCGGCCGCGAGCCGACGCCGGAGGAACTTGGCCGAAAAGCTCTCGATGCCGCTGGAAAAAGTGCGGAAGGTGATGAAGATCGCCAAGGAGCCGATCAGCCTCGAAACCCCGGTGGGCGATGAAGAGGATTCGCACCTCGGCGACTTCATCGAGGACAAGAACGCCATCCTGCCCATCGACGCGGCGATCCAGGCGAACCTGCGCGAAACGACGACGCGGGTTCTCGCCTCGCTGACGCCGCGCGAAGAACGCGTGCTTGCGCATGCGCTTCGGCATCGGCATGAACACCGACCACACGCTGGAAGAAGTCGGCCAGCAGTTCAGCGTGACCCGCGAACGCATCCGCCAGATCGAAGCCAAGGCGCTGCAGGAAGCTGAAGCATCCGAGCCGGAGCCAGGAAGCTCAGGAGCTTTTTGGATAATTGACGGCGGAAGAGGATGCGATTCGCCGTGAAGGATGCAGCTTCGACGCATGCATCAGGCAGGTGGCAGACCGCAAACCTTTCGAGATTTGACCCGTTTGCCTGTGGGCTTGGTCGGTGTATAATGCACCGATGGTCAAACCTACAATTTTCACAATCTCCGCTTCCTGGGACAGCGAAGCTTCGGTGTGGGCTGGCCATTGTGATGACATTCCTGCCGCTGCCGATGCTCCAACGCTTGACGGGTTGCTGGACAAGATCACCGCCATGGCGCTTGATTTGCTACCGGATAACCACCCTGGGCTCGATCCGTCTTCGCTCTTTCTTCAGATAACAGCACTCCGCGAGGCTGAAACGGCTGCCGCCTAGATGGCGCCGCAGTTTGATCGCGCATTGCGAGAACTTCTTCGCGCGGCTGGCTGCATACTCATCCGGCAGGGCAAGGGGAGCCATGAAATATGGCATAGCCCGATAACCGGGCGGAACTTCGCGGTGCCCATCGGCATCCCAAGCCGGCACACGGCCAACGCAATATTGCGCCAGGCGGGTTTGCCGAAGTCGTTTTGAAGTTCTGATACTTTCCGCGCCACGGCAAAGATCACCGGCTACGCG
>CAVZHN010000015.1:0-250991 GCA_963775095.1 uncultured Alphaproteobacteria bacterium
GGCGGAGGGACTGGGATTTGAACCCAGGGTGACTTGCGCCACAATGGTTTTCGAGACCATCCGATTCGGCCGCTCTCGCATCCCTCCGAGCCCGGTCATTGTAGGCGGCGAGCCGCGAAGAACTCCTTGAGCAACGTCGCCGACTCGTCGGCGCGCACGCCGTCGCGCACGTCGATCCCGTGGTGCAGCCGGGGGTCGGCACCGAAGTGGTAGAGGCTGCCGAGCGCGCCGGCCTTGGGGTCGGCGGCGCCGAACACGACGAGCGGGATGCGCGGCCGCGAGCGCGGCGCCCGCGCACATCGGGCACGGCTCGAGCGTCACCACGAGCGCGCAGTCGTCGAGCCGCCAGCCGTCGCGTCGCGCGCGGCGTCGGCGATCGCGAGCAGCTCCGCGTGCGCGGTGGGATCGCCGGCGAGCTCGCGCTCGTTGTGGCGGCGCGCGAGGACCGCGCCGTCGGTCCGGCGCACGACCACCGCGCCGACGGGCACGTCGTCGTGCGCGAGCGCGGCGCGCGCCTCGTCGAGCGCGACGCCCATCAACTGCGTCGACGTCGAGCACGTCGTCGCTCACTCTTCGACGAAGTCACTCGCCGCCTCGGGCGACGCGAGCACGTGCTTCAGCACCTTGCCGCTCGCGTTGTGGGGGAGCGCGTCGCGGAACTCGACGCGGCTCGGCACCTTGAACCCGGCGAGTGTCGCCGCGACCCACTGCTGCACGTCGGCCTCGGTGAGCGCGCCCGGCGTGTGCGGCACCACGACCGCGACGACCTCCTGGCCGAGCTTGGCGTGGTCGACGCCGATGACCGCGACCTCGGCGATCTCCGGGTGCTCGAACAGCCGGTTCTCGATCTCGATCGGCGAGATGTTCTCGCCGCCGCGGATGATGAGGTCCTGGCGACGGCCCTCGAGGTGCACGTAGCCGTCGCGGATCACGCCGAAGTCGCCGGTGCGGTACCAGCGGTCGTCGTCGAGCGCCTTGGCCGTCGCCTCCGGGTTGCGCCAGTAGCCGATGAAGCACGACGCCCCCCGCACGCAGATCTCGCCGACCTCGCCCTCGGGCAGCACCTTGTCGGTCTCGGGGTCGCGCACCTGCACCTGCATCGTGGCCGACGCGGTGCCGATGCTGTCGGCGTGCTGCGAGCTCGGGCCCGGGGCGCAGCGTGCAGCCGAGGCCGGTGGTCTCGGTGCTGCCGTAGCCGAGCGCGGTGCCGGCCTTGGCGGTGGGGATCCGCTCCGCCAGCGTGCGCAGCAGCTCCGGCGGCCACACCGCGCTGCCGCCGCCGACGTTGCGCACGCTCGACGTGTCGTACCGGTCGAGGTCGGGGTGGTCGAGGATGCGCCAGAGCTGGGTCGGCACCAGCGCCCACGTGGTCGCGCCGTGCCGCTGCGATGAGCTCGAGGTGCGTCTCCTCCTGCCACCTGCCCGGCGGCGGGTACACGATCGTCATGCCCGATGAGCGTCGACATGACCAGCTGGCAGTTGAGCCCGGCGATGTGGAACATCGGCGCCGCCGAGATGATCACCGGACGCTCGACCGGCGGTGCGACCGGGACGCCGTTCTCGATGTCGGTCATCATCGCCGACGCCGCCGTTGAGCATCGACGCGAGCAGGAAGTGGATGTTGCTGCGGTGCGACAGCATCACGCCCTTGGGGCGCCCGGTCGTGCCGCTGGTGAACAGGATGACGAACGGGTCGTCCTCGTCGATGGCGACGTCGGGGAACGGCGCGTCGGGCGCGTACTGCTCGAGCGCGGCGAAGTCGCGCTCGAACTCGACCACCGGGCAGGCCGTCGGGGAGCTCGATGCCGTCGAGCCGTTCGAGGCGACGCCGGTCGCCGAACAGCACCTTCGGTTCGGTGAGCTCGACCGCGTACGCGATCTCCTCGCCCGTCCACCAGCCGTTGAGCCCGACGGTGATCGCGCCGAGCGCGGTCGTCGCCCAGAACATCGAGCGCGTACTCGACGGTGTTCGGCGCGACGACGGCGACGCGGTCGCCCGGGCCCGATCCCGTACCGGTCGCGCAGCGCGGCCGCGACCGCGGCGATCGGCTGGAGGATCGACGCGAACGTGTACTCGCGGTCGGGGAAGATCACGTACGGCTGGTCGCCCATGCGTTCGGCCGCGCCGTGCAGCAGCTCGACGAGCGACTTCGGCCGGTTGGCGAACACGAGCATCGGCGCGCCGAGCACGGCTTCCTCGCGCAGCTCGAACGGCGCGCCGGGACCGGTGAGCGTGGTGAGGACGGATTCGGGGACGGCCTCCGACGGCCAGACGAGCGTGGTCACGCAGGGCGGCGCTGCGACGAGCGCCACCCCGTTGTCACGCATCACCAGCTTCGAGTCCTCGGGGCTGAAGCCGAAGTTCTCGAGGTCCTTGATGTACGAGCTCGGGCTCGGCGAGACCTTCGGCGTGCGGGTAGTCGGATCCCATCAGCATGTGGTCGGCGCCGATGCGGTCGCGCAGGCCGGCGAGGTCGTCCTCGTAGTACGGCGACACCCACACGTGGCGTCGGAACGTCTCGCGCGGGTCTTCCGGGTAGCCGGACGGCGTCTGCGAGTACGACTTCTTCGAGCTTGTCGAAGAGGTGGAACACCCAGTCGGAGCCGGTCTCGATCGACGCCATGCGCAGGTTCGGGAAGCGCGCGAACAGGCCGTGCGCGAGCAGGTTGGCGAACCAGTCCTGCACCGCGCTCCACGACACGATGGAACGGAACGGGTTCTGGCGGAACGCCTCCATCTCCGTGCCCTCGCCCCAGTCGGCGAGGTAGCGCGTGTAGTAGGCGTTGCCGCCGTGCGCGGTGAGCACCGCGCCCGACTCGTTGAGCAGACTCCACACCGGATCGAACACCGGGTCGGCGGGCGACACCGGACCCGACGCGGTGATGACCGGTCCGGGCACGAGCACGAAGAAGCGGGCGTCGTGGTCGAGGCTCCACTGCGACCGATCTTCAGCGCCTCGTCGGGGTCGGCGAACGAGAGCATCGGCGCGCCGAAGATGCGCTCCTGGTACGCGAAGCCCCAGTCCTCGTCGAGCCAGCGGTTGAAGGCGCGGAACGCGGCGAGCAGCGCGGGCGGGTCGTCGAGCAGCGCCTGCTCCATGCCGACGCCGAGCGTGGGGAGGAAGATCGCGCCGCCCATGCCCTGCTCGTCCATGAGCTTCAGGCGGGCGTCGCGGTCGAGGTACTCGGGGTGCTCGCTCAGCGGGTCGAGGTCGCCGAACAGCTCGCGCACGCCCTCGCCCTTGGGGTTGCGGCCGCGGAAGTACTCGTCGAGCGCGCCCGGCTTGGAGATCGGGTCCCACGTGGGGTTCGGGATGAAGCGGTTGACCTTCCCGCCCACCAGGAGCCGCTGCTTGCCGTTGATCTCGGCCCACTGCATGGTGCGCTTGGCCATGCCGGGCTCGGCGTAGCGGGTGAAGGCGTCGATCGCCTCGTAGTAGTGGTTGTCGCAGTCGAAGTACGTCGAAGTCGACGTGGCTGGTCATGGTTCCCCCTTGCGCATGCGTGCGATTCGCGGCCAGCTTACGCAACCCCTGCGGAGCCGGTCCGCGGCCGCGGGCAATACTGCCGGGCATGCCGAACCACCCCGTGCGTGACGACATCGACCTGCTCGACGGGACCTGGTACGCGACCGAGCCCCACGACGACTGGACGTGGATGCGCGAGCACGCGCCCGTCTTCTACGACCCCAAGAGCGACGTCTGGGCGATCACCAAGTACGACGACGTGCTCGCCATCGAGAAGGACGCCAAGGGCTTCTCGAGCTACAGGCGCACCCCGGCCGCACGGCGATGCCGCTGCCGATGATGATCAGCATGGACAACCCGCGAGCACCAGCGGCGCCGCTCGCTCGTGTACCACGGGTTCACGCCCAAGCGGGTCGCCGAGCACGAGGCACGCATCCGGGCGATCTGCAACGAGATCGTCGACAAGGTGTGCGAGCGCGGCGAGTGCGACTTCGTGTGGGACGTCGCCGCGCCGCTCCCGCTGCTGCTCATCGCCGACATGCTCGGCTTCGAGCCGAGCGCGTACGACGACCTGCTGCGCTGGTCCGACGACATGATCCGCGCGACCACCGTCGGAGCCCACACCCGAGGTCGTCGCGGCGTCGATGGAGGCCAGCCTCGGGTTCCGGTCGCTGCAGCTCGAGGTGATCGCCGACCGTCGGTCGAAGCCGCAGCAGTCCGACCTCATCTCGCTGCTGTGCCACTCCGAGGTCAACGGCGAGCGGCTCGACGACGAGTCGATCGTCCAGGAGACGCTGCTCATCCTCATCGGGGGCGACGAGACCACGCCGTCACGTGATCACGGGCGGGCAGCTGGCGCTGTTCGAGCACCCCGACCAGCGCGACATCATGCGCGACGACCCGGCGGCGCTGCAGACCGGGCGTCGAGGAGATGCTGCGGTGGGTGTCGCCGATCAAGAACATGTCGCGCACGGTCGTCGACGACGTCGAGCTGCGCGGCGAGACGCTGCACGCCGGCGACCAGGTGATCCTGATGTACCCGTCGGCCAACCGCGACGCCGACGAGTTCCCCGACCCGTTCACGTTCGACGTGCGCCGCGACCCCAACCACCACATCGCGTTCGGCTTCGGCCCGCACTACTGCCTGGGGCAGGCGCTGGCCCGGCTCGAGCTCAACGTCATGTTCGACGTGCTCTTCCAGCGGCTCCCCGACCTCGAGCCCGCGGGCGACGAGCCGTTGCCGTACCGGGCGTCGAACTTCATCGTCGGCCCCGAGGCCATGCCCGTGAAGTTCACGCCGACCGCCAAGCTCGGCTGAACGCCAGACGGCTAGCGATTCGTCGCATGCGGTGAAACGACGCGCTCGTTCGCGGCGGTGGCGGGTGAAAGGTGGACCGTGCACCCGCTGTCGACAGGGGCGCCAGGAGGTCGTGCTCGCCTTCGACTCGGGTCAGGCACCCCTGCGGCACACGAGAGGGCCCGCTGAGAGCTGCTTCCTTCCGGACCTGACTCGATTCACAGGATCTCGTTGCGCAGGACCCGACCCTCAACGCCTCGTGCGAGTCGTACCTCTAGGCGGCCCGAGCCTCGAGCGGGAATTCAGCCCCCCTGACGTGGGTTTGGGGTACAGGGCACCACGAGCTCCCCGCCTAGCACGGTCCACCCGGGAGGCTACTCGGCGCCGGGTACCATCGACGCCCCCTGGAGGGGTGCGAGAGCGGCCGAATCGGCACGCTTGGAAAGCGTGTGTGGGGCAACTCACCGTGGGTTCGAATCCCACTCCCTCCGCTCTGTGATCTCGCGAGACATCCCGGACTGGTGAACCCTCATTTGGGTGGGCGTCCTGGTGATTGTCCGGTGGGTTGGTAGTCGCGGCTGGTGTCGATGGTGAGGTCGCGGAGGAGTTCGCCGGTGGTGGCGTCGATGATGCGGACGTGGTCGTCGTCGATGAGGAGCACGACGTGGGTTCGGGCGTGGGTTCGTCCGATGCCGATGTGGTGGAGCCGTCCGTGGAGTCGGAGGGTGACGGTGCCACCGGTGTCGACGATGTCGTGGCGGACTCGGTGGTGGGTGTCGTCGCGGGTAGCCTGGTGTCGCGACGGGGCGGGTGGTGTAGACGGCGGCTGGGGTCGCCCGGTTGGGCAACGACCGGTGTGGCCGCTCGGTGTTGTAGATCGTGGCGAATGGTCGAGGAGTGCTTGGAGCTCGGCGAGTGTCGCGGGTCGAGGTTGTTGAGCGAGCCATCGTCTTCAATGTCTGGTGGAGTCGTTCGACTTTGCCGCAGGTGGTGGGATGGTTCGCTCGACTGTTCTTCTGCGTCACGCCGAGGCGATGCAGTTCGGTTTCGAAGCCGTTGCGTCCACCGCGTCCGCCTGAGAATCGGGTTGTGTAGACCATGCCGTTGTCGGTCAACGTCGAGGCCGGGATCCCGTGTTCATTGATCGCGGTTCGGAACTCGTCGACGACGATGCGGCCACTCACCCGGGTGTGTGCGGTGAGGCGCAGCACGTAGCGGGAGCAGTCATCAAGCCAGGCGAGGACCTCGACTTCAGTGCCGTCAGCGAGCCACACGTGCGTGAAGTCCGACTGCCAGCATTCGTTCGCGAGGTCGGCTTCGAACCGTCGATACGACGCCTTCGGTCGCTTCTTCGGGGCTGGGGTGACGAGGCCGGCGCGCACCAAGATCCGATGGATCGTCGTGGGATGCAACCGGACGTCGTGTTCGTGTTCGAGATGCCAGGCGATCGTGTCACCACCGGCATCGAGTCCGTCGCCGGTCAACTGCTCGCGCACGCGACGATCAGCGAGACGACCTCAGGAGCAGTCGCTCGAGGTGAACGCTTCGGACGTTTCGAGCGCGGCTCGAACGCCGCGTCGCCCTCAGCTCGGTAGCGGGCAACCAGCTCATAGACCCACGACCGCGACACCCCATAGGCGTCGACGACCTCCGACACCGAACGTCCCTCGAGCACAACCGCAGTGATGACCAACCGGGCTTTCGACACCCGACGACCATGAACGACTGTCCGCCATGACCCGCGACATCAGTCCGGGATGTCCTGCAGGACAACACCACTCCCTCCGCTCGGCCGTTGCCACATTTACAACGTCTGCGCTGGGCAAGCGCTGCCTCGCGTGTCCGATCGACACTGAGCCGCGTCGTGCGTGCATTCGTGTCGACCTGTGCTCGCAACCCAGGACGGCTCGGTGGGCGTTCGGGGCGTGCGTTCTGCGCGCCGTCGAGAAGGGCCATGTGGGCGCGCCGCCGTGCGGGCTAGCGTCGTGCTCGTCCTGGACTCTGCACGCGAGCCGTGCCAGGGGAGGCGGGGAGGGCGTGCCGTGGGCGAGACGTCGTTCGGTGAGCACCTGCGGCGGCTGGCAGCCGCGGATCCGGCACGACCGGCACTCACGTTCCGGGACCAGACCCTGACGTGGGCGGAGCTCGAGGAGCGGACCGACCGGCTCGCGGCGGCATTTCGCCGAGCTGGGCGTCACGGTCGGGTCGACGGTCACCATCGGCCTCTCCAACTCGTCGGGGTTCGTCGAGAGCATGCTCGCGACCTGGCTGCTCGGCGCGGTGCCACAGCCGATCTCGCATCGACTCCCGTCCGCCGAACGCGCGGCCATCATCGAGCTCGCCGATCCTGCTCTCGTCGTGGGCGTCAACGCGGAAGAGGCCGGCGGCCGACCGAGCCTGGAAGCGGTTCCCGACGACCTCCCGAGCAGCTCGCAGGCAGTCGATCCTGCAGTGTCGCCGGTCTGGAAGATCCTGACCAGTGGTGGCAGCACCGGACGGCCGAAGTTGATCATGGCGGTCCAGCCGGCGCTGGTCGAGAACGTCATGGGCTTCGCCGAGCTCTGGCGCTTCCCGGCCGACGGTTGCGTGCTCGTGACCGGACCGATGTACCACAACGCCCCGTTCGTCGTGGCCATCCTGGGCCTGCTGCGAGGCAACCACATGGTCGTGATGCCGCGGTTCGACGCGAGTGAGACGTTGCAGCTGGTGGAACGGCATCGTGTGCAGGCGCTGTACCTGGTGCCCACGATGATGCTGCGCATCTGGCGGCTTCCCGAGGACGAACGCCTCGGTCGTGATCTGTCGTCGCTGGAGACCGTCTTCCACATGGCCGCGCCGTGTCCCCAGTGGCTCAAGCAGGTGTGGATCGACTGGCTCGGCCCGGATGCCGTGTTCGAGCTCTACGCCGGGACCGAATTGCAGGCGATGACCGTGATCACCGGTCGGGAGTGGCTCGATCACCGTGGCTCAGTCGGGCGTCCGGTCCTCGGCGAGATGGAGGTCCGGGACAGCGATGGTGCGCCGGTGGCGCCGCTCGAGGTCGGCGAGGTCTGGATGCGGCGGGGTGAGCAGGTGCCCGCGCCGTACCGCTATGTCGGTGCCACCGCCAAGACCGCACCCGACGGGTGGGAGTCGCTGGGCGATCTCGGATACCTCGACGACGAAGGATTCGTCTATCTCACCGATCGTGATGCCGACATGATCCTCGTCGGCGGAGCCAACGTCTACCCGGCGGAGGTCGAGGCGGCGCTCGACGAGTACCCGGCGGTGCGCTCCAGCTGCGTGATCGGTCTCCCACATGAGGACCTGGGGAACGTCCCCCACGCGCTCGTCCAGCTGACCGAACCGACCTCCGACGACGTGCTGCTCGCGCATCTTCGCGAGCGACTGCCCCCTACAAGCTTCCGCGCAGCATCGAGCGCGTCGACGAACCACTCCGCGACGACGCTGGCAAGGTTCGGCGATCCGCGTTGCGAACCGCTCGGCTCACCGGGCCGTAGGGCGGCTCTGGCCCAGGTCAAGACCGAAGCGAGTGCTCTCTCAGGAAGGCAAAGAACTCAGCTGAGGGGTTCGAAAGACGTCCTACAAGTTCCCCATTCGCAGCGATGGGCGCGGGCCGTGACGGTCGAGGGCCCCGCCTACGTGCGGGCGACGAGGATGGCCTCGCCGCTCGCGGCCGCGAGGCCGTCGGCGGCGCCGAGGTAGGGCTGCGGCGACGTCGGCGGTCGGAAGCGTACGGCGTCGGCGAAGCCGGCGTCCCGGGCGAGCGCCACGATCTCGTCGCGGCCGCGTAGAAGCTGATCCACGGCGTGCCGGACGCCTGCGCACCCCGCGCCGCGCCCTCGAGCCCGGGTCGGTCGGCTTGGTCGAGGAGCTCGAACGGGAGCATGAAGGTCATGGCCACGATCGAGCCCGGCGCCAGGCCGCGAGCCGGCGCAGCGTCGCGGCCGTCGCCGCCTTGGTGATGTACATCGACACGCCGCTCGACGACACGACGGCCGGGCGCTGCGGGTCGAGGCCCGCGTCGAGCAGCGCCTGCCACCAGTCCTCGTCGGCCTCGAAGTCGACGGGGATCAGCCGCAGCGGCTCGGGCACGCCGTAGCCGAGCGCCTCCAGCCGCTGGCGCTTCCACGCCTGCGGGCCGGGCTGGTCGATCTCGAACACCGCACCCGCCTCGCGAGCTCGGGGTGGCGCTGGGCGAACGTGTCGAGGCCGGCGCCGAGGAGGACGTACTGGTCGATGCCCTCGCTCGACGAGGAGATCCTCGACGTACCGGGTGCGGGCGACGATGGCCGCCCGGTAGGCCGGGTGCCGATGGGGTGCATGTCGCGGCCGGTCGCGCCAGCCGTCGTCGGGCGCGGCCAATGCGAGGCCGATCTCGTCGTCGAGCAGGTGCGGCGGGGCGTCGAGCTCGACGTGCAGGGCGCGCCACAGCGCGGTGCGCACGGCGCTGCTGTCGGCGGTCGTCGGGGGTCACGGTCGTGCCGGGGCCTGGACGCTCCAGAGCCGGCCGTCGGGATCGCGGACGGTCATCTCCTGGGTGCCCCAGTGCGTGGGATCGAACGGCGTGACCACCTCGACGATCGGGCTCGGCCGCGAACGCCGCGGCGTCGTGGACCCGGAACACGATGCGCGTCCCGGTCGGGCGGTCCTCGGGCACCTCGGCGACGAACACGTACGGGCCGTCGCCGTTGCGGAGCTGGCCCGAGTTGTGGCCGGTGTCGAACTCGAGCTCGTAGCCGAGTGCCTGGAAGAACTTGGCCGTCCTCCCCCAGTTGTGGGTCTCGAGGAACACGGCCTCGATGCCGTCGGTCGTCGTCGTCGGTCGTCATGTCGCGCTCCTCTGCCGGTGTGCCGGTCCAGGTGCTCCTCCAGCGCCGCGGCGACGATCGCAGAGAGCGACTGCTCCGTGTCGACGGCGTGGTGCTTCACCCGCTTCACGAGCTCTACCGGGAGGTACACGTTGAACTGCTTGACCTGTCCGGACATACGAGTATGCTAGTACCCTAGCCAACGCATCGGGTCGGATGCCGCTCCGTATGCCGCCGCGCCATTGATCGAGCGAGAGAGCGAGAGGATGATGGAGCGGTCCCTCGTCGTCGAGGGGGTACAAGGGGGGCGGCGATGAGCGCTCCGACGATCGACCAGCTGCGTGAGCAGTTCGGGCCCGGTGCATCACGCCAGGACGACCCGGGCTACGACGAGGCGCGCGCGGTCCACAACGGCATGTTCGACCGGCGCCCGCGCGGTGATCGTCGCAGGCCGAGCAGGTCGCCGACGTCATCGCCGGCGGTGAACTTCGCCCGCGAGCACGGGCTGGACCTCGTCGGTGCGCGGCGGCGGGCACAGCGCGCCCGGCTTCGGCACCAACGACGGCGGCGTGGTCATCGACCTGTCGCCGATGCGCACGTCGCACGTCGACCCGCCGAGCGCGCACGGCGCGCGCCGGCGGCGGCGCCACCTGGGGCGACTTCAACTACGCCACCCACGCCTTCGGGCTGGCGACGACCGGCGGGATCGTCTCGACCACGGGCATCGGCGGCCTCACGCTGGGCGGCGGCATCGGCTACCTGACCCGCGGCTACGGCCTGTCGATCGACAACCTGATCTCCGCCGACGTGGTCACCGCCGACGGGCAGGTGCGGCACCGCGAGCGAGACGCGAGAACGACGGACCTGTTCTGGGCGCTGCGCGGCGGCGGCGGCAACTTCGGCGTCGTCACGTCGTTCGAGTTCCAGCTGCACCCGGTCGACGACGTCTACGTCGGGCTGTTCTTCTACGAGCTCGAGCACGCCGGCGACGCTGCTGCGCTTCTTCCGCGAGTTCATCCGGGACGCGCCCGAGGAGCTACGGCGCGTTCCCCGCGTTCCAGATCGCGCCGCCGCTGCCGTTCATCCCCGAGGACCGGCACGGCGACACCTTCTGCGCTCGCGGTGGTGCACTGGGCCGGGCCGCTCGACGAGGGCGAGAAGGCGATGAAGCCGTTCCGCGACGCTCGCGCCGCGTCGTCGCCGAGATGGTCGGGCCCGATGCCCTACCCGGCGCTCAACGGCGCGTTCGACGCGCTCTTCCCGAAGGGCATCCGCAGCTACTGGAAGGGCAACTTCGTCAACGAGCTCACCGACGCCGCGATCGAGGCGCACGTCGAGCACGGGCCGAAGGTGCCCGAGGTCAGCGCGACCATGCACCTGTATCCGATCAACGGCGCCTGCCACCGCGTCGGCCGCCGACGACACCGCGTTCGCCTACCGGGACGCCACCTTCGCCACCGTGATCGTCGCGCGCATGGCCGGACCCGGCGTCGACAACGAGCCGGATCCAGTGGGTGCGCGACTACTACGAGGCCACCGCGCCGTACTCGGAGCCGGCGGCTACATCAACTTCATGGCCGACGACGACCAGGGCCGGATCCAGGACAACTACGCGGCAACTACGACCGCCTGGTCGAGGTCAAGCGGACCTACGACCCGGACAACCTCTTCCACCTCAACCAGAACATCACACCGGCGGACTGAGCCCGCTCGGCGGCGCGGGCACGTCAGGCTCCTCGGTCTCACCCTGGTCGAGGCGGAACGGCGGGTACTCGTCGGTCATCAGCGCCGCGTACACGATCACTCGGTACACCCAGCGGTTGAGTCCGACAACGAGATCGGCGATGCCACGCGGGTAGCGACCGACGAACAGCAGCGCGACGACCGCGACGATCACCAGCCAGCCGATGAGGCCGGGCCCGCCCGCGGCCCAGCGCGGTCGTCGCGCGCCAGCCAGCGCCCCGCCGCCGAGGATGCCGACGCACGATGTACTGCGGGATCGCGAGCAGCCACCACTTCACGAGCACGAGGCCGCGCGAGAGCCGTTCGGGGTAGCCGATCTCGAGCGTCGCCGGGTAGTCGGGCGCGTCGCCGAGCGTGAACGGCGGGTAGCGGTCGGTGCCGAACGCGGCGAACGAGTAGAACGCCGACTCGCCACGTCCAGCGCAGCACGCCCGGCGTTGAAGTCGAAGAGCGAGCGCGGATACCGGCCGGTGAAGAGGATCGCGAACCCGGCGATGACCGTGACGACCGAGAACGCGAGCCACAACACCGCGAGCACGATGAAGTGCGGGATCAGCAGGATCCACTTCACGAGCCACAACCACCGGCTGAGCTGCGGATCGAAGTGGCCCGTCGAGCCGGACCGGATGCGCGCCCGGCGACGCGGCGCGCCGGCACGCGCCGGCCGAGACCGGCCGCGCCGACGACGAGCAGGACCGTGCCGAGGATCGCCAGCACGCCGAAGCCGCCGAGCAACCCGAGCCCGAGCGGCAGGACCCAATCGGCCTTGACCCCGACCGAGACGTCGACGCCGACGCCGCGCGACCCGTCGGCGTTCATGACGACGACGGCCCAGCGGCCGGATTCGAGATCCCACTCGAGTCGTTGGACGCCCGGACCCTCGCGCGGACGCCGCCCAGAAGGGCTGGTCGCCGGGCGGCGCGACGGCGCGCCACCGGGCTGGACCGGTAGGTGACGCGGAACGGATCGAGGTCGATGTCGTCGACCTCGCGCGTGCGCGACGTCCGGCGAGGTAGCGGTCGACGTCGCGCTCGGGCCCGATGCCGACGAACACCGGCGCGCCGTCCTGCGGCTCGACCGCGCAGCCGCACGGTCGCGAGGTCGCCGAGGTCGAAGCGGCGGTCGCCGCCGCCCGGGCCGCACGCCGAGGTCGATGTTCTCGGAGGTGATCGCGTAGGTCAGCGTCTCGAAGTGCTCGGTGTCACTGGTGAAGAAGCCGTCGGCGTCGCGCTGCGTCGCGTACGCCCACGTCATCACGCCACCGACCGCGCCGAGCCCGAGCGAGATCACGATGAGCAGCGCGCCGACGACGGTGAGCACGATGCGGCCGACGGGTGCCTTGTGGTGCTCGGGCGGCTTCACCGCGTCGGTCGTCGTCATGGGGCCCTCCCGGCTCGCCGGCGTGCACCACTGTCGCGCGTCGGCGAACGGGACGCCAGGGCCGGTCGGCCCGTCCTCCCCCGGCGGCGACCGACGCCAGTCGCTCCCAATTCCTCAGGGCGGCGGCCGCGCGAAGATTGCCGCCCGTCCCGACGCGAACGCTCCCCATCGACGGCACCATCCACAAGTAAAGGCGCGACGGTGCAGACCGCGGGCGGCAACCATAGATCAGCCCTTCCTTGTAGAGCTGCACGAACACCTTGAGCACCGCCTTCGACAGGCCCTCATCCATCGTGAAGCGCTCGCGGCTCCAGTCGCACGAGGCGCCAAGGCGCCGCAGCTGCTGCGAGATGATGCCGCCCGATTCCTCTTTCCACTGCCACACGCGCTTGAGAAACGCCTCGCGCCCCATGCTGCGGCGGTCGATGTTGCCTTCCTTGGCCAGCAGCCGCTCCACCACCATCTGCGTGGCGATGCCCGCATGGTCGGTGCCCGGCTGCCACAGCACATCACGCCCGCGCATCCGCTCGAAGCGGATGAGTATGTCCTGAATGGTGTTGTTGAGCGCATGCCCCATATGCAGCGAGCCCGTAACATTGGGCGGCGGAATGACGATCGTATAGGGCGCGGCCTTGGGCTTGCGGCCCGGCTTGAAATAGCCGCCCTTCTCCCAGGCATCATAGAGCCGGGCTTCCATTTCGGCAGGCGTAAAGGTCTTGTCGAGCATGATGGGATTCGAACCGCTAGCGTGAGGTTGGCGGCTTTAAACACAGGCGTACGGCCTATGGCAACCGTCCGGCTGATTTACCACTTGCGCGGTGGCGCCCGCTTGGCCTCGCCGGTGAAGGTGATACCGATCAGCCCGCCCCGCCGCCACACCACCTTGGCATCGCGGATGGTGTTGTCCATCAGCACCACGAAGCGGAATTCGCCGGGCACCGCCATCTGGTCGCCCACCACGAGGCGGGCGCCGGATTCGGAGATGTCCCTGATCGTGCAATCGACGACTGACAGGTTGCCAGGGACCAGAATCTTCCCGGACTTCAGAACCTTTTGCCGCTGGGCAATGCGGCCATCCTTGTCGGTGTCGTCGTCGTCAGCCATGCCAGATCGTCACTTGTTCGCGACCATCTATGGCACGCCACTCGTCAACAGATACATAAATTACTCAAACAATTACTACCACTTGCGCGGTGGTGCCGGCTTCCATTCGCCTGTGAATTGCAGCCCCAGCTGGTCGTCCTTGCGCCACACCACGTGGGCGTCGCGAATGCGGTGATCGGCTGTTAGCAGCAGCCTGAAATCGGTCGGCACCGCCGGCTGATCCTTGCAGCGGATGCGGGCACCACTCTCGGAAAGGTCACGGATGCTGCAATCAACAACCGACAAGTTGTTGTGCATCACGATCTTTCCTTCCTTCAGAACCCGGTGCCGGGCAATCCGGCGCTTGTCGTCCAAAACCTGCATGACATGAACCAGTACGGCCAAGTGCCGCGGTGTCACGATCACACATTTACCATTTAAGATAGATTAAACAACCACATGCACTCTATACGTGCATCAACGTCCGCGGCGCGCCACCCGCTCGATTTCTTCCCGCACCAGTCGTTCCACCAGCCCCGGCAGGTTCTCATCCAGCCACTGCCGCAGCATCGGCCGCAGCAGTTCGCGCGTCACGTCTTCGATTGAGCGTTCGCCAAGGCCACGCGCCAGCACCGTTTCCGCCAGCCGGTTGAATGAACTTCCGGCCGTCGCCGCCGCATCGGGTGAAACTATGGTTTCCGCCCGTCCCGGCCGCGGCTCTTGCAGTGGCGGCAGGTACTGCGTCTCCGCGTCAAATCGCGAGCGCCGCAGCTGTGGCGGGTCATCGCGCCTGCCGAAGTCCGAAAGCTGCGAGGGTCTTATGCTGTCACCGGAAAGAATGCCCGCGAAATCGGCATTGTGCGGCGGGCGTGGCGCCGGTGAAATTGTCCGCATCGGCGGGTCGGTTTCACGGTTGCGCTGAATGCGGCTGCGGATCTGCTCGATTTCCGTGGCCGCCGTTTTCGCTTCCTCGCCCACCCGCACCCGCAATTCGCGCATCGTGCCGCTAAACCCGGCGGAAGGCGTTACCGCAGGACCCGGCACGTCGCCAATATCGTCATGAATTGCTTTTCTGATCGAAGCCAGCAGATCTTCCATTCGTGGCTCAGCCGTCACGTCCGTACCCCACTCAACGCAGTACCGCCTATGGCAAAGTCGATTACGCCAAGCCCCACCGCTTGTCGAGTTGCAAGCGCGCCTACTTCACCACCTCGGCGTCGGTACCGAACCACTTCTTCTCCACCTGGCGGTAGTTTTCGCCCGCGTCGTAAGCCGCAACCGGCAGATTGAGGTGGTCGGCCGTGAGTTGGCCCATCGCCGCCAGCAACTGATAGGCCGCCACCACGGCATCATGCTCGGCGTTCACCTGCGAAATGCGGGCGTCAAAAATTTCCGATTGCGCGTTCAGCACGTCCAGTGTGGTTCGGGTTCCCGCCGCGTTTTCCTGCTTGACGCCGTCCAGCGCCTGATTGGCGGCCGATACCTGCTGTTTGGCTGCGGTAATGGTTTGCCGCGCCGCCGCCAGCGAATTCCACGCCACCTGCACCGCCTCGCGCACGGCCCGGTTGGCCTCGATCACCTGAATGCGCTTTTTGCTTGCCGTCTGCTTGGCCTCGCGCACCGCCGAATAAGTCCGTCCGCCATCATAGAGCGGCACCCGGACAACTCCGGCCACCGAGAATGACTCGATCTGCGAACCCGATCCTTCCCAGTCGTCGGTAACCGCACCCTGCGCCCGCAGCGAAACCGTTGGCAACAGGTCGCCCTTCGCCACCTCGATCTGGTGCACCGAAGCCTCTTCCAGAAGTGCTGCGGCCAGAACATTGGGGTTGATCTGCGAGGCCGTTTCAAGCGCCCCCGGCAACGACCCCGGAAGCTTGGGCGACTTGGGATACTTCAGTTTCCCCGGCTCCTTGCCGATCACCCTGATGTACAAGGCCTCGCTGGCCGCAAGGTCGGCCTGGGCCGCCGCCACCTGGGCCTGGGCGCCAGCCACCCGGGCCTGGGCCTGTGAAACATCGGTGCGGGTTGCATCACCGGCTTCGAAACGATCCCTGGCCGCCTTGAGCTGCGCTCCCAGTACCCCGACCAGGCTGCGCCGCAAGGCCAGAACCGAGCGCCCGCGAATGACCCCCATATAGGACCTGACGGCCTCGAACAGCACACTCTGCTCGGTGGCCAACAGCCCCTGCTCTCCTGCCGCCACCACGGCCTTCGCCGCCTTGGTGCCATTGATGGTTTTGAAACCGCGAAACACCGGCTGCTCAAGGGTGATGGCCAGTGCCGCCGTTGTGTCGTCGCTGTCGAATTCGCCAATCGGCCCCTGCGGGTCGATATCGGCTTGCGTGTGCTTGATTTCTCCGGTCGCGGTAACTGTTGGCCGCCACCCGGACAACGCCTGGGGCACCAGTTCGTCGGTGGCCCGCTGCCCGGCCCGCGCCGCGCGCAGCGTCGGGTTGGTGGCATAGGCCTGTGCCATGGCATCAATGATCGACTGTGCCATGACCGAAGGTGAAGCCACCCCGAGCATTGCGCACAAAGTCAGTACCGACGCTATCCCTGCTCTTACCTTCATGTATCCCAACCCAATTCCATTCCGTAGCCGCCCCTTGCTCAGCTGTCCAGGCCACTCAATGGGCCCGTCGCCGCTTGCGCCTGGGCAGCGCCCCCTAAAACACGAACGCCGGTGCCCTCCTGGCAAAACCAGGAAGCGCCGCAATCGAAACATCAAAGGTCACCTTGCGCGAAACCGTCCCGCCGGTGGTCATCACCACCTGCGCCTTCGCAACCTCGCGCTCGCCGACCACCGCAACCAGCCGTCCATCGTCAGCCAGCTGGCCAATCAATCCCTCGGGCACTTCCGCGACCCGGCCCTCGATGATGATCGCATCAAAGGGCCCATGCTCCTTGGCGCCTTCCGCCAGTCCGCCTTCGACGACCATCACATTGTGCGCACCCGCCAACGCCCGTTTGGCCGCAGCAGCCAAGCTTGGCACCTGCTCCAACGCCACAACCCGAGATGCAAGCCGCGCCGCCACCGCCGCACCGTAACCCATTCCAGCACCTACCAGCAAAACCTTATCGCCGGGTTTCACTTCCGCCAGCTGCAGCAGTTTTGCAAAAGCCATGGCTTCGATCAGATAGCGGCCATCGCCAAGCGGCACGTCCTCGTCCATGTAAGCCACGCAACCGCGATGATCGGGAACGAAATCCTCGCGCCGGACATCGGCCATGGCGTCGAGAATGCGCCGGTCGGTCACCCCATTGGGCCGCACCTGCGATTCCACCATGTTCTCCCGTTGGGCCGCGAAATCAGTCATGCCTCTCCCGTCATTGTCCGGCGCAAATCGCCTGGCAATTCTTCCTGATAACCAATGGGAAAGCCCTTGTCCACGTGGTATTTTGTGGCCATATCCGCCGAGGTTGTTTCATTAACCGGCTTCCCCTATAAGCCCGCCCCGAAGGCCTCGTGGCGGAGTGGTTACGCAGAGGACTGCAAATCCTTGCACCCCGGTTCGATTCCGGGCGAGGCCTCCAATCCCACCGTTGATATCCTAGCGATGCTTGCCATGCCGCGGCTTGCCGAAGCCGAAGCGCCGCGCCTGGTTGGGGTAGCGCCGGTGCATCCACGCCCCCAGGCGCACCGTCAGCCGCCGCTGCAGCCGCCGCACCGGCGGAAAGTCGACCGCCAGTATCGCCAGGCCAAGCGGCACCATCCAGAAGCCGAGAATCGGCAGGAAACCGAAAATGCCGCCAACCACCAGCAAGCCCGCCCAGCGCCATGCGCAGCAACGGGTGTCCGGGCAATTTCATCTTGTAACCGGCGAATCGGGCGTGCATGTTTTTCCCACCTGCGTGTGCTCCGCAATATGGGGGCGTTCCCGCGCGGATTCAAACCCGTTACAAATCGCTTTGCCTGCCGAATGGCCTCTGCTATAGCGCGCCCATCATTCCCCGATAGCTCAGTTGGTAGAGCATTCGACTGTTAATCGAATTGTCCCTGGTTCGAGTCCAGGTCGGGGAGCCAGTTTCAAAGGCCGGTCCCGGAAGGGGCCGGTCTTTTCAATTTGCCCCTTCCGGGCCGCCCAAAGCACCACGTTGCCGCCCCCGCTTTTTCCTTGTTGCGCCATATTCGCCTGCGACTAATCTCAGCCGCCGGGGGCACCGATTTGGAGGCGACACGTGAACATCCTGAAACCCTTGCTGCTGTCCACGGCGCTCTCCCTCGCCATCGCCACCACGGCAACCGCCCGCACCCATGCCCTGCTGATTGGCGTCTCCGACTACAACGTCAATGGCATCCACGACCTCAAGGGCCCTCCTAACGACGTCTCGATCCTCTGGCGCGCCCTGAAACATCGCGACGTGAAGGATGAAGATATCGCCGTACTGACCGATCCCGTTTTGCCGGTATCAGCCGACTTCCCCAAACCTCGCGGCCTGCCACACCGGGCCGAAATTCTCGCCGAACTCGATCGCCTCGCCGCAGCCGTGCAGAGCGGTGACACGGTGATGTTCTACTACTCCGGCCACGGCACCGTTCAACCCGTCAACCCCGACATCCCTCAGGAAGAGCCGGAAGCCGATGGCCAGGATCAGGTGATCCTGCCGGGCGACGTCGGCGCCTATTCGATGATCGACCGCACCATCAAGAACGCCATCGTCGACAACGAGCTCGCCGCCAAGTTCAATGCCATCCGCGCCAAGGGCGCCTTCGTCTGGGCGGTGGTCGATGCCTGCCATTCCGGCACCGTTACCCGTGGCCAGGATGTGACGCGCTCCGTCGATCCCGCTGTCCTCAACGTCCCCGCCACCCCGAAACTCGAAACCCACGGCGGCGAACGCGAGGCGGCGATCCCGCTGCCACCCGGGGCTGGCGGCATTGTCGGCTTCTACGCTGTTGAATCCTATGCCCAGGCGATCGAGCGGCCATTCCCCGGCTACAACCTGCCGATGGTCGGCGACGGCGACAACCAGCGCATGGGCGTCTTCACCTACACGCTGCATCGCGCCCTGATGCGCGACACGGCATCGACCTTCCGTGATCTCGCCCAGCAGATCGTCGCCGAAATCAACAGCGACCGCTCCGGCGGCAAGGTGCCGCCGCCGGTATTCGATGGCGATCTTGATGCCGCCGTGCCGGGGTCGGATGCCGCGCGGGTGCCAAACTCCGTATCGGCAATCGTCAATGACGGCGCCGTCGACATTCCGGCCGGTGCGCTGCACGGCTTCGATGTCGGTTCCACCGTCGCCCTCTACAATCCCGGTGCGCCCGACAAGCCCGTGGCCCGCGCCACCATCTCCGATGCGACTGGGGTAACCAGCAAGGCCGAAGAGATCGAATGGCTCGACGAAGCCGCCAAGATCGACCGCGGCGCCTTCCAGGCGCTGGTCGAAAGCCCGGGAATCAACTTCCGCTTTGTCGTCTCGCCACCGCCGGAAGGTGACTTCACCAACGCCGAGGAGAAGGCGGCCGTCACCGCGGCAGTTGAAACCGCCTTCGGCGCCGACGGAGCGCGAATCGGCATTGCCACTGGCGAGGCCAACGACCCCGACGCCGACTTGATCCTCCGTGTAAAGAACAACCGCCTGTGGATCGTCCGCCCCGATCTCAACTGGGTCGAAATCCCCCGGCGCCTATGACGAAACGCCAAGCCTGGCAATCGGCGCTGACGCCGCCAAGTTCGCCGCCGACGTGAAGACCGCCATCTGGAGCCTGGCCCGCGCCGCCAAGTTGATCCGCGTCGCCTCGGCCCTAGGCGAAGCCTCATCCGAGGACGACGGCATCACCCTCAAGGCCACCATGAAAAGAATTCCCGGCCAGGATCCCAAGGGCTCCTGCCCCAAGGAACCGCCGGAAGGTGCGGTGGCCTCGACTGTCGAACCGCTGCTCCCCGTCGCCACCGGCAATTGCGATTTCGTCGAGATCAGCGTCACCAACGAGACCGACGTGGATTATTACGTCTCGGGCTTCTACGTCGATTCACTCGGCGGCATCGCTGCACTTCCCACCAATTCGGTGCAGAACGGCTGCGTGCGCACGCTGATTTCCGATGGCCAGAAAGACCTGCGCTTCCGCTTCTGGATCAGCACCTGGGACAAGAAGAAAAACCGGCCCACCTCGGTGGGCACCGAGAATTTCGTGATCCTCGCTTCCCCCAAGGGCGAGAACCGTCAGCCGCCGAAACTTTGCTCCCTCACCCAGCCGACGCTCGAAGCAACCCAGGCCACCCGCGAAGTCGAAATGCCTGGCACCCGTGGCGAAAAGAATTCCCTGGCGTCCTTGCTCGGCGACGTCGAGGGCAGCGCCACCCGCGGCGTCAGCGCCGCCGCCGATGACGAAGAAGGCCCCGGAATGTCAGGAAGGCTGTTCGTGTTCGATGTGAAGCCGTAGGGTGGAAAGAGTTTGATCCAACCCGCTCTCTTGCCGTTATCCCGGCGAAAGCCGGGACCCAGGCTTTCCAATGGCACTTAGAGCAGGATGATGTTTGATGGAACCATCTTGCCCCGTCATCCCGGCGAAAGCCGGGACCCAGACTTTCCGCCGTCCTGCAGTTTGCAAGTCTGGGTCCCGGCTTCCGCCGGGATGACGGAATAGGAGTAAGTCCATCATAACTCATACCGCTCTAGCCTGAGAGCCTGGGTTCCGGCTTTCGCCGGAATGACAGGAGTAGGGCCACGCCAACAAATCTCCACCAGCCCTAATCCTGATACTTCCAGCCACTGACAATCTTCGCCAGCAGCAACTTCGCTTCCGTGTTGTCATCAGGCAGTGCTCGCAGGATTTGCGCCGCGCCGATCGACCAGTCGCCTTCATGCAGGCCCGTCATCCACGCCGCATAGACCAGATCCTTGGCGTCCCCCTCTGGAAGCTTGCCCTTGAATCCCTCATTGGGCACCGGCAACCCCTTGCGATACCGCAGCACCACATTGGCGATGCGCCCCTCTAAATCCTTGACCGTCACGGTAAAACGCTGGGCTTCCGCCGGCGGCGTCTCGAATTCAACCTCCTGCTGCCTGATCTTGTCGTAGACCTTGGCCCGGCCGTCGACATCGACAATAACCTTGTAGGGACCCTTGCCGCCGCTCCACGCCAGCCACAGCTTGCGCGTATCCGCCGTGATGAAGTTGGGCCCGCGCACCGCCATCGGAATCTCGAGTTTGTTTTCGTCGCCGCGCGACGCCATGTTGTCCGGAATTGCCTGTTCTTCCTCGCCGCCGATCACCCCGGCAACCGCCGTAAGCAGGCTCCAGGCATCATCGCCGGTCGCCAATTCCCCGCTCATCTTGTAGCGTGCGTTCTTGCCCGAGATTGATCTCGGAGTGCCGTCGTTGCCTTCAATTTCAATTTTGCTTCCGGGGTCGCGCAGAAACACCACATCGTCTTCGTAAAGCGGCATCATCAGCTTTGGAACGAGCGGCTCCTCGCCTTCGCGCAGGATGGCCGTTTTCTCCGCCTTGTCGGCGCCCTGAAGGTCAATGGAAAGGATGTAACCGGCAACAGCCTTTTCGGCGAAGGCCGGAACATGAGCCCATACCGTCACCAGTGCGGCCGTGGTCAGCAATGCAAGTTTCTTCACCGGACGTCTCCTCGATCTCAATTGAAGATGGAGCGCCAGCCACGCCGTGGAATATCCATGACGATCTGGGCCAGAGAGTCGATCAGCTTGAACAGGGCAAAGCCCGGAACCGCCACCGCCACGACGTTTACTCCATCATAGAAGCTGAACAGCCGGGATATGATGAACAGTGCGATAACCGACACCACTCCGATCGCCGTCAGCGCCAAAGCCGACTGAAGATTGCGCACGATGAAGGCATAAATCAGGAATAATCCCAGCGCCAATATGTTCGCCAGCCACCACCCCATCGGCTCCGTGTCGGTGATGGTTTTCGCCTGGATGATCGAATTGGCGATGATCAGCACTCCCGGCATGGTGCCGAGCGGCGTGTTGTAAAAGTCGCTGGTATCGGCGTGGGTGGCGCCAATCAGCACCACCCGGTCCTTGAACGGGTCGGCATCGAGCTCGCCGGAAAGTTTGGCCTTGCCGTCTTCGAATGTCACAATTTGCCCGGCCCGGATTCTCCGCAACACCACGCGTTTCCTTGCCGTCCCGCTCGATCCGGAAAACCGAGCGCGTGTCATGCCGGTCGTCAACCATGTATGGCACGGTGATCGCCCTGTCCCGCGAACTTTGGCCATGCCAAGTCCGCTTCCGCCGCCTTGCCGCAATCGCTGTCGCGGCGCGATTCGAGGAATGCTTCGAGGTCCGGCAAGCGCCGATCGTTGGGGTAGAGCAACGCCGAAGCCATCAGGACCGCCGAAGGATATGCCGTGCCATCCGCCGCCACGCAAACGGTTTGCCAACTCCTCACCCGCCGCACCTGCCGGTCGCCGCGCAATGTCGTTGAGCGTGGTGATCCAGTGGACGTTTGGCTTTCCCGCGGCCGCCGCATCATAGGGCGTTACAGCCGCCTCGCGGGCCACGAATTCTTCGCCCTCACCGCGCGCGAAAATGATCCGCCGCGCCAGCAGCAAATGCGGCCATTCCGGTTTGTAGCCTTCGAGAACCGCCAGCAGATCCGGGTCGCCCGCCGTCCCCGGCACCTCGGCCGAGAGGTCGAAGTCGGCGATCACCATGGCAGCGAACCGAGCTTTGCCGATTCTTCGATAAGCCGCGCCAGGGCGCCATGCGGCGTGGTGCAGCGGGTTTCCCCATGCTGACCGCGTTTCGTCATCGACGTCGAGCAGTGTCACCGGCAAGTGCGTCGCGCGGCACGCCAGCCATCACCAGCGAAACCGCGGTGATGTAATCGGCGCTTTTGAATCGTTCATAGGCATCGACCAGGCGCTGCCCGGCACCCAGCAGCAGCAGCAGGCTACCGATCGCCAGGATAATGGTGGTCACCAGCCTGCCCCTTGTCGCGTCCGAACTTCCGGCCATACCCACTCCTCGATTTCCCCGGCATTGTAGCTGGCCTGCGGCAAACGAAAAAGGCCCCGGCGACAACGCCGGAGCCCCCAATTTTTTATGCCGGCAACCGCCTATTCGTCGGTCTCGTCGGCGGCAACACCCTTGTCGCCGAACAAGCGAACCCATGAAGTCAACGCCAGCCGTCTTGGAACCGCTTTCCTCGGCCTTGGTGATGATCGCCTGGAAGGCCTGTTTCACCTGGCCGTAGTTGGCTTCGCGATCGGCCACATTGGCCGGATACATATACTGCACCGTTCCGCGGTCGGTTTCCGAGATGTCGTCATTCGGCTTCTGGATGAAACAGCTCGCCTTGGATCCCGCCGAATAGAACTCTTCCGGGAAATAGTAGAGCATCACCGATTTCTGAGTCGAAATCGGTCATCATCAGGTCTTCGCCCACCTCTGTGGCCATATTGGTCTTGATCTGGTCTTCGCTCCAGTTGTTCGGCGGGCCTGAGAGATACTTGATGATGTATTCCCAGTTGAATTCGTTCGAGCAGGTCGAAACCGGGCTCTGATGTTCGTGCAGCAACCCCAGCGCGTGGCCGAATTCGTGGATGATGGTGCCGCGTACATCCGGAATGTCGAAAGCTTCCATGGGCGCGTCGCCCATGCCGGCGAGGTTGAGCGAAGCTTCTTCCTGCTTGAGGTAGACAACACTCACCTGCCCCAGCACCGACCAGTAACCGCCATCCTTATAGTCGACGCGAATCTGCGATTCGCGGCTCGATTTCGGATCGCAGCGCCGCGGCTTGCCCTTCTTGCCGAAATCGAATTTCAGCCCCATGGCCGGGTCGTCGTTCAGCCACGCGCCGCCGATTTCCGCAACCTTGGCGTTGTTTTCGTCCTTGCCGCCCATGAAGCATACCCTGAGCTTGGCATAGCTCGGCGGCCATTGGATGGACTTGGCATAAATTCCCTTTGCGGCATCCGAGCTGTCCATGTTGAGCATCGCCGCCCGGCCGGCGGCGATTCGCGCCGTAATTTCCGGCGGAACACCGCCCTTGCCCTTGGGATCGTGAGCCATGGCCGGGCCCGCCAGAAGCAGTGCCACGGAAGCAACGCCCGAAGCCAAACCAAAAATCGTCTTCGCCATCATTGATCAATTCCTCCAGTTCATGCCTAAGCCCACCCCGATACAAGCTAACATACCGATCCGGGACGGCAAGCCGCAAGCTGCCCATGAACTGCGGTTAATGTTCGGGTCCTTGGCGGCGCTTTTGTGCCAACTATGGCGCCCCGGCGGCGAAGCCGTCCCGCCCATAATTGACGGGCGCCCCCCGCTCGGGCAAGTTTGCGCCATGGACATCAAATCAGGCGTAACAGCCGCCATCGGCAACACGCCGCTCATCAAGCTGCGCAAAGCCTCTGAACAGACCGGCTGCACCATTCTTGGCAAGGCCGAATTCATGAATCCCGGCCAGTCGGTGAAAGACCGTGCCGCCCTGTTCATCATCCGCGACGCCATAAAGCGTGGGCAATTGAAGCCCGGCGGCACCATCGTTGAAGGCACTGCCGGCAACACCGGCATCGGCCTCGCGGTTGTCGCCAATGCCATGGGCTTCCGGACGGTGATTGTCATCCCCATCACCCAAAGTCAGGAAAAGAAAGATGCCCTTCGCCAGCTCGGCGCCGAACTCGTTGAGGTCCCCGCTGTTCCCTACCGGAACCCCAACAACTACGTGAAATACTCCGGCCGCCTCGCCACGGCGATGGGTGCGGTCTGGGCCAACCAGTTCGATAACATTGCCAATCGCCAGGCGCACGTCGAAACCACCGCCCCGGAAATCTGGGCCCAGACCGATGGCAAAGTTGATGCCTTCGTGTCCGCCGTGGGCTCCGGCGGAACCCTGGCCGGCGTGTCCATGGGCCTCAAGGCCCGCAACAAGAACGTCAAGATGGTTCTGGCCGATCCGCCGGGGGCCGCGCTTTACAGCTACTACAAGACCGGCGAGCTGAAGTCCGAGGGCTCCTCGATCACCGAAGGTATCGGCCAGGGCCGCATCACCGCCAATCTCGAAGGGGCCATCATCGATGACGCCTTCCAGATTCCCGATAGCGAATCCATTCCGCTGGCCTTCGATCTCCTCGAGCACGAAGGCCTGTGCATGGGTGGCTCGACCGGCGTCAACGTCGCCGGCGCCATTCGCATGGCAAAGCAGATGGGTCCCGGTCACACCATCGTGACACTCCTTTGCGACTACGGCACGCGATACGCCTCGAAACTCTTCAACCCCGCTTTCCTGCGCGACAAGAACCTGCCCGTGCCGAAATGGCTGGAAGCCACGCCCGATGTGCCAACGGTTTTTGAAGAAGCCACTTCGTGACCATTCTCTTGTTCCGTGAAGACGCCTATCTGCAATCCTGCGGCGCCACCGTTCTCGCCGTCAATGAACGCGGCGGCATCGTGCTGGATCGCACCGTGTTTTACGCCACAGCCGGTGGCCAGCCGGGCGACAGGGGCACAATCTCGATTGATGGCCGTGAAATTGCCGTCGCCACCACGGTCTATGACGAAGCAAAGAACATCGTGCATGTGCCGGCTGCTCCCGTGCAAGGCGTCGCCCCGGGCAGCGCCGCCACCGCCACGCTCGATTGGGCCAATCGCTACCGCAACATGCGTGTTCACACCATGATGCACCTGCTCTGCGCGTCCGTGCCCCACGCCGTCACCGGTGGCGCCATCGGCGAAGACGGGGGACGCATCGATTTCGACATTCCCGAAGGCCAGATTCCCAATAAGGAAGAATTGGCCGCCCGCATCAATGCGCTCATCGCCGAAGACCACAAAGTCACCTTCCGCTGGATCACCGACGAAGAGATGAGCGCCAGCCAGCACCTGATCCGCACCATGTCGGTAAAGCCGCCGATGGGCACCGGCCGCGTGCGCCTGGTGATGATCGGTGATGACGGCGGCATCGATCTCCAACCCTGCGGCGGCACCCATGTGCGCTCCACCATCGAAGTGGGCCCCATCGCCGTCGCCAAGATCGAGAACAAAGGCAAGATCAACCGCCGCATCAGATTGGCATTTGCATGAGCAACGACGTCGTATCAACCCAATGGCTTGAAGATCACCTCGGCTCGCCCGATATCGCCATTGTCGATGCCTCCTGGCATCTGCCAGCAAGCGGCCGCAACGCCAAGGCGGAATTCGCCGCCGCCCGCATTCCCGGCAGCCAGTTTTTCGATATCGACGAACTGTCGGACACCAACTCCTCCCTGCCTCATATGTTGCCCAGCCCCGAAAAGTTTTCCTCGCGCATGCGCAAGATGGGCATTGGCGACGGCAAGAAGGTGATCGCCTATGACGGCGCCGGATTGTTTTCCGCCGCCCGCGCCTGGTGGATGTTCAAGGTATTCGGCCACGAAGATGCCGCCGTGCTTGATGGCGGCCTGCCGAAATGGCGTGCCGAAGGCCGCCCCATTGACGAAGAGCCACCCCTGAAACCCCAGGAGCGCCACTTCACTTCGCGCTTCCAGTCGCTCCTGCTGCGCGACAAGGCCGACGTTGCAGAAGCCCTGAAACAGGCAACGGCGCAAATCGCCGACGCCCGCTCGCCCGCCCGCTTCCGCGGTGAAGAGCCTGAGCCCCGCGCCGGCGTCCGCGCCGGCCATATGCCCAGCGCCCGGAATGTCCACTATGCCAGCCTGCTGAAGCCCGATGCCACGCTGAAATCGCCAGCCGAAATCGCCGCAACCTTCGCCGCCGCTGGCATCGATCCCAATAGGCCGGTCATCACCTCCTGCGGCTCCGGCGTCACCGCCGCCATCCTCACACTTGCCCTCAACGAAATCGGCGCCAAAAACCACGCCCTCTACGACGGCTCATGGACCGAATGGGGCGGCGATCCAGACAGCCCGGTGGTGACCGGCCCCTGACGTCAGACCGCTTGCCGCAGCCAGGCCGCGAATTGGTCTTCGCTCACCTCGCCTGCAGCCAGACCGTAGACCATGCTGAACACCATCGCCTCGTCGAATTCCGGCGAAATGTCATTGAGCCCCAGGAACACGATGGCCGACAGAATCCCGGTTCGCTTGTTGCCATCGATGAACGGGTGATTTTTGACAATCCCCGTGCAATAAGCCGCCGCCAGCCGGAAGTGATCAGCTTCCGGTTCATAGGCGTGAATGTTCTCGGGTCGTGCCAGCGCGCTCAGCAGCAGCCCCTCATCGCGCGTACCATCGGCACCGCCGAATCGCGCCAGTGATTCACGGTGGAAGGCCTCCACCATGTCCTTCGTTAGCCAGATCATGGGGAAACCTATTCCGCGAGCTTCTTCATCGCATTGGGATATTTGCGCATGAATTCTCGCGCCGTATCGACAGCCTTTTCGAAATTGACGTCATAGGGCGTCAGCTCAAACCCGCGTGGAGTACGGACCGCATAAACCTTGTCGCCCTCGCCGAGACCAAGGTCCCGGGCAATGTCCGAAATGGTCAGGCTCAGCGAATTGCCCACCTTGCGAATGACAATCGGTTTGTTCATGGTTTTGTATAATTACACGAAATGTACAATCATGTCAAGTCACCGCACCGGCGGCGCGTAGAGCAGCCCACCGGCGTTCCACAACCCGTTGATACCGCGCTCGATGGCCAGAGGCGAATTCTTGCCGAGATTGCGCTCGAACACCTCGCCATAGTTTCCGACCGCCTTGATCGCCCGCCCGGCCCATCCGGCATCAAGCCCAAGGTCAACGCCAAATGTCCCCTCGGCGCCGAGCAGCCGCCGCACCGGCGGCTTCTTGCTCTCCGCCGCCAATTGATCAACGCCCGACGCCGTGATTTCCAGTTCCTCGGCATTGATCAGTGCGAACAGTGTCCAGCGCACGATGTTGAGCCATTGGTCGTCGCCCTGGCGCACCGCCGGGCCAAGCGGCTCCTTGGAAATCACGTCCGGCAGCACAATCGAATCGTCGGGATTGGCCAGCCGCAGGCGAATGGCATAAAGCTGCGAGGAATCGGCCGTGTAGGTGTCGCACTTCAACTCGTCAAACGCCGTCACCAATTCGTCCAGCGTGCCGAACGTCACCGGTGTAAAAGCCATTTCCTTCTCGCGGAAAAAGTCCTCGACATTGGCCTGCGTCGTGGTGCCGGTCAGAAAACAGATCGCCGCCCCCGTCAGATTGAGTGCTGAATTGATACCCAACAGTTTCTTGACGATGAACCCCTGCCCGTCGTGATAGGAAATGCCGGCAAAGCGGATGCCGAGTTTGGTTTCGCGTTCCATCGTCCACGTGGTGTTGCGGGCAAGCACATCGACAGCGCCGGACTTCAGCTTATCGAAACGCTCGGCGGCCGTAAGCGGCACGAACTCCACCTTGCCGCCATCGCCCAGCACCGCCGCGGCAACCGCCTTGCAGAAATCCACATCAAACCCTGCCCACGCACCATCCGCCCCCTTGGCGGCAAAACCCTGCAGCCCGGTATTGACCCCGCACAGCAGCTTGTCCCGCGCCTTGACGTCATCAAGCGTCGCCGCCTGCGCCGCCCCGCAAAGCCCCGCAACAACAGCCAACGCCGCCAGCACCCACTTCACCATGTGATTCCTCCAAAACTTGCGGCAAGCCTATCGTGGCACACGGGCGATGCCAAGCGCGAGAGTCATCAACAACACCCTGCCAGCATATGCTTCGAGGCTCGCTGCACTCGCACCTCAGCACGAGGGAGTTCTGAGTGTCCCTCACCCTGAGGTGCCCTGCGCAGCAGGGCCTCGAAGGGTCACTGTCCACTCAATGCAGAATCTGGCTGAGGAACAGTTTCGTCCGGTCGCTCTTTGGATTTGAGAAGAACTCCTCCGGCGAGTTCTGCTCGACGATCTGGCCGCGGTCCATGAAGATGACGCGGTTGGCGACCTGCCTGGCGAAGCTCATTTCGTGGGTCACGCACAGCATGGTCATGCCGTCTTCCGCGAGGTCCACCATCACTTCCAGAACTTCCTTGATCATTTCCGGATCGAGCGCCGAGGTCGGTTCATCGAACAGCATGATCTTCGGGTTCATGCACAACGCCCGGGCAATTGCCACGCGTTGCTGCTGCCCGCCCGAAAGCTGGCCCGGATACTTCAGTGCCTGCTCCGGTATCTTGACGCGCGTGAGATATTTCATCGCCGCTTCATCGGCGTCTTTTTTCGGCATCTTGCGCACCCAGATGGGGGCGAGCGTCAGGTTCTCGAGAACCGTCAGATGCGGAAAGAGATTGAAGTGCTGGAACACCATGCCGACTTCGCGCCGCACCTCGTCGATTTTCTTGAGGTCGTTGGTGAGCGGAATCCCATCGACCACGATATCGCCCTTCTGGTGTTCCTCAAGCCGGTTGATGCAGCGGATTAGTGTAGACTTGCCTGATCCCGACGGCCCGCAAATCACGATGCGTTCGCCCTTGTAGACCGTCAGGTTGATATCGCGCAGCACGTGGAATTCGCCGTACCACTTGTTCATGCCCGAAATCTGGATGGCAACTTCATCGCTGACCGTCAGTTTCTTTGCGGCATTAGCCATGATTTACCTCTTGTGACCGGTGTTGAGCCTGCGCTCGGTGTAAATGGAGTATCGCGACATGCCGAAGCAGAAGATCCAGAACATGGCGGCGAGCGCGAAATAACCCGTCGGCACCGAGCTTGGCGTCGCCCAAGTCGAATCCTTGAGGCCGGCGCGGACGATGCCGAGAAGGTCGAACAGCCCAATGATTGACACCAGTGTCGTATCCTTGAACAGGCTGATGAAGTTACCGACGATGTTGGGGATCGCCACTTTCAAGGCCTGCGGCAGGATAATCTTGTTCATCATCTGCCAATAGGAAAGCCCCACCGCCATCGCGCCTTCATATTGCCCCTTGGGGATCGCTTGCAGGCCGGAGCGCACCACCTCGGCCATATAGGCGGCGGAAAACAGCGCCACACCGATCAGTGCACGGAGCAATTTGTCGAAACTCGTGCCCTCCGGCAGGAACAGCGGCAGCATGACGGAAGAGAAGAACAGCACGGTGATCAGCGGCACGCCGCGCCACAATTCGATGAACAACACCGAAAAAGTCTTGACCACCGGCATGTTGGAGCGCCGGCCGAGCGCCAGCAGAATGCCAAGCGGCAGCGAGCACACGATGCCGGTGCTCGAGACCACCAGGGTGAGCATTAGCCCGCCCCATTGCGAGGTTTCGACCGGGGCCAGGCCAAAATCGAAATCCAGCAGCAGCATGCCGAGAAAAATGGCGGCCGCCAAGCCAAGCCAGCCAAGGAAGGTGCGAAGGCCATTCGCCGTGCCATCCATCAGTGTTGCGGTAATAGCCAGCGCCGCGCCTGCGACGATCAGAACTGCAACAATCCAGTTCAGGCCCGGAATGCCGGTCAGGAGTTTCTCGGCGGCGATCAGTCCGCCGCCGAGATAACTGAAGAACGTGGCAAATGGGCCCATGCCAAGCCACCCGGACAATCCGCCGATGATCACAAACAGGGTGCCGAAAATCAGCAGCACCACAGCTACAAGCCACGGCAGCAAGGCTGCACCCGTGGCCATCAGGCCAAGGCGGTTTTTGGACGCGCCTTCCTCAAGCCCCAGCGACAGCACCGGCAGCAGCGCCGCAGCCACCAGCAACACGCCGCCGATCACGCCATAGGTGCCCCATGAAAAGTTGAAATTGCCGCCAGTCAGCAGGATCAGCGTCATCAGCGGGAAGAACAACAGCAGGAACAGCGCGTTCCACTTCTTGTGGGGCACCGATGGCATCAGCATCGGAATGAGCGCCGCGACAGCCACCAGCAGCACGATATTCACCCGCCAGCGTTCCGCGTGCGGGTAGAAGCCATAAATCCATTGCGGGAACTTTTCGGCGACCATCGGCCAGCAAGCGCCAGTCACTTTTCCGTCTGGCAACAGGCAGGCTTCGCGGTCGGCACCCGACCAGATCGCCGTGATGAACGCCCAATTGACGATGTCCCAGATGTACCAGAGCGATCAGTGCGCCAAGCACCAGCGACATCACCGTGTTGAGCGGCGAGGAAAACAGATTGGCGCGGATCCACCCCTGCCAGCCCACCATGTTGGCGGGTGCGGGCAGCAGCGGCGCTTCTTCGCTTCTGACGTAGGCGAGCGCTGTCTCCGCCATCTTACCGCTCCACCAGTTTCATGCGCGAGTTGAACCAGTTCATCAACAGCGAGGTGAGCAGACTGAGCGTCAGATAGACAATCATGAAAATGCCGACGATCTCGATCGCCTGCCCGGTCTGGTTCAGAACCGTGCCACCCGTCGCCACCAGATCGGGATAGCCGATGGCCACAGCCAGCGACGAATTCTTGGTCAGGCTGAGATAGGTCGAGCCCAAGGGCGGAATGATCACCCGCATGGCCTGCGGAATGACCACCAGGCGGAGCGCCTTGCCGGGGCGAAGGCCCAGCGCATAGGAAGCTTCCGTCTGGCCATGGCTGATCGCCTGAATACCGGCCCGGACGGCTTCGGCGATGAATGTGCCGGTGTAGACGGAAAGCGCCAGGAACAG
This sequence comes from uncultured Alphaproteobacteria bacterium, assembly GCA_963775095.1. Lineage (GTDB taxonomy): Bacteria > Pseudomonadota > Alphaproteobacteria > Rhizobiales > Aestuariivirgaceae > Aestuariivirga. The sequence continues at coordinate 31,251 of CAVZHN010000015.1, forward strand.
CGCGATGAATTCGGGAATGACGTGGATGCCACCGGCGAAGTTGAAACCCTTGAGTTCGGGGAATTCCCAGACCAGCGGGAAACCGGCGAGCGCCAGCCCAAGCAGCGGAAGGACCGACAACCAGGCCAAGCGCTGTCCAGAACACCGGATAGATCTGCCCGCTGCGGGTTTGTTGCTCCTTGGCCCACCGGTAGAACACGATGCTGGCGACGATGGCAAACGCCAGGCCCACCAGCCCCAGCCATGCGCCATCGCCAAACACCGGCTTTGGCATGATCAGGCCGCGATTCGACAGGAAGAAACTGTTGAGGAAGTTGAGCGCCTGCTTTGGCCCCGGCAACGGCTGCAGCAATGCGCTGTAGAAGATGAATATCCACAGCAGCAGCGGCACATTGCGGAAGATCTCGACGTAAAGCGTTCCGATTTTGGCCACCAGCCAGTTCTTGGAAAGCCGCGCCACCCCCATGGTGAAGCCGATGAGCGTCGCCAGCACCATGCCCAGCAGCGAAATGAGGATGGTGTTGTAGAATCCGGCCAGGATCGCCGTGCCATAGCTCGACGAACTGGAATAGGTGATCAGTGACTGGATGATGTCGAAACCGGCGGTCTTGGTCAGGAATCCAAAACCCGAGGCAATGTTGCGCGACTTGAGATTGTCGATGGTGTTGACGATGATTTCATAGAACAAGACGCCGATGCCAAGCACCAGCAGCACCTGAAAGGCCGTCGATCGTACTTTTGGATTGTTCCAGAACGCGACCTTGATGGGCCCCGTGGCATCAACCGTGGCGGTCATCCCTCACCCTCGCCGGAGCCTGAAGCCCCTTTCCTGTTGCCCGCCGGTTTCCGGTTCGGGCGCCGTGCACAAGGAAATGGGGCCCGGCTTTTGGCCGGACCCCGAGAGATGTCAGCGGATCGGCGGAGCGTATTGCAGACCGCCGTCGCGCCACAGGGCATTCTTGCCGCGGGCGATCTTCAACGGCGTATTGGCGCCCACATTGCGTTCGAAGATTTCGCCGTAGTTGCCGGTGCCCTTGATGATGTTGACGACCCATTCTTCGCTGAGGCCGATGCCCGTGCCGAAGCCCGCCGCCGAGCCATCGGCGTTCTTCACGCCCAGCACGCGCTGTATTTCCGGGTTGGTCGACGCCATCATCTCGCCGATGTTGGCCGAGGTGATGCCGAGTTCTTCGGTGTTGAGCAGCGCGTAATACGTCCACTTCACCACGTTGAACCAGGCGTCATCACCCTGGCGCACCACCGGGCCCAGGGGTTCCTTCGAAATGATTTCCGGAAGAATGATATGTTCGTCCGGCGCCTTCATCTTCAGGCGTTCGGCATAAAGGCCCGACTGGTCGGTGGTGAAGATGTCGCAACGGCCCTCGTCATAGGCCTTCACCAGCTCGTTGGCGTCTTCGATGGCCACCACCTGATACTTCATGTTGTTGGCCTTGAAGTAGTCGGCGAGGTTCAGTTCGGTCGTCGTACCCGTCGCCGTGCACACCGTGGCGCCGTCGAGCTTCATCGCCGAGTCGACGCCCAGCGACTTCCGCACCATGAAGCCCTGGCCGTCATAATACATCGTGCCCGCGAACTTGAGGCCGAGCGAGGTGTCGCGGCTCATCGTCCAGGTGGTGTTGCGCGACAGCAGGTCGACTTCGCCCGACTGCAGCGCCGTGAAGCGCTCCTTGGAATTGAGCGGCGAGTACTTCACCTTGCTGGCATCGCCGAAGATCGCCGCGGCCACGGCGCGGCACAGGTCCACGTCCATGCCGGTCCAGTTGTTGTTGGAGTCGGGGTTGGAGAAGCCCGGCAAGCCCTGGCTCACGCCGCATTGCACGAAGCCCTTGGTCTTGATGTCATCCAGCGTGCCGGCCATGGCGGTTGTGGCCATTGCGGCGCCGAATGCGAGTGTCATCAGTGTGCGTTTCATACTTACCTTCTTTCTCGAGTTTGTCCGTGCGCTGCGTGAGTAAACCTACGGAAAATCCATCGCCCTCACCAGCTGCGCGGGTTGTTGGCCTGTTTTGCTCCCTGGGGATGCCTTGAGTGTTATGGTTCATCCCACTGCCGGCTAGAGAAGCTTGATTTTGTCGGGTGGTCAAGGAGAAATGACGCCGGCAACCGCCCGCGCCACTGCAGCCGCATCGGCAAAGCTGCGGGCGGCTGGCTTCAACGGCCGCTGCACCATGATCACCGGCAAGTTCTTTTCCCGCGCCGCAACAATCTTGGCGAAGGTCTGCGCCCCTCCGGCATTCTTGCTGACCACATGGCTGATACCATGGCGCTCCAGCAACGCCCGCTCGCTTTCCAGGGTGAACGGCGGCCGCGCCAACAAAACCGTCCACTGCTCCGGCGCTGCGATGGGCTCGATCATCCGTGCCACCGCCGGAAATATCACCCCGCCCGAAAAACGCCGTGACCTCTTTCCGCCCGATGGTCACCAGCGCCCGCGCGCCCGAAGGCAGCGCCGCCACGGCCTCGGCGGTGTTGGCAACCTCCGTCCAGTTGGCTTCCACCGCCCAGGCCGGGCGCTCGAGGCGCAACAGCGGCACTTCAACTTGGGCCGCATGGCGCGACATCTGCGCCGCGAACGGATGCGTGGCATCAACCACCGCCGCAATCCCCTCCTCCGCCACATAGCGCGAAAGCCCCGCCGCCCCGCCAAACCCGCCGCGCCGCAGCCGCCCCGCCGGTAAAACCGGATCGGCCGTCACCCCGGCAAGCGACGTCACGACATCATACCCCGCATCAACCAGCAGCCCCGCCAGTTCCATCGCCTCGCCGGTGCCGCCAAGAATGAGAACGCGCCTAGGAGGCATGGGCAATGATCTTCCCATCACGCGCCACGACGATGACGTCAGGCACATTCACACCATGTCCCGTCATCCCGGCGAAAGCCGGGACCCATGGCTGATTTCCACTCAGAACTTTCCGCACCTGTTCCAGCGCCAGCTCAGCCACTTTCACGGCCAGCCCCTCACCGGCTATCTCCAAAACCTCCAGCGCCGAATTGGCGGAAGCCAGCTCCGGCCTTCCCGCCAACCCCGCCAGAAATTCGAAATCCACCTGGCGAACGCCCCGAATGCAAATCCATCGCCCCCTGCGCCAGCTTCGCCATCTTCCCGAACCCGCCGCCGATCGTCACCCGCGCCACCGGATGCTCGCGGAGATATTTGAGAACCCCGCCAGCAAAATCCCCCATGTCGAGCATCGCCTCCAGCGGCAAGCCGTAGTGCGCCCGAACAGCGTCTTCCGACGTCGACCCCGTGCACCCCGCCACGTGGCGTAGCCCCATGGCGCGGGCCACATCAATGCCGCGATGGATCGATGCAATCCACGCCGCGCACGAAAACGGATGCACGATCCCCGTCGTCCCCAGAATGGAAAGCCCGCCCACAATCCCCAGCCGCGGGTTCCAGGTCTTGAGCGCCAGCCGCTCGCCATCGCGGATCGAAATCTCGATCTCGACGTCGCCACCGCCAAGCTCCGCCACCACACCAGCCATCATGGCGCGCGGAACCGGGTTGATGGCGGGTTCGCCCACACCAATCGGCAAGCCAGGCTTGGTCACCACCCCAACCCCCGGCCCCGCCTTGAAGGAAACGCCCGATCCGCCAAACCGCACCGTGGCGATCACCAGGCAGCCATGGGTCACATCCGGATCATCCCCCGCATCCTTGATGATCCCCGCCCGCGCAAAGCCGTCGCCCCGCTCCTCCAGCGCCAGCGCAAAAGAAGGCGTCTCGCCCTTGGGCAGCGTGATCGACACAGGGTCAGGAAACACCCCTGTCCGCAACGCCGTCAGCGCCGCCTTGACCGCCGCCGCAGCACAAGCCCCCGTCGTCCACCCCCGCCGCAATTCGCCCTCCGGCTTTTCAATCCGCATAGGGAATGTATAGGCAGACAGCGAGTGCCTCGCCACCCCCGTCATCCTCGTCATCCTCCCTCCGCCGAAGGCGCGGGGGAGGTGGCACTTGCACGCAAAGCAGTGACGGAGGGGGCCGGGCGGCAGCAGCGGGGGGCTCCACACCCCCGAACACCGTCATTCCAGCCAAGCGCAGCCCGAAGGGCGCAGCGTGAACTGGAATCCAGCTTAGGCCGACGCAAGCACGCGCTCAAACACGCAAGTGCTGAACTACAACGGGCCGCCTAGCCCAACCTAACGTCCACGGAACAGAAAGCAGGCCACGCAAATTTCCCAATTTTCTACCTTGCTTGTAGCCATTCTTTGTTTGTAGCACGTCGGATTGCACTGGTCGCCAGCTTCTTGCTAACCGAAGTTCCAAACTCCAACCAAGCTACCACGTTGTAGTAGCGCGACTTTTCAAACGACAGGTAGCTCTTGAGAAGTCTGGATAGTTCCAATTTTGAAAGCGAAACAATACACTTGAAAACGGCGGACTTCCGCACATTCTCTGACTCGTTTGTAAAGAACCGCAACAATAGAACTCTGCGGCAATTTCGCAAATGCAGCGTCAGATACATGCGCAATTACATGAGCCAATAACCAAGACGACATCTCTGACTTCAACAGTTCGGGAATTCGGTTCCTTGAAATTGACACCATTGCGGATGCAACTTGACGATAGTGAGAAACTCCCCCTGTCATCATAAGAAGGTTAAGCGTCGAGTTTGCACGGGTAGACAGCTGTATTAGCAGCGGAATGTCAGCCCATTTTCCATGTATTCTCAGATACTCAACTTCTGACTCGTCGAAAGCGACCGCACCGGAATTTAAGACGCGTCGAACAAATGCTAAGTCACCTTCAATTCCCCGACGACAAATGACTGTCAGTCCGAAGCGTGTGAATTTCTTCCGCAAGAACTCATCAACAGCAGATTGGACTTGGCTTTCCACATTTCCGTTCTTTGACTTTGATTGTAATTCTTCAAATAAATTCTTGAAGTTGTCTTCAATGGCAAGTCTTAGTTCCTGGCCAAGTCGCGCGTACTGCCGAGCGTGGTACATGATCCAAGGTTTCAAGTTGTAAACACTAATTTTCTTGATTTCGTTCTCAAGGTCCGGAAGTGAAATCGTAGCGTAGTACATATCTAGGAATTGTTCTAACTCGCGTTCACCTGCAAAGTCCTTGTTAGCACCTATAGCAAAAACTCCCCCTCTACTTTTCACAAGCAATGACCATGCTTCCCCTTGTGAGAATTTGCGCCCTGCCTTGTGCAATGCAACCATTGCAACATGCCTAACTGTACTGTGAGGGTCTTTGAGTAGTTTCTCTGCAAGCGAAACGTCAATTTCGTTTCGGCTTTCAAGTATTCTGGCAGATGCCGCTCTCACACTGGAGTTGCGGTGATTAATGGCCATGCGGACGACTTCGCTATCGACTAAGGCGTCGTTCTCAAAAAGGGAATCGACAATTTCAAGATCGACTGACTCCGGCTGCAATTCCAGCAGTAGAGATATTGCGTCTTGGCGTTTTTCCTTTGCAGTGATCTGCAGAAGTACTCTGAGCGCTAATTCCTTCGTATTGTAGTTGGAACGATCAAATTCCTTGCGAACGCTTGGCAAATGTTCAGGTAGTCCACAGGCGCCTAAGTATTCCAAAGCGGCAACCAACACTTTTGGGTTATCTTGATTGAGCCACAATTCAACGATCCCGTGCCCAACTACTGAACCGCCAATCGGAAACTGCATTCGCAAGAATGTCATTGCCTTAATTGCGCCAATCCTACGGTCATCGGGACCAACAATTGTATAGTGAAAGAGGGAATCGGGGCTAAATCGGTCAGCTGCTTTGATCCAATGCCACAACGGCGTGTTATGCATTGCAAAGTTGCTCAAGCCTGCGCTCACCAGTCCTAGAATCTCGACTTCACCGAGCACTAGACTTTCGTGGTGAGCGAATAAGAGGTTAGCATCGTGGGCCCCCAGAAAACTTAAGTCATTTCCATACGTGCCTACCATCGTTCCGAGCAACCGAAATCGTGCGGCTTCCAAGCTTGAAAGGGTTGCATGGGCTGACTTGACCAACAGCGATTGGATAAACTCGGCACCTTCATTGGAGAAGACTCGGTCCGGTGCAGCCGTTAATGTTTGATCTTCTTCACTGCTCCTATCAGTTTCGCTTGGTAGTGTTTCCTGCGACTTCCTTGTTCTCTCTGCTGACTCATCCTCAATTAGTCCGTACAGATACTTCGTGATTATGGCTCTTACTTTTTGGCCGAGTGTCCTCGTGTCAGCGAATGTCTCGAATAGAATCTTCTTCTCTGCAATGAGCCTTTCCCGAAACGCCATTACCTTCTTTAGTTGCTCTCCAGGATCCCTCAATCGCGAGCTTTCGACATCTTTAAAGAGCAAACAGATTTCAGGCTTTCTTACTCTGGCATAGTTAGTGGCTGAACGCTCAAACTCTTCTTCAAACCCCAATTCATAATTGCCACTGTTGTCCGGAGGTGTCCCCCACCGCTCCCACAACATCCCGATGAACAACTCGCATTGGTCGAGGTCGCGATTGATCGCCGCCTGAGGTCGTTGGCTCTGGGATATCACATCCTCCCAGCCAACGAGTTCGATGTGATAACCTAGGCTTTCGCCGTGCAGGCGGTTCAGCTCTTCTACTACATCATGGGCCTCGATCCTCTCATCCTTGAGGTCGCCGGGAGATGCGAGGAATACTTTGACGAATTTTCGAGTGGTTCGCATGGTTCATCAGCCAAGCCTGTTGTTAAAGCATAGCAGCCTGCGGGAAAACTGCCGGAACTAGTGCCAAATGAGGCACGATTCGGTATTAGAATTCATTCTGCTTTGGGAACCAACCCGAAATTGCTCCCCACCCAATTATCATTCTTGTATAGCCTTTCCCATGTCCACCCTACCCCACCATCCCCCCGGCTTCGCCCGCCTCGACGCCGAGCCGTTTCCGGCTTTCGCCCCCGGCACCGTCTGGCTCGTGGGCGCTGGCCCCGGTGCCCCCGGCCTCATGTCGCTGCTCTGCTATCACGGGCTCCAGGCCTGCGATGTCGTGGTCTATGATGCCCTGGTGAACCCCGACATCCTGCGCTGGGTGCGGCCCGGCGCCGCCCTCGAATATGCCGGAAAGCGCGGCGGCAAGCCGTCGCCCGTGCAGCGCGATATCTCGCTCCGGCTCATCGAGCTCGCCCGCGAGGGCCACCGCGTCCTCCGCCTCAAGGGCGGCGATCCCTTCATGTTCGGCCGGGGCGGCGAGGAGTGCCAGTCCCTGGCCGCCGCCAACATCCCCTTCCGCATCGTGCCGGGGATCACCGCGGGCGTCGGCGGCCTCGCCTATGCCGGCATGCCCGCCACCCATCGCGACACCAACCACTCCGTCATCTTCCTCACCGGCCATGACGCCAGCGGCAACATGCCCGCCAACGTCAACTGGCCGGCCATCGCCCAGTCCTCCCCGGTCATCGTCATGTACATGGCGGTGAAGCACCTGGCCGAGATCGCCACGGCCCTTATGGCCGGTGGCCGCGCTGCAGCCGAGCCGGTCACCATCATCTCCAACGCCTCGCTCCCCATCCAGCAGGTGGCGGCCACCACCCTGGCCGAAGCCGGCGGCCTACGTGGCAGCCCATGAACCGCCGACCCCGGCCATCGTCGTCGTCGGCCACGCCGCCGATTGGCGGAGCGTGCTCGACTGGTATTCGCCAGCCCTGCGGGAGAACCCGATTGGCTAGCCTCCGGGGCCTGGTCATCGCCGCCCCGGCCTCGGGCAGCGGCAAGACCGTCATCACCCTCGGCCTGCTGCGGGCCCTGCGCGGCCGTGGGCTGAAGGTGGCCTCCGCCAAGGTGGGGCCAGACTACATCGACCCCCGCTTTCACGAAGCGGCAACCGGACAGACCTGCTTCAATGTCGATCCCTGGGCCATGCCTTCGGCGGTCATTCAAAACCACTTCAAAAACATTGCCAAAACATCCGATTTTGTCATCGTCGAAGGCGTCATGGGATTATTCGATGGCCCCCAGGGTGCCGCCGGTTCAACCGCCGATCTCGCCGCCAGCCTCAGGCTTCCGGTGGTGCTGGTGGTCGATGCCCGCCACCAGTCGCAATCGATCGCCGCCCTCGTCCACGGCTTCGCCACCTACCGCCAGGACATTGATGTGGCCGGCGTCATCCTCAACCGCGTGGCCAGCACCGCCATGAAGCGATGCTCCGCGAAGTGCTGGGCGAGAACGTCATCGGCGCCCTGCGGCACAACGACTCACTGGTTCTCCCCTCGCGCCATCTCGGTTTGCAACAAGCCCATGAGAATCAAAACCTTGAAGGATTTATTTCAGACGCAGCATTAGCCGTTGCACGTGAAACAAATCTTGACAAGCTCTTAACCATGTTCTCGCAAGTGCCTGATTCGGCAGTGATTCGCGAATCACTTCCGCCCCTTGCCCAATCAATCGCCATCGCCCGCGACGAAGCCTTTTCTTTCCTCTATCCCCACCTTGTCGACAGCTGGCGGGCCCAGGGTGCCACCCTGTCCTTCTTCGCCCCGCTCGCCAATGAAGCCCCGGACCCCACGGCCGAAGCCGTGTTTCTGCCCGGCGGATACCCCGAGCTCCACGCCGGCAAACTCGCCGCAAACCACACCTTCCTCAACGGCCTCCGCACCCACCAGGGCCTCGTCTATGGCGAATGCGGCGGCTACATGGTGCTGGGCGAAGGCCTCATCGATGCCGCCGGCACCCGCCACGCCATGGCCGGCCTGCTCCCCGTCACCACCTCGTTTGCCACCCGAAAGCTGCACCTCGGCTACCGCCAACTCAGCGGCGGCCCGTGGTCGAAACCCCTGCGCGGCCATGAGTTCCACTATTCGACCATCGACCACCAGGGTCCGGCCGAACCGCTATTCGAAGCCCGCGACGCCGCCGGAAACCCCCTGCCACCCATGGGCCAACGGGTCGGCCGGGTGATGGGTTCCTACGCCCACGTCATCAGTGAGGCCCCATGACCGCCCGCGCCATCATGCTCATGGGCACCGGCTCCGATGTCGGCAAGTCGCTGATTGCCGCGGGCCTCTGCCGCGCCCTGACCCTTCGTGGCCTGCGGGTGATGCCCTTCAAGCCCCAGAACATGTCGAACAACGCCGCCGTCACCGTCGATGGCGGCGAGATCGGCCGCGCCCAGGCTCTCCAGGCCCGCGCCGCCAAAGTCGATCCCACCGTTCACATGAACCCCATCCTGCTGAAACCCGAAGCCGCAACCGGCGCCCAGATCATCGTCCAGGGCCAGCGCCATGCCACCATGACGGCCCGGGAGTATTTCGCCAGCCGCAGCCAGTTCCTGCCCACCATCCTCCAGAGTTTTGCGATCCTGGCTCAGCAAGCGGACGTCATCATCGTCGAAGGTGCGGGAAGCCCAGGAGAGGTCAATCTGCGCCACGGCGACCTCGCCAATATGGGTTTCGCCACCGCCGCCGGCGTTCCCGCCGTGCTGGTCGGCGATATCCACCGCGGCGGCGTCATCGCATCCATCGCCGGAACCTTCGCGATCCTCCCGGAGTCAGATCGCAAGTTCATAAAGGCATTCCTCATCAATAAGTTCCATGGCGACCCGCAACTGTTCTCTGAAGGCCGGAACTTTCTCGAGACCACCACCGGCGTGCCCTGCCTCGGCATCGTCCCGCATTTTGCCGCCGCCAGCCGCCTCCCGGCCGAAGATGCAGTAAGTCTCGAACATATGCTCGCAAACCATTCCACGGGAATGAAAATATGTGTTCTCCGTTTGCCGCGCATCGCCAACTTCGATGACCTCGACCCCTTGCGCCTCACCCCCGGCGTATCGGTCCATTTCGTCCAGCCCGGCGAGCCGATCCCCGGCGATGCCCGGCTGGTGATCATCCCCGGAAGCAAGTCGACGATCTCCGATTTGGTCGACCTTCGCCACCAGGGTTGGGATATCGACCTTGCGGCCCACATCCGCCGCGGCGGCTTCGTACTCGGCCTCTGTGGCGGCTACCAGATGCTCGGCCGCCACATCCATGATCCCGCACGGCCTTGAAGGAACCCCCGGCTCCGTCGACGGGCTGGGGCATCTCAACGTCGAAACCACCCTGCTCCCCGACAAGACCCTGACCAGGGTTACCGCCACCCACGTTCCCACCGGCGCGGCAATTGCTGGCTATGAAATCCACCTCGGCAAGACTGATGGCCCCGATTGCACACATCCGTTCGCGGTGATCGGCAGCACCCCCGATGGCGCCATATCAGCCTCCGGCCGGGTCATGGGCACCTATCTCCACGGTTGTTTCACATCAGACAATTTCCGTGACTCCTTCTTGAAATCAATGGGTGCCGCCCCAGATAAGCTGACCTTTGACAGCCTGATTGAAGAAACCTTGGACAACCTCGCCGCGCACCTTGAAACCCACATGGACATCGGCAGATTTCTGGCCCTGGCGGCACCCGTCTGATGTGGCCCTTCCCCGCCTTCGCCTCCGCCGCGATTGCCCTCCTCGCCGATCGCTTCATCGGCTACCCCAAGGAAGTGCAGGAGGCCGTCGGCCACCCCGTGCAATGGATCGGCTGGCTGATCAGCCAGCTCGACAGCCGCCTCAACACCCCGGCGGCCTCGCAGTCCGAAGGCCGGATCAGGGGCGCCCTGGCCCTGGCCATCCTGCTGGCTGCCTGCTTCATCCCCAGTCTGATTACCGCCAAGGTCTTTGGCTGGCTCCCTGGCGGCTGGCTTGCCGAAGGCCTGCTGGCCTCCGCCTTCATCGCCCAGAAGTCGATGCGCGACCACGTACGTGCCGTCTACCGTGGCCTCAACAGCTCGCTCCCCGAAGGTCGCCGGGCAGTGGGCCTGATCGTCGGCCGCGACCCCGCACCCCTCGATGAATCGGGTGTTTCGCGCGCCGCCCTCGAAAGCCTCGCCGAAAACACTTCCGATGGCATCGTCGCCCCGGCCCTGTGGTACGCGGTGTTCGGATTGCCCGGCCTTGTCCTCTACAAGGCAATCAACACCGCGGATTCGATGATCGGCCACAAATCCGAGAAATACCTGCACTTCGGCTGGGCCGCGGCCAAGCTCGATGACCTCGTGAATCTCCCGGCCTCGCGCCTCACCGGCCTGCTGTTCTGCGGTGCCGCCGGCTGGTGGAACGCCCAGAAGGCCAAGGCCGTCTTCGCCACCATGCGCCGTGATGCCGGGAAAACACGCTCTCGCCCAACGCCGGTTGGCCGGAGTCAGCATTGGCGGCAGGACTGGAAATTCGCCTCGGTGGGCCCCGGAGTTATGATGGCCAAGATGGTGGATCTGCCGTGGATGGGCGATGGCCGCCAGCACCTCTCGCGCCACGACATTCGCGCCGGTCTGAAACTTTACCGGCGGGTGCTGTGGCAGCTGCTGGCGCTGGTAACGATCGGCGCCATCCTCACTTCAGCCTGAGCGGCAGGCCGGCGGCAACAAACACAACCCGGTCCGCGACCTCCGCCAGGCGCTGGTTGGCAAGCCCCTGCGCGTCCCGGAACCTCCGCGCCATGGCGTTCTCGGGAACGATCGATAGGCCCACTTCATTCGACACCATGACGATGTCCGAAGCGGCCACTTTCAAGGCCGCACACAGATCTGCCACTTCGACGCCAATGTCCCGGCCGTTGTGCATAAGATTGCCGAGCCACACGGTGATACAATCGATCAACACCGTTTCGCAGTTCCCAACCGAGCGGAGCACCCCAGCCAACTCCAGCGGCGCCTCCACCGTCTCCCACCCGTCGCCCCGTCGCTCCCGGTGTCTGGCAATCCGGTCGCGCATTTCATCGTCAAGGGCTTCGGCTGTGGCAATGTAGACTTTCCGCCCATGCGCCAGACTCTCCGCATACCGGCTCTTGCCCGACCGGGCCCCGCCCAGAACCAGCGTCACCGTCACTTCGGCACCGGTGGAATACGCGCAATGAAGTGCCCGCGCATGCGGTCCGGCCACTGCCGGAATGGCACTTCGCCGGTGTCGGTGGCGCCATGGGCCGTGAACCACTCGACGATCGCTTCCGCTTGCGCCCGTTCCGGCACATGGTCTCCGGTGAAGTAGGTGAAACGCTCGTCGTCGCGCAAAATCACGCTGCAATGGCGCTTGCAGTTCCACAGGCACGCCTGGATATGCAGGCTTACGTCGTTTTGAAGCCGTTCTGTCAAAACGTCGCGCATGTGGGCAATCAGCGTTTCACCGCCCGTGCGGCCATCGGGGCCGAACTTCTCCGCCGCTGAATGCCGGCAGGTGGTGCACATGACAATGGCGCGCATGGATTTGGACGGATGCTTCACGGGTTGCTAAGGTTCCTGCCTTCAATGTCCGCAATGGATCAGCCTGTCAACGTGATGTACCGCCCATGAAATTCACCCGCATCGCCTTTTTGGCTTCCGAAAGCCCCGAAGCCCGCAAGGCCCTCGCCAAGCTCGCCCGCCGCCACGGCAATGCCGACCCGGCCGCGGCCGACGTGGTTGTGGCCCTGGGTGGCGATGGCCACATGCTGCAAGCCATGCATAAGTTCGTTTCAACCGGCGTGCCCATCTATGGCATGAACCGCGGCTCCGTCGGCTTCCTGATGAATGACTTCCACGACAACCACTTGCTGGAACGGCTGAAGGCGGCGGAGCAAACCACCATCCGCCCCTTGCGAATGGCCGCGACCGATGCGGCGGGCAAGACCCGCAAGGCCATTGCCTTTAACGAAGTGTCCCTGCTCCGCCAGCGTTATCAGGCGGCGAAACTGAAGATCGCCGTCGATGGCGCCACCAGGCTCGACGAACTAATTTGCGACGGCCTGCTTCTTGCCACGCCCGCCGGCAGCACCGCCTACAATCTTTCCGCCCACGGACCAATCCTGCCGATCAATTCCTCCCTGCTGGCCCTGACGCCCATCAGCGCCTTCCGGCCCAGGCGCTGGCGTGGCGCCATCCTGCCGCACGAGGCCCGCGTCACACTCACCGTGCTGGAACCCGACAAGCGCCCCGTGGCGGCCGTCGCCGACCACCTCGAAGTCCGCGAAGTCCGCGAGGTGGAAATCGCCGAAGACCGCAAGCGCTCCGTCAAAATTCTGTTCGACCCGGGGCACTCACTGGCTGAGCGCGTACTCAGAGAGCAGTTCAAGTATTAGGAACGCATCCTACTTGTAGCTCACCACTTCGAATTCGATCTCGTCGCCATCGCGAAAATAGAACCGCCGGCCGGGTTCGTAGTCGGCGTGCGAGTGCGGCTCGAAACCGGCTGCTTTGACCAATGCTTCAGTCGCGTCGATATCATCGACCACGATCCCCACATGGTTCATGCCGCCGATGACGTGATATGACTTGCGTGGGTCCTGTCGCAAGCCATGCCCCATCGAATAGAGCGCAAGGTAACTGTCATCGCCACCGACATGGATGGTCTTGCCGTCATAGATTGAATCGCCTCGCCAGCGGATGCGCCAGCCAAACACCGTGCACAACCATCGCGCCGTGGCATCTGGATCGCTGACCGTGACGTTCGCATGTTCAAGAATCGCAGCGTTCATTGGTCATCTCCTCGCCAGTTGATATGGCATGGCCTCAGGTGGTAATTCCTCAAGTATGGTTGAGGTCAAGAACTATTTCGGGAGGCTGCGATGAAAGGCAACGAAGTTATCACCATCGGACGGTTGGCCGAGCGTACCGGGCTCGCCGTCTCGGCCATCCGTTATTATGAAACGCGCGGCCTGGTGAAACCCGAACGCAGCCGCAGCGGCCAGCGCCGGTTTATCCGAGCCGATATCCGGCGCCTGTCATTTGTGCTGATCGCCCAGCGCCTGGGATTTCCGATCCGCGATATCAGAGCCATGCTGTCGCGATTGCCCGACAGCCGTGCCCCAACCAAAGCCGATTGGACCGCCATCAGCCGCGCCATCAGCCGTGATCTTGACGAGCGCATGGCGATTCTTGGCAGGCTCAAAGCCAATCTCGACGGTTGCATCGGCTGTGGATGCCTGTCACTGCAAAGATGCACCCTCTACAATGACCAGGACCGCGCTAGCCAATGGGGCAAGGGCGCGCGCTACCTGCTGAGCGACGACCGCGCTGGAGTTAAGCCGCCCGCACCAGATCGGCCTTGAGTCTTCTGGCGATCAGCCGCACCCGGTCTTCCGCCAGCCGCCCGACGATTTCCAGGTGCTTGGAGCGTTCGCGCAGTTCCATGGTCTCATAGCGCGTCATCAGCGCTTCGATCAGGCGGCGGCCAAATCCTTCGGCATCGAGCGCAATACCCTCTTCGCGCTCGTCGTTGGCAACGTCGGTTGCCGCTTGCAGAATCCCAAAACTGGCAATGGGCAGGCCCGACTTGCCGAACAGCGACCTGAACCGCATAAGTCCCCTGCCCTGCATGGCATCGCGCGCCTTGGCAACCGGAAGCCCGGCAAGATGGGCGAGCGCCCACTCCACCACATGCATCTCGCCGAGGCAGGCGGCGCGCACGATGATCGATGGCGTCAGCATGGCCTTTGACACCAGGAACGGCACCACCGAGGCGATCTCGGCTTCATTGGCTTCAACCAGAATGCGCAGCATCGCCGTTTCCTCGGCATCGGCCACCAACTCGGCCGCATCGTTGGCGGGAACCCAGCCGCGCTCGGCCATCAGCTGATGCATGCGATTGGAAGCCCGCTTGGCTTGCAGGATGCGGATATCGAGCGGCAGGTCGGGGCAAGCGAGCAGGCATTCGACCATGTCACCCGACTGTCCAAAGCGCGTATAAAGCGCATGATACTCTTCGGTGTTGAACCTGACCGACGGATTGTCGAACAGCGCCAGCGCCACTTCGATAGCGGCGGATTTCAGGATGAAAGCCCGGGCCTCCGCCGACAGATCGGGGCGCTGCGCCACCGAGCACTGCCGCGCCACGTCGCCCACCCGCAACACCGCCAGCATGTGCCAGTGATTGAGCGAAGGTGTCGCCCCGAGAAATGGCAGGGCGATATCGTCGTCGTCGGAGATAATCGAAAACACCACATCGGCATTGAGATTGCGCACTGGCGACAGGGCAACAGCCAATGTCTTGCGCACATCCGCCACCGGGTCGACGGCAAGCTTGAGGACGATGGGCACCACCTGGTTGCGCTCCGAGTCTGGCGTGCCTTCGCTTGCCAGAAACGCCGCCAGCTGTGCGGCAAGCGCTACACGCTGCTCGGCCGTGCCGGTTTCAATGACTGTAAGAAAAATACTGATGTCGAGTCCGAAGCTGGGTTCGTCGTTCACGCAATGCACCGTACAAGGCTGACCATGCCCCGAACGTGCCAGTTAACATTTAACAATTGGTTCACCATGCCCGCTAGGAATTTGTTAAGGCGGTGAAGTAGCGGGGGGCATTGCCCGCCGCCCTGCCAATGCCGGGCTGTCAGGCCAGGACCCCCGCCTGCTTCAGCTTGAACTGCAGCAATTCGCGATCGAACGGTTTCATGATCACATCGGCCGCACCCTGCAGGATCGACTGGCCGATCATCTCCATGTCAGGCGTGTCGGCATAGAGGATGACGATCGGTGACTTGCCGTGGATTTCCCGCCGCAGGCGTTTCACGAAGTCCCTGGGGCGCTTGGCGTTGCCGCCGGCCGCCAGCATGACGAGGTCAGGGGTATTGTCGTTGCATACCTTGAGCGCCTCTTCGGTGCCTTCCGGCGCGATGAGATCGAGGCCCAACCCGCCCAACATTGTCTCCAGCCGCTGCCGTTCGGCCTTGTCGTCTTCTATGAGCAGGACGCTCGTCATAAGCGCAATCCCTTCGCGGTGCATGAACTTGCCTTTGCTGCCTCACCACCCGTAATGCGAGTCCTGCGCCCACATGGTTAATGAGGAGTTAAGTGGGTTATCCACAGCTTTTCCACAGGGTCTAACTTGCTGGTATTTATAAGTAAAATGCGGTTATCAACAGGCTTTTCAACCATGGCGAAAATGCGGCGTTCGCGGCTTGTTCACGACTCGCACCGCGACTCACTGCCAAGTCATTGCAACCACTAGATGTAGTGCGGTCAGGCACTCACCCCGGCCGCCGCATCCGCCAGGCCGTTTCGACGGTGGCATATTCACTGTAGCCCAGCCGGGCGATCGGTTTCATGCCAGCCGTGTCCACCCGGCCGTCATGAATGAAGCGGTCATCGATGTGAATGCCGACCACCCGGCCCACCGCCATATGGTTTTCGGCCACGCCATCATCACCAGGCAATTCGATCACCTTGAACAGCCGGCATTCGAAACACACCGGGCTTTCGCCAACCCGCGGCGCCCCGATCAGCCGGCAGGCCGCCTTGGTCAAGCCGGCAAGTTCGAATTCGTCGACATCGTCAGGCACCACAGCCGAAGTGGCATTCATCTTCTCGCGCAGCGCCCAGGTGGCGAGATTGACAGCGAATTCGCCCGTTGCTTCGATGTTTCGCAGACTGTCCTTGCGCGGGCCCGAACCGAAGACCACGTAGTGCGGCGATTGCGCCATCGCATTGAAGTAGCTGTAGGGCGCCAGATTGGCGATGCCACCGGCCGACAGCGATGAAATCCAGCCAATCGGCCGCGGCGCTACCAGCGCCTTGAACGGATCAACAGGCAATCCGTGATCGTTCTTGACGGCATCGTAAAACACTAGAGCGACCTCAGGAGGCCGGGCAGATCGGCGACGCTGGCAATCGTGTGATCGGCAAGGTGCGCCAGGTGATGGGCCTCGGCATTGCCGGTCAGAACCGCTATCGCCAGTCCGGCACCACCATTGCGCGCTTCCTCCATGTCATGGGAATTGTCGCCCACCATGGCAATCTCGTGGGTGGCGAGCCCGGTGACCTCGGCAAACCGGCGGATCATGTTGCCGGAGGGTTTCGGCACCTCCACCGTATCGGCGGCGATGATGTCGGCGAAATGCTCGACCACACCGATGTGCGCCATGTGGTTGGTGGCCGAAACGTGGCTGTCGTTGGTGCCAACACCCAGCACCATCCCCATGCTTCGCAGTTCCACGAACAGCGGCTCGAGATCGAGCAATGGCCGCAGCGCGTTTTTCACCAGCGGCGCATAATCGTGATCGAGAGCCCGCGCCTTTTCACGCTTGCCCTCGGCATCGAGCCCCGGCCACCAGGCATCAACCAGATCCCGCGTCGTTCCCGCCGCCAGGATCGAGTTGGCCTTGAACCGCTGCGTGGCGCGATCAAGCCCGACTTTCTCCATCAGCAACTCCGCACCTTCGAGATCGACACCGAACTGATCCTGCAAGATCTGCCGGTAAATCGGCACCCACGTGTCGTTCACCTCGATCAGCGTGCCGTCCTTGTCGAACAGAATGCCGCGAATGTTCATGCCCCGCTCCAGCGCGTAACCAGCGCCATGGCATCGGGCCGTGGCCGGTCTTCGAGTGGCGCCGTTGGCGTGCCGAGATACATGATGCCCGCCACTTTCTCGTGCGCGGATAAGCCCATGGCCTTGGTGGTCTCGGCGTCATAGGCCAGCCAGTCGGTGTTCCACTGGCAGCCGACGCCAAGTGCCGTTGCCGCCAGCAACAGGTTCTGACAAACCGCCGCCGCTGAAAGCACCTGTTCCCACTCCGGTATCTTGGGATGAGGTGCGGCGGTTGAAACCACAACCACCACCGTGGGCGCCCGCATGAACATTTGGGCGACAAACCCCAGTGTCTCCTCACCATGGGCAGGATTAAGCGCACTCCAGCGCTGCCGCATCACCGCGCCGAAGTGCTGCCGCGCTTCGCCTTCGAACACGATGAACCGCCACGGCGTAAGCTTGCCGTGATCGGGAACGCGCACCGCGCAGGTCAGGATTTCGGCGAGCTGCGCAGCCGTTGGGCCGGGCGCCGTCATGGCTTTGGCCGAGGCAGACTTGCGCGAATGCAGGAGGTTCAGAACCGAGGACGTATCGTTAAGCTGTGTCATCACGCCGCCACTGTGGCACCTCCCCCCCGGTAAAGGCAATGGTTGCAATTGTCCCCACGACGTTAACCCAATGTTAAGGATTGCGTTGCCCGCCGCTCCTTAAAATTGTTTCTAATGCCTACCGGCCGGACTGGCTGGGGGAGACTAAGGCAATGGGGACCGACAGCATGCACGACCACAGCACCCGTGCATCGCATCTCCGCCACCAGAAGGCAGCCCGGACGGCAGCCCTTCTGGTGGCGGCGCTCTTCCTCGTTCTCATCGCCACGGTGTATGGCCCAACCATCGCCCAGTCCGGCACGGGCCTCCAGGGCGAGGTTGCCGCTGTTGACCGTCTTGAAATCACCCCTCTGACCGATGTTGCCCACGAAGTGGCGATCGCCACCGTGGCATCGGGCCAGGAGGGCCTGCAACTCATCGCCAAGCTGAGTGAATCTGGCGGTGCCATCGAACGACCGGTCTCCTGGTCGATCATGAGCAGCGCCGGCGAGGACATCTACACCGGCGAGGCGCCGTCGATTGACATGTTCCTCGCGCCCGGCGACTACATGATCCATATCGCCTACGGCGCCGCCAAGTTCCAGCGCGGCCTGACGATCCTCCCCGGCAATCACTTGACCGTCAGTTTTGTGCTCAATGTCGGCGGCTTGCGCATTCTGCCGCGCGTCCAGGGCATCGGCGTTCCACAGGCGCCGTCATTGTCGAAAGTCTATGCCCTGTCCGGCATCAACCGTGGCCAGCTCATTGCCCAATCGGCTGTCCCCGGTGAAATCATTCGCATGCCGGCCGGCGAATATCGCATCGAGAGCCGTTTCGCGTCCGGCAACACCGTTGCCGTCGCCGATGTCAGGGTGAAGCCCGGCATCATGAGCGCCATCGACATCGACCACAAGGCGGGCCTCGCCCATCTCAATTTCATCGGCGCACCCGACACCGATGTGATGTGGAATGTAACCACCGCCGAAGGGCTTCCACAAGCCACCATGGTCGGCCTCTCCGCCCACATCGTTCTCAGGCCCGGCAACTATGTCGCAAGTGCTGAAGCCGACGGCGAAGTGATGACCGCGACATTTGCTATTGCCGCCGGCGAATCCCGGGATATCATCCTCGGAAACTGAGGATTTTCCATGCCCGCAAAAATGAAGGCCGCCGTACTACACAAGATCGGTGCTCCCCTTGAAATTGAGCGCTTGCCCATAGCTGATCCCAAGCCCGGCGAACTGCTGGTCAAGGTCACGGCCTGCGGCGTCTGCCACAGCGACCTTCATGCTGTTGAAGGCGACTGGACGCCGCTTCCCAACCTGCCGCTCATCCCTGGCCACGAAGTCACCGGCCACGTGGCCGCGGTTGGTGCCGGCGTTACGCATTTCCGCGAAGGCGACCGCATCGGCGTGCCGTGGATGTATTCGGCCTGCGGCCATTGCGAGTTCTGCTTGTCCGGCATGGAAACCATCTGCCGCTCGGCCGAAGCAACGGGCTACACCAAGCCCGGCGGCTACGCCGAATACATGATCGCCGATGCCGCCTTCTGCGGCCACATTCCGGAAACCGCTGATCTCTACGAAATCGCCCCCATTCTCTGCGCCGGCGTCACCACCTATCGCGGCCTCAAACGCACCGGCGCCAGGCCCGGCCAGTGGATGACGGTCATGGGCGTCGGCGGCCTCGGCCACATCGCCGTGCAGTACGCCAAAGCCATGGGCCTCCGCGTTGCCGCCGTGGACGTAACGGAAGACAAGCTCGACCTTGCGAAATCGCTGGGCGCCGAACTGGCTGGTGAATGCCGCCAAAACCGACCCCGCCGCCGAAATTCAGGCAAAACTCGGCGGCACCCACGGTGCCGTGGTCACCGCCATATCAGCCAAGGCTTTCGAGCAATCGGTCGGCGTCCTGCGCAATGGCGGTTGCGTGTCGTGGATCGGCCTGCCCGGCGGCAAGCAGGATGAAATTCGCATGTCGATCTCCGCCGTCGTCAATGTCGAAGCGACAATCCGCGGCTCCAATGTCGGCACCAGGCAGGACCTGCAGGAAGCCGTCGATTTCGCCGCCAACGGCCTCGTCCGCGCCCACACCACGAAAGAACCGCTGGAAAACATCAACGACATCTTCGCCCGCATGAAGAAAGCCGCCATCACCGGCCGCGTGGTGCTGGCGCTGGACTGAGACTCAGGCGCCCGCCGTTTTCACTTCGGCTTTTCGTGTCAATCTCTGAATGGTAGTGATCGACACCAGTATGAGCAGCGCCCCAAACCATTGCATGGCCGACAACCGTTCGCCGAGAAGAATTGCCGCCAGCACGATGCCGAACACCGGGATGAGATTGAAAAACAACCCCGCCCGGCTGGCTGGCATTTGGCCAAGCGCCTTGAGATAGAACCAGAAAGCCGCAGCGTAGTACATCAGCCCGGAAACAATGCCGCCGCTGATTTCCGCGATACTAAGGGCGGAAAGTGCCACGGAAGGCGAAGTTTTCAGTTCCAAAGGCCAAATCGTCAATGCCCATGCAAGCCCCGCAGCCTGCTGAAGCGCAACGATGGCCAAGGGATCATAGGTTTCGACGATCATGCGCGACAAAACCGTATAGACAGCGCAACACGCCACACCCAAGAGGATGAGCGCAATTCCGGCCATGGGGGCCTCAAAGGCATTGCCAACCCCGCTGGCGAAGAACACCCCGATAGCTGCTGCAAAAGCCAAGGCCAGCAGCACCGGAGAAAGTCGCTCGCCAAGAAATGCGGCCGCCAGCACAATAATCATGATTGGCTCCCCTGCCCATAAGAGTGTAGCGACGTTGGCTTGAGTGGAAACAAGTCCAAGCATGCTGAACGTGTAGGAAAGTCCGGGATTCAATGCGCCGAGTAGCAAAACCGCCAGCAACATGGGCCCACGCGGCAGCCGCGGCCGCCTGAAAAACGCCATAGCGCATAAGACAACGGCGCTCGGCGCAAGTTGTACGATAAGGAACATGACTGGCGGAACCGAGGTCAGCAAAGCTTTGCTGACAATCGTACCCGCCGCCCAGAAAGCGCAGGCGGCGACGAGCGACAAATCGGCGGAAAAAGCAATCGACTGGCGAGCCACGGGGCACTCCATTGCGTTACGGTTTGAATTGGAATCGATTCAGGTGGCGCGGGGCTAAGAACCGGCGCACTCGCTATCGCAGCCGTCGTAGGAAGGCTTTCTGGGGGGCCTGATTGTCATGGCGCAGAAAAGATAGCTCGGCTGCCAGGTTCGCACAAGAGTACCTAAGCAAGCCTCTGCCTGGCGCGTCCTACGCCGCAGGCAGCGGGATGAACTCCTTCTCGTCGCCTGGCACGATTTCGAAGCGCCCCTGTTTCCAGTCTTCCTTGGCGGCCTCGATCTTCTCCTTTGATGAAGCCACGAAATTCCACCAGATGTGGCGCGGGCCATCCATCGGTTCGCCGCCCAGCAGCATGAAGCGGGAATTGGTCCGTGCGCGGATGGTCAGCGCGTCGCCGGCTCGCAGCACGAGCAGCTTACCGGCTTCAAACGCTTGCCCGGCGATTTCGATTTCACCTTCCGCAATGTAGACGCCGCGCTCTTCGTGACCGGCGGGATAGGGAATGACTTTGCCCCGGTCCAGGGAAATGTCGGCATAGAACAGCTCCGACTGTGTCTTGACCGGTGATGTCGCGCCAAACAGCGAGCCTGCC
Source organism: uncultured Alphaproteobacteria bacterium (assembly GCA_963775095.1). GTDB lineage: Bacteria > Pseudomonadota > Alphaproteobacteria > Rhizobiales > Aestuariivirgaceae > Aestuariivirga. The sequence continues at coordinate 52,765 of CAVZHN010000015.1, forward strand.
ACGATGCGGGCTTTCACCCCATGGTCGTCAAGCGACGGCATCTCATCAGGCGCCACATGCTGGAAGGCCGGCGCGGTATCCTCCACGCGCTTGGGCAGCGCCACCCAGCTTTGAATGCCGAACACCGTGCGGTCTTTCAGGCGCTCGATCTGCGGCGTGCGCTCCGAATGCACGATGCCCTTGCCCGCCGTCATCCAGTTCAGTTCGCCAGGTGCTATTTCCTGCGCCGAACCAAGGCTGTCGCGGTGATACATCTTGCCGTCGAACAGCCAGGTGACGGTCTCAAGCCCGATATGCGGATGTGGCCGCACATCCTGCCCCTCGCCCGCCCGTATCAGCACTGGCCCAAACACGTCGAAGAATATGAATGGTCCGACCATCTGCCGCCCGGCGGCAGGCAGTGCGCGCCGCACTTCGAAACCACCAAGATCGCGAGCTCTCGGAACGATAACCATGTCAATGGCATCAGCCGCCGCGGCATCGCCGGGCGGCGGATCGGGAATGTGAAACAGCGTCATGCAAATCCTCCACCAGCTACGATGAATATAGGTGGAGACGCCGAACCCGCAAAGCAAACAGCAGAAGGGGCGGCCGTACGGCCACCCCGCATGCCGGCCAAACTATGGCTTCATGGTTTCTTCCATGACCTTGGTCAGGTGCATGGAGCAATCTTCCGTCTTGTTGTCCTTCATGGCCATCTTGGCCATGTCCATTTCCTTCATGGCCATTTCCATCTTGGCCTTGTCGGTGGTGGCCTTGATCATCTCGTCGGCCTTCATCATCGTCGCCTCGTCGCACATTGCCATTTCGGCAGCCGCCGCCGGCGCAATGGCCCACAGGCCAACCAGCGTAATCACCGCAAAGAATTTCTTCATGTCATGTCTCCCAAACGGAACTTTGTGTTCCCGTGAAAACCATGAAAGAGCGGCGGATCACGCGCCAGTCACGACTGCGCCAACCACGCAACCGTGACCGGCCATCACGCCGGCTTGATCGCGGCGCGCACCATGGGCGCAACCCTTGTTCCCATCAATTCAATGGCCCGCAGCTGCTCGGCATGTGGAACAGTGCCGATCGCCATTTGGATGAGGATGCGGTCGTTCTTGAACACCTTGTGAAGCCCCACGATCTTCTCCGCCACCGCCTCCGGATCACCGACGATCAGATTGCCGTCGGGCCCGCAGGAGGCCTCGAAATGCGCCCGCCCCTGCGGCGGCCACCCGCGTTCGCGGCCGATGCGGTTCATCACCTCAAGATGCGCCGCAGCGTAGATGTCCTTGGCCTTGGCAGTGGTGTCCGCCACGAAACCATGCATGTTGAGGGACAGCGGCAGGTTCTCCGCGCCCCGCCCGGCCTTGTCCTGGGCGTCGCGGTAGAGGGCAAAGAACGGCGCAAACCGTTTCGGGTCGCCGCCGATGATCGCCAGCGCCATGGGAAGCCCCAGCGTCGCCGCCCGCACCACCGACTGCGGCGTGCCGCCCACCGCGATCCAGATCGGCAGCTTGTCCTGAACCGGGCGCGGATAGATGCCGGCATTGCTGAGCGCTGGCCGCAGCGCCCCCTGCCAGGTAATCCTTTCGGTTTCGCGAAGCTTCATCAAAAGCTCAAGCTTCTCCGCAAACAGATCGTCGTAGTCATTGAGATCATAGCCAAAAAGCGGATAGGATTCGATGAACGACCCCCTCCCCGCCATGATTTCGGCGCGGCCATTGGAAATGCCATCAAGCGTCGCAAATTGCTGAAACACCCGCACCGGGTCATCGGATGAAAGCACCGTGACAGCACTCGACAGCCGGATCGCCTTGGTGCGCGAAGCCCCCGCCGCCAGCGCCACCGCCGGCGAAGACACCGCATAGTCCGGCCGGTGATGCTCCCCCACCGCGAAAACCTCGAGCCCCACCTGATCGGCAAGCTCCATTTCCTCGACGAGCTGGCGCAGCCTCAGCCCGGCATCGCCACCCGGTTTCACATCCGCGAACGTGTAAAGCCCGATTTCCATCGAACCAATATGTAATCAGCAAAAATACAGTTCAAGTGCGCATTTCAGCACTATCCCTCAACCGGCCGTCCGCAAATCCGGGGCCGTCGCCTCGGCCACCAGCGCGGCGATGGCCTCTTCAAGCTTCATCGATGTCTGGTCCTGCGATCCCAGCCGCCGCACACTGACAGTTCGCTCGTCCATCTCGCGTTTGCCGACAACCAGAATCACCGGGACCTTGGCAACCGAGTGTTCCCGCACCTTGTAATTGATCTTTTCGTTGCGGAGATCCATTTCGGCGCGAATCCCGGCCCGGCGCAAAAGGCTGCGAACCTCGGCGGCATAGTCGTCACCGTCCGACGTGATCGTTGCCACCACCGCCTGAACCGGCGCCAGCCATAACGGAAAATGCCCGGCATAGTTCTCGATGACAATGCCCAGCCATCGCTCCAATGATCCGACGATGGCCCGGTGCACCATCACCGGTTGCTTCTTCTCGCCATCGGCATCGATGTAAAACGCGCCGAACCGCTCCGGCAGATTGAAATCAACCTGCGTGGTGCCGCACTGCCACTCGCGGCCAATCGCATCGCGCAGTGTGTACTCGAACTTCGGCCCGTAAAATGTGCCTTCGCCCTCATTGATTCCGGTCTTGATGCGGCCACCGGAATCGACCGCCATTTTGGCCAGCACTTTTCGCAGGATCGCCTCGGCGTGGTCCCACATGGCGTCGGTGCCCACCCGCTTCTCGGGCCGCGTTGCCAGTTTCACCACCACTTCCTCGAAGCCGAAATCCTTGTAGACCGACATCATCAGATCGTTGATTTTTAGACACTCGTCTTCAAGCTGCGCTTCCGTGCAGAAAATATGGGCATCGTCCTGGGTAAAGCCGCGCACCCGCATCAGCCCGTGCAGCGCCCCCGATGGCTCGTAGCGGTGAACCGCGCCAAATTCCGCGAGCCGCACCGGCAGGTCGCGATAGCTTTTCAGCCCGTGCTTGAAAATCTGCACATGCCCCGGGCAGTTCATCGGCTTCAGCGCGAACACCCGCTGCTCGGCGTTCTCGTCCTTGGGGTTCATGAAGGCATAGGCTGACTTCGAGGCGAACATATTCTCCTGATACCAGCCCCAGTGCCCCGAGGTTTCCCACAGGGATTTGTCGAGAAGCTGCGGTGCATTCACTTCTTGATAGTCAAGCTGGTTCAGGCGCCGGCGCATATAGCCGATCAGCTGCTGGAAAATCGTCCAGCCCTTGGCATGCCAGAAGACGACTCCCGGCCCTTCTTCCTGGAAATGGAACAGGTCCATCTCGCGGCCCAGCTTGCGATGGTCGCGCTTCTCGGCTTCCTCAAGTGCTGTCACATAGGCTTGCAAGTCCTTGTCGCTGGCCCACGCCGTGCCATAGATGCGCGTCAGCATCGGGTTCTTGGAATCGCCACGCCAATAGGCGCCAGCCACTTTCATCAGCTTGAATGCCCCGCCGATCTTGCCGGTCGAGGTCATGTGCGGGCCGCGGCACAGATCGATCCATCCGCCCTGATCGTAGAACTTGATGTCCTCGTTGCCAGGAATGGTGTCGACCAGTTCGACCTTGAAATTCTCGCCCTTGGCGCGGAAGAAATCCTTCGCCGCCTCGCGCGTCTTCACCGACTTGGTGAACGCCTTGTCGCGGGCGATGATCTCGCGCATCTTCTTTTCGATGGCCGGAAAGTCTTCCGGCGTGAACGGCTGGTTGCGGTGGAAGTCGTAATAGAAGCCGTTCTCGATCACCGGTCCAATGGTCACCTGGGTTCCCGGAAACAGCTCCTGCACCGCCTCGGCCAGCACATGGGCGCAGTCGTGGCGGATGAGTTCGAGGGATTCCGCGTCCTCGCGCGTCAGGATGCGCAGCGTCGAATCGCCTGCCAGCGGGTCGGAAAGGTCGCTGACCACGCCATTGACGACCGCCGCGACCGCTTTCTTCTCCAGTGATTTGGAAATGGCCGCCGCCACCTGGGCCGCCGTGGTTCCCGTTTCAACCTGCCGCGTGGCGCCATCGGGAAACGTCAATGTGATCATGTTTTCAAGCCTTTCCGCCCACTCCCGCATACTCGCGCGGGTAGGCCTACGAGTTGCCGACGGCCCGGCTCATAGTCGCGGCCACCAACCCGGTCAAGCCGCGCTCACCGGCCAGTTGCAATTAACCATTTGTTAACCATAACTGGTGAACGTCCGATTTCGTGCGGGAATGTTGGGGAAAACCGTAGTGCGCCTGATTGCAAGTTCATGGCTGGCCGTCCTTGCCCTGACGGGTACGGCAATGGCCGCCGATCCTGCTATCGACGGCGCCTATTATGATTGGTCCGGACCCTACCTCGGCGCAACCGGCAGCTATTCCTTCGGGTCGGTCAACGGCGACACCGGTTGTTGCGCCGACAGCTTCGATATCGGCGGCATTCAGCTTGGCGGCATCGCCGGCTACAATTATGCGATCGGCGAGATTGTTGCCGGCCTCGAAGCCGACTTTGGAACCCTCGACGTCGATGGTGTCGGTTTCGGCGGCGGAGTCGATGATTTCGATGTCGCGGCCATCGGCCGCTTGCGCTCGCGCCTCGGCCTTCCAGTGGGTAATCTTCTGATGTTCCTGGCGGCTGGGCTTTCCATTGGCAACGCCAGTGCCGACGTCGCCGGCAGCGGTAGCCAGTCGCAATGGCACCTGGGCTGGAATGCCGGTGCCGGCCTCGACTACGCCATGACCGAACACTTCATCCTGCGCGCCGAATTCATCTACGACGCCATGTCAGCGGAAGATTACCGCTATGCCAGCAACAACATCTCATTTGATTGGGACGCCAGCACCTTTCGTCTTGGCGCGCTGGTCAAATTCTGATGGCAAACCAGCCTCCAGCAAAATCCCCCATGGTCCAGGACTGGTCTTGCACTGCTCCCGTTTCGCAGTCCTCGCAATATAGCTACTTGGCGAAGCCCGTTAGTCCCCTGCTCGCGTGCGTAAGCGTTTCACCCGGCCGTCAATAACCTGCCATTAACCTTAACAAGTCATGTTGACGCCGAACAGCAATGCAACACTAAGCTCTGGGTAATGAAATGAATCAGTTCCTTCTCCGCCTTGCCGCTGCCGCCGCCATACTGGTGCCGGCCGCCACGGCAATGGCTGCCGACATGGACCTTCCGCCCCCCGAAGACCTGCGTCCTGCCCAATATGACTGGACGGGCTTCTACGGCGGCGTTTGGGGCGGCTTGCTGTGCCTGGACGGCGATGTGAACGACGGTGCTGGCACCTTCCTGCTGGCCGGTTGTGGCGGCAAATTCGGCGTGGTGGCCGGCGCCAACTACCAGATCGACAGCTTCGTGGTCGGTCTTGAAGGCGACTGGGGCTGGGGCACCAACATTGTCGAAAACAACGACCCCGGCGCCGACTTCGGCTTTGATGTCGAAAACATCGCCACGCTGCGCGCCCGCGGCGGCGTTGCCTTCGACCGCACCCTGCTCTTCGCCACCGCCGGTGGCGCCTGGATGCAGGGCGACCTCTACGGCCTGAGCGGCCCGCCGCCGCATATTGACGGCGACCATTGGGGCTGGGTCGTTGGCGGCGGCATCGAGCACGCCGTGACCGATAATCTGCGTGTCCGCCTCGACTACCTCTACACCGGTTTTGATACCGATACCTACTCGTCCGGATGCTGTACGGTTGATGTCGATCCCGGTGACGAACATGAAGTTCGCCTCGGTGTCGTCTGGGCCTTCGGCTCCTTCTAAACCCCTGCAATCGCAAATAATCGGGGGCCCCGCTCAGGGGCCCCTGTTTTTTTGCCGCCACTCCGGGCCATCATAAATGTCGGGAACCGGATCAAACCCGTGTCCTCCCCACGGGTGGCAGCGTGAAACGCGCGCCACGGCCAGCCACAACCCGCGCCATGCTCCATGTTTGTTCAGGGCGTCGCTCGCATACTCCGAACATGTCGGTAAATAGCGGCAGCGCCGTCCGAAAATCGACGACAATGTCAGCTGGTAGATGCGAATGAGGGCGAGCAGAATTGTCTTCATGAACGTCTGTCGATCATATAGGGCGCGACCATGGCCGATACCAAACCCAACATTCTCTTCATTATGGCGGACCAGTTGGCCGCCCGCTACCTGCCTTTTCATGGCCATCTACTGGTCAAGGCGCCAAACCTATCCCGCCTCGCCGCCGAAGGCGTGATTTTCGAGAATTGTTATTCCAACAGCCCGCTGTGCGCCCCGGCCCGCGCCACCGTCATGAATGGCCTCTTGCCCTCGCGCACCGGCGTTTACGACAATGCCGCCGAGTTCCCCTCCTCCATCCCCACCTGGGCCCACTATCTGCGCCTTGCCGGCTACAAGACGTGCCTCTCCGGCAAAATGCACTTTGTGGGGCCAGACCAGCTCCACGGCCTCGAAGAACGCCTGACCACCGACATCTATCCCGCCGACTTCGGCTGGACGCCGGACTGGCGCCTCAGGCAGGAGCGCATCGACTGGTGGTATCACAACATGACCAGCGTGCTGCAGCCCGGCATCGCCGAGATCACCAACCAGCTCGAATACGATGATGATGTCTGTTTTCAGGCCATCCGCAAGATCTACGACTACGTGCGTTTCGACAACGACAAGCCCTTCTGCCTCATGACGTCCTTCACCCATCCGCACGATCCCTATGCGGCCCGCGCCAAATACTGGAATCAGTATCGCGACGAGGACATCGACCTGCCGCGCACCTCCCGCATTGGTCACAATGAACTCGATGCCCACAGCCGCCGGCTGTACGACATGTCCGCCATGGAAGACTACGACGTGTCGGAAGCCGACCTGCGCGCCGCCCGTCACGGCTACTATGCCAACATCACCTATGTCGACGATCTCGTGGGCCAGATGCTGGCGGCACTGGAGGCAACCGGCAAACTCGATAACACCGTCGTCGTCTTCACCTCCGACCACGGAGATTTCCTCGGCGAGCGCGGCCTCTGGTACAAGATGTCCTATCTCGAGCCATCAGCCCACGTGCCGCTGCTCATCTGGGCGCCAAAGCGATTTGCGGCCCGGCGCGTCAAGGAGCCCGTATCCCTCGCCGATATTCTGCCAACCCTCGTGGCGCTCGCCAATGGCGGCAAGGCCGAACTCGCCAAGCCAGTCGATGGCCGTTCGCTCTATCCCCTGCTCGCCGGTGCAGCCGAAGATGCCGAAGCCACCTGCTGGGGCGAATATCTTGCTGAAGGCGCCATTGCGCCGATGTACATGATCAGGCGCGGTCCATGGAAATTCATTCACACGCCGAGTGATCATGATCAGTTGTTCAATCTCGAGGACGATCCCGACGAACTGCACAATCTCGCAACCAAGAGCCTGAAATCCGCCATGTTCCGCGCCGAAGTCGAAGCCAAGTTCGACATCCCGCGGATCAACCGCGAAGTGCTGGAAAGCCAACAGTCGCGGCTGATGATGTTCCAGGCCCTGAAACGCGGCCACCACTTCCCCTGGGACTTCCAGCCCCTGCGCGATGCCTCGGAGCAATACACTCGAAACCACATGAGCGTAACCGACCGTGACCTGCAGTCCCGCTTCCCCAAGGCGCCGGATATCGCGGGCAAGCGGCGATAACCGTTCTTAGTAGGGTGTCCCATCCCGGCGAGTGAAGGTGAACTTGCCGCCGCGTTTCGCACCGATAAGATCGGTATCGGGATAAATGGCATCTTCTTCGCTGTAGCGGCTGCCCACTTCCAGATAGGCGGCCGGTTTTCCCGACTTGTTCACCAGCCGGTGCCCATTTGCCACGCCGGCCTTGAACCCCGCGCACATTCCGGGCGTCAACTGATGCTCGCCGTCATTGTCGACAAGCGTAATCTCGCCTTCGATGACGTAGATGAACTCGTCTTCCTTCATGTGATAGTGGCGAATGGACGAGGCCGCACCGGCATCGAGGGTCACGTGGTTGAAGCCGAACTGGCTCAAGCCGAACTGATCGCCCAGCGCCCGCTTGCTGCGGCCTTTAACGGCATGCGCCAGCGCCAGCGGATAAACCGTGGCGAACCGCGCATCGACGTCGAGTGCGCGTATTGCGGCGGGTTTCTTGTCAGGCATTGGCAGCCTCCCTGGCTTCAATCTGGCCTACAGCATCGGCCACCGCATCGAACGTCAGCAGCGTCGAGGCATGCCGCGCCTTGAAATCGCGCACCGGCAGCAGCGCTTCGAGGTCGGCCCACTTGCCCGTGGGCGGCGGCCCTTCTTCTTTCAGCATTTTGTGCATCTGCTCGCGCACCGCTCGCAACTCATCACCCGTCGATCCCAGCACATGCCGCGCCATGATCGACGATGACGCCTGGCCGAGCGCGCAGGCTTTGACATCGTGGCCGAACTCGCTCACCACGCCGTCTTTCATTTTCACGTCCACCGTCACCTTCGAACCGCACAGGCGCGAATGCGCCACGGCCGTGGCATCCGGCGCCTCTAGCCGCTTCAGGGCCGGAATATCGGCGGCAAATTCGAGAATTTTCCGGTTGTAGATGTCGTTGATCATACCAATATCCTAGCCCATTCCGCCGAAAGGCAAAACCCGGTGCATGCCGGTTTGCCAGCCGGGGAACAGGCATGATATGGGAGCCAACGGTGTCGCGGCACAAGTGGCAGCCATGTCTCACGGAACAGGGCTGCGGGCGTAGCAACGGGAGTCAGACAATGGACGCCATCATCAAGAAGCACCGCCCCACCCTCGAGGACGCCGAAGCGGCGGTGCGCACCCTGCTGGCCTGGGCCGGAGACGACCCCAACCGTGAAGGCCTTATCGATACGCCGGTGCGTGTCGCCAAGGCCTACAAGGAGTATTTCAGCGGCTACCACGAAGACCCCGCAGACATCCTCTCCCGCACCTTCGAAGACGTTGGCGGCTACGACGATATCGTCATGCTGCGCGACATCGATTTCACCTCCCATTGCGAACACCACATCGCTCCATTCATCGGCCGCGCCCATGTCGCCTATCTCCCGACCAAATCGGTTGTCGGCATTTCCAAGCTGGCCCGCGTCGTCGAGATCTTTGCCCGCCGCCTGCAAACCCAGGAAAACATGACCGCCCAGATCGCCAACGCCATCGCCGAAACCCTGGAGCCGCGCGGCGTTGCCGTGATGCTGGAGGCGGTCCATGCCTGCATGTCCATGCGCGGCGTCGGCAAGCGTGGCGTCACCACCATCACCACCCAGTTTGTCGGCGACTTCAAGTCCAATCCGGTCATGCAGGCCCGCTTCCTGGAATTGGTGCGTGCGCCTGCCGGCGGCATGTCGCTGTAAATGGCCACTGGCCGCGACGAAACCACGGCGTTTCAGCCGAAATTCGACGCCGCGGGCCTCATCCCGGCGATCGTCACCGACGCCAGCGATGGTGCCCTGCTGATGTTCGCCCATATGAACGCCGAGGCGCTTCGCCTCACATTGGAAACCGGCTACGCCCACTTCTGGAGCCGGTCGCGCCAGGCGCTCTGGAAGAAAGGCGAAACCTCCGGCGAACTCCTGCAAGTCAGCGAAGTGCTGACCGACTGTGATCAGGATGTTCTGCAAGTCAAGGCAACGCCGCAAGGCCTGGGTGCAGCCTGCCACACCGGCCGCCGGTCATGCTTCTACCGCCGCATCGGCGGCGGCGCGTTGGAGTTCGTCGGCGAAGCACCCCTGTTCGACCGAAACGACGTATACGGACGATAATCGGGCGCGAAATCTCTCGCCCCGCCAATCGCCAAAACGCGGGCCACGGATGAAGCCGTGGCCCGCCTGCAGCGTCAGTTCGCCGGAGGAAGAACGACGCTGTCGATGACGTGAATGACCCCGTTGCTCGCCGCAACATCGGCGGCCATAACCTTGGCTTCGTTGATCATCACCGTGCTGCCATCAACCTTGATGGCGATTTTCGCGCCGTTCACGGTCATGGCGTCGCTCATCTTGACCACATCGGCCGCCATCACTTTCCCCGCCACCACATGGTAAGTCAGGATGGCGGTCAGCTTGTCCTTGTTCTCGGGCTTCAACAATTCGTCGACGGTGCCCGCCGGCAGTTTGGCGAAGGCCTCGTCGGTCGGCGCAAACACCGTAAACGGGCCTGCGCCCTTCAGCGTTTCCACCAGGCCCGCTGCCTGCAGAGCGACGGCAAGCGTCTTGAACTGGCCGGCCCCGACGGCGGTGTCGACAATATCCTTGTCCTGGGCAAAGCTCGGCATGCTGGCAAACGCCAGAACGGTGGCTGCCGCAGCGGCGGTAACGATACGATTCATAAACATGGCTCTCTCCTGAAATTTTGAAGTCGGTTGCTCCGACGGTTGACACAGCCAACGGCTGCTGGATTTTCATTTAGTGAAAGTCAGTTCCATTACCAGTAAATATATCGTAATGTGAAAATAGACTTTCTTGACATGAAAGAATGTGGCCGGTAATTGAATGCCATGAAAGGGAACAGCAAATGTTGACCGAAACCATTTCCGGCGGGCTCGAGAAGTATCGCATTGGCCCGAAACTCAGGTCATTGCGGCTCAAGAAATCAATGGGCCTCGCCGCCCTTGCCGATCACACCAGCCTTTCGCCTGCCCTGTTGTCCAAAATCGAGCGCGGCCAGATCTTTCCAACCCTGCCAACCCTGCTGCGCATCTCACTGGTTTTCGGAGTGGGCCTGGATTTCTTCTTCGTGAGCGAATCGAATTTGCCGCTGCTCGAAGTGGTGCGCGCCAAGGACCGGTTGCGCCTGCCGGAGCGCCAGGGCGAAACCGCCCCCGCCTACTATTTCGAAGCCCTTAACTTCCCCGTGCCAGAGCGCAGCATGGATGCCTACTATGCCGAGTTCCCGGCCGGTGCCAAAGCCTCGCAGCCGCATCACCACGCCGGCAGCGAACTGATTTATGTGACGCGCGGCGCAATGACACTTCAATTCGATGATCGCCAGGTACAACTTGGCGCCGGCGATGCCGCGCATTTCGACTGCGCGGCGCCCCACAGCTATTGCCAGAATAGTCCCGAGGGTTGCGCCGCCATTGTTATCGCCGTGGCAGCCTGATCACCCGGCGCTGGCGATGTAACTCTTCATCTCTTCGGCTTCGCGTTCGATGGCCTCAATGCGGAACTTCACCACGTCGCCGATTGAAATCATTCCCGCCAGCTTGCCACCCTGAACCACCGGAAGGTGCCGGATGCGGTGCTGGGTCATCAGGCCCATGAGTTCGGCCTCCGAATCGCCTTCCGTGCAGGTGCGAACCTTTGCTGTCATGATCGTCGAGGCCGGCCGTTCCAGCACTGCCGCACCGTGCTGTGAAATGGCCCGCACCACGTCGCGCTCCGAAACAATGCCAGCGATTGATCCGCCATTTTCCACCACAACCGCGCCAATGCGGTTCTTGGCGAGAATATCGGCAACGTTCTTGACCGGCGTATCCGGTGCGACGGTGAGAACCGTCCTGCCCTTCTGCTTTAAAATGTGAGAAACAGCCACGGTGTCCTCCCATGCTTGCTGCACGTAAGCCAGCATAACACAGTCATCAGCCGCTTGCACCCTTGCTTGCTGCCAGCACATAAAATGCCGCAAGCCCTGCCGCAAATCCACCGAGATGCGCCTCCCAGGCAATTGTCGCCTGGTCGAGAAAGCCATTGCCGATCCAGCCGGTGGCCCCCGAGAACAGCGTAATCGCAAGCCACACGGCGGCGAACATCAGCGCGTTGCGATTGGCCAATAGGCCGTGAAGCGACAGATGGCGAGCGTAAGCCGGATTTCCGGCGAACGCCGTGCCCCAGCGCATGCCCGGCGCCAAACATGATGGGAACCGCCGCCGCGGTGAGTCCCGAAACACCGCCGGAAGCCCCCACCAGAACTGCAAATTCGCCCCAGTGCACAATCAGCATCGCCAGCGCACCGGCAATCGCCGAAACCGCAAAGATCATTAAAAACCGCAGTGGCCCCACATACCGCGCCACCACCGTGCCGAAAATCAGCAGCCACAGGCTGTTGAACAGCAGGTGTGCTGCGTCGGCATGCAAGAATGCGTGGCTGAGCAGGCTCCAGTACTGCGATCCCGCGATATAGGGAATGGCATCTCCTCCGCCAAACCGCACGGGAATGAACGCGAAGGCATAGAGCGACCACACCTGCCAGCTTTCGCCGGCCATCCACAGTGCAACGTGAATCAGCACCAGAACCGCAATAATCCCCGGCACCACCAGCGGCGCCTGAAACACCGGTACCCGCGGAGTTGGCATATCGTCTGCAACAGACTGCATCAGAGTTCACAAATGAAACAGCGGCCCGTGCCGCGTGTGGTGCAATGATGTTGGTTAACGATCAGGCCGCGGCAAGCCAAGGAGAATCTCATATCCTCCACCCTGGCTCGCGCACGCTTTTTCGTACCTGGGACGCCGCCCGTCATGGCGAACCCTTTGCCCGGCGCGATGCCATCGACCTCAAGCTACTGCGCCAGCACATGGCCAGTCTTTTCCTGATCGAGCGGGCCGCCGGCAGTGCAGGTTTCCGCTGGCGCCTTGCCGGCACCGGCATAACTGATCTGTTTCGCCGCGATCCGACGGGCCAGCCCGTTCTGGCCGGCTGGGACCGGTTTGAACGCAACGTCATTGAACGCTTCCTCAATGGCGTCGCCGAGGAGTTCCAGCCCTGCGTTCTGCGCTACCGCCTCCACACCGATAACAGCCAGCTCATTGGGGTCGAGAAGCTGGCCCTGCCGGTAACCACCCGTAGCGGCGCCATTCAGGTGTTTGGCGGCCTGTTTCCCTTCCGTGATACTTCGGAGATCGCATATACCTACATCGCCGGAAAAGAACTGTCCGCCGCCCGTGGCGTGTGGACCGAGCACCTGACCGGCGAAGACCCCGCACCGCCGGCCGCCAGGCCACTCAATCCCGGCAGCTTCCGGCCATTCCAGGTCATCCCCGGCGGCCGCGCCTGAGCCGACAATCGCCAGCCGCGTTAACCGGCCATTTACCCTCCGGGCCTACCCTTAAGGTCTGAGCATCTGGCCAGTTTTGGGTACCGGGGAACCAACGTGTCTGGACTAGCAAACATTGATACGCCCTCCGGCGCTCCGGCGGCCGGTTCCGTCGAAGGCACCACGCTTTTTGGCCGCTTCATGCTGCCCGACATGAGCGAGCACCCCTGTCAGGTAAATTCGATTTCAATTGATGGAGCGACCTTCATCACCAGCCACGTCCCGCTGCCCGGGCTGGCGGTGGTGGCCTACCTTGAAGAGGTCGGCCGCATCGAGGCAACATCGGCCGAACCCCTACCGGGCGGCTTCAAGGTCACCTTTTCGCTCACCGGCGCCCGCAAGGACCGCCTGCAGTCGCGTCTCACTTGGCTCGCCCAGAAGCAGTCTGGCGAGCAACCAAGCATTGAAGATCGCCGTCACACCCGCTTTGAGCCGAGCGACAGCCGCTCGCAGATTACCCTTCCCGATGGCCGCGAATACCCCTGCGAAGTCATCGACATTTCGCTGTCGGGTGCGGCCATCAAGGTCGAAGTCATGCCCGCCGTCGGCACCAACTTGCTGCTCGGCAAGATGCGCGGCCGCGTCATCCGCTATCTTGAAAGCGGCATCGCCATCGAGTTCGTAAAGCAGCTCGACCGCCAGCAATTGAGCGACCAGGTCCGCTAAGCTCGGCACTTCCCTTTACCGCTGAATCCGTTCTAGACTTTCCCCCAACTGCATGGGGAGGTCACATATGGTGCGTCGCGGGTCCAAGCCCAAACTTCGTAGCTTGTCGGATGTCTACGCGTATTTCCGCCAGAACCAGACGCCCATCACCTTTCTCTCGCCAACCCCCTACAACATTCTCGGTCTCGGCCGCTGGATCAACAAGTTCGAATACATCAACTTCTTCGACAGCTTCGAAGGCTCGCACCCCAAGATCACCGTGCCGCGCGAGCACGGCCCCCATGAATTCCGCTCGATCGAGGACGTCAACAACTATCTCCTCCGCCACAAGGAAGTGCGCGCCAAGCTGAAGGAGCGTGGCCCCGGCTACCTGCTGCTGGTCATGTTCGACGAGGAAACCGAAGCCCTCGCCAAGGAGCTCGGCCAGAAAATCGCCTTGCCCCCGGCCAAGCTGAGGAAACACATCAACTCCAAGATCACCACGACGAAGCTCGGCAATGCGGCCGGCATCAAGAGCGCGCCAAACACCATGGGCCGCGCCAAATCCTTCAGTGAACTGATGAAGCTTTCGGCAAGCGCCAAGCTCGGCAGGGAACTGGTAGTGCAGACCCCCTATGGCGACTCGGGCCGCACCACCTTCTTTGTGAAGAGCGAGGAGGATTGGAACAAAAACTCCGATGTCATGGTGAAAGAGCAGCTCAAGGTGATGCGCCGCATCAACCACCTGCCGGGAACCGTGGAAGCCGTGGCCACCCGCCATGGCACGCTGGTCGGCCCCATGCAAACCGACATCACCGGCTTCGCCGAAGTGACCCCCTACAAGGGCGGCTGGTGCGGCAACGACGTGTTCACCGGCGGCATGGAGAAAGAACGCAAGGCCGTGCAGCGCATGGCCCAGAAGCTCGGCGATCAGCTGTACAAGGCGGGCTACAAGGGTGCCTTCTGCATGGATTTCCTGGTCGATACCGATACCCGCGAGGTCTATCTCGGCGAAATCAATCCGCGCGTATCCGGCGCCTCGCCGATGACCAACCTCATCACCTCAACCTACGGCGGCTGCCCCGTCTACATGTTCCACCTCTTGGAATTCATGGGCGTCGACTGGGACATTGACCTCAAGAAGATTCAGGAACGCTGGGCCGAATTCGACAACTGGAGCCAGCTCATCCTCAAATATCCTGTCGACCGCGTCGAGATGATCACCAAGGCGCCGTCCTCCGGCATCTATCGCATGAACGCCAATGGCGACATTGCCCTCACCCGCAAGTCCATCGACTGGTTCCTGGTCTCCGGCGAAGACGAAGCCTTCTATCTCCGCGTCTATACCGCCGGCGACTATCGCTACCACGGCGCCGATCTCGGCATTCTCGTGTCGCGCGGCCGGTTCCAGACCGATGACCGTCAGTTGACCGACCGCGCCAAATCCTGGGTCGCCGCCATCAACAAGCAGTTCGAGGCCATTCCCGTGTCCGGTTCATCGGCCCCCGTGCCGCCCGACCCCGCCGACACCAAGAAAATGTTCTGAGCCGTGGTCAGTCTCGCACAGGCCATTGCGCGGACAGCGCTTCCCGCCAACGCAACACTCGTCGGCCGCGTCTGGTCGCCCGCTGCCGGTGGCCCCTGCGTGGTGCGCGTCGAGGACGGTGAGGTGATCGACATCACCCCGGTTTTCCCGACGATGCGTGATCTCTGCGAGATGCCCGATCCCGCTGCCGCCGCCACCGCGGCGGAAGGCAAGAGCCTCGGCAAAACAGCCGCCATTCTCGCCAACACGCCGCCCGAAAATCGCGACGCCGCCAAGCCCTGGCTACTGGCCCCTGTCGATCTTCAGGCCCTCAAGGCCGCCGGTGTCACCTTCGCCATTTCCATGCTCGAGCGGGTGATCGAAGAGCGGGCCCGCGGCAACCCCGCCGCCGCCGTCGAAATCCGCGCCTTCATCAAGGATCTGATCGGCGACGATCTCTCGAAACTCAAACCCGGGTCCAGTGAGGCCATGGCGCTCAAAAAGGTGCTGATGGACAAGGGCGTGTGGTCGCAATACCTCGAAGTCGGCATCGGTCCCGACGCTGAAATCTTCACCAAGTCGCAGATCATGGCCGCCGTCGGCCACGGCATGGATGCCGGCCTCAATCCCATCTCGAGTTGGAACAACCCCGAGCCGGAAGTCGTCGTCGTTGTCGCTTCTTCCGGAACCATCGTTGGCGCCACCCTCGGCAACGACGTGAACCTCCGCGATGTCGAAGGCCGCTCCGGCCTGCTGCTCGGCAAGGCCAAGGACAACAATGCCAGCTGCGCTATCGGCCCCTTCATCCGCCTGTTCGACGCCGGATTCCTCATCGATCACGTGCGCACCATGGAATTGACGCTGCGCGTCGAAGGCGAAGATGGTTATGTGTTGAACGGCGGCTCCAACATGTCGAAGATCAGCCGCGACCCCGTCGATCTGGTGGGCCAGATGCTCAACGCCCACCATCAATATCCCGATGGCGCCGTGCTGTTCCTGGGAACCCTCTTCGCCCCCATCGAAGACCGCGACATCAAAGGCAACGGCTTCACCCACAAAACGGGAGACATCGTCACCGTGTCATCGCCCGAGCTCGGCACCCTGACGAACCGCATGGTCCCCACCAACACCGCCGCCCCCTGGACCTTCGCCGCCAGCCATTTGATGCGCAATTTGGCAAAGCGGGGGCTTTTGTAGGCGCCTCTCCAGCCACCCCCTCAGCTGTCATCGCCGGACTTGTTCCGGCGACCCATCTGTCCAAGCGCTCAGAAAGTTTTCACTTTGCACCATGAGTCCTCGGGGCAAGCCCGAGGATGACAGCAAATTGAGCGAGTATTCTACAGCGCCAGAGACCGTCTCACCGGCAGCGTCCTGACATTCGCCGGCCCCGGCCCTTCATTGCGCCGTGGCGAAGCCACCGGCCCAAGGCTGTCGAGATAGGCCGCGTCGAAACCCTGGTTGATAGACCGGGAATTCCGTCGGCCGGTCACGGAAACTCTTGGCCATCTGGCCCAGGCCCGCGAATGCCGCGCTCACGCGACCGCCTGACCTGTTCGATGTCGATTTCGATAGGTATGATCTGTTCCGTGGCATCCGCCTGATGAAGCTTCCGGCCGTTGGGATCAAACACCGCCGACTGGCCATTGCCGCCCGCACCCAATCCGTTGATGTCGAAAACATAACACTGCATCGAAGCGCTGGTCGCATGGGCGATGGTGAGATCAATATCGCGGTCGATGGTGTGGGTCATCACCGGATGGAGGATCACCTCGGCCCCCATGGCGGTCAGCTGCCGCGCCGTTTCCGGAAACCAGATATCGTAACAGTTCAGAATGCCGAACCGGCCAATGCCCTCGATGTCCCACGTGAAGAACGCATCACCCGCCTGCACCCCCTGCTCCAGCGGCGTGAACGGAAACATCTTGGCGTAGCGTCCCACCACATCGCCATCCGGGTTGATGATCGACGTGGTGTTGTAGATGCCGCCCTCGCGGCGCTCGTACATCGAGCCGTTCACCAGCCAGATCTTGTGGTGGCGGGCTATCGCCTGGAATTCCTGCTCGACAGCTCCCGGCAGCGGTTGCGCATGGTGCAGCAGCGGCCCGAACGCCGCGAGTTCCGAAAACATCACCATCTGCACCCACGGGTAAAGATGCATGGTCAGGTCAATGCGATGCCGCATGGCCTCCACATTCGAGTGGTGTGCCAGATTCATCTGAATTCCGGCGATGGCGAATGGCGTCATGATGCCCTGTTTCAGAAGAGGCAACAATCTTGCCCCAGATTCTTGAAGTTTACCCGAAAGCGGCCCTACAATGCAAATCGCCGGTTGACGCAAGGCTAACAAAATGAACATGCACGACAAACGACTTTCCCCAATGGCCGAGCTTGCCGCCACGGTGGCGGCGCCCTTCGCGCAAGCCCACGCCATGCCGAAGAGCGTTTACACCTCCGAGACTTTCCTCGAAGCCGAACTCGAACACGTGTTCAAGAAGGAATGGTATTGCATCGGCCGCGCCGACGGCCTGGCGAAATCCGGCGACTACGTCACCTTCGAATTGGCCGGCCAGCCACTGATGGTGATGCGCGATCGCGATGGCACGCTTCACGCCCAATCCAACGTCTGCCTGCACCGCATGTCCACCCTGCTCGAGGGCCGCGGCAACCGGCAGTCGATCACCTGCCCTTACCATGGCTGGACCTACAACACTGATGGCACCTTGCGCGCCGCCCCCGCCATGAAAGCCAACGAAGGCTTCTGCAAGGACAACTACCGCCTGCCCCAGGTCCGCTGCGAAACCTGGCTCGGCTGGGTTTTCGTCACCTTGAATGCCGCTTGCCCGCCCGTTGCCGAACATTTCGCCGATGTCGCGGAACTGATCGCCCCGTTTGGCATGACCAACTACACCGAATGGTTCAACGAAACCTTCGAGTGGAACACCAACTGGAAGGTCTTGGCCGAGAACTTCATGGAGAGTTACCACCTCCCCGTCTGCCACGCCGGCACCATCGGCGGCCTGTCGAAGCTCGATGAAATGGTCTGCCCGCCAAGCCCGCCACACTTCAACTATCACACCATTCTCAAGGAACCGCACTTCAAGATCGCCTGCGCCCACGAAACCAACACCCGGCTGCAAGGCGACCTCCGCCGCACCACCTTCCTGCTCGCCCTCTACCCCAGCCTGCTGATCACACTGACACCCGGCTATTTCTGGTACTTGTCATTGCACCCAAAGGGCACCGCCCACGTGCACGTCATTTTCGGCGGCGGCATGTGCAACGACTTCCTGAGCGACGCCGATGTGAAAGAACACTTCAACACCGTCAAGTTGCTTCTCGACAAGGTCAACGTCGAAGACAAAGGCTGCACAGAGCGGGTCTACAAAGGCCTGTGCTCCACCCTCGCCGCCCCCGGTCACCTCTCGCACCTCGAAAGGCCCAACTTCGATTTCGCGACATATTTGTCATCAAAAGTTTCGGCCTGACTCCCAACCCTGTCATCGCCGGACTTGTTCCGGCGACCCATCGTCACCGCAGTCTCAATGGTGGAAGCATGGGTCCTCGGGACAAGCCCGAGGATGACAGTTCAGCGGAAAGTCAAAAATCCTGCACATCCACCACGCCGTCAATCGCCTTGATCGCTCCCTTGATCTGCGGCGTCACCGTGAACTTGTTGCCGAGCGCCAACTCCACCTCCCGGCCCTTCTCCTGCAAAAACACCAGCCGCACCGGCGCCCGGCCGCCGTTGTGCAATCGCGTGGCAATCAATTCCAGCGGCTTGGCATCGCGCACGAAGATCGTCAGCCCACTGATCATCGTCGCCGCCGCCTTGTCGAGAACCTCGACACCCTGCAGCCGGAGCTTCACTTCCTCGCCTTCGACATCGGCTTCGACCCGGACGATCACCGCCTTGCCGGGCTCCAGCAAATCGCGCGTCACCGCCAGCGTGTCGGAAAAGCAGATGGCTTCATATTGTCCCGTAGGATCGGAAAACCCCACAAACGCAAACTTGTTGCCGGATTTTGAGCGCCGCTCCTGCCGGTGGGTCACAGTCCCCGCCAGTTTCGCCGCCGTTGCACCCTTGGTCAGCGCCTTTTCCTGAAACAACGCCCAGGTATCAACACCGAGTTTCTGCAGCGGTTTCATATAGTCGTCGAGCGGGTGACCCGAGAGATAAAACCCCACCGCCTCGAACTCCTGCGCCAGCTTCTCCATGGCAAGCCAGGCATCGCGGCGCGGCATGACGAGTTCGTCGGAAGCGCTCTGAATGCCGCCAAACAAATCGTTCTGTCCCGCCTCCTCCGCCGAAGTCGTGCGGTTGGCCATGGCGAGAATGGACTCGACGGCGTCGAGAACCTGCGCCCGATTGGGATTGAGCCCGTCAAAGGCCCCGGCCTTCGCCAGGCTTTCCAGCGCCCGTTTGTTCACCATCCGGGCATCGATGCGCCGGGCGAAATCGCCGATCGACTTGAACGGTCCACCCTCGTCCCGCACCTTCACCAGATGTTCGATGGCCCCGGCGCCAACGTTTTTCAGCGCTGCCAGCGAATACAGCACAGCCCCCTCGCGCACCGCGAAGTCAACGCCGCTGCCATTGACCGAAGGCGGAACGATTTTGACCCCGGCCCGCTGTCCCTCTTGCCGGAACTGCATAAGCTTGTCGGTGTTGCCCATGTCGAGGCTCATCGACGCCGCCAGAAACTCCACCGGATAATTGGCCTTGAGAAACGCCGTCTGATAGGCGACCACCGCATAAGCCGCGGCATGCGACTTGTTGAAGCCATAGCCCGCGAACTTCGCCACCAGTTCGAAGATGAAGTCGGCGCGCTCGGCTGTCAATGCCCTTTTCGACAGCCCCTTTGACGAAGCGTTCCTTCTGCGCGTCCATCTCGGACTTGATCTTCTTGCCCATCGCCCGGCGCAAGAGGTCGGCTTCGCCCAGCGAATAACCCGACAGCACCTGGGCAATCTGCATCACCTGCTCCTGATAGACCATGATGCCATAGGTCTCTTTCAGAATGGGCTCGAGCAGCGGGTGCAGATAGTCCGGGTGTTCATCGCCCTTCTTGCAGGCGATGAAATCGCGGAATATTGTCCATGGGGCCGGGCCGATACAGCGCCACGATGGCGATGATGTCCTCGATCAAGTCAGCATGCATCTTCTTCAAGACATCGCGCATGCCGGAGCTTTCCAATTGGAACACCCCCACCGTATCGCCGTGCCCCAGCATGTCGTAGGTTTTCTTGTCGTCGTAGGGAATGCGCTCGATGTCGAATGCCGGCTCGCGCAGCCGGATAAGCTTTTGCGCCTTCTCGATCACTGTCAGCGTCTTGAGGCCAAGGAAGTCGAACTTGACGAGCCCCGCCTTCTCGACATACTTCATGTTGAACTGCGTCGCCGGAATGGCCGAGCGCGGGTCGCGGTACAGCGGCACCAGCTCATCCAGCGGCCGGTCGCCGATCACAATGCCCGCCGCATGCGTCGAGGCGTTGCGATTGAGGCCCTCGAGCTTCAGCGCAATCTCAAAGAGATGCCGCACCACCGGATCGCGCTCGCGCTCTTCCATGAGCTTCGGCTCGCCTTCGAGCGCCTGCGCCAGGCCAACCGGATTGGCCGGGTTCATCGGAATGAGCTTGGAGAGCCGGTCCACCTGGCCATAGGGCATCTGCAACACCCGGCCCACGTCGCGCGTCACCATGCGCGCCTGCAATTTGCCGAAGGTGATGATCTGCGCCACCCGGTCGCGGCCGTGGCGCTCCTGCACATAGGAAATCACTTCATCGCGCCGGTCCTGGCAGAAATCGATGTCGAAGTCCGGCATCGACACGCGTTCCGGGTTGAGAAAGCGCTCGAACAGCAGGTTGAAGCGGAACGGGTCGAGATCGGTGATGGTCAGCGCATAGGCCACCATCGAGCCCGCCCCCGAGCCGCGCCCCGGCCCCACCGGAATGCCCCGGGTCTTGGCAAACCGGATGAAGTCGGCAACGATCAGGAAGTAACCCGGAAACTCCATGCCGACGATGACATCGAGTTCGAAATCGAGACGCTTCACATAATCATCGCGAACTGCGCCCTTCGGAAAGGCCGCGCGTCGCCAGCCGCAGCTCCAGCCCCTCATGGGCCTGCCGGCGCAACTCGTCGCCCTCATCGCCCTCCGCAAAGCGCGGCAGGATGGGCTTGCGCGATTCGACCAGAAAGGCGCAGCGCCGGGCGATCTCCACGGTATTTTCGACGGCCTCCGGCAAGTCCGCGAACAGCGCCGCCATCGCCGCCGCCGGCTTGAAGTAATGCTCCGGCGTCAGCCGCCGCCGGTCCTCGGTGGCGATCACTTCACCCTCGGCAATGCAGATCAGCGCATCATGGGCCGCATAGTCATCGGGCTTGGCGAAATAGCATTCATTGCTGGCCACCAGCGGAATGTCGTACTCATAAGCAAGCTCGACCAGCCCCGGCTCCGCCGCCCGTTCGGCCTCAAGCCCATGGCGTTGCAGTTCGATGTAAAGCCGGTCGCCGAACAGATCGCGAAGCTGCACCAGCCTCTGCCGCGCCAGCGAAAACTGCCCCGCCACCAGCGCCTCGTTGATCGGCCCCGAAGGCCCGCCGGTCAGGCAGATCAGACCCTGCGCATGCCCGGCGAGATCGGCGAACGATACATGCGGCTCGGAATTGTCCGGCGAGTCGAGATAGGCATGGCTCGACAGCTTCATGAGATTGCCATAGCCAACGCCATCCTTGGCAATCAGCGCCAGCGACGGCACCCGCCGTAAGCCCGTCTGCTGTTTCTGCGGCCCATCCTTGGCGGGCTCGTCGATCTCGCATTTCAGCGTGCAGCCAATGATCGGCTGGAGTGCCCTTTTCGGCCAGGGCTTCGGAAAATTCGAGCGCGCCAAACAGGTTTCCCGTGTCGGTGATCGCCACCGCTGGCATCTTGAGGTCCTTGGCCAGCGTGGCGATCAGCTTGATCGGCAACGCCCCCTCGCTCAGCGAATACGCCGAGTGGATCCGGAGATGAATGAATGTAACGCCCGCTGAGTCTGCCACGGCAACAGACTAGCGCGCCTCCGCCTCCGATGCATCAGGAGCTTCGCCCAAGTCCACAGCCTCGGCCTCGCCCTCATCCTCCGCCGCGATGCTCTCCTGCGCGCCCTCATAGGCCGAGAGGAACATGGCGAGATTGTCGCCAAGATGGTCGGTCAGGTAGCCGCCCTCCTGCACGATCACCGCCGGGATTTCCAGCGAAGCGATCGCCGCCGCAAAATTTGCAAACCCGCCCTGCGTCACTGCCCCGCCCTTCAGCGGATCTGCCTCATGGGCGTCAAGCCCCAGAGAAATCACCAGCGCTCCAGGGTCATAGTCGAGAATGCGTTCAAGCGCTGTCTCGAGGGCTGCCATCCAGATAGCGTCGCCGCTCTGCACCGCCACCGGAATGTTCAGATTGAAGCCCTTGCCCGGTCCCTCGCCACGCTCCGCCGCTGAGCCCCAGTAGAAAGGATAAAACGCCTCCGGATCGGCATGGATCGAAACCGTGAAGACATCGGGCCGGTTGTAGAACAGCGCCTGGGTGCCATTGCCGTGGTGAACGTCGATGTCGAGAATGGCCACCCGCTCATGCACGGCGCGCAGCGCCTGCGCCGCAAGCCCGGCATTGTTGAGATAGCAAAATCCGCTGGCCTTTTCGGCATAGGCGTGGTGCCCCGGCGGGCGGCACAGCGCATAGGCAACCGGATCGCCCTTGATCACAAAATCCGCCGCCGTCAGCGCCGTCCACGCCGAAGCCTGAATGCTCTTCCAGCTCTGCTCGGTCAGCGCGCAGGCCGAATCCATCAGATAGCGCCCCGCCCGCGCCGCAATGTGCTCGCTCTGGAAACTCGGCTTCTCCATCGGCCTGAGGCTCACCATCAGGTCGCTGCCATTGCCGGCATAGGGCTTCCACGCTTCGAACCCGCTTTCGAGGAAATGCAGATACCGCCCGCTGTGCAGGCTCAACAGCCTGTCGAGCTCAAACCGCCGCGCCGCATGAATGTCCGCTCCCGCCTGCCGTGCGCCCTCAAGCAGCCGCCGCACCCGTTCCGGCGCCTCCGGGTAAGCCACCATGTTTCCATGGCTCAAGTAATGCCGTGGCGCATGGGCCAACTGGGCCGCAGCGAAAACCGCTTTCATGTTCAACTCTCCTGAATGTGGCCGTTGGCCAGCCGTGCCACCCGGCTCATGCCTGCCGCAAGTTCGAGGTTATGCGTCGCCACCAGTGCCGCCAAGCCCTCTTCGCGAATGAGCCGCATGAGCTCATCCTGCACGTGAGTGGCGGTCGCCGGATCGAGATTGCCCGTTGGCTCGTCGGCAAGCAACAACAGTGGCCGGTTGGCAATGGCCCGGGCAATGGCCACCCGCTGTTGCTCGCCGCCCGAAAGTTCGGCCGGCCGGTGCGTGG
Organism: uncultured Alphaproteobacteria bacterium; assembly: GCA_963775095.1. GTDB lineage: Bacteria > Pseudomonadota > Alphaproteobacteria > Rhizobiales > Aestuariivirgaceae > Aestuariivirga. Next base: position 76,318 of record CAVZHN010000015.1, read on the forward strand.
CGCGGGGCCCAAGCCCCAGGCGGTCCAGCAGTTCGTGGGCCCGCTTCTTCGCCGCGGCTTTTCCTGCTCCGGCGATGAGCTGCGGCATCACCACATTCTCCAGCGCCGAGAACTCCGGCAGCAAATGGTGGAACTGGTAGACAAAGCCGATGCCGATGCGCCGGATGCGGGTCCGCGAGGCATCGTCCAGGACAGCGCAGTTCTGCCCGGCAATCAGCACCTCGCCCGCCGTCGGCTTTTCAAGAAGGCCGGCGATATGCAGCAACGACGATTTGCCTGATCCCGATTGGCCCACCAGCGCCACGATTTCTCCGGGGTAAACCGCCATCGAAAGGCCACTGAAAATGTCGAGCCGCGCATCGCCCGCGCCATAGGAACGCGCCACGTCAACCAGTTCCAGCGCCGGCTGGGCCCGCGTCATCATTCATACCTCAGCGCTTCAATGGGGTCGAGCTTCGCCGCCCGCCATGACGGGTAGAGCGTTGCAAGAAATGACAGCGTCAGCGCCATCAACACCACCCACCCGGTCTGCAGCGAATCGATGCGAACCGGAAGCGTTGAAAGAAAATATATTTCCTGATTGAACGGATCGGTGCCGGAAACCCATTGGATGAACTGCCGGATGCGCTCGGCATTCACGCAGATGAGCAACCCCAGCAGCAATCCGGCAAGCGTGCCGGCAACCCCGATCGCCGCCCCCGTCAGCATGAACACCCGCTGCACCGCCCCCTTGGTCGCCCCCATGGTGCGCAGAATGGCAATATCCCGGCTCTTGTCCTTCACCAGCATGATAAGCCCGGAAATGATGTTAAGCGCCGCCACCAGCACAATCATCGTCAGGATCAGAAACATCACGTTGCGCTGCACATCAAGCGCGCTGAAGAAGCTGAGGTTGCGCTGTTTCCACGTCTGCACCTGCATGTCCGGTCCCGCCGCGTCCTGGAACCCTGTGACCATGTCATCGATCTTCTCGGGGTCCGCCACCAGCACATCGATCTGGGTAACGCCGCCCTCCGCCATGAAATAATCCTGGGCTTCGGACAGCGGCATGTAGACGACGTTCTCGTCATACTCCGACATGCCGACCTTGAAAATTCCGGCCACCGGATACTCGCGGAACCGCGGCGTCGATCCCATGATGGTATCAGGCCCATTGGGCGAAATGATCGTCAGTGTACTGCCCATTCCCAGCTGGTGCCGCCACGCCATGCGCTCACCGATCACCACCCCGCCCGAGGCATCGAAGCCCGTGAACCCCGGCGTCTCGTCGGGAATGCCGGGAACCGCGAATGCCGTGCGCAGGCTGTCGTTCTGCAGGCTGGTGAGTTTCTTGATGTCTTCTTCCGAAATGCCGCGCACCAGCGTGCCCGTGGCGCTCTTGAGCGACGACGCCATGGCCTGCCCTTCCACCAACCCAATCACCTGCGTAACGCCTGGAATCTCCGCCAGCCGCTGCTTGATATCCTTGTAGGTGGTCACCGGCGAAAGATCGTTGGCATAGATGCTGGCATGGCCGGAAAATCCCAGAACCGTGGTCAGCAAATCATGCCGGAAGCCATTCAGCACCGCCATCACCACGATCAGCGTCGCCACCCCCAGCATGATGCCGAGGAAGGAGAACAGCGAGATCACCGAAATGAACCCCTCCTTGCGCCGGGCCCGCAGATAGCGCCCCGCCAGCATCCACTCGAAGGAGGCAAAGGGCTTGGTGTCGGGCAAGGCTTTGTCCATCAGGCGTTGAAGCGCTCCACAATCTTGTCCAGCGCCACGTTCTCGCGCGCCCCCGTCTTGCGAATCTTCACTTCGGCAATGCCATCCTTGAGCCCGCGCGGGCCGACGATCACCTGATAGGGAAGGCCGATCAGATCCATCACCGTGAACTTGGCGCCGGCCCGCTCGTCGCGGTCGTCATAAAGAACATCGATACCTTTGGCTTCCAGCGCCTTGTAGATGCTGGCGCAAGTTCCGTCGGTTTCGGCATCGCCAACCTTCAGGTTGATGAGGCCAACCTTGAACGGCGCCACCGGCTCCGGCCAGATAATGCCTGCCTCGTCATGCGAAGCCTCGATGATGCCGCCCACAAGGCGCGACACGCCAATGCCATAGGAGCCCGACTGCACCGTCACCTTCTTGCCGTCAGGCCCCTGCACCTCACAGCCCAGCGGCTCGGAATACTTGGTGCCGAAAAAGAAGATGTGGCCAACTTCAATGCCCCGCCCGGTCACGCGGCTCGTCGCCGGCACCCGCGCTTCATAATCCGCCTGGTCATGCATTTCCGAAGTGGCAGCGTACTTCGACGTATATTCGTCGACGACCTTGGCCACCGCATCAACATCATCATAGTCGATCTCGAAGCTCGACCAGTCCATGTCATGAAACGCCTTGTCGAAATGAACTTCGCTCTCGCCGGTTTCGGCGAGAACCAGAAACTCATGGCTGTCCTTGCCGCCAATGGGCCCCGTCTCGGCGCGCATCGGAACCGCCTTCAGCCCCATGCGCGCGAACGTCCGCAGATAACTCACGAACATCTTGTTGTAGGAATGCTGCCCCGCCTCGCGCGAAACATCGAACGAATAGGCATCCTTCATCAGGAACTCGCGCCCGCGCATCACCCCGAAGCGCGGCCGAACCTCGTCGCGGAACTTCCATTGGATATGATAGAGATTGCGCGGCAGGTCCTTGTAGCTCTGCACCCCCTGGCGGAAAATATCGGTGATCATTTCCTCGTTGGTGGGTCCGAACAGCATGTCGCGCTCGTGCCGGTCCTTGATCCGCAGCATCTCCTTGCCATAGGCATCATAGCGCCCGGATTTGCGCCACAGGTCGGCGGGCTGGATCGTCGGCATCAAGACTTCGATGGCCCCTGCCCGGTCCTGTTCCTCGCGCACGATCTGCTCGATTTTCTTCAGTACCCGGAAGCCCATCGGCAGCCACGAATAACTCCCCGCCGCTTCCTGGCGGATCATACCGGCGCGCAGCATCAGCTTGTGCGAAATGATCTCCGCTTCCTTTGGGTCATCGCGCAAAATCGGCATGAAATACTGGGAAAGTCGCATCGGTTTCCTCGAAGGCCGTAAGTTTGCGCCCTTTTACGCAAACCTCTTGGGAACGCAAGCAGCGCCCCGGATTTGATTGTGACTGGATTGTGTCACTTTTAACGTGACAAGCATGGCAGTCATGCACTAGCGTCCGGTCAATAAGAACAAGACCGTGGTTGCACTGAAGTGGACCCAGGTCTGGGGAGGTAGGTTTCCGGGCGCTTAAATCAGCTGCCCCGCCGCGCAAGCGGTCGAAATGGAAACGTTCGAGAAGACGGAATAAGGCAGGGCACCCGCCCTGCCTTTTTCTTTTGGCGTTGAGCCAATTTTAGTCCGGCTGCTGCACCAGCTTGCCCCTGAACTTCACCGTGCAGCCCCTGCGGCTCATGAAGGCCGTGAACTGCCCCGATATGCTGATGATCTGATCGCCCACCAGCGGTTCATCGGGCGTCTGGTCGAAGGCCAGCACCTTCATCGCCAGACTGTCACCAACCATGGTCACCGCCGTGCCGTTGGCATCGACCAGGAATGTATTGGAATAGGTGCCGCCCGCCACGAAATCCGCTTCGGGGGCATGAACCTGATACACCATCGGTTTCGCCGCGAATGAAATATCGCTGTTGCCGTTGGTGCTGCGTGGCGAATAGCTGACCAGCATGATCCGGCCGGCCGCGATCTTCACCGCCTTGCAGGCGTCCGTGGCGCGGGTCACCCGCACCGGCCCGGTCCAGGTTGCCGCCGCTTCCGCAAGTCCCGTGAAGCCGGGGCCGACTGCCACCATGAAACCGGCTGCCGTGAGCCCATTCAACACGCCGCATCTCATCGCGCCACCGTCGTGCGCAGGCTCACGCCACACGCGTCGATCCCCATGAACTTGTCGGCAAGAACCGTAACGGCGATCACCTGCCGCGTGTCGCCGGTAAGAGTTGCCGGTGTCGTTGCAAAACTGGTGAGTTCCGCCTGCCGGGGCTGGCTTGCCGCCCCGAACCGGCGGCCCTGCAGGGAAACCCCGTCATAGGCAAAGTTTCCAGGGCTGATATCGCCGCCGCCGATGCCGATGACGAACACCGCCCGATCTTCGTCGTAGAGCGCCATCGAGGTAACCGCCGGGTTGCCGCGAAGCCCCGCCGGGCGAAAGATCGTGAAGTAGCTCATGCCGGCCACCACCGGCTTTCCCTCAAACGGCGTAGCGCAACTGGCCGACGTATCGGTCACCACCGTCAGGCCTTTCCAGATCGTCGCCGCACCACCGGGCACCGCCATGGCAACAAACAAGACACCGGCACCAAAAAGTGGTTTCATGAACGGACCCAAGAAGCGCTCCCCGAAACAATTCCAGCAAGCGCCGTCACAATCAACAGTCAGCTTGGCGCAGTGGGTCCTGGCAGGAAATCCAGCAGCGGCCAATTCTGCGTATAGGCAACATAAAAGAAGCCAAAAACCGCTGATGCCAACAGTGTCGTATAAAGCACTTTGCGCCCCAGCCGCGGGTTGACCGGTGCACCCGCCTCGTTGCCAGGCCGCACCTGTTCGCCGGCTTCGCTGGCATTGCGCACCCCCCACGGCAGCACCATGAACAGGCACAACCACCAGGTAATGAAATAGATGGCGATCATGCTGGTGATCTTCATGCCTGTTCAAGCTCCACCAGCGTGCCGCAAAAATCCTTGGGATGCAGGAACAGCACCGGCTTGCCATGGGCCCCGTTCCTGGGCGTGCCATCGCCCAGCACCCGCGCCCCCGCCTTCACCAGTTGGTCGCGGACCGCCACAATATCCGCCACTTCATAACAGATATGATGAATGCCACCCGCCGGATTTTTTTCCAGAAACCCCTTGATCGGCGAAGCATCGCCGAGCGGTTCCAAAAGTTCGATCTTGGTGTTGGGCAGTTCCACGAACACCACTGTCACACCATGCGCCGGCTCCGCCTGCGGCGCCGAAACCTTGGCGCCCAGCATATTGCGGTAGATTGCAACACCCTTCGCCAAGTCGGGAACCGCAATCGCCACATGGTTCAATCGTCCGAGCATGCCTTGAACTCCACTTCCATCGCCCCGCGCAAGACGGAACGAGTTTGGGCTAACACTCAAATCTTCCCGTCATCCCGGCGAAAGCCGGGACCCAGGCTTTCAGACGAAATGTTCTCACAATTTTGCTCGGCATGTCTGGGTCCCGGCTTTCGCCGGGATGACAGCCATTCGGATACTTCATCAAATTTCTTTCCGCTGTAGCCCCTCGTAGCAAATTCCTCAATGCGTCCTTTGGGCCAACGCGCGCACAATCCATTGCCGCTGCTCGGGTGCACTAATTCCCCGCGGCTCGAACACATGGCGGTCGAGAAAATACCCCGTAAGTTTCAGCCCGTCGAGCACGGCTTCGTTGCTCGCCGGCCCCCCCTGCCCAAGGAAACCAGGCAACGCCAGCAGCCGGTCCTTGTATGGCGTCCCCGCGTCCCGGCTCACCGCTTTCCCGGAACGTGGCGACACATAGGCGAGATCATCAGCCGCACCCGTCGCCGCGCACTTCGAAAGATCGATCCCGAAACCCAGTTCGTCGAGAAGCCCCAGCTCCCAGCGCACCAGCAACGCCGGCCACACATCGTCCTGGTCGATCGCATCCATCACGATCCGGAACGCATCGTAAACCCGTCTGTGCGGCTCGCGCTCCGGCAAAAGCTGGGCCAGGCCTGCCATGGTCATAAGGCCCGCCAGCCGGAACGGCTCATCGAGAATGGCCCCGGCCCTAAGCGACAGGGCCTCAAGCGTGAAGTTGCCAAGATGCTCTTCCAGCCTCGCCCGCCATGTTGCCTGCACCAGGTTTCCCGGTTGCAGCACCGGCCGCTGAGTGCGCGACCGCCCGCCGCGCACCAGCCCCAGGCAGCGGCCATGGTCCGCCGTCAGCACTTCGGCAATGGCGCTGGTTTCGCCATGGCGGCGCACCGAAAGGATCACCCCCTCGTCGCGCCATTCCATGGCCTAAACGTCAAGCCCCATCATCCGCAGCCGCTCCGGATCCTTGGCCCAACCCTCGCGCACCTTCACGAACAGAAACAGATGCACCTTGCGCTCGAAGGCCTTTTCCATTTCGGCCCGCGCCAACTGCCCGAGAAGCTTCACCGTCTGCCCGCCCTTGCCCAGCACGATGGCCTTCTGGCTGTCACGCTCAACGTAGATCACCTGGTCGATCTTCACCGACCCGTCCTTGCGTTCTTCCCAACCCTCGGTTTCGACGGTTGAGGAGTAAGGCAATTCGTCATGCAGCCGCTCATAGACTTTTTCGCGAGTGATCTCGGCCGCCATGAAGCGCAACTGCACATCCGCCACCTGGTCATCGGGGTAAAGCCACGCCCCCGCCGGCATCTTGGCCGCAATGGCCTTGCGCAAATCGTCAACGCCAGACCCGTTGAGCGCACTCACCATGAACGTCTCGCTGAACGGATAGGCGGCATTCAACAGGGCCGACAGCGCCAGCAACTCCTCGCGCTTGATCAGGTCGATCTTGTTAATCACCAGCATCGCCTTGAGCCCGCTCTGCTTCAGCCCCTCGACGATGCGCTGGAAATCTTCGCCCGCTCCCTTGCGGCCATCGACCAGCACCGCCACCGCATCGGCTTCGCCTGCCCCGCCCCAGGCGCTGCCCAACCATCGCCTCGTCAAGCTTGCGTTTCGGGCTGAAAATCCCCGGCGTATCGACGAACACGATTTGCGTGTCGCCCTCCATCACAATGGCCCGAAGCCTGGCCCGCGTCGTCTGCACCTTGTGCGAAACGATCGACACCTTGGTTCCCGCCAGCTGGTTGACCAGCGTCGACTTGCCGGCATTCGGCGCTCCGATGATGGCGCAGAAACCGCATCGCATGGGCGTGTCCGTCATGCCCGGATCGCTTCGCGGCGCAGGAACTTTGTCGCCGCATCCTGTTCCGCCAGCCGCTTTGAAGGCCCCGTGCCCTGCATCGGCTCGCGGTCTTTCACCTCGACCGCCACCACGAACTCCGGCGCATGTTCCGGTCCCGACCGGCTGACATAGCGATAGTTGGGAATGGGCAGCGACCGCGCCAGCACCCACTCCTGCAGGAACGTCTTGGAATCCTTGTGCGTCAGCGCCTTGCCGTCGGCCAGCATCTTTTCCCAGTTGCGCAGCACGAAGGCCCGCGCCTCTTCCATCCCGCCGTCCAGGTAGATGCCGGCAATCATCGCCTCCATCACATCCCCGACCACTCCGGGCTTCAAATGCATGCCCTTGTGCATTTCGCTCTCGCCCATGATGATGAAGTCCTCGATGCCCACCGCCTTGCCAGCCGCGGCGCACGCCTCGCCGCGCACCAGCGCGCTGTGTTGGGCCGCCATGTCGCCCTCGTCGTGGGTCGGGTATTTGCGATAAAGCACTTCGGCGATGACCAGCCCCAGCACCCGGTCGCCCAGAAACTCCAGCCGTTCGTAATCGTCATGCCTGCGCCGGCTCGAGGAATGCGTAAGCGCATGCCGCAACAGCGCCCGGTCCTTGAAAACATAACCAAGCCGCTGCGCGATCTTTGTGTAAACTGACGCGGTGAAACGCACCACCGTGCCTCAGAGCAGATTGAAGAACCGGCTCCAGCGCATGGCCGTCGGCCACTTCCAGATTTCCAGCATTGAAGCTTCAGGTTCGATCGAGAAGAAAATGATGTCGGCGCGCCCGACGAAATTCTCGATTGGAACGTAGCGCACCTCCGGCGTGCGCGAATCCGCCGAGTTGTCGCGATTGTCGCCCATCATGAAGTAGTGCCCCTCGGGCACCAGAAATTCCGGCGTATTGTCCTCGAAACCGTCGGCGTCGATATCGAGAACCCGGTAAGTAATGCCCTCGGGCAGGGTCTCCTCAAACTGCGGCGCGCCCTGAAGGGCATCCCCGCCCCAGTCGCCCGAAGCGTCCTTGAAATCCTCGACCCGGACTTTCTTCACTTCCTGGTCGTTGATGAACAGAACCCCGCCCCGCATCTGAATGCGGTCGCCCGGCAGCCCGATCACCCGCTTGATGTAGTCGATCTTCGGTTCCGAAGGCTTCTTGAACACCGCGATGTCGCCGCGCTTTGGCGTGTCGGCCAGCACCGCCCGCCCCGCGAAGTCGATCGGGCAACAGCTCACCAGCTCCTTGCCGAACAGGCCCAGCGAAAAATCGAAGGAATGCTTGCCATAACCATAGGAAAGCTTCGATACAAACAGGTAATCGCCAATCCGCAGCGATGGATACATCGACGCCGACGGAATGTTGAACGGCTGATAGAAAAACGTGCGCACGAAGAAGGCGATCAGCAGCGCCTGGATGATGACCTTGATCGTCTCCCACAAGCCGTCTTCGGCCTTGCGTCGTGCGCCTTGCGCTGTCGTCATATCCGGTCTTTCAATCCCAATCGGCGGCAGGTCTCTGCCTCAGCTGACGTGTCCCGTTAACCAGCCTATAGACCGTAGGCATATGCGTTGCAATGTAGCCACTTTCAAGCCCCGGAACTGTTGCCGGGGAACCACAGTCTGGTGTCAGCCCGAAGGAAAAGCTTCAATCATCACAATGGCCTGGGCCCAAGGGTTGTCATCGGTAATGGTCAGGTGAATGCGCACCGCGTGCCCCGCCGGCGTGATTCGCTGCAACTGTTCAAGTGCCCCGCCGGTCAGAACCATGGTGGGTTTGCCCGATGGCTCATTAACCACCCCCATGTCCTTCCAGAATACGCCCCCCCGAAATCCCGTGCCCAGCGCCTTGGAGCAGGCCTCCTTGGCCGCGAACCGCTTGGCATAGGAGGCCGCCCGTTGCGCCCGCTTCTCGGACTTCCGGACCTCGATATCGGTGAAGATTCGTTGGATGAACCGCTCGCCATATTTCTCCAGGGTCTCCTCGATCCGCCGGATATCGACCATGTCATTGCCAAGCCCGATGATCATGTGTTCAGTCCCCGGCTGCCCGGCTTGATGGCCGCAATGGCCGCAAGCTCCGGCGGCAGTGCATCCGCCTGATAGGTCGGAATATCGAGCGCGGCGAGCGCCGCCAGCGGTACGCCGACATCCGCCTTGCCATTGGATCTGTCGATGAGACAGGCCGCCGCCACGGTCCGGCCCCCCTCCGCGCCAATGCCTTCAATGCACTCGCGCGATGAAAGCCCGGTGGTCACGATATCTTCCACCATCACCACTCTGGCACCCCTGGCGATATCGAAGCCCCGGCGCAGCACCAGCTTGCCGTCAACCCGCTCGAAAAAAATCGCCGGAACCCCAAGCTGCCGGCCCATTTCATAGCCAACCACCACACCGCCCATCGCCGGTGAAGCCACGAGATCGATGGGCTCCCTCACCAGCGCCCGCACCTTGGCGGCAAGATCGCGGCACAATCGCTCCGCCCGGCGCGCATCCATCAGCACCCGCGCGCATTGCAGATAGCGGCTGGAATGCAATCCCGAAGACAAGATGAAATGCCCCTCAAGCAGCGCCCCCGCCGCCCGGAATTCATCGAGCACCTGTTCCTGTGTCATCGCCCTACCCCGCCATCCGTTCAACCGAACTCACCGGCGATTTCGCCCTGAGCCCGGCCATAATGTCATTCAAGTGTTTGACGTCGTGGACTTCGACCGTGATGTCGAGATCGAAGAAATCCTTGGCGCCGGCCCGCGCCACCATCGACAGCGCATCGATGTTACCGCCGCCGTCGCTGATCGTCTGGGCCACCGCCGCCAGCGAACCCACCTCGTTGAGAATGGTAACCCTGATGCGCGCCGGAAAGCTCTGGTCGGCGGCCGCCGTATCCCACGCCAGGTCCACCCAGCGGTCCGGCTGATTGTCAAATTGCTCCAGCGCCCGCGCGAAGATCGGATAGATGCGGATGCCCTCGCCAGGCATGAGGATGCCAACGATGCGCTCCCCCGGCACCGCTCCGGTTTCCGGGGCGATTTGCAGCGCCGCCGATCGCGCCACACCGCGCACCGGTATCGAATGCTCGTCGGCGGCATCGCCTTTCTTCGTCGAAACCTTGCGGCTGCGCTCTTTCGCCTTGGATTCGTCGACCGCAATGCCCATCGCCTTGAGAACATCGCTGCCCGCCAGTTCGCCGCGGCCCACCGCCGCCAGCGCGTCCTGCACATTGCCATGCCCCAGCCGTGGCATGGCGGTGGCCACTTCCTTCTCGATGAACTTGCGCTCGTGTTTCGACAGCATCTTCTCGACAATTTCCTTGCCAAGCCCCGCATACTGCTTGCGCACCGCGCCCCGCGTCGCCCGGCGAATGGCCGCCCGCGCCTTGCCGGTCACCGCCAGTCCCTCCCACGCCGCCGGCGGCACCTGGGCCTCGGAGCGGATGATTTCCACCTCGTCGCCGTTGTTGAGTTCGGTCACCAGCGGCGCATGCCGGCCGTTCACCTTGCTGCCCACGCAACTGTCGCCAACCGAGGTATGGACAGCATAGGCAAAGTCGATGGGCGTCGCCCCCTTGGGAAGCGCAATAAGCTGTCCCTTGGGCGTGAAGCAGAACACCTGGTCGTGAAACAGCTCAAGCTTGGTGTGCTCCAGGAATTCTCGCGGGCTCTCGCCCTCCTGCAGCATTTCCACCAGATGCCGCAGCCAGCGATAGGCGTTGCTCTCCGCCACCGGGGCGCGAAAACCGTCCAGCGCTTCCTGGGCATCGGGCGCATCCTTGTAGAGCGCATGCGCCGCCACCCCGCGCTCGGCAATCTCATGCATCAGCCGGGTGCGGATCTGCATTTCCACCCGCATGTGATGCGGCCCGATCACCGTGGTGTGCAGCGACCGGTAATCATTCTGCTTCGCCGTTGAGATGTAGTCCTTGAACCGGCCGGGAACCGCCCGCCATGTGCGGTGCACAATACCCAGCGCCCGGTAGCACTGGTCAACCGTGCCCACCAGCACCCGGAAACCGAAGATGTCGGAAAGTTGCCCCAGCGAAAGATGTTTCTTCTCCATCTTCCGCCAGATCGAGTAGGGCCGCTTCTCGCGGCCATAAACCTCGGCGGTGATGCCATTTTCGGCAAGCTTGGTGGCCAGCGATTTCTCGATCTCCCGCAGCACATCACCGGATTCGACATGCAGCTTGTGCAGCCGGTCCTTGATCATCTTGTTCGATTCGGGGCTCAGCACCTCGAAGGCGATATCCTCAAGTTCGTCGCGCACCGCCTGCATGCCCATGCGCCCGGCGAGCGGCGCATAAATGTCCATCGTCTCCTGGGCAATCCGCGTGCGCTTGTCCGGCTTCACGTGGTGCAGTGTGCGCATGTTGTGCAGCCGGTCGGCCAGCTTGACCAGCAGCACCCGCACGTCCTTGGACATGGCCAGCAGCAGTTTGCGCAGGTTTTCCGCCTGCGTGGCCTCCTTGGTGACCAGGTCGAGCTTGGCGATCTTGGTCAGCCCCTCGACCAGCCTGCCAACCTCCTTGCCGAATTTTTCCTCGATTTCATGGTGGGTTGCGTCCGTGTCCTCAACCGTATCATGAAGCAGCGCCGCGGCAATCGTCGCCCCGTCGAGCTTCATTTCAGTGAGGATCGCCGCAACTTCCAGCGGGTGGTTGAAATACGCTTCCCCCGACGCCCGCTTCTGGTTGCCATGGGCCTTCATGGCATAAACATAGGCCCGGTTGAGAAGGTCCTCATCCGCGTCGGGGTCGTATTTCACGACCCGTTCCACCAATTCGTATTGCCGCATCATTGGGGTAGTTTACGACTTTCCTCACGTCTGTCATTGCCGGGCTTGTCCCGGCAACCCATCGTGAAGCCGTTCCACCGTCAATTCATATTGTACCATGGGTCCCCGCAACAAGTGCGGGGAAGACAGACAGTGGGGGTACGAATGTCGAATTAACCGCGATCAGTAGCCGTTCCGCTGGCTGCCCGGGCTTTCGGCCGGCGGCATGCCTTCGAGGCCGCGCAGCAGCTCTTCCTCGGTCATCTGCTCCATTTCCGGCTGGTCGGCGGTGGCTTCGTCGTTGACCATCACCATGTCGCCCGACTGCTGGATGAGCGGCACTTCCGAGGTTTCCGGCTCGTCGACCTCCACATGCTTCTGCATGGCATGGATGTATTCTTCCCGAAGGTCATCGGTCACGATGGTCTCGTCAGCGATTTCCCGGAGCGCAACGACCGGATTCTTGTCGTTGTCGCGCTCAACCGTCAGCGGCGCACCCTTGCGACAGAACGCGTGCCCTGTGGGCCGAAAGCAGAACCAGTTCGAAGCGGTTCGGCAGCTTGTCGATGCAGTCTTCAACGGTCACGCGCGCCATAGGGCTCGTCTGCTCCATGAAATGAGGTGGAATTGCCCGGGCTTCTAGGCGCAATCCCCCTAAAACGCAACCCCTTCGGAGTTACCCTTACTGATACCCGGCAACCGTCTTGAGCGCCCCCTTGATGGTCCGCGCCGCATGGGCCGCCCCCGGCAGCCCTTGGGCAATGCCGGTTGGAAATCCCAGGTACAGCCGGTTGGGATTGGCATAGTTGGGAATGGCCGCGCAGTTGATAAAATTGGCGGCGCACTGGTTGGGATAGGCCATGATGTCGTAGAATGCGCCCTGCAGGTTCACATACCCAAAGCGGAACTTGCTGTTGGAATAGGTGTTTGGCAGCAGCACATAGCGGTCATGGTCGCCGCCCAGATTATGGCCGAGCTCGTGGGCCAGCGTCTGAATGGCCGGGAAAATGCACGGCGCGTTGACCACCGAGAAACCGAATTGCGGCTGCGCCGTTCCCTGATACAGCCAGCCCTGGCCGCAGGTGGTTGTCGCCAGCGGATCGGACATCACATACATCGCCACCAGATCGGCGTTTACGGCGTTGCGTTTCCGCCGTATCGCCCGGAAATTGTCGCTCTTGCCCGAAGTCACCTTGTTGAGGGAGCGCAACATATCGGCACGCGGATTGCCCAGCGCCTGATCATTGAACGAGCCGCTCACCGATTTCGTCCCCACCAGCTTGAACCTGCCGGGAATGCCGCTGTTGGCGAGGCCGGCATTGGCATAGGCCAGATCAAGCGCCACGGCTTGCGTCGCCGTCGTGTTTTGCGACGCCAGATAAGTCAGCGACTGTTGCGTAAAGGCCGCCAGAATCTTGATTGTCGTGGTGGCCCGCAAGTCCGGCTCCCGGCCGTCATCCACAGCGCCCTTGATACCCGGCGGAATCGTCACCTCATCGACCGGTGGCGCAAAGGGCGCCAGTTCAACGATGAAGTGCAGCCCTCCCCCACCCGCCGGCTGGATCCGGTAATTGCGCCGGTCCTTCTGCACCACGCCAACAATTGCATCCCCGGCAATCGACAGAATGGCAAATCCCGCTCCGCCATCAATGTCGCCGGTCCATGTCAGGCCATCATCAAGCGTGGCATCCACCATGCGCCGCCTGACGCGCGCGCTGTCGCCATCAAACAGCGGAATGACAATCTCGCCCGGCAGCGAAAGCGACACCGCCTCGCGGCTCGCCGTGCTCCGCGCTTCTGGCGGCAGCAGTTGCTGGGCAAGGACCGCTGAGTTGATCACCACCAGCTGTTCGCGCACCACGGATGTCGCATTGATCCACGGTGCCTTGTCGGCCCCCGATTGGCTGGCCGGTGCCGGCTCGAAAAGCACCGTCGAATTGGCCGCGGCCGCCGCACCAGCGCCAAGTGCTGTAGCGGCCAGCAGGCCCGCCAAGAATTTGCCAAGCTTGGTCATCATTCGTCCCCGTCTGCCCCGCCGGGAACAGATAGGGCACTTCACGTATCAGCGCAATTGCCGCTTACCGGAAACCGGCAATGATGTCGCGCTTGCGCCTGAGCCAGCGCGTCGCGTCGGCCGGGCGCCGCGATGTCGCCTTTCGTCCGGCCTTCCGGCCATTGATGATCTTGTTCGGCGACGAATAATACACCTTCAGGCTGCAGTCGCGGCGCAGCCGGTCATAGCACTTGTCGGGATAAGACATGATGTCGCGGAAATTACCGCCCAAACTCACGTATCCATAGTTCACCGAACGCGTCGGATTGTCTGTCACATAGCGGTCGTGGTTGAGACCCATCGCATGGCCAAGCTCGTGGGCCAGCACCACCGAGCCTGCGCAAGCCGCGTCGACAACCGCAAAGCCATATTGCGGAAGCGGTGTCGGAGCGTTCACCCAGGCAACGCCGCAATAGGTCTGCGGCCGCTGCAAGACATAGAGCGTCACCATATCAGCCGCCACGGCATTGCGCTCGTTGCGGATCGCCGGAAAGTTGGCGTTGTTTCCGCTCGTCACATCGTAGAGCGGTTTCACCGGATCGGCCGTGTTTTCGTTGTAGGTGGCGCTCACCGCCTTGAGGCCCGCCCGCCGGATGGTGATCGGAATGCCGCTGGCCGCCATGCCGCGGTTGACGACGGCGATGTCGCGGTCGGCGACCTGCGCCATCGTGGCGCCTCCGGAAGTCAGATGCGCCTCGGCATCGGCGGTATAGGCAACGAGCAGATCCACAAAAGTGGTCGTGCTCCGCGCTTCGGCGAGAACTTCGGCGGCAGCCGTTGACGGAAGCCCGCTCACCGCCGGCCGCTTGATATGCTTGTCGCGCTTGAAGGCCGAAGGCTTGATTTCCCGCAGCACATGATCGCCGCCATCGGCGGGGTCGATCAGATAGGTCTTGCCGCCTGATTCGATGACCCCGACAATCCTGCCGCCGGCAATCGACAGCGCCGCATAGCCGTCGCCATCCGTCGTCGCGTTCCACACAACCGTGCCGTCGCCGTTGCGCGTGCTGCCGGTCAGCGCCAGCGAAGCCACCCGGCCATCGAACAGCCCGACATCAAGCCTGCTGATCGCCGTTCCCGAAGTCCTGCTGCCCGCCGCCGTCAGGCGGGACAGCAGGCTGCCGTTGATCGCCACCAACTGCTGCCGCATGACAGTTGCGTCCGCCTTGAGTTTCGCCGCAACCGATTTGTTTGCGGCCTTAAACAACTGGTCGGCCAGCCCGGCCTCTGCAAACGCCAGCGGCGAACATGCCAGGACGGCAACAGTGGTGAGTGTGCGTAACGTCTGAAACATGCGGCCCTGCGAAAATTTCCTAGCCGCGCAGGTCTACATGCAGGGGGCCAAAAGCGCGCTTAAGGCAGCTAACGCAATTTTAGCAATTCACCACATCAACGGATTTCGCATCCAGCGAAAACAAGGTGTCCGCATGCCTAACCAGTCGTAAATCACCTGTTGATCTTAATTGTGTTTCTCAACGCTCCGCACACGGATCACAGCAGCCACCACGTCGCCAGTCCCAGGAAAACGCCGAACCCCACGACATCGGTCACCGTCGTCACGAACGGCCCGGATGAAACAGCGGGATCAACCCCCGCATAGTCGAGCGCCATGGGAATGAGAATGCCGCCCAAGGCTCCGGCCACCAGGGTAATCGTCATGGCCACGGCAATCACCGCCCCGATATCGCTTGAACCGAACCACCACCACGCAAAACTCCCGACCAATGTTGCGAACACCAGGCCGTTCACCAGCCCCACCGCGCACTCGCGCCCGGTCACCCGCCAGAAATTGCCGGGTCCCAGGCTGCGCGTCGCCAGCGCCCGCACCACCACGGTCATTGTCTGCGTTGCCGAATTGCCGCCTTGCGAGGCGACGATCGGCATGAGAATCGCCAGCGCCACAACCTTCTCGAGTGATGCCCCGAACAGCGAGATGATCCACGACGCCAGCATCGCCGTCGCCAGATTGATCAGCAGCCACGTGAAGCGCGATTGCGTGGTCTCCACCACGTTGGCCGAAATCGATTCGCCCGAGCCAACCCCACCCAGATGCAGAATGTCTTCTTCCGCCTCTTCCTGAATGACGTCGACAATGTCATCGACCATCAGCATGCCGACGAGGCGCCCTTCGGTGTCGGTCACCGCCGCCGAAACCAGATTGTACTGCTCGAACTTGTAGGCAACATCGCCCTGCTCATCGAGGGTCTTGAACACCGTCTGTTCGTCTTCCATGATGTCGGCGATCTTCTTGTCGCGCTGGCTGCGTAACAGCCGCGACAACTGCACATTGCCGGCGAGGTGAAAGCCGGGATCGACAACATAGATTTCCACGAAATTGTCGGGCAGGCCGCGATCGGTCCGCATGTGGTCGATGGTCTTGCCCACCGTCCAGAACTGCGGCACCGCCACGAACTCCGTCTTCATCAGGCGGCCCGCCGTGTAATCGGGATAGTCGAGGCCCCGCGCCAGCGCCGCCCGGTCCTCCTTGGAAACCTTGGCCAGAATGTCCTTCTGGTCGTCGTCCTTGAGGTCCTCGATCAAGTACAGCGCGTCGTCGGTATCGAGCTTCTTGATCGCCGAGGCGATGACGTCGTTGGGCAGCGCCGCCATCAACTGGTCACGCACCGCTTCGTCGAGTTCGGCGAGGGCCTCCACGTCGAAGCCCCGGCCCAGCGCTGAAATCAGCCCGGCCCGTTCGCCATCTTCAAGCGCCTCGATAAGATCGGCAAGGTCGGCGGCATGAAGCTCGCGGGTCAGGCCACGGGCCTGTTTGAAATCCGGCTGCTGCAGGGCGCCGCGCACTGTTTCCAGGAACTCCTGTGAAACCCCGCCCCACTCGTCGCGGATATTTGGTGCCGTCGCTGGTTCCGCCATCATCGCTCTCGCTTGCGCCTAAGCCCGTTGGGCGGCTACAGCCCAAAGAGCGTGGAAAAGAACACTTTCGCCGCCGCATAGAGGGCGGATGAAATCAGCGCCAGCACAAACACGCTGGCCCCGGCCAGAGCATAGCCGAAAACCGCCGCCGCCCCGTCACGCTCCGCCAGGCCCAGGGCCAGAACGGCAATCGCCGCCGCCGGCACCATGTTGCCGAACGGGATTGGCAGGAACAGGATGATCGCCAGGCAGAATGTCACCAGCCCCATCGCCCGCTCTGCCAGATTATTGTGAACCAGCAGCGACAGCCGCGGCCGCAGCACCTTTTCGAAGCGCTCAAGATAGGGGCCCGCCCGGTTGATGAAACTCGAAATCAACGCCGCACTGATCGCCCGGTCACGTATCCGTTGCGGCAGCCACAGCGTGTCGCGGCCAATCATCAGCTGGAATGTCAGAAACAGCAGCGGCAAGCCAAGAACCGCCGAGGTTCCCGGCGGTGTCGGAATGGCATTGGGCACCGCGAACACGAACATCAGCGCCCCCACCGCCCGCTCGCCGAACGCCTCGGTCAACGCGCCGATGGTCAGGTCGGTCCGCCCCTCGAGGGATTTCACTATCTCGCTGAGCCGCCGCGCCCGCGGTTTTTCACTCTTCAAAGCCACAAACCCAATTCACCCTGTGGGCAGCAGGTTAATCTGCCGCGCATAACAAATCCATAAGCCCCGCTAAGGCCTGCCACCACCCGAAAGCCAGATCTCGATACGCCGCAGCAGCATTCCGATCTTGCCCCTCGGCTTAAGAGCGTTCCGCTTGGCGGTCAGCCTCCGCTTCAGTGCCTTCCTTTTCCGCTGGCTTCCGCGCACCCTGGCTTTCAGGCGGGTGATTTCGGCCCGCAGGATCAGCACCATGGCGGCATTGCGCTGGTCGAGTGGCAGCCCGCTGACCTTTGCAACGAGCTCCGGATCAATTTCCGGATGCTCGTGCGCCGCGATCCACCAGGCGGAACTTCCGGCATAGGTGCAGCTCACCGGATGCGGCCACGCCGGCGCATCGGCATAGCGCGGCACCCACCCCTGCATCATGGCGTGCCGCGAGTAAGCCTCGACCCGCGCGTTGACAACCGCCCCCGCGTGGTTGAGCCCCGTAACACTGGTATGGCGGCTCAGCGGAATGCGCCAGTTCGGCCCATAAATGCGCTCCAGCATCAGCTCCGGCTCCGCCGGGCAGCGAAACGCCTGTCCGCGAATCCGGCACGTGGTGGCGTTTTCGAAGAACCAGTAGGCGAATGCCATCTTCGGATTGAAGTAGGCGCCCGCCGCCCGGTTGATGCGCCGCAGAATGCCGTCGCTGAACAGCGTCTGCACGAACAGGTCGCCGAGAAAGCCCAATGCCGGATCATGCACCTTGATAATCTCGCAGCCGGTCACCCTGACCGGCGTGCGGCCGTCGCTGAGCGAAACCAGTTCCAATGTCGTCGGAAACTCCAGGCGCATGCCCCGCGCCTCGAACATCGCCGCGTTTTCCAGGATGATCCCGGCATGTGTCTCGAGAATCTCGATATCCCAGTCGGTGTCTCCGGCGATCAGGTCTCCTTCCCGCACCGCCCCCAGCAGCGTGCCACCCGACAGCACATAAGGCACCTTGATGGCCTCGAATATGTCCTTCACCGCGCACAGCGACGAAAACAGCCGCTCCACCGGCACCGGCGCATAGTCCTTGTCGAGCGGTGTCAGTTTGTTTTCGGCGCCATCACCCGCCATGCCGGCCTCCTGCTAGTGCGGCTTCCGGGCGACGATTGCCGTGAAACGGGTATCCGGCCACCGGTTGAACTCCGCGGGGTAAATGTCGTCCTCGCGCACCACCTCGAAGCCCGCTTCGCCCATCAGCCTGCCCTCGTGCGCGGCACTGCGGTACTCCGAATAATAATGCTGCTGCAATTCCTCGGAAAAACGGTCGACCACCACGTCATCGCCAACTCCCATCTGGTTCTTGACCACCAGCTGCCCGCCCGGCCGGAGCAACCTGAACGCCTTGCCATAGATCGCCGCCGCCTCGTCGCGCCCGAAAAAATTCATGACCCCGAACAGGGTGACGACGTCGAACCGGTCATCGCTGTCGAAGGAGAGAATGTCGCAATTCACCACCGCGATGTGCGCTGCCCTGGTGATGAACCGCGAGAACTCCGGATAGAGTTCCACCGCCGTCACCTTGCGAAAGCCGTGGCTGATGTGATTGAGCAAAAGCCCGCTGCCCGCCCCCAGGTCGAGAAGATCGTGGCCAGGGTTCATGAAAGGCTGCATGTAAGCCACGTCATATCTGCTGAAATCCGGCGCCTTGTTGCGCGTTTCAATGGCGCTTGAAATCTTGCCCGCCAGTCTGTCGTAGTACGGCCGGATCTTCTCATTCCCCAAGGAAGTAGCTCCTGAAATGCTCTTTGGCATAAGTGTAGTCGTTTGGCGTATCGATGTCGAAGGCCCTGATCACATTGGCCGGCAGCGGCAGCCTTTCGATCAGCCCATCGAACACATTGCCGCGGACGTTGCGTATCTCGCTCTGCCTGAGCTTCGCCGGCCCCGACCATTCGTAAGCTGTCCGCAGTGTTCGGCTGAACGCCGTCACCTGCGTTTCATCGGCACTCAGCGCCACAAACACCGTGTCGTCGGAAACCGCCTTGCTCACCCCGAGATATTCGCCCGGTGTATTCAGGCACCTCTCCATGTCGTCGCGATGTACAATCAGGTCGCCATCCCAGGCGATCACAAATTCATGTGCGAAGCGCGCGCCGAGAAACAGGCTCTGGCCGGTGCCCGTCGAAAAATAATCGTGGTTGAGTGCGAAAATCAGGTCGCGGCGGGCTTCAAGTGCGGCTTCGATCACCTTGCTGGCCTGAAAGCCCACCACCACCCGCACATCGTCAATGCCGGCAAATCCCTGCAGCTGCCATTGAATGTGCGGCCTGCCCTCGAAATTGATAAGCGCCTTGGTGGAGTTGAGGCCGAGCCGCGAGCCGAACCCGGCGCACGCCAAGACCACCGTGCTTTGGCCATCGCCGCCCTGACCTTCGCTCATCGACCGCAACAGCCGCACCAGTGCCGTCTCGTCGAACACCGCGAAATCCGAAACATCCATCACCGACCGCGCCGGCCAGTGAACCAGGCCCGAGGCCACCGCATAGTCGGCTGTCCGCATGGCTTCGGCATCGTTGTTGCCGTCGCCGATGAACACCACCGTCTCGCCCTCGGCCTGCAACGCGCGCACCACGTCCTCTTTCCTGAGAATATTCCCAATCTTGACCACCCTGTCGCCGTCGACAATGGCGTCGGACGTGCAAACCCGGCACGGCAGGCGTTGGCACAATTTCTCGACCCAGGCATCAAGATTGCCCGTGGCGATAACGCAATCCGCGGCATGTTCGCCAATGAATTTAACCACCTCCGGAAACAGCTCCACCTCCGACAACAAGCTGTTCATGCCCGCCACGCTGTGCCGGCCCAGAATGCCGACCCGCTGGATGAAGCTTTCGATGAACGGAATATTTCCCTGAACCGTCTTGGCCGTGAGGTCGTTGATCTCCGCTTCCAGCCCGCAATGCTTGGCCATGATTGGCAAGGTTTCGGCCCGCGTCACTGTGCCATCGAGATCAAAAACAAACTTCATCGTCAATTCCGTCAAATCTGTCGCGGGTTGCGGTCGCTGCCGCGGTCTACGCCCGGGGCTCGCGCCCTGCCATAGCCGATATCGAATTCCCCCGCCACCGCCGCCCTAGGCGCAGGCCCCGGCCATCAGAACCGCCGGGCCGCTGGCATCGCTGAACCGTTCGACAGTCCGCCATCCGCACCGCAGATAGAACTGTTCCGCGGCACTCGTGTAGAGATAGAGCGTGCCAACACCCTTGGCCGCCGCATGGGCCTCGATCGCCGCAACCAGCGCCCGCCCCACCCCGTGGAGGCGGAACTCCGGCGCCACGAACAGGCTGGCAAGCCACGGCGAAACCGCATGCAACGCATCGATTTCTTCGCGAACCAGAAGGCAAATCCCCGCCAGCGCCCCATTAACGTGCGCCACCAGCGCCACTTCTAATCCATCGCCCTGTGTAGCCAGATGCTGCAACTGCTGGAAGCTGTCCACTTCCGAAAGCCCATAGTCTTTCAAAAAAGCGTCATATCTCCACCCCGCGCAGACCCTGTGCTCCGGCGACCCGGCAATGAGGCGGCTGATGGTCATGGCGGGCGGCGTGTCCATGGCACCCCATACCAATCCTTGTCATTCTAGCCAAGCAGACCCCGAACGCCAATTTTGTCGCCGCTGCTCACTTTCACTGCGCATTTGGCTGCGACTCCTACCGATCATCCCCGGAAACTGTCGGGCTCACTGTGGAGGTCTATGATGCGTGGCCATTGCTTGTGTGGCGCAATCACTTTCGAAGTCGATAGCCCGATACTCGCCTGTGTGACCTGCCATTGCGAAAGCTGCCGGCGGCAGTGCTCCGCCCCGATGACAACCTACATCGGCGTGTCCGACGGCCATTGGAGATGGACAGGCAAAACACCCAAGGTCTTCAACTCTTCACCCGGTGTGGAGCGAACATTCTGCGAAAACTGCGGCACGCCGATTTCATTCCGCTCGAAAAAAATGTCGGGCATCATGCATCTGTACGCGGCGGCAATGGAAGAACCGGAAAATTTCGCCCCAACCCTCCACGTTGCCATTGAGGAGAAGCTGCCATGGCTGAAGCTAGCCGACGGCCTGCCGACATCCATTGGACCGGACTACACCAAAGCCAAGGCGTGACCATCTGGAGTTACGGCAACAGTGCGCGAACGATTTCACCTCAAGGTTTGCTCGGCGTCGGCACTCTATTTCATTCACAGTCACCGTAACCCCATCCCCACATAATGCGGTTGAGATAGGATGGCTAATTCATCGGGAATAGTGAGAACGAACTGTTTTTCCGTTCACCCAATTGATGCTGACTTCATAGTAAAGCCTGCCATCTGCCATCATCTCTTCGGTTCGATGCCCGAAGATAACCGTCATGACAGGATACCTAATACTAAACACTCGAAGGACACAGTATTTGGTAGCGTGAAGGACTTTCGATTGAAGTTCCAACCGAGCGAGAGCAACGAACTTGCCGTCATCAGGCAAACAATGATTGGGACTGGCATGTGAAATGCCAGATGCCAGAAATGTAATCTGCATTGCCAGAAACAGGGTACGACTTCCCATGGTTCTCTCACTACTCTTCTAACGGGCCGTCACCTTTGGGGTCATTGGGATTGCAAGAAATCAGGCTCCCAGAGGGCGTGATCAGATAGCCCACGATGTTGAAGTTACCAAGTGTTTCAATGTCTGACGATGAATTACGGAATCACGAATTACGGAATTACGGTGATGTGGTGGACGGCGCCCGCCTGCTGAGCAGGTGATACGGCATCAAGTGTGCCAAGATGGTTCCGTTGAAGCAACCAACTGAGGAGCCATCCACCATGACGCAGATTAGCACCATCGGGCTTGATATCGCAAAGAGCAGTTTTGCCATTCACGGATTTGACGTGGAAGGCAGGACGGTTTTGAAGAAGGGCCTGAGGCGGGGGCAGGTCTTGGGCTTTTTCGCTTGTCTTGAACCCTGCCGGGTTGGCATTGAGGCGTGTGCCTCGGCGCATCACTGGGGGCGCGAGATCGCCAAGCTCGGCCATGACGTGAAGCTCGTCCCGGCGCAGCGGGTGAAGGCGTTCCTGCCACGGCAGAAGAACGACGCGGCCGATGCCCAGGCGATTGCCCGGGCGGTCAAGGAGCCGGAGATGCGCTTTGTGGCGGTCAAGAGCCTGGAGCGGCAAAGCATCCTGATGCTGTTCAAGTCGCGCGACCTGCTGATCGGCCAGCGCACCCAGCTGCTCAACGCGCTGCGGGGCCACTTCGGCGAGATCGGAGTCGTGGTGCCGAAAGGCCCGCATGAAGTTCGGAGTCTTGTCGATCATGTGATGCACGAAGACAAGGCGCGGGCCCTGCCTGAAGCGATGGGTGCGGCATTGCGTCCGCTGGTGGCCGCGCTGTTCGCGCTCAATGATGAAATCGCCGTTCTCGACAAGGCGATCCTCAAGCTGCACCGCGCCGATCCTGTGAGCCAGAGGCTGGCCACCGTTCCCGGAATCGGAACGCTGATCGCCACGGTGCTCGCGGCCACGGTTGATGATGCCGCCGCGTTCAAGGGCGGGCGCGAGTTCGCCGCATGGCTCGGCCTTGTACCGAGGCAACATTCGACGGGCGGCAAAGCGCGGCTTGGCAAGATATCGAAAATGGGCAATCGCGATTTGCGGCGCCTGCTGGTGGTGGGCGCGCACGCCGCGCTGTACCGCATCAAATCCGGCAAAACGCAAAGCGTACTGGCTGATTGGGCGCGCGGGCTTCTCGGCAAGAAGCCGTTCAAACTCGTCGCCGTGGCACTCGCCAACAAGATGGCGCGCATTGCCTGGGCCATCATGGCGCGAGGCGAAAGCTACGATCGCGCTCACGCCGCAACACCCGCTTGAACAGCAGGCAGATCAGCAACAGGATTGGCAGGGTGAAGAACGCGATGATGTGAGACGAAGGCGCAAGTCACGCCACCAGCCGGAAAACCCGTTGCACTGTCAGGCGAATGAAGAGCGCGATACGGTGATTGGGACTGGTGGATGCGAACCGCATCAGGGCCAGCAGTCATCATTCCAGACTGCAACACAGGCCGGAGACATGACCGCACCCGCGCCAACCGCATCAGCAATCGCAAATCAAACCCCCTTGCCAACAGGGCGCCGTCCAGACATGACAGTGCTGGACTGCACCCCATAACTGAGACACGCAAATCCGGTTACAGTGGTTGTCATGAATTACGGTGACAGTGCACAAAATTCCGAATTACGGTGACAGAATTACGGTGACAGTGCACAAAATTCCGAATTGCGGTGAAGATGCACACACTCTTGACGAATAGCCGTGTTCAGCATCTTCAATCTTCTAATTTGTGCACTGTCACCGTAACTCCTAGTGTTGATCGACGAACCTCTGGCGGATAGGAAGACAGCACTTCGACGAAGTCATCAATCGTAGAATTACGGTGACAGTGCACAAAATTCCGAATTGCGGTGAAGATGCACACACTCTTGACGAATAGCCGTGTTCAGCATCTTCAATCTTCTAATTTGTGCACTGTCACCGTAACCTAATCTTCTAATTTGTGCACTGTCACCGTAACTCCTAGTGTTGATCGATGAACCTCTGGCAGATAGGAAGACAGCACTGTCGACGAAGTCATCAATCGTAGCAATCAAGTAGTGCTTGAGCGGTGGACGGAAGTCCGTTGACTGCCCAATACACTCTTCAAAAAACCATGTAAGGAAATCGGATGCCTCAACCTCATCAAAGAGTTCGATGTTGTTGGACCAAGCTGAGCCATCTCGCCCAGAGACCTAGAGCGTCACCTTCAAAAAGCCTGCGAAAGACCCGAAATCTATCAAAAACAATCTGCCAAGCTTGAAGGAGCTTCATCACTAACAGTGATGGTCAGAATTCCAAGTTCCTCATGGATGTAAGTCAACTGGGTTGTACCGAAGAAACACTTCTGAGCCGGGAGTGGAGTATATTTCTTCACGGCATTGTGCCTAACTTTGTCAGTGTCATCTATCGTGCTGTATATCAAGCGTTGGCCGCCCGTCAGAACTGTCGGGCCTTACGACTATCAGTATCACCATTTGGAGGAGTTCCACGCCTTCCGCCATTGCCGATTTCTTGTACATTCTCTGGGTTTTTGGAATCGAAGTCTTGGTCGGCCGCGAAATTACGGTGACAGTGCACAAATCTCAAACCATGACAGAATTACGGTGACAGTGCACAAATCTCAAATCCATGCTAGCCTCCCCGCGCACCCTACCCCAACCGCCACCGGAGTTCCACCCCATGGCCCGCATCGCCCGTCTCGTCGTTCCTGGCCTGCCGCACCACGTCACCCAGCGCGGCAATGGCGGACAGAAAGTGTTTTTCACCGATGCCGACTACGAGCTCTACATGGCGCTGCTCGCCGATAGCTGCGCCGTGGCGCGCGTCAAATGCCTGGCTTTCGCGCTGATGCCCAATCACCTCCACGCCATCCTCGTGCCGTCGAGCGAGGATGGCCTGCGCGCCGCCCTCGCCCCCGTCCACCGCCACTATGCCGGCGCCATGAATGCCAGGCGCCGCCGCACCGGGCATTTCTGGCAGGGCCGCTACGGCGCCGCGGTGATGGACGAGAACCACCTCGCCGCCGCCTTCCGCTACATCCTCCTGAACCCGGTCAAGGCGGGCCTCGCCAAATCGCCGGCCAAATGGCCATGGTCGAGTGCCGCCGCCTATCTCAAGGGCATGGCCGACGGCCTCACCGACACCGCGCCGATGCTCAGCCGCTTCCCCGATATTGCCAGCCTCCTCTCCGCCGAGTCCGAGGGCCTTATCCGTGACGACGAAACCATCGGCCGCCCGCTTGGCTCCAAAACCTTCATGGCCCGCATCGAAAAGAAAACCGGACGGACGCTGCAGCCCGCCCGCCGCGGCCCAAAACCCAAGGCCCCTGGTGAGTTACGTGCACTGTCACCGAAATAGGCCGGATTTCCCAATAATCCGGCTTCAAAAGCTATCCGAATTCATTCGTTTTCGATTGCAAAATCATTGCGTTTCGGCGCGAATTGATGCACCAGATCGGGCCAGTAGAAGCCCTAAGCGCCCGTCACCGCCGATGTTTCACGTGAAACATTTCCTATGTCCGCAGTCACCCGCATTTCGGAATTTTTCCGCGAACTTCGCAAATTCCCGGCCCGGCGGCCGCTGCCCTGGTGCGGGCGGTGGGACTCGAACCCACACGGGATTGCTCCCAACGGATTTTAAGTCCGTTGCGTCTACCATTCCGCCACGCCCACTGGGTTCCTAGCTATTCCGGTTCGCTCAAATTGCCAATAGCTGGCGTTCGCATCAACCGCTTTGCCGCAAAAGCTCTGCCGGAGTGGGATTTCAGATAGGTTTCAAAATCATACGCGCGCTGCTTGTCTGGAAAGCTTGTGTAGCACTCCAGTGCCCAAGGCATGAACTTGGACGTGTGTTTGGAATGGCCAGCATTATGGTCGGCCATTCGTTGCCGGAGATCCTCAGTTGCGCCAATATAGGTTTGAGAAGGCTCGGAAATACTGCGAATGATGTAGACGTGGTACATCAACTTTGCCCGGTTTTTGGTCCGTCTTCGCTGCGCTTCGCCGGACAGTCTTGGCCCTTTGCTCTCCGGCCTGGCTGCGCCAGGCGTAGCCCAAAGGGCGAAGACTGGTGCGGCCAAGAGGACTCGAACCTCCACGGTGTTACCCGCTAGCACCTCAAGCTAGTGCGTCTACCAATTCCGCCATGGCCGCACGCCAATCGCGAAGTGGCGGCTGATTAACAGGGCTTCCCGCTATAATCAACCCCTCATTCACCATGCGCCAAAGCCCCTTCCCTCCTCGCATGGTAAAGAATTTGTCTTGTATTTGCTGAAACTTGCGGGTCCCGCCTGAACTCCATCTCAAAGCCTGTTGGCTAGTCTGGCCACAATAAGAAAACGGATGGGGCGTTAAACATGAAGATCAAGACCGCTGTGGGGGCGGCTCTTCTGGGAGCGATCGTCGGATTGTCGGGGGCTTCGGCCAGCGAAAATCCGGAAAGCTCGGGAGCCGCGAAGAAGACGAAGTTTGTAACCGAATACGGGAGGGCCTTGCCGCCGATCGGATATGTGAATTTTTGCGGGCGCAATCCCCAGGATTGCCAAACCGCGGGCCGCGCCAACGCCAAGGCCGCCATGTCACCGGACCGCTGGAACCTGCTCTACCAGGTCAACAGCTACGTGAATGGCAAGATCGCACCGGTCTCCGATGACGACCTCTACGGCCAGCCCGAATTCTGGGCCTACCCGGCCGACGCAGGCGACTGCGAGGATTATGTTCTGCTCAAGAAGCGGTTTCTTGAGAAATCTGGGCTTCCCGGCATCGGCGCTGCTGATCACCGTGGTGCTCGACGAAAAGAACGAAGGCCACGCCATCCTGTCGGTCTCGACCGACGCCGGCGACTACGTTCTCGACAACCGCCGTGACGATGTCCTGCGCTGGACCGACACGAGCTACACGTTTCTGAAGCGCCAGTCGAAACAAGACCCCAAGGTCTGGGTGGCGCTGGCGAAAGAAAAGACCCTCACTGCCCGCGTCACATCGGGCCAAGTGAAGAACTAAGAAGACCAAGGGGAATTAAGTTAGGCCCGGCCGGCGTCCCCACCCCATCCCCCACCAGGCCGGGCTTTCGGAGCCAGCACAGTCCCACCCTGTGCTGGCTCCACCCATTTTTGGGGTGAGGAGCGCGCTCTATGCAAAGCTCCAGTGGAGCTTCCCCGCGATCCGAACGCGCGGGAGCTGCGGAGCAGCGGGCCCCGCGCCGGAAATGCTCCTCACCTCGCCTTGTTCTTGTAATAGACGTCAAGAAACACCGCGAGCATCAGCACCGCACCCTTGATCACCTGCTGCCAGTCGATGCCGACACCCATGATCGACATGCCGTTGTTCATCACGCCCATGATGAAGGCGCCGATCACCGCGCCAATCACTTTGCCGACGCCGCCGGTTGTCGCCGCTCCGCCAATAAAGCAGGCGGCAATCACGTCGAGCTCGAAGCCGCTGCCGGCCTTGGGGGTCGCCACATTGAGGCGGGCGGCGAAAATGAGCCCGGCGAGAGCGGCAAGGGCCCCCATCAGCGTGAAGATCAGGAACGTCAGCCGCTCGGTGTTTATCCCTGAGAGCTTTGCCGCCTTCTCGTTGCCACCCATCGCATAGACGCGGCGGCCGAAAGTGGTGCGCGTCGTCAGGAACACGAACGTCGCGATCAGCGCGAACATCACGATCAGCACGTTGGGCAGGCCCTTGTAGCGCGCCATCAGGAAGGCAAAGCCAACGAAAGCCACGGCGATCAGCACATTGCGGCCGTAGAATATGATGTCCGGTTCTTCGGCCAGGCCATGGGCCTGCTGGTTCAGCCGCTCGCGATAATTGAAATAGATGATAATGGCGGTGACCAGAATGCCGATCAGCAAGGCCAGCATGTTGAACGGCCCGCCAAAGGCCTGCATATCAACCAGATCGGGAATATAGCCGGAGCTCAATAGCTGGAATTCCTTGGGGAACGGCCCGACCGATGCCCCACCCAGCACGGTGAGCGCCAGTCCCTTGAAAATCAGCATTCCCGCCAGCGTCACGATAAACGCCGGGATCTTGTAGTAGGCGACGAAATAGCCCTGCACCGCGCCAATGGCCGCACCCACAATGAGGCAGGCAATCACTGACAGCGAGGTATCAATCTTCATCGTCACCATCATCACCGCCGCAACCGCGCCGACGAAGCCCGACACCGAGCCGACCGACAGATCGATGTGCCCCGCGACGATAATCAGCAGCATGCCCAGCGCCATGATGACGATGTAGCTGTTCTGCAGCAGGATGTTGGTCATGTTGACCGGCCGGAACAGCGTGCCGTCGGTGGCGAATTGGAAGAACACCATGATGGCGAGCAGCGACAGCAGCAGCGCATAGTCGCGCACATTGGCCTTGATGAAGCGCAGAATGTCGGGCTTCGCCTGAACTTCGGTTGCCGTGTCGGTCATGTCAGTTGTCCCACGATTTCATGATGGCCCGCATGATCTTCTCTTGCGTGGCTTCCTTGGCCGGCATCTCGGCCACGAAACGGCCGTCGTTCATTACATAGATGCGGTCGGAAATGCCCAGAAGTTCCTGCATCTCCGAAGAGATCACGATAATCGCCTTGCCCTGCTCAGCGAGGCCATTGATGATCCCGTAGATTTCATATTTGGCGCCGACATCGATGCCGCGCGTCGGCTCATCGAGGATGAGCACATCGGGGCCCGCGAACAGCCACTTCGACAACACCACCTTCTGCTGGTTCCCGCCCGACAGGTTCACAGTCGTCTGGAACACCCCGGAACAGCGGATAGCGAGATCCTTGCGATACTTGTTGGCAACCGAAAGTTCCTTGAGCTCGTCAATCACCGTGCGGTTCGAAACTCCTTCGAGATTGGCCAGAGTCACATTGTGCTTGATGTGATCGATGAGCACCAGGCCATAAGTCTTGCGATCCTCGGTTACATAGGCGAGGCCTGCCTCCATCGCCTTGGGAATGGTGCCGACATCGGCATGTTTGCCGTGGACCAGCACTTCGCCGGAAATCTTCTGGCCGTAGGCGCGGCCGAACACCGACATGGCAAGCTCGGTGCGCCCTGCCCCCATCAACCCGGCGATGCCGACGACCTCGCCCGCCCGCGCCACCAGGTTCACATTCTTGATCATCTGCCGCTCAGCGTGGAGGGGATGAAAAACGTTCCAGTTCTTCACTTCGAAAATGGGCGCGCCGATTTTCGCCTGGCGCTGCGGATAGCGGTCGGTCAGTTCGCGGCCCACCATGGCCTTGATGATGCGGTCCTCGCTCACCTTCGCCGTTTTTGTGTCGAGCGTGTCCACCGTCTTGCCGTCGCGTATCACTGTAATGCGGTCGGCGACCTTCATCACTTCGTTAAGCTTGTGGGTGATGAGGATCGACGAGATGCCCTGCGCCTTGAATTCCTGCAACAGAGCCAGCAGAGCGTTGGAGTCGGTTTCGTTGAGGCTCGACGTGGGCTCATCGAGAATGAGAAGCTTCACCTTCTTGTTCAGCGCCTTGGCAATCTCGACAAGTTGTTGTTTGCCGGTGCCGAGATTGGTGATCAGTGTATTGGGATGTTCCTTGAGGCCGACTTTCTTGAGCAGCTCCACGGTGCGGGAAAAAGCCTTGAACCAGTCGATGACGCCGTTCTTCGCGGTTTCGTGGCCAAGAAAAATGTTTTCGGCAATTGAAAGCAATGGCACCAGGGCAAGCTCCTGATGAATGATGATGATGCCAGAAACTTCGCTGTCGGCGATTTTGCCGAACTGCCGGGATTGGCCCTCGAACAGGATGTCGCCGTCGTATGTGCCGTGGGGAAAGACGCCGGAAAGAACCTTCATCAGCGTCGACTTACCGGCGCCATTCTCGCCCACCACGGCGTGGATCTCGGCCGGCATAACGGCAAGGTTGACGTCCGTCAGCGCTTTGACGCCCGGAAACGTCTTGGTGATATGTCGCATTTCCAGAATGGGCTGCATCGTTCCCCTCGATGAAACACAGGCAACGCGAGCGGCTTGTCTGCCACCTTCTTGATCGACAGGTTATCACGAAAACGGGCGGGACCCGCAAGCGAACTTGCGAAACCCGCCCGCCGCTGTGGAGTTACTGCAGCTCTTCGGCCTTGATGTAGCCCGAGTCGACCAGCATCTTGGTGATATCGTCCTTGCCGACCGAATACGGCGTCAGCAGGTAGGAAGGAACGACCTTCACTTCGTTATTGTAGGTCTTTGTGTCGTTGATTTCGGGCTCTTTGCCTTGCATCACGGCATCGACCATCTTGGCCGTCGTCTTGGCAAGTTCGCGGGTGTCCTTGAACACCGTCGAATACTGCTCGCCGGCCATCATGGCTTTCACCGACGGCACTTCGGCGTCCTGGCCGGTCACGATCGGCATTTCAGCGCCCGGTGCATAACCAACGCCTTTGAGCGACGAGATGATGCCGCGCGACAAGCCATCGTAGGGAGCGAGAACGCCATGCACCTTCTTGTCGGTGTAATTGGCCGACAGCAGGTTATCCATGCGGGCTTGGGCAACAGCCCCGTCCCAGCGCAGCGTGCCGACCTTGTCCATGCCCATCTGGCCGGAAACGATGGCAATTTCGCCAGCGTCGATCATCGGCTGCAAAACGCTCATGGCACCGTCGTAGAAGTAGAAGGCGTTGGTGTCGTCCGGCGAACCGCCGAACAGTTCGACGTTCCACGGCTTCACCGAACCGAAACGCTCCTTAAGGCCAGCGACCAGCGAAGTTGCCTGAAGGACGCCCACGCCGAAGTTGTCGAAAGTCGTGTAGTAGTCGACGTCTCCGGTCTTGGTAATCAGGCGGTCATAGGCGAACACCTTGACGCCAGCTTCCTTGGCTTTCTTGAGGATGTCCGACAGGGTCGAGCCGTCGATGGCCGCGATGATCAGGACCTTTGCGCCCTTGGTCACCATATTCTCAATCTGCGCCAGCTGGTTCGGAATGTCGTCTTCGCCGTATTGCAGGTCGGTGCCATAGCCCAGCGCGGTGAATTCCTTGACCATGCTCTCGCCATCCGAAATCCAGCGAGTGGAAGACTTGGTCGGCATCGAAATACCGACGGTGCCCTTGTCCTGGGCCAGTGCCGGTCCTGCCGCTAGGACGACGGATACGGCGAAGGCCGATGCCATAAAGTGTCTGCGATTGAACATTGATGTTCTCCCTTGTTGTCAGCGGCGTCCGCTTATGGTTGTTTGCCGCAAATGCCTGTCCTAGCCAAAGCCAAGTCCGATGGCAAATGGTTTTGTATGATAATTGGTCACCCAGCACCGAGGAACCATGTCGCCACATCGCATGCAGCCAGACCAGCGCCGAGGTGGCACGGCCGCCTCCCGCAATCTCCACCACAAGCTGGCGCAGTCGATTGGCGAGCAGATTCTGAAGGGAATCTATGCCCCGGGCGCCATCCTGCCCAACGAGGCCGACTGGTGCCGCATCTACGGCGCCAGCCGCACCGCGGTGCGCGAGGCCATCAAGACCCTGGCCGGCAAGGGCCTCCTCGCCTCGCGGCCCAAGATCGGTTCACGCGTCGAGCCGCGCGAGCACTGGAACATGCTCGATCGCGACGTCATTGCCTGGCATTTCGCCGCCATGGAACGCGAGGATTTCATGCGATCAACCCAGGAAGCGCGCAAGATTTTTGAGCCCGGCATTGCCGCCCTGGCCGCGGAAAAGCGCACGCCACAGCAGCTTGCCCGCCTCGAAACCGCCCTCGAAGCCATGCGCACCGCCCCGTCGGGCCGCGCCCTGGTGGCCCCCGATGTCGAGTTTCACCTGGCACTCCTTGCCGCCGCCAACAACGATTTGATGTCATCCTTCGGGCTGGTCATCGAGTGGGCCTTGCCCAACCTGTTTGAGACCACCACCCGGCGCAATCCGTCGCCCGGCACCATCGTTCCGCTCCACCAGGCCGTGGTTTCAGCGGTGCGCCGCGGCAACCCGGATGCCGCCCGCCGCGCCATGAATGCGCTCCTCAGCGACACCGATGGCATCATCACCAAGGCCATTCGGCCCGCCAAGGCCGCCTCCAGGCGCCGCTGATTTTGAGATGACTTCGGCTGTGCTCCGCGCCATCATCGCACCATGAACGACGTTTCCGATCACCGCGCCTACCTGCTGCGCGTCATGACCGCCACCGGCCTGACCCAAACCCAGCTGGCCCACCGCGCCGGGCTGGACCCGTCCACCCTGTCGCGATTTCTGTCCGAGGAGCGCCAAGGCCACACGCTCCGCGCCAGCACCATCCGCAAGATCGAGACGACCACCGGCATTCCCGTCAGCAAGGACTCCGCCCCGCCGCAACCCGGCTTTGCCGAATCCGAAGCCGCCCCCCTGCGCCCCGGCGATGCCGGCCCCTTGCAACGGATCATCGCAATTCTCAGCGCCGAAGGCGCCAATATCGACCCCTGGACCTTGAACAGCCCGGCTCTTGAGGGCGCCGGTTATCGCCGCGGCGACGTTTTGCTGGTAGCGCTCGGCGAGAAGCCCGCCCCTGGCGATATCGTCTGTGCGCAAATTTATGATTGGGCGAAAAGCCGTGCCGAGACTGTGTTCCGCATGTACCAGCCGCCCTACCTGATCGCCGCCACCAGCGACCCCGCATACTTGCGGCCGCACCTCGTCGACGACGGCAAAGTGGTGATCAAGGGCGTGGTTGTGCATTCCATCCGTTCGCGGGCGTAAATCACCAAAATCAATTGATTATATGATTAATTTGCGCTAGACGGGTTGCAAATCACCGCGAGGCGCAACATGAAGTTGGTTTTCACACGCGAGGAAGTGGCCGAGGCGCTGGGGCAGTCGGTCGAGGATTTCGACAAGGTCTTGCCGAAGCTCAATGGATTGGGATTTCCCAAACCCGTGCGGGGCTTTGAAGACCTTTGGCCGATCATGGATGTCATCCGCTGGATCAATGACGAGCCAGCACCTACTTTTGAGTCCGTGACCCAGGAACTCAACAGCCGAAATGCACCATGCACCGCGGCCGCCACGATCAGGCCAGCACTAAACCGACACCAGCCCCCTGGCAAAGCGCTGCCAGTTCCGCACATAGCCTTCGGCGGACTTCGGCAGCCTGGCGATGGCTTCGGCATCAAGCTCGCGCACCACTTTTCCGGGCATGCCCATAACCAGGGAGTTGTCCGGAATGACCTTGCCTTCGGCGATCAGTGCATTGGCCCCGATGAGGCAGTTATTGCCGATCACCGCATTGTTGAGAATGGTGGCACCCATGCCCACCAGCGAGTTATCGCCGATCGTGCAGCCATGCAATATGGCCCCGTGGCCTATCGTGCAGTTGCGACCGATGGTGAGGGGAGAACCCCGGTCAGTGTGCAGAACACTGCCATCCTGCACATTGCTGTTTTCCCCAACCACGATCCATTCGTTGTCACCGCGCAAAACCGCGCCAAACCAGATGCTGGCATGCCGCGCAAGCCGGACCTTGCCGATGACCGCCGCACCCGGCGCAATCCAAAAGGATCCCTCTTCCGGCAGTTCCGGAGAAACGCCGTCGAGCGCGTAGCAGGCCATGGCAAACCTCTTTAGGAGAATCCGAAAAACGTGGTGAGAATAAACACGCCCTGCAGGAAACTCCAAACCGCGCCAACCGCCATGGCGGCGAAAGCGAAAATCGGGCTGTCGTCAATGAAATCATAGCCGCCGCGGATGAACGCCAATGGCCCGTAAATTATGACCGCCAATATCTTGAACGGCGTGGCACTATCCAATTTGTAGAAAAGCTCGGGATGCGGCCGCTCGCCGGTGATCATCGCCCAACCGCTGCCGGTAACCCCCGCGACTGCCATGCCCAGCAGCGCCGCCAAAACCCAGACGAACATCCAGGTTTCCATGACCCAGGTTTCCATTCCGTGAATCGGATGTGCCAAAAGGGCACAGCCATCTCCTCACGGCTGGACACTGCAAGCGGGGGGCCTACTCCAGGTCGAAGTCGAGAATGGCCATCGAGAAATTGTACGACAGTTCGCCGTCTTCCTCGTCGCGGAAGATCACGCCGATAAACTCTTCCCCTATGTACACTTCGCCGGAATCATTCTTCTGCGGCCGTTTCTTCACCGCAATTGCCGGATTCTCGAACTTGGCACGCAGAAACTTCGTGAGTTTGGCGATTTCTTCGGGCTTCAAGACGGCGTCTCCATTCTGGATGGTGCCGGTCTAGCGTCAATCGCCACCGCCCGCAACCGGCTCCACATTGTGGTCCATGACCAGCGCCGGCTCCGAACAACCGGCATAGCCAACCACCTTGGCCGGAACGCCCGCCACCGTCGTGTTGGGCGGCACGTCATGCAGCACCACCGAGCAGGCAGCCACGCGCGAGCAGTTTCCAATCTCAATGTTGCCGAGAATCTTGGCTCCAGCCCCCAACAGCACGCCATGGCGGATCTTGGGGTGACGGTCGCCGGCTTCCTTGCCCGTGCCGCCAAGCGTCACGCCTTGCATGATCGACACATTGTCCTCGATCACCGTCGTTTCGCCGATGACGATATCGTGGCCATGGTCGACCATGATGCCCTTGCCGATCCGCGCCGCCGGATGGATATCCATGGAAGCGACAATCGACGTCCTGCTCTGCAGATAATAGGCGAAATCCCTGCGCCCCAAATGCCACAACCGGTGCGCCATGCGATAGGTCTGGATCGACTGGTAGCCTTTGAAATAGAGCAGCGGGTCGGCATAGCGATGGCAGGCGGGGTCGCGCTCGAAAGTAGCCATGATATCGGCCCGCGCCGCATGGCCGATCTCCGGCTCGGCATTCAGCGCATCGGCAAAAGCCTGAACCACCAGGTCGGCGCCAAGATCGGCGTTGCCGAGCCGCTGCGCCAGCCGGTGGATGAGCGCCTGCTCGAACGTATCGTGATTGAGAATCGACGAAAAAATGAAGCCGCCAAGCACCGGCTCATGCCGGGCGATGTCTTCGGCCTCCTCACGAATACGGTTCCACACCGGATCGAGTCGTTCGACACTCTTGGTCTTGGTTGCTTGCCGCATGAGATCCTCCGCGTTGTCAGCCATCATACAGTGAATGTGTTCATATGGGGAGGGGGCCACCGTTTTGTGAAGCCGTTGCGTTAATGTTTCCCAGGGAGTACCGGGAGCCATGGAACAGCTGTCATCACCCTCCCCGCACATTCAGGGTTTTCGAGACGGATCAATAGCTTGGCTCGTGCTGAACCGGCCCGATCGGCGCAACGCGCTGAACCGCGATATGTGGGCGGCCATTCCCGCAATGATGAAATGTTTTGATGACGACATCAGCATTCGTGCTGTGGTGATCCGCGGTTACGGCCAGGAAGCGTTTGCCGCCGGCGCCGATATCAGCGAGTTCGCTGAAGCGCGCGGCAATGCCGCCGCCGCCCGTGACTATGAGGCTCTTAACGGCGCGGCACTGGCGGCAATCCGCACCTGTTCCAAACCGATGATCGCCATGATCCACGGCTATTGCATCGGCGGCGGATTGGCCATCGCGCTCGCCTGCGATTTGCGGCTAAGCGACGACAGCGCCAGCTTCGCCCTGCCCCCAGCCCGGCTTGGGCTTGCCTACCCGCAAGATGGCCTGCACGACCTGGTGGCAGTGGTGGGTGCCGCAACCGCCAAGGAAATGATCTTCACGGCTAGGCGCCTGAAGGCGCCGGAAGCTTTTCGCCTGGGATTGATCAGCCGCCTGTGCGGTGATGTCGAAGCCGAAGTAAGATCGTTCTGCGCCGAAATTGCCGATGGCGCCCCGTTGACAATCACCCACGCCAAGCGCGCCATCGATCTGGTGTCGGCCCGGCCCGGACATCTGACCAAAACCGATATTGCCGCGCTGGCCGCCCGCTGCTTCGACAGCGCCGACTACGCCGAAGGCCGGGCCGCTTTCACCGCCAAGCGCAAGCCGCGGTTCAGGGGCGCGTGAACGTCGCAATTTGTACTGCGGATCACCCCTACACAATCCCGCCAAAGTCCTGGTGCATGGCTGCGGCGAAGCCAAATTTGGCCAGCGGCGCCCATGGCGCTAGATTGACCACCGGACCCCAGGGGAATCACCTCGATGAAAAAACTAATGATCGCCGCCGCTGTCGCGGCATTGGTTGCCACGCCAGCCCTCGCCGCCGGTGATTGCAAGGCCGACATCGAAAAGATCGATGCAGCCCTTGCCACGCAGGAACTGACGCCAGACGAAAAGGCCGAACTCGAAGACATGCGCAACCAGGCGGTTCAGCTGTGCGGTGCCGGAAACCTGAGCGAAGGCCTCGATGTTACATCCGAAGCCAAGGCCCGGCTGAACATCGAATAGACCCCAGAGCGGCATGAGTTTAGTTGGACTCAACTTCAGTTCGTCATCCCGGCGAAAGCCGGGACCCAGGCTTTCAAACTTGGATTTCCCGCAATCTTTTCGTGGCAAGTCTGGGTCCCGGCATCCGCCGGGATGACAGTAGTCGGATGGAGCCACCAAACATCATTCGCCCCTACGTCTCGAACGCCAGCACCGCGAACAGGATTGACGCCAGCGCGCTGAGCCAGACGCCGGAGACCAGCATTTCCATGCGCGGGTAAAGTGAATCGTCCTTGTTGGCCATCATCTTGCTGGCTGTCATGCGCGCCGCCGCATGACAAATCAGCAGTGCCGCCGAAGACAACAACAGGGCAACGAACCAGCCGTTCATTGCGTCCTGCGATGGCTCCGCAACATAAAGCGCGATTCCCGTGGCAAAGACCGCGGCGATTACCACATCGCCAAACCGCGCCAGCACCCGCCGCAAATACACCAGCGACGCCCGGCGGTCGCCCTTCTCGCCCGCCGCAATTCGGATGTTCACGTAGTTGGCGATGCTCATGCCGGTTCCGGTGGCCACCGCCATCAAATGCAGGGCAAGCAAAATCGTTTTCATGCGTGCGTTTCTCCCCTGCTCCGTTTCCCGGCTAGAGTTCTAGCACACCCTGCATCATTTGCACGGCCTGCCCGGCAAGGCGCACTGCGGCAAGTTTGCCGCCAGATGACATCAGCTTCCAGAAACAGATCCGATGGCCGCCCCATCTCATAGCCCTGTTCAAAGCGCCAGGCATGGCTGCCATCCCCGAGGGTCTCGGCGGCCAACAGCTGTGCAGCCATCTGCACCGTTGCCGAACCCGTCGCCGGGTCTTCCGGAATGCCGCCAGTTGGCGAATACATGCGCGCCCGGAAATGCGTCGCCGGATTATCGCCACCCCGCGTGTAAACAAATGCCGCATCGAGGCCCGGAACACCGGCAAGAATGTTGGACCAGTATGGTTCGATGATCCGTGTTTTCGCCAGCACCTCGCGTGACCGGACCGGCACGGCCAGAAAACCGATGGCCCCAAGCGTCAGCTGCGGGATGTGGTTGTCAAAGCCCAAGTCCTGCGCGCTCACATCAAGTGCCTTGGCAATGTCTTCGCCGGAAGCGATGTCGTTGTTAGCCAGCGATGGGATGCGCGGCGCCACCAGCCTGGCGAAGGAATGTTCGGCAATGCGCGTGACTTTCACCGGCGTCAGCCCCGCCTTGAGCTCCAAGCGGATTTCACTTTCGAACGAACAGCCGGGCTTGTGTTTGAGTTCGGCCAGGAGAATGGCGGTACCGATCGTCGGGTGGCCGGCAAATGGCATCTCGCCACGCGGGTAGAAGATGCGCACCTTCGCCGTATTGCCGGCATTCTCCGGTTGCATCACGAATGTCGTTTCCGACAGGTTGAATTCGCGGGCAACGGTCTGCATTTGCTCAGTAGACAGACGATCAGCGCCGAGAACGACCGCCAGCGGATTGCCACTGAAGCGGCGCGTCGTGAAAACGTCGAGTGTGTGGAAAGTGAGTTTCATGATCCCACGAAGATGACCTGCGGGACCCCAAGTTGCAATCGAAACATTGTACCAGTTGAGGCGGTTAAGGGATCGTGCCTTCCATTCGCTGGCCCGCCTTCACCTCGAAATCCCTCTCGCCGATTACTGTGCCATCAGACCCCTTGGCGATCACATGGTAAGCTCCTGCGTTGAAAGCTTTATCGATCTGGCCATTGTATTCCGTGCCGATCCACTTGCGCTTTCCGGAAATGTCCTTCTCGCCCGCGTAAACCTCCATCGTGGCATCGCCGGCCGAAGTCACTGCAAGAAAGCCACCGTTGACATTGACTTCGGCCTTGGCCACCTGGCCCGCCGTAACGTCGACGTCAACAAAGCCCGTAGCGTAGTGCTGGATGACAACCACCCGGTATTTCCCGGCCGGTGCATCAAACTTCGCGTTGGTGCCGTAGGTCGTGGTGATCCATTCGTACTTTCCGTCAAGACTAGCCTCGCCCTTCCGCAGCTCGATGGTGGCACCATCGAGGACCGGCGGGCCGCCGGGCGCAAACACGGCGCTCACGTCGATCTTCCCCGCCCCCGCGGTCACCACCACGTTTTCAATCTTGCCGGCGGTGAACGTCACATCCTGTCCAACCTTGGCGGTGCCGACCGACAGAAATATCTTGTTGGCACCGGCATTGGCGAAAAACGTCGCTTCGGGGCCATATTTGGTGGTGATCCACTGGCCATTGCTATCCACCAGTTCCCACGTTCCGCTGTTGTCCGGAACCGGTGTCTTGTCGTCCAGCATACCCTTGAAGGTGATCAGGCCCGCTTCGAAACTGAGGTCGAGTTTCGCCTGCTTGCCATTTTCGATTTTGAGCGGTGCCGAAACCTTGGCGATGTCGTTCTTCACCACGACGATGTAATCACCCGCCGCTTCAACGTTCACTTTGATGTCGGCGCCGTATTCAGTACGGATCCATTCGCCAATTTCGCCATTCACCGAGCGATACAGTTCCCAGCTGGCGCTCTCGAACTTCGCCGGAAGTTCGACGCCTTCGGCCATCCTCACATGGCCCACAAGATTGAATTCGGGTGCCGCCGGTTCCGGTGGCGGTGCTGGTTCGGTCTGCACGGTTCTGTTAAGGGCATCCTCAAGCTGATTGGCATTGTCGGCAATCACCGCGATGCCACCGGTCTTTTCCGCCAGGCACTGCAGCTGCGCCACCGCGCCCTTGTCGTCCAAGCCGAATCCGACTGTATGGACCGTGAGGCCTATCCCCATTTTCTCCAGTTCTTCGGCTACCGCGCAGGGGTCGGGATCGCAAGTCTCAATGCCATCCGACACCAGAATGACCGTCGCCTGCTTTTCCGTGAACTTCAGCGCTTCCGCGGCTTGCCGCACCGATTGCGTCATTGGCGTCTTGCCCTTGGGACTCAAGGCCTTGACCGCCAACATGAAATCGCCGGCATTGAGAGCGCCGGGTTCAATCAGCGTTTCAATGTCGTCGCAGTCGCCTTTCTTGCGGTGGCCATAGGCCACCAGGCCAATCTCGTCTTCCGGCTTCCAGGTCGAGATGACCTTGCCGACCACCTCCTTGGCGATGTCGATCTTGGCCCGGCCATCGATCTGGCCCCACATCGAACCCGAGGCATCGAGAACCAGGATCACCCGCTGCCCCTCGGCATGGGCCGGGGCCCACATCATGACAGCGAACAAAACGACAAGAAGCCAACGGACAACCGGCATGGCTGCGCTCTCCATCTGAATTATGCCCCTCGGTTCCAAGGTTTGCAGGACAAATCGCCCGCGTCAACTGCCATCGAACCATTGATCGAAGCGCCGCACAATCTCCTGCGCGAACGGCGGCATGGCCGCGGAAATGCTGCCCGCCGAACGGATGACGGCCAGCCGCGAAAGCTCGCCATGGGCATCGCGATGGGCGGCGAACCGCGACAGAATCTCATCCGCACGCATCGGAAACCTCAGGGCCTGGCATACGGCGATGCGGTGCTGGTCATAAATTACCAGCATCGGCCCTGCCTGCGCCATCGCCGCATCAAGGCCCGTCTCCTCCCGAAGTTCGATGGCGATCGACCCCGGCACGTCGACTTCGCCGCGGTCATTCGCATCACGCGGCTCAAGTGAGCCGGATGGCGGGTATAGCTTTCCGCCATTCATGGTGCTCGCCGCCATCTCGCCGAAAATCATGGTCCGGTCGGAAGTCAAAATCACCGGGCAACCGAAACAGTTCCAGGCACTGCCATCCATCGTTCCCCAATCGCGCCAGGCGAGAAAACTGGCGTAGTCGGTCGCCGTCAATTCGGCCCGCAGCACGCCGCGCTCAACGCTTTGGCGCAGGCACACCAGAACCTCGCCATTCCACAAATGGGGCGCGCCGGGCCAGCAACTCCCGCCAATAGTCATCAATCCGCTGGCGATGCGCCACGGCAAAGTCCCAGCCTTGGCTCGGTGAGCCTGACATCGAGGCCCGACAGCCGGTGAACCTCCACCTCAATGCCCCGTGGCAGCGTCGTAGAGAAGCTTCACCGACACGATAAGCAGTGCAGCTTCCACCAGCCGAAAGAACAGCTTTTCCGGAATGAAACGCGTGGCCTTGTAGCCCGCCCACGCGCCGAACACCGCGACCGGCGCAAGTTTGGCGGCGATCGTCA
The DNA here is from genome assembly GCA_963775095.1 of uncultured Alphaproteobacteria bacterium. Lineage (GTDB taxonomy): Bacteria > Pseudomonadota > Alphaproteobacteria > Rhizobiales > Aestuariivirgaceae > Aestuariivirga. The sequence goes on from CAVZHN010000015.1 coordinate 116,659, forward strand.
GGTTGCCGGGATTGAACTGGCCCAAGGCATAATAGGGAATGAGTTTGATGGCGTTGACCACCGCGAACAGAATTGTCGATGTTCCCGCGAACACCATCTTCTCCATCTTTTGCGGCAGCGTGTACATCTGATAGGGCGGCCCACCAGTATGCGACACGAAGCTGGTGAAGCCGGTGATCGTGCCCCAGAATACGCCGCGTGGCACGTCCGCTTCCCTTCGCGCCACATTGCCGCGCTTGATCACGGCGTTGATGCAGTAGGCCATGCCGATGGCGCCAACCAGCCCGGTGACCAGCCGCTCGCTGACCACCGAAAATGTCGCCCAGCCGATGACTATGCCAAGGGTTGCGGCAGGGATGAGTATGACGAGATTTCGCCGGCTGAACTGGTGGCGAAAGGCCCACAATCCAAACATGTCGCTGGCAATGTAAATGGGCAGCAACAGCGCCGCGGCCGCAACCGGCGAAATCACCAATGCCAGCACCGGCACGCCCAGCACCCCCACCATCGGCAACCCGCCCTTGGAAAGCCCAACCAGAAACGACGACGCAATCGCCAGCCCGTAGAACAGCCAGCCTTCCATTATGCCATTGTCTCCGGCGGCAGCATCAGCATCGCCGGATCGATGCCGAGGAAGTCACAGATCATCTCATAGACGAAACCATGATCGTCGCGCTGCGGAACGCCGGAAACGGTTGCAGCACCGATCACTCCCGTGCCCACCAGATGAATCGGGAAACTGCCACCCGCCGTGGCATAGTCCATGGGATCAACGCCGCGTTCCGGTCCAGGCACCAGGCCCTTGAGGGCGCACTCGCGGCCATAGCGATAGGAACTCTTGAAGAAGCGCAGCGTCGTGTTGCTCTTGCGCCGCACCCATTCCGGATTGTCGCCATCGGTGCCGGGAAGTGCGGCATAAAACAGCGGCCGGTCCTTGAAGCGGATGTCGATCACCAGCGGCAACTCCCGCGCCTCCGCCACCGCCCGCATCTTGGACCCCAGCGCCCAGGCATCGGCCTCATTGAAGGACTTGAAATGCAGGCGCCGTTCCTGCTGGATCAACAGCTCAATATCGCTGGCAAGACTCATGGGCGGGGCTCCCGTTGCTGACCAAGTCTAGCGCCGGAAATCGTGCCCCGCTAAGCAAATTCGCAATGACGTGTGGTGAACTTCCGCACGCCGGCCAAGTCATCGTGCAGAAGCGATAATTTCCACCATTTCGACATACCCCCTAGCTCGCGCCAGATCGAGCGGCGTATGTCCTTCCTTGTCGGCCAACGCCCGGTTGGCCCCGGCCTCGACCAGATAGCGTGCCGTATCCTGATGGCGCTTGCCGCCATCGCCCAGCACCACGGCCTCGATCAGCGCCGTCCAGTGCAACGAGTTCACATGGTCGAGCGGCGCTCCCGCTTCGATCAGCGCGCGGACGATCTCTTCATGCCCAAGATGCGCGGCAGCGATCAGTGCCGTGCCTTGCCACGGACTAGTGACATTGCCGGGCGAGCAGCCGATCTCCAGCGCCACCTTCAGCGTTGCAAGATCATCGGCCACCGCCGCGATGGTGACGATATCATAATCCTGGCTGTCCAGCGCATTGGCGTCGGCCCCCGCCTTGACCAGTGCCCGCATCACCTCATGCTTTCCGAAGTAGGTTGCGACATGAAGCGGCGTGCGGCCATGGCTGTCGCGGGCGTCGAGCAATGCAGGCTTGCCCAAAGCAGCACCCGCCGCCGCCGCATTCCCGTTTGCCGCCGCCGCGTGAAGCCCTGTATAGGCAGCAGTTTCGGCGGGCGTCGGCGCGATCTGGGCCCCGGCGTCCGGCGCCTGTGCCAGCATCCACAACATCAAAGACAACTGAACCCGCATGTCGCACTCCTCCCGTGGCAGGCCATGTTAACGCCGAGAGCGCGTCACGGGTAGATGTGAAGTTCTCGGGCCTTTACCCGCGACGCCCACACATACGCACCTCACCGCGCCATATTCCGTACCAAGACAAAAATTTTGGCGAATTGCCTAGAGTATTGAAAACGTTGAAACCCTTCAAGAACGCTGACACCGCGTGTCAGTGTCGCGTCATTCAACGCACAGTAGTGAACATCGTCACACAATTGTCACGAACCGGTCGCGGCCAGCAGGTCACCCGCCACCGGGTGGCGCCAAGATGCGGGAGAAACAACTATGTATGAACTCACTGGGTTACTGCCTTCACCAGAAACGCTGGCGCGTTTTTCCATCAATACCGGCGCGGCGATGGTCCTGCTCTTTGGCCTCTACTATCGCCGTTATCGCGACAAGGAGCTGGTCACCACGGCGGCGATGTTCAACATTTTCGCCTTCTGCGTCCTCACCATCCTGTCGCAAGTCAATTTCAGCGTATCCGCGGGCTTCGGATTGTTCGCGATCCTCGCGCTGTTCAGCCTCCGCTCTGAACAGATCTCGAAAATCGAGATAACTTACTTCTTCGGAGCGATTTCGCTTGCCGTCATTTCCGCCGTGCATGGCACCGAACTCTCCTTTGTCGCTTTTATCGCGGCCATGATCCTGCTTGGCGCCTATGTCTTCGATCATCCATTGCTTCTGCGTTCGGCGGCTGGCGTCAAGATCACCCTCGACAAGATTGATGCCCATTCGCTGTCCGATCCGGCCATGATGCGCGCCGACCTCTCGTCGCGCCTCGGTGTCGAAGTCGTGTCCTACAACATTCTGGCGCTCGATTACATCAACGACATGGCCCGCGTCGACGTGTTCTTCCGCAAACCCAAGTTGCTGCCCCGGAGGATTGCCACATGACGTCAGTTATTGAACGGAGCTTCGGGTCATTCTCCAGCATTGGCCTCGACGGACTCAACGAAAAAGCCGAAATGCTGGCCCGCATCGACAACAAGTACATCCTGCGCGCCAGCGAGCTTGAACCAGCCCTCTCTTCATTCGCCGAAATCTTCGACGTCCTCGATATCGATGGCAAACGCGGCTTCGACTACTCGACAATCTATTTCGACGACGAGGAATTGCGCGGCTATTATGATCACCACCAGCGCCGCCGCAAGCGCTGTAAGGCAAGGATCAGGAGCTACGTTGATGCCGGCCTCCATTTTCTGGAAGTCAAACTCAATGATCGGCGCAGCACCACGCTCAAGAAGCGCCTGCGTATCGCCGCCCCCAGCACCGAACTCGATAGCACCGCGCTGAACTTCATCGATAGCTGCTACCGTGAAGTCTACGGCGAGCCTTTCCGCAAGGAACTGTCGGGCGCTATTCGCATCACCTATCGCCGTTACACGCTGGTGGCCAAGAATGGCGGTGAGCGTATGACGCTCGACACCGGCATGCGCTTCACCGCCGGCGGCGCAACTGCCGCGCCACCCCATGACATGTTCGTCATCGAAACCAAGTCTGCCCGCGGCAACGGCATTGCCGACAAGATCCTCCGCGGCCTCCATGTGAAGCCAACAAAGCGCGTCTCAAAGTTTTGCATCGGCCTCGCCGCCACCGGCCAGGTCCAACGCTGCAACGGCTTCCTGCCGGCCCTTCGGCGTCTGCAGCTTATTGAGGATGAGCCGATTACCCAGCCCACGGCCTTCGAGCGCCAGAGCATCGCCCGAACCAGGCCCTGGGAGTTCGCAACTCCGCCATGGACCGCTTATCCAGCGCCACAAGGAGTCTAGAAAAGCGCAAGAGTTGATGACGGCGACGGACTGGCCCCAATTGGGGAGCTTCCGCCGCGCCCGCCAAAACCTGTTTCACAATTGCGTCCGCCTGTAGCGATTGACGCTTTCCGAGCCGTCGGGATTGTACTGTCTGATGGTAACTGTCCCGCCCCGGATCGCAAACACCACGCGCCCATCGTATTCGTTCACCCGCCACAGCCCTTCGGAGTGTTCCCAGACGCTGCCCCACAGGATGCGCTCACCATCCACCCGGCATTTGAAGCGCCACACCGTCTGGTCGCTTTGCCGCCGGTAAGCGTAATAATAAACGGCCCCCTGTGCGCCGTCCGGCTCCACGTCCTTGGGTGAATGCGACAGGATCGCCGCAATCCCGGCCCGGCAGACCTGGGCGACCGTCCAGCCATCGGCCTGCGCCTTCGCCGGTCCACTGAGGGCCTGCGCCGCCACCGCCAGCCACGCCAGCACAAGAAGCCCGGTCTTCAGCCTACGGCCCACATCGCTCTTGTCCGTCCATCTCATCCCGGACGAAATCTCGAATGCCTTTGGGGCAGAAGTGCGACGCCGCTAGTTCCGGCTCTTGTCCACCAGCTTGTTCTTCCCAATCCACGGCATCATGGCGCGGAGCTTTGAGCCCACTTCCTCGATGTTATGGCTGTCGTTGTTCCTGCGGATCGCCTTGAAGCGCGCCGCTCCGGCGCGGTATTCCTGCATCCACTCCGAGGTGAACTTGCCGGTCTGGATATCCTTCAGCACGCGCTTCATCTCGGCTTTGGTTTCACGAAGTGATGATGCGCGGGCCCGTCACGTATTCGCCCCACTCGGCGGTGTTGGAGATCGAGTAGTTCATGTTGGCGATGCCGCCTTCATAGATCAGATCGACGATCAGCTTCACCTCGTGCAGGCACTCGAAGTAGGCCATCTCCGGCGCATAGCCCGCTTCGACCAGGGTTTCGTAACCGGCCCGGATCAGTTCCACCAGCCCGCCGCACAGCACCACCTGCTCGCCGAACAGGTCGGTTTCGCACTCTTCCTTGAACGTCGTCTCGATGATGCCCGAGCGCCCGCCGCCGACGCCGCTGGCATAGGAAAGCGCCAGGTCATGGGCATTGCCCGAAGCATCGTGATGGATGGCGATCAGGCAGGGCACGCCGCCGCCCTTCTGGTATTCGCCGCGCACCGTGTGGCCGGGACCTTTGGGGGCGATCATGATGACATCGACAGTCTTCTTCGGCTCGATCAGCGCGAAGTGCACGTTGAGGCCATGGGCGAAGGCAATGGCCGCGCCATCGCGGATGTTGGGGGCGATCTCGTCGCGGTAGATGTCGGCCTGGAGCTCGTCGGGCGTCGCCATCATCATCAGATCGGCCCACTTGGCGGCTTCGGCGACCGTCATCACCTTGAGGCCGTCGGCCTCGACCTTCTTGGCGGTGGCCGAACCGGCCTTGAGGGCGACGGCGATGTTCTTGGCGCCGGAGTCCTTGAGGTTGCAGCGCATGCGCCCGGCCCTGGCTGCCGTAACCGACGATGACGACCTTCTTGCCCTTGATCAGGTTAACGTCGGCATCCCGGTCATAATAAACGCGCATGGTGTTGAACCCCTGTTGAAAAATCTGGCCGGGAATAGCGGGGGCGGCAAGCGATGGCAAGCGCCATTGTCGCAGTCTGCCATGCCCCTAGAGGCGCCGGAGGCCCAGCTTGCCTGATACCATGACGGCCAGAAACCGCCGCGCCAATGGCAAGCGGCCGAGGGTGGCAACCAGATGATCGCGTATCAGCGGAAGCACCACGGAATCCGACTGGTAGAACGGCGTGAACGCCCGCGACAGGCCCTGATACAGCTTGACGTGGAACCTGCGTTTTCTGGCGTAAGACTCCAGCGCCATTTGCAAATCCGAATTCGCCGCAAGCGCTGAAGCCAGTGCGTGCACATCGAGCAGCGCCATGTTGGCGCCCTGCCCGAGTTGCGGACTGGTTGAATGGGCACTGTCGCCGATGAACGCCAGCCGGTTGCCGAAAGGCAGCGTCAGCGTGTGATGATCATAGGCCGCCAGCACCATCTGGCTGGCATCGGTGATGGTGCTGAGCAGCCCCTCGGTTTCCGGCCAGTGGTGACGAACGGTGTCCTTCCAGGCGTCGAGACCGATTGCTCTGCCATCTGGCGAAGTCCGCGGGCTTAAGGCTCCAGAAGAATGCCGCCTGCTGTTCAGCGCCTTCACGCTGAGAGCCGATCGGCAATACGCCGATCATCACCGAGGCCTGGTCGTAGCGTTGCTCAAGCGCATTGCCATCGAAAGGTGCGCCCGGCCAAGGCAGGCTGGCCCAGATGGCGCCATAGTCGAGCCTGCTGCGGTGGTCGGGCCCCGCGGCGTGCGGAATGAGCGGGGAATGCGATCCCAGCGCATCGATGACCAGGTCGAACGGCCCCTCGCGGCGGCCTTGATTCAAAATGACAGTTGTTCCATCCAGGCCATTGATGCGGCTCGAAGTTTGCACCTCGATACCGGCCGCGGAGAGGGCATCGAACAGCACATTGAAAAGTGCGGCGCGATGAACGGCGAGACCCCGTGCGTCACCGAGTGCATCGTAATGCACATCCAGCACCGTGCGGCCCGAACCGCTGGCTTTGCCGTAGAGCCGGTCGATGCGGGCCCCAAGCCCGCGCATGCGCGCGCCAAGCCCCAGCCAGTCCAGAACCGCCAGGCCGGTTGGCTGCAGGATCAACCCCGACCCTAGCGGCTGCGGCCGGTCAAACTGGTCGAAAATCGAGATGCGGTGGCCCTGCCGGTGCAGTGCAAGCGCCGCCGCCAGCCCGGCAGGACCCGCGCCGCAGATGGCGATATGGCAGGAGCGATTCATGGCTGACTGCCAGACGATATGGCCGCAGCGCCGGCTTGGCTATGGCCGCAGTGCGGGTAGGTGGCTAGAGATCACCAATCGCCACCCGGAACCGCTTCACCGCTCCTTCCATTCCGAACTCCATGGCATCGGCAATCACCGCATGCCCGATCGAAACCTCCTGCAAGTTGGGTAGCGCCGCCACCAGCGGCGGCAGATTGGCCACTGTCAAATCGTGCCCGGCATTGAGCCCGACGCCGGCGGCTCTCAGCCGCCTTGCCGGTGGCGACAATCCGGGCAAGTTCTCGCGCCACGGTTGCAGCGTCAAAAACCCCTCCATAAGGTCCAGTGTAGATTTCGACACGGTCTGCACCGACCGCCTTGGCAAGCGCCGGCGCCGCCGGATCGGGGTCGACAAACAGCGACACCCGCATGCCACCGCCATGCAGCCAGGCGATGATCTTGGTCAGCCGCGCCCGGTTCTTGTCGATGTCCCAGCCATGATCGGACGTCGATTGACCGGGTTCGTCCGGCACCAGCGTCACCTGGTCCGGACGGTGAGCTTCAACCAGCGCCAGAAACCGTTCATCGGGATAGCCTTCAATGTTGTACTCGCGTCCCGGAAACTCCCGCCGCAGCAAGTCACGAAGCACCGGCACATCGGATGCCCGGACGTGCCGCTCGTCGGGCCGCGGGTGAACGGTAAGCCCGGCAGCGCCTGCTTGAAGTGCTATCCGCCCCAGATGTTCCAGCGATGGCCAAGGCACATGCCGCCGATTGCGGAGGTATGCGATGGCATTGACGTTTACAGAAAGCTTGCAACCCACGGCAGTTGTCCTCTGAACCCAACCTCTTGTAGCGTGTCAGTGGTCCGCACAAAACTCCAGTTTGTGAAATTAATAGTAGACCAGTTTCAACTCTTCAACGGCTGGACCTCGGACCGGGAATTGCGTTAGGTTGAGGTTCCTCGGCATTGGTGCGGAGAGATGCAGTCATGTTCACGAGACGTCTGGCCATTGTCTGCGCAGCCACCATCGCACTGGGCTTCCCGGCGGCCCGCGCCGGCGTCTTGACCACCGACTATTTCAGCAACGGCAACTGGACCCTGCTGGAGCAAACCGACGATGGGCTGTTCAGCCAGTGCATCGCCAAAAAATCCACAACTGAGGATAACACCCGCATCCACATCGGCCGCAGCATGTATGGCGACGACTTCGTGCTGGTCTATGGCATCAATGACCTGATTGAGCCCGGTCAGACCAAGGGAAGTGGCCGCGTTCTCATCAATGGCAAGGACGCCTACGGCTACGACGGCATGTCGATTTACGACTCGGTGGCCGAGCCCGGTAACAAATACATCTCGATCTCCCTCGCCAACGGCTTTGTTGACAAGCTGGCGGCGGGTAACTCCCTGATGATCGAATTCGCCAAGGGCCGCGTCAAGCACAGCCTCAAAGGGTCAAAAGCGATCATTGAGAAATTCAACGCCTGCATGGACTCAGCCCTGGTCAAGGATGGCGGCGCAACGCCAATCCAACCCGCCGGCACCACCAGCATGGATCTCGACAACTTCGCCGGCTCCTATCTGGTCCGCGGCCGCAACCCCAATGGCAAGTACTACTATGGCACCGCCGAAGTGAGCTATCTGCCCGGCCTCCTGTCGGTTAAGTGGCTGTGGACCGACAAGACCGAATCCAAGGGCACCATCACCACCACCGGCAACGTGGCGATCGCCACCATCGACGGTTTTTCCGCCCCGGCGATCTACACCATCGGCAATGACGGCGTTTGGCGCGGCACCTGGAACAACGGCCAGGGCAGCGAGTACATGGTGCCGAAGCCGGACTGATTGCCGCAGCCGTTTTCCATGGCGTCTCGGCGTGCTATGTTGGCGGCAAGGGAACGATTGCGTGCAGCTCCACCAAGCCGATTTAATCCGGCATCAAGGAGAATGCAGATGAACGCTTTTCGTACCAGTCACATGATGCTCAGGTCACTGACGATTTCGGGCGCCATGTCGCTGGCGATGTTGCCGCTCGCAGCGCCCAATTCCTTCGCCATCGACAACGCCAAGCAGATACTTGTTGGTGGCGGAATGGTGGTGGGCGATTCGATCAACTACACGGCACCCGGCCTGTCCGTCGTTTTCAATTCGAGCCTGTTTGGCGGCGATGACACCCTTGCGGCGCAACTGCGGATTCCCGTTTCCGGCAAGATTGGCAAGATGCGGTTCAGCATCGTCACCCAGAATGTTCCCTCAGGTGGCGGGTTTCTCGTCCAGGTTCTCAAGAATGGCGCGGTTACCGGCATGACCTGCAATTTTCCGCCGCCCGCCACCAAGAGCGCCAGCTGCACCAACACCAAAACCGTGATCTTTAATTCCGGCGACAAGATTTCCATGAAGATCGACACCGACTACTTTGGCGGGGGCGATGTCGCCTTCACCCACATTTTCGTGGTCGACTGAGCGGCAATCAGGCGTGGGGTTATTGATAGAAAGCCGGATCGAAGTCGACCGGCGCGCTCGGCCACTCCTCGCCGAATCGTTGCATCTGGAAATATTCGGAAGACTGACCCTTCGGGGCCAACGACGGCTTCGGCTCAAATCCGAACTGTTTGTAGTAGGTGGGATCGCCCACCAGCGCGCAGCCTTTTGAATGTCGGTCCCGCAGCTTCCCAAGGCCAGTTCGGATGAGCAGGCTGCCAATGCCTTGCCGTTGCCGTTCCGGCGCGACGCTCACAGGCCCCAGCGCATACCAGCCAACGTCTCCCGTCATTGGCGAAAAAGCCACATGACCGGCAACCCTGCCATCGGCTTCGGCCACTAGCGACAGCGCCAATGCGCCATTGGTTCCAAGACGGTCGATGACCTGGGCCTCGTCACCATCGGCGTAAGTCATGGGTGCGAAAGCCCGCGTCGTAAGTACGGCGATTGCTTGGTAATCGGCGTAAGTCTCCAGCCGGACGATGACCCCCGGGACGAGCCCGGGGATGTCACAGCCTTCGGCCATCACACCTTCATCCCCTCCGGCCCCCGCGTGATGCCAGCGACACCCGGTGCGCGCCACTTCGACGAGGCCCAGCGGCACCATCAGCGAGATGAATTGATCCACCTTGTCGGGCTTGCCGGTGATCTCGAAAATAAAGCTGGTGGTTCCGGCATCGACAATGCGGGCCCGGAAAGCCTCGGCAAGCTGCAGCGCCTCGGCGCGCTTGTCGCCCTGCCCCGAAACTTTGACCATGGCGAGCTCGCGCACGATTGACGAGCCTTGCACGGTGAGATCGGCAACCGAATGCACCGGCACCATGCGCTCGAGCTGATGCTTGATCTGCACGATGACCGCTGGCGTGCCGGTGGTCACGATGGTGATGCGCGATATGTGCTTTTCGTGCAGCGTTTCCGATACGGTGAGTGAATTGATGTTGTAGCCACGTCCTGAAAACAGTCCGATGACCCGGGCCAGCACACCCGGCTCGTTGTCGACAATCACCGCAAGGGTATGGGTTTCGACATCCGGCTTGGCGGTGTCGATGAAATAGGCCGAACCGGTGCCGGTTTGATGGGCGTTCATGGGTCTTCTCTCCTTACACCAGCTGTTTGCCCTTGGCATCGATGACATTGCCGACATCATCGTCAGCAATCTCCTCGCCCAGGATCATTTCATTGTGCGCCTTGCCCGACGGGATCATCGGGAAACAATTCGCCAGATTGGCGACGCGGCAATCGAACAGCACCGGCTGCGGCGTCTTGATCATCTCCTTGATGGCATCGTCCAGCTCGGCAGGTTTAGTGGCGCGAATGCCCACGCAGCCATAGGCCTCCGCGAGCTTGACGAAATCCGGCAGCGCTTCGGTGTAGCTCTCCGAAAGCCGGTTGCCGTGGAGAAGTTGCTGCCACTGCCGCACCATGCCCATGTACTGGTTATTGAGAATGAAAATCTTGATCGGCAGGCGATGCTGCACCGCTGTCGACATTTCCTGCATGGTCATCAGCACCGAAGCATCGCCGGCAATGTCGATAACCAGCGACTTCGGGTGCGCCACCTGCACGCCAACGGCGGCAGGAAGCCCGTAGCCCATGGTGCCAAGGCCGCCGCTGGTCATCCACCGGTGCGGCTCCTCGAAACGGTAAAACTGCGCCGCCCACATCTGATGCTGGCCCACTTCAGTGGTGATGTAGGTATCCTTGTCCTTGGTCAGCGCATAGAGCCGCTCGATCGCATATTGCGGCATGATCACATCGGCGTTCTTCTTGTAGCGCAGGCAATCGCGCCCCCGCCAGCCGTCGATCTGCTTCCACCAGGCTTCCAACGCCTTTTTGTCGAGCACATAAGACTTTGCCTTCCACACCCGGATAATGTCTTCCAGCGCATGCGCCACGTCACCGACCACCGGAATGTCGACTCTGACCGTCTTGTTGATCGACGAGGGATCGATGTCGATGTGGATCTTCTTCGATCCCGGCGAAAAGGCATTGAGCCTTCCGGTGATGCGGTCGTCGAAGCGCGCGCCGACGTTGATCATCACGTCACAGTCGTGCATCGCCATGTTGGCTTCGTAGGTGCCGTGCATGCCAAGCATGCCGATCCAGTTCTTGCCACCGGCCGGATAGGCGCCGAGCCCCATCAGCGTGGAGGTCAGCGGAATGTTGGTCATCGCCACGAATTCGCGCAGCAGCTTCGAGGCGGTGACGCCTGAATTGATAACCCCGCCACCCGTATAAAGGATCGGCCGCTTGGCCGTTGCGATCAGTTCCACGGCGTGGCGGATGGCCTCGGCTTCGGGCTTCACCCGTGGCCGGTAGGTCTTGTGCTCGATGTTCTTGGGGCCGACATACTTGCCCTTGGCGAACTGCACATCCTTCGGAATGTCGACCACCACCGGGCCGGGCCGCCCGTGAGTCGCCACATAGAACGCCTCGTGCAGTATGCGCGCCAGGTCGTTCACATCCTTGACCAGATAATTGTGCTTGGTGCACGGCCGGGTGATCCCGACCGTGTCGCATTCCTGGAAGGCATCGTTGCCGATGAGATGCGTCGGCACCTGGCCGGTGAGGCACACCATGGGGATCGAATCGAGAAGTGCATCGGTAAGGCCGGTCACCGCATTGGTGGCGCCGGGGCCAGAAGTGACCAGAACCACGCCGCACTTTCCCGTCGAGCGGGCATAACCTTCGGCGGCATGGGTAGCACCCTGCTCATGGCGCACCAGATAGTGCTTGACCTTCTCCTGCTGGAAGATCTCGTCGTAAATCGGCAGCACCGCCCCGCCGGGATAGCCGAAAATATGCTCGACCCCCTGGTCGGCCAATGCCTTCAGCACGATTTCAGCGCCCGTCATCTCGTTGGTGGCCATGTTCGCCCTCTTCCTTCAATCCGTTCCGTCAATCACATCGGTTCAATTCAGGCAATAAAAAAGGCCCCCGGGAGGAGCCTGTTTTCCGCGCAACACCGTAGTCCTGGAGGCCTAAACCTCCCCGGCGCTGCGCGGTGCTACGACGATAAGCGTGTTCATGAGGCGGCTTTTTACGTGGGCGAAGAGACTTGGTCAAGGGGCCATGATGGCCCTTGCCCCCTGCTCGTAGCTGGTTTTCTTGAGGTTTGGCAGCAAAGCCCGCAGCTTGCCGTCATCCAGCAGCACCGGGGTTTCGAGGAGATACTGCATTTCCTTGAGTTCGCGCAGCACTGGCATGAACAGGCCCGCCAGCGACTGCATCCAAGGCGGCATGACCCGGAGCTTGGGTTGGTGGCCTGCCGCCTTGTAGAAGAGTTCAGCAAGGCCCCGCATGCTGATAACACCGCTGCCCGCGAAGTTGTAGGCACCGGACAGCTTTCCGGGGAATTCGATGAGAGACTTCACGACTGGCCCGACGTCCGGCGTGAACACGAACTCATGCGGGAGGTCAGCGGGGCCAAGAAGATTACCGGTGCCGCCGGTCTTCGCTGCTGCGACCACCTGGCCCAGCAGGCTTCCCGCCACATTGGGCCCATAGAAATCCGGCAGCCGCAGTGACACTGGCTCAAAACCCTCGGCAGCGAGAAAGATGTCCTCTTGCTGCTTGCGGTATTCGCCCTTCACCGAACATGGCGCGCGCCGGTGGGTTTCCGAAACGCGCGCGGCCTGCGGCAGGCCGTAAGGGTAGACATTGGTGATGAGCAACGCCCGCTTGATGCCGGCTGCCTCCGCCGCCTCCACAAACAGCTGCATCATCGCCGGATACTGCGCGAAGTCCTTCTTGGTGTAGGGCACACCCAGCGTGTAGACAGCCACATCGGCCCCCGCCACGGCGGCGCGGCAGCCTTCGGCGGAGGCGACATCGGCGATCACAATCTCGTCGCCAGGCTTCATCATGGCTTTAAGTGGCGCTTCGCTGCGGCCCACCAACCGCACGCTCTGTCCGCTTGTGTGGTAGGCGTCCGCAATCGAACGGCCAATCGCGCCTGCAGCGCCAATGATAGCGATTGTCATGAGCTTTCTCCCTGCAACACGATAGAAATGGGATGAGCACCCTCAGATTACCAGCGATTGCGGCCCAAACCAGTGTTTCCCCTGCCCGCGCCACCAGGTGCTTTGGCGCTTGATGTACTGCCGTGTTGCGGCCTTGGCTTGAGTTACGGCTGTTTCCAAATCGGTCTCGCCACGCAAGTGCGCGCAAAGTTCGGGAACGCCAATGGCCTTCATCATCGGCAACGCCGGATCAAGGTGCATGACGGCGCGAACTTCTTCCACCGCACCGGCTGCCACCATCGCGTCAAAGCGCGCTTCGGCGCGGGCCTGAAGCTCGGCGCGCTGAACATCGACGAAATGCCGCTCGACCACGGCATCGGCAAGCGGCGAAACCGATTGCTCTTGCCATGCCCGCAGGGGCCGGCCCGTGCCTTCGATAACTTCCAGCGCCCGGATCAGGCGTTGGCGGTCATTGGGTTGCAACAGTGCTGCACCTTCGCGATCACGCCGCGCTAACTCGCCGTGCAGATCGCCTTCGAATCCGCGCCAATGATTGCGCACCCCAACTGGAATGGCCGGCACCTCGGCCAACCCCCGTTCCAGCGCCTTGAAGAACAGGCCGGTGCCACCGGTGACGATCGGCAGACGCTCCGTGGCCCAGCAGGCCTCGATCTCACGCGTGGCATCCTTGAGCCAGCGGCCCACCGAATAGTTCTCAGCTCCGCTGACATGGCCATAGAGCCGGTGCGGTGCGAGCTGTTCCTCGGTCACCTGTCGGCCGCGCCGTCACAATGCGCAGATCGCCATAGACCTGCAGTGCATCGGCATTGATGATGACGCCGTTCCGCTCTCGCGCCAGCCTGAGCGCCAGAGCGGACTTGCCGCTGGCGGTCGGTCCTGCAATAAGCACCGCGACTTTGGATGTGTGTTTGGGCATATGGATTCCGTTGCCGTTCTCATAGCAGCCCCCGGCTCCGGCGCAATAACGCCGGAGATCGTAACCGCGCTGCGCGGCTTCGGCGCCGAGGAGCCCCATTGGCTGGCGGCTGGCGACGCCGCTGAGGTGCGGGAGTTTCCGCGCCTGCCCGAATTCCGCGCGGCGATGCAGCATCAGCCAATCGACGTCAACCTGGTGCCCACATCCAATCGCCGCAAACGCCTGCTCATTGCCGACATGGACTCGACGATGATCCAGCAGGAATGTATCGACGAGTTGGGCGTGGCGGCAGGCGTGGGCGACCTTATCAAGGCCATCACCGTGAAAGCTATGCGCGGCGAACTCGATTTCGAAGGTGCGCTGCGCGAGCGCGTATCGCTGCTCCGGGGGCTCGATGGTTCAATCATTGACAGCCTCCTGGCCGAACGCATCACACTGATGCCCGGCGGCAAGACTCTGGTCGCTACAATGAAGGCCAATGGCGCCTACACGGCACTCGTATCCGGCGGCTTCCGGCAGTTCACATCAAGGGTCGGCAGTTTGCTGGGTTTCGACGAGAATTCCGGCAACGACCTGCTCATCCGCGATGGCAAGCTGACCGGCGGTGTTGGCCAACCCATTCTTGGCCAGCAAGCCAAGGTCGAAGCCCTGCGCCGCATTGCCGCCGAACAGGGCCTGAACGCCGATGACGCGATTGCCGTGGGCGACGGTGCCAATGACCTCGCGATGCTCGCCGAAGCGGGATTCGGCGTGGCATTGCATGCCAAGCCCCATGTTCAGGAACAGTCGCGCATTCGTATCAATCACGGCGACCTCACAGCGCTGCTCCACCTGCAGGGTTATGGCCGGCATGAATTCGTGGTGCCATAATTGAGCCACGATCAAGGAATAACATCCTAGAAATGATCAGGCTACTGCACTACCTGCCGGTTCTCCTCCTGGTTCTTTCCCTGACAACCAACGCGCTGCATGCCGAGGATGCCGACATTGCCAATCTGCTGGCTGCCGCGGAACAGGCCGTCGAGGCCGGCCAGCTGAACGAAGCCGGCGCCCACTACAAACACGCCATCGAGACTGCAACAAAGGCCGAAGGCCATGACTCGGAAAACGCCATCATCGGCCGCATGGGCTACGTCTCCCTGCTCATCGACCTGAAAAAACTTGACGAAGCCGAAGCACTTGCCCGCCGGCAACTCGATTCCGTCAAACGGACGTTTGGCGAGGACAGCAGCGTTTTTGCCGTTTCACTGTCACAGCTTGCCAACATTCTCATTGGCCGCAACGATTTCGCATCAGCCGAACCCATCGCCCGCCGGGTGATCGAAATCCATGAAGGACTGGCCGATGCCGAACCCGAAAACATTGACAATGCCCAGCGCGCCCTTGCCGCCATCCTGCGCGGGCTGGACAGGCCGGAAGAAGCCAGGGCCGTTGAAGCGCAAGTTAAGTCCCTGCCCCAGGACGACCGTGATGTTGCAGCCGCCAATGATTTGATAACCGCCGGCGACATTGATGGCGGCCTGCGGTTGTTCCAGGAAAGCTTAACGCGATTGATCGCGGCCCGCGGCACCGCCGATACGTTCGTTGCGGTCCGCCAGGCACAAATCGCTTCGATCATGCTGGAGCACGGCCTGCAGTTTGATGCAGCAGACAGGCTCTATCGCCAGTCGATAGCCACCATCGAAAGGTTGCTGGGAGAAGACAGTCCCGACCTGATTGCATCGTTAACCGGGCTGGCGGCATTGGGTTCAGTTCGGCGGGACTGGCAGGCAGTGATAACAGCCGCCAACCGTGCGACCCAAATCGCCGAAACATGGGCCAACGATCTTGCCACCAAGGAACAACTGACTGCGCTCGAGCTTGAGTCATCGCAGGGCTTCAATTACCGGCTTCAAATCTACGCAGCCTGGCAGTTGGCCGAGCAAGTTCCAGACCGCATGCCGGAAATGATGAACGCTGCTTTCGTGGCCTTCCAACGCGCCTCGAGTTCTGGCGCTGCCCTTGCCTTGCAGCGCATGGCCGAACGCCGGGCGGTTGATGATCCCGAATTCGCAATCTTGGTGCGCCGTCAGCAAGACCTTGCGCAGAAGGTTGCCGCGGAAGCCCGTGCTGCCAAGGCAAGGGCGGCGAAGCCCGCCGGTGACGCCGTGTTCTCGGGCATCACCGAAACCGAACTGCAACTGGCAGTCATCAAGGCAAAAATCCAGAAGAAACTCGGCACGGCGGCGAAGGGTGCGGGTCAGCCCCTCTCCCTATCGGAAATTCAAGCATTACTTCGCCCTGGCGAATTGGTGGTGGTGTTGACCGAGGCCATGCCCGGCGCGGCGGGCGGGCTGGCGATGGCCATATCGGCGGATAACGCCTGGTGGGTGGCCATAGACACCGACAGCCTGAAGAACCACAGCAAGGCGCTCCGCATTTCGCTGGGCGCGACATCCGGCGCCCGCGGTGTGATCCCCGCTCCCGATGACAGCGCCGAAGCCACTGTTCCAGCCTTTGATTTCACCGCATCTCTGGAAATCTATGAGATTGCACTGGCGCCGTTCAACGATGCCCTTGCGCAATCCAGCGCATTGATCCTCATCCCTTCGCCGGGCCTGTTCGATGTGCCCTTCACCGCCGCCATGCGCACGCCAACTGCCGACCCGGCAGCACCCTCAGCCCTGCGCGATGCCAGCTGGCTGATCCGCAGCCATGCCCTTTCGGTTCTGCCCTCGCTGGCCAGCCTCAAGGCCTTGCGCGCCCTGCCCATGCCCATCGGCACCAGGTTCCCACTTGCGGGCTTTGGCAACCCGCAGTTCGGCGGCGTTGGAAGTGGACTTCCTGCCCTGCCCGACACCGCCAGCGAACTGCAGCACTTGGCCGGCAGCTTGAAACCGGAGGGCAGCAAGCTTTTCCTCGGCGCCGACGCCACCGAAGCCGTTCTCAAGGCCGGCGACTTCAGCGCCTTCAGCGTTCTGGCCTTCGCCACCCACGGCCTGAAGGCCGGCGAACTCACGGGACTTGAAGAACCAGCGCTGGCCTTGACGCCGGGCGGCGGCGAGGACGGCCTGTTGACAGCCAGCGAAGTGGCAAACCTCAAGCTCGATGCCGACTGGGTGATCCTCTCGGCGTGCAACACGGCGAGTGGCGCAAACCCCGAAGCCGAAGGCTTCTCCGGACTGGCGCGCGCCTTCTTCTATGCCGGCGCCAGGTCTCTGCTGGTCTCCCACTGGCCGGTCTATTCCGATGCTGCCGTGAAACTGACAACTGGCGCGCTCGACGCGCTCGCGTCCAACCCTGATATCGGCCGCGCCGAGGCGCTGCGCCGCTCCATGCTGGCGATTCTCGACACCGACAGCAACCCCACCCACTGGCATCCCACCTACTGGGCGCCTTTCGCTCTCCTTGGTGATGGCAGCTGATTGCACCCCGCTTGATCGCCGCTGGAGAATTATTGCAGCCGGAGCCTAGAGCGATATGAGTTATGATGGGCTTACTCCTATTCCGTCATCCCGGCGGAAGCCGGGACCCAGACTTGCAAACTGCAGGACGGCGGAAAGTCTGGGTCCCGGCTTTCGCCGGGATGACGGGGCAAGATGGTTCCATCAAACATCATCCTGCTCTAACCCCTCGGCGACTGCGTGTCGTCCGCCCTATTCGCCATCGACCTTCGAGTTTTCCATCTCAACACGCCACTGGCCCTGTTCTTTCACCAGGTCCAGGTACACATGCGCCGTGCCGGCAATCGGGCCTGTGCCTTTGTCTTTCGGCGAATAACGGTAGCGCATGTCGAAGGTAGCACTTGCGGTTTCGGCATCGAACAGCGTCACTTTCAACGTATCGGGAAGCATGTTGAGCTTCCACTTCTCCCACTTGGCGAACCGTTGGGCTTTGATCTCTCACCAGCTCGTCGCGCTTGTAGGACCGCCCGTAGGAGGTGACTTCCTCGGTGAACATCTGGGTTGTGGCTTCCATGAAGTTCGCAGCATCAGGCTTCAGATATCTCCCGGTGATGAAGCTTTCGATCTCGCCCATGGCAAGAGCCTCGCCGGATTTCAACCGCCGCGACTTGCTGTTGCGCCGGCTGTCCTGCCTGTGCCTCGCCATCGACGAACGAAAACCGATCGGTCAGCGAATCCCACGACATCGGCGTTTGGAAATCCTTGGTCGTCTCGACCACATCGCGGCGCACCGCGATCATCAGGTCGTTGATGCTCTGCCCCGGCGTGGCGATGTGTTTGAGCAGCGCTTCCGCAAAGGGCGAATTGCGACCGGCCCCATCCATGGCAACGGCACCGGGTGCTGTCGAGAACGCAATGAACGTGCCCTTGGCGCTATTGATCTCGGCCAGGCCCTCGGCCGCTTGCACAGCCCGTGTTGTCGATTTCGCCGTGAGCGCCCGCGCGAAGGGATTGTTCCGGCAGGCATCGAGAATGAGGATCGAGGTTCCCGCCTGCTGCTGCATCAGATCCATCACGTCATCAATCGGAATGGCCTCGAGTTTCAGTTTGGCCGGCTGATTGAGCTTGGCATCGACCGGCAGGATGTAGTTGCGGCCATCGACCTGAATGCCGTGGCCCGCATAGTAGAACAATCCCGCCGATGCCCCATCCAGAGCATCAGCGAAATCGCCGATCCTGCCTTCGAGGTCGCGCTTGCCGAGATCATAGCCATCGACGACCGTGAACCCCATGGCCCGAAGCTTGGCGGCAATGTCCTCTGCGTCATTCACCGGATTGGCGAGAACCCCTGCGTCGGCATAGGACCCATTGCCGATGACCAGCGCCACACGCGCACCCTGGGGCGTGCCGCCACCGCCCAACAGCAGCACGGTGAAAAGCAGCAGAACGCGGGCAAAGAGGGTCATGCGCCGGATCAAATACCGATCCGGCGTCGCTGTAAAGGGCGGCTACTTCTTGATCTTGAGGGCGATGAAGCGCATTTCCGCCTGCTTCCCGGCCTTGGAAACCAGCAGCAGGACCGAGCTCTTGCCGGCTTCTTCCGCCGCCTCGATACTGGCGGAGACATCGGCCGCCCCTGTCACTTCCTTCTCGCCCGCTTCGGTGATGACGTCGCCCGGCTCCAGCCGCTTGTCGGCGGCCGCACCTTCGGGAGCGACTTCGGTGATGACTGCGCCCTTCACCTCGGCATCAATGTTATACTTGGAGCGCAGTTCATCGGTCATCGACGAGACCGTCATGCCCAGCGTGGTCACGACTGCCGGCGCGCCCGCTCCGCCACCGCTGTCGCCACCGGCATCGGCCACCAGCTTTTCGCCATCCTCGAGACGGCCAACCTCTGCCGTGACGGTAATTTCCTTGCCCTTGCGCAAGACCTTCACCGGCACCTTGGCGCCAATCTCGGTCTCGGCCACGGTCTTTGGCAGATCGCGCATTTCCTTGATGGCCTTGCCATTGAATTCGATCACCACGTCGCCCGCTTCGATGCCGGCCTTTTCGGCGGGCCCGGTCTTGGTGACGTCGGCGATCAGCGCGCCGCGAGGTTCCCCCATAGCCATCGTCTCGGCAATGTCGGGGGTTACCGACTGGATCTTCACGCCCAGCCAGCCGCGCCGCGTTTCGCCGAACTTGACAAGCTGGCTGATGACATTCTTGGCCGTGTTGGTCGGTACCGAGAAGCCGATGCCGACCGAACCGCCCGACGGCGAAAAGATCGCCGTGTTGATGCCAACCACCTCGCCCTGGAGGTTGAACAGCGGGCCGCCCGAATTGCCCTTGTTGATGGCCGCATCGGTCTGGATGAAGTCGTCATAGGGACCGGCATTGATGTCGCGATTGCGCGCCGAAACGATGCCGAGCGACACCGAACCACCAAGCCCGAAGGGATTGCCAATGGCCAGAACCCACTCGCCAATCCGCAACTTGTCGCTGTCGCCCAACGGAACCACCGGCAACGGCTTGTCGGATTTAACCCGCAGCACGGCCAAATCGGTCTTTGGGTCGCGGCCCACCAGTTCGGCTTTGAGAACGGTCGAATCCTGCAAGCGGACCTCGATCTCCTTGGCGCCTTCGACGACATGGTTGTTGGTAACGATCACCCCCGAGGCGTCGATAATGAAACCCGACCCCAGCGAGGAAACCGACCGCGGCCGGCCTTCACCGTCCGGCTGGCCCGGCTGGTTGCGCTTGAAGAAATCGTCGAAGAAATCCTTGAACGGAGAATTGTCCGGCAATTCCGGCATGGCCGTTACCGAAGGTCCGCTGTCGGTTTCGACTGCAATTTCGACCACCGCCGGCAAGAGCTTTTCCGCGAGATCAGCGACCGATGGAAGTTCCTGGGCATAGGCCGGGCCGGTGAGCGCCGGTTGCGCCACGAGCAAACCTGCCGAAAGTGCCAGCGCCAGGCCCGCAACCGCACCACGCAAATTCAATGATCCCAACAGACTTCATTTCGCCGTTCTCCAAGTTTCGAGACTATCCTACCGCAGCTTTCACCAGCCACACGATCACGACACCGAGAGCGATGGCCGACGCGCCGCCCAGCCGCAACTGTTCATCGCTGAAATTCTGCAGAAGCTGCGCCATGGCCCTCAATTGACCGGGAACCAAGGCATAAAGAAGGCCCTCGATCACCAGCACCAGACCGAGGGCCACCAGCAAGTCGGCGATCATTGCGCCGGGGCGGGCACCGCTTCCTTCGCGGCATTGCCCCCGAAATATCTGAAGAAATCAGAGTCCGGTTTCAGCACCATGGTGGTGCCCTGGCCGGTCAGGCCCTTCGCGTAAGCCTGCATCGAGCGGTAGAACGAGAAGAACTCGGCATCCTGCTGGAAAGCCGTGGCGAACACCTTGTTGCGCGTGGCATCGGCCTGGCCCTTGATGATTTCCGCGTCCCGCCGGGCTTCTTCAACCCGCACCACGTATTTGCGGTCGGTCTCGGCGTTCATCCGGGTCTTCACCGCCTCGCCCTCCGAGCGCAGCTTGGTCGCCAGCGCGTTGCGTTCCGACTTCATGCGGTTGTAGGTCGCTTCCAGCACCGCGCCATCAAGATCGGTGCGGCGCACCCGGACATCGACGATGTCGATACCCAGCCGATCGGCCTCCTGGCGCACCTGCTTGCTGATTTCCAGCATCATGGTTGACCGGTCAGCCGACAGCACCTGATCGAACGAGCGCTGGCCGTAAGTCTGGCGTAACGCGGCATCAAGCAGCGCCCCCACCCGGATCTTTGCCTGTTCGAGATCGGCGCCCAGGGTTTCGCGGAACAGCCGCGCATCCTTGATGCGCGACAGCGTGATGGCATCGACGATGTAAACCTGGCTGTCCTTGTCCTGCACCGGCCGGTTATCGTTCTCCCACACGATGATGCGGTCTTCGATCATCGTGACGGTGTCGGCAATCGGCAGTTTGAAATAGAGGCCGGGCAATTCGACAATGCGATTGATATCGCCGAAGCGCAGAACCAGCGCCTTCTGGCGCTCGTTCACAACGAACGTGGACATGTAAATCGCCACGAGAACAACGGCGGCTACAATGGCGAGAAAGCTCTTGGTCATCGGGTTGATCCTCTCGCGTCTCAGTTCTGCGTCGTGTTTTTCTGGATTTCGGGCAGCGGCAGATACGGCACCACGCCGGAACCACTTGCACCTTCTTCGATCAGCACCTTGTTGGTGTTGCCGAGTATGAGTTCCATGGTTTCTAGGAATATCCGCTCGCGCGTCACATCCTTGGCGTTTTTGTACTCGTTGTAGACCGACAGGAAGCGCGCCGCCTCGCCCTCGGCTTCGGCGATGACCCGGGCCTTGTAGCCGTTGGCTTCTTCGGCGAGTTTTGCCGCTTGGCCTTCCGCCTGCTGCTCAAGGTCATTACGGTAGAGCTGGGCTTCGTTTTCTTTCTGTTTCTTGTTCTGGTCGGCGCGCACCACATCGGCAAAAGCGTCAGCCACCTGCTCGGGAGGCTGCACATCACCTAGGTTGATGGCGGTAATCATGACGCCGGCCTGATACTGGTCAAGCAGGGCCTGGGTAATAGTCATGACTTTGGTGGCGATGGCGTTCTTCCCGGTTGTCAGGATCAACTGGGCATTGGATTGCGCCGCCACTTCGCGCATCGCCGATTGCGCCAGTGCGCTGATGGTGCGCTCAGGCTCGGCGACGTTGAACAGGTAATCCTTGGGGTTGGCAATGCGCCACTGCACGGTGAACGGCACCGAGATGATGTTCTTGTCGGACGTCAGCATCTGGCTGTCGGCGCGTTCGGAACCGATGGTGATCTGGTTCACAGCGCCCACTTTCGGCTTCTCCATGGTCTCGACCGGCCAGATGGCGAAGTGCAGGCCCGGTTCAGCCGTGCGGTTGTACTGGCCGAACCGCAGAACCACGCCGCGCTCGTCCGGTTGCACCTGATAGATGCTGTTGAACACCACGTAGGCAGCGGCCAGCAGAACCGGCAGAAGCCACGTCCAGCGCCCGCCACCTTGCGGCAGGGCCTGCTTCAGCTTGTCCTGGCCGCGGCGCAGCAGCTCATCGAGATCGGGCGGGTTGGGTCCCCGGCCGCCACCCTGCGGCCGCTTCGGTCCCTGACCCCAGGGACCCTGGCCCCACGGCCCCTGATTGTTTCCGCCACCATCGTCTTTGTTCCACGGCATGTTATGTCCTTTATGTCGCGGGTGAATCCGTCTGCGCGATATAGGAAGCCCAGCGTCCGATGTCCACCTCCGTCACGGCGCCAGCCACAACGGGTCGATAACCGGATCGGCATGGCCAACCGCCCTTGCGGCCCTCGCCGCCGCCGCCAGCCCCGTTTCATATGCGCCGTGAGCGGTCGCCATGAAATGCGTGTGCACATGCTCCCCGGCCAGAAAGACGCGGTCTCCGATGGCCTCGCCGAAGTTCTTCCGGAGATGCGCCTGGCCCGGCCTTGCGCAGGAATAGGCCCCGCCAATCCACGGGTCATCAGTCCACGACGTGACAGCCCCGCCGGTTATCTCTTTACGGATATCCGTGCCAAACGCCGCAACCAAGGCTTTTGTTCCGAACTCCAGCATCTCGGCCTTGCCCAGTCGCGCCAAATCCCGCGCCGGGTTTCCCGCAACATGGCCTACCGCTATCGGACGGCCGTGCGGATGCAGCTCGAAATTGACCGGTGTGGAACCGTCGGCCACATCGCACACATCGGCATGTGGAATGTCAAACACCTTGCGAGAGAAGGACAGTGCAATTTTCTCGTAATATCCCATGGGGATGTGGGCCACAGCTTCAGCGATGCTTGAAGTAAGGCCGGGCTCGAAGCGCAGCCGCCCGGTCTCCAGGATGCGCAAGGGAACCGCCACGATGCACGTGTTGGCGGCCAGGGTGCCGGCTGAAGTCTCGACCTCAACGCCAGATGCCGTGACCCGCACCAGGCTGGCCGCCGTGTTAAGAAGGATGGGCAGCCCAACGGCCAAACGCGCGATCAGCGCCCCATAGCCATCCCTCACCCCGAGATCAAGCCCCGTGTCGCGATTGGCTCCGGCGTCCGCCACCGAAATGTCTTCCGGTTCCTGGCTGTACATGAGTTCGCACCAGTGCCGGGCCAGCATATGTTTCGGGTGGCTGGCATCCAGCAGGCTGGCGGCCGAAACATCCGGTCCCGAACGCCCGGCTTCGGCGATGCGGTCCAGCATCTTCCAGACAAACGCCTCTTCGATATCTTCCTTGCACCACCGGCCGTTGAGGTAGGAATGGTGGAAGGCCCGGCTGGCTTGCGAAACGTAGCCATGACCCAGCCTGTCAGCCATCCCGCGCAGCACATTGATATCAGCCGAATGGAACCAGTGGCAGCCATGGTCCCACAGCGCGCCAATATTTGAACTATCGCTATAGGCACGGCCACCAACGCGTTGTTTCGCTTCAAGGATCATGTACGGGATGCCGAGCTGTGACAGCCCTCGACCCGCCCCAATGCCAGCCGCCCCGGCACCAATGACAACGACATCAACCATTGACCCGGTCCAGAATACGGAGCGTGAAGGGCGCAGAGTCCTTTGGCCCCTGGCTATGTTCTTCCCGTGCGACCTCTCGCCAATGGGCAGGTTCAATCGCCGGAAAAAGCGTATCGCCTTCAACGTCCAGAGCGACTTCTGTGAGGTAGATGCGATCGGCCAAAACCATGAACATGTCGTAGATTTCGCCGCCACCGATAACCGCGATCTCTTCCGCCCCCACAGCAGCGGCAAGCGCTTCCTCCGGCGAGGCCACCACCATTGCACCATCAGCCACAAAGCCCTTCTGCCGGGTAATGACAATGTTGCGGCGGCCCGGCAGCGGTCTTTTCGGCAGGCTTTCCCAGGTCTTGCGGCCCATGATCACCGGCTTTCCCATGGTGATCTCCTTGAACTTCTTGAGGTCGGAAGAGAGGTGCCACGGCAGGCCACCGTCTCGGCCGATGACGCCATTCCGCGCAACTGCCACAACCAGCGCGATGCGGGTCATCTGGCCAGCCTTTCCAGTGCCTCGCCGTGAATACGGCAGAAATGCACGCCCTCTTCGATTTCGGCCCCTATTCCCTCGTAGAGAGCCCGGCCCTCCAAATTCCAGTCGACCATCATCCAGGCAATGGCCGGATAACCCTTGGCCACCGCCAGGCGCGCCGTTTCGCGCAATAGCGCCCGTGCCACCCCGCGCCGGCGGAACCGCGGCAGCACCGACAGGTCTTCCATGTACATCACTTCGCGGCCCCGGAACGTCGAGAAGCTGCGATGCCACACAACGCAGCCAGCCGGCTCGCCATCGACCGTGGCGACCAGCGCCCCAATGAAGCTCTGGGGGTGGAATAAACCCGCCTCGAAGTCCTCCGGCGATGACCGAAAATTGCCTTCCTCGCCATGATGCAGCGCCAGCTCGCGCACCAGGGTGTGAAGTGTGACGCCATCGCCGGGCCGGGCTTGGCGAACCTCAATCATGACTGCGCCAGCCGTTCGAGGGCGTCACCCGAGACGCGAAACACCGTCCACTCGTCCTGCGGTTCGGCGCCAAGCGACTTGTAGAAAGCAATCGACGGCGCATTCCAGTCGAGCACCCACCATTGCAGGCGCGGCAAACCCTCGGCCATGCATCGCCGGGCCAGATGCCCAAGCAGCGCCTTGCCGATGCCGTGGCCGCGCAGATGTGGCTCGACAAACAGGTCTTCCAGGTAGATGCCGGCCTTGCCGCGAAACGTCGAAAAATTGTAGAACCACAGCGCAAATCCCGCCGTTTCTCCGTTCCAGAATGCCAAGTCGCAGCCACAGCGCGCTTGAGCGCCAAACAGCGCCTCGGCGATATCGGCTTCGTTTGCCACCACCTCATGGCTGAGCCTTTCATAATCAGCGAGCTTCTTGATGAACGA
The DNA here is from genome assembly GCA_963775095.1 of uncultured Alphaproteobacteria bacterium. Classification (GTDB taxonomy): domain Bacteria; phylum Pseudomonadota; class Alphaproteobacteria; order Rhizobiales; family Aestuariivirgaceae; genus Aestuariivirga. Next base: position 141,855 of record CAVZHN010000015.1, read on the forward strand.
CAGCACCAGCCCCTCTTCGCCGGGCAGGGCGGCGCGAATTTGCAAACTCATGGTCCGGCACTCGAAAACATGATCATCGAATAAATGCCATTCCACACCGCGTGGCAGGCGATGGTGACCCACAGTGAACCGAAACGCCACATCAGATAGCCAAAAGCCAGCCCCATGACGAAGATGATACCAACCGAAAACCATGGCTCCGTGAGGTGCAGCACCGCCCACGCCGCTGCTGTGACGACCGACGAGCCCGCAAATCCAAGCCGTGTCTGCGACAGTGCTGTGAACAGCTGGCCGCGGAAGATGAATTCTTCGGCAATCGGCGCCCCCAGCACCACCGAAGGCAAGACCAGCATGAACAGCGCCGGACTGTGCGCGATGTCGAACATCGCCTGTTTGACCAGACCAATCGTGTCGGAATTATCCTGCCCTTCGGTCGGTTGATACTGCGCAACATCAATCCCGAGAACCATGACGGCGGCAATCAGGAGGGCATACATTGTGGCCATGAAACCGCCGACGGTTATCGCCCAGCCCAGCCAACCGAGTTTCGGCAGATGCAGGTTGAGCACCTCGGACGGCACACCGCCGCCAATCTTGGCGAAATACCATGCGGCAACGGCGGTCAACAGCGATGCCGGGAAAATGCCGATCAGAAAACCCTTGATGAGCCGGCCTGGATCATCGCTTACCGGACCGGAAAACAGCGACGCCGCCGCCAGCCCAAAACCGCTTTGCAGCAGCTGATTGACAACCACCAGCGCCACCGCAATGCCAACGGCAATCCACACCCCCGCGGGATTCGCCGCCTGAAACAACCTGCGCCGTCCGCCGAGGAAGTCTACTCCGAAGGCCGCCATCAAACCGCCACGGGGGCCGCAATGTGTGGATGCGATTGATAACCGGCGATCTCGAAATCCTCGTACCGGAAATCGTCGAGCGACAGCACGTCACGCTTGATGATCAGCCGCGGCAGCGGCAACGGTTCGCGGGCAAGTTGCGCGTCCGCCTGCTCAAGGTGGTTGCGGTAGAGATGCGCATCGCCAAGCGTGTGAATGAACTCGCCGACTTTCAGCCTGGTAACCGCGGCAATCATGTGGGTGAGCAGCGCATACGACGCAATGTTGAATGGCACCCCAAGGAAGATGTCGGCCGAACGCTGATAGAGCTGGCACGATAGCTTTCCGTTGGCCACATAGAACTGGAACAGGCAATGGCAAGGTGGCAGCGCCTGTTTGTCGACGTCGGCGGGGTTCCACGCCGTGACGATAAGCCGCCGCGAATCCGGGCTCTTGCGGATGCGGCTGATGACATCGGCGAGCTGATCGATGGTCTTGCCGTCACCAGCCGGCCACGACCGCCACTGCGCGCCATAGACCGGCCCCAGGTCGCCATTGGCATCGGCCCATTCGTCCCAGATCGTCACTTTGTTGTCGTTGAGATACTTGATGTTGGTATCGCCGCGGATGAACCACAGTAGTTCATGGATGATCGCCCGGAGATTGAGCTTCTTGGTGGTGACCAGCGGAAATCCCTGGGCGAGGTCATAACGTGACTGATGCCCAAACACCGACAACGTGCCGGTGCCCGTCCGGTCATCTTTACGCACGCCATGCTCGCGCACCAGGCGCATGAGATCGAGATATTGCTTCATGGCCGGAGCCTAGCCGATTCCGCGGGCGAGGCCAAACGGCCTAACGGTACTGTACCACGATGGTTTGTTGCTGGATCCCGACTTGGCTTCCGCCTCCCGAGCGGTATTCGACCCGTACATTGCGTTTGCCGGGGCTGACAGCCGGAAACACCCATGTGTAGCTGCGTGTGCCAAAGCCCTCGCTACCGTCATTGGCGGTGACGACTAACTCCCCAGGTTCAGCAATAACTTTGCCATCGAGCACCACCCGCAGCCACAGTTGCTCCGGCAGCACCGCTTGCATGCGCGCCGAATAGGTGACAATAACACAGGACCTGCCCTTGCCGCCGACCTTGAAGGCAATCCGCGAATTCGGCACTTCCATGAAATCAAGTGACGCCATGACCATTGGCTCAGCCGCTCGGTCCACCCCGGTCTTGACCTTGGAAAGCGTGCCGCAAGCTATGGTTCGCGCCTGACTCTCGGCCTGGGCAACCACGAGGAGTCCAAGGCCCAACAGCACCGACAGCATTGAACGCAACATGGAATACCGCCCTAAGAGTAACAACTTCCCCCTGGGCATATTAGCTCTGGTTAACCTAAAGGCAAGACAAGTTTCCGCGTGGGAATGTGGAATCTCTTCCATAGTGGGCGAAGGCCACCTATATTCCCCCTGTCACGCTCCGCAAGGGGCCTGACTATGGTGATAAACGGTTGTCGTAATAAGCCTTTCGGACCCGGGGGCAGTACCCGGCGCCTCCACCACAGACCCTCGCCAGCGAGGGCCGGTGATGGGGGCGAAATAGGATCGACGAGGGTGTAAAGGACTTCTTTTTGCCCGTGATGGTTCCGACGTTATCGGACTAAACTTATAGTTGCCAATGACAACTATGCTCCGGTCGCTCTCGCCGCTTAATGCGGTGCGAGAACCGAAATCAAAGTCCTGAGGCTTAGCCGTTTCAGGCGGGGTTCGCCGGCACCTGGCAACAGAAGCCGGCACTTCTGTTCACATATTCACCGTGTGCGGTATGTGACTTTGGCTCCTGTGACACTTAGGATTTGGGTGCATGTGTCGGAGGAGTCCCTCTGGAAACCCACAAAAATCACGTCGTTGGCCTTCTGATCGAGGATGGGCCCGGACGTCGCGCGCCGCAGTAGATAGGATATTCCGAATGCCTGCGAAGCGGTTGCGGGAGTTGTGATGGTGTTAGTGGTTGCGGCGGTCAGGCCGGAATTGACACTCGCTTGAAACGAGAACGCCTTGCCTTCGCGCATCCGCATTGTTGCCAAAGGGTCCAGTTTGATCGTGCATCCGGTTTCAAACGAAATCATTGTCAGCCTGATGGTGATGGCGGTGCCCGCTTTGTAATCGCGCGGCACCCTGAATGTGAAGCCTGCGCCAGCAGGGCCATCGGGCACGCCGATCAATGCAAACCCACCCTCGTTGTAGGTGCCGTTGAATATGGTCTGAAGGTCGCCGTTGTCAATGTAGAAGCTTTTTGTTCCAGCCTCGGCGGCGGCGGCCATCGAAAGAACTGCTACTGAATATGAAAAAACACGGCCAATGGAAGTCATGACAACTCTCCTGTGTTGGACGATATTTCGCAGTGCCCTGACTATAGTTCAAGCATCGGTTTCCGGCAATCAGGCTACCAATCTAAGGCAAGAGCGAAAGGCTGATTGGTCCCGTGCGATCACGCTCAACGAGGCTTGGCACCGGGCCGAAGTCATAGCGAATTCCGGCAAACGCCGTAAGAACGGTTGCGTCAATCCACGAATATCCCGGCTCTTCGTCTCTTTCAAAACCTATACTGCTGAACCCGACCTGGGCGCGGCCAAACAATGAAAGACCGGTATTCTCTATGAGATATTCAGCGCCGCCACCGAGTGTAATGTCTTCGGTGAGAATGGCGCCTTCCTCAATATCGCTTTCGGCATACCGGGCCTGGACAACGAGCGCAAAACGCGGGTCAACATAAAACTTTGCTGCCGCCTGAACGTTCCAGCCCGAGGATTTTATGGCATCGTCGAAGGCAAAGTTGTCGTCATATTCTCTTTGCCAGTCGACGCCCGCCGAGGCTGCAACGGTGATGCGGTCAGTGGCGAAATACTGCCCGAAAACGCCAGCTGATAGGTCGTGCTCATGGATGTCGCGGGGCCGGAAATCCGGATCCTCGTAATCCAAGCTGCTGAAGTCATATCCCGCCAATGCGCCAACCGCGCCAATATCGGTGTCTCGCCAGAAGAGTTTTCCCGTCGCGCCGCCACTCAGAATTTTTCCTTCCGGCTCCGACTCATTGAAAGTCGCGCTGCCCTCAAGATCAACCTGGGCATTCCAGGTGCCGCAAGACAGAAGCCCTGCTGCCACGGCCATCGGACCATGGGCGTTGAAACCGTCGTCGGGAAATTCGTCGACCTTCAATTCGCTGTAGGAGTACCCGCCCCACACCGCTGCCTTCAAACCACAATCATCCGCCGCGCCAGCATCCGCGGCCAAGGCGCCGGAAGCCACGCCGCACGGGATAAGAAACGCCGAAATGTATGCCAGCACTTCGCAAAATTTGGCCATGTGAGCCCCGCCAATTTATTGCCGCCACGCCAATCCTAGGCTCCTGGACACGGGATTGCCAGCCGCCTTCTGCTGGTAGGGAACAATCTTCGCGTTAGGGTGGCACAGGCGCCGGGCCCGGCCTATAAGGACCTCTTGAGTCGATGCCAGCGAGCCCCTGTGATGCCTGACGATTTGATGCGCTATGACCTGCTTGCCCAGAACGCCCTGCGCGGCGTGGTGCGCGAGGCCTTGCGCGTCGTCGAGAAGGCCGGGCTTCCGGGCGAGCACCACTTCTATATCGCTTTCTTGACCAAGCATCAGGGCGTTAACATCGGCGAGCGCCTGGCTGCCCGCTATCCGCGCGAAATGACTATCGTGCTGCAGCACCAGTATTATGGCTTGAAGGTCACCGACGAGTATTTCGATGTCGAGCTTCAGTTCGACAATATCCCAGAGAAGCTTCACATTCCTTTTGCCGCCGTGAAGGGTTTCCTCGATCCCGCCGTGCAGTTCGGCCTGCAGTTTGAGGTCGCGCCCGCCGTAGCCGAAGTCGCGGCCGAACCAAAGCCAAAGACCAAACCCAAACCCATGGCCGAGGCCAAAGCCACTGAACCGGCGCCCGACACAAAATCGCCCGAAGCCGTGGCGCAAGTTGAGGCGCCCAAAATCGTTTCACTGGATTCATTTCGCAAGAAGTAGTGCCGGCACCATGATCAGAATAGGTCACATCTTTGTATTTCTGTCGGTGCTCGCATCAGCCCCGGCACTGGGACAATCCGTCAAAGAACAGGCCGCACTTGCGGCGTTGAGCGATCCGGCAATTCTGAAGAAGCCGGCCAAGCAGGTGTTCGGGGCAGCCAAGCTCCCCGCTCCGATGAAATCCCAGGCCTTTGGTACCTACGCCAAGGGCTGTCTGGCCGGTGCTGTCAACCTGCCCTTTGATGGCCCCTACTGGCAGGTCATGCGCAAATCACGCAACCGCAACTGGGCCCACCCCGACATGGTGGCATTGGTTGAACGCCTGGCGGCCGATGCCCACAATCAGGATGGCTGGAACGGCCTGTTGGTCGGCGATATGGCCCAGCCGCGTGGCGGCCCCATGCTCTCTGGCCACGCCAGCCACCAGATCGGCCTCGACGCCGACGTCTGGCTGACTGAGATGCCGGAACGCACCCTGAATGATCGCGAGCGCGAAAGCATCAGCGCCACCTCGGTCATCAAGGACCGCAAGTCCATGAACTACAAGGTGTGGACCGAGGAGATGGCCAAATTGATCAAGCGCGCTGCCAGTTTCCCCGAAGTGGCCCGCATCTTCGTTCATCCGCCAATCAAGGCCGAACTTTGCGCCTGGGCAAAGGGCGACAAGTCCTGGCTCGCCAAGGTGCGCCCCTATTACGGCCACGACTACCACTTCCACATTCGCATCAATTGTCCGAAGGGTTCCCCCGGATGCAAGAATCAATGGGCGCCGGCCCCCAAGGACGGCACCGGTTGCGGGGAAGAACTTGCCTATTGGATGGGAGATATCCCCTGGAAGCCCGCCAAGCCGCCGCCGAAGCCCGATCCGAACAAGCCGAAGCCGAAACCGGCTCCCCCCTTGACACTCGCTGGCCTTCCTGCTGAATGCCGCGCCGTCGTAACCGCCCAATAGGGCCGCCGCAACGCAACGGGGCGGTGTTGGACAATCGTAATGTCACATTCCGGCCCTGACGGCCAAACACGCAATGCCAATCTGAAGATGGCCTTCGCGGCCCTGGGTGTTGTCTATGGCGACATCGGCACCAGTCCGCTCTACGCCATGCGCGAAGCGCTGAACCCGGTTGTAAATGCTGGAGGCGACTTGCGCCTCGCCGTGTTGGGTGTCACCTCGCTCCTCATCTGGGCACTGCTCATCGTTGTGACGCTGAAATACGTCATCATGCTGATGCGCGCCGACAACAAGGGTGAAGGCGGCATTCTCTCACTGGTGGTTCTGGTCGAAACCTTGCTCAAGAAACGCGGCGGCATAGTGCTGGCGCTTGGCATCGTGGGTGCTGCCTTCTTCTTCGGCGATGCCATGATCACTCCGGCCATGACGGTGCTCGGCGCTGTCGAGGGCCTCAAGGTCATCAATCCGCGCTTCGAAGCCTATGTGGTGCCGCTTGCGCTGGTCATCATGGTATCGCTGTTCACCATGCAGTATCGCGGCACCGCAAAGGTCGCGGCGTTCTTTGCGCCCATCACGCTCCTGTGGTTCGTGGTGCTTGCGGTTCTCGGCGTGTTCCACATCTTCGATGATCTCGAGATCTTTCTCGCCTTCAATCCCTGGTATGGCATCCAGATGCTGCTGGAACAGCCGGCCCTGGCGCTTCTGGTGTTTGGCGGCGTGTTCCTGGTGGTAACCGGTGGCGAAGCGCTCTACGCCGACATGGGTCACTTCGGCCGCAATCCCATCCGCATCGCATGGATCAGTGTCGTGCTGCCCGGCCTGGTGCTTAACTATCTGGGCCAGGGCGCCTTTGTAATTTCCCACCCCGAGGCCATCGAGAACCCGTTCTACCTCATGGCGCCGAGTTGGGGTCTAATCCCACTGGTCATCCTCGCCACCGCCATGGCCATCATCGCCAGCCAGGCGGTAATCACCGGCGCGTTTTCCATCGCCCAGCAGGCCATGTCGCTTGGCCTTCTGCCGCGCATGAACATCACCCACACCAGCGAAACCGAACAGGGCCAGATCTACGTTGGCCAGATCAACTGGCTGATCCTCTTCGGCGTGGTGCTGCTGGTGCTGGTGTTCAAATCGTCGTCGAACCTGGCGTCTGCCTATGGCGTTGCCGTCAATACCTCGATGGTCGTCGATTCCGTATTGGCCCTGGTGTTCTTCTGGAAGGCCCGAAGCTGGCCGCGCTGGATAGCCATTCCCGCCTTGATTTTCATCCTCTGCATCGAATTGATGCTCGGCATGGCCAATGCCCTGAAGATTCCCCACGGCGGCTACATGCCGGTGCTGATCGGCGCGACCATCATCATTGTGATGATCACCTGGCTGAAAGGCCGCAAGCTTCTGGCCGACAAGCTGGTGCGCGAATCGATCGAACTCGAAGGCCTGCTGCAAAGCCTCGAGCGCCGCTCGCCCACCCGCGTGGCCGGTGCCGCCGTGTTCCTGCAGACCGACATAAAGTATGCACCCAGCGCCTTGATGCACAATTTGAAGCACAATCGCGTACTGCACGACAAGCTGGTGTTCATCGAAGTCGAAACCACCGACGACCCGCGCCACGAGGGCGACCGGGTAACTGCCCGCCAGGGCCCATTCGGCGCCTGGCTCATCCAGGCCCGCTTCGGCTACATGGAACAGCCCGACGTTCCGGGAGCGCTACGCGCCTGCGCCCCGCATGGTCTTGAGATCGACCCGGCGCAGGCTTCCTATTTCCTCGGCCGCCGCATGATCCGCCCCTCGGCGCGATCCAAAATGCCGTTCTGGCAGCAGCGCATTTTCATCATGCTCGCCAACCAGTCGTCGCGGGCCATCGAATTCTTCCGCATCCCCGCCGATCGTGTCGTCGAACTCGGCATGCAAATGAGTATCTGATCCATGGCCCTTCTCCCGCCTTTCAACCTCCCCGGCCGCTTCTGGCGCGGCAATCTCCATACCCATTCCAACCTCTCCGACGGGGCCCTCGAACCCGCCGCTGTGGTCGAAGCCTACAAGGACGCTGGCTATGACTTCATGATGCTGTCGGATCATTTCCGGCAGAAGTACAATTGGCCGATGGCCGATACCCGCGCTTTCCGCTCCAACAATTTCACGACCATTATCGGTTCCGAAATTCATGCGCCCGAAACCGCCATTGGCGAGGACTGGCACATCGTGGCCGCTGGCCTTCCACTCGACTTTCGCGCCCGCCGCCAAAGGTGAAACCGGCCCGCAACTGGCCCGCCGTGCCCACGAGGCCGGAGCCTTCATCGGCATTGCCCATCCCTCGTGGTCGCAATTGACCATCGAGGATGGCCGTTCCATCGACTGCGCCCATGCCGTCGAGATCTACAATCACGGTTGTGCTGTTGAAAACGATCGTGGCGAAGGCTGGTATCTGATGGACCGGCTCGCCTCGGAAGGCCGGCGCCTGACGGCCTTTGCCACCGATGACGCCCATTTCAAGTCGTTCGACTATTTCGGCGGCTGGGTGAACGTCAAGGCTGAAAGCCTCGACCCAGGCGTACTGCTTGAGGCCATCAAGCGCGGCGAATACTACTCAAGCCAGGGTCCGCAACTCCATTCAGTCGAAATGGAAGGCCGGGAATTACATGTCACCTGTTCGCCGGTCGACACCATTACCGTGGTCTGCGGCCACTCCCGCACCCGCGTAAGGACCGGCAAGGCCATCACTAGCGCCACACTGGATCTCAGGCCGCTGGAAAAAGGCTGGCTGTTGAAGCGTTACACACCATGGTTCCGCGTGACGGTTATCGACCACGCCGGCAAGCGCGCCTGGTCGAACCCAATTTGGTGGGATGAAGTCGCCTGACGTGCCGTTGTGGCGCGTCATCACCGGGCTCGGCATCACCCAGATCATCGGCTGGGGAACGACCTACTATCTGCTCGGTGCCCTGTCGCCTGACTTCGCGGCCGCCACGGGCTGGTCGAAAACCCTGATCTTCGGTGCCTTTTCAGCGGCACTCCTGCTGAGCGGGGCAATTTCCCGAAGCGCCGGCCGCGCCATCGACAGGGTCGGTGGGCGGCGCGTGATGTCGGCAGGTTCCATCATCGCCGCCTTGGGTCTGCTGCTCATGGCGGTGACCAGCCATCCGGTGTTTTACGTCATGAGCTGGTTGCTGCTTGGCATCGCCATGCGCTTGATCACCTATGATGCCGCCTTTGCCGCGCTCGCCCATATCGCGCCGCACAACACCCGCCGCGCCATATCCTATCTCACGCTGTTCGGCGGCCTCGCCTCCACCGTGTTCTGGCCCCTCGGCCACTGGCTCTCGGCACGTTACGGCCTGCAGGCCACACTGCTCATCTATGCCGCCCTGCATCTGTTGATCTGCCTGCCAATACATATGACAGTCCTGGCTGATCACGGCGACCTCAGCGGCCACGAAGACGAACCTCCATCCGTCGATGTTGCGCCACCACTCGAAGGCCGCGAGCGCATGCGGGCCATGGCGCTGTTCGCCACCGCTCTGAGCTTGAATGGCTTGGTGTTCTCGGCAATCTCCGCCCATGTCGTGCCACTGTTCCAGGGCCTGGGGTTCGCCGGTGCTGAAGCCGTCACCTTCGCGGCCTTCATCGGCCCTGCGCAAGTCGCCAGCCGCATTGGCGACATCATGATGGGCCGGCACGTGAAGGCCACGCAATTGGGCGTCATCGCCTTTGCGCTGTTGCCCGTTGCCCTGTTGATCTTTGCCGCTTCGGGCTTTGCGACAGTTGCGGCCTTCGCCTTCGCCCTGCTCTACGGCATGTCAAATGGCATTGTTACCATAGCCAAAGGTGCCGTGCCGTTGGTCCTGTTCGGCAGGCGTGGCTATGGCCAGGTGCTGGGAACGCTTGCCGCCCCCAACCTCATCCTCAATTCACTTGCGCCCACGCTCTTCGCAGTTGTGCTTGACCGGACCTCGTCCGCCACCGGCATGATCGTGGCCCTGGTCGTGGCGCTGCTCTCAACCGCCGCCATGGTGGTGCTGGCCCGCCGCTACCCCCGCTGAAGCAAGAAGCGCCACCACCGCCACGGCACCACCGGCCAGAAACGTGTAAGCAGGGCCACCCGCGTCCCACAACAATCCGGCCGCCAAGCTCGCAGCCAGCGCCGCCACGCCGGTCACCAGGTTGAACACCCCAAACGCCGTGCCGCGCAGTTCGCCCGGCGCCGTGTCGGCAATCAGGCTCGAAAGAATTCCTTGCGTGAGCCCCATGTGCAGGCCCCACAGCGCCACGCCCGCGAACATGGTCATAAGCCCGGTGCCAAGCCCCAGCAGCATATCAGCCGCAATCAGCATACCCAGTCCAGCGATCAACAGTCCACGCCGACCGATACGATCCGACAGCACACCAGCCGGATAGGAGGAAAGCGAATAGACGACGCTCATCACCACCATGACCACTGGCACATAGACAACGCTGAGGCCCACCGCTGCGGCCTTGAGCACCAGGAATGCTTCCGAGAACCGCGCCAGCATCATGACGCCAGCAAACCCCGTGACCTTCCAGAACGCCCCACCCAAAGACGCAGCCGTTGCCAAATTGAATTTGGGCTTGTTTCCCTTTTCACCAGCCGGTTCCGGCTCTTTTACCCCCAGCGCCAGAATGGCCACGGCGACAAGCGCCGGGATGCAAGCCATCCACAAAACAAAGCGCAGGTCCTCGGCAAACGCCGCCATGGCGATGATGGCGATCAGCGGTCCCGCGAATGCCCCCGCCGTATCGAGTGACTGGCGCAAGCCGAAGGCCGCACCGCGTTGTTCCCTGGGAGTCATATCCGCCACCATGGCATCGCGCGGTGCGCCACGGATGCCCTTGCCAACGCGGTCGGCGAAGCGCGCCACGAACACTGCGAGCGGCGTTTCCGCCAGCGGGAACAGCGGCTTTACAATGGCTGCAAGCCCATAGCCAAACAGCGCCAGCCCCTTGCGGCTTTTCCAGCGGTCGCTGAGATAGCCGGAAAACAGCTTGGAAACCTGCGCCGTGGCCTCCGCCAGGCCCTCGATAAGGCCGAGGAGAGCGGCGCTGGCCCCCAGCGTTCCCACCACGAACAGCGGCAAAACCGCGTGGATCATCTCCGACGACACGTCCATGAACAGGCTGACCAGCCCCAGCATCCACACGCCGCGCGGAATGTTTTTCATGCCTAACCCCAAACTTCCGTCTGACTGGCGGCAATAGCATATTGGTGATAATCCCGGCCCCGAATTATCGCAGGACCCGCCATGACCAAGACCCGCACCGAAACCGATACCTTCGGCCCCATTGAGGTGGACGCCACCCGCTATTGGGGGGCCCAGAGCCAGCGCTCAATCGGGAATTTCAAGATCGGTTGGGAGAAACAGCCGAAGCCCGTCGTACGCGCCCTCGGCATCGTCAAGCGCGCCGCCGCCGAAGCCAACATGGCACTTGGACGATTGGACGCGAAGATTGGTGAAACCGTTGTGAACGCAGCGCAGGAAGTGATCGACGGCAAGCTCGATGAACACTTTCCGCTGGTCGTGTGGCAGACCGGCTCCGGCACCCAGTCCAACATGAATGCCAATGAGGTGATCTCCAACCGCGCCATCGAGATGCTGGGCGGCGAGATGGGTTCGAAAAAACCCGTTCACCCCAACGACCATGTGAACATGAGCCAGTCGTCGAACGACACCTATCCGACCGCCATGCACATCGCTTGCGCCGAGGAAATTGACCACCACCTGATCCCTGCCCTGCAAAAACTGCGCAATGCGCTCAATGACAAGGCGGAGCAGTGGAAACAGATCATCAAGATCGGCCGCACCCACACCCAGGACGCAACGCCGCTGACCTTGGGCCAGGAGTTTTCCGGCTACACCCAGCAAGTCGAAAACGGTATCGCCCGCATCGGGCAAACCATGCCGATGCTCATGGAACTAGCCCAGGGCGGCACGGCAGTCGGCACTGGCCTCAACGCGCCCGTGGGCTTTGCCGAATTGGTGGCCGAGAAGATCGCCGCCATCACCCACATGAAATTCACCTCCGCTCCCAACAAGTTCGAGGCCCTTGCCGCCCATGACGCCATGGTGATGAGCCACGGCGCCATCAACACGGTGGCCGCCTCGCTGTTCAAGATCGCCAACGACATTCGCTTCCTGGGATCAGGCCCGCGCTCGGGGCTGGGCGAACTGTCATTGCCGGAAAACGAACCGGGCTCGTCCATCATGCCCGGCAAGGTGAACCCCACGCAATGCGAAGCCTTGACCATGGTGTGCGTGCAGGTGTTCGGCAATCACGCGGCGCTGACGTTTGCCGGGTCGCAAGGCCATTTCGAGTTGAACGTGTTCAACCCGGTAATGGCTTACAATTTCCTGCAATCGGTCAGGCTCCTCGCCGATGCCGCCGTGAGCTTCACCGACAATTGCGTGGTGGGCATCGAAGCCCGTACCGATAACATCCAGGCAGCGCTCAATCGCTCGTTGATGTTGGTGACAGCCCTTGCCCCGAAATACGGTTATGACCGCGCCGCCAAGATCGCCAAAACCGCCCACAAAAACGGCACGACGCTGCGCGAAGAAGCGGTGAAAGATGGCATCGACGCCGAAGACTTCGACCGCATCGTCAGGCCAGAGGATATGATCGGGCCAAAGTGATGGGCGACATCGTCAATCTGAAACGGGTGAAGAAGCAGAAGGCCCGCGCCATCCGCGACACCGAAGCCGAAGCCAACCGAGCCAAGTTCGGGCAGACCAAGGCCGAGAAACAGAAGTCCAAGGCCGAAGCGGAAATTGCCGCCCGCAACCTTGACGGCCACAAGCGCGGCGAGGAATGACCGGCGACCGCAAGCGCTCGCTGACCATTGCCGGGCATCGCACGTCGGTGTCGCTGGAGCCCGAGTTCTGGGCGGCCCTGACCTCGGCAGCCAAGTCACAATCGAAATCCGTGGCCGAACTGGTGGGAGAGATCGATACCGGCCGCGGCGCCCGCAATCTGTCGAGCGCCATTCGCGTCTACATCCTCAACAGCCTACTGCGAAGGTGAGACGCCCTGCTGCGATGGCGGCACCGGTGGCAGTGGCTCCAGCGGTTTTTCCGGCAGGTTGTTTGCAGCCGGTGGCGGTTCTGCGGGCTTTTCGATTTTGGGCTTCGGCTTGGGCGGCGGCGGTTGCTCGGCAATCTGCGCCTGCCGCTTCAAGAGCCGCCGGATGCGCAATTCCCGCAACCGCTGTTTAAGCTCGGCCTTGTTGATTTCCGTGTTGGCGGCCCGTGACCGTTCGATTTCGGCGCGCAGCGCCTCTGCCGCCTGGGCGCGCAGCACTGCATGCACCTTTAGCTCGCGCTGGCGCTGGCGAAGCTCGTCGCGTTGCGCATAATAGTCGCGAAGTTTTGCTTCATCTTCCCGGCGCGCTTTTTCCTCCTCGGCGGCAAGCCGCTCCTGCTCCACGCGCAACCGTTCCAGTTCGGCAACGCCGGCGTTCATGATGGCAACACCCATTTGCCCGAACAGTTCCGACCGATCATCACTGCGCACCAGAGCCTGCGGCGGACCCGAAATATTGATGTGCATAGCGGGCCGCGGCACGGAGTCACGGATCGACAGCACGATCGAGGTGTCCATGCTCCCCTGCCCAAGTTCCGCTATGGTGCCGAGCTCAGCCTCGGCATCAGTTGATGAATGCTTGAATGGCGAAAACGCCGCCACACCGTTGACAATCGTGATGCTTCCCGAAACCTTGCCAAAAGCCAGTCCGGAACCGGCCCGCAAAGCTTCAAACGCGGCTGTCAATCCGTCGCTGTCGGTCGCCGCCGCAGCCGCTCGCTTGAACGCCCCGGCATCAATGCGCGCCACTTCGACATTGTCGAACTGATAGCTGCCACTCCCCGCCAGGCCGATGAGAGCGCCGCCGGGGCTGCGACCTGTGCCGCTGAAGGCGACTACAATGTTGCCGATGCCGCTGGCCACCGCACCGCCCATCTCAAGCCGCAGATGCTGGGCGAGATCAATCGGCAGGCTGATCTTCCCTTGCAAGGCACGGCGGCCTTCGTCGCCTTCGGGTTTCGATGCGACTTCGATCAGCGCATCGCGGCCGTTGTCATCCTTGCCGAATATCGCCACCCGTGTTTCCTCGGGCGAAGCGCTGACCGCCGCCTGAACATTCTTCGCGGAATAGATATCGCTGATTTGCATCTCGCTTGGGGTAATCCAGATTTCGCCTTCGAGCCCGAACGGCAACCCTCGCGCCAGAGGCGTTTCCGGTGACGGTTGCTGGCCGTTCCATTCGAGCAGTGCGGCAGCGAGGATGTCGCGCGCCAGCACGCGGCCAATCGTCAGATTTGCCGTAACCCGTTTCCAGGCCTCCAGTGAACCATCAAATGCGACAGTGGTGTCGCCAAGCCGGCCGCTGAAAACCGCCTTAAGTGGCGCATCGGCGGCCTTTGCCAGCGTCCCGTCCAGCACCAATACGCCCCCCGGTGGCACTGACGTCGGCAAGCCAAGTGCTGCCACAAGCGGAATGGCATTGGTCGACTTGAGCGATGCCTTGCCATCAAAGGAAAAGTCAGCGCCAGCCTTGCCATTGTAGGCGAAGTTGGCGCCAAACGCCTGAATCTGCAGATCGGCCAGATAGCCACCGGCCCGCGACCCCGACAGTGTTGCCACCGCTCTGGCCGGAGCCGCATCGCTGGTAACCGGGCGGAACCCCACAAGTTCAGCCAGAGCCGCGCCATCCGGCGCCGCAAATTCGGCCGAGCCTTTGATTGTGTCCCCAGTCATAGTCCCGGTGGCCGAAATCGTCAGCTTGCCCGTAGTGCCCGCAATGTCGGCGGCCATTTCCGGAAACCCATTCCCCGGCTTGACATTGAAGGTTCCCTTCATTTCGGTTCGGCCCAATGCCCGGGCCCACGCCGGGTCGCCCTCCTTGGGAAGAATTCCTGCAAGCCGCAGCAGCCCGCGCGGATCGTCGGCAACTACCTCAACGCCGAGCGCCCCATCCGACCCCTGGCTGTTGGTCATCACCAGCCCGTCGGCATCAAGCCGCGCCCCTTCGACCGAGCCGATCTGAACCGTGCGAAGTTCAAGCCCCGTAGTGCCCGATATGACATCGATGGCAATATCCTCCGCCTCAACGCCGTTCATCAGCAGGCCTCCTGATTGCACGACAAGCCGCACGTCGGGTGTTGTTCCCGACGGCAACAACAGCCGCCACATCGAAATGAGTCCTGGCGACTTCGATGGCGGCATATAGCGGTCGGCATCGATCATGTCCGTGTCGATGCGGATATCAGCCGACTTGCGGCCAACCAGACCGACCGACAACTCGCCGCTCCCCGGAACGCCATCCAGTTCATAACGTACCTTGCCGAAGCGCAGGCGTGATGGCCTGATGCTGATTTCGGACTGGAACTTCACCCGGCCGCGCTCACCCGTCCACAGCCTGTCGATGTCGGGCTTGCCCTCCGGCCAAAGCCACGAAGCCAGCAACCGCAGATCGCCGCTTTCAGCCGAAAGCGTGCCGGCATACTCGCCGCCTTCGCCACCCGGCAAGAACACGCCATCCGACAGCACCGCCGACCGCCCCGGCAAATCGGCCTTGAACCGCCGCACTTTCAATGCCTCCCGGTCGCCGGCAATGACCAGTTCAACATTCTCAAGATTCTGGCCACCGGCCCGCAGCGACGTCACCTTGATGCTGCCGTCGACCGAAAATGCCTCGGGCATGAGTGCCAAAAGCTGCGATGCAATCGTGAAGCCTTCACCTTCGCGCACCAGGGCGCGGGTCCGGGCACCGGCGATTTCGTCCAGATCGATCCGTGGCGACTGCAGGTCAGCAGTGGCTTTGATCGCCGCACCGAGTGATAGTCTGGCGCTGCCGCTCACCATAGCACCACCGCTGTTTTCATCCTGCGGAGCGATCTGAATCTCGTCGAATGCGATGTCGTCAAAAGTGGTGTTGACCTTGGCGGTCAGCACCAGGGGCCTGAGCTGGCCTTCGGTATCGGATTTCCCCTCCGGTCTGGCCGCAGGCTCCACGCGGACAGTGCCTTCCAGGTGATCGCCCAAATTGCTGCCGTCGAAACTGTAGGCAAAACCTGAATTGTCGGCATTGGCGAGCCGCAGCCCGAAACGGAATGGCTCTTCCGCCTTCCAACTTCCGGTGTTGAGGCCAATGTCGATGCTCTTGTCGTCATGGAGGGCGGTGGCCCGCATTCGCCAGGGTCCGTGAACGTCCGGTGCCGAAAGTGCCGCGTTGAAATCGTCGAGTTGCACAATGCCGCCGCGCCGCCTGTCGATGAGCCGCAGCGTACCATCGCGCAATGTGATCTGGTCGAGCTTCACCCGGCCCAGGAGGTCATCACCCGCCAAGGGTGAGGCTGGTTGGAACTGCCAGTTGCCCTGCCCAGCCGCATTGCGCTCAAAGGTCACGGCCGGATTGTCGATGGCAATGGTTTCAACCTGGAAGGTGCCGGAGAACAATCCTGCCAATGTCATCTGCACATCGATGCGCTCGGCCGAAGCGAACTCCTTCTCTTCCAACCCAGCGAGATTGGCGATGTGCACGTCTTCCAGGATCAATCGCGGCCATGGAAACAGGCGCGCCGAGACATTGCCATTGATCCGCACCTCGCGCCCGGTGATCTTGCGGCCAAAAGCTTCGAGCCCGGGGCGATAACCATTCCAGTCGATCACATAGGGCGCTGAAAGCCCGGCCACCACGGCAAGTATGAGAAACAAGCCGAGATAGAGGATCGGTGACTTCCAGACTTTCATGGGCGTGGCGTTTGGCAGGGCATTACGTCAATCAAATGGCGGCATTCTTGCCGGGGTTCATGATGTTCTTGGGGTCCAGCGCCCGCTTGATGTCGCGCATGAAGGCAAGCGCGGGCCCATGTTCACGCTCCAGATAGGCCACCTTGCCGGAGCCGATGCCATGCTCGCCGGTCGAGGTTCCACCCATTGCCAGCGCCCGCTCGATCAGCCGGCCATACACTTGCTTCACCCGCTTCACCTCATCGGCGTCGGCCCGGTCGCAGAACATCACGGCGTGGAAATTGCCATCCCCCACATGGCCGACGATCGGCGCATAAACGCCGTGAGCGGCAAAGTCCTTCTGTGTCTCGACAACACATTCCGCCAGCCGCGAAATCGGCACGCACACATCGGTGGCGAATGCGTCTTTGCCGGGCATGAGCGACTTGGTGGCCCAGAAAGCGTCATGCCGTGCCTGCCACAGCTTCTGCCGGTCCTCTTCCTTGCTGGCCCACGCCAGCGGACCGCCACCCATTTCTTCGGCGATGGCGCCAAAGGTGTCCGCTTGTTCTCTGGTCGAAGCCGCGGTTCCGTGGAATTCCAGAAACAGGGTCGGTGTGACTTTCAGGTCCAGCTTCGAATATGCATTGAAGGCCTTGATGTGCTCATCATCAACCAGTTCGATGCGGGCGATGGGCAGGCCAAGCTGGATCGCCTGAATCGTGGCGTTGCAGCAGGCTTCGACGCTGGGGAACGGACACACACCGGCGACGATTAATTCCGGGATACCGTAAAGCTTCAACGCCACTTCGGTAATGACCCCAAGCGTTCCCTCTGATCCCACAAGAAGCCTTGTCAGGTCATACCCCGCCGAAGATTTCTTGGCCCGGCTGCCGGTGCGGATTACCTGGCCATTGGCCATGACCGCAGTGACGTTCAAGACATTTTCGCGCATCGTGCCATAACGCACCGCATTGGTGCCGGAAGCCCTGGTCGCCGTCATGCCGCCCAGGCTGGCATCGGCACCGGGGTCGACGGGAAAGAACAATCCCTGATCGCGCAAATGGATGTTGAGCTGTTTGCGGGTAACGCCAGCCTCAACGCGGGCATCGAGGTCACTGGCGTTCACTTCAAGTATGGCATTCATCTGCGACAGGTCGACGGAAATGCCGCCGAAAGGTGCTGTAAAGTGGCCTTCCAGCGAAGTGCCCGCGCCATAGGCAATGACCGGAACCTCGAACTGCGCGCAAACCGCCACGATACGCTGCACCTCGGCGGTCGATGTCACGAATGCCACGGCATCCGGTGGCGCACCCGGGTTCCACGTCTGGTCCTTGCCGTGCTGCTCGCGAACCGGCAGAGCCGTTGTAAGCCGGTCTCCCAGCAATGGCTTGAGCTCGGCCACGGCTTGCGCCGTGCTGTTCTTGCGAGGGGTAGAATCCATGCCTCTACCTAGCAGAAGTTCGGCAGTTTGCGATGGGATATGCAAGGCATAACCCCATCGCCCAACGTTTAGATGCCGGGAATTTTTAGCATGATGAGCTGGCCACCTTCGCGTTTGTAGGTGAAGTCCGGCTGGCTATCGCCGTTGTTGTCGTCACCGGGAGCCTTTTCGACCCACAGTCCGTGGGCCTGCACGTTAATGAGGAACGTGCCCGATCCGAAGGCCGCCGAAGCATCAACGATGCCCGTGGTTTCCCAAGACCCCCAGTTGCTGGCCGGCCGGCCATCGACATCGGTAGCCCCGCCATCCGCCGACTGGTCGATCTTGGCCACCACTTCCGGAACACCGGCGAACGGCACATACCACAGCCGCCCGGTCGTGGCGTTTGGATCGGTGGAACCCGCCGGAAATTGCTGGCTGCTGCCGGGATCTTCGGTCAGCAGAAGGCCGGTTTTGGTGGTTTCAATATTGTCAGGCTGGTGAACTTCGGAAAGCGTCTTCACCGGATTGTCGTCGCCCTCGACGAACACGGTAAGCGATGTGACGATCTTTGGATCGTGCTTGTCGAGCACCATCTTCCACACCCGGCCATTGGTTGATGGGAACGGCGTGTCGGAAGCCGAAACCCGGCCACGCCCCAAATCGACGATGTACACCACATTCCCCTGGCCCCGGCGCTTGTCATAGGCAAGGTCTTCAACACGCACGAACTGGAACACGTTGTTGATGTCGCTCCAGTACTCAAGCACCCACTGTGGCCCATCAATGCCGACCGGCGCTACCGAGCGCAGATCGGTCTGCCAGCTGCCGTTGGCGGGCGGCGGCGGATAACCGAGATCGTCGGCCTTGAGTTCGCTGCCGTCGGGGTTCTTTCCGACCGCGATGTTTTTCGGCACCTTGATGAAGTGGCCGGTAATCACCGTTCCTGAACCGGGCAGCACATCATAGTAGTTCTTCACGCCCGGAGTATCCGAAACGAAGGCCCACAGGTCGCCCTTGTCTTCCAACAACTTGGAGGTGCTGGAAGCAATGTAGGAATAAAGCTGCGATTGGCTCGGCACCGCACCCGCCGGGAACACCCCGGTGAGCGGCCCGCTGGTGAAGGTGTCATCACCCGACATCACCACCGGGTGGCCATAGCCCGGTATGGCAACGCTGTTTTCGTGGTTATGCCTGCCCATGCCAGGTATCGTCCGGTGTCTGCCGGTTCTGACATCAAGCGCCACGACGTAGCCTGCCTCTTCCTCTTCGGCGCTGCCCATAACCGGCGGCCATGAATTCGTCTGGCGCAGCACGTAATCCGGGCTTTCCTCGTTGGTGAACAGGATCGGCCGGCTGAAGCCCTCCTTCTCCGTCGCCAGGAAATTCGAACAGAAGCGCTGATAGCCGGATTCCTTGGTAATCGCGAACGAGCCCCGGAGGACGCCCCCCGACCGGCGGTTCACGATCAGCTTGCTGACTTGCGAATTGTCAAAATCGTTTTCGCCATTGGCCGCCGTCGGCGCCGCCGTATTGTAGGGGAACGGCGCCTTTCCGGTCTCGTGATTGATGTAGAGTTCGGCCCGGCCCTCGTCGCGCCGCCGCACGGCAATTCCATCCGGTATGGCCTCGAAACGATAGCCGCTGTGCAACTGATCGCCGACTGTCATCAGAGGCGTGATCTGCACGCCGGCCTTGACGGCCGTCAGCATCGCGGGCTGGGCCGTTTTGAAACCAATAGGGTCATCGTGGGCGAATGCCGCGGTCGTGCACAGCGTGCCTGCGAAAGCGGCGATGATGGAACGGCGACGATGGATGAACATGGTTATTCTCTCCTCCGTTTGTGTTGGACGCGACCCCTGATCCGAGTTCAGCACTTACCCATGACAGGAACAAGACCCCGGCTTTGCAGTTGCGAAACCGGACGCTATACCTCGCAGCGGAAATGATTTTGCGAGGATTTATGAGTTATGCCGCCCCCTTCGAAGGCCGCACCCACAAGGTTGAAGACCAGTGGATCGACTACAATGGCCACTTCAACATGGCCTATTACAACGTGCTGTTTGACCGTGGCGGCGACGAGGCCTTCGATGCCGTGGGATTGGGCCCGAACTATGTGAAAGAACGCAACGCCTCATTCTTCACCCTCGAAGCCCATGTGACCTATGTGCGCGAGCTCCATGCCGGCGACGAGGTTCGCATCACCACCCAGTTCCTCGATCACGACGCCAAGCGCGTGCATTACGTGCAGCAGATGTTCCACGCCAAGGAAGGCTGGCTCTCCTGCGTGACCGAGAACATCGTCATGCACGTCGATATGGCCGCCAAGAAATCCGCGCCCTTTCCAGCTGATGTTCTCGAAAAAATCGCCGCAATGTGCGAGGCCCACAAATCCCTGCCTATACCCATGCAAGTTGGCCATAAAATCGGCATTCCGCGAAAGGCGTGAATTGACATGTGCAAAACATGAAAGTATGTTTAGCACATGAACAAACATGTCCAGATCCGAAATCTTCCCGAGGAGACGCATCGCAAGTTGAAAATGCGCGCGGCCAAGGAAGGCATGAGCATGTCGGACTATTTGAGGTTGGAAATCGAGAAACTCGTCAGCCGTCCGACCATGAAGGAATGGCTGGAGAGGGTGAGATCGCGTGTACCAACGAATTTAGGTGTTGATGATGCCGTGGCAGCCGTCCGCCAAGGCCGCGAAGAGCGCGACAGCGATATTGACCGCTGGCTAGCGAAGAAGCCTTGATCGTCGTCGATAGTTCTGCCCTTGTTTCTCTGGTTTTTGCGCGTGATGTCCGGCCCGAACACGCCGCTGCGTTTGCGGCCGCCGACTCGATTGCCGCGCCGGATTACCTTATGATCGAATTCATGAGCGCAACCCGGCGCCTCTTGTTTCTCAACCAAATCGATGATTTCCGGGCGGCCGAGGCATTGCAGTTCACCCAACAGCTCAAGATTCACAGTTTCGACACGGCAGGTATCGCGGTGGAAATCTGGAGTTTGCGACAAAACTTCTCAGTCTATGATGCGGGCTATGTGGCCCTTGCGAACATACTCGGTACAACACTGCTGACGAGCGACAAGCGCTTGAGGTCGGCGGCGTTGGCCCACACCGGCGTTCATGTGATCTAACCCCCAAATCGTCATCTTCGCGCAACATTGAGGGCGCATTTCACCTCCACACTCGCGGTTAAACAACAAGCGATGGAGGCGAACGTGAACCAGGGAATGAGCCATTTCGCGGAAGCACTTGTATTCGTTCATGGAAAGATGGCTGAATCGGAAGCCGCCCGGCACGCACAACTGTGCGAGCGGTCGGGAGATTCGGAAACCGCCGAAACCTGGCGCAAGCTGCAGTCAGCGGTGCGTGTTCTCAAGTACGATGTGAAGAAAGCTGCCTGATTTTCGCATTTCGTTCCGCAGGTTGCTATATAGGCTCCGAGGATTCGGAGCCCATGGCCATCAAGCCCATCGATTTCGGCGACGACGACACTCCGCCGTCCGTCGTCCCGGTTAGCCTCTCGCAGCGTGCGCTGGCGGGCGCCGAACCGCCATATCTGAAGGGCCTGAACCCCGAACAGCGCGCCGCCGTCGAGATCACCGATGGCCCCCTCCTCGTGCTGGCCGGCGCCGGCACCGGCAAAACCCGGGTGCTGACCACCAGGCTTGCCCACATTCTGGCCACCGGCAAAGCCTGGCCGGGCCAAATTCTCGCCGTCACCTTTACCAACAAGGCGGCCCGCGAGATGAAAGACCGGATCGGCGCGCTGATCGGCGGCGTGGTCGAGGGCATGACCTGGCTCGGCACCTTCCACGCCATCGGCGTGAAAATCTTGCGAAACCACGCCGAATTGGCGGGTCTCAAATCCGGCTTCTCCATTCTCGACACCGACGACCAGATCCGCCTCATGAAGCAACTGCTCGAGGCCCATGACATCGATGAAAAGCGTTGGCCCGCGAGGCAACTCGCGAACCTCATTGATGGTTGGAAGAACCGCGGCCTGACCCCCGATAAACTTCCCAAAGGCGAAGCCAATTCCTTTGCCAATGGCCTGGGCGGCCAGCTCTACGCCGAGTATCAGCAGCGCCTGAAAGTGGTGAACGCCAGCGATTTCGGCGACCTGCTGCTCGAACCCCTGCGCATTTTCCAGGACCACCCCGATGTGCTGAAGGACTATCAGCGCCGCTTCAAATACATGCTGGTCGACGAGTATCAGGACACCAACGTGGCGCAATATCTGTGGCTCAGGCTTTTGGCCCAGGGCCACAAGAACATCTGCGTGGTGGGCGACGATGACCAGTCGATCTACGGTTGGCGTGGCGCCGAGGTCGATAACATTCTGCGCTTCGAAAAGGATTTCCCCGGCGCCAAAGTGATCCGGCTTGAGCGCAATTATCGCTCGACACCGGATATTCTCGGCGCCGCCTCGGGCCTCATCGCCAAGAACGAAAGCCGCCTCGGCAAGACGCTCCATACCGACCGCGAAGACAGTGACCCCATCACCGTGCGCTCCCACTGGGATGGCGATGAAGAAGCCCGGGTGATCGGCGACGACATCGAGAACCTGCAGCGCCAGAAGGAACGCCTCAACGACATGGCGATTCTGGTGCGCGCCTCGTTCCAGATGCGGGCCTTCGAAGACCGCTTTATCACCTTGGGCGTTCCCTACCGCGTGGTCGGTGGCCCGCGGTTCTATGAACGCGCCGAAATCCGCGATGCACTTGCCTATCTGAAGGTGACGGCTTCTCCCGACAATGACCTCGCATTCGAGCGCATCATCAACACGCCCAAACGCGGTATCGGCGACACCTCGGTGAAAAAGATGCATGGCATCGCCCGCGCCCAGGGCATCCCGCTCTATCGCGCCGCCGAAGCGCTGATATCAACCGATGAACTGCCCAACAAGACGCGGACAGCCCTGCGCCTGCTGCTCGAAAGTTTTGGCCGCTGGCGGCAATCGCTGCAAGGTCTTCCGCATACGGAGCTTGCCGAAATCATTCTTGATGAGTCGGGCTATACCGAGATGTGGCAGAACGACAAGAGCCCCGAGGCGCAAGGCCGCCTCGAAAACCTCAAGGAACTGGTGCGTTCCATGGGAGAATTCGAGAACATGGCGGGCTTTCTCGAACACATCGCGCTGGTCATGGATGTCGAGCAATCGCCCGACGACGACAAGGTCAACATCATGACACTGCATTCCGCCAAGGGCCTGGAATTCGGCACAGTGTTTCTGCCGGGATGGGAAGAAGGCCTGTTTCCGCACCAGCGTTCGCTCGACGAAAAGGGCCGCGCCGGACTGGAAGAGGAACGCCGTCTCGCCTATGTCGGCATCACCCGCGCCAAGCGCCGCGCCTTTATCTCTTTCGCCCAGAACCGCCGCGTACACAATCTTTGGCAATCGGCACTCCCTTCGCGCTTCATTGATGAATTGCCTGAGGCCCACGTGGAAGTAGCGCCAATGGCCAACTCCTACGGTGGCCACGGCCTCGGAAGCTTCGGCACCAGCCGGTTTGATTCCGGCGAGAACTTCAAAACCAACACCTACGCCACCCCCGGCTGGCAACGCGCCCAGGAACGCTGGGCCAAGGGCGAGGCAAGCCGCTCGACGCCACACTTCATCGAAGGCGAAATGACGGCGCGTGAAACCGGTACTGTTGCTTATGAACGCAACGACCGCGTCTTCCACCAGAAATTCGGCTACGGCCGCGTGCGCACCATCGACGGCAACAAACTCACCATCGACTTTGACAAGGCAGGTGAAAAGCGCGTGCTCAACTCATTCGTCGAGCGGGCGTGAGACTACTCCACCGTGCCCTTGACCGGATTGAAGCGCACCATGTGCAGTGCGGCGCCACTTGGGAAATCGCTGCTGGCATCGACTTGAGTTGCCGAGCAAATCACTTTGCGGGATGAGGCACGGATGATCATCGATCCTTGCTCGAGTTCGTGAATGACCACGGGCCTTATGTCGTCCTGATAGGCGGTCGTGCGCTTGGTCGAAAATGTGACAGTCGCATTCGAGGCGATCTGGTAGTTCACGATTTCCATCACAATGCCAAGCTTGTTGCGGAGAATAACCTGCATGTTGATCCCGTTGTCTGAGATGTTCGTGCACGGAACAACGGTGGCCCCAAACTGATCGTCCAACGAGCCGCTGTTGACCACGCCTGCCACCCGGTAAACGATCATGCCGAGGGCCCGTGTTTCAGCAGCAGCCGGAAAGATGGTGCAAGTGGCCAGAAGCAATACCGCCAGTGATGCCGTCCGTGTCATGATGCTGGACCTCCCATGATACTTTCAAGGATAGAATGGCGGGCAGGCGGTGGTCAATCCTGCGCGATCCGGCCAGAGACAGCAGAGCCCGCATCACTCGCAAGCGGCCTGAACCACAGCACCGAGGCCGCAGCGAACACCGAGACGACTACGAAAGCGATGGCAAAATCCCCCGGAACGAGCCCCACTTCGCCCTTGGCAAATTGCGCACCTTCAAGCACAAACGCCGCCAACACCACGCCCGCCGACAGCGACAGATGTTGGATCACCGTATAGAGGCTCGTCGCATGGCTCATGTCACGGCTTTCCATGTCGCCGTAGCTCATGGCATTCATGGCGGTGAACTGCAGCGAGCGCAGGAAGCCCCCGGCAAACAGCACTGGCAGCAGCAGCCAGTAGGAATTGTGCGGCGACAGCAATCCAACAACGGCGATCGACAGGCTGGCAAGCACGCCATTGACCATCAACAGCCGTTTGAAGCCGAAGTGGCGGATGAGTGTGGCAGCGCCGAACTTCATCGAAATCGCTCCCGCCGCCATGGCGCAGGAGATCATGCCGGACTCGAAGGCCGATAGCCCGAAGCCCAATTGAAACATCAGCGGCGTGAGGAACGGTACGGCACCGACACCCACCCGGAACAGGCTGCCGCCCAGCACCCCCGCCCTGAATGTCGGCACCCGCAACAGCTTGAGGTCGAGAATGGGCGACGGCGTGGCGCGCGCATGGCGGACATAAAGGGCCAGAACGCCAAGCCCCGCCAGCGCCAGCGCATAGGGCGCAAAGCCAGGCAACAAATCGCGGCCCATGATGGTGAAACCGAACACCGTCGCCGACAGCCCGAGGCCCGACAGCAGAAATCCTCTCACATCAAGCGGCGGCACGTGATCAACATCGATATGCGGCATCAGCGTCGTTGCAAACACCACGGCGGCAATGCCGAAGGGCACGTTCATCCAGAATATCCATCGCCAGCCGAACTGGTCGGTGATGAAGCCGCCAATCGGCGGGCCGACCAATGCGGCCCGAGCAGCGCCGGTATCGTGAGCCAGGCCAGGGCATCGACGAGTTCTGACTTGGGGATCGAGCGCAACAGGATGATGCGCCCCACGGGCACCATCATGGCGCCGCCGATCCCCTGCAGGGCCCGCGCCGCAACAAGCCCGCCGAGCGTAGTTGCCAGGCCGCAGGCGATCGAACCCAGCGTGAACACGATGATGGCGGCGCGGAACACATGCCGCGCCCCGAACCGGTCGGCCATCCAGCCGCTGATCGGGATGAACACCGTGAGGCTGAGAAGATAGGTGGTGAACGCCAGCTTCAGCACGATTGCGTCAGTGCCAAGATCGGCGGCGATGGCCGGCAGCGACGTCGCAATCACCGTCGAATCCATGTTTTCCATGAACAGGGCTGACGCAATGATCAGCGGGATGAGGCGGGAATTGGCGGTCATCGGAAGCCGCTGCATACCACGGGCTCGCCACCCCACTTATGCAAATAACAAGGATTTGATGGCAAATTCTGAAGGGCTTAAGCCGCCGTTAGCTGGCCCTGTGCTTGGCTGCGGGCATGCCCAAACAGGTCTTCCGCCTCGCCGAAATTCTTGCCGCCCTAAGCCACGCTCTGGACCTCACCGAGGGCCAGCCCAAAGGCCATTGCGTCCGCTGCTGCTGGATCGGCGTCAAGATGGGCGAGGCCCTGAACTTCACGCCCGAAGAGATATCCGGACTCTACTATACTCTACTTTTGAAAGACCTTGGGTGCTCAAGCAACGCCGCGCGCATCTGCCAGCTTTATCTGGCCGATGATCTCGCATTCAAGAAAGACTTCAAACGCATCGACGGAAGCCTGCCACAGGCGCTGCGCTTTGTATTGGGACACACCGGCTTGGAAAAAGGCCTCGCCGAGCGTTTCCGCGCCATTGTCAACATCCTCAAGAACGGCGGTGAGATTTCCCGCGAGTTGATCGAGGCACGCTGCCACCGCGGCGCCGAGATTGCCAGCCAGATGCGATTTGCCGAAGATGTTTGTGCCGGCATCGAAAACCTTGACGAACACTGGGATGGCAGTGGCAAACCTGTAGGCAAAGCCGGGCGCGACATTCCGGTATTCTCGCAGATTGCGCTCTTGGCTCAGGTGGCCGATGTCTTTCATGTTGCCGGTGGCCCGAAACTGGCCATGAAGGAAATTCGCAACCGCGCCGGAAGCTGGTTTGAGCCGGGCCTCATCTGGATCTTCGAGGCCATCGCCGCCGATGACGAATTCTGGCGGGCCCTTGCAAGCCCCGGCCTTGTGGACCGCGTACTTTCGCTGGAACCGGCCCGCGCCACCCGCACCGCCGACGATGACTATATCGACGACATCGCCACCGCCTTCGCCAAGGTGATCAACTCCAAAAGCCCGTTCACCAACGGCCACAGCGAACGTGTTTCGGTCTTCACCGACTTGATTGCCGAGGAACTGGGCTGCGATGCCGCGCACCGCCGCATGCTGCGCCGTGCCGCACTGTTGCACGACATCGGCAAGCTTGCCGTTTCCAATGCCATTCTCGACAAGCCCGGCAAACTCACGGCCGAAGAATTTGCCAGCGTGAAGCTGCATCCCGTGCATTCCGGAGAAATTCTGCGCGGCGTTTCGCTGTTTGCCGAAATTGCTCCCATCGCCGAGGGCCATCATGAACGCCTCGATGGCAATGGTTATCCCGAATGGGCTTGCACGTTGAATCAGATCGGCCAGCGACACCCGCATCGTGACGGTCGCCGACATTTTCGATGCCCTGACCGCCGACCGTCCCTATCGCAAGGCCATGACGGTTTCGCAGGCTCTGGCAGTCCTGACCGGGAAATGCAGGGAACGGCCAGTCGATGGCGATGTCCTTGCCGCCCTCAAGCGCGCTCTCGCCCGCGCCGAACAGGAAGCCGCCTGACGGCTTTTGACCTATTGGCCCGCACCGGGCTATAAGACCTGATCCCGCGACGGTGATTTGTCGTGCGCGCCTCCGGGCACCATGGTTCGGATGCAACAGGAGCTTCGTTGTGATCAACCGCTTTTTCCGCTGGCTGGAAGGCTATGTGGACCTGTTTCCACCCGGCGTGCCGTCACAACCTCCGGCTCGGCTGCTGGCGTTTACCTGGCATTACACCAGGCCATTTCTGTCCCTGCTTGTCGCCTCAATGCTGTTTTCGGCGGTGATTGCTTCAATTGAAATCTACTTGTTCGGCTATCTTGGCCGTCTCGTTGACTTGTTGTCGGCCACGAGCCGCGAAACCCTTTGGGCGGACTACGGCACCGAGTTTCTGGCGATGGGGCTGGTAGCGCTTCTCGTTTTGCCGATTCTCAACTTCATATCAGAGGCGATCTCTCACCAGGGCCTGCGCGGCGGTTATGCCATGCGCATCCGCTGGATGGCACACCGCTATGTGCTGCGCCAGAGCATGGACTTCTTCACCAACGACTATGCCGGTCGCGTCGCCACCAAGGTGATGCAGACAGCCTTGGGCATTCGCGACGCGGTGATGAAACTGACCGAAGTGATTGTCTATGTCGGAGTATACTTCCTTGGCGCATTGTTTCTGGTGGCCACCGCCGACCTGTGGCTGATGGTGCCTTTGCTACTTTGGCTCGTGGGTTATGGTGCCGCCTGTTGGTATTTCGTGCCGCGCATGGGCAAGTTGTCCGAGACCCAGGCCGATATGCGCTCGCTGGTCACTGGCCGCGTGGTCGATAGCTACACCAATATCTCCACTGTCAAACTCTTCGCCCACGCCGACCGCGAAGACGGATTTGCCAAGGAGGGCATGAGCTGGATGCTCGATGCCGTGAACAGGTCCATGCGCATGTCGACGATGATGACCGCGACGCTGCAGTTCCTGTCGGGCTTCCTCATCTTCACCATGGCCGGAATGTCGGTGTACCTGTGGCAGCAGGGCGCCATCACCACCGGCACCATTGCCTTCGCCATCGGCCTCACCCTGCGCCTCAAGGCCATGTCGCAGTGGATCATCTGGGAAGTGGCGGGCCTGTTCGAGGACATCGGCGTGATCCACGACGGCATCGCCACCGTGGCCCGCGAACGTTCGATTGTCGATCAGCCCGATGCCAAACCGCTCGTCGTCACCAAGGGTGAAATCAAATTCAACGCGGTGCATTTCAACTATGGCCGCAAGGATGCCGGCCGCGGCCAAGACGTAGTCGATGGTCTGACCCTGAACATCGCGCCCGGCGAGAAAGTTGGTCTCGTCGGCCGCTCGGGTGCTGGCAAGTCCACATTCGCCAACCTGCTTTTGCGCTTTTACGACTTGAAGTCGGGATCAATCACCATCGATGGCCAGAACATCGCCAATGTGACCCAGGACTCGCTCCGCGCCGCCATCGGCGTGGTCACCCAAGACACCTCGCTGCTTCACCGTTCGGTGCTCGACAATGTGCGCTACGGCAGGCCCGATGCCACCCAGGCTGAAATTGAATTGGCGGCCCGCAAGGCCCATGCCGATGAGTTCATAGCGGGCCTCGTCGATCCCCAGGGCCGCACCGGCTACGCCGCCCATGTCGGCGAGCGCGGTGTCAAACTCTCCGGCGGCCAGCGCCAGCGTGTCGCCATCGCCCGCGTACTGCTAAAGAACGCACCAATTCTGGTGCTCGACGAAGCGACGTCGGCACTCGATTCCGAAGTGGAAGCAGCGATCCAGGAAAATCTCTACACGCTTATGGAAGGCAAGACGGTGATCGCCGTCGCCCATCGGCTTTCGACTATCGCCGCCATGGATCGCCTTGTGGTCATGGACAAGGGCCGTATCGTCGAAGAAGGAAGCCACCGCGCATTGCTCAAGAAAGGCGGCCTTTATGCCAGCCTGTGGCAACGCCAATCCGGCGGATTCCTTGCAGCAGAAGCCGCCGAGGCCGCCGAATAACCCCATCTTAACCTTATTGGCGCCACATGCGGGTTTGATTTCCGGTGGGAAATAAGGGGATGAACCATGAAGACACCGCTTGTGGCGCTGAGCGCCGTTGCCTTGCTGACCGCCGCCTGCACCACTGATCCGTACACCGGTGAAAAGCAGCTCTCGAAAACCGCCATCGGCGCCACGGCCGGCGCGGCAATCGGCACTCTCGGCGGCCTGGTCATCGGCAAGACCACCAGCGCTTCCACCCGCAAGTCGATGCTGATCGGCGCCGGTGTCGGCGCCCTCGCCGGCGGCGGTGTTGGACTCTACATGGACACCCAGGAAAAGAAGCTGCGCAAGCGCCTGGAAGCCACCGGTGTGTCGGTGACCCGTGAGGGTGACGTCATCGTTCTCAACATGCCGTCGAACATCACCTTCGACACCGACCGTTCCGACATCAAGCCCGGTTTCAATGAGGTGTTGGACTCGGTTGCTCTGGTCTTCAAGGAATACGACAAGACCGTTATTGACGTAACCGGCCATACCGATTCCGACGGCAGCGACAGCTACAACTTCCAGCTCTCCGAACGCCGCGCCGCATCGGTTGCCAACTATCTGGTCGCCCATGATTTGAAAGGCGAGCGCTTCCAGGTTTTGGGTGCCGGTGAAAGCCGGCCCGTAGCCTCGAACAACAGCGAAGACGGCAAATCATTGAACCGCCGCGTTGAGATCAAGATTGAGCCGCTGACTGAAAGCTGATGGACCAACGGGCGGGGGGCCGCTAAATGGCCCCCCATGTCCGTTGCCCGCTTCACGCTGACTATTCCCGGCTTGCCGCTTGCCGAGGCGCAGGCACTCGCCGGCCGGATGGATGGCAACTTTGCCCACAATCCCCTGGCCATCACCATCAACGAAACTGACGAAGCCAACGGCATTTGGGAAACCGTTGCCTATTTTGAAAGCGCGGCGGAAGCTGAAGCGGCGCAACGCGAAACGGGTGGCACGATCTCCCCCCTCCCCGACACGGACTGGGTCCGGCAATCGCTGGAAGGCCTGGCGCCCGTCATCGCCGGCCGGTTCTACCTGCACGGCTCCCACGACCGGCACCGGCGCAGGTACGGAGGCGTGTCCTTGGAAATCGATGCCGGCACCGCCTTCGGCACCGGGCACCACGGCACCACGGAAGGCTGCCTTGTGGCGCTCGACATCATATTGAAGCTCCGGCGCCCAAGCCGCATTCTTGACGTTGGCTGCGGCACCGGTGTTCTGGCCATCGCCGCCAGCAAAGCCGCCCGTGCTGCGGCTGCGGCATCCGACATCGACCCCGAAGCGGTTCGCGTTACTCTGCTCAATGCCCGACACAATGGCGTTGCACCCCGCCTAACCACCTTCACCGCACCCGGACTGAAAGACCGGCGTTTTGCCTCCAGGGCCCCATATGATCTGATCTTCGCCAACATTCTTGCAAGGCCGCTCATCGCCTTGGCGCGCGGCCTGTCGCTCATGCTGGCCTCGCAAGGTCATCTGGTGCTTTCTGGGTTGACCCAGGACCAGGCGCGATGGATCGGGGCGACCTATCGCAACCATGGGCTGATCCCCGCTGCCCGCATCAATCGTGGCAACTGGGCAACACTTGTGTTCACCAAATTGTCACGACAAAATCTCTCGAGATAAGGAAAGCAGGTCAGCCATGGGATCAGACAAAGTCGCAATCATCACCGCAGGCGGCAGTGGCATGGGTGCTGCGGCGGCACGCAAACTAGCCAGCGACGGTTTCCGCATCGCCATCCTCTCGTCATCGGGAAAAGGTGAAGCCCTCGCCAAGGAACTTGGCGGCGTCGGCATCACCGGTACGAACCAGTCGCCCGATGACATCAAGCGCCTTTTCGATGCGGTGATGACCAAGTGGAACCGCATCGACGTGCTGGTCAACAGCGCCGGTCATGGCCCCCGCGCCCCGATCCTCGATATCTCCGACGACGACTGGCACAAGGGAATGGAAGTCTATTTTCTCAACGCCGTGCGTCCCATCCGGCTGGTAACGCCGGTCATGCAAACACAAAAGTCAGGCGTCATCATCAACATATCGACAGCCTGGGTGTTCGAGCCTTCGGCCATGTTTCCCACCTCGGCGGTGTTCCGGGCGGGGCTTGCATCCTTCACCAAGATCTTTGCTGACGCCTATGCCGGCGACAACATCCGCATCAACAACATTCTGCCCGGCTGGATCGACAGCCTTCCGGCCACCGACGAACGCCGCCAGGGTGTGCCGATGAAGCGCTATGGCACGTCCGAGGAGATTGCCGGAACCGTCAGCTTCCTGGCGTCCAGTGCCGCTGGCTATATCACCGGCCAGAACATCCGCGTTGATGGTGGCATCACCCGTTCGGTCTGACGCAAAAAAAGACCCCGGCCCAAGGGCCGGGGTCGGAACCAGGCCCCAAACGCTACGCGGGGCCACGACTTTCGGAAGGGCTTAGTTGCCCCAAACCATCTTCGAAATGTCCGAACGCTTCAAGCCGATATCATTCAGCATGCGGTCGTCCAACTGGCTGAGCTGACGCTCGGCGCGGCTCTTAACGAAGAAAGACCGCAACCGGCCCACCAGACCAGAGCTCATCTTCACGCCTTCGTTGCGCACGGCTTCGCGGCCATAGGTAATCGTGGTCATCGTCTTTCTCCTTCAATTCACTGTTGGGTCGCCCCCTCTTGGGTCGATCTTTCAGTCATGCCTTATTGTGCAATGCACAAGTTCGATCCCGATATAGGGGCAGTTATATTGCAGTGCCAGAGGGCGAACAGCAGCGTTACTATGCAATCAGCGCATAGCTAAATTCATGTACCGTTAAGGCCTGAATGTCGCACAAGAAACTCAATAAAGCTGTGCAGAAATAGTCAACTACCTGGCAATGTCGGCCAGTATCTTGCCACGCTGCGTGGGGCTGAACCCTAGCCAAATCGCCATGTAATGTCCCAAAAGCGACACTGTTTATGCAAGAATCACATGGAACAGCTGGTAAGAAATTGTGCAACGCACAAACAAAATGCCCGGCCAATGGCCGGGCACCGAGGTCGTCAGAAGTGGCTAGAAATCAAGCCGCCTGGAGATTGCCGGCCGAGCTCTTGCCCGTGCGCTTGTCGGTTACGATCTCGAAGGAGATCTTCTGGCCTTCCTTCAGCGTGCGCATTCCGGCGCGCTCGACAGCGGAGATATGGACGAACACGTCCTTCTGACCATTGTCGGGCTGAATGAAACCATAGCCCTTCTGCTCGTTAAACCACTTCACAGTACCCGTATTCATGGGAAGTCCTTCAGTTGGGTTGTATCAAGACCGGCCCATTTGCTCATCGCGCACACGCCGACCCACGGTCGATCATTGGAGGAGTCTTGCGTGTGGCACCCAACTGGGGAGCCCGCGGCCAATCTTCCGGCCCAAGTGTCGATGGCGCCTATATGACGCACCCCGCCCTTTTTGGCAAGACCCCCGCTGACGGAGCGTCATCAAGCCGTTGCAGTGGCAACCAAAAAGGCGTTCCATGGCGCCGCAATTCACTAGGAGGCAATGCATGACCATGATCCGCAATTCCCTCGCAACTTTTGCTCTCGCAACTGCACTTGCCGCCGGCCCGGCCATGGCAGACACTGTCAACATCACGTTTCTGTTGACCAGCGACATCTACAATTTCGATGCCGACAAATCGGGCCGTGGCGGCTTCGCCCGGCTTAACGCGGTTGTGAAGGCCGAGCGCGCCAAGGGCGGCAACGTCGTCTACGTCAACGCTGGCGACATGATCTCGCCTTCGCTGCTCTCGGGTTTCGACCAGGGCGCCAACATGACAGAACTGTCCAACATCGCCGCACCCGATTTCTTCGTGCCGGGCAATCACGAGTTCGATTTCGGACCCGACATCTTCAAGGCGCGAATGAAAGAACTGAAGTCAACGCTTCTTGCCGCCAACATGACAACGGCCGGTGGCACGGCGCCGGAAGGCTTTGCCGCTACCAAAGTCATGGAACTGGGGGGTGTTAAAGTGGGCTTCGTCGGCATCACCGCCGATGACACGCCCGCAGTGTCGAGTCCCGGCCCCGACTACAAGTTCCTGCCTTCCGTCGAAACCGCCATTGCTGCCGCCAAGGACCTGCGCAAAGCCGGAGCCGAATTGGTCGTGGGCGTGGTACAGACCGACCGCGTGCAGGATCAGCAATTGATCGACAGCCACGCCTTTGACGTGCTGCTTTCCGGCGACGATCATACCTTTGCCGCTTCCTTCGACGGCCGCACTGCCTTCGCCGAGTCGATGACCGAAGCCATCTACATCACCGCCGTCGACGTCGCCATCGACGTGCAGGAGAAAGACGGCAAACGCACCATCAGCTGGTTTCCCAACTTCCGGGTGATTGACTCGGCCACCGTGATGCCCGACCCCGAAAGCCAGAAACTCGTGGACCGCTTCAATGGCGAACTCTCGTCGCAGCTCGACGTGGTGATCGGCAAGACGTCGACCGCCCTCGACAGCCGCAAGGCTTCCGTGCGCAGCCAGGAAACTGCGATCGGCAACCTGATTGCCGATGCCTCGCGCGCTTCCGTATCAGCCGATATCGCCATCACCAATGGCGGCGGCATCCGCGGCAACAAGGAATATCCGGCCGGCAGCGATATCACCCGCCGCGACATCTTCACCGAACTGCCCTTCGGCAACAAGACCGTGAAGCTTGAAGTGACCGGCGAGACCATTTGGGCCGCCCTCGAAAGCGGCCTGAGCGAAGTCGAAAAAGGCGCCGGCCGCTTCCCGCAGGTCTCGGGGTTGGTGATCGAGGCCGACGTGACCAAGCCCGCGGGCAGCCGCGTCATCTCGGTGATGGTCAATGGCAAACCACTCGACAAGGCCGCCACCTATACCCTCGCCACCAATGACTACATGGCCGGCGGCGGCGACGGCTACGTGGTGTTCAAGAGCGCCAAGGTGCTGGTCGAGGCGCTGAACGCCAAGCTCCTGGCCGTCGAGGTCATGGACTACATCGCTGCCAAGAAGGAAGTGGCTCCGGCCATCGAAGGGCGCATCAAAATCAAGATGTAACTTTAGCATCCCTCCTCGCTTGGCGGAGAAGGGTGCCTTGCGAAGCAAGGCAGGTGGGGACTAGAAGGCAAGGATGATCCAGAAAAGAGCCGTCTCCGCCTCACCCCTCGCACTCCTCCGCGCCGAACTGAAGAAGCGCAAACTCGCTGGCTTCATTGTTCCCCGCCAGGATGAATTCCAGGGCGAATACGTGGCGGCCTATGCCGAACGCCTGAAATGGCTGACCGGTTTTGCCGGCTCATGGGGCATGGCCATCGTGGCAGCCAAGAAGGCGGCCATCTTTGTCGATGGCCGCTACACCATTCAGGTGCGCCAGCAGGTCAATGTGAAGGACTTCGAACCGCAACACCTGACTGAGCAACCACCCACTGCCTGGATCGCCAAGACCTTCAAGAAGGGCGATGCCCTCGGATTTGATCCCTGGCTGATGTCCGCCAACGAAACCAAGCGCCTTTCCGAGGCCTGCGCCAAAGTGGGCGCGAAATTCGTGGCCGTTGCTTCCAACCCTGTCGACGCCGTTTGGCAGGGCCAACCGCAGCGGCCAACGGCCGCCATCACCGTACAGCCCACTCAATTCGCCGGTCGTAGTGCCGCTGACAAGCTGAAGGATATGTCAAAGACGATGGCGCCGCACGACGCCGTTGTGCTGACGCAACCGGATTCGGTCGCCTGGATATTCAACCTGCGTGGCTTCGACGTGCCCTACACGCCGGTGGTTTGCGCCTATGCAATCCTGCACAGGAAGGGCAAGGCAGATCTGTTCATCGATGCCAGCAAGGTGCCCGAGGATGTGCGCGACCACCTGAAGCGCATCGCCGTCGTGCGAAAGCCTGCGGACATTGCCGCAACACTGAAGGCACTCGGCAAGAAGAAGTCTTCAGTGTTGCTTGATCCGGGGTCGGCACCGGAGGCCATTCGCGCCGCGCTGACGAAGTCCGGCGCGAAAATCTTGACGGGCTCCGACCCCTGCGTGTTGCCCAAGGCCCGCAAGAACAGTGTCGAGCAGGAAGGCGCCCGTGCTGCCCAGCGCCGCGATGGCGCAGCCGTTTCGCGTTTCCTGCATTGGCTTGAAGGCGAAGCGCCAAAGGGCGCGTTGACTGAAATGAAAGTGGCGGACAAGCTTGAGGCCTTCCGCCAGGAAACCGGCCAGCTCCTCGATCTTTCCTTTGACACGATTTCGGCGGCCGGCCCCCATGCGGCGATCCCACATTACAGCGTGTCGCAAGAGTCGAGCCTGCCGCTTGAACTCAACCGAATCTTCCTTGTCGATTCCGGCGCGCAGTATCAGGATGGCACCACCGACATCACCCGCACGGTGATCGTCGGTCAGCCCACGGATGAAATGTGTGACCGCTTCACCCGTGTGCTGAAAGGCATGATCGGCATTTCGCGCCTGCGCTTTCCCAAGGGCACCTGCGGTTCGCAAATTGATGTGCTGGCCAGGCAGCACCTGTGGGCGGCAAGCCTCGACTATGATCACGGCACCGGCCATGGCGTCGGCTCATATCTGTCGGTGCACGAGGGCCCTGCCCGCATCAACAAGCTGGACCGCACGCCACTTGAAGCCGGCATGATCCTCTCCAACGAACCGGGCTACTACAAGCAGGACGATTTCGGCATCCGCATCGAGAACCTCCTGTTGGTCCACGAAGCCAAGGCGATCGCTGGCGGCGACCGCCCGATGCTGGGCTTCGAAACCCTGACGCTCGCTCCTATTGAGCGCCGCCTGATCAACCGCCACCTGCTGACCAAGGACGAGGTGATCTGGATCGATGCCTACCACGCCCGCGTGCGCGATGAAGTGGGTAATCTGCTGAACGGCGAGGACCTGGCATGGCTGAAGAAGGTGTGCGCGGCAATTGAGTGAAGGCGATGCAATCGATAAGCTGGCATCGCTGGGCTTGCTCGGGACCTCATTGATCAATAAGGGCATGTCCTCAGAACCTGACAAGGGTCGCCGGAACAAGTCCGGCGAAGACAGTTGAGGAGGCTGTGTCGCGCAAGGGCCCTGATCACTCTCCAACCCTCACAAACCACTCATCTTCGTCGATCACTTCGACGCCATGCTTCTGCGCATCTTTGAGCTTTGATCCCGCCCCTGGCCCTGCCACCAGAAGATCGGTTTTCTTTGAAACCGAACCCGCCACCTTTGCGCCGAGGCGTTCGGCCATCGCCTTGGCCTCCTCGCGCGTCATGCGTTCCAGGGCGCCGGTGAACACCACCGTCTTGCCCGCCACCGCTGACGATGTACTGCGCGCTTCAAGGGCAGTCACTTCGACATGCTGCAGAAGTTCATCCACAACATCGACATTGTGCTTTTCGCCGAAGAACTGGACGATGGCTTCGGCCACCACATCGCCGATGCCATCGTGCGAAGTAAGCTCGGCCCAGGCCTCTCCCAACTGATCGCCTGCCGCGATCATCTGCTCGCGGAAGTGCTGTGCCGACCCATAGGCACGAGCGAGCGCCCGCGCCGTGGTTTCGCCAACATGGCGAATGCCGAGGGCAAAGATGAATCGGTCAAGTGCAATCGTCCTCCGCGCGTCAATGGCCTCGAACAGTTTGCCGGCACTCGCCTCGCCCCAACCTTCGCGATCCTTGAGCTTCTTGAGAGCGCGTTCATTGCGCTGCGCAAGTGTGAAGATATCGGGCGGTGACTGGATAAGGCCGTCGACATAGAATTCTTCAATAATCTTGTCGCCTAGCCCCTCAATGTCAAAGGCATTGCGCGAGGCGAAATGCTTCAGACGTTCGACCCGCTGCGCCGGGCAGATAAGTCCTCCGGTGCAGCGCCGCACCGCATCGGTCTTGCCGGTGGCCCGCTCTTCACGCTCCGCATGGCTGCCGCAGGCCGGGCATACCTTGGGAAACTCGTAGACCATCGCATCCCTGGGGCGCTTCTCCGCCACAAATCCGAGGATTTGCGGAATCACATCCCCCGCCCGCTGCACCACAACCGTGTCGCCAATACGAATGTCCTTGCGGGCAATCTCGTCTTCATTGTGCAGCGTCGCATTGGAAACCACCACACCACCAACCGTCACCGGCCGGAGTCGCGCCACCGGCGTCAGTGCCCCCGTGCGCCCAACCTGAATGTCGATGCCTTCGACAACCGTTGTCGCCTTCTCCGCCGAGAATTTGTGCGCCAGGCCCCACCGCGGGCTGCGCGATACGAACCCTAGCCGCTCCTGCCAGTCCAGCCGGTTCACCTTGTAAACAACGCCATCAATGTCATAACCGATTTTGGCCCGCTTCTCCTCAATAGCGCGATAATGAGCGAGAAGTTCCTCTTCCGAGCGGCAGAGTTTGAATAGCGGATTGGTCGGAAGGCCCCACCGCTTGAAGGCTTGCACCACCTCCCACTGCGTGTCGCCCGGAAGCTCCGGCGCCTCGCCCCAGGAATAGGCAAAAAACTTCAAGGGTCTTGCGGCAGTGACTGCCGGATCGAGTTGCCGGAGCGACCCCGCCGCTGAGTTGCGTGGGTTCGCAAATGTTTTTTCCCCGGCTTTCACTTGTTTCTCGTTGAGAACGGCAAAATCCTTGTGCGACATGTAAACTTCGCCGCGCACCTCGAACAGCGCCGGCGCCGCTGCCGGAAGCCGCTTTGGAACTTCACCGATAGTGAGGATGTTTGCTGTGACGTTTTCCCCTTCGGCACCATCGCCGCGCGTGGCAGCCTGAACCAGCTTGCGGTCTTCATAACGCAACGAAATCGACAATCCGTCAATCTTTGGCTCCGCCGTCAGATCGACTTGGGCATCGTCCCCGAGATTGAGAAACCGCCGGATGCGCCCGACGAAATCGCCCACGTCCTCGTCACTGAAACCATTGGACAACGATAGCATCGGCACCCGGTGCTGTACCTTGCCAAACTTCTCTGCAGGGCCCGCACCTACCCGGTTCGAGGGCGAATCCTCGCGCACCAGATCGGGAAATCGCGCCTCAATCGCCTCATTGCGCGACCGCAAGGCATCATATTCAGCGTCGGAAATTACCGGCGCGTCCTGCTGGTGGTAGCGCTTGTCGTGAGCGGCGATGTCTTTCGCCAGGCGCGCAAGTTCGGCTGCTGCTTCGGCGGGCGTCAAGTCCTCAACGGCAGCAGGTTTCTTCGCCATCTCACCCGCGGCCCTGCAACAACTCGGCGGCCTGTGCCCGCGCCGCATCCGTGACCTGCGCGCCCGATAGCATGCGGGCGATCTCTTCGCGCCGGCTTTGCGCCGAAAGGGCCTGCACCCGGGTCACCATCCGGCGCTTGCCCGCGACTTCCTCCATCTTGGTGATCAGCATGTGCTCCGAAGCTCTTGCCGCAACCTGCGGAGAATGGGTGACGGCCAGAACCTGCAGACCATCGGCGAGGCGCGACAGCCGCCCGCCGATGGCATCGGCCACCGCACCGCCCACGCCTGTGTCAATTTCATCGAAAATCAACGTCGGCGCTGAACCCTTGGCGGCCAGCACCACCTTCAGCGCCAGCATGAAGCGTGCCAACTCGCCGCCCGAAGCCACCTTCATCAGTGGCGCCAGCGGCGTTCCCGGATTGGCGGCCACCATGAACTCGATGCGATCAATGCCGTGATTGCCGGGTTTTCCGGCATCGGTGTCGATTTTCGTTTCGAAGCGGGCGCGCTCAAGCTTGAGTGGCGGCAATTCAGCCAGCACCGCCTTGTCCAAACCTTTGGCGGACTTGCGGCGCTTGTCGGAGAGCTTCTCCGCCGCCAGATCGAACGCCGCTTGCGCGGCCTGCCATGCGGCTTCCAGCGCTTTCAGCCTGGCGCCGCCATCACTGATCGCCTGCAACTCCTCCTCGAAACGTTGGCGCACCTGGGCCAGCGTATCGACGGTCGACTTGTACTTGCGTGCCGCCGCGCGCAGCGCGAACAGCCGCTCCTCGGATTTTTCCAACTCCTTGGGATCAAAGGTGAAGGACCGCCGCGCCTCGGCGATGGCCCGGTCGGCCTCGCTCATTTCTGCGAGAACGCGGTCAAGGGCTGCGCAAACCGCATCAAGCCGCCCGCCCGCCGTGTCGCGGCGGCGTTCGAGCTTGCGCAATGCCGCGTTGAGGCGGGCCGCCGTCGTGCCATCGCCCGCCAGCGCATCATCGGCCTCGTTCAGCGCATCGGCGTATTGTTCCGACGACATCATCAACGCCCGCGCTTCGGCAAGCTTCGCTTCTTCACCATCAACCGGATCAAGCGCGCGGAGTTCTTCCAGCGCGTGTTCAAGATAGTCGCGTTCCGCCACCGCTTTCGCCATCAAGGCGCGGTGGTCTTCAAGGGCGGCCAGTGAAGCATTCGCCATGGCCCACAACTGGCCAACCTCTTCCGCCTGCCCCTCCAACCCGCCGAAAGCGTCAAGCAGCCGCCGGTGCACGGAAACATCAACCAGCGCCCGATCAGCATGCTGGCCATGGATTTCAGCCAGCGTGCCGGCGATCTGCCGCAACAGGTTGAGCGACACCGGCTGTTCGTTGATTGACGCGCGGCTCGGTCCATCGGCATTCTGGATGCGGCGGATAACCAACTCGCCGTCGCCGTCAATGCCTTGGTCCTTGAGCAAGGCGAACACATCATGCGTTTTCGGCAGCGCGAAGGCGGCGGTCACCACGCCGCGTTCGGCTCCGGCGCGAACCAGGCTGGAATCGCCACGTGCCCCCAGCGCCAACCCAAGGCTATCAAGCAAGATGGACTTGCCTGCCCCGGTTTCGCCGGTGAGCACGGTAAGGCCCTTCTCGAGGCTGATATCGAGCTTTTCGATCAGGACGATGTCGCGAATGGAGAGAGCGGTCAGCATGCACCAACTCTATAGCGAACAAAACCAGAATCAAGCCAGAGCAAAGAGGCGCTTCGAGGCCCTGCTGCGCAGGGCACCTCGGCGTGAGGGGCATCCCCTGAGGCGCGAGCGGCGCGAGCCTCGAAGAGTTACAGCGGCTCCAGCGGGTTGAGCGAGCTGAAGGCCCGGCTGATCCAGCTCGACTGGTTTTCCAGGGGCGCCTGGCCATCGCTCGACACCAGCGTGTAGGCGTCCTTGTACCATTGGCTGTCCGGGAAATTGTGCCCGAGGACGGCAGCCGCGGTCTGCGCCTCCGAAGTAACTCCCAGCGCCATGTAACCCTCTGCGAGACGATACAGCGCTTCCGGCACCTGTGCCGTGGTCTGGTAGTCGGTGACGACGGTCTTGAACCGGTTAATACCTGAAAGGTATGAGCCGTGGTTCAGATAATAGCGGCCAACGTCCATTTCCTTGGCAGCGAGGTGATCGCGGGCCAATTGCGCGCGCTGCGAAGCATCGGCAGCATAGGGACTGTCTGGAAAACGCCGCTGCATTTCTTCGAGGCTTTCCAGGGCTTGCCGCGTGCGCGTCTGGTCGCGCTGCACATCCTTTATCTGTTCGTAGTTCGACAATGCCACCAGATAATACGCATACGGAGCATCCTTGCCCGCCGGATGCAGCGTGATGTAGCGGTTGGCGGCATTGATCGAGTCGTCATAGTCGTTGCGCTGATAGAAGGCATAGGCCTGCATGACGATCGATTTCGTAGCCCACTTCGAATAGGGATACTGTCGCTCTACTTCGGAAAAGTTCTTGGCCGCCGACTTGTACGACCCCGACTGCAAGTCAGCGAGCCCGCGATTGTAAAGCGTCGCCACCGGATCAGTCTGATTGGCGGCAATCATTTCCGGCGTAAGCGCATTGCCCTGGGAATCGGTCGTCGCCGTCGCCGCCGATGTTGAGGTTTCGCTACCGCCGTCAAGCAGGTTGGACATCTTCGAGCAGCCGCCGAGTGCCAGGCAAAAACATGCCATTACACCCAAGGCGCGCAGCCTTTTTGCCTGACCAGCCATTGCCGTTATCAACACCGAACTACCCTATTCCCACGCCCACGAGTTCACTACCTCATAACAAGAAGGGCGCCAAACCGCCAGCACCCGGGAGTGTGTCGTTTAAGGCGTCAAACCCGGCGGAAGTGTGACCGCCGGGTTCCTAGATAGAGTTGCAATTTCAATTAGTTGGCTTGGCGCCGCAAGAACGCGGGAATTTCCAGCTGGTCATCGTCATATGACGGTTCCGGAGCCGGTTGCGGCGGTTGCATGCGCGGCTGGTGCGCCGGCGCCTGGCGCTGTGGTGCAGCCATCTGCGGCTCGCGCTGCGGCGCAGCCGCGGTTTCTTCCCGGCGGCCGAGGCCGACCGAAGCAAGGCGCTCGAAAAGCCCCTTCTTCTTGCGCGCCGCATGCTCGGCAATGTTTTCGATGCGGGTCTGCTGCTCGGCGATCTGGCGCTGGGCAATCGGCGGGAACTCTTCAATGGAAGGAATGCGAGGCGCCATGCGCTGTGCTGCCGGCCGCTGTTGCACCGGAGCGGTTGCAGCGTGCTCCTCATCGCTGATTTCCTCTTCAGCGGAAACGGTTTGCTGAACCACCGGCTGATGCTGCGCGTTGGCCCGCGCGGCCATCGGCGCGGGCTTCTTCACCGGAATTGTCTGTTTGCCGGTGAAGCCGAACACCGGGCGGTTGGGGACCTGCACTTCCTCGACAGCTTCGGCCTCGTCGGTCTTCGCGCCTTTGAGCGCTTCGATCGACAATCCCGTGGCGACGACCGATACGCGCATTGTGCCTTCCAGCGCATCATCGAAGGTCGCACCGAGAATGATATTGGCCTCCGGATCCACTTCCTCGCGGATGCGGGTTGCCGCTTCATCTACTTCATACAGGGTCAGGTCCGGACCACCGGTGATCGAAATCAGCAGTCCACGAGCGCCGCGCATCGACACGTCATCAAGAAGCGGATTGGAGATGGCAGCCTCTGCCGCCTCAATGGCCCGCTTTTCACCGGAAGCCTCGCCGGTGCCCATCATCGCCTTGCCCATCTCGCTCATGATGGCGCGGACGTCCGCAAAGTCGAGATTGATTAATCCTTCCTTGGTCATCAACTCGGTAATCGAAGCGACACCCGAATAGAGTACCTGGTCGGCCATCGCGAAGGCCGCCGCGAATGTCGTCTTTTCATTGGCGACGCGAAACAGGTTCTGGTTGGGAATGACGATCAGGGTGTCCACGTGCTTGGCGAGCAGCTCAATGCCGCGCTCCGCCGTCTGCATGCGCCTGACACCTTCGAAGTGGAACGGTTTGGTGACCACGCCAACTGTCAGAATACCCTGTTCCTTGGCGGCCCGCGCGATAACCGGCGCTGCCCCCGTGCCCGTGCCGCCGCCCATGCCGGCAGTGATGAAGGCCATATGGGCGCCTGCCAGATGGTCAAGAATTTCCGGAAGCGCTTCTTCTGCAGCCGCAGCGCCAATCTGCGGCTGCGAACCCGCACCCAGTCCTTGCGTCAGCGCCGTACCCATCTGCACCCGGCGTTGCGCCGCGTTCTGGATCAGTGCCTGCGCGTCGGTGTTGGCGACGACGAACTCGACCCCTTCCAGGCGGCTTTCGATCATGTTGTTGACGGCATTGCCGCCTGCCCCGCCCACCCCAAACACGGTGATTCGCGGCTTGAGATCGGAGAGGTCTGGAACTGAAAGTTTGATTGTCATGATTGGCGCCCGGTCGTTGATTTGCCGCCCTCCATGTTTCTTACCCAAACCATAACAAATGGTTAACGAGTGCTAACCATGGCGGGGAAAAAGCGAATCAATTTGCTCCGGAACGACTCAAGATTAACAGCTTTGGGAAACCATGGCGTCGCGCAACGGAAAACGGCAGCAGGGGCCTCCCCCGCTGCCGTCCCCAGGCGCGTCCCCGCAAAGTGCAGGTCCGCCGCTTAGAAGCTCTCCGCGATCCACCGCCCCATTTTTCGCACATAGGAAAGCTGGGCGGCTTCGTTGACCAGTGTCTTCTCCCTGGGCAGCGCATATTGTATGTCGGGGTTCAGCCCATGGTTGAGCAGCCCGGCGCACACCGCGAAACCCGCCGCCTGTGCGGCTTCCGGCATGCCGGAAATCAGATTGGGAAGTCCCATGCGCACCTGCCGGTCTAGCCAATGGCTGGCAACTTCGCGTACCCCGTTCAATTGCGAGGCGCCGCCCGTCAGCACCACCCGCCGGCCCGCCAAATGCGCAGCACCGCAGGCTTCAAGCTTATCGCGCAGCATTTCGAATATCTCTTCGACACGCGGCCGGATGATGCCGGTGAGCATCGACTTCGGTACCTTCTGCACCGTGTCGACGCCACGCTCGCCAAGCAGC
Organism: uncultured Alphaproteobacteria bacterium; assembly: GCA_963775095.1. Lineage (GTDB taxonomy): Bacteria > Pseudomonadota > Alphaproteobacteria > Rhizobiales > Aestuariivirgaceae > Aestuariivirga. The sequence continues at coordinate 185,273 of CAVZHN010000015.1, forward strand.
GGCACGGCAATGACTTCGCGTTCGTCGATTTGCGAGGCAAGTGCTGAGCCCCACAGGGTCTTCATGCGCTCCGCATGGGCAATGGTCGTCGATAACCCGCGGGCGATATCGTTGGTGATATGCTGGCCCCCCAGGGGAATGATATCAGCATGGACCAGGTGGCTCTCGCTGAAGATCGCAAAACTGGTGGTGGCGCCACCCATGTCGATCAGCGTGATGCCGAGTGCCCTCTCGTCATCGGCCAGCACCGATTTTGCTGCGGCGTATGGCGCTACCACAAATCCTGCCGCCGACAGATGCGCCCGCGAAACCGCCAGCGAAAGATTGTTGAGGTGGGACGGTTCAACCGTCACAACACCAAGGTCAACCCCGATCTCCTCGCCATACATGCCGAGCGGTTCTTTGATGCCGCGCACTTCGTCGAGATGGTAGTGAACCGGCGCTAGATGCAGCACAACCCGCCGTCCCGGGTCGACGCCTTCAAGTGCCCCGTTTAACACGTTGTCCATATCCCGCGGTGAAACTTGACCGGTCTGGGTCTTGATTTTCGCGCTATGCAGCCGTGATTGCGGGCGGCCGCCGGATACGTTCACATAGACTTCGCTGATGGTGCGCTGGGCCATGCGCTCGGCCGCATCGACAGCCACTCGGATGGCGCGTTCCGCCTCATCGACATTGACAATGGCCCCGCCACGCACGCCGCGCGACAGTTGATGGCCAAATCCCAGGACCCGAAGGCCATTCTGGTCCTGGCCTTCCGCATTGCGATGTTTCGGCGGCTGCACTTCGGCAATCAGGCAGCTAATCTTGGTCGAGCCAACGTCAAGCGCCGCGACCACCGCCCCTTTGGGCGCCAGCGGCGCGCGGCCCTGTGGCCTTCCATGCAAAGGCACTACACCCATACCCTACCCCACACACTACTGGGCCTTGAGCTTCTTTGCCCCGCCCGCGCTTTCCTTCACCTCTTCGACTTCAGCCATGGCAACCGATATGCGGTCCTTTAGCCTCAGGTCGACGGCGGTAATCCCCTTCGAAAACAGCTTTTGGCTGCGGTCGAGTTCGGCGGCCTTTGCCAGCGCTTCAGCCACCCCCTCTTCCGGCAACAACAGCTTCACCCCATTGTCGAGGTAGAGGGTCCAGCGCCGGTCACCCACCCGTGCCGCCGCCTTCACCTGCAACATTAGTTCAGGTAAGGCTTCCAGATGGTTAACGAGCTCGGCCGCCGCCAACTGGGCGCCCTCGCCGGAAACCAGGGGCAGTTTGGTCATCAGGCTGGCCGGCAGCGTGCTCATGGCAGCCCCTGACCGGTCGATCACGTAGTAGTTGGCGCCGCGCTGCCAGACGGCAAACGGTTCACGCTCGACTACTGATATCTCCAGTTGATTTGGAAAAAGCCGCTGCACCTTGGCAGCCGACACCCAGTCGAGGTTTTCCAGGAGCTGCTTTGCCTCAGTGGCGTCGAAGCCGATCAGCGAGCCGCCGGGCGAAACGCCGATAGCTTTCAAAACCGTCTCGGCGTCCTGATGCACCAAGCCATCGATCTTGATGTCCTCTGCCGCCATGCCAGTCAGGCCCGCGAGTTTCCCCGGCAATCGCCCAAATGGGCTGCCGTCATAGTCGAGATAGCCGCCCATGACCACGCCGCGGGCAACCGCTGCGAACAGGAACACGACCGCCGCCAGGCGGGTCGCGAAGCGCCAACGCAGACGGTTGCCCTGCGACAGAAAATTCTGCAGGCGCCTGCTGTTTCCCGATCTCGTGGAGAAAGTCCTCATCTGTTGAGCGACGCGTCGTTGACCATCCAGGTAACCAGGTCCTCGTAGGAATGCCCGGCATGAACAGCGAGTTCCGGTACCAGCGACGTGCCCGTCATCCCTGGCTGGGTGTTGAGTTCAAGCACGAACAGGCTGTCTTTTTCCGGTCCCGGCGTATCGTTGTAGCGGAAGTCGGTGCGCGAAACGCCGCGGCACCCAAGCGCCTTGTGGCTGAGGATCGCGTACTGCTGGCACTTGCGGTAGACGTCATTCGGAATATCGGCTGGCAGGATGTGCTGGGAACCGCCTTGCGCGTACTTCGAGGTGTAGTCGTAGAACGATCCCTTCGACACAATGTCGATGACCCCAAGGGCCACGTCGCCCATCACCGCGCAGGTCAATTCACGGCCAGGAATATAGCGTTCAACCATGGCTTCATCGCCGAACAGATCGCGCTGCTCGAGAATGATCACCGGCGGGCCATTGGAGGCTTGCGTGACAATATGGACGCCAACGCTCGATCCTTCGGCGACCGGCTTTACCACATAGGGCAAGGTCATCGTATGCTGGCTCGCGGCAACTTCCAGGCTGACAACCTTGCTTTCGGCGACCGGGACCCCGGCCTCTCGCAGGATGGCCTTGGACTTTTCCTTGTGCATCGCCAGCGCCGAAGCCAGCACGCCGGAGTGCGTATAGGGAATCTGCAGGGTTTCAAGCATGGCCGCGCAGCAGCCGTCTTCGCCCCACTTGCCATGCAGCGCATTGAACGCCACATCCGGCTTAAGATCTTCCAGAATTGAAATGATGCGATCGCGTTTCACATCGACCGGTACAACATTAAACCCCGCCCGGCGTAGCGCATTGGCGCAACTCTCACCGGACGAAAGCGATACTTCCCGTTCGGCCGACCAGCCGCCCATCAACACGGCAACCGTCGTTTCCGTCGGGATACGGCGTGGGAGTTGGTTCATTGCGCCTCCGCCGGCGTGAGGCCGATACGCTTGATCTCCCACTCAAGATCAATGCCGAAGGTGTCTTTCACTCTGCGTCGCACGGTTTCACCGAGTTCCTCGATCTGTGTAGCGGTGGCGCCGCCTTCATTGATGAGGAAGTTGCAGTGTTGTTCCGATACCTTTGCCGGTCCTATGGCAAAGCCGCGCATGCCGGCCTTGTCGATCAGCTGCCATGACTTGTTGCCAGGCGGATTCTTGAAAGTCGAACCACCGGTGCGGCTTTTGATTGGCTGTGTCGCCTCGCGGCTCGTGGTGATCTTGTCCATGGCGGCGGCAATCTCCGCGGCATTGCCCGGCCTGCCCTGCAACAGGGCCTCGGTGAAGATCAAATCCTCTGGCGCCCCGCAGTGCCTGTAGGTGTAATGCATGTCGGAATTCGTAAGCACGTGGATGTGTCCTGACCGGTCAACCGCCCGCGCCGCAATCAAAATGTCCTTGGTCTCGCCACCATAGGCCCCACCATTCATCCGCAGCGCGCCGCCGATCGTGCCCGGTATACCTCTCAGAAAGGTTAACGCATCGATACTGTGTTCCTGCGCCAAACGCGCCACCCGAACATCAAGCGCCGCAGCACCGGCCCGGATGCGCCTTCCCGGCTCTACGCTGACGGTGCCGAAACCCTTGCCCAAGCGGATGACCACGCCGGGAATCCCGCCATCGCGCACCAGCAAGTTGGAACCGACGCCAATGACATAAACTGGAATATCTGCCGGTGTGGCCCTGAGAAACTCCGCAAGGTCGGCCTCGTCGGCTGGCGTGAACAACACTTCCGCCGGCCCGCCGGCCCGGAACCATGTGAGATCGGCAAGTGGCACATTAGCCTCAAGTCTTCCGCGCACCCGTGGCAGCCGCATCAAAAGACTTTCGCCGTCGATTTTCGCCATCAGGCGCCGGCCTTCTCGTCGCAGGCAGCAAGCTGGCCGGGCAGCGCATAGGCCCACTGTGAAATGGTGCCGGCACCGAGACAGATAACCACATCACCTGGCTTGGCGAGGCCGTGAACGAGTGGCGCCAATTGCTCCGGCCCGTCGATCAGATGCACAGCGCGATGGCCGCGCGCCTTCAGGCCTTCGCCGAGAGCCGCGTGCGAAGCGCCTTCAATCGGCGCTTCGCCAGCCGCGTAAACTGGCGCCAGAATCACCGTGTCGGCGTCGTTGAAACACGAGCAGAACTCGTTGAACAGGCTCGACAGCCGCGTGTAGCGGTGCGGCTGCATGACGGCGACAACCTTGTTTTTCGTCACCCGCCGGGCCGCACTCAGCACCGCGGCGATCTCCACCGGATGGTGGCCATAGTCGTCGAACACCGTCACGCCATTGTGCGCACCTGTACGCGTGAACCGGCGCTTGACACCGGTGAAACTCTTGAAGCCGGCACGAATTGTTTCGTCCGAAAGCCCAAGCTCCTTGGCCACGGCCAGTGCTGCTGTAGAATTCATGGCGTTGTGGTCGCCCGGCATGGCCAGCGTCAGGCCTTCGACATCGTGGGTTTCGCCGTTGCGGCGATTGGTCAGCCGCACCGCAAAGCGCGTTTCGCCGTCGGCATAGGAAACATCGAGCAGCCGCACATCGGCCTGCGGGCTATGGCCGTAGGTAATCACCCGCCGGTCTTTAACCTGGCCGATCAATTCCTGTACCACCGGATGATCGATGCACATCACCGCGAATCCGTAGAATGGAATATTCTCCACAAACGCCAGGAAGGCCTCCTTGGCCTTGTCGAAAGTCCCATAGTGGTCGAGGTGCTCGGGGTCGATATTGGTGACGATCACCACATCCGCCGGCAATTTGACGAAGGTGCCATCCAACTCATCGGACTCCACCACCATCCATTCGCCCTTGCCGAGCCGCGCATTGGTGCCATAGGCGTTGATGATGCCGCCATTGATGACCGTGGGGTCAAGCCCGCCGGCATCAAGAAGGGCTGCCACCAGCGATGTCGTAGTCGTCTTGCCGTGCGTGCCGCCCACCGCCACGCACGACTTGAAGCGCATAAGCTCCGCCAGCATTTCGGCGCGGCGCACGATCGGCAGATAGCGATTGCGGGCTTCCACCAGTTCCGGATTGTCGGGCTTCACCGCCGACGACACCACGACCACCGCCGCCTCGCCGATGTTCGCCGGCCTGGTGGCCAATGTGCACGCTGATGCCACCCTTGCGCAGCCGCGCCACATTGTAGTTGTCGGAGAGGTCCGACCCCTGAACGGTGTAACCCAGCGTCGCCATGACTTCGGCGATGCCACTCATGCCAATGCCGCCAATGCCGATGAAATGGATTGGCCCTACGTCGCGTGGCAACTTCATCTGTGAGACTTCCCTGCTAGGTCTTCGGTAAGATCGGCAAGGCGCTGGGCGGCATCCGGCTTGCCGTGTTTGAGCGCCGCCTGCGCCGCCTGGCGCAATGCCGTGTCGTCATACCGCAGCCGCGTCAGGAATGCAGCAAATTCAAGCGCATCGAGTTCGCCCTGTGGACGAACCCAGCCAGCTCCCGCGGCCGCGAAACTCTCGGCATTGCGCAGCTGGTCGTTGTCGAGCGCATGCGGCAGCGGCACCATGATGGCCGGGCGGCCGATAACCCCAAGCTCGGCGATGGTCGAGGCTCCTGAACGGCATATCACCAGGTGCGCCGCCGCAATGCGCTTCGGCATGTCCATGAAGAACGGCTGCAGTTCAAATTCAAATCCGTGGCCGGAATAATCCATCCGCACCGCATCCAGGTCTTCCGGGCGGCACTGCTGCACTAGCCGGAGCGACTTCAGCACCTCGCGATCCAGCGCCGCGATCACTTTCGGCATGAATTCGGCGAAGAACCGTGCGCCTTGGCTGCCGCCGAACACCAGGAGATTGAATGGAATGTTCTTGGCCAGGTCCGGATAATCCGCACCGCTTTCGCGCAAAGCAATGTCTCGCACCGGATTGCCAGTAAACACCAGCTTGTCCCTCGCTGCTTCCGGCAGGCCGATAGGCTTCGGGAATGATGACGCCACCACATCCGCATATTTCGACAGGAGCCTGTTGGCCCGGCCCATCACCGCATTCTGGTCATGTACGCAAGCCGGAATGCCAAGCCGCGACGCAGCCAGGATCGGCGGGAACGACGGATATCCTCCGAAGCCAACAACGGCGGCGGGCCGCAGGCGCTTGAGAATGGCGCGCGCCGCAATGTAGCCAGAGAGCAAGCGCCAGGCTCGGCCCGGCAGGCGCAGAGGATCGCTGAGCGAGAGGGTGGCCGACGGAACAACGTGGGTTTCAGCGGCCGGAAAGCTCTTTCCGTAGTCACGCACCCGCTCGTCGGTCATCAGGTGGATGGTGTAACCGCGGCGCACCAGCTCCTCGGCAAGTGCCTGGGCGGGAAACAGATGCCCGCCCGTGCCGCCCGCCGCCAGTACGATGATGTTTGAACTGCTCGCCACCGCCACCTCAGGCCGGAACCGCGCCTGCCAGGAACGCCTTGCCCTTCGCATGCCCGGCGTGCCGCCGCCCGAAGGCAAGGATCAGCCCCATGGCAAACGCCATGCCGATCAGCGACGAGCCGCCATAGGATATGAACGGCAGCGTCATGCCCTTGGCCGGCAACAGCGAGACATTGACGCCCATGTTGATAATGGCCTGAAGACCGAAAACCAGAACCAGACCCGACATGGCAAGGGCCGGAAATGGATCGGCTTCGGTCCGGGCCCGCCGCAGCACCCGCAGCACAACGAAGGCAAACAGCGCCATCAGCGCCAGACAGGCAATGAGCCCGAATTCCTCGCCGACCACCGCAAAGCTGAAGTCGGTGTGAGCGTCAGGCAATATCTGCTTGGCCTCACCGCCACCCGGCCCTGTTCCCATCAGTCCGCCATTGTGAAACGCCTGCATCGCCGTATCGACCTGGAACGTGTCGCCCTTCTCGGGATCGAGAAATCGATCGATGCGCGATGCCACATGCGGCACCATGGCATAGGCAGCGGCAACGCCGCCGCCAGCAATGCCGGCCAGCCCAAGCACCACCACCCAGGGAACGCCGTAGATCAGCAGCATGGAGCCAATGACCAGAATCATCAGCGCCGTCTGTCCGAAATCCGGCTGCAACACCAGAAGCCCGACAAACAGCACCGAGGCGCCGATCATCAACCACAACCCCGGGACTTCTGGCCGCCGTGTCTGTTCCGAGAGGAGCCACGCGGCAAGCACGACAAAGCCCGGTTTCGCCAGCTCCGACGGCTGCAGTCCGATCGGCCCCAGATTGATCCACCGATGGGCGCCCTTGATCTCCGGCCCGAACTTAAGCGCCGCCATCATCAGGATGATGGCCACGAAGAACAGCCCCACCCCAGCGCGCCGCGCCTGCTTCTGCTCGAGGAACGACATGGTGACAAGCACCGCAACGGCGGGCGCCAGATAGAACAACTGGCTCTTGAAAAAATGGAAGCTATCGAGCCCGATGCGTTCGGCAACCGGCGGGCTTGCCGCCATGCTGACCAGCACTCCGGTTGCCATGAGCAGCAGAACAGCGCTCATCAGGCCCCGGTCCACCGTAAACCACCAGCGCGCCAGAAGCCCGCGATCACTGCGCCCGAGAAGCATCTTGTCCTCCACCGGATATCATTTGCACGTTGGGAAGTGCCGCGACTGCCTTCACGAAGGCATCGCCCCGCACCTCGAAATTGGGATATTGGTCGAACGACGCGCAGGCCGGCGACAACAGCACGACGGCGCCCTTCCGAGCCTCGGCCGTGGCATCGCGCGCCGCGGCCAAGACGGCATTTTCCATCGTGCCGCACTTCTCGAATGGGCTGGCGCCAAGTGCCGCCGCGAATTCATCGCTCGCCTGGCCGATGAGATAGGTCTTGGCGATCTTCGGAAAATATTGCCTCAGCGGCTCGATGCCGCCAGCCTTGGCGATACCGCCGGCGATCCAGTAGATTGTGTCAAAGGCGGCAAGTGCCTTTTCGGCGGCATCGGCATTCGTGGCCTTCGAGTCGTTGACGAAGGCAATGCCCTTGACCGTCGCCACTTGCTGCATGCGGTGCGCCAGGCCCGGAAAGCTCTTCATGCCCCGCTCGATCTCTTCTACCGAAAGTCCCAATGCGCGCGCCGCGCCATAGGCCATGCAAGCGTTTTGCCAATTGTGGGCGCCGCGCAGGGCCGGCATCTCGCGAAGGTCGATGCGCGCCACGTCCTTGCCGCCGCGCCGGTCGAACAACACTCCATCCGGGGCACGAAATACCCTCAAGCAGCGGCCGCAGGACCGACACCATGCGTGTGTCCACGGCTGACGCGATGCCGGAGGCGATTTCCGCGCTCCACTCATCATCGACGCCGCACAGCGCCGTGTCACCCGAGCCCTGCTTCGCAAAAATGCGACTCTTGACCGCCGCATAGTTTTCCATGGTCCCGTGGCGGTCGAGATGGTCCGGCGTAATGTTGGTGAGAATGCCGGCGTCCGGATGCAAGCCCGGCATCAGGTCGATCTGGAAGGATGACAGCTCCAGAACATAGATGCGGTCCTTGACCGGCGGCCGCATGAGAAACACCGCCGTACCGATGTTGCCGCCAACATCGCAGTCGCGCCCCGCCATCTTGAACAGATGGCCGGTTAGCGCCGTTGTTGTCGACTTGCCGTTGGTGCCGGTAATCGCCACGATCCTGGCGCCGGACTTTCGAACTTCGCGCCCGAAGACCTCCGTGTCACCGATGATTTCGATGCCCGCATGCCGCGCCTTTTTCACTGTCCAATGCGGTTCCGGATGGGTGAGCGGCACACCTGGGCTGAGGATCAACGCATCAATGCCCGAGAAATCCATGGCGTGAAGATCGGAGACTGGCAAACCCGCAGCCCTCGCTTTTTCCACCGATGGCCCCGCATCGTCCCAGCCATGCACCTCAGCACCACCCAGCCGTAGGGCCTCGATCATCGCCGTGCCGGAGCGCGCCAGTCCAAAGACCGCAACCTTCTTGCCTTTGAAAGTGAAAGCAGGAAACACTCCCTCACCTCAGCTTCAGCGTCGCCAGGCCCAAGAGCGCCAGCACCACCGAGATGATCCAGAATCGGATGACAATGGTTGGTTCTTTCCAGCCCTTCTGCTCGAAGTGATGATGCAGCGGCGCCATTGCGAACACCCGTTTGCCGGTGAGCTTGAACGACACCACCTGAATAATGACGCTCGCCGTCTCCAGCACGAAAAGCCCGCCGATGATGCCGAGCACGATCTCGTGCTTCACCGCAACGGCGATGGCCCCCAGCGCCCCGCCGAGGGAAAGCGACCCCGTGTCTCCCATGAAGATCATGGCGGGTGGCGCGTTGAACCACAGGAAGCCAAGCCCCGCTCCCACCACAGCACCACAGATGATCGCCAATTCCCCGGTGCCGCGCACGAAATGCAGCTGCAGATATTCGGCGAAATTGAAATTGCCGACCAGATAGGCAATGAGCCCGAAGCTTCCCGCCGCGATCATCACCGGAACGATGGCAAGGCCGTCCAGGCCGTCGGTCATGTTCACCGCATTTCCGGCCCCCACAACGATCAGCATGCCGACGACGATGAACAGCGAGCCAAACGGAATGAGCAAATCCTTGAAGAACGGCAGGGCCAGCGAACTCGACAGCGGCTTGTCGCCAATCCACATGAAACACAACACCGCCATGCCGGCGATCACAAACTCCGCCAGCAACCGGAACCGCCCCGAGAACCCGCGCGTCGTCGACTTGGTGACTTTCAAGAAGTCGTCATAAAACCCGATGGCGCCGAAACCCAAGGTCACAAACAGCACCGCCCAGACATAAAGATTGCCAAGGTCCGCCCACAGCAGCGTCGCCACCAATATGCCTGACAGGATCATCAGCCCACCCATGGTCGGCGTCCCTTGCTTCTCCACGATATGGCGCTGCGGTCCATCGCTGCGGATAGGTTGGCCCCTGCCCTGTTTCAGTTTCAAAAGCGAGATGATGCGCGGTCCAAACAGGAACACGAACAGCAGCGCCGTGAGAATGGCCGCACCCGTCCGCGTCGTCGAATAGCGGAACACGTTGAGCGGCGAAAATTCGTCGGTCAGGCTGGTGAGCAGGTAAAACAACATCGGTCAGCTATCCTTCAGCACGGGCGGATGTGCCACGCGAATGGCCTCGGCCAGCGGCCCCATGCGGCTGCCGAGCGACCCTTTGATCATCACGACATCACCGGCCTGCAGCCCGGCCAGAAGCGGTTTGCGAAGCTCCTCGGAATCTCCGCCATAAACACCCTTCCGCGAACCGGGTATCAGCTCCCAGAGGTTCGCCATCAGCGGACCCGCCGCATATAGAACATCGGTGCGGGCCGCGTCTACGGCTTCGGCAAGTCCCGCGTGGAGGCCGGGACCGAAATCGCCGAGTTCCAGCATGTCGCCCAAAACCGCAATGCGCCGCCCCCCCTTCTTCGGCTGGGCCTGCGCCAGCAATGCCAGCGCGGCGCGCATTGAAGTTGGGTTGGCGTTGTAGCTTTCGTCGATCAGCAGAATTTCGCCGCCGTCGGCTGAAAGCCGCTGTTGCACGCCCCGGCCCTTGGCGGGTTCTGCTGATGCCAGCGCCAGCGCCGCCCGTGCCAGATCGGCACCCGCCATCTTGGCCGCCGCCAGCACCGCCAGCGAATTGATCGCCATGTGTTCACCCGGCATGCCAAGCTTGTAGATCAGCTGTTCGCCCAGCACATCGGCAGTGATGCAGCAACAGGCTGGATGCAGCGCCACCCGCTCGATCCGCACTTCGGCTTTGTCGTGGCGCCCAAACCCGATGATGCTGGCAATGCCGCAAGCCTTCGCCGCCGCCGCCAGTCGGGCGAAATGGGGCGTATCGCGATTGATAATCGCATGGCCGCCCGCCACCACACCGCTGAATATTTCGGCTTTGGCATCGGCGATCTCGGTGAGCGACTTGAAGTGGCCGAGATGGCTTTCAGCAATGGTCGTGACGATAGCGATATGTGGCCGCACCATGTCCACCAGTGGCGTGATCTCGCCGGCATGATTCATGCCAATCTCGAAAACTCCAAACGCCACCTCGCGCCGCATCCGGGCAAGGGTCAGCGGCACCCCCCAATGATTGTTGAAGGAAGCAGCCGAAGCATGTGTCAGTCCCGAGGTCGAAAGCGCCGTGCGCAGCATCTCCTTGGTGCTGGTCTTGCCGACACTGCCGGTCACCGCAATGATCTGCCCTTTTGAACGTGCCCGCGATGCCCGCCCTATGCGCTCAAGACCGTTGAGCGGGTCGTCGGACACCACCAGCAACGGCCCAGCCGCCCGCATCTCGTCGCTGGGGCGCGAAACCAGCGCCGCCCCGGCCCCGGTCTTGAGTGCTGCAGCAGCGAAACTGTGGCCATCGTGCTTCTCGCCCTTGATAGCAACAAAGATGTCGCCAGGCACAATAGCGCGATTGTCGATCGACACCCCATTGATGGGTTTAGTGATCGTGCCCTCCAGCGTCGCACCGCTCGCCGCCACGGCCTCGCTTGGGCTCCATAGTGGCTGGTCACTCATTGTAGGCCTCTCCCCGCAGCGCCGCTCGCACCGCTTCGTGGTCGCTGAACGGAATGAAAGTCTTGCCGACCTTCTGGCCTTCCTCGTGGCCCTTCCCCGCCACCAGCAAAACGTCCCCTGGGCGCAAGGCGTCGACAGCAGCGCGAATGGCCCGGGCGCGATTGCCGATTTCCGTGGCCCCGGGGCATCCCGCCATGATCTCGCGGCGTATCGCCGCCGCATCTTCCGTGCGCGGATTATCATCGGTGACATAAACGGCGTCAGCCAGTCGCTGGGCGATTTCTCCCATGATCGGCCGCTTGCCACGGTCCCGGTCGCCGCCGCAGCCGAACACCAAATGAAGCTTGTTCTTCACATAGGGCCGCATTGCCGCGATGGCGTTCTCCAGCGCATCGGGCTTGTGTGCATAGTCGACGAACACCGAGGCGCCATCCGCCGTCCGGCCCACCAGATCAAGGCGGCCCTTGGCGCCCTTGAGTAATTCAAGCGCATGCATCGCCAGCACTTCTTCGCCACCCGTGGCGATGACCAGGCCCGCCGCCACCAGGGCATTGGCAGCCTGGAAATCCCCAACCAGCGGCAGCAGCACCGAATGGCGGCGCGACGGTCCTTGAATTTCCAGCCGTTGGCCCAGCCCATCGCGTTCAGCCGCCAGGAGTTTCAGCGCCGTTCCCTCGCGGCCTACGGTGAAAGCCGTGAGCTTGGCCGCCGTGGCGCGTTTCAAAACTGCATGGCCAGCCGGAGTATCAAGATTGATGACTGCTGGCGCGCCTTTCGGCAGCAACTCTTCGAACAGCCGCATCTTGGCGTCGAAGTATGCCGTTGGGGTCGGATGATAGTCGAGATGATCGCGCGATATGTTTGTGAACCCTCCAGCCGTCAGCCGCAACCCATCGAGCCTGTACTGATCGAGACCATGGCTTGATGCCTCGATCGCAAGATGTTGCACATGATCGCGGTCCAAGTCCGCCACAATCTCGTGCAGGCGAACGGGGTCGGGAGTAGTGTGTTCGAGTTCTGTGATGCCCGACGGCGAGACGACACCCACAGTGCCAAGGCTCGCCGCCCGAAAGCCCATGGCGGTCCAGATCTCGCGCACGAACGTGGCCACCGAGGTTTTGCCGCTCGTTCCGGTGACCGCAACGATGGTGTCTGGCTGGTTGCCATGAAACCGTGATGCGGCACGCGCAAAGAGCTGCCGGGGATTGCCGGCAATGACCAAAGGCAACTTGCCGGTATCCGCCGCTTGCCCAGCGATGATTGCCGCCGCGCCTGCAGCAATGGCCTGAGGGATGAACTTCGCACCATCAACAGTCGAACCCGGCAACGCCGCAAAGAGGAATCCTGGCTTCACCGCCCGGCTGTCGGCAGTGAGGCCCGCAATGGCAATCAACTCCGCGCCCTTTGGCAACGGAGCATCAGCACCAATGAGTTTGGAAAGTGTCTGCGGCATCAGCCCGGCTTCTTCTTCGCCTTGGCGAGCTTTGCAAGTTCTTGCTGGTCTTTGTCCGAGAACACCGGCGCCACGCCGAGCATTGGTGCAACGCGCTCAATGATTGCTGCGGCAGTCGGCGTGGCGTTCCAGCCCGATGTACGAAAGCCATAGGTCTCCGGCAACGGTTGCGGCTCGTCGAGCATCACCATCAGCAGGTACTTGGGACTGTCCATCGGAAAGGCCCCGATGAATGAACACAACACGAAGTCGCCATTGTAGCGCCCGTTGATCACCTTTTCCGCGGTGCCGGTTTTTCCCCCCACGCGATAACCGATGACATCGGCCTTGCCGGCCGTGCCTTCGGCCACATTGAGGCGGAAGAGATATCGCATCTTTTCCGACGTCTCGGGTTTCACCACACGCTTGGCCATGGCTTCCGCCGTAGCCTGGTCACGCTTCAGCATGGTGGGCGTCATCAGCAATCCGCCATTGAGCAGTCCGGCAACCACCGAGGCACCTTGCAACGGCTGCACGGCGAAACCGTGGCCAAAAGCCGCCGTGGCGGTGGCCAGCTTTGACCAGTGCTGCGGCAGAATCGGCTTGGCGCTTTCGGGAAGCTCGGTTTGCAGCCGATCAAACAGGCCCACGCGGCGCAGGAATTCCTGGTGGCCTTCAAGCCCCACCTCCAGAGCCATGCGCGCCGTACCAATGTTCGATGAGTGCGTGAAAACCTCCGGCACCGTGAGGATGCGGCGCTGCGCATGAAAATCGCTGATCCTGGCATTGCCAATCACCAGTTGCGAGCGGGCGTCGTAAGTACGGCTGAGGTCCGTTGTGCCATAGTCGAAGGCCATGGCGAAGGTGATGGCTTTAACGACCGAACCAAGCTCGTAAACGCCGCTGGTCAACCGGTTCACCTGGTCCGACGTCAGCTTCTTGTCTTCAGCATTAGGGTTGAAATCCGGATACGATGCCATGGCGATGATTTCGCCCGTAGTGACATCGAGAATCACGCCCGAACCGGCCTTGGCCTTGAACTTGGTGACCGCCTTGCCGAGCTCATCGACCATCGCGAACTGGGCGCGAATGTCGATCGCCAGTTCGGCGGGTTGCGTCGTAAGGCTGCTGGGTTCGGCAAGCGAAGCGGTATAGAGCGCGCCTTGGTCATCGAGATACTTCTCGATGCCGGCGATGCCCTTGGTGTCCACGTCCACATATCCCACCGTGTGAGCCGTTAGCCGGCCCATGGGGTAAACCCGGCGTCTCTCGTTTACAAATCCAATACCTGGTAGGCCGAGATTGTAGACCGCATCGCGCTCCTCCGGCGTAACTTGACGCTTCAGCCACACGAATGCCTTGCCGGGCGCCGTAAGGCGCTTGCGCAAAACCCTGGAGTCGAGGTCGGGCACAGTTGCGGTCAGCAGTTCCACCGCCTCGTCGACATCGATGATTTTGCGTGGATCGGCATAGAGCGAGGCAACCGCCACATCGGTTGCCAGCAGCACGCCGTTACGGTCGATGATGTCCGGGCGCGGCAATCGCGGCTCCGGCACCAGCCGCGCGGTCTCACCGTCGCCGGACGATCTGATCAGCGTGAGATTGACCAGTTGTCCGGCAATCGCCGCGAACGCCACGCAGAAGCCGATTGTTATCAGCCGCAGGCGGTTCTGACCGCGAAGTTTCGCCGGTCTCGTTGTCGTGCTATCGCCTCGGTCTGCCGTCATGCCGCTCACTGCATTTTTTCAAGGATGTCGCCGATCGGATCGCTGCCGTCAGCTTCGAGCTTGATCTGTTGCTCGGCCGGTACCCGCGCCGCCAGTTCGCCTTCAGGCACAATCTGCGTGGATTTGATGGTCTCGAGTTTCAGGTGTTCCGCCGCCAGTTTCTGCAGCCGGTCGGGGCGGACCAAGCTGCTCCATTCGGCACGCAGGAATTTGATTTGTTCGCGCTCGCTCGCAATTCCCGCCTCGAAATTGGCAATGCTGCGCTCACTGCCGCGGGTCGCGTGTTCCAGTGTGTAGAGCATGAAGCCCGATACCAGAACCACAATGACCATCAGAGCATTGATGAATTTGTGCATCAGTGGGTCCTCCCTCTTGGCAGGGCGAGGCCGATTTCATCGGCAATGGAATCCATTGCTGGTGCTGCCGTGCGGATGCCAGCCCTGAGCTTGGCCGATCGCGCCCGTGGATTGGCGGCGCATTCCGCTTCGCTCGCCGCCAGGTGGCCCTTGAAAGGCAGAGTGAAACTTGGCTCGACGTGCGGTGGGGAGCCAAGCACATGGCGCGATGCCGAAGGAATGTTGCCACTGCGCGATACGAAGAAGCGTTTGACGATGCGGTCTTCCAGCGAATGGAATGTCACGACGACAAGCCGCCCACCCGGCGTCAGCAGCCGTTCGGCCGCATGCAGCGCGGCAACCAGTTCATCGAGTTCGCCATTCACATGGATGCGCAGAGCCTGAAACGTGCGGGTCGCCGGGTGCGTGCGATCCTGCGGGCGCTGGCGGCCGGTCGCCCGCTCGACCGCCTTGACCAGTTCGAGCGTCGTGGTAATCGGCGCCTCGCCGCGCGCTGCCACAATGGCCCGGGCAATGGACCGCGACCGCGGCTCCTCGCCAAAAATGTAGATGATGTCGGCAAGTGTTTCGGCCGGCAGCTTGTTCACAACATCGGCAGCACTGGCACCCACTTGCGCCATGCGCATGTCGAGAGGCCCGTCGCGCAGGAACGAGAAGCCGCGCGCCGCTTCATCAAGCTGCATCGACGAAACCCCAATGTCGAGTACCAGGCCGTCGATGGACACCCCGCCCACCAGTTCCAGCATCTCCGAAAACCGGCCCTCGCGCAGCACCAGCCGTCCACCGGACGAGGCAACCAGCCCCTGCCCCGCTGCTATCGCCGAAGGATCACGGTCGATGGCGATCACCCGGCAAGTGGCGGCAGCAAGTATGGCGCGCGAATAGCCGCCGGCGCCGAATGTTCCATCGACGTAAGTGCCGCCATCACGGGGAACGAGTTGGGCCAGCACTTCGCCCAGCATGACCGGCACATGCGGCATTTCATGATCGGTGTGCAGGCCAGCCATCGGCGCGGAAAACCAGGGTGAACAAGGCGTTAAGATTTGCCTGACAATGCCGCTCAAAATCTTAACAATTGGTTTCAAATCCGAGTCATTTCAATGCGGAAATGAAGGTGCCAGCCGGCCTGTAAGCCGGGTTCTGTTTGGACGGTTTCCCGCCCGCGATGACCATTCATCTGGAACGCCCGTTACCGGACGCTTCGCGCGACCTACCCGGGCAGCAAGCCGGCTAAAGCCCCGGGCCGAAGCCCATGCCACCCCTATTCGGTCTTGCTCCCGGTGGGGTTTGCCGTGCCGCTTCCGTTGCCGGCCGCGCGGTGCGCTCTTACCGCACCGTTTCACCCTTGCCGTCGGGATTGCTCCGTCAGGCGGTCTGTTCTCTGTGGCACTTTCCCTGGGGTCGCCCCCGCCGGACGTTATCCGGCACCGTATAACCGTGGAGCCCGGACTTTCCTCCCCCGCGCCCTTTCGGGACTTGCGGCAGCGGTCATCCGGCCGACTGGCAGGGATCAGGTAGGCGCTTCAACACCATCCGTCAACGTTCGAACACCACCCGGCCATCGCAGATCGTCGCCACCGGCATGACCGCCTCGATGGCCTCGGCATCAATGGCTTCGAGATTGGCGTCGAGCACCGCCACATCCGCCAGCATGCCGGGCTTCAACACGCCCTTGTTGTCCTCGGAGAATTCCGCATACGCACCCTCAACCGTGTAGGAGCGGATCGACTGGTCGAGTGTTTGCCGGTGATCGTCTAGTCCCGCCTTCCAGGCTTTCCGCGTCATCGCCGAGTGGATCGAGCGCAGCGGGTTGATGTCGGATACCGGCCAGTCCGTCGCGAACACCAAGCGCGCACCAGCCCTGCGCAAGGTGTTCCACGCGAAGGCGTAGGGCCAGCGCCCTTCGCCGATCCGCGACAAATAGGGCTCAAGCGGCAGGCCCTGCGAGCCCGGCGGATGCGGTGGCTGCATCGAAGCGATGACGCCAAGCTCTTTGAAACGGCTGATGTCATCCGGATGAATGACTTCGATGTGCTCGACGCGGTGGCGTGAATCGCGGCGTCCATTGGACTTGCGCGCCGCCTCATAGCCATCAAGCACGATGCGCACCGCGCCATCGCCAATGGCATGAACGGCGATCTGCAAGCCACGCCGGTCAGCCTCCACCGCCACTTCAGCGAAATGTTCAGGCGTGAAAAGCGGTTCTCCCTTCCAGCCCGGCCGGTCCGAGTAATCGTCGACCATAACGCCCGTGGCGCTGTCGATCACCCCATCGACGAACAGTTTCACGAAACCCGACCTGAGCATGTCGGTATTGAAACTGGCAGCCATGGCCTCGGCACGGTCGAGCGCCGAAATGTCCATGAAGTTCTTGAAGTGAAACGGCACCCGGACGCGCGCCGAAAGTTCACCACCCCGTTGCAAGGCATTGAGCAACTGCAACAAATAGAAATTGCCATCCATGTTGTGAATGGAGGTAATGCCGTGCTTGGCGCAGTGCGCCAGGCCTTTGCGGATCACGCCGAGATCATGCTCGAAATCCGCCGGTCCGGGATAGGGCTCGGGCTCACCGCCGGTCATCAGGCCAATGCGGTCGCGGCTGCCACTGGTCTCGAGTGCTCTTACCGGTGCCATCGCTTCGCCTTCGCGCAGTTCGCCCGCCGCCAGCCCGTCGGCGCCCATCACGATCTCATTGCCCGGCCCCAACTTGCGCCCCTTCAGGATGCCGGCCATGTCCAGCGCCATGGTGTTGGCCCACGCCGTATGATGGTCGGGGGAGAACACCATGATCGGCCGGTCCTTGACGATGCTGTCGAGGTGATGGCGGCTCAGCGCTTCCTGTTCCGAGATGATGATGTAATCGGCCTGCTCGCCGATCACCAGCCCGTCCCCGGGGTTGTGCTTGAGATAATCCAGGGTTTTTGCTTTTAGCCCGTCGAAGCCACGAACCCCCGTGAGCTGCAGATGGCTGAGCTCGGCCGCACCCGCGAACAGGTGCATATGGCTTTCGACAATCCCCGGCAGAACAGTGTTGCCGCCGGCATCGATCACGCGCGTCTTCGCGCCCTTCAGGGCGGTCACCTCCTTGGTCCCGCCAACCGCGATCACCTTGTTGCCGGCAATCGCCAGCCCTTCGGCCCGGGGATTTGTCACATCCATCGTCAGGATAGCGGCGTTGCGAATGATCACGTCGGCGGTCATGGAAGCTTTCCATTTGATGCGTTGCGGCTGGCCAAGTTGTCACTTTCCCTATGAAGCGAGAGAGGTTAGACAGGCCGGAGTTGTGGGGGCCCGATTTCCATGTTCAAATCCATCTTCGGCGGGTTCGCCGTGTGCCTCATTGCTTGTAACACTGCCTCGGCCCAAGAACGCCAGTGGTTTCTCGACTCGACCAGCGAAGATGCCTTTCTGGTCTTTGGTGTGCCGGAAACCGATGATACCGGCCTCAGCATCTGGTGCACGATTCAATCCGGCAAGGCAAAAATATTCTTGCCTGAGGCCTCCGAAAAATTGAAGCCCGATACGCCCGGCACCATGGAACTCGTGGCCGGTGATGTGGCCGTTACAATCACCGGCACCAGTCTTGAAAACCAGGACTCCGGCGTCAGCAGCCTCGAGGTCGAAATAGAAACCGCCAACCCCATTTTTGCCGCCATGACCAAAGCCGACCGGTTGAAGATCCATGTCGAAGGCGAAGAGCAGATCATCCCCCTGATCGATGCCGACATCGAAGGCCTTCTGAAACTGTGCAACAAGCCGTAGGTGGAAGAGTATCACATAAGGTCACCGCAATTGACAGGGATGGAGGGGAGGCGCGAGCAACGCTTCACCGCAGATTGGGTAGATAAATGGCGGTACGTCGCACCGCCCGCGCCGCGGATTATGGGCTGGCCGGCCACTTCGGTACGGAAATCTGGGGATCTGAATTCGGTTTTCACTGGCTTCATCTCCTTTCCATCTCCTTCACCCACTTAAGGGAGGCCCACCAGACACGGGTGGCCCTGCTGTCCGCCGGCGGCCCCTGGTCTCGGGTGGGTCCGGTCCCACCCTATTCAGGCTCCGCATCCTCACCCCGGCTTTCGACGGCTCTAGAACCGCCCCTCCGTGGGAGAAGGATGAGCGAGCGCTACCATACTAGGAAACTATTGTCAAGGACTATATTCACGAACCCGTCATGTCTGGGCGGCGAAGAGGTGAGACTCGAATCCATCCGGCTGCCCTTTGCTCTAAGCCGCCAGCAGCCGGTGCAGTGTGTCGATAGTCGAGCGGTCGGCAACGCCATCGACGCGGGCCTGCCGGAAGTGGCGCTGGAAGGCCCTCACCACCAATTGCGTGTTTCGGTCGTACCAGCCGCTGATCTCCAATCCATAGCCATAAAGCGCCAGCATTGATTGCAGCGCCTCAATCGGCTGACCCTTGTCGCCCAACTGGAAAAACTGACCACTGTTAATCGCCGCAGGCGGTGCCCAGTGTCCAACTCCTTCGCGATAGAGCCACGCCCAATCGAATTTTTCCCCCGGGTCGATCTTGCGCAGCGGCGCCACATCCGAGTGCGCCAGCACGCGGCGCGGCGCGATGGCGTGTCTTGAAGCAATGTCCCTGCACAGCCTGATGACCGCCTTCATCTGCTCGGCCGGAAAATGCGGATAGCCAAGCGAATGGCCAGGATTGTGAATCTCGATGCCGATGGAGCGCGAGTTGCTGTCGGTTACTCCTTCCCAGCTCGATTGCCCGGCATGCCAGGCCCGCATCTCCTCCCCGACCATTTGCGTGATGATGCCGTGCTCGTCGACGAGATAGTGGCATGAAACGCGCGAAGCCGGATTGCACAGCCAGGCGCAGGCCCGCTCAGCCGTCTCCATGCCGGTATAGTGGAGAATCAGCATGTCCGGTGTGCCAGGCAGCAGGCGCGGTTCGATGGACGGCGCCAGCACGAAACGATGCCCAAGCGGTGAACGGATCACGCCATGCGCTCCTGCAGGATTTGCGCGTAGGCTTCGTTGATTTTTTGCAGGCGCCGGGTCGCCAGATCGATCATTTCCGGAGGAACACCGGCGGCAATGTGTTTGTCCGGGTGGTTGTCGCGCACCAGCTTGCGATACCGCTTCTTGATCTCATCAAGTGAAGCCTCGGGCGAAATCCCGAGTACGGCATAGGCATTGTCGCCTGCACCAGCCACATGACGGGCCCTGATGCGCATGAAATCCTGGCGCTCGAACCCGAATATCGCCGCCACCTGTTCCAGGAAGTGCAGTTCGGCGCGGTGCAGGGCATCATCGGCCTTGGCGATATGGAACAATCCGTCCAGTACGTCCTCGAGAATTGTCGACTTGGCGTGAAACAGCCGGGCAATTTGCCGGGCATAGGCGTCGTATCCCGCCACATCTTGCTTGGCGAGGTTGAACACCCGCGCCACCGCCGGCAATTCGCCTTCCGGCACGTGGAAAACCCTCTTGAAGGCTTGAACCTCCACCTCGGTCACCACGCCATCGGCCTTCGCCATTTTGGCGCCGAGGGCGATCATGCCGATGGTGAAAGCCAGGGATTTTTCGGGAGCTGTGGCCCGCGCACGGCTAATCTGGCTTAGGTACCCCGCAACTGAGGCCCCAATCGCCGACAGGTTTTCACTGATGCGTTGCCAGATCGACATGGAAGGTAAAGTCTAGCGGATTCGCGCGCCAGGTGCGAAGGGTTCAGCGCTTGAAATAGTAGCTGAGGTTGAACACCGGCTGGTCAATGTCCAGGTGCTGAGCCAGGCGGCGTTCGATGTGCCATGCTCTTCCCGCCGTCCACACGGTGGCCCACAACACCGGCAAAGCCCCGAGTGCCATGATCACATACATGGCGGCATCCGGCAGTCCAAAGAGTTTTGAAGCGGCCCACACGGTCGCAACCATGGCGGCACCCAGCTTGGTGGCCGCCAACATGGTAACCCCTGCCGCCGCCAGAAAGCAGCCGAGGGGGCTGAAAGCCTGGCTGCCGGTCCGAGGGGTTTTGTCTGGCTTGGTGATTTCCTGTTCCATGGCCGTCATATGCACTTTGGCCAAGCCGATTGCAATATGGCGGCTATTTGCAGTATCGCGATCCGCTCCGCCGGTGCTGCAGGTCAAGGTGCAGGTGGTCCCGGTGGTGGGCGTCGGACCCGGGGCCGAGAACCGTCATGAACGGCCCGCAGGCCTCGGCGCGCACCTGGCGCAGAAACTTGCGCTCGTCGCCGCGGCCATTCCAGCCGTCGAGCACCATCACCTTGCGGCCGCTTTCGAGCGTGAAGCCAGCGATATCGATGGCGTTGCCGAATCCATGCTCGCTCATCTTGGCGCCGCGCCGGTTGTTGCGTGGCCTGCAGGAGTAGGATGCGGCAACTTCAAATCCGGTAACGCTCTCGCCAAACGCCCGCTTGAGCCGCCGGCTGTACCGAATTTTCGATCCACTGGTCGAGCGGCGAGGCCATGCCGCACGTCACCGTGGCCGGCTGGCTGAACCGGACGCTGGAGATTTCATGAACCAGCCACGGGCTCGGCACCTGGCAGTAACCGTTGCTGACGCGCGACAGCGGTTCCGCCTCGCCGAGTTGCGAGGGCTGCACGTCGCAGCGTTGCGGCGGCGCCTGCAGGCCTTCAGTCTCGAAGTATTTCTTGTTGCTGGAACAGGCGGCAAGAACGCCGGTTATGGCGGCGACTGCCGCCAGCTGATGGACGAAACCCATACGCTACACCCCACACTCGGCCGTCGCCCCTCACTAGGCCAACAGGGTTAAAGGATGGTGACTTTGACCCTGGTCAAGGTGGCAGACAACGCACGGGAGGATCATGATCAAAAGGAGATCTCTCCATGCGCCGATTGCCTCTGTTCCTGATCCTCGCCGCCGCCGCACTACTTCTCACGGCCGAGGCCTTGGCCACCGAACAGGCCACCACCGGCACCCAAGGCGCCGGGCTGATGACCGAGCTTGGCGCCGCCGATTTTCAGACTTACTGCGCCGCCTGTCACGGCGTTGCCGCCAAAGGTGACGGAACGGTCGCCGAATTCCTGACCATCCCCGCCCCCGACCTGACCCATCTCACCAAGAACAACGCCGGCATATTCCCGCGCGAGCGTATTGCCGAAGTGATCGACGGCCGCGCCGAAGTGAAAGTGCATGGCGCCCGCGACATGCCCGTATGGGGCGACTGGTTCGACACCGAAGCCGCCTACGAGGGCATGAGTCACGAAGAGCGCGAAGCGGTCGTCAGCGCACGGATCAACGCTCTGTTGTCGTGGCTCGAAACCATCCAGGAATGATCAGCGGTTGAGTGCCGCCACCAGCTGGTTCACGTCGCCCTTGCGTTTGGAAATATAGGACGTGAAAATGCCGCGCTGCAGATAAACCAGCGAGAAGCCCAGAACCTTTGCGTCGGTCACCCGGTAGCGGCCGCCGATCCACGCCAGCGTCCACTGCACCGTGTAGGTTTGACCCGATAGCATATAGACCTTTGACGAGATCTTGACCGTCTTGTCTTCGCCCGCCGTTGCCTCGCCGAGTTCGTATTTGGCGACGCGATACTCCCGCGACTGGTCAGCGAAATACCGCGACATGAACGTGGCGACGCCACCGTAATAGGACTGGCGCTGGCCCTTGGCGAGTTTCGACTGGTATTGCCCGAGCGAATAGTTGCCGATGCCGGTCACATCGGCATGGCGCATGATGACCCGCCTGAAGCTCGCCGCGGTTCCCAGGCGGTTGGCTTGCAGCAAGTCTTTCGCAACCTGCCGCATGGCATCCAGCGACGGTTGGTCGGAAGCCCGCGCCACAGGAGCCGCGGCCAGCATGGCAAGGCCGGTCACAAAGGCGCGGCGGCTGAGCCTATGGAAGTTGTCCGTCATGATTCGCTTGTCCGGCACGCCACCATCCCGCCGCTATAGTTGACACTTTCTTAACGCGTCAACCTACCAGGTTTCCGCCTCGCGGAGTTCCGCGAACAGCGCTTCGAAATCGCCCCGCGACTGCTTCAAGACCTTGTTGAAACGGTCCTTCATCGAAATCGTCAGCCAGATTCCCTTGAGATTGACGTCACTCACCCGGAAACTGCCGTCCGACGGCAGAAGCCTCCAGCGCACCTGCTCGCGGCCGCCGCTCCGGCGCTTGATGGCGCTGAGGATGGTGATGAACTTGCCCTGCTTGGCATTCGACATGATCTCCAGATCGGTGCCCCGGAAATCATCGACGTAATAGACAAACAGCGCCGCCGAGTAGTTGTTCACCAGCCGGTAGAACTCGTCTTTCTTGCCGGCCGGAAGCTTCGGCGCATAGGTGCCGAGCGCATAAGTGGCGATGTTCCGCAGGTTGATGTGCCGGTTGAGCAACTCGGCGAACCTGGCGCGCAGCGCATTGCCCTTTTGGCCGCTGTTGGCGAGCGCCATCACTTCATCGGCGATGCTCGAAACATAGGCCTCCGCCGGATCAACAGCCGCGCCTGGCGGGTCGGCCGACGCAGTGCCAGGAATGCCATCCCGGAGAATAAAGTCGTCAGAAATGCGCGCCTGCTCACCTGGCGCAGCACAGTCCCGTTCATGGTTCCTCCTGGGCGGGCCGATTAAAGGGGGCACCCGCCCGATTTCGGCGCTGAATACGCCGCGAAACTATGAAGAAAACAAGGCGCTAACGAAAATTTGTAGGGATGTTGCGGCGTCATGGGCATCATAAAGCATTTGAAACTCGCATAAGGATATGTTTATGTGTTTATCGTGGAAGAGCTACTGGCAGGACTTAAGGCGGCGGCGGAAGCGACACGGGTGCGCATTCTCTTTGTGCTGTCCCACGGCGAATTCAACGTCAGCGAACTCACCCAGGTTCTCGGGCAAAGCCAGCCGCGGGTATCCCGGCACTTGAAATTGATGACCGAAGCCGGCCTCATTTCGCGCCACAAGGAAGGAAATTGGGTGCTTTTCAGGCTCCGCGAGGATGCCGCTGGCGGCGCCCTGTCGCGCGCCATCGCCGGCCTGTTGTCGGCCCGCGACGCCATATTGGCCCGCGATCTCACCAGGCTTGAGGACATACGCGCCGAACGCGCCCGCGCCGCTGCACAATATTTCGCTGCCAATGCAAGCGATTGGGAGAAGATCCGCACCCTGCACGTGAAGGAGGAGGATGTTGAGGCTGCGATGGTGGCCATGGCCGGAAACCGGCCGATTTCCCTCCATATCGACCTCGGAACCGGTACCGGCAGCCTTATCCGCACCTTTTCCGGCCTCGCCGCCCAAGCGATCGGAATTGACCAAAGCCGCGACATGCTGGCCGTTGCGCGCGCCAATCTGGAACGGCTGGGGCTCCGCCAGGCCCAGGTGCGCCACGGCGACATCTATGCCCTGCCCTTCGCGGATTCATCTTGTGATTTCATAACGATCCACCAGGTTCTTCACTATCTGGATGATCCCGGCCGCGCCCTCCAGGAAGCTGCCCGCCTGCTGCGGCCGGGGGGCCGCCTGCTGATCGCCGACTTTGCTCCCCACGACCTCGAACACCTGCGCGCCAGCCACGCCCATCGCCGCCTGGGTATCTCAGCCGAAAGCATGGCGGGATGGCTGCAGCGGGCGGGTGTTGCCCTCACCCGCCACGATGTCCTGCCGCCGCCCTGGCGCCAGCCCGAGACGGGCCTTACCGTTTCCTTGTGGCTTGCCGAAAAACCCAGCGTTCCCAATACTTTGTCCAGTCAGGCTGCACAACAACATGAACTTGCCCGCTGACGACCCCGGCGACATCACCGTGTCCTTCGAGTTCTTCCCGCCCAAGGGCGGTGAAGCCGAAGCTGGCTTCTGGCGGACGATCGCCAAACTCGAAACCGTGGCGCCGCGCTTCGTGTCGGTGACCTATGGCGCCGGCGGCACCACCAGGGACCGGACCCTCGCCACCGTCGCCCGCCTCGCCAGCGCACACGACGCTGCGCCCCGCCGCCCATTTGACCTGCGTCGGCGCCAGCAAGGACGAAGTCAACACGGTGATCGGCGACTTCAAGAAAGCCGGTGTAAAACATATACTTGCGCTCCGCGGTGATCCGCCGGGCGGGGTCGGCACACGGTTCACGCCACACCCCGATGGTTATCGCAACGCCGCCGATCTGGTGCGCGGCATCCGCGATATCGGCGGTTTCGAGATTTCGGTGAGCGCCTATCCCGAGCGCCACCCCGAATCGGTGTCGATCGAGGAGGATCTCGCCTTCATGGCCGACAAGGCCGAACACGGCGCCACCCGCGCCATTTCGCAGTTCTTCTTCCACAACGCCTTTTTCCTGCGTTTGCGCGACCGCATCATGGCCCGCGGCATCGACATCGACCTGGTGCCCGGCATCCTGCCGATCACCAATTTCGCCCAGCGTCAAGGAGTTTGCGGCGAAGTGCGGCGCCCACGTGCCGCCGTCGCTCGCCCAGCGCTTCGAGGGCCTCGACGCCGAACCCGAAACCCGCAACCTGGTGGCCGCCATGGTGGCCGCCGAACAGGTGGCGGCCTTGCGCCGCGAAGGCGTCAAGCACTTCCACTTCTACACCCTGAACCGCGCCGACCTCGTCTACGCCATCTGCCGCGTCCTGGGCCTCGGTTCGAGCGCCAAAGCGGCTTGAGCGGAACCATCCGCTCCGCCGTCTCATTGGCAATGAATTGGCATCCGTTTTTCCATGCAATCGGCGCGAAAAACCGATGATTTAGGACGTCAAAACCCATGTTTTCGTATGACACTTGATGCCAAAACATTGAGGATTCTCCCCATTTTCGGTGACAGTGCACGAAACTCTAGTGCAATCTCTGGTTTCCGTCTCTCAAACTGCAATCAAGAGATGAGCGCCCGGCAGCGACAATTCAGATGAAGGAGGTTATGCCTTGCCCAAATGTTTCGGCCAGAATTCCAGGTGTACTGCGGCGGCCTCTTCCTCAAGTTCCGGGCTCGGGCCAATCACCGTGACAGTGCGCGCGCCAGTTTGCAGCACCATCCGGCTTGGCACATTCAATCCGATCCCGGCGATCTCGCCGAGCCGCGCTTCGGAGCACGCAAACACCATGCGCCCGATGCCCGACCAGTAGATCGCTCCGGCGCACATCGCGCACGGCTCCGTGCTGGTGTAAAGCGTACAGTCAGCGAGAACAGCCGTGTCGTAGCGCTTCGCCGCCAGTTTGACCAGGTTCATCTCGGCGTGGTTCGTCATGTCGTGGCCGGTGAAGACGCTGTTTTCGGCGCGCAGGATGACCGCGCCGTCCTTCACCAGCACCGAGCCAAACGGCTCGTCGCCGTTGGCCATCGCCGATTTCGACAGCGCAATCGCCTCGCGCAAAAACGGCTCGTGGTTATCCATCGAAGCCTCCCAACAACTAAAGCGGAATGATCTTGTCCTGAATTGAAGGAATTTCCAAGTGGCAGCAAATCTGGGCTAGGGTGACAGCGGGCTGCGGCGACAGCACATACAATTGCGGAATTTCGTGCACTGTCACCGTATTCCTGTTTCGTGCACTGTCACCGCAATCCCGTGCACTGTCACCGTAACCATTTCGTGCACTTCACGGCACCAGTCACTAATTGCAAGTTGACAAGACGTGACCATTAGTTGTGCTACTGTCTGGCGTCAGGGGAGGGATCGATGAACAAGATCACCGTCCGGTTCGCAGCTATCTATCAGCTCCTAGGCGCTATTGGTATTGCCGCAAGTTGCGCTTGTTTCATTGACAACAGCTACAAGCCTGTCATTGGCTATTGGCGCGACATCCTGCTTCTCTCAACTTGATCATCGTCACCGCCATATTGAGGCAACTCCGTTGGCGCCTCCTGATCTCGGCACAGTAAACATGGCCTTTCAGGCACCGGGTGCTGATCTCGAAGCCGCTCATGGCTACTCATATTCGGAGTAGGATGACCTGTTCGTTTCCGCAAAGATTGATCCAATCATGTCGCATCGAGCAGTGTCAACATCCGCTGTGTCATCAGAGCGATCAGTGCATCGACGCTCGAGGTCACAATCACCATCAGACGGTGCGAAGTGTCATGCTCCATCATCTGCAATTGCAATTCACATCGTGATTCAACACGCAAAGCGCTTGGCCATGCCACGCTCGGCCAGTGTTCCCAGACGGCACAGCAGGTTTGACCGTGGATGTCGTCAAGGATTCGATGTGCATGCCGCTGAAATTTGCCACCGCTTCTCAGGAACGAATTTTCCCAGCAAGCCTTACTTAGTGCACGCCCATGGCCTTGGCGGCAATCGCCACCAGTCTCATCGAGGCGCGACTGGATTTCTTCGGTTAGAGCTGCAAGGCGCTTGGAGTTCTCCTGGAGGGACACGTGATGTCGGTCTTCATGTTGAGTTCCTCTTGCTTGATATCTGCCAAACTGGCTCTCGCCGTCCGCAACGTCATATCAGGCACTGTTTTCACTGGCCGTCAGTGAAGCGGATCACACTGTTTGCGGCGAGAACGAGTGCGCGGAAGAGCATTGCAACGCCCCCTACCCCATGTCGTTCCGCTTCCACACCGGCGCAATCGCCGGCCGCGACTGACAACCGGTCGTGCAGCGCCTTGAGGTTGGGGTGCCTGACGGCAAGGGCTGCATATCGGGCGCCCAGTTGATCAGCATGGCGGCGTAGATGTCGGCGGCGCTGAAGCTTGTCGCCGATGAGATAGCGGTTTGGCCCGAGAACGTCCGCCAGAATGCCGAACTGCATTCATCATGTCCTGCGCCGGCCTTGGCCTTGATGCCGTCGACGGCTGCGGCGTCGGTGGTGTAGTGCTGCGGATAGAGAGACGGAGATCGGTATTGTAGAGCGCCGTGGCCATGAACACCATCCAGCGCAGATAGCTGGGCCGCTGCGGCCGCCTTGAAGCCCGGCGCCAGCCCGCTCTCCGGATGAAGGATCGGCGAGATGAATCAGGATCGCCGCACTCTCGGTCATCACCTGCGCCATCGGGCAACACCAGCGTCGGCACCTGCTTCATCGGGTTCATGGCCCGCGAAGCTTTCCGGCAGATGGCCCTGCGCGTCGCGGTCAAGCGTGATCATCTCGCATTCAACGCCGCATTCGGCCAGCAGCGCCTCGACGCAAACGTTTCCCGCACCCGGCCTCGCATAGAGTTTGTACATTTCACGTCTCCCTTCATCACAATGTTACAACCCCGTGCCACGCTTTGAGAAGCCCCTTGCAACATCTGCGCAAAAGTGGAAAGCCACGATGATCGCCGGACTTGCATACAGATCGCTGATGCCAAAACGCCGAGACCCTGTTGCACCCGCGGGCAAGACCAAGCCCGTGCGCTTCAGCTATTCGACCGCCGACCAGCCGAAACTGCAGCAAGTGGTGATCCAGGCGATCGAGAAGATCGGCGGCCAGCGCAAGCTGAAGAAACTCTACGTCCAGCACCAGAAGAGCGTGGCGGCCGGCGAGAATTTCTTTGCCGCAGCCCTTCGCCTGCTGCGCATCACCGTCGAGTTTGATCAATTGGCCCTTGCCCAGACGCCGGCCACGGGGCCGGTGCTGTTCATTTCCAATCACCCCTATGGCGTGCTCGACGGCATCACCTTGACCTGGCTTGCCACCAAGGTGCGCCCCGACACCAAGGTGCTGGCCAACGACGTGTTGTGCCAGGCGCCCGAGGCCCGCGACAACCTGCTGCCGGTGGCCTTCGCGCCCACCCGCGAAGCCCGCGAAACCAATGTGCGCTCGAGGCTTGAAGCGCAGGAGCTGGCTGCGCGATGGCCACGCCATCGGCATTTTTCCGGGCGGCGGCGTTTCGACCTCCGAGCGGCCCGATGAAGGGCCCGGCTGTTGACCTGCCATGGGCGCCATTCACGGCGAAGCTCCTGCGCATGTCGGGCGCTACTGTTGTTCCCGTTTATTTCGTTGGCCAGAACAGCCGGCTGTTTCAACTGGCCAGCCATTTGAGCCTGACGCTGCGGCTCTCACTGGTGTTCCGCGAAACCGCCCGCCGCATCGGCAGCAAACTCAAGGTGCGGGTCGGCGCGCCAATTCCCTTCGCCGACATCGCCCACATCGAAGACCGCGGCGAACTGGTGATGGAACTGCGCAAGCGCACCTTCGACCTGGCGCGGCTCGAAGATGTCAAAGACCACCCCGGCAACCTCCACATGCGCGAAGCCCGCATCAAGGGCGTGAAGCACAAGGATGATCCGTAGGCGGACTTATTTCACCGCCACCATGAACAGCCGCGGAAGACAGCACCATGCCATCGGCCGGCTATTCAGGCTGCAACGTTTCGAGACCGGCGTTCTCGAAGCACTCATCGCCGAAGGCCAGATAGTCCTGCGCTGACCAGTCTTTCATCTACCAGCGGTCACCATTGAACGGCCGGCCGCGCACCCGGTAAAGCCGGGCGCGGACCTCCGCCGGCAGGTTGAGATCGGCCAGGTCGCGCTCGCTCAACGAGCTGAATTCAA
This sequence comes from uncultured Alphaproteobacteria bacterium, assembly GCA_963775095.1. Classification (GTDB taxonomy): domain Bacteria; phylum Pseudomonadota; class Alphaproteobacteria; order Rhizobiales; family Aestuariivirgaceae; genus Aestuariivirga. The sequence goes on from CAVZHN010000015.1 coordinate 214,452, forward strand.
TGCGTGGCACCGGCTTGCTCGTCGAACGAGTCCAGGAATGGGCGAAGGCACGCCACAGGGAGAGTACCATGTTAACACCTGTTTCACTTATGGGTTTGAAAGCGTAAAGGCAATATAGCGCTGAGATTTGTTGATTTCCAACGCAATCCGGCGTAAGAGGCATCAATGAATTCGATGGCTCACCATGCCTGATCTACCGCCCCTGGGAGCCGTCCGGGTGTTCGACGCTGTGGCCCGCCACGGCAATTTCACCAGGGCCGCCGCTGAACTGAACATGACCCAATCAGCGGTAAGCTATCAGATCAGGCTGCTTGAGGACTTCACCGGTGCCCCCCTGTTCACCCGCCAGGCGCGCGGTGTTTCGCTGTCGCCGCGCGGCCGGCAGCTGGCACCGGTGGTTGCTCAATCCCTCGCCGATCTCCAGCGCGCCTTCCGCGTTGGCCGCGCCGATTCCGAGAATATTCTGGCGATCTCGACCTTTCAGACCATCGCCAACTCCTGGCTGGCGCCGCGCATCGGCGGCTTCCAGATTTCCCATCCGGAGATCGCCGTCCGCATCGACGTCTCCGTCGAAATCGTCGATCTCGATGGCGGTGAATTCGATGCCGCCATTCGCTCCGGCAATGGCCAGTGGCCGGGCGTCACCGCTCACTTCCTGTTTGATCAGAGTTTCACGGCTGTCGCCAGCCCGCTCTATCTCACGCGCGCCGGACGCCCGGCCGCTCCCACTGACCTGATGAACCACACGCTGATCGGGCCAAGCGATCCGTGGTGGCCAACCTGGTTTGAAGCGGCAGGCGTTCCCGGTGTTTCGCTGGCGAAGCGCCAGGGCATCGATGTCGAAACCCAGCACACCGCCGCCCTGGTGGCAACCAGCGGCCACGGCGTGGCGCTGGTCTCCCGGTCATTGCACCTTGAAGCCCTGCGCGACGGGCGCCTGGTGCAACTGTTTGACGTGACCGCCAACGCCGGCTCCGACTACTACCTCGCCTATGCGCCGCGCAACGCCAAGGCACGCAAGATCAAGCTGTTCCGCGATTGGGTTCTGGCGGAGGCCAAAGGATAGAGCCGTCAGGGCAGTGGCGCGGGCTCGCCGGACTGGGTGCGCAGGTATGCGATCAGATTTGCCCGCTCCGCCTCCGCCTCAATACCCGCGAACTGCATACGCACACCCGGCGCGGTGATCTTGGGCCCCCACAGGAATGCGTTGAGGTCTTCGTAACTCCACGAACCGCCCCAGTCCTTCAATGCCTCCGAATAGGAGAAATCTTCTGTCGATGCCTTCCGCCGGCTGACCAAGCCCCAAAGATTGGGACCCAGTTTACGGCCCTTCTTTGGGTCGATGTGGTGGCAATGCGCACAGTTCTTGTCAAAGACGGCTTTGCCCAAGGTGGCGTCGGCAGCTCCGAGATTGTCGGAAATTGGCGCCACTTCCGGTGGTGCGGCGCCATGCGCGGCCAAGTAACCGGCAATCTCGTGAAGTCCGATCAATTTCGCGGCGTGAATGGGCGGCTCGCGATCCTTGTTAAGCGCATTCACCTCCGCCCCCGCGTCGACCAGTGCCTCCACGCATTCGAGGCAGCCACTCTTGGCGGCCAAGTACAGAGCCGAGTTTGTTGCCAAAGCGGCATTGGGGTCGGCGCCACTGGCCAGCAGCAATTTGACCAGAATGCCGTTTTTGCGTTCGATGGCACCAAGAAGTGGCGGTCCGGAAGTCTTGGTTGCCAGATTGGCGTCCGCTCCCCGCGCTATCAGCAGTTTGGCGGCTTCCTCCTTGCCACGGCGGGCGGCATACCAGAGCGGCGTCGCCCAACCGTCATTCTCGTCAACACCGGCGCCAGCATCAAGCGCCGCTATGATCGCGGCGACGTCCCCATTCTTGGCCGCATCATGAATGGGGGCGGCTGCAGCGGGTGAAAACACGACAAAAATCGCGATGAGACAACCGGCACCCCAGCGCATGACAAGCCTCTTTTGCGGGAGAACGGGCATCAATCCGAATTTGGCTACGTGCTTTTGAATCCGCACCCTAACCTCCGTTGAACTGGCCATTCTCGTGGTAGGCGTCGATCTGCCATTCGCGCCGGTCGTGGCCCGCCGATGCGACGTTGCCTTTTCCCCTCACGGTTCCGTCTCTAGAACTTGCAGTTTGCGGGCGGATCCAGTTCCCCGCGGAATGATTTTTCTACCGGAGCGAAGATGACTGTCACGTCCTTGGCGGGTGCTCCGGACTCGTTGCGACCGATGTGCCCGCGGCCGGTATCGACATACCCCTGGCCTTTCCTGACCACCTTTGGCGTGCACGCCGGATCGCCGTGCTCGTAGAACGTCACTTCGCCTTCAATGACTGTGATGAATACCGGCCCCGGATGCGAATGCCATCCAGTCGAGCTTTCCGGAGCGTAGTCATGGGTCCGCACGACGATATCAAGTGGGACCTTCGCACTGGCCGCGAACCCCAATTCCGATTGCAGGTCGAAGGCATCGTAGGTTGCCCGCCCAATGACTGCCGGGGTGACCCCAGCCGCCGGCTCCGCCCGCGCCGCCGTTGCATTGAGGGAGAGGACGAGTGCCCCTAACGCAGACATAAACACGCCGATACGGCACGCGCTGAAAGATCGCAGAGTCAGGGTGGTGCTCCTGGTCGTTCTCATGATTTTCTCCTTCCAGTCCGCAGCTGCTGAGATTGCTAGGAAGTGACAGCCGAACTGGATAAACTAGGATGCGCGCGAGGAAGGTGAAATGTCCCGAAAGGCTGCTGAAATTTATCCGAAAACTGCTGAAACGATAGCGTTGCGCGGTTTTGTCTTCCTGACGGACAGCGGCGTGCTTCAGACCTCTGAAGGGACGAGGGTCGACCTTCGCAGCCAGTCGGCCGAGGTGCTTTCCGCGCTCGCGGCGCGCCCCGGCGAGATCGTTTCCAAGGAAGCGCTTATGCAGGCGGTCTGGCCGGATACCTTCGTGACCGACGATAGCCTTACCCAATGCATTGCCGATATTCGCCGTGCGTTGGGCGACGAGGCGCATATGATCGTGGAGACCTTTCCCAAGCGCGGTTACCGGTTGAATGCCGATCCATCGGACGCGGCCGGCCCAAACATTACAGCCAGTACCGTACGAACCAGGCTACAATTCTCGCGACGCGGTTTCATTCTTGCTGCCGTCGTTCTCGCCGCGGCAGTGATCGGCGCATACTATGGCTCAGAGACATGGCGAGCCGAGCCGGTTCGTTCGAGCGACATGCCGAGGATTGCGGTCCTTCCCTTCGAGGACTTCAGTGCCGGCGTGGATAAGGGATATCTCAGCGATGCCGTCGCCGAGGGGATCATCACCGAGCTGGCGTGGAGCAAGACTTATGCGGTCATCGCCCGCAACTCGAGCTTCAAGTACCGCGGCAAACCGGTCGACGCCAGGCAGATTGGCGATGAACTCGGCGTCGACTACCTGCTCGAAGGCAGCCAGCAGAAAATTGGAGACCGGCTGAAAGTGACCGCCCAGTTGCTGAATGCGCACGACGGATCGCATCTCTGGGCCAACACCTACAACCGCGAGATTGGCGATCTTTTCGTCGTCCAGGAGGAAATCATCCGCACGCTTGCCGGCCGGGTAGGGCGCAGGATCGAGCGGCCCTTGCCACAGAGCGGCGCAGCCCGGGTCAGCGCGCTTCACTATTACCTGATGGGGTATGCCGTGATCCAAAAGGATTTTTCCGCCGGGGGAACCGAGTTGCAACGGCAGTTCAGCCTCAAGGCGATCGAAGCGGATCCGAACTCGCAATTCGGCTATATCGGCCTGGCACACACCTACCAGAGGGACGCGGCTTTCGGGTGGCATCAGCAGGAACACAGCACTGAGGAGGCACTGAGGCTCGGCGCCGAATACGCCGACAGAGCCATCCAGCTCGCTCCGGACGATGCCGAGTCGCATTGGGCCCGCGCCCGCGTGTATAGTGAAGCTGGTGAGATCGAGCAGGCCATTGCGCAGTATGATCAGGCGATCGCTCTGAATCCCAGCAACTCGGATATCCTCGTCGCCAGTGCGGAACCGCTGGTCTATATTGGCCGTACGGACGAAGCGATCGAACGGATCAAGCAGGCTATGGGCATCGATCCTTTCTACCCTGACTGGTTCAATTGGCAGATGGGCTGGGCTCTCTACTATAAGAACGATTGCGAGGCTGCGCTGGCGGCGATGCGGAAAATGTCGAGAATCCAAAAAAGCGCACACCGCACGCTTGCTGTGATCCACGCGTGTCTAGGGAATGTGCCGGAGGCAAGGAAGGCGCTTGCGATTTTTCTCGAGGACTCGCCGGGCGATTCCATCGGCAAACAACGCAAGCAATGGGAGAAGGTAGACACTGCCCCTGGAGCCCTCGAACGCTGGCTCAACCACATGCGGATCGCAGGAATGCCGGAGTGATGGCCGGCTGGCATGCGTTGTTGGCAGGTAGCGAGATGTCCAGATGCCTCGCCGCCGAGACCGGCAATGCTTACGACCTCGCTTACCCCACCGGACACCGCAACACGCCGAAGATCCGGATGTCCCCCAAATGGGCGCTGCCCAAGGCGAAGCGCTAAGCCAAATGATCCACCCGCTGCATGTGCTGGGCAAGGCCCTTCACCTGATTGAGCCAACTTTCAAAGATTTTCTTCTCATGCGGCGCACCGTGTACGCCCGGCTTGAAGTCCTTCTTCATCACCGACTCAACCGCGAAGCTCACCGGAATTGAGACGAGCCGCCCCATGGCCGTGCCCTTGGCGTCGCCCCAGGCATCCATGGCCCAGGTTTCATCGAACACCGGCTTGCCATCCTTCTCGGCCTTGAGCGACACGAACAGGATGACGCGATCCGGCTCGCCCGGCGCGTAGCTGTTGTCCTTCAGGAATTCGGCGGCCATTTCGGCAAGGCGCGCGTCGCCCGAGGGGCCAGACAGCGTTTCGATTTCGCGGAACACCGGCTCCCACGCCTTGGCCCAGCCATTCAAGCGGATGGTGCCGCGCACGAAGTCCTTCACCTTCCAGTCCTTGCCGAAGTTGTAGTCTTCCATGAACGGGATAGCTGTCGCGGTTGGGATAGACCTCAAAACTTTCGGGCACCGGCAGCGGCGCATCGTAGGACGTGATGGCGTTCCACGGCCGATCCGCCTTGAATTCCTTGAAATCGCGCAAGGAGCGCGACGGCGAGCGCAGCGCCTTCAAGACGCCAACCGGCGCCCACGAGAATTTGTAGCGGAAGGGATTGGCAACCTTCGGCACGCCACCGCAATAGGAGGTGAAGCTCACGACATTGCCGGCGTCATAGGCCTTCGACGCCTTGTAGCGGCTGACGAGATCATGGGCCATCAGATGGTCGATGCCGGGATCGAGGCCAACTTCATTGACCGAGACGAGGCCCTTGGACCTGAACTCCGCGTCCAGCGCCTTCATCTCCGGCGCGATGTAGGACGATGACACGAAGTTGGCGCCCCTGGTGAGGCAGGCTTTGGCGATCGCCACGTGCTGATCGGCGGGGAGCATGGAAATGGCGATATCGCCCGGCTGCAATGCCGCGGTGAGCGCCTCAAGCGAATAGGCGCGGATGTCTTTCGCCACATCGCCCACGGCTTTCCTGGCGTTGTCGACGGTGCGGTTCCACACCACCACCTTGTGGCCATTCTCTATGAGCCGCCTCAGCCCCGGGCCCGAGGAAAGGCCGGTGCCGCACCAATGAATTGTCATCGCTCGAACTCCCTAAAGCTTTGCCGTGTGGCGGTCGAAATCCGCCTTTGCCCGGCCCCACACACCATCATCCAGTTTGCCGAGTGCCAAGAGCGACGGCAAGAGCTGGGCGGCAAAATCCTCGCTCGCCTCGATGGGAAGGAGCGACGGCAGATTGTCGATGGCCATCACGTCGAGCGGCGGCGTGCCATGGACGCGCAGCGCCGGATGCTCCCAGTCGGTGACGCGATCATAGACCTTGATGGGCGAGAAATCCGAAGTGGGATCGCAGGCGATGTCGCCAATGACCGTGAGCTTGCGCATCTGGGTTTTGGCGGCAGCCGGCACGAACACCGGGCAGCCGGGGCTGGCCAGAATGCAGTTGAGGAAGATCTCATGGTCGAGAATCTCCGGGAACGGTCCTCCACCAGCCGTTTCCGCCATATCCCACCGCGTCGTCTCGACGTTAAGGGCCGCGCACAGGTCGTGCGCCCCGGTGCCGACCCGGCCGAGCGCGCCGATGATCATGGCCCGCGGCCGCGGCAGGTCGCGGAACTCCGAAGTGAGGCTTTCGACCAGCGCATGCCGGTCCCTGTAGCGCGCAATCGCCCCGGCAATGGTGCCGCGCTGCTGCGCCGCCCAGCACAGGAGCGAAACCGCAGCACCGGCAAACCCCGCCCAATAGCCGAAGGCGGCAACCCGGCGGCCCTGCTCGTTCACCAGATACTCGATGTCATAGAGGGCACCACGACCGGCCTTGAAGCGCTTGAGCAGAATCTGCCCCGAAGGCTGACCCTTGAAGGCATGGCCGAACATGATGTGGCGATGGATGAGCGGCGTGCCATCCTCGGGCAATTCCTTGAGGCCGAAGATCAGCGCATCCCGGGGCGCCGAGGTCCAGGAATTTTCGGGCGCGATGGCGCAGCCGGTTTTCCTGTAGCCGTCAATGGCAATGGCCCTGACCGAACTTTCCTCGACCGTCACCGTGATCCCGGCCTTCATCAGCGCCGCAACGCCGTCGGGCGTCACCCCCACGCGCTCTTCATGGGCCCGCTGCTCGGCCCTGACCCACAGATGTGTCATGATTCGGATCCTGTCTTACCGTGCCTGCGGATTGCACAACCACGCGGGTGCCGATCTGCACCTGATCGTAGAGGTGCACGATGTCGTAGTTCAACATGCCGAAGCAGCCGTTGGTGGCCTTCTTGCCCACGAGCTTCGGGTCGTGCGTGCCATGGATGCGGAAAATCGTGTCGACGCCGTTCTGGTAGAGATAGATCGCCCGCGCCCCCATCGGGTTCTTGGGGCCGCCCGGCATGCCGTTCTTGTATTGCACCATGTCGGGGCGCGCCGCGATATGCTCGGGCGTCGGCGTCCAGATGGGCCACTTCGCCATCTTGCCGATCTCGGTCACCCCCGTCCACGTTTTGCTGTCATGGCCGACGGCGATGCCATAACGCGTCGCCATGCCATTGCCCTGCACGAGATAGAGAAACCGCTTCTTAGGGATCACAACGACGGTGCCAGCGGGTTCCGAAGTCTCGAACTTGTCCTCGCGGCGCCGGTATTTGTATTCAACCTTCTTGGCTTCCTTTTCCGAAACCGGAAACAGCTCAGAGTCCTGCGCGAATGCGGCAGGTGTTCCGGCCAGGGCGGCCAACCCGGTGAGCAGCGAACGGCGGGAAATGAGGACAGTCATATGAGTCTCCGGATGGGCAATGGCGGGATGATACCGGAGACGGGAGCGGCGCGCAAATCCGCTCGGCGACTGCCCCACTCCCCGATACTGTCATCCCGGCGCAAGCCGGGACCCACTGACAATTTTTCAATGGGGCAGCGCTTGCTGAACGGGCTCACTGGGTCCCGGCTTTCGCCGGGATGACGGTTGTTGGGAAGCGTTACTCAGCGTCTTTCGCGTACTTTCGCCTCATTCTCCTGCGACATTTCCACAAACGACTTCTCCTGTCAGCAACTTGCGCAATTCCGGCAAATCACGCGGCGGCGCTTCCAGGGCGAGTTGAAACCGCTCCCACTGTTCGGCGTTCAGGTAGATCACCCGTTTTTCTTCAAATTCCGTTGCGTCATCCATGGCCAAACGTTATGACACAGGAACAAGAACGCGTCGAGACGGCCTCAATGCAAGCTTCTCCAACATACCACCGTTGGCTCCGCCAACATCTTCGCCGACATCGGCCTTCCCAATGCCGAGGAGCATCTGATCAAGGCGCAGCTGGTGGTGAAGATCGACACTCTGATGAAAGCCCGCAAACTCAAGCAGTGCTGACGCCGCCAAGCTGTTTGGCGTCAAGCAACCCGACATCTCTAAGATGCTGCACGGCGATTTCCGCCAATTCTCCGTCGAACGCCTGATGCGGTTTCTGGTGGCGCTTGGGCAGGATGTGGAGATTGTGGTGAAGCCACAGAAGGTGAAGGGAGAGGCGGCGGCGCTAAGGGTAGCGTGATGAATTATGAGACACACAAGGCAACATTGCCGATGAAGAGTTCCCCAGCATGCCCCATGCGGTTCAGGTGCGGCAAGCGGAATTTATTCGCGCTAAATTACCGAAGGGTTAACTCATGACTAAAGGCAGTATCCACGAAAAACTTCCCAGACGTCGTAAAGGATCTTGCCCAAGCACTATCAGAACAGCAACGAAGTGGCAAACCGTATGTGGTTTCTCTGTTTTGGCATCACTATCCTTGTGATCGCAAATCTCAATCCAGCTAGAAATAGCAACTCGATTGACTTTCTGGGTGTAACACTGACACAAGAGATTCATCTGGCAGCAGCAATAGCACTGTTGCTCGAACTTCGCCATTCTATGGCTAGCGAAGGCTCGAATCACAACGTTTAAATTGGGACGACATATCGCGAACTTGTTGATCCGCAAGGTACTCAACGAGTCTGAACACATACTAGCCAATTCTACTTCAATGAAAGCTGCTGCGTTCTATCTGCTAAAGTCAAACTACAGCCGAATTCACCCAATATTCCACCACATCGATCCGGACGGAAGTCAAAGCCGCTACACGCTAATTAGAGGCTCATAGACATTGCATACTCTGCTGTTCCATCGGGTAGCGAATAATACTCTCAGTGCATAATGGTTAACTGGCTTATCTAAACAGCGCCAATGGCGGTCCAGTGAATGGGTGACTGTGGTGTTACTAGGCAATTACAGGACTGTTTTCCGCTTTTCAACGTGCGTCCTCTGTTACTACGCATTAGTACGGACTCGATCTTCCGGAAACTTGAAGGCCTATCACACGAGTTTGACAATGACTTCCTGTTACTTGCGAATTGCTGGCACTTGGGCATTTCGCTTCCCTCACCGCGCAAACTGCTTGTACTTGATCCGCTTCGGCATCACGCTGTCTTCGCCCAGCCTGCGCTTCTTGTCTTCCTCGTAGTCCTGGAAATTCCCTTCAAACCATTCGACGTGGCTGTCGCCTTCGAAGGCCAGAATGTGCGTCGCCAATCGGTCCAGGAACATGCGGTCGTGGCTGATGATGACGGCGCAGCCGGCGAAATCTTCGAACGCCTCTTCGAGCGCCGCCAGGGTTTCGGTGTCGAGGTCGTTGGTCGGTTCGTCTAACAGCAAGACATTGGCACCGCTCTTCAGCATCTTGGCCAAGTGCACGCGATTGCGCTGGCCGCCCGACAGCGTGCCGACCTTCTGCTGCTGGTCGCCGCCCTTGAAATTGAAGGCGCCGGTATAGGCGCGGGAGTTCATCTCGCGCTTGCCGAGATAGAGCACGTCGTTGCCGCCGGAAATCTCCTGCCACACCGTCTTGTCGGGATCGAGCGAGTCGCGGCTTTGGTCGACGTAGCCCATCTGCACGCTCTCGCCGAACGAGATGGTGCCCGCGTCGGGAAGCTCCACACCCGTCAGCATACGGAACAATGTGGTTTTGCCCGCGCCATTGGGCCCGATGATGCCGACGATACCGCCGGGCGGCAGCTTGAAACTGAGATCGTCGATCAGCAGCCGGTCGCCATAGGCCTTGCTCAGGCCCTCGACGGTGATGACATTGTCGCCCAAGCGCTCGCCCGGCGGAATGATGATCTGCGCCGTCGTTGACTTGAGGCGCTCGTCATTGGCCTTGATCAGTTCGTCATAGGCCTTGAAGCGCGCCTTGGACTTGGCCTGCCGCGCCTTGGGCGATGAAGCGATCCACTCGCTCTCGCGCTCGATGACTTTCTGCCGTGCTGCGTCCTCGCGCGATTCCTGGGAAAAACGCTTGGCCTTGGCCTTGAGATAGGCGGAATAATTGCCCTCGTAGGGAATGCCGCGGCCACGGTCGAGTTCCAGAATCCAGCCCGTCACATTGTCGAGGAAGTAGCGGTCGTGGGTAACGATGAGAATCGAACCCGGATAATCGCGCAAGTGATGTTCAAGCCAGTTCACCGATTTCGGCGTCCGAGATGGTTGGTCGGCTCGTCGAGCAGCAGGAGATCGGGTTTGCGCAGCAGAAGCTGGGTGAGCGCTACCCGGCGCTTTTCGCCGCCCGACAGATTGTCGATTGACGCATCCCCCGGCGGGCAGCGCATGGCGTCCATCGCCTGCTCCACCTGGGCCTCGAGGTCCCACAGGTTCTGGGCGTCGATCACGTCCTGGAGCTTCGCCGCCTTGTCGGCGTTCTCCTCATTGTAGTCCATCATCAGCGCGTTGTAGTCGTCGAGGATCGCCTTCTTGGCGGCGACCCCTTCCATGACGTTGCCCATGACATCGAGTGCGGGATCAAGCTCCGGCTCCTGCTGCAGGTAGCCGCAGGTCGCACCTTCGGCGAGCCACGCCTCGCCGTTCCATTCCGTGTCGAGCCCCGCCATGATGCGCAGCAACGTCGACTTGCCCGAGCCGTTGGGGCCCAACACACCGATCTTGGCGTCCGGGTAGAACGACAGGTGGATATTCTCAAGAACCTTTTTGCCACCGGCATAGGCCTTGGTGAGGCCTTGCATGTGATAGATGAACTGGCGCGCCATTGCGGGAAATCCTGTGCGAAATGTTTCGGGCGGGCTTCTAGCCCGCCCGTTTCACAAGGGCAATGCCGTTACGAGTGCTCCCCGGCCGAGCCGGCCTGTGCTGTTCCTCGGCCATGATCTTCTTCTGGTATCGGCCCTGCACGATATCGACGATGAGCAGCGCTCCCACCACGAAGTAGAACGTGGTTTTGGCCATCGGTTCCACCGGGAAACCGAAGAACGCGAGATGCGCGATGTGGCCGCCTTCGGCCAGCAGCATGACGCCCACCAGCAGCAGCACGAACAGGCCAAGCACCTCATACATCCGGTTCTTCTGCAGGAAGGCCGCCACGTGTTCGGCCAGCGCCACCATGAGAATGCCGGAGAGCACGATGGCCGTGGCCATGACGATGAAGTTGTTGGTGAGCGCCACCGCCGACAACACCGTGTCGAACGAAAACACGATGTTCATCACCATGATCCAGAACAGGGCGCGGGCGACGGTGGAATGTTTCGGCCCCGACCCCTCCTCATGCTCAAGATCGTGCACCGCCAGCATGTGGAAGATTTCCTTGAGTGCGGTGTGAATGAGAAATGCCCCGCCCGCCAGCACGATCAGGCTGTGGCCGCTGACGCTGGCCTCAAACACCGGCAGGTGCACGCTGAACAGCGGCGACTGGAAGGCGCTGATCAATTGCAGCACCACGAACAGCAGCGCGATGCGCAGCAGGATGGCGAAGATCATGCCGACGCGGCGCACATATTTCTGCTGCGCCGGGGCGACCTTCTTCGCCTCGATGGAAATATAGAGAAGATTGTCGAAACCCAGCACCGTTTCCAGCGCCGTGAGGACCATCAGGGTGAAGAGATTCTCGATTGTGAAGAGGTCGGTCATGATTCTGGCGGATTAGCGCCCTTTCGCTCCATAAACAACCACAACGCGACAGCGCCGGTACAGACCGCGGCGACCGCCAGCGCCACGGCGATGCCTCCGGTCTCCGGGCTGACCGGCAACATGCCGGTGAGCCCGGCGAATAGCATCACGCAACTGGCGGTCACGAACACCGCCACCAGCGCCGCCAGCTTGATCCCGGTTCCGCTTGACCGGCTCATCGTCACCACGCTCCACAATGCCGCCGCCAGAAACGGCGGGCCGCCGACCACCGCCACGGTGGTCAGGGTCACATAGGCGCCATCCATGCTGCCGAGAAAGAACAGACTGCAGCCGCCAGTGAACAGGGCGGTAAGGATGGCCGCTGCTGCGCCCAATACGCGAAGTCCCGAATGCCGGGGCTTGCCCTCGCCTGCCCGCCGCCGTTCGTGGCGCTCGAGCAGCCACCACAGCACGGCGATGAGCAGCAGCGGGCCAAGGAAGACAATGCTATACATCAGGGCTTCGCCTCCGGTTCCGCCTTTGCCTTGCGTTTTTCGCGGTCAATCCGCCACCCCTTGCGCAGCATGAACCAGCCCGCCACCAGCGGCAGCACGCCGAAGGGCAGCCAGACGCCCAGCATCAATCCCGGCTCCTCCACCAGCACTTCCACGCCATTGTACACTGTTGCCAGAAACACCAGCGTGCAGCCGCCGCCGAACAGCATCAGCAGCGCCCCCAGGATCATGAGCAGCACGTGCATCTAGAGGTTTCGCCAGTAAACGAAGGTGAAGGCCCCCTTGAGGGCGAAAAGCAGGACCGGCAAGCCGATGAGCAGGAAATCCTCGGTGTTGTTGAGGCCGACCTGGGCGATCAGTGGCAGCGACATCGCCACGACCAGGGCATCGAGGATGACCAGGGTGAGGAAAGCGCCCTTCCGCACCTTCATCTTCCCCCACAGGGCGCCGATCACCACCACGTTGAGAAGCGCCAGCCCGCCGGGGATAACGGCGAGCGGCGCCGCGAAAATCGCACCCCCGATGCCGCTGCCCGCGAAAATCGTCAGCGCGCAGCCACCAGCGAACAGCACGATGATGGCGCACAGGATGGTGAGAAGGATTTTCATGCCGCGCCCTTCGACCGCGCCATGCGCTTGCGTGCCGCTTCGTCGCGGTAGAACAGGTTGTAGGTTTCGAACGGAATGATCTGCCCCGCCGGTGTCACGAAATGGATGCAGGACCGCTTGACGCGGCTCAAACAGAAATTATGCGCGTCCATGAACTCGACGATGGCAATGCGGAAGATGTTTTCATAACCGAAACCCTCCGGCACCGGCACTTCCGGCAGGCAGCACAGGAGCGCGTTGAGCTTTTCCGGATTGTTGCATTCCGCCGTGGCCAGCGAGAAGAAATTGAGCACCTGCTTGTGCAGGTCCGGGAACTTCTCGAAGGTGATGGCGTTGGGCAGCGCCTCTACCAGCATGTCTTTCGGAAAGAACGAAGTGATCGGCGCGATCCTGTCGCCCTTCCGCAGCGCATAGCCGATGGCGATCGATTCCGGATTGCACGGCAAGGGAATGATGTCGCCCTCGCCGAACGGGGTTTTCGCTGCGATGATCTTGCGGCGAATGTCGGAGAGCACGATGCGGTCGGTGCCCGGGTCGAAATTCTCGTTCCGCCCCGCATCCTGGATCGGCTGGAAGGTGATGCCGCGCACGCATTTCCATTGGAGCGCATAGTTGATGATGTCGCCCAACTCGTCGTCATTCACCCCGGCCTTCACCACGACAACCAGCGTTGTCGAAATCGATTCCCGTTCAAGGGCTTCCAGCGCTTCCCTGCGAATCCGCGTGAGGTCGGCGCCGCGCAAGGTCTTGTGAACCGAAGCCCTTAGCGAGTCGAATTGCAGGTAGACTTCAAAACCCGGAGTCAAAGTCTTGAGCTGACTCACGAATTCCGGGTCCTGGGCGATGCGGATGCCGTTGGTGTTGAGCATCAAATGCCGTATCGGCCGGGCCTTGGCGGCTTTCAGAATGTCGATGATCTGCGGATGAATGGTCGGCTCGCCACCGGAAATTTGCAAAAGGTCAGGCTCGCCCTCGCTGGCCACCAGCGCATCCATCATGCGCTCGATTTCGGCCAAGGGCCGGTGCGCCGTGTGGGCCGTCGAACTGCCGGCAAAACACACCGGGCACGTCAGGTTGCAGGCCTCGTTGATGTCGATGAGGGCGAGGCAGGAATGCTGTTCATGGTCCGGGCACAGCCCGCAATCATAGGGACAGCCCTCCTCGGTACGGGTCTGCGGCGCCAGAGGCCGGTCGCCGGGCTTCAGGTAGTCGTGGCACAACTTGTAGTAGTTGATGTCGGTCGAAACCAGGCTCTTCTCCACACCATGGGTGCGGCAGCGCTTCTGGTACCACACCTTGCCGTCGTCGAAGATGATCTTGGCCGGAACCAGCGCCAGGCACTGCGAGCACAGTGACGTCGTTTGCCCATAGAACACATAGGGCGCGATCTTACGGATGGGGGCGTTCACGGGGTCCTCCGATCATCGCAACCGAATAAATCACGAGTCCCGCGCAAATGAAATGGAAGAGATTGAAGGGCCCGAGAACCGTGCCATAGGGCTTGAGGAATTCCCACAGGAAGCGCTGGGCGCCGTAGTAACCGGCCAGCAGATAGAAGCCGTTGCTCATGAAGAATCGCTGCCGGCGGCCAAGCATGATGAGAGAAAAAACCAGGAACGCCGCCATGGCGAAGCTTTCATAAAGCTGCACCGGATGGCGGGGAATGCCATCGCCGAAATCATAGCCCCACGGAAGCGCGGTGGCGATGCCGTGGGTCTGGTCGTCGAGCCCTGACAGGAAGCAACCCCAGCGGCCTACCATCACGCTTGTCGCAAACGCCGGCACGAAAATAAGCCCCGTCGACCCTTTGATGCCGGAATACCGCTTAAAGACTTCGATTGCCACAATCGCCCCGGCCAGCGCCCCCACGATACTGCGGCCCACACCCGGCGCACCCGTGAGCCACAGGTTGAGGCTCCCTGCCCCGAACCCGCCAGCCACCGCCCCAAGGATCAGCGCCAAGGCGTAGGCATAGCCTGCGCTTTCAATCCGTGCTGAAGCTTCCGCCAGCCGCCAGCGATAGGCGGCAAATGTCATGGCCATCGCTGCCGCCGCCGAAAACAGATCAAAGAGTGTGTGGACGATCATGACAACAGGTATCACGGCGAAGACAAATGGCGTTACCGGATTCCCGAGAAACGATAGCGCGATTGAGACAGATTAGTCGCCGGTTTTTTAATGGTATTTTATCGTGCCCTCGTCAAAACTGCCCGAAAGAGGCGTCTTGAATGCTTAGACTCGACAGCTGGAAGTTCCTGCTTATCGTGGCGCTGCCGCTGGCGGTCGCGACTTTGGCGGTCAGCATCTTCACCTTTGACCTCATGTCGCGCGTGACGACTGGCGCCAACCAGGCGGATCACGAAAAGACCCAGCAGATCGTGTTGTCGGCACTAAACGCCGCCCAGCAGCAGATTGCCAATATGGCCACCGATAACTCCTACTGGGACGACGCCGTCCGCCAGTTTTATGCAAAAGACCTCGACGAAGACTGGGTAGCCGAAAGCTATGGGGTGCCCACCGAAGATGGCGTGAACTATCACCTGATGCTGCTGGTCGATAGGGCAATGCCTGAAGCAGTGACCGGATACCGCGCCGGCGAGCAATTTCGTCCCAATCTCAGTACTTATTTCAAATCCGGCCTGCTTGGCTTGATCGCACCATTGCCGTCCAACCTGGTTGATCACGCTTCCCGCGGGGCCCTGATGCAGACCGCCGACGGAATTGCCGTGGTTGCGGCCGCGCCGATCGTGCCCACCTCCGAAGACGTCAAGGTCGAAGCGAAGGAAGCCCGCTACCTCGTCTTTGCCCGTTTCCTGAACGAAGACGTGCTCCGGCAGATCGGCGACCAATATGTGCTCCAGGATCTGAAGCTGCTGCCCCTCGAGGAAGCCCCTTCCGGCGCCACTCTCCTGCAAGGTTTCGACGGCCAGCCGGTGGCCGCCGTCGCCTGGAAGGAGAGCCGGCCGGGCGACGCCGCATTTCGCTCGGTATCGCTGCTGGCGGTGGTGGCGCTCGGCATTCTCGCCGCTGTCATGTTCGGTATCGGACTTCTGTGCTGGCGGCTCTTCCGCGACATTGGCAGGAGGGAGCGCACGTCCCGCCACGCGGCACTCCACGACAACCTGACCGGCCTGCCCAATCGCGCCGGGCTGGTGCAGCATCTGCATGCGAAACTTGCAGAAGGAAACGAACTTGCCCTGGCATTCGCCGACCTCGACGGCTTCAAGGAGGTCAACGATACCTACGATCACGAGACCGGCGACACTCTCATCCGCGCCGTGGCCGAAGGCATGCGCTATCTGGGAACCGGCGACGCCTTTGTTGCCCGGCTTGGCGGCGACGAATTCGTCGCTGTATTCACTGGCCAGGCCGCAGACACCCAGGTCGAGAAGTTCTCGTCAAACCTGATTTCATTGCTGCACACTCCATTCGACCTCGATGGCCGCCACGCTGCGGTCGGTGTCAGCATTGGAATCGCCCATGCAGGCACCGGGTTGACGGTTACCGAAGTCATGCGGCGGTCCGATGTCGCCATGTATGAGGCAAAGCGCCTCGGCAAGAACCGCGCGGTGGTCTACGAGCCAGCCATAGACAGCGCGCGGATTGCCAGTGCGGACATTGCCAGACACTTGAAGCAATTCATCGGCGACGGGACGATGGCCATCGCCTATCAGCCTATCGTATCCTCGGAGACCGGGCAAATCGTCGCCGTCGAAGCCCTGGCGCGCTGGCCAGCCGGTTTGCAGCCCACCGTGACACCCGACCGGTTTGTTGCCGTTGCCGAATCAAGCGGCCTCATTGATGAACTCGGCGAGGCCATCCTGCGCCGCGCCTGCACCGATGCCGCGGGTTGGGGTGAGTTGCGGCTCAGTGTAAACGTTTCGCCGGTCCAGCTCCGCGACCCGGATTTCGTGACGCGGGTGCTCAAGGTCCTTGGCCAAACCGGCTTCAGCCCTGAGCGCCTCGAACTTGAAGTTACCGAAAGCGTGGTTCTTGACGACTTCGAGCGGACCCGCCGGCAATTTGCCGCCTTGCACGCCGCCGGCATCGCCATTGCTCTCGACGACTTCGGAACCGGTTTCTCGAGCATCGGCTACTTGCGCAAACTGCAGTTCGACAGAATCAAGATCGACCGCTCCATCACCTCGAAAATACTGAGCAGCGTGACCGAACAGCAGATCGTCCAGGGTACGGTCCTGATGGCCTCGGCACTAACCGCCAGCGTCACCGCCGAAGGCGTGGAGCAGCGCGCCTCGATACAGATACTGCGGCTTGCCGGTTGCCGCGAGCTACAGGGCTTTTATTTCCACAAGCCGATGACGGCGCAAATGATCGGCATGTTGCTGAGCGCACCGCAGACGGCAGCGTTGGCAGGCTAGCAGCATCTGGCCGGCGTCTCAGGGAGACAGCGGCGCACCGCAGCTATTCCTGATGGTCCAGGGCTTCCTTGATGATCTTGTGCAGATCTTCCCGGCGGTAGGGTTTCATGATGATGAACCCCTCGCGGAACCGCGGCTCTTCCTGGTGCACCATGGCGCCCTTGGGATAGCCGGAAGTGTGGACGATCTTCAGCCCCGGCCGCATCGAGCGCGCCGCCTGCGCCAGGTCGAAACCATTCATGCCGCCTGGCATGACAACGTCCGAGAACATGAGATCGACATCGGGGTTTTCCTGCAGCCTGGCCAGCGCCTGCAGGCCGTCCTCCGCCTCGATCACTTCATAGCCGAAATCCGTGAGGAAGCCGCAGGCCACGGCCCGCACCGCTTCCTGGTCCTCGACCACCAAGAGCTTGGGCGCCGTCTTCACCGGCAAGGTGAGCGGCGGAGCTTCTTCGATGACGGCGGGTTCTGGCGGTAGCGCCGCAACCTCTTCCACCGTCGGCTCAGCTACCGCCGGCATCTCCTCGCCGGCCGCAAACTGGCGCGGCAGATACATCTTGATGGCCGTGCCGTGGCCGACTTCCGAATAGACGCTGATATGGCCGCCCGACTGCTTGATGAAACCATAGACCATGGCAAGCCCGAGCCCCGAGCCCTTGCCCGTTTCCTTGGTGGTGAAGAACGGCTGAAAGACTTTCTCCAGCACTTCGGGAGGAATGCCGGTGCCAGTGTCCGAAACCGCCACCATGACATAATGGCCGGGTTCAACTTCGGGATGCCGCTCGGCATAGGCCTGGTCAAGATAAACAGGCTGCGTCTCGATGGTGAGATGCCCGCCTCTCGGCATGGCGTCACGGGCATTGATGCACAGATTGAGCACCGCCGACTCGAGCTGCGAAGCGTCGATGATGGCCTTGGGCTCGCCCGCCATGGCATCGACCTTGAGTTCGATGGTTTCGCCGATGGTGCGCGACAGAAGCGGCGATAGGCCCTTGACCAGATCGTTGATCCGAACCTCGCTGGGCTCCAGCGCCTGCTTGCGGGCGAACGCCAGCATTTGCCGCGTCAGGTCGGAGCCCTTGCGCGCCGCATCGATCGCTTCGCCGAGGCGGCGCATGCCGCGCTCGTCGCCATCGATTTTTCCTTCCAGCAGCTGCAGATTGCCGATCACCACGGTCAGAAGATTGTTGAAATCATGCGCCAGGCCGCCGGTCAGTTGGCCGATGGCTTCCATCTTCTGGGCCTGTTGCAAATTGCGCTGCGACTGCAGTTTCTCGGTATTGTCAAGGACCTGAACGGTCAATTGCTCGATCTCGCCGTGCTCGTTGCGCACCAGCGCGACCGTTGTCGAACAGCTGATGGGCTTGCCGTCGGGCAACACAAACCGCAGGTCCTGATAGAAGTTCACCAGCGAGCCCTGAATGAGTTCGCCCACTCCCTTGAGGAAAGCCTGCCGGTCTTCCCGGTACAGGAGTTCGTCGAACGCCTGAAGGCCGGCTTCCGGCCTGCGCCTTAGCATGGTCCAGAACGCCTGGTTGGCCACCGCGATTTCGCCGGTGGGGGCGACCAGCGCCATGCCATGCGCCGCTTCCTCGAAGGCGCTCTTGAACCGCCGGTCATCGACCACCGTAACCGCCTGCTCGACCTTGATCGATACCGGTTCGGTCAGCACGCAGACCGAGCGCTCGATGCGGCCCTTGTCGCCGCGATAGGCATTCATCGACAGGAGGATTTGCGCCGGCGCTCCATCCTTGCGCATGATGGTGAAAACTTCGTCGCGGCATTGGCCGCTCTGCAGATAGGCCGGCATCACCTTCTGCACCAGCCGCGCCCGCAATTCCGGTGCCAGAAGTTCCGTGAACATGCGGCCTTCGACGTCCGAAAGCTGATACCCCAGCGCCCGCGACCACTGGCTGTTGACCGATGTGATGCGGCCCGACCCATCCATGGCATGCATCAGCACCGGCATGTTGTGCAGCAATTGCTCGTAGACCTTGCCGTTCTGATCCGGGAAGAACGGAAGATAGGCCGC
Organism: uncultured Alphaproteobacteria bacterium; assembly: GCA_963775095.1. Taxonomy (GTDB): domain Bacteria; phylum Pseudomonadota; class Alphaproteobacteria; order Rhizobiales; family Aestuariivirgaceae; genus Aestuariivirga. Next base: position 233,522 of record CAVZHN010000015.1, read on the forward strand.
GTGCGTCACCGCCGGTCTTTCGATCTTCCACGTTGGGGCAGACTGGCGCAACTCATCCCAACCCTGGAATGGTTCGGCAAGATTGCTGGTCTTCATCGGCGATGTCATAAAATTGGCCTTTGGCAAAACTCCGCCTTAACCTATCGGCGTCGCGGTTAATGGAGCCTTGCTGGCGATCATGACTCTGTGCCCGCCGCAAAAATTGATTGGCAACCTCTGAACCTATGGTTAACCGCCGGTTAACGGCTGGCGTTGCCGAGGTGCGGCCGGCCGATGGCTTCCGCCGTCACCCGCGCTCCGAGAAGGCCGTCGTCGCCGCTGGCATCCGGCAAGTGGTGAAGTTCCTCCGATAGCGCCACCTGCACGTGGTCCGCACCCATCGCCTCCACCCCGGCCCGCGCCAAGGCTTGCGACTGGCTGCGGGCCGCGGCCAGCGCCTGGCTGCCGCTGGTGAAGACGGCCACGCCGTCCGGACCATGAACGCGGAACAAGCCGCTGCCGTCGCCCTCGACATTGATCGTCACGGCATGGGCGACCACGCCGGTTGCCGCACCCACCGCATTGGCCACGTCGAAGAAGGGCGGATAGACGATGTCGCAGCCCAGCCGCTTTCCCACTTCGCCATAGAAAACCTTGACCGGCCCACCCACCGCCACAACCGGCAGCGAAGGCGTGAGCCCCACTTGCACCAGGCCGAGTTGGCCGGTGCCCGAACACACCGCATCGGCCAGCGGATGACCCGAGAAGCTCTGGCCAAAAGCTGCATCCAGAATGACCCGGCAGGTCTTGGCCACCGTCTCGCTCCACACCGCGCGGCAGAAGCTTTCGGCCCGTGCCGCGTCCGCCGCCCGCATGTCGCGGAACCGCGCCAACAGCCGCGCCGCCAGCATGGCGCCCTCGGCATTCCAATTGTCCTGCAGGCCAAGCACATGCGCCGCGTCGGATGGCGTGAAGGCGCCAACCTGCACCAGCCCCTTGCGCCGGAGAGAGGCGATGGCCCGTTGCGCCGCCGATGACACCGCGATCTTGCGCATCGCCACCGGCCGCTCGCCAACCAACGCCAGAACTTCCGCTTCCCGTGCCGTGAGTTCCGATTTCAGTGGCGCAGCTGATCCGAAGGGCCGCAGCACGAAGCGGCCATGCAACGAGCCGCCGTCGGTGTCGGCAAGATCGGCTTCCAGCAGGCTGATGGTTTCCGGATAACGCGCCGCCAGCAGCGAAATCGGCGCCGCTTTCTGGGTGCCCACCTCGATCTTGCCATTGAGTCCGACAATGATTTCGCTATCGCCGCCAAGCCCGATGGTCTTGACGTCGATGGCCTTCACCATGGTGCGCCAGCCGCCGACTTCGGCACCTTCTTCGGCAACCCGCGGGCGTCCGTGTTGCAGAATGCCGAGATCCGTGGTGGTGCCGCCCATGTCGGACATGATGAAATCCGTGGCGCCCGAAAGCCAAGCCGCCCCGACCAGACTGGCCGCCGGGCCCGACAGCACCGTCTCGATCGGCCTGAGCGCCACGCGCTCCGCCAGCGCCAGCGTGCCGTCGCCTTTGACCACCATCAGCGGGCAATCGATATTGAGTTCCGCCATCGACCGGCGCACCGCCTGGATCAGCATGGAAATGCGCGAGATGAGCCTGGCATTGAGCACCGCCGTGAGCGCCCGGCGCGGCGCATCAAGCGCCGATGTCAGTTCCGTCGACAGCGTTACCGGCTTGCCGGTCTCCTCGGCAATGATGTCTCGCGCCCGGTGTTCATGCGCCGGGTTTCTGACCGCGAAGGCCGAGGCGATGGCAAAGGCATCGCTGGTCATCGCTTTCACGGCAGCTCGCAGGGCCGATTCGTCCAAGCGCCATGACAGCGTCGCCATTGTGATCATGCCCGCCGCCGATCAAGGCGACCGGCATGCCCGGAAACGCCTTGGCAAGGCCGACGCGATCCGCCATCGCCTGATCGAAACCGATGAGTACCGCGCCCACTTGCGAGCCATGGCCTTCGACCACTGCATTGGTGGCGAGCGTTGTCGACACCGACACCAGCGAGATATCCTGTGGCCGGAGCCCGGCCGGCAGTTTGCCGATGGCCGCCGTGATCGCGTCGGTGACGCCAATCGCCAGATCGCCCTTGGTGGTCAGCGCCTTGGCCGAAGCAATGACCTGGTGATTGGCGGCGTTGATTACCGCCGCGTCGGTATAGGTGCCGCCGGTATCGACGCCGATGAGATAGCTGGGTTTAGCGTTCATTTCGTGAGGGCTGCGGCTTCTGCGGCGGCGATGGCTGTCATGTTGACCACGCCGCGCGACGTGACCGACGGCGTGAGAATGTGGGCGGGCTTGGCCGTGCCGAGCAGAATGGGCCCCACCGGCAAGGCGTCGCCAAAGACCTTTAGCATCTGATAGGCGATGTTGGCCGATGAAAGATCGGGCATGACCAGCAAATTTGCCTCACCCTTCAAGGTCGAAGCCGGCAGTTTGCGGGCCCGCACCGCTTCCAGGAGTGCGGTATCGGCCTGCATCTCGCCATCGATTTCGAGCTGCGGCGCGGCCTTGCGCACCAGTCCCAGCGCTTTGCGCATTTTGACGGAGGCCGGCGTATCGAAATCGCCGAAGTCCGAATGCGTGACCAGCGCCACCTTGGCGTTGAGGCCGAACCGTTCGACATGCCTGGCGCACAGCATCACCGTTTCGGCAATGGCTTCCGCCGTCGGGTCGGGCTGCACATGCGTATCGGTCAGGAAATGCACGCCCCGCGTGGTGATCATCAGGCTCATGGCGGCGAGTTCATGCACCCCATCGGCAAGCCCGACGATGTCGCGGATATGCCGGAGCTTGGCGCGGTAACGGCCTTCAAGCCCACAGATCATCGCGTCGGCCTCGCCCCTTCGCAGCGCCAGCGCGGCGATCACCGTGTTCGAGGTGCGCACCACGGTGCGCGCCGCTTCCGGCGTGATGCCCCGCCGCCCCGCCGCTTCCACATAGCTTGCCACATAGCCGCGGTAGCGCGGATCGTCTTCGGGATTGACCAGCTCAAAATCTTTTCCTAGCCGCAGCGAAAGCCCGAACCGCTTGATGCGCGCTTCGACCACGTTTGGCCGCCCGATGAGAATGGGAATGGCGGTTCCCTCTTCCAGAACAACCTGGGCCGCCCGCAACACGCGCTCGTCTTCGCCATCGGCATAGATCACCCGCTGCGGCGACTTGCGGGCCACGGCGAAAATCTGCCGCATGATGAAACCCGACCGGAACACAAAGCGCTGCAGTTTTTCGGCATAGGCTTCAAGATTGGCGATGGGCCGCATTGCAACGCCGCTGTCGATGGCCGCCTTGGCGACGGCCGGCGCCACCCGCAGGATGAGGCGCGGATCGAAGGGCGATGGAATGAGAGAGTTGCGCCCGAACAGCCGCGCCTCGTCGCCATAGGCCCGCGCCGCAACGTCGGACGGCGCTTCGCGCGCCAGCCCGGCAATGGCCATCACCGCAGCGCGTTTCATCTCTTCGTTGATAGTCGAAGCGCCAACGTCGAGCGCGCCCCGGAAGATATAGGGAAAGCACAGAACGTTGTTCACCTGATTGGGATAGTCCGACCGCCCGGTGCAGATCATCACATCGTCACGCGTCGCCAGCGCCTCTTCCGGCATGATTTCCGGTGACGGGTTGGCAAGCGCCAGAACCAACGGGTCTTTCGCCATGCGCTTCAGCATGTCGGGTTTCAAAACGCCGCCAGCCGAAAGGCCGAGGAACACATCGGCCTCGCCAATCACTTCGCCAAGGCTGCGCGACGTGGTATCCTGGGCATAGACCGCTTTCCACCGGTCCATGAGCTTTTCCCGGCTCTTGTAGACAACGCCCTCAAGATCGCAGACCCAGATATTTTCGCGTTTGGCGCCAAGGCTGACCAGCTGGTTGAGGCAGGCCAGCGCCGCGGCCCCCGCCCCCGAAGCGACGATCTTGATCTTGGCAATGTCTTTGCCGGCCAGCGTCAGCCCATTGATGACCGCGGCGCCGACGATCACCGCCGTGCCATGCTGGTCGTCGTGAAACACCGGAATGTTCATGCGCTCGCGCAGCCGTTGTTCGACTTCAAAGCACTCAGGCGCCTTGATGTCCTCAAGGTTGATGCCGCCGAACGTCGGTTCGAGTGCTGCAATGGTATCAACCAGCCGCGTCACGTCATTTTCGGCGATCTCGATATCGAAGACGTCGATGTCGGCGAATTTCTTGAACAGAACCGCCTTCCCCTCCATCACCGGCTTCGCCGCCAGAGGGCCCGATGTTGCCAAGCCCCAGCACCGCCGTGCCGTTGGAAATGACGCCGACGAGATTGGCCCGCGACGTGTATTTGGCGACCAGTGCCGGGTCGTCATGGATGGCCTGGGAGACCGCCGCCACCCCCGGCGAGTAAGCCAGCGCCATGTCGCGCTGGTTGCCGAGCGGCTTGGTGGCCCGGACCTCCAATTTACCAGGCCGCGGCTCGGCGTGGTAAACCAGCGCACCGGATTTCAGATCGTCGGAAATCGTCGAGGACATGGGCGTTTCCTGCGTTTCCCCAAGCTCAAGCTGATTTGCGTGGCGATTGCAACTCTACTCCGCATTGATCCGGAAGACCGGCTTCAGCGCCAGGTAAGCTTCGCGAAACACCTTGAGCCGGGCCGAGTAGGCAGCATGCGCATGCGGATCGGGAACAAAGCGCCGCTTGACCTTCGGCTTCCGGCAAACTTCGTCGACCGCTTCGCCTGTTGTTCCAATACGCGCAAGGCGTGCAGCACCCAGCGCCGGCCCCGCTTCGCCAGCTTCCACCTGCAACACCGGGCGGCCCAGCATGTCGGCGATGATCTGCATCCACAGCGGGCTTTTCGAACCGCCGCCGGTAACGCTGACTTCAGCCGGCAACGCCCCCGTGCGGCCCAATATCTCCTGGCAATCGGCCAGCATGAAGCCGGTTCCCTCAAGCACCGCCCGCGTCATCTGGGCTCGCGTCGTGGCGGGCGTCAGGCCGATGAACGCCCCCTTGGCGTGGGGGTCGTTGTGCGGCGTGCGCTCGCCGGTGAGATACGGCAGGAAATAAAGCTGCTGAGACCGCTGCTGTTCCGCTTCGGCTTCGGATAACAGCCTGCCAATGTCGGGCTCCCCCAACCATTGCGCGGCAATGCCCAGAGGACTGGCGCCGTTGAGCATCGCCGCCATCTGGAACCAGCGGCCCGGCAGTGAATGGCCGAAGGTGTGAATGAGGCTTTCCGGCAGCGGCGCATAGGTCTCGCGCGCAATGAAGTATTGCCCCGAGGTGCCAAGCGAGATGAAGGCGTCGCCCTCATTGACGGCGCCCGCCCCGACAGCACCCGCTGCCGCGTCGCCAGCACCTGCGACAACCGGCGTTCCAGGTTTCAGCCCCCATTGAGCTGCGACATCTGCCCGCAAAGCGCCGGAGATTTCCGTGCCTTCCAGCAGCACGGGCAACATCGCTGGCGAAAGCCCGCAAGCCTCGACAACCGAATGCGCCCATCGCCTCTGACCCACATCAAGCAGCAGCGCCCCCGAGGCATCGCACATGTCGGTCGCCATCTCGCCCGTCATCATGAGGCGCACGAAATCCTTCGGCAGCATGACGTGGGCTATCAGCGCGAAGTTTTCTGGCTCGTGTTTTTTCAGCCAGAGATATTTCGGCGCCGAAAACCCGGGCATCGGCGGTACGCCACACAGGTGGCCGATGTCCGGCACCAAGCTGCTGAGTTCCTCGCACTCCGCGAGCGACCGGCCATCATTCCAGATGATCGCCGGGCGGATTGGCCGTTTGTCCCGGCCCAGCACCACATTGCCGTGCATCTGCCCGGAAAGGCCAATGGCGCAGACCTCGCCGAAGCGCCTGCCCATGGCACTCCGCAGCTCGGCAATCGCCATACCGATGGCTGTCCACCAGTCTTCCGGATTCTGTTCTGACCACAAGGGCAGTGGCCGCTGTGTCTCAAGGCCCGCCGTTGCCGTAGCAAGCACGGTTTCGGACAGATCCACGACAATGACTTTGACGGCCGACGTGCCGATATCAATTCCAAGATACATGACGGCCACAACAGACAGCAATTGCCCCCGCCTCGGCAAGCTTCGAATTGCCCGCAGTCTTGCCTGTGCTAGAATTCCACGATGACCACAAGAAACGTGACGATCATTGGTGCCGGCATCATCGGCATGTCGGCGGCGGCCTTTCTGCAGCGCCAAGGTTATGCGGTGACGGTCATCGACCGCCTGCCGCCCGGCGAAGGCTGCTCTTTCGGCAACGCCGGTGGCATTGCCTTTGCCGAAATTACTCCAACCATCCACCCCCGCACCCTGTTGAAAATTCCGGGCTGGCTCATGGACCCGCTGGGGCCTCTCACCATTCGCTGGTCTTACCTGCCCAAGGCCCTGCCGTGGTTCCTGGCTGCCGCGCGCAACGCCACACCCCAGCGCGTTGCCGCCATCACCAAAGCCCGCGCCGATCTCGGATTCCGCGCCGTCAGCGATTTTGAGAACCTGTTGGGGCCTGCGGCTTCTGCCGATCTCATCCGTTATCAGGACACCCTGCGGCTCTACGACAACGAACAGCAATTCGCCGCCGAAGCCCAGGAGCGCCGCGTCAAGGCCGACCATGGCTTCGAAGTGAAAAGCCTGACTGGAAACGAAGCGCGTGAACTCGAACCGGCAGTTTCGCCGCACGTGGTGCGCGGCACATTCCATGGCGGCTGGTATTTCGTCACCAACCCCGAGCGCGTCGTGAAGACCATCGCTGCCGAGGTCACCCGCAACGGCGGCACCATGATCTCCGGCGATATCGTTGCGATGAACCGCGAAGGCGGCAAAGTTGTTTCCGTCACCTTGGCTGATGGCAAATCTTTGCCGGTCGATGAACTGGTGATTTGTGCCGGCGCCTGGTCGCATTTGCTCGCCCACCAGTTGGGCGACAAGATACTGCTCGAGGCCGAACGCGGCTATCACATGGTGCTGCCCAATTCCGGCGTGTCGCTGTCGCGTTCCATCACCTATGCCCGCACCCCTGGTGCCGCCACACCCATGGAAATGGGCCTGCGCCTCGCCGGAACTGATGAGTTCGCCGGTCTCGACGCCGAACCCAACTACGCCCGCGCCGACAATCTCTGGACCATATTCAAGCGCGTGCTGCCCGGCCTCAATCCGCCCGATGCCACCACCACCCGCTGGATGGGCCGCAGGCCCGGCACGCCCGAACTCGCTTCCCGTCATCGGCCGCTCGCCGAATGTCGCCAACGTCTGGTACGGCTTCGGCCACGGCCACATGGGCCTGACCTGGGGCCCAACCACCGGTAGGCTGCTCGGCGAAATGATGGCGGGAAAGCCCAGCAACATCGACCTCGCACCGTTTCGGGCCGGGAGGTTCTGAATCGGGGCCTGCGCCTACAGCGCCGCAATCAACCGCTTCAGCCTCGCCTCCAGCGGCAACGACGCGATCTCCGCCAACCCGCGCGCTGACATTTTCTTCGCCGTCTTGGCGAGAATATCACTGACCTTGGCGTCATCGTGCTTGGCGATGAACTCCGGCGCTTCGTGCTCGAGGAACACCAGGCAGATGACATCTTCGAGCGTTTGCGTTTCGGCGTCGGACTTGAGGCCTTCCTTGCACAGCAGCGCGCCAACGCGGGCGATATCGTCTTCGCTGTAACCGGCCGCTGCCATCAGCTCGCCGGTGCGCCGCGCATGGTGGTGTTGCAGATCCTTGCGCCATTTTAGGTAGCCGATGCGATCCATCACATATCTGTCGCGCGGCACAACCCAGCGCTCGATATGCTGGGCCCTCGCCGCGATCTGCAGGACCTCCGAAGCGTCGGGCGCAAAGGCCGCCAGGCGCTCGCTCATGCGCTGGCCATAAACCAATGCCCGGCTCGCCACCGGGTCTTGAGCGTTGACGGCGTCAATGGCCTCGAGAACCTTGTGCAGACGATTCATGGCGACTCTCGTGTGAGGTTGGTGGGCCCGCCAGGACTCGAACCTGGAACCAGACGGTTATGAGCCGTCAGCTCTAACCATTGAGCTACGGGCCCAGCCGGCGGGATGGCTACAGCATTTCGTTTTGATATGCTATAGCCCGCTCGCATGTCACAAAACCTCACCCCCGAAGCCGCCGCCGATACGCTGATTGCCTTCCATGATGCCGCCGTTGCCAGGTTGCGTGCCGGCCTCGCCCACTATCTCGCCACTCGTGAGCCGCCGACCCAGGCCGAACGCTGGGCCTATTGTTATCCCGAGCTTCGCGTGCACTATGAAAGCCATGGCGTGCAGCCCACCATCGCCCGCGCCTACGCCAAGTTCCAGGGCCCCGGCACCTACGCCACGACCATCGCCAATCCCGATCATTTCCGGGGCTACATCGTCGAGCAGCTGGCTCACCTTGTGAACGACTATGGCGCCACCATCGACGTCGCCGTGTCGGACCAGGAAATTCCCTACCCCTACGTGCTTGAAGGCAGCAACGAATTGGGTCCCGACGGGCCGACCGCCGCCGAGCTTGCGGCGCATTTTCCGGTGCCGAAACTTTCGCTGGTGGGTGACGAGATCGCCGATGGCGAGTGGGATCACAAACCCGGCGCCGATTTTCCACTGGCCCTTTTTGATGCCGTGCGCGTCGACTATTCGCTGAAGCGCCTGCAGCATTACACCGGTACGTCCTGGCGGGCGATTGAGCCGTGGATACTGCTCACCAACTACCATCGCTATGTCGATCAGTTCATCAACTGGTCCATCGACCAACTGTCAACCGATACCCCTTACGAAAAACTCTGCCTGCCGGGCGGTGGCGTTCTGGCCCGTGGCATGACCCGAGAGGTCATGCAGGACATTGTCGACGCCTCGCCCTGGCATAAGTTCCAGATGCCCGGTTACCACCTGTCGCGCAACGACGGTGCTGGAGGCGTGACCCTCATCAACATTGGCGTCGGCCCTTCCAACGCCAAGAACATCACCGACCACCTGGCGGTGCTTCGTCCCCACTGCTGGCTGATGATCGGCCATTGCGGCGGCCTGCGCCACACCCAACGCATTGGCGACTATGTTCTGGCCCACGCCTATTTGCGCCAGGACCGCATTCTCGACAGCCTGGTGCCGCCGGAGATTCCCATTCCTGCCCTTGCCGAAGTGCAAGTGGCGCTACAGCAGGCGGCGGCCAGTGTGACGGGCGAGAAGGGTGCGGCCCTCAAGCAGCGCCTGCGCACCGGCACCGTGGTGACCAACGACGACCGCAACTGGGAACTGCGCTGGACGCAAGAAAGAAAGCGCATCAACCTGTCGCGCGCCATCGCAGTTGACATGGAATCGGGCACCCTTGCCGCCCAAGGGTACCGCTTGCGCGTGCCCTATGGCACCTTGCTTTGCGTGTCCGACAAGCCGTTGCATGGCGAAATCAAGCTGCCAGGCTCCGCCAACGCCTTCTATGACCGCGCCGTTGGCGAACATCTGCTCATTGGCCTGGCGGCGGTGGACGCCCTGCGCGGGCAACTCTCGCAACTGCATTCGCGCAAGCTCAGAAGTTTTGACGAGCCGCCATTTCGATGACTCGGCACTGCCTTGTGCCAGCCGCAATCGCTCATCAAGTGAGTGCCCGGACATTCATTCAGGAGGATCCATGTTCTACAATCTCGCGACGGCAAGTGCCCTGGTTCTTGCCGCTGCTTTCGTAACGCCGGCTTTCGCCACGGATACGAAGATGCCCCGCACCATTTCCATGACCGGCCACGGCGAAGTGCGCAAGGCGCCCGATCGTGCTGTAGTTTCCGTTGGTGTGCAAAGCACTGCTGACACGGCGCAGGCGGCACTCGCCGCCAATTCCGAGGCCATGAACCGCATTTTCGCCAGCCTGCGCGCCGCCGGCATCGCCGACAAGTTCATCCAGACTTCGAACTTCACCGTGCAGCCGCGCTATGACTACGGCAACAATTCGCAACCCAAGCTTCTTGGCTACGATGTCATCAACATGGTCAGCGTGACGGTCGATGATTTGGCCCGCATGGGAGCCTTGCTCGACGCCCTGGTCTCCGCCGGCTCGAACCAGATCAACGGCATCACCTTCATGGTGTCGAAGCCGGAACTGGCCATCGATGAAGCCCGCCGGTTGGCCGTCAAGGATGCGATCCGCAAGGCCGGCGTCTATTCCAATGCCGCTTCATTCGTACTGGGTGACATCCTGTCGGTGAATGAAAGCGGCAACTATGTGCCGCCCATGCCGATGACCGCCGGGATGGAGGCCAAGCAAGCCGCCGACACGCCAATCGCCACCGGCGAACAGACCCTCGCGGTCGATGTCAACATCGTGTGGGAAATCAAGTAGCCCTGCTGACAAGTCCCGGCAGTTTGGGCATGGTAAGGAAACCCATGCCCATTCTTGAGCGCGATCCCTGGCGTGACCAGTTCTTCACCGGCGTCGATTGTCCGGATGACGTCTTCATCCCGACCGACGACCCGGATTGCTGGGATACTCTATCCGCGCCACCGCTGGATCTACGACAAGTTGCGCATTGCCGAAAGCCAGGGGCTGGCCTGCGGTCCCCACGGCCTGGTCCCACCTGACTTTCCGGTGTTCTCCAAGCCGGTCATCAACCTCAAGGGCATGGGCGTCGGAAGCCGCGCCCTGCTCTCCTCCGCTGACTATGAGCGCGCCTACCAGCCCGGCCACATGTGGATGCCGTTGCTTGAAGGCGACCACGTCTCGACCGATTGCGCCGTGGAGAATGGCGCGGTGGTGTGGTCGCGCCACGCCACCGGCGTTCCCTGGCGCGGCGGCATGTTCAAGCACTGGACGATCCACGCAGCACCGCGGCCCGCTCTCGACGCCTATCTCGCCCGCTGGGTCAACACCCACATGGCGGATTACACCGGCATGATGAACTTCGAGACCATCGGCGGGACCATCATCGAGGCGCACCTGCGCTTCGCCGACCAGTGGTGTGACCTCTATGGCCAAGGCTGGGTGGAATCGCTGATTGCGCTCTATCGCGATGGCCGATGGCATTTCACCGACCACCAGCGCAGCGACGGCTATTCGGTTCCACTGTTCAGCCGCCACGGCCATGCCTTCCGCCATCCATCGCCTGAAACGCGGCGGGCGGTCCTGGCCATGCAAGGCGTGGCCAGCCTGCAAGTGACCTTCCACGAAACCAGGAACCTCGAAGACCACCCCATGCCGCCCGGTGGTTTCCGCCTCGCCATCGTCAACGGAACGGACCTGGCGGCAGCCCAGGAAGGACGCCGTTTCCTCGCCGCGAGCTTTGGTGGAACTGGAATTTTCTTGCCGGACTGAACGCGGCCTTCAGCGGTTCCGGTCCTCAACGTGAAAGCGGTGCAGCAGGCGGTGAAACACCGGCGCCAACGCCAGGCCGGCAATGCCGAAAATCAGCAAGCCGGAGAAGATCGCATAGAGGCCGGCAAAGATCTTGGCGCCATCGTTTTTCAGCACATCGACAGGTCCCATGCCCGACAGGATCATCGCCGCATTGAGATAGGCATCAATGAGTGGCAAGCCTTCAAACCCCGCATAGCCCGCGGTGCCGATCACCAGCCACGCCACCACCACGCCAATCGCCCACAGGCCATTGCGCAACAGCCGAGATGAAAACCGTTGCGGGTTGGCCAACGGTTCGTGCCGGTGCTCGAAGTGAAAGAGATGCCTCATGCCGGCTGCCATTGTTGGGCGAAGCACCGCGGCCGGTCAACTGCGATTGTCGCCTGCTCAATCGTCGTCGTACTGACCCCTGTCGGCGCCCCGATGGCAAGCCAGGCAATTGGCCTTGCTGCCGGCCTTTTTCCACGCCGCATCGCTGATTTCATGGTTGTGTTCCGAAATCCAGCGCGGCAACGCGGTGATGCGCAGCGGCGTTTCATCGGACGGCAGCTTGCGCACCCACGAGGTGGGCTTCGCCCCCGCATCACCCGCGTGCTCCACCAGGAAGAGCTTGATCTCCTCCACGGCGGCGGTATCGGTCAGTGAAGCATCTTCACCGAAGTGGTTGCCAAGATCCGACATAATTGCCTCCCAAGAGCGTTTGGGAAGGAATTGTGGCTGAAAGGCCATGTGACAGGAACCGCACTCTTTCTTCACAGTTTCATTGGTGATTTCCCAACTGGCGGCAAGGGCCTGCGAAGAGACGATAGCGGCGACAGCAACGGCAAGAACGATGCGCATATGTTACCTCATTGGCTAAGCATGAAAGTGATGAAGTCGCCCTTTTCGGCTGGTGTGCACACCCGCCCCAGAACGCTGGAACAATTGCGGGCAAACCACTTTTCGGTCTTCTCCATGTCCGCATAACGGCTGGGATTGGCGGATGCGGCCATGGGTTCGATGGCTTTTCCGGCCCGCGTTTGACCGGTGGTTGCGGCGTTCTTGCTATGGCAAGTTGTGCAGGATGGCGTATCGGGTTTTCCACCCGTGTGATCGGCCAGAAAGAATTCGCGTCCACGCGCCGCGGAAAATCCCGCAAAGCCCGGGTCGGAGGCCTTGGCAAGTTGCATGTAGGTTTCGACAATGACATCTTGCGCAGAACCTGCCACCGCAGGAGCGGCAGCGCCCATCAGCAAAAGCAGCAAAACGGCAAATCGTGTCATTCGGTCTATCTCCTTGGGAATGGCAATGTTCTGCGGCGCGAAAAGGCCGGTTGCCGCATCTGCATGGCAGGCGGCGCAGTTGTTTTTTGCCCCCACCGGCTTCATCGCCATCACCGTTTCGGGAATATCGTGGTGGGTGCGAATCCAGAATGGCGTGGCGGTGATTTCCAGTGGTCGCTTGTGATCCACCTGTCGCAGCTGGTTGGCGGGCAGCGTGTCCCAATTTTCAGCGGCGTTGGCGGCGAGGAACGCCAAGATGTCACCCGCCGTGCCGGGCGAAAGGCTCGCGTCCTCGCCAAAATGGTTGTCGAGACCAGTCATGATCAGCCTCCAACTTCCGGCCGGAAGCAGGCTGGGGTGAAACGCGATGTGGCAGGCCGCGCATTCCTGGCTCCACATCTCGTTGACCGCCATGACACGGACGCCAGTTGCCGGCCGCGCCGAAAGCAAAACAAAAGACGCAACCGAAACCAGACCAGTCAGCAACAGCGCCACGGTGGCGACATTTGCCTCAGGCCGGCGCATGTCCGGGCCATGCGCAAAACCGCTGCGCTTCATGCCGGTGATCATGCTGCGGGCAAGGTTTTCATTGGTCCGGCGCAACTCGTAAACCACGCCGGCCACGTGAAAAGAAATAAGCGCCAGAAGGCCATAGACCAGGAGTTCGTGTGCCTGGCGCGCCTGCATTCCCATGGCGAAGCTGAGGAACGACTTCAGCGGCCCCTGCTTGAATGCGCCGCCCAGCACCATGGTCCCAGTGATGACGATCGCCGTAAGCGTCGCGAGAAGTGCGAAAACCATGACAGCACCGAGCGGATTGTGACCCGCTTCACGGCCCGCCACGCCGCGCTTCATTTTTTGAAGATGCGTCCATACGGCGCGCGGGCCATAGGCAAAGGCCGTGAACCGGCTTTCTCCCGAGCCCCATATGCCCCACACGGTTCGGAAAACCACCAGTGCCACAATGACTGAGCCGGCCGCCAAATGAACACTGAACCACGTGGCCGGCAACAGAAACCCGGTAACCGCCGCCGCTGCGACGCACCCCACGAGCAGCCAGTGAAAACACCGTGTCGGAGCATCCCAGACGCAGATTCCGGCATCGGTCTTTTCAACAGAATTGTTTGCAGGAATGCGCCAGTCCACGAGACACCTAGAAGATTACATTCGCTTCTATGAATATGAAACTGACGTTTGTCTGACAGAATACGATATGGGCTTGAATGACCGTCGCCAGGCGGGCATGTAGAGGAGCACTAATACTTTGATCTGAAACAAAGACTTTTCACGATGCGGGAGCGAGATTAAATCATTGTAATGGAGGAAGAGATGAAGCGGTTGCATCGATTTGAACGGGTCGTGGTGTTTGATGGATCGCGGCTGGCGATTTACCGCAACGGCGCACAGCCCCCGTCTCTTGACCTGAAACTTGAGAGCAGCAGGTTCCACGACAACCCGCCCACCAGGGAACAGGGTACCAGCCCGCCGCCCCGCACCAACGATAGCATGGGCCGCCGTTCGGCGATGGAAAGCCCCGACTATCACCAGATGGCCGAAGACCGCTTCACCAGGGAAATCGCCGTTGATCTCGCCGCCGATCTTGCCAATGGTGTCTTCGGCCACGCCGTCATCGTCGCCCCTCCCGCCGCCCTGGCGGTGTTCCGCAAGTCGGCTTCGACGGACCTGCGCAAAGCCATCATCCTCGAAATCAACAAGGACTTGACCAAGCATCCACCCAAGGAGATCGCCGGCATTGTCGCCAAGGCGCTTGATGACGCCCCCGGCTGACGCTAAGCGGGGCCCATGGCCAAAGTTTTCGACCTCTTCCCCACCCGCCTTTACCGGGCCGAGTTCCCCAACCCCGGCAAGCTGAACCGCGATCTCGAGGCCGTGTCGCTTTCGCTCGCTGTCGATGACCGGGCGGGACTCAAATGGTGCGAGAAGCACGGCTACCCCGGCTATACGTCGTATGCGACATTGAACGACTTGGGCGCACGCTTTGCGGAGTTCGCGAGGCTTGAAAGTCTGATCAACAAGCACGCACTTGCCTACGCCAAATCGCTGCATTGGGACCTGCGCGGCAATCGCCCGATTTGCAATTCGATGTGGGTGAACGTGATGCCCGAAGGCGGCTCCCACACCTCGCACATTCACGCCAATGCGGTGATCAGCGGCACCTATTATGTGGCTGTTCCCGAAGGTGCCGGCCCCATCGTCTACGAAGACCCGCGGCTTGCCATGATGATGGCCGTGCCGCCGCGAAAATCCAATGCCCCGCGCGAATGTCGCAGCCACGTCAGCGAATATCCGAAGCCCGGTTCCCTGCTCCTGTGGGAAAGCTGGCTGCGCCACGAAGTGCCGCTCAACCGCGCGCCAGGCAACCGCATCAGCGTAAGCTTCAACTATGTGTTGGGTCGGCCTTAGCGGAAAATGCTTTCGCCCTGCTGGTCGATGATCTGCTGGCCCTTGAGAATGGCGTGATCGGCGGCGTCTTCGATTGCCGCGAAGCGGTCGGCGCGGATGAAGCTGTGCTCCTTGCGCATGCCGTCGATCTCCTTCCACACAACGCCCGCCGTCTGGTATTGCCCGGCCTCCTTGTAGGGCCGGGCTTCGATCATGAAGCCCTTGTGCTCAAGCGTCTTGGCGGCGGGCGCTGGCCCCGTGGGCTTATCTGCGCCGCCGCCAAACAGTTTCTTCAAGAACGACATCTCGGGGTCTCCGCTTCGAACTATCCCATACGATAGCTCGAAGCGGTGACGCCGCCAAACACTCCTTGATCGAAGTAAACCCGTGCCGCCTTCTCGTCTTCCGCCGCACCAAGGGCTGCGAACAGCGGCGCGAAGTGATCTTCCTGCGGATGGCAGACGCGCGCGAACGGCGCCTTCTCCCACGCGATCAGTTGCTGGGTGCGGGCCGCCGGATCGGCATTCATGGCACCGTTCAGCCAAGTGTCGAAAGCCGTCGACGGCTCTTTGGCACCGGGGCCAAACAATCGGAGATTATGATAGCTGAGGCCAGACCCGACGATCAGCACACCCTCCTCGCGCAGTGGCGCCAGTGCCCGGCCAAGCTTGAAATGCAGCTCCGGATCGTAGCCGGCCTTGAGCGAAACCTGATAGGTCGGCACATCGGCCTTTGGATACATGATGGCCATCGGCGCGAACGTGCCGTGATCGAAGCCGCGCGCTGTCGTCAAGATGGCTGGGAAGCCCCGCCGCCGACAGAAGCCCGGCCGTGCGCTTGGCAAGCTCGGGCGCACCCGGTGCCGGATAGACGATGGAATACGTTTCCGGCGGAAAGCCATGATAGTCATAGACCATCGGCGGCTTGGCCGAAGACATGACAGCGAAATCCGGCCCTTCCCAGTGGCCGGATATCATCAGGATGGCCTTCGGCGTCTCGCCGATTTCCGCCGCCATGTTGGCCAACGACACCTCGAGATTCTTCAGTTTCTGCCGCCATTCGGGCAGCCACGGCCACGGGCCCCCGCCATGCGAGATGAAGTAGGTGGGGAGTTTCTTGGCCATGCCTGCCTCCTGATATTATGTAACTTACAACGTTACATAACACTCCCGCACCACAACTTCAAGCCCGGGAAGTTCCCATTTTACGGGCAGACTGATCGCACGTCGATTTGCACGCCAACCGGCATCGTGTTGAAGTTTTGCGCCGCGATGCGCAGGAAGTAAAAAAACTTCTTGTTATCGATCTTGCGCAACTGCACCGCGGCAGTTTTGGCACGCTGCATCGTGTTGGCAAAGTCGGCGGACGACACCACCGCCATGGTTTGCGCGGCGCTGAGCGCGTCACTGCCAATGACAATTGGTTTGCGCAACAGAGTTGCGGAAACTGCCTGGGCGGCGTTGCCATCCTGATAGACGAGGGCCAACGAGCAAACACGGCGGCCGCTGACCGGAAACTGAACGGCAGCATGGAACACCGTCGGCCCATCCGGTTCCAGCGTGCCATTGGTTGCAGTCGCCTCAACCCCGCCATTGGGCAAGAAGCGATTGAACCCCATCGACGAAATTGAAATGATTTCGGCTTGAGCAGCGGAAGCAAGAGCAACAGCGGCGAACGCCAGAGTAGAGAGTGTCTTGAACATAGCTAGTCTCCTTCGAGTAACCCCCTCGAAGAACTCCATCATGTACCCGAGGCTATGGCGGGTCAAGCGCCAAGCACCGCCCCCGATGGCGAAGCTGTTGTACGCCCCGCCACCGCGCAACATTGACCCGTTAACCGCTAAGCCCTAGCCGCCGGGCGGACGATAGGCCGGCGATTTCTTGGCCGCCTTGTCGATCTCATCGGGCGTCAGCAGAACTGTCATGCGGCCCTGTACAGCACCCGATGCGGCAACCGTAAGCCCCACCGCCGCGGCGCTGATATTGTCGGGTGCATCGACAATGATCACCACATCGTCGGAACCCAACGCGTAATACAGGCATTCCAGCTTGCCGCCCACCGAGGCCAGCATCTTCTCGACCACCGCCTTGCGTGACGTGCCACCCTCGGCAATCAACCCCTTGGTCCCTTGCGCCGTGTAGCTGCCTGTCCACATGAACTTTGCCATGTCTATCTCCCTTTGCCGCCGTCAAGCGGCCATTGATCGGAAGAACATGTTGCCGGTTGTCGCAGCCGACAACACTTTCCAACGGTCAAGAACACTATCCCTTTCCGGACGGCGCGCAATCAACCATGACGGGTGGGATTACTTTCAAATGCCAATCGCGTGCCGCCTCCGGCTCGCGCCCTCAGTTATCCAAAGCTCCTGAACTTCCGTGACCGGCTCGGATGCTTCAGCTTGCGGAGCGCCTTGGCTTCGATCTGGCGGATGCGTTCGCGGGTGACCGAGAACTGCTGGCCGACTTCCTCCAGC
>CAVZHN010000016.1:0-3123 GCA_963775095.1 uncultured Alphaproteobacteria bacterium
TCTACAAGGACAAGCGCCTGGTCAACTGGGACCCCAAGCTGCTGACCGCCATCTCCGATCTCGAAGTGGTGCAGAAGGAAGTGAAGGGCTCGCTGTGGCACATCCGTTATCCGGTGGTGGATGGCGCTGCCGGCGAGTTCATCGTGGTGGCGACGACGCGGCCCGAGACCATGCTGGGTGATAGTGGCATTGCGGTTCACCCCGAAAATGAAAAGCTCAAGCACCTGATCGGCAAGCATGCGGAACTGCCGCTGGTGGGGCGGCGCATTGCGATCGTCGGCGACGAGTATGCGGACCCGGAGAAGGGCACGGGTGCCGTCAAGATCACGCCGGCCCATGACTTCAACGATTTCGAGGTCGGCAAGCGGCGTGGGTTGAAGCAAATCAACATACTCGATCAATTCGGCAAGCTGGCGCTGAAGGACCCGAGTTTTGTCGAAGGCGTGGCGCACAGCGACCGGCTGATGACGACGCTGGCGATGCACGGGCTTGACCGGTTTGAAGCGCGCAAATTGATCGTGGCGAAACTCGAAGAGCTGGCGCTGCTGGAGAAGGTCGAGCCGCATGTGCATCAGGTGCCGCATGGCGACCGCTCGGATGTGGTGATCGAGCCGTGGCTCACCGAGCAGTGGTATGTGAATGCCGCCGAACTGGCGAAGCCCGCCATCGCCGCCGTCGAGAAGGGCGACACGGTGTTTGTGCCGAAGAACTGGGAGAAGACTTACTACGAGTGGATGAACAACATTCAGCCGTGGTGCATCTCGCGGCAGCTGTGGTGGGGGCACCAGATTCCGGCGTGGTATGGGCCCGAGAATTCGGTTTTTGTCGAGGAAACTGAAGATGCGGCACTTGCCGCCGCCAAAGCCAAGTTCGGCCGCGCCGTCGAATTGAAGCGCGACGAGGACGTGCTCGATACGTGGTTCTCCTCCGCGCTGTGGCCGTTCTCGACGCTGGGGTGGCCGGACGAGACGCCGGAACTGAAGCGGCACTACAAGACCGATGTGCTGGTCACCGGTTTCGACATCATCTTCTTCTGGGTGGCGCGGATGATGATGATGGGGCTGCACTTCATGAAGGACGTGCCGTTCCACACGGTCTACATTCACGCCCTGGTCCGCGACGAGAAGGGCCAGAAGATGTCGAAGTCCAAGGGCAACGTCATTGATCCCCTGGAGCTGATCGACGAGTTCGGCGCCGATGCCTTGCGCTTCACGCTTGCGGCCATGGCGGCCCAGGGGCGCGACATCAAGCTCGCCAAGTCTCGCGTTGAAGGCTATCGCAATTTCGGCACCAAGCTGTGGAACGCGGCGCGTTTCGCTGAGATGAATGGCGTGGCGCGCGATGCCACCTACGATCCGGTGGCGGCGCGGGTGACGGTCAACCGGTGGATTGCCGGAGAAGCGGCGCGCGCCCGCGATGCGGTGACAAAGGCCATCGAGGAACACAAATACAACGAAGCCGCCGCTTCGCTTTATCAGTTCGTATGGAATGTCTATTGCGACTGGTACCTCGAACTCATCAAACCGATCCTGACAGGATGCGGACGAGGCCGCGAAGGCTGAGACGCGGGGCTCGGCGGCGTGGGTTCTCGACCAAATCATGTTGCTGCTGCACCCGTTCATGCCGTTTGTCACCGAGGAGCTTTGGCAGAAGACGGCGGTTCGGGAGAAATTCCTGATCGACGCCGAATGGCCCTCCTACAAGGGACTGGGCGATGCAAAGGCCGATGCCGAGATTGAATGGGTGATCCAGCTGATTTCCGAGGTGCGGTCGGTCCGGGCGGAAATGAACATCAATGCCGGCGCCAAGATTGCCGCAGTCATCGTTGGCGCCAATGGCGAAACGCGGCGGCTTGCCGCCAGCTGGGAGGCGGAAGTCATGCGCCTTGCCCGGTTGTCGTCCATCGCCTTTGAAGACGCGGTGCCGAAGGCATCGGCGCAGATTGTGCTGGGAGAGGCGACAGTCGCCTTGCCGCTGGAAGGGGTCATCGATTTCGCCGCCGAAAAGGCGCGGCTCAACAAAGAGCTTGAGAAGATTGCCAAGGATATGGGCGGCATCGATGGCCGCCTCAACAATCCTGGTTTTGTTGCCAAGGCGCCGCCGGAGGTTCTCGACGAAGCGCGCGAGCGCAAGGCGGAACTCGAAGCGCGGAAGGCGAAGATCGGCGAGGCGCTGAAGCGGCTGGGGTAGGGGATCACTCCGGCTTCAGCTTGATCATGTTGTCTCTGCTGATGTCGAATGCGCCGGACTTCTGCAGGTAGTTGGTGACGGTGCCGTAGCCCCGGCGGTAGTTCCTGGGCATGCGGTTGCCGAGATAGCGGGCGAAGGACGGGACGCTTACCTGGCGCTCGCTCTTGTTGAACGCCTTGTAGTGGGCGATGATTTCGGCGACCGGAATTTCCGGGCTGGCGGGTTTTTCCGGCGCGGCTGGCGCGGCAGCCTTGGCGGCTGACTTCCTGGGTTTTGGAGTGAATTCAAACACACCGTCAAACAGGCTGCGATAGGCGGGTTTCAGCTTCTTGCCATCGCCCATGGCGTAGAGACCGCGGCCATGTTCGCGGATGTGGAGTGCGAGCGGCGCGAAATCGGCATCGCTGGAAGCGATGATGGCGGTATCGAAAAGACCGCGGTGGAGAAGCGACACGGCATCGATGGTGAGGGCGAAGTCGCTGGCGTTCTGCTTTCCCGAAAGCGGTCAGAGTCTGCACCGGCCGCAGGTGATTGCGGGCCATGGCATCGTACCAGCCCTTCAGGGCTTCGTTGTTGCCATAGCAGCGGCCAATGGTCATGCGGCCGATATCACGGACACGGTCGAGAATATCCTGAACATGGGTGGCTGCCACGTTCTCGGCGTCAATGAACAGAGCTACGCGCGGTCTGGTTTCCATGATTGTTCCTGTGTCCGGAATCGGGTGTCGGCTGCGCTCAGAAGCGGCTTCAATGAAGCGCGGAGGTGACGATATGTCAAAGATTGTGTTCAGTGCCCTGGACGGAAGCCGTGCGGAAATACCAGGCTGGCGGCGCGGATGCCTATGGCCTCGCTCCAGAGCGCGGAATCTCCGTTGGTGATGGCGTTCCCTGCCGGCATTGCCTGGAAGATGTGGCGAAGGGCGAGCCGTATCT
>CAVZHN010000017.1:0-6506 GCA_963775095.1 uncultured Alphaproteobacteria bacterium
AGGAATCCATCCCGTTCGTCCCGTTTGTTGCAACCGCGGAACTATGACCGAACGCCCTTAATGGCTGATAAACCGGAAACCTTCATTTGCGTCATTCGTTAACGGCCACTTTATTGATGGCCTCCGCCCGCTCCCGGGATCCACAGCGAGCCGCAGGCCGGCAGGTTGTGTTACGCCGCGATTTGCGCGATAACTCCTGTGTTGCGGCTAGAGAATTTGAATCCACGAGAGGGCGCGCGGCGGTCGTTGGTCGACCGCCCTGGTTTCCGCTCGCACTTGCGAAAGGGAGACTCGCATGTCCAGGTTCTACGCTGCCACAGCCGCCGTTTTCGCCACCCTCGCTCTTGCCGTTCCGGCCCATGCCGTTACACCGCAAGTTGCCGCGGCCTCATGCATTCCGGTCAGCGGACCCTACAAGGTCTCGGCGAACAAGGTTTCCTTCAAGCCCGGCAAGACAGGCACCATCGTGCTCCATTGCCAAATGAGCCAGGCTGAACTTGGTGATGCCGACATCGCCGGCCTGTCGATGGTCGTGACCTATCGCGACTCCGGTGGCGCTGCGACCACCGGGCAGGTGAAAATCCTGCTGATTGGCACGACCAAGGGCCTCGGCAACAAGACCACCGTGTTGCAATTCAATTCCAATGCTGCGCCCCCCGCCAGTGGCGTAACAGCAGCCGTTGGTGCGTTGGTTCCCGTCATAACAACCGATTTTTATTATCTCATTCGCGTCGAACTGAAGCGCGCCAGTACCGGCCAAACCGTTGAACTCTACGGCTTCAGCTACGAGGCCACGTAGCTCACTGGTCGATACCCTTCATCGCCCTGCGCACGGCAGCTTCGGTTTTGCCGTCGGCATCCTGCTCCACATTCCAACCCACCGTGGTCGATACCGCCACGACCCGTCCCGTGGCCATGATGGCGGAAAGCTTATCCGCCATTTCGCTAGCCGTCGGTCCGCCCACCGCAGGATAAAGGAAAGCCGGTGCTTCCCTGGCATCGATGATGTCGCTGTCGAAATGCAGGTAGAGCGGGCCAGCGGGCAGGTCCTTCGACTCCAGCGACAGGACATCCGGGATGAAGTGGATGCCAGATCCTTCCACCAGCTGCCGTTCCCCGGGATCGAGGTCGCGGCCATCGCTCAGCACCACGCGGTCATCTGCAAGCGGCTGAAGCCCCACCGCCTGCATCATCCGCTGGTCGCCGCGCCCCGTGAGCATCGCCAGAGGCATGCCACCGAGAAATCCCGATGGCGTTGTCTCCCAGGTATTGAAATCGCCATGGCAATCGAGCCAGACAAGAGCGGGCTTGATACCGGCGCGCTCGATCCCCGCCATCATGGGAATAACCTGGCAACAGTCGCCCAGCACGGCGAAGGGCCGCTCTCCGCCATTCAAGGTTTTGGTTACCGTTTCCGCCAGTTCCCGATGAATGGGCGCCACCCTGTCGATCTGCTCGCCTGCTGCCGGTAAAGCGGCAATCACCACATCCCCCGGCTCCCGCATGCGCCCGGCGGCGCCCGAAGGCACATCGAGAAACATGGGTGACAACACACGAACTGTTTTCATGGAACCTCCTGCAAAATCGCCTGCGCCTAGCGTGCACCGTCATATGCAACACCATCGACAACAACATCTACGGTTCCGGGAACAGAATAGGCAACCGCATTTTCTCAAGCAATTGACCAAGCCCCGGTAGCGTCATAATCTGCAATTGGAGGGGCCGAATATCGCGACTTAGGAAGGAGTTCGTCATGTTCCGCATCGCTCTGGCCGCAGTGCCTGCCATTCTAGTTCCCTTTGCCACCATGTCGTGGGCCGCGCAGCCAATTTATCTGACCACCAATGTTTCCACATGCCAGACAATCAAGGGTAAGCCGCTAAGAACCGGCAGCATCGTGCTCTCTTGCCCTATTGACTTTGCTGTCATGGACCTTGTGTTCCAGCCCCATCTCTGGACGACTTACAGGGATTCGACCGGTACGGGTGGCAAGGCTTCTGTGGAGGCTCGCCTCGTCGCCACCGACAAGAACACTGGCACGCGCTTCAGCGTCCTTTTGTTCGATTCCGATCTGCTGGCCGCAACCGGTGTGAACCGCGCGCAGGGCAACACTGGAATAGATCTCAGCGGCTTTTTCACCCAAGCCTACACCATCGAGATCACCCTGAAGCGCAGCAACACGGCGCAGAGTGTTGAGATGTTTGCATATGAATATGCGCCGGTCGCGGGCTGAATCACAGCCGCAACATCGTGATCAATTGACCACCCCGGCTTGACGGCTTAATCTGAACTACTGAGTGGGGCGATGTACCAGAGAAGGGAATTCGCCATGAAGTATCTTGCCACATGTCTGCTGGCGCTCGCTGCTACATCTGCCGTAGCCGCCCCGAAACCGTTCTACCCCGCCACATCCGCCGTCACCTGCGCAACGCTGAAGGGCAACCCCTTGTCAACGGGCGGGAAGGTGCGTTTTCAAGCCGGCCAGTTCGGCACAATCGTCCTCAGCTGTCCACTCGACGTGATGGCGGCAATCAACCTCGGTTACACGCCCTACATTGATCTGATCTACCGCGATTCAACCGGCACCGGCGCCGGCGCTTCGGTTGCCGCGCGTCTCGTGGCCATCGACATGACCACCGGCGCGCGCTCCGCTTCCGTGCTGTTTGTGTCCGACAGCCTTGCCACCGCCATGCTCACCCGTTCCCGCGGACCTGTACCCGTTTATCTGTTGGGGTCATCCAACATGATCTACACCATCGAGATCGCGCTGAAACGTAACAAGGCAAGCCAGATCGTCGAAGTCTATGGCTATGAACTGGTGCCATAGCCAGCAGTAGCGATAGCTTCGCCGGTTCTAGGCTTCCGCTGCCTCCTCAATCAACAACCCGGCGGTACAAGTGCCATGTCGTATGCCCCAGAACCGGCAGCACCACAACGAGCCCGAGGAACACCGACAACAGCGACAGCCCCAGCAAAACGCCGATGATGGCGCACCACAACAGCATCGGTTTCGGGTTGGCGATCACCGATTTGACCGAGGTGATCATCGCCGTCACGAAATCCACCTGCCGGTCGAACACGATGGGAAGCGAAACCACCATGATGGAGAACACCAGAAAAGCGATCACCGCCCCAACCGTATTGCCCACCGCGAAAAACACAAAACCCGTGGGCGTCGTCAGGATCGCCTCGATCAGCCCCGGCATGCGCAGTGGCTTCAATCCGAAAAACATCACATAGAGGGCCGCCGCGATATCAAGCCAGATAATGTAACTGAACGTCGTCACCACCGCCATGATGCCGATGGCCTTGCCGCCGCGCCCGAACACGCAGCCCAGCACGGCGCCCCAGCTCAGCGCTTCGTGCCGTTCCAGCCGCCGCGAAACTTCATAGAGTCCGGCTGCCGCAAACGGCGCCACCAGCGCGAAGCCGGTCATCAGCGGATAGCCATAGGCCCCGGCATCATAGCGGAACAGCAAGAGCAGGATGAACCACCCGAAAGCCGCATAGCACAGGCCGAAGAACAGGCCGTAGAGCGGCGCCTTCTGGAAATCGCGCAATCCCTCACGCAGCGCCTTGGCGACATCGTTGTAGGTAATGGTGTTGATCGCAATCGGCCGCTTCACGCCGGCCACCGCGTCTTGGGTCATGGCAATATCCCCGCAAAACTCAATGTTCTGCTGAACCGCCGTTCCCCAACCTCGGATCAGTCATGCAAGAATGCAGCATGGCAAGGGTCCATGCAATCGGCTATTGAGCGCCCCCACACGGGGGATTCGATGACAACAGACAATGCCAGGCACGGGCCCGCTGGGCCGTGATCACGATCTTCATGGCCCATGGCATGCTGATTGGCGCCTGGGTGCCGCATATTGCTCTCGCCAAGGAGCGCCTTGGCGTTGGCCTGCCAACCTTCGGCCTGGCACTGCTGGCCTTCGCCGCAGGAGCGGTTATCGCCATGCCGCTGGCCGGCCCATTGATCAGCAAGTTCGGCAGCGCCAGGATCACGCTGGTGACCGGCATTCTGTTTTGCATTACATTTCTTGGCCCGCTCTCCGCGCCAACGCTTGCCACCTTCGTTTTGGCCGGGCTGGTCATGGGCGCCGCCATCGGCAGCATGGACGTCGCCATGAATGCCCATGGCATCGCCGTCGAGAAGCGCCTGAAGCTTCCCACCATGTCGATATTCCACGGCGGTTTCAGCCTCGGTGGCGCCCTCGGGGCCTTCGCCGGCGCCGGCCTGCTGCAGGCCTTCGGCCCCCTGGTCCAGGCGCTCATATCGAGCCTCACCAGCCTCGTACTGATGCTGGCCGCCAGCCGCTATCTGCTTCCCGGCGACGCTGACAAGGGCGCCCCCGGTTCGCACTTCGCCTGGCCAAACAGCGCCACCATTGGCCTCGGCCTGTTGTGCTTCCTCGCGCTCATGGTGGAAGGCTCGATCCTCGATTGGGCGGCCATCATGCTGCGCGAGAAATTCTTCATCGAAGCAAGCTTCGCCGCCCTCGCCTTCGGCTTCTACCAGGGCGGCATGACCGTGGCGCGTTTCTCCGGCGATTTTCTGCGTTTGAAATTCGGCGCCATCCGGCTGGTGCTGGCAAGTTCGCTGCTGACCGCAGCCGGAACCGCCGCAGCACTGCTCGCCCCTTCCCCCTGGCTCGCCATTCTAGCCTTTATCTTTGCAGGCCTCGGCATCGGCAACATTGCGCCTGTGCTGTTTGCCGGCGGCGGCCGGCTCGAACCCGATTCGCCGGGCCATGGCATCGCCGCCGTCACCACTCTGGGCTATTCCGGGTTTCTTGGCCGGTCCGCCGCTCATCGGTTTCGCCGCAGGATTGACCAGCCTGCCGGTGGCCCTCTTCCTCACGGTGATTGCCGCGTTGATCATTGCGGCATTTGCCAGAACGGTTGACGCGGCAGACACGTTCTGAGTTAATGCGCGCATGTCCTTCAAGGGAAAACGCGTTCTCATCACCGGCGCCGGCCGCAGCCTTGGCGCGGCCCTGGCCGTTTGTCTCGCCGACCAGGGAGCAGAACTCATCCTCACCGGCCGCAACATCGAGAATCTCACGTCCCTCGCCGAATTGATCCGTCTGCGCACCGGCAAGCGCCCTGAAACCGTGACCCTCGACATGGCCGACGTCAGCGCCGTAACGCTTTACGCCAAGAAAATGCGCGACGAGGGAACGCCACTCGACATTCTCATCAACAACGCCGCCCAGTGGCTGCCCGGCAAACTCCACGACAATGATGCCCTGGCGATCAGCCAGACCATTACCGGCATTGTGACCGGCACGCTGCTGTTCACCCGCGGGCTCATTCCGCTGCTCGAAAAATCCGGCGCCGGAGACATTCTCAACATTATCTCGATCTCCGGCATCCCCAACACCCAGCTGACCACCGCCTCGGTCGCCTATTATGCCGCCAAACACGGCCAGGCCGGCATGAACGAAGGCCTCCGCCAGGAACTGCAGGGCCGGCCCATCCGCGTCAACGCCCTGTTCCCCGGCTGGATCAAGGATATCTCGCCCCTCAACGAAGTGCAGTGGAACACCGCGCGCGATGCCGATAGCCGCACCACCAACCGCGACATCGTCGAAACCGCGCTGTTCGTCCTGTCG
This sequence comes from uncultured Alphaproteobacteria bacterium, assembly GCA_963775095.1. Classification (GTDB taxonomy): domain Bacteria; phylum Pseudomonadota; class Alphaproteobacteria; order Rhizobiales; family Aestuariivirgaceae; genus Aestuariivirga. Next base: position 5,619 of record CAVZHN010000017.1, read on the forward strand.
CGGCCCCGTCACGTGCGTTTTGCTTCGATCGTGTTCGATCCCGATCAGGGCGTGTCTTCCCCCGAATAGGAGCCGCTAAGTGAGACTGCAGAACCGCATCGCCATTGTGACTGGCGCCGCCCGCGGCATTGGCCGCGCCATCGCCACGCGCTTTGTTGCCGAAGGCGCCACCGTGGTGATTTCCGATGTCCTCGACGAAGTGGGCCATACCACCGCAACCGAAATCGGCGCTACCTATGCCCATTGCGACGTATCGAAATCCGCCGATGTGCAAGCCCTCGTTCAGCACACCGCAAAAACCTTCGGCGCCATCGACATTCTCGTGAACAACGCCGGCATTTCAGTGATCGGCGACTTCCTCGACCTCTCCGAGGCCGACTACGACCGCGTTCTCGGCGTCAATCTCAAGGGCAGCTTCCTCATGCTGCAGGCCTCAGCACGAGAAATGGTAAAGCAGGCAAAGGCCGGCAGAAAGCCCGGCGCCATCATCAACATGTCGTCGGTAAACGACACCCTGGCCATCGCCACCATCGTGCCCTACTGCATCTCAAAGGGCGGCGTCGCTCAGCTCACCACATCGACTTCAATCTCGCTCGCCGCCCACGGCATCCGCGTCAACGCCATCGGCCCCGGCTCCATCCGCACCGACATGTTTGCCGCCGTTGTGGCAACCCCCGAAGATCGCAAGCGTGTGATGTCGCGAACCCCCCTGGGCCGCCCCGGCGAGGTGGAAGAGGTCGCCAGACATCGCCGCCTTCCTCGCCTCCGATGACGCAAGCTACATCACCGGCCAGACCATCTATGTCGATGGTGGCCGCATGCCGCTGAACTACACCGTGCCTGTCAGGGAATGATGCTTACTCGCCGTCCTGCGGCACCACCACGCCC
>CAVZHN010000018.1:0-5686 GCA_963775095.1 uncultured Alphaproteobacteria bacterium
TATCCATGTCCACTGTCCCGTTCGAAAACCGGAAAACTATGGCGGAGCCGCGTTAAGAGGCTATTAACCGGCCCCCGGCCTCGGTTTCGAATGCGCCATGATGGTTGCGCCAAATGCCAAGGGGATGGCGGGCTAGCCGACCCCTTGCACATAACTCTCAATCGCGGCATGATTTCCGTGGGGTTTTCGAACGAGGAACCAAAGATGGTCTGGCGGCTTCACAGCGCGGCGGCGGTCCTGTTACTCGCTACTTCGCAACACGCCGCGGCACAGAACGCATTTCCGGCGACAACCGTTGCCGCCTGCCAGAAAATCAGCGGCCCCGCCAAGATCTCCACCACAAAGGTGCGCTTCAAGACTGGAACCACAGGCAAGATCGTACTTGCCTGCCCGCTGAATTCAGGGGCGGTGTCAGGTGCCGCCGCCACCAAGCGGCTGGTGATGAAATATCGAGATTCAAGCGGCACTGGCAGCTCCGCTTCAGTCAAGGCCAAGTTGTTCGTTGCCAACTCCGCGACGGGCGCCGTCTCCGTCAGCTCACTCTTCAACTCCAACGATTTCGCAGAAACGACCTACGATGCCCAATTTAGTCCGGTCAACTTTCCAACTCTCAACTCGGACAATTTCAGCTACAGCATTCAAATTGAACTGAGCAGATCCAACGCTAGCAAGGTGGTGGAGTTCCACAGCTTCACTGTTGTCGGTTTCTAACAACCTCGATTGACGCGAAGCGGAGCCTGTTATAGGTTGAAATCAAGAGCGGCATTCAACACTTGAAGGAGTGTAGCATGCAACGCGTATTCACCGCCGCAATTGCAATTGGCGCCCTCGGTATTGCAGCAATTCCGGCCAATGCCGTTACGCCGCAAGTTGCCGCGGCTTCATGCATTCCTGTCAGCGGACCCTACAAGGTCTCGGCCAACAAGGTTTCATTCAAGCCCGGCAAGACCGGCACCATCGTGCTCCATTGCCACATGAGCCAGGCCGAACTTCTCGATGCTGACCTTCCTGGCATCGCAATTGTCGCGACCTATCGCAACTCCGGTGGCGCTGCCGCAACGGGGCAAGTGAAGATCATGTTGATTGGCGTGGCGAAGGGCCTTGGCAACAAGACTACAACGTTACAATTCAACTCCAATACGGCGCCCGCCACCAATGGCGTAACATCGACCGTTGGCAATCCGGTTCCCGTCATTACCGCAGACTTCTTCTATCTCATGCGCGTCGAACTGAAGCGCGCCAGTACCGGCCAAACCGTTGAACTCTACGGCTTCAGCTACGAGGCCACGTAGCTCACTGGTCGATACCCTTCATCGCCTTGCGCACGGCAGCTTCGGTTTTGCCGTCGGCATCCTGCTCCACATTCCAACCCACCGTGGTCGATACCGCCACGACCCGTCCCGTGGCCATGATGGCGGAAAGCTTATCCGCCATTTCGCTAGCCGTCGGTCCGCCCACCGCAGGATAAAGGAAAGCCGGTGCTTCCCTGGCATCGATGATGTCGCTGTCGAAATGCAGGTAGAGCGGGCCAGCGGGCAGGTCCTTGACTCCAGCGACAGGACATCCGGGATGAAGTCGGATGCCAGATCCTTCCACCAGCTGCCGTTCCCCGGGATCGAGATCGCGGCCATCGCTCAGCACCACGCGTTGATCGGCAATCGGCTGAAGCCCCACCGCCTGCATCATCCGCTGGTCGCCGCGCCCCGTGAGCATCGCCAGCGGCATGCCACCGAGAAATCCCGATGGCGTTGTCTCCCAGGTATTGAAATCACCATGGCAATCGAGCCAGATAAGAGCAGGCTTGAGACCGGCGCGCTCGATCCCCGCCATCATGGGAATAACCTGGCAACAGTCGCCCAGCACGGCGAAGGGCCGCTCTCCGCCATTCAAGGTTTTGGTTACCGTTTCCGCCAGTTCCCGATGAATGGGCGCCACCCTGTCGATCTGCTCGCCTGCTGCCGGTAAAGCGGCAATCACCACATCCCCCGGCTCCCGCATGGCGGCGACCGCACCCGACAGCCGGTCGAGAAACATCGGCGAAGCAATGCGAACGTCTTTCATGGGCGTCCTCCTCAATCAACAACCCGGCGATACAAGTGCCACGTCGTATGCCCCAGAATCGGTAGCACCACAATCAGCCCGAGGAACACCGACAGCAGCGACAGCCCCAGCAGCACGCCGATGATGGCGCACCACAACAGCATCGGCCTCGGGTTGGCGATCACCGACTTGACCGAAGTGATCATCGCCGTCACGAAATCCACCTGGCGGTCGAACACGATGGGCAGCGACACCACCATGATCGAAAACACCAGGAAAGCGATCACTGCCCCCACCACATTGCCCACCGCGAAAAACACGAAACCCGTGGGCGTCGTCAAAATCGCCTCGATCAGCCCCGGCATGCGCAGGGGTTTCAATCCGAAGAACATCACATAGAGTGCCGCCGCGATATCGAGCCAGATGATGTAGGCGAAGGTCGTCACCACCGCCATAATGCCAATGGCCTTGCCGCCCCGCCCGAAAATGCAGCCCAGCACCGCGCCCCAGCTCAGTGTTTCGTGCCTTTTCCAGCCGCCGCGAAATTTCATAGAGCCCGGCCGCCGCGAACGGCGCCACCAGCGCGAAGCCGGTCATCAGCGGATAGCCATAGGCCCCGGCATCGTAGCGAAACAGCAAGAGCAGGATGAACCACCCGAAAGCCGCATAGCACAGGCCGAAGAACAGGCCGTAGAGCGGCGCCTTCTGGAAATCGCGCAATCCCTCACGCAGCGCCTTGGCGACATCGTTGTAGGTAATGGTGTTGATCGCAATCGGCCGCTTCACGCCGGCCACCGCGTCTTGGGTCATGGCAATATCCCCGCAAAACTCAATGTTCTGCTGAACCGCCGTTCCCCAACCTCGGATCAGTCATGCAAGAATGCAGCATGGCACGGGTCCATGCAATCGGCTATTGAGCGCCCCCACACGGGGAGTTCGATGACCACAGACAATGCCAGCACGGCCCGCTGGGCCGTGATCACGATCTTCATTGCCCATGGCATGCTGGTTGGCGCCTGGGTGCCGCATATCGCCCTCGCCAAGGAACGGCTGGACGTTGGCCTGGCAACCTTTGGCCTGGCGCTGCTGGCTTTCGCCGCCGGTGCGGTTGTCGCCATGCCGCTGGCCGGCCCGTTGATCAGCAGGTTCGGCAGCGCCAGGATCACGCTGGTGACCGGCATTCTGTTTTGCATCACCTTTCTTGGCCCGCTCTCCGCGCCAACGCTTGCCACCTTCGTTCTGGCCGGGCTGGCCATGGGCGCCGCCATCGGCAGCATGGACGTCGCCATGAATGCCCACGGCATCGCCGTGGAGAAGCACCTGAAGCTTCCCACCATGTCGATTTTCCATGGCGGTTTCAGCCTCGGTGGCGCTCTCGGGGCCTTCGCCGGCGCCGGCCTGCTGCAGGCCTTCGGCCCCCTGGTCCAGGCGCTCATATCGAGCCTCACCAGCCTCGTATTGATGCTGGCCGCCAGCCGTTACCTGCTTCCCGATGATGCCGACAAGGGCGCCCCGGGCTCGCACTTCGCCTGGCCAAACAGCGCCACCATTGGCCTCGGCCTCTTGTGTTTTCTCGCCCTCATGGTGGAAGGCTCGATTCTCGATTGGGCGGCCATCATGCTGCGCGAGAAATTTTTCATTGAAGCGAGCTTCGCCGCCCTCGCCTTCGGCTTCTATCAGGGCGGCATGACGGTGGCGCGTTTCTCCGGCGATTTTCTGCGCCTGAAATTCGGCGCCATCCGGCTGGTGCTGGCAAGTTCACTGCTGACCGCTGCGGGAACCGCCGCCGCCCTGCTGGCCCCTTCGCCCTGGCTCGCCATTCTCGCCTTCATCTTTGCCGGCCTCGGCATCGGCAACATTGCGCCCGTGCTGTTTGCCGGCGGCGGCAGGCTCGAACCCGATCCGCCGGGCCATGGCATCGCCGCCGTCACCACTCTGGGTTATTCCGGTTTCTCGCCGGCCCGCCGCTCATCGGTTTCGCCGCCGGATTGACCAGTCTGCCGCTGGCCCTCGGCCTCACGGTTGATTGCCGCTTTAATCATTGCGATGTTCGCCAGAAGGTTGACGCGGCAGACACGTTCTGAGTTAATGCGCGCATGTCCTTCAAGGGAAAACGCGTTCTCATCACCGGCGCCGGCCGCAGCCTCGGCGCGGCCCTGGCCGTTTGTCTTGCCGACCAGGGCGCAGACCTCATCCTCACCGGCCGCAACATCGAGAATCTCACGTCCCTCGCCGAATCGATCAGGCTCCGCACCGGCAAGCGCCCCGAAACCGTGACCCTCGACATGGCCGACGTCAGCGCCGTCACCCTCTACGCCAAGAAGATGCGCGACGAGGGAACGCCACTCGACATCCTCATCAACAACGCCGCCCAGTGGTTGCCCGGCAAACTCCACGACAATGATGCCCTGGCGATCAGCCAGACCATCACCGGCATTGTCACCGGCACGTTGCTGTTCACCCGCGGCCTCATTCCGCTGCTCGAAAAATCCGGCGCCGGAGACATTCTCAACATTGTCTCGATCTCCGGCATCCCCAACACCCAGCTGACGACCGCCTCCGTCGCCTATTATGCCGCCAAACATGGCCAGGCCGGCATGAGCGAGGGCCTCCGCCAGGAACTGCAAGGCACGGCCCATCCGCGTCAACGCCCTGTTCCCCGGCTGGATCAAGGACATCTCGCCCCTCAACGAAGTGCAGTGGAACACCGCGCGCGATGCCGACAGCCGCACCACCAACCGCGACATCGTCGAAACCGCGCTGTTCATCCTGTCGCGGCCCCGCCACGTGCGCTTTGCCTCGATCGTGTTCGATCCCGATCAGGGCGTGACTTCCCCCGAATAGGAGCCTCTCCGTGAAACTGCAGAACCGTATCGCCATCGTCACTGGCGCCGCCCGCGGCATTGGCCGCGCCATCGCCGCGCGTTTTATCGCCGAAGGCGCCACCGTGGTGATTTCCGATGTCCTCGATGAAGAGGGCCACGCCACCGCGAAGGAGATCGGCGCCACCTATGTCCATTGCGACGTGTCCAAATCCGCCGATGTGCAGGCCCTGGTGCAGCACACGGTTAAAACCTTCGGCGCCGTCGATATCCTCATGAACAACGCCGGCATTTCCGTGGTCGGCGATTTTCTCGAACTTTCGGAAGCCGATTACGACCGCGTGCTCGGCGTCAATCTCAAGGGCAGCTTTCTGATGCTGCAGGCCTGGCCCGCGAAATGGTGAAGCAGGTGAAGGCCGGCCGAAAGCCCGGCGCCATCGTCAACATGTCGTCGCTGAACGACACCTTCGCCATCCCGACCATCGTGCCCTATTGCATCTCGAAAGGCGGCGTGGCGCAGCTCACCACATCGACTCATTTCGCTGGCCGCCTACGGCATCCGGGTCAACGCGATCGGCCCGGGTTCGATCCGCACCGGCATGTTCGCCGCCGTCGTGGCAACCGCCGAAGACCGCAAGCGGGTGATGTCGCGCACGCCTCTGGGCCGTCCCGGCGAAGTGGAAGGGTGGCGGCCATCGCCGCCTTCCTCGCCTCCGACGACGCCAGCTATGTCACCGGCCAGACCATCTATGTCGATGGCGGCCGCATGCCGCTCAATTACACCGTGCCGGTCAGGGAGTGATGCTTACTCGCCGTCCTGCGGC
>CAVZHN010000019.1:0-5126 GCA_963775095.1 uncultured Alphaproteobacteria bacterium
AGTTCGTTTGTCGCAGTACCAGCGACTGTCACAAGTGAGCTTGTGAATTCCGCGACTTCAGTGAAGCCAAACCTGGTCGTGGTCCGCTTCAATGTCGGGCCGCAGGAGTTCATCGTGAACATGACGCGGCTTTGATAGACGCAATATGCCGGGCGCAATGGCCGACACGCAGGCCGCGGCCAGCCAAAACAACTTTCCTGCTGACGGCGGTAGCTTTGCCGGCAACGCGCAGGAACACAAACACATGGAGTTCAACATGAAACAGCTCTTACTCGGTGCATCACTCTTTCTGGCTTTGGCAACGGCTGCCGAAGCGAAGTGCTCGAAAGCGGCACTCAGCGGAAACTGGGTTATCTATCCGATCAGTGGTAGCAGCGGCCCGGCTGTTACCATTTCCGGCGGCGCATTCACGGTGAGTGGCACGCCCTATACGATCTCTACATTCGGCAGCAACTGCAAGGGCGCTGGAACGTTTGGTACCGCCCCATCGGTCCTGCCGATACTTGTGACGAGCGAGAGCGTCAAGTCGACTTCCACGGCAAAACCGAACATGCTGACGATTTCGATCTTCTCGGGTCCTATTACGGTAACACAGCAACTGGTCAGAAAGTGACGACGTCAAGTGCCGGAGCGATTGGCGATGACAGCTTGGATCATGTTTGCTGGTTCGCTCAAGACCAACCGGCGCAGCATACGTCTTGCATTATAACTTGAATTTCCCCCATGGGGATAACTGGAGAAAACCGATGAAACGGATTTTTGCGATATTGGCCTTCGCTGGCCTGACGGCAACCTCCGCCCAAGCCGCCTGTTCGAAGGCGAGCCTAAACGGGCTGTGGACCTTAGATGCTGGTGGCACTTCGCTAGCGACCTCCATCACCAACGGTGCATTCTACTTTACCACCAACAAGTTCACCATTTCCACACTGTCTGGCAGTACATGCCGCGGCACGGGCAACTTCCTGGACGTCAGCGGCCCCACAAACTATCCAGCAATCTTTGCAGTCGAGGCGAGTTCGAGGGATGCCAACGGCAAACCCAATCGCCTGGTTGCCGGTTATACGACAGACAGTGGCGTGAATTATTCTGTCTTGGTTTTGACGCGGCGCTGATGGTGGCGGAAGCCGCGGCCACCGGTATTTTCGATCTGATCAAGCGGTACCGTTAGGCCGCATCACGGAGGTGCGCAGACACCCGCGACGATGCCGCGTGGCGCGAAGGCGGTGCAGATGGCTGATGTGTGCGTACCGCCAAAGAGGGCGTCGTCGGCGTCGATGATGGCTTGCAGGCCCTCATCAAAACTCGGATTGACGGGCACGAGGGTGTGACTTTCGAGGATCAGCTTGGCGGCTGTGGCGCGGTCCAAAGCGGTGTGCAGATCGCGCAGGCCTTGCGACCAGATGCGGCCATCGGCGTGGACTTCAACATAACCCGCGGGATAGACGATGTTCTCATCCAGCCTTCGCCAGCAGAACCCTTCGGAATCGAAATCGCCGAAGCAATTGGCCCAGTTGGCCGGGGTGGTTTCCGGCCCATAGGCCCAATAGTCGCCGAAGCCTTCGCCCATGGCGCCGGCTTCGCTGTCGAAGCCATACTTGCCGTTGGATGCGGCATCCTGCAAGGCATGGCCATATTCATGCAGCACGATGTCGGCATCTTCGGCGTCATCAACGCCGCCATCGCCGAAAGCAATGTATCCAGCGCCCACCGGTGATCCGCAGTAGAATGAGTTGTCGATATTGAGGGCGTGGGCATCGACGCGCACCGGGGTATTGAGCATGTTAGCGAACCCAAGGCTCTTGATGTAGCGCTGGCTGGTGTCGATGGTGTAGTAGACCATCGTGTGTTCGAAGTTGGGCTGTGAGCGGTTGTACTTGAACTTCAAATCAGTCCGGGATTTCGGCGGCAGGCCAATATGAAAAACGCCGAAACCGCAAGTTTCGAGAAGCGATTTACTGAAGTCAACGGTTCTCACATGGGGGCCGCGCAGATGATAGCGGCCGTTCTTCCGCCTGATGTTCTTGAGATCGCGGATGCGATAGGCGTTGCCGACGGCGGGATAGTCGGCGTCGTTGCGATCAGCCAGCGAACCATTGTTCAATGTATGCGTGGGGTTCGGGATGAACACCTTGCCCCTGCCGGTGGCGCTCAGAATTGCGCTGCGGGTGAGAAGCACCGCACCGGTTGCGGCATCGACGTAGCGTGTCACCGGCCCGGCCTTCACGGCGTAAACCAGTTTGACGCCGGACTTCAGGCGCAACAGTCCGAGGACTGGCGTTGCAGCGGCGGGCAGGGCGAATTCGATCGTGCCGGTCTTGTCGAACAGGCCCGAGCCGTGGCTTGCCGCCTTGGCTGCCGCAATGGCCGGCGAAATTCCCGGAGCAACGCGCAACGCCGCAGCGCCGGCGTCGGTCACGGCGTTGCTGGTCACCAGGAACACCTGGCCCCTAGCGTTGACATGAATGTCGATGGCGCCTTCAAACACCGGCAAGCCGTCGGCCTGCTGCTCGTAGGTCACGTGCGTGCCGCCGAGGCTCTCGCGTTCAGACGCAAGTTTGAGGTTTGCCGTGCTGAGGCCGAGAAGGGCGGCATTGGCCGCAATGAACTTCGCCGCCACATCACGCGGCCTGGCTGGCGCCGCCGTGGTCTTGCCGCCGCGCAAGGCAATGACCTGGTGGCCATCGGCGGACCATGTCGCCGTCCGGCCGCCACCGGCGGCACCCGCCGGTGTGGGGACCACAGCGCGGCGGTTAACAGAGTGAAGGCCAGCGCCTTTGCCAGGTCATCGATGAGCATGCCTTTGGTTCCTTTCGCCTGATGATATCCGCGCCGGCACGGGCGAGACGCTGATCCTGTTCGCGGTCCTCGTCAACCGCCGCACCGTGATCCGGATCGATGCTTCATGTGAATGCTATTGCTGGGTTTTTGGAAATTCGTGGACCCTGTGGATGAGGCAAAGGCGGGTTTGCATTGATGCCGCCCGGTTGATATAGACGCGCCACACGCGAGAGAGCAGGGGACCTTGACCATGATGAAGATCGTCGCGGGCAACAGCAACCGTCCGCTGGCCGAAGGCATCTGCTCGTATCTCAATCTGCCCATCGTCAAGGCGGTGGTGAAGCGCTTCAACGACATGGAAGTGTTCGTGAAAACCCAGGAAAACGTTCGCGGACAGGACATGTTCGTGGTGCAATCGACGTCCTTTCCGGCCAACGACCACCTGATGGAACTGCTCATCATCATCGATGCCCTGAAACGTTCCTCGGCCAAGCGCGTGACCGCGGTGCTGCCGTATTTCGGTTATGCCCGCCAGGACCGGAAGCCTGGTCCGCGCACGCCGATTTCGGCGAAGCTCGTTGCCAACCTCATCACCCGGGCGGGCGCCGACCGGGTGCTCACGTTGATTTGCACGCCGGGCAAACCAGGGGTTCTTCGATATCCCGACCGATAACCTGTTCGCGGGCCCGGTGTTCGTGCGCGATATCAAGGCGCACTACGACATGCAGAATACGGTGGTGATATCGCCCGACGTTGGCGGCGTGGTGCGCGCCAGGGCATTGGCCAAGCGCCTCGATACGCCGCTGGCCATCGTCGACAAGCGCCGCGAGCGGGCCGGTGAATCGGAATTCATGAACATCATCGGCGACGTCGAGGGCAAATCGTGCATCCTCATCGACGACATTGTCGACTCGGGCGGAACGCTGGTGAACGCCGCCGAAGCGCTGCTGGCCGAGGGTGCGAAAGACGTCACCGCCTATATCACCCATGGCGTATTGTCGGGCGGGGCGGTGGCGCGCATTACCTCGTCGAAGCTCAAGAACCTGGTGATCACCAACTCGATCCAGCCCACCGAAGCGGTGAAGATCGCCCGCAACATCCGGGTCATCCCCATTGCCTCGCTGTTGGGCGAAGCCATCGGCCGCACGTCGCGCGAAGAAAGCGTGTCGAGTTTATTTGAGTAGTTTTGGTCCTATCACAGTTTCGCAGGAGCTTGGCAGAATACGAGCGCCGTGTTAGTTTGCCGGTAGAGTGGGCATCTTCTTTCGACTTCGCAACAGCAAAGGAGTTTAAGGTGACAATCACTGCATCCATGACCAGTTTATTCCGAGTTTCACAATGCGCTGTTTTCGCAGCAATGACCTTCGCGGTGATGGCAACGCCGGCTTCGGCCGCAGGCCCCAAGGCTTTCGGTAAGTCGACTTCCAACTTTATCGACGACTTCGCTTCCAACACCTATGTTCCGATACTTTCGCGTACATTCCGGGTGCCCGCAAAGGGCGTGTTATTGATCTCAGCCTCCGTAAACATAGAGGACGACGAATCGCTGTTGGGTAACGGCAGAACGAGCCTGAATCTGAAGGTGGATACAAAGCAAGTCTGGGCGGATGAACAGGGCTTTGAAGTTTCAACGTCTGACGTTGAATTCGCTTAATGCTCAAACTGGTTCCATGACTGTGGTGGTGCCGGTATCTGGCGGAAGCCATACGGTGAGCGTCCTCGCCAAAGAAATTGGCTCGGGCGCGTTCATCAGGTCGCGCCAGCCTGAGCATTGTTTATTTCCCGAATGGCAGCGGCGTTACCATCCCCGTTCCTGCGCCGGTAACAAAGTTGGGCAATCAAAACCAGTGATGGGGCGGGGTGCGGCCGCGCTGTAGCCAGTCTAATGTTGATGGATGCTGCACATGGAATCGCCGCGGTAGTCTAAGCGCCGAACTCCACAAATCCGCCATGGTGGTGTAGGTTCATCGCATCTTTCGCATGGGTGTTTGCGATGCTGCTTCATCTCCCTGGCGTGCTTGATGATCGTGCGCTATGCCCGCCCGCGCCATGGCGGCGGAGTGTCTGGCGGTCGCTTCCAACCAAACCGGGCCGGTTGTCGTTCCGGCGGCGCTGGCCGAGGGTGAAGTGCGGATCGAGTATCTCGGGCATTCGACATTTCTGATCGAAAGCCCCGGCGGCATTCGCATCGCCACGGACTATTCCGGTTATGCGCGGCAGCATCGTGCCCGATGTCGTCACCATGAACCGGGCACATTCCTCGCACTACACCTCCATCCCCGACCCCCGCATCCAACACGTGCTGCGCGGCTGGAGCGAAGACGGCAGCCCCGGCTTAGATTGACGTC